>NZ_AUHU01000006.1 GCF_000423345.1 Marinimicrobium agarilyticum DSM 16975
CGGGGTGTTCAGTACCGATCGCAACAATACGTTGATTACCTGGCGGCACAAGGAGTTAGGCCGAGCATGAGTCGAAAAGGAAATTGCTGGGATAATGCCCCGATGGAGTCGTTCTTCAGTCGTTTGAAAGTTGAGTTGATCTACGCTAAAGATTACCGCTCGATAGAGGATGCTAAATCGGGGATCTTTGCGTATATTGAAATATTCTACAACCGCAAAAGAAGGCATTCAGCGAACGATGGCATGAGTCCAGTTGCGTTCGAGGAAAAGGCGGCACTGGCCGCATAGTTAGGGTGTCTACTTTTTGTGGGGAACACTACCATACACAATAAGGAGAGATCATTGAAATATATCATTGCTTTTGCTGGTTTGGTGGTATCGCTTTCAGCGTGGGCTGATCCTATCACTGATATCAGCGGCACCAAGGAATTATGCCAAAAGGCAGCTAACGCTTTCGGCGCCGGAAATCCGAAAGAATCCTACGAAATATTAAAGCCGTATTGGCCTTTACCGGAGGAAGAGATTAGCAACCTCGCTTATCAAACAGAGTCTCAACTAAAGACAGTCGCCTCTCGATTTGGGAATATATTGGGATCAGACTTCATTGGTTCCCAAGAGGCTGGCGATAGCTTTGTTCAGCACACTTTCATTGGAAAGTTTGAAAAGCATGCGGTGCGTTTTATCTGCGTATTCTACAGGCCAAAAAGCGAGTGGATAGTAAATGCCGTTTATTGGGACGACAGTACACAAAAGCTGTTCCAATAAGACTAAACATACGCGGCAATATGCCCCCTGTCGGGCGACGGACGCCCGCAACCTCGCGTTTTCGTGTGCGGCGTACGAGTACATTGGAGTGTATTATGAGAGTGTTATTTTTAGCCTTTTTTCTTATGCTGGCGGGCAAAGGGATCGCCAGCGAACTAAGCTGTGAAGATGTGAGCACCTTGAGTGCCGTTCACGCTGAAAATCCCGTGGTTAAAGTGGCTCCAGATTATCCGAATAAAGGAACTCAACCACCTGTTTCCGGCTGTGCTGTGCTTACATTTTCGCTTGACCGCTCAGAGCCAGCTTCAACCCCAAAAAATATAAAAATTGAACACGAAACAGGAAAAGTATTTGGCAAGTCTGCCAAAAATGCATTGGAAAAATGGTTATATATCAACAGAAACGTACCAGAATCTGATCGATATTACATAGTTTTTCACTTTGATCTGTCAGACTCATAAAAAAGTGTAAAAGAGGCGGCATTTAGCCTTGGCTTCACGTCAATCTGCAACGACATCTTTTTAAAACCTATAGCCCAACGTCGCCAATACGTTGCTTTCGTTCTCATCCGATGCAGGACTGAACAACAGGGAAATGCCGACAACCAACCCTTGGGATTTGGGACCCGCCGCAAAGTAGTGATAAGTGGCGCCTCCACCATAGCGGGTAACCAGAGATTCCTTTCGGCGCGGAGCATCCTCCCAGCGGGTATCGGCGCCCACGGCCCCAGCATACAAGCCCAGACCATGATTACCAGAATCCGGAAGAATAATATCCGTTCTGATCAAACCTATACCTACGCCATAGGCAATATCGCTATCTTTCTGCCCGTCATAGTCACTTCTATATGCCGAAATGACACCCAACGATAGGTATCGATAGTTGTTCTCATCGACTTGGGCTATATTGAACCCCAAGCCACCAAATAGCGCTCCGTATCCCACCCCTATTGATAGCCTGCTGGTGTCGCGATCGTCGTCGCTCGAAGCGGGTACCGAAAGGCCTAAAACAAAAAATATGAGTAAAAATTTTCTAGAACGTTTATATGTGTCATTCATATAAGACTCCTCCGTGTGATTCCTTGTCAGTTGTCGCTATTGTGGCACAGCCCCCCACCCAAGAATATGACATAGCGCATACTCTACATCCGGCTCCTTGAACTAGCCCGACCCTTGCTCGACCCGTCGAATTTCTCTTCAGGCAGGCGAAAGCACTGCTTAGGAGAAGTAGACGTTCGGTTTCACACTCAGGACGAAGTTCTCTGATCCGGCCACCGCCACATAGGTGTATCCAGAATCCCCGTGTCAACGACCTTGGTCTGCCCAAGCACCTTATCCAGTCTGAGAGAGCTGCATTCATGGAGTTCTTCCAACGCTTCGGGCTTCATGCTCGTTAGCCTGCTCGGCCGGCGACAGAAGCCTTTAGGCTTGCCAGAAGGCATTTTATATGGCAACTTACGTCCAAAGATATCAGCCGATACGGCCGCTGCGTTTCCACAATGCGCGAATGACTACGAGGGATTGCATGCTTTCCGCTCCCTTATCAAAAAATTCCGGAAAGAACAAATAGTTCCCAGAATAGACGGAATGATATCGAGCATGCGCAGTATCACAATGTTAAGCACAGAGGGATCTATGTCCGATATAGCCAAAACTCCTGAGCCGCCATACTATGCCGTTATATTCAGTAGCCATCGCACCGAAGATGACGACGGATACGGGAAAATGGCGGACAGAATGTTGGAGTTAGCGGAAAGACAGCCGGGCTTTCTTGGGGTCGAGTCGGTGAGAGAGGAGCTGGGCATCACTGTGTCCTACTGGGAGAGCCAGGAGTCGATTTCCCAATGGAGAAGGAATGCGGAACACCGAGAAGCTCAACGGCTTGGTCGCCAAAAATGGTATTCAAGCTTTCGAGTTCGCGTGGCAAAAGTGGAGCGTGAATATGGCATTTAACAAAGTAATTATGTACGCGCACCTCTTGAACCGGACAAGTTTAACGCTGCTTTGAAGATAAAAGTTTATTGTATACTGCGGCTTTAGCTGAAAGCGAGTCTTTATGGATATCGAGGTTTGCAAAAATCCAAGTTCGACTGATGTCGAATTGATAATGACTGGACTCAAGGAATTCAATAAAGCGTTCGGCACAGAAGATAACCATAACCAAGTAGGAATTTTTGTCAGAGATATTTTCCTAGACACCTTCTCTTTTCAGTGCACGGAGTTTTACGAAAGTCTAGGATTCGACTGTTTCGGCTGCCTCCGAAACTACCCGAAGCAAGGAATTAGCAAACTCTTTTACCATGCTACTATTAGCTAACACGCGGCTGTCATCCAGGCAGTCGGACGTTATGTTTCCCGATGATCATAGACCGTATACAAAAATTACCTAAGGACTTTCATCTCTTGCTAGAAGAGAGCTTGGGGGCAAACTTTGGAGCACTTCAAAGGCTTCAAAATTTGTATATTGGCGGTAAAAATACATTTGCAAAGCCAGGAGAAGGGCTATTCGTGGCTAGAATAGACGGTAAACTCGTTGGCATTTGCGGTCTAAACATTGATCCATACCAGGAATCCACTGAAGTGGGGAGAGTGCGTCATTTATATGTAGCTGAAACGCATCGCCTGAACGGAGTTGGGAGAAAGTTAGTCTCGGAAGTCGAAACCTACGCTCGAGGAACTTTTCGCAGCCTTCAACTTTATACAGATGACCCGAACTCAAGTGCATTCTATTTAGCTATAGGTTATAAAGAGGGCGGCATAGGCAAGGCTTCACATGTTAAAAAACTTCAACCATAACAACCGTATTCGCCACTTCGTGGCTGGGACGGCTTTTACTTCGCTCGTTCCTCGCTACGTTACAGCCAACCGCCCCGTATACGGACGTTATGTATCCAAGTTTCCCAAGAAAAGTAGACACACCTAATCCCCACTTACTAGCCGCCGACCTTTATCTGCTCAGAGAGGTATCGGCCACTGCCACGTCAAGGGCGGCAATATCGATCTTCTTCATTGTCATCATCGCTTCGAAGGCGCGCTGGGCCTCGGCCGCATCATCGCTCGTGACCAGGTCAAGGAGCCGCTGCGGCGTGATCTGCCACGAAAAGCCCCATCGGTCCTTGCACCAGCCACAGTCGCTCTCCTCGCCGCCATTGTCGATGATGGTATTCCAGTAGTGGTCCGTCTCTTCCTGGTTCTCGGTGACTACCATGAAGCTGACGGATTCATTCGGCGAAAAGTTCGGACCCCCGTTAAGGCCGATGAACGGCCGACCGAGTACTGTAAATTCGACCGTTAATTCAGTCCCTCCCTGACCGCCAGGAAAATCACCGGGGGCGGTGTTGACCCGGTCGACAGAGCTGTCGGGAAAGGTCGCGGCGTAGAACTCGGCCGCCTTGCGGGCTTCGCCGTGGTCGAACCACAGGCAGGTAACGAAATTAGTCATATCGGCTCCTGTATTTTAGTGTCTTGCGCCCACCAGGGCGAACAACGCTCCCTGGGGATCGAACCCTTTGACCATGAAGTCTCCACCGGGAATTTCTTCGGGCCCGAGGATGATCTGTCCGCCATGGTCAGTGATGGCCTTACAGGCGAGGTCAATATCAGCGCAGCGGAAATAGTAATGCCACATTGGTATCGGCATGTCTTTCGGTTTGGGCATGATGGCGCCAATCACTCCGTTGTGGCGGATAAATTCGTAGGCTCCCATCGGGCCCATATCCATCTCGCCGTCTTTGGTCCAGCCAAATGCCTTGAAGTAAAAGGCCTTGGCGGCTTCAGGGTCAGTGGTAATCAGTTCATTCCAGGCACAGTGTCCCACGCGGGGTTTGTCGGAGGCAAAAGCCAGACTGGTCTCATTGCTGCTGCCCTTCATGACATAAAAGGGAGTGCCCTGCGGATCGTTGACCATGGCGAAACGTCCGACATTGGGAACATCGGTCGGGGGCAATTGAACACTGCCACCCCTCTCGACGATGTAGGCGACCGTCTGATCGACATCGTCCACGGCGATATAACCCAGCCACACAGGCTTCGCGCCGCTTTGGCACATCTCTTCGGTCAGTTGCATCAGGCCCGCGACATCACGCTGTCTCCCCGCTTCCTCGTCCTGGACGCTGAGAATGCGGTAGTCTATATCGGGTTGGCCACTGTCGGTGGCCTGCCAGTCCAGAATGGCACTATAAAAGGCCAGCGCGGCCTCGCTATCGGTGGTGAGCAGTTCGTACCAGATAAATTCGCCGTGTTGGTTGGGCATGGCTTTCTCCTTTTTGGCTGAGGGGTGAGTGCTATCACTGTCCTAGTCGATGGCCAGGGGATGATTTCGACAGGGCCATCATAGACAATACTGATCTGACCGGCATAGTCGATATGCTCTCATTTCAACCTCTCGAATGTTGTCGAGCCTGATAGCGGCCAAGGCTCGTAAGCAATGCTTTCCCGTTCTTCACACTATAAGCCTCGGCGGCAGGTCCGGGGAACTATCAAAGCGCCGGCCAGTCCGTGAAGACTCGACCATCACGCCAGTTGTTTTATGGATCAAGCTCTACCGGCACAGGATGTGTGCCCTCTGCACCTGTCTTCCATGGCCCAAGAGGGCGCTCTAAGCGAGGATAAGCCTTCGCGCCAGGGCGCCCGAAAAACTCTGTGGCTCACCTTACTGGCCTCCGTGTTGGTGCACGCCACCCTGCTGACGCTATGGACTCCCCGGCCAGCAGCGGTGAAGGCAACCGCCACCGCGCCGAGCCTGCGCATCAATCTCACTACCGCCGCGACAGCCCCCGCGACGGCAAAAGCCGCACCGGAGCAGGAGTCCCCGGCGGCGGAAGAGCCCATCACATCAGCCCCACCACCTGAAAGCACAGCGGTAGCAGAAACCGAGCTGGAGCAAGACTCTCTGGCGGCGGAAGAACTCAGCTCACCAGAAGTTCCCCCGTCACCTGAAAACACAGCGGCGACCGAAGAGATTACCCAGCAAGGACCCCGGCTTGATATTCACGCTCTGGATATAACTCCGCACCACCTACCTGCCACCAGCGAATCACCTCCTGGCAATGTGTTTCACCCGGGCCTCAGGGACCAGATCAGAAACGCCCGCACCAGGCGCGAACGCTTGCAGAACACCGCAACGTCCGACCTTTCCAGTTGGCAGGATGCCTCCGGCAAAACCTGGGTAGACCTCGGCGATGGCACTTGCATGCGTAGCGCAGATGATAAGTGGGGAACAACAACCGGCTGGGAGCTACCAACCCGCTGTAAAGGGCAATTAACCGAGGGGGAGAGTATGCTGCGCGCTATGCAAAGAACACTGGATCGCCACTGACCGTGACAAAGGGCGATTAATAGATAAATATAATCAATAACTTAATATCAATAGCCTTTGTGTCAGCTCCAATTCTGGTAAGGAGGCTTTGGCATGCGTACAAGGGTTATACTGGTGAGTTCGACGAGTCGTGGTGATGATTAGGAGTGTATCGAGGGTGTCGTGTTTTCACTAAGGCGCAAGGGCGATTATCGCCTGCAGTTTACACGTGCGTTGAAGCGGCCAGGAAAATATAAGGTTGAGCTCTATCTTTTTACGCCCTATGAGGGGCGGTTTTCTGAGTGGACGCTCTCTGAGCAGCAGTTCTTTTTCAAGGCGCTAGAGCACCGCTTTCGTCTTCTGGGGCACCCCGACAGTAGCCGAGCGGGAAAGTCCGGCAGCTCGTTCACCCTGCTCTCACCACATTATGAAATTCAATATGGGTCCTGGCTGTTCCAGTATCGAGCGTCGATAGACCACCTGCGTCAACAGATTCTGAACGCGGAGCTCGCGGACGAGCCCGTAAAGCGGGCACTTCGCTTGATCCAGAACTTCGCCCTGCGGCTACGAAAGTCCCGCCCGGAGCAAGACAGTCATCACCGTTACTTTCGACTGGTGGACGTTTATTTTTCCTGGCACGCGGAGCAGTTCCTGCTCGAGTGTATGGCCATGGAGGGGTTTTCGGGGCTCAATCCTGACCTGAAGCAGTCCATCAGGGAGTTTCTGGAGCAGGAGTATCGGTACCGGCGCGAGATGAAGTACGAGCCGGATTTCGGTGGCAACCCGACCCGCCTCTGGAATCGAATGAGTCTCTACCTGAGGCTATTGGAGTTCCCGGTGGTGCTGCGCTCCAAGGTGAGCGAATTGGGCTCTGGCACGCGAAAGTTGGTCAAAGCGGTGACGACGATGCTTATCATGTCGTTGTTCACCTACTTCCTGTTCAATACTCGCGCGAACAGTCAGCAGCTGTCACTGGCACTTCTTCTTGCCATTGCGCTGACCTATGCGCTGCGGGACTTGCTGCGCGATGACATGATAGCGCGCCTCACCGGCTGGTTGCGAAAAGGACGGCCTCGCTGGAAAATTCGCTTGCTGATGCCCTACACCAACAAGCTGCTCGCCTTAGAGACTGCATGGTTGGACTATCGTAAACGGCCCGACTTGCCGCAGCAGATTCAGGATCATTCCAGCACATGGGCCGCCAATGAAGACCGCCAGATCATCTGCTTCCGTTCCATGTTGAACCTGGACAAGGCCGCGCTGGTTGAGAACCAGATTCAGGAGCGCCTCAGCCTGGATTGCGAGGAGCTCTGCTCACTAATCCAGGCCACCAGGAACAAGGTATTCACCTGGACGGACAAGGATGACCCGCCCTGTGCCGTTGAAGCGCACCCCATCGATAAGCAACATGATTACGATCTCTTACTGGTCACTACCGAAGTCAGCCAGGGCTACTCCACAGCCCAGCGGTGGCGTCTACGCCTGGGAACCTCCGGTATCGTCAAATGCGAAACCAAGAAGGTAGAGTGGCCCAGCGCGGAGGAGCAGGCAAACAGAAAGGCGCTGAAGCGCCTGCACACTCGTTTCCGAAAGCGCTGAGCCTTCCGCTACTGCAACCGGTTGGCGAAGCGCTCTACCGCGTCCACCACCTGTTTGGCGCCTTCCTGAATTTCCACAATCACGGCGCCCGCCTGGCTCGCCAGATCCAGGCCATGCTCGGCCTCTTGTCGGGTGCCTGACATCTGACGCATGACCTCATCTGAAAGCGATTGGTTTTTCTCGACGACGCTCACGATTTCTTCAGTGGCGTTGCTGGTGCGAGCCGCTAACTGGCGTACCTCGTCGGCCACCACGGCGAACCCTCGCCCCTGTTCACCGGCTCTGGCGGCCTCAATGGCGGCGTTTAACGCCAACAGGTTGGTCTGCGCGGCAATACCACCAATGGTTTGCACGATGGCGTTGATTTGCAGGGACTGTTTACTCAACGCTTCAATACTTTGCGTCGCCGCCTGCATTTGTGCGGCGATCTGCTCCATGGTTTCGACGGTCTTCTTGACGACTGTCGTGCCTCTTTGGGCGCTGACATCGGTCTGCTGTGACACCTCGTAGGCAACGCTGGCGCCCTCTCGCACTTGGGCTTCCCGTGCTACCTCGTCCGTGACCACACTGGCAAATTTCACGACCTTTGAGAGATTGTCCTCGGCGTCATAAACCGGGTTGTAAGTGGCTTCAAGCCACACTTCGGCGCCACGGCTGTCGATACGCTTAAAACGATCCGCCACGTACTGTCCGTTGTTGAGCTTTTCCCAGAAAGCGGCGTATTCAGGTGAGTCGACCTCCTCCGGGGTACAGAACATCCGGTGGTGTTTGCCGACAATTTGCTCTAGCCGGTAGCCCATGGCCCTCAGAAACTGCTCATTTGCAGTGATAATGATCCCATCCAGGTTGAACTGAATGACCGCAGTAGAACGAATCAGCGCATCAATGAAGGCCTCGCTTTCTTTTGCACCTTCCACGGATTTGGTGACGTCACGGGCATAGCCCTGCACGTAGGCAAGCTTACCGTCCGCCCCTCGTACCGGAAACCAGTGAACGTTCAGCCAGACCAGAGGGCCACCATCGCCACGCAAGTAACGGTAGTCGTCACTGACGGGTTCGCCCCTGGCGATGGCCTGATTAAAGTTTCGGAAACAAGCCAGCTTTGGGACATAGGGCGGCACAATTTCCGACATCGGCCTTCCCAGCAGTTGGTCTTTCCGGTAACCGAGCGCATCGGCAAAGGCCTGATTGACGACAGAGATGCAGAGGTCGGCATTCAGCGTAATAGACAGCGTGCCCCGGTCCATCTGTTCGGTCAGTTGGCGCAGCATTGCCAATTCTGCGCGCTGCGCTTCGACTTCCTGTTTGAGGCGGCGATTGAACATCAGGGGACTCCCATAAACGGTAATCCCCTGTTATCGGCAGGATAACGCCGGGCTTGAGGCGGGCTGGAATACTGGTAGCCCCCTAGCGACTTTGCGGGCACGGCTTATGGGATCGGCTCAAACGTATCAATCATGCAGTGGCTCGTCGCTTAAAACGCAGGGCTACAGAACGATCAAAGCTGTGGCACCACCCACTGCACGATATCGTTGCTCAAGTCATTCAGGCACTTTTGCGTGGCCGAGCAGACGGTGTGAGTGGTGCCCATGTCCAGCACGCTGCTGCTGGGTGTGAACTCCGTGAGCGACGCAAAGGCGCAACTGTGGCTGGCCGTAACCACGCTGTTGGGCTCGGTGGCGTGAATCAGCCCTGCCGTCACCTTCACCGCCGGCAGGTTAGAGCTGGAATCCATACCGAAGGTGAACTCCTTGCTGCCCAGCGCCAGGCCTTCGATATCGATGGCCAACACAGGCGTATCGCCCCCTTGGATTTTATCTGCAGTGCTTGCCGCCTGCATTGCCAGGCCCCGCTTTGCGGCGCGCTCGAGGATTTTGCTCACCAGGCTTTTCTCGATCTCACAGGGCAGTTCGTCCTGGACGTAGTTATAGCCCTCGATATTAAAGCCCAGGTTTTCGTTCAAGTAGATTTGGGGCGGGCGCTCCTCGGCCGAAGCGGCGGCGGCCAGAGAACCCAGCAATACCAGCGCAAAGAGATTCAAACGTTTCATGGTCAAACTCCTCCCATCGGGGTGATTGGTACCGACCCTTATGCCGGTCGCCATACCCGCAATATAGAGTCTCTCGACCAGTTTGCACTGACCGCGGGCAAACGGTTCGCTGACTTTTCGCTTACCGTTTAAAAGTCTTTTAAAAATAGTCACTTACGAGCAAAGCCCAGCAGCCTTCAAGTTGCTGTTTGTGGAGTGTATCGGGCAAAATGAGGCTACACTGACTCACCGAGTAACCATTGGTAAGCGTTGTTTCCGAACAATAACCGGCCAGAGGCCCATGACGCATAACGATACGGACTCATTCTCTCTCGACCAAGTGCGAGTGCACCCTTCGCGCAACGAGATCGAGGCCCACGGCCAGACCCTGCGGCTTCAGCCCAAGGTGATGGAAGTGCTGCACTATCTGGCTCGCCATTCAGAGCGTGTGGTGCCCAAGGAGGAGCTGGTGGAGCAGGTGTGGGCCGGTCGGGTGGTGACGCATGGCTCAGTGCAAAAGAGCATCAACCTGCTACGCAAGGCACTGGCGGAGCTGTTGGGGGAGCAGGACATCGTCACCCATTACTCCAAGAAGGGGTACCAGCTTCAGGTTCAACCGGTGTTCGCGCAGGCCCTTCCCGACCAAGAGAGCCAACCGTCCCGCCGGCGCTGGCGGCCTGCGCTGCTGGGGGCCCTGGTGCTGGCACTACTGGGAGGCCTTTACCTGTCCGTGCAACACAGCGGCCCGAGGCTCGACAAGCATCACCGGACCGACTTTGCCGGAGCGCAGCCTCTCATCGACGGACCTGGCCACCAAACGGCCCCCGAGCCGCACCCGCACGGAGAGTACCTGGCTTACATCCAGGTATTGCCGCTCGCGAGCGGCAGCGCTCGTGAATACCAACTATTAGTGCGGGACGCCGAAGGAGAGGACTGGCGCCTTACCAGCACGGACGGTCAGTGGCTCGAATTGAGCTGGTCGCCCAGCGGAGACAGCCTGCTGGCCATCGAACGAATTGACGATGAGGGCCAGCCCCTCAGCTTTTTCGGTCGGGAGCCTCAGCTCTACGACCTACACATCTTCCGGCTCGACCTGGAGCGGAGACGGGTGCTCGAAAAGCACCGTCTCAGTCAGTGGCAGGGTCACCTCGGCAGCGCCACCTGGTGGGATGAGACCACCGTTGAGCTGGTGGGGCGCCAGGGCGATGCCGCCCTCAATCAGCGCTACCACTATTCCCTTTCTGCCCAACGGCTGGATGTGGCCCCTTCGGCTGCGTTTCTGGGCAACCCGTTACTCAGCCGGGTACACGAGGACAAGGTCGCCGTGGCCAGCCAGCACAGCGGGGGCATTCGGATCGATCTGCTCGGGCCGGACGGCGAGCGCGAGGCGAGCCATGCCTTTGAATATAACACCGTGGAAATGAGCTGGATCCCGGACGGCAGCGGCGTGCTGCTTTATGCGCCGGGCGAGCAGACGTTGACCCTGCTGTATCGCGATGGCGAGACCCGCCTCATTGAACACGACGACAAAATCCATGTCCGCTTGACACATCATCGATACCGGGCCGATGGACAGGCCATATTCTACGCGCGGTCCCGGCCGCGAACAGCCCTGTGGCAACTCAAACCCGATGGCACGCGCCAGCAGATTGCCAACCCGGAACACCTGAACTATATCGCGCGCTTTTCACCATCGGGAGACACGTTCGTATACGCGTCTGTGCGCGACCAACAGACTCAGCTGTGGCTGGTGACCGACGACGGCGAGCGGCCGATTCCCGGCCCAAGGATCGACGGAGATGTAGAGGCCATCAACTGGAGCGGCGACGGCGAGCGGCTCCTCTACAAGGCGGGGAGCAACCTATACGCCTATCGCCTGAACGAGCAGCGCAGTACGATCCTGCTCGGCGACGCCGGCGACCTGGAGCCACTGTCACTCACGCCGGAGGGCGACCGGTTGGTGGCCTTGCGCTCGAGTGGCGAGGCCCGGAATCTCTGGCGTATCAACCTGGAGAGTGGCAGTGAACAACAACTGACGTTCGGCGCCATCGGTTCAGCCGTCCACTACCGGGGCGACATCTATTTCAACTACGTGGGCCAGCGTAGCCTGTGGGTCCTGCGTGAGGGCGAACGCCCAGAGCGACTGTCCACCGCTCTGGAACAAAACGCTAAACTGCTTGGCGTCGCGGACGAGGGGGTGCTCTACGTCACCGGCGGCCGCTGCCGCGAATCCGACATTTTCCGTCTGGATTTTGCCAGGGAGCAAACGTCAATCTACCTCTCCCGCGAGCAGCAACAGGTATCCACCGAATCAGTTCATCCCCAGCAGGGTGTGCTGTACCACCATTGCGAGCTGGCGGAGTCGGATATTTGGGTGTTATTGGAAACGGTGGACTGAGTGAACCGAACCGACCGGCGGCGCTCTGTCGTCTGTTTTAACGGACATACTCCGCTTAACCGCAAAAACAACAGAAGGTAAAGAGATATACACTTTTATGCTTGATTTTCTGTAAAACGCCTTGTAGTGTCTACAAGACTATAAGATTACTAATAGCGACAATAGCGACTTCAACAACAACCAAAGGAATGAGTTATGGCTGTCCGTTGCAATTTCCTTACCCGCACCTCTCTAGCCCTACCGCTGGCCTTTGGGTTAGTCGGCCTGCTCGG
This sequence comes from Marinimicrobium agarilyticum DSM 16975, assembly GCF_000423345.1. Lineage (GTDB taxonomy): Bacteria > Pseudomonadota > Gammaproteobacteria > Pseudomonadales > Cellvibrionaceae > Marinimicrobium > Marinimicrobium agarilyticum. The sequence continues at coordinate 12,359 of NZ_AUHU01000006.1, forward strand.
CTGCCAAAACGTTACTGAAAAAGACTGGGCGGCCTTCTGCCAAAATAACGAGTGGGCCAAGCACGGCTACTTCGATGCCACCAATGGCTTTTCAATCCAGTTGCTCAGTGTCTACAAGAACCGCTGCGGGGACAATCTTTCTTCAAAAGACGCGAAGGTGTACCAGCGCGGATTTCTCAAAGGTATAAAAGAATTCTGCACCTTTGAAAAAGGCTATGAACTGGGACGTGAAGGGGAGTCAAAGCCCGACACCTGCCCTCCAGAATTAGCGAAACAATTCAATGCGGGATTCCAGAACGGTCTGGGTGAGTACTGGAAAGAAGAAGGCCTCAAGCGCGCGCTGGAAGAAAAGCAAGAAGCTATGGAAACCCAGCAATCCGAGATAGGAAGAAGACAAAGCACGGGCTCCGGTCGAAGCCAGTAATCGCCATTAAAATTCTTTGATCAGCAGAGTTACAACCCTATGTATAAAGTTTTCGTCGCTGCCGCATTAGGTATAGGGTGGGTGCTGGCGTGCGTGCCCCTGCAAGCCGAGCAGCCGAACCCCAACGCCCTGGTCGAACAATGGCTCAGCCTGGAAATCCAGCGGGGAAAATTACGTTCTTCTTGGGAAGAACGAAAAATCATTCTCGATCAACAGATCCGTCTGCTCGAGGAAGAGGCGGCGACTCTTCGTCAGGTAATAGACTCTCACAAATCTTCCACGACTGATGCCGAGAGTGAGCGTTCCGACGTGCTCGCTCAACAGAACGCACTCGAACAACGACAAGACTCACTGGAAAAGAGTATTAATGTGGCAGTGCACCGGCTAAGCGCAGAGCGCCCTCGCCTTCCCCCGCCACTACAGACGAGTTGGGAGATGAAACTCAAACGCCTGAGCGACGACAGCATGGCCCTCAGTGACCGGCTGGACGGAATTCTGACTCTGCTGACCGAGTTCCACGAGTTCGAACAGCGGCTTGCGATCCACTCGGGCAATATTGAGGTGCCGAGACAAAACGACCGAAAGAAAACCAGACTCATGGTGACTCAAGTGTACTTGGGAGCCTCTCTCGGCTGGTACGTAAGCGCCGATGGCAGCCACTATGGTTACGGCGAATCCCGCCCTGGAGGTTGGCGCTGGTGGCACAACGAAGCCACTCAGAATGTTCTGAACGACACCCTTGATTCCAATGAAATTACGGCTTTAATTCAAGTGGCCAAGAATCCGGATAAGGCCACCCTGACAAGTCTTCCACTTGCCATTGAAAGCCCCCCGAGCGGCTCTCTCTGAAGCGCCAACCAACCAGATGGATTTGCCACGTGAAATTTAAGCTATCGACTTTGCTTCTTATCGTTGTTGGGCTATTCAGCCAACAAAGCTACGGCCAATCTGATTTTTCCGATGATATTATGGAAAAAATCGAAACGGCCAAGGACAAGCTTGAATCCAGCTCTCTCAGCATAAACAAGGAAAAGCGCGCCTATGCCGAGCGGCTGACCAGCGCCGAGCGTGAGGTAGCACAGCTTCGCGAAGCGGCGGCCAGCATCCAGAGGGAAGCCGATGAGAAACTCCTGTCTTTACAGAACCTGCAGGAACGGCTGAAACGATGGCAAGACCAGGAAGACTATCAGCGGCACCTGCTACAACGTTATGTCAGCTTGGTCTCCGAAAACTACCTTGTAAGCCCCAAGGGAGACGATACCGGTTCCGCTATTATTGACTGGTCGCTATCCTACCTGGATTCAGCTACAAGCCCCTCCTGGGAGGAAACTGAGATCGCCGTCTCTTCCGGTGAGTTCATCCACGCGCAGGCAATACGGGTGGGCCCGGCAAGCTGGTTCGTATCCTCAGAAGGAGATACCTCAGGCCTCTACGAGGTGTCACCGAGCCGGCACCTAGCGAGCTATTACACCTTTGACAGTGATGCTCACGAGGAGCTTCGCCAACTGATCAGCTCGGGGGCCGGAGCGCCTGTTTTCGACCCTACCCAGGGCAGAGCGATAGAGATTGCCCGGAACAAGGAAACCCTGGTGCAACATGTAAAGAAAGGCGGGCTCTGGATCATACCCATCCTATTCTCCGGCGCTCTTGCTTTGGGCATCGCTATTGTCAAGTCCATTCAGCTGGGACGACTGTCACACCCCTCTCAGGCCACGTTGGATAAGGTTGAAACGGCGCTCACCACAAACACCCCCCAATCACTCGGCTGGGCACAGAATGTCTTCAAGAGCGATAATCCGCCATATCAACGAATAGTGGATATTATCGCGAGCCAGCCTCCCTCTCAGGGTCGCGACGATAGTCTCTTCTCACACTTGGCTGAGTCCCGCCGTCAGGTAGAAAAATATCTGGGTGTCATCGCACTCACCGCCGCCATAGCACCGTTGCTGGGCTTGCTGGGTACCGTATCCGGAATGATCAAAACTTTCAAAATGCTGACTATCTTCGGTAGCGGCGATCCTGCCGCTGTGTCAGGGGGCATCTCGGAAGCGCTCGTCACCACGGAGCTGGGCCTGATCGTTGCAATTCCTGCACTGGTGGTCAGTGCGTTGCTCTCCAGAAAGACGAAAAGCTATATGCACCACCTGGAAAATACCGCGATTGCACTCAACAATCACTCCAGCGAACGAGCCGGCGGCGTCACGACATGAATTGGGGTGACTTGATCGTGTTCAGAAGCCCTATCGCTATCGCCATTGTCATCCTGGCGGTGGCGATATACAGCCAACTGATCAAGCTATGCTTTTTGATGCCGACCAGTCGCGAATGGGCCGCCCGCGTACGAACGTCAAGCCGCAGCTTTAAAGTCGTCAGCTCGGCGCTGCCTCTGCTGGGCTTATTGGGCACAATCAATGGCCTTATGAGCACCTTTGGAGCGCTGTCCTATAATATGGCACTGGACCTTAATACGCTGCTTGCCAGCGGTATCTCCGAGGCCATGTTCACTACACAGCTAGGACTGGCCCTTGTCGTTCCAGCGATAATTCTTCAGACAACCCTTAACAGTCGCTTTCAACGGTATCTATTGGAGTTTCAAAAACATCATGCATCGGGATTTACGCCAAAGGCTTGATGAGCAGGAAAAGCACGAGATTGATCTGGCTCCATTGCTGGATGTCGTGTTTATTCTTCTAATTTTCTTTATCGTGACTTCAGTTTTCGTTCAGGAGACCGGGGTCGACGTGAACAAGCCATCAGCCGTTTCCACAAAAACATTAGAGCGTTCCGCCATATTGATCGCCATTACCTCGGACAACCAGGTAGTGTATGCGGGAACCAACGTCGGCGTCGCCGGCATTCGAAGCGCCGTTTCAGTCGCTCTACGCAAGCGGGACCGTCCAGTGATAATCCAGGCTGACAAAGATGTGGTGACTTCAAAGCTTGTGGACGTTATCGATCAGGCAAAGCTGGCCGGTGCTGACAATGTCAGCATCGCAACGGTTGAGCGCTAAGAGGGGGGCCAACCAGTACTATGACCCGTTCTGACTTTATGAAGAGACGCTTAAGGGACCTGTTGGCAGTGGCACTGGCCGTTCTTCTTTCAGCGGGGATCATCGGTCTGTTGACGGTATTCTCCAACGTGGATCCGGAGGAGCCGGAGCGCGTCATCATAAGAGATGTGGAGGTGGGGCTTCCACCGCCGCCGCCACCTCCCCCGAAGCGTGCGCAGCGGACTGAAACCACCGCATCTCAACTGTCCATCAACCAGATTGGAAACCAGAGCGGACCAAAGGTGCAGTTCTCAGAGAGACCCACTTTGGCCAATGTCAAAGTGGAGCAGATTGAGCAACCGGAGATGGATCGGAACATGATGGAACTGGACACGGAAATGTCGGGCAATAGCCGGTCGTTCAGGGTAGAAAAACTGGATGAAGTGCCACAGATTGTCAGCAGCCGGGACTCCAGAATCCCCCGGGAACTGATCCAGGAGGGCATCAGAGTGGTGGAGGCCAAAGTGGATATTATCATTGATACGCGAGGCGAAGCCTACATTAAGCGAATCGTTGATGCGGGCTACCCTCAGATGGTGCCAGTCATTCGAAAACATGTTGATGCGGTTAAATTCACCATACCGAAAAAGGACGGAAATCCGGTAAATGGCGAGTATTATTTTACCATCAGGTTCAGGGAGCTTTAACGCCATGAATCACCGCGGGTCAGTAATTGGAGGCGCAATGCTAGCATCCCATTCATCCAAACCCGGTATACTTTGCGCCATGGTTGTTTCAGCCAGCCTGCTTTTGGGCCTGACCACAACACTGAGAGCAAGCGCACAGGAAGCCGACATCAATATTAAACTGAGCGAGCCTGAATTCGTATTTCCTCAGTTCGCCAACCCGTATATGGAGCGCGAAGCGGGTATCGCCGAACATGAGCTGGAAATGGCAGCACGACTTCGCGACCTTCTGGACAAGGGCGACCGCGACGCCGCGCTCGAAGAACTGAATAAGCTATTCGACCTGGAGCTCAGCCCTGCCCTCCTGCATCTCAAAGCCCAGATTTATTTTAACCTGAAGGAATACGACAGGGCCGAAGAGGTTTTCGAAACGGTACTTATCCGTATGCCTCAGTTCGTTCGGGCCCACAGCGACTTGGGTCAGCTTTACCTGGTAACAGAACAGCACGAGAAGGCGCGAAAGCACTTCGCCAAGGCCATAGCGCTTGGAGAGAACAATCCTCTCATCCATGGCCAACTGGGTTATCTGAACCTCAAGCTGCACAACGCTCAATCCGCCATCGCCGCTTACCAGAACGCGTTGGCCCTCGATCCAGAGAACGCTCAATGGCAGAGAGGCCTACTCTCTGCCCTGTCCCGGGCCGATCTTTATCCGGCAGCGACGGGACTGCTCCGGGAAATGCTCTCAGCCACTCCCGACAATGCGGACCTGTGGCTGAATATGGCCTTTCTTCAACTGGAGCAACAGAAGGACTTCGCGGCCCTGGCCAGCCTGGAAACCGCTCTCGCCATGGGAAACGATGACGCCGAGAATGAGCTAGCTGCTGCACAACTGCATATGCAACTGGACAGCTACGACCGAGCCCTGGTCCTTCTGAAGAGCTACATGTCCAAGCGAAGAGTGGACCTGGCATTCCTGAATAAAGTATCGGGGTGGCTCGAGAGCAAGGACCGCTGGCAGGAGCTCAATGAGCTCCTTACCGCCTATGAAGCGAGAGGGACGGTTCCAGACTCTGAAAGATCAGAGTATGAGCTGCTCAAAGCCCGCACTGCTCGGGGCCTTAGCGACCATACCCAAGCAGCCAGGCACTATACGTTGGCCATTGATGCCGATCCCGGCAACGCCAGTGCATTGATTTCTGCGGCGGACTATCATTTCAACCAGAAACGCTACGTCGAGGCGGAATCACTGTACAGTCGAGCCGAGTCTTTCTCGGAAACTAAGAAACCGGCTCTACTCGGACGAGCACGTATCTATATCGAGTTGAAAGACTACCAAAGCGCTTTGGAAGTATTGCGCACCGCCCATGCCGCCTACCCGAACATGACTGACATCGGCCGCAACATCGCGATACTGGAACAGACAATTAACACCCAAAAGTCGGAAAACCAGCACTCCCCCTGAAAGGGAATGCACAGCGGTTCACAATCTCATGACCAGGCTTTTTAGGGGAGCGGCAGCAATGGCCGGAGAGACCAGCATCCTCAATTTAAAACAACTTGATGACACCGAAAGAACTTCTATACCCTTGATAAGAGGTTTAAAATGATGCGCCGTTTTGCCATTTTCGCATTAACGATATTCTCATCCGGTGTGCTTTCGCACCCGGGGGGCACCGACGTGCACGGATGTCATTCTGGGAGCGAGGCATACCACTGTCACAGTGATCCCTACGACTATTCGGACTCGCCGTCTGTCGACATTAGAGCCTGGGATGTGAACCTGGGTTATCAGCTGAACCTCAACCAAGCTGAATGGATACCGTTTGCTGGCGTTTCCGTCGGGGAAAGCAATGATTATGAAGACACCAGCCTTGGCCTAAATATTGGCATAAAACACCAAAAAGGCTGGTACATGGGCTATGTATCCACCTCGGAGAGCATTCAGTTGGGTTACCATTTTATTCATATTTCAACAAACTCCCACTATTTTGGCTTGGGCATTCGACTGCCCCTTGGAGGCATCGGAACGGCAAATGAATCGTCCCCCTACTTCAGCAGCAGCTTGCTGTTCTCTGAGGAGAGACATTTTTCACACTATTGAGGCCTAAAAGAATGGCTGCTTCTTTCTGTCACTACCTCTCTCTGTTTTTCTGATTCGGTATTCCGCTTCAAGGTTCTGCGGTTCTAGGCAAGTACGCTGGTATTGGCCTCTACTATGATGCGTTTTTCTCCCTGGAGCAGGATACCCAAGTTCAACTGAGCATAGTCATTCCACTTGGACACTTTACGAGATAGATTGGGCGGGGGGCTTCGCGTTGAGTGTATCACCTTCAGATAACTCATTTGACAGGCTTTTGGAGCCCCAAATCATAGTCTGGCTCTTCATGGAAAAATGACCGGCCGCCGGAGCCAGCGTAGTGTGGAGTAGCTCTCTCCATCACCGTGCCAGAAAATTCCGGCGGCAACTCACTGTTCCTATATTTCCATTTCTAAAAGGATTCGACCAGTTTCGACATCACTAATCGTTATAGAATGGGCGACAATTGGTTGACCATCTTTGTAAAGCGGTACAGCGAGGGACCACTCAACCACACCATTGGCCGGGATCCATTCGTATTCTTTGCCAGACGCTTCGTCTGGCTCCGCTTCCCGCCAACCGGGGTTATTCACAAAGAAGCTGTGTTTCTCCCGCCCGTTGATGGTAACTTTCCAGTCACCACTTTTTCGCAAGAAGACTTTCGGCGCGAAGGAATTTATTCGCTTCGAGCTAAGCTTGCGTGCGTTCTGGAGCTCACCATCGGAGAATTCCAGGGCTAAGGACAGCACAGCTACTTCCCTTCCGTTCTTCGGCTGTTCTACGGTGCGCGGTATTTTTTCCACCGGAACGGTAGGAGGCCGCGTTGTCGTGTCACCAGTCACTTGAGTGGCTGCAGGTACCGCTAGCACCAACAGCAACAGGCCGGATATCAGGTTCAGTTTCATGGCATTGAATCCTCTACTTGATCATGGAGCGGGCGGTACGTCGTAATCCCAGCGGTCGGGCGCAAACACATCGGGTGTCGAGACCTGTGATGAGCCAAGCGATTGGTAGGCCTCTTCCATGATGAACCAGTCTGCAGGTCCCGATTCCCACACCTCTGTTCCGGCATTTCGCATGATCAGATTATTGGTGATGTCACCTTGTGACCGCCACCAAGTAGAACCGTCCCGAGAAGACGTTAACGACACACAGTTTCGCCAAGCAGAATTATCAGGATCGTTTTTACACGCCGATTCAGTGGCGTAAAGAACGGGCTTAACTTCCGAATAAGTACTGTCACAACAGTATTCATCCGGAAGACCAAAAAGCCCGTGGCCTGTTTCATGAACTATCGTGCGATAGCTCGTAGGTTCTGCCGTTGCCCGGCCACCTCCGCCGCAGTCTCTGAGATTGTTCTGATGAATCAGGATCAATTGGTCCGCGAAAGCGGCATCTGTATTGACGCCGGCTGGCCACGTAACCGTCGGGCACCGAAAATTGCCATTGACGTCCGGTGAGCGCGCCTGAACGTCTCCCGTCTCGGTCATATAGTAGTAGTTAAAATGAAGGAATCCGTTGAAGTAGGCTCGGTTTTGCCAGTACGCATTCTCAATGACGTCGGTCATATCGTCCACGAAATCTTGACGGTTTGCCAGCACTGAAAGGTCACCGTACGAGTCATCGGGAACGAATACGATATTGAATGCTTTATCCATATCGGACTGCGGCGCATAGAGTTCGTACACCGTATCCCCGGACACTGGTGTGTCGTCTTCACTAACGGTTCGCGTTATCTCACAACTCACAATCGCCGTGCTTAGGATAGCCAATAACACAAAGAGTCGAATGTTTTTTGACATGTCTGCCTCCCTCAGAGGGTCGAATGACATAGAGCAATAATTATGATTCAGCCAGAAAATCCTCTTTGGAGCGCGGACCGCTCTTCAGGTTTTCTTAACTATCCACTCTTATAGTCAACGTGTTCTAATCGGTCAACTTCATTAAGCGAATAAGAGGGTACGGTGATAGACGGAAATTTTTGGCTTGGTTTTTTTGGCGCGTCTGTTTTCTTCAGGGAGTACTTCAACGCCAAAACCCGTTAACTCTGAGCTGTCGGAGACGTCTGTCACTATCCGTGCGGTAAGGAAATTTTTTGTTTTTTATGGGCAAAGGTAGAAGCGTCCGGAGGCGAGACAGGCAATACAGTCTGCCTCCGTCGAAAACCCTCAGTTTTTCATCGGCTGGAAGTCTTTCGCCGTATAGGGCTCTGAGCGGCCCTCTGTGGCTTCACGTATCTCGGTGACCGTACTCCCTTCGAGTCCGCCGTTGGTGTCTTCCGCATTGCCCCAGCTGTTGCGAATGTAGGTCGCCACCGCAGCCAGCTCTTTATCGGAGATATCCGGGCGGGCGGCAAAGCCCGGCATTACATTGGGCGTACTCCATTCAAACGGCCCCACCATGATCGGCCCTTTCAACCCATGCAGCATTACGCGCACCATACGTTGAGGGTCTCGCACCCACCGCGTTTCCCACAGGGTCGGCGCCACGCCGTCCTGGCCGTTACCATGGCTGCCGTGGCAGGAGGCGCAGGCCGCTTTGCCGTTAAACAATTGTTTGCCCAGGTCATAAAGCGTCTGCCCCTCGGCTGAAAGCTGGGCGCGGTTGCTTTCGTCTCTCTGGCGCTTGCCGAGGTTATTCAGCAGGTACTCGGTTTGCTCATCGACGTCGCCTTTCTCCAGACTGGCGATAAATGCCCCGGCCTCTGTGCCCAACCCACTGACGACCGCCGCGCGCCCGTAGGGCTGGGTTTCGTAGTGCTTGAGCACGAACCGTGAAATGTCGAACCCACCTTCAATAGCGGCGACGGAAACAGCCGCCTGCAGAGCACGGGGGTAACCGGATTTGGCCATTTTCATCAATTGCTTTCGGTAAGCCTTGCGCTCAGCCGGCGGCAAAGCTTCACCCACTGCGGCAGCAGTGATGGCGACCCAGTCATGCTCGTGTTGGATAAAGCGTTTCACGGTCGCCAGGTCAATGGCGTTGAGCCCACGCAGTGTCCACAGGATGTTGATGATGGCAAACGGACGTTTGCTGCCGCGCAGCTGCTTTTTCAGAGCGGTGACTAAGTCCGGGGTCGGTCCGTGATGAACCAGCAGGCGCCGGGCGGTATCCCGGTGCCAGGCATTCGGGTGGCCGAGCAATGGGACCCACTGATCCGGTGACAGTCGAGTGAGGTCCGACACCTCGGCGGCCGGGGTCTGCCTCCAACGCAAGCGATAGATACGCCCCATGGTATTGTTGTTTTTGTCCAGCTCGCGGTCCGCGATCTGGGCGGCGAGGTAGCTGGTCAGAAATTCGCGGTGTTGCAGAATGCCGTGGTACATGTCCACCAGGTACAAGGTCCCGTCAGGGGCGTTGTACAGGTTGACCGGGCGGAAGCGCTCATCGGTGGAGGTCAGCAGCTCCTGGCCAGGGAACAATGGCTCGCCGGCCAGGAGCCCTTCCCTTTCGAGAATGCGTCGGGCTGTAACCAGGTTAGCAGCAGGCTCTGGGGTCAGCGCCATACCATAGTACTCAGGCGGGAAGTTGCTGCCCCGATAGACCAGACTTCCGCTGGCTGCCGTGAAATTGACCAGCTTGCCCCGGTCCGGACCGTCGGGGACCAAAACACCTTCCATATAGCCCCGGTTGACACCGGGATTCATGCGCGCGGGATGAACCTGGTGGCCGCCGATGGGATGCGCGGCGGCGTCGGGCCAATAGCCCGGGTTACGCCGAAGCGCGCCGGGCAACAGGTACTCACCGTGGATGGGGGAGCTGTTGCCATTGTGATAGAGGCGCCCGTAGTCATCCATGCTGAGCCCCCACTGGCCACGGTATTCCGTGCGTGCCCGAACCAGTTTCCAATAAGGGTTGCGGTAGATTTCTTCCGCGCCGGAAGGCACCACCGATTCGTGGGGAAGCACCTGATATTTGCGGTCGCTCCGGGCGTTGTAGTACCAATGGTCCATTCCGTAGAGCATGGCGTTGGGCTTATGTTCTACGCTGCCACCTTTGGCGTACTCAGCGTCCACCACCTCGTGGAGGCCAGGACTCAAGCGTCCGTCCTCTTCTCGCACTTCGGCAAAATAGAGCGCGCTCTGGTCGGCGTAGAAAATGCCTCCTTCAACGATTGAAACGGTACGCGGCAGAACGATATCACTGAGGAAGACGGTGCGCTTATCCACTTCGCCGTCGCCGTTGGTGTCTTCCAGAACCGCGATATTGCCGTTGGGTTCCATCTCGCCGGTGCCGAGCACATCCGGCATATAGGTGGTCATTTCCGCGACCCACATCCGTCCCCTGGCATCGAATGCCAGTGCCACAGGATTGAACACGCTGGGCTCCGCCGCCACCGGTTCAATCACAAAACCGGGCTGCACCTGAAAGCGCTCCAGCGCCTGCTCGACGTTTAGTATCGGTGCCGAGGGGATATCCCGCTTGGGAATCACATCCCGCATTTCGTGACCGTCCCGGTCCCCTTTGAATTCCGGTTCAGCGGCATCGGCTGGTTCGGGGGCCTCCGACGCGGAAACGGTCAACGCACCGACGCATAGCAGCGCCAGCGAAAACCGGAGCGGATTGGTAAACGACATGATTTACAACTCTTCGATGGCGATATTGCGGAATTTGATGGTGTTGGCGGTGCTGCCGCTCTCGGCGAAAGCACGGCTGCCGTGATGCTGGATGCCGATATGTCCCTCGCTGAAGCGGGTGTCGGTCACATGAGTGGTCAACACATCGTTCACCCAGATTTTGATCTCAGGCCCCTCCGCTCGAATGCGATAGTGATTCCACTCCCCCACCCTGAATGCGTCGGCTTTTTCCTGCGTCCATTGCGGGGAGTGGTTTTCCTTGAGGTGCTCGCCCGGAGCCGAGCGCTCAGGGTGCACGGGGAACAACCACTGACGGGGGGTTGCCTGCTCGTACAGGCCCCCGCTCCAGCGTCGATCGGATGGGTCCACCTCGGCCTGATAGCCATAGGCGTAGTAGCTTTCAATGTCGCCCTCGTAGGCGATCTGCCCCCGGAACATGATGCCGGAGTTGACGTACTCTTCCAGCTTCGGAACCTGAACGTCCAGTGTCAGCTCAAAGTCCTCGTAACGCTTTTTCGTGAGGTAGAACCAGTTATCCGTGGAAAGCAGGTGGAGCTCGGCTCCCACGCGGTAAGCCTCGCCGAAAGCGGTCACATTCATCCAGAGCTCGGGATCAGCGGTCAGGTCGGTCTTTTCAGCGAATACGGGGCCCGATAGCAGTGAGCCTGCCAGAGCGGCCAGGCAGAGCAGTTGGCGCATGAGGGGGTCCTTATCGTTATGTATTTTGTCATATTTCGGGGGCCCTGCCAGAATCGAGCCCCTGCAAACCGGAATCTTATCATACAAATAAAGGAAGGCGTTGTGAACGCTTGCCAGACGGCAAGCGATGTGGCACTTTCCTCTTATAAAAATGACGCTTACAGGGACAAAGCATGATCAAGAGACTATTTTTTGGAACACTTCTCTTCGTAGCCGCACTAGCCACTCTTTTAGTCGCCTACCTATTCTCAATAAAAGTCGAGCGACCCAGATTGCTCGATTCTTTGTGCACCAATGAGCCGCCACCGAACAGCAAAAGCCTGACGAACCGACACTTTTTACAGTGCGCCGTTCTTTGAATTTTTTCTTCAACGAGCCAGTAATCTACCAGGACAGTGTCAATGGGCAATCACGCAATACTCATAAAGTGGTTCATCCGAATCAGCACAAGCCTGATCATTACCTTGCTGGCGCCGACGGCTTTTTCCGAAGAGCCCATCAACACACTGGAAGCTCTACGGGAGAGGGTGGCCGACATCCAGCAGGAAGAGGGGGTAGCGGCGCTGGGGGTCGCCCTGGTGGACCGGGGCGAGCTGGTCTGGCTGGACGCCATGGGCCAAGCGCACCAGGCGCAACAGATCCCGGCGACACCCGACACTCTGTTTCGCATTGGCTCCACCAGTAAGATGTTTGTGGCACTCGCGGTACTCAAACTGGTTGAGGAAGGCCGTCTGGACCTGGACACGCCCCTGCGTGAGCTCGCTCCGGAAATCGAATTTCAGAATCGCTGGGAGGACAAGCACCCGGTGCGCCTGGCACACCTGCTCGAGCACACCACCGGCTGGCACGATATGCGCTTTGTCGAGTATGCTCACAATGATGAGCAACCCATCGGTTTGGCCGAGGCTTTGACCCTGTTTCCCGAGTCGCGCGAATCCCGTTGGGTACCCGGAACCCGGAGCGCTTACTGCAACACCGGCCCGGCGGTAGCCGCCTATGTGGTGGAAAAAATCACTGGCATGCCGTTTGAAAATTATGTGCGAGAAGAGTTTTTTACCCCTTTGGGGATGACAAGCGCCAGCTACTGCAAGCCCGAGAACCCTTTGCAGCGCTCCGCCACCGCCTACGTGCAGGGTGAGCCGCAGGACTATTGGCACATAATTTACCGCCCATCTGGCGCGATCAATGCGTCGGCCAGGGAGATGGCAAACCTGCTGCAATTCTTTCTGCAACGCGGCGAGCTCAATGGTCAGAGATTACTCCCGGAAGCCTCGATCGACCGGATGGAAACCCCCAAAACCACACTCGCCAATGAGCTCGGCGTTACTGCTGGCTACGGTCTGGCCAATTACACCAGTGGTTTCGAAGATTATGGTGTGAGCTTTCACGGCCACAACGGCGGCGTGATGGGGGCCAACTCGGACTTTTCCTACGCGCCAGAGATTAACGGGGGTTATGCGCTGATGACGACGGGCAACCCGGCCGCCATTCAAAAGCTGGGGCAGGCCCTTCGCGCCTACCTGCTGCGCGAGCACCCCAAGCCCGAACTGGACCCACCGCCCCTGCCGGATAGCTTCCGCAAGCTGGATGGCCTATACACCCCGATCAACCCGCGACTGCAACGCATGGAATTTCTGCCAGCCTTTCTGGGTGCCATGACGTTCAGTACCGATAAGACCTTCTTGCACCGCTTTCCCTTGGCTGGCGGCTGGGAGTCGGCGAGCAATGATTACGCACTCAATGATCAAGTTCTGATCGAACAATGGACGGGCTTGCCCGCGATCGCTCAGGTGGAGGATCCATTGGCAGGCGATACCGTTCAGGTGAGAACCACACTCTACAAAAAAACCTCGGCACTGTTGGTATGGGGGGAGCTGTTGTTTTTCGGCAGTGTTTTCCTGCTCAGTGCGCTGGCGATCGTCTATGCGCTGTTCTGGGTTCCGCTCCACCTCTACCGAAAAACGTTCCGCCATCCGTCGGTCAGCCTTCGTTTTTGGCCCACGCTGACCAGCGCCCTGTTGTTCGCAACTCCCGCGGTGATAGCGTCTTCCTCCCTGGATTTTACCGCCTTCGTCGCCTGGTCCCATTTGTCAGTGTCGCTGTTTGTGCTCACGCTGGGTTACGGATTGGCGTCGACAGGGAGCGTTTTCAATCTGGTACGCCTGCGCCACAGCGCCATCAAACGGCGGATTCGCTATCCCATGGCAATATTGAGCCTGCTGCATCTGGCCATGACGCTGTACCTGGCCAGCTACGGCATGATTGGCCTGCAACTCTGGACCTGGTAAGCACCGTCAGCCTCGAGTAACCGCCTCTCTGTTGGTACAAATAGAGCTATGGACTGTCGATTTGATCGCTCGTCAGACGACCAGTCAAGTAGAAGCGAGATGAAACGCTTCTACTTCGACAACAAACCGACCATCACCTGGAGGATTTATATGCCAAGCAATACAGGCACCGTTCGCCTACATCGCGTTTTACGGGCGCCCGCTGAGCGGGTTTACAAGGCCTTTACCAGCGAAAGTGGCCTGGAGTACTGGCTGCCGCCCTACGGTTTTACCGGCAAGGTTCACGAAATGGACATGCGTGTGGACGGTGGGTACCGCATGTCATTCACCAATTTCGGGACCGGCAACAGCCACTCGTTTACCGTCAAGTTCGTGGAGCTATCGCCCAATAAGCGGATCATACACACAGACCGTTTTGACGACGAGAGCCTGCCCGGGGAGATGGTGGTTACCATAGATCTGAAAACCGTCTCCTGTGGAACAGAGCTGAACATTGTTCAGTCGGAGATACCGTCGGTTATTCCAGAGGAAATGTGCTACCTGGGATGGCAAGAGTCACTGGAGCAGCTCGCCAAGCTCGTGGAACCAGAGATTCCCGACAACGGGTGATAGAATAGCGGCCATTGGGTAATCCAGCGGCAGCTGAGAAAATAGACGGACTCCCGCCTATTATTTGCAGTGTTGGCCAGGAGGCTCCATCGATATCAACGCCGCTGAGGTTCCAGGTGGTACGGGAAAACAATGAATTCAAATATAGAAGATAACCAGGGAAGAGTCGCCCTTATTACAGGCTCCACGTCGGGCATTGGCAAGGCGATAGCGCTGCGGCTTTCTGATGACGGTTTTGCTGTCGTGTTTCACTCACGACTATCGGTAGAAAAAGGCGAGAAACTGGCAAAAGCCACTCCCAACGCAACCTACATTCAGGCCGATTTATCGGATCAAGCCCAAGCCAAACACCTGATAACCGACGTTCTTGAGAGGCATGGCCGACTGGATGTGCTGGTCAACAATGCGGGCATCAACGCTATGATTCCTCATGGTTCACTACAGGACGCCACTCCAGAGATCTGGCGCGACCTTTACGAAGTGAATGTTATCGCCCCGTGGACTCTCATAGCTGAGTCGGAGAACGCTCTAAGAGCCTCTTCAACAAAAGAGCATCCTAGCTGCGTTATTAACATCAGCTCGCACGCGGGTGTGCGTCCAAAGGGCGCTTCGATTCCCTACGCGGCCAGCAAGGCCGCTCTCAATCATGTGACGAAGCTTCTCGCCCTGAATCTTTCTCCTGATATTCGGGTAAACGCGATTGCGCCCGGCCTTGTGGATACGCCCATGACGAAAAACTGGGTAGAAGCGCAAAGACTATGGGGAGAGAAATCGCCAATGAAGCGTGGCGCCGCACCCAGCGAGATTGCCCATATTGCCTCGATGCTTGTTTCCAGTACTTACCTGACCGGTGAAATCATTCTGTCGGATGGTGGACTCAACCTCACATAATAATAGATACATTTCACGCCGATGAAAAAGCACCAGCAGATTTGTCCACAAAATGCCGTAGGCTATTGAGGCAAGGCCTGCAGACAAAGGTCCCGGAGACGTGAGCCGCAGATCCCGGCGTAGTGGCCCTCGCCTTCGCCCAACTCCAATTGACTGTGGGAAATGGCCTCAGCCAGAGCTTGCGCATGCTGTGTGGACAGCAGTCCATCGCTGGTGCCGTGGAAGATGTGCACGGCCTGCGGCAAGCGGGCCGAGTCCCATGGCCAGGGCTGCATCATCAGGGTCATGTCACGGGCTATGGCGATGGCGGCTGCCTTCGCTCCCTGCTGGACAGCGGTACTCATATTATCCTGGTGACAAGCAAAGTGATGCGGATCGGCGAATAATTCCCGGTCGGCACTGGAAAGCGCTTGTAACAGAGTCTCTGCCAGCCCCTGCGCGTCACTGACCAGGGGCCGCAACTGATCGGGGAGGGTTTCCGGGTTATCCCGCGCTTGCTGCCAGGTCGATGCGGTGAGTTCCCCCGCCTCGTTCAGAGGGTCCGGCAGCAATGGAATGGCCGGCGTTCCCACCAGCACCACACGGCTGACTCGTTCTCCCAGTTGATGGGCACTGTTCAGCGCGTAGAACCCACCGCCGGAAAACCCGAACAGCGCGAAGCGTCCTATTTCCAGATGATCCGCCAGGGCGCACAAATCCGCCGAGTGGGTCGTCACATCGTAATGCTCACAGGGAGACGAGCCGCCATAGCCGGGACGGTCCATGGTAATCAAACGGATACCAGAGAGCGTTTCTGTGTCGGCGGGCAGGAAGGGCTCCTGCTTTGAGCCGGGAATGCCGTGCAGGTAGAACACCGGGTAGCCCGCGGCGTCCCCCTGGGCACGAAAAGACAACACGCGGCCGTCGGGCAGCGACAAGGTTTGAGCAAGGGTCATGGAGTTCTCAAGGTAAAGCTGGCGGTGGTGACGATCAGTTTGCGCAGCAGTTCCGTCTGGCGGCTGACGCCGGTTTTCTGCATGGCGGTTTTCAGTTGGCAGCGGGCGGTATGAATGGATATGGAGAGCGCGCCGCTGGCCTCTTGCAGGTCCCGACCGCAGAACAGTTGCGTCAGTAAGCGAATTTCCGCTGGGGTGAGCCCGTACAGGGTTCGCAGGCGTTCGGTATCCGGCGTCAAAGGGCGCTCGGGATCAAGAAGGACAATCAGCACTCCCTGGTGCTGGAGGCCACCCAGGAGGTGGGCGGTGGGGAGGCCCTCTTGGGCGACCAACAGGAGCGAGGCCCCAGTCAGCCCGAGGCGCACCGTTTCCACTTGGCTGATGCCCCTGGCAATAGCGTTGACTGCCGAGGTCAATCGCTTAGCCTCAACGAGGTCCGTTAACATCAAGCGGTCAAAGTGTAGTGTCAAGCCAAAGGCGCCGGTGCGCATCGCCTCTTCCGCGGGGTGGTTTACCCAGTCACAGCGCAGCCGCTGATCGACAAACCAGACGCCGAACGGCAGCTGATCGAGCGCGGCACGCGCCCTTTGTAGGGCCTCCTCCATTTGATGGAGCATGCCCATCAGACGCACGGCGCGACGCAAATGGGGCGGAAAAAACTCGAGGCACTGCCGCTCCTGCTCAGAAAAAGGGCCACCGGCGCGAGGTCGATGAACGCCAACATACACCGCTTTTCGGGAGCGGCGCTCGAAGTGCCCTCCCATTGCGTAGAAGTTGCCACTGGGGCGAAAAACCTGTTGGTAGTGTTCGCTACGCTCAAACGCCTGGTCGGCAATAATATCGTGGCTGAGCTGGATCTTGCCAAGCGGCGCGTCCTCCAGGGCCTTGCGAAACGGATCCTCCTCCACGCCCTCACGCAGGTAGCGTTGGTTGGCGTCCCGATCAAACCCCACCGTATAGGATTGCAACACGGAGGGAGCGGACCTGTCGGCGACACGCAGTGTGGCCGTGCCCGTGTGAAACAGCGCAGCCAACTGGGTTAAAAACTCTGGCCAGCGGGCGGGGTTCATGGCTCCCTCATAGAGGGTGTCGAGCAGTGCCGGTGCGGTCAGCGGGTCGGGGCGCACACCCGTTCTCCTTGGAAAGGTTATGGATGTTCTACGGAAATTAAAGCACACTCTGGCAGGACTTTCATCCTTCGGTCCCGGACTGGGTCGAAGAGTCGGCACCACAAGAATGGCCATCATATTGTGGGCTCATATTTTTTATATGAAATTTGTTTCCAAATAATAAATTTGGCATTATTCCCTCACTCGGTTCCCAGACACCCATCATAATAGACAAGAGGCAATACCATGCATTTGACCAAGCTCCTCCCCCTGGTCGGTTTGACCGCGCTTGCTCTGACCGGCTGCAACACGGGCCCAAACACCACGGCTGCCGCTGCTGAGCAGGAAGAATGGGTGGAGCTGTTCAATGGCGAGGATCTGGACGACTGGATCATCAAAATTGCCGGCCATCCGGTGGGCGAGAATGTCCTGAACACCTTCTCGGTGCAGAACGGGAAGATCGTGGTCAGCTACGATGAGTACGACGAATTGGCCGGACGCTGGGGTCATATCTTCTACAAAGAGCCGTTCTCCCACTACCGCATCGAAGTGGAATACCGCTTTGTCGGGGAGCAGGTGGACGGCGCGCCGGAATGGGCCATTCGCAATAATGGCATCATGTATCACGCCCAGTCCCCTTATGAAATGGCCATCGACCAGGGCTACCCGGCCTGCATGGAAGTCCAACTGCTCGGCGGCAACGGGGAAGACCAGCGCCACACCTCCAACCTGGTTACACCCGGCTCCCATGCGGTCTATCAGGGCGAGTTGCGGACCGACCACATTATTGAGTCTTCCAGCGAGACTTACCACGGTGACCAGTGGGTGACGGCCGAAGTGGAGGTGCATGGGGATGATTTGGCCATTCACCGAGTGGAGGGCGAGGAGGTGATTCGCTACAGCGGCATGCAACTGGACGACGGTACGCCGTTGACTGAGGGCTATATTGCGCTGCAGGCCGAAAGCGCGCCTATCGAGTTCCGTTCGGTGCGGCTACTGAACCTTGAGGGGTGCATGGACCCGCAGGCAGGCAACTACAAGTCTTACTTCGTGGCGGACGACCCGGACAGCTGTACCTATTAAGCTCGACGGCTTCCCCCTCTAGAGCCGGCGCCCCGTGCGCCGGCTTTTTTCTGCGTCATCCTCCGATATACTAGGGCGTTATTGACACCGCTTTTTGGGAGCACTGCATGCTGGAAGCCATTTGGATCGCCTTTGCCTTCACTTTGGGGTTTGCCGTCCGCCGTCTCGGGCTCCCCAACCTGATTGGCTACCTGGCCGCGGGCTTTGCCATCAGTGCCGCTTCCCCCTATCTCTCACTGCCGGAAGAAAACGGCAAAATACTGGACCATATCGCGCACCTTGGGGTACTGCTCCTGCTGTTCACCGTGGGCCTGAAACTGCGCCTTCGCAACCTGGTGCGCCCGGAGGTGATTGGCGGTGGGCTGCTGCATTTTACGGTGTCCTGCCTGCTGCTCGCCCCCGGCCTTTACTGGCTGCTTGACCTGGAACCCTATACCGCCGGGATGCTGGCCATCGCCCTGGCCTTTTCCAGTACCGTTCTGGCGGCCAAAGCCCTGGACAGCAAACGCGAGCTCCGGGCCTTTCATGGCCGGGTGGCGATCGGGATTCTGATTGTGCAGGACCTGATCGCCCTGGTGGTGATGGCCATTGCCAGCGGCGATACGCCCTCGGCCTGGGCCCTGTTGATTCTCCTGATTCCACTGTTGCGCCCACTGATCTACCGCCTGCTGGACCAGAGCGGTCACGACGAGCTACTGGTGTTGCTCGGCTTGCTGCTCGCCCTGGTCGTCGGTGGTCAGGGGTTTGAGTCTGTCGGCCTGAGCTCCGAACTGGGCGCCCTTGCCTTTGGGGCACTGCTGGCGAACCACCCTCGGGCTACCGAGCTGTCCAACTCCCTTTGGAGTATCAAGGAGCTGTTTCTGGTGGGCTTTTTCCTGCAGATCGGCATGGAAGGGCTGCCGGACAGGGGCATGATCATCTTCGCCCTGGTGATGACGCTGCTGCTACCGCTCAAGGGCATTCTGTTCTTTCTGTTGCTGCTGGTGTTCAAGCTGCGTTCGCGCAGCGCCTTTCTCACCGGGCTGAGCCTGACCAACTATAGCGAGTTCGGCCTGATTGTGGCGAGTGTCGCACTTCCGCAGTGGCTGGTGCCGCTCGCGTTGACCCTGGCGCTGTCGTTCGTGGTGTCCGCACCGCTGAACCACATTGCCCACCCGCTGTACGAGCGCCTGGGCGCCCGCTTGCGGCGGCTGGAGCGCGACAGTTGGCACCCCGATGAGGTCCCCGTTTCATTGGGCGATGCGCAGATCATTGTCATGGGGATGGGCCGAACCGGGACCGCCGCCTATGACCGACTGCAGTCACAGGGTTATCGGCTGTTGGCGCTGGACTCGGACCCCGGCAAGGTGGACAAGCACCTGAAGGCGGGGCGAAACATCCTGTTCGCGGACGCCGAGGACCAGGCCTTCTGGGCCGGGTTGGATATGAGCGGCATCCGCTCCGTGGTGCTGAGCATGAGTGACTCGGAGGCGAAAATCATCTCCGCCAAGAAGCTGCGCGCCAACGGTTTCACCGGCTACATTGTCTCTCACAGCCTGTATGAGGATGAGGCCAACCGCATCGACGCCGCTGGCGCGAACCGGACCTACCTGACCATGAACGAGGCGGGCACCAGCCTCGCGGAGCACGTCGGTCACTACATGCTGGAAGGCAAGCCCGAGGCCTGATCAGCCAACGGCGTCTTCCAGAAACCGTGCCATCCACCGGCCAACCCGCTCACCTTCATGGGCGATGGAAAAGCTCCGCTCCACTTGGGTGAGCTGCTCCGAAGAGAGTTGGTCTTTGCGGTACTCCAACAGCGCCCGGGCGTATTCCACGCTGAATTCCGGATGCCCCTGAATGGCCAGAACCCGATTGGGAATGTAAAAGGCCGCGTTCGGGCAGAAATCATTGCTGAGGAGCCGCTCGGCCTCGGGCGGTAGGCGGTTGACCTGATCCCGGTGGCTGATAATCAGGGCCACTGGCGCGGTGTCATCAACAAAGGAGGGCTTGGCCAGCACCGGATAACTCATCACCCCCAAGCCCCACCCGGCTCCGGCCCGTCCGGCCTCTCCGCCCAGGGCATGGGCCAATAGCTGGTGACCGAAGCACACCCCGACCATCGGCTTTCCCGCCCGAAACAGCGCCTGGACATAGTCGCGTAATTCACAAACCCAGGGCTCGTCAGAAAAGGCGTCGTATTGGCTGCCGGTGATAAGAACAGCGTCGTACTGTTCAAAGTCCCGCGGGTAGTCCCCGTCGATCACGCTATAAACATCCATGGCCCAACCTGGCCGTTGCCGCTCAAACAGGGTTACAAACATTCGACCATAGCTATGGTACTTCGGCCGCAATGCCTCTCTCAGAATATCCGCATCCAATATGGCCAACCGCATTCTCTGACTCCAGACTGGTTTCTCAATTGCCTCCCAGCTTAACCCAGCGGCCGTCAGATTCCACCACTTCAAACCGGGCCCATTGTCGAAACGCCTCGCGCTGGCAAATACCCGTTTCGTAAGCGTTCTCGCCGGCAACGTTTTTATAGATCACCTGATCCCGGCGCTGCTCGTTGAGGTTGGCCGCGTCAATAACCTGCCTGACGCACCAGCGGTGGCCGAGCTCACCATTGCTGTAGAAACGACCGGCTTCAATTCGCTGCGGGTGCTCAACCTGCCGCTCGGCATGTTCGCGCGCCAACTGCATCAGCTCCACCAGCTCCTCGGTGGTGATGTCGACATAGGAGTTAAGCTGAGACATCGCCGCCGACAGATCCTCCTGGCTCAGGACAACGGGAGTTGCCGGGGCTTTCATTTGAGCACGCCGGGCCGAGCGATGACCCCAGTGCGCCGGGTAACGCCGCCACGGGAAAACGCTGTTGAAGAGGACCGCTACGGCCAGGAGCGCCAGCGAGTTCCACAGCACGGGCGTTATCAAATACTGGTAACCGAGCTCGTGTACACTGGCCCCGCCAATGACGGCAGCAAGAGCGGTAGCGCCGCCGGGGGGATGAATGCAGCGCAGGTAGTACATCAACCCGACCGCCAGCCCCACAGCCAGAGCCGGCGTCAAAGCGGCGTCCGGCCATAGGCGCTGGCAACTGACCCCGACCGCGGCAGACAGCAGATGGCCACCCAACAGCGCCCAAGGCTGAGACAGGGCACCGTGGGGCACGGCAAACAACAGAACCGCCGAGGCTCCCATGGAGGCGAGCATCAGCAATGCGCCGGTGTCGGACAGGTACCAGAAAGAGATACCACATACAGAAAGAATGCCCAGGAAGGCGCCGACCGCTGACAGGCACTTTTCGGCATGGCTGGTGGTGTTTCGCTCCACGCCCAAATAGGCTCGAAATGTCTGCCAGAAAGTCGATAAAATCACGCCACTGCCCTCACGCACCAAAAGAGGGCGAACTTTACCATTACGAGCACGGCTTTGCCTGCGTTACACTGAAACTATGTCGATTGAGAGAGGTGTGAGGAGTGACGACTGAGAACGCTGTTCGGGCCCTAAAGGGCCGACTGCAAACCGTCGGGGAAGAGACAGCCAATACCATCAGCCACGCCATCGGCTTTATCGCAGCTATTGTGGCAACGCCGTTTATGGTTATTCGGGCCCTACATTTGGGGGACCCGGCATTTGTGGTGGGCGTCAGCATTTTCTGCGGGACCATGATCGTGCTGTATCTGGCCTCTACCATTTACCACATGCTGCCCCATGGGCGCGCCAAGCGGGTGTGCAAGGATATCGACCACTCCGCCATCTACCTGCTGATTGCCGGCACCTACACGCCCTTCACCCTGGGCGCCCTGAGCGGCCCCTGGGGCTGGACGCTGTTTGGCATCATCTGGGCGCTGGCGGCCTTTGGCGTGCTGATGAAAAGCATGAGGAAGCTGCACCATCCAGTGCTCTCGGTGGGGTTGTACCTGATCATGGGCTGGATGGTGTTGGTGGCCATGCACCCGCTCACCCGGGAGGTGCCCGCCGCCGGTATCGCATGGCTGGCCGCGGGTGGGGTCTCCTATACGCTGGGCATCGTGTTCTATGTGTTGGACGCCCGACTCAAATTTGCCCACTTCGTGTGGCATCTGTTTGTGCTGGGCGGCACTTTCTGCCACTTTGTTTCCGTGTTTGGCTATGCTCACTGAAGCAGGCTTACTGAAAAAGGCCCTTTAAAAAATCCAGGCGATCATCAGCCAAAAGATCAGAAAAAACAGGAAGAAGCCAAGCAGCATAAACTGCAGTTCACCAAGCAGGCCGTCGCCGGAGAAAACCGCAAACACCAGAAATAACACCACGGTCACGAAGAAGGCGATGATCGCGGCGGTTTTCAGGCCCAAGCCCGGCTGCAGGTGCGTGGCGGCGAATTCGGACAGCGACGGCAATAGCAGCATGGCGGCGACGCCCACCACCACGAGCAGCGAGATCAGTACGATGGCTATCTTGCGGGACTCGTTTTTATCGTTCCGATCTTCCTCACCGACCACGGTTGGCTCCCCCGTTTTGCTGCGCTTTGATCAGTTCCCGCACACGGTTGGGCTCCGGCATGCCCTTGGCTTCGATTTCGGGTTTGTCCCCGGCGGTGAAAATCTGGATGGTGCCCACGCCAAAAATGCGATTGAAGAAGCTCTGGTGTACCCGCACGGTACGAATCCCGTTGATACTGAACTCCGCCCGGTTTTTGCTGAGCAGCCCCTCTTCATAAAGAATGTCGTACTCCTTGACGGTCAGCTTGGAGCTTCGGGTCTGAATGTACCACCAGAGCAGAATCAGAATCCCCAGGCCGAAAACAGGAATCAGAATGATACTGGCGATAAAGCCAATGGGATTGTTCTTAAACATCACCGGGTGTTCGGAATACAGTTCGCTCACAGCGGGCTCCTTATGGTTGTGTGGCGCCAATGGGCCCCAATCATAGCACTCCGTCGGGGCAAAAACAGTTGGGGCAGCGTTGCTTCGAACGTCAGTATGTTTGTATAGTTCCTGCCGGTGCACGCGCAACGAACCGTGCGCTCAAAAAGCCAAAACTATCAATTGAGAGAGAACGAGAGAATGACGCTATTCAACCGGCTGATGGTAGCCGCTACGGCCGCCTGGGCCTTTCAGGCCTGTGCCACCACCCCTCCCGCTGCCGCGCACGCCGATGACACCACGCACATCTACCTGGCCGCGGATTCAACAGCGGCGGACCATACCCTCAACGCCGATTACTGGGAGAACCGCCACCCGGTCACCGGTTGGGGCCAGAAGCTGGAGCCCTTTGTGAATGGCGACAGTCTTGAAGCCCTTCGGCCCTTGATCAAGGGCGACCGTGTGAATGTGGTAAACCGGGCCCGCGGGGGTCGCAGCACCCGTACCTTTTTCGAGGAAGGTCGGTGGGAGCGTATTGACGAGGACCTCAAACCGGGCGATCTGGTGCTGATTCAATTCGGTCACAACGATGCCGCAGTGAACAAAACCGAACGCTATGTGACTGTGGAAGGCTATAAGCAATACCTCCGCCTGTTTATCGATCAGACCCGCGCTCGAGGGGCGACTCCGATCCTGATGACCCCGGTGGCCCGAAACTACCCCTGGGAAGACGGTCAGCTGATAAACGACCACGGTGAATACGACGATGCCGCTCGGGAAGTGGCCATGCAGGAAGGCGTAGAGTGGATCGATCTGCAGGAACGCTCGAAGGCATTTTTCTCCAATAAGGGCGAGGAGTACGTTAGCGAAACCTACTTCATGAATCTGCCAGCTGGCACGTTCTCCGCCTACCCAGACGGGCAGGACGACAATACCCACTTCCAACCTGAAGGCGCCGAGGCAGTGGCTCGTCTGGTCTACGAGGGCCTGAAGGACATCGCCGACACCCATTAACTCTCAGCCGCACTCCCGCGGAGTTTACCCGGGGGTGCGTTAGCCACCGCTTACCCGCGCCCTTCCATACCCTGCTATCATAAAACCGACGACAACACCGGGTATGGAGAGACAATGAATAATAATGGGCTTTCAGAGGAAAACCGGCTGGCACTGATGGTACTCGGCACAGTGCAGTCTTTAGGCCTTCTGCTGCTACACAAGGCCATCACTCATGAGGTTTGGCCCGCCACGGCGCCCGAATGGCTCTACGCGCTTTATACCGTTGCAATCGGTGTTCCGCTGTTTCTCTACCTCGGGGCCATCCACTGGCGAGACCGAGCCAACGCCCTGGCCGCCGCGGTATTAGCGGGCGTGCTGTTCTGGCTCGGTTGGCAAGCGGGGTGGCTCAGTACCCCGGAGGGCGCCGAGTCCTTCCAGCACCACGGTGGCCTCCCCTCTTTGGTGTGCGCTCTGGTAATCGCGCTGTTTATTCTCGGCTTTTTCTTTCGCACCCATCGCGAACACAAGCGCCTGGACTACGCCGGCTTACTGGATAACTCCTGGCGCATCGCACTGACTCAGGGCTTTCTCGCGCTGTTTGTCGGCGTATTCTGGTTGTTGCTCTTTCTTTGGGCGCAGTTGTTCAAAGTGATAGACATCGACTTTTTCGCGGAGCTGTTCAGCGAGCCGGAGTTTATCTATCCCGTCACCGGGCTGGTGGGCGGCTGGGGCCTGGGGTTGATCCGCGACCGTGAGAACCTGATCGCCACAGTTCGCAATCTGTGTGAAATTCTCACTCGGGCGTTACTGCCACTGGCCTCGTTTATTCTGGTATTGTTTCTTGCAGCCCTACCCTTCACCGGCGTCGAGCCGCTGTGGGATACCGGCTTTGCCGCCCTGTTGATGCTGTCGCTGGCGACGGTGATTCTCTATTTTTTCAACGCCGTGGTGGCTGAACACGAACAGCCCTTCGAGGGCCTGCCCTGGCTTCGCCGCTTATTGCTGCTCACATTGGTGGTTTTGCCCATTACGGTCTTTCTGGCCAATTGGTCGCTCGGACTTCGCATTGATCAGTACGGCCTGACGGTCAGTCGGTTGTGGGGTTTGTTGGTCGCGCTGTTTATCGCTCTGTTCAGCCTGGGGTACGCGGCGCTCATTCTGCGTTACCGAACACTGCCGATTGTGCGGATTCGTCAATGGAACACATGGGTGGGAGGGGCTCTGGCGCTGGCGCTTATTCTGGTTCATACGCCGTTACTGGATTTCCACAAACTCTCTGCCAACAGCCAGGTCGAGCGCCTGTTGAACGGTACCACCGCACCGGCGGATTTTGATGAGGATTACCTGCGCTTCGAACTCGGCGCCTACGGCACGCAAGCGTTAAAAGAGCTTCAGAAGACATCGCTCGTCACCGAACACCCCACGCTGAAGACCCGTATCGAGCAGGTACTGACCATGAAAACTCGCTGGGAGCGTCGCATCGCACCGGTGACACAAAACGATACGGACTGGCGCCGGGCCCAGTTCGCGCTGCTGCCCGCAACCGAGGTCAATGATGACTTCCTTGACGCGCTTAATGTGAAGGAGCACAGCACCCGTCAATGCCTGGAGGGCGAACGTCATTGCGTGATCGGGGACTTGGCATTCCGGGGAGAGCGCTACCGCGCCATTACCTCGAGCCGGGTGCATTGGGGAGAATGGCCAGTGTGGCATTGGAAAGGCGACCGATGGTTAGTCATCGGCACGACGCGACGTTTTGGCTGTGACGCTTCCGCGGAGGTGGCGTTCGACCGCCCCTTTAAGGTGGTGGAAGGCGACCATTTGCTGTGGACCAACGGCAAGTGTCTCTACCAACTGAACCTGTCTGAGGAGTATATCCGCCAGTATCTGGTTCCCGAGAACGATACCGCGCCCGCAACGGCGCTCCACGATCCACAAGGCTGACTGAGACAAGACCATGCAGCATGTTTTAATTGACGTCGCGGTTTACCTTTGTGCCGCCGTGATTGTCGTGACATTGTCCAAACGTCTGGGCTTTGGCTCGGTGCTGGGCTACCTGGTGGCGGGCAGCCTGCTCGGGCCGCACGTGTTGAACTTCGTCAGTCATCCGGAATCGGTACTCCACTTTGCCGAGTTCGGGGTGGTGATCATGCTGTTTCTGATCGGGCTCGAGCTTCGCCCTCACCGGCTTTGGAATTTGCGCCGCGCCATTTTGGGCATGGGCGGGGCGCAGGTGGTGCTTTCCGCACTGGCGTTGTCCGGGGTGGCCACGGCGATGTCCGTCGCTCCGGCGGAAGCGGTTTTGATCGGGCTTGCGCTCGCACTCTCCTCCACGGCTATTGTGCTGCAAACGCTCGAAGAACGGGGCCTGCTCAGCTCGAGCGTGGGCCAAAACAGTTTCTCGGTGTTGCTGTTTCAGGATATTGCCGTGATTCCGATACTGGCCGCGGTGCCCCTGTTGGCCAGAAGCAACGGCTCGAGCGCCGAGACGCCCGTGGGACATGACCTGTTGTCCGCTTTTCCGGCGTATTGGCAGGCACTCATCACGTTGTTGGTGATCGTCGGCATTATCGTCATCGCTCGCTATCTGTTGCGCCCGGTGTTTCGGGTGATCGCCAACGCCCAGCAGTCCGAGTTGTTTACCGGCTTTGTTCTGTTGATTGTGGTGAGCGTGACGCTCGCCATGACCGCCATCGGTTTATCACCGGCGCTGGGCGCGTTTATTGCAGGCGTGGTGTTGGCCGAGAGCGAGTTCCGCCATGAAATTGAAGCGGACCTCAACCCCTTCAAAGGGCTGCTGATGGGGCTGTTTTTCCTCAGTGTGGGAGCGAGCATTGACTACCCACTGCTGGTCGACCAGCCGCTCCTGATTCTGGGCGCCGCCCTCGCCCTGATGCTGATCAAGTTCATGGTCCTGTATGGCGTCGGCACGGCTTTTCGGTTCGGCCCTTCGGAGAAAGTTCTCTTCGGTATTTCGCTGTCACAGGGCGGCGAGTTTGCCTTTGTCATTTCCGCCGCGGGACTGACCGCCGGCGTGCTCAGTCAAGGCCACGCCCAGGTGCTCAATCTGGTGGTGGCCGTCACCATGGTCGGCACCGCCTTGCTGTTTATGGCATTTGACCGCTTCTCCTCCCTGCGCCAGCGAAAATCCGACCGACTATACGACCGTCCCTCTCCCTCGAAGGGCGTCATCATCGCCGGCTACGGGCGTTTTGGGCAGATTATTGGCCGTATGATGAACAGCTACAAGATCCCTTTGACGATTCTGGACAGCAGCCCGGGGCAAGTGGACCTGGTGCGCCGCTACGGCAACAAGGTCTACTACGGGGACGCGTCCCGGCGCAGCTTGCTGGAGCAGGCCGGCGCGAACGACGCCTCATTGCTGGTGGTGGCCGTCGACAATCCGGTCAAGTCACTGTCCATTGTCGATACGGCCCGTAAACACTTCCCCGAGCTGAAAGTGATCGCCCGAGCGGTCGATCGCAGTCACGCTTATGAGTTGAGAAAACGCGGCATTCAGGCCATTCGCCGGGAGACCTTCCACTCCGCGCTCAAGGTGGGGGAAGACGCGCTCATCGCATTGGGGCAAACCCCGGAACTGGCTGCCCGACACGCCCAGATGTTTGGCGAGCACGACGAGCGCACTTTTGAGGAACTGGCGCCATTGTGGGGCGATGAGAAGCGCTACGGACAAGCCGTGAACCAGAACCTGGAAAGCCTGCGACGCGTTCTTGAGGAGGATCGCCAGCGAAAAGAGGAGAGTGAATAAAGCGTTGAAATTTGAAAGTTTTTTCTTATTTCAAATTATTCTGATGACCTGAGCAAAGTGAGACACAGCTAATGTTCCGGGCCCTGCCCTGGCCACTAGACTGTCGCCGGCCGTTGTAACCGATTGTCATTCCAATAAAAGCGGATCAGCGCGCCACCTTCACTCACTGTCATCAGGAGCGACAGCGCTATGACGCACTCTCACAAGCGGTTATTTCATACTCTGCTTTTGCTATCGGCAATGGTTACCGCTCTATTCGCAGGCGCCGCCACAGCCCAGACCCGCATCATGCCACTGGGCGATTCCATTACCGGCTCCCCCGGCTGCTGGCGAGCCCTACTGTGGAATCAGCTTCAGGACGCCGGCCATACCGATATTGACTTCGTGGGCACGCTGCCCCCTCAGGGCTGTGGCGTCGCGCACGACGGCGATAACGAAGGTCACGGCGGTTACCTCGCCACCAACATTGCCTACGACAATCTGCTGCCCGACTGGCTGGCGCAAACAGACCCGGATGTGGTGATCATGCACCTGGGTACCAATGATGTCTGGAGCAATCGCCCCACCAATGACATTCTGGACGCTTTCACCACACTGGTGGAACAGATGCGGGCGAGTAATCCCGGCATGACCATTCTGGTCGCACAAATTATTCCCATGGACCCTAACGAGGCCTGCGCTCAGTGCAACCAGCGGGTGCAAGCCTTGAACAGCGCGATCCCGGGCTGGGCCGACAACCTCAGTACCGCCGCCTCGCCCATCATTGTGGTGGATCAGTACACCGGCTTTGATTACAACGCAGACACCTATGACGGGGTCCACCCCAACGCCAGCGGCGACGAGAAAATCGCCGACGCCTGGTTCGGCCCACTCGCAGAGGTTCTGGAGGGCGGCAACGCCAGCTCTTCATCCAGCGTTGCCAGTTCCAGTAGCCTCAGCAGCTCAACCTCCAGCTCGGCGTCCTCATCCAGCAGTGCCCCCGGCCCGCTTCAATGCAACTGGTACGGCACTCATTACCCGCTGTGCGACGGCCAGACCAACGGCTGGGGCTGGGAGAACAATGAAAGCTGCATTGGCTATAGCACCTGTGATAGCCAACCAGCGCCCTACGGCGTAGAAGGCGAGGCGCAAAGCAGCAGCGCCGTGAGCAGCGTTGCCGCCTCCTCTTCAAGCCACTCCTCCAGTGACCAATCCTCCAGCGAAACAGCCAACCAGCAATGCGACTGGTACGGCACCCTTCACCCCTTGTGCGCCACTGAGGACGAAGGCTGGGGCTATGAGAACAGCCAAAGCTGTATAGGACGCATCACCTGCAACGACCAGTACGGTGATGGCGGCGTCGTCAATCTTTAAGCAATAACAACAGGAGCGTTTTATGAAACCCTTTTTCAAACTGTCCGCCTGGCGAAGTGCCATGGCGGCCACTCTGTTACTGTGCGGCGGGGCGGCTCAAGCCAATACCGTCA
This sequence comes from Marinimicrobium agarilyticum DSM 16975, assembly GCF_000423345.1. Lineage (GTDB taxonomy): Bacteria > Pseudomonadota > Gammaproteobacteria > Pseudomonadales > Cellvibrionaceae > Marinimicrobium > Marinimicrobium agarilyticum. The sequence goes on from NZ_AUHU01000006.1 coordinate 41,788, forward strand.
GTGGAGATAACAGCACCAGCGCCACTCTGTCCATTCAAAGCGATTGGGGCAGCGGTTATTGCGCCTCTGTGAGCGTCAACAATAATGGCAGCGCCGCGGTCAGTTCGTGGGCGTTGACCCTGGATACCAAGCAATCCCAGATCAACAACCTGTGGAGCGCCAACATCAGTGGCGATACCGTCACGCCCATGGGGTACAACCGCGAGGTTCGCGCGGGGGCCAGCGTCAATTTCGGTTTCTGTGCCAACAGCACCGGCAGTGATTACCTGGCGGAACTCACCGGCTTGACGGTCAACGGAGGTGGTAGCTCGGCGAGCCAGTCCTCCAGCGTTGCCAGCTCGGTTGCCTCGAGTGCTGTCTCATCCAGCATGTCATCGGCGGTTTCTTCGTCGGTGTCTTCATCCATCGCTTCGTCGGTGTCTTCTTCACTCTCCTCCAGCGCGTCGTCTTCGGTCTCTTCAAGCGGCTCGTCCAGCTCTGAGGGCGGCGAGGTCATTCCCAATGCGACCAGCAACGGTTGGCCCTACTGCCGCTCGGCGGCCTCCGACCCCGACGGCGACGGCTGGGGCTGGGAGAACAGCTATTCCTGCATCGTGCACGGCTCTGACGCCGACCCCGGTGCCGGTGACTTTCCCTACTGCCTGATCGGCGAGTCGGAAATTACGCTGTGCAATACCGACACCGGAAGCTGGGGCAGCGAAGGCGGCTCGGTGTGCTTGTCTGAAAGCATGTGCCCCGGAATGGGCAGCAACACCCAAGGCCCGATGCGCGACGAGCCGGTCAACCCCAGTGCCAACGAGACCACCGAAGCGGTGTACAGCTACCTGCAATCCCAATGGGGCAACCATATGCTGTCCGGGCAAATGGACCAAACCTGGCTGGATTCCATTGACCAATTCCAGCGGGTGATCAATGACACCGGCAAGGCGCCCGCCATCATGGGCTACGACTTTATGAACTACGGCCTGTACTGGAATGGTATTTCCGGGCTGAATCAGACCGAGGAAGCCATCGAGCACTGGGAGCGCGGCGGCCTGGTCACTTTCACCTGGCACTGGCGTGACCCGAACGCGCCGGAAGGCGAAATCGGCGAGTTCTACACTGAAGACACTGACTTTGTGATTCCGGTGGTGGAAGGTGAGCTGGATAGGACCAGCACCAGCTTTGCCAACATTGAAGCGGACGTGGATATGATTGCCGCCGAGCTGCAAACCTTGGAAGACGCTGGCGTGACCGTTTTGTGGCGCCCCTTGCACGAAGCCTCAGGCGGCTGGTTCTGGTGGGGCCGCAACGACCGCACCGACGATGTGCCCGCCGCTTATGCCCAAGTGATTCTGTGGCAATACCTGTACGAGCGGCTAACCAATTACCACGGTCTGGACAACCTGCTGTGGGTCTGGAATGGCCAGAGCGCCGCCTGGTACCCCGGTGACGAGACCGTGGATATCGTCAGCCACGATATTTACGACGGCGCTCAGAACTATGAGTCCCAGATCGGCACCTACGAGCTGACGGCCAATTATCCCCACGAACGGAAAATGGTCGCACTGAGTGAGAACAGCAATATTCCGGACCCGGACCTGATGGCCGAAGACGGAGCCTGGTGGTTGTATTTTATGGTCTGGAATGACGTCGATACCCCCGAGGGCGTGACTAACGACTCCAACTTCTGGACCGGCGAGTACTACAACACTCAGCCCCACAAGGAGCATGTCTATAACCACGAACGGGTGATCACCCTGGATGAACTACCGGCGTTCTGATTGAACCCGCCACACCCATCCCAAAAAAAGCCCGCGTAATGCGGGCTTTTTTTAGCGGTCGCGCAAGCGCTCGCATTGTTGTAAGCGGCGCATCATGCCGTGGGAGTTCAGCATCACTTCGCCTTTGTGCTGAAATCCACACTTGGCCAATACCCGGCCGCTTGCCAGATTGTTGCGCATGTAGTGGGCATGGATGGCCGACAGGCCGAGCTGGCTGAAGCCATAATGGACCAGGGATTGAACCGCTTCCGTGCAGTAGCCTCGCCCCCAGAAGGGGACCCCCATCCAGAAATCCAGGCTGCCGGTTTCCCCGGAAAAGTCTGTCAGGCTGACCGAGCCGACAAGCTCTTCGGCGTCACGCCGGGTGACGGCGTAAACGACTTTATCGCCCTGGTTGAACGCCGGTGCCAGCGTCGCGATCCAGTTTTCCGCCATGCCTGCGTCATAGGGCTGGGGGATATTGACCGTCATTTGAGCCACCCGCCAATCGCCCGCCAGCGCCTGTACACGCTTGGCATCGCGCTGTTTGAAGGGGCGCAGGGTGAGTCTGTCGGTTGTGAGAATCGGCTGTTCCATAGTAATGCTCCGTGCGTTGATAACGGGAAGAGACGACCGTTGATCTGAGTCAAACAATACCTATCGCATGGCAATGCTTATTAATAAGTCTGGCCTCACTGAAGTTGAGCCCTTGAGGAAACCCGACGGCAGGACTCAATCGTCCCACCGGTCGTATTGCTGGCCCTGCCTTAGCAGCCAGTAGGTTAGCCCCAAGGCGAGCGTCGTGGCAGCAATGCCAATCAGGTAGAGAGGCGTCAATTCGTCGAAATCCAGCACGATCACTTTTCGGGCAATGGCCATCAAGGCAGTAGCAACCACCAACTGCACGGGAAATATGTTCGTCCCAAGATACAGGCGAATATTGATGAAGATCTCAACGGCAATCAGTACGGCCATAAAACCACCGAACGTGTAAAAGATATCGTTGATATCCAACAGGTAAAGCGGCGGGGTCATCAGGCGATCATAGATGATATAAATCACATCACCCACGCCCCAAAGAATGACGGCGACCATCAGAACGGCCAGAACTCGAATGGCGAACCGAATGATCCTGTGGAGCTGCCGAAAGAACTGATCCGGGAAATCAATCGGTAGTTCCTGGTGCAACTCATGCTTTTTCTCAGGGGGCGTCGATGAGGCGCCCCCCTCTTCTTTCTCGGCCATTCATGCACTCCACAAAAGCAGACATAGACGCTGGAGCACCTTGCTCCTTTCCGGATTATATACCACCATTTGCCCCGAGGGTTGCCAAATCGGAGTAGACTGAATATGCGCAACGGCGACGCCACAGACTGGAATCCATGCTACGTTGGGAGAGCCCCAAAAGCACGCTTAATCCTATGAATGAAACACCAGAACGCCATCTCCGTATACTTCTGCAGAGCGTCGCCAAGCGTTTCGCCCTTCTTCTTGGCATGGCTTCACAGCTCCCGGCAATTGCATCGACCGAGTCTCCTGAGAACTCGACTGCTCTGGAGGACAGCTGGCTGGAGGTGGTGAGACAGACACCCTACTGGGAGAGCCAGGGCGTAGCTCAAAATATTGCCACCATCCGAACCTGGGTCCTGTTCAGCACCGGCTACTGCAGCGAGCCTGACCGCCACATCCTGTTTGACCGAAGGGGCCAGTTTCTCGCGTATATCGACAACGCGGACTCATCCAAAGAAACTGTCGAGCGGCTTAACCAGACGCGAGCCCGGCTGGTGGCGGAGTCCAGGGTGAAGCTATGGAGCCCTGGCTCGACCACCAGCCGGGGCTACCCGTTCGCATTGGCCTGCCACCAACCGTTTGTTGATATGAACGAAGCCATCGACAGACTGACCGGAACAAGCGAAGAGTATCGGCTGTGGGGCACCTGGGACGGCATGACCGTCGGCGCGAAGGATCAGCCGGTTTCCCTGATCAAACTGTTTGAGGTTGTCTACGAACATCGTAAAGCTCAAGGTCGGTTCAGCTTTCCCGACGGGACCATGGCGACGTTTCTCGGGAAGACCATCATCGAAAGTGGCGGGCAGAAAGACGCACTCTCCCGCCAAGCCGCTCAGGGTATTATGCAGCTGCGACCGAAGGTTCTGAACGATTGTCAGGTTCCCGAGCCATATCGGCTGCATCGAATGGTGCAGGTGGACTGCGCCCTGAGGCTGGTGGAGCAGAACCATCGAAACTTGAAGGAACCGTTTGACGCGGTATTCGGTCACCTTCCCCTCAAAAAGCGTGAGGCTCTCTATGATCTTCTGTTGACCCAGGCCTATCAGATCGGCGTGGGACGCGCCATTGATCTGCTCACCGACAGTGAGCTCGGAAAGGCCGCCCGCTACTTCGCACAACACCAGGCCCTGTTCAGCCCGGAAGACATTTTGGTTGGCATGATTTACCACAATGTCGGCCGCACCGACATTGGGTTGCGCACGCTCTACTACGTCACCGACACAAGGCTGGCTCAGAAAGAGCTCTGTGCGTCTTCGTCAATGAAAACCCATCGTTGGTGCCAAACCGGAAACAGCGCGGGAAAATACTAGACCATTACAGAAAAACAGCGTTTTGAATACGATTACATTCTTTGAACGCCATATACCAATTTGAAATATTAAAAGCGATATCAGACGACACCTCTCCATTGACCTTTTCCCGCCGGCGCTTCTTCGTTCTCATCACCAAACGACCCACAAGCATGATTTCTCCTATGTTGGGCGAGAGAGCTGTATGACATTCATACAAACCCGGCCTGAAGCATCTTATAGTCTTTCTGAATATATAAAAGTGTAACACCCTCTCGGCAATTATGGTTATATTGACTTTAAGGTGACGGTTAACGACACTTCGCCTGCTGGTTCAACCGCTCTTCGGCAAGTGGAAGACACGGATTGGCATGGGCGCCGAGCACTACACCGCAACTTTCAAATAATAACCGGTGACTGTTTCGGTCTCACGAATCAGCGCAGTGAGTCATATCAGACAAGGCCTCGAGCATTACTGACAGTGAACACGGTCATAACTTGCACCGATAAATACGCACGGTCAGTAAGCACACAATAAATTTAAGCAAAGAGGATTCATTATGAAGTTTCTTGACGTCATATCAAAGCAAGGGGGATGGGTGAAATCACTCTCCTTCGCCCTGCTCACTGGCGCCACAGCGTTGGGTGTGTCAACCGCAACCGCCCAGACCATCTGTGACAATCAGACCGGTAACAATGGAGGCTTTTACTACACCCACTGGACCGATGGCGGTGGTTCCGCCTGTATGACTCTCGGCTCCGAGGGCAATTACAGTTACGAGTGGTCAAACACCGGCAACTTCGTGGGCGGCAAAGGCTGGAGCACCGGCGCGTCCAACCGCATCATCGGCTATAACGCCGGCAATTACTCACCTTCTGGCAACTCTTATCTGACACTATACGGTTGGACGACCGGCCCGTTGGTTGAGTACTACGTCGTCGACAGCTGGGGAAGCTACCGTCCACCGGGTGGCACTCCCGCCGGCACCGTGACCACCGATGGCGGCACTTACGACCTGTACCGGACACAGCGTGTCAACAAACCTTCGATTGAAGGGAACACCACCTTTTACCAATACTGGAGTGTTCGGACCTCCAAACGCCCACAGGGCAATAACAACACCATCACTTTCCAGAACCACGTGGACGCTTGGGCCCGTCAAGGCTGGAACCTGGGCAGCCATAATTATCAGGTCTTGGCCACTGAGGGCTGGCAAAGCAGTGGCAGCTCCAACGTTTCTGTTTGGCAGTCCGGTACCGGTGGCGGCGGTGGCAACACCGGTGGCGGAAGCAACGGCGATTCCGGTGGCGGCAGCGGGTCCAACGACATTACCGTCCGCGCCCGGGGTACCAATGGTGATGAACGTATTAACCTGCGCGTTAATAACACCACCGTTGCCAGCTGGACGCTGTCTACCAACATGAGTAACTACACCTGGAGCGGCAATGCCAGCGGCGGCATCGTAGTGCAATACGAAAACGATGCCAGCGGCCGGGATGTGCAAGTGGATTACATTCAGGTGAATGGCTCCACCCGTCAGTCTGAAAACCAGAGCTATAACACCGGCGTCTGGCAGAACAACCAGTGCGGTGGCTCCAACAGTGAATGGTTGCATTGCAACGGTTCTATTGGGTACGGCAACCTGTAAGTCAATCTCCTTCACTCACTCACAGGTAGTCATCGGGGGGCTCTCAGGAGCCCCCCTTTTTTCCAAGAACCGTCTCGACATTAACGGGGTGCAACTATGAGGGTGCTGGCAATTTTAAGTAGTTTTCTTTTTTTGATACTGAGCACATCCAGTTTCGCTCAAGTTGACATTTACCAGAGTGACGCCTACTCCGTAGAAGAAATGTGCGCGCGTGAAGCCGAGCAAAATGACGCCGCCGATTATAGTAGCGCCTATGAGAACTGTATCAAAAAAAATCAGGACAACCCCATGTATCATGCCGATGCAGGAAGCACCGATCCCCACTCACAAGGAAGCGACGATTCAAGTGGTGACGCAATGGAAAGCGAGCCCTGAAATATCCTCATTCAATGGACATTTTAGCTGTTGTAGTAAGGAAGCGATATAACAATAACTTCGTTTCTATGCTTGATGTATTTGACGCGGAATTTCTATTTTCCGGTAATCGGCAACGGTACGTTGCCTGTCATCAACACCTATCTGATAACAGCAACAGGAGTGTTTTATGAAACACAAATTGCGCAATACGCTTGTCTTTATGTCGGCAGGCCTTCTCTTTTCCGGCGCGGCCAATGCCGTGACCTCCGGTCCGGGAGAGGCCACCCTTTCTGTAACGAACAACTGGGGATCCGGTTATTGTGCCAGCGTTGATATCGCCAACAATGGCGATGCCAACATCACCAGCTGGACCGTGGATCTCAACCTCAATGGCAGTACCATCAACAACCTGTGGAACGGAAATCAAAGCGGCACCACGGTCACGCCCGCAGCCCACAACTCAACCGTCGCTCCCGGGAGCAGCACCAACTTCGGTTTCTGTGCAAACGGCGGAAGCCCCGCGAGCATTTCCGATTTTAGCGTTCAGGGCGGTGGCAACGACAATAGCTCCAGCGCGAGCAGCCAAAGCTCAAGCTCAAGTTCAAGCGTTTCCAGCTCGCCAGACAACGGCGGTAGCAATAGCATCACCGTACAGATGAGCGGCACAGTGGGCGATGAGAGCGTCAGTCTGGAAATCGGCGGCCAGACCATTGAAACCTGGACTCTGGCCACCGGCATGATGAATTACAGTGTAACCACCGACGCCTCCGGCGAGCTTCGCGTGGCCTTCACCAATGATTCCGGTGATCGCGACGTGCAGGTGGATTACATTATTGTCAATGGCGTCACCTACCAAGCCGAAGATCAGCAAGACAATACCGGTGCCTGGGACGGTGAGTGCGGTGCGGGTTCTTACTCGGAAATGCTGCACTGCACTGGGTCCATCGGCTTCGGCAATCCGTTTGACGGAAGCTCCTCTTCTTCAAGCTCCAGCAGTTCTTCCAGCTCAAGCAGCAGCGCCCCCAATCCGGGCAACCCGAACTTCCCGGGTTTCTTTGTGGGTAACATCACCACCAGCGGTAGCGTGCGCTCCGATTTCACCCAGTACTGGGATCAGATCACTCCGGAAAACGAAGGCAAATGGGGCTCGGTTGAAGGCACTCGCGACCAGTATAACTGGGGTCCGCTGGATGCCATCTACGACTATGCGCGCGCCAACGGCATTCCCGTCAAGGCTCACGTACTGGTGTGGGGCAGCCAACGCCCGGGTTGGATCGACGGTTTGAGTGCGTCAGAACAGCGGGCGGAAATCGAAGAGTGGATCCGCGACTACTGCGACCGCTACCCGGAGACTGAGATGATCGATGTGGTGAACGAGGCCCTACCCTCTCACGCACCGGCCAACTACGCGGAAAATGCCTTTGGCAGCGACTGGATTACCGAGTCCTTCCGCCTGGCTCGAGAGCACTGCCCGAATGCGGTTCTCATCTACAACGATTACAACTTCATGACCTGGGATACCGATGCCATCATTGACATGATCCGCCCAGCAGTGAACTCCGGCTACGTGGATGCATTGGGTCTTCAGGCACATGGTCTGTATAACCCGAGAGTCTGGACCGCACAGGAAATCGAGGACAAGCTGGACCAGATTGCCTCGCTGGGTCTGCCGTTGTACATCTCCGAGTATGACATTCAAGAGTCCAACGACCAGCTACAGCTTGAATACATGCAGACACACTTCCCGATTTTCTATAATCATCCGGATGTGGTCGGCATCACTCTCTGGGGTTACGTAGTCGGCGCGACCTGGAGGGAAGGCACAGGCCTGATCCAGAGCAACGGCCAGCCTCGCCCCGCGATGGAATGGCTGATGGATTATCTGAACCGTTAAAACCCACCGCTAGAACTGACAAGCTCTCATGGAACGAGAGCTTGTCACACCCCTGCTCCACCCTCACAAAAACAACCTCCCTTTCTATCGGCAAATGCACTCTGACGAGCGCATCGTCCTGAGCAGGCTCTATTGCTTTGTGTTAATGCCAAGCGCGGCTTCCCAGAATGGAAAAGACGTTAGCGCCTCCGAATCCGGTAACCCGGAAGCGCCTCAACGGTAGGAGCGAATGCTTCAGTAATCGACCGTGCGGTCGTCGCCCTTCGGATGCCACGGGTCCGGCACATAGAACCGGTGCTCCTGCTTTTTATAGTAATCCAGCGTGTGTTCAGGCTCGGGGGATCCTTCAGGCAAAGGCAGGCCGTTCACGCTTTGAAAGTACGCGACGGACGAATCCCGCCAGCGAATGGCATCGCGCAGCTGAATTTCGAGCAACGCTTTCACGTGCTCATAACGTTGCTGGTCGATCAACCCTTTGATGCCCTGCCACTGGGCTTGCATCTGACGCACCTGCTCGACGCCTTTATCGTATTTGTGCACCAGTTCTTCCCAGAGTGTTCGACCAGAATCCATTTCGTAGTCCCAGCCCAGATGATGGAACCAGAGCAGGTAGTCTTCATCAATTTTTTCGAGATTACCAAACCGTTCGGTGACCGGCTCATGATACTGCTCAATGGCGTTAGAGCCGGTTTCGGTGCGGTCGAAACCGATACCTTCTTCATCAGCGCGGTGATAGTAGGTCGCGGTCCAATCCGGGCGACCGGAGGTATCGTGCCAGGGCGCCGGGCCGTAGTGGTGGCCCTGAGCGTACAGATGGGTCAGTCCCAAGGGGCTGCGGTAATTGACACCCGCCTCACGTGACATGGCCATGACCTCACCAATCGGATCCAGAAAGGCCCCGTCATTGGTAAAAGTCATCCGCATCCACTCTTGCGCAATTTCTTCAGAGCTCAGGGTGTAATCCCAGGCCAGTCGGCCAAAGGCGTACCAACTCGATTGCACAAACGGGTGGCCGGTCCAATTGCGGTCCGTGCCGGGGTTGATGACTGCCGCCATACCCGTTTGTTCGTACTCGAACACCTCACCACCGAGCAGTTTGCCGATGGTACTGCCTTCACCTTTGGCGTAGGTATCGGTATCCAGGACCTCTTCAAACAGGGTGCCCATATAGGCCAAATGGTAGGAGAAACCGAAGTACTCCTGGGTGACCTGGAGCTCCAACATAATATTGGTGTCTTTCAGAGCACCGAACAACGGTGAAAAAGGCTCGCGTGGCTGAAAGTCGATGGGGCCATTCTTGATTTGTAGGATCACATTGTCTTTGAACTTGCCGTCCAACGGCATGAACTCGTCGTAGGCTTCACGGAAGCGGTCGCCCTGCTCCGGGGAGTAAACAAACGCCCGCCAGAAAACCACGCCGCCGTATGGCTCCAGGGCCTCGGCCAGGATGTTGGCGCCTTCGGCGTGGTTGCGTCCGTACCCCTGGGGCCCGGGTTGACCTTCGGAGTCCGCCTTGACCAGAAAGCCGCCCAGGTCCGGAATGTGTTTATAGACTTTCTCTACCCGATCTTTCCACCACTGCTGCACTTTTGGGTCGAGGGGGTCGGAGGTCTCCAGGTCACCGAAGGCGCGCGGGGAATCATAGTTGATCGAGAGATAGGTCTTGATACCGTAGCGGCGAAACACGCTCGCAAGCGCGGCGACTTTCTCCAGAAACTGGTCGGTGAGAATGCGCGGGTCGGCATTCACGTTATTGATAACGGTGCCGTTGATGCCGAGGGAGGCGTTGAACCGGGCATAGTCCTCGTAGCGGGGATTTTCATCGTACTGTGGCAAGGTCCCCCACTCCCACAGAGACAAACCGGCGTAACCACGCTCCACCAGACGGTTCAGGTTGTCCCAGTGGTTGACCACCCGGTGTTGTACCTTTGGGGCTTCGGCGATGGCCAGCGGCTCAACCTCTTGTCGCGTTTGTACTAGACGCAACAGATGGAACGCGCCGTAGAGCACCCCACGCTCACCTTCTGAGGCGATTACCGTCACCGGGCGTCGTCCGATTCGGGTCGTTTCGATCAGGTAGCCCTCAGGCCCCTGCTTGGCGAGGCGCTCGCCCCATCCAAGCCCGGCAATCAATTCGGAACTCTCCGGCGTGCCAATGACCAACGAACCGCGCCGACTGAGCTCATCCGAGCGCTCCGGTGGCTCGCCCAGCATGTCGGCGAGCCCCTTTTCCAGCTCCTTGGCGGCGGAGGCGACAACGGCGGAATCGCCAGTGACGACGAGTGTGCGGAACTGGCGTTGATACGTCTTGGCCAGCGAGCGATTCTCAATCGGGGGGTAGCGCAGCCACATTTCGTAGCCGTCGGCAGCGCAAACAGTCAGCGTAGCCAAGGTACAGGTCAAGGCCAGCCCTAACGCCAGGAGTTTTTTCATAGCGGTAACCTACTCTCTATCAAGGCCATTTTATGGATTATGGGGTCGCCAGCATATTATAGTCATTTTTACCTTATTGAAAGTCGGCACAACGCCTGGACGACGCCGAAGGAGGCGGGGGGAAATGTCATGGAAGGGGTTTATTCCGCCGGTTGACCGATATGTTCGATCAGGCTTTCGATGTCCTCGGCCGCCTGGGGGGAGGCATCAATGATATTGAAGCCGGACCAGTGTTTGCCGTTGTGATCAGCGTTGCGGGTCCAGAGACAGTCCACACCCAGGTGGATGCTGTTGCGGCCGTTAATGGCCTTGGGGAGGTGCAGGTCCAGCTTGTAGAGCTTGTCTTCCTCCATGGGCTGATCACCCATCAGCATGAAGCCATGGCTGTTAAGGTTTACCAGTCGCCCGAGATATAGATCCCGCAAGTTGTCGTAAACATCGACGGCATCGCTCAATGTGTAGCGCTGCCATTGGCGTTGATGATCAACCATGCACTGCTTCCTCTGCCGACTCGCCGCCGGCCTTGGCATTCAATTGCTGGTAGATGTTCTCCAGGGCTCGCTCGAAGAACGGCTTGGTGCTGCCGGCAATAACCCTGGCCCGCCCCGCGATCATATCACGCGCCAGCTGCAAACCGGAGTTCATGGCGACTTTGCGCCCCTGTTGGTCGACCAGCATGTAGTGTAGGGTCCGTTTGTTGTACCAGGCGACTTTCAGGCGCCGGCCCCCCTCGTACTCAAACCAGGTCCCAAATTCGATCATTTTCAGGTTGTCGACGATCTTCTGCTCTTCCTCGGTGACCGGCTCTTCCTTTATCCGGCTCTGACCGGCCTTCTCTGCCGCGATGCTTTCCAGTTTGGAACGCATGGGCGCTGGCGCCGGTTCCGGACGGCGACTTTGCAGGGCCATTTTTTGCAGGGACGCGACCGCTTCAAGCAATTTTTTGCCCTTGCCCTGGTCGTAGCCGATGTTGTCGAAACCGGCTTGTAGAGCTCGAAGCACCCCGCCCTGAATCTCGATCTGGCGCGCTTTGTCCGCCTCCAGGGTCTTTGGCTCCAGGGTCCAGAGTAGCTCGTCCATGACTTTCAGGCACTGACGCCAGCTATCGGAGCCCTCCCCGTAGCGCAGAATGACAAAGGAAAGGTAGTCCGACCAGGGTTGAAGCAGCAGGAGCAGTACCGCCGAGGGCAGCTCCCGGTTGTCGGTGCGCTTGCGCACCTCGTCATTGACCTTTTGCTTGGCCTCACGCAGCTTTTCCTCGCCCTGAACTTTCTCCAGAGCACGGCGCTCCATCAATTCCTGGCGGCGAGCCAGGTTGTGGGTGTAGGCGTTGAACTCCAGCAGCACTTCGGCGAACAGGCGCACGTCGTTTTTGAATTCCGCCAGCAACCGGAAAACGGTGGTTTTGATCTTGTTGTACATATCGTACTGGCTGGTACCGTCGTTGCTCACCCAACGGGCACCGGCCTCGGCCAGACTGTTGAGCAGCACCCGTGCAGGATGGTCAGTCTGCTCAAAAAAATCCTTGTCGATAAAAGCCATTTTCAGGAAAGGCGTGTGCAGGTAGCTCAGCAGAGCCTTGACCGAGTCCGGCAGATTGTCATCCGATAGCATGTATTCGAACAACAACCCTACCAGATCAATGGTATCCAGGTCGCCCGGATCGACGTTGCCCGGATCGTCACTCTCAGCCGCGATCTGTTCCAGCATCTGTTGGCTGACCTTCTGAATCGACTGGGGGGCTGTAATCAGCCCACTTTCATTCTGGGAAGTCAGAGCCTGGGACTGAGTCAACGCCTGGGCCTGGAGGTTTTCCAGTACCCCCACAAGCTGTTCATTGCTGTAGGGCTTAACGGATGACGCACCCGCCGCGGAGGGAGCGGACGCACCACCAGCATTGGGGGCGGGCGCCGCCTGTTGAGTCAAGTGGCCCTGGAGTAAGCGGATGGCGTTGTACAGGCCGGCCTGGTATTGAGTATCAGCCGGCGTGGCCATACCGCTGAGCAGACGGTCGGAGGCCCGCCGTTGGGGGACGCCATCACGTGTGGGCGCATCGCTCTGAGCGGCGTCCTCTGCGGCAGAGGCATCCTCTCCGCGGGAGCCTTCGGACGACTCATCCAGGTTGGCGGTGTAGTGTAAGTTCGGGAGTAGATTCTGTTCAATAAAGTAGTGGTTGATCTCCTCATAGAGCTCATCCAGAGGACCAATCACCTCTTTATCAAAGGTTTTGTACCCGATGATTTTGGTTTTGTTGTCCAGAGTGAGGTTCAGCAGTGCTTTGCGCAACGCTTCGCAAAACTGCACGGGGCTGACCGGGTTACCTGCTTCGTCAATCTTCTCGCCCCCGTTAAGCAACGCCATCCGTTGATGCAGCGACCACAGTTGGCCTGAAAAGTAGCCATCGGCCCTGTGGGTAATGGAGGTAATGGCGATGGTTTCTTCCAGGTCGGAGTGCTCGACCAGGGAGAGCATATCCCCGCTGAATCGCTCCTCCCCGGTCAGGGTGTTCAACATTTTGTTTTTGAACTTGACGAAGCCGTTACTGAGCCGCTGACAGACGTCGTCCTCGATTTCGTGCTGGGAGGCCTCAAGCATCCGTTTATACTCGAACAGCGCCATGGCCTCTTTATTGGATCGAGCCCGATCGGCATAGTCTTCAAGGCGGGCACACCACTCTCGCCAGAAGACCGGCAGGACTCGCTGGGCGTACTCCACAGCAAGGCCACGGCAGTGCTTGAGGTGCTGCACCGCCTGCGGATCATTCGGATTGGCCGATGCCTTGTCGGCGCCGGAGTGTCGGGGATCGGTCATGTTGGCTCCAGTGGTCTTTTCCGTGATCGTCACTGTTTTGGTCCTCGTCGGGGCATCATCCAGGATTGCGCGCACTACCCACATCGTGCAGGCCGGTTATCTAAGCATAGGTAGATTGTTCTCAATGTGCCACAGAGTGGGACTTTTGTCACACTTTTCAGCGTCTTAAGGCAGCAAAAAAAGCCCAACCGAAGTCGGGCAAACGGGCTAACTCTAAACGCCGCAGGAACCGCTGCTCTGGCACAAACTGAAGAGAATAAGAGCCAATAGCGCTGAGAGGGTCGACAGGCGGTCGCGACAAACGCCCTGCTCATCTCTTATACTCGGTAGAGAAATAGTAGTGCCCAGGATACGGCCACCAGGCCGGCAGGGATCACCCGGCCGGCATTCTTTTCATTCAGGCAGTGATCCGCTCCAGACAGTTCCACGTACTAGTCGAAAACCCCGATGTTCTGCCCAGCACCCCGGCAGACCCCGGCCGACACCGATAAGTAGTGGACGAGCGAGGCGCTGTATGTTGAGGACTAAGGCACAGTCAATGAGTAACACGAGCTCCGCCAATGGAGACGGCCCCGATTGGGGAGAGCTGTTGGCCCAGGTTGCCCATAAGGGCGACACCATGGCCTTCAGGAAGGTTTATGCCCATTTTGCGCCGCGAATAAAAGCTTACGCCATCAACCAGGGCATGCATCAACAGGCCGAGGAGTTGGTTCAAGAGGTAATGACCAGCGTGTGGCGCAACGCCGATAAGTACTGCGGCTCATTGGCATCTGCATCCACATGGATATTTACCATCACCCGAAACCAGCGGATTGATCTTCTCAGGAAGAAAGGTCGTACCAGCAAGGAAATAACCGTTGATACCGAAGAGCTGTGGCAAATACCGACCGAAGACACCACCATCCGCTCCATTCAGGCGATGTCGACCGAGAAGCGCATGCGTGAATCCATCGGCGAGCTACCAGAGGAACAGATGATCGCGGTGCGCAAGGTGTATTACGAGGGTAAAACTCACCAGGAGGTGGCGGAAGAGCTCAACGTCCCTCTGGGCACCCTGAAAGGCCGATTGCGGCTATCGATGAAGAAGTTACGTGTAATGCTAGAGGCAGCTGAACTATGAGTGCACATCACCCTGATGATCTCACGTTGCTGGACTATTCCGCCGGCAGTCTGGGCTTGGCCCAGGCCCTGGCCGTGTCGGTCCATCTGGGATATTGCAACCAGTGCCAGAGCCAGTTGCGAAAGCTCAACGCCCTGGGCGGAGTGCTGCTGGAAGAAACCACCCCCGCGAGCGTCGGCGCCAATGACGACCAGATTCCGGAGCAGAACCACTCTCAAATGGAAGAATTGAACAAGAGTTTCGAGGCGCTGATGGCACGAATCGAATCGGAGCCGGTCGAGCCCCCGAAACGTGAGTCCACCGGGTTCCACAACCCGCTGGAGCGCTACCTCCCGGCGTCTCTGGATGAGCTGAACTGGCAACAACAGACCCGGGAAATTGCCAAGTTTGATCTGACCAACGTGGTGGATATGGGCAGCGCCCGGGTGGCATTACAGAAAATCAAGGCGGGCGCCAAGGTGCCGGTACACACCCACCGCGGCAATGAGCTGACCGTAGTACTGAAAGGCGGCTTCTCTGACGAGCTGGGTGTTTATCACGCCGGGGACTACATAGCGCGAGACCCTAGCCACAAGCACTCGCCCACCGCCCTGCAGAACGAGGACTGTGTGTGCCTGACCGTGCTCGACGCCCCCATGAAGTTCACCGGTCCACTGATGCGTTGGCTGAATCCGCTGTTTGCCTGGCGGGCTTGACGCTAATCCCAAGCAATACCAGCCCAAAACGAAAAAAGCCCGCACTGATTCAGTGCGGGCTTTTTGACGGAGGGCACACCCCGAAGCGCTAGTCTTCGGAGGTTTCCTCACCGGCCGGTGCAGCGGGCTGCTCTTCCGCCTTGGCCTCTTTGATGGACAGCTTGATACGGCCGCGCTGATCCACATCCAGGCACTTCACTTTGACCATCTCACCTTCTTTCAGGTAATCGCTAACGGCGTTGACACGCTCATCCGCAATCTGAGAGATGTGAACCAGACCGTCTTTGCCCGGCAGGAAGTTGACGAATGCACCGAAGTCCACGATGCGCACCACCTTGCCTTCGTAGATCGCGCCAATTTCCGCCTCGGCGGTAATTTCCTCGATCTTGGCAACGGCCGCTTTCAGCGCATCGCCGTCATCCGCGTACACCTTCACGGTACCGTCGTCATCGATATCGATGGAGGCTCCGGTCTCTTCGGTAATAGAGCGGATGGTCGCACCACCCTTACCGATGATGTCACGGATCTTGTCCGGATGGACTTTCAGGGTTTCAAAACGCGGGGCGTTGTCGCTGACGGTCGCACGCGACTCGCCCAGCACCTTGTTCATTTCGCCCAGAATGTGCAGACGCGCGTTCAGAGCCTGCTCCAGTGCCAGTTCCATGATCTGCTCGGTGATGCCCTGGATTTTGATGTCCATCTGCAGCGCGGTCACACCGCTGGTGGTACCGGCAACTTTAAAGTCCATGTCACCCAGGTGATCTTCATCGCCCAGGATGTCGGTCAGAACCGCGAAACCCGTGTCGTCTTTCACCAGACCCATGGCGATACCGGCAACCGGCGACTTCATGGGAACACCCGCGTCCATCAGCGCCAGGCTGGCACCACATACGGAAGCCATGGAGCTGGAACCGTTGGATTCGGTAATTTCGCTCACCACCCGCATGGTGTAGGGGAAGCTGTCTTCTTTGGGCAACACTGCACCCACGCCGCGACGGGCCAGACGACCGTGACCGATTTCACGACGACCGGTCGCGCCCATGCGACCGCACTCACCCACTGAGTAAGGGGGGAAGTTGTAGTGCAGCATGAACGGGTCTTTGCGTTCGCCTTCCAGAGCGTCAATGATCTGGGAGTCACGCGCGTTGCCGAGGGTCGCCACGACCAGAGCCTGGGTCTCACCGCGGGTGAACAGGGCGGAACCGTGGGCCTTGGGCAGAACGCCCACTTCCACGTCGATCGGACGAACGGTGGTGTTGTCGCGCCCGTCGATGCGGGGCTCACCGGCGATGATGCGCGAGCGCACCAGGTTCTTTTCGATGCTGGCGAACAGGCTCTCGATTTCACCCGCTTCGATACCGGCTTCTTCGTCAGCCAACTGCTCTACGGCCTGGGCGCGCAGCTCGGTCAGCTTGTTGTAGCGCTCGGCCTTGTCGGTAATCCGGTAGGCTTCACCGATGGCACCGGCAAAGCCCTGCTCGACTTTGGCCTTGAGCTCGGCGTTCTGCTCAACCGGCGTCCACTCCCAGCGGGGCTTGCCGCCGTCGCGAGCCAGTTCTTCACAAGCCTGGATCACGACCTGCATTTCCTGGTGGGCGTACAGAACCGCACCCAGCATGATGTCTTCCGGCAGCTCCTGGGCTTCGGACTCCACCATCAGCACGGCCTCTTTGGTACCGGCGACCACCATGTCCAACTCGGAGCCTTTCAGCGCCGCGTAGTTGGGGTTGAGCAGGTAACCCTGGTCCTGGCTGTAGCCCACGCGAGCCGCGCCGATCGGGCCGTCAAACGGAATGCCCGACACCGCCAGACAGGCGGAGGTACCGATCATCGCCGGGATATCCGGATCCACTTCCTTACAGGTGGACATAACGGTACAGACGACCTGCACTTCGTTCATGTAGCCTTTGGGAAACAGCGGACGGATCGGGCGATCGATCAGACGGGAGGTGAGGGTTTCTTTCTCGGAGGGGCGGCCTTCGCGTTTGAAGAAGCCACCGGGAATCTTGCCGGCGGCGTAGGCGCGTTCCTGGTAGTGCACGGACAGCGGGAAAAACGGCTGACCGGGTTTGGCTTCTTTGGCGCCGACCACGGTACACAGCACCGAGGTATCACCCATGGTCACCATAACCGCACCAGTCGCCTGACGGGCGACACGGCCGGTCTCCAGGGTTACGGTTTCGCCACCGTATTGGAATTTCTTGATAATCGGATTCACTCTTCTATCCTTCTGTTCTTCACGTTCATTTCATTCAGTCATTGACTGCCAAGACGCGGAACCGTTCAGCGCTCACTACTCATGCGCGACATCAGAAGGGTTCTGGCTATCTTGCAGATCGCTTGCGGGCGACAATCACGCCGACCGCGGATGGCTCCTCGGATACATTCATCAGAGCCGGTTACAGCCCACCAGCCCGGAAGCTGGAGGGCGGAAAAAAGAGTGCCCGCCGATAGGCGGGCACTGAACTTCTACCGACGCAGACCCAGTTTCTGAATCAAGTCAGCATAACGCTTGGTGTTCTTACCTTTCAGATAATCCAGCAGCTTACGGCGCTGGTTCACCATCCGGATAAGGCCACGGCGCGAGTGGTGATCCTGTTTGTGATCCGAGAAGTGCTCCTGGAGCTTGTTGATGTTGGCGGTCAACAACGCTACCTGAACTTCCGGAGAACCGGTATCACCTTCAGCCTGTTGGTGCTCTTTTACCACGTCAGCTTTTTCTGCAGCACTCAGTGCCATAGTCATTTCCTCTTTGAATATGCCATTAATGAAAGCAGCCGCACCCGCGCATATTTACAGGTGGGTTGTGTGCCCGAGAGCAAGGCCTCGGGGTTTGCCAGCCGAAGCTGGCGAACAGGGTCGGGACGCGCTAGCGTCGTTTCACATTATCGCTCGGTCAGCTCGCCACAGCCGCGGCCACAATGCGCTTGGGTGCCACGCGGCCCTCATCATCAAGCTCGCCCAGGCCCAGGAACTGCGGGCTCTCGCCGCCTGCGACAAAGACCCGCACCATATCACCTTCATCGCCCAGGCGATAGACCTGGGGGTCCATCACCGGGTTGCCCTGGCGGAAGTAGTAGCCGCTGTCGGCGGGCAGGGTCAGGGCCGGTAATTCCGCCACCGGGGTATCGGGCGGCAGCAGGTGATGGTCCAAGTGCTCCGCCAATCCGTCACCTCTTTCCTCTTCCAGCTCGTCTAGGCTGATGGCGTTCGCCACGTCAAACGGACCACTGCGGGTGCGGTGCAGGCGCTCCACTCGGGCCCCACAATCCAGAGCCTGACCGACGTCCTCGGCCAGGGTACGGACGTAAGTGCCCTTGGAACAGAAAACTTCGACATCCACTTCGGCCTTCGGCCCCGGGCGAAAATCCAGCAGTTCGAGTTTGAAAATGGTGACTGGCCGGGGCCGGCGCTCGACTTCCTTTCCTTCTCGTGCCAGCTTGTACAGGGGTTGGCCGTTCAGCTTCAGAGCGGAATACATGGGCGGAACCTGTTCAATGTCGCCCACGAACCGCGCCAGAGCCTCAACCACCTGCTCCCGGGTAATGCCGGAGGCATCCGCCTCGTGCAGCACTTCGCCCTCGGCATCACCGGTGCTGGTCACCACACCCAGCTTGAAGGTGCTTTGGTAGCCTTTTTCGGCATCCAGAAGAAACTGGGAAAACTTGGTGGCCTCACCAAAACACAGTGGCAGCAGACCCGTAGCCAAAGGATCCAGACTGCCGGTATGGCCGGCTTTGGCAGCAAAAAACAGGCGTTTGGCCCGTTGCAGTGCGTGATTAGAGCTCATGCCTGCCGCTTTGTTCAGTAAAAGGACGCCGTCAACCAGGCGACCTTTGCGACGACGCCCCATCAATCCTCCCCGTCGGAGTCATTCTGCCCGTCGGCTTCCTCCCGACGGTGCCGGGCCCGGTCATCGGCCACGGCGCGGTCAATCAGGCTGGACAGTTCCTGGCCGCGGATCGCGGTTTTATCGTAGAGAAACTGCAACCGGGGCACCGTGCGCATATTCATTTCCTTGGCCAGCAAGGTGCGTAAAAAACCCGCGGCGCCATTCAGGCGCTTGGCGCCTTCAAGGCCCTGCTCGTCACTCTCGCTGCCGACGAAGGTCACGTAGACCTTGGCAAAGGCCATGTCCCGGGTAACGGTCACATCGTTGATGTTGACCATTCCGATACGGGGGTCGCGCACTTCCTGCGGAATCAGTTTTGCCAGGAGTCGCTGGATGGCGTCGGACACCCGGTCCGCGCGCGTAAATTCTCTGGGCATCGCCCACTCACCTCACTCAATTTTAGCGGCGTATTAAGACAAGAGCGCCCCGGCGACCATTGGTCACCGGGGCTGCTGCCTGGAATCGGTCCCGGATCAGAGGTTGCGAGCGACTTCCTTCACTTCGTAAACTTCGATCTGGTCGCCGACTTTTACGTCGTAGTTCTTCACACCAATACCGCATTCCATGCCATTGCGCACTTCGTTGACGTCATCTTTGTAGCGACGCAGGGATTCCAGCTCACCTTCAAAGATCACAACATTGTCACGCAACACGCGAATGGGCTTGTTCCGGTAGACCGTGCCTTCGGTCACCATACAGCCGGCTACCTGGCCGAACTTGGGCGAACTGAACACTTCGCGTACATCGGCAATACCGACGATGGTTTCCACCCGCTCGGGCTCCAGCATACCGCTGAGGGCGCCTTTCACATCATCCAGCAGTTGGTAGATGATGCTGTAGTAGCGAATTTCCACACCTTCGGCCTCGGCCAGGCGGCGGGTGGCGGCGGATGCCCGGACATTGAAGCCGAACACGATGGCACCGGAGGTCACCGCCAGGTTGACGTCATTCTCGGTAATGCCGCCAACGCCGGACGAAACGATGTTGACTTCGACCTCTTCGTTGCCAATTTCAGCCAGTGAAGATTGCAGGGCTTCCAGAGAACCGCGCACGTCGGCCTTGACCACGACCGGAAGCACTTTGGTCTGATCGGACTCCATGTTTGCAAACATGTTTTCCAGCTTGGCGGCCTGTTGGCGCTGAAGCTTCTCCTTGCGCTCTTTTTCGACGCGGAACTCAGCCACATCGCGAGCCTTGCGTTCGTCTTCAAGCACGGCAAAGTCATCGCCGGCACTGGGCGCGTTGTCCAGACCCAGAATCTCCACCGGCGAGGATGGGCCAACCTCTTTGACCTGCTGACCCAGTTCGTTGGTCATCGCGCGGACACGACCGTAGCTCTGCCCGGCAAGCACCAGGTCGCCGTGTTTCAGCGTACCCTGCTGCACCAACAGGGTCGCCACCACGCCGCGGCCTTTCTCGACGCTGGATTCAACCACTACGCCCTGGGCGGGAGCATCGGCCACCGCCCTGAGCTCCAGAATTTCCGCCTGCAGCGACACGGCTTCGAGCAACGCTTCGACGCCGTCACCGGTATGAGCGGAGACTTCAATGAACTGGGTATCACCGCCCCAGTCTTCCGGAATGACATCTTTCGCGGCCAATTCATTTTTTACCCGATCCGGGTCTGCGTTCTCTTTGTCGCATTTGTTAATCGCGACAACGATGGGCACACCGGCGGCCTTGGAGTGCTGAATGGCCTCTTCGGTCTGTGGCATAACGCCGTCGTCGGCGGCCACCACCAGAATCACCACGTCGGTGCACTGGGCGCCGCGTGCACGCATGGCGGTAAACGCGGCGTGGCCCGGGGTATCCAGAAACGCGATATCGCCGTGGGCGGTATGCACCCGATAGGCACCGATGTGCTGGGTAATACCACCGGCTTCGCCGGAGGCCACTTTGGTTTTCCGGATGTAGTCAAGCAGAGAGGTCTTCCCGTGGTCGACGTGGCCCATAACGGTAACCACTGGCGCCCGTGGTTGGCCTTCGCCCTGGATCTCCAGCTCTTCTTCGAGCTTGTGCTCGATTTCGTCCTCGCTTTTCAGAACCGGGTTGTGACCGTATTCTTCTACCAAAAGCTGTGAGGTTTCCTGATCCAGTGGCTGGTTGATGGTCGCCATCACGCCCATCTTCATCAGTCGCTTGATCACATCGCCCGCTTTGACGCTCATTCGCTGCGCCAGATCGGCGACGGTGATGATCTCGGGAATATCTACGTCTTTAATAATCTGACCTGTCGGTTTCTTAAAGGCATGTTTGTTGGAAGCTTTGTGGGCCGCACGCACACTGCGACGACGCGCCAAGACCTCTTGGGACTCGGTTTCCTCGGCCACCATGGCGTACAAATCTGCCTTGGAGTTTTTCTTCGGGCCCATACCGCGCTTGCCCTTGCCGGCGCGTTTACGGTGCTTGGAGCCCTCGTCGTCGTCAAACTCCTTGACGTGGCGATCTTTCTTTTTGCCTTGTTTGGGATCGTCTTTGTCCCCTGTCGGCGCATCCACCACGGCGGCGGCGCGCTCCGCACGGGCCGCTTCCTGGGCCTTGCGGACTTCTTCCTGCGCCTTCAGTTCGGCTTCGCGCTGTGCTTCTTCGGCCTTACGACGTTCCTGCGCGCGCAGACGAATCTCTTCCGCATCGTCGATAAAAGAGGGGCGAGACGGCGCGGGTTCGGCCTCCGACTCTTTTGCCGCCTCTTCGGTCTTGTTCTCGGCGTCGGTTTCCGTCGATGCCTTTTCGGCTTTTTCCGCTTCAGCTTTCGAGGCTTCGGCTTCGGCCTGAGCCTTTTGCGCTTCTTCGGCCGCCTTCTGTTCCGCTTCGATGCGCGCCGCTTCCGCAGCCGCGGTTTCTTCCGCCACCCGTTGCGCTTCGGCCTCAGCTTCCGCCTGAGCTTCCTGAGGATCACGCTTCACGTAAGTGCGCTTCTTACGCACTTCCACGTTAACGGTTTTGCGCGCGGAGCCACTGCCCGTTTTCAGGGTAGTCGTGGTTTTGCGCTTGAGCGTAATTTTCCGGGGCCCATCCGAGGACTCGCCGTGGCTGGTTTTGAGGTAAGTCAGCAGAGTTTGCTTCTCCTCGTCAGACACCAGCGCGTCTTCGGTTTTCTGGCTCAGACCAGCCTCTTGCATTTGCTTGAGCAAACGCTCGACCGGTGCGCCCACAGATTTGGCGAGTTCGCTAACTGTTACTTCTGCCATTATGTTTCCTCAGTGTTGTTCGTTGCCCGCGATGCTCGACCTGAATAACCGCTTCAGGAATCAGGCAAACCAGGGCTCGCGCGCTTTCATAATCAGCGCCGCCGCGCGCTCTTCGTCCATGCCTTCGATCTCCAGCAGATCATCAATCGCCTGCTCGGCCAGATCTTCCATGGTGACGATGCCGCGCCCCGCAAGGGTCTTGGCCAGGGCCTCATCCATGCCCTCCATATTCAGCAGGTCTTCCGCCGGCTCCGAGTCGCCTTGTTCTTCCGAGGCCAGGGCCTGGGTCAGCAGCGCGTCTTTGGCGCGCGCTCTCAATTCTTCGGCGATGTCTTCATCGAACCCTTCGATGGCCAGCATTTCGTCCAGCGGTACATAAGCCACTTCTTCCAGCGAGGTAAAGCCTTCCTCGACCAGCACGCCAGCGATGTCTTCATCCACATCCAGCGCGTTCATGAACAGCTCGATATAGCTGCCGGATTCCTCTTCCTGCTTGGACTGCCACTCTTCCAGGCTCATCACGTTGATGTCCCAGCCGGTCAGCTCGCAGGCCAGGCGAACGTTCTGCCCGCCGCGGCCGATGGCCATGGCCAGGTTGTCTTCGCTGACGGCCAGGTCCATTGAACCGGCATCTTCATCCACCACAATGGATTCGATTTCGGCCGGCGACATGGCGTTGATCACAAACTGGGCCGGGTTATCGTCCCAAAGAACAATGTCCACCCGCTCATTGCCGAGTTCGTTGGAGACCGCCTGGACGCGCGAACCGCGCATCCCAACGCAGGCACCGACCGGATCGATCCGTCCGTCATTGGTGTTGACCGCGATTTTAGCCCGCAGGCCCGGATCGCGCGCCGCGCCTTTGATCTCGATGACTTCCTCGGCGATTTCCGGAACCTCAATTTTGAACAGCTCGATCAGCATTTCCGGGCAGGAGCGGCTCAGGAACAATTGGGGGCCACGAACTTCGCTGCGCACTTCCTGCAGCAGGGCACGTACCCGATCACCGACGCGGAAAATTTCCCGCCCCACCAGCTGATCGCGTGGCAACAGACCTTCGGCGTTGTTGCCGAGATCCACAATGATACTATCGCGCGTGACTTTTTTCACGGTACCGCTAACCAGCTCACCCACCTGGTCGCGATACTCTTCAACCATCTGGGCCCGCTCGGCTTCGCGGACTTTCTGTACGATGACCTGTTTGGCGGTCTGGGCGGCGATGCGGCCAAATTCGACGTTCTCGATCTTCTCTCGATAGACGTCACCCACCTGAAGATCGGGATCTTTTTCCGCCGCTTCTTCGGTGGTCAGTTGGGTACCGAGCTCAGCCAAAACGTCATCGGAAACCACTTCCCAGGTACGGAAGGTTTCGTAGTCGCCGGTGGCGCGGTCAATCTGAACGTCGATATTGGAATCTTCGTCAAACCGCTTTTTGGTGGCCGTGGCCAGCGCGGATTCGATGGCCTGGAAAATAATCTCTTTTCCCACACCTTTTTCATTTGACACCGCATCGGCGACCAACAAAATTTCTTTGTTCATGAGCTTGCCTCGTTAAACTCCTTCACCTGACACCGCAGGGCTTCTAATGGCCCGACAACACAGACGACTAGAAGCGTGGGACCAAATTCGCTTTTTCAATCGACCCGAATGACAGAACGTGCTCTGCACCGTCCACTATCATTACCACCGAGTCCCCTTCTACAGCCTTCAACTGGCCTTTAAATTTTCTCCGCCCAGCAATGGGCGCGCGGGTTTTCAGTGCAATCACCTCACCGATGTAGCGACCGTAATGTTCGGGCGTAAACAACGGGCGATCCATTCCCGGCGATGACACTTCCAGGGTGTAGCGATTGCTGATGGGGTCTTCCACATCCAGCACACTGCTCACCTGACGACTGACGCGTTCGCAGTCCTCAAGCATGACACCTTCTTCGCCCTGGCGATCGATATAAATACGCAAGGTGGAGTAGCGGCCCTGGGTGAGAAAATCCAGTCCCCAGAGCTCGCAATCCATTGCCGCGACAACGGGCGCGATCAGCGCATGCAGCTGTTCTTGTTTGGACGCCATGAAAACAAATCACCTGTGTGGCGGGGTGCCGCCCAAACAAAAAATGGGCCAGAGGCCCATTTTTTGAAACTGCGGCCACAGGCCTCTGTGGCAGGGGAACACCCCTTTTTTCAAATACAAAAAAGCCCCATAACAGGGGCTTATTCGAGCGCCGGCTTCTTTAAAGGCCGACTGGGAAAGCTGAAAACCGTTCAAAAAGGTCCCTCATCAACTTTCCGAAAAGTGGTAGCGGGGGCTGGATTTGAACCAACGACCTTCGGGTTATGAGCCCGACGAGCTACCAGACTGCTCCACCCCGCAACTTCAACTCAGAGAGCATGTCTCTGCCCGTCTGAGGTGGCGCATTATAGGGGCAGCCCCCAGGTGGGTCAACCCCGATTTCAGTTTATTTCCAGGGACTTGCCCGATTATCTTTCTTTACACTTTAACCGGCCCGTTCGGGTATCGACTCGAGTGGAGCCACCCTATAATGATCGGGATTGATGTCAATTCCATTAATGCACGGAGGTTTTTCATGACACACCCACTGCGTACACTGGCCGCCACCTTTTTTCTGGGCCTTTTCGCCCTGAGCGCCCAGGCACAGAACGCCTATATCATCTCTCCCGCTGACGGCGAAACGGTTACCAGCCCCGTCACCATCAAGTTCGGACTTCAGGGCGCCGGCGTGGCTCCCGCCGGTGTGGAGCGGGAGGGCACCGGTCACCATCACCTCCTGATCGACCTGGACAAGCTGCCGGCCCTGGACAAACCCATTCCGGCCGATGACCAGCACGTGCACTTCGGCGGTGGCCAGACCGAGACAACCGTTGAGTTGGAGCCCGGAAAGCACACCCTGCAACTGTTGCTGGGTGACCATATGCACCGCCCCCATACGCCCCCGGTCATGTCGAAAAAAGTCACCATTACCGTCGAGGAATAACACCCGATGGTTCAGCCGGCCCACCCCGGGCCGGCCCCCTCTATTCCAACTTCCTTTCGCGTTAAACCACGCCTTGTGTCCAGGCAATCAGGTAACTGATGCCACTGAGGACGGTCAGGACCACCAGAATCACGCCCAGCAGCAGCCAGGGGCGAAAGGGCTTGCGCTCCACACTATTGACCCCACGATGAACGACGGCATCGACTCGGGCCTGATCTTCCGGGGAAAGTTTGGGTTTTTGCACGAGAGGCCTCCAACAAGGCACGCCGCGAACCTGGCTCGCGATCGACATTCAGGGAGGAAGAAGTATAAAGGGATTGCCGGGCGGATGTCAGGGGTATGAGTGCCGGCAAATGTGACTACACACGTTGATCCAGACGGTCCCCCGGCTGTCGACTGTCCACCAATGCGGACAGCTCGACCAGCTGCACATAGGTATCAATATTGCGACGCCGGGTCTCGTCGGCCAACACCTGGCGACTATCATCGCGAGCCTCCCGTTCGCGCTCTTCGCGCCCGGAAGGATTCTCGCCCGTCGTCTCAGATTGAATCCGGTTTTCGGAGCCCGCTTCCTCCGATGAGTTCTCGGCCTCGGCCCGAACGTCTTCCACCTGCTGCCGCCTCAGCTCCGCCCGAGCCTCCGCCTCCATCTGGGCCGCTTGCGCTGCCACACGGCGATCGGTATCGGAGGGCTCCGCTGGCGCATACGCGGCGCGGCGAATCTGTTGCGCCTTCTCGATGGTTGCCTGGGGGTCATTGGGCACAGCGCTGGTATCGATAGGCACTTCGCCCGATACCGCATACGAGACCCCATCCGGGCCGCGCTCGTATTCGTATTGCGGGGCCCCGGCATAACGCCCGCCGAGGGCAGCGTGGGCCTGTTCATGCTGGCGAACCTCACGGTCCCGCTCCGAGAGTTCGCGCACTTCTTTCTGGGTCTCCAACTCTTGCTGGCGCTCCAGGCTGGCCCGAATATCGTTCTCGGCGCGCGCGCGGTCTTCAACGGTCTGCGCCTCGGAGCCTCGCGCCTGCTGAGCGGATACCAAGGGCCGCTCATTCGTCTGTGTCGGCGCTGCGGCCGCTTCGGAGGCGAACGCCGCCCGGCCGCCACTGGAGATAATGACATCGTCATCGCTCCGCGTCGGCTCGGCACCCTCTCCGGTGTCGCGCCCAGCGGCATCAGCACGACCTTTCGCCAGCCTGGCCTGTTCTTCCGCTTCTCCGGGACGCTGATCGGGAGAGCGCCAGTTCTCGCCGCGAGCAGATTCCGCCGACTCCTCGAGTGGCTTCAGGGTGCTGGCACGCAGATCTTCCATTTCCTGACCAACGGGCGCACGGCCGAGAGGCGCGTAGGGCGCTACGGCATTGGCATAATTGGAAGGAATGGGCATCATTGCGCTTGGCTCCGCAGAATCATGGCTTACGCCATGGTGTCAATCAGCCGCCCGACATTCTCGTCGGCGGCCTCAAGCACACGAGCCGAACTGTCGAACACCTGCTGTTGCGCTTCGATATTCAACAACGGCTCGACAATCTGGAGGCTCGACGCGGGCTGGGTGGCCGGCGCGGCCGAGGCTTCGGCAATCTGTTGCGCCGAGCTGGTCATTTCTGACTGACTGCGCTGCATGCCGATGAGCGCCTGGTTAACCGCTGCACCTATTTCCATTATTCACTCCCACTGTGTGTTGTCCGAGGGGGACGGCTGCATGGCCACAAGGCGTGGATGCCCCATGGACCTTTCGTCACCATAGTTTAGCCGGATACCTGCTCAAAAAACAGTCAGAACCGGCAAACCTTCAGAGCTTTTAGGATTAAAACGGGAGCTTATAGAACGAGGCGGAATATCAGGAGAGTTTTAGCGGCTCCAACGACAGATACTCGGCAAGGGCACCAGGCGCTGGATTCTCCAGAAAAGGCACGCAGCCAAGGCACGGCGCACGCAGGCGCTGCCCCAGGGCATCAATATTTTCGCCCAGACGGGGCATATCCGGATCGATAATATTCGCCACCCACCCCGCAAGAGGCAAGCCATCCCGGGCGATCGCTTCAGCGGTCAACAGGGCGTGATTGATACAGCCGAGGCGCACTCCAATCACCAGAATCACCGGCAACCCAAGCGTGCGGGCGAGGTCGGCCAGAGTCTCAGCGGGGTTGAGCGGTACCCGCCAACCGCCGGCACCTTCGACCAACGTAAAGTCCGCCTGACCCAGCACCCCCCGACAATAGCCGGCCAGGCGATCGGCGGAGAGGGGGCGGCGCGCTTCCAACGCCGCGATATGGGGCGCGATTGCCGGTTCCAGGGCTACCGGGTTGATCTGTTCGTAGGCCAGGGGGCGATTGATCACCGCCTGGAGGGCCAGGGCATCCTCATTGCGCAGGCCGTCCGGCGTCGGCTCACAACCCGCCGCCACCGGCTTAAGGGCGGCAGTGCTGAGTCCGGCGCTGCCCGCCGCATGGAGCAGCCCGGTGGCAATCGCGGTTTTGCCCACACCGGTGTCAGTACCGGTCACGAAGAAAGCGGATCGTGGCATAACTCTACTATTCTCAAATTGATGGCGCTTCGGGCGCCGGGAGAGCCGGCTTCGCAGCGCGGATATAGAAAACTTCGTAACTCGCGGGCAGACGCCCGTCTTCGCCCCGAAATGCCTCATAGGCGGCCTTGAGGGCGGTCATTTTCTGACGTCCGGTCAAACCTTCGGGCTGGCCGCGGTTCACGTTGTGCGCCCCGAGGGCTTTGAGCTCACGGGTCAGCTCCGTCAGAGAGTCGTACCTCAGTACGCGCTCTTCACTCTCGCGAACCACCCCCGAAAAACCCGCGCCCTCCAAGGCTCCGGTCACACTCGTCTCCGCGGAGAAGCGGTTGACGTGCACATACCCATCGACCGCCTGCCAGGCGCTCTTCAGTTCCCATAAGGTTCTGGGCCCCAGGGTGGAAAACACCAGCTGACCGCCGGGCCTGAGCACGCGCCAGAGCTCGCCAAAGAGGCTGGGCAGATGTTCGCACCACTGCACCGACAGGCTGGAAAACACCAGATCCACACTCGAGTCCGCCAGGGGCAGCTCCTCCGCGTCGGCACATAGCCACACGGCGGGCACAGAACGTTCCTGACGGGCGAAGCTCAACATTCCCTCAGCGATATCCAGCCCGATCAGTTGGGCGTTCGGCAGCCGGTGGGCCAGCCGTTCGGCGAAGTAGCCGGTACCACACCCCAGATCCAGCATCCGCTCGACCCGCTCCGGGGCCAGCCCGCCAAGCTGGTTGAGCAGGGTTTCCCCGACCGACCGCTGCAGGCGGGCTACGCTGTCGTAGCTCCCCGCCGCGCGGCTGAAAGAGTTCGCCACCCGGCGTTTGTCCAATTGACCGGTGGTCAGCCGTAAAAAGTGCAGGATACTTTCCCCCACCCGCTCGGGCCGGCTCCAGTGAGGGGCATGCCCCGCGCCCGCGACCACCGACACGCGCTGGCGCTGGTTGAGCGCCGGGATCGGCCCGGCCGCCGCCAGCGGAACCAGTGCGTCGTGCTCGCCAAACAGGTGCAGCCCGGGCTGGCGTAGACGGGCCAGGTGCTCGGTATTGTCCAGCCCCGCCAGACACCGCAGGGCGTCGCTCCAGCGGCCGGTTGCCTGATGCCAGGGCTCAAGCGCCCCCAGTGCCGCGCGCAGCTCCCGCTCCCGTTCATCGCCGTGTGCCACCAAACCAACAAACCGCCTCAATCCTTTTTCAGCGGAGCGCTCGAATTCCTCGTTGAAGCGTCGGTTCACGGACGCGGCCATGGCATGAGGCCATTGTTGATCGGCGACAAAGCGCAAATTGCTCGCAATAGTTACCAGGCGTGTCACCCGTTCTGGATAGCGGGCCGCCAGGGCCACCGCCAGCATACCTCCCAGGGACCAGCCCACCAGAGTCACCCGGGAGGGAAGGCTTTGCAGCACCTGTTCGAGGACCGCCTCCTGTTCAAATTCGCCATCCCCAGGGGTGTCCCCAAAACCGGGCAAGTCCAGGGCGATCACATCACTGAATTGCCGCAGCAGGGGCAGCAACGGCTCCCAACTGCGACTGTCGAAGCCCCAGCCGTGCAGGAGCACGATGGGCTCTTCCCCGGTCGCACTCAACGCCGGGTAGTAATGGGCCGCCAGGGGCGCGTTTTGCGCCCGGGGGGCCGTGATGGGAATCATGGATTCGTTCACGGTTTCTCCAAATTTTCCGGACCCGCCACCGAAGCCAGACTCTCCCCCAGGGCGGCCAGCAGGCCATCGACCTGGGCCTCGGTATGAGCGGCGCTGAGTGTCACCCTCAGGCGAGCGCTTCCGGCCGGCACCGTGGGCGGGCGAATCGCGACGACCCAATAACCGCGCGCCTCCAGGGCCGAGGCCAGAGCCAGCGCCCGGCGCTCATCACCGATCAGTAGCGGCTGCACGGCCGTGTGGGAGTCCATCAGCGTCAACCCCAGCGCTCGGGCGCCTTTGCGGAATTGGGCGACCCGGGCCTGGAGGGATTGCCGTCGCCAGCCCTCCTCTTGCACCAGACGCAGGCTGGCGCGGGTGGCGGCCGCCACCGCCGGAGGCAAGGCGGTGGTGTAGATGTAGGGGCGGGCAAACTGGATGAGGGTTTCGATCAGGGTCTCACTGCCGGCCACGAACGCCCCGGCGGTGCCCAGGGCCTTGCCCAGGGTGCCCATGTAGACCGGCACATCGGCGCTTTCCACACCTTGAGCTTCGAGCGTCCCCCGGCCGTGTTCGCCAAGACAGCCAAAGCCGTGGGCATCGTCGACCATCAACCAGCCGTCATGTCGGTGGGCCACCTCGGCCAGAGTGGCCAGCGGTGCGCAGTCCCCATCCATACTGAAGACCCCGTCCACCACGACCAGCTTGCGGCGCTGCTCGGCCCGTTCCAGCCGGCGGTCGAGGTTATCGGTGTCGTTATGGGGAAAACGTTGAAAACGGGCGCCGCTGAGCAGTCCGGCATCAAGGAGGGAGGCGTGATTGAGACGGTCTTCATAAATGCCATCTCCCTGCCCCACCAGCGCAGTCACCGTGCCCAGGTTGGCCATATAGCCGGTGGAAAACAGCAGGGCGCGCTCGCGTCCGCAAAAATCCGCCAGCTCTTCTTCCAGGGCATGGTGTTCGCGGGAATGGCCGCACACCAGATGAGACGCGCCGCTTCCGGCGCCGAACGCGTCCACCCCGGCTTTGAGTGCGGAGCGGACCTGCGGATGATTGGCCAGGCCGAGGTAGTCGTTGCTGCAAAAACCAATGTAAGAACGCCCGTCCACCACGACCTCAGTGCCCTGGGGGGACTCGATCGTGCGCCGATGACGATAGAGCGAGCGCGCCCGGCGCTCCTCCAGAGCGGGCCGCAGTGCCGCGTCGAGAGAAGCTCCGGCCATGAACTTACTTGGCGGCGTTGTAGAAGTAGCGGTCGTTGCGGACCTCTTCCACCACGCCGGCGAGCTCAACTTCGTCCTGCTCGGCGTCGTCCACATGCACTTCACGCTCTTCGGGTTTGATGCCCAAGCGCTTGAACAGCTGCATGTCTTTGTTGGCTTCCGGGTTGGCGGTGGTCAGAAGCTTTTCGCCGTAGAAAATCGAGTTGGCACCGGCCAGGAAGGCAAGTGCCTGCATCTGGTCGTTCATGTCCTCCCGCCCGGCAGAGAGCCGCACGTGGGATTTGGGCATCAGGATGCGGGCCACGGCGATGGTGCGAACGAATTCGAAGGGGTCCAGTTCAGCTTCTTCGGCAAAAGGCGTACCGGCCACACGCACCAGCATGTTAATGGGAACGGATTCGGGGTGATCCGGCATGTTGGACAACTGCTGCAACAACCCGGCGCGGTCGGTCTGTTCCTCGCCCATGCCGACAATACCGCCACAACAGACTTTCATGCCGGCCCGGCGGACGTTATCCAGGGTCTCCAGGCGATCCTGATAGGTGCGGGTGGTGATCACCTCGCCGTAGTATTCGGGTGAAGTATCCAGGTTGTGGTTGTAGTAGTCCAATCCGGCGTCGGCCAGAGTTTTGGCCTGTTGCTCGTCCAGCATGCCCAGGGTCATGCAGGTTTCCAGGCCCAGGGCCTTGACGCCCTTGACCATATCGGTGACGTAGTTGAGATCCCGGTTCTTGGGGCTGCGCCAGGCCGCGCCCATACAGAAGCGACTGGCACCGCCGGCCTTTGCCGCTTTCGCCTCTTCCAGCACTTTCTCCACCGCCATCAGGCGCTCGCGCTCCAGCCCGGTGTCGTAGCGGGCGCTCTGGGGGCAGTATTTACAATCCTCGGGGCAGGCACCGGTCTTGATGGAGCAGAGGGTGCTCACCTGCACCTGATTCGGGTCGAAATGCGTGCGATGGACCGTCTGGGCCTGAAACATCAGGTCACTGAACGGCAGATCAAACAGGGCGAGAATCTCGTCCCGGGTCCAGTCGTGGCGAATCGGCGGTTGGGCAATGGCGTTCATGGTTCGGTCCCGAATCTGATAGTGTTCCAAAAGCCCTCTATACTAGCGGGCCGGCGGAGGCTGTCAACCGAAAGAAGGCATTTTGGTTTACAGCCGCCGTTGTCGGCGCAGGTATGGACTTTGGGCGCCGGCTCGATCATCATTGGCTTACAGTTACTCAAGGAAGGACCCACACCATGTGGAATGGACTCTTGGCGCAATTTCCCTCAACTCCCCAGCCCTGCCTGCTGTGTGATCTGCCCAGCACCGAGCGCCTGTGTCCGGGCTGTCGCTTTCAATTGCCGTACCTGACCCGTTACCGGCACCGCTGCAGCCTGTGTGCCTTGCCGCTGAACACGGACAGCCACTACTGCGGCCATTGCCTGCAAGAGCCGCCGCCCTTCGAGCGCTGCCGACTGGCCTGCAGTTACGAGTTCCCGTTGGACCACCTGATCCACGCCTTCAAATACCAGCGCCAGCTTACCGCCGGTCGCGCCCTCAGCGAGCTGTTGATCGAGCATCTACAGGCCGAGCGGCAAGACACGGACGAGACCGACTGGCCGGACCTGCTGGTTCCGGTGCCCATGCACTGGTCACGCCGCTTCCAGCGTGGGTTCAACCAGACGGAACTGCTGGCCAAGGACCTCGGCCGCGCCCTGTCTGTGCCGGTACGTAGCCGACTCTGTCGCCGACGCCATCGCACCCGGGCTCAACAGGGCCTGACCCGGACGGCACGCATTCACAACCTGCGGGACGCGTTTGAATTGCGCCCGAATGCTCCCGGCACCTTGTCTGAAAAACGCGTCGCACTGGTGGACGACGTGGTGACCACCACAAGCACCGTGCGAGCCCTGAGCCGCCTACTCAAAAACGCGGGAGCGGCCTCTGTGGAAGTCTGGGCGATTGCGCGCACGCCTGAGGCAGAACTCACAAAGGCTCTCCCATAACCGTTACAATGCGTGTTTGGGAGGGCATCCATGAGTGATATACCGAGCACACATCCTTACGAAGCGCTCTCACCGGATCTGGTTCTGGATGCGGTCGAGAGCTCCGGTTATCTCAGTGACCTGCGCATCCTCGCGCTGAACAGTTACGAGAACCGGGTCTACCAGGTGGGCATGGAAGACGGCCCACCGCTCATCGCAAAATTTTATCGACCCGAGCGTTGGTCCGACGCGCAGATTCAGGAAGAGCATGACTTCACCCAGCATCTTCTGGATTTGGAAGTGTCGGTCGTTCCGCCGCTGCCCGATGCCGAAGGCAAAACGCTGCGGGAGTACCAGGGCTTTCGCTTCGCGCTCTACCGCCGTCAGGGCGGCCACGCCCCCAATCTGGACGACTTCGACGCGCTGCTGACCCTGGGCCGGGTACTCGGGCGGATTCACGCCCTGGGCCGCACGCGCGCCTTTGTCGAGCGCCCCACCCTGGATATCCAAAGCTTCGCCGTCGACAGTTACGAGTTCCTGTTGAGTCATGACTTTCTGCCGGGTGGGTTGCGCGAATCCTACGAAACCCTGGGGGCGGATCTGATTCGTCGGCTCGAGCAGGTGTTTGCCGAAACCGAGTACACCCCCATCCGTTTGCACGGGGACTGCCACCCCGGCAATATCCTCTGGCGCGGCGATGCCCCACACTTCGTGGACTTCGACGATGCCCGCAACGGGCCCGCGGTTCAGGATCTGTGGATGCTGTTATCCGGCGAGCGGGAGCAACAGACGCTTCAGCTGTCGGAAATCGTGGAGGGCTATCAGGAATTCTGCGATTTCAACTTCGGTGAGCTGAATTTGATCGAGGCGCTGCGCACGTTGCGCATCATGAATTACAGTGCCTGGCTCGCGCGCCGCTGGCACGACCCGGCTTTTCCGAGAAGCTTTCCGTGGTTCAATACCGAACGGTACTGGGGTGAACATATCCTGGAGCTGCGCGAGCAGCTGGCGGCTCTCAACGAGCCGCCGCTCGCGCTGTTCTGATCAGCGCTCTTTGCTTTCCAGGTAGCGGAAGAAATCGGAGTCTGCACGAATCATCAGCGTGGCGTTGTCGCCCAGCGCTTCGTAAGTTTCGAGGGTACGCAGGAAGGCGTAAAACTCCGGGTCCGCGCCGAAGGCTTCACCGTAAATACGGATGGCATCGGCGTCGGCCTTACCCCGAATTTCCTCGGCGGTGCGGGCCGCTTCTGAGCGGATCTCGCGCAACTTTTTCTCCATTTCCCCGAGAATCTCCAGACTGCGGCCCTGACCTTCGGCGCGGAAACGCTCGGCAATGGCCTGGCGCTCGGAGATCATGCGATTCTCCACTTGGCGGCGCACTGAATCGATATAGTTCAGGCGTTTGATCCGCACATCCATGAGCTCAATGCCCAGGCTCGGGGTCATTTTGGCGGCGCTTTTGAGAATCTCCGCTTCCAGTTTTTCCCGGCCCAGCTTGGGCTGCTTGGTCAACACCACATCGTCCCGGTCCTGCTCGACTTCATCCAGATCTTCCACGTCGACATTCCAGTCTTTCGAACGCACGATCTCCTCGAGCTCGGTCCCGGAGACGATATCGCGCACCACTGAGTCGATAATGTCGTCCAGCCGGTTCCGGCCACCGCGCTCATCCCGGACGCTGCGCAAGAACTCCAGCGGATCGGTAATACGCCAGCGGGCGGTGGTATCCACCTGGATGAACTCCCGTCCCAGGGTCGGTATCTGGGTCACATCCCCGTCCCAGATCAGCAGACGACGGTCGAAACGACGCACTTCCTGGATAAACGGCAGCTTCCAGTGCAGACCCGGTTCACTGATCACATCGCCCTGAGGATCACCGAACTGAACGATAATGGCCTGCTCGGCCTCGTCCACCACAAAGGCGGAGGAAAAACCGACGATCAGCGCGATCGCCAGAATTACACCCAATATTCCGGTTTTCATTGTTTGGCCTCCTGGCGTGAATCACGAATGTTCATCAGGGGCAAAGGACCCACCTGATCTTCCTGGACCATCAGCACCTGGCCGACCTTTGGTAACAGTTTACCCATGGCTTCGAGGTAAAGCCGCGAACGGGTCACTTCCGGCACGTTGGTGTACTCTTCCATCATGGCGTTGAAGCGGGCGGTTTCCCCGTAGGCGCGGTTCACCCGCTCGGTGGCGTAACCCTCCGCCTCGGCAATCTGCTGCAAGGCTTCACCTTCGGCGCGGGGAATTTGCTGGTTGGCCTTTTTGGTGGCCTCGTTGATCATCCGTTCGCGCTCCTGGCGTGCCTCGTTCACTTCGTTGAAGGCAGGCCGCACCGCTTGGGGCGGCACCACGTCCTGAAGTTCAACGGTAATAATGTGCAGGCCTGAGTCGTAGCTGTTCATTACCTGCTGGACTTCTTCCCTCACTTTCTGGGCGATTTCCACCCGGGCGACAGTCAGCACATCCGAGCCGAGACGGTTGCCCACCACGCGGCGCATAACGGACTCGGAAATGTCCCGCAAAGTGGTGTCAGGTTCACGCTGTTGGTACAGGTATTTGATCGGGTCCTGGATCTGATACTGCACCACCCACTCGACGTCGATCACATTCAGATCGCCCGTGAGCATGAGGGATTCATCGGAGAAGTCTGCCTGGGAGTAGCGACTGGCTTCGTTGCCCCGCTGCCCGACCGTGCGAAAGCCAAACTCCTGCTTCAGTACCCGTGCCGACGCCACGCGCTCGACTGTGTCGACGCCAAAAGGGATTTTGAAGTGCAGCCCGGGGTCGGTAATGTTCACTACGGCACCGAACCGCTTCACCACGGCCTGCTCTTCGGGCTGAACCGTATAGAAGCTGGTAAAACCACCCCAGAGAAGGAGGAGGACGAGGGGAATCAGCAGCCCCAGACCGAGTCCTTTAGGACGAGGGAAATGCTTGGTAAGCTCGGCAAAGTCGTCCTTCAAATTTCGTTGCGAATTATTCATTGTGTGCTCCATGGTCATAGGCGGCCCCGATCAGGCCAGGCCCGCCGAGCGAAGACCTTAACAGAAGCCGGGGCAAGAGTCTTGCTTAGCCCCGCTCATAGCGGCCGGTAATTGGTGAGCACCTCATCCACCCCGGCCCGCAACGCCCAATCCGCTTCCTGTTCGGTTTCAGGCAAGAACGCCAACACACGACCATCGCGACGCTTATAACGGTCGACCACTTGCGGCTTCAACAGGCGCACCCCGCCCAAGCGGGGCGGCAGGGAATAGGTCGCACCGGCGCGGATACCGGCCAGTGGCGTCGCGCCTGTCACGCATGCCAACCCGGCGCGACGACATTCCGGCATGGGCGCCATGCACTCAATTTCCGGCTGATGGTCCAACAACAGTTTCTGATGGGCATTGTCCCAGAACAGAAACCGGGCCCGTTCGTTCAGCAGGGAACGGGCGTCCCCTTGCCAGTGTTCGAGTAGCGCCTCCAGCGTCCGGCGACCCTGCTCCGGCTTGATATCCAGAATCCAGTGATAGCCGCCAAACTCCTCCAGCCACTGGTCGAAAAACAGCAGCGGCTCGCCGCCTTGCAGCCTCACCCCCTCCAGTTCTTTTCGGGTCGCTTCGGTCACCTTGAGCGGGACCCCCGCCACTCGGGTGAGCGTCTCATCGTGCGCCAGCACCAGGTGATTATCGGCAGTGACCCGCAGATCGGTTTCCAGGTGGGTGAAGCCCGCCTCGAGCGCCGCTCGAAAGGCGTTGGCGGTGTTTTCCGTGGCGCTTTCGCACAGCCCTCGATGGCTGATCCAGATCGGATCGGGCATAGTGGTGATCCTGTTCAATCGGCAAAGTGGTGACCGGCACCTGACGGGTCGGTCACCCGTATGATACTCCGCTGTCATTTCTTTGTGGGCCCAATGCGGTAGCATTGCCCCCAGAGACTGATTCATCAGCCAAACGGACGGTTTATGTTCTATTGGATTGTCGCGCTATTTCACTTGGTCGTCATGCCTGTGGCCGCTGTGCACGCCCTGATCTACAAACGGGATCATCGCGCGGCTCTGGGCTGGATTGGCGTTATTCTGGTTTTCCCGGTCGCCGGCCCGCTACTTTATTTCCTCTTCGGTATCAATCGGCTGCGCACCAAAGCGCAACTGTTTGCAGGACACCATTTGCCGGTGATGTTTTTCGGCTACGACCGGAGCAGCCCACCCCTGCCCCAGACACTGGACGGCATGACCAAGCAATTGCCCCACCCCGAACTCGCCAGAGTGGGGGGGCGAGCGACCGGGTCGCCACTATTGCCCGGCAACCGGGTGCGACCGCTTATCAATGGGGAGGCTTTCTTCCCGGCGCTGCTGGAGGCTATCAAGGGCGCCCGACACTGGATTCTGCTCTCGAGTTACCTGTTTGGTTATAAAGGCGTTGCCGAAGAGGTTATCCGGGCGCTGAGCGAGGCCAAGGCACGCGGCGTGGCCGTCTACGTCCTGCTCGACGGCATTGGCACCTGCTACTCCTGGCGTGTTGCTGTCCGACAACTGCGCAGAGCCGAGATTGAGGTGGCCCTGTTTACCCCGCCCTCATTGATCCCGCCCTCGCTGGACATAAACCTGCGCAACCACCGCAAGATTGCCGTTGTTGACCAACAGTTCGGCTTTTTCGGAGGCATCAATATCGACGCTCGACATATGGTGTCCGATAAGCACAACCCCGACCCGACCGAAGATGTCCATTTTCTTGCCGAAGGCCCTCTGGTGGCCGAGCTCAGCCGACTCTTTTGTCACGACTGGGAACTGGTGACCGGCCACTCTCCGGCTCTGGATGAGTTACCCTGCCCCCCTGCCGGAGAAAGCTTTTGCCGACTGATTGACGACGGCCCTCACGATAACCTCAACCATCTGTCGATGACGTTGATCGGTGTGTTTACCGCCGCCCGCGAGCGCATCCGGATCATGGTCCCCTATTTCTTGCCCAATCATGAAATGATCGCGGCACTGCAGGCGGCCGTGCTGCGCGGCGTCAAGGTGGAAGTGATTCTGCCGGAGCGGAGTAACCTGCGCTTCGTGGACTGGGCGACCCGCAATATGCTGTGGGAGCTATTGCTCTGGGAAATGGACGTTCGCCTGAAAAGCGCCCCGTTCGCCCACACCAAGCTGATTCTGGTGGATGACGACTACGCCATGACCGGCTCCGCCAACCTCGACGCCCGCAGCCTGCGCCTTAACTTCGAGCTGGGCGTGGAGTGGTTCGACAAAACGCTGGCGTCCGAGCTGCACCGTTACCTGGACGAGGCGCAGCGCAAGAGTCGCGCTCTGACTCTTGAGGAGCTGGACCGCCGGCCTTTCTGGCAGCGGCTGCGGGATGCATTTTTCTGGCTGTTTTCAAGCTATCTTTAACGTATCATTCAACGACAGGTATCGTCTGACGGGCAAGGTCCCGCTTTTGGAGCCACCCCAACAATGAGTGCTCACAACTGGTTAAACCTGGCCGCCGTCCTCTGGTTCTTTGCCATCTGGGTCGGTTACGCCAGCTTCGCCCGCCATCAGGCGCGCGTGTCCTACAGCCTGTCCTCCGTTCTGCAGATCTACCGCAAGCGTTGGATGCACGCCATGCTGCGGCGGGAAAACCGCATCGGCGATACGGCGCTGATTGCGGGCCTGGAGCGGCAGACGACGTTTCTCGCCTCCACATCGATATTTGTGATCGCCGGTCTGATTACCGTGTTGGCGTCGGTGGAGCAGGTTCACGCCACACTGACCGGACTGCCGTTCTTCAATAAAGAGATGACCTCCCGCCAGCTGCAATTCAAAATCCTGTTGCTGTTATCGATCTACGTATACGCCTTTTTTACGCTCACCTGGGCGGTGCGCCAATACGGCTTCAGCTCCATCTTGCTGGGCGCGGCGCCTTTGGCCACCGACGCGACCGTCACCGAAGAAGAGCGGACGCAATTCGCCTCCAGCGCCGCCAAGATCATTGACCAGGCCGGCCACAGCTATAATTACGGACTGCGGGCCTACTACTTTTCGCTCTCCGTATTGCCCTGGCTGTTCAACACCTGGCTATTTATCGTCGCCACCACGTTGGTGGTGGTGGTTCTCTATCGAAGAGAGTTCCACTCCCGACCGTTGCAGACGCTGGTCAATGAGGTGCGCACTTCCGTCTCAGACTCGCGCAGCGATGAAGGCCCCGGCGGATAGTCGCTCAACGACCGCCCTGGCGAGCATTGATCCCGTGGGCGCCCAAGGGTTCGATGTGAACCGTAGCGGTGACGCCAATGCCCGCCAACTGACGCTCCGCCAGGTCGGCCAGGTCATGAGCCTGGTCCACGCTCCAGTCCCCCGGCACCTGCAGATCCACTTCGGCAAACTGCTGCGCGCCCGCCGCGCGAGTGCGCAGCCGGTGAAAGGCACAGGTATCCGGCGCGGTGTCTTGCAGCAGGCGTTCCAAACGAGCGACTTTTTCCGGGTTCAGGGCGCGGTCCATCAAACCATTGGCGGATTTGAACAATAGGCTACCCCCCTCTTTGACAATATGGATGGCCACCCCGATTGCCACCAGAGGGTCCAACCACAGCTGTTCCGTCCACTGAGCCAGTGCCACCCCCAAAACGACACCCGCGGTAGTCCAGACGTCGGTCATCAGGTGTTTGCCGTCACCTTCCAGTGCCGGCGAGCGCAGCTTTCGGCCCACGCTCAGCAGCAGGCGAGCCACCACCAGGTTGATCACGCTGGCGAGCACGGCAAGCGCGGTGCCGATATTGAGCGATTGCAGGGTTTCCGGATTGAACATCCGCTCCACCGCCGCGATCATGATCGCGACCGCGGCAATGACGATCATCCCGCCCTCAAAGGCGGCGGCAAAATATTCGGCTTTGCCGTGGCCGAAGGGGTGGCCTTCATCGGCGGGGCGGCGAGCGTAGGTGAACATGGCCAGCGCAAAGGCCGCCCCCAGCAGGTTGACGATGGACTCCATCGCATCGGACAGGTAACCCACTGAGTCGGTCAGATCCCAGGCGAGGGTTTTCAGGGCCATCGTCACCAAGGCGGCCGCCAGGGACAGCCAGAGGATCTGCTGTGCTCGTCGATTGGTCATTCGTCGTTCCCGGTGTGAATAAACGCCCAGTGTAACTCAGCAGGGGTGGAAATCCTGAGCCAGTGGCCCAATAATGGCCGCAGAGAGGCCCACGACTGTATAGGATAAGCCCATGACCGCCCAGCTCGCCCCCGTCACCAGCGACCCCGTTTGGGAGGAGATCCGCCAGCAGACCCGCGCCCAGGCCGAAACCGAACCGGTGCTGGCCAGCTTTCTGCACACGACCATTCTCAACCATGACACGCTGGAAGCGGCACTGAGCTTTCACCTGGCCAACAAGCTCGACAGCCCCGCCATGCCGGCGATGCTGATGCGGGAGGTGATTGAAAAAGCACTGAGCGATGACCCGTCCATCGGCGAAGCCGTCCGCGCCGACCTGCTGGCGATCAACGAACGGGACTCGGCCTGCGACTCATCCAGCACGCCTTTTCTCTATTTTAAAGGCTTTCACGCCCTACAGGCCTACCGGGTGGCACACTGGTTATGGCAGCACAAACGCGAGTCTCTGGCACTGTTCCTGCAAAACCGGATTTCCGTGGTGTTCGCGGTGGACATCCATCCGGCGGCCCGCATCGGCAAGGGCATCATGTTTGATCACGCCACCGGCATCGTCATCGGCGAGACCGCCGTGGTGGACGACAACGTATCGATCATGCAGTCGGTCACCCTCGGCGGCACCGGCAAGGAAAGTGGCGACCGTCACCCCAAAGTGCGCAAAGGCGTGCTGATCGGTGCGGGCGCCAAGATCCTGGGCAATATCGAGATCGGCGCCTGCGCCACCGTGGGCGCCGGCAGTGTCGTGCTGAAATCGGTGCCCCCCCGAAAAATCGCGGCGGGCGTCCCCGCCAAAATCATCGGTGACACCCGCTGCCCCCAGCCTTCGCGCAGCATGGATCACCGCCTGGAGGATTGATTATGACCCGAGCACTTCACTTGAGCTTCGCCCTGGCACTGCTGCTGACGTTAGGGGCCTGCGGTGAAACGGCCGACACAGCGGCGGAACCGAGCCAATCCAGCTCGGAACCGGCAAATGCGCCCGAGGCGACAACCCTGACGGTCTACAAAAGCCCGACCTGCGGTTGCTGCGCCGACTGGATCACCCATGTCGAAGGGGCCGGTTTCGATGCCAGCATCGAGCACCCCCAGCAGATGCGGGCCATCAAGATGCAGCTAGGCATCAAGCCCGAGTACAGCTCCTGCCATACGGGAGTCTCCGAGGCGGGCTATGTGTTTGAGGGCCATGTACCGGCCAAGCTGGTTCGGCGCTTTTTGGACAACCCGCCCGAAAACGCCCTCGGACTCGCCGTGCCCCGGATGCCCGTGGGCAGCCCCGGCATGGAAATGGGCGAGCGGTTTGAGCCCTATGACGTCCTTCTCCTCAAAGAAGATGGCGGCAGCGAGGTCTATGCGCGGATAGAGAGCCCAAGCGAGCAGTATTGAGCCATTTAGCACCAAGATGGTGCAACCCTGATTGCTTTTAACCTTCCCCCACGCTTGATCGTGTGGCACTGAGGTCCGGGTCGAGGTAAAGCCTCCCGGGACCGTAGAGCGCGGGATTCGCGGTTGCGAGCCTACAGGGACGTATTCATGGCGTGTCCCGGGAGGCTTTACCTCGACCCGGACCGGAGCTCTTCCCACCTCCAATATCAGCCCGACTCTCATCCACCGCGTCAATGGCCGGCTTTTTGCAATACTCCAGAGCCCTTCGCTTCTCTAGCCCGGAGACTGGAATGCAGTACACCAAGCCAATGATTGAACTGGTGTTTGAAATTCGCCGGCGGGTACCCGCTGATATGAAGCCCGCCGTGAAGCTGGCCAACCCGGAACTGCTGGACGAACTGGTCCTGCACCACCGCAA
This sequence comes from Marinimicrobium agarilyticum DSM 16975, assembly GCF_000423345.1. Classification (GTDB taxonomy): domain Bacteria; phylum Pseudomonadota; class Gammaproteobacteria; order Pseudomonadales; family Cellvibrionaceae; genus Marinimicrobium; species Marinimicrobium agarilyticum. The sequence goes on from NZ_AUHU01000006.1 coordinate 83,433, forward strand.
CAGTAAGGACGTTATCTGCCAAACCCTGATAAAGGAACTGCTGCAGTTGGCGGGAGACCCCTGGGACCACGCCCTGGCGGACGTCGAGCACGATGAGGCGATCGCCAAACGGCCCAGGCAGGTCACCAAAGTGTATCGTGGACAGGTCACGCTGGAGGAGGCACCACCGAAAAGAGACGGAGAAAATCCCCGGCCAAAGCGGGTCTATCGGGGGCAGGTGATCGATTGACGGCCGGGAGGCCGCCCAGCCTTTAAGGGTGTCAGACCATCAAAGCCATTTCCGCCCAGTCCCGACGACGGGAGAACTGCGGCCGCAAAAAGTCCATTTGATCGCCCCGAATACGGTCACTATTGATCAACGCCAGGTATTCGGCTGTGTTCGGGCAGAACGGCAGGGCCAGCAACTCCATGCCGAGCTCGGACAGCAGCTGGTTTCCCTTGTGTTGATTGCAGCGTTTGCACGCGGTGACCACGTTGTTCCAGCGGTCTCGCCCGCCCCGACTGATGGGATGCACATGATCACGCGAGAGGTTATCCGGTCCGAACAACCGACCGCAGTAGAGGCACTGGTGATGATCGCGGGCAAACAGGGCCGCGTTGGTGAGCGGCGGAACCAGTCGCATTCGGGCCAGTCGGTTGCCGCCACAGGCGATGATCGCCGGTAGGTCGATCTGGGTTCGCAAGCCCGTGATCCGGGAATGGCCTCCATAGACCCGTCGGACGTGGCCACCATGGGTCCAGCGAACCAGGTCCCGTGCGTACAGACAGACCGCGTCTTTCCAGTTCAGCCACTCAATAGGCTGACCGGCAATATTGAGCCGTAGAATACGTGCTTCCATCGACACCTCCAGTGACCGCTCGGTGCGCTCACGAAAGCCGACTAACCGCGGTCTGAAACCGCCAGCGTCCGGTCGCGTACCGGCGTAGACGACGTACCGATACTCTGTACCCTAACTATGACGCGATTATGTCAAAAGTTCTAGTTGTTTAGATCAGAAAATTACCGACATTGCGCGGAGGGCCAAGGGCTTGGGAGGCATCAGCACCGATACTGCTCTCGCACATCCTTGTGCTTCCCAGCATACGCCCCCCAGGGATGGGGGAAGTGCTGGAAATGCAGGAGCAATTTTCAGTAAGTACATCCCTGTACAAAAAAGAAACCCCCGCGATAGGGGGTTATCGCGGGGGTCATTCGCTTACAGGATGGGGCCCGTCCCGGGCCGGGTTGGCGCGCTTCCGTTCAGTTCCATGCCTTGCGTCCGGTGCCTGTGTCCATTGCCAGCTATTATGCCGCTCGGTCCGAGCGTACTCTAGTGGCGAATGGCGGAATTGTTTGTGCGAGATATCTCACAAATCAAAAGATCTCCTCCGGCTCCAAGTCGAACATATATTCCGGGGTGATATCCATATCGCGCAGAATATTCCCCCCCTCCTCTTCCAGCAGCTCTTGCTCCTGTTCGTCCAGTTCGTCGTCCAGCCCCTGCTGAATCACCACCTCTACCCGGCGGTTACGGGCGCGGTTGGCGGCGCTGTCATTGGGGGCCAGGGGCCGGGTATCGGCGAAACCGGTCACCTGAAAGCGATCCTCGTCAATGTAGTCCCCCTCCATCAGACGGTGAGCAACCGACACCGCGCGCGCGGCCGACAGCTCCCAGTTGGAGCGAAACCGGGGGGAGTTGATGGGAATATCATCCGTGTGCCCCTGGACCTTGATGCCCCCTGACTGGAGCATCAACACCGCCTGGATCTCATCCAGGACATCGTAATAGTCTTCCGCCAGCTCGGCCGAGCCGGACCGGAAGGAGCCCTGCTCCCGGATGCGGATGATGATCTGGCGCCCCTGGGTTTCGATCTCAATCTGGCCTGCTGAAATCTGAGGTTGTAACCGACGGGCGAGGGCCATGGCGTCCTGTTCGGTTTCCTTTACCAGCTCCTCCAGCCTTTGCTGCAGCTGCTGGCGCGCCGAATCATCGTATTCGGGGTCTCCCTGCTGGATGTCAAACTCCTCGGCACAGTAGACTTCAAGGCTCATCTGGGTCTGATCCTCGGTGCTCTGGAAGATCTCGTTGATGGGGGTCGGTTCCGGTTTGCCGGGGCTGAACTCCCGGGCGATCACGCTGGTTCCTTTGGGCACCTCGTTGACCTGCAGCTCCGCCTGCACCCCAAAAGCCTGCGCCAATGACCCAGCCAGGCGCTTGAATTTCATGGCATCCATCTCCGAGAAAGACAGGAGCAACACAAAGAAACACAGCAACAATGCCATCAGGTCGGCAAAGGTCGCCATCCAGGCCGGAAGCCCAACCGACCCTTTTTTCTTGCGCGGCGCTTCATCGTCCATCGCTTACCTCCTAGGCCGCACCGGGGTCGGTCACGTCGCGTTTTTTACCCGGCAGGTAGGTGCGCAGCATAGCGTCAATCACCCGCGGATTCTGACCACTCTGAATCGCCAGCAACGCGTCGATGATCAGGCTCTTCACCAGTACTTCCTCCTCGGCCCGCAGCCGCAACTTATCGGCGATGGGCAGAAACACCACGTTGGCCAGAAGTGTGCCGTAAAGAGTCGTCAGCAAGGCAATCGCCATGGCCGGGCCAATCGCTTTGGGGTCTTCCATATTGGAGAGCATGGCGACCAGGCCGATCAACGTTCCGATCATCCCCATGGCCGGCGCCACATCCCCCATGGCCGAGAAAATCGCGGCCCCGCGGGAATGGCGCTCCTCTGCCAGATAGCGGTCTTTGGACATCATGGCCTTGACCACCTCAGGATCGTGTCCGTCCACCAGTAACTGAATGCCTTTCTGCAGGAAATCACTGCTGACTTCTTTGCCTTCCAACGACAGCAGCCCCCCCTTGCGGGCAGCATCGGCCAGTTCCACAATCTCATCAATCAGCTCCGCCGGGTCTTCAAGCTTGAACACGAAACTCTTGCCCGCCACCTTGGTCGCGCTAAAAAACTGTCCCAGGCTGAATTTGGCCATGGCCGCAAACAGCGTGCCCCCAACCACAATCAACAACGAAGGGGCGTTGATGAATATGCCAATATCCCCGGACATGACCATTGAGGCGATGATCAGGCCAAGCGCGCCGATAATACCGACGAGGGTTGCTAAATCCACGAGTGACTCCTCACACTGTAATGAGACGGCGAACCGCTGCCGCGTTAAACACACGGATAAACCTGCATCTTAGCAGCAGTCCGTTTATAATTGCGTTCTTTCCCCAAACAGACAGCCCGCCAGGGTTTTATCGGCCGGAGAATGGAAAACTTCACCGACCGCCTGGCCCAACTGACAGGTGTGCCATGCCCACGAAGAAGAAGTCCGTGGACTTTGAACAGTCTCTCAGCGATCTGGAAGCGCTGGTGAACCAGATGGAACAGGGCGAACTCTCGTTGGAAGAGTCCCTGAAAGCGTTCGAACGCGGTATCCAGCTCACTCGGGACTGCCAGGAGCGGCTCAGCGCCGCCGAGCAGCAGGTGCAGACGCTCATGGAGCAGCAGGGTCAAATCACTCTCCAGCCCATGGCGGAAAACGCCGAGGATAGCGAGAACCCCGCTTAATGAGCCCGGAATTCGATCGCTATGCGCGCCCTTGGCGGTCGCGCTTTGAACCACTGTTGAGCCACTATCTGCCTCGGCCGGACGCGCAGCGGCCGGCGCTGGCTGACGCAATGGCCTACAGCCTCGGCAGTGGCGGCAAGCGCATCCGCCCAATTCTGGTTTATGCCACAGGCGCGGCTCTGAATCGCGAGCCGGACCGGGCGCTCGACTGTGTCGCGGTGTCGGTGGAGTGCCTTCACGCTTACAGCCTGGTCCACGACGACCTGCCGGCGATGGACGATGACGACTTGCGCCGCGGTCACCCGACCTGCCATATCGCCTATGACGAGGCCACCGCCATTCTGGCGGGCGATGCCCTGCAGACCCTGGCCTTCGAGCTGCTGGCCGGCTGTGACGACTTGGCCGCCGGTCAGCGCGTCGCGCTGATCTCCGACCTGGCTCGAGCCTCGGGTGCCACTGGCATGGTGTTGGGCCAGGCCATCGACCTGGGCGCCGTGGATCGTCAGCTCACGCTTGAGGAGCTTGAGCGCATGCACCGGCATAAAACCGGCGCACTGATCCGGGCCAGCGTGACCATGGGGGCCCGTGCCAGTAATGCCTCGGAAACCCAGTTGGCCAACCTGATCGAGTACGCCGAAGCGATCGGGCTGGCCTTTCAGGTGCAGGACGACATCCTTGATGTGACCGCCGAGACCGGCACCCTTGGCAAACGTCAGGGGGCCGACGTCTCCCGCCATAAGCCCACCTATGTGTCCCTGCTGGGTCTGGAGGACGCGCGCGCCAAAGGCCGGGAACTGCTGGAGCAAAGCCTGGACGCTCTGGGAGGCTTTGGTTCCGGCGCGGACGCCCTGCGCGAGCTGGCCCGCTACATTGTCGAGCGAGACCACTGACAGAACGCTAGGCAGACACCACTCAGCCCCCTACAATGGCCCCTTTCCAATAACGACGTGACCCATGTTTGACGAAATCCCCACAAGCCGTCCCGACACTCCCCTGCTGGACCGGATCGATACCCCCGCCGACCTGCGCGAGTTGAGCGAAAAGGATCTGGCACCCCTGGCAGATGAGTTGCGCGCCTATCTTCTGTATACCGTGGGCCAAAGCGGCGGGCATTTCGGCGCGGGGCTTGGCGTCGTCGAGTTGACCATCGCCCTGCACTACATTTACCACACGCCGGAAGACCGACTGGTATGGGACGTCGGCCACCAGACCTACCCCCACAAGATCCTGACCGGCCGGCGCCATCGAATGGGCTCCATTCGCCAGGGCGGCGGCCTCGCCGGCTTCCCCAAACGGGGGGAGAGCGAATACGATACCTTCGGTGTCGGGCACTCCAGCACTTCTCTGAGTGCCGCCCAGGGCATGGCGATTGCCAGCGCCATGACCGAGAGCGAACGCAAATGCGCCGCCATCATCGGCGACGGCGCCATGACCGCGGGCATGGCTTTCGAGGCGCTCAACCACATCGCCCACACTGACACTGACCTGCTGGTTATTCTGAACGACAACAACATGTCGATCTCGCCCAATGTCGGCGGTCTGGCAACCTACCTGTCCAAAGTCTGGGGCAGCAAGTTTTACAACTCCCTGCGCGAGGGCAGTAAGCAGGTATTGACCAAAATTCCCTCGGCTTGGGAATTCGCCCGTCGCACCGAGGAGCACTTCAAGGGCTTCATGTCCCCAGGCACCCTGTTCGAAGAAATGGGCTTCAACTACATAGGCCCCATCGACGGCCACGACCTGGGCAGCCTGGTGCGCTACCTGCGCAATCTGCGGGAGGTCAAAGGCCCCAAACTGCTGCATATCATCACTCGCAAGGGCAAAGGTTTTGGCCCCGCCGAGGAAGACCCCGTAGGCTATCATGCGCTGAACAAGCTCGAACCCAAGCCCGCTCCCAAAAAGCCCGGGGGACTCAAGTATCAGAAGGTCTTCGGTGACTGGTTGTGTGACGTGGCGGCGTTGGATGAGCGCATCGTGGGCATCACGCCAGCCATGCGTGAGGGCTCAGGCATGGTGGATTTCGCTCAGAAATTCCCGGAGCGTTTCTACGACGTGGCCATCGCTGAACAGCACGCGGTTACACTCGCGGCGGGCCTGGCCTGTGAGGGGCAAAAACCGGTGGTAGCGATCTACTCCACCTTTCTGCAACGGGCCTACGACCAATTGATTCACGATGTGGCTCTGCAGAACCTGGATGTCACTTTTGCCATTGATCGGGCCGGACTGGTGGGCGAAGACGGCCCCACCCATGGCGGCGCCTTCGACCTGACCTACCTGCGCTGCATTCCGAATATGGTGATTGCCGCTCCCAGCGATGAAAACGAGTGCCGTCAGTTGCTCTACACCGCCTGGTGCCACGAAGGGCCAGCAGCGGTGCGCTACCCGAGGGGCACCGGGCCCGGCGTGACCATCGAGCCGGAAATGACCGTTCTTCCCCTGGGCCGCGGGCGCGAATGCCGCCAAGGCAAGACCGTGGCCATTCTCAACTTTGGCGCCTCTTTACGCTCGGCGCTGGAAGTGGCGGAAACCCTCGATGCCAGCGTTTGCGATATGCGCTTTGTCAAACCATTGGACACGGCGCTGATCGACAAAATGACCGCCAGCCACGACCTGCTGGTCACCCTGGAGGAAAACGCCATCGCCGGTGGCGCCGGTTCGGCGGTGAGCGAGTACCTGGCCCTCAAGGGTGTGACCACCGCTTGGCTGCCTCTGGGTTTTCGCGACGAGTTCGTCGAGCACGACACTCCCAAGCAGCAACTCGCCAATCAGGGGTTGGATGTCGCCGGAATCGAGGCGGCCATTTCCCAGCGTCTGCGCACACTTTAAAGCGCGGGCGCCCCGTCTAGACCCCGCTTCACGCTAACCGGCACACTATTCAACATTCGGAATGCTAATGAAAACCCAAAGCTTCTATTCACTAATAAGCTAACCCCTTGCTTGCCCCACCACCGACAAACCGGTAACCTTTTTGTAATCGGTTACAAATAATAGCGAACTGGCCGAAAAGGATTCATTGACTCCCAATCGTCTCTGACGTCTTGCGAGCTCCCAGGGTGGAGCTCATCTAAGGAAACTCCCTGTATACCAGTCAGTTAGCGGTACACGCACGATGTAGCACTATTGCGTGCTGTGCCCGCTTTCGTTCGGAACCATATCTTTTTATTGTAACCGGTTACCAAAACAATCAATACCGCACCTATTATAAAGGCCCTTGGGGCCACAATAACGAGGACATTTTCTATGAAATCATTACTTCGCAACGCGGCTTCCATCGCACTCATGACGCTGAGCCTTTGGGGGCTCCCCGGCGCCCACGCCGATATGTCTGTCTCCGGCACCCAGGTGCTCGATGGCAACGGCAATACCTTTAAAATGCGCGGGGTTAACGTGCCCCACGCCTGGTTCACGGGCCAGACCGATCAAGCCCTACAGGATATTGCCGCGCTCGGGGCCAACAGCGTCCGGGTGGTGCTGAGCAACGGCGACCAGTGGACCCGCACCTCCGAATCGGAAGTGGCCAACATCATCAGCCGGGCCAAGGCCGAAGGTTTGATCACGGTGCTCGAAGTGCATGACACCACCGGCTACGGCGAGTCAGGCAACGCTGGCACCGTTTCCAGCGCCGTCGATTATTGGCTCGACATTCAGAATGCCCTTCACGGCCAGGAAGATTACGTGATCATCAATATCGCCAATGAGCCCTTTGGCAACGGCCCATCGGCCAGTACCTGGATCAATGCTCATACACAAGCCATTAGCCGGCTGCGCAATGCCGGGTTAAACCACACTCTGATGGTCGACGCCGCCAACTGGGGACAGGATTGGGAAGGTATAATGCGCAACAACGCCCAGCAGGTCATCAATAGCGACCCTCAGGGTGATGTCATTTTCAGCGTGCATATGTACGAGGTGTACGACAGTGACAGTGCGGTGAATAGCTACCTGTCGTCTTTCAATAATCAGGGGCTCGCCCTGGTTGTAGGCGAATTTGCCGCCGATCATTACGGCTCTTACGTTGCCGCCGACGCTATCATGGCCCGGGCGGAACAATACGGCTACGGGTATCTGGGCTGGTCCTGGTCCGGTAACAGCTCCGAGCTGTCGTCTCTGGATATCGTCAGCAACTTCAATGGTGGCAGCTTGACCGGTTGGGGTAACCAGCTGTTCTACGGTACCAATGGCATTGCCAATACCGCCAGTCAGGCGAGCATTTTTGGCAACAGCTCAGGCGGTTCTTCCGGCAGCTCCAGCAGCTCCGATGGCAACAGCTGCGGGACCGCCTCCAACGGCTACCCCTATTGCTGCGACTCCAGCTCCGACACCGGCGGTGGCTGGGGTTGGGAAAACGGCCAGAGCTGTGTAATGCCCGACGGCAGCTCCGGCGGCTCCTCCACTTGCAACTGGTACGGCACCTCCTATCCGGTGTGCCAAAACCAGAGCGAAGGCTGGGGCTGGGAGAACGACCAGAGCTGCATCGGTCAAACCACCTGTAACAACCAGTAGCGCTATTGCTCCGGGAGCGGTCAACTGGCCGCTCCCCCGGCCGTTTTGTCCAACGGCCCTCGCGGGCTGTTGGACTCTGGCTTCTCTGATAAGGTATAAAGCCACTTCCGTTCAAAGAGAAATAGTGCGCGTTTATGCCCTCCCCAAGCTTGAAACCTCGCCCGGTCCGAGAGTGGCACGATGTCACCCCTGAATATTTTCAGGTCGAGATCGCCCCCCGCTTTGAACCCGCCATTTTGCGACAATACGTGGCGGGCTGGCCTGCGGTAAAACACGGGGCCAACTCTCGCGATCAGCTACGTGACTATCTGGTCGGTTTTAGTCAGGGCCAACCCATTGAATTGTTTCTGGGCTCACCAGAGATTGGGGGGCGCTTCTTTTATACCGAGGACCTTCAGGGCTTCAACTTCGCCCGGCGCAAGGATCACTTTGCCGCGGCCATGGGCCGCTTGGCTTCCATGGAGACCGAAGCCCCGGCCCCAGCCTTTTACATCGGCGCGACCGCCATTCCAACGACCCTCCCCGGCCTGGAGCGTGACAACCCTTTGGATCTGGTAGATGAACGGGTGCCCCCCAACATCTGGATTGGCAATCGAACGACCATACCGCCCCATTACGACGTCTCGGACAACATAGCCTGCGTCGTGGCAGGCCATCGACGGTTCACTCTCTTCCCACCCGAGCAGGTGCGAAACCTCTACGTGGGCCCCATTGATCTGACCCCGGCCGGCCAACCCATCAGCCTGGTTGACCCCTACCAACCGGACCTGGAGCGCTATCCAAAATTCGCCGAGGCCATGGAGACCGCGCAGGTAGCCGAACTAGGCCCCGGGGATGCACTGTATATTCCATCGCTATGGTGGCATCAGGTGGAGTCATTGGACACGTTCAATGTTCTGATCAACTACTGGTGGGAGTATGGTGTGCCCAATACGGGCTCACCGTTTGAAGCGCTGGTGCACGGGCTGTTGACCATCCGCCATCTACCACTGGAGAAGCGCAAAGCCTGGCAGGTGTTTTTTGATCACTATCTGTTCAGCGAGGAGGATCCCGCCGCCCATATGACCGAAGAGCAGAAGCGTGCTTTGGGTACCATGACACCGGAGCTGGCAGCTTATCTGAAGCATTTTTTGCGTGGCGCCCTAAAGCCTTGAGCCGGGCCCTTCCTATAAAACGGTAAAATCGAATCAAGTATTGAACTGAAAAGAGGGCCCTAAGGCCCTCTTTTCAGTTCAAGCAAGATTTTATCTCATGCCACTGGCCTAGGCGCCGCCGGCTCCGGGCTTACCCGAGTCCAGACGGACGGCACGGTAGCCCCCCTGCTGACGGTCACGCCAGTACATGATCGCGAAAAACAGCGCCACGATCAAGGCAATGGGCATCACCCAACGGAATGCCATGCGTCCGCCATAGTTGTCTGCAGGCCCAATGATCGCGCCGGCTTCCGAGGCCAACTCGGCCTCTTGAGGCAAGCCACCATCCACAATCGCGCGCAGGGCGTTACCGGTCAGCGGGCCGTTCAACGCATTATGCTCACGGTAATACTCAAGGGCGCGTTCGTTGTGCTCCAGCACATTGGCCGCATCGGCGGCTCGATAGCCAAGATCGGCCAGCGCACTGGGATCATCCGAGACAGCTTCCGCCTGCGCGACGTATGCCGGGTAGCGCTGTTCGACTTCTTCCATCACGCGGACCACTCTTTGCTCGTCCATCGCCTCGGGCAGGTGGGTGTCGGCAATGCCGCCCATCAACCCTTGCAGATAGCCGGAGGCGGCCATGCCTGCACCGATCATCAAGACGATGCCCAGGGAGCCGGCTCTCGGAAAGCGCTCGCTCATAAAGCCCACCATGGTGGGGAAAAAGAACGCCACACCGAACGCAAACACGGTGGCAGCCAACATCAATTTGAAGGTTCCGGTTTCGAAAGTAGCGAACATGAACAACCCCAACGCCGTCAGAATCGACGCGCAGAAGAGCATACCCGTGGGTGCCAGACGCTCAACCACCGGGCCGGCAAACAATCGAAGCACCGCCATCAAACCGGTGATCCAGACAAACACCAGCATGCCATGCAAGCCTGCAGATTCCAGAACCGAGGGAATCCAGCGCATGGGCCCCAGCTCCAGAGAAACGGTGATCATCATGATGAAAATCAACAGGAGAACCAGCGGATGGGTGAAGGTGTACTTGAACATCTCCCCCATGGAGATGCCCGCTTCGGAGAGCTCTGTTTTGGGGAACTTTTCCGAAAGCAGCATGTAGCCATAAATCACAATCGGAATGTAAATAATCCCGATCTGGGTGGTCCAGTGACCGAGGCCACCACCGACCTGCGCCATACCCCAACCCAGCAAACCACCCAACACCATGCCGCCGGGGAAGAACGCATGGAAATGATTCAATTTGGTGGTTTTATTGTCCGGGAAAAGCGTCGCGGTCAGCGGGTTACCCGTCACTTCAATCAGACCGTTACCAATGCCCATACCGATGGCGCCAGCAAACAACACCCAGAAACCGGAGGGGTCGCCCGCCAGTGGTGCAGCGGCCAGAAACAGGGTGACACCCAGAAGGTGAAAAACAAACGCTCCAATAGCAGAGGCTTTCAAACCAAACTTTTCGAGAAACGGGCCAAGCAACAACAGCGACAGCGCCATTCCCCACAATGCGGCACCGCCGATATAACCCACATTGGCGTTGGTCAGAATAAACTCGGTTTTCAATTGGATCAAAATGTTACTGACAAGGGCGAATGAAAACGCTGTTGGCAAAAGTGCCATACAAGCGCCCGCAAACAGCTTTTTACGATTGATGCCATTGGCATCGAGGGTGGCTGTACTCATAAAACACGTCCTCATTATTTTTATCGCACCTTGCGGACTTAGGCCCGCAAGGCAAGACCAAACGGGGCGGATAGCCGCCCCTTCTTACTAGCAGTGGTACTCAGGATTTTAACGGGGTCCAGCGACCATCGGCCTCGGAGGAGTCCAGTACGGCCTGAATAAAGCGCATACCGAGCACGCCGGTTTCAATGCCGGGGATCCAGGACGCGATCGGGTGCTGCTCGCCTTTGCGCTTGGCCACCAGCACGTCGGCCACATCGGTGTACAAGGTGGCAAACGCTTCCAGATAACCCTCCGGATGACCGAACGGAATGCGAATACCGCGCACGGCGATGTCGCTGTCGAGGTTGTCATCGCGTCGGGTGATGCGCTGATGATGGCCGGCCAGGGGCGTCAGCCACAGTTCGTTCGGGGTTTCCTGAGCCCAGGTGAGACCGGCCTTGTCCCCGAAAATCCGAATTTTCAGACCGTTTTCACAACCCGGCGCAACCTGGCTGGTCCAGAGCATACCCTTGGCCCCACCCTTGAAGCGCATCATGGCGTGCACATTGTCATCAACCTCGCGGCCGGGGACGAAAGCCGTCAGGTCGGCGCTGACCGAGTCCAGCTCCAACTGCGAAATAAAGGCGGCCAACTGGAATGCGTGGGTACCGATGTCGCCGAGACAACCGGCTTTACCCGAGCGCTTCGGATCAGTGCGCCAGGCGGCCTGCTTGTTGTCGGCATCCGGCGCCTGGGTCAGCCATTCCTGAGGGTACTCCACCTGAATCAGGCGGATGTTGCCCAAGTCGCCCCGCTCGACCATTTCCCGCGCGTAACGGACCAGCGGGTAAGCGCTGTAGTTGTGGGTCAATGCAAAAAAGGCATCGCTCTTGGCCACAATCTGCTCAAGCTCGAGTGCTTCTTCCAGAGTGCGGGTCACCGGCTTGTCGCAAATGACATTGATGCCGGCTTCCAGTGCAGCCTTGGCGACCGGAAAGTGCATATGGTTGGGGGTCACAATGGCGACCGCCTCAATACCATCATCGCGCTTGGCTTCAGCTTCAAACATTTCCTCGTAGGACGCGTAGGAGCGGTCCGGTGCGATGTGCAGCTCGTCGGCGGAAGCCTTGGCCACATCCGGCTTGGAACTCAGGGCGCCCGCGACCAGCTCGTAGCGGTCATCGATGCGCGCGGCGATACGATGAACACCGCCGATGAAGGCACCTTGGCCACCACCCACCATTCCCAGGCGAACTCGTGCATCAGCCATCATTTACCTCCCAAGCCCAGAATACGGCGATTGCTCGCTTCATCGGCATCACCACCGGCGAAATCGTCAAAGGCCTTCTCGGTGACCCGGATGATATGGTCGTTGACAAATTTCACACCTTCTTCCGCCCCTGCCTCGGGGTGTTTCAGGGCGCACTCCCACTCGATCACAGCCCAGCCGTCGAAACCATTGGCGGTCAGAATAGAGAAGATACGCTTGAAGTCGGTCTGGCCATCGCCCAGAGAGCGGAAGCGACCGGCGCGCTCGACCCAGCCTTCGTAACCGCCGTAAACACCTTGTCTAGCGCTGGGATTAAACTCGGCGTCTTTGACGTGGAACATCTTGATGCGATCGATATAGCGCTCGAGAAAGCCGATATAGTCGAGATTCTGCAGGACCAGGTGGCTGGGGTCGTAAAGAATATTGGCGCGAGGGTGATTGTCCACTTCCTTCAAAAAGCGCTCGAAAGTGGCACCATCATGCAGGTCCTCACCGGGATGGATTTCGTAGCACAGGTCCACGCCCGCCTCATCGAACGCATCCAGGATCGGTAACCAGCGCTTGGCCAGCTCTTTGAACCCCGTGTCCACCAGGCCTGCTGGGCGCTGGGGCCAAGGGTACATAAAGGGCCACAAGAGAGCGCCAGAAAAGGTCCCATGGGTGGTCAGACCCAGGTTTTTACTGGCCTTGGCCGCCAGCATCAGTTGATTCACTGCCCACTTCTGCCGTTCGTCGGGCTTGCCATGCAGCTCTGGCGGGGCAAAACCGTCGAACATTTCATCATAGACCGGATGCACCGCCACCAGCTGACCCTGCAGGTGGGTCGACAGGTCGGTAAGCTCCAGTCCGTAGCGTGCAAGCGTGTCTTTCACTTCCTGGCAGTAATCGAGGCTTTCCGCCGCTTTTTCCAGGTCGAACAGGCGCTTGTCCCAAGAGGGAATCTGGATGCCTCTGAAGCCCAGGCCGCCGGCCCACTTGGATACGTTCTCAAGGCTGTTGAAGGGTGCTTCATCACCGGCGAACTGGGCCAGGAATAGCGCGGGCCCTTTCATCGTCTTCATTATTGTCTCCCATCTGTCTGGTGGGTTTATTAACCAGGTGCCGAGAGTGTGCTTCAGACCGAGCGGCCAGCTCGGCACCCACATTGCCGTTTGCGATTGGTTTTGCCGTCAACACAGGCGAATCGACGGCCAACCGGGTGAACCGATTATGGCATTAGCCACGCCATATCTCTACCGCTGGGCGTTTATATTGGTAAAGATATATATGATTTATTGAGCGGCTTGAAGTCGATTCGACCACTATAAACCGAAAAATTCAAAGGGAAAAGTATTTTTATATAGAAAAGCCCCGACACCGCTCTGGTGCCGGGGCTCAGTCTCCACTCTTCTGGCTGAAGACCTATAGAGTCAGATCTTCATATCCCCAAAAAAGTTTTTCATGCCATCAAACCAGCTGCTCTGGCGAGGCGAGTTTTTGCCTCCCTTCATCGTGGACTGAAACTCTTTCAGAAGGTCTTTCTGCTTGTGAGTCAGGTCCACGGGCGTTTCCACCACAACCCGGCACATCAGGTCACCGCGCGGGCCGCCGCGAACCGGTGTGACGCCCTTGCCACGCAGGCGGAAAAGCTTGCCGGTCTGGGTTTCAGCAGGCACTTTCAGTTTGACTCGCCCATCAAGGGTGGGCACTTCGAGCTCGCCGCCGAGAGCAGCATCGACGAAGTCGACGGGGACTTCACAGAAAAGATCAGCGCCGTCACGCTCGAAGATCTCGTGACGTTTAACGTGAACCTCCACGTAAAGGTCTCCAGCGGGACCGCCTTCGGCACCGGCTTCACCTTCACCAGACAACCGGATGCGGTCCCCGGTATCCACACCGGCCGGCACTTTCACCGACAACTTCTTGGTCTGCTCTTTGCGACCCTGGCCATGACAGCTGCCACAGGGATCGGTGATGATGGTACCTTTGCCCCGACAAGTAGGGCAGGCCTGCTGAACCGAGAAGAACCCTTGCTGCATCCGCACCTGTCCCATACCGCCACAGGTGGTACAGGTCTTCGGAGAGCTGCCTTTTTTCGCACCACTGCCATCACAGGTATCACAAGCCACCAGCGTCGGAACCTTGATCTGCACGCTGGTACCTCTAACGGCATCTTCCAGGCTCAACTCCAGGTTGTAGCGAAGGTCCGCACCCCGGCTGGGGCCGCCGCGCCGGCCGCCGCCTCCGCCAAAGATATCGCCGAAAACATCTCCAAAAATATCACTGAAGCTGCCGAAGCCGCCCGCTCCCGCAGCGCCTCCGCCCATACCGCCGCTCTGATCCACGCCGGCGTGGCCGAACTGGTCGTAGGCTGCGCGCTTCTGCGCATCGGAGAGCACTTCGTAGGCTTCACTCGCCTCTTTGAACTTGTCTTCCGAAGCCTTATCGCCGGGATTGCGGTCCGGGTGATGTTTCATCGCCACTCGACGATAGGCCTTCTTCAGTTCGGCGGCGGACACGTCTTTAGAGACGCCCAGCACTTCGTAGTAGTCGCGTTTTGCCATGCTTCAGTCGCTTTTTTGTCAATTACCACTGATACAACAAATGCGGGCAAGCCCGCATTTGTTGATACCGTCTCATTTTCAGGGCCAGTTTGAACCCGCGCAGGACTTACTTTTTCTCGTCGTCCTTCACTTCTTCAAACTCGGCGTCAACGGCACCGTCTTCGCCTTTGGCTTCACCCTGCTGGGCGTCAGCGCCAGCTTCACCGCCACCCTGGCCCTGCTGCTCGGCATAGAGCTTCTGAGCCAGTGAACTGGAGGCTTCGGTCAACTTGCTGGTGGCCGCTTCCATCGCGTCTTTGTCTTCGCTCTGAACCGCCTCCTCGGCCTCTTTGATGGCGGCCTCGATCGCCGATTTCTCTTCTTCGGTCGCCTTGTCGCCGGCGTCCTTCACCGTTTTCTGGGTGGCGTGGATCAGGCCTTCCAGAGAGTTGCGGGCGTTGACGGTCTCGGCGAACTTCTTGTCCGCTTCCGAATTGGCTTCCGCATCCTTGACCATCTGCTCGATCTCATCCTCGGATAGACCGGAAGAAGCCTTGATCACGATCGACTGCTCTTTGCCGGTTCCCTTGTCTTTCGCACCGACGTTCAGGATACCGTTGGCGTCAATATCGAACGTCACTTCGATCTGCGGCATACCGCGCGGTGCGGGCGGAATGTCGGCCAGATCAAAACGACCCAGAGACTTGTTCTGCGACGCTTGTTTGCGCTCGCCCTGAACCACGTGAATGGTCACGGCGTTCTGGTTGTCTTCCGCGGTAGAGAACACCTGCGACTTCTTGGTCGGCACGGTGGTGTTCTTCTCGATCAGCGGCGTTGCCACACCACCCATGGTTTCGATACCCAGGGTCAGCGGCGTTACGTCCAGCAGCAGCACGTCCTTCACATCGCCAGCGAGAACGGCGCCCTGAATGGCAGCACCCACGGCAACCGCTTCATCCGGGTTCACGTCTTTGCGCGGATCCTTCCCGAAGAAGTCGGCTACCGCTTTCTGAACCATGGGCATGCGGGTTTGACCACCCACCAGAATCACATCGCTGATGTCGTTAACTGATACGTCGGCGTCGGCAATGGCGGTTTTGACCGGCTCCAGAGAGCGGTTGACCAGCTCTTCCACCAGAGACTCAAGTTTGGCGCGAGTCAGCTTGACCACCAAGTGCTTGGGCCCGGTGTTATCGGCCGTAATGTACGGCAGGTTGACCTCGGTCTGCTGACTGGAAGACAGTTCGATCTTGGCTTTTTCGGCCGCTTCTTTCAGGCGTTGCAAGGCCAGCGGATCGTTGTGCAGATCGATGCCCTGCTCTTTCTTGAACTCGGCCGCCAGATAATCAATCAGGCGCAGGTCAAAGTCCTCACCGCCGAGGAACGTATCACCGTTGGTGGAAAGCACTTCGAACTGGTGCTCGCCATCGACATCGGCAATCTCAATGATGGAAATATCGAAGGTACCGCCACCGAGGTCGTACACGGCGATGGTGCGGTCACCTTTCTTCTGGTCCATACCATAAGCCAGAGCAGCGGCGGTCGGCTCGTTGATGATGCGTTTCACATCAAGACCGGCAATTTTGCCCGCGTCTTTGGTGGCCTGGCGCTGGGAGTCGTTAAAGTAGGCCGGAACGGTAATGACCGCTTCCTTGACCTCTTCGCCGAGATAGTCTTCGGCGGTTTTCTTCATTTTCTTCAGAACTTCGGCGGAAATCTGGGGCGGTGCCTTTTTCTCGCCTTTTACTTCGACCCAGGCATCCCCGTTGTCTGCCTCGACAATTTTGTAGGGCACCATTTTGATGTCTTTCTGCACGACATCGTCTTTGAACTTACGGCCGATCAGACGCTTCACCGCATACAGGGTGTTGTGCGGGTTGGTGACCGCCTGGCGTTTGGCGCTCTGGCCGACCAGGATCTCACCGTCGTTGGTAAAGGCCACAATCGACGGGGTGGTGCGATCGCCTTCGGAATTTTCGATGACCTTGGACTTACCGCCCTCCATGATGGATACACAGGAGTTGGTGGTCCCCAGGTCAATACCAATAATCTTACTCATATGAAACGTCTCCTAAGTGTTCTTTCCGTTGGCGAGCCCTGAAGGCCATCGCCTGTCGTGTGTTTTACCGGTCCCTCTCCGAACTCTGGTCCGCTCTCCGGAACCGGCTTTGCAATTTGCAATCTGAGTTACTGTCTTTATTGGTGCGTCTGCGGCGTTTTCAAGGGCGCGCCACACCATTGAAGCCTTACTCCGCCCCTTTTGAGACGACCACCATCGCGGGCCGCACGAGACGGCCGTTCAGGGTGTAGCCTTTCTGGAACACCTCAATCACGGTATTGGGCTCCACATCAGGGTTGGGCACCATGGTCATGGCCTGGTGGAGCTCCGGATCAAACGGCTCGCCCGCCGGATCGACCGATTCCACGTTGTACTTGGCCAGAGCGTCCACAAACGATTTGTGGGTCAACTCAATCCCTTCAATCACGGACTTGAAGTCCGCGTTGTCACGGTCCATTGACGCCAGAGCCCGCTCCAGGTTGTCCACCACCGGCAGCAGGTCCTGAAGGAGTTTTTCCTGGCCGAACTTGTGGGCTTTTTCCACATCTTTTTCGGCTCGGATACGGGCGTTCTGGGCCTCCGCCTGGGAACGAAGGACCTGCTCCTTGGCCGCGTCCATCGCGGCGTTCAAGGACTCAATCGTCGCCTTGAGGCTTTCAACTGTCTCTTCACCGCCGGCCTGCTCTTGGCCTTCAGGCACCTCGGTATCGGCTGCCTGCGCCTCGGCAGCATCCCCAACCGGCTCTTGTGCTTCGCGCTTGTCTTCGTTAGCCACGCTGATCTCCGTTGTCGTTTACTGTGGCAGCCCGAGGCTGCAGAATAAGAATGTGGCTCCTATATGGGGCTGTCGACAGGGGATTCAAGGGCCGCATTGGCGACCTCGCAAAATTTCCAGCCCAGACCCTAGCCGAACCCGCGTTTTTACTGTATAAAAACACAGACTATTCTCTCGCTTTGTGAGGGTCTTTATGCTCACGCACCTCAGCATCCGCAATTTCACGCTGGTCGACCAACTCGACCTGGACATAAAGCCGGGCATGACCGCGATCACCGGCGAAACCGGCGCGGGCAAGTCCATTGTGCTGGACGCTCTGGCCCAGACCCTGGGTGACCGGGCGGACGGCCAACGGGTCCGGGCCGGCGCCAAACGGGCCGATATTCACGCCAGCTTCGACATCCGTCACATCGACAATGCCCGCCAGTGGCTGGAAGAGCACGAGCTTCTGGATGAAGAGATGCCCGGCGACTGCCTGCTGCGCCGAGTCGTCACCGCCGAGGGGCGCTCCAAAGCGTTTATCAATGGCCGGCCGGTCACATTGCAGCAGTTGCGGCAATTGGGCGAGATGTTGATCGACATTCACAGCCAGCACGAGCACCAGTCTCTGTTGCGCAAGGACACCCATCGCCAGTTGCTGGACGAGTATGCCGGTCAGAGCGAACTGGCGGCCCAGGTCCGCCAGGCCTTCCGCCTCTGGCAGGAGCGGCGCAGCGCTTTTGAGCAACTGCGCGACAACGCCGAGGAGATGAGCGCCCGCTTCCAACTACTGAGCTACCAGGTGGAAGAACTGGAACAACTGAACCTCGCCGAGGGCGAACTGGACGAGCTGGAAGCCGAGCAGCGCAGCCTGGCCAACGCCGAGGAGATTTTGCGCTCAAGCCATGAACTGGCCGCGCTCTGTGCCGATGACGATCAGGGCCTGAGCGTAATGCTCCACCGGGCGCTGCACCTGCTGCGCGATATGCCGGAAAAATCCGGTGCACTGCAGGAGGCGGAGCAGTTGCTCAACAGCGCCCAGATTCAGGTGGACGAGGCCCAGCGTGAGGTGGACCGCCACATTGATCAGTTCAATCTGGACCCCGAGCGCCTGCGGGAGGTAGAGGAGCGTCTGAGCGCCATTTACGAGGTAGCGCGCAAGCATCGAATCGGGCCGGAACAATTGACCAGCCTGTTTGAGGAGCTGAGTCGGGAACTGGGTCAGCTTCAGGGTGGGGATGAGCACCTGGAGGAGTTGGAGCGCCAGGCGCAAGCCGCCGAAGCCGCATACCGGAAAGTGGCCACGACACTGTCGAAGGCGCGCCAGAGCGCCAGCACCAAGCTGGCCAAGGCCGTCAACCAACAGCTGACTGACCTGGCCATGCCCAACGCCCGCCTGGAAGTCAGCCTGAAGTCATCGGAAGGCAAACCGGGGCCTCACGGCCTGGAAGAGATCGAATTTATTATCAGTACCAACCCGGGCCAGACGGCGCGCTCACTGAACAAGGTGGCCTCCGGGGGCGAACTTTCCCGGGTCAGTCTGGCGATTCAGGTGGTCACCGCCCGCACATCAGCCACGCCTACTCTGGTGTTCGACGAAGTGGATGTCGGCATCGGTGGCGCCACCGGCGATGTGGTCGGTCGGTTGCTCCGCCAACTGGGCCAGGGAGGCCAGGTCCTCTGCGTCACTCACCTGGCACAGGTAGCCAGCAAGGGGCACCAGCATCTGCAGGTGTCCAAGACCGCCAGCAAGAAATCGGCCCAGTCCACCCTGGTGGCGCTCGACGGGGAAGCGAAAATCGAGGAAATTGCCCGGATGCTGGGCGGGATGACGGTAACGGAACAATCCCTGGCGCATGCCCGCGAGATGGTGGCGGCAGGCGACGCCTGAGGCAGGACGCGGAGAAGGCGCAGAAGCGCCTTCTCCGACCAGAAGCGGCTTTAAAGGTTCTTTTTCGGTTTCACGTAAAGAACGAGGTTATGATCCATGAGCTCATAACCGTGTTCTTCGGCGATCTGCCGCTGCAGGCGCTCAATTTCCTCGTTGTGGAACTCGACCACTTCACCTGAGTCTACACAGACCATGTGGTCGTGGTGATCCCCACGAGCGATCTCAAACACCGAGTGACCGCCATCAAAGTTGTGGCGCTCCACCAGACCGGCACTTTCAAATTGCGTCAGAACCCGATACACCGTGGCCAAGCCGACATCGTCACCCGCCTCCATCAGCGCCTTGTAAACGTCCTCGGCGCTCATATGGTGGTTGTCAGACGATTCCAGCATTTGCAAGATCTTGACGCGAGGCAGTGTGACTTTCAGCCCCACTTTGCGCAGTTCCTGGTTCTCTTCGGCCATTTAACCCCCAAACCCTTCTCAGTGTTCATGTCAATCGGGTATTATCCCCGTTCATTTTGCCAAGTGGAAGCCCTAGTATGAAAATAGCCAGCAAACTCTCACTGGTCGCCGTTTTATTTGCCAGCCTGACGGGTTGCTCCTATTTCCAGTTCCCCGGTGTCCATAAAATCTATGTACAGCAGGGGCATATCATCACCGAGGAGATGCTCGAACAACTCGAAACCGGCATGACCAAACGCCAGGTCCGCTTTGTTCTCGGCACCCCATTGCTGGAAGATGAGTTCAATCAGGACCGCTGGGACTACCACTACACCCTGCGCCGCGGCGATAACACCCTGCGCGAGCGTCACTTGACGGTCTATTTTGAAGACGACGTCATGACCCGCTACGAGGACAGCCTGCCCCAGAAAACGGAAGAAGAGGAAGCGCCCCTGGTCCCCACCAACATCGAAGGGGACCCCCTGCCCATACCGAGCAACACACCGGTCGAGGGCAACGAAGAGACCCCGCTTCCCAGCAACACGGACCGCTAGCCGCCGCCAGGCGGCCAAAAACCGGGCCGCCTTAGCTGTCGTCTTCCTTTTTCTTCTGAGCCCGCTTGCGCCTCGCTTCTTTCGGATCGGCGATCAGCGGGCGATAGATCTCCACCCGGTCCCCAGGCTGCAGCTCGTGCTCCTTCGGTGGTTTCAGACCTTTGGTCCCGAGCGTCTGCCCAAAAATCCCCATCTTGGCCGATTCCAGATCAATTTCTGGAAAGACCTTGATGATTCCGGAACGCTCGGCCGCCTGAAACGCCGTGGTGCCCGGCTCCACCAGCACTTCGATGATCCTCTGCTTGTCCGGCAACGCGAAGGCCACTTCCACCGTTATCAAATCACCGTCTGACATCTGTCACCCTCACGTACCGTAAACCTGGCGAGCACGATCGCACAGGGCATCTACCTGTTGGCTCGCCGCCGCTTCAAAAAATTTCCCTGCCGCCATGCTTAACAAGCGGTTCTGCATGGCGAACTCAAGCTCGAGCGTCACTCTACAGCCGTCTGCGATGGAGTCAAAACTCCATTTGCCCTCCAGCCGGGAAAACGGGCCGTCCACCAGGCTCAATGTCATTTCGCCGGGGGGGCGCAATTCATTGCGGGTGACAAAGCTCTGGCGGATGCCGGCCTTCTGCAACTCAAGCTTGGCTTCCAGCCAGCCCTCGCCACGGCGCAGGACCTCGGCGCTGACACAGTCGCTCATGTACTGAGGATAGGCCTCAATATCGTTCACCAGATCAAACATTTGTTGCGCGCTGTATTGAACCAGAGCGCTTCGTTTTACACGATGAGTCAAGAACACTCTCCCCGTAGGTTTAAGCCAGGATGCCGGCCAGGAGGATCACCAGCAGCGCCGGTGGACACACATATTTCAACAGCGCCAACCACAGCCTGAACTGGCCGTCACTTTCCTGGCGCAGCTCGTGACGAAGCAGCTCGCGCTTGGCGACCCAGCCCACGAACAGGGCCATCAGCAACCCGCCGAGCGGCAACATCACCCGCTGCGTAAAGAAATCCAGGAAATCAAAAATATTCATGCCGAACAGGCCACTGAACTCGGCCCAACGGTTAAACGATAGGACCGAGCCAATCCCCAGCAGCCAGGCGAGGGCGGCAATCACCATATTGGCCTTAACCCGCCCCACGCCGAAACGCTCGGTCACATAGGCGACACAGGGCTCCAACAGGGAAATCGTCGAACTCCAGGCCGCCAGTGTCACCAGGATGAAAAAGGCCGCCCCGAACAGGACGCCGGCGGGCATATTGCCAAACGCCACTGGCAGACTGATAAACATCAGCCCTGGTCCCTCCCCGGGCGAAATACCGGGGGTGGCAAACACGATAGGAAACATGGCCAAGCCAGCCACCAGTGCCACCAACGTATCCAGCGCCGCGACGGTCAGGACCATTTTGCCAATCGAGGTTTTACCGGGCATATAGGAGCCATACGCCATGATTGCCCCCATGGCGAGGCTCAACGTAAAGAAGGCGTGCCCCAATGCCACGGAGGCGGCCTTCCAGGAAAGGTCCGCCGGATTGAAGCTGAACATGAACTGCAGGCCGCGCATAAAATCGCCGGCGACAGCGGCATAGACCAAGAGCATTAGCAGCAGCAGAAACAGAAGCGGCATCAATACCCGGACAGCGGTCTCCAGGCCTTTCGTCACACCAAACACCACCACCAGAACGGTCATGCCGATAAAAAGGGTCTGCCACAACATCAACCGCAATGGGTCGGCCAGCAGCTCATCGAAGGCGGTGCTGGCGGAGTCTCCATTCCAACCGGTGAAACCGCCCTGTATAGCGGTACTCATATAGTCGAGCGCCCAGCCCGCCACGACGCTGTAGAACGACAGAATCAGAAAGGCGGCAATCACGCCACTCCAACCGATGGCGCTCCAGAGCGGAGAGACCCGGCTCTGGCGTGCCATCTTGCTGACGGCGCCCACCGGGTTGGCGCGACCGTGGCGCCCGATAAGCACTTCCGCAATCATCACCGGCACGCCGATCAGGGCGATAAAGACCAGATACATGAGCACAAAAGCGCCCCCACCGTTTTCGCCGGTGATGTAGGGAAACTTCCAGATGTTGCCGAGCCCCACCGCCGAACCGGTGGCGGCCAGCACAAAGGTCCCTTTGTGCCCCCAGATGGCGTGTTGTTTTATGCGTTCCACGGCAAGACTCCGCGTTTCCGGCGTTTGCATGCCCTGCTCCCTGAAGGTTGCCAAGGAGCACAAATAGCAGGCACAAAAGCGGCATTGTAACGGCAATTGCACTGATTGTGCAGGGTTCCTCCTCTCACCCGGGCAGACAGGAAGCCCTTCGAGCCTTTATAATGCCTGCCGCACACTCACGCGCCGAGCAAGGTTGATCATTTTCATGAGCAAGAAGAAGGGCAACAAATCCAACAGCAATACGATCGCTCAGAACAAGAAGGCGAAGTTTGATTTCGCCCTGCAGGATGATCTGGAGGCGGGTCTTTCGCTGCAAGGTTGGGAGGTAAAGAGCCTGCGCCAGGGCAAGGTGCAGCTGACGGATTCGTATGTGCTGTTTAAAAATGGCGAGGCTTGGTTGCTGGGAGCGCACATTACCCCGCTGCCGACGGTGTCCACGCATTATGTGACGGATCCGACGCGCACGCGCAAGCTGTTGATGAAGCGTAAGGAGATTGCGAAGTTCCAGCAGGCGGCGGAGCAGAAGGGTTATACGGTGGTGGCAACGACGCTGTATTGGAAGAAGCACTTGGTAAAGTGCAAGGTCGCGCTGGGTAAGGGTAAGCAGGAGCATGATAAGCGCGAGACGGAGAAGGCGCGCGATTGGAATCGCCAGAAGCGGGCGATCATGAAGGAGCAGAATAAGTAGGCTTTCTCAACGCGCTCTCCATGAAGTGCCCCCTCCAGAGAGTCCGGCCTCGATATCAGGCAGCTTCTTTCGGAAACGCGATAAATCCATCCCTGGAGCTCCCTCACTTCATCCCTGAAGTGAGGGTTCCGAAAGAAGCTGCCTGACACCGAGTCCTCCGAGGTAAATCCCCCCTTCAGTGGCAACCCCCCAAGCAATTAAGCCGAAAACGGATGCCGCAGGACGATGGTTTCGATGCGATCCGGACCGGTGGAGATGATGTCGACCGGGGTTTTCAGGATCTCTTCCAGGCGGCGGATATAGGCGCGGGCGTTTTCCGGCAGCTCATCCAGAGATTTGGCACCGACTGTGGACTCTTTCCAGCCCGGCAACGTTTCATACACCGGTTTGATGGCATCCCAACCTTCCGCATCGAACGGAATACCAACTGAACGGCCATCTTCATCCTGATAATCCACACAGATGTTGACCGTCTCCAGTCCGTCGAGCACGTCCAGCTTGGTCAGACACAGACCCGTGACACTGTTGATGCGGTTCACATGGTGCAGCGCCACCGCATCAAACCAGCCGCAGCGACGCTTACGGCCGGTGGTCGCGCCGAACTCATGACCCTTCTCCCCCAAGTATTGGCCGACATTGCAGTCCAACTCGGTCGGGAATGGACCTGAGCCCACGCGGGTGGTGTAAGCCTTGGTAATACCCAGCACGTAATCGAGATACATGGGGCCGAAACCGGAACCGGTGGCCGTGCCGCCAGCAGTGGTGTTGGAGGAAGTCACAAACGGGTAGGTGCCGTGATCAATATCCAGCAGCGAGCCCTGAGCCCCCTCGAACAGAATGCCTTCACCGCGCTCACGAGCATCGTGCAGCAGCGCGGTCACATCGGCAATCATCGGGCGCAGCTCTTCCGCCCAGGCTTTGCAGGTATCGAGCACCTGCTGGTAATCCACCGCATCGACGCCGTAATACTGCTTCAGCATGAAGTTGTGATACTCCATCACCTCTTTGAGCTTGATCGCAAAGCGGTCCATATGCAGCAGGTCGCCCAGGCGCAATCCGCGGCGGGCTACTTTGTCTTCGTAGGCCGGTCCGATACCGCGGCCGGTGGTGCCGATTTTGGCGTTGCCACGGGCCGTTTCCCGGGCCTGATCCAGCGCGATATGGTACGGGAGGATCAACGGGCAGGCCGGGGACAGGCGCAGGCGCTCGCGTACCGGAACATCCTTGGCTTCCAGCTCGGCGATCTCTTTGAACAGGGCCTCGGGGGAGAGCACCACCCCGTTGCCGATCAGGCAGGTGACACCGGCGCGCAAAACACCGGAGGGAATCAGGTGCAAGACCGTTTTCTTACCGTCGATCACCAGAGTGTGGCCCGCATTGTGGCCACCCTGGAAGCGGGCCACCAGCGACACCTGGTCGGTCAGCAGGTCGACGATTTTACCCTTGCCCTCGTCACCCCACTGGGTGCCCAGAATTACGACGTTCTTACCCATGTTTGTGCAACTCGTTTTGTAACTTGATGAAATGTGCTCCCCGGCCGGTTCAGGCCAGAGGAATGACCCGATACTGTCCATCCTTCAGAACCAGTTGGCGGTCGCAGCCCGCCTCCTGAGGCGGCTCGGACTGCGCGCCGCAGACTACCCTCTCCCCACTGGCTCGCAGGGCCTGAATAGCCTGCCACTGATCGGCAGAGCCGCTCTCAGAGGCCCAGACCGCCGAAGCGGGTGTGGCTTTGATCAGACCCAACTTGTTCAACGCGGTAATATCCACGGCGAAGCCCGTCGCAGGACGAGAGCGACCAAATACCTCGCCGATATGATCGTAACGACCGCCGCTGGCGATGGGGTTGCCGTAACCCGGCGCGAAAGCGGCAAACACCAGACCTGTCAGATAGTGATAGCCGCGCAGCTCGCCCAGATCAAAATAGAGTTCGGCGTCGGGGTAGCGTGCCTCGATCACCGCAGCCACCTGCTCAAGCTGATCAATGGCCTCACGCACATCGGCGGGACAGTGAGCGAAACACTCCCGGGCCCGCGTAAGCACGGATCGATCCCCCGCCAGTGAGGGCAGCTCGAGGAAGACCGGCGCCAGCGGTGAATCTTTGAGGTTGACCCGGACCCAGGCGCGAATTTCCGTTACCGCCTTGCGTTGCAACAAGTCGAAGAAACTGTCTTCCTGCTCCTGACTCAGCTCGGCGGCTTCGGCCAGAGCCCGGTAGATACCCACATGACCCAGGTCGATATGCTGCTTGCACAACCCGGCCAGCTTGAGCGATTCGAGCAGCAGCGACACCACTTCGGTATCCGCGCGGCTGCCGGGCTCGCCATAAAATTCCACCCCGGCCTGAATCGGTGTGCGGGTCGCGAGGGGGTTTTTGGGGCGGGCGTGCACCACGTGGCCAGCATAGCAGAGCCGGTTGGCTCCCTGCCGATCCAGACTGTGGGCGTCCATTCGGGCGGTCTGGGGCGTGATGTCGGCCCGGATGCCCAGGGTACGACCGGTGAGCTGGTCGGTGACTTTGAAGGTCAACAGGTCGACGTCGCGCCCCAGACCGATGAGCAGGGAATCGGTAAATTCCAGCAGGGGCGGAATGACCAGGTCGTAGCCCCAGGTCTGGTACAGATCCACAAGGCGACGACGCATTCGTTCTACGGCTTCCGCCTCGGCGGGCAGAATTTCCTCAACACCGTCGGGCAGAAGCCAGCGGTCAGCATAGGTCATAACAGACTCGAACAGTTGTTGGATTCAGCGCATTGGGCCAGTCAGCGCAGGACGAGCAACAGGCCCGCGCCAATCAGCATACTCACCAGCCCCATCATCCGCAGCCGGCGGTCATTCACCAGCGCCAGGCTCGCCACCAGTTGGCGCCAGCGCTGAGGGTATAAAAACGGAATAATGCCTTCGATGACCAGCATCAGGCAGAAGGCGCGCGCGAGATCGTCCCACATGGCGGCCTCTCATTAACCAATCCGGACACAAAAAACCGGGCGCTAGTCGCGCCCGGCGGCAGGATTTTAGCACTTTTTACGGGCAAATGGTGCCCGCTCTCTGGTTATTTTCGGCCCTCGGAGTTTTTCAAGTAACGAAAGAAATCGCTGCTCGGGTCCACCACCAACAGGTCATCCTGCTGCCCGAAGGCGCTCCGGTACGCTTCCAGACTGCGCAGAAACGTATAGAACTCAGGGTTGCGACTGAAGACCTGGGCATAAATATTGGTCGCTTTGGCATCCCCCTCACCTCGGACCTTCTCGGCATCGCGGTAGGCGTTGGCAAGAATCACCGTGACCTCCCGATCCGCACTGGCTCGAATGACTTCGGCCTGCTCACGCCCGGTAGCCCGGTACTCACGAGCCTCTTCTTCCCGCTCGGCGGCCATGCGGTCAAACACCGACTCACTGACATCGTCCGGCAGATCAATACGCTTAACGCGAACATCAATCACTTCGACCCCCAGCGACTCCTGCACGGCGCTATTGAGATCAGAGGTGATTTCACTCATCAAGGCGTCACGTTCCCCGGAAACCACTTCGTGCAGGGTACGACGACCCACCTGGTTGCGCAGTCCATCCGCAATTCGGGTAGAGAGCCGATTGTCCGCCACGATTTCCTGACCACCGGTCGCTTTGTAGTACTTGGCGACATCCTGGATTCGCCACTTCGCGTAGGAGTCTACGATCAACCGCTTGTTTTCGACCGTGTAGAAGCTTTCCGGCCGGGCGTCGGTCGTCAGGGTTCGGCCGTCAAAGGTGCGCACTTTATCAGCGAAGGGAATTTTTACATGCAGGCCGGGAGGCACATCGGTCTCTACCAGCGCCCCAAACCGCAATACCACCGCCCGCTCATATTCTTTAACGATGTAAAAAGTGTTGAAAACTACCAGAGCGGCGACACTCGCCGCGATAATCCAGACCAGAACTTTATTTGATGACATCAGCGAGTCTCCCTCATTGGCGCGCCAGAATTGCCCCTGGACGTGTCGCGTAGACGCTCAGCAGACTGCCTCAGCTCCTCGGGCGATGGGGCGGGCATTTGAACACTCGTGGCCCCACTCCGCGAGCCGCTGCCACCGGAAGACTGTTTCATCAGACGATCCAGGGGCAAATACATCATGTTATTGCCGCCTTCGACATCCACCATGACTTTACTCGACTCGGTCAACACTTCTTCCACAGCTTCAATATACAGGCGCTCACGAGTCACTTTCGGGGCCTGTTCATACTCTTCCAGCAGCAGCTCGAAGCGACGCGACTGACCCTGAGCCCGCGCGATAACCTGATCGCGATAACCCTGAGCCTCTTCCATCATCCGCTGAGCCTCACCTCGCGCCTGCGGGATAACGCCATTGGCATAAGCCTGGGCTTCGCTCTTGAGCCGTTCCTGATCCTCCTTGGCTTTAATCACATCATCAAACGCGTCCCGAACCTCTTCGGGGGGGCGCCCCTCCTGAATGTTGACATCGCGCACGACAATCCCCGCCATGTAGCTATCCAGATAATTTTGCAGTCGATCCTTTACTTGCCGTGCAATCTCAGCTCGCCCACCGGACAAAACCTGCTGAAGTTCACTCGACCCCACCACATGACGCAGAGCGCTGTCAGCCGCGTGCCTCAAGCTCACTTCAGGGTTCTTGACGTTAAGCACGAAATCACGGACATCGCCGACGTTGTACTGCACTGTAATCGGCAGCTCGACGATGCTTTCGTCTTCAGTCAACATAAGGCCCTGTGTGGCGTACTGCCGCTCTTCGGTAACATTGACCAAGAAAACGTCGGACAACAACGGCGGATCCCACTGGAGGCCGGCATCCTTAATACCCTGAAAGGCACCCAGCCGTAGCACAACAGCCCGTTCTTTGGCGTCCACGACATAGAAGCCCAGCACAAAGTAAATAGCCGCCGCCACCACCAATACGATACCGATCAGCGGGAGAGCACTGCCAAAGCCACCACCACCGTTATTGTCGCCACCGCTGCCGGAGCCGCCGAAGAGACCGTTCAGGCGATCCCGGAATTTTTTCCAGGCCTCATCCAAGTCGGGCGGACCGCCACTGCCGCCGCCCCAGGGGTCCTTGCCCCCGCCTCCCGGTTCATTCCAGGCCATATTCTGTCTCCGTCAATAAAAGTGAAAAGCCGGGCCGAGAGCCCGGCATCAGAAATCGTCGCAGCCCAATCCGGCCGCTAGTTGAGGGATTCTATCAAAAGCCGTGCCCGCTCTAACAGGCAATTCGACCAGAGCGCCCGCTATCGATCCAATCGAGCTGGTCGTAGGTCAGATCCTCGGCGCTCAAAATCCGCATCAGGTCGGCCTTGGGCATACGCACCTGTAACTCGGTGGTGCCATCATCGCGGTTAGCCTCTTCCGCCACCGCCTGTTGCTGATAAAGGCGGGCACGCAAACGCCCCTGTTCGGGCTTCAGGCGAAGGCGCCCGGCCACCATTTCCCGCCCGAGAGCACCTGAAATGGCCTCCATGAGCAGCTCAATGCCCTCTCCGGTCTGGGCGGAGAGCCAGACTGCCACGGGCTTACCATGGTCGTCCCGTTCGATACGGGGTTCCATCCCGAGAAGATCAATCTTGTTGAATACCCGCAACTGGGGTAGCTCAGAGGCGCCAATCTCACCCAACACTTCGTCCACCTGGTCAATATTGTGAATACGCTCCTCGGCGGCGGCGTCAATGACATGTAGCAACAGGCTGGAGTTGCTCGCCTCCTCCAGGGTCGCCCGGAAGGCCTGAACCAATTTGTGGGGAAGATGACTGATGAACCCCACCGTATCGGCGAGGATCAATGCCCCTACATCGGGCACTTCGAGCCGCCTCATGGTCGGGTCCAGGGTGGCAAACAGCTGGTTTTCCACGTAGACGTCGGCGTCGGTGATCCGGTTGAAAAGCGTGGACTTGCCGGCGTTGGTGTAACCCACCAGGGAGACCGTGGGGATATCCGCCCGTTGACGGGACCGCCGGCCCTGATCGCGCTGAGTGCGGACTTTGGACAGCCGTTTCTCAATGGCGGTAATACGACCGCGCAACAGGCGGCGGTCTGTTTCCAATTGGGTTTCACCCGGGCCACGAAGGCCGATACCACCCTTCTGGCGCTCCAGGTGCGTCCAGCCCCGCACGAGGCGGGTCGACATATGCCGAAGCTGGGCCAACTCGACCTGCAACTTACCCTCAAAGGTGCGGGCACGCTGAGCGAATATATCCAGAATCAGGCCGGTGCGATCGAGCACCCGGCACTCAAGGGCACGCTCAAGGTTGCGCTCCTGGCTCGGGGAAAGAGTGTGGTTGAAGATGACCAGCTGCGCCTCGTGTTCCTTGACCACCGCCTGCAGCTCTTCGAGCTTGCCGGTGCCGACAAAGTACTTGGCATGGGGTGCGGCCCGCTGCCCACCAATAAGGGCAATGGGGTCGCCGCCTGCCGACAGGACGAGTTCTTCAAATTCTCGGGGATCTTCCGGCGCTTGGCCGTGGGAGAGTTCCAGGTGAACCAGCACCGCCAGCTCACCGGAATCGGGACGATCAAAAAACAAGTAGTTACCTCAGCGGCAGAATTACTCGGCCGGCGTTTCCTCGCCCTCACCTTCCGCTGGGTTCAGCAGAGGCACACGAACAGCACGAGACGGTACGACCGTGGAAATAGCATGCTTGTACACCATCTGGCTGACGGTGTTCTTCAACAAAACCACAAACTGATCAAAAGATTCAACCTGACCCTGTAGCTTGATGCCGTTGACCAGATAAATGGACACAGGCACCCGCTCTTTACGCAGGACGTTCAGGTAAGGGTCTTGTAAACTATGCCCTTTTGACATGGTTATTCTCCTTATCGAGATAGAAATTTACCCGCCTAAGTCTTTCCCGTGTTTCGGCAAAGGGGGCGGCCACAAGAACATGAAAAACTGACTAGGATTCTCACACTGCTATTATATGGTCTCAGTACCTATATAATTCAAGGTATTCTTTACAATTTCTTGCAAGTTCAAGTTTTCCCCTGATTCGCTTTGCGTGTGAACCCACCTGAGCAAGGGCCAGCCCCGCAGCCAGGTGATCTGCCGCTTGGCCAGCTGTCGTGTCGCGATAATTCCCTTCTCCCTCAGCTCTTCCTCACTCATGGCGGGGCCTTTACCTTCCAGCCCGTCCAGATAGGCCCAAACCTGCCGGTAGCCCACCGCCCGTATCGCGGGAAGCGCCGGGTGAAGATCACCGCGCGCTCGGAGTCCTTTGACCTCGTCGATCAGTCCCTGTTCCAGCATCTGGTCAAATCGTAGAGCAATACGCTGGTGGAGCACCCGCCGATCACGGGGGGCGATGGCAATTTGGATGACATCGAACCGTTCGGTAAAGGCCGGGCCGGCCTCGGCCTGCTGGATACGGCGCAGTTCGGTCATGGTTTTGCCGCTGGCCCGGTAAACTTCGAGGGCGCGGGAGACTCGCTGAGAGTGGTTGGGATGGATCTCGGCGGCGGTGTCCGGGTCGACCTCCGCTAGCTGGGCATGAATGGAGGGCCAACCCCGCTCGGCCGCCTGAGCTTCGATCTCGGCCCGAATAGCCGGATCGGCCTCGGGCATAGGCGCGAGACCGTCAAGCAGGGCTTTGTAATAGAGCATGGTGCCACCGACCAACAGCGGAATACGGGCGGCGGCGTGGATATCGGCGATTTCGCGCTCGGCGTCGACACAGAAGTCGGCGGCGGAGTAGGGGTCGGCGGGGTCCCGGATGTCGATGAGCCGGTGCGGAGCCTGGGCCAGTTCGTCGGGGCCGGGCTTGGCGGTGCCGATATCCATGCCTTTGTAGACGAGGGTGGAGTCGACGCTGATGAGCTCAGCCGGAAGGTGTTTGCGCAGCTCGACCGCCAGGGCAGTTTTGCCGGAGGCGGTGGGGCCCATCAGGAATATCACTTTCTGGCGGTTGGTCATTGGATTCACTGTGGTTTGGTGACTTCGTAGAGGGTTCGGGCCGCTTCGGGGTGCATCCTCCCCGGACACGCCGTAAACCCATCCCTGGGGGCTTCTCATCGGCATCCATGCCGCGGCTTTGGCTCCTGCGTCGCTCTAGCACCTACATCCGTGTAGGCGTCAGAGAGTCCCGAGGGGGTACGCCCTCTCCGACCCTCAGTGCCAAATTTTACCTTTTCGTAGGCCGGATAAGCGCCAAGCGCATCCGGCAAAAAAGTCCAACAGCCACGCAGAAGACGATTGGTACGACACCCTCCACCAGCCAAGCTCACGGACTTGTTATGGTAGGTGGCGCTTCGCTTACCTACCCTACGCTTACTCGATACGTCGGAGGGGGATGAACCACCAAAGGGACAATGTGGCACTGAGGTCTGGGGCGGGGTATATCGTTTCTAGACTCTCTGAGGCATGGATGCCGATGAGAAGCCCCCATGGATGGGTTCACGGCGGGTCTAGAAACGATATACCCCGCCCCAGACCGGACGTGACAAATACTCCCCCAGAAACTACTGCCCTCGCATAAACAACTTATCGAGCTCATCCAACGACTGCAGAGCCCAGGTCGGGCGGCCGTGGTTGCACTGGCCGCTGCGCTCGGTGGCCTCCATATCCCGCAGCAGCGCATTCATCTCCGGAATCGTCAGCCGCCGGTTGGCACGCACCGAACCGTGACAGGCCATGGTCGACAACAACTCATTCATCCGCTGCTGAATCCGCTCACTGCTGCCGTATTCGATCAAATCCGACAACACATCCCGCACCAACTGCGCCACCGGGGCGCGATTGAGCAGCGCCGGCACCTGGCGCACCAGCAGACTCTCGGGGCCGGCGCGCTGAACTTCAAAACCCAACTGCGTAAAGGTCTCGGCGTTCTGCTCCGCGCAGTCCGCCTCCTTCTGGCTGACCGCAATGCTCTCCGGCACCAACAGCGGCTGGGTCTGAATGGCGCCCTGAGCGTAAGCGGTTTTCATCCGCTCGTAGGTGATCCGCTCGTGGGCCGCGTGCATATCCACAATGATCAAGCCCTGGGCATTCTCCGCCAGAATATAAATGCCCTTCAGTTGCGCGACGGCAAAGCCCAGGGGCGGCACTTCCCCGTCCTCGGATTCCGGCATGGGCTGAGGCTGGGCGGGAGTGCCTGCCGGCCCTCCATAGGGCTGATGCAGGCTGCCGTAATGGCGCATCTGCTCGGCGACATTGCCCGGCGCGCCCGAGCCGGGCGGGCGGTAGCCGCCGAAGCCCGAAGGGCTGCCCGCCGGGCTGGAGGACAGCCCCATGGGCGCCTGCTGAAACTCACCCGCGGCAACGCCGCTCAGAGCGGGTTCGGCCGTGCGCTCTTCCGGCTCAAACTGGTCACCGGGGCGCACCTTGGCCAAGGCGTGATGCAGGCTACTGAAAATAAAGTCGTGCACCCGCCGGTTGTCCCGGAAACGGACTTCGTGCTTGGTGGGGTGCACATTCACATCCACCGTGGCCGGGTCCACTTCCAGGTAGAGCACGAAGGCCGGGTGGCGACCGTGGTAGAGGACGTCCTGATAAGCCTGGCGCACGGCATGGCCCACCAGCTTGTCCCGGATGGCCCGGCCGTTGACGTAGAAGTGCTGAAGGTCCGCCTGGCTGCGATTGAAGCTCGGCTGGGCCACCCACCCCCAGAGCCGGAGGCCGGAGCGCTCCATATCGATATGCAGCGCCTGCTCCATAAACGCCGGCCCACAGACCTGGGCCACACGGCGCTCGCACTCAAGCTGGGTGTCGGCGGACCGCCAGCTGTACACTGCGCGACCGTTATTGCGCAAAGTGAAACCGACGTCGAATCGGGACAGGGCCTGGCGTTTGATGACCTCGTCCAGGTGGTTGTATTCGGTTTTCTCCGTGCGCAGAAACTTGCGCCGGGCGGGGGTGTTGAAAAACAGGTCCCGCACTTCCACGGTGGTCCCTTTGGGATGGGCCGCTGGGGCGAGCTCGGCCTGCATGTCCCGCCCCTCGGCGGTCACCTGCCAGGCAGCGCCTTCATCGCTGGTGTTGGTGGTCAACGCCAGGCGCGCCACGGAACTGATACTGGCCAGCGCCTCGCCCCGAAACCCCAAGGTGGCCACCGCCTCCAGGTCGTCCAATTCGCGGATCTTGCTGGTGGCGTGACGGCTGAGGGCCAACGGCAGGTCGTCTTTGGCAATACCGTTGCCGTTGTCCCGGACCCGCATCAGCTTGATGCCGCCGTCCTCGACCTCGATTTCCACCCGTGTGGCGCCGGCGTCCAGGCTGTTTTCCAACAGCTCCTTGATCACGGATGACGGACGTTCGACCACCTCACCGGCGGCAATCTGGTTCGCCAGACGGGGGTTGAGTAATTGAATTCTAGTCATGCACTTCCAGTCGCGTTGCGCCTCCCGCTTGGGAGGCGAGTGTCGGGGCGGTCAACCGCCCTAGCTTGAGGGAATTTTCAACACCTGGCCAACCTGAATGACGTGGTTGTCCAAGCCGTTCTCTCGCCGGATCGCGTCCACACTGACATTGTGACGACGGGCGATGGCGCTCAGGGTATCACCCCGGCTGATGGTGTACTTCTGGGAATCGCCGCTGCCCTGATGCCGGGCGAGGTAAGTCCCCGCCGGAGGCTGGCGCTCGAAATAGTTGCGTATGCCGTTGCCGATGCTGGTGGCCATCTGCTCCCGGTACTGCGCTGTTGAGAGCTTGCGGGCCTCGGACGGGTTGGAGATGAACCCCGTTTCCACCAGGATGGAAGGAACATCCGGCGACTTCAGTACCGCGAACCCGGCCTGCTCCACTTGGGGCTTGTGCAGGCGAGAGATGTCACCCATGGAAGAGAGTACGTCTTTCCCCACCGTCAGGCTGGAATTCAACGTGGCGGTCATGGACAGGTCGACCAACACGCCGGCCAACACCTCATCCTTGTCTTCCAGGCTGACGCTGCCGACACCGCCGATGAGGTCCGCTTCGTTTTCCCGTTCGGCCAGAAAGCGGGCGGTTTCACTGGTGGCGCCGCGGCGGGAGAGGGCAAACACCGAACTGCCGTTCGCCGACGGGTGAGTAAAAGCGTCGGCGTGGACCGAGACAAACAGGTCGGCCTGCATCTTGCGGGCGATATTGCGCCGCTCGCGCAGGGGCACATAGTAGTCCCCCGTACGGACCAGCTTGGCTTCGTAGCCGGGAATATCGTTAAGCTGACGCACCAGACGCTTGCTGATATCAAACACCACATTCTTTTCATAGAGCTTGCCGGGGCCGATGGCGCCCGGGTCTTCCCCGCCATGCCCCGCATCGACAGCAATGATGACATTGCGCTCGCCCGCAGGCTTTGCCGGTGTCTTGTCCGCCAGGGTCTCCGCCCGGCTTTTACCTTCATCGTGCAGGTCGATCACCAACCGGTCATTGATGCCCGCGTGGCGTTTGAGCAGGAAACTCTTGGGGCGAACCGAGGTTTTGAGGTCAAACACGACCCGCAACGTGCCATCCTGACGGTGGGCGCTGCGAACACGCCGGATTGGGGTATCTTCCAGGGCAAGATTATCCAGATCATCCTTCAGGCGCGTGTCGGCAACATCCACGACCACCCGTGACGGCGAAGAGAGTGTAAAGAGCTTGTGCTCGACCGGGCCGCTCAGGTCAAACACCAGCCGGGTATGATCGGGCGCCCGCCAGAGCCTGACGCTGTCGACGTCGGCGGCTTGAGCCAGGGTCGCCCCCAACAGCCACATCAGCACGAGGCACCCTCGAAGCCACTTGTGTCTCAAACTGGATCTCAAAGTCTTCCTCACTGCAATCCGGTTAGGGTTGATCCCGACGGCCTTCCGCCAGCGTCGCCGCGGGCCGCCTCCAAAGAGTCCGGAAGCGTCCAGAGGTTCAATCGGCGCTGCCCTCTCGAGGTACCGGCACGCAGTCTCGCCCGTCGCCCACCGGCTTCGACACTCAGCACCAGCAAGAGGTCGGGTACCGGAAGGACGCCCTGGCCCCGTTCCGGCCATTCAATGACACAGACGTCACTGGGCCTAAAATAATCCCGAATGCCCATATATTCCAGTTCTTCGGGATCCCCCAGGCGATAAAGGTCAAAATGGTTCACGCTGAGCGATCCCAGCTCGTAGGGCTCAACCAGGGTATAGGTGGGGCTCTTAACGGCACCTGAATGCCCGGCGCCGCGCAAAAGGCCGCGACAGAACGTGGTTTTCCCTGCGCCCAGATCGCCTTCGAGAAACAGCACCAACCCTTCTTCGCCATCATCAAGGAGCGCCCGCCCCAGGCTCTCGCCCAACGCCAGGGTGTCGGCCTCGCTCGCGAGAAATACAGAGAGCTCTGTCTCAGCGCTCATTCTCGCTCTCCAGGGACAGCAGTTGACAGAAAGCGGGGATCAGGTCGGTTGCCAGAAGGCTGCGTTCACCCCAGTCGCCCACCGCCAGGTCCGCCGCCTCGGCGTGCAGGCAGGCGCCCAGCTCCGCGGCGGAGCCCACGCTCAGCCCCTGGGCCAGCAAACCGCCCAGCAGGCCGGAAAGCACATCGCCCATACCGCCCGAGGCCATGCCCGGATTACCCGCCGCCACCAGACCCGTCCGGCCCGGCTCGGAACACACCAGGGAACCGGCCCCCTTCAGGATGGCGGCACCGCCGTAGCGGTGTTGAAGCTGATGCACCGCCGCAAACCGGTCGCGCTGCACTTCCGCAGTCTGGGTCTGCAGTAAGCGCGCCGCTTCGCCCGGGTGGGGCGTCAGTATCCAGTTATCGCGTGCCTTGCCGGCAGGCTGATGGGCCGCCAACAGGTTCAGCGCATCGGCATCGAGCACCAGCGGCAAGCCCGATTGCAGCGCCTGCTGCAACATCTGCTCGGACCAGGGAGACTGCCCCAGCCCCGGCCCCACCACCAGCACCGTCGGGCGAGCCAACCAGGGTTCAAGTTCTTGTCCCGAGGTCACGCCACAGACCATGATTTCCGGTCGACGGGTCAGCATGGGCGCCACGTGCTCCGGACGGGTGGCCAGGCTGACCAGCCCGGCACCGGCCCGGGCGGCCGCTTCGGCCGCCATGATCGCCGCGCCGCCAAACCCGGTATCACCGCCGATGACCATGACGTGTCCAAAAGCGCCTTTGTGGGCATCCGGAGCTCGCCGCCCCAGCGTCGGCAAGATCTCACTCAAGGCGAGCCGTCGGCAGTTTGAGGGGACTGCGTCATACACCGCATCGGAGACGCCCAGACGGGCAAAAACCAGCTCGCCACACAAAGCCGCCCCCCGGGCGGTCAGGAGCCCCTGTTTGACGCCGATAAAGGTGACGGTGACCGTCGCCTGAACCGCGACGCCCAGCACCGCGCCACTATCGGCCGCCAGTCCGGAAGGCAAATCAATAGCGAGCACGGGCAACCCCGACTGATTGATCTGCTCTATCGCCTCGGCGTAATGCGGACGCACTTCGCCACTGACACCGGTCCCCAACAGCGCATCGACAATAACGCCCGCTTTTGGCGCCGCCCCCAGAGGCATGAACTCAACCCCTTCCTGACGGGCATAATCCCGGGCCTGGGCCGCCTCGCCTTTGAGCTTGTCGGGCTCGCCCACGGTGATCACGCTGACCGACAAACGACGCTGGGCAGCGAGCGCCGCCACCACATAGCCGTCACCGGCGTTGTTGCCGGCACCACAGTAGACCGTGACCCGGTCGGCCGCGGGGAAATGGTTGAGAAGTTGCTCAAAGGCGGTGCGACCGGCGCGCTTCATCAATTGAATACCGGCGGTACCGGCCTCAACCGCGCGACGATCAAGCTCCCGGGTCTGCTCGGCGGTGTACAGGTCGCGGGGAAAGCCCGAAGCATCGGCGGACGTCAATTTCATAGATTCCTCAATTTCAAAGATAAATACCGCTATTTCTGGCAAAATTATACGCGAACTTTGAAGACTATCGTAACGCGCGCACAATGCCTGTGATACGTCTTCGGACCGTCCGCTCACAATACCTCAAACGCCGCTGCGCCCAAGGCCTTTATGCCACCTGTGGATTATCGACAACTCGCCGACGATATCAAACGCTGGGGACGGGAGCTGGGTTTCCAGCAAGTGGGCATTACCGATACCGACCTGCGGGAGGAGGAAGCCCACCTGAAGGAGTGGCTGGCCAAAGGCTATCACGGTGCCATGGACTGGTTTGAAGCCCACGGCAACAAACGCTCCCGGCCGGAAGAACTGGTCCCCGGAACGATCCGGGTGATTTCCGTGCGCATGGACTATCTGCCGGAAGATACCGAGCAGATCAAAATCCTCAAGGACCCCAACAAGGCCTATATTTCCCGCTACGCCCTCGGACGCGATTATCACAAACTGATCCGCAAGCGCCTCGCCAAACTCGCCAAGACCATTGAGGCCGCCCTGCCCCCCGAATTGCGCGAGGGCCAACAACGTCCCTTTGTGGACAGTGCGCCCGTGCTGGAACGCCCCCTCGCCGACAAGGCCGGACTGGGCTGGACCGGCAAGCACACGCTGATTCTCAACAGTGAGGCGGGCAGTTGGTTTTTCCTGGGGGAATTATTTACCTATTTGCCCCTGCCGGTGGACCAATCGGAACAGCCCAACCGTTGCGGGGACTGCAGCGCCTGTCTGCAGGTCTGCCCCACGGACGCCTTTCCCCAACCCTACGAGCTGGATGCGCGGCGCTGCATTTCCTACCTGACGATCGAAAACCCCGGCCCGATCCCGGAGGAGTTTCGCGA
The DNA here is from genome assembly GCF_000423345.1 of Marinimicrobium agarilyticum DSM 16975. Taxonomy (GTDB): domain Bacteria; phylum Pseudomonadota; class Gammaproteobacteria; order Pseudomonadales; family Cellvibrionaceae; genus Marinimicrobium; species Marinimicrobium agarilyticum. The sequence continues at coordinate 121,338 of NZ_AUHU01000006.1, forward strand.
GCCCATGGGCAACCGGGTGTTCGGCTGCGATGACTGCCAGGCCATCTGCCCCTGGAACAAATACGCCCACTACACCCGAGAGGACGACTTCCAGCCCCGCCACGGCCTGGACAGTCGGGACCTGTTGACGCTTTTCCAATGGACCGAAGAAGAATTCCTGCGCTACACCGAGGGCTCCGCCATTCGCCGGGCCGGTTACGAACGCTGGCTGCGCAACCTGGCGGTCGGCCTGGGGAATGCTCCGTCGAGCCCCGAGATCATCCAGGCCCTGGAAAACCGGCGCTCGAGCGTCTCGGCGCTGGTGCAGGAACACATCGACTGGGCCCTCGCCCAACAGGCGCGCCCGGGGCGCCGCCGCAAACGCAAAATCCGCCGAAAACGCCCGTTATAACAAGCATTTAGGTTATAGCTATTAATGCTATTGGGCCAATTGCCCTGTTAATTTGTGTCACAAACGTGAATAATACGCACCCTTTTGAGAACCTTTTCTCCCTTTCCGGTTTACGGACGGGCAGAGACTGACGGTTCTGGACACGTTCCCAACGATAAAGTGCGCCGCCAAAAGCGGTCGCCGACAAAGGACATCACACCCACATCAACCCGAGAGACAGGTAGCAGACTCTATGAAAGAGAAATCCGATATCGGCCTGGTAGGCCTCGCCGTGATGGGCGAAAACCTGATTCTGAACATGGCCAGCAAAGGCTACACCGTGACCGCCTACAACCGCTCCACCGAGAAGGTGGAAAAGTTCATCAACGGTCGTGCCGACGGCAAATCCATTCGCGGTGCTCATTCCGTCGAGGAGCTGGTGGAGTCTCTGGCCAAGCCCCGCAAAATCATGTTGATGGTCAAGGCCGGACAGGCGGTGGATGATTTCATTGAGCAGTTGATCCCGCACCTGGACAAGGGCGACATCATCATCGATGGCGGCAACACCCACTACCCGGACACCAACCGGCGCACCGAATACCTGGAGAGCAAGGGCCTGCTGTTTATCGGCACCGGCGTCTCCGGCGGCGAAGAGGGCGCGCTGACCGGGCCGTCCATCATGCCCGGCGGCTCCCCCGCAGCCTGGGAACACGTCAAACCCATTTTTCAGGACATTTCCGCGAAGGTGGACGATGGCAGCCCCTGCTGTGACTGGGTGGGCGAGCAAGGCGCCGGTCACTTCGTCAAAATGGTGCACAACGGCATCGAATATGGCGACATGCAGCTGATCTGTGAAGCCTACCAGTTGATGAAAGACCTGCTGGGCATGAGCCACGATGAGATGCACGAAGTCTTCGCCGAGTGGAACGAGGGTGAACTGAACAGCTACCTGGTGGAAATCACCCGCGACATCCTGGCCTACAAAGAAGACGGCGAGCCCCTGGTCGAGAAGATTCTGGACAAGGCCGGCCAGAAAGGCACCGGCAAATGGACCGGCATTATCGCCCTGGATATGGGCATTCCGCTGACCCTGATCGGCGAGGCGGTCTTCGCCCGTTGCCTGTCGGCCCAGAAAGACGAGCGGGTAGAAGCCTCTCAAGTTCTCAGCGGCCCGAAAGTGAAGTTCGAAGGCGACAAGAAAGCCTTCGTCGATGACCTGCGCCAAGCGCTGCTGGCCGCCAAGATGATTTCCTACGCCCAGGGCTACGCACTGATGCGCGAAGCGGCCCGGGAATTCGGCTGGCACCTGAACTACGGTGGCATCGCTCTGATGTGGCGCGGCGGCTGTATCATCCGCTCCGGCTTCCTGGACAACATCAAGCAGGCGTTCGACAAGAACGGCGACTTGAAGAACCTGCTGCTGGATGACTACTTCAAAGGCAAGATCGAAGCGGCTCAGGACGGCTGGCGCCGGATTGCGGCCACTGCCATCAGCAGCGGCATCCCGACACCGACCATTACCTCGGCCCTGAACTACTTCGACGGCTACCGCTGTGCCCGCCTGCCGGCGAACCTGCTCCAGGCCCAGCGGGACTACTTCGGTGCCCACACCTACGAGCGGGTGGACAAGCCCCGGGGTGAGCACTTCCACACCAACTGGACCGGCCGCGGCGGGGATACCGCTTCTTCCACGTATAACGTGTAAGGATCGAATCCGGTGATGGCGGATGTCGGCAGCAACGCTGCGCGTGGCTCCGCCCTACGCAAGCCGGGCCATTAATTGGCGGATGCGCCTTCCGGCTTATCCGCCCTACATGCCGAGATGTAGGGCGGATAAGCGGAGCGCATCCGCCACCGCCACTCCCCCAAATCACTCCATCTTGAAAAAGTGCTCCCGGTAATGCTTCAGCTCGTTGATCGAGTCCTTGATATCATCCAGGGCCAAGTGCGCCCCGCTCTTCTTCACCCCCTCCAGCACATCCGGCCGCCAGCGACGGGCCAGCTCTTTCACGGTCGACACATCCAGATTCCGGTAATGGAAAAACCGCTCCAGCTTGGGCATACCGCGCACCAGGAAGCGGCGGTCCTGGCAGATGGAGTTGCCACACATGGGTGACTTACCCGGCGGTACCAGCTTTTCCAGAAAGGCGATGGTCTCCGCCTCGGCTTTCTCAAGCGTCACTTCGCTCTCGCGCACCCGCTGAGTCAGACCGGATTGACCATGCTGGCGGGTATTCCACTCGTCCATGCTCTGCATCACCTCATTGGGCTGATGGATGGCATGAACCGGGCCTTCGGCCAGAATATTGAGGTTGGCATCGGTCACGATGGTGGCAATTTCGATGATCACATCCCGATCCGGGTCGAGGCCGGTCATTTCCAGATCAATCCAGACCAGGTTGGTTTCATTGGACATAAATTCGATTCCCTACAGACTTTTTCCGAAAGGATCAGGCACAATAAGCGCCTGAGACAGGGGCACAAGATTAACCCGCCGTCCCAATGGGAACAACCGGCGACCACGGGAGAAAAACCACCACTTCATGAGTAAGCGCAAACTGACCCGCCGCCAGGCCTGGCGCATCCAGAAAATTCAGCAGGAACGCAGCGAGCGCGCCCAGCGCCGGCAAGAGCCGAGCGCCGAACTGGATGAGACCAACCTCGGCCCGGAGCAAGAAGGGTTAGTGGTGACTCACTTCGGCACACTGGTGCTCGTGGAATCGTTGGCACCGGCACATGAGCGCAAACGCTGCCATTTTCGCAGCAACCTGGGCTCACTGGTCACCGGGGACCGGGTAGTCTGGCGCGACGGCTCTCCTTATGGAGTAGTAGAAGCGGTGATGCCGCGCCGCTCAGAACTGTGCCGCCCGGACCCCTATGGCGACCTGAAAACTGTCGCCGCCAATGTCGACCGCGCCCTGATTGTGGTCGCGCCCTACCCAGAGCCCCACTACAGCCTGATCGACCGCTATCTGGTGGCGGCCGAAGCCAGTGATATCACCCCCGCGCTGATCATCAACAAGTGCGATGCGGTGGATGACCGAATCCGCGACAAACTGGAACAGATGGAGCAGCTCTATCGCGGCCTGGGCTACTACGTCCAGCGGGTTTCCGCCAGCACCGGCGAGGGCATGAGCGAGCTCGCGGATTACCTCAAGGATTTCACCTGTGTCTTCGTCGGCCAGTCCGGTGTAGGTAAGTCTTCACTTACCAACTGGCTCCTGCCCGAGGCGGGCCTGAGAGTCGGCGAGTTGTCCGAGCGCCAGACCGGCAGCCACACTACCACCAACGCCGAGCTCTTTCATTTCCCCGGCGGCGGGCAGCTGATCGACTCCCCCGGGGTGCGGGAGTTCGGGCTCTGGCATATGAGCTCCGAGCAGGTGCTGGAGAACTTTGTCGAGTTTCGCCCCCACCTGGGTCACTGTAAATTCCGTGACTGCGCCCATAAGGGCGAGCCGGGCTGTGCCTTGCAGAAAGCCCTTGAATCCGGCGACATCAGCCGCCAGAGAATGAACAGTTGCGAACAGATTCTCGACAGTCTGCACTCGCCTCGCTAGCAATGGGCGGCAATTCCACTTGAGTCCAACCCCATTGGCGCTATGCTAGTGGGTCATGCAATCACCGCAGTATCAGGAAGGACACACACTATGGCCGATCTGCCACTCATACTCGAACCGGCCGAGCTGGCTGACCTGCAGGAACAGCCACCGGAAAACCTTCGAATCGTCGACCTGTGTAGCGAACAAAGCTATCAGATGGGACACATTCAGGGCGCCTTGCACATCCCACCCCAGATGCTGTTGAGCAATATTCCACCCGCCCCAGGCCGCATCGGTACCGTGGAGCAATTGAATCGGCTGTTCTCCTTTCTGGGAGCCACGCCCGAGACTCATTTCGTGGTCTATGATGATGAAGGCGGCGGCTGGGCCGGGCGCTTCATCTGGACCCTGGATGCCATCGGGCACAAACACTATTCTTACCTGAATGGCGGGCTTCAGGCCTGGAAAAACGAAGCGCGGCCGCTGAGTCGCGAGATCCCGCAGGTAACGCCAACCGAAGCCAGGGTCAGCCTGGACCCGAGCGTCGTGGTGGAAATTCCGGATATTCTGGACGCCCTTGAGGATCCGAACTTCGTGGTCTGGGACGCCCGCGGCCCCTCGGAGTACCGGGGCGAAAAAGTGCTGGCCCAGAAAGGCGGACACATTCCCGGCGCCGTGAACGTCGAGTGGACCCAACTGATGGACCACCAGAACGGATTGCGAATCCGCCCCGATGCCGAGGCGTTTCTTGCCGAGCGAGGGTTAACCAAAGACAAGCGCATAGTGACGCATTGCCAGAGTCATCACCGCTCCGGCTTTACCTACCTGGTAGGCAAAAGCCTGGGGTTTGATATCAAGGGTTACCACGGGTCCTGGGCTGAATGGGGCAACCACCCCGACACCCCCGTGGAAACCGATTAACCGAAGCATCTGACGGAAACCCTGAATGTCTCGACTTTTTATTGTGGTGGAGTCCGCCCAAGACTGGGCGCCCTACTTCCCCAGCGAGCAGGTCATCACTTTTGACGACTACTTGCAGCTCCCCCCGGCCAAAACCAACCGGACGCGGGTCATCAACCTGTGCCGGAAGTTCAGCTATTTGAGCAAGGGGTATTACTGCTCGTTGCTGGCCGAAGCGCGGGGGCACTCCGTGATCCCCTCGGTGAAAACCCTGAACGACCTGCGCGACCGGAACAGCTTTTCGGTGATTTCCGAGCATCTGCAAAGCCAGTCGGAAAAATTCCTGAACAAGCTCGCCAGCCGGGAGGAAAAAACCTACCCTTTCTGGATATTCTTCGGCGAAAGCAGTGTGCCGGAGCTGAAGAAATTGGCCAGGGAGCTGTTCGAACAGCAACCCTGCCCGATTTTGCGAGCGGAACTCAGTTGGGAGGGCAGCTGGCGCATCAGCAGTCTGAAAGTGGCGCCGGTGCATACGCTCAACGACGCCGAGCAGGAAGCTTTTGCCAACGCCCTGGACCGCTTCAGTGCCCAGCTCTGGCGCAAGGCGAAGACCCAGAAAATCAGCCGTTACGAAATGGCGATTCTGGTCAATCCGGACGAAAAACTGCCGCCCAGCGATGACAAGGCCCTGAAGAAATTCGTCAAAGCCGGCAACCGGCTGGGCATCAACGTCGACTTTATTGGCCGCAAGGACATTCGAAAGCTGCCCGAATACGACATGCTGTTTATTCGGGAAACCACGAACATCGACCACCATACCTTCCAGTTCGCCTGTCGGGCTGAGGCCGAAGGGCTGGCGGTGATGGACGACCCGCAATCGATCATCCGCTGTACCAACAAGGTGTATCTGGCGGACCTGTTCGCGGCGCGAAAAATCGACACACCCAATACCCGCCTGATCTCCACCAACGGCAAGGCGGCTCTGGATAAAGTGGCGGAAGAGCTGGGCTTCCCCATGATCGTCAAGATCCCGGATGGATCTTTCTCCCGGGGCATGTTCAAGGTGGAGGACCGCAAGGCTCTGGATCATGCGGTCACGGACCTTCTGAAAAAATCAGCGCTGCTGCTCGCCCAGGAGTTTATGTATACGGATTACGACTGGCGTGTCGGTGTACTCAACGGCAAGCCGCTGTATGCCTGCAAGTATTTTATGGCCGGCGGCCACTGGCAGATTTACGATCACAACAACACCGCCGACCCCTCGGGCGGCTATCAGACCATGCCGACTTATGAGGTGCCCCGCAAAGTGATCGACACCGCCATCAAGGCCGCCGGCCTGATTGGCAAGGGGCTCTATGGCGTAGACCTGAAGCAGAGTGGCAAACGAGTGGTGGTGATCGAGGTGAACGATAACCCCAGTATTGATGAAGGTGTGGAGGACGAGTTTATCGGCGATGAGCTCTACACGCTGATCATGCAGGAGTTTATCAATCGCGTGCAGATCATCCGACGGCTGCGGGAGGCGCTTTAAGGCGCTCCGCTCGACTCTTCATCAGCGCTCACTAATCGTTCGGCGCTATCAGGTTCAGGGTTTCATCGGCGATCAACTGGCCTTCAATGGCCAGGGTGATGCGCCAGGGGCCCTGTTTGTTCTCGACGGGTTTCCAGATGGTGTCGCCGATAAAGAAATCCCAGTCGTTTTGCTTGATATAGACTTCTCCGTCAAAGGGGGGCAGTGGGTTGCCGTCTTCGTCGGGGATGTCGGGGTGGTAGATGCAGTATTGGAGCTTTTTGTTTTTGGCTTTTTTGATGTTGACGATGTAGCCAAATTCGATATCAAGCTCGCAGGGGATGTCCCGCGTCATTTTGATGAGTTTGGGGAGGTCTTTGGATTTTGGGTCGAGCGGGGTATAGAGGCCCCAGCTGCGCAATTTGACTTCGGGTTTCTTTTTGGCCATGGCGCCTGGGTTTCGATCATTGCAAAACCGTCATTGTACCATGGAGGCTATTCGGTTTTTGGTCCACTGTGGCATCTCGTCCGGGCGGGAGCGGGTGTACCGCTTCTAGACCCGCCGTAAACCCATCCATGGGGGCTTCTCATCGGCATCCATGCCTCAGAGAGTCTAGAACCGGTACACCCGCTCCCGCCCTCGTTGGCACAGTTCACCTGCGCGAGGCTTGATAACCGCGTAGGGCATGGTAAGGCGTTAGCCGCCACCTGCCATCATCACACGCTTTCCCTTTTTATCGCGATTATTGGAAGGTGGCGGCTAACGCCTTACCTGCCCTACACACTTAAAGACTTAAGGTGCTATCTCCCGGAACGCTACGCTGACACTGCGGAGGCTGAATATACCCTTGGGAGACCGTGGAGCGCGGGACTCGCGATTCGAGCCCCCAGGGGCCGCTCCTTGGCATCCATGCCATCGCGGCATTAGTGAATCCCTTCACGTCATGGGTTCACGGCGTGTCTCACCAGGGTATGCCCTCCCTCCGCTCTCCCATGCGAAGCTCCAAGAAAACCCTCTACTTAAGTACCAAAAGCCGATCTCCTGCATTCACCGACTGTCCTTCGTCCCGGGAAAGAGAATCCACCACACCATCCTCCGGTGCCGCGACCTCAATCTCCATCTTCATCGACTCCAGAATACAGACGGTCTCCCCCGCCTTCACCCGATCACCGGGCTTCACCACAAACTGCCAGATATTCCCCGCCACCTGACTCTCCACCGCCGTGGCACCCTCAGGTAAGGCATCCACCTGCTCAGCGGCGGCTTCCTGCCCCGAGCTATCAAAGTTCATCTGTCCGTTATCGATCCAACGCTGAAGCTCCTCATCAAAGGCTTTGTTTCGGTGATCAACAAACGTATCAATCTCCGACTGATGCTTCTCAATGAACGCCTCGTAATCCGAGAGTTTGAACGTCGTCTCCTCGATTTTCAGCGGATACTGACCCTTGGGGAAATCCCGGCGGATGGTTTGCAACTCATCGTGACTCACCTCGTAGAAGCGAATCTGATCGAAAAAGCGCAGCAGCCAGGGCTGGGTGAACTCCCGGGTTTTCCGATAGCGATTCCACATCTGCAGGGTGCGGCCGACAAACTGATAACCGCCCGGCCCTTCCATACCGTAAACACACAAGTAAGAGCCCCCGATCCCCACGGAGTTTTCCGCGGTCCAGGTTCGGGCCGGGTTGTACTTGGTGGTGACCAAGCGGTGGCGCGGGTCCAGGGGTGTCGCCACGGGAGCGCCCAGGTACACATCCCCCAGGCCCATCACCACGTAGCTGGCTTCGAACAGAATTTTTTTCACCGCGTCGATGGAGTCCAGGCCGTTGATGCGGCGGATGAACTCAATATTGTCCGGGCACCAGGGGGCGTCTTTACGCACCGACTGCATATACTTTTCCGCCGCCTTTCGGCAGGCGGGATCATCCCAGCTCAGGGGCAGATGCACGATGCGTGAGGGCACTTCCAGTTCGTCGATATTCTGCAATTTCAGTTCGGCGGCTTCCAGCCGTGCCAGCAGTTGATCGGTTCCAATGATCTGACTGTCGTAGTGCAGTTGCAACGAACGGATGCCCGGGGTCATTTCCAGTATGCCGTCGATGCCCTGCTCCTGCAGGTACAACATCAGAGCGTGGGCGCGAAAGCGCAGGCGGATGTCCAACTGAAGCGGGCCGTACTCCACCAGCAGGTATTTGTCCCCCGAGGGCCGGTAGACGACCGGTACCCCGGTATCCTCACCGGACAGCGTTTTCAGTACGGGTGTCGCATGAATCAGTTCCTCGATTCGGTCGGGCTCAATCTCCGGCTCCGGAATGTCCACCAGCGTTTCCAGCGCTTGCAGTTGCCGACGCTCAAGCGCGTTCGCATCCGCCAGAGTGACCGGCGTGAACTGCACCCGGTCGCCGGCTTTGAGTTGCCCGAGCTTCCACAGATCCGCCGCGATGACGGTGACCGGGCAGACAAAGCCCCCCAACGAAGGGCCGTCCGGTCCGAGGATCACCGGCATGTCACCGGTGAAATCCACGGTGCCGATGGCGTAGGCATTGTCGTGAATGTTCGAGGGGTGCAGTCCGGCTTCGCCGCCATCACGGCGGGCCCACTCGGGTTTCGGACCGATCAACCGAATGCCGGTGCGGCTGGAGTTGTAGTGCACTTCCCAACGGTGTTCAAAAAAGGTGTGCATATCCTGCTCGGTGAAAAAATCCGGTGCACCGTGAGGCCCGTAAATCACACGCAGCTGCCAATTACCATCAAGCCCGGGGCGCAGGGCCTCCGGCGCCTCAAGGGGTTGAGTCGTCACCGGGCGAGCTCCCAAATGGAGCACATCCCCCGTACGCAAGGCCCGACCGGCGAAGCCACCAAACTGCCCGAGCGTGAAAGTGGATTTGGAACCGAGGTAATCCGAACACTGAAGACCACCGGCCACCAGCAGATAGGCGCGGGCGCCACTGCCCGTGGTTTTCCCAAGCTTCAACACCTGACCGGCACTCGCCCGAACACGCCGCCAAAACGGCACGGCGTCGCCCTCCAGGCTGGCCTCCAGCAGTGCGCCGGCCAGGACGAAGTCGGTGTCGATATTGAATTTGAGGGTGGGTCCGTTCAGGGTCAACTCCAGCCCGGCGGCGCCTTCGGGGTTACCCAGAATCCGGTTGCCCAAACGCAGCGCGTAGTCGTCAAACGGACCTGAGGGGGGCACGCCGATATCCCAGTAGCCAACCCGGCCCGGGTAATCCTGCACGGTGGTCATGGTGCCGGCCGATAACACATCAATGGTGGTCGGCGTGTAGGCCAAGGTATTCAGAAAGCGGGTGTGGATCTCGCCGGCATGGAATTCAGGGGTTTCCAGAATGCGCCGGACATAGTCCGCATTGACTTCAATGCCTTCAATCACGGTGTCGGCCAGCGCCGCATCCAGCGCTTCAATGGCACGCTCGCGCGTCTGTTGCCAAACGATCACTTTGGCCAACATCGGGTCAAAGTAGGGGGAAACCGTCAGGCCCGCTTCCACCCAGGTATCAATACGCCGCTCCCGGCCATCGCTATCGGGAAACACCACCGCACTCAGCAGACCCGCACTGGGCTGAAAATTTTTGTTGGCATCCTCGGCGTAGATTCGGGCCTGAACCGCGTGACCGGACGGGGTCAGTTGTGCGAACGCGCTTTTCAGGTCGCCCAGTTCACCGGCGGCCTGTTTGAGCATCCACTCGACCAGGTCCACGCCATACACTTGTTCGGTAACGCCGTGCTCAACCTGAAGCCGTGTATTCACTTCCAGGAAATAAAAGCGATTCTCACCGGCATCGTAAATAAATTCCACAGTGCCGGCGTTGCGATAGTGGACGGCTTCGGCCAACCGCACGGCGGTGCGATGCAGCTCGGACCGGACGGACTCGGGCATATTGGGCGCGGGACACTCTTCCACGACTTTCTGGTTGCGGCGCTGGGAGGAGCAGTCCCGCTCCCCCAATGCCACCGCAGTACCCTGACCGTCGCCAAAAACCTGAACTTCGATATGGCGGGCCCGCTCGATGTATTTTTCGACAAACAACCCGTCGTTGGAGAAGTTGTTGGCGCTGAGCCGTTTGACACTGTCAAAGGCTTTGTGAAGCTCGGCCTCGGAGTAACAGGTTTGCATACCGATGCCGCCACCACCGGCCGTGCTCTTCAGGATGACCGGATAGCCGATGTCGCCGGCGGCCGCGACGGCGGCGTCGACGTTTTCCAGCAGGTCGGTGCCCGGAAGCAACGGCACCTGATTGGCTTCGGCCAGGGCGCGGGCGGTGTGTTTCAAACCAAAGGCGTTCATCTGCTCGGGGGTGGGTCCGACGAAGGCGACGCCGCGTTGTTCGCAGGCGTTGACGAAGTCGGGGTTTTCGCTCAAAAAGCCGTAGCCGGGGTGGACGGCGTCGATGTGGTGTTGTGCGATGAGGTCGAACAGTTTTTGTTGGTTGAGGTAGGTGTCGGTGGCGGCGCCTTCGCCGAGGCTATGGGCTTGGTCGGCGAGGGTGACGTGCAGTGAGTCGGCATCGGCGTCGGCGTAGACGGCGACGGAGGTGATGCCGAGTTTTTTGAGGGTGCGGATGATGCGCACGGCGATGGCGCCGCGGTTGGCAATCAGGACTTTTGTGAACATCGCTCAGGCTCTCGATGTCGGTGCGGGTCGTCCCGCGTGGTTCGTTGCCTTTCCGGGTCGTCCCGGTGGGGCTTTTTTGGTAGAAGCTCTAGTGACGTCCGGTCCAGGGAGGAAACACCTTTTCAAAACACGCCGTGAACCCATCCCTGGGGGCTCGAATCGCGGGTCCCCCGCTCCACGGTTTTGAAAAGGTGTTTCCCCCCTGGACCTCAGTGCCAACATTCAGCGTAGTTCCGTAGGGCGGAGCTGAGCGCAGCGGTACGCATGTTCCACCAGAAACCAACCTCAATCCCACACCAATATTTCAATCGGCGTCGGGTTGTACCCGTTGCAGGGGTTATTCAACTGCGGGCAGTTGGAGATCAATACGATGGTGTCCATCTGTGCCTTCATTTCGACGTACTTCCCGGGAGCGGAGATGCCGTCTTCGAAGGTGAGGCCGCCGTCCGGGGTGATGGGGACGTTCATGAAGAAGTTGATGTTGTGGGTGATGTCCCGTTTGCTCAGGCCCAGTTCTTCGTGTTCAGCGATGGCGAGCATCCAGCTGTCGCGGCAGGCGTGCATGTGGCGTTTGTCGAGGTCGTAGCGCACGGTGTTGCTTTCGGTGGCGCAGGCGCCGCCCAGGGTGTCGTGGCGGCCGCAGGTGTCGGCAACGATGTCGAGCATGATGCGGTTGTAGTTGGAGCGCAGTCGGGTGCCGGCGGTAAGGTAGGCGTTGCCCTGTTCGCGAATGGTGTCCATGGCGCTGTAGCGTTCGGTGGGGTCTTCAGCGCTGTAGAACAGGGTGTCGGCGGCCTGGTTGCCTTCCAGGTCCAGTATGCGAAAGGTCTGTCCGGCTTTGACGATTTTTAGAAAATAGTCTCCCGCGCCCACGGTTTCGCGAAAGTGGGCGTTTTCCGGTTGGAGTTGACTCTCTTTAATCATTTCGCCTCCTTAAGCGCCCAGGTGGTACAAGCGGTTGTTTTCGAAACCGCGCCGGTTTTCCGGGCGGAAGTTCATGCAGTAGTCGTCGTCACCGACCGGGTCGGCTTTCAGGATTCGAATGCCCACCGGTTTTCTGGGGTAGTCGACCGACTGGCTCATGGGGTGGGGGCAGGAGTGCATCACCACCAGGGTGTCCATTTCCAAACGCAGCACGACTTTGCTGCCGGCGGTCGAGTGGTTCTCCGCGAGGCTCAGGTTACCGTCGGCATCGGGGGCGACTTTGCTGAACCAATTGAGGTTGGCGGCCATGTCTTTGGGGCCCAGGCCGTATTTTTCCAGTTCCACCAGAAAGCTGCTCATGCCGTCCTGGTGCCATTGGTTCCGATCGTTCTGGTAGTCCCGCTTACCCCAACGCTCGGCCACCTGTTGTGCATTGCTGGTGCCACACAGGGTTTCGTGCCAACCGAGAGTGTCCTCCACCACGGACGCGAAGATGCGCCCCATGTCGGAGTAGAGGCAGTGGCCCTTGGTCAGTTTGAAGGTGTGCTGGCACTTGAGGGTGTCCGGCGCGTTGTAGCGTTCCAACAGGTTTTCGGGATTGTAGAACAGCATCCCGAGGTTGGCGCCGCCTTCCAGGTCGGTGAGTTCCAATGCCGTGCCGCGCCGAAGGCGAAGGGACCAGTGGCTGGCTGGCGGCAGGGTGGTTTCGTAAAGCGCTTCACTGGCCATGGTGTAGCGTCTCCTTTTTCTGTTCGGTCTGGTTCAGGGATTGGTCGATACGCTGCAAGAGCGCATCGTCGGTCTGCCCGACGGGCAGGTCGTAGGTAATCTTCGCGCCGTAGGCTTCCGGCGCATGGGGGTCGATCCGTTCCTTGTCGAACACCCAGAGGCGGGTCCCCAGATAGAAACCTTCCTGGATGTCGTGGGTGATCATAAAGACGGTCAGGTTAAGCTCGCGCCACAGTTTGAGCACCAATTCGTGCATGTCTTTTCGGATGCCGGGGTCGAGCGCGCCGAAGGGCTCGTCCAGGAGCAGTATTCGCGGCTGCTTGATCAAGGACTGGGCGATGGCCAGGCGCTGCTGCATACCGCCAGAAAGCTCGTGGGGGTATTTGTGCAGCGCCTGTTCCAGCCCCACCGCCTCGAGCATGTCTTTGGCGGTTTGCCGGGCCTTTTTTCTCGCCCCACCGAACAGTCGGGCCAACAGCGGGCTTTGTTCAAACTCCAGGGAGAGCATGACATTTTCCAGCGCCGTCATATGCGGGAACACCGAATAGCGTTGAAAGACAATACCGCGCTCCTCGCTCGGCTCGGCCACCAGAGGAATTCCGTCCAGAAGAATCGCACCCCCAGTGGGGCTTTCAGTGCCCAGAAGCATTTTGAGAAAAGTGGTTTTGCCACAACCGGACGCGCCGACAATGGTAATGAACTCGCCCCGCTCAACAGTCTTATTGAGGTCTTCCAACACCACGGTGTCGCCGTAGCGTTTCCACAGTTTGTCGATCTTTATATAGCTCATGGAACCTCAATTATTGCCGGTCTGTGCGTGAAACCACGGGAAGCATCGCCGTGACAGCAACCTCAGCAACAGGTCAATGAAAAACGCCAGGATGGTAATCCAGACCACGTAGGGCAGAATCACATCCATCGACAGATAGCGGCGAACAAGAAAAATGCGATACCCCAGCCCGTCGGTGGAAGCAATCGCTTCGGCGGCGATCAAAAAAAGCCACGCTGACCCGAGTGAAAGACGAACACTGGTGATCAAGCGGGGCAAGATCTGCGGCAGTATGACTCTTTGAATAATCTGCCAACTACTGGCCCCAAGTGTCTGCGCCTTGATCAGCTGTTCATCGGGAATTTCCATCACGCGCTGCTGCAAGTCGCGACACAGAAACGGCGCAATGCCAATAATGATCAACATCACTTTGGCCAGCTCTCCCAATCCGAACACAATGAACAGGATGGGGAGTATCGCCATCGGCGGCACCAGGGATACCGCCGTCATCAGCGGCGACAGGTTGGCACGAACGTAGGGAATGGCACCGGTCAAGACACCGAACGCCAGGGCAAACGACGCACTGAGGGCCACGCCGATACCCAGGCGCTGCAAGCTGCTGAGCGTATCCTGCCAGAACAGGTACTCTCCGGTGCGGCGACTGGGTTCGAACGCAAGCCGCTCGATCGCGCTACCAAAGCTGTCGAATGACGGCAACAGTTTGTCATTGGGGTTTTCCGCCAAACGGGCATTGCTGGCGCCCACATAGAGCGCGAGCAACAACAGGAAAGGCAGTAGTCCCAGTAGCCAGCGGGCCACGCGATTGGGCTCTTGGTTGATCAGTCGTTTCATTATCGCCTCGGTGTCGGTGTATCGATCAGGGCCGGATTACAATTCTCCGTCGGCAGCCATTTCCATATAGGTGGGGTCAAAACGCAGCTTGATGTTGCCGGTGTTGCCATACACGCCGGACGGGGTCTCCACGCCGATAAAGGTGGCATCGGGCGCGCCTTCGCCGAGCAGGCCGTGCTGGAAGGAAAACTCGGCCACGTACTGCATGGTGGTTTTCAGGTCGTCGCTCTGGGTGAATTCCACGGCGGCGGCGGGGGTGTAGAACATGCGGGTTGAGGCCAGTTGCGATTCGTAGCCGGCCAGATCGGTGCCGGAGGCTTCGCCCATGGCCCTGCGGGCCGCTTTGGCGGAGGCACTGTCACCGCTCATGGTGCTCATGATTTCGTACCAGGCTCCTACGAGGGCTTTTCCGAAATCCGGATTGGCCTTGAGCACGTCGGTCTTCACGACCATCAGGTCAATAATTTCGCCGGGAATCTGGGAGGAATCGAAGACCAGCTTGCTCTCGGGCATGCTGACGATTTCGCTGAGCAGGGGATTCCAGGTCACCACGGAGGTGACATCATCGGAAGTGTAGGCGGAGACCAGATCGGCATCAGACGTGTTCACGACATTGACGTCGCGCTCGGTCATGTCCACCGATTCCAGGGCACGGGCGAGCAGGTAGTGGGAGACGCTCAGCTCCACGAGATTGACGTCCTGGCCTTTGATGGCCTTGAGGTCAGACTCGCCTTTGAGCACAACACCGTCATTGCCGTTGGAGAAGTCCCCCACGATCAGGGCCGTGGAGTCGACACCCCCGGCGGCGGGGATGGTCAACGCATCCATATTGGTCATGGAGCAGCCATCGTACTGGCCAGCGGTGTACTGGTTGATGGACTCGACGTAATCGTTGATCTGAACAACGTCGATCTCGATATCGTATTTGTCGGCCCACTTTTTCACGATGCCTTCATTGGCACCGTAACCCCAGGGCATCCAGCCTACGTAAATCGACCAGCAGATGCTGAACTTATCGCGTTCCTGGGCGCTGGCGGGCAAAGCGAAGACACAAAAAAAAGTGGCAAGTAAAAACCCCATGGTTTTTAACTTGCCACAACAGTGGGTCGGAGAGACTAAAAAAGTTGCGGTCTTGGCTATCATGGTGAACCTCCTGAGGTTACACGGTTTGATGAAAGAGGATTCAACGGCGCCAGCGCCATCTCGAACCTCCCGGGCTTTTGTCCCGCCGTGTAACCTTTCGCAGAAGGTTCCCGCAAAAGGTCGGCTGCTCTCGGACCAGTCGCGCTGCCTTTCAGCGCCGGAACCCTAGCGGCCTATTCAGCGTTGCACCATCAACGGCAACGCCTTAATCAGATTGTCTGTTGAGTTGCTCCAATGGGCCGTCCCATTGAATCCTCTGTACTGTGACTACAGCAATATGAATGCCAAGTGAGCAATATGAACGCCAAGAGCAAAAGTTACCGCAAATACCGATGCTTACCTCGGCAGCATGCTCGTCGAACGCAAAAGCGATGCACCAAAACCAAGCAAAACAGGCGGTACGGCGTCATGTTGGTGCGGTAGGTTTGTAGGAGAGAGGGAAAAAGCTATAAAAGAGGGAAAGTTTTATTCGGAAAAGAACTCACCATAAAGCCTGTGAAACAGGCCGGGAGATCCCGGCCTGATCACTACGAGTCGGTTTTACTCGACCGCATCTTCCGCTTCGTCAGCGGCATCGTCCATGGCATCGCCGGCTTCCTCGGCGGCCTCGTCGATATTTTCTCCCGCCTCTTCGGCCGGACCTTGGTCACAGGCAGTCAGGAATGCACCGCCACCGATGACCATGAAAAATGCCAGGGCCAGTGAACGCAGACGCTTGGAAAGTACGTTTTCTTCATTCATCGTGTTGACTCCTTCAATTCGTAAAAGGGGACTTATCGCTGCCCCGTGAAGTCCGCAGCACCGACTGGATGACGCCATATTCAACATTAAAACCAATTGACGGTTCCAGACAGGCTCGGCTTTAAAAGCCACTGCAGCACACCCATGATCTTAGGCTGAATTGACATAATTCAACAGGGGGTGGCACTGAAAAACATTGAAATGGGAATATTGTCACGTTTTCTATCTTTTCCATGCAACTTTCTGATTTATCGATACCCAAAGGTATGAAGACCTAGCCATTTAGGGACTAGGGGAATTCTGCACAACCACCGTCAAAGGAGTCTGCATATGTTTAGTTGGGCATTCCTGTTTCTGATTATCGCGATTGTTGCCGGCGTACTGGGTTTAAGCGGAATCGCTGGCGCCGCCACCAATATTGCCTGGGTGCTGTTTGTCGTCGGTATCATTCTCGCTATTATCTTCGCCGTCGTAGGGCGTAAACCTCCACTCTGACCACCGGGTGCTGTGTGCGGGTGGAGCCCTTGGACGCTCCACCGGCCACCCGCCCTATCCGTGATCCCATTTGCCTTGGTTTATTAGCGGGCCTCCCAGATGAGCACCTTCAACGGCGAGGCCGACGCATCGCTGCCAGACCGATCGTTGCCGTCAATTTGATCCACATCCTGAAGTAACAGATGGGCCTCACGATTGTTATGCCACTGCGTCGGGTCTACCGAAGGCTCCCAGGCACCCACGCCATCCTCGGTCAGAAAACCCCGTAACCATCGCCCCGCTTGTCCCTCCTTATCGACCGTGTCTCCCAGGTTTTCAAACGTCGCGAGAACCACTCTTCCACCCAGACTGTCATCCCGGTAGATCAGATGGGCACCGACGTTGGTTTCACCCGTTTCCACCAAAAGGGCGGCCCGGGAGATGGGCGGCCGTTTGGTGCCCCAGCCTTTGAGCTCGAAATCGCGCCCCGCCATTGGCCCGGGCCTGGTCAACCAACCTCCATCACGCTGATAAACCACTGAAAATCGTGGTCGCTCGCCCTCGGTGGCGGACCAGTAAGAGCTGATATAGGGGCGGTGTCGAGCGTCGGTCGCAATCACCGGTGGATTCATCAAGTTACGGCTTTGGGGAATTTCCACGGCCACTTCGGCTGAGGCCATGGTGATCGGGAGTGAGTAAGCCGTGCCGTCGGATCTTTCCCAACGGCGCCCGCCGTCCGGAGAATAGGCATAGAGCAGGTCGTGATTACTGGCCACATCCGGTGTTTCGCGCCAAACCCAGGCCAGGTGCAGCCCCCCTGCTGAGTCGATGGTCATATCCCAATAAGCGCTACGTTCGCCCTCACCGTCAATCAGGTTGCTCTGCAGCCGTTGCCATTGTCGGGTATTCGGGTCAAAGCGGTTGAGCACCAGACGGCCGTTCCCGGAACCGCCTTCCCGGTAAAGAAACAGCAAACCTCCGTCCGCCGTGCGATAGAACTGGGGGTAGGTGACGCTGGACTCGGTTCGACCCAGCATGGAGACCGGTGCCCCCAGCGAGAGGGCTCCGGGTGTCTGGCTCACGGCGTATTGAAGAGGGGTGTTGTGGTGGCCCCAGGCCACGTGCAGATAACCCTGGCCGTCGACCACCAGGCTCACCGTGTTGTGGGCATCCTGCACCGCCGTGGTGTAGCCCGTCCTGCGAACCTGCCATTGGGTTTCCCCCAGGCGGCGCTTGGCGAGAGTCAGTTGGCCAGCCGCATCATAGAAGCCGGCGTACTGGTGCTCCTGGTCGGTGAAGAGTGTCTGGCGGCTACCGGCCACCACGTTGACGGAGCTGCCGGCATAGGCGGCGTCAATAATGGGGATCTGGCGGGCAGCGGCCGCTGTCGAGACAGGAGGCTCTGCCGATTGGCAGGCCAACAATGCCAAGAATAATACTGACACCAGCAAGAGGCGCGCGAATCGGGCAAACGGGGTATGACACATGACAGCAACTTATCAATAGTAAGAATTATATGATAAGTAGACCACAGTGCTACCCCTTCATCAAGCCCGCCCCACCGGACTCACTCTTCGGGGGCGGTGGGTACCTCGGCCGTAACGCCGGCTTCCTGAAGGCGAACCAGCGAGCGCGACACCATGATGACCTCCGCTGCCATCACCACAGTAGTGATCACGGCCCCTACGAGCGAGGCTCCGATCCCTGCCGTCTCGGGTACAAACGCCCAACAGATGGCCTGAAACGTCGGCAGCAAACCCACACACAGGAGCATATGGACGCTATTGCCTTCACTCCAGTCCCACGATCGCCCCAGAGAGGGCCCGGTGTCCGGCAGCAGAATCATGGGGAGCGCCAACACCCAGCGCCCGTAAAAGTAATACCCGACCAGCATGGCCGCCGCACTGAGCAGTTGTGCGGTACTGGATGTTTCCGTGGCACCGAGCGTCTCGCTAATGTAGCGGGCAATCACTAATGGAATGATTGACGTCAACAGGGTCAGAATGCCCAGAAGCACGCCCCACCCCAGAAGCCGCCAGTGGGTGTTGGTCCACGCATAGACATTCTCCGGGCTGGCCGCCGCACCTTCCGCCGGCTCTTGCGCCCGGTCAAACAGAAACAAACGATAAAGGCCCAACGTCATACAGGTGGCCACATAGAGCCAGGCCAGCACGCCCACTATCAAAATGCCCACATCACCCGACTGATATTCACCATCGGCGATAACGCGATTGAAGTAAGCGCTCGAGGCGGCCGTAATGACGACCACCGGGAGGAGCATTCTAAGCAAAGTCCCTCCGTGGTAGCGCGCACTGTGCACGGCTTCAAACACAGTGCGCACGAAGGACAGACGCAAACGTTGCATAAAAGCTCCTTGTTGTCTTTAGAGATGGTCCCTGACGGGAACGTTCATCACGACTTGGTGTTACCCCGCCAGCGCATCCGGTACAAGTCATGCCGACGATCTTTCAGGTTCTGCACGGTACCACTGTTGCGCGCCATGAGCAGTGACTCCGGCCGCAAGTCGGCAAAGGCCACCGTCTCCACATTGGGCGTGGTGTCGGCGGCGATGCCGTCCCGGGCGAAGGGGAAGTCGCACGGCGTCAGGATACAACTCTGCGCGTATTGGATATCCATATTGGAAACCCCGGGCAGGTTACCGACGTTACCCGACATGACCACGTACATCTGGTTTTCCACCGCACGGGCCTGGCAGCAGTAACGCACCCGCAGGTAACTCTGGCGTTCATCCGTACAGAAGGGCACAAACAGGATCTGAACACCCTGATCGGCCAGGTGACGCCCCAACTCCGGGAATTCCGAGTCGTAACAGATCAGAACCCCGATCGGCCCACAGTCGGTATCGATGGCGGTGAGATCGCTGCCGCCTTCAATATCCCACCAGTAGCGTTCATTTGGCGTGGGGTGGATTTTGGGTTGCTCAAACACGCGGCCATCGCGCAGAAAAATATAAGAAATATTTTCAATCCGGCCATTCTCCACGCGGGTGGGATGAGAGCCGGCAATAATGTTGACGTTGTAGCTGAGCGCCATGGTCCGAAAGGCTTCTTTGAGCCGCGGCGTGTACTTGGTCAACGCCTCAATGGATTCGAACGGCGACAGCTCCTGGTCTTCAATTGACAGCAGCTGCAGCGTGAACAGCTCCGGGAAGACCACAAAGTCGCTCTTGTAGTCGGCGACCACATCGACAAAGTACTCGATGTATTTGAGAAACTCACCGAAGGAGGTCACCCGCCGCTGCATGTACTGCACCGTGGCAATGCGCACCACATCGGGCATGCGCACGCCGTATTTCTTGACCGGCTTCTCGTCTTCCTGGGGAACCTTCGGGTTGTACCAGACCAGATGCGCGGCGTAGTTCAGGGACTGCTCATCATCGTCCAGGTAATTGGGGATCATGCCAATGACTTCGAAGCCGTTGCGCAGTTGGAACGACAGAACCGGGTCCTTGATCTGTTTGTGGACCACCTGGTCGATGTAGTTTTCCACCGAGCCGACTTTCTTCAGCCTCTTGGCAAGGTTCGGCATGCGTCCGGCAAACACCACGCCCTTGAGCCCCAGTGACTGGCACAGCTTTTTGCGCTCGTTGTAGAGCCGCTGCCCGATTCGATAACCGCGGTAGGCGTTGTCGATACAGACTTCCATCCCGTAAAGCCAATCACCGTGAATATCGTGGCGCGAGGCAAAGCCGTTGCCGGTGATTTCGTTCCAGCTGTGGGGTTTGAGCGCCAACTCCCCGGAAATGCGGAAGGTCGCGCAATAGCCGACCAGCACATCTCCCACCATGACCACGATCTGCCCCTGACGGAAGTTGTTGATCTGCCCCACAATGGCCGCACTGTTGTAGCCTTCCATCTTGAGCGGGGTATAGACCCGGTCCGCCAACGCCACAATCGCCGGCACATCCGCCAGCGTGGCGTTGCGCACGGTCAGGTGCGCACCGGGTTGCCCCAGCTTATTGACCTCTTTTTTCGCCATACTTCATCGGTCCTTACCGTTAACAGACATTATGTCTTCGAATTTCCAGGAGAGGGGCGTCAACCGCTCACCTCTTTCAATGTCAAACCATACACGGCCGCCACCAGCGACATGCCGCCGAGCAGCGCAATGACGCCGGGCACACCGATCCAGACGGTCAGCAACCCAACGGCCCCGAGCACCAGCATCGCCAAACCGATGACGGTGTTGCTGACCGCCACATACTGAGCCCGATTCTCACCAGTGGCCATGTCCACCAGGTAGACCTTTCGTGCCAACCGGGCGCCACCGTGGCAGATGCTGATACCAAAAAAGAGCAACCCGTGGAGCCAGGGCGATGCCAACAGAGCGCCGTCCCACCAGGCCAGCGCCGCCGTCAAGGCACACAAAAGAGCAGCCCCCAGAGACGCCCAGAACATGGCCCAGCGGCTGGAGCGATCGCTGAGCCGCCCCCACACCGGAGAGCTCAAGCTCGCGGCCAGACCACTGGCAATAATCATCAGCCCCAGGCCAGCGGCACCGCTGCCGGCCCGCTCCTGTGCCAACAGGACAAAAAACGGCGGCACCAACGCAATACTCAGCAACAACCCGCGGGCCAGCACAAAGCGCCGAAACGCCCGGTCGGTCAGTAGAATCCCCAAGCTTTTCAAGGCCACCGCCAAGGCGTTGCCGCCGCCTTCGGTCGCCCCCGGCTCCTCCTGAATACGGGTGAACGCCACCAGCGAAAACAACCATAACAGGGCCGCGGCGGCAAGAAAAAAGGTCAGGTTGACCCCCTCTGTGGCGAACTCCGCATACACCCCAACGCCGAATGTCGCCACTCCAGCAGCACTGGCACTGTACCCCATCAGGGTGCCACGACGGGTTTTGGAGACGGTTTTGCCGAGCACATCCTTGGCCGCCACGGAACAGAAGCCGCGGGCAACACTATAGACGATCAATAACCCCACGATCGCCCACCCCACTTGCGATGCCTCCAGAAACCCGGCCGCCGAGGCCATCCCGGCCAGCGACAACATCGAGAGCAACGCGCCCAGTAGCCACACCACCTTGCGCCGGGCGAGGCGTCGAATATAGGCCGCCACCACCAACTGAGGCACCAACACGCCGGCCTCCCGAATGGGCACAAGGAACCCGGCAAAACCGGAAGAGGCCCCGGCCGCCCCGATCAACCAGGGAAGGATCAGGCGTGCACTGGAAAGCTCATCAGCGATTTTGCTGAGGGTGTTGGCCACCAGATAGGCAAAAAAGTTGCGGGGTTGATGCCGGCAGGCGCCATCGGGGATGTCCTTGCAGACGCGGGCATCCTCGTCGTCGCTCAACTGCTCATAAATCCGGCTCAGGCGCGGGTAATCGGGGTACAGCACTTCCCGCTCGGAGGACGGCTCTCGGCTCACAGGTATTCGGTCTCGTTGATGGTTCACAGACAATGACAGTATGGCCCAGTATCCCGACTTCGCCATTTGATGTAAACCGCGCCCCAGAGTGGAACCGCTCGCAACTGGTATACTCCAAGGCGACCTCCATTTTTAACCCAGGACCCCACATGCCCCGCCCACGCTGGCTCTCCAGAGGAACCCTGGCCGCACTCGCACTGATTGTCATAGGCTGCAGCACTATTGGCCACCAGTGGTGGAATGACCACTACGGCGAGCCCGAGCCGCGGGAAGTCTCATCCACGTCCGCGGATGACCGCTTCCAAGGCACCATCAAACCTCTGCTCGAACACCGCTGTACGGTCTGCCACGGCTGTTACGACGCCCCCTGCCAACTGAAAATGGAAGCCCGGGAAGGACTGTTTCGGGGCGCGCATCAAGAAAAGGTGTACGACGGTACCCGCCTGCTCGGCGCCGAAGTAACGCGACTGTTCGAGGATGCCGAGACCACCGCCCAGTGGCGTGAAAAAGGTTTCTATCCCGTGATCAACGAACGCCGCCAGGATGCCGACAGCAACATTGAGGCGAGTGTGCTCGCGCAGATGCTGCAGTTGAAGCGGCGCCACCCTTTGCCGGCCCAGCGGGTCCTTCCCGACAGTTTTGACTTCTCCCTCAACCGGCAATGGCAGTGCCCGCGCATAGAAGGCTTCGACGACTATGCCAAGGATTATCCGCTGTGGGGTATGCCCTACGGGTTGCCAGGCCTCGCCGAGGATGAACACAACACCCTGATCCAGTGGCTCAGAGACGGTGCTCCCGCCGGGCCTCCCACGCCGCTAAGCCAGACGCTGAAAGCGTCGGTGTCGGACTGGGAAACCTTCTTCAATGGCGATAGCCTGAAAGCACGATTGATGAGCCGCTACCTGTACGAACACCTTTTCCTGGCGCACCTGCACCTGGGCGACACGCCCGAGGCCTACTTCAAACTGGTCCGTTCCCGCACACCGCCGGGCGCGCCGATCGATCGCATCAGCACCCGCCGCCCCTTTGATGACCCCGGCACCGACCGGGTCTACTACCGGCTTTGGCGGGACCCGAGCAGCATTGTGGCCAAAAACCACCTGCCTTACTCACTCACCGACGCCCGCCGGGAGCGTTGGCGACAGTGGTTCCTTGAGGCCGACTATCGCGTCTCCCGGCTGCCGGGTTACGAGCCTGAACAGGCCGCCAACCCGTTCGAAACCTTTGTCGACCTGCCGGTGGAGAGCCGCTACCGGTTCCTGCTGGATGAGGCGGAATTCACCATCATGAACTTCATCAAGGGGCCGGTCTGCCGGGGGCAGGTGGCGCTGAACGTGATTCAGGACCACTTCTGGGTGAGCTTTGTAGACCCGGAGTACAGCAGCGACGAAATGGACGCCGAGTTTCTGGCCAAAAACAGTGACCACCTCAAGTTGCCCGCCGGCGTCGGCAACACCTGGCGCCCCCTGAGCAACTGGCACCGCTACTCCCAACTGCAGAAAGACTACCTGGCCGCGAAGGCCACCTACCTTTCCCACAAATTGGGTGAGCGTGTTCCCCTGACGATGGCAATGATCTGGGACGGAGATGGCCACAACCGCAATGCCGCCCTGACAATCTTCCGCCACACCGACAGTGCCAGTATCCACAAAGGGTTCATCGGCCAGCCACCAAAAACCAGTTGGGTCATCGACTACCCTCTGCTCGAACGCATCCATTACCTACTGGTGGCCGGCTTCGATGTCTACGGCAACACCTCTCACCAGCTGCTCAGTCGGCTTTACATGGACTTCCTGCGCATGGAGGGGGAAATGAATTTTATCAGCTTCCTGCCCGATGCCAGACAAGAGCCGACAATTTCCCACTGGTATCAAGACGCGGAAAAGGAACTGCGGGAGTACCTGAATATCTATCGGGGCAATCTGAACGTTCGCACCGGCCTTGCGTTTGATGGCGGCAACGCCCAGCAGCAGCTCTACCGTCACCTGTCGAACCGGTTGCAGCCGGTACTCGACCGAAGCCACTCGGTGGCGGCTCTAGAGCTCAACGACGCGTCAAAAACAGCCTTGGCCCGCCTGAATCAGACCCAGGGCCAACCGCTCACCCTGCTGCCACCAACCACCGTCATCTATATCCCGCAAAAGGCACTGCTCACGCTGACCCACAACTCCGCCTACAGCAATCTCTCATCCATGTTCTCCGAGCAGGCCCGGCGGCTGCCCGACGAGGACAGCCTGACCATCGCCGGTGGTGTGATCGGCACCTATCCCAACAGTTTTCTGATGATGAACGAGCGGGATATCCCGGCGTTTGTTCAGGCCATTGAATCCCTTAAAACCGAGGCCGATTATCGTCGGCTGAAGGACCGCTACGGCGTGCGCCGGGGCGACCCGAACTTCTGGGACATCAGCGATGAAATTCACACGCTCTACCGCCGGCGCGCTGGCGTGGCGGCTGGCCTATTGGACTACAACCGTTTGGAAAACCGTTAGCGAACCATTGAATACCGGCACGCCTGGTCACTAGGGCTCTGGCGGTCGATAAGCGGCAGACCAGGCCATGAACGTGGACGCGGGCATGGCTTTGGCAAAAAGAAAGCCCTGGGCCAAGTCACAGCCTAGCGTTTGCAAAACTCGGAACTGGGCTTTGGTCTCGACGCCTTCCGCGGTCACCGTCAACTCCAGAGCGTGTCCCATATCAATCATACAACCGAGCAACTTTCTGGCCCGTTCGTCGGTGTCGATACCGACCACGAAAGCGCGATCAATCTTGATGCCCGTAATGGGCAGACGACGCAGATAATCAAATGACGCAAAGCCGGTTCCGAAGTCATCAATGGTGACTTTGAAACCGTAACCACGCAGCTTTTCAATAGCCCGCCTGGCCGCCTCCAGATTCTGGATCAAAGCGCTTTCGGTGACTTCGATTTCCACCAATGCGGGGTCGATATCGCAGCGGCTCACCAGGCGTTCAATAAAATTCAGTAATCGATCATCCACCAGATTTCGGGACGAAAAATTGATGCTGGTGGGGCGCCGGAACTGGCGAAGAAACTCGCAACCCTGCTGGCTGACGAACTCCGTAACCGGAGCGATCAGTGTGGTGTTTTCCACCTTGGGCATAAAGAGGTCGGGAGGAATCATTTCCCGAGCACCGTCGCGCCAGCGAATCAGGCATTCACAGCCACCCAGGGCGCCATCTCGAACCCGGACCTTGGGTTGATAATGCAGTTCGAACTCGTTGCGGTCCAGTCCCTGGCGCACGCGCGCGATCAGATGAATATTGTCTCGTGTTTTCTGCTTCAAGGCCGGCTCATACCGACAGTAACTGATGCGCCGCTCCAGGGCCGCAAACAACGCAATGCGCGCTTCGCTCAGCAGCGCATCCAGGCACTGGCGGTAGTGATCTAGACCATGGCGGTAATGATCGGGCTCCGCGGGCGGCGAACTGCCGCCGGTGGTACTGGCGCCGAGCGCCAATTGCACTCGCACGGGGACCCCTTTGACCTGCAGGTTTTCCTCCCCGGCTTCAATGATCGAGCGCACCAGCGTCGAGAGTCGGACGTCGCCACAATCTTTCAGGGGAATGGCGATTTCAGAAATGCTGAAACGATAGACGTTACCGAGCGGTTCCACCAAATGCTTGAGCCGCTGTCCCAGGCGGGAGATCAGTTCATCCGAAGCGTCTGCTCCCATCGCTTCCAGGATATCGGTAGCATCGCTCACCCGCACGATCAACAGGCTCAGGGGCTCACGCCGGGCATAGCTATCGATCAGCCAGCGCTGCAGGTCCTGCTCCAAAGCCACCTGGTTGGGCAGAGCAGAGCGCGGGTCGGTGCGAACAATCTGCTCACGCTCGCGAAACGCGCGGCGCAGGGACTGAAACAACCAGCCAGCCACTCCACCGATGACCAGGTACAACCCCACCCTCAGCACCCAGTTGAACACCGGCTGCGAGACGCCGCGCTCGACGTCCAGGGGCATAGCAGCCATCAGAGCCCCCGCCAACAAGGCCGAAAACAGGCCTCCGGCCAGACCGAACCAGGCCGCCGAAAACAGGACGGGAATCAAAATCAGATAGGGATAGGCGTAGGCCGTGCCACCGGTGCGGTACACCACGTAGGTCGCCGCCGCCAACATGACGGTCACCGCCAAAAGGCACCAGGGAGTGCGGGCCGCCAAGGGCCAGTCCAGCAACTGATAGAAATGCCAGTCCTCGGACCGATTCCATGCCAGGGATCGATTCATGCGCGCCATCCTCCTGTTGGCCAAAACACGCGAGGAACCCTCCCGGGCGGCGGCGAACGCATCCAGGCTGTTCCTGTTTACCTAGTTCTAGTCTAGTTACCGCCCGTCATTTCGCAAGATGCTACATCACAGCCGAGCGCGCCGGATCGCAAGCCAAGGCCCCCAGAGTGCCGACATTGATCGACGGCGTGCTTGTCCTGTGACAAGGACTTAAGTGCCATTCAAGTTAGGAGTGTAGTATCTGTTTTTCAGATATTCAACTGCGGAGGAAGGCGTCAATCAGGAAGGGGGTCATTCTCTCTCACTCTGAGCGTGTTCATAGCACTCCGCCAAGTGACGCTCGAAACGCCCGACCAGGGTTCTCAAATTGATCCCGAACACGTGGCACAAGTCCCTCAGCTGTATCAGGTCAAGGCGGCGAACACCGCGCTCAACGTCACTGATGAACGACTGGGGACGCCCGAGGGCCTGGGAACACTGAGCCTGGGTCAGGCCGGACTCTCCGCGCAATTCCCTGAGCACCTCAAGCAACACTTTTGTTTCCGTTTTGTACAACGATTTGGACATGGCTCCCTACCAGGCTCGTGAGCGGGGGGCCAATTTATCGCTACCGACTCCATATCTGATTAACAGATACGAGATCGCTTTACCGCTTTGCATGAAAATGATGCCATTAACGACAAATGCGACAAGACTCCGCCCCGTCAACAACGATTAGGCAAAGAAGAAAATGGGCACACAAGACACCGTGACAGATACATAGACCACTGCAAATCCTCCCGCTCACAAAAGCGGCGGCGCGATGGTCGCGTACTGTCTGTTTATAGTATTGATCCGAGCGTGGCGCCACCGGCGAAGCGGACTAAACGAACCAGCCGGCGGGATCCAGACGATAGAAACGCCGAAGCTGCTCGTAAACGGCGGGATAAGCCGATACCAGAGTTTCCGGATCGGTGAAAAAAACCTCGGAAATGACCGCGAAAAACTCTTCCGGGTTGGTGCCGGCGTAGGGATCGATCGATACCTGACTCAACACTTCTCCCTGTGTCAGGCCTGGCCGGGACAGTGCGGCGCACAAATGATCATAAGCGGACTGCATGACCTTCGCCCAATCGCCCAGTTGCACCTGATCCAGCAATGGCGGCGTACCATTCATGACGCCATCTCGCCCATCGAGCTGATGCGCGTATTCGTGAATCACCAGGCAGTGACTGTCGTGGCCGCGCAGATCCTGCTCAATATCGGACCAGGACAGCACCACTTTGCCCTGCTCCCAGGACTCGCCCAAGAGTTCGTGCCGCTCATAGCTGACCACGCCCAACTCATTGACCACTTCGCCCTCGCGTACGAAGGCGTCGGGGTAGAGCAACACCACGGGAAAGCCCGACCACTGCATCCGGCCCCGACCGGTGTTCATCAGCGCCGCCTGTGCCAGCGTCAGCACTTTCATCGGCTCAGTGACGGCCAGGCCGTTGCAGCCGTAAAAATCGGTGTGGGCCACCATGACCTGAAGTTGCCGGTGCAGGGCAACCCGGACGGTCTCGGGGAGGTAGGGGTAAAGCCACCAACGGTCGCTCAACCACTGCTGCCAGGTCGCGGGCAGGGGTTTGGTTGCCTCCGCGCGGCGGCGGCGATAGCGCCACACCGGCCCAAACACCAACACCGAGACAACCACCACCGTCACCACAAAAAGCCAGAAAAGCGCCACGCCTTGCCTCCCATTTTTCAATGGAGAGCATTGTACACGGCGCGGGCATCAAATCACTTTGGAATAGCGAATCTGGGTGCCGGCATTAAGGTACTGGTCAAACACCATACAGACCCGGCGAATCAACAGGCGCCCCCGGTTGAGTACCCGAATGCCCTGCTCGTTCAGCTCAATCAGGCCATCGTCCACCATCGGTTGCAGCTCGGCCAATTCCGACCCGAAGTGGCTCGCCGGTTCAATACCGAATTGCTGGCGAAGCGCATCAAAGTCCAACTGAAAATGGCAGATCAACTGATTGATGACGGCGCGGCGCAGATGGTCTTCCTCGGTGAGCGGTACGCCTTTCACCAACGCAGGCTTGCCCTCATCGATGCGTGCCTGGTAGTCCTCCACACGCTTTTCGTTCTGGAGATAAGTACCCCCATAATAGCTGATGGCCGACACCCCGAAAGCAATCAGGTCGCACTCGGCGTGCGTGGAGTAACCCTGAAAATTTCTCTGCATGCGGCCCTGCTGCTGAGCGGTAACCAGGCTGTCATCCGGTTTGGCGAAGTGATCCATCCCGATGTAGACATAGCCGGCGCGCTGCAGTTGCTCGATGGCCGAGTGCAGAATGTCCAGCTTCTCCTCGGCACTGGGCAGCTCCGACTCGTGAATCAGCCGTTGGCTTTTGAACAGGTGCGGCAGGTGCGCATAGTTGAACAGTGACAACCGATCCGGCCCGAGGTCAATCACCTGATTGAGGGTTTCGGTCACGGTAGCGCGGGTTTGCAGCGGCAAACCGTAAATCAGATCCATGCTGATGGAGCGGTAGCCGTGAGCGCGCGCCGCCTGCATCAGCTCATCCACCTGCTCGACGCTGTTGTAGCGGTTCACCGCTTCCTGCACCCGGGGGTTAAAATCCTGCACCCCCATGCTGACCCGATTGAAGCCGAGATCGCGCATATGCACCAGCTTACCCACAGACATACGCCCGGGATGCAGCTCCACCGAGTACTCGCCCTCATCGTTGTCCAGCAACCGGAAGTGGCGTGCGGTGGCGTCCATCAACCAGGACATTTCCTCTTCGCTGATGTAGGTGGGCGTGCCACCGCCCCAGTGCAGTTGGCTGACCGGCCGCTCGGTGTCAAACACCTCGGCCTGCAGAGCCATCTCCCGCTCGACCCGTTCGAGGTAAGGCATGGCACGGCTTCGGTTGTGGGTCACGATTTTATTGCAGGCGCAGTAAAAGCACAGGGTGTCGCAAAACGGAATATGGAAGTAAAGCGACAGCGGCTTTTGGGCGCGGTTGCTACGGGCTACCGCCGCGCGCCACTCGTTCAGGGAGAAGCTTTCGCGGAACTGGGGCGCGGTGGGGTAAGAGGTATACCGGGGGCCGCTCAGGTCATAGCGATCGATGACGGCCTGGTCCCAGGCGAGGGGTTCTTGGTACAGAGACATGGCAGAACTCGGGGTATGGATGGTGCCGGTAGCGTAAAGCCGCCGTACCCGGCGCGCTTTGACGTCAATCAACTCAAAGGCGACTACGCCCCTGGTTGCACCAATTTACCGCCCCGAGCAGGGACGCACCATACCGCCTTGGAGGTAGGCCGCTATTACCTCGGAGTCAGGCCCCGTGGGCTCGGCTATACCTGTGCCAGGGCCCAATCAAACACGCACTGGTCTTCTTCGTCCACCAGCTCGCGCAAGGTTTTAAGGCTCCCCATCACGGTGGAAACATCCGGGCGATGAACGTTGATATGGCCCACTTTGCGACCGGGACGAATCTCTTTCGCATACCAGTGCACATGGGTGCCGGGCACCGAGAGCCAGCGGGGCTGCCAGTCCCGTCCGAGCAGGTTGTACATCATGGTTACGCCATAGACTTCGGGGGTAATCAGCGGCAAATCCGCCACGGCCCGCAAGTGAAGCTCGAACTGACTGATATCCGCCCCGGCCTGGGTCCAGTGGCCGGAGTTGTGCACCCGAGGCGCCAGCTCGTTGACCAACAGGTGGCCATTCTCCACGAAGCATTCCATGGCCATGACGCCCACGTAATTCTGGTCATCCATGATCTTACCGAGCCACTCCTCGGCCAGCCGCTGCTGCTCGGCGGGCACCGGCAGGTTGCCCACGCTGGCGCGCAGAATACCGTTCTGATGCCAGTTGCGGGTCAGCGGGTAATAGACTTTGTGCCCGGCGCGATTGCGCGCGCCCACCAGGGACACTTCATGGCTGAAGGGAATCATCGCCTCGGCGATGCATTCATTGGCCCATTCGGGCAGCGGGGCATCGCCCGGTTGCCAGCGCCATTGGCCACGTCCGTCGTAACCGCCGCGACGGCGCTTGACGATGGCCGGCTGGCCCAGGGATTCAAGCTGCTCGGCCATGCCATCGGCGTCACCCAACGACACCCAGGGCGAAGTGGGCACCTTCAACCGGTCAAGCAGGCTCTTCTGCCGCTGGCGGTCGATGACCGAGTGCAGGGCGGTGGCATTGAGAAAGTTCGGATGCTCCTTGAGTTGCAACCCGCGCGGGGTATCGGGCCAGTGCTCCAGCTCCACGGTGATCACGTCGCTGGCGTTCAGCTCGAGCGGCTCATCCCCCGCGGGATTCACGGGCATGACCCGCACCTGCATGGGCGCGGCGGCCTGTTGAAGCATCTGACCCAATTGACCGTTACCGGCCACGATTATGCGTGGGACCATACTCACTCGTCTCTCTTGCGTTGTCTCAGGGCTAGCGTGGTTCGGGCTTATTCGCCTCGGGGATCCGGGTTGTCCAGGACCGTCTGGGTCTGCTGGTTGCGCCAGTCGGTAATCCGACGGGTCAGGTCCGCATCGCCGGTGGCGAGGATCTGGGCGGCCATCAGGCCGGCGTTGAACGCCCCGGCCCCGCCGATGGCAAGCGTGCCGACCGCCACGCCGCGCGGCATCTGGACGATCGACAGCAGGCTGTCCTGGCCGCTGAGCGCCTTGCTCTGGACCGGCACGCCCAGCACCGGCAGCGTGGTTTTGGCCGCTATCATGCCCGGCAGATGCGCCGCGCCGCCGGCCCCGGCGATAATGACTTTGTAGCCTTCCTCCGCCGCATGCTCGGCGAACTGGAACATCTTATCCGGCGTACGGTGGGCGGACACTACCTCAGTGTGGTACGACACGCCCAGCGTATCCAGAATCGTCGCCGCCTCGGACATGGTCGGCCAGTCCGAACGCGAACCCATCACAATTGCCACTTTGTTAGCCATGGAAGACTCCAATAAACACCGCCGGAAGCGGGCCAGCCCGCCCCCGACCGGGGACCCCGCCACCAGCGATCTGCCGGCCGGGAACTGGAAAAAGGGCGGGATTATAGCAAGGGAACCGGGGAATTTCCCGTTTTATGCTATCGTTGATCGTTCAGCACCCTTGTCAGCGTATGTCACGACCTAACGCATTGCGATGGTCGTCGGACTCCACATCCGCCAAATCGCCACGGGAGGAGGCAGAAAATGGACAACCGAGACACCCTGCTACTCGCCCTGGACAACACCCAGCAGCGCATGCGAGAGCTGATCGACACTCTGGGGGAAGAGAGGCTCCGCGTCCCTTATCACCCCGGCGTCAATCCACCGGTCTGGGAGGCGGGGCACTGCGCCTTTTTCTACGAGACTTTCGTGCGCAAGCCACTTGATGACGTCGGTTCCTATGATCCGACCATGGACGAGATCTGGGACTCTTTCCACCTGGACCACGAGGACCGCTGGAACCCCGAGCTGTTTCCAAGCATGGCGGACACTCTCGCTTATTCCGACGCCATCTACCGGGCGATTCGCCGGCGGATCGAGCAAAAGCCCCTGACCGACGAGGCTCACTACCTCAGCCAATACGCCATCTTTCACCAGAACATGCACATCGAGTCCATGATCTGGTGCCGACAGACCGAAGGCTACCCCGCCCCGCCCGGCACCCGGCTGGCTCCGCAGGAGGCCCCGCAACCCGACCCGGACGCGACCGGAGACGCGCTGATCCCGGCCGGACGCTATCGCATCGGTATGCCCGCACACTCCCCCGACTATGCGCGTCACGATTTCGCCTTCGATAACGAGAAACCCGGCTTCGAGGTGGACCTGCCCGCTTTCCGCATTTCCCGCACCCTGGTCAGCAACGGCGAGTTCCGCCGCTTCGTCGAGGACGGCGGTTACCAGCGGCGCGAGCTCTGGAGTCAGGGTGGCCGCAAATGGTTGGATACCGAGAGAGACCTGGCCTTCGGGACCGCCGAGTCGCCCAGAATCGGTACCCAGACTCACCCCTACTACTGGCACCGAACTCCGACCGGATGGGAAGAACGCCACTTCGACCATTGGCGCCCTCTGCCCGAGGACTTCCCGGTCAAGCATGTGACCTACTGGGAAGCCGAAGCCTACTGCCGCTGGGCCCGTCGCCGCCTGCCCACTGAAATCGAGTGGGAGGTGGCCGCACTGGGCAACCGCCCGGACCAGCCTTTGCGCCGTTACCCCTGGGGCGATGAGATGGACCCCACCCGGGTGGATATGGACGGCATCGGCCTGGCGAGCCAGCCCATCACCGCCCTGCCTCAAGGGGAAAGCCCCTTCGGCTGCCGCCAGATGCTGGGCACCCTGTGGGAATGGACCAGCGACCAATTTCTGCCCTACGACGGCTTTTCCGTGGATATGTACGTGTTTATGTCCACCTTGCAGTTCGGCAGCCACAAAGTCACCCGGGGTGGCTCCTGCGCCACCTCATCACGCCTGATCCGGGGTACCTACCGCCAGGCCTATATGCCTGACCGGAGTGATGCCTTCGTGGGCTTTCGCACCTGTCCTGATGACTGATCCGGAGCCAACGGCATGAACCCCTACGAAACCGACGAGCTGCTCGGCCAGTACCTGGACTTCCACTACGGAGCGGAGCACTTCGGCGTGCCCAACTACCCCCGCGCCTGCGTGGAGCTGGCCCTGGCCACCCACTCCGACCATCGCGAGCGGGCCCTGGATCTGGGTTGCGCCGTCGGGCGCAGCACCTTTGAGCTGGCTCGAACTTTTGACGAGGTGATCGGCATCGATCTGTCTCACCGCTTTATCGCTACCGCTGACGTGCTGGCGAATACCGGGCAGTCTGACTACCGGGTGAGGGAGGAGGGTGAGCTATTCAGCCAACAGACCGTGGAGCTATCGGCGCTCGGCCTCAGTGACGCCGCGGCCCGTGCTCACTTCCAACAGGGCGACGCCTGTGCGCTGGACGCCAGCCTGGGCACCTTTGATCTGGTATTCGCCGGCAACCTGATCGACCGCCTGCCGGACCCGGCGGCTTTTCTCGCCCAGCTGCCGAATCTGGTCAAACCGGGCGGCCTGCTGGTGATCAGCTCGCCCTATACCCTGCTGCCGGAATACACCTCACCCGAGAAATGGATTGGAGGCTTTGTCCAAGACGGTCGCCCCCTTCGCATGCTCGAGGGCCTACGCCGACAGCTTGAGCCGGCCCTGGAGCTTCAAACGCCCACGCGCGAGCTACCCTTTGTGATTCGCGAGACTGCCCGGAAGTACCAACACACACTCGCCGAGGTGAGCCTCTGGCGACGCCCCCTTTTCCCCTCAACCTGAAGGAGCAATCTATGTCAGCGTCCACATTGGCCGGCCAGGTGGTTCTCGAAAATCCTGAAGGCGACGTCATTGAGTTCAGCGGCTCAGACTTCTCCAAAGAAGACGCTTCGGGTTTAATGTCAATCTATCGCTGCGAGCGGGACGGCCTGGACATTCGACTGAGCTACGACGATGAAACCGGTCAGTTTGGCGAGCCGGTAGTGATCGAGGGCGAATCGGACTGGGTGATCACCCATTTCAATCTTCATCTGCCTCAGATTGGGTAACAGTCTCGGGCGTGTCTTTATCAATCTGAAATACGTGGAGTCCGGCATTCACCCATGAAACAGGCCGACCAACCTATCTTGCGCGACATTGTTCTGATCGGCGGCGGCCACAGTCATGTGGGCGTGCTCAAGCGCTTTGCCATGAAGCCCGAACCCGGCGTGCGCCTGACGGTGATCTGTCGGGATACCCACACGCCCTACTCCGGCATGCTGCCGGGCTATATCGCCGGGCACTATCGCTATGACGAGGTGCATATCGACCTGCGTCGGTTGGCCGAATACGCCGGCGCGCGATTCTTTCGGGATGAAGCAGTGGGGCTCGACCGCAATCAGCAAACGGTGTTGTGCAAGAACCGCCCACCAGTACCGTACGATCTGGTCTCCATCAATATCGGCTCCAGCCCACAGATGCGCTCCATCGGAGGCGCCCCGGAACACGCCGTGCCGGTGAAGCCTATTCACCAGTTCAATGACCGCTGGCAACAGTTGCTGGACCGGCTCACCCATCACGACGGTAAAACCCGGGTGGCCGTGGTGGGCGGTGGCGCTGGAGGCGTGGAGCTCACCCTGGCCATGCATTATCGCTTGCACAACGAGCTGACCGCGATGGGGCGGGACCCGGAGGAGTTGATCTTCAATCTATTCACTCGGGATGAGAAAATTCTGCCCACTCACAGCCAACGAGTGCGCAACCATTTTCATCAAGCCCTGGCCTATCGGGACATCAACCTGCATACCAATGCGGAGGTCACCGCGGTGCAGTCCGGCCGACTGCAAACCGCCGATGGGCACTGGCACGAGGCGGACGAGATCGTCTGGGTCACCAATGCCGGTGGTGCCGCCTGGCTGCAAGACACGGGACTGGAGCTGGACGACAGCGGTTTTATCAGCGTCAAAGACACATTGCAGACGCTGAATGATCCGAAGGTCTTCGCCGCCGGGGATGTCGCCACCCAAATCAATCACCCGCGAGAAAAAGCCGGCGTGTTCGCCGTACGTCAGGGGCGCCCCCTGGCGGACAACCTGCGGGCCGCGATTTTGAACCGCCCACTGAAACCCTACCGCCCCCAAAAACGCTGGCTGGCATTGATCAGCACCGGCGAGCAATACGCTGTGGCTTCACGCGGTGGCTTTTCCTGTGCCGGTACTTGGGTCTGGCGCTGGAAGAACAGCATCGACCGGCGTTTCATGGCCAAATTCAATGACCTGCCACCCATGGAAGAGAGCACCATGGGCAAAGCGCGCCCGAGCCGGGTCCCTCTCGATGAGGATGAACAGAGCCAGGCGATTTCCGCCGTGGCGATGCGCTGTGGTGGCTGCGGCGCCAAGGTGGGCGCGTCGGTATTGTCCCGCGCCCTTTCCACCCTCGAGCCCGTAGAGCGGGAGGAAGTGCTCGTCGGCCTTCATGCGCCGGACGACGCCGCCGTGGTGCGCGTCCCCGCCGGCCAACTGGCCGTGCATACCATCGACTTTTTCCGGGCGTTTATTGACGACCCCTATATCTTCGGCAAGGTGGCGGCCAACCATGCCCTGGGGGATATTTTTGCCATGGGCGCCGAAGCCCAGAGCGCCACGGCGGTCGCCACCGTGCCCCAGGGGCTGGAGTCCAAAGTCGAAGACACCGTCTTCCAGATGATGACCGGCGCGCTCGAGGTGCTCAACGACGCCAACTGTACGTTAGTGGGTGGTCACACCGGCGAGGGCAAAGAGTTGGCGCTGGGCTTCGCGGTCAATGGCCTGATCGGCGAAGACGAAACGGCACTGACCAAGGGCGCGTTGCAACCGGGCCAAGCGCTGATCCTCACCAAACCCATCGGCACCGGCACCCTGTTCGCCGCTCACGCCAAACTCGGTGCCAAGGGCCGCTGGATCGACGCCGCCCTGGAAAGTATGTGCCTGTCCAACCGCCTGGGCGCACAGTGCCTGCGCGAGCACGGCGCCACCGCCTGCACCGACCTGACCGGCTTCGGCCTACTGGGCCACCTGGTGGAAATGACCCGCCCCTCCGGCGTGGATGCGGAGCTCAACCTCTCGGAACTGCCCCTGCTGGACGGCGCCGAGGAAACCGTCGCAGCCGGCATTCTAAGCTCCCTGCAGCCGGCCAATGTACGCTTGCGCCGTGCGATCAAGGAGCAGGAAAAATGGGTGAACCACCCGCGCTACCCACTGCTGTTCGACCCACAAACCGCCGGCGGGCTTCTGGCCAGTGTACCGGCCGATCGGGTCGAGGCCTGCGTGCTGGCGCTTCAGGCGCTAGGCTACCCGCACACACGGGTGATCGGACGGGTGCTACCGGAGGGGGAGGCGCTGGAGCCTATTCAGTTACGGGAAACCTAGATTCTGAATAATTATAAGCGCTCAAGGAACGCGCTTTACTGCAGACATAGATGCCACTTCCCATAGCCTCTTCTGACTTTGCGACTTACTTCACTGGCCTGTCACAAGCGGTGTGTTAAAAAGCGTCCGCACTAATGATGTTTTTCAACTCATGGACGGTGGAAACCGTACCTGATTCACAACCGGTTTTCTCAAAAACAGCGAGGAAGTTATATGGTGTCCGTCATCGCTTACCAATCATTGAACTCCAACTCCAGTCTGGAACACGGGCTTGCAGCCAGCACCTCCCAAACACACCTTCGTCACACGCAGAAAACATTGGCGTCCTTTTATACGGGCCATAGCGGAGCACTGAAATACCCCACCACCCCAAAGGCCGAGCCGCACGAGGCGATACAAGGCCCAGCGGAACTGGTGCCTGTTGCCGATGCCGACGCCATGAACGTTAAAAAGCCCAAACAGTCGCTCAAGCGGAAACGTTCGGAGGCCGAGCCCGAGTACGCCGAGGCGCTCGACAGAACGCTCAAAATGGTAAAAAGCAAATCGTTGCAGATTTATCAACAGGCCCACCGGGAGCTGGGCCTGAGCTGCGATCTGATCGTGTTTGGCGAGCTCGATTCGGCTCACCCCGAATGGAACTCGCTTCCCGCCTCCGCTGGAAAGCGGCTCCGGGCAACAGGGGGATTGAAAACAAGAGCCTGCAATTGCTTCAGCCTTCACAGCTCCCGCCAACAAGGGACGATGGCCGTGTTGGGAGAGGGAGATGGATGGTGCGCGGCCCGATGCAACGGAGTGCTGACAGTGTTTGTACATGTGCCCAACCGTATTGCAAAGCAGGCCGCCAATATGGAGCAGTTTTATCAGAAAATTCAAACAGCCCTGCTGAACACTGATGGAGGCGGTCTCATCGACCTGATAATGGGCGACACCAACCAGTCCAGGGAGGAGTTTAGCCCGGAAGTTATCAGCAAAGCGCTGGGCAAGGCCTTCCGGGATGCCGACTCCGACAAAGCCTATACCACCCCCACGGATAGCTGGGTCGGAAGCGGAGCGGTTATTCACAAAGGGACAAACTCAGCGAACAACAAAAAGTTCGACGTCGCCGTATACAATACCGCCACCGTAAAATCTATAGAGGTGGAATACTTTACACAGTTTTCCTTCACAGCGAACCGGGCTGCCGCCTACACCGACCATATGGGCATTCTGGTAAAGGTCGAAAAGAAATAGCCCGCCTTCAAACCTATAACGACCAAACCTTCAATAAGCCAGGCTCAGGGATAAACGGGCCTGGCCGCCGCCCCAAAGTCCCGTCTTTTACTCCGGCTGCCGCCCACAAAGGCGGCTTTGTACGACACAACCCCCCCGTGTGGTCTACAATGGAGAGATAACAAAATAAGCACTTGCCAAACCGTCGCCATGAATCGGCGGCAGATGGCGTGCGTATGTTAAAAAACGCAGCACCCGTATAGCCACTCATCTGCCGATTTAGCATAACGCTTTAGGCAGTAAGACGAAGGAGATGCAAGGTGATCAAGCGCATAACGGCCATTCTCGTTGGCCTGGGCATTCTGTTGCTGGCGGTGTTTCTGGTGTACGCCTGGGAGGCATCGATACCCGAGCAAGACCCGCCCTCCCCCGGGAACTTCTCCCAGGCCATGCTTGAGCAGGGCGAGGCGCTTGCGGGCATTGGCAACTGCCAGAGCTGCCATACCGTGGATCCCGAGCAGCCGCTGGCCGGCGGTCGCGCCTTCCCCACGGAGTTCGGCACCCTCTACTCCACCAACATTACCCCGGACACCGCCACCGGCATCGGCACCTGGTCCCGGGAGGCCTTTCACCGGGCCATGCGCGAGGGTATTTCCCGCAACGGCGCTCATCTCTTCCCCGCCTTTCCCTACACCCACTACACCAAAGTCAGTGACGAGGATCTGGACGCGCTCTACGCCTACCTGATGACCCGAGAGCCGGTGAACGCCGAACCGCCGGGCAACGACTTGCGCTTCCCGTTCAATATCCGGCTGTTACAGGCGGGCTGGAAGCTGCTGTTCTTTGAGGAAGGCCGCTATCAGCCGGAAGACTCCCGCTCCGAGTTATGGAACCGGGGCGCCTATTTGGCGGAAGGGCTGGGGCACTGCTCCGCCTGCCACACACCGCGCAACGACTTCGGGGCGGAGCAGACTGACCTAGCCTATGAAGGGGCAGTCATCAACAACTGGTACGCCCCCGCCCTGAACACCAGCAGCCTGGCGCCGGTGGCGTGGACCGAGGCATCGCTTTACGATTACCTGCGCTCCGGCGGCTCCACCTATCACGGCGTCGCCGTGGGCTCCATGGCCGATGTGGTGCATCGGGGCCTGGGCCGAGCACAGGACCGGGACATCCGCGCGCTGGCGAGCTACTTCAGTGCCATGGCGGAACCGGGAAGCGAAGAGCAGGCCGCCCAAACCGCCACCGCGACGATTCAAGCCGCGCAGCAGCGCAGCGCCGAAACGCTCGGCTACGGCGAGAA
Source organism: Marinimicrobium agarilyticum DSM 16975 (assembly GCF_000423345.1). Classification (GTDB taxonomy): domain Bacteria; phylum Pseudomonadota; class Gammaproteobacteria; order Pseudomonadales; family Cellvibrionaceae; genus Marinimicrobium; species Marinimicrobium agarilyticum. Next base: position 159,967 of record NZ_AUHU01000006.1, read on the forward strand.
AGTGTTTACCTATGCCTGTGCCTCCTGTCACTACAACGACCCGGAAAACCCCAGCACGCTGCGCCCGGACCTGAGCCTGAACACAGCCCTCAGAGCGGACAACCCGATGAACCTGATCCGCGTCACCCTGGAAGGCGTAGACAATGAAGAGGGACTGCCTGGTGTGGTCATGCCGGGCTTTGCCGAACTGAGCAACGCCGATATCAGCGCCCTTTTGCACTTCCTGCGAGCGACCCACACCGATCGACCGGCCTGGAACAATCTGGAGGACGAGATCGAACGCCAACGCCAAGAGGTCGCCACCCAAACGGAGTCAGCCCAATGAGTACCACGTTTACCCTGAATGGCCAGCCGGTCACCCTGGAGGTGGCCGATGACACTCCGCTGCTGTGGAGCCTGCGCGACGATGCGAACCTGACCGGCACCAAGTTTGGTTGCGGCATCGGCATGTGCGGTGCCTGCACCGTGTTGATCAACGGCCGGGCCACTCGCTCGTGCATTACCCCCACCAAACAGGTAGACGGCACCGCCGTCACCACCATCGAAGGGCTGGACCCGGAGGGCGAACACCCCCTGCAGCAAGCCTGGGTCAAAACCCAGACGCCCCAGTGCGGTTACTGCCAGTCGGGGCAGATCATGCAGGCCGCGGCCATGCTGAAGGACTTCCCCGACCCGACGGACGAGCAGATCAATCAGGTGATGAGCGGCAACTTGTGCCGCTGCATGGCGTATGTGCGCATACGCGAAGCCATCAAATTGGCCGCGGCCGACATGCGCGGTGCCGGCCAAGGCAATGAACCCAATGACGGAACCGATACAACAGAAGGAGCGGCCTCATGAACAAGTTGTTTCGTTCCCTGCTGAACCCCGAACACGGCGCACCGGCCGAGCCGCCGAAAGTCAGCCGGCGGGGCTTTCTGATTGGCGCCGCCGCGGGCGGTTTCACCATGGCGTTTTTTCGACCGGGGCTGAGTTTCGCCCAGCCGGAAGACGCAGTGGAGAACCAGACCTTTGAGCCGACCATCTGGTATCACATTCACCCCGACGGCCGCATTGTGGTGAATATCGCCGAAGCGGAAATGGGTCAGCACGTGGGCACCGCGTTGGCTCGCATCGTGGCGGATGAACTGGAGGCGGACTGGTCCATGGTCGAGCTGCACCATGTGGACAGCGACCCGAAATGGGGCCTGATGGTGACCGGCGGCAGCTGGTCGGTCTGGCAGAATTTCGACCCGCTCAGCCGCGCCGGTGCCGCCGGGCGCATGGCCCTGATCGAAGAGGGCGCCAAACTGATGGGCGTGAAGGCCAGCCAGTGCCGCGCTCGCAACAGTCAGGTCACTGCGGGCAATCGCTCCATCAGTTATGCCGAGATTGTCCAACGCGGTAAGCTCAGCCGGACGTTTACCGAGGAGCAGCTTAAGGAAATGCCCATCAAGCCGCCCTCCGAGCGCCGCTTGATCGGTAAAGAAACCCAGGCCCTCGATATTCCCGCTAAAACCACCGGGGCCAGCCAATATGGGCTGGACGCGTCCGTCGAGAACATGGTGTACGCCCGGCCTCTGATTCCTCCCACGCGCCTTGGTTCTTCCATCAACCGTATTGATGACAGTGAGGCGAAGACAGTCGACGGCTACCTAAAGACGATAAAACTCGATGACCCGAGCGGTACCGTGCCGGGTTGGGCCGTGGTAGTGGCCACCTCTTTCCATGCGGCCAACAAAGCCGCACAAAAAGTGAAAGTCGACTGGAACCCCGGCAAGACCGCCAACGTCAGTGAGCGCGATGTTCTCGACCACGGCAGGGAGCTGATTGAGTCCTCCGACAAGGGCGCGCTGGTGGTCAACGACGATGGTGTGGACGATGCGTTCAGCAGCGCCGACACCACCTTGGAGCACGATTACATCACCCACAGTGTGCTGCACTTCCAGCTCGAGCCGGTCAACGCCCTGGCATTTGAAAAAGACGGCCAGTGGGAGGTGCATACGGGGAACCAGTGGCAATCACTGATTTTACCGGTGCTGTCCACGGCACTGGATGTACCCGAAAAAAATATTGTGATGCGCACCTACATGCTGGGCGGCGGCTTCGGCCGTCGGCTGAATGGCGACTACGCAGTACCGGCGGCGCTGGCGGCCAAGGCACTCGGTCGACCGGTGAAACTGGTCTTTACCCGGGAGGATGACTGCCGCTTTGATTCAATTCGCTCCCCTGCGTACCAGCGGGTGCGGATGGCCTTTGATGCGGAGGGCAACCCGACGGGGATGGAGCACCACGCGACGGCGGGTTGGCCGACCCAGGTCATGGTGCCCTCGTTTATGCCGGAGGCGTCCAATGGCGTGAAGTTTGATCCCTTCGCCATTCAGGGGGCAGCCCACTGGTATTCGGTGGGCGCACACCGCTTGCGGGCCATTTCCAATGACCTGGCGAACGAGACTTTCCGCCCCGGTTGGTTGCGCTCGGTGGGCTCGGGCTGGGTCAATTGGGCACTGGAGTCTTTTATGGATGAGGCGGCCCACAAGGTAGGCAAAGACCCGATTGAGTTTCGCCTGGCGCTGTTGAAAGCCGAAGGCAAGAACGCCGGCTCGGCGCCCAATTCGGTGGGCGGTGCCTCCCGGCAGGCGAATGTGTTGCGTCGGGTTCGGGAGCTGTCGAACTGGCAGCAATCACTACCGGCGGATACGGCTCTGGGTGTGGCGACGTCTTACGGCCAGGAGCGGAATATGCCGACCTGGACGGCTTGTGTGGCGCAGGTGCATGTGAGCCGCGAAACGGGCAAGGTGACGTTGCAGAAGCTGACGATTGTGACGGATGCGGGCACCATTGTGCATCCGGATGGCGCGCGCGCTCAGGTTGAGGGGGCGGCGTTGTGGGGTGCGAGTATGGCGTTGCATGAGGGGACGATGTTGGAGAATGGTCAGGTGAAGGATCGCAATCTGAACGGTTATACGCCGATGCGGATGCGGGATGTGCCGGCGATGGAGATTGAGTTTGTGGATAGCACTGAGACGTCGGTCGGGTTGGGTGAGCCGGCGACGACAGTGGTGGGGCCGGCGATCGGGAATGCGATTTTTGCAGCCGTGGGCATTCGAATGCGCGATATTCCGATTCGGTCCGAGGAGGTGTTGAAGGCGTTGAAAGCTTAACCCCTTTCGGTTTTTTTTGAAGTTTTATTCACCTTCAGTTGCCGCATCTCGTCCGGTCTGGTGTGGGATTCCCCCTTCCCAGACACGCCGTAAACCCATCCTTGGGGGCTCGAATCGCGGGTCCCCCGCTCCACGGTCTGGGAAGGGGGAATCCCAAACCAGACCTACCCACTTCGAATTAAGCTACGCGTAGGCCGGATAAGGCGCAGCCGCATCCGGCAAAAGGCTTCCTTTAAGCCCGTCAAACACGACCTGTATAAACCAAACATCAACGCCTCAAATCCCCCGGACGATCTACGTCTTTCAAAACCCCAACATCGTCAACCTCAATCAGCTCGCACTTCTCTCGGTGCCTCTGAACCACTGACTTTGCGCCGTCATCCCCGGAAAGTTCTGATAATTCTTTCCAGAAGGTTTTACCAAAAAACACCGGGTGTCCAACTTGGCTATGGTAGAGGGGGCGTACGATTGTCGAGGCGGTGGCGTTCTGTTTTAACCGCTCGACGGTATCCCACTGAATCCACGGCATGTCGCCGAGCAGGACGGCGGCGGTTTGGGCCTCACGATTTGTCTCAAGTAGGTGTTGGAAGGCGCTGGAGATGCTGGTGCCCAGCCCAGCCTGTGTTTCAGGGGCGTAAACGATGGTGATCGCCTCTGGTATTTCCAGGGGGAGGCTTTTGTCCTTGGGGCCGAGCACGACTATGACATGACCGAAGTGACGCTGGGCGAGGCTCAGGGTGGCGTGCAGGAGGGTTTGCCCTTCTCGCAGGAGGGCACGGCGTTTGTCACTGCCGAAGCGCGTGGATTGGCCGGCGGCGAGAACGATACCAACGTGGGCGTTTTGTTTCTGTGGCTGCATTCTGGGTTGCTGCTCTCGGCCGGTGGTTGACGGTTCACGGGCATAAGGATAGCAGCCTTTGACGGTACGCTCCCGGCCAGCACTACAAAGGGGCGCAGTGCACGCCGCCGGAGCCACAATATGGTGCACCTTCGTCCCCCAATGAATGTGATTTTTGCCCCATTAATGTTCAAGCGCCAATCCGAAACGCACCAAAGAAAAGCCCAATGGTTGCTGACCACCATCTCCAGGCGCTTGCAAAAATCAGTATAAACATTGCCTTTTCAATAACTTACAAAAAAATCGGGGCATCTGGTTCACTTTTTGCGTTAGCCCTAACCACAAACAGGACGCTCTTCTGGAGTGCCACTTCCATTCATTGATTGAAATCAGGGCTCGCTATGTCTTATTTATTGCCTTCGGAGTTCGCCACCAAGATGGTGGACGCCGGTGAAGCCAAGTTGTATATGTCCACTCGAGATGCGTTGATCCGTGCCTATATGGCCGGTGCCATTCTGGCGATTGCCGCGGTGTTTGCGGTGACCATTTCCGTGCAAACCGGTTACCCCATTGTGGGCGCTGCGCTTTTCCCGGTGGGCTTCTGTATTCTGTATCTGATGGGCTTCGACCTGCTGACCGGCGTTTTCGTGCTGACGCCGCTGGCCCGGTTTGATCGCCGGCCGGGGATCACCTGGCCGCGAATTCTCAAGCATTGGGGCGTGGTCTTTTGCGGGAACTTCGCGGGCGCCCTGACGGTGGCATTTCTGATGGCAATAGTTTTTACGTACGGATTCTCCACAGAACCCGATAAGGTCGGTCAGATTATTGGGGAAATTGGTGAGGGCCGGACGGTCGGCTACAAAGAATATGGCGCCGGCGGTATGGCGACCATTTTCATTCGCGGCATTCTGTGTAACTGGATGGTGTCCCTCGGCGTTGTCGGCGCCATGATTTCCACCACGGTCAGCGGTAAGGTCATCGCCATGTGGATGCCGATCATGCTGTTCTTTGCGATGGGGTTTGAGCACTCGGTGGTGAACATGTTTCTGTTCCCCTCCGGCCTGATTCTGGGCGGTAACTTTTCCATCATGGATTATCTGATCTGGAACGAAATTCCGGTGGTGCTGGGTAATCTGATCGGTGGTTTGGCGCTCACCGGGCTCACGCTCTACTCCACTCACGTGCGCACCGCCCCGCAACGCGCCCTGTCCTGAAGCAGGCGCTAAAAGGAGCTGATGCCAACCGCCTCGACGCCCTCGCGTCGGGGCGGTGGCTTTTCTGTTTATGACTGACTCATTGACCGTTCGTCTGGGGCAATACACCCATCGGGGGCGCAAGGCGCTCAATCAGGACTTTCACGGGGCCTATCTGCCCAAGGAGCCCCACCGCACCACCAAGGGCATTGTCGTGGCGCTGGCGGACGGCATCAGCAGCAGCGATGTCAGCCAGATCGCGAGTGAATCCGCCATCAGCAGCTTCCTCGCGGACTACTATTGCACCTCGGAAACCTGGTCGGTCAAGCAGGCGGCCCAACGGGTGCTCATGGCCACCAACTCCTGGCTTTACGCTCAGACCCGCCAAAGTCAGTACCGCTACGACATGGACCGGGGTTACGTCTGTACATTCAGCGCCTTGATTCTCAAGTCCACCACAGCACATGTGTTCCATATTGGTGACACTCGAATCTATCGGGTGAGTGGGGGGCGACTGGAGCAGTTGACGGAGGACCATCGACTCTGGGTGTCAAAAGAGGTGAGCTATCTGAGCCGGGCGCTGGGGATCAATCACCACCTGGAAATGGATTACCAGACGTTGGCGCTGGAGAAAGGCGACACCTTTCTGCTCGCCTCGGACGGGGTGTACGAGTTCGTCAGTGAACAGGCGGTACTCAACACGCTCACAGAGTGTGACGGGGATTTGGACGAGGCGGCAAAGCGCATTGGGGAGCAGGCCTATGAAAACGGCAGTGACGATAATATTACCGCGCAACTGGTCCGTGTGGATGGCGTACCCGGCGGTGACCAGTCCGAGATGGTCCGGGACCTGAAACACCTGCCCTTCCCGCCGTCGCTGAGCGCTCGTATGACATTCGAAGGTTTCCTTATCCTGCGGCAGTTGCACGCCAGCAGCCGCAGTCACGTTTATCTGGTGAAAGACCTGGAAACCGAACAAAGCCTCGTTCTGAAAACCCTGGCGACGGACCTTCAGCAAGACGACGCCCATCAGGAGCGGTTTCTGATGGAAGAGTGGATCGCCCGGCGCATCGACAGCCCTCATGTTCTCAAACCCTGCCTGCCCAACCGGGCCCGGCAACACCTGTACACGGTCACCGAATATATTGAGGGGCAGACGCTGCAGCAATGGTCACGCGACAACCCATCGCCGTCGCTACCGCAGGTAAGAGACCTGGTGGCCCAGATCGCCAAGGGCCTGAGGGCTTTTCACCGGCTCGAAATGCTGCATCAGGATCTGCGCCCGGCCAACGTCATGATCGACGACTCGGGTACGGTAAAAATCATCGATTTCGGCTCCACACGCGTCGCCGGCCTCGCGGAGCTGAAAACCCAGACCAACGAGATCCTGGGCACGGCGGCCTACACGGCGCCCGAATATTTTGTGGGGGAGCCCCCCACCCCGAGAGCCGATCAGTTCTCCCTGGCTGTGCTCGCCTATCAACTGCTTACCGGCGAGTTGCCCTATGGCACCCAGGTGGCCAAGGCCCGCACCCGGGCCGATCAGCACAAATTGCGCTACCAGTCGGCCCTGACCCACAACCCCGCCCTGCCTCTGTGGGTGGATGAGACGCTCAAACGGGCGCTGAGCGTCGACCCGTTCAAACGCTACGATGCGCTCTCGGAGTTCGTCTACGACCTGGAGCACCCCAACCCCCGCTATGTTCAGAAAACCCAACCCCCGCTGCTGGAACGGGACCCGGTATTGTTCTGGAAAGGCATCTCTCTTATTCTTGCGCTCGTATCCCTGAGCCTGGCCGTTGAGCTGTTTGGCTGAGCGAAACCCGAATAAGAGCCCGTTCCCCCACAATGCCGAATTCCACCCACTTGCCTCTGGTGTACCACCCGGACTACAGCTTTCCCTTTCCGGAGAAGCACCGCTTTCCCATGGCGAAGTTCGGTTTGCTGGCGGAGTATTTGCGGGACATAGGCCTACTCACACGGGAGAACGGGGTAAGGCCCGGGCGCAGCAAACCCCTGTGGTTAAATCAGACCCACTGCCCGGATTACCTCGCCCGCTTCATCAACCGGGAGCAGACGCCGCAGGAACACCGGCAAATGAATTTGCCCTGGAGCGAGGGGCTGGTCAAGCGCACTCTGATTGCGCCTTCGGGCACGGTGCTGGCGGCCCAGTTGGCCCTGCATCACGGCCTGGCCTGCCACCTGGCGGGCGGAACTCACCACGCCCAATACGATCACGCGTCGGGGTTTTGTATTCTCAACGATCTGGCCATCGCCGCGAAGGTGCTTCTCCATCAAAGCGGTGTGGGGCGGGTTCTGATTTTCGATTGCGACGTCCACCAGGGCGACGGCACCGCCGCCCTGCTCAAAAACGAACCCAGAGCCTTCACCTGCTCCATTCACTGCGAGAGCAACTTTCCCTTTGTGAAACAGCAGAGCGATCTGGATGTGCCCCTCGAAGACGGCTTGGATGATGCGCCCTACTTGACCATCGTGATGGAAACGCTGCATCAGGTTTTGGACAGGGTCAAACCGGATATTGTGCTCTACGATGCCGGGGTGGATGTCTTTCGGGGCGACCCGCTCGGGCGCCTGAACATCTCCGAAGCCGGCATCCGCGAACGGGACCGGCAGGTGCTGAGCGAGCTGCTGCGCCGGCGCATTCCGGTGGCCACCGTCATCGGTGGCGGCTATGACGACGACCGGGTCGCGCTGGCCCGCCGTCACGCGATTGTTGTGGAGGAAGCCGCTCGTCTGAGAGGGATCAGGTTCTGACTTCACCGGGCGAGCGTTCGAACGACTGGCGGAAACCCTCTATACTGATCGTCCTACAACCACCACAAAACAAGAAATCATCAACCCGAGGACGTTAAACCATGAGAGTTGTTCTGCTCCTGGCGCTGCTATTGGCGTTGCCCGTTTCCAGTCACGCTCAGATTGTTTATGAAATGACCGTTGCCCAGGACGGCAGCGGCGACTTTGAAAGCATCCAGGCCGCCATTGATGCCACCAAAGCCTTCCCGGACAAACGCATTACCATTCACGTAAAAAACGGCGTTTACCACGAGCCCGTCAAAGTGTATGAATGGAATCCGATGGTCTCACTCATCGGCGAAAGCGTTGAGGGCACGGTCATTACCTGGGGCAGTCACTTCAAGCAAGTGAACAAGGGGCGAAACAGCACCTTCCACACACCCACGGTGCAGATCAACGGCGACGACTTTCACGGCGAGAACCTGACCATTCGCAACACCGCCGGCCCTGTGGGCCAGGCTGTGGCGTTGGCGATCAACGCCGATCGGGTGAGTTTTTATAACAGCCGGTTTCTCGGGCATCAGGACACGGTGTACGCCACTGGCGAGGGGAAAAAGCAGTACTTCAAGAACTGCTATATCGAAGGCACCACCGATTTTATTTTCGGGCGCGCCACCGCAGTGTTCGACGGCTGCCAGATTCACTCCCTGGCGGACTCCTACATCACCGCCGCCTCTACGCCACAAGGTGTGGAACACGGCCTGGTATTTTTCGATGCAACACTGACCGCGAACACCGGTGTCGAGTCCGTCTACCTGGGTCGCCCCTGGCGGACCTACGCGCAAACCGTGTTTATCAATACCCAGATGGGCGAGCATATCCGCCCCGAGGGCTGGCACAACTGGTCCAACCCCGAGGCTGAGCGACAGAGCTTTTACGCCGAGCACAACAGTCGCGGCCCCGGTGCCGCGCCCCAGCAGCGGGCGTCCTGGTCCCACCAGTTGAATGAGGACGAAGCCCAACATTACTCGCTGGAGACCATTCTCGGCTCAGAGCGTCACCCCGAATGGTACCTGAGGTAGCTTACGCGCTCTCCGGGGGCCAGCCTGCCCCCATTACCAACGCCACGACCTCTGCCAAGCGTGCCGCTTCTCTGGCGGGCGAGAATAACGGGGCGCGAGCGGTCACTTGTCGGCCCAAGTGTTCCAGCCACTCTGGAGAGCGTTCAGCCTTCAGAAGGCAGTCGCGCAGCGCTTCGGTATTCCCAACCGGATAGTAGCCCTCGTAATCGCTCCCCAATAAGCCTCGATTCCCCGGGATATCGGAGGCGATCACCGGCAGCCCCGCTACGCAGGCTTCGCTGACGACGTTGGCGCCCCCCTCCATACGGGAACTGATCACCATCAACCGTGCCCGACTCATCGCCTGGCGCACGCGCCAGTGCGGCTGATCGCCGAGCCATCGGTAGCGCGGGTTGCCCGCCATCTCCTCGCGCGCCGCCTGCGCCCACTTGTCATTGTGGGCGCCCCCCATCTGAACGATCCGCAGGCGAGACTCAGAAGGCACGTCCCGAACCGCATAGGCGGCTCGCAGAGAGTCCTTCTCCTCCCGCAGGTGTCCGGCCACCAACACCTCGAAACGGCGATGGCCGGGTCTGGGAGCGCCGGGCGGCAATGGTTCGGCCGACTGGTGGACCACCCGCAAGCGATTCATGTACCGCTGCGGCAGATTCTCCGACAGGCAGTCATGTAACCCGATCAATAGATCGGCTTTGTCCATGCTGTCGTATACCGCCTGGGGATGGCTATACTGGAACCGATACACGTCGGTCCCCGTCAGTGCCAGGATGACAGGGCACTTCGGGTAAGCCCGCTTCCAGGCTTTGAGTGCGTCGTGGCTGCGCCAGGCGTGGAGCGCCAGAATCAGGTCTGGGGTCGGTATTCCGTCGGGGACATCATCCGGTATATAGAGACAGACGCGATAACCCCGCGAGCGCAGGAGCCGGGCCCAGCGCGTCGCTGTCGCCCGGTTCCCGGCGCGGGACCCCGGGGCGGCAGGGGTAATCAAGGCGATGAGGGGTGAGTGGCTCAAACGGATTCCTTGGGTACAGACAGATAAAATCGCTCGAAAAAGGTTAGCACGATCCTCCGTCGCCAGCACACCCGAGCGGTTGCCGACGCCGATTGATCAAATCCGGTACCATACCGGCTGAGTTTTTATCGCCATCGAAAGAGGACATCTCATGTTAGGACGCATTGCTTTTTGCTTGACGCTTTGCCTGGTCGCCCTCGGCGCCAGCGCCCAGACGTTTGTTTTCACCGCCATTCCGGATGAGGATGAAACCCGCCTGCGCGAGCGCTTCCAGGCTGTTGCCGACTATTTGCAGGAAGAGCTGGATGTCGACGTGCGCTTCGTACCGGTCAAGTCCTATGCGGCGGCTGTGAGCGCCTTTCGCAACGACCAGGTCCAGTTGGCCTGGTTCGGTGGGCTCTCCGGAGTGCAGGCCCGAGCCCGGGTACCCGGCTCTCAGGCCCTGGCCCAGGGCGCGGAGGATGCCGAGTTCGTCACTTACTTTATCGCCCACAAAAGCACCGGGCTGAAGCCGGGCTCGGGCCTGACCGAAGAGTTGAAGGGCATGACCTTTACCTTCGGCTCCAAGGGCTCCACCTCAGGGCGTTTGATGCCGGAGTACTACCTCCGCAAAACCTACGACGCGGCACCGGAAGAAGTTTTCGACAAAGTGGGCTTCAGCGGCAACCACAGCCGCACCGCTTCTCTGGTGGCCACTGGCGCTTATCAACTGGGCGCACTGAACTACACCGTCTGGGAAAACGAGGTAGAGGCCGGCAACATCGACACCGACGAGGTCAATGTCATCTGGGAAACACCGCCCTACCCCGATTATCAATGGACCATTCGCGGCGACGTCGATGAACGTTTTGGCAAAGGTTTTACCGACAAGGTACGCAAGGCACTATTGAACATGGATGACCCAAAACTGCTGGAGAGCTTCCCCCGCTCCAAGTTTATTCCTGCGGACAACAGCGACTATGCCATCATTGAGGATGTCGCCAAACAGATTGGCCTGATCGACGAATGACAGCACTGGCTCTGGACGGAGTGGTCGCCCGCTACGGCGACCTGCAAGTACTCGGCCCGCTGAGCCTGGAGCTGGTGCGGGGACAAACCATCGCCCTCGTCGGAAAAAGCGGCGCGGGCAAATCCACCCTTTTAAGCCTGATGCACCAGCACTGGCGCTCCAGGGGCGTTGCGCTTATGCCGCAGGACCTGGGCCTGGTGCCGACGTTGAGTGTGTACCACAACGTCTACATGGGGGGCCTTGCCCAGCGTTCCAGTTGGCATAACCTCGTTACGCTCGTACGACCCTACCGGCACGATGTGGCCCAGATCCTTCCGGTGCTCCAAACCCTGGGCATAGACCACAAATGTTGGAGTGCCACCGGTGAACTCTCCGGCGGGCAACGCCAACGCGTGGCCGCTGCCCGGGCGATTTATCAGGCGGGTGAGGTCTTACTGGCCGATGAACCCGCCTCCGCGCTGGACGGTCCGATGGCGGAAACGGTTCTCGGCGCACTCACCCAAACCTACCAGACGGCCGTTCTGGCCATGCACGACGTGGATTTGGCATTGCGCTTTTCTGACCGGGTGGTGGGCATCGCCGATGGCGGTATTGCCCTGGACCAACCCACTCACCGTGTGCAGGCCTCAGACCTGCTTTCGCTGTACTGATCAGAGGCATTATGAGGCGATCGGCCAGCGTAAGTACCAGCTTGTGGTTTGTTGCCCTGGCGGTCGTGTGTGCGTTTTTCGCCGACCTGACGATCAGCGCACACGACCCCTGGGGCGAGCTCGCTCGCCTCTTCTCCGGTTTGCTGACACCCGACCTTACCCGAACGGATTATTTGGCCGAGGCATTGGTACGGACCCTGGCGTTTGCATTCGTGGGCGTTGGATTAGGGGCAGCCAGCGGCTTCGCGCTCGCGATGGTCTTCGGCTCGCGCATCGTCCGTACCTTCTGTGCCTTTATTCGGGCCATCCATGAACTGTTCTGGGCGTTGATCTTCCTACAGTTCTTTGGCTTGCACCCACTGACCGGTGTGCTGGCGATCGCCATCCCCTACGCCGGCGTCTTTGGCAAAGTCTACGCCGAGATTCTGGAGGAGACCGATCCTCAGCCGCGGGATACGCTGCCTTTCGGCACCGGCAAAATCATTGCGCTGCTTTACACCCGAGTCAGTCAGGCCTGGCCCCAGTTGGTAACCTATACCTCATACCGATTGGAGTGCGGTTTGCGCTCCAGCGCCGTACTCGGCTTTGTCGGTATGCCGACGCTGGGGTTTTACCTGGAGTCCGCCTTCGCCCAAGGCCACTATTCGGCGGTGGGCGCCCTGCTGCTGTTGTTCTACGTACTGATCACTACTTTGCGCCTTTGGGTACGCCCGAAGCTCGTGCCGCTCTACTTGATGGTCGCACCGTTTTTACTCGGCAGCGGCCTGCCGATCCGATGGCAAAACGTCACTCGCTTCTTTACCGAGGATATTGTGCCGGCCCCTCTGCGCGGCGGTGAAGGCTGGTCCGAGCTTGGCCCCTGGCTGGTGGAACTGCTCAGCACCGAAGCCTTGCCGGGCATCTGGAACACGCTGGTCCTGACCCAGATCGCATTGGTGCTCACCGGTGTTTTGACGCTATTACTTTACCCCCTCGGATCACGCCACTTTACCAATCGCCTCACCGGCCCCTTGGGCCATACCGTGCTGGTGGTGTTGCGCTCCACGCCTGAGTATTTGCTCGCCTTTATTTTGCTGCAACTCTGGGGACCCTCAATGCTGCCCGCGGTCATCGCGCTCGCCGTGCACAACAGCGGCATCATTGGGCACCTCATCGGGCGGCGCTCCAACGACGTTACCTTGCGCCCGGACGCGCCCACGGGCATTGAGCGCTACGCTTACGAGCTTACGCCCCGGCTGTACGGCCCGTTTTTGGCATTCCTGTTCTATCGCTGGGAAATCATTATGCGCGAGACCGCGATTCTCGGCATTCTGGGGATTGCCACCCTGGGCTTCTATGTGGACAGCGCGATTCAGGAGATCCGCTTTGATCGGGCGATGGTGTTGATCCTGATTACCGCGCTGCTGAATATCGGGGTGGATATTCTAGCCCGCTGGTTACGGGCCAGGTTGCGGTTGAAACATACGGCGCAGAGTGAGCCTTGAGGGAGGATGATGGCGGATGCGCTTCGCTTACCCGCCCTATCCAACCTTACGTAGGGCCAACCTTATGTAGGGCGGATAAGCGAAGCGCATCCGCCGTTATCTCCCGTCAACCTCTATCGAACGAGATTCAATAGTTTTTACTGCATCAATGGAGAACCATCCACCTCGAAGTCATAACCTTCAATCTCCGCTTCGGCGATTAACACCTGAATGTACTGCGCTATGGCCTTACGCCGCACTTTCTCATTCAAGTAATCCGCAATCTGTTCAGCGACTTCTTCATAAGGTAAAGGTCGGCCGGGAATATTGCGTTCGATATAGACCAGGTGATAGCCGTAACGGCTCTCCACCGGTCGAGGCATCAGGCCCGGCTCGGCGGCAAACACCTGGCGCTCGAACTCCGGCACGGTTTGCCCCTTGCTGATCTGCCCAAGGCTGCCCCCGGTTTCTTTTGACGGGCAGGCGGACTCCCGCCGGGCAAGCTTACCGAAATCAGCGCCACCTTTAACGATATCCAACAGCGCGTCGGCGCGAACCTTGGCCTCGGCCCGGCCCGCATCGTCCTCCTTGGGGACAGCCAACAGGATATGCTTGATTTCGAGCAGTGGAGAGGTTTCAAACTTCGCTGGATTCGCCTTGTAGTACTGCCGACAGTCTTCTTCCGTGGCCTCGGGAATGGCGACTTCTTTCTCGATCAAAGCCTCGATGAAATCTTCATCGGAGCTCACCACAGTATCATCACTGACGGGAATGCCCAGGCTTTTGGCGCGCTGTCGAAACAGCTCGCCGATGATCAGGGACTCAGCCGCTTTGAACATGGCGTCCCGGCGGGACTCCGCCGGGTGGTATTGCATTTCCGCGAGCACTTTGTCTTCGGGAATTTGCGTTTGGTTGACGGTAATCATGGCATTTCCTACATGGAGGCTCGAGTGCGGCGGCGAACCACCTGGTAATTTCTACCCAAATACTTCACCGGCACGCTCAACAAATGCACCAGTCGGGTAAAGGGGAACAGCAGGAAGATGGTCAACCCCAGCACCAGATGCGCCTTGAAGATCCAGTGCACATCCACAATGTACTCAGCACCAGTCAGCCCGCGCAGCAGGAAGATACTCTGGGCCCAGTGCATCAACTGCAGCATTACCGCACCATCCAGGTGACCGACGGAAATAAAAATGGAGGCCAACCCCAACAACAACTGCCCCAACAACAAGAACAGCACCACGATATCCATCGGCTGGCTATTGGGGCGTATCCGCGGGTGGAACAGACGACGCAAGGTGAGCACCACCAGACCGAACAGGCAGAGCGCACCAAAGAGCCCCCCGGCCACAACCGCCAAAATTTGCTTGGCGCTGGCACTGACACCCAGGAAATGCCACACCTCCAACGGTGTAAGGAGCCCCACCAGATGCCCAAGGAAAATACCAAGAATGCCAATGTGAAAGGGAATGCTACCGATACGCAACCATTTCTTTTCCAGCAACTGGCTGGAACCGGCCTTCCAGGTGTACTGCTCCCGGTCATAGCGGACCCAGGTACCGATAAACATCACCGCCAGCGCAATGTAGGGGTAGATGCCAAAAGCGAATAGATGAAAAGTGGACATCATGCCTCCTGATGCTTTTGTACGGGTTGAGGGTCCATCAGGTTCAGTATCTGCTCCTGATCCCGCCGCTGGCCGGAGTCCGGCCGGTATTGAACGTTGCAGCCATCGGCCTGCGCGTCCGGACCAAAGGTGACGGCCTCTTCTTCCCACACTTTATCCAGGGCTTCTGGCGTATCGTCGCGAGCTTCGCCGGCGACTTGTTCGCGGATCTGCTCGATGTTGACCCGATCCCCACACCAGTGCAGCAGCGCTTCGAACAGGGCGGCGTAGTTGGACTCGCGCTCTTTCAGGCGAGCGGCGAGCAGACCGAGAATATGCTCCACCTCCTGCAGCCCCGCTCTGGCATTATCCGGCCCCTGGGTGGACAAAAACTCAAGGTACAGGGGCAGATAGTCCGGTAGCTCGTTGGCGTCGATGGCCAGACCCGCCTGCTGGTACTGGTTCATCAGATCCACCATGGCCTGGCCACGATCCCGGGACTCGCCGTGCACGTGCTCGAACAATAGCAGCGACAGGGACCGACCGCGCTCGAACAGGGCGTCGTACTCGGACTGCCAGTCCATCAGATCGCCCTCGGTGCGCTGTTCGACAAAGGCCAGCAACCCATCGCGCTGCTTGCCCTTGAGGTTCATGCGGGCGACCAGTGCCTTCAACTCGCCTCGAGCTTCCATCAACTCCGCCGTGGGGTACTCCATCAGCAGAGAAATAACGCGTAAACTTTTCATCAATCTTTCTCCTAATCCTGCAGGATCGCAGGAATAATCTGGCGAACGCCGGCGCGGTTCCCACCGAACAGGCTGGTTTCGCTGGTGCCGTCCGCACAGCCATTACCGAAACTGAAGCCGCAGTCGCCTTTCATGTCATAGGCATCTTCGGCGTAGGCCCTGTGGCTGGTGGGGATCACAAAACGATCCTCGTAGTTGGCGATCGCCATGTAGCGATACATATCCTCCACTTGAGCCACGCTCAATCCGACCTGTTTGAGCACATCCAGGTCTTCGACGCCGTCCACGTGCTGGGAGCGCTTGTAAGCGCGCATGGCGATCATCCGCTCCAGTGCTTCCACCACCGGTTGCTCTTCCCCAGCGGTCAATAAATTTGCCAGGTAGCGAATCGGTATCCGCAGGGATTTCAGATCGGGTATTTCGCCGTTCATGCCCACGTGGCCCGCTTCGGCTGCACTCTGAATCGGGGACAGCGGCGGCACATACCAGACCATGGGCAGAGTGCGGTATTCCGGGTGAAGCGGCAGCGCCACTTTCCACTCAACCGCCATCTTGTAGGTGGGCGAGTTCTGGGCGGCGTCGATCCATCCCTGGGGAATACCCTCGGCCTGAGCCGCGGCAATCACCGCCGGATCCTTCGGGTCCAGGAAGATATCGAGCTGCGCCTGATACAGATCTGCTTCGTTGGCAACGCTGGCGGCCTCTTCAATACGATCCGCGTCGTACAACAGCACGCCCAGATAGCGGATACGACCCACACAAGTTTCCGAGCAGACGGTGGGCTGACCCACTTCAATACGCGGATAGCAGAAGGTACATTTTTCGGACTTACCGCTCTTCCAGTTGTAGTAAATCTTTTTGTACGGACAGGCCGAGACGCACATGCGCCAACCCCGGCACTTGTCCTGATCGATCAGAACAATGCCGTCTTCTTCACGCTTGTAGATGGCGCCGGACGGACAGGAAGACACACAGGCCGGGTTCAGGCAGTGCTCGCACAACCGGGGCAGATACATCATGAAGGTGTTTTCAAACTGACCGTAGATGTCCGCCTGCACCTGTTCGAAGTTGACATCCTTTTTACGTTTTTCAAACTCGGTGCCTAACAGCTCCTCCCAGTTAGGCCCCCATTTGATCTTTTCCATTTTTTGACCCGAGATCAGCGAAAATGGCCGAGCGGTAGGCTGGTGCTTTTTATCCCCGGCTTTATGCAGGTGCTGGTAATCAAAATCGAACGGCTCATAGTAGTCGTCGATTTCCGGCAGGTCAGGGTTGGCGAACAGGTTGGCCAACACCCGCAGCTTGCCACCGATGCGCGGCTTGATCTTGCCTTTCTTATCGCGTTTCCAACCGCCATTCCACTTCTTCTGGTTTTCCCACTCCTGGGGATAACCAACCCCGGGCTTGGTCTCCACGTTATTGAACCAGGCGTACTCGACACCTTCGCGCGAGGTCCAGACGTTTTTACAGGTCACTGAACAGGTGTGGCAACCAATGCACTTATCCAGGTTCAGCACCATGCCGATTTGCGCTCTTACTTTCATGCCTTACCTCACTTAGCCAGGCTGTCAGTGGTCTGCTCGTCTTCTTCGAGCCAATCCACTTTATCCATCTTGCGGACAATGACGAATTCGTCGCGGTTACAGCCTACGGTGCCGTAATAGTTGAAGCCGTAAGCCTGTTGGGCGTAGCCACCGATCATATGGGTGGGTTTCATCACCGCACGGGTCACGGAGTTGTGAATCCCGCCGCGGGTTTTGGTCAGGTTTGATCCCGGCGTATTGATGATCCGCTCCTGGGCGTGATACATCATGCTCATCCCTTCAGGCACCCGCTGGGAGACGACCGCGCGACAGGCGATGGCGCCGTTGACGTTGAACACGTCGATCCAGTCGTTGTCCTCAATACCCGCGGCTTTTGCATCCTTCTCGCTCAGCCAGACAATCGGGCCACCACGAGAAAGCGTCTGCATCAGCAGGTTGTCCGAGTAGGTGCTGTGAATGCCCCACTTCTGGTGCGGAGTGATCCAGTTGAGCACCAGCTCTTTGTTGCCGTTGCTGCGTTGATTGAGAATCGGCTCAACGGTCTTCAGGTTGACCGGCGGCTTGTACAGGCAGTGCTGCTCACCGAAATCGAGCATCCACTCATGATCCTGATAGAACTGCTGCCGACCGGTGATCGTGCGCCAGGGAATCAGTTCGTGCACATTGGTATAACCCGCGTTGTAGGACACATGCTCATCTTCCAACCCCGACCAGGTCGGCGAGGAAATGATCTTGCGCGGCTGGGCGACAATGTCGCGGAAGCGGATTTTCTCTTCCTCTTTGGGCAAGGCCAAATGCTTGTGATCCCGACCGGTAATCTTGCCCAGTGCATCCCAGGCTTTTACCGCCACATGGCCATTGGTTTCCGGAGCCAACGACAGAATGACCTCGCAGGCATCAATGGCCGACTCAATCCGTGGGCGACCTTTGTTGGCTCCCTCTTCATGGTGTACGCGATTCAGCTTTCCGAGGAATTCCACCTCTTCTTTGGTATCCCAGTTGATACCCTTGCCGCCATTGCCCAGTTTGTCCATCAAGGGGCCAAGCGACGTGAAGCGGTGATAAGTGTTGGGGTAGTCCCGTTCCACGACATTGATGTTGGGCATGGTGACCCCGGGCACGGCCTCGCACTCCCCCTTCCACCAGGCTTTTACACCGTAGGGCTGCGCCATTTCTCCCGGCGAGTCATGCATGATGGGCGTAGTCACCACATCCTGCTCCACGCCAAGGTGTCCGTTGGTGAGTTCGGAAAACTTCTTGGCAATACCTTTGAAAATATCCCAGTCGCTGCGCGACTCCCACACCGGGTCAATCGCCTCGGTCAGCGGATGGATAAAGGGGTGCATATCCGAGGTGTTCATGTCGTTCTTTTCGTACCAGGTGGCGGTCGGCAGAACGATATCGGAGTACAGGCAGGTAGTGGACATACGGAAATCCAATGTCACCCACAAGTCGACCTTTCCTTCCGGCGCCTCATCGCGCCAGGTAACGTCTTCGGGCTTGGCTTCGCCGGTTTCCCCCAGATCCTTGTTCATCAGGCCATGCTTGGTGCCCAGGAAATGACGCAGCATGTATTCGTGACCCTTGCCGCTGGAACCCAGCAGATTGGAACGCCAGATAAACATATTGCGCGGAAAATTTTGCGGCGCATCCGGATCCTCACAGGCAAACTTCAACTCGCCATTCACCAATTGCTCGCGCACATAGTCTTTAATGTCCTTACCCGCAGCCTTCGCGGCTTCCGCCAACTTGAGCGGATTAGTGGCCAACTGAGGCGCGGACGGCAACCAGCCCATACGCTCAGCGCGGGTGTTGTAATCCAGAATGCTCGACTGCCACTTTTCCTTCTTCGCCAGAGGAGAGACCAGGTCGCTCATGTTCAATTTTTCGTAGCGCCATTGATCAGAGTGCGCATAGAAGAACGAGGTGCCGTTCATTTGCCGGGGCGGGCGCTGCCAGTCCAGGCCAAAAGCCAGGGGCTGCCAACCGGTTTGGGGGCGCAGTTTTTCCTGGCCCACATAGTGCGCCCAGCCGCCACCGCTCTGGCCAACGCAACCACACATCATCAGCATGTTGATTAAGCCGCGGTAGTTCATGTCCATATTGAACCAGTGGTTCATGCCGGCGCCGACAATGATCATGGAGCGACCGTGGGTTTTATCTGCGGTGCGGGCAAACTCACGGGCGACACGGATTACATGCTCGGGTTTGACGCCGGTGATGCGCTCCTGCCATTTGGGCGTGTAGGGCTTGTCATCGTCAAAGCTCTGGGCACAGTTGGAATCATCCAGACCATTGTCCACCCCATAGTTGGCCAGGGTCAGGTCGTACACGGTGGCCACCAATACGTCTCGCCCATCCGCCAATTTGACGCGCTTGGCCGGGACTTTGCGCATTTGCACTTCGGTGTGTTCGGTGTGCTGGAAGTAGCCGTAGTCGTGCTCCTTGCAACCGAAATACGGGAAGGCGACATCGACGACATCATCGCTGTTGCCTTTCAGGGAGAGCTGCAGGTTAACCTCATCACCGGTGAGACCGTCGCGATTTTCCAGATTCCACCGTCCGGTTTGCCCCTCCGGGCGGCCCCAGCGATAGCCGATGGAGCCGTTAGGGCTGACCAGGCGCTGGTCGTCGCTGTTGATGGCGATGGTTTTCCAGTCCGGGTTGGCTTCTTCACCCAGGTTGTCCACCAGGTCCGCCGCCCGCAGGAAACGACCCTGCTGCAAACGGCCGCCCTCTTCGTCCAGAATGACCAGATTGGGCATATCGGTGTAGCGCTTCACGTAATTCGTGAAGTACTCACTCTGGGAGTCGACGTAAAATTCTTTCAGAATCACGTGGCCAAAAGCCATCGCCAAAGCGGCGTCGGTACCCTGCCGGGGCGCCAACCATTGATCGGTGAGCTTGGCCACTTCGGAATAGTCCGGCGTGATGCTGATCACTTTGGTGCCTTTGTAACGCACCTCGGTCAGAAAGTGGGCATCCGGGGTCCGGGTCTGGGGCACGTTGGAACCCCAGCAGATGATGTAGGAGGAGTTGTACCAGTCGGCGGATTCCGGCACGTCGGTCTGTTCGCCCCACACCTGAGGTGACGCAGGAGGAAGATCGCAGTACCAGTCATAAAAACTCAGGCAGTTACCGCCAATCAGCGACAGATAACGCGAGCCCGCCGCATAGGAGACCATGGACATGGCCGGAATGGGCGAGAAGCCATTGATCCGGTCCGGGCCATAGGTCTTGGCGGTGTAGACGTTGGAGGCGGCGATGATTTCATTCACCTCATCCCAGTGGGCACGTACAAAGCCGCCCAAACCTCGGCGGGACTTGTAACTTTTTGCCTTGGCCGGATCTTCCACGATGGAGGCCCAGGCCCGGACCGGGTCGGTATGCTCCTGACGCGCCTGGCGCCAGAGCTTCATCAGTGACTGGCGTACCTTGGGGTACTTCAGGCGGTTGGCGCTGTAGATGTACCAGGAATAGCTGGCGCCGCGCGGACAGCCCCGGGGTTCATGGTTGGGCAGGTCGGGACGCGTGCGCGGGTAATCGGTCTGCTGGGTTTCCCAGGTGACCAGACCGTTTTTCACGTAGATTTTCCAGCTACAGGAACCGGTGCAGTTGACCCCATGGGTGGAGCGTACAATTTTGTCGTGCTGCCAGCGCTGCCGATAGCCTCGCTCCCACTGGCGATCTTCATCGGTAGTGACGCCGTGGCCTTCGGCAAAAGGTTCTCGCTGCGCTTGAAAGTAGCGCAACTTATCGAGAAGGTGACTCATTCGCGGACTCCTGAACAGAGGCTATGGCAATGCCCAGGTCCGGACATTGCTCGGTAACAATTTCACCCGTTCATAGTGCGTAAAAATCCGCGGGTCCGCCACTGGCCTCCAAGCTGTGAAAATGCCCACTTCTACCCCCTTTTTGGTAGAGCGGAAATACGATAACCCTTTGATTTTATTGATATCTTTACTTTTCACTTTCGAGCAGAAGCGAACTTTTCCGCCCCCAAGTTCATCGTGGGTATCCCGTAATAGGCGTGGGGTTTTTGCGAGCTGTTTTCATTCACGGATGTGATAGAGTTAATGGTTCCAAAACATCAAAAATACCGGCGTCCAGACGCTGTTGGTTCGGAGAAACCCCATGAAACTTGAATCACTGGCATTACACTGCGGCTACGAGCCCGAGCCCACCACCCATGCGGCAACAACGCCGATTTACCAGACCACCTCGTACACCTTTGATGACACTCAGCACGGGGCTGACCTGTTCGACCTGAAGGTGCAGGGCAACATTTACACCCGGATCATGAATCCGACCAATGCGGTGCTCGAAGCGCGCATGGCGGCCATGGAGGGGGGCATCGGGGCCCTGGCACTGGCTTCAGGCATGGCGGCTATCACCTACGCCATTCAGTGTATTACCGATGCCGGAGACAACATCGTCAGTACCAGCCAACTGTACGGCGGCAGCTACAATCTGTTCGCCCACAGCTTTCCCCGCCAGGGCATTGATGTGCGCATGGCCTCCTTCGATGATCTGGAGAAAATGGAAAGCCTGATCGACGACAAAACCAAGGCGCTGTTCTGCGAGTCCATCGGCAACCCGGCGGGCAATATCGTGGATATCCAGGCGCTGGCGGATATCGCCCACCGTCACGGCATTCCTCTGATCGTGGACAATACCGTGGCGACCCCCTTTCTGTGTAAGCCCTTCGATTTCGGGGCGGATATCGTGGTGCACTCGCTCACCAAATACATCGGTGGCCATGGCACCACCGTGGGCGGCGTTATTGTGGACTCGGGCAAGTTCGACTGGGTCGCGAACAAAAAGCGCTTCCCCATGCTCAATGAGCCAGACCCCTCCTACCACAACGTGATCTATACCGAAGCCCTGGGTGAAGCCGCCTATATCGGCCGCTGCAGAGTAGTACCGCTGCGCAACACGGGTTCGGCACTGGCACCGCACAGCGCTTTTCTGATCATGCAGGGTCTGGAGACACTGGGAATCCGTATGGAGCGTCATTGCGAAAATGCGCTGAAAGTCGCCCAGCACCTGAAGCAGCATCCCAAAATCAACTGGGTGAACTACGCGGCATTGCCGGACAGCCCCTACAACGGCCTGTGCCAGAAGATCAGTGGCGGCCAGGCGTCGGGCATCCTGAGTTTTGGCATCAAAGGTGGGAAAGACTCGGGCGCCCAGTTTATCGACGCGCTGCAGATGATTCTGCGCCTGGTGAATATCGGCGACGCCAAATCCCTGGCCTGCCACCCGGCGACCACCACTCACCGCCAGCTCAATGAAGAGGAGCTCAAATCGGCGGGGGTCTCGGCCGACCTGGTGCGCTTGTCCATTGGTATTGAGCACATTGATGATATTATTGCGGACATTGATCAGGCGCTGGAGAAAGTCAGCGCCTGATCCGTCCCATTCGGCGGTCGGCCAGGGGGTTAGGCCCCGGCCGACACATTCAAACGGCTCCACCTATGCGTACCACTTCCCTGGTTCTCAGTATCAAGCTCGCGCTCGCGGGCATTGTCGCCTTGGCCGCCATGACCATGGCCGCCTCTTACTGGCTCTCGGACCGGGCTGACAGTGATGCCCATGCGATCAACCTGGCCGGCTCCCTGCGCATGCATACCTATCGCCTTCTGGCCCTGGAGGATAACCCTGCGGCCACCGAGGAAGAGCGTGAGCGCGCCCGTGCACGGCTGGAGAGTACCTGGGCACACCCGCTGTTTGACGCCCTGCGTCACCGCAACAGCCAACTGGCAGCGGAACTCGATAGCACGCAGGCTCAGTGGAAGGCTTTGAACGAGGCCTTTACCGAGATGACTCCGGCCGAGCGAATCGCGGCCACCGATCGCTTTGTCGAGCAGCTCAACGCCTTCGTCGGTCAATTACAGAACCACGCCGAGCGCAACGCCGCCTTGCTGCGGCTGGTTCAGGTGCTCGCCATGTTCGCCATTCTCGCCCTGGCGGCCATTGTGGCCTATTGGTTGCACCGTCGACTCGAACACCCGCTGAATGAGCTGCAACAGGTCACCCAGCGCATCAGCCAGGGGGACTACCAGTATCGGCTGCAACCCCGGTTTATGGATGAGCTCGGCGCCGTCGCCGAGTCATTCAATCAGATGAGCCGGGCCATTGCCCACGCCCACGGCCAGATGGAATCCCAGATCGAGCAACAAACCCGGGAGCTGCAACGCAGCAACACCACGCTGGAGTTTCTCTACGAAACCGCCCAGACCATTATTGAGCAGGAAACCGCTGGCATCGACTTCCAGCCCATCATCAGCCGCGCCGCGCAAGTCGCCCAGGTCGACGACCTGGAACTGTGCCTGATTACCGACACCGGCGACCACCCCTACCGGCAAGTCAAACCCGAAAACAGCGACTACGACCTGTGCATGACCCGCAACTGCGGCGATTGCCTGAGCGGTGAACTGCTGACCAATGCCAAGGAGACAGGCTTACCAGATCCGGTATACCGCTACAGCTTCCCGATGAACCGGGAGCAGCGCCATTACGGGGTACTGGTTTGCCGCATGGGCGAGGGCGAAACCCTGACCGCCTGGCAGCAACAGCTCCTGCAGTCCATCGCCGACCAGATTGCCATGGCGCTGAGCCTACAGGCCGAGGAAGACAATGCCCGACGACTGTCACTCGCCCACGAGCGCACGGTTATTGCCCGGGAGCTGCACGACTCCCTGGCGCAGGCCCTGTCCTACCTGAAAATCCAGGTCACCCGCCTGAACCGGGCCTTGGCCAAAGACGACAAGAAAACCCTGGAGGATGTCTCCAACGAACTGCAAGAAGGACTAAGCTCGGCCTACCGTCAACTGCGTGAACTCTTGACCACCTTCCGGCTGAAGGTCGATGGTCCTGGGCTACTCGGCGCGCTGCAAATGAGCGTGCAGCAACTCAGTGACCAGACCGACATGAGCATTGAGCTGAACTATCAGTTGGAGAGCCTGCCATTAACCCCCAACGAAGAAATTCACCTGCTGCAGATCGTGCGCGAGGCCACACAGAACGCTCTGCATCACAGTCAGGGCCAGCGCGTGGACATCTCCATTGAGCGCCGGCACAACAAAGTATCCGTTTTTATCGACGATGATGGTGTGGGCATCCCGGAAAGCCCCGAAAAGCTGAATCACTACGGTTTGGCTATTATGCAGGAGCGCAGTAAAAACCTCGGCGGCCGCGTGGTCATCGCCAACCGTGCCGAAGGCGGCACGCGGGTGGAGTTCTCCTTTACACCGGACTGCCTGCGCCAGGCCGGCGTGTTTGCGCGCGAAGCCTAGGCCACCGCCGCCCCAAAGCCAGAACCAGAACGAGAACCACGATTGATCACACATTCAGGAGCCGCCCATGAAACTCTCCATCAACGGCCAGGTATCTGAGGTCGATGTCGAAGACGACACCCCTTTGCTTTGGGTGCTACGCGAACAGCTAGGCCTCACCGGCACCAAATACGGCTGCGGCATCGCCATGTGCGGGGCCTGCACCGTGCACATTGATGGCGTGGCGCAACGCTCTTGCGTACTGCCCATCAGCGCCGTGAGCGAGACTCAGAAAATCACTACCATTGAGGGCCTTGGAGTGCAGCAATTTCACCCGGTGCAGGACGCCTGGGCCGAGATCGATGTGGCCCAGTGCGGCTTCTGTCAGCCGGGTATGATCATGGCAGTCTCGTCGCTGCTGGCACAGGACCCGAACCCCACCGATGAACAGATCCAGAGCGAAATCACCAACATCTGCCGCTGCGGGACTTACCCGAGGGTGCTTGAGGGCGTAAAGCTCGCGGCCCAGCGCATGGCGTCCAACCAGAAGGCCGGAGGTTCCAATGAACAAGTCTGAAACCAACGCGCACTCTGAAGGCGCCATCAATCTGACCCGCCGGGGTTTTCTCAAAGGCAGCGGTGCCGCCGCCGGCGCCTTTGTATTTGGTTTTTCGGTGCCCTTCAGCCAATCGGCCTTGGCGCAATCAAACTCGCCCGAGGTGAACGCCTGGGTGGTGGTTCAGCCCGATGAGACGGTGCTGATCCGTATCGCCCGTCAGGAAATGGGCCAGGGCTCATTGACCGGCCTGGCGCAGTTGGTGGCCGAGGAGCTGGAGTGCGACTGGGACAAGGTCGACTTCGACCTGGTGAAACCGGGCCAGAACCGCGAGCGCGACAATGCCTGGGGGAGTCAGTTCACGGCCGGCTCGACGGCGATTCGTGGCTCCCACGAGTACCTGCGTCAGGGCGGCGCTTCCGCACGTATGATGCTGACCGAGGCCGCCGCCCTGCAGTGGCAGGTGTCCGCCAGTGAGTGCCGCGTTTCCGAAGGGGTGATCACTCACGAGCCTAGCGGACGCACCACCACATACGGCGCCGTGGCCAAGGCGGCCAATGACATCGAGCCGCCCAAGACCGAGTCCATCATCCTCAAGGACCCTAAAAACTGGCGCATTGCCGGTAAGGACAAGGCGCGGCTGGACACTCTGGACAAACTCGACGGCTCCCTGGTGTACGGCGTGGACTTCTCCATGCCCGGTATGCTGGTGGCGGTACCCAAGGCCTGCCCGGTGCACGGCGGCAAACTGAAAAGTTTCGACGCTGAGAAGGTCAAGAACATGCCCGGCGTCAAGCAGGTGGTGCGCGTCGATGACGAAACCGTGGCGGTGGTCGCGGATACCTTCTGGCGCGCCCAGAAAGCCTTGAAAGCCCTGCCGATCGAGTGGGATGAAGGCGACAACGCCAAAGTCTCCAGCGAGAGTATCGCCAAAAAGCTGCGCGAGGGCCTGACCGCGGACACCTCGTTTGTCGGCAATCAGGCGGGTGATGCCAAAGACGCTCTGGCCAACGCCGAGCAGGTCATCGAAGCCGACTACAGTTATCCCTATCAGAATCACGCCCAGATGGAGACGCTCGCCGCCACCGTGCGCTGGCGCAAGAACGGCTGCGAGATGTGGGGACCGACCCAGGTGCCAGGAGCGGCCCTGGCGGCCCTGGCCGAAGCGGCGGAACTGCCGCAGGACGTCTGCGAAATCCACACGATGCGCATCGGCGGCAGCTTTGGTCGCCGCGCGGCCACGGACTATATACGACAGGCCACCCTGATCGCCAAGCAGATTCCCGACACGCCGATCAAGCTGATGTGGACGCGGGAAGAGGACATGCTGCAGGGCCGTTTCCATCCGGTGACCCAGTGTCGTCTACGTGCGGCCATGGACGATGAAGGCAACGTCCAGGCACTGCATATGCGCATTTCCGGTCAGTCGATCATGGCCTACGCCATGCCCCAGGCGATGGGCGACAATGGCGATCCGGTGGCGTACCAGGGTCTGGATCCCGAAGGCGACATGGCGCTCGGTTACTCGTTTCCCAACCTGCTGGTCGACCACGCCATGCACAACCCGCACATCCGCCCGGGCTTCTGGCGGGGCGTCAACCTGAATCAGAATGCCCTGTATCTGGAGAGCTTTATCGACGAGCTGGCTCACGCCGCCGGCCAGGACCCGCTGGCGTTTCGTCGCAAGCTGATGGCCAACCACCCGAAGCACCTGGCGGTGCTCGAAGCCGCCGCCAAGGGTATCGGCTGGGACACCAAACCACCGGAAGGCATTTATCGCGGCATTGCCCAGGTGAAAGGTTTTGGCAGCTATGTGGCGGCCGCTGCGGAAGTGTCGGTTACCGATGGCGAAGTGAAGATGCACCGCATTGTGGCCGCGACCGACCCGGGCCATGTCATCAACCCCCAACAGGTGGAAGCGCAAGTGGCCGGCTCGTTCGTCTACGGTTTATCGCCCCTGCTCTATAGCGAAGCGACGGTGAAAGACGGGCGTATTGAGCAGCAGAACTTCAACACCTATAGAGTGATGACGCTCAAAGATATGCCCAAGGTGGAAGTGATCACCATGCCCTCCGGCGGCTTCTGGGGCGGTGTGGGCGAACCCACCATCGCGGTAGCGGCACCGGCGGTGTTGAACGCAATTTTCGCAGCAACCGGCAAGCGCATTCGCAATATCCCCCTCAAAAATACCGACCTGACAGTCAGTTAAAAAAACAACGTCTCCTCTTGCGCACCAAGGGGAGACGTTGTTGTGGGCCTCCTACGATAAACCCATCACCTCAACAGGGCACCTCGGCGCCACGCCGGGCGTAATACCACCAAGTGACCAACAGGCAGGTAACATAGAACACCACGAAACCGATCAAGGCTGCAGCCACACCGCCGGTCATATCAAACGACGTACCGTAGGCCTTCGGGATAAAGAAGCCGCCGTAGGCCGCAATGGCGGAGATGAAACCGAGTACCGCGGCGGCTTCGCGATTACCCTCCGTTTCCGCCTGCTCATTATTGCCCAGCGCGCGCTGACGCAGGGTCATAAACATCACCGGCACCATGCGGAAGGTGGACCCATTGAGTACCCCGGAGGCGATAAACAGCACCAGAAACATCCCGAAGAATCCCCAGAAGTTGCCGGTACTGCCCTCGTCCGGCAAAAAGTGCATCACGCCAAACACGCCGGCAATCATGACCGCAAACACCCACAAAGTAACCCGGGCGCCGCCGAGTTTGTCGGCAATCACCCCGCCGGCGGGTCGGGCCAAGGCGCCGAGCAGGGGGCCGATAAAGGCGTATTTAGTCGGGTCCACATCCTTGAACAACAGGCCTGACAACAAGGGGAACCCGGCGGCAAAGCCGATAAAGCTGCCGAAAGCGCCCAGATACAGCCAACACATCAACCAGGTGTGCTTGCGCTTGAAAATGATGGCCTGATCACTGAATGAGGATTTTGCCGAAGCGATGTCATTCATTCCAAACCACGCGGCAATGGCGGCGGCGATGATAAACGGCACCCAGATCAAGGCGGCGTTCTGAATCCAGAGAGACTCCCCCGCCGCATTGCCGGACTGAACCACCATGGGGTCGCCACCAAAAGGACCGAGCACGCTGGCGGCGATTGCCAGTGGTGCGATCAACTGCATTCCCGACACCCCAAGATTACCCAAACCGGCATTGAGCCCGAGCGCTCCCCCCTTCTCTGCCTTCGGGAAGAAGAAGCTGATGTTCGCCATACTGGACGCAAAGTTACCACCCCCAAACCCGCACAGCAGAGCGAGAATCAGCATGACCAGATAGGAGGTGTCGGTGTTCTGCAATGCAAAACCCAGCCACAGACAGGGAAGCAGCAAAGAAGCCGTGGAGATGGCCGTCCAGCGTCGGCCGCCAAAAATCGGCACCATAAAGCTATAGAAAATACGCAACGTCGCACCGGACAACGCCGGCAGTGCCGCCAACCAGAATAACTGGCTTGAAGTGTAAGGGAAGCCGAGCTGGGGCAGCTTCACCACCAGAATGGACCAGATAGACCAGACCGCAAAGGCGAGAAACAGGTTGGGAATGGAAATCCACAAATTGCGCCGGGCAATTTTTTTACCTTTCTCCTCCCAAAAGGTTGTATCTTCCGGGCGCCAGTCTTCCAACACAAACGCATCGGGGGTGGAGAACTCCGGCAAGTCGGTAACGTCCCGACCCGAACGCCACTCATGCCGCTCCGCCAGACGAATGGCGTAGTGCATCCAGACCAATGCCGCTGCGGCAATGACAAACAACAACATAAAGGCACTTTGCCAGATACCGATCACATCATTGAGCATGCCGAAGGTCAACGGCAGAAAGAAACCACCCAGCCCCCCGATCATGCCGACAATGCCACCCACCACCCCCACGTGTGTGGGATAGTAAACGGGAATGTGCTTGAACACCGCCGCCTTACCCAGCGACATGAAAAACCCGAGAATAAACGTGAGCGTCACAAAGGCAGGCAGAGTCAACTGAAAGCTGAATTCCACCGTGCGATCAACCCCAAGAATACGGTACTCGGTGGGCGGATAGCTGAGCAGGAAACAACAGATCACCGACGCAATCAGCGTCCAGTACATCACCCGGCGAGCGCCGTAACGGTCGGACATCCAGCCGCCGAGAATACGAAACAATGACGCCGGAATGGTGTAAAGCGCGGTAAGAATACCGGCCGCGGCAATGCCCAGCCCGTAGACTTCCATCAGGTAATGGGGCAACCACAACGCCAGGGCGACGAACGCGCCGAAGACGAAAAAGTAATACAGCGCAAAGCGCCAAACCCGAATGTCCCCCAAGGGGGCCAACTGCTGTCCGAGCGATGTGATATTGGCACGGCGCTTGGCCAGGCCCGGGTCGGCTTTGGCAAACAGAATAAAGCCGACGCCCATCAGGGCGATCACCACCGCATACACTTGCGCGGTGAGCTGCCACCCAAGCGCCAACAGCAAAAAAGGCGCGCCAAAGTTGGTGATGGCCGAGCCCACATTACCGGCGCCGAAGATACCCAGCGCCGTGCCCTGCTTCCCCGCCGGGTACCAGGCCGAGGTGTAAGCCACCCCTACGATAAACGAGCCACCGGCCAAGCCCACGCCGAGCGCCGCCAACAACAGCAAGTAATAATTTTGCGCCATGCTCACCAGCAGGACCGCCACCCCGGTGGTGATCATCAGCAAGCCAAACACCCAGCGCCCATCAAAACGATCGGTCAGCACGCCGAGAAACAAGCGACTGATGGAACCGGACAGAATCGGTGTGGCCATCAACAAACCGAGCTGGGTATCGCTCAACCCGAGCTCTTGCTTGATCTGAATACCAAGGATGGAAAAAATCGTCCAGACCGCAAAACACAACGTGAACGCAAAGGTGGAAAGAAAAAGCGCACGCCGCTGATCGCGGGGGGCAATGGCGCTGGCATCTAGCATGAGGCATCTCCAGTGAATTAACCCGACAACTTATAGGGGTACACCGTTCATACTAGGAGTGATTGCGTGCCCTGCCTATTGAGCCGTTTAGGCACCACCTCCTACCCCTGAAGGGGTAGCTTGAACCTGTGGCCTCAAGACTTAAGGGTTATAGATGGAGGCGTGCCGACGAAGATAGAGAGCCGCCGCCACTAATGCGCAGAGGAAGTAATACAGCGCAAACCCCAGAAATGCCTGGTGCACGGCGTCATTGCTCAAAGCGCGGACCAGGGCCAACGGAATGTATGCCATACCCAGGGTCGCCACCGACATCAACCAGACGCTGGCACCGGGGCGCAACAAGGGCGGAAACACCTTGGGCAAGGCCTGGACCAGCGCCGCATGACTCAACCCCGCCGCCATAAACAGACCGGCCATTCCCAACAGATAAGCCGTCAACTCATCCGGTGGGTAATCCGAACGACCGATGCGCACCAGTACGGCGTACAACCAACCGGCCCACACCATCTGCAACAGTGTTCCGATCGCAGCGATCCGAACACCGCTCCAACGACGCGCCGCCCAGCTTCCCAGAGGACGCATCAGAATGGCCGCCATTGGGAGCATCCAGGCATACAGGAATACCCCGGAGTAAAGCACCGCCCCCTCTCCCGGCAACCGGAACAGCATCGAGGTCAGCAAAGGAAAGACCAGGGTAAGCCCCAGAAAGGTACCCAGGCTGGCCACCCACAAGGCACTCATCACCCACAGGTGGCGATGGGCCAACAACTGGGTCACCCGAGAGCGCTGGGCGGGGGGCGTCAGGCCCAGAATGACCAAGACACACAAAGCCAGTAGCACCGGCAGTATCACTTCAACCGGCACCGCGGGCGTCCGCCCACCGAGAGAGTCGGGCAAGATGACGGCCGCCCCCAGCGCCGACACCAACAGGCCGAGTACCACGGCCAACAGAGCACCTCGCCATTGGGGCATCTTGAGAGACACGCCCCCGCGCCCCACCAGACACCAGAGACCGAGTAACGCCGCACAGATGCCGGTCCAGAGCACGCCGGGCCAACCGAGCCATACCGGCGTGCCGGCGTCGAGCCGCCCCAAAAAATGACTCCCCCCCGACAGCAAGGGTACGCCGGGCACCCCCGCCAGGGGCCACATCAGGGCATAAGGCACCAACAGCAAGGTCAACACCAGCCCCAGGTGCCCCACCAGCGACGCGGTTTCCAGCTCATACTGGGTTTCCTCGTCGGGCAGCGCTCCCGGGCCGCTCAATGCCGCCAAACCTCCACCGCCAAGCCCCACCATGACGCTCAACCCGGCCAGCGCCATTCCGGAGGCCTCGCCAAACGCCAATAGTCCAGCCACCCCGAGGCTGACCAACATCAGCACAATCAGCGCCCAGAACACCAGGGCGGGCCCGAACCGCGCCTGTAGCCAAAAACCCAAGGTCAGCCGCAATGCCGTCGCCGACATACCGGTGAGCGCCAGTAGAGTCAAAAGATCCGCCATACTCAGATCCGAACGGGTCTGGGCCAACACGACCATCACCACCGAAGGCAACATCCAGATTCCGAAGGCGCACAGCAGCGCTCCGGTCAGCCATCCGACCGGCAGGCGAATTGAGCCGGCACCGGGAGTCGCTTCCGACGGAGGACGGCTGGCTTGAACTGACAGCGGAGGGCTGCGCATAAAATACGGCACCGATGCTCGGGTGTTGGCTCGCCTGGCGAACGTAATAGCGCCTACTATGCGTTTCGGTTGCGCTGGGCTCAATGCTCCCTTGGCAATACAAACCCCGGCTCACCCACCCCCATGTAGGTACCCCTGAGGAGCGCTTGCGCGCCCGGCCCCCATGCGCTAGGACCGGCCAGGCGCTTGCCAAAGCGACGACAGCCGCCGACAATGCCCCGACGTTAAACACTTGGGAGACACCACCATGAACCAAGACGCGGCCAGTATCATGCTGGTGGATGACCACCCCCTGCTGCGCAAAGGGTTGCAACAACTGATCGAGCTGTCCGATGATCTGGAAATCGTCGCCCAGGCGGGAAGCGGCGCCGAAGCCCTGAAGCTGGGAGAAGCGCTGGACCCGGACCTGATTCTTCTGGATCTGAACATGCAGGGAATGGATGGCTTGGAAACGTTGGAAAAACTGCGCGCCGTCGGCGTGACTTCCCGGATCGTGATGCTCACCGTCTCCGATGCGGACGAGGATGTGATCGCCGCCATCTCCCGCGGCGCGGATGGCTATCTGCTTAAAGATATGGAGCCGGAAGAGCTACTCAATCAGATCGAGCGAGCCCTGCAAGGCAAAATGGTGATGAGCGAAGCGGTCACCCAGGCCCTGGCCACCGCCATCCGCAAACCCCAACCCAACAACGATGCCAAGCTTGAAAGCCTGACCGGACGCGAGCTGGAAATTCTCAAACTGATCGCCAAAGGGTTGAGCAACAAACTCATCGCCCGCGAGCTGGATATTTCCGACGGCACCGTCAAAGTGCACGTCAAACACCTGCTGAAGAAACTGGGGCTGCGCTCGCGCGTGGAAGCCGCCGTGTGGATGATCAACCAGGAAAAGAGTGACTGATGGCCTGCTGCGATGAACCTCAACTGATTCCGGTACAAGATGCCATTGCCCGTATGCAAGTCGCGGTGCAGGCGGTAGCCGACACCGAGATCGTGCCGCTACCCGAACTGCTCGACCGGGTCACCGCCGAACCGGTACACGCCGGTTTTAATGTGCCCGGCTACGACAACTCCGCGATGGACGGCTACGCCCTGCGCGCGGAAGATGCCGAACAACCACTTGAGTTGGTCGGCCAGTCCCTGGCCGGCCACCGGTTCGACGGCGAACTGCAACCGGGCCAATGCGTGCGCATCACCACCGGAGCCACAATTCCCGCCGGCGCCGACGCGGTGGTGATGCAGGAAAATACCGAGGTGAACGATCGCACCGTTCACGTGTTGAAAGCCCCATCAGAAGGCGAGAACATTCGCCGCGCGGGGGAAGACATCACCCAAGGCCAGGAAGTCTTTCCGTCAGGCTATCGTTTCGGCCCGGTGGATATCGCGCTACTGGCTTCCCTCGGCCTGGCGGAGGCGAGCGTCAAACGTCGGTTGAAAGTCGCCGTGCTGTCCACCGGCGATGAACTCACCCCGCCGGGGCAACCGTTAAAAGACGGCCACATCTACGACAGCAATCGCTATGGGCTGATCGCCATTCTCCAGCGTCTGAACGTGGAGATTCTGGACCTGGGCCTGATTCCCGACCAGCCCGATGTGATCCGGGCGTCGCTTGAGCGGGCCGGTTCCGAGGCGGACGCGGTGGTGTCCAGCGGCGGCGTCTCCGTGGGCGATGCGGATTATGTGAAAGACATTCTGGGCGAACTGGGCGAAATCGGTTTCTGGAAAGTGGCCATCAAACCCGGCAAACCCTTCGCCTTCGGTCACCTGGGCGAAGCGGTATTTTTCGGCCTGCCCGGCAACCCGGTGTCCTCCATGGTGACCCTGCACCAGCTGGCCCTACCAATCCTGCGCACCATGGCCGGCGAAGCACCGCAACCGCTTCTGCAGTTAACCGCCACTGCCGCCAGCGGCTACAAGAAACGCCCCGGCCGGCAGGACTTCCAACGCGCAACACTGCGCTACGTGGACGGCGAAAACCGGGTGGACAGCAACGGCGCCCAGGGCTCGGGCGTACTCACCTCCTTCCTCGGCGCCAACGCCTATGCCGTTCTGGAAGCCGAGCGCGGCAAAGTGGAGGCCGGCGAGTCCGTGACCGTCATTCCCTTTGACCGATTCATGACCTGAGACAAAAAATCCCGGGGCTTGCCCCGGGAAAAGCGCTAGGGTTTAGCCTTTGAACTAACGAGCGACAAGATCGGAATGGTTTTCCACCAACTGATCAAAAACCCCCGGCCACTGCTCGCAGTGGGTTTCATAGCCATACAGCGACACCGGCTGCGTTACCACTTCATGGCCTT
This sequence comes from Marinimicrobium agarilyticum DSM 16975, assembly GCF_000423345.1. Taxonomy (GTDB): domain Bacteria; phylum Pseudomonadota; class Gammaproteobacteria; order Pseudomonadales; family Cellvibrionaceae; genus Marinimicrobium; species Marinimicrobium agarilyticum. The sequence goes on from NZ_AUHU01000006.1 coordinate 193,757, forward strand.
CCGGGAGTTCAATTCCCTCACATACTTCGGCGACCTGAGCGACTGCCTCAGTGACGGTCTGGTCCTCAACAATCAAATCAAACAGCTTTTCGGGATCGTCCTTGTGAAGGGGATAAATATTGACCCAACTTACCTCATTGGCCCAGACCGAGATGGACCTATGAGCCATCTCAAGCGCATCACGCTCCGAATCACGTACTGCATCCAGTAAAAACTCAACGCGAGCCTTTTGAAACACCGTACGATATAGACGCTCCATGCGATCGCTCATTTCTACCCCGGTTTTTAAAGACCAGGCTTTAAAGTGACGTTTCAGATGTTCTTCTTGGTAAAGGTATTGATGCAAGTCGCTGGGCAGCTTGGAAAGCAGGTCCTCGAGCTCCCTGTCACGCTCTTCCACATGGGGCATTTTCTTGCTCTCCATAAAGTTCATCAACCGACTGTTCAGGTATTGCTCAGGCTTCGGGTCAAACGCGACTTCCAGCATGCCCTCGCGACTGACTCGATAACCGGACAGCGCGCTGAACCCTTTTGAATTCTCTCCCTTCAGCAAGGAATTGACGGCTTGTTGGCTCAGCCACATCTGGTAAAAATCATCCGTGGCGGCGAAAGACCAAACCTGGCCCATCTCAGGGTCGCCATTAAATGCGAAGTGCTGCATTTCTCCGGCAAGAGCGCCATTACCTGAGAAATCATCACTAGTAATCCGGCGCGCAGTGGCCAGCTCGCTCACCTGCTCCCCCAGTTTGAGAGTAAGGAGCAGGCTGCTGTCCTTCAAAGCGCGCAGTAAAAAAGGCCCAGCTTTCACGGCTTGACTCGGCTCTGCCAACAGGAATCGAACGGCACTAACCGGAATTTCCGACTCCATTCGGCCACCCTCAAAGTGCGTGAAGCGTATCGGTTGAGACTCACCGGGAAGCCGTGCCTCTTGCGCTTCCAGTACTTTTAGCTCCCCCTTCAGGGCGCGAATAAAGTGGTCGAAATCCTCCTGGAACATCACTCGCCGCGCCTCCAACCACTCTTCCTCATTAAGGTGGTCATAGAACGGCATCGGCTTTTTATCTCGGGAATGCCTCTCCCACAAAGAGGCTTTAAAGTGACGAATAAAAGCCTCCCGCTCCTCCTCCGATAGGGCCTGATAATCCGCTGTGGGAACCAAAGTGGTAACAAAGTGATTTTCGTCTTCGGAATCCATCAATTGTGACCGGAAGGTATCAATCAGGCTTTCCACCGACGCATCATCCAGGGTTTTAATATCGGGGTATTGGTCCTCAGCCTGGGAGTGCACGCTTAAAAACAGTCCCAGGACGACGAGAAGTACGCTCGATAGCAATCCCTCAAAGGGGCGAGCCGTTGAAACCGTCGGTTCGAACAAGCGCTGAATCCGGGCAAGCAGGTGATGGTGTTTTCCGTTTACAGCCATGATAAGTCCTCCATCATTGGAAGCCGAGGGGTCCATTGTCAGCGCGGAGAAGCGGGCCAGGGTCTCGGCGTAAAAGATCCGGCTTTTACAACCGTCAGCAGCGATATCGTCGCAGGCGTTTTCCCGCTCACGGTCAATCTGCGCGCTGATCCAAAGCACGGGCCAGTTAAAGAAGTACAGGGTTTTGATCAGGCTCTGAATCAGGCCTACGAGATAATCATTGCGCCGAATGTGGGCCAATTCGTGCTGCACGATCGCCTCCAGCTCGTCGCGGCTCATTTGCGTCAATAGCGCCACCGGCAACAGAATCACCGGCTTGAGGTGACCGACCACACAGGGCCCCGCCAGGCGTCGACTGAGTTTTAATACCACGGCCCCGCGCACGCCGATGCTCCGTGCCAACCCATCGACTCGCGCCTGCCAGTACGACGGTGCGGGCTCGCTGAGCTGATTTTTCAGCCGGTGGCAGTAGAGTAAACCACCGCAATAGCGGGCCATAAACAGCGCGAAACCCAGCATCCAAAGTAGAACAATGGTCGACATATGACGATTGATCCAGCCGGCCCACACCGCCGGTGAGAATAGCGAGCCGGAGTCGGTCAGCACTGGCTCCGGCACCGTGGCCGACTCCGCCAGAGCCAGTTCGACCATCAGGTAATAGCGACTGTAAGTCAGCGCGCTCATTATCAGGACAACAGCCAGTGCCACCACCGCACTCAAGTAACGGGCATTGGAGGACCACCGGGGCCTGGCCGCCAGTAACAGCGCCAGCCCCGCCGCTACCAGGGCGCCCTGCCAAAGGGAATGCAACAAGGTCCACCCCAGGGCGAATACAAACGCTTCACCCAACCATTGGGTTAGCCAGTTCATGACTTGTCCTCCTCAATCCGATCGAGATAGTCCCGTATTTCATCCAGCTCTTCTCGGGACACTTTTTTATTGCCCAGCAGATGCATCAATAAGCTGCTCGCGGACCCCGAAAAGGTGGTGTCGATAAAGGTGCTCAGCAACGACGCTTTGGTGTTCTGCTCGTCCACCAGTGGGTAGTAAACGTGACTGCGACCTTCCCGGCGCCGCCCCAACAATCCTTTCTGGTGCATCAGCTGCATGAGCTTGAGCGTGCCGGTGTAGCCGACCGAGCGCTCGCCCCCCAACGCGTCGTGAATGGTCTGGGCCGTGGCTTCATGGCACTGCCAGAGCTGCTCCAATATCTGCATCTCTGAGCGGGTCGGCGTTGAACGGGTCGGCTTTGACATGGCGGCGCCCCTAATTACGAAAGGTTTCGTAATTATTCTACGAAACTTTTCGTAATTTAAAAGCAAGCGTTTTTAATAGCGGTATTGAGAGGTCATTCGAAATGGTTATATGAGGTCGTCACACGTAAGGCGGATCGGTCAGGGTTTTCACCAACAAAGCGGTCTCCGGGTCGCAATCGACCGGGAGCTGCAGGCGGACGCGGTGGCCGGAGCCGGGGGCACGCGCTATCGGCCTCCCGGCGTTGTCTTCAAGGGCGGTCAATTCAAACGGGTACTTGCCTTCGGGGGTCAGCAAGTACAACCGCTCACCCACGGAAAAGCCATTCTTGGCTTCCACCTCATACCAGTCCCCAACCCGAGCCTTGGGCTCGGCGACCCACTGCTGAGCACCGTTGTGGTGCGCACGCTCCAGGTTCTGCAGGGATTCCGGACGCGCATGTCGGTCCAGCAGTCCGGCGGTGTACCCCCGATTGGCCAAACCTTCCAGCTCGCCCAGCAGCGACGGATCAAACGGCGTGCCCGCCGCCGCGTCATCGATGGCCCGCCGGTAGACCTGGGCCGTACGCGCTACATAGTAGGGTGACTTGGTACGCCCCTCGATCTTGAGCGAGTGCACACCCATTCGGGTGAGCTGCTCGACGTACTCCACAGCACGCAGGTCTTTGGAGTTCAGGATGTAGCTGCCGTGCTCGTCCTCGTCCATGGGCATCAGCTCTCCCGGGCGGGTTTTATCCTCCAGAACTACCGGCTCCCACTGCCCTATTTCGTTTTCCCGGGCGGGCGTGGCTTCGTATTTCCAGCGGCAGGCATTGGTGCAGGCTCCCTGATTCGGGTCCCGGTGGTTGAAGTAACCCGAGAGCATGCAACGGCCGGAATAGGCCATGCAAAGCGCGCCGTGGACGAACACTTCCAGCTCCATCTCCGGCACCTGCTCACGAATTTCTCCGATCTCCTCGATCCCCAACTCCCGGGATAGAATAATCCGCTCGATGCCCTGCTCCCGCCAGAATTCGACCGCCGCCCAGTTCACCGTGTTGGCCTGGACCGACAAATGCATGGGCATGTCGGGGAAGTGCTTCTTTACCAACCAGATGACGCCGGGGTCGGAGACGATCAGCGCGTCTGGCCCCATTTCGATCAACGGCGCCAGATGTTTGACTAGGGTGCGCACCTTGTTATTGTGCGGTGCGATATTGGTCACGGCGTAAAAGCGCTTCCCCTGGGCATGAGCCTCCCGAATGCCCAGGCCCAGGGCTTGCGGATCAAAGCTGTTGTTGCGCACGCGCAGGCTCATCCGGGGCAGCCCGGCATAGACGGCGTCGGCGCCATAGGCGAAAGCCAGACGCATCGCGCGCAGGCTACCAGCGGGGGACAGGAGTTCGGGAGCGGCGTTGGGCTGGCGCATTGAGCAAGAATCCTCTGGGAACGGGCGTATTCGTGGGTAAAAACGTAGGCATACTAACGATACACTGAGAGTAAGTGCTTGATTTGGCTCAACATCCGTGTATCAAATGGACGACGTACCCATAGGGAGGTAGCCGGGGTTATACCTAGGAGCCATAAACAAACGGGGCACTTTTGCGCTAGACTTAACAACACACTCACACCGAGCCCGGCCACCTAAGGCATTTTGCTAAGGCCGTCGGGCCGTTGCCCCTCACCCCACCGGGTGGATGGAGGTAACCAGGGTTGTTCGGGAAACCGGGCCGCCTCCCGTACTTGGAAAGGTGTTTCTATGCTGACTGACACATTTGATCGGCGCTTCAGTTATCTGCGCCTGTCTATTACCGAAGTCTGCAACTTTCGTTGCGACTACTGCCTGCCCGAGGGCACCGACTGTGGCCCCGAGGCCCGGGCCCACGACCTGTCGCTGGATGAAATCCGCCGGCTGGTGACCGCCTTTGCCCGCTTGGGGATGCGCAAAATCCGCATTACCGGCGGCGAACCTTCCCTGCGCAAAGACCTGACGGACATCATCGCTCTGTGCAAACAGACCCCCGGGATCGAGACCGTCGCGCTGACAACCAATGGCTACCGCATGACGAAGGATGTGGACGACTGGTATGCCGCCGGCCTGGATGCGGTCAACGTCAGTATTGATAGCCTGGACCACGCCAAATTCAAGATGATTACCGGGCACAACAAGCTTCAGAAAATCCTCGAAGGACTGGACCGGGCGGCTGAACTCGGCCTTCCCAGCATCAAAGTCAACAGTGTGCTGATGAAACACTACAACGACGATGCCATGGACGACTTTCTGGATTTTGTGCGCGAGCGGCCCATAACGCTTCGGATGATTGAGCTGATGCAAACCGGAGACAATCCCGAGTTCTTTGACCGGCATCATCTCAGCGGCGATGTCGTCATCGATCGACTCCGCCGCGAAGGTTGGCAGGAGCGCCTGCGCGGTCGGGATTCGGGCCCCGCCCGGGAGTTCTGGCACCCGGACTACGCCGGGGGCATCGGCATGATCATGCCTTACAGCAAAGACTTCTGTGCCACCTGCAACCGTCTTCGGGTCTCGAGCCAGGGGCAGTTGTTCCTGTGCCTGTTTGTCGATGAACACCAGAGCCTGCGTCACCTGTTGCAGTCGGATGACCCCGAGCCCGTCATGGCCTTCCTGCAAGAAGCCATCAAGGGCAAAGACTACAGCCACCACCTACATGAACAGAACGCCGGCGCCACCAAGCATTTGGCGATGATCGGCGGCTAAAAAACAGAGTTGGAGTAACACCGAATGGCCCACGCCCTGCCCAAAGAGAAGGTACCCTTGAACATCGCGGTACTGACCGTGTCCGACACGCGTACCTTCGAGAACGACACCTCCGGCCAATACCTGGTCGACGCCCTGAAAGAGGACGGACACCACCTGGCCGACCGGGCGTTGCTGAAAGACGACATCTATCAGATTCGCGCCCAGGTCTCCGCCTGGATCGCGGAGGCGGAGATCCAGGTGGTGCTGATTACCGGCGGCACCGGCTTTACCGATCGGGATTCTACCCCGGAAGCGATGAAGCCCCTTTTCGATAAAGAAGTCGAAGGCTTTGGGGAAATGTTCCGGCAGATTTCCTGGGAGGAAATTGGCACGTCCACCATTCAATCCCGAGCGCTGGCGGGGTTGGCCAACAATACCCTGATTGCCTGCCTACCGGGCTCAACAGGGGCCTGCCGGACGGGATGGACGAAGTTGTTGCAACCTCAGTTAGATGCTCGGCAAGGGCCCTGTAATTTTGTAGGGCACTTGGTTCGTTAATTGACCGACGGAGGTTGGAAAAGCTAACACTTCGTCGAGTTGAGCTCCGCCTGGACAGCCCATTCGTATGAGTATCGCCCGGGCCGCGAAGCAGAAGGCCTTTCAAGACACGCCGTAAATACGTCCCTGTAGGCTCGAATCGCGGGTCCCCCGCTCCACGGTCTTGAAAGGCCTTCTGCTTCACGGCCCTCTGTGCCACCAGCAAACTACGGCCGGGTCGGTCCGACGTTAGGAGCGAAGCGCATCCGCCGTTACTGTTGCTATCAGCTACTCCCCCGTGGCAATAATCCCCAGCTTGTTATAGACACTGCGCAAGACATCGTAATGCTCGCGAATGGAGCAGGCATCCCGGTTGCGCTTTTTAATACCCATCCGGGTCAGCTCGATATGCCACTTGGGCGTGACCCCGTGACGGGCCAGGGAGTGTTTGACGCAAGCCAGAGGACAGCCATCAATGGCGCAGATATCCCGCCCCGACTTGGCCACCTTGACCAGACTGGGAACATCACCGCCCACCCCGGCGATACAAGACATCTCGGCATGTCCCTCACGGTCCATGACTACAGCGACGTCATTCGCCAACTGAGCGACATTGGATCGGCCCGAACAGGCGTATACCAGCGGTTTCTGTGTGTCGTCCATAGTGTTACCCAAAACTGACAGCATGATAGGGTTACTTTACGCTCCCCTCAGCCCCTCGCTTTGACGCAAATCAACTGAAAGCGAGGCGCTGTCCTTTAGCCGCATTTCGACGCGCCACAGTTCAAGCAGGTTTTGCAGCCGTCCATAACAATCACCGCTTTGGTGTGGCACTTCAAACACAGCGTCGCCGTGGGTGGAAACTCCTCGCTGGCGTGCTCAATGCGGTGCTTCTGCTCGTACTCGATCTGTTTTTCCCGCAAGACTTCTTTTTGCGTCTCTGACAGGGCGTCTTCCTGAATCAGACCGATGCGTTTCATATGGGTTTCGATGGCGTCACCGATCTCTGCCACCAGTGACGGCATAAAGCGGCCTCCGGATTTAAAATAGCCGCCCTGAGGATCAAAGACCGCCTTGAGCTCTTCCACCAGGAAGGTGACATCACCACCCTTGCGGAAGACCGCAGAGATCACCCGCGTCAGCGCCACCACCCACTGAAAGTGTTCGAGGTTTTTTGAGTTGATAAACACCTCGAAGGGCCGGCGCACTTCATGGTCGGTACCGGGGTTCAACACCACATCGTTAATGGTGATGTACAGGGCATGATCGGACAGCGGCGTTTTGATTTTGTAGGTGCTGCCCTCAAGCGTTTCCGGACGTTCGAACTTCTCGTGCATGCGTTCAATGTCCGGCTCTTTCTCAGCCTCCGGCTTCTTGATAGAGAAGCCGGTGATCTTCTTGTCAATAACTTTGGCATTCATAGTTTAAAACTTCCCGTAGTAACCTTCTTTCAACGCTTCGTATAAGTTGGCCGCGGTGTGCATTTCACCGTCATACTCCACTTCTTCATTGCCCTTGAACTCCAGCTTCCGACCGTCTTCGAGCTCAAACACATAGGTGGTGTTTTCCAGATCCTGTTCTTTGACCAGAACCCCCTGGAACGCCTCCGGGTTAAAACGGAAGGTGGTACACCCCTTCAGCTCTTTTTCGTAAGCGTACAGATAAATATCCTTGAACCGCTCGTAGGCAATTTCCGTGGGTACGTTGATGGTCTTGGAAATGGAGGAGTCGATCCACTTCTGCGCCGCGGCCTGCACATCCACATGCTGCTCCGGGGTAATCTGGTCGGAGACCACAAAGTACTCCGGCAGGCCGGTCTCCCCAGGTTGGGGATACGGCTTGGCGTTGGGCTCCACCAGTTGGCGGTAGCGCAGCAGCTCATAGGAAAACACATCCACTTTTTCCTTGGATTTTTTGCCGCTACGAATGACATTGCGCGCGTAATGGTGAGCAAAGCTCGGTTCAATCCCGTTGCTGGCATTATTCGCCAGAGACAGAGAAATGGTACCCGTGGGCGCGATCGATGAGTGGTGGGTGAAGCGTCCGCCGGTTTCAGCCAGTGCGTCCACCAGTGCCGGCTCCTCTTCGGCAATCTGTTGCATATAGCGGCCATACTGCGTCCAGAGCACCTTACCGGGCACCTTGTCGCCCACCCGGTATCGCTCCGCCAGCTTCGGCTGCTTGGCCAACATGATAGGCGTGACCTCGAAGGTTTCTGCCATGATCGGTGCAGGCCCTTTTTCTTTCGCCAACGCCAGAGCTTCGCGCCAACCGGCCAGGGCAAGCTCCTTGCTCACCTGTTCGGTAAAGGCAACGGACGCCGGGCTTCCGTAAGGAATCGTCAACATGGTCAGCGCCGAACCCAGCCCCAGAAACCCCATACCGTGGCGGCGCTTGCGTTCAATCTCTCTCCGCTGCTCGGGCAACGCCAGGCCGTTGATTTCCACCACGTTGTCCAGCATTCGGGTAAAGATGGAAACCAGCTTTCGGAACTTTTCCCAATCGAACTCGGCGTTTTCAGTAAAAGGATGCTTGACGCACTGGGTCAGATTCACCGAACCAAGCAGGCAGCTACCGTAGGGCGGCAGGGGTTGCTCACCACAGGGATTAGTCGCGCGGATGTCTTCGCAGAACCAGTTGTTGTTCCACTGGTTGACCCGGTCGATCAGAATAAAGCCCGGCTCGGCGAAGTCGTAGGTGGAGCGCATGATCTGGTTCCACAACTGGCGGGCGGGGACTTTTTTATACACCTTGCAGGCCACCTCCCCCTGCTCATTGCGCAGGTACTTGTCGGCCAGGTGGTCCAGACGGCGCCAGACCACCTGCTCAACGTTATCACCATTGAGGCCTTCGCGCTTGAGGTCTTTTTCGGTGATGGGAAAGCTCAGCGGCCAGGTGGCATCGGCTTTAACCGCCTGGATAAAGTCGTCGGTAATCAACAAAGAGAGATTGAACTGGCGCAGCCGCCCGGCTTCGCGCTTGGCGCGAATAAACTCGCTGACATCGGGGTGATGCACGTCGAACGTGGCCATCTGCGCGCCGCGCCGGCCCCCGGCGGAGGAGATGGTAAAGCACATCTTGTCGTAGATATCCATAAACGACAGAGGGCCGGAAGTATTGGCGCCCGCCCCAGCCACATAGGCTCCCTTGGGCCGCAGGGTCGAGAACTCATAGCCGATGCCACAACCGGCCTTTAACGTCAGCCCCGCCTCCAGGTTTTTCTGCAGTATGTCTTCCATGGAATCACCAATGGTGCCGGAAACCGTGCAGTTAATGGTGGAGGTGGCGGGCTTGTAGGCCTGGGCACCGGCATTGGAAATGATTCGCCCGGCGGGGATGGCCCCGTTCTGCAGCGCCCATAAAAACTGCTCGCGCCAATGCGCCTTTCGCTTGGGCTCGATCTCAGCCAACGCGTCGGCCACCCGCGCCCAGGTGCCGTCAATGTCTTGGTCCACCGGCTGATCCTGATGATCTTTCAGACGATATTTCTGGTCCCAGATATCCTGGGACGCCGGTTGAAGTTCGACGGCGGGTTCGGTGATGTCCTTGGATTGCTCTGTCATTCGTTGCCTCTACTTAAATGTCGTCACTCGTCTTGCGAATTCGCGCTATCGCCCGGTTGCCTCAACCTGCACAATGCCGGCCATCTTGTGCCAGTACCCGTTGACATCGCCGGGGCTACGACCCTCGACCGACTCCCCCCGGCTGGCCGCGCGAAAGCGCGCTAACCACTCCAGCGTCCCCTCGGGCTCTGGACTGACGCGTAGCGCATCCACCAGCCGGTTCATTCCCGACACCTCATTGATCAGGTTATACCGGTCACCGGACTGGGTCTGTATACCGTTGAGCACAAACAACCGCTCACCCTCCTGATTGTAAACCGGTCGACCCGACGGGTATTTGATGCAGCACAAGTCGCACTGATCTTTCGGACGGTTCTCCGAGCGAGCGGTAAAGCAGCGGGCCGACCACGCCAAGGGCAAATGCCCGAAGCCCAGCACTTCGACCTCAAAAGTGTGGCGGATATCCTCGATGTCCGGATGGGACAGTATCTGAGACAACCACTCCCGGGACAGTTCCACCGGCATCAGCCAGCGCTGCATGCCAAATTGCACCAACTGGCGCAGGGTCTGGGGGTTGTAACAGTTAATCGCGGCACCGGCGACAAAAGGCAGACCCGCCTCGCGCAGCAGACCAATGGCCCCAACGTCATTCGCCTCAACGGTGAACTCGCCGTTATCGCAATATCGGCGCAGCTCGCGCAAGTCTGCCGGAGATTCCAACAAGGTCATGGTAGAGAGCACCACATCCTTGCCGGCTTCGCGTAACTGATGGGCCTGCGCCAGATAATCGTCGAGACGCCACTCCCGCCGCTTGGGACAGACGGTCTCCCCCAAGTACACGATATCGGCCTCGGATTCCGCCACCTGGGTATAAAAACGCTGCACTTGTTCTTTGGGCCAGAAGTACAAAATGGGCCCAACACTCATTTTCAACATTATCGCCAACTCCTGTGATAGGCCCCGATGGTGGTCTGATGGCCTTCGGAGAGCCCCGCCAGGGTGCTATCCCAGTCCCGGTTAACCCGGTAGCGCTCCGGGTCATTGAGCAGTCGGTCAATGGCCTGGCGCCAGACTCGCGTGACCTGTCCGACATAAGCCGGGCTGCGCTGACGGCCCTCGATCTTCACCGCCTTGATACCGTCTCCATAGAGCTCGGGCAACAGGCTCAGGGTGTTAAGGCTGGTGGGCTCCTCCAGGGCGTGATAGCGCTCTCCGTCCACCTCAAAGCGGCCCTTACACAGTGTGGGGTAACCCGCGTTCTCCCCGCCGGCGAAGCGATCAATCAGGTAGCCGTTCAGGCGTGACTCCAACACGCCCCGTTTTTCTTCCCAACGAACGAACTTGGCCGGTGAACAGGCGCCGGAGTTGTTGGGGGATTCGCCGGTCATGTAGGAGCTCAGGTAACATCGCCCCTCGGCCATAATGCACAGGCTGCCAAAGGCGAACACCTCCAACTCGGTACTGACGGTGTGCGCCAGTGCGGAGACCTGCTGCATGGACAGAACCCTTGGCAGTACTACCCGGGTCACGCCATAGACCTGACGATAAAACTCGATGGCAGCGGCATTGGTTGCCGAGGCCTGTACCGACAGGTGCCGCTCCACTTCGGGGTAGCGCTCAGCCGCGTAAGCCAGTACCGCCATATCCGCCAGAATCAACACATCCGCGCCCGCTTTCACCGCTTCGTCGACGGCCAGCTGCCAGCTTTCCCAGTCGGTGGGGTGGGCGAAGGTATTGATCGCCACGTGTAACCGTCGGCCCTGACGATGCACTTCCCGAGCCGCGTCGCGCAGCCCCTGGGTATCCAGGTTAAGGCCGGCAAAGTGGCGGGCATTGGTATCGCCGCGCAAGCCGACGTAGATGGCATCGGCGCCTTCTTTCAGAGCCATTTTTAACGCAGGTAAACTGCCTGCCGGGCAAAGTAATTCCACGATCTCGTACCTCCGATGTGTACCTCTTCAGGATAAGTGGCGCCGCCATCAGGCTTTGATAGCATGCTGATTCAGGAGGTGCTCCCCTATGACTGCCACTCAATCCCGCTCTACCACGTCTTCCACCCATCTTCATCGTTTTACCATTCTGGCTCGCTGGACTCATCAAACCCTTCCGGGGTTTGTACACCAACAGGCCTTATCAACGACCCTAAACCATGTTTTTGGCCGGGCCCTCAAGCAGGGTGAACTGGACTTTATGCGCGGCCGCCGTGTTCGCATTGTTGTGCCGGATATCCACCTGGACTTCTCCGTTACCCTACTCGCGCAACGGTTATACGTTTCCATGAAAGCCATTACGACTGATGTAACTTTTCGCGCCAACTTGCACGATCTGTTACGCGTCATCGCCGGGCAGGTGGACCCCGACACCCTGTTTTTTCGTCGCAAACTCGCCATTGAGGGAAATACCGAATTGGGGTTGGCCTTGAAAAATTTTCTGGACGGCCAGGCTCCTGAAGAGCTGATGCCAACACCGGTCTACCGTCTGGTGACTCACTTGGCCTCGGCGTAAGCCTTAGCCTACTGCCCGACGCCGTGTTCCGATATTCCCCCTAGGGCCTACCCCTTTGGGGGGATGACGGAAGGCCCACAAAGTATGCACAATGGGCAGGCAGTGACACACCCACTCCCCCTACCGAACGAGAGTCCGCAATGACAACCTTCGAGCTCAGCCACTTTGATGACTTTCTGGCCATCGCCAGCCAGCAAAGCGAACCGCAAAAACTGCTTTTGGTGTTGGCCAAACGCGAGCTTCCTCACGGGCACACTGAGGAACAGGCCCGGGCTTTTGCCGAAGGCCATGGTGGTCACCTGGCGCCATTGGCAGGCATTGACAAGCAGCCATCGGAGTTGGAAGGATTTACAGCCTTTGTTGAAGAAGCGAAGCAGGTAGGCAGTGAGTGGGACGCTGTGTTCGTGGCGGCACTACCCGGTACAGGAGACAGACTGCCCTCTACCAAGGAAATTGACGATGCCATCGAAAAAGTCATCCACGCCATCCGCAACGGCATGATCAATAACCTCTTGGTGTTTGATCGAAGCGGTACCCCATTGCAGATAAACCACGGCTGATACTCAATTTTTCAGCGCTCCCGTCCAAAGAAAAGCCAGTACACTCCCTGTACTGGCAGCCTGCGTTTCAGCAAGCCAAGCAAAGGACAATACCTGGTCTCAGCGTTGTCCACGAACGACTAGCGTAACCGCTCTGCACCTGCCTCGACCATTCCCCAAAATCGGCAGCCCCCAGGCACTCAAATTCCCTACCCCTTCACACCTCCCCGACGGTATCCGATTACGCATCGTAAATACCCCGCCAGACTAATAGATTTTTTGACTATATGAGTTCATTTTGGGCCCTCTGCGCAGAGGTAGATCAAAGCACCGCGCAGACTCGTGCAATGAAGGACTTTTCCCAATTCGAGCACGATAAGCAATAACACTCGACAATAAAATTGGAGGATCCAATGAACACAAACCGCAGTTTGGTTAAGAAACGCTTACTATCGGCCAGCATCGCCACCCTAATGGGTGGCTCTCTCGGCGCCCCGGCACTGGCTCAGGACGCCGGTCAACTTGAGGAGATCGTCGTCACCGGTTTACGCGCTTCTCTCGATCGTGCCATGGATATCAAACGAGACTCTTCGGGCGTGGTGGATGCCATTTCCGCGGAAGATATTGGTAAGTTTCCCGACTCAAACCTCGCTGAGTCCCTACAACGCATTACCGGTGTTTCCATTGACCGGGTAAACGGAGAAGGCTCGCAAATTACCGTGCGCGGCTTCGGCGCCGCCAACAATATGGTGACCCTCAACGGCCGCACCCTGCCCGCTGGCTACACTTATGGTGGCGGTAGCGGCGCCGGGGGTACTTCTGGCGGCGCGACCCGAGCTTTTGACTTTTCCAATCTCGCATCGGAAAGTGTGGCCGGTGTGAGTGTTTACAAAACCGGCCGTGCCTCTGTACCCACCGGCGGCATCGGTGCCACTGTCAACATTACCACCACCAAGCCCTTGGAAAATGACCCGCTGGAGCTGTCCCTGAGTGCGAAGGGCATGCATGACACCACCGTGAGTGACAGTGGCGAGGATATTACCCCGGAAATTTCCGGCTTATTTAGTTGGAAAAACAGTGCCAACACCGTCGGTCTCGCCGTCACGGCCAGCTATTCCAAGCGCGACTCCGCAACGGCTAACGCTGCCGAGAACAACTGGAACATGGCTTATTGGGACGCCGAGGCGCACGACGCCGGGGAAAACCAGGGCTTTAGCTGGATTCGAGACGGCGATGGAAACATCGCGGCGGAGATCAACGGCGAGCCCAAAGACGGCCAGTTATTTGCACGCCCCAACGACTTTCGGTGGGCCTACTCCGAGCGTCAGCGTGACCGAGCCAACGCGCAGATAACCGCTCAGTTTGCTCCCCGGGAGGATGTGACCGTTACGGTTGACTACACTTATGCGGATATGAAGATCTCCGAGCACCGCGGTGAGTGGGCGTTGTGGATCGGAAACGGCTCCAGCATTGAGCAAGTGGATTTCGACAGTTCCGCAGCGATCGCGGTGCCTTTGTATATTCAGGAAAAACTCAACAACAAGGATATGGGTTACGAACAACAATGGCGTGAGCAGCGCAACACCCTAAGTTCTTTGGGGGTCAATACCGAGTGGGACGTCAGCGATTCATTGACTTTAAGGTTTGACGCGCACGATTCGAGTATGGACAACATGCCCGACGGCCCGGGCCAGGCCGGTGAGATTGCCATGAGTGTGGGCGCCCCCATCGGTGAACGTCAGTATTTCTGGTTCGGTAACGACCTCCCCCAGGGCGCCTTCGATTGGGATGATAGTAACACCAACGACAATGACCGCTTTGACGAGCCCGACTTCGGGACCCAGCAAGGGCGGGTTTTCTATGCTTCCCAGGAAATGGACATCGCCCAGGTCCAGTTCGGTGGTACTCAATCATTCGACCAAAGCAGCCTGGACTTCGGCCTGGAATACCGGGAAATGGAGATGCGCCAGCAAAACTCCAACCGCCAGGTACAACTGGGCAACTGGAATGTCAGTAACCCGGGGGAACTGCACAACATTCTTCACCCCTTTAACTTTGCCGCTCAATACGACGACTACGACACCTCCAGAATGAGCACCGTCGGTATGCGGGCCATTGATGTATATGGATTGTGCCAACAGTCGCTGGGTATTTATGGGGGCTACGATGGCGAATGGAATTGCGCGGCACTTGACCAGCACCCCAACGACAACCGAGTGACCGAGGAGATTACCGCAGCCTTTGTCGAATACCAAAATAACTTCACCTTGGCCGGACTGGAGACCGACCTGTTGCTCGGCTTGCGTTACGAAGAAACCGAGGTAACCTCCTCCGCCTTGATGGAAGTTCCTCGGTATCGCCCTTGGGAGAGTGATAACGACTTCCAGACCACCGTATACGCAGATGACCAGAAATTTGTGGCCGAGGACCACAGCTATGACAACCTCCTGCCCAGCCTGGACTTGAGCGTTTCACTCACGCAGGACCTACTCGCGCGCTTCTCCGCCAGCCAAACCATCGCCCGCCCCAACTACGGCAACCTGTACGTTTCGGTCGGCAACTTCCAGCAGGACAACCCCACCTACCTCGGCGGGACGGCATCTGCCAGCAAGAACGATCCGAAACTCGACCCACTGGAGTCCACCAACATAGACCTGTCCCTCGAGTGGTACTTCGACGACAGCAGCTACGCCTCGGTCGGCTACTTCCGCAAGGACGTAGAGAACTTTATCGGTTCGGGCGTACGCAATGAGCCGCACTTTGGTATGCGGGACCCGAGTGCCGGACCGTTGGTCGAGCAGGCCGAGCAAGAGCTTGAAAACCGAGGCATCTCCGTCAACGCGGAAAGCCTGTTCACCATGACCGCCATTTTGGACAATCCCGGTGACTTCCCGGACGGCCCGGATACCATTGAGGTGGACAGTAGTAACGCCTCACAGCTGGACCCGACCTTTGTTGCGGACATGATTCAGGCATACGACATCGCCCCGAATGAAGACAGTCCCCTCGTCCAGTGGCGGACGACCTTCCCCATCAACCAGCGAGAAGCGGCTATTGACGGGATGGAGTTTGCATTCCAACACTTCTTTGGTGACACGGGTTTTGGTCTGCAGGCAAACTACACCGTGGTGGATGGCGATATCGGCTTTGATGACACCGCTGACCCGACGGCCGAACAGTTCGCTCTGCTGGGCCTGAGCGACACCGCCAACCTGATAATGATGTATGAAAATCGGGGCCTTCAGGCACGCCTGGCCTGGAACTGGCGCGACGAGTTCCTGCGCCAAACCAACCAGGGCGGTTCCAATAACCCGGTGTATGTGGATGAGTACTTTCAGTGGGACATGAGTGTGTCGTACGACATCAACGAGCAGTTCAGTGTCTTCTTTGAAGGCCTGAACCTGACCGAAGAGAATGTACGCTGGCGTACCCGCGACGCCCGTTTGACTCAATACCTTGAGGATCTCGGTGCACGTTACCAAGTCGGCGTTCGTTACAACTTCTAGGGAGAAAAAAGCAGGGGCGGCAAGAGCCGCCCCTCAATGCGGTAGGTGGCAGACCAGGAAAATTCGCCTGCCGGGCTAGCTACCCGGGATGTGAAAATAGTGCAGAACGGCATCGAATACAGTCTGATGCAGGCTTACGCGGAAGGCTTCGACATCATGAGAAACCGAGCGTCCGAGGCGCTGCCCTCCGGGGAGCGCTTTGCGTCTCAATCTGTCCGATATCGCCGAAGTTTGGCATCGTGGTCTCCTTCTGGTTGCTGGATCTGACGGCCCAGATACTGACCGGCGCCCCACACCTGGACGACTTCGCTGGCGAGGGACGCTGGACGATTAA
Source organism: Marinimicrobium agarilyticum DSM 16975 (assembly GCF_000423345.1). Taxonomy (GTDB): domain Bacteria; phylum Pseudomonadota; class Gammaproteobacteria; order Pseudomonadales; family Cellvibrionaceae; genus Marinimicrobium; species Marinimicrobium agarilyticum. Next base: position 210,115 of record NZ_AUHU01000006.1, read on the forward strand.
CGCAGCCGTTGATCAGGGTGTGCAGGCACCGCCACTGTCCGCAGCACTCTGAATAGATCGCTACCGGCTACTCATAATTCAGGCGTTCATGAAGTGCCTGCAAGGCATCCATGGCAGTGATGACACCCATGATTTTATTATCTTCGGTGACAAACACACGATGAATATGATGGTCGACCAGAGTGGCTACCACCTCGCGCAGACCGGCTTGTTCATCCACGGTAATAACCTCGGGCACCATAATCTGGTGCACGGTGCAGTTCCTATCCGCCGTCTTTACCCAGGCTCTCAGGTCTGACTCGTTGATTTCCTGGCCGCAACTGTCGCGGTAGAGGTTGCGCAAGGCATCACTGCGCTTTTCCTCATCCATGGTGTTAAAACGCACAATGTCACTCACGCTGACAACGCCCACCAGTTCGTGATCCGAGGCGATCACCGGTGCGGCGGAAATCTGTCGGTGAATAAAGAATTCCGCCAGGCGATGGATTGTCCAGCCTTCATAAGCGGTCAGCAGGTTGCTATGCATAATGTCGCGCGCATGCAGGCCCGCGATTGATGAGAGGGGCATAATACATTCTCCGGTTGCGTGGGCCCATAAAAGGACATTCAGTTCCAATCAGCGCAAACACTGCAAGTCCGATACCAGCTCCAGAAATACCCCACAAGCCCCATCATAGTGCCGAGACCCCGGCCAGAACCGAACCAACCTGGTGCATGCGATATCCCACAGGCTTCTAACTGCGCATTTTTGGTGCGAAGGCCCGGGGGTGTCGATGAACAATGCGAACGCCGAAGAACGCACACAACGTGCGTATAATACCCCCTCATCTGGCATCACCGTTTGAGAGTCTGCCCGCTATGTGCGAACTGCTGGCCATGAGCGCCAACACCCCTACCGACCTGTGTTTCAGCTTTACCGGCCTGACCCGCCGGGGCGGCGAAACCGGGCCCCACAAAGACGGCTGGGGCGTGGCCTTCTACGAGGGCAAAGGCGTGCGCTGTTTTCACGATGCCGGCGCCAGCGCTTCGTCGCGTATCGCCGAAGTGGTGCAGACTCACCCCATCAAAAGTGAAGTGGCCATTTGTCATATCCGTCAGGCCAATGTGGGCGCGGTCAGTCTGGCGAACACCCATCCGTTTACCCGGGAGCTCTGGGGCCGTTACTGGGTGTTTGCCCACAACGGCCAGCTGTCCGGTTTTTCACCCCAGCCCGGCTTCTACGAGCCGGTGGGTGACACCGACAGCGAAGCGCTGTTCTGCGATATGCTCAACCACTTGCGTCGGCATTGCGACAGGCACGCCGCGACTGAAGACGTGATTCGCCAATTGGTCCAACTCGCCGGAAGTTACGCCCGTCGGGGCGTGTTCAACCTACTGTTGAGCAATGGCGACTGGCTGTTCACCTACTGTTCCACCAAGATGGCCTGCATTACCCGCCGGGCGCCTTTCGGGCCCGCCCGATTGAAAGACGCGGATATGGTGGTGGACTTCGAGTCGGAAACCACGCCCGATGACATTGTCAGCGTCATCGTAACCGAGCCGCTCACCAGCGATGAAATCTGGGACATCTACCGGCCCGGAGAATGGCGGTTGTGGCGCCGGGGCGAAGTGGTCATGGCACAAGCCCCCACTGAGTGAGATTACCCACGGTGTCTTTCCGTCGATCACGCCGAAACAAGTGCTTATATCACTCAGCTCTTTACTTAAATCCAAACCATCTAATAGATGTATTTTTAATACACCTTAATACTGATAAGCTTCCGTCTCGAATGGACAGGAGGCTGCCTCATGACCCAACCCCGACATCACGACATTGTCATTATCGGCGGTGGCGCCGCCGGCACCAGCGTTGCCGCCTCGCTATTGCGCCAGCGTCCACAACTGGACGTGGCGGTGATCGAACCGAGCGACACGCACTATTACCAGCCCGCCTTCACGCTGGTGGGCGGGGGCACCTATAAGCTGGAAGACACGGCCCGTCCGCAGGCCCAGACCCTGCCCGCAGGCGCCACCTGGATTCGCCAGGCGGTCAGTGCCCTGCACCCGGAGCAGCGGCGGGTCCGCCTGGACGATGGCGTTGACGTGCACTATCAGACGCTGGTGGTCGCAGCGGGTATCGAGCTGAATTGGGCGGCTATTGAGGGGCTCCCAGAAGCACTCGGACACGGCGGTGTCTGCAGCAATTACGCCCCCTCCCTCGCCCGTTACACCTGGCAGTGCATCGATACGCTCAAAGCAGGACGCGCCCTGTTCACGCAGCCGGCCACGCCGATCAAATGCGCCGGGGCACCGCAGAAAATTGCCTACCTGGCGGCGCATCAGTGGCAGAAACGTCAGCAGAGCCACCACATACTGGCCGAGTTCTACAGCGGCATGGGCGCGCTATTCAGCGTACCGGACTTTGTTCCACATCTGCAGAATGTAGCCATTGACTACGGCATTGGTGTGAACCTAAAACACGACCTGATTCGGGTGGACGGCGAGCGACATCTTGCGACCTTCAAGGTCACCGATCAGGACGATCAGTCCCATGAAATCGAAGTGCCCTACGACCTGTTGCACGTCACCCCGCCGCAGCGGGCGCCCCGGTTTGTGCGCGAAAGCGCACTGGCCAATGAGGGCGGCTGGCTGAGGGTGGACGCCCACACACTCCAGAACCCCGATTACCCGGAAGTGTTCTCTCTGGGCGATGCCAGCTCCCTGCCGACGTCGAAAACCGCCGCCGCGGTTCGCAAGCAGGCCCCGGTGCTGGTCGAAAATCTGCTGGCGCATCTGGACCACCAGCCTCGGAGCGCACACTATGACGGTTACACCTCCTGCCCGCTCGTGACCGGCTATGGCGAGGTGATGCTCGCCGAATTTACCTACGGCGGCACCGTTACCCCAACGCTGCCACTGAATCCGTTCAAGCGCTCGCGCTTCTATTGGGTGGTAAAAAAGCACCTCCTACCGCCCTTCTACTGGGGTTATATGCTCAAGGGCAAAGAAGGCGACATTGCCCACAAAGTGCGGGCTTGATCCGCGTCGCCCCCTGTTTCAGAGCCGTCGGTTCTTTGTTTAGTAAACATCGATCTAAGGACGGCGGTCTATATTCATTGAGTTTTTGTTAGCCTGCCCCACCATCAGTACCACGGGATTGAAAAAGGGAGCCCAACTGCGGATGAATGCGTCCTTACCACCATCGCCATTGAGCGATGCTCAACGACAACAGATCGACGCCCTGGCCCGGGAGCTCAATGAGCAGCAACTGGACTGGGTGCAAGGCTATCTGGCCGGGTACCGCGCCGCCCAGCAGTCCGCAGGAGCGGCGCCCTCGGCCACTCAGCCTCAGGGCGCCAAGCTGACGGTTCTGTTTGGTTCCCAGACCGGCAACGCCGAAACCCTGGCAGAGCGTCTGACCGAACAGGCGCGCGCAAAGGGGCTTGAGGTCGAATGCCTGGATATGAACGATTTTCCCGTCCGGCGTCTGAAAAAGGAGCAGCGCCTGGCGATCATCAGCTCCACCCACGGCGAAGGGGACCCACCGGACAATGCCCTGGGGCTGCACGAATACCTCCACGGCCGCAAAGCCCCCAAGCTACCCCAGCTTCAATACGCCGTCTTATCACTGGGTGACTCAAGCTATGAGCATTTCTGCCAGACCGGTATCGATTTCGATGAACGCCTGGCAGCGCTGGGTGGCAAACGCCTCACGAAGCGGGTCGATTGCGATGTGGACTTTGACGAACCCGCGGACCAGTGGATCACCGCGTTGCTGGATCAGCTCTCCAGCGAACAGCCGGGGGGAGAACCCGGCCCATCACCAACAACTCCCCCCGCCAGTGTCTCCCAACCGCAAAGTCAGTACGACCGCAAGCACCCTTTTTCCGCACCGCTGTTGGACCGGGTGAGGTTGAATGGGCGGGGCTCGGGCAAGTCGGTGCACCACATTGAGCTGTCTTTGGAAGACTCGGGCCTGAGCTATACTCCAGGCGACTCTCTGGGCGTTTATGCCCAGAACGACCCCAGATTGGTGGAGCAGCTTCTGGCGCAAGCCGGCCTTGATGGCGAGCAAATCGTCACACTCAAAGACGAGTCCCTGACGCTTGCCCAGGCCCTGCAACATCATCTGGAGCTGACGCGCCTGACGCCACCGACGGTGCAACAATGGGCAAAACTGAGCGAGTCCTCCGAACTCCATACCTTGACAGAAAACAAACGCGAACTGATTCAATGGCTGCACGGTCGGGACCTGCTGGATCTATTGCAGAGCTTTCCGATCGAGGGACTGGATGCGCAAACCCTGGTGGACCACCTGCGCCGGTTGCCGCCGCGCCTCTACTCCATCGCCTCCAGCCAGGCCGCGGTGGAAGATGAAGTGCACCTGACGGTCGCCGCTGTGCGTTACGAGCAACGAGAGCGCGAACGCGAAGGCGTGGGGTCCACCTGGCTGGCGGACCGGCTGACACTGGACGACAATGCGCCGGTATTCATCGACCGGAACAAAAACTTCCGTCTGCCGGAGAACGGCGAGACACCCATCGTCATGATCGGTCCCGGCACGGGCATAGCGCCTTTCCGGGCGTTTATGCAGGAGCGTGAAGCGCTGGAGCAGCCGGGTAAAAACTGGTTGTTTTTCGGCGACCGCCGTTTTCGCACGGATTTTCTCTACCAGCGTGAATGGCTACAGTGGCGAAAGCAGGGGCTCCTCCACCGGCTGGATGTGGCCTTCTCGCGGGACGGCCCGGAGAAGGTGTACGTGCAACATCGCATTCGCGAAGCCGGCGGCGAACTCTGGCGCTGGCTGGAAGAAGGGGCGCACGTTTACGTCTGCGGTGATGCCAACGCCATGGCGCCGGATGTGCACGAAGCGCTGATCGATGTGGTGGCCAGCCAGGGCCACAGAAGTCGGGAAAACGCCGAGCAATACCTGCGTGAGATGACTCGAGACAAACGCTACCAACGGGATGTGTACTGATGAGTGAATCACTACCGGAAGCCGAACAGATCAAACGCGAGAGCCGTTACCTGCGGGGCAGCCTGCGCGAATCTCTGGCCGACAAAGCCACAGGCGCGCTGCGCGAGGAAGATACCCACCTGAGCAAGTTCCACGGTCTCTACCAGCAGGACGACCGGGACCTGCGCGAAGAGCGGCGCCAGCAGAAGCTCGAACCGCACTTTCAGTTTATGCTGCGCCTGCGTCTGCCCGGCGGCGTGGTCACCCCCCAACAGTGGTGGGGACTGGACCGCATCGCGGACGAGTACGCCGACGGCAGCCTGCGCTTAACGACCCGACAGACGTTTCAGTTTCACCGCGTCTTTAAAGAGGACCTGCCGTCCCTGATTCAGGACCTCGATGTACTCGGGCTGGACAGTCGCGGTGCCTGTGGCGATGTGAATCGCAACGTCGTGACCAACGTCAACCCGCACCTGTCCGCCAGCCACCAGACCGTGTATGAGGCTGCCGTACAGATCAGCGAACGCTTGAACTGGCGCTCGGCCGCCTATGAAGAGGTCTGGCTGAACCAGCCGGCAAAGCAGACCGACGACGAAGAGGAGCCCTTCTACACGCACCGCTACCTGCCCCGGAAATTTAAAGTGGCCATCGCTCTGCCCCCGCACAACGACTGCGATGTGCTGGCCAACGACATCGGCCTGATCGCGATTGAGGAAAACGGCAAGGTCATCGGCTACAACATTGCTGTAGGCGGCGGCATGGGCATGACCTACGGCGACCGGGCCACCTATCCACGCCTGGCCACCCCCGTCGGGTTTGTACCCGCCGATCAGGTGGTGGACGCCTGTGAAGCCATTGTCGCCATTCAGCGCGATCACGGTTGCCGTACCAACCGGGCTCACGCGCGCTTCAAGTACACTCTGGACGACCATGGGCTGGACTGGTTCAAGGAACAGTTTGCGCAGGTCCACGGCCAGCCCCTCGAAGACCTGCGGGATTACACTCTGACCGACAGCGGCGATCGCTTTGGCTGGACCGAAGACGACAAGGGCTTCCACCACCTCACCCTGTGCATTCCCAGCGGGCGCATTCGCGACTTCGAGCATCTCAAACTGCGCACGGCTCTACACGACATCGCCAAAATTCACTCGGGCGAGTTCCGCATTACCTGCAACCAGAACCTGATCATTGCCCGGGTCAGCGCCGAAGAGCGCGCGGCCATTCAGGAACGGGTGGATCATTACGCACTGGATGACGGAAGCCGGAGCACACCGCTGGCCCGCAACGCCATCTCTTGCGTGGCCTTTCCCACCTGCGGGCTGGCCATGGCCGAATCCGAACGCTACCTGCCCGAGCTGACCGGGAAAATCCACGCACTGATGGAAGCGGCCGGCATTGGGCAGGACACCATTCATCTGCGCGTCTCCGGTTGCCCCAACGGCTGCGCCCGCCCCTACCTGGGGGAGATCGCGCTCACGGGCAAAGCGCCGGGCAAGTACAACCTTTTTCTGGGCGCCGACACCGGAGGCCAACGCCTGAACCGACTCTACCGGGAGAATATTGATGAAAGCCAGATTCTGACCGACCTGAAACCGCTACTGGAACGTTATGCCCAAGAGCGGGAAGCCGACGAGGGCTTTGGCGATTTTCTGTATCGAGACGGCGTTCTGAGCGCCCACGCCGGCTCTGAGGACTTTCACCAGCCGCTGATTGCCCAGGGTTAAACCCCGGGCCTCCTTCGGGCGCAGTGAGTAAAGCGCTCACCCGTCGACAGGACTTGAGGCGCATTGGCGTCACTGGGGTTTGGCCTCCCCCTCTGAGCCCTGGTCCGCATCCAGTGATGCCTCCCGCTCACTGTTGTCCAGCAGGCGCTGTATACGTTCGCGCATAATCGCTTCGTGCAGTTCCATCTGGCGCTGTTCGTTGCGAAGGGACTTGAGCAGCGAGGCGGCCATAAACACCATCAAAATCATGAAAGGAAAGGCCGCCACAATCGATACAGTCTGCAGGGCACTCAAGCCGCCGCTGAGCAGAAGCACGCCCGCCACCAATACTTGAATGACACCCCAGGTAAGACGCATCGGTCGACTCGGAGAAAGCACACCCCGACTGGTAAACATGCCCAAGACAAAGGTGGCGGAGTTGGCTGAGGTAATCACAAACAACACAATCAGTACCAACATCAACGCACTGATCCAGCCGACCGCCGGCAAGTGCTCCAGCATCTGAAACAGTGCCGAACTCATTTCCCGACTGACGGCATCCCCCAGGGCGGCCCCTTCGAAGAGCTCAAAATAAAGCGAGGCGCCGCCGAACGTGGCAAACCAGACCGTGCTCAGCAGCACCGGCATACCGATGACACCCACCACAAATTCCCGAATCGTCCGCCCGCGAGAAATACGGGCAATAAAGCTGCCCACAAACGGCGCCCAGGAAAGCCCCCACGCCCAATAGAAAATCGTCCAGCGCGCGACCCAGTCCTCTCCGGTGTAGGGGGACATGACCAGGCTCATACCGATCATGTTGGAGAAGTAGTCGCCGATGGCATTGGTCATTGCCGCCGTAATAAAGTCCGTGGGCCCCGCAAAGAAAACAAACACCAGGATCACGGCCGCGAGGAGCATATTGGCGTCGCTTACGTAGCGTACGCCACTCTCCAACGGCGCCAGGGCGCAGAGCAGAAAAATGATTGCCACGCCCCCCAAAATGGCTAGCTGAGGTGCTACACCGAAACTCACCCCAAACACTGAGCCCAAACCGCTGTTGATCTGAATAATGCCCAGGCCGAGCGTAGTCGCCACACCAAACACCGTAGAAACCACCGCCAATACATTGATGGCATGCCCCCAACCACCATCGACATGGCCACCCAGACTGGAGCGGAAGGTTTCACTGATCAGCCCGGGGCGCTGTTGGCGAAAGCGCACATAGGCAATGGCAAGGCCCACCACGGCAAAGTTGGCCCATTGATGAAACCCCCAGTGAAACAACGAATACTGCATGGCCAGTTCCGCCGCCTGGGGCGTGCGGCCCTCAACCATCCCGAGGGGCGGGCTGACATAGTGAGTCATGGGTTCGGCAACCCCCCAAAACACGAGCCCGACCCCCATGCCAGCGGAGAAGATCATTCCGAGCCACGTCGGATATGAGAATTCCGGCGCCTCACCATCGGCCCCCAGGCGAATACGTCCGCTGTCGCTGACTCCAAGCGCCAGACAGAACACCAAGAAACCGGTGGTCACAAACAGGTAAAGCCAGCCGAAATGACGGGTGGTAAAGTCGAGAGCCCACCGGGAGCCCGCGGCAAGCTGCTCCGGCCAAAAAATACCGAGCGCCACAAAGGCCCCGAGCAGGAGCACTGACAGATAAAAAACCCAACCCGGTCTGTTCATATGAAATAGCCACTCCTGTTCGCCATTGTTTGAGACCCAAGGACTCACTTTCGCAAGCCTTTAAGCCAAGTGGTTGATTCCAGAACAAAAATACAACAAGACAAAGTGCATCAGGGCTCTCACTCTGGAACCCTGAGAGTGCCAGCAGTCTCACGTCATCTCAACCACAATGAATATTCGCGCAAACAGCAAAAGAAATGCATTGACAGTCGGTTTAAAGCCTGTACTATAGGTCGTGTTAGGAAGTTCTGATTTATATTGTAAAAACCTGTTCGATCCCTGCCAGTAGTTAGCCACTCAGTAGCACGTAATCGTCCTGTCTTTTTAAGTAATAGAATCTTTCCAGCAGCACCGGTCCATCTGGACCAACATCAATAGTTTATTATAGGTACGATTATGTCTACAGGCACAGTTAAGTGGTTTAACGAAGCAAAAGGTTTTGGTTTTATTGAGCAAGAGTCTGGTGCAGACGTTTTTGCTCACTTCAGCGCCATTGTCGGTTCAGGCTTCAAAACCCTGGCCGAAGGCCAAGCGGTCAGCTTCGATGTGACTCAAGGCCAGAAAGGTCTTCAGGCCGAGAACATTCAAGCTATCTAAGCAATTATTTGCCCGCATAGTTTTGAATTCAGCGCTCCGGCGCTGAGGTTCTGAAAAAGCGGCTCCCTAAGGGAGCCGCTTTTTTTATGTGTGAAGCGCTTGAAACAAACTTTGGTCTGGACGGCTCATGGGTTGTCTCGCGGCTCCCCCCGATCGCACTTTTTACAATCGAGTGGTTCGCCGAGCATAGCCACTCGTCCCATTTCGGTGAGCACCCAGGGGCGTTCCACCCAAGGCGGTTTGTGACGCACGTGCTGATTGTGGCCACAGCTCAGCTCCGCCACCCAGTGATCTTCTTCGTCTTTGTGATATCCGGTAATCGGCTGTTGCACGTTCCGCTTTATCCTCCCCGCATTTTTCCATACGCCAATTGTGAGCCGTTCGGCGCCCGATGTGATTGAACGCCTCAATGGGATGGAGCCCTCAATGCCGACTCGCGCGGTCGCCGGTTCTGTCGAACGGCCCGTTACTTCAACGCTCTTTGGTGGAGAGCTGCTCAAACCAGAACAATCTCGAATGCGCCTCATCACCAAGCGACTGGGGTGCCGGATTGGCGGTCTCTCCGGTCATCAGCTCTCGTAGCAGGTCCATACGAAACGCGCCGGACAATACATCCATCCGGCCATTCCCGTCGAGATCGGCCACCACCATGGGAACCATACCACGGTGATTGCCGGCAAGGGTCCGCGGCCGGAAATTCTGCTTGCCATCATTCTCGTACCAGATCATGGATTGGCGCTCGGGATCGTCCCAGTGATTAACCCAACTGCTGGCGATGACATCTTGATAACCATCACCATTGATGTCGGCCACCGTCGCCTTGGCGGCACCGTAATAGCGTCCAATGTCGTGATAATCAAACTTCAGGTTACCCCGATTGCGCAGCCACTGTACCCCATGATAAGGCTTGGGGTCGTTTTGTGTATCGAAAGCATCACCGTTGGTCATTATCAGGTCCGGCCGGCCATCCTGGTCCAGGTCCGCCGCCTGCAGTTGGGTAAAACCGTACATGGGGTGGGGCGCCCGGGCAATTTCCAAGGGGCGGTACTGGCCCTCCCCCGCGTTGATAAAGGCCATCACCACTTCGTGCTCCTGGGCGATAAGAGTGACCAGGTCCTGTCGGCCATTGCCATTGAGGTCCACGGGGACCACATTCAGAGCGCCACTCAAGCTTATCAAATCGTGCCGCTCAAACCGCCCGTCACCTCGATTTTCGAGCCACAGCACACCCCCCAGGTTATCCCCCCCAAACACCGCCACAGCCAGATCCAACCGTCCGTCATCATTCATATCCAGCACCTGCACATCGGCGATTCGACCAAGGCCTTCGTAGAGTAGCTGTTTGTCCAGATTCCCCGCCTCATCCTGCGCCAGTAGATACAGTTTGCCCTTCAGGCGGCCGCTCGGGGGCAACTCCCCGAGGTCTGCCACCACGATATCCATCCGGCCATTGCCCGTGTAATCCAGCACCCGCGTTTGAATCGGCAGCGTAAAAGTGGCCAGAGGCGTTTCCCGCCAACGTATCCGATCATTGCCCTCAGCCTCCAGCAAGGTCAGTTGCTTTCGCTCGCCATCACACACCAGAAAAGCGTGCGCTGAGCGGCGACCAAAATCCTTCGGTGCCACCGGCTGAATATTGAGTATTTGGGGTACGGCGGAACGCCCGCCAATACGCTGAACAGTCCACTGGCGTTCGTCTTCGGAGCGCGTAAGGGTAGGAAGCACGGGTAGCGCTTCGGGGCTTGAGCCGTAGTAAAGCGCTTTGATATGAGGGACGGCCTCGGAGGGAATCGCCTCCCCGCCAATACGCTTCTGCGCCAAGTCCACCATAGTATCGATAACGCCCGGCCAGCTGCGCTTGGGCAACAAGGAGGGGGAAGGTAGAGCGTGACAACCACCACAGAAACGCTCGGCCAGCTGGACAACGTCTTCCGCGGACTTGGGCTCTGACGGGGCGGCCGCATCCGACGCCTGGGCGGGTGAACCCAATGCATCCAGAAGTACCGCGCCCGACAGTAGCACAACGGCAAGAGTGTGGCGCCAGCGGACCGAAAAGACACAGGTCAATCGGCTTAAAAAAACTGAATTTCGATTCGATACGTTCATGCTCACTCCTTGAGCGCAGCTAACCATAATACGCCCGGGCAAGCACTACCCCAAACAGAGTAACGGAGTAAGGTCAGGCCCCACCGTCGAGGCTCACAGCCTTCACAGCGCCAGTCACCGGCTGATTCAGCCCCTCCTGTCGGTGAACCACCTCACCCTTGGCATTGAGCACAGCAATCACATTGCTGTGGTCGTAGCCGCCACTGGGGTTCTTGCGGTAGCGAACGCCCAGCAAAGCCGCCAGCGTGCGCACATCCGCCGCCGAGCCTGTCGCGAAATGCCAAGCCTCGCCATCGGCGCGCACACTCTGAGCGTACTGGTTCAACGCCTCGGGAGTGTCGCCTTCGGTGTCAAAACTCACCAGCAACAACGCCGCTTGCGAACGCCGCGCTTCGGGCAACGCTTGATAGATACGCTTCACATCCTGCACGAGCACCGGGCAAGCGGTCGTGCAACTGGCGTATAACATCGTGATAATGACGGGCCGCCCCGCCAAATCTGCCAGCGTCAAAGCGTCACCACGATGGGTCTGCCATACGGCATCCAATTGGTGAAGCGATCCCTCCGGGACCCGGGAGGTCATGGGCAGCGGCGTGTGCGGCATGCCACTGTGCTGGTCGTGACCGTGATGTTCGCGCCCGGTCTGATCAAACCCCAAGGCACTCATGCCAGTGAGACCCAAGAGTGCAAAAAGCAGCCCCTTCAACATCGACGATTTCATAATAATCTCCATCAAGGGTAGACGCAGCGGAAACCCTGGTTGCTTGCGGTGGTCTCCGGGGAAAGATTGCTGCGCATCTGGTAGCGCAAAAGTGTGGCGTAATGGGCACTGTCGTAGCGGACAATCAAACGGCCGGTATCCCCGCAAGAGCCGCCACCGAAGTCGACTTGATCTCCATTGCCCAATAACAGCTGATAGTCCTCCAGCCATTCATTGACCGGTCCGATAAACCCGCTGAGACCGAGAGCCTTGTCCTCCAGGGTCGCTACCCGTTGCTCGCCGTACCAGGCAAAGACTGCATTGGCGTAATCCTGATCGCTGTGGCCGTTTAACCGCCGGCGCAAGTTCACAAGATATTCCCACTGCGCCAACGTCGGTAAGGCACCGCCTCGGGCTTCGCAGTAGGCCCGGGCGGCGTACCAGGAGACGTGTACCACCGGCTCGCCCGGTTCACCATCAGGCTCCAGATCCGAGTGCCAGTGCTTGAGATACCCACCATCCTGAAACAACCCGGTTAGCGCCGAGCGTCGCCAACCCGGGTGGGCCTGAACAAAGCCCGCATAGTCGGCTCGGGAGACCGGGTGCGGATCTACCCGAAAAGACTTTATCCATTCGGTCTGGACATCCCGGTCCAGCAGCACCGCGTGCTCAAACGTACCCTCTGGCACGGTCACCGGTGGCTCGGCCGCGTGGGCGCCCATCGCCCACGCCAACCCCACGATTCCGAGAAACTGAACGGCTTTCAGACCCATGATGTTTACGCCCTATTATTGAGCCGGTGCGGCAATCAAGGCGCCAGCCGCGCCGCGCTCGGCGTCGTGGAACTCGTGATCCACCAGCTTGTACAGGCCGTCTTCTGGCACGATAAACTCCACCACAGCGCCATTACTGGCCCCAAGCAACACGGTCTGCATGCCCCGCCACTCGTTTTCCAGGTTGCCCTCATACCACACCCGATCGAAGATCGCTCCGATCACATGGAAACTGGAAGTGCCATTGGGGCCAGCGTTCAACACGTAGAGGCGCACACGATCACCCTTGCTGGCTTTCAGTGGTTGGTCCATCAGTGCGGAAACGTGACCATTGAAAGTGACGTGGCTCGGGTTGTTTGCCATGGCGGCCTGGTGATCGTAGATGTAGGAGTCACCCATTTTCTGGAGGTAAAACTCCGACTGAGTGATCACATATTCGTGGTCGGCCTCAGTGGGATAACCCTCTTTGGGCGACACCACGACCGCGCCGTATTGGCCCATAGCGGTATGCATCAGCACACTGGAAGTGCCGCAGTGGTACATGTACACGCCCGGGTAGTTGGCGACCCATTCGAACTGGATGGTTTCCCCGGGGGAGATGCTGCGCCATTTATCATCCGCGGCCACGGTTCCGCTGTGGAAGTCCATGGAGTGTGGCATGGGGGAAATGGCCGAGACGGGCTTCTGATAGGGGTTGTCGGCTAACTGACGGTAAAACGGAGCCGCATCTTTCGCAGGGCTGGTGACCACGACAGGCTCATCCGAGCGGTTCTTCATAGTAAAGATCACCCGGTCCCCCTCGCGTACATGCAGCACCGGACCCGGTACACTGCCACCGAAGGTCCAGGCGTTATAACTCACCCCCGGCGCCACTTCCACTTTCTGAGACAGAGTGTCCAGGCGCACATGGTGGGTTTTATTGCCTTTGTAATCGAGCTTCGCCAGGTGTGGGGAAGCGGTCATATATTCCCCGACCACGGCATCACCCAGATAGTCTTCCCGATACACTTTGGCGTCGGGCATACCGTAGACTCGACCGTCCACGACAAACTCCTCCGCCGAAGAGACCGACGCAGTTTGGGAACAACCGGCCAACCACAAGGCCGACGCCACGCCTACTCCGACCGCTACTGATTTCATGACTGCTTTCATCGCTTTACTCTCTTTCTCTGAGGACCAAAAATTTCAACGAACTACCGCAACGCCTGAACAGACGCCTCGGAGATTTCACCGCCACTGCTGTTCAATTCCGAAAGGATATAAGCCACCAGATCCACCACTTTCTGGTTGTCGATATGACCCATGGGGGGCATGGCGCCGTTGTAATGGTTACCGTTCACCTCCAGGGGTCCGGATACGCCTTTAATAATGACCTTGGCGAGGTAGTCAGGGTTGCCGGCAATATTGGGGTTGTCGGCCAGCGGGGGGAAGGCCCCCTGTATTCCTGCGCCTTCAGCCTGATGGCAGGCCTGACAATTCTGCTGGTATACCGCTTTTCCGTTGGCGGGATCGGCGGCCCAAGCGTTGCCTGCCAGCGCCAACACCGCGCCGATGCCGAGTAAACATGACCTAATACACTGAGTCATAAGACACCTCTTTCTGCGATAAGAAGAAGGACAACGTGAGGCGCGGATAAGCCATGACTCCACCGCTTCCGACCGAACAAAAAAAGGCCCGAAGATGAAACCATCTTCGAGCCTGTTCAATGGAGATCTGGCATCGGCGTGAATAACAGCACTACTCCATGGTTTACCATGGGGATAGGCATACTCTCTGGCACAATTGTTCATTCGCATCTCAGTCTGTTACGGGGAGGTCCAAAGCTGTTACGATCTCACCCACAACTCGATATAAACAGAAATTATTGCGCCGGAGTATTCCTCCGAATAGCTACCTCCCATGAATACCTCAACTACCTACTTTTAGACGCTAGAAAAAAGGTCGAAAGACCACTACTCAACAAGGAGTAGCCGGGAAGATCTTTGGCGGTAGCCCCGTGGAAACGTTTATGCCCGGCGCTGTACCATGAACTCCGGGAACCGTTACCGATTTAGCCCTTCCTGCTAAAGCCGTAAAACCACGAGCACACAATAACAACGTCACCGCCTCGCCTTGTGCTCTCCCTCACGGAGGGGTGCCGGCGCGCGCGCACGTTGTTCCGGGAGATCAGCAATGACCGATGTGAAAAAAGAATACGACTGGGACCCCAGATCCGAGGAGGTTCTGCATCACCCTCTCGCCGCGTTCGATCAAATGCGAACCGAATGTCCGGTCGCCCATAGCGAGTATATGGGTTGGTCGGTGTTCCGGCACAAGGATGTACTCAGAGTGGTTGAGGATCATGAGACCTTCAGCAACCAGGTTTCCCAGCACCGGTCAGTGCCAAACGGGCTGGACAAGCCCGAGCATACTCCTTACAGAGCACTGATCGAGCCTTACTTTTCACAGGCGCGCATGGCGGGCTTCGAACCATTGTGCCGCGAGCTATCGGAAAATCTGATTCGTACCGTGCTCGGGCGGCAAGCCGTCGACATTATCCCGGAACTGGCCGAGAACTTTGCCCTGGAGATTCAGTGTGCCTTTCTTGGATGGCCCAACCATTTGCAAGAACCGCTTCGGCAGTGGGCTCATGAAAATCAGGAAGCCACACTTGCCGGTAACCGCGAGGCCATGAACGAGATTGCCCAGCGCTTCAGCCGCTATATTCACGACCTGCTGGAAAGCCGCCGCGAGCAGGGCGAATGGGCACCGGACGACGTGACCACGGAAATAATGAACAGCCGCATCAACGGTAACCCGATTTCTGAGAACGATATTGTCAGCATTCTCAGAAACTGGACCGTGGGGGAAATCGGCACTATCGCTGCGTCAATCGGACTGCTATTGCAATACCTGTCGGAGCATTTGGATTTGCAGGATACCCTTCGTCGGGAGCCGGAACGAATTCCCGAAGCGGTGGAGGAGATTTTGCGTATTCACGGCCCGCTGGTTACCAACCGCCGCCGAACCACCCGGCCGGTCACCCTGGGGAGTCGTTCTGTCGGCTCCGACGAGCGCGTCACCGTCAACTGGGTATCGGCCAACCGGGATGAGAGGGTATTCCCTGAGCCCGATCGTTTTCGCTGGGGGCGGGATCAGAGCCAGAACCTGCTGTATGGCGCTGGCCTGCATGTATGCCCTGGGGCGCCCCTGGCACGCCTGGAGCTTCGAGTGTTTCTTGAGGAGCTTCTTGCCGCCACCAATCGGGTCACGCCGAGTATCGGTAAAACACCGGTCAATGCCCACTATCCAGCCAGTGGCTACCAGCATTTGTGGCTGGACTTTTCTTAGGGAGTCGTCGCCTCATTCTTGAACAACAGCAGGCGAGCGGAGGGCTCGCGCTTGTCTTCTCGCATTGCCTCTGTGTCGAGGGCGATCCGATTATCCTCTCGCGAGAAGAACTCGGTAAGAATATCCATGCGAAAGGCGCCGGTCACAATATCCAGGCGGCCGTTGCCCGTGATATCCACCAGCTCCAGAGACACCAGACCGCGATGCTTACCGCTGACCGGCCGAGGCTGAAATTGCTGTCGGCCATTGTTCTCAAACCAGATGAGTGACTGACGTTTCGGGTCTTCCCAGTAGTTGGCCCAACTACTGGCCACCACATCCAGGTCCCCATCGCCGTCCATATCGCCAGCGGTGGCGTTGGCCGCGCCATAAAACCGGCCAATGTCGTGAACGGCGAACTTCAGATCGCCTTTGTTCTCCAGCCACTGGACGCCGTGATAGGGCTTGGGCTCGGTCTGGGTGTCAAAGGCATCGCCGTTGGTAAACAGAACGTCCGGGTCGCCGTCCCGGTCAAAATCGACGACTTCCATTCTGGTAGAGCCAAACAATGGATGCCCGGCACTGACAAGATCCTTTCGCTCGAAACGGCCTTTGCCCTGGTTGATAAAGGCGACCAGCGTTTCATGCTCTTGGGCCACAAGGGTGAGGAGATCGATTTTCCCGTCGCTGTTCAAATCGGCGGGCGTAATGTTCAGCGCGCCGCTCAACCCCAGCAGGTCGTGTTTTTTGTGGGAGCCGTCGGCCTCGCGTTCCAGCCAGAAGACCTCTCCCACATCGCCACCGCCGAAGACCGCCACGGCCAGGTCCAGATCGCCGTCCTGATCCAGGTCCAACGCCTGCACGTCGCTGACTCGCCCAAGCTGGTGCATCAGCCGTCGCTTTTCAAAGTCGCCGTTTTCATGCTGCTCCAGCAGGAACAGCTTCCCGGCGAGCATGCCGTTGGGCGGGAACTCTCCCAGATCCGCCACCAGGATGTCCTCGCGCCCGTCCCCGGTGTAGTCCAGTACCCGGGCGGTAATGGGAATATCGATCTCGGCCAGCACGGTTTCCCGCCACTCGGGGGCCTTTCCGCCCTCGGTTTCGAGCAGGAGCAGCTGATGCCCCTCGCCGTCACTCACCAGGAAGCTGTGGCGGGCCTCTCCCAGCGAGGTTGACTGAATGTTGAGTATCTGGGGAATGCGGGAAGGGGCACCGATCCCGCCCGGTGAGAAATGCACCGTCGGATGGGATTGATCAATGTAGGGCAGTTTGGGGAGGGCCTCGGGGCTGCTGCCAAAATACAGTGCCTTGATGTGCTTGACGGCCTCCGCCGGAATGAAGTCCTGCCCGGTACGGTTTTTGGCCAGTGTCACCATGGAGTCGATCACGTAGGGCCAGCTGTTTTTCGGCAACAAGGCCGGCGACGGCACGGCGTGGCAGGACCCACAGTACTGCTGAACCAGGGGGAGAATGTCCTCGACGGTCTTGGGCTCGGCTGCTTGGACAACGGTTACCGCGCCGCACAACAAAGCCACGACTATCGCTTTTATTCCGGCTTGCACTTGCATCTCCGCTCGGGGAATGAACGCCGATTATAGAGTGGAATGACGCCGGATAAAACGCCAGGCTTTCCCGGCCCGCTCAGTCGACCGCACGCCCCAACTGCTTGAGGGCGGTCAAACGCAGCACATAACCCAGCTTGAAGAAGGCTGGAAAGACTATCAGCGCAATATGGGACGCCACTTGAGTGGCCAACCCGAGCGAGTGCGAAAACATATACGCCAGTGAAAGCGCGCCGAGTGATAACACCAAACTCAGAAGCATGCCAGCGTGGGCGACGTGGAGCAGTTTGAGCGGGTTCATGGTGGCCCTCCCCGGATCTCGTTTGCCATAAGATGTAATTTATATACATCTTAATAAAAAGGCAAGCCCTGGAGGCAGAAATTGCGCTCAATTCGATATGCATTCCCGCTATAGGTTATGCGAATTCGTGATTTAACGGGCCCCTTTCATTTCTATAAGATAACCCCACTTTACAGCCATAGGGTTGCAAAGCGTCAATCTCACCCGCATCTCAACGCTTCAATCAGCAAATCCGCTAAGGAGGTAAGCTTATGGCCCTGCGAATCGGTAGCACCGCGCCGGACTTCACCGCACAGACCACCGAAGGCCAGCTCAATTTTCACGACTGGATTGGTGACTCTTGGGCGATCCTGTTCTCCCACCCCAAGGACTTCACCCCGGTGTGCACCACGGAGCTGGGCTACATGGCCAAGCTGAAGCCGGAGTTTGACAAACGCAACACAAAAATCATTGGTCTGTCCGTTGATCCTGTTGAGAATCATGCCAAATGGGGGAAGGATATCGAAGAAACTCAGGGCACGGCGCCAAACTATCCGATGATTGGCGACACGGACCTGAACGTGGCCAAACTATACGACATGTTGCCGGCAGACGAAGACGGCAGTGCCGAGGGTCGTACTCCAGCGGACAACGCCACCGTGCGAGCGGTGTTTATCATCGGGCCGGACAAGAAGATCAAAGCGCAGCTGATCTACCCCATGACCAGCGGGCGGAACTTCAACGAAATCCTGCGTTTGCTCGATTCCATGCAACTGACCGGCAAGCATACTGTGGCCACGCCGGTGAACTGGGAGCCGGGTGATGACATTATCATTCCGCCCTCAGTGAGCGATGAAGACGCCAAGAAGAAATTCCCGGAAGGTTGGAAAACGCTCAAACCTTACCTTCGGGTGGCGAAGCAACCGAAATAAGCCGTTGCCCTTGAAGCCGGCGGGCCCCGCCCCCGGCTGCCTTTGGGTTAATCGTCCCACTCCAGCTCACACTCCCCCAGCACCCGGTTAAACACCCGCACCAGTTGCCCGACCTCAATGGGCTTGGTCAGGTACCCGGAAAAGCCCGAGCGGTACCCCCGATCAATGTCGCTTGCCAGGGCATTGGCCGACAGCGCCACGACTGGAATATCACAGGTGGCTGGGTCGCGCTTCAAGACCTTCAACACCTCAAAGCCATCCATATCCGGAAGATTGATGTCGAGCAGTATCAGGTCAGGCAGCTGCGTGCGCGCCTGATAAATACCCAGCATGGGCTCTGCGGCAATGTCCAACTCCAACGGCTTGAAGCGCTCCACAATTTTGGCGAGCAACTTGGCGTTGGCGGGGTTGTCTTCGATATACAGTATTCGGTGGTGATCCTCTACCTCCAACACTCCCACCTCCTCTTCCAGAGTCCGGGAGGGCCGCTCTGACGCGGAGGTTTCGGCCAGTGGCAATTCGAACCAGAAACCGCTGCCTTGTCCTTCCACGCTGGTAAAATCCAGGTGGCCGTTCATCATGTTGATCAACTGTCGGGTAATCACCAGCCCCACGCCGCTGCCTTCCACGTGAGCCGAGTGTTCGTGTAAACGACTGAAGGGTTCAAACACCTGATCCAACCGGTTTTTGGGAATACCGACACCGGTATCTTCCACCAAGATACGCAAGGTATTCCGGTCGGTGGCGTGAAAGGACACATCCACACGCCCACCGGGACGGTTGTATTTGATGGCGTTGCTAACGAGATTCAGGAACACCTGTTTGAGTCGGGTGAAATCGGCCTCGACCGCCACCGACTCAAGCGCATTCAGTTGGCAATGGAGCTGTATCTGGTGGTCATCTGCCAGAGGGGCCATCAGGCGAAGGCACTCGGTCACCAGCCGGGAGGGCACCACTGAATCGAGCGTCAGGCTCATGTGCCCCGCCTCGATTTTGGCCAGATCCAGCACTTCGTTGATCAACTGCAGCAGATGTTTGCCCGCCCGGTGTATTTCATCCACGTTATCCCGGCTTCCACCGCTGAGGTTCGCATCGTAGGTGAGCAACTGTGAGTACCCGAGAATGGCATTGAGCGGCGTGCGCAGCTCGTGGCTCATACTGGAGAGGAACTCGGATTTGGCCTGGTTGGCTTTTTCCGCGGACGTTTTCGCCTCCAGGAGCGCCTCCTGAGTGCTTTTCAGTTCCGTGGTGTCCATATTGCTGCCAGAGATGCGCACCGCCCGCCCGTGTTCGTTATACGTGGCCTCGGCGCGGGCGCGAATCCAGCGCAAGGAGCCGTCTTTCGCGGTGACCTGGTATTCCACATCAAACGGCACCCGATCGATGATGTGGCGGCGCAAGGCCTGGTCAAAACGCTGAATGTCCCGGTCAGACATGCGCGCTTTCCAATCCTCTATACGATATAGCTGAAATTCGCGCACCTCTTGCGGGGTAAAACCCAACTGCTCCCAACAGATGTCGGTAAAGCTGACCTCGTCAGTGCTCAAATCCCACTCCCAGACGCCGTCACGGGTGCCTGCGATCATGCGGGAGTGTCGGGCCTCGCTGGCCCGGAGTGCTTCCTCCGTGCGCTTGAGTTCCGATATATCGTAATTAACACCCGCCATGTAGTAGGTCCAACCGGATTCGTCCCGGTAACCCTGACCGTTGACCCGGACCCAGAGGTAATCGCCCCGCTTGCTTTGCAGCCGGTAGCAGTAATCCAGTGGGGAGCCCTTTTTGATGGTCTCTTCGATGGCAAGACGGAAGCCCTGACGATCATCCGGGTGAATAAAATCCAGAAGAATTTCCGGGGTGGTCATACGTTGAGCGTCCCGCTCATCGTAACCAAGCTCCCGCCAGAAGGTGCCATACCAACGCATGCGGTTGGTACTCAGGTTCCAGTCCCAGAAGCCGTGGTTGCTGCCCAGCATGCTGCGCTGGTAGCTGGCCATCTCCTCGCCCAGAATGGTTTTATCGACATCACAGGACTCGGGGTTCCATATTACATCCAACATGACCTGTCCTTATCATTGGTACACGGAATAAGCGTATCGAAACGCAATTTTGCCTGATATCACCCCAACACGCAGGGCTCCGTGTGCAACGCTGTGATTCCTTTCACAGAGGAAACGGCATCAATGACGCCCAATGTCGCAATGGCGTCCGTTTGCGCTCGTCTGAACCGCCGTGTCAATCATAAAAAAGCCGCCTCGAGGGGCGGCTTAACAAAACACATCTTTTCAGGAAGGCCTAAAAGTGCCAATTCAACTGGGCCCCGACAATGTTGACGCTGTTGTCGAAGTGACCTTCAAGGTTATAAGTGCCGCCGGTAGCCGTCGCGTCCTGCCGGTTCAGTTGAGCGTCATCCACCATCAGATGGGCGTAGCTCACATCCAGAGACAAAGCGTCAGAAAGCATCATGTTAGCGCCCACGGCCAGCCAAGTGCGATCCTCATCCGGGATGCGGGGACTGACATATGCCGGATCGGTTTGTGGCGCCTCATCCTTGGCAACGCCAAACCGCCAGGTCATGGTATCGGAGAACGCGTAGCTGGCACCGAGGGCGAAACGCAGCGTGTCGTCGTAATTCAGATGCAGCTCGGTCACGTTCTCCCCGCTCTCAACATTGTCGACCGCAATGGTCTGAATGCTGCTCCAGCGGGTCTGAGCGAGGTCGGCATGCACGGTCCAGCGCTCACCAAGCTGCTGAGAGGCGCTCAGGGTGAGGGTATCCGGAAGGTCTGCATTCGCCGTCACGCCGCCCTCGCGCGCCGCCAGAGCGCCTGCGCACAGAGTGCCCGTCGTCGGGGCGGGCGGCGCGCCGGTGGGCAGCCCCGCTCCCGGAGCACAGGCGGCATTGAGATCAAAGCTTGCCGTCCCCTCCAGGGTGAAGTCGCCCCCCTGGCGCCATACCAGACCGATATCGGTCCCCGGCGCGGGCGTCCACAGCACGCTGGCATCCAGGACAAAGTCATCATCGTCGCCCTCAATGCGGGCGCCGGTATCGGTTTCTGGGTTGGGGTTGAGCCCCAGCGTGGAGTCGAACTGGCTTTCCAGCGTCACATCCATCCGTTGATAATTGACGCCCAGCCCCACAGCGATCTGGTCGGTCAGCTCCCAGGCCGTGGTGGCATTCAGGTTCATGACCTCCAGCTCACTGAAGGTGGCCGAGTAGCGACCAGGCCAAGTATCGTCAAAGTCACTGGACAACCCGAACGGCCCTCCAGCACCGACCCCCACGGTCAGCCGCTCAGTCAGTGGCGCCACCCAATAGACGTTGGGAATAAAGCCGGTTTCATCAGTGTTGCCGCCACCACTAACCGGCACGGTATTTCCGCCCACCGTATAGCTGGAGCCGTCATTGACGAAGTCCGCCTCGGTGAATACCGCATTGCCGCCTAGAGTGACATGGCTGCCTTCAAGGCGGGACATGCCGGCGGGGTTGTAATAAACCGTGGAAGCGTCGGTAATATCCGACGCCGTGCCGGCGAAGGCCTTACCCAGGTGAGCGGGGCTTTGCTCCAATAGCTGGAACGATGATGCCAGCGCGGTTGAGGGCAATGCCACCGTCAGAGATAGGGCAACGCTAAGCGCTTTTTTATCCATGATGCTCTCCTCGTGCACAAAATGATGAGACTGCAATACGGATGAGACAAAACACACGCTGTAGTGTAGTTGACTAAAGCGTTGAATGCCTTGAGCTGCGGCTTATAGATGTCAGCGAACGAGGCTAGAAGAACATTCCGGTTTCGAGCTGCGCCTCTTCGCTCATCATGGTGCGATCCCAGGGCGGGTCGAATACCAGATCAACATCGGTGGAAGCCACATTCGGCACTTCCGCCAGTCGGCGTTTGACGTCGTCCACCAGCACATCGCCCATGCCGCAACCGGGAGCGGTGAGCGTCATTTCCACATCGACGTGACCGCGCTCCTGATCCACATTCATCTTATAGACCAGCCCAAGGCTGACAATGTTCACTGGAATTTCCGGGTCATAGACCATCGACAAGGCTTTCCAGACCTGCTCTTCGTCAATCTGGC
The DNA here is from genome assembly GCF_000423345.1 of Marinimicrobium agarilyticum DSM 16975. Lineage (GTDB taxonomy): Bacteria > Pseudomonadota > Gammaproteobacteria > Pseudomonadales > Cellvibrionaceae > Marinimicrobium > Marinimicrobium agarilyticum. The sequence goes on from NZ_AUHU01000006.1 coordinate 232,785, forward strand.
CGTCTTCGCGCGCTTCGAACTCCAGGCCGTTGGCGGTCAGACCGATGGCATCGGCGTCTTTCCCATCAATACGGATCAGGTTGCCGTGGTACAAAAGGGTGTAACTCGCCCCGAGCGCCTGGGTAATGGCCGCCTCCGCCCCTTTGGGAATCATCAGATCATCGCCGGACGGAACCAATTTGGCAGGGGTTTCACGCTCGAACACCACTTCACGCCCTTGGGCACTCTGGGGTTTTTTGGCGTTCGGCGCGCGAATGGTGATCTGCTTCTGATCGCCCTGCTCCTGCAGGTCGACCTCCAGCCCTTTCAGGTAGGGCAGGCTGCGTTTGTCCAGGTAGAGTTTGAGATCGCCCTCATAGACTTCCAGGTCGCTTTCGGACTCCTCGCCGGGGCGGCAGTAAGCCAGGCAGGTCTCGGCTCGGGGAGTGCCCGCTTCTACGACAAAAATTCGGGCGGCGTCCACGCCCTGCCGGTCGAGCAGTTCGATCAGGTAATCTCGGGCGGGGGCGGATATATGGAAGCTGGGCGTCATAAGATGCTCTCTGAATACACTTTATCTTACAACGCTATGCTACCATTATTCCTCGGCAACCTGAATACCCAAGTGTTTTAGTCGGGTATTCAGTGGCTCGCTCGATATTTCAATAACAACAGCCGCTCACACTCCCGGGCGTTTGGAGTTGTCATGCGCTTTTACCATCCCGTTGCGTTCTGGCTTGGGTGCCTCGCCATTACGTTGGGCGTTCTGTCGCACATTCCCATGTTTCTGCACGCCGCTCCCATGGGGTATCAGATGGCGGGGATGCCGATGAGTACCACCATGCTGGTCGGCATGGCGTTGATCCCCGTCGGGCTTCTGCTATCCGCCTACGGTGTTGTGCCCAGAATGGCGGCGCTGGCCCAGCACGAGGAAATCCATTTACAGTTTCACGTCGCCGACCAGGTGCCGCTCAATCGGGAGCACTGGAAGCTGGTGGCGGTGCTGATGGTCGCCGTAACGGTGGATGTAATGAAGCCCGCCACTCTGGGCTTTGTCATGCCCGGCATGGCGGCCGAATACCAACTGAGCAGTCAGTCGGCCGGCGTGCTGGCGGTAGTGGCGCTCACCGGCACCACACTGGGCTCCGTTTTATGGGGTATGGCCTCAGACCGGTTCGGCCGACGCGCCACTATCCTCCTATCGGCCCTCATGTTCATTGGCACCGCCATTTGCGGTGCCATGCCTTCCTACACCTGGAACCTGGTCATGTGTTTCCTGATGGGCTTGTCAGCCGGTGGTCTTTTGCCCATTACATTTGCCCTGATGGCGGAGTCCGTGCCCGCCCGGCAACGGGGCTGGCTGCTGGTGGCACTGGGCGGTCTGGGTACCGCTGCGGGTTACCTCGCCGCCGCCGGCTCTGCCACGGTGCTGGAGCCCATCTTCAGTTGGCGAATACTCTGGTTGCTGGGCTTGCCGACCGGCCTGCTGGTGATCATTCTCAACCGATACATCCCCGAGTCCCCGCGGTACTTGGCAAGCAAAGGGATGCTCCGAGAAGCTCGCCATGTGTTGGCCCGGTTTGCGGGCGATGCACATCGCGATCAGGATGTCATGGTAGAGCCCGAACCGTCTCAGGGAGGGTTCAGGGAGTTGTTCCACCCCCCCTACGCCGGCATCACCTGGGGGTTGATTACGGCGGGTCTGGCCTGGGGCCTGGTCAACTTTGGGTTTCTGTTGTGGCTGCCCACCAACCTGCACAGCCTCGGCCTGTCGGAGTACGCAAACTCTCTGGTGGCCCAGTCCGCGCTGTTGGCTTTGCCGGGTGTGGCGCTGGTAATTGCCCTGTATCACTGGTGGAGCTCCATCTACACACTGACGCTGTTTACCACACTGACGGCCCTCACAATGCTGGCTTTCGCCCTGTGCAGTGCTATGGGAGTTCTCACGGTCACCACGTTGACGGCGTGCACCGCCCTGCTGCTTGTCAGCGCCAGTGGCGTGATCGCCATGTTGATTCCCTACGCCTCGGAAATCTACCCCGTGCATCTTCGAGGCACCGGGGCAGGGATCGTCGCTGCCAGTTCGAAACTCGGCGGAATTGCGGGAACGTTGCTGGGTGTTTCAGGCCTGCTGGACTCTCTGACCGCCTCGGCGCTTGTCATTGTCATACCCTTGGCGGGCGCGGCCGTGCTACTGATTCGCAGCGGTATCGACACCCGTGGTCTGCGCCTGGAAGATATCCGGCACGCCATGCAGCACAAAGCCAAGCGAGAAGCGGCCCCAGAACGTTGATGTGACCAACCCATCAATACCCGGTGTCACGCGGCCGTTGGCGTAACCGAGCGCGCCGCTTGGCGACGCACCCGCCATTGCGCGTTCACTTGACGACGAACTCGCCCTTCATGAGTGAGGAGTGTCCGGGGAAAGAGCAAAAGAACTGGTAGTTGGCACCCTGCTCCAGTCCACTGGCATCAAAGGTGATCGAGGTTTCCTCACCGCCGCCAATGATTTCTGTGTGGGCAATCACACGCTCATCGCCCGGCTTCACGTAGTTGTTTTCCAGCCCGGCCGACATGCCATCCTGCACCACTCCCTGCATGTCCTCATTCAGGGTCAACACCCAGTTGTGCCCCATGACGTTTTCCGCCATTGAGCCCGAATGCGTCAGCTTGACCGTGAACTCTTCACAACTCGCATCCATTTCAATGCGGTCGGTGTCATAACGCATCTTGTCGTTGCTATCAACGGTCACCTCACAGTCAGCGGCCTGAGCGCCAGTGGCGGCACAAGCGGCAAGGGACAACACAAATACTTTCATGGAAAACTTCATCATAACCTCCTATAAAGAGAGTAAAGACCCAGAGCCAAGTTAAAAGCTCTCGTATCATTCTGTGCTAGCTAGCGCACCGAAAAACTGGCAGAAAGCGCATCATACCACCCATCGTAACGAGCTTGCCGCCGGGGAGGCGTTCTCCAGGTTCCGGGCAATGGTATCAATGCGCTCAGTGATCCATCTTTTTAAGATACTCGCGCAGCACACGAGCGTGATTATGCTCCCTGTCTTTGGCAGCATAAACCAGTGTCAGCCGTCCGTTTTGGTTTTTCCCGAGAAGCTCCCTTGCTGTCTGCTTGTGGTCCTTCAACTCTTCCAAGTAATCGGTTCGAAACTCCTTCCATTTATCGGGGTCGTGATTGAACCACTTGCGTAGGGCTTCACTGGGAGCCACCTCTTTACACCAGTCATCGAGTTCAAGCGCTTCTTTTTTGATGCCCCTCGGCCAGAGGCCATCCACAAGCACTCGGGCGCCATCGTCTTTTTCAACATGGTCATGGGCGCGCTTAAGAAATACGTCCACCATAGTGACCTCCATACCGTTTCGATTTCAATGCTCGTACCGGACACAGAGATGACCAGCCACGCTCTATCGTAGACCAGCGTCGTCCTATAACCATAGGACAGCAGTGCCGTCAGATTATCCCGAAAGCCAACATGGCCTCGGCAACGCGCCGGAAGCTGGCAATGTTGGCGCCGACCACATAGTTGCCCTTGGAGCCGAACTCATCCGCGGTGTGATAACAGTCATCATGGATGTTGGCCATGATGGTGCGTAACCGCTTTTCGGTGTATTCAAACGTCCAGGCATCGCGACTGGCGTTCTGCTGCATTTCCAGCGCGGACGTCGCCACCCCACCGGCATTGGCTGCCTTGCCCGGCCCGTAGCCCACATCGTTATCCAAAAACAGGTCGACCGCTTCTGGCGTACAGGGCATATTGGCGCCCTCCACCACCGCTTTGCAGCCGTTTTCAATCAAGGTTTCAGCGGCGTCTTTGTCCAACTCATTCTGAGTGGCGCAGGGAAACGCCAAATGGCAGGGAATCTCCCAGATATTGCCACCCTTGCGGTACTCGGCGTCGGGATGTTCATCCACGTAGCTTTTGATCCGCCCGCGTTCGCCCTGTTTGATGGCTTTGACCGTATCGAGCTTGATCCCGTCTTCGTCATAGATGACGCCCGACGAGTCCGAGCAGGCGACAACGTTTGCACCAAGCTGGTGAAGTTTTTCAATCGCGTAAATCGCCACATTGCCCGAACCGGATACGACACAGGACAACCCTTGTAGCGGCTCGTTCCGCGTCTTGAGCATCTGTTCCGCGAAGTAAGCCACACCATAACCGGTGGATTCCTGACGCACCAGCGCCCCGCTCCAAAGCGGGCTTTTCCCGGTCAACACCCCCGACTCATAACGATTGGTGATGCGCTTGTATTGGCCAAACAGAAAACCGATCTCGCGACTTCCAACGCCAATATCACCGGCGGGAATATCGGTCATCTCGCCAATATGGCGATAGAGTTCGGTCATGAAGCTCTGGCAAAAACGCATCACTTCCGAGTCAGTCTTTCCTTTGGGATCAAAGTCCGAGCCGCCCTTGCCGCTACCAATGGGCATACCCGTCAGGGCGTTTTTAAAGGTTTGTTCAAAGGCAAGGAATTTGATGGTTCCCAGCAGCACACTGGGATGAAAACGCAAACCGCCTTTGAAAGGCCCCAGCGCACTGTTAAAACCCACGCGAAAGCCACGGTTAATGTGCACTTCCCCGTTATCGTCCTCCCAGGGAACACGGAAAATAATCTGTCGCTCCGGCTCGCAAATACGTTCGATGATTTTCTGTTCGGCGTAATAGGGGCATTTTTCCAATACCGGGATCAACGTTTCAATCACTTCCCACACGGCCTGATGAAATTCGGTTTCCCCAGGATTGCGGCTTTTGACAACATCAAAGATAGTATCGATACGTTCGTGAGCATTCACCATTCGCTTCTCCAGAACCGTTTAACGCCGAGGGCGGAGCGAGCCCGCCCTCGGTCTGGGTTACTTGTTGCCGCCGCAGTGACCGCAGCAGACGCTGTCACCCTGATGGGCTTCGGCCATGGCGGCGTCGGACTCAGCATAGGCGGGGGGCCAGGCTTTTTCCAGGCGCCCCGCCGCCGGCTTGCCCGATGCGTCGGGAAAGAGTACGCCCTTAACCACCTGCCAGCTCACTGCCAGAGCACCGACAATGAAAATCACATCACCAATAGTACGTATCCAGCGCAGGGTTTCCAGCAGCGGTTGCTGCAAAAAGGCTTCACTGCGAGCGTACCACAGCCCCTCGGAAGCGCTTGCCACGAACTGGATGATGCCCACCGGCAACAGGCTGGTAAACAGCATCAACACCAGTCCGCCGTTCATCCACCAGAAGGCGGTTTTCATGAGTCGCTCGCTAAACACCATGTTGGGGCGAATGTAACGCAGGATCAACAGACCAAACCCCAGCGCCAGGAAGCCATAAACGCCGAACAACGCCGCATGAGCATGGGTGGGCGTGGTATTCAGCCCCTGTACGTAGTACAGCGAGATGGGAGGGTTGATCATAAAGCCCAGCACGCCCGCTCCCAGCATGTTCCAGAAGGCAACGGCTACGAAGAACAGCAGTGGCCACTTGATGTTCTGCATCCAGGGCGCACGGAACTTCAACCGCCAGTTCTCCCAGGCCTCATAGCCCAGAACCACCAGAGGGACCACCTCCAGCGCGCTGAAGGAAGCGCCCACCGCCATCACCGGTGTGGTGGTGCCGGAAAAGTACAGGTGGTGGAAGGTACCGGGCACGCCCCCGAGCATAAACAGTGAGGCCGAGGCCAGCGACGCGGCGGTGGCCATGGGCCGGGACACCAGCCCCATGCTGCAGAAAATGAAGGCCAGGGCGGCAGTGGCGAACACTTCGAAGAAGCCTTCTACCCACAGGTGCACCACCCACCAACGCCAGTATTCCATGATGGAAATGTGTGTGCGTTCTCCATAGGCCAGACCCGCGCCGTAGAACAGGCCAATGGCCACCACCGAAGCCGTTAACAGTACCAGCAGGTTCTTATCCCCACCCTGCTTGAGGGCCGGCACGATGCCGCGCATCATCAGGAACAGCCAGAAAGCAATGCCGGCGACTTTCAGGATCTGCCAGAACCGGCCGAGGTCGACGTACTCATAGCCCTGATGACCCAGCCAGAAGCTCCACTCGGCAGGCATGATCTGGTTGATGGCGAAGAAGTTACCGACGAAAGACCCGACCACGACCGCAATCAATGCCCAGAACAGAATGTCCACCCCCAACTTTTGATACTTGGGATCTTTGCCGCCATTGATCACCGGCGCAAGGAACAGTCCCGCCGCCAGGAAGCCGGTAGCGATCCAGAACATGGCCGACTGAATGTGCCAGGTGCGCATCAACGAATACGGAAACCAGTCCGACGTCTGAATGCCGTAAAAACCCTGGCCTTCAATGGTGTAGTGCGCGACGAACCCGCCCAGAAACACCTGGAAGGTAAACAGTCCCACCACGGCCAGAAGATACTTACCCAGCGCTTTTTGAGAGGGCGTAAGCGCAAAGGTGGTGATCGGGTCCTGCTTGGGTGCCTCGGGCTCTTCTTCGTCTTCTTTGCGCAGGAACGCCCAACCCCAGACCAGCCCGCCCACGCCGGCAATCAGCAAGACCACACTGGCGATGGACCAGACGATGTTCTCCGCCGTGGGCTTGTTGCCGATCAAGGGCTCATGGGGCCAGTTGTTGGTGTAGGTCGCCTCACCGGGATAGCGCTCGGTGGCGGCCGCCCAGGCCGTCCAGAAGAAAAAGTCGGTCAACTGTTCGCGCCGCTCCGCGCTGGGCATCGTGACTTCTTTCATGGCATAACTTTCGCGGGTCGGCTGAAGCGCAGGATCGCCTCCAAACAGGCGGTTGTAGTAATCCGCCGTCTGCGCCATGGCCTGAACGCGCCGCTCGGAAACGACCAGCGTATCGGTCTCGGCATTCCAGGTATTGGTGCGATAGGCCTGCTTCAATTCATATTGGAGCGCATTCTGCTCACTCCCAGTCAGTTCTTCATAACCGGCGCCGTAGGTGTCCTTTGCGGCCAGCTCCAGCCAGGCAAGCAATTCCCGGTGCAACCAGTCCGCTGTCCAGTCCGGGGCCTGGTAGGCACCGTGCCCCCAAATGGAACCCAGTTGCATACCGCCCACGGATTGCCAGGCCGTCTGACCGTCCAGAATGCTGGTCTCGGTCATGATTGTCTGGCCAGAGGCCGTTACCACCTGATCGGGGATCGGTGGCGCCTTGCGATACACCTCCATCCCGAAATACCCCAACAAGCCAAAGGTCACAGCCAGTGTGCCAATCAGCGTCCACCACAGTTTCTTGTACTTACCCATTTGCCGCAGCCCCCAGCCCGTCAATACGATCAAATAAAATGTTGTTTTCCAGATGGATGTGGTCCATTAAGTCGACCTCGAGCGATGCCAATCCCACGTAAAGCGCTCGCCAGGTGTTACAGGCCCCGACGGGGAGGTTGATGCCCCGAGTCAGCTCATGGATTCGGCGCAGCCCTTGGGCGTGCTCATCGTGTTCGTGGCGCATCATGTTCACCGGCCCCGTGGCCATCCCCAGCATGCCCCGGGCAATCATGGGGAAGAGAATCTGCTCTTCTTTATCCATATGGCTCTCCAGCTCGGCAACCATCGCTTCCAGATGATTCGCCAAGCCGCTGGGGCACTCGGGGTGGCCGCCGTGAACCAGCTCAACCCGCTGACTGAGACGAATCAGTTCCGGCAGCTGTTGGCGATGCACGTCGTGATAACGAGTCAAGATATGCTCAATCAGTTCGCTATCGCCCGCCTCCGCCCAGTTGCCTCGGGCACCCTTCGCCTGGGCGTGTAAAAGGTCCAGTTCAGCAACCAGTGCGCCCGGATCCACCCCCTTGCGCTCAAGTGCATGGGAAAGCGTCTGTTTCCCCCCACAACAAAAATCCAGGCCGTAGCCATGAAATACGCCAGTGGCGCCGGGTAACTCCCGGGCAATATCACCGACCGATTGCGTCAGCCAACTCATAGGCGGCTCCCCCTTCCGGTTGCAGCACATCATCGAAGCATCCCTTAAGATGCATAAACTTTACATCTTTACAAAGAATACCGCCCCAAGAAAAAGAAGTAAAACAAATTCATCTTTAAATACCCCTATTACCCCATCAGAGGTAGCGGGGCATCGCCCGCGCGGGAGAGGGAGCCACCCTTTAGTGGAAATAGACGTTGAAGAGGCTCTTTAAAAGATATATTATTTTTACATGTTTAAATCCCTTGTTGGTGGTACCCTGCGGGATCCACTGGACATCGTCAGGAGCCGGTATGAGCGGAACACAATGGTGGCAGAACACCCGCCGACTACCCTGGTTGCTGGTAGCCTGGCTCAGCATTGGACTGGGAGCTGTCGGCGCCCTGCTGCCGGTACTGCCCACGACGCCATTCCTGCTGGTAGCCGCCTGGGCGGCTCCCAAAGGTTCCCCCAGGCTGCATGGCTGGCTGAGTAGCCACCGGCAATTTGGACCGCTACTGCGTGCCTGGCATACCCGGCGCGCGGTCCCCAGGCGAGCCAAGTGGTTCGCACCGGCATTAATGCTCGGCAGCCTGATCTTGATGGCGCTGACAGGGGTAGCTCCGGTAGTACTGCTTGCGCTGGTAGGCCTGTTCTGCGCCGTAACAATTTATCTGTTCAGCCGCCCCGACGCCTGATGGCTCGGGGACGAAACCGAGGAGCTATTCATGCCCCAACGCAACGCCCTGCTCTGCTACCCTTTTCGTCCGTTTTTTATTCTGACGGGCCTGTACGCCATAGTGGTGGTGTTGGCCTGGGTCGGGTTTCTGTTTGGCGGCTGGCCTCTGCCGCTGGGCTGGTCACCCCTGCAATGGCACAGCCATGAAATGATCTACGGCTTCGTTACGGCCGCCACCGCCGGGTTTCTACTCACGGCCATGTGCAATTGGACGGGCGCTCCCCCACTTCAAGGTAAAGGCCTGTTAGCACTGGTAATGCTCTGGCTGGCCGGGCGCCTTGTCTTCTGGTTCGCCGGTTGGCTGCCCGGTTGGCTGGTGGCCGCGGTGGATCTGGCTTTTCTACCGGTGGTTGCAATCTATGCCGCTCGTGTGTTGTTACGCTACGGCAACAAGCGCAACCTGATTTTAGTGGCGGTGCTAGCCGCGCTGACCGTCGGCAACCTGCTCATGCACCTGGGGTTTTCCGGCGGCAGCATGCATTGGTTAAAGCTCGGGCAGGGCCTGGGACTCGATATCATAACGTTAATGATTGTGGTCATTGCCGGGCGCATTACGCCGGCGTTCACGGCCAACTGGTTAAGAGGCCAGGGGGAACCGGCTGAACGGGTTGTTAAATCCACAACCGTCACTGGCCTGGCAATGGCCAGCGTGGCCTTACTGGCCGTATTGGCGTTGTTGCCACTACCCGCTTGGTGCGAAGCGCTGGCTGCTCTGTTTGCGGGGGGAGTGAACGCTCTGAGACTATACCAGTGGCGGGGGTGGCTGGCGTGGCGTGAGCCACTGCTGTGGATCCTGCACTTGGCCTACGGATGGGTGGTCCTCGCGCTGCTGCTGCGCGGGGTCAGCGGTTTTTATCCGGCCATACCCGACACGCTGTGGCAGCACTCGCTGGCCTTGGGGGGCATTGGAACACTGATCCTCGGGGTGATGAGCCGGGTCGCCGTCGGCCATACAGGGCGACCCATGAAGTTGCCGCCTTATGGCCGTTTGATGATTTGGGCCATTATTGCCGCCACCGTTTTGCGTCTGTTGGCAGCCAACCAGTGGATTGATTACCGCATTGGGGTAACCTTGTCCGCGCTGAGCTGGATTTTGGCCTTCAGCTTGTTTGTCGTGCTTTACGCACCCATGTTAACTCAACCCCGGGCCGACAACCGCCCAGGCTAACCGAGGTCATTCATGCACATTACCCGTTACACCGACTACTCTTTACGGGTGCTGATGTACGTGGCCCTGAAGGGCGAGGCGCTATCCACTATTCGCGAAATCGCCGAGAGCTACGATATTTCCAAAAACCATTTGATGAAAGTGGTGCAGGAGTTGAACAGTAAGGGCTACCTGCACGCCATTCGGGGCAAAAACGGGGGGCTGCGCTTACGTGGCACGCCAGAGGAAATTAACCTCGGTGAGCTCATTCGAAGCACCGAACAGGATCTCACCCTGGTGGAGTGCTTTGGCAGTGGAAGCCAGTGCGCCCTGACACCGGCCTGCCGGCTCAAAGGGGTCTTGGCCGAGTCGCTGGAGGCGTTTTTCCGAGTACTGGACAGCTACACCCTGGCAGACCTGGTTTACCCCGAAAACGCTCGGGAAATGAAACAGTTACTGCGTATGCCCTGAACGGGCCACACCAAAACGCAGCCGCCGCGGGCGCTCCCCCGCCGGCAAGTGGCTGCCGCCGAGCTTGTCCCACAGCGTCAGGCAGGTACCAAAATTGCGGTCTCGGTGCTCCGGCGCCGCGCTGTGGTGCAACTGGTGCTGGGCCGGGCTGATCAGCCAGCGCTCCAACGGCCCGAAAGTAAACCAGATGTGGCTATGGCGCAGATTGGCGCCCAGGAAATTAAACGCGAAGCCGAGAACATCCACACCAAGAACATCCAGGCCACTCAACCGCCCGCCGAACAGATAGACAAAAACCCCACTGACGCCTCCAAAGACCACCAACCCACGGAGGTAATAGGCGGTCATTTCCAGCGGATGCACCCGAAACAGAGTCAAAGGCGTCAGTCGCCGGGCGCTATGATGGACACGGTGAAAACGCCACAGCCAGGGCACTCGGTGCATGGTCCGGTGCAAGGCGAAGCGGCTGAGGTCTTCCACCAGAAAGAACACCAGGGTGTAGCTCAGGGCAATCGCCAGCCAGTGCCAGTGGAATGTAGGGGCGTTCCCCAAATGCGTCTGCAGAGTGCGGGCCACCCAGAGCGTGGCCATCAGGTGACTACCCAGCAAGGGGACAATCAGTAGCAGCCGCAGCACGCCGTTACCCACCATCAGCCCCAGATCAGTGGCAGTGGAACGGTTGAACCAGTGGCGACGGGAAAAGAGAGTCCGGCGCAGGCTGCGCCAAAAGCTTCCCTGCCGTTGGCGGCGATACTGAAGATAGAGCGCGACCAACGCCATCGCACCCGCCGAAACCCAGAACAACCAATACATACGACTGGCCGGGTTCAGCGGGTAGTTCAGGGGCGCGGTCAGCGCCTGCCACCACTGCATCTCAAGCACGCCGATCAGCCCTCACTCAGAATCGGTAGGTCACACCCGCCTGCACCGTGCGCGGGGCATTGGGGCGGGCGCCGAAGGGGCGGCGAGAGACCAGCTCACGCTCATCGGTGAGGTTGTCCACCACCAGTTGCAGACTCAGATCCGAAGACCAATCGTAGCGTGCGGACACATCGACGGTGGTGTAAGCCGAGAGGCGGTCGCGCCCGGTCGGCTCGCCTTGCCCGGGCCGGTCACGCATTTCGCCAGAGTACTTCAGCGCAAGATCGACCTGCCAATCCAACGCCATCAGACCGATGCCGATGCGGGCCTGATGATCGGGCGTGTATGGCAGCTCATCTCCGGCTCGCACCGCGCCCCACTGGGAAAAGCCCGAGGTAAACTCACTCTGAAAAGCGGTTTCGGTATAGGTGTAGGCCAGGCTCAGGGGTACGCCAACCCGGTCGCTGAGCGAAAGCATCCAGTCCCCGGTCAACTCCAGACCGGCAATTTCCACTCGCCCACCGTTGAACTCCTCCCCCGGCTCGCAACCGGCATCGGACACCCGGCAGCGACCGAGCAGATTATCGTAGTCGCTGAAAAAGCCGATGGCGTCCAGGGTCAACTCCCCGGCCTGATAGCGAAAGCCATATTCGAGGTTTAGGCTCTCTTCCGGTTCAACCGAATCGTCGGCGCCGGGTCCCGTGGGAGAAAACCCTTTGTTGACCCCCACGAGCAGCCCCAGGTTATCCGTCCACTCATAAAAGACGCCGGCACCGGGAATGACAATCTCCTGGGTGTTGCCGCGGCGGCCGCCATCGACGCGACTTTCCACCTCCCCTTCAATGTGCTCGGCGCGCAGACCCAGATTGATTTTCCAGGGGCCGCGGCGCAGTTCGTCGCTCACAAACAGGGCCCAGGCATCGGTTTCCGCCCGGTTATCGGTTTTCAGGGGCCGGTCACTTTCACCATCAAACACCAGCGTGCCGTCTTGTACCCGGTAGCCAAAAGGTTGATGACTCCGGTCGACATAATCGTGATGGAAGCGCAGACCTATGGCCATTTCGTGCTGCCACTGACCCAGGCCCAATTGGTGCTGGATTTCAGTTTCCAGCCCTTGGGATCCGTACTCACGGGCGTTGTCGGTCACATCGAGCCGATCTGACAGACGATCGCTGGAGTTGATCTGCCCCCGCAACAGGGACAGTTGCCGACCAAAGATCTCGGGACGCTCGAAAACGCTGCCCGCACTCAGGTTCGAGGAGTAATCACCCTCATCCGCGGGGGCGGCAAAAAAGCCGTCCACCTTTTTCCAGGAACGATCAAAGCGGTTTAGGTACAGCTTGTTGATCCACTGCCAACCGGAAAGGAAACGGGCTTGGTGCAGCAGGTGCGCCTGAGTGTGCTCGGATTCGAACCGGTCGGCGGCACTTCCCAGGTAGCGACGATCCGGGTTGATTTCAAAGTCCTCATCGGTCAACCCCAGATAGGTTTCATTGGAGTCCTCATCCGCATAACCCAGTTTCAGAACCACGCTCTGCGCAATAGGAACGCCGGGGCGGGACTCCCACCCCAGTTTGACGTTGAGATCGTTGCGCTCAAACCCCGTATCGTCGCCGCTATCCAACGCCTTGAAGCCGTCGGCGCCATAATTGAGAAAGTCCACTCGGTAGCTGAACTGCTCTTGGCGATCGGCGTAGACCAGCCGCCCTTTCCGATAGCCATCGGTGCCAGCACTGAGCGACACCTGACCTTCGCGCTCAGAAGGCAGCGGCGCGGTGACCAGGTTGATGGCACCGCCCACGGTATGGGGGCCATAGTGAATCGCCGCGGGGCCCTTGAATACCTCCACCGCGCTCATCCGATTGACGTTCGGCACGTAGTAGGCCGCCGGCGCCGAGTATGGCGCCGGCGCGATCAGGATGCCGTCTTCCATCAGCGTGATTTTCTGACTGCGCTCGGCGGTGGCGCCGCGAATGCCGATATTGGGCCGCAAGCCATAGCCGTCTTCGGTGCGGATATAAACACCGGGCACTTGGGTCAGCAGTTCATTGATATCGGTCTGGTCAAACCGGGCAATTGCCTCCTCGTCGAGAAAGCTCGCGGAACCCGCCGTCGAACGCACGGCGTCAGCACCGCCCGTGACCAGTATTTCCTGATAGACCAGTTGGGGAAGCTCAATGTCCTGAGCGCTGGCCAAGCCGCCAACCAGGGTCAATAACAAAGGCGTATATTTCAGTGGAGTCATGTTCATTCCCGCGATCAGTCGTTATCGGACTGCCCGCGCTCGGGCAAGTCGAGGTTGACGATGGTAATGAAGTCCGTGCGCAGCCGGTCGGTTACCCGCTTGAGATAAGCGTGGGCGGCACAGGCACCGGGATAATTGTCCGCCGGATTGGCGGCGGCGTTCAGGCAATTCTGGGCGCTGCCGGAGGCCAGCTGTTCGCGCATTTCTTGCAACAACGAGGGGCTTGAATAGCCGGCGCGAACCTGGGCGTCGATGACGGCATCCTCGAAGGCTTCTTTGACATCCGGGAAGCCTTCGTAGACGAAGATGTCATCAAAACCCAGGCCATTGCCGCCCTTGAAGCCGACCAGAAACGCCTCCGCATTCGCGGCGACATTGTCCATGGAGGTCTCACTGTAGGGGGACTCCACGGCCTCCGGGCAGGCGACTGCGTTGCAATTGGAGTGAAGGCCAGTAGGTACGCCAAGCTTGCGGTCTTTGGTTTGAAGCTCAATGTAGAACAGCGCATCCGATAAGGCTTTGAGATTGACCTCCTGGTTAGCGGGGTTCACCCACTCAAAACGGTAATCGTTCCCTTCCGGCTGCCAGGCTTGGACCAGTGTCTGTGAGGCGTCCACGAGGTCATCGGCCAGACGCTGGGCATAAGCGCAACGCTGCTCGCGACGAGTCTGTTCCGGTAGATCATTCCATCCCTGAGTTTCACTGATCTGGGACGGACAATGATGAGTAAGGTCCTCAGAAAACAGCAAGTACTCCAACGCATCAAGGCCGCGCGCGTTAACCGAACGCGAACTCAGGTCGAAACCTTCATCCTGGGCAAGCACCACACTCTGATCCACGGCGCATTCGCTCAGCGGCGCCGAGCTGCCAAAGGAATAAATCCGGTTGCGCAAAGCGCCGCCGTTGGCCGCGAGAGGTCCGACCTGGAACAGCTCCACCCGCTGCCACTGGTCCATCGCCCTGCGCCACTGGTCACGCACCCGCTCCGGGGTAGTCGCGCGGTCGGGGTCAGTCAGCGCTTCGCAGTAAAATTGCACCGAATTGAGCCCTTCGGCGAGCTCCTCGGCTTGCTCAGCGAATGCCCGGTATTCGGGCAAGAACACGTTGTCTGCATAATTCGCCATCATGCCCTGATAATCAAAGCCGCGAGCGGCATTCTCCGACTCGGCGCCACCAGATTGATCGTCACCGACGCAGCCGCCAACGACCAACACCAGCAACGGAATGGCCCAGCGATTAATTCGCATCACACTTGAACTCCTAATTCGCTCGTTCTCCCAACGCACAACAGGCGAGCCCCCGAAACGGGAGCTCGCCTGTTCGCCTGGGTCAATTAAGGCTTACCAGTTTTCAACGTTTTCAGTATCAAAACCGTAGGCGTCCTGCATCAGCGCGCGGGCCGCCAGCAGGTCGGCAACGTACTGATCCACGCCGCCCTCAAAATCCACACCCGCCTGTGTGCCGTCAGCCAGCACGGGAGCATCACCCATGGCCGCGAGAATCTCTTTCAAATCAGCCAGCGAATCGGCATCCGCACGGAACGGCGATACGGGGCTGAATTGCAGATTCAGGGCAAAGCCTTTCATTTCGCTCCAGTGCTTGGCCAAATCTTTGAAGTGAGCCAGGTCCTGGAACTTACCGTCTTCCACCGCTTCCAGATCGGCCACGGTATCGTTGATATAGTGCACCACGGTCGCCGCCACACACTGCTCCCAGGTCAGCGCCGCCACTTCAATTTGCTCATCGAGCTCGGCCTGGCGCGCTTCGGTCAGCTCGCCCGCTTCTGCTGCTTCGCGCAGAATGGCGCGACCGGTCAGGAAGGCCTGGAACACGTCGGTGGTGTAGTCGGTAGGATTGCTGTTATCGGCGGTACCCGCGTCGCGCTTGGCGCAGTTAGTGGAGTTGCCGAAATTGAATTCGCTACGGATGTCGATGGCATCGTCGTTATTGCTATCCATGTAGCCGACGTTGCGGATTTCATCAAGGGTGTAATCACCGTAGTCGCGCGCCGCACCGAAGTACCCAAATGCTTCATCCCAATTGTGCTCCCCTTCGGTATAGGCATTGTCGCCTTCCCGTTCGAGCATAGCGGCAAAATCGGCCTGCAAATAATCGTTGGTTCCCTGCGAAAAGGCCACGGCGCCCAGCAGAAACTTTTGCGTCAATTGCCGGAAATCCCGACCGTGAGCATCGACGGTTACGGTATCCAGCGGCACTGGCCCATCGACCGTTTCAATCAGCGGAGCGACACCGTCGGTGGCCTGTTCAGCCAAGGCCGCGAAGTAGTAATCCACCAGGTCCACCGGCAGGGCGTCGGTATCCAGCCCATCTTCCCATCCGAAAAAGTCATCGTCGATCAGCTTGTCGGCTTCGCCATTGCCCTGGCCGTCGCCCCCCGCAATCTTGCCGATCAGGTCCTTGCCGTCGGCAATGGCGCCGTAAGTCAGCTCACCGGAGTCTTCAGGCAGAATATCCATGCCGCCGAGATCCCGAGCATTAAATTCGGTGGTAATGTCATCGGAGGTCGCGGAATCGAAGCGGAAATAGAAGTTCAGGCGGGCTTCAACGCTCTCCTGACCGGCGTCTTCTTCCAGACCGTTCATTTCAACGGTCAGGTCCTCGATGAGAATGTGGCGCTTGGTCTGGCCGGTGTAAGAAACCGTGCTCTCATCGTCGGCGTTGGGGAAAGCATAGGTGGTGGGTACCTCCAGGCTATCACTACCGTCATCACCGTCATCGTTATCCTCATTCTCACCGGGTTGCTCTTCAGCGGGGGGCTCGTCATCATTATTGTCACTGCCACCACAAGCGGTCAGCGTGACGGTGGCCAGTATCGCCAGAAACAAGACATACCATCGAAAATTCACAGGTTTCTCCTTGGTAAAATATAAACAACGATGAGGAAGGGCCTGGAGCACTCAGTTGACACTGATTCCCACCCTTCAGTTAATCTTAATAGTACTTTAAAATAAGATTGATTATCAAACACAATATCATTAGAGGTGATTGCTCCCATACAGCGAAGCGAAGTCTCTGCCCCTTTCAATCAATGCTATGATGGCTTCCATGAACTACGATATTGCCTTCAAACGTGTCTACGAACCCACGGATAGCGCTGATGGTGCCCGAGTGTTGGTGGATCGCCTATGGCCTCGGGGCAAGCGCCACGAGGACCTGCAACTGGCAGAATGGTATCGGGACGCCTCCCCCTCTTCGGCCCTGAGGCGAGCCTGGCACCAGAACGACATTGATGAGCAGCGCTTTACCGACAACTACCGCAAGGAGCTGCAAGCCCACCCCGAGGTGTTAACCCCCCTGATGCGACATGCCCGCGAGGGCCGGCTGAGCCTGCTCACTGCCACCCGCAACCCGGATCACTCTCACCTACCGGTGCTTCGAGACGCCCTGCTGGATCACCTGGCCCGCGAGGACGAGCAGGCCGATGGCCGCGAGCCCAGTTCCCCTACTTGCTACGAAGGTTAGCTAGCGCTCACCCACAACAATGACTTCTCGCATGACTGACTCCACCACCCGGACGATTTCCGACGGTTCCCAGCACGCCTGGGTGCGCCAGGACCTGGCCTCCTCTTTCCAATTTCAGTGGTTTGACCCGCAGGCCTGGGGCGCCTCGGCCGAACCGGTCAACGCAGGCGGCCGCGGAGCCGCCTGGTTTCTGAAAGACACGCAAGGTCGTTGGGTTCTTCGCCACTACCGCCGCGGAGGCCTTCCCGGAAAACTGTTGACTGACCGCTACCTCTATCTCGGGCAACACCGTGTACGCTCGGTAAAAGAGTTCCTGCTGCTAGAGTCTCTCCTCAAGCAGGGTTTGCCAGTCCCCGCCCCCATCGCCGCCTGGTACCAACGGCAGGGCCTTACTTACCGGGCGGCTCTGATCATCGAGCGTCTGGAGGGCGTCCGCTCTCTGCTTAGCCTGAACCGGCCTGAGCACGCTCCGCTTTGGGAAGCGGCCGGTCGCTGCATTCGACGCTTCCACGACGCCGGAGTGGATCACGCCGACCTGAACGCGACCAACATTCTGGTTCGCCCGGATTCGGGGGAGGTATTTCTGATTGATTTCGACCGGAGCGTGCAGCTCGCCAAAGCGCCCGCCGGGGCACACTGGAAAGCGGCCAACCTGGCCCGATTGGAGCGGGGCATTTACAAACATTGGGCAGCCGATGCCGCCACGACGCCGCCGCCCCTTCTGAAAGCCTTGATGCAAGGCTATGCCTGACGGGCAGAGCCCATCGCCCCGTGGTAGAATGCCGCGATTTTTGGTCCGAGTGGTCTCCGCTATGTTCGACGCCTTCCGCCTCGCCTTCTACCGCCTGGCTGCCAAGGGCTGGGTTCCCGCCCGCTGGTTTGAACCGGCCCTACCGCCGGTGTCCGCGCGCGCGCCCAGAACCGGACATCTGAGCCTTGAGGTGGTCAGCCATTGCTGGAATTACTCTCACTTTCTGGCCTACCAGCTCAGTTCCCTGGTCCTGTTTCCACCCACCCGGCTCAACGTCACAATGACCGTGTTCTATTGCCCCGAAGACCAGCAGACCGAACGCCTACTGGCGTTCTTCGCCAAGCAGTCCGTCCCTGGCGTGACCTGGAATTGGCAACCGCTGCCACGCCAGCAGCTTTTCCGCCGCGGCATCGGGCGCAACAAGGCGGCACTGGGCACCCACGCCGACTGGGTCTGGTTTACCGATTGCGACCTGATGTTCCGGGACGGCTGTCTCGATGCCCTCGCCGAGCTACTGCAAAGCCGACAAAGCGCCTTGGTGTTTCCCGAGGAAGAGCGATGCACCGACCTACTCGCCGAAGACAACCCCATGCTGAAAGCCGGAACGGGCGAGCCTCAGGTGCTGGACATCGACACCTCTTCGTTCACCACGAAATTTCCCTCCAAAGCCACCGGGCCGCTGCAGATTGCCCACGGCGATGTCTGCCGCGCGGTGGGCTACTGTCGCAACATCGACCTGTACCAGCAGCCGGTCGAGCAGTTTGCCAAATGTCACGAAGACCGGGCGTTTCGCTGGCTGGTGCGCAGCCAGGGTGAGCCCCTTCCCATTCCGGGCGTCTATCGTATCCGCCACATCAGCAAGGGCCGCTACACCGGCAGCAAAGCCAACACCGGCGTTCGCACCGCCCTTCGCCGTCTGCAATCCTGGCTGAGAGACCGCACCTGATGAGCGAGACCGCAGGCACCGATACCATCGTGCTGACGCCCACCTGGGCCGGTGATCTGGACCACTTCCGACTGCTGCGCGCCTCCTTGGCGCGCTCGCCCCTGGCCGCCCTCGAACACCATGTAGTGGTCCAGACCGAAGACTTGCCACTGTTCCGGAAATTCGCCGAGGAGCCCAACGTCGTGCTGCGCTCCACCGCCGAGGTACTGCCTCCAATCGTGGAAAAGCACCGACGCCGGGCCCGCCATATCGGCGCCCACGCCGGCCGGCACCTGACCCGCATCAGCGGCAGCCTGCGCCGTACCCTCGGCTGGCCCCGCTGGCCCTCCTACACCGGTTGGCATACCCAGCAACTGTGCAAGTTGGCGGTGGCGAGCGAAAGGGAGCGCGCCACCACCATCGTCCTGGATTCCGACGTGGTGGTGACCCCATCGGCGCACATCAATGACTTTCGCACCCCCGGAGCGGTGGTCTGCTTCGCTCAGTGGCAGCCCCTCAGTTCACTCAGAGGCAAGGTGCGCAAATGGGTCGACAACGCGGCCGAGTTGACCGACACCATCCCCACCAGCGAAGCGCAGAACGTAAACACCTACTTTGATACTCCGTTTGTTCTCGATGGCGAGGTACTGAGGGCAATGCTCTCGTACCTCGAGGCGCGCAGCGGCCTGCCCTGGTGGCAACACCTACTGAACCAGCCGCCGCGTCGCTGGTCCGAGTTCGGTCTGTACAAGCAGTACCTGAAAACCTGGAGCCGACAGCCCGTGGACTGGCGCGCCCCGGAGCAGATGCACTACCTCTTCGACACCAGTAATGCCGCGGCGGTGGTAAAACAGGTGACCCACTTGTTTCAAAGGCCCGACATCCACTACATTACGCTTCATTCCCAGAGCAGCGGCAAGCATGACTGGGGCGCCAGCGACTACACGGAAAGCCTGCTCGAATGGATCAACACGCTATGACAGCCAATGACCGGGAACGCCCCCTGGGCCGGTATCAGCAAAAACTGCCGACCCTGTTTTTGATATGGATTGTGCTATCCGCCATTTCCCCCCACCCGGACCTCTTTAAAGGGTGGTTTCATCTGGCCATGAGCATTCCGCTGCTGGTCCTGATGACCATGGGGCGACTGCGCATCGATACGACAGACGCATTGTTGCGCGTCTGTGCCGGACTATTGCTTTATACGACGGTAGGCTCCCTGATCATCAGCGACGCCGACTGGAGTCTGCACCTGCATGCGCTTCGGTGGAGCTTCGAAACACTGTTACTGATCCTGGTGCTCTTCCTGGCATTGCCGCCTCTACTCAAAAACCCGTTGTTTCTCGGGCGATTTCTGTTGACGTGCGTCATTCTCGGCGGCCTTTCGGCATTGATCATTTTCGGGGTTTTCCAGGATTTCTCGGGGCGACTCAGTGGGATCGGCGCCCTGTATCAGCCCATTGAAGGCGTCTCGGTGTTGATCGTGTACTTGAGTATTGGCGCTTTCCTGTTATGGCAAGAGCGCCACAAACTGACCGTGAAGGACCAGACCCTGCTTTTCTCCGCACTGATTCTGACCTGTGCCTGTACCCTGCTCTCGGGAAGCCGGGGACCTACGCTGGCGCTGGCGCTGATCGTTGGCTATTGCCTGCTCGTAGGCGCCATAGCCCATCGCCACTGGAAAATTCTACTGATCACCACCGCTTGCCTGATCATCGCGCTGGGGTGTGTGCTTTGGCTTTACGGCCTCAATGATTTCATTGAACTCATGGTAGAGCGAGGCACCTCCTACCGGTTGCTTCTGTGGACGGCCCACCTTCAATATCCGCCGGAGTCATTGCTGTTTGGCCACGGAGCTGCCACAGACCTTGAAACGACGACCGCCGGCCTGAAAATCTACAAGGAGGCCGGCATCGGGACGGCGCAACCGCACAACCTGTTCATCGGTACCTTCGCGCAAACCGGACTGGTAGGTCTGGCACTCCTGTTACTACTTCTTGGGACCATATTGCGTGCGATCTACACGGCCAACTCCACCCCTACCGCCAAATGGTATATGCTGGGAATCTTTGGTGTCGTCATGATGCTGGTGGCCACCAATACCTATACCCTAATCATTTCCGTCAAAACCATTTGGTTGTACACTTGGTTTCCACTCATTTTTCTTTGGTTGTGGAGCCAACAGACGCATCAGCCCCAGACCGACGTTCCTGAATAAGCCCAGACCCGGCTGCGCGACTCATCGAGCACCAGAATTAGTGAGCCATGATGATATTCTGTATATTCTCGTTCAATAGAGGCCTCTTCTTGGATAATTGCGTCCGCTCCGTTGAGCAATGTCTGCCGGGTGCAGAAATCATTATTTTCGATGACGACAGTGGGGACACGACTACCCTGTCAGTTCTGAATAAAATTCGGAATAAGCACAGAGTGATAACCCCGAACAAAGCGGGAACCACAAAACACGGGGGGCTCTACGGTAATATGCAGCACGCCATAGAGGTTCTGAAAGACACCTCATCATTGGTCTGCTTTTTACAGGACGACACACAGGTCGTCCGCCCCATCCTCAACGAGGAAATCCGCTCTCTCAAACGACTGTTTTCGGAAAACAGTTCGCTCGGCTTTGTCCAGCCCTGCTTTCTTCGCAGGCCCGATCCAGAGCAGCAATCATTTGAAGCCTCCAAAGAAGACGGTGTCCGGCTGTTTTATCGAAAAGACCGAAATCAGAGCGCGGGCATTCATTATTCCGACCTCCTGATCACCTCGCCCTCTCGACTCCTTGAACGGCACTGGGTGTTCAAAACATCTGAACCGGACAATGACCGTCAGGCGAAAGCGTTGTTCGGCCCGATGCCGTACCTCTATTCACCTTTCGCCATGTGGCTCCCCAACGTACCAGCGTATCGAGGCAAGAAGAAAACCTGGGCATTGAAGTATGCCGAGAAAAAAGCTCGATGTGGGTATTACCCATTCAAAATCTGGTCCACCGAAAAAAGCAGGCAGTTCCTGGCTCGCGCCGGCAAGCAACCACCTGTTGCGCAAACCCACCTGACGTGCGAGGGGCAGACGCCTCCCACCCCCTGGCGCTATAACCCGCTATCGGGAAATCGCTTGCTAAAGCATTTAAACAGCCTGGAGACCTTCTTCCACCGCCATGTCGCGGGGCGCTTGGGAGGGTCACGCTGAGCAAATCCACCCCAATTATTCCCGAACAAAGACGGAATTCATACGGCTGACGTAAGCCCGCCGGTAACCTCGCCTTTCCATTTGCGCAAACAGGTCCACCGACCACAGATGCTGTGAATTCTCGATAAAAAGGCAGCGTGCCAACAGTGCCTCGGGCGCCTGCTCCAGGTAAGGCCCCAGTGCCAGGTCTTCGGCCCCTTCAATATCAATTTTTAGCGCATCGACTTTCTCTACATTGAGCTCCGCCAGCACATCCAGCAACGGTCGACACTGAATTTCAACGGAAGACTTTCGCTCCAGAGTCGCAAACGAACGGCTTTTTTGTGCGATGCTGCTGGCGCCAAGATTGTCGCTATCCACTTGCAACGTAAACACCAGCTCCCGATCCGCCACCCCGATCGGCAGCAAATCCAACCGCAGGGGCTCACCAAACAACTCGGGATTGGCCTCAATATTGGTTTTAAGCCGAGCCAAAGTGGGCGGGTTGGGCTCGAACGCAATAATGCGCCCGGGTTTTCCCGCCAGGGCCCTGGCGGCCGTCAGGGTATACAGGCCCACATTTGCGCCGATGTCGACAAACACCCCGCCCTGGCCCAAACATTCGGTGAGCATCTGGCGTTCACGAAAATCGTAACGCCACGGCGTAAAGACAAATTTCTTTTCGGAGTAATTGTCGGTGAAGTAACAGCGGAGGTTAAAACTCCCCAGCCGTAAATCCACCGGCAACAACGAGCGGCGTTTTAACAGACACTTGCGCACAATGGGCGCGCACAACCGGCTGATTACCGGGGCGCTGGGGCGGTGACAGAGTTTGATCAAAAACTGCCAACACCTGGAGGGAGTTCGCGCACCAAAAGGGAGCGAAACATTCGTATTGTTATTCATTGTAACTCCTGCAACAAGGCGGATAACTGCATCTGAACGCGACGGCCTCCTCAACCGTTATTCACCCTCCGTCTCGCGGAGCTGGGCAATCCCGTACTCGGTGCGCGTCAACTTTTCTTTTTCGCTTTTGATTCGCAATGCTTTGTTTTCGGCCACTTGCTCGGGCGACTTATAACCCCGCGCATGATCCAGATGCACAACAATCGCATCGTAGCGGACATGCTTGGGCCGGACACCGGCGTTGATCAGGCGAACCCCAAACTCCCGGTCCAGGCCGCCCCAGGGCATACGTTCATCAAACCCGTTTACCGCCAGGGCATCTTTCTTCCATACCGACCCATTGGAACCCTTGAAGTTGCAGGCAGTCGGGGTAATTCTGTTCAGTATTGAGGCCTGAAACGGCGTCGCTGTCAATTTGAGGTTCTTGTGGCTCGACTTCAGGCCATGGGCCTTGAGCCACGCCAGATCGAAGCAGCGACCCGAAACAATGTCCTCCTTGGTGATCGCCTCACTCGTGCTCATGGGCAGCTTGTGATAGCCACCGGAGAGGAACGTATCCGGCCGGGACTGGGCGGCATGCACCGCAAGAAAATCCTTGCGAGGAATACAGTCACCGTCGGTGAACACCAGATACTCAGACTGCGCCTCCAGGATACACTTGTTGAGAATCCGGCATTTTCGGAACCCGTCGTCTTCCTGCCAGATATGCGTAATGTTCAGCCCGGTCTCCTCCCGCAGGCGCTCAATGGTCGCGCGCGTCTGTTCGGTAGAGCCATCGTCTCCGATCACGATGTCGAAGTCCTTGTGCGTCTGCACACTGTATCCCCAAAGGACTTTTTCCAACCAAACGGGCGAGTTGTAGGTGGTCATGATGACGGACAGTTTCAAAAGGTTTCCCCATAGCTGTGACACTGGTGGCCCTATGTTAACACCGGGGCAAACGCGATGGTAAACCACGCGACCATTTCGAGGCCTGGCTCACAGGTCCCCAGAGGGGGGTACACTAATGCGTATCCAAGTGGACCCGATTGCGACCTGAATGTTTGGCTTGGTACATCGCCCGATCGGCTCGCACCAGCAGGTTCTTCAGGGTGTCGCCTGCACGCCATTCGGTCACGCCGATACTGATGGTGACCGGCTCATCCAGCCCAAACTCAGCGTCCAACACCATGCCCCGCAGCCGCTCGGCGAAGATGCCTGCATCGCTCAACACCGTGTTGGGAGCCAACACCAAAAACTCCTCGCCCCCCCAACGCCCCAGTTGATCCCCTTCCCGTAAACCTTCGGTCAAAGCGCCCACTAGCGCTTTCAGGATACGGTCGCCCACCTCGTGGCCGTAAGTGTCATTGATCATTTTGAAGTGATCCAGGTCGAATAGCAGCAAGGAAAACGGTTGGCCGTACCGCTCAGCATTCGCCAGACTCATCTGCACCAGGTGTTCAATCCGATAACGATTCAGCGTGCCAGTCAGGGCATCGGTATTGGCAACCTTCTCAAGATGTTTATTGGCTTGCGCCAGCGCCTCGCGCTCGCGCCGCAAATATTCATTCAGGCGGGTAATTTCGTGAGCGGCCGCAATCACCGCCAGATCATCACCCAAATCCCGGGCGGCATTGATTTCCGCCGGATGCCACGCCTGGCTCTTCCCGCTGACCTCTTCAACCCAGGTCGCAAAGGAGGTTCGAGGGGATAGCACCGTGCGCCCATCGCGCATCTCCGGTACCTTATCCGGCTTGCCCGCCCAGGGGACCATTTCAAACTGCTCCGGTCGGAACAACAGCAGCCAGCCCCGGGCGTCCATATCGATCAACAGTGGCATGGCCAGCAACCCGCAGCAGCTCTCACCGATGGCTTCCGCACCCGGATAACCGGACGCGGCCAGTGAGGTCGTCGCCCAGGGTTCCGAGCCTTTCACATGGTTCTCCAGCCAATTCGTGAGTGCCCGGATTTGATCTTCCCCGGGAGTAGTCCCGGAGAGCGTAATCTCCCCCAGATAGGCGAGCGCGAGCCCTTCCACCGTGAACAGCTCTCGCCAGTGTTCGGCATGCTGGCGCACAAGATCACTGGGCGCCTGACGTTCCTGAACCCCTCCGGCAAGCTCGACCCGATTGTCATGAATCTGATAACGGTAGTGGGCATCCGCCTCGGCCTTGAGCAGAAACAGCCGCTGGCTGGCGACTTCAACGAGCGTGACCACACTGTCTCGGGCAGAGGGCGACAGCGCCAAAACCTCATTGCTGTGACAACTCACCAGCCCCCACAACCGGGTCTCGGAATAAATCGCCACAGACAGGGATGAACGCACGCCCATATTCTGCATATAGTCACAGTGAATGGGTGACACCGCCCGAAGATAGCCGCTGCTCAAATCCAGCGGCTGCCCGTTGGCGGGGTTCATGGCCGGTACCAGCCTCGCCGGCTCAGCCCTGGCATCGGCAATCACCCGGACGCGGTTGTTGCCGTACATGGCCCTGACCTGAGGGGGAATATCAGAAGCAGGAAAATGTTGCCCCAGCAGGGGTGAAAGGGTTTCGCAGCGGCTCTCCGCTACAACCTTACCATTCCAGTTTTCATCAAATGCGTAAATGAGGGCGCGGTTGTAACCGCTAATGGCGCGCACCGCCTCGCACAGCATTGCCATCACTTCGCTCTCTGTGCCGGTTTCCACCAACCGGGAAATCCAGTCGTTGACCAACGACAACCAACGATAACGCACCCCGCCGCCCAGAGGCTCCAACTCCACAATCACCGCCTCACCGCTGCGATAAGCCACCACATGCAGCTTGCGGCTGACACCCCCCAACTTGCGCGTGACGGTCAGGGCCCCCGGAAGCCGGTCAACGCCTTTCAGACCCCGCCTTATGCGACCGAGCAGGCTCTTACCGAAAATGTCGATCGCGCTGGCCCCCAGGCAATCATCCACCCTGAGCCCGAGGTGCTGGCTGACATTGGCGCTGACCTGCCAGACGCGGCTGATGGCCGCGTCAAAACTCAGCAGTACACCGAAGCTCTGTACAGCGCCCGGAATATGGACGGGTTCGCGCGCGCACTCTTCCTGAGCCGCCCGAAGGTCCTCGGTCTTATGCTGGAAGTTTTTAACGGCCACTCAAACCCGCCTCTGCCAATGGTCAAAATGAATATGGAGTGTTGTGAACGTTTTTTGTGCTCCCGTGATCGCCTCTCCCCACAGCTCCTCGCTGGGAAGTTCTTCCAACCAGCGGCAGAACAACGTCCAATTGGAGTGTTCCGCATAAGAGGAGAAAAAACGGGCGCCATTCTCCCCGTCCAGAGCCAGTACCTGCTCAAGACGACGGGCGATCAGCCGGCCTCCCTGGCTCGCCCCTTCCAAGACATATAGCACACCCAACGCCTGTTCGGCTGACGTCGGGCGAAATACCCAACCCGGCTCGCTCTCGTCAGCGGGCAGGGCCAACTGACGACTGTCGCGCTCCAGAGCAGGCAAACGGGACTGATAGCGGTATCCGGCATCGGGCAAACGATCCCGCAGTTGACGTTCGAAGGGCCACAGCGCCGGCTCCAGCAAACGGTAATAAGCCCGTTGCGCGCGAACGATCAGACTGTACTCGGCAAGCGTCAGTTCCGGGGACACCAGGCGGCGCATCAGCGGCTGAGCCTCAAGTGCCTCGTGTTCCGCTCGTGTAGCGGCGCGCAGAGCCTGCCGCAATGACGGGCATGGAGACAAAGCTGCTCCTCACAATTCAATGGGTTCAATATTTGGCGCATATATTAGCATAGCGGAGAGACACACCCACCGCGGTTATACGCGTTAGAATAGCGCTTTTGCGCCCGCATGAGGAATGACGAAATGCCGAGAGTCTCCCGCCAACTGTTTCACCCGCGCTACTGGTTGACCTGGGTGGGCTTTGGAATCTGGTGGCTACTGGCTCTATTGCCCTATCGCATCCAGATGGCGCTGGGACGGGGCCTGGGGCGCCTGCTGTGGCATCTGGCCAAGAGCCGGCGCCGGACGGCGCTGCGCAACCTTGAACTATGCTTTCCGGAAAAACCGGAGCAGGAACGGTGGAGACTGGCGCGCCGTAACTTTGAGTCCACGGCACAGGCGTTTTTTGAAACCGGCATGTCCTGGTTCTGGCCCCGCTGGCGCATGCGCCGCCTTTGCTCCGTGGAGGGTCTGGAGCATTTGCAGGCAGCCCAGCAATCGGGTCAGGGGGTCGTGCTCTTGGGGATGCATTTCACCAACCTTGATCTGGGTGCCAAGTTGCTGTGCCTGAACCATTCGGTGGGCGGCTTGTATCGCCCTCACAATAACCCGGTTTACGATTATATGCAGTTGAAGGGCCGGGAGCACCTGGGCGAGAAAGGCGGTGTCATTGCCCGCGATGACATCCGTCAGATGGTGCGCCGGCTCCGCCAGAACAAGGTGGTCTGGTACGCGCCCGACCAGGATTACGGCGCCCGTCGACCGCATGTGTTCGTGCCTTTTTTTGGTATTCCGGCGGCAACCATTACGGCGACCAGCCAGCTTGTGCGGATGGGTCGGGCGCAGCTGATTCCTTTTACACATCATCGGCGTGAGGACGGCAGTGGTTACGATGTGAAGGTCTACCCGCCGTTGACGTCGATACCGACCGGTGATGATGAGGCGGATGCGGCGATGATCAATGCGTTCGTAGAGGCGCGGGTAAGAGAGTGTCCCGAGCAATATATGTGGGTACACCGGCGGTTCAAGACGCGTCCGGAGGGGGAGAAACCTCTCTATTAGTTTTTTGATGGGGGCTTGCTTGAAGACCGGGCCTCTGGGAGTTCTACTACGAGGCTATCTATCAATCGTTCAAAAAGGGGGAATGTCCCGCCAATCATCAAACCTCGTACACCCAAAATCTCAAGCCTCGGGTGCAGCCCCTTCCCGGCCAAGCCGAACTTTATATGCCGCCGTTAATGGTCAACGGCAGACTCCGCTCGAAAATTATTGGACTTCCAGACCTGCGTCAATTATGCGATCGACTTCTTCTTGTGAATAATCAATATGGAGATTAACTCCCCCCGCTTTGCGCCGAGCTTGGATAGAGTCAGCCAACGTTCTTACTCGTTGTTTTACGCTTTGAGGGTCTATTTCAATCCCTTTAGCGGACAACTCCTGAACCAGCCTGCCAAACATATCGTCCAAGTCCTCATCCCCTTGCAACTGAGCAAGCGCCAACCAAGCCAGACTATCCCTGCCCGCTTGAAGCTTCTCCTCTGGATCTTGTGCCATCGCCAATTTGTAGTTGCTATTAAAAATTGACAATTCGGCAGCGGCAGTTGCTGAACCATGATCTAATGCCTTGATCAAATACTGCTGGTGTTTTTCCAGATCAAGATCATCACCATATCGAGCTGCCAAGACATGAAGCGCTACAATATCGCCACTCTCCCCGAGCTCGGATAAAACGTCGTTGTTATAGCTCTGGTATCCCGCCATTTCATCGTTAGTCACGTGTATTTCGTCGGGATAAGGGGCCGGCGGTTGCGCCGCCACGCCTTCATTACGCTCAACTGCCGCAGCGGATCGTGAGCCCCTATGAGCACCAACCTCTTCGATGCCTCTCCTCACCGAAAGCTCAACGCTGCTATTTTCGTCGCTCGCCTGAAGCCGCGCTTCAGAAAGAGGCTGCGAGCCAGCCATGTCTTCTTGAGCGAACACCCACCAAAAGACGCCCAAAAGCATAGCCCCGAAAGCCATGAATGAAAATATTCTAAGCTTCATTTAAGGGCACCCTGCGTACAAAGAAAACATAATACCGTCCGATTCACAGAACTGAAAAGCTGCCTCTTTGTCAACTTTCACACTCTGCTTACATGCGAGCATATTGTCCGTTCCACTAACACCGGCCTGCGCTGAAAAAACCCCAAAATTCAACTCAACTGAGGCGGTAACACCAGTGGCGAGCCCATTGCACGCTCTATTTAAATCACTTGCAGCTCGATGATAATAACTTTTACAAGCACCCACCGCATACATTACGCTCCCTCTACAGGCGGACGCCCTGCGATCTTCCACCAAGTTCCTCATTGCTTGCTCTTTAAGCCCTCTGCGCGCTGCTTCGGCAGCAGCATCTAGCGCCGCCCGAGCTACCAGCCTTATGTGGCGGAGATACGCATTATACCAATCAAGATCGTCAGTCAGAGCGGAGTTCTGAACTTTTTCTCCAGTCACTACCACCTCCTCTATCGGACCGGGAGAAGGCTCGGGGTTTGGTGGCGGGCTAGGCGGGGGTGTACCAGGCGGTGGCGTGCTAGGCGGCTGTGTACTTGGAGGCCTAGACAAATCTTCCACCCATTGAATTTCGCATTTCTCACCCTGTGTTTGACATATTGTTTCTGTATACCCTGCGTGATGCTTAGTCGTACAAACCGGGGAAGGATGATAGCAATACGTTATATAGACGGCGTGAGCGGGGTAGCAGGCTGCCCCAAAAATCAAAAGCCAGAGAGTACGTCGAAAATAGAAGAAGAAACGATTCATTGTTAAGTCCTTTTTATTAGGGTTGGATCCAAGCAATAAAGTGATTTTTATTTTGATAATCGTTACACCAAAAGAATGCTACGTAAATTTACTATATATAGCAACTCTTTTTAAAAACTGGCCCCTCCTGAGAGAGAACGGAAGAATCTTGGGCCACGAATCGTGCGCCTCAAAGTTGGCATACCGGTGTTTTCTTTGCAGCATGTCGCCTCTAGCCACAACACAGAGGCGCCGACTCCACCCTCCAGCATAGATCTCTCGGTTTAGCTTGTACCAAAAACGATTTTGCTCAAATTTAACTACACAGGAATATCGGCCAAATTCCCTTTGCTCTCAAGCCAAACACGACGATCAGACGCGCGTTTTTTCCCGAGCAGCATATCCATTAATTGCAGCGTGCCCTCAATATCATCAATGCCGAGTTGCACCAGGCGGCGGGTATCACGAGCCATGGTGGTCTCCCGCAACTGAAGCGGGTTCATCTCACCCAGCCCCTTGAAACGCTGCACATTCACCTTGCCCTTTTTCTTCTCCGCCTCGATCCGATCCAGCACGCCGTTTTTCTCACTCTCATCCAGCGCGTAATACACCTCCTTGCCCACATCGATTCGGTACAACGGCGGCATGGCCACGAACACATGACCGTTTTCCACCAGCGGGCGGAAGTGCTGTACGAACAGCGCGCACAGCAGCGTCGCAATATGCAGGCCGTCGGAGTCGGCGTCTGCCAGGATGCAGATCTTGTGATAGCGAAGCTGATTCAGGTCCGTCGCGCCGGGGTCCACCCCCAAGGCCACGGAAATGTCGTGCACTTCCTGATTGGAAAAAATATCGGAAACATCCACTTCCCAGGTGTTCAGGATCTTGCCGCGCAGCGGCATGATGGCCTGAAATTCGCGGTCCCGCGCCTGCTTGGCAGAGCCGCCGGCCGAATCCCCCTCCACCAGAAAGAGTTCGCTACGCACCGGATCGGAGCTGGAACAGTCCGCCAGCTTACCGGGGAGCGCCGGGCCCTGGGTCACTTTTTTCCGAGCGACTTTTTTACTCGAGCGCACACGCCGCTGGGCGTTATTGATGCACAGCTCCGCCAGCTTGTCCCCGTCCTCGGTGTGCTGATTGAGCCAAAGTGCAAATGCATCTTTAGCGATACCGGAGACAAAAGCCGCAGCCTCACGCGAGGATAAACGCTCTTTGGTCTGGCCTGAGAACTGCGGGTCGGCCAACTTCGAGGACAAGACGTAACTGCAGTTCGCCCAGACATCTTCCGGTGCCAGCTTCACGCCGCGGGGCAACAAGTTGCGAAATTCGCAGTAATCGCGAAGCGCATCCAGCAAGCCCGTGCGCAGGCCGTTGACGTGGGTCCCACCCTGGGCGGTGGGAATCAGGTTGACGTAACTTTCCTGCACCAGCTCCCCCCCTTCGGGCAACCACTGCACCGCCCAGGTCACCGCTTCGGTCTTGCCGTTGAACTCGCCGACAAAAGGCAGCTCGGGCAGGGTTTCCCAGCCCTGGGTGGCGCCCTGGAGGTAATCCTTCAGGCCGTCTTCATAAAACCATTCATCGGTTTCCCCAGACTGTTCATCTTTGAAGGTGACGGTCAGCCCGGGGCACAGCACAGCCTTGGCACGCAACACGTGGCGCAGGCGGCTGACACTGAATTTGTGGGAGTCAAAGTAACTGGGGTTGGGCAGAAACCGGATGGCGGTGCCGGTGTTGCGCTTGCCGCAGGTGTCAATCACTTCCAGGTCCGAGGCTTTATCACCATTCATGAAGCCCATGCGGTGAACCTGACCGTCCCGCTTGATGGTGATTTCCAACATCTGGGACAGGGCGTTGACGACCGAGACGCCGACCCCGTGAAGGCCGCCCGAGAACTGGTAGTTCTTGTTGGAGAACTTGCCGCCCGCGTGCAAGGTGCACAGGATCACTTCCACCCCGGGCTTGCCCTGCTCCGGGTGAATATCTACCGGCATACCGCGACCGTCGTCGGAGATGGTGACCGAGTGGTCTTTGTGCAGGACCACCTGAATGCTTTTGGCGTGACCGGCGAGCGCCTCGTCCACGCTGTTGTCGATCACCTCCTGAGCCAGGTGGTTGGGCCGCGTGGTGTCGGTGTACATGCCGGGACGCTTTTTGACCGGGTCGAGCCCCGTGAGGACTTCAATATCTTCTGAGGAGTAATTTGCCATAAAAGGGTATTAACTCTGTCGTCGATCTTGTTGTTGGATGCAGTTTTTTTGGTGGATGACGCCCTTCGGACTTATCCACCCTACGGTCAGGGTGAAGTCATGTTCGGTAACGGCGGATGCGGCCTGCGGCCTTATCCGCCCTACAGGTAGTGCGGAGGTTGCGTGGGGCGAATACGCAGCGCGCGCATCCGCCACTACCGACTTTCCAGAAAAGCCAAGGCGTCGGGAATATAGCGCTCAAAGGCCTGAAAACCGTGATCGCCGCCGGGCTCGACGGTTTGCCTCGCCCCCGCGTATTTATCCACCGCCTGCCGGTAATCCAATGTCTCATCTCCCGTCTGCACCAGTAGCCACAGGTTCTCCGGCCGGCTCGGGGGATTGACGTCGTAGCACCGGAATTCATCCACATGGTGAGCCGTCAGGCGATACGTATCATCGGTATGATACCCCTTCAGGTCAACCTCCAGATAATCCGGCATGAATTGCCAGGGAGCGACGGCGGGGTTCACCAGCACCGCGGGAGACTGATATTGCTCGGCCATCCAGGTGGCCCAGAAGCCTCCCAGGGAGCTACCCATCAGGTAAAGGGGGGCGTCGTCCGGGATCAAGGCGCTCAATTGTCGGGCGGTATCAGCCGGGTAAGGAGATAAATGCGGGCATTGAAAATCCATTTCGGGGCGATGCCGCGCCAGCCAGGCTTCCACCTGACGCGCCTTGAAGGAGGCGGGTGAGCTGAGGAAACCGTGAATATAGAGTAACCGGGGGGCTGTCGCCATCAGTAACCGGCAGAACGGTAGTCAATCTGGTATTCGCGGTCAGTCACGCGCGAGACGCCCGTATCCAGAGTCCCATCGGAATGCAGCTCAAACCAGCGATAGCCCGGCATGGCATGGTCCACCGCAAAATCCTGGCTACCGGGTTCGAACTGGATGCAGGTGGCGGGCGTCGCAAACAACTGTACCCCGTTGCGCTCACCCTGGTAGAACTGATGCACGTGCCCCCAGGAAATCGCTTTGACCTGAGAGTGCGCGTCAACGACCTTAAAGAAGGCATCGGCGTTATTGAGGATATATTCATCAATCCAGCGGCTCCCTACCGGGACCGGCTGGTGGTGGAGCATGATCATGGTCGGACGGTGACTGTTGCTGGCCAGCGTCTGGTCCAGAAACTCCAGCTCGCTCTGCGCCAAATGGCCATGGACGAAGCCCGGCACCGCTGAATCGAGCAGCACGAGCATCCACTCGCCCACCATCATGACGCGGGACTCGGGTACATCGTCTCCCTCATACTGGGCCATGGTCGACGCGGAATCGTGGTTGCCGGGCAGCCAGCCCAAGGGCACGCCGGTATAGCGTCGAATCGTTTCCACGAAGCGCCCATAGCACTCGGTGTGGGCATCACTGGCGACATCGCCCGTGCAGACCACAGCGTCGTAGGTCGATTGCTCTTTGGCAATCAACTCCATTACATCCGCCAGGCTCTGGTCAGTGTTGAGCCCCAGCAGGGAGGGATCAGACAGAGGGCCCAAATGGCAGTCGGTTATCTGAATCAGGCGCACGAACGTCTCAATATCCGGTTGACTCCACTTCCAGTTGACTCATGGCGCCCCAGGCGGTTCGCGCAAAACGCGGCTCTGGCAGCGCTACTGTGTAATCTGGAATGTTTTTGGAGAATAACCACAAGTTGAGACAGGTGCAAGGAAGTTGCCACCAGTGTCGGAACTTTTGTCAGGGAGTGTGAAGGACTACCAGACCGTTTCCAGGCTATGCCCCTTCGCCAGGCATAAGCCGAGCCACTCGCCCAGAAAACGGTTCAGTTGCGCCTTTTCGTCCTGGTGGTACATGGCGCTATTGGGATATTCATAGCGCGGCTGCAGGCGGCGATGGCGCTCCCAGGCGAGCACTTCGGCCAGTTGCGCATCGTGATAGAGACGCACGGTGAGCTGAGGCGCCTTGAGCCAGTCATCCCCGACGGCCGCGTCCGATTGGCTCAATCGCAGCGTCGTGGTGTAGCGGGAGCGCTCGGTCACTTCAAGTTGCGTCAACCACTGCCGGCCACCACTGGTCACCGCGAACTGCCAGCGCTCACCACCGTTCACGCCTTCGGGCATCAGCTTGCTCAGACGCCAGTAATTGGCTTCACACTCGGCGAGCTGACGGGACAGATTGACCTTGTAGCGGTTTTTTACCATTCGCGCGGACTCTCCTGCGGTACCTTTCGACGTTTTTCAGCCACTAAAAGCCCCTCTCGCCCGTAGGAGGGCGGCTATGAATAAGCCAGTGGGGCGCTGGGCGGCTTGGCCGCCCGGAGAATCGGACGGAACTCATTCAGTCTAACAGACCTTTGGGCATTTATCCCTGTTTCAACCGCCCCCGGTTGAGCTGCAGCCACTGGAGGCAGATCAGCACAGCGGCGTTATTGAAGCGCCCGGTGTACAGGTGTTCAAAGGCTTCGAGCGCCGGAATAACGTGCACTTTGATGTCCTCGTTCTCTTCGTCCAGACCATGGATACCACCGGCCTGGCCAAGGTCCACCAGACTGCAAAGCACGTGCATTTTCTCATCACAAGCGCCGGGGCTGGGGAAATAGCTGCCGATGTATTCCAGGTGCTGAGGCTCGACGCCGGCCTCTTCGACGGACTCCCGCCGTGCCACATCCTCGGGAGTTTCACCCTCTTCGATCATGCCCGCGACGATTTCCAGGCACCAGGGGCCTTGAGGGTCATCGAGCGCGCCGGCCCGGAACTGCTCGACCAGGCCAATGAGGTCGCGCTCGGGGTCGTAAAGCAACACGCCGACCGCCGGGCCGCGCAGGAAAAGCTCGCGCGACATGGGGTCGGTCCAGCCGCCTTTGAAAAGCTTGTGCCGCAAGGTGAGCTTTTCGGCGCGGAAGAAGTTTTTGTAGAGGGTCTCGCGGCGGGTGATTTCCACATCGTCGCGGGTAAAGGGGGCTTTTTTCCAGTTGGTCATGGTTCGAGCCTATCTAGAGATGGAGCTACAGTAGCAACCACGGACTCGCTATCAGGCCTATTATTTCGAAAACGCGATGAATATGTCCCTATAGCTCCCTCACTTCTTCCCTGAAGTGAGGGTTTCGAAATAATAGGCCTGACATCGTGTCCTTGCAGTGAATTTATGCCTTTATACTACGTAGCACGCGAGCATTCGGCTACCTATACCAAGCGAAAGACATGAAGGTAGGTGGCGGCTGCCGCCTCCGAGGCGTCGGACCGACCATACCCTACGAATGACCTGGTTCATCAAATATCGACATCATTGGAGGGTTATTACAGAAGGAGACACCCGGTAGCGCGCCCGGACTTTCTGGAGGGTCCGGACGAGCTGGAGTACAACCTCCCCATCAAACCTTCTGGTAAAGCTCCGCCCCCTGCTCGCGGAACTCGCGGGCTTTCTCCTGCATCTCGGCCTCCACGTCGATCATGCGGACCGCCTCTTCCACGACTTCCGTCCCCTGGGCCGCGACGTGATCTCGCACCTCCTGGGAAATTCTCATGGAGCAGAACTTGGGGCCACACATGGAACAGAAATGGGCCACCTTGGCCGAATCCTTGGGCAGCGTCTCGTCGTGGAAGGAACGCGCCGTGTCCGGGTCCAGGCCCAGGTTGAACTGGTCTTCCCAGCGGAATTCAAAACGGGCCTTGGACAAGGCATTGTCCCGCAGCTGCGCGCCCGGATGGCCCTTCGCCAGGTCCGCTGCATGGGCGGCAATTTTGTAGGTAATGATGCCGGTTTTGACATCATCCTTGTTGGGCAGCCCCAAGTGCTCTTTCGGAGTGACGTAGCAGAGCATGGCGCAGCCGTACCAACCGATCATGGCGGCGCCGATGCCGGAGGTGATGTGGTCGTAGCCGGGGGCGATGTCGGTGGTCAGCGGGCCGAGGGTATAGAACGGCGCCTCGCCGCACGCCTCGATCTGCTTGTCCATGTTTTCCTTGATCATCTGCATGGGCACGTGGCCGGGCCCTTCCACCATCACCTGGACATCGTGCTTCCAGGCGCGGTGGGTCAACTCACCCAGCGTTTCCAGCTCGCCGAACTGCGCCGCGTCGTTGGCGTCGGCGACCGAGCCGGGGCGCAAGCCGTCCCCCAGGGAGAAGGCCACATCATAGGCTTTCATGATTTCGCAGATATCATCAAAGTGGGTGTAGAGAAAGTTTTCCTTATGGTGGGCCAGACACCATTTGGCCATGATGGAGCCACCGCGAGAAACGATACCGGTCACCCGCTCGGCGGTCAGGGGGACATAGCGCAACAGCACACCGGCGTGAATGGTGAAGTAGTCCACGCCCTGCTCCGCCTGCTCAATCAGCGTGTCCCGGAACACCTCCCAGGTCAGATCCTCCGCGACCCCGTCGACTTTCTCCAGGGCCTGATAAATCGGCACGGTGCCGATGGGCACCGGGGCATTGCGCAGAATCCACTCCCGGGTTTCGTGAATGTGCTTGCCGGTGGACAGGTCCATCACCGTATCAGCCCCCCAGCGGGTGCCCCAGGTGAGTTTGGCAACTTCTTCTTCAATGGAAGACCCCAGGGCCGAATTCCCGATGTTGCCGTTGATTTTCACCAGGAAATTGCGACCGATGATCATCGGCTCGGACTCCGGATGATTGATGTTGCAGGGAATGATGGCCCGCCCGCGCGCGACCTCTGAACGGACAAACTCGGGGGTGATTTCCTCCGGAATGTTTGCGCCGAAGGCCTCCCCGGGGTGCTGCACGTCGCCGCGCTCGCGTGCCTCGGCCAGCGCCATATTTTCGCGAATGGCGATGTACTCCATTTCCGGGGTGATGATGCCGCGCCGCGCGTAGTGCATCTGGCTGACATTGGCTCCCTTCTTGGCCCGGCGCGGCTGGCGGCTCAGGTCGAACCGCAGCGCCGTCAGTTCCGGATCATCCTGGCGCTTTTGGGTGTAGTAAGCGCTCGCTTTGGGCAGGATCTCGGTATCACCGCGCTCCTCAATCCAGGCGGCCCGCAGCGCAGGCAGCCCCCGGCGCAGATCAATGCTCGCCTCCGGATCGGTATAAATGCCCGACGTGTCGTAAACCCTCAGGCTGGGATTCTCTTCTCCGCCGAATTCGGTGGGGGTTTGACTCAACTGGATTTCCCGCATGGGTACACGGACATCGGGCCGAGAGCCCTCCACATAAACCTTTTTCGAGCCGGGCATCGGTTGGACCGAGGCGTTATCGACCTGCGCGGATTCGCGCAAGGGTTGGTTATTGGGTTGGGACGGCATAGCAAACTCCTTGATTTGGGTATTCAGTCAAAAGGTCATTCGGTGGCGGATGACAACAGGGATGAAGAAGGAATCGGCGGCTCTGGCCAGTGCTGCCGATAGAAGTGGTCGAGGGGGCCGGCACCCGCGCCCAACTGCCACCCGATCGAGCCGGCGAGCGCCCCCTGCACAAAGTCTTTGGCTTCGGCAACCGCCGTGGCGAGGCTCAAGCCTCGCGCCAGACCGGCGGCAATGGCGGCCGAGAGGGTGCAGCCCGAGCCGTGGCTATTGGCCGTTTTGAGGCGAGGTCGGGACAGCACTTCAGACAGTTCAGCACTGAGCAACAGGTCCATGGCCTCAGGACCCTCGCTGTGCCCGCCCTTGAGCAGTACCGCTTCGGGCCCCATGGCGAGGAGCTGCTCGGCCTGTCGCCACAGCCCGGCTTGATCTTCCGCGCGAGGTTCGCCCAGCAGGGCGGCGGCCTCGGGGAGGTTGGGTGTGATCAGGTTGGCCCGCGGGAGCAGGCGGTCGCGGATGACTCGCTCCGCCTCGGGCTCCAATAGGCGGTCACCGCTGGTGGCCACCATGACCGGGTCGACCACCAAGGGGATGTCGGGCCAATCGTTGAGCACGTCGACGACGGCCTCCAATACCGCAACGTTGGCCAACATGCCGGTTTTGATCGCCCGGACCGAAAAGTCCGAGAGCACGGAGTTGAGCTGTTCAGTGACAAAGGCGGGGGGGACTGGATGCACCGACTGAACACCGAGACTGTTCTGGGCGGTCAAGGCCGTCAGGGCGCTGCAGCCGAACACACCGCAGGCGGCGAAGGTTTTCAGGTCCGCCTGTATACCAGCGCCGCCGCCACTGTCACTGCCAGCGATCGTCAACGCCACAGGGGGCCCAGAGCGATGGGGTTGTGCCAAAATGTCGTTCACGCGTTCCACTCCCGAAGACAGTGGCGCGGGAAACGTCAGCAACAAGCCAAATAGAGATTGAGAATCGGTGAGGAACACCGAGAGAGGGCTGTTTCGCTTTCGTTCCCTACGCCGGTATTAACCGGATCAGGTTCAACGGGTAAAATCTCAGCCTTTGGCATTCAGCCCAGGGCACCCCGACGATTGGCCTTTAGTCTAGGCCAGTCATCCGGCCCTGTAAAGGCAGCGTACTTCTCCCAATCGCGGGTCGCCGCGCTAACGCTGTTTAACCCTTTTTTACAACTTCCCCCGCAAGCGGGCTCGACCTCCCGCGAGCGAGTGAGTAAACTCCCGAGTTGCCCACCAGTCGGTCGACGACGTCCCAACTCTGGAATGCAACGGACAGGAACTCACATGAAAACAACCCAAACGCTTTGGTTTCTCGGCCTGATCGCCATGGCCCCCCTTTCTGTCAGCGCCAATTCGCTGCTGGATGTGTATGAGCTGGCGCTGAAAAATGACGCCCAGCTACAAGCGGATGAAGCCGCTTACGAGGCCGGGCTGGAAAACCGGGCGATTGGCCGCTCCAGCTTGCTGCCGGAAGTTGATGCCAGCGCCTACTATTCCGAAGGCGAGCAAGAAAATCTGAATAATTTGGCCGAAAACAGCGATGAACGAATAAAAGAGACCGAGAGCGAGGGCTCTGGCTGGGAAATTTCCCTCTCCCAGCCCTTGTTCAATATGGCGGCCTGGTACAACTACAAACGCGGCGCCACCCTGAGCGAGCTGGCGGAAGTCCAGTTCGGCGCCGCTCAGCAAGACCTGATCGTCCGGGTGGCACAAGCCTATTTCAACGTGTTGCGTGCCATCGACAACCTCGAAACCGCCATGGCCGAGGAAGAGGCCCTGGCCCAGCAGTTGGAACAGACCCAGCAGCGCTATGAGGTCGGGCTGACCGCCATTACCGAAGTGCTCGAAGCCCGCTCGGTTTACGACAGCGCCGTCGCCAACGTACTGCAGGCCAAGGGTGACCTGGGAATCGCCTACGAAGATCTGGAAGTAATGACCGGCACGCCGATCAATGCTCTGGCCCCACTACCAGACGACTTCGAAGCGGTGCGCCCGACTCCGACCGATCGCCATGCCTGGGTCGAGTTTGCGCTGGAAAACAACTACCAGTTGAAAGCCGCTCAACTGAACACTCGCGCCTCCGAACAGAGCGCAAAAGTCTCCAAGTCGCAACACTTACCGACGCTGGGACTCTCAGCCAGCTACAGCGATACTGCCTCGGAAGGTTCGCAATTTTTGGGTGGTCAGGTATTTAACAGTGATTCCGAATCTGAAGGCCATAGCATCCGCCTCAGCCTGAATGTACCTCTGTATTCCGGCGGTGGCATCTCTGCGGAGCGTCGCCAGGCTCACGCCCAGTACCTGCAGGCACGCGCGGAATTCAACCGGACTCAGCGCAGCGTCATTCAAAGCACGCGCTCTTTGCACCTGTCCGTTGAAACCGGCGTTTCTCAAGTCGAGGCGCGTCGACAAGCCATTGTTTCGGCCCGCAGCGCCCTGGAAGCCACGCAATCCGGCTACGAGGTCGGCACGCGCAATCTGGTGGAAGTGCTGCTGGCCCAGCAAGCGGTTTACCAGGCCGAGCGCGACTATCAGGACGCGCTATACAATTACATTATCAACACCTTCCAGTTGCGAGAAGCGGCAGGCATGCTGACTCCCGCCGATGTGCAGCGCGTCGATGCCGCC
The DNA here is from genome assembly GCF_000423345.1 of Marinimicrobium agarilyticum DSM 16975. Classification (GTDB taxonomy): domain Bacteria; phylum Pseudomonadota; class Gammaproteobacteria; order Pseudomonadales; family Cellvibrionaceae; genus Marinimicrobium; species Marinimicrobium agarilyticum. Next base: position 271,941 of record NZ_AUHU01000006.1, read on the forward strand.
CTGGCCCAGGACGAAATGCTGCGCCGCAACGACTACGACGTCTACTGAGCGGCGTGACCGACCACCGCTCCTCGCCCTACCCCAAGCGCGTCCGACTGATTGAAGTCGGACCGCGCGACGGCCTTCAGAACGAACCCACGCCCGTCCCGCTCCACGCCAAATTACGGCTACTGGAAGATCTGGCCAATGCCGGTCTCAACTATCTTGAGGCGGGAAGCTTCGTTCACCCTACCCGCGTCCCTCAAATGGCTGACAGCGACCAGCTGTTTCAACAGCTCCAACGACGGGCGAACATCACCTACGCGGCGCTCACCCCCAACCTGAAAGGGCTGGAACGGGCGCTGGCCGTCGACGCCGATGAAGTGGCCCTGTTCGCGGCGGCCTCGGAAACCTTCAGCCAAAAAAACATCAACTGCTCCATCGCCGAAAGCCTCCAACGGTTTGAGCCGGTGATCAGCGCGGCGGCGGCGGCCGGCGTGCCCGTGCGCGGGTACATTTCCTGCGTGCTCGGGTGCCCCTACGAGGGTGAGGTCTCGCCGGACAGGGTCGCCGAGCTTGCCGAAAAGCTGTTGCGGATGGGCTGCCGAGAGGTCTCCCTGGGCGACACCATCGGCGTAGGCACCGCTGGCGATACGGAAAGACTGCTCGAGCGTCTGGTACCCCAGCTGGGCGCCGATGCCCTGGCGGTTCACTTCCACGACACCTACGGCCAGGCGCTGGCGAATATTCTGGTCGCCTTGCGTCACGGCATCGCCACCATTGATGCCGCCGTCGCCGGCCTGGGTGGCTGCCCCTTCGCACCGGGCGCGGCGGGCAACGTCGCGACCGAGGATGTGGTGTACCTGCTCAATGGTCTGGGTATCCAACACGGCGTGGACCTAGACCGCCTGGTCGCCGCCGGCGACCGAATCTGTCACACTCTGCAGCGGCCAAACGCGTCACGTGTTGCGAGAGCGCTTCTGGCCCAACGTTAATTCCGCCTCAACCGTTTAACGACCCACGCTATGACCAACGATCCGACAATTGCGCTGGAAGCCAGCCTCAACCTCGAAACCGCCACCATTCCCTGGCGCGAACTCCAGCGGTTTTTTGCCGCCGGCCGAGCCATCGGAGTCAGCCCCAAACTGGATTTGATAAAAGTAGGCGCCGAACTGTCACGGGACAATGCCGAGCAGTTCAAACAGTGGATGGAGGACGGCAAGGTGGATGTGGTTGGGGACGAACAGGCCCAAGCCTGGCACGAGGCGGACGCCGAGGTGTGGGCGCTGGTGATAAGACCGTATGTGTTGGTTCAGGGGAAGTTGGACTCTTGATCGAGGTGTTTTGTATAAATTTGCCTCCGGTCTGGAGCGGGATAACCCTTTCAAGACACGCCGTAAATACATCCCTGTAGGCTCGAATCGCGGGTCCCCCGCTCCACGGTCTTGAAAGGGTTATCCCGCTCCAGCCCTCAGTGCCAGCGATTAGCCATGTCCCGGATTCAACCTCTGCGTTTATGCTGCCGCTCCCAATTATCCTGCCGTTTGCGCTCGCTCTTGCGCAGAAGAACATAGGTCGCGCCGCTGCTGCCGTGTTGGGGGAGCGCCGAGTGAAACGCCAATACCTCGTGCATCAACGGTAGCCAATGTGCGACGCAGCTTTTCAACAGCGCTGGCCGCTCCCGTCCGACGCCTCGGCCGTGAGTAATCAGCCCACAGCGAACGTCCTGGGACATGCAGTCCTGCACAAACTGAAACACCGCGCGGCGGGACTCCTCCACCGTCATTCCGTGCAGATCCAGACGGGCGTCAATAGTGTACTTACCCAGGCGCAAATTGCGGTACACCCCGTTCTGTACCCCATCCCGCTTGAAATCCAACACATCGTGCGGATCCAGTGGCGGGACATACTCGCCGGACAGAAAATTCTCGTCAGCGCCCACGGCGGCCTTCACCGCCGCCTCACGGCGCTGGGCCAGGGTCACCTCCGGGGCGTCCTGCCGCCCCAGAGGTACTTTGGGCTCGCTTTTGATGGGCTGGACATCGCGCATTTCGCGCTCAAACAGTGCCCAATCATCACGCTCATCACTGCTCATAACCGTTGCTCACTCTCAGGCAGGCGCCGGAAAAAGAACCGGGCGAGGCCCTATGGCGCCTGCTACACTTTCTCTAATACCAGCAAACCTCTTGAGAAGATCATGCTCAGCCACTTTTCGAAGGCGCTCTTTACACTACTGCTAACGGTGCTGTTCGCCTTTGTCTGGGCATTATTTCTGTTTTACACCCATCCGTCCCTAAGACCGGACAGTGTGGACTGGGCGTACGTTCTACGGGACCTGTTCCTGTGCCTGGCGGCGTTCCTGCTATTTGTGGTCGCCGCCTATCTGCCGGTAAGACAGCCCGTCGCTCTCAAACTGACGCTGGGCTTTGGCCTTCACTTTCTGGGCGTATGGCAGAACCTGCTCAACGACCTCATCCAGCCCGACGGTTGGTTGCCGCAGACCATTGGCTTGGCATTGGTTCCCCTGGGACTTCTGATCGCCACGCTCGGTCTTTATCAGATGGGACGCGCCTATCGCGTCAGCCGACTGATGCTTGGCAGCTATCAGAAAATCGAACGGGACTTGGCCACCATTGACCAACTGACTCAACTGTACAACCGGCGCTATTTCTTTACCACCTGTGGCCCAATGATGGACCACCCCGTCCAGGAGAATGATCAACCCGTGGTGATCGGTTTCCGGGTGCTCAACCTCACCGAACTGAACCAGAGACTGGGGCTCCAGGCCGGCGATGAAGTGTTGATCCGGGTGGGCAAAGCGGTACGTCGCTATCTGCGCCCGGGTCAAATAGCCGCTCGTATGGGCGGTCGTCGGTTTGCCGTCTTTATGCCGGACGCAAGCCTGGCAGAGGCCGAACGCTTCGCGGAGCAGCTTGCAGGGCGCCTCAAGCATGTACTGCTAAAAGATCAGGAGGGCGAAGAGACCTTGGCCACCCTTGAGTTGAGCTTCCAGATCGCGGCCGCCGAGCCGGGGGAGACGCTGGAAAGCCTGTCCCGACGCACAGGCTCGCCGGTTGAAGAGAACGAGGCACCAAGAGGCCTGTGACGCGTTCGCGGCAAGCCTCCCGGGCCAAGCTCATTCGGGCCCTTACCCCGTGTTGCGCATCCCCGCGGCGATACCCGCCATGGTGACCTTAAGCGCCCTTTCCAGTTCGGGGCTGATTTCCTTGCCGCTGCGGTGGCGCTTGAGCAACTCCGCCTGCAGATAGTTCAGCGGGTCCACGTAGGGCTTGCGAACGCTCAGCGCCCGCTGGAGCATGGGCTCGTCGCTCAGCAACTCGTCTTGGTGCTTGATCCGGTTGATCAGGACTTCCAACGCCCCCAGATCCGCCCGCAACTGCTCCCCCAGCCCGTGCAGCTCTTGTGGTACCAATTCCTTCTCGTAGTAACTGCAGATCGGCAGGTCGGCTTTGCCCACCACCATTTCCAGCAGGTCCAGGAAACTGGAGAAGAAGGGCCAGTTCTCCAGCATGTCCACCAGGGTCGAAGGGGCGTTTTCCAGCGCGTACTCCAGCGCCTGGCGGGTGCCCAGCCAGGAAGGCAGGTTCAGGCGCACCTGCATCCAGGCGAACACCCAGGGAATCGCCCGCAGGCTGTCGACGCCGCCGGTGGCCTTGCGTTTGGCCGGGCGACTGCCGAGCGCCAACAGGTTCAGCTCCTGTTCCGGCGTCAGGCTGCGGAAGTAGGGCACAAATTTGGGATGGCCGCGCACCACACTGCGATACGCCTCGAGACTGCTCTGCGCCATGCGCTCGATCAGGTCACGCCACTCCTGCGAGGGCCCCTGGTGAGGCATCAGCGTGGCCCGCAAAGTCGCCGAAACATAGGTCGAGAAACTGCTGAAGGCCACGCGGGACTGACCGAACTTGTAGCGGATCATCTCCCCCTGTTCGGTCACACGGATCTGACCGCGCACCGAGCCGGGCGGCTGTGACGCCATGGCTTTTTCCACGGGGCCGCCACCGCGACCGACGGTACCGCCCCGGCCGTGGAACAGAACCAGACGGATATCCTGCTGCTCAGCGATTTCCACCAACTTTTCCTGAGCCTTGTACTGGGCCCAGGTCGCCGCGAATTTACCGGCGTCTTTGGCCGAATCGGAATAACCGATCATGACGGTCTGACGACCTTCGGTGTACTCCTGGTACCAGGGAATCTGCCAGAGCCGGCCCATGACCTTCGGCGCCCGATCGAGGTCGTCCAGGGTCTCAAACAGCGGGACGATGGGCATGTTCCAGGTGATGCCGCACTCGCGCAGCAACAGTGCCACCACCAAGACGTCCGAGGGCTGTTGGGCCATGGAAATCACGTAATGCGACAGCGTCTCTTCCGGCTCCTGGGCGACGACCTTGCATGTGGCCAACACCTCTTCGGTCTCCTCGCTCATGGGCCAGCGGGCCGGCAGCAGCGGGCGTTTATTGTCCAGTTGCTCCAGCAGGAACGCTTGGCGCTGTTCCTCATCCCACTCCATATAGCTGCCCAGCTCAAGATACCGGGTCAGCTCATCCATGGCCTTGACGTGACGCTCGCCATCCTGGCGAATATCCAGGGGTACGAGATTGATACCGAAACTCTGGACCCGGCGGATATTATCCAGTACCGGACCGTTGGCAATATGAGGCAAGCCCACTTCGCGCAGAGAGTCGTAGCACATCAGCAGCGGTTCGAGCAGATCGTCCCGCTGGGAAATCACCCGGGCGGTCAGCTCAGGGGAGCGGCCCTGGAGGCGCGCTTCTGTCCACTCCAAGGTGGCCTGCAAACGCTGGCGCAACTCGGCCAGCAGGTCCCGGTAGGGGGTGCGGCTTTCCGGGAAGCGCGCTTGCAGCGCCTCTCCGGCCTCGTGCATGCTGAGGTCGTTGCCCAGGCTCAGAATATCCCGATGGTACAGATCCGCCGCCATCCAGCGCCCCAGCAACAGCACTTCGCGAGTCACGGTGTGGGTCACATTGGGGTTGCCGTCGCGGTCGCCCCCCATCCAGGAATAGAAACTGAATGGCTTGAGATCGATGGGCAGGCACTGGTCTAGGTGACGGCAGCAGAGCCGATCCAGGTGGCGGATAAAGTCCGGCACCGCCTGCCAGAGACTGTTCTCGATAACGGCAAAGCCCCATTTGGCTTCATCCACCGCCGTGGGCCGCTCAGTGCGGATTTCATCGGTGCTCCAGATCTCTTCCACCAGCCGGTGCAGCCGCCCGCGATGCTTATCCTGCTCATAGGTGAGCAGGTTGCCGCGTTGTTGGTCGCTCAGGGTGTGGACAATCTGGTCGTATTTGCGGATCAGGGTGCGACGGGTGACCTCGGTCGGGTGCGCCGTCAGTACCAATTGGATATTCAGGTCGCGAATCACCTCGGTCAGACGATCCTGGCCATAGGTGTCTTTCAGTTCCAAAAGCAGATTTTTCAGGCCGTCGTCCGGCTCAGCCTCGGCGCTGGCGGAGTACTCCTGTTCGGCGATGTTGGCCAGATTCAGGAACTGATTGAAGGCGCGTACGATCGGCAGAATATCCCGATCGTTCAGCTCGCCCAGGCGCTCCACCAGGGGCGTGGAATCCTCATCTTCAGACTGCTGGATGGCTTTGCCCAGTTGGCGGATGTCCTCGATCTTCTGGAACAGGTCTTCGCCTTCGTGATCACGTACCGTGTCGCCCAGCAATTCGCCCAGAAGGCGGACATTTTCCCGCAGCGTCTCTGGTAAAGCTTCCATAAAGCTACCTCCAAATTCATCAGTGAGGCGGGCATTCTAGCGCAAACTGGCCATTCAGACACAGGCTGGCGGTTTTCCACAGCCTCAGCGCTATCCACAGAAACTGTGCACAACTGTGTGAATGACGGCTGAGTAACTGCCCGAGCCCCCCGCAACCACGGCCTCGACGGACCTCGTTCAGTTTCTACCCAGCCTGTAAAAACTTGCCATTTCCGCCTCAAAAGGGAAAAATGCGACACCCCACCGCCAACCTGGATCACTCGCTCCGGTCGCCGGGGCCCAAACGAAGGTTTGCGAAGTCGCGGTTTCTGGTCAATGCTTATGCGTGAGCTTTTACCCGTCCTCGCGGCGACCAAGTCGAGCCTAACCTCCCCAGTCAAGGAGTCCGCTTGCTGAGATTGTCAATTGTGTTTGGGCTGTTGCTCGGCCTGAGTGCGCACGGCGGGCCGGCCAGCGCCGAGGAGAACGCGGATCAGAGCACCGCCATCGAGCAGGTTGGGCGTTGGGTCTCACCCGCGCCCACCGCGAATACCGCCACCGGCGTGCCCACTGCCGCGCAACTGATACCCACGGAGGTCAGTCCGGCCGGAGGCGGCGTGCTGTGGTACGAGTTAACCTTCGCCCTGTCAGAACCCACCGAGCTGGTGCTGGATTTCGCCAGCTCATCCACCCTGAACCATTTCATTCACATCCTGGTGAATGACCAGGGCGAGCAGATCAAACGGATAGAGGGCGGGCTGCGCTTCGGAGACCGGTACGATTATTTCCTGCGCCACGGTCGCCGGCTGTCACTGCCCGAGGGGAATTACCGGGTGCTGACCCGAATGGAGAGCCCCTTCTACCTCGCGCTGCCCGAGCCCCACCTGTTTGAGCGGGCGTATTACGAGCAGCAGATCGTCCGGACCCAGAGTCTGACTCTGGCAGGACTCGGCATCTTCTTCGGGCTGCTGTTTTACTACGCGGTCATGGCGGTGTGGCGCCGGTCCCGGACCGACGGCCTCTACGCCCTGTTTATTCTGGGAAACCTCTTGTACAACGGCGCCGCCATGCTGGTGTACAGCCAGCTGTTCGGCTGGACCTGGTTCTACCTGATCAGCACCCCGATTCTGTTCTCCAACGCTGTTTATATCGGGTTTGTGATGCGGCTGCTGGGGGTTGACCGGGAGCATCACCCCGCACTGTTCTGGCTGGGGATTACGCTGCTGGGGATTCTCGCGAGCTTCTGGCCCCTGGCCCTGCTCTGGCCCAACTGGTCGCTGGAGTTTTGCCGGATCGGGGTGGCAATTTTTGCGCTCTACGGGCTGCTCTGCGGGATCACCTGTAGCCTGCAGGGGCACAGGGTTGCGCGCCTGTACCTGATTGCCAACGCGGCTTTTGCCATACCCGCGCTCATCGCGATCTCCCTCGAAAGTACCAGCAACCCCCTTTACCTTGTGGAACACCTGGGCATGGTGGCAGTGCTGATCGAAGTACTGTTACTGGCCCAGGTGGTGAGCTATCAGATCGGGCAGGTCTATCGCGAACGCGCGGGCAGCCAAGCCTCACTGGAACGGGGAAAGCTGTTGGACAATCTCACCGCCCAGGCTCCGGGAGTCGTTTACCAGTTCGAAATGACCCCAGAAGGCCGGTTCGCCATGCCGTTCGCGAGCCGGCGGCTGACAGAGTACATTGAGGTGACCCCGGAGGAGGTTCGCGAGAACGTGAACCGACTGTTCGCTCGTGCTCACCCCCAGGACTACAAGGACATTGTCGCCTCCATTATTTCATCCGCCCGCCACCTGACCACCTGGCATCAGGAGTTTCGGGCAGTCATGCCAATTCAGGGAATGCGGTGGCTGGAAGGCAACGCCGAGCCGGAGCGACTGCCCGACGGCACCACACGCTGGTACGGCTTTATCAGCGATGTGACCGAACGCAAGCAGATGGAAGAGCATATGCGCCATATGGCCCAGCACGACCCCTTGACCAATTTACCCAACCGGGCGTTGTTTTCCGACCGCCTGGACCAGGCACTGAAAAGCGCCGGGCGCTACGGCGAGCGGGTGGCGTTGATGTTTATCGACCTCGATGGCTTCAAGATCATCAACGATCACTACGGCCACGATCTCGGTGATGAACTGCTCAAGCTGGTGTCCCAGGCGATGACGGTCAACCTGAGAGCGGCCGACACCGTAGCCCGGATGGGGGGAGATGAATTCGTGGTATTGCTGGACAGTATCACCGGACAGGAGGAAGCGCTAAAAGTCGCTGAAAAAATCCGAAAAACCTGTGAAGCCCCCTTTCGTGTGGAAGGCCACACGCTGCATATCGCCACGAGCCTCGGCCTGGCGCTGTATCCTGAACACGCTGGCGACACTAGCGGCTTGATGCGGGCGGCGGATCAGGCGATGTACCGCGCCAAGGACGCGGGCGGCAATCAGGTCGTGATCGCCAAAACCACAGCGGACTGGACGGAAGCGGACCTCTGATCAAAGCCCGCTTTCGCCGCGCCTTACGCTCCGGTCAGTCAGTGCAGCTCAGGGTGGCTTCGCTCGCCTTGCCTTTTTCAACACGCACCTCGGCAAAGGTCACATCCAACTGCCCTTCGGTCAGCAGCGAAAAGGGCTGACGCACCTGAGTAATGAACTCTTCAATGGGCTGGTTGACACCGAAGTTGGCGCCCGCTTGGGGGAAACAGCTCAAGTCCACGCTGACGGTCTGCCAGCCCTTCCCTTGCGCAGCCGTCAGCCGCTCGGTCATCTCAATGTCCGAGGCGCAATAGGAACCGCAGCCGAAACGCAGCCAGGTGGTGTCGGTCGGCGCTCGATCGACCTTGATGTCGAATATCAGGGCGGCGTCATCCTCCAGATAACCCGTCCAGTCCTGCCGCTGGGGAGCAAATAGCGCGACCTGACCGGGCCCCTTCCCGTTCCAGACCACCTGACGAGCATCCTGCTGTTCGTTGCGATCCACCGCTTCGATGCGCAGAGAGGACACTTCCACCCGATTGCTGGTCATGGTTTTTCGATCATTCTGGGCGCCGATGATTTCCAACTCCCAGATGCCCAGGGGCCGACGCTTGAACAGCTCCAACCGGTCCCGGGTTTCGGCCACTTCCATGCCCTTTTCAGACAGGGGCTCGGTCAAAGGGTCCTTCTCGCCGTAACTCAGACCGTAGCCGTAGGGAAAGAGCGGGTCGTACGTCTCATCACCGACATTGAGCGGCGTCTGATCCGGACGCTTGGGCCAGCTGAACGGCAATTCGCCCGTCATGGGGAAATTCACCTCGCCTTGGTTGTCCCGGAAAATCACATCGGCGATGCCGCCCCCTTCAGTGCCCGGCAACCAGACGACCACAAAGGCGTCGGAGGCATTGAGCTCGCGGTTGACCCACAACGGCCGGCCGGTAATAAACAGGGACACCACGGGAATGCCTTCGCTCTGCAAGCGCTTGAGCAATTCCCAGTCGCGGGGGTCCTTGGGCGCGTAAGCGAGGTTGTTCCGGTCACCCTGCATTTCCGCGTAAGGGTCTTCCCCGAAGACAACGATCGCCACATCCGGTTTCTGCTCATACTGACCCTCGACACTCAACACCGCCTCGCCGCCACCGGCGGAGACCGCCGCGTCAATGCCGTCATAAATGGATGTGGCCCCCGGGAAATCGCTGTTTTCGTTGCCAGTGCCCTGCCAGGTGACGGACCAGCCACCGGACTGTTTGGCAATGTTGTCAGCCCCGTCACCCGCCACCAGGACGCGCTGGCCGCGCTTGAGCGGTAGCAGTTGGTCCCGGTTCTTCAGCATCACCAGGGATTCGCGTACTGCCTGGCGGGCCACCTGGCGGTGCTCGGCCGAGCCCAGCACATCCGCATCGCCCGCCAGAGCCCGTTCCGACGGTGGGCCTTTTTCAAACAGACCGGCACGAAACTTAACCCGAAGGATGCGGCGCACGGCGTCGTCGACCCGAGCCTGGCTGATGGTGCCATCGCGCACCTGTTCAATGGTATTCCAATACAGATCTTTCCACTCCGGGCCCGGGGCCATAAACATGTCAAGCCCGGCGTTCACGGCCCGGGCGCAACTCTCGGGAGAGCACCCCTGAACAAAGCCGTGGCCACTCCAATCCCCCACCACAAAACCATCAAAGCCCATCTGATCCTTGAGTACATCGGTCAGCAGGTATTTATGACCGTGCATCCGCTCGCCCTGCCAGCTGGTGAAGGACGCCATGACCACCTGTACCCCCGCCTCAATAGCACTGAAATAGCCGGCGCCGTGGATATCCCGAAGGGTTTTCTCATCCCCGAGGGTTTCGCCCCGGTCAATGCCCTGGGCGGTGCCGCCGTCGCCAATGAAGTGCTTGGCTGTGGCAATCACATGCTGCTCGGACAGGAAGTCGGCGGTATCGGGCTTACCTTGAAGCCCCTTTACCATGGGCCCGGCATACTCTCCCACCACCTCGGGGCTTTCAGCGTAGGCCTCATAGGCGCGGCCCCAGCGGTCATCACGGGCAACGGCCACGGTGGGTGAGAAGTTCCAGTCCAGCCCGGTGACCGCAATCTCGCGGGCCGTGACTTCGCCGATCCTGCCAATCAACGTCGGATTGCGCATCGCACCCAGGCCAATGTTGTGAGGAAAAAGCGTAGCGCCCACCACATTGCCCAGGCCGTGAACAGCGTCGGTGCCCCACATGATGGGAACCCCGGTGCGGCCATTGGTGGTATCCACAGAGGCGTTGTAATAAGCGTCGGCCAAATCCACCCACGCCTGAATGGGGGCGTGCTTGTCATTGCCGGGGGTGGTGCCACCGCCGTTGAGAACCGAGCCGAGGTGATACTGGCGCACATCCTCCGGCGTGGCGGTTTTGATTTCCGGCTGGATCATCTGGCCGACTTTCTCTTCCAGCGTCATTTTTGCCAGAAGGTCGTCGATGCGGGCCTCAATGTCCGGTGACTGGGGCACTGGCGTTTCCAGGCGGGGCCACTCGACGGCGGCGCGGGTTTCCGGGCTCGTGCTTTGCTCGGGTGCCTCTGTCGGTTCGGGGGAACAGGCGAGCAGGCTGGCGAGCGCCAGTCCCAAGCCCCCGAAGCGAAGACCAGATAGACATTGCATAGTATTGACCTTGTGTTTGACGATTGTTGTTGGGATTTTGTTGTTGAGACTTTTAGTCCGCGAAAATTACCCCGCGTGCTTATAGCTGTCAACGCTTGCGACGCCAGCACCTTGACCCACTGTGAAGAAGATCGGTAAGCCTGATATGATCTTCAGCCCCATTTTCGTCAGAGCGCCCCAATGACCCTGCTGCTGATTTACATCGCCCTCGCTCTCGGGATTTCCTTCCTGTGCTCCGTTGCCGAAGCGGTGTTACTGAGCGTCACCTCCGCCTATACCAGCGTTCTGAATCAGGCGGGCAAGCGCTCCGGCCGGCTGCTGAGCGCACTCAAACAGAATATCGATCGCCCGCTGGCGGCGATTCTGACGCTCAACACCATCGCCCACACCGCCGGGGCCGCGGGCGCGGGAGCCCAGGCCACCCATGTATTCGGCAATGCCTATCTGGGGGTCTTTTCCGCCGTGCTGACGCTGCTGATTCTGGTGTTCTCCGAGATTATTCCCAAGACCCTGGGGGCCTTTTATTGGCGCGCTCTGGCGCCCGCCACGGCCTACGGGCTGCACTACCTGATCTATCTGCTCTACCCCTTCATCATCATGTCCGAGCAGATTACCCGGCTGATCACCCGGGGGGATGCCCAGGCTTCAGGGTTCGACCGACATGAACTGACGGTCATGGCCGACCTCAGCTCCCAGGAGGGTCATCTGGACGAGCGGGAAACAGGCATCATGAAAAACCTGCTAATGCTCAGACAGACCCCGATCAAGGATGCCATGACCCCTCGTACCGTTCTGTTTTCCGCCGCCGGAGAGCAAAGCGTCACCGAATTCTTCGACGGCCATCGCACCATTCCCTTCTCGCGTATTCCCGTCTACCGGAATGATCCCGATGACATTACCGGGGTGGTACTGCTGAACGAATTGCTGCTGGCACGTGCCCGGGACGAAGGAGATCAGCCGCTCAAGCAGTACCGCCGCGAGATTCCGGCGCTGCTCGACAGTATGCCGCTGACCCAGGCGCTGGAGGAGTTTCTTCGGGAGCAGACTCACATGATCCTGGTGGTCACCGAATACGGCTCGGTGGTGGGCGTTATCACCCTGGAGGATGTACTGGAGACCTTGCTCGGCCTGGAAATCGTGGATGAAAAAGACAAGACCCGAAACATGCAGGAACTGGCCCGGCGACGCTGGCGCCGGCAGGCCCGGAAAATGGGCATCAATCCGGAAGCCTCAACCGATGAGGGCGAGGAAGAACCCCCCGAGGAGCCCGAGCCGGGAGCAGAAAAGCCCGAGCGGCGAGACAATCACCCATCCAGATAAACGTCCTTGGGGTCAAACGTATAGCGGGCCCGGTAGCGCTCGTGCTCCCGCCTCACCTCTCGGATGGCCCGCTAGAGCCGGTTAACATCAAAGGCAAGCACCTCGGCGATCGAGCTGGCACCGGTCAGGCACATCAACAACCGGTCCATGCCCAACGCCACACCGGCGCTGTCCGGCAAGCCAGCGTCGATGGCGGCCAATAATTTTTCATCCACCGGATACTGTGGCAGCCCCAATTTTCGGCGTTTATCCTGATCCGCCTCGAACCGGCGACGCTGCTCCGAAGCATCGGTCAATTCCCAGTAGCCATTCGCCAGTTCCATGCTGCCAATAAAGGCCTCGAACCGACGCGCGACCGTTTGCCCCTCGGCGTCGGTAGCCAGTCGGGCCAGAGCCGCCTGACTCTCTGGGTAGTCGTAGACAAAGGTCAGCCCGGGGCCGAGCGTTGCTTCCAGTTCGTGGGTAACCAGCAAGTCCAGCCAAAAGTCCCTGTCTTCCTCCCCGGCCTCAATATTGATGCGCTCCCGTGCAAGCGCCGCCAGTTGCCCGGCGGTGGCCCGGTGCGGGTCAAGGCCGAGGTGGCGCTCAAACCACTCCCGGTAGCTGAGGTAGGTGACCGTCAAACCCGGCAATACCCTGAGCACCAGCGCCTCGACCTCCCGCATCAACTGGTGATCATTCCAGCCGGGGCGATACCACTCCAGCAGCGTAAACTCCGGATTGTGCTTGCGGCCGCGCTCGCCGTTGCGAAAGACTTTGCCCAGCGAATAGATGGCGCCCGCACCGGCGGCCAGCAACCGCTTCATGGCGAACTCGGGGGAGGTCTGCAGGTAATAGGAGCGGCCGGCACACTGCGCCGTCACGGAATCGATAAACGGATCGGTGACCGTGGCGGCCCCCATCACCGGCGCCTCAATCTCCATCACCTCACGTTCAGTGAAAAACGCGCGGACCTGGCGATACAACCGGGCACGCTGGCGCAGCTGTTCGATAGAGGCGGAAGGTTGCCAGTCATTCATTGGGATGGTTGATTGTCGGAGATAAAGGAGGGGGATACCCGCCCGGCCTTGGCCGGGCGGGTAAAAGGGATCAGTCTTTGGACGCGCGGCCCAGGTACTCCCCGGTACGGGTATCGACGCGGACCACATCACCCTGGTTCATAAACAGCGGCACCTTGACCACAGCGCCGGTGCTCAGGGTCGCCGGCTTGGTGCCACCCTGGGCGGTGTCGCCCTTGAGGCCCGGATCGGTCTCAACCACTTCCAGCTCCACATGGTTGGGCGGGGTCACCGCCAGAGGCGCGCCGTTGAACAGCGTGATAACACATTTGTCCTGCTCTTTAAGCCACTTGGCGGCATCGCCCACTGCGGCTTTATCCGCCTGGTGCTGTTCAAACGTAGTGGGCTCCATGAAGTGCCAGAACTCACCATCGGAGTAAAGAAAGTCCATGTCCAGGTCGGCCACATCGGCGCCGTCCAGGTTTTCACTGCCGCGGAAGGTACGCTCCCACACACGGCCGGTTTTCAGGTTGCGCAACTTGACCCGGTTAAAGGCCTGACCCTTGCCTGGCTTGACCAGTTCGTTTTCCACGATGTTACAGGGGTCACCGTCGAGCATGACTTTCAGACCGACACGGAAATCGTTGATAGAATAGGTGGCCATTACGCCCTCTCGTTGACTCTGGAATGTTAAAAGGCGCCCATGATACATCGAACCGCCACCACTTGGCAGGCCCCCCGTTGGCAAAGCGAACTGGCGGACATCATCCGCTCCCCGCGGGAGCTGTACGAATTGCTCGAGCTCGACCCGGCCTCACTGCCGGTAGCCCTGCGGGCCAGCAATGACTTCGCGCTGCGGGTGCCCCGTGCCTACGCCGCCCGTATTCGCAAGGGTGACCCGGACGACCCGCTGTTGCGCCAGGTGCTTCCGGTGGGCGACGAACTGGAGACGGCCCCCGGCTACAGTCAGGACCCGCTGGGCGAAGCCGAAGCCAACCCACACCCGGGGCTGATTCACAAATACCACGGCCGGGTGCTGCTGATTGTTTCCGGCGGCTGCGCGATCAACTGCCGGTACTGCTTCCGCCGTCACTTCCCCTACGCCGACAACAACCCCGGCCGGGCTCGCTGGCAGGCGGCACTGGACTACATTGCCGCTGACCCCAGCATCACCGAAGTGATTTACAGCGGTGGAGACCCCTTGAACGCCCCCGACCGGCAGCTCAAATGGCTGACCGAGCGGGTCAGCGCCATTGATCACGTGCGCCGCCTGCGCGTCCATACCCGCCTGCCGGTGGTGCTGCCCAACCGAATCGACGAGGACTGCCTCGACTGGCTGACCCATCACCGCCTGGCGACCACCGTGGTCATTCACAGCAACCACGCCCGCGAGCTGGACGGCGAGGTGGGAGCGGCCCTGGCGCAACTGCGCGCCGCTGGCGTGACCCTGCTCAACCAGGCGGTGCTGTTGCGCGGAGTCAACGATACGGCCCCGGCATTGAGCGAGCTGAGCGAGCGTTTGTTTGAGCTGGGCGTTCTACCCTATTACCTTCACTTACTGGACCCGGTCGCCGGCGCCCATCACTTCGATGTACCCGAGACCGAGGCTCTGGCGCTGCATCGTCACCTGCGCGAAACTCTTCCGGGCTATATGGTGCCCAAGCTGGTAAGGGAGATCGCGGGCGAGCCCAGTAAAACCCCGGTCACCGAAGCGGGCACCCGGCACAATCTGCTATAGTCAGAGCACATTTATAGTCAGAGCACATTGATTCACGCTCAGGGATTGACCGATACCGATTGACCGAAGCCCCCATCCAACCACGGATGCCGGTCAGCGCCGGGCTCCATCACCGACGACAGGATACTGAATGACCGCTGACATGCCGCCGAACGAGCTGCTGAGCCGATTTAAAGTCCCACCGCAGGACCTGGAGGCGCTTTCCTTCTGCGCCGCGAAGCCGGCCAAGGTCGCCGAGTGGGCCCAGGCTCTTCCCATGACCCGCATCAGCTACGTCAGCAGTTTGCTCTACAAAGCGTTGCCGGAAATCGCCCGACTGAAAGTGACGCCTCAGACGCGTATGGAAATGCTCGAAGCCCTGCGCCCCGCCGTCCAACAGGCCCTTCAAGGGCTGGCGCCCCTGTTTCTCAATCAACCCCTGATTCTGCCGGAAACCGCCCGCAAAACCGCCACCGTCGCCCAGGCGCTGCAGAAACACATGACCAACGGCTATCTGGTCACTGTGCAGGGCCTGGGCCATGCCACGAAAGGCAACGCCGAAACCCTGGCGACGCTGCGAGCCCAGGCGCTGCAGCGGGCGATCTCGGGAATGGGGTTGCTCCTGCTGCGCAGCTACCAGTTGTACACGCCGGTGCCCAGCCGCCTCTGGCTGGAACTTCACACTCTGTACCAATTGGCGGAGCACTGGCAGGTCACCACTCAGGCCGTCACGGAAAATCTGCCCCAACACCAACACCTCAACACCGTGGAGCGGAGCTACCAGCGGCTACTGTTGCTCTCCTGCGCACGCCCCAACCAGTTGCGCCAGAATGAAGTAGGGCTGACTTATGATGCCCTCGAACAACTGGCCCCCCTGGCCCATATGGTGGCCTATGACCCCGGGCAGGAGGACAACCTGTTCGCCGTCGTACTCGACAGCGATACCCCGCCACTGTACAAGTCCCGTCTGCCCAGCACACCCGGCGGGGCCATTCGCGAGCTGGACACCGGACCCGTAGTGACGGCCCTGCAAGAAGCACGCGAGGCCCTCGGCGATCGCTCCGCTGGCGCCCGTGATGGTTACGGATTGAGCACCGCGCTCAACGATCACCTGCGTCAATCCTGGCACCTCCTGGCCCAACGTAGCTTTGAGCGACGCCCCGGCAAGGGTCGGATGGACATCACCATCGGCCTGTCCAACCTGCACTTTCATCTCTGCGGTGGCCAGCCGTTCAAGCTGTTCATGAACCAGGCGGCCCATGTTCACCAGGAAGACAGCGGCCCTTTTTCCGGAAGCCTGCCGACTCCCCCCACCCTGGAAGACGACCCCTGGGGCGATGCCTTTGATGCCGGCGGCGGTCGACTGGCGGGGCACAATGTCGCCACGTTCAACATTGAACACAACATCCGCCAACGACAACAAACGGACTACCGCGGTGAACACCCGACCTTTCAGGTTCCCATTGTGGATATTAGTCTGGGCGGTTTTTGCCTGGAGTGGCGCGAACAGGTGCCGCCCCAGCTCAAAGCCGGGGAGTTGCTGGGGCTGAAAGAAGAGGGCCGCCACAAGTGGACCGTCGGCGTGGTGCGCTGGGTCCAACAGTCCCGCGAGGCCACGCTGCTGGGCATTCAGACCCTGGCGCCCCAGGCGACCCCGCTCGGCGCGGCGGTGGTGTATAAAACCGGCGGCTATTCGGAATTTCTGCGCGCGCTGGAAGTGCCGGCGCTACGGGCCATCAACCAGCCCGCGACACTGATCACCAACTCCGTCACCTTTCACGAGTACAGCAAGGTCCGCCTCTATCGACGCCACAGCGGCCAGCGGGAAGACAGCCATAAAAACCAGACCAACGTGCAACTGACCCGACGCCGCTTTTCCACCGGTGCGGTCAGTCAGTTCGAGTATCGGGAGCTGGCCCCAGGTGCGGCCGGGAAAGACAAGCATAGCGAAGACCTCTAAGCCTCAAAGCACTGATTGACTGGGCCAAATCACAATTTTGGCAGGAATTTGCGGGTTGTTGTCGCCAAAATCTACATTGCTGTTGAGGGGAATCCCCAATCAGTTAATATAGCCCGACAATGACGACATTCGGCGCAGGCAACCTCTGAGCGACGCGCGGGAGAATTTACCGGCTGAACGGCCTCAAAAGAGTGCAGTAATCTTTTATGGATCCAAACGAGACAATCCGCCTCCTGATTCTCAATGACTCCCGCTCAGAGGCCGAGCGCCTGATCAGCATGCTGCACAACGCCGGACGCCCCAGCCGCGCCCAACACGTCGACAGTGAAGAGCGTCTGGACAAGCTCCTTCAGGAGCAGGCCTGGGACCTGCTGATCGGCCACGACCAGACCACCAACGTCACCCCCCAGAACGCCATCCGCCAGATCAAACGCCTCAACCGGGATGTCTCGGTCATCCTCCTGACGGACGACGATACCGGCGCTGCGATCGTGGACGGCATGAAAATGGGGGCCGTGGACGTCGTCAAGCTGGACGACGATCAGCACCTGCTGTTGGTGATTGAGCGGGAAATGGACAACAAGGAGCAGCGCCATCAACGCCGCGTGGCCGACCGCCGCTTTCGCGAGGCCGAACGGCGCAGCCAGGCGCTGCTGGACAGCTCCCGCGATGCCATTGCGTATGTGCAGGACGGCCTGTACCTGTACGCGAACGAGTCCTTTGCCGAGCTGTTCGGCTACGATGATCGGGATGAGATCGACTGTCTGCCCATCATGGACATGGTGGCGGACAAGGATCAGAAGCACCTCAAACAGTTTCTCAAGAATTTCACGCTCAAAGGCGATGAGGCGGAAACCACCAAGGTCGAATTCCAGGGCGTCAAACACAACAGTGAGACCACCAACATCAGCCTGGAAGTCTCCCGCGCCACCTACGATGAAGAGCCCTGCATCCAGTTTCTGGCCCGCGCCGGGGTGGCCGAAACCAGCGAAGAGCTGGAAGCCCAGATCGCTCAGATCAAATGGCAGGATCTGGCCACCGGCCTGTATAACCGCCAGTACCTGGTCGATCGGCTGGAGAAGCTGATCGCCTCCGAAAGCAATAGCGACACCCAGGAAGCCGCGCTGATCTACATCGACATCGACAACTTTGCCGACCAGGTGCAGTCCGCCTTCGGCGTCGCCGGCTCGGATATGGCACTGAGTGATCTGGCCGCGCTACTGAGAGAGCACGCCCAGGAAACGGACCTGCTGGCCCGCTTCGGCGATAGCGCCTTTACCCTGCTGGCCCCCAAGACCAAGCCCGATACCGCCGTGCTGCGTGCGGAGAAAATCTGCAAGGCCATTGAGGACCACATTGTCGAAGTCGACGGCAAGACCATACAGTTGACGGCAAGCATCGGCGTGTCGCTGATCAACGAGACCAGCTCCAGCGGTGAGTCCGTGATTGAGCAGGCCGTCAGCGCCATGGAAAAAGTCCGCTCCGAGAAACAGGGCAACGGCGCCCGTTTGTATGAGCCGGAAATGTCCGCCGATGAACGCAAAGAGCGAGATATCATGGCCGAGGTTCAGCACGCGCTGGACAACGACCGCTTCCGCCTGCTGTTCCAACCGATTATTAACCTGCGCGGCTCCGACGATGAATATTACGAGGTGCTGCTACGGCTTCTGAACCATGAGGACAAAGAAGTCTCCCCGAAGGAGTTCCTCGACGCGGCGGCGAAGATGAACGTCAGCCACAAGATCGACCGCTGGGTGATTCTCGAGTCCATCAAGATGCTCTCCAAGCATCGGGCCAAGGGCAACAAGACCAAACTGATCGTCAACCTGAGCCGCCAGTCGCTCTGTGATGCCAGCCTGCCGCCCTGGTTGGGCGTGGCCTTCAAAGCCGCCAAGCTGCCCACCGATGCCATTGTGTTTCAGGCGAACGAGGTGGACATCACCAACCACCTCAAGGCGGCCAAGGCCTTTGCCCAGAGCATGGAAAAACTCAAAAGCTGCCTGAGCATCAGCGGCTTCGGCTGTTCACTGAACCCGTTCAACGTGTTCAAGCACGTACCGCTGGGCTTCGTCAAAATAGACGGTTCGTTTACTCAGGATATTCAGAACAACAACGAAAAGCCGGACGCCCTGGTGGAAATGATCAAGCAGCTGCACGAGGAAAACGTGACCACGGTGGTCCCGTTTGTGGAAAACGCCAGCGTGCTGGCGACACTCTGGCAGGCCGGGGTGCACTATATTCAGGGCTACTACCTGCAGGAGCCGAGCGAGTCGATGGACTACGACTTCAATATGGAGACCTAGCCCAGGTCTCCATGTTCGCGATCCCGGAAACCCAGCAGGTAGAGAATCGCATCCAGCCCGAGCGTGGAAATCGCATGCTCGGCCGAAGCCTTCACCAGCGGCTTGGCCCGAAACGCGATGCCCAACCCGGCCGCATTCAACATGGGCAGGTCATTGGCACCATCCCCCACCGCAATCACCTGCTCGGGCGTAATGCCTTCGCGCTCCGCCAGTTGCTTTAACAGTTCCGCCTTGCGGGCACCGTCCACCACTCGTCCCGATACCTGACCGGTCACCTGGCCATCGACAATCTCCAGTTGATTGGCGTAGACATAATCAATGCCGAGCCGACGCTGAAGGAAACGGCCGAAATATTCAAAACCGCCGGAGAGAATCGCGGTTTTGTAGCCCAGCTTTTTAAGGGTCGCGATCAGCTTTTCCGCGCCCTCGGTCAGACGAAGATTTTCGGCAATGCCTTCGAGCAACGACTCATCCAGCCCTTTGAGCAGACTCAACCGTTTCGCGAAACTCTGCTGAAAGTCCAGCTCGCCCCGCATCGCCGCCTCGGTGATGGCCACGACTTCGTCGCCCACACCCGCGGCTTTCGCCAGCTCATCGATGACTTCGGCCTCAATCAGGGTGGAATCCATATCAAAACACACCAACCGACGATTGCGCCGATAGGGCGTATCCTTCTGAAAGGCGATGTCGATTTCCAGACGGGTGGACAGCTCCATCAAGTCGGCGCGCAAGGCCTGCGCATCCGCCGGAGCACCGCGCACGGAAAATTCCACGCAGGCACTGCTATGCCGATCGAGAGCCTCCAACGGCACCCGCCCGGATAGGCGATTGATATGATCGATATTGAGCCCGTGGCGCACAGTCACGGCAGTAACATCAGCAATCTGCTCCGCCGTCACCTGGCGCGAGAGCAAGGTCACGATGTGACGGGGCTTACCCTGCTGATCCACCCACTCCTGGTAGCGCTCACGCTCAATGTGTTCAAACCGTACGCGAACCGATAACCGGTCCGCTACATCATTGATGGCCGCCCGAAGGTTATCCGGGGTAATACGCTCACGATCCAGCGCCACCAGCATGCCCAGAGCCAGGTCATCGTGAATCACGGCCTGGCCGATATCCAGGATGCTGGCACCGAAACGGGCCAACTCGGTGGCCAGGGAGGAAGTGACGCCGGGTTTGTCATCCCCAAATACGTTGATCAATACAATGTCTTTCACACGGACTCACTTGATTGGCACAGAAGGTTGGCAGGCGCGGCGATTATACCGTTTACCGGGGGCCGGTTGCCACGCAATGCCTCTCTCGGGAGACACAAATCATACGGCGACGGTCGCGACGCTGGCATCGGGTAGAGTATGCCCCGTAGAATAGAGGACTTTTGATTGACGTACCGGACCCAATCCGCCTCCAGGGATACGCATGACCCCGCTTTCACAGCTTCGCCCCCACTGGCCCGCTCTCAGCGCCAGCGCCCTCGTTCTGGTGCTCGGCCTGCTCGGCGCGCTGCTTCACGGCTTCACGAGCCTGGAGAACCAGCGCCAACAGCTGGACGCCTTCGGTCAGACCCTGGCCCACAGCGCCGCCCAGCGGGCGGTGGACGCCACCTTGCGGCAGGACATGATCAGCCTGCAGGTAGTCCTTCAGGAGCTGAATCGACATCCTCAGGTAGTCGGCGCCACCATCCACGATGTGGAAAATAACCTGCTGGTCCAGAGCGGCTTTGCGCCGGCGGACGCCGAAGGGGAACGCTTTCAACGCTACGCCGCGCCCATTGCGCTGGCCGACAATATCGCCGGCCATCTACACATTGCCGTCACCACCCCTTCTCTGACCGGCGCCGACCTGCGCTTTTTCTGGATGTGGGGCCTGGCCGTTTTGCTGGTCGCTTCCCTGCCCTGGTTGATTCCTCACCGTTTATTACCGTTCCGTAACGCTACCTCCTCCGCTTTCGTATCTCCCGTTCGTGGAGAGGAAACATGGGAAGAGGACGACGCTAACACGGCGGATAGGCCCCAGAATCCGGACTATGACCCGGAAGCCGGGCTCACCGAAATTCGGCTCAGGCTGCAGCTGACCAACCTGAATACACTCCACGGCCAACTCAACCAGGACAGTTTTGACCGGCAGCTGCGCCAGTTCGATCGACAGCTCCAGGGCGTGCTCTCCCTCTACGGCGGCCGGAAAGTGGCGCTCACGGACGATACCCTCTTGATCGACTACCGGGGTGAGTCCCACAGCGACTGCGCCTTCCGGGCGCTGTGCAGCGCCCAGCTGTTGGGGGAGTTATCGCACCTGAACAGTGGCCCCAAACTGAAAATACAGGCGCGCATTCACCCGATCACCACCGACACACCTGTCACCCTCTCCGACGCCTACCGGGATCAACTGAGCGAGGTGCCGCCCGCAGTGCAGGGTATTGAAATCGCACCGTCGCTCATTGATGACGAGTTGCAGCAACACCTGGAACTGGACCCAAGCAACGGCCTGCTGATCGGCGTCAAAGCGCCCTACCGCCAACTGCTCAACAAACAACAGCAACAACTCCAGCACCTGGGCGACGACGCCACGGCCGAGCGTCATTAATCCTTCATGGCTCAGTCATCGGAGCGTCACACTCTGAGCCTAGCCTCGGCGTCATCGTCACGCCGAGGTCCATTTCATGCTCAATATCGAAGAATCCCTCAACCATAAGTTTCCCCGTTTTGCCCGCAGCGCCCCGCTGCTGCGCAAACCCACGCTGAGCCTGCTGCGAAAGCTGGTGCACGAACAGGCGATCAATCAATTCCTGACAGACCATCGGGGCAGCCGGGGCGTGGACTTTATTGAGCGAATCTTCGACTACTTCAATTTCAGCTACAGCGTCGCCCACCGCGAGCGGGCCAACATTCCCGCCCAGGGCCGGGTCGTCATCATGGCCAACCACCCCATCGGCTCCCTCGACGGACTCGCCCTGATTCATCTGGTCAGCCAGGTAAGGACCGATGTAAAAATCATCGCGAACGACCTGCTCAGCGCCTTCGAACCCCTGCGCGACCTGCTACTCCCCTTGGACAACATGACCGGGCGAGCCTACCGGCAAAGCTACAAGCGTATTCTCGAGGCCCTGGAAAATGAACAGGCGGTGATCGTCTTCCCCGCCGGGGAAGTGTCCCGGGCACGCCCCAGCGGCATTCGAGACGGGGCCTGGCGCTCAGGCTTTTTGCACTTTGCCCGCAAAACCGGCGCACCGCTATTGCCGGTATTCATTCAGGCCAAAAACTCCTGGCTGTTCTACAGCGCCTCTGCGGTGTTCAAGCCATTGGCCACCGCGCTGCTCGCCCACGAAATGTTCAACAAGCGCTCGGCGGAAATCCGATTTCGCGTGGGCGAACCCATTCCCGCACGAGCACTGGAGGCCAAAAACCTGGCGGACAAAGCTCTGATCCAGCGCCTGAAAAAACACCTCTACAAGCTCGGTCGCGGCAAGAAAACCCTGTTCGTTACCGAAAAAACCATCGCCCACCCCGAACACCCGCTGCAACTACAACGCGAACTGGCCACCGCCGACAAGCTCGGCGCGACTCGGGACGGCCAGGCCATCTACCTGTGCCGCTGGGAACAACACCCCACCGTCATGCGCGAACTGGGCCGACTGCGGGAAATCGCCTTTCGCAAAGTGGGCGAGGGCACCGGCCGGCGCCGGGACCTGGACCGCTACGACCAGAGCTATCAACACCTGGTACTCTGGGACCCCAACCGGCTGGCCATCGCCGGTGCCTACCGGATTGGCGCAACGCAGGCGCTGATCGCCAGCGAAGGAATGGACGGGCTCTACACCGCCGAGCTGTTCGAGCTCAAACCCAGCCTGCGCCCCTACCTGCAACAGGCCCTGGAACTCGGCCGAAGCTTCGTCAACCCGGACTATTGGGGCAAAGCCAGCCTGGATTACCTCTGGCAGGGCCTGGGCGCCTACCTACGCCACCACCCGGATATCCGTTACTTGATCGGCCCCGTCAGCCTAAGTGCCGATTACCCCAAACCGCTGCAAGACTGGCTGGTGGTTTACCACCAGCGCTACTACGCCAAGCCGGAAAACCTGGCCAGCGCCCGCCACCCGCACCTGATCGACCCCGAAAGCCGCATGGCCCTCAACGGCGCATTTGCCAACCTCAGTCGCCACGAGGCCCACGACCAACTGCAAACCACCTTCAAAACCGCGGGCCACTCACTCCCGGTACTGTTCAAGCACTACCCCGCCCTGTACGAAGACGACGGCTACCACCTCCTCGCGTTCAGCGTTGACTCCGACTTCGGCGAATGCCTGGACGGACTCTTTCTGGCGGACCTGTCAAAGATGAAAGCCAACAAGCGAAAGCGCTATATAGGCGACGCCTGAAGCAGCAACCGACCCTCCGCCGCTCGCGACACTCAGCGGAGTCATCCGCCACATCCCGAGCGAGCACCGACCAGAGAGTCGAGGCCACCCCCAAGCCTTCCAGGGCCAGGTCCGCATAATATTCAACACACGGAAAGTTTCCGCATTTTACAACATGCTTTTTATAACCATGCGTTCTAAGCCTTGAGTGACGGGGCCTCTGAGGCGTGGTATAACATCAGCCAAATGTGAAAGACGGAAACTTTCCGGATTTAAATACGGAAAGTTTCCGTCTAATAATATTGTTATGCAATACGAGGTAATAAATGAGCAAAGGAGTGCTGACGTTTTTCTGTGGGAAAATGGGAGCAGGAAAAACTACAAAGTCTCGTGAAATCTCCCAAGAGCGAAACGCCGTACTGCTCTCAGAAGACGAATGGCTTTCGTCAATGTATCCGAATAGCATCGAGAGCTTGGATGACTACATTAAATATGCTGGCCGTCTTAAGCCTCAAATGAAGAAATTGGTTCAATCGATCTTGGTGTCTGGAGCCAACGTGGTAATGGATTTTCCGGCAAACACAATTCCACAACGAGAGTGGTTCAAAAGCATTTTTTCAGAGATCCAGGCTCCACATGAATTAATCTATATCGACCAGCCAAATGAGGTGTGCTTGGGGCGAGTCGCACAAAGGCGGATTGAAGAGCCACAGAGGATGGCAACCGATACGGAAGAGATGTTTGAGCTGATTACAAAGTACTTTGTTGCACCCACATCTGATGAAGGGTTCAACACAACTGTAATTGTGGAAAATGCATAACCAGCGACTGTGATCCCAGGGCAACCCCTGCAGACTAAAATTCTATGCTTCTTGCCATAGGCAATCATCCCGAACCATGGCATTAAGAATCGTCACCATCTTGCGCATGCAAGCCGTCAGCGCCACCTTTTTGTGTTTGCCAGCGTTGACCAAAGAGTGGTAGAACCGCTTCATCACCGGGTTGTGTTGAATGGCTGACATCATTGCCATGTAGAGCACGGTCCTGATTGGAGCTCGGCCGCCACGGATGCGCCGTTTCCCTCGCATCGCTCCGCTGTCGCGATTGAACGGCGCTAGACCACAGAGGGCAGCCACCTGGCGATTCGATAGCGACCCGAGCTCTGGTGTCAGCACCGGTGTTAAAAGTCCGTAAATTACCAACTTAGATTGTCCTCCCAACCCAAATGGGGTTTCCTTGTTTGCGACCAAGCATCGAGGACACCGCCATGTTGAGCCGAGAGGACTTCTACATGATAAAGCAACTTCGCAAAGAGGGGGCACACATCGTGGATATTGCCCACCGCCTGGGCTGCTGTGAGCGCACAGTACGCCGTTATCTGGCCTTGCCCGCTCCCAAAACCGGACGTCGAACTCAACCCCGAGGCAGCAAGCTCGATCCCTTCAAGTCGTTCATCGACCACCAGTTGGCCGAAGGTGTCTGGAACGCCGAGGTGATCCTCCATAAAATCAAAGACTTAGGCTACGCCGGCGGCGGAACCCTGGTTCGGGACTACATCCACCCGAAACGGGCACTGCGCCCCAACCGCAAAACGGTGCGCTTCGAAACGGCGCCCGGCCATCAACTGCAACACGACTGGGGTAACCTGGAAGTGCTGCTGGCCGGTGAACGGTGCAAGGTCCATATCGCCGTCAATGTGCTGGGCTACTCCCGCCGCCTCCATGTCTGGGCGGCGCCCTGTGAGGATGCCGAGCATACCTACGAGGCCCTGGTGCAGGCCTTGGAGCACTTCGGCGGGGTCCCCGCCACGGTACTGGTAGACAACCAGAAAGCCGCCGTCCTGCGTCACAACGCCGGTGGTGAGGTCCAGTTCAACGAGGGCTTCCTGCAACTGGCGCACCATTACGGGTTTAGCCCCAAAGCCTGTCAGCCGCACCGGCCTCGAACCAAGGGTAAAGTCGAGCGCATGGTGGGCTACGTCAAAGACCACTTCTTCCAGCGCTACCAACGCTTCGAGAGCTGGGCGCACCTGAATCAGTTGCTGACCCAGTGGGTCACGACGGTGGCGGATCCGCGGACCTTACGTCAGTTCGATCAGTCTCCGGCCGCCCGGTTTATCGACGAGAAAGCCGCCTTACAGGCCCTTCCTGTGATGCGCTTCGACACCAGCTACCGGGATCTGCGTCAGGTCGGTTGGGACGGCTACATCGAAGTACGGGGCAACCGCTATAGCGTGCCCGAGTCATACTGCGGCCAGGGCGTGAGCTTGCGAATCAGCCTGGACGATACCCTGCGGGTCTATGACAAGCACGACGCTCTGATCGCCGAACACCGACTGCGGGCGCGAACCGATGGCTGGCAAACCACGCCCTCTCACCATAAGCCGCTCTGGCAATCGGTGGGCGTCCAGCAGCGCAACCTCAGTGTCTATGAGGAGGTGCTGTCATGAACCTAGAGCAACTCTTGGATCGCCTGAAAATGGAGCATCTTCAGGTCTCCCTCGACACCCTGTGCGAACACGCCAGCAAGGCCGACCTGAACTACCGGGAGTTCCTCGAACAGGCACTCTCCCAAGAATGGGGCGGTCGCCACCAGCGCGGCTTCGAGTCGCGACTCAAACAGGCGCGCCTGCCCTGGGTGAAGACCCTGGAGCAGTTCGACTTCAGCTTCCAGCCGAGCATCGACAAGAAGACGGTGCGCGAACTGTCCGGGCTGGGCTTCGTAGAGCGCAGTGAAAACGTGGTACTGCTGGGGCCGCCCGGAGTAGGTAAAACCCACCTGGCCGTTGCTCTCGCCGTCAAAGCCGCCGAGGCCTGCCACCGGGTGCTGTTCATGAGTCTGGACCGGCTGGTCAGCACCTTGATTAAGGCCCGTCAGGAAAACCGGCTGGATCGGCAACTGCAACAACTGACCTACCCGAGAGTGTTGGTGCTCGATGAGATCGGCTACCTGCCGATGACCCGAGAGGAAGCCAGCCTGTTCTTCCGGTTGGTCAATCGGCGTTATGAGCGGGCCAGTATCATCCTGACCTCCAACAAGAGCTTTACCGACTGGGGTGAGGTGTTCGGGGATCAGGTCATTGCCACCGCGATACTGGACCGGCTACTGCACCACTCGACTACCTTGAACATCAAAGGAGAAAGCTACCGGCTGAAGGACAAGCGAAAGGCCGGACTGATCGCGGTCAATACCGCGAAAGTGGATACCGACAACCCCAACCCAGAGGAGGAAACTGCTGCCATCAACTGACGCTGAAATCGTTAAAAACCGGACAATCTAAACCGGTAAAATGCGGACAAAATGGGCCGGTGTTGACACTGGGAGTTCTCCCATCAGCGTGTAGGCCACGCCGTCGCCGACGCCAGGGACAGAGCTGAGGATCTCGTACAACCGCTGCCACTCGGTCACTTCA
>NZ_AUHU01000007.1:0-275000 GCF_000423345.1 Marinimicrobium agarilyticum DSM 16975
TATCAGCTATACTTGGCGCTGAATGAGATAGAACACACCAAAACCAAGGCTCGACACCCGCAGACCAATGGCATCTGTGAGCGATTCCATAAGACAGTGCTGCAGGAGTTTTATCAGGCCACGCTACGGCGTAAGATCTACGATACGCTGGAGGCACTTCAGTCGGACTTGGACGACTGGCTGCATGAGTACAATCATCACCGTACTCACCAGGGGAAAATGTGCTGCGGCAGGACGCCAATGGAAACCCTGGAAGATGGCAAGCGAATCTGGAAGGAAAAGTTCGTAGGCTGAACTTGACCTGACAGACACCATCGGAAAAACCGGTAACTGTCAGATCAAGTCTGGACTACTACATCTGATGCGCTTAGGGTATTATGATCGACAAGCACAAAGAGTGACCCCTCAAAACTACCTTCTTTTTTCAGGAGGGTTCTGGCTATTGTCTCCGTGCTGAAGCTTCCAGGGCGCGTCGAACTGGGGAACCGGATCGCGGCAAAGGGAACACCCTGATCAAGAAAATACTTCATTACGTCGGCATTATCAGCTTCCCAAGGGTAGCCTCGGAGATCCATAATGATATTCTGGTACTGATCAAAGCTCTTCCTATAATCGACATCACTGAAGGCGTTTAAGTGAAGATACAATGTAGCGCCTTTGTTAAAAACCTGGCCATGGCTTCTGGCAGCCCAACTCTTTTGCATTCTATGATGATCACTTCGATCTACCGTCTCAACGGTCAACTTCAGAGTTTCACCATTCCTTTCCACTTCCAGAGAAACGTTATCCTTGTTCGATATCGTTAGGTACTTTGCAATCACTTGGTTTTTGAAATGTTGGTTCGATGAGGATGCATACTGCTCAAGATAACGCTTGATGTCAGTAACGCTTTTTCCACCAACACTTTGAATGGAATCCCCGACGGCCAATTCTTCCCTGGCGCCAGAAGCTGTACGAAGAACGGCTTTCACCCAGAACTTGCCATCCACATAAGTCACCATTACCGGCGCCAGCTTGTCTCCAAATATCTTCCGACTCAAATCGTTCTCATCTTCGGATATTGCGGCGTGGCCATCCTCCATTCTCACTAAAAGCCTCTGCATGGCTTTTATGTACAGAGCATCACTGTTCGCACTCACAAAATCAAAAACCACTTCCCTCAAAACGCCGCCCCATCCTCCCGGAATGGATTCCTTGTAGGGAAAATAGTACTCCACCGCGTTCCATACCCTGAAAAGCGACAGAATTCTTAGCTCCACCGTCAAGCCTTGATTGGGGTAATGGCTTTCATTCCCGAAGTTAGACATATGTGTAGACTGATCAATTTGGTTATAGAAGCTGTTACTTTCCCGAGAATAGCCAAAAACCTCCAAAAGGCTTTTTCGTGCGGAAAGGGTAATATTTGGATCATCGTATATCCACTGAGGTATTTGGCTAGTTTCGAGATCGGCCTGTAGCCTTTGACCAGACTCACCGCCAAGGGATAACAACTGTTCCAGGCCCGATGCGGTATTGACCCTCTCATACACACTGTATCGTTGAACAAATTTATCAAAATAGCTGCTGACACCCTCAGATGCTTCTCGACAAATTTGGTTTAGCCCCTCAAACAGGAACTCGTCTACATCCAACTTTCCGCGTCTAAACCCAGGGTGATAGTACTTCAGAAATCCCCATACTTTCGCGATGGAGGCAAGTTCACCCGAGGAGCAATTCTCATATATATTCGAGTCATCTCCTTCTTCGGAAAAAGCCATCGCAGGCGAGAAAACCAACAGAAATGCCAGACTGGGAACCGTCCGGTGAAGCAAAGATCGGAGATTTTTCATGATTGCTTTCCCGCCATCCTTAATTAGGATTTAATCAATCGATAGGAGTACCGCTCTCTCTGAGATTGGCGTCTATTCACCCAAATCAGAAGTTACCTGATCGCAAGGCAGCGAAATCGATGAAAGCGCGCAGCGTCTTCGGAATCAGTGCCTGTCGCTGGTAGACAAGGTGAATCGGCCAGGGTTCCGGCGCCCATTCCTGCAAGACCGTGTCCAGCTGCTATGAATTCTTCGGAGCGACGAACTGAATTAAGAGCGCGCTATTTCTGTGGAAATGGAATTCTTGGCACTTTTGTTCACTTTAGGCTAGGCTACAGCTTATTGAATTAACGTTTTAGTAGCCCATGCAGGATTCCCGATTTTTTAGCCGAACGGCATTTGCCCTGGCGCTGGTGACCTTACTCGCCGTGGCCGGGCACTCGGTGTTGCCCGAAAAGCACTGGGAATGGCTTCCCGATCCAGACCGGGTGGCTCATATCTACGCCGACGACATGCACGGAGGCGCCAGCAGCGCCCACTGGATTGATGAAAGTGCTCATCACTTTCGTTGCGTACTGCGAGAGTCAGATCTGCCCGCTCCACCTTTTTGCGGTATTCACATCCATTTCGATACAGCCTCGAAGCCATCTGTTGATCTAAGTCGTTATCGTCGCGCTTATATTGACGTAGACTATAAAGGCGGCAATCAGAAGCTTCGCCTCTACCTCACCGAGTTTGTCCCCGGTTTCACCGACACGGAGGAACCCGTGCGGTCGGGCACTGCCAAATACTTGAGCGCCTATGTCCCCTCCACCGAAACTGACCAACAATTTGTGGTCCAGATGGGGGAGTTCCTCGTCGCCGACTGGTGGGTAAACGATCAAAATGTGCCCCGAGAGTTCTCAACCGCGAGCCGCGACAAGGTACTGACCTTCGGAATTGACATCGCCTACCCTTCAACGCTGGGCGAGCACGAACTCAAGGTCAACCGGGTCACGTTTGTCGGCGATTGGATTTCTGCGGAAAACTGGTATCTGGGAATTCTGTTCATTTGGGTGGTTGCACTGATTGCGGTTGGCCTGGGGCGAATTATTTACCTGCGCCAGGTACTCTTAAATGAACAGAAAGAGAAAGCAAAATACCAGGCGCTCTCCAGCCAGGATGCGTTGACCGGCTTAATGAACCGACCGGGGCTGATGACCGAATATCATCGGCGTATTGAAGCCGACGATAACTGCTGGCCGGTGACCGTCATGGTGATCGATATCGACCACTTCAAACCGGTGAACGACACTTACGGCCACAGCGTGGGTGACCTCATACTCCAGCGGGTCGCTCACCAAATTCTCACGCATACTCGAGAGACCGACATCGCCGCACGGTGGGGCGGTGAGGAGTTTGTGGTGGTGCTGCCCAGCACGCCCGGCCAATCCGCACTCCCACTGGCCGAACGCCTGCGCCAAGCGGTTAAGGCAGAGACCCATCCCGAAGCAGGCAGTCAAGGGGTCACCATCAGTATCGGTGTTTGCCAGGCCGAACGGAGCGACCGTTTCGAGGATGCCTTCAAGCACGCCGATACGGCGCTGTATCGGGCCAAAAACAAAGGTCGTAACTGTGTCGTGGTGAAAGGAGAAACTGCCTCGCAGGCTTAACCGCACCCAGGAGAATAGACGCTGGTAGGGTCTGGAGGGCGATACTGCAAGAACGTTAGCCGCAGGACGAAGAGTACCGCGCCTCCTGCCTGCAGGACAAACCAGTGCGCGCAGCAAGCCATGGTACAGCCACCCGGGAACCAATCGTGTTTCCTTTCACTCGGCTTTATGGCGCCAAAACCTTCAATCAGAATCCATCAAAGGGGGTCGCCGGCCGATTGAAGGGGCACTTTTGCGGTTCTCGGAACAAGAGTGATAGCATTGATGTCAAGGTTTCGAAGCAACACTGACCATTGACATGCCCGAGGACCGATTATGATCAGGGGTAGTGAGTTAGCGGCAACCGGCGGGAGCAGCACGCGAGGCCCTGCGTCACTCAACGACAGAGAGACCTGGCGGCGTCTGGAGCCGCCCAGTCAGCGCGCACTATTGGGCCGATTATACGAGGGCATTCGAGCCGCTTCGGTCGAACTGTGTCAGCCGCTGGTGGCAGAAGATTTTTGCCTACAGGCGGTTAAAGAAACCAGCCCTCCCAAATGGCATTTGGCTCACACCACCTGGTTTTTTGAAACTTTCCTCCTCCAGCCATTTCTTCCCGATTACAAAGACTTTCACCCCGCGTTTCAACATCTGTTCAACTCCTATTACAACGCCGTCGGCGAACAGTTTGCGCGGCCTATGCGGGGACTGCTGACGCGCCCCACGATCGATGAAGTGATGGCCTACCGAGCGTCAGTGGATCAGTCCATCAACCAGTTGATTGACACTTGCGATCAGGAAAATTTGCCGGCTGTGAGCAAATTGTTGGAGCTCGGGTGCAACCATGAGGAACAGCACCAGGAACTGCTTCTCACAGACCTCAAATACAGCTTCTCCCTCAACCCGATCAAACCCGTTTACCAATCAGCGCCATCAGACGTCGCCAATGATGACGCTGGCTCGACAGTCCGCTCGTCGCAGTGGTGGGAATATCAGGGCGGCCTGTGCGAGGTCGGCCATACCGGGTCAGGTTTTTCGTTTGACAACGAACACCCACGTCACAAAGTATACCTTGAGCCCTACCGGCTTTCCCCTTGGTTGGTCACCAATGGTGAGTTTCTGGCGTTTATTGAAGCCGGTGGCTATGACCGACCGGAGTTCTGGTTATCGGATGGGTTCGCCGAAGCGACGGCGCAGGGCTGGAAGCATCCGCTTTATTGGCGTCTTGTGAACGGCCGCTGGTACGAGTTCACCCTCTCGGGTGAACGTCCTGTGAACATGAATGAGCCGGTAACCCATGTGAGCTTTTATGAAGCGGATGCCTACGCCCGCTTCTGCGGTAAACGGCTTCCCACCGAAGCGGAGTGGGAACTGGCCGCTGAAACTGTACCAGTGGAGGGTAATCTGCGCGAATCCGGTCGCCTTCAC
This sequence comes from Marinimicrobium agarilyticum DSM 16975, assembly GCF_000423345.1. Lineage (GTDB taxonomy): Bacteria > Pseudomonadota > Gammaproteobacteria > Pseudomonadales > Cellvibrionaceae > Marinimicrobium > Marinimicrobium agarilyticum. The sequence continues at coordinate 4,868 of NZ_AUHU01000007.1, forward strand.
CCCGCGCCGGCCGATGGCGTAAACCCCTTATTTGGCGACACTTGGGAATGGACCGCCAGCAGCTACAGCCCCTACCCTGGTTATGAACCGGAAGCCGGCGCGGTCGGGGAATACAACGGCAAGTTTATGATCAACCAGATGGTGCTTCGCGGTGGCTCCTGCGTCACTCCCGCCGGGCATATCCGGGCCAGTTACCGAAATTTTTTCTATCCGCCGGATCGGTGGCAGTTTACCGGCATTCGACTCGCAGAAGGAATCCGCCAATGAAGGCTACGCACTTTTACGACTTTTCACCCAAAGAAGACAGTTTCCGCTCCGACGTGCTCAAAGGTCTGTCACTTGAAACCAAAACCCTCTCTCCCAAGTATTTTTACGATCAACGCGGCTCCGAGCTGTTCGAACAGATCTGCCAGCAGCCGGAGTATTACCCCACGGACACGGAGATCGGCATTCTGCACGAGAACCGGACCGAGATCGCGCAGCTCTCCGGCACTGGCTGTGAACTGGTGGAGTTCGGCTGCGGTGCCAGTAAGAAAATACGCGTGTTACTGGAAGGGCTTCGACCGAAAACGTACATCGGCGTGGATATCTCACGGGAGTTTTTGATCGAGTCTACCAACAGGCTTTCCAGCGATTATCCCTGGTTGGAGGTACACGGCCTGTGTGCCGATCTGTGCGAACCGATTACCCTGGCAAAACCCTCGGACGGACAGCGAATCGGCTTCTACCCCGGGTCCAGTATTGGCAACTTCGAGCCCGACGACGCCATTGAAATGCTACGCAACTTCAAGTCTCTGCTCGGCCCGGGCGGTACGCTATTGATTGGTGTCGACCTGAAAAAGGACGACCGGATACTCACCGCCGCCTACAATGACTCCGCCGACATTACCGCCCAGTTCAATCTCAACGTTCTCGAACGCATGAAAGGCGAACTCGGCGCGGTAGTCGACACCAGTGCCTTCGAGCATCGGGCTTTCTACAATGAACGTCTCGGCCGTATAGAAATGCATCTGGTCAGCACCCAGCCCCAACGTATCGAAATTGATGGCGAAGCGTTTCTGTTTGAAGAGGGTGAGAGCATTCACACCGAAAGCTCCTATAAATATACGGTCTCTGAGTTTCAGGCGCTGTGTTGGCGAGCCGGTTACGAGGCACTCAAGTGCTGGACGGATGACGACGCTCTGTTCAGTGTTCATTTATTGCGGGTCACCGGCGGTTGAAAATGACCAGCACCAGGAGTGAGGCCCATGGCGCCTGATTATCGAGTCGCCACATTCGTCGGGCCAGGCGCATTGGGCACGGCTCACTCGGTATTCCTGCGGGAGCACCTGGAAGAGGCCCCCTTCCTCGAACAGTCTCAACACACCAGCGACACGCTCGTTCTGCTGGAGGCGCCCGGCGCGAGTAAGGGCGATACGCCACTTCGAGTACGGTTTTTCGCCAATGGCCACCCTATTCTGCGCTGCGGTTCGGGCGCTCTGGCTGCGGCCTGGGTATTGAGCGAGCACTGTGGTCAAAGCGCGCGCACGCCGGTGCACCTGCGCACCACTGAGGAAACGGTTCGAGTCTTCAGAGACGGGGAAGGCTTCGGTTATGAGAGCATGCCTCTGGGGCAGCAACCGCTGCAAGAAACGGGGGTGTGGCAACGCATTGTGGGAGCTCGGGTGCGAAGCGGCGCCCTTTGCGGCAGTGAAAGTGATTACGCGATTGTTGAGCTCGAATCCGAGGAGATGGTGCGAGCGGCCATACCGGACTTACCTGGGTTAACGCATGCGTCTGAACGCGCACTGATTCTTACCGCCCGGGAAAACCGCCATTATGTGCTTCGCTATTTCGCGCCCCAGTATGGCCAGCCCGAGGGCAGTGCCACCGGTTCGGCCAATATCCAGTTGTTGCACTACTGGTACGGGCAAGGGTGTCGGGAAGCGATGACCGCCCGACAGTGCTCCACCTCGGCTGGTGAGTTTTGGGGCATGCCGGGCGCGGACACCGTCCGCCTTTACGGACGGGTAAAGGCCACGTAGGTGGCCCCTAACCGCCGCCTTGGTTTACGGTTCCGAGACCTTCCGCTTTATTTCTTCCAAGACAGACTCCGGCACGGTGAACACCGTACCGTGGCGAGTCCCCTCGGGGAAGTCGATCCGGTCTGAAATGTTCTCCCAGGTTTCAAAATCGCGGGTGCGCATGGCTCCGTACTCGTGCTCGATATACTCGTCGTAGTAGACAATGAAGTGTTCGCCGGTGCGCAGTAACGTCGGGCCTTCGACCCATACGCCATCCGGAGTGAACGGCTCTGAGGGAGTGCTCCAGGGGCCGTAGAGGCTATCGCTACGGGCGACTCGCAGGTTTTTCTCCGCCGGGTGGCGGGTCTCATCCTTCAGGATCATGACATAGCCTTCGCCATCGCGAACAATGGTGGAGTCGATCACGTTAAAACCCGGCTCGTAAAACAGTTTGGTATCCGTGTAGCTCTCAAAATCCCGGGTGGTGGTGTAGTAAATTCGGTGGTTCAGCCCGTCGTCACCTGTGCTGGCGGTCTCCGGGAAACGCTCCGGGATAGTGGTGGCCCAGTAAATCACATACTGCTTGTTTTGCTCGTCCCAGAAAATTTCCGGTGCCCAGGTGTTGCGCGCTTCAGGTTCATGGGCCATCACCGGCACGAACTGCTGTTCGGACCAGTTCACCAAATCCTCGGAGTGGGCCACCCCCAGCCCCTGGTCTTCCCAGCCGGTGGTCCAGACCATGTGAAACGCCCCATCCGGCCCCTGGATAATACAGGGGTCACGCATCAGGCCGCCGCCGAGGGAAGGTTTGAGGAAGGACTGATCATCGCGCAGCGCGGTCCAGGTCAGCCCGTCCCGGCTGTAGGCCAGATGCAGGCCGCCTTCGCCATTGCCCCGGAATGAAGAGAACAGGTAGACCGTGTCGGCTTTTTGGGTTGGCGGGGCCTGACAGCCCGCCGACAGAACCAAGACCCACAGTAACCCCAGCGCTTTCCACCCACTCATAGGCCCTTTCATGATGTTGCCTCTCCCACTAAGCTTATTTATCAGACAAGTGCGTAGAGTACCGGTTTACGAACGGAAGGTCACCCTGGTGGACTTACAAAAAAGGGGCGCCAAAGCGCCCCTGAAAGGTCATGCCACCGGAGAGTCTGTATTTAAGGGCACTGACTGACCATCATGGTGCCACCGTCGAGGGTTTCATTGAGCTGAAAGCTGAACACATAGTCCGCAGGCTCTGAAATAGTGACCGTGGATTCGGTGCCCGGACCGGAAGCCACGGCCAAAGGCTGTTCCATCCCCAGTTGCACCGCTGCGCTGCCGGCCACGGCGAACTCGTAACTCCAGTCACTGTTGGCGAACTTGAAGCCATAGCTCGTTTCCTGGGATTCAGTGACCACGACCTGATACAGGTTGTCACCCTTGTACCCGAACTTTCGGGCCATCGGCGTTGCGTCGAAGTTGTTGCCGCCGACATAGCTTCCACGAATGTACATGGAGGTCTCCAGGGGGCCGATTCCATCGGCATCGGGCGCATCACAGGCGGCCAGCGGGCCTTCCCCGGTCGGGCCATTTCCGCCACCGCCACAACCGGGGCCGGCTTCGACGGGTTCCTCAAGCTTGAGAAAACGACCGGTGGTGGCGGGCACTTCGATGGTGTACTGGCCATCGACCGCGCTGAGGGTTTCCTCGCTCATCAAATCGGTCAGATCCCCCGCGCTACCCAGGGCACAAGCGTCGAAGGTCGCCGTCACCGGTTGGTCGCTCACGTTCAACAGATACACGATGGCCTCGCCCTCGTGAGATTTGTGGGCAGCGTAAAGGTCCGTCACCCACTCCAGCGGTACTGTAATCGGTGTGCGTTCGCCGCGATACAGTGCCGGCTCCTGCGCCCGCAAGTGCATCAACGCCGAGAGATAATCTCGCAGGTCGGCTTGCTGGGCGTTCGCGTTGAATACCTCGTTATCAACGCCGGAGGGCAGCCCTTCAACTTTGCCACTGTTGCGCGAAACGTGATCATCACACAGGCCCTGATCGGCACAGTTCGCCGTCACCGGATCGGCAAAGCCCGCCACTTCATCGCCGATCTCCTCGCCGTAATAAAGGGTAATGGGGCCGGAGTATGCGGCGAGAAAACTGTAGGCCGCTTTGTGGCGGGCCCAAAACCCGTTTTCACTCGGGTCGGCGATATCGCTCCGTTGCAATAAATCCCCAAAACGTACCAGGTCGTGGTTGCCCATAAAGCCGTTGGGGATGGCGTGGTCAGGGTATCGGGTGTGGGTAACGAAACCGGTGTTCAATCGGGCCGCCGTGGCGTTGCGGGTACCACTTTCTTCCACAGCCAGGGCTTGTACCAGGGCGTAGCGCACCGGAAAGTCGAACGCGGAGCACAGCGCTGGATCGTCTTCGGGGCCGTAGGCTTCAGCGGCGATGTCGCCCTCCCCTTTCCATATTTCCGCGACCATGTAACCCAGCGGGTGTACCTCATCGCCGGCGGCGTTGGTGTAGGTGACGGAGGCCGATGCTTCTTCCACCGCAGCCCGAATATCGACCCAGGCATCCAGAGGGACCTGATAGGCCTGGTCCAGGCGCCAGCCGTCGATTTTCAGCGTTTCAATCCAATAGGTGGCCACTTCTTTGAAGAAGTCCAGGTCATCCGGGTAGACCGCCAGCCGGCCGGTGCCCGCGACACTACCACCCTCGGTGGTCACCGTTTGCTCGCCGGGAGACGGGTATTCTTCGGCATTGTTTTTAAAATGCCCGAACACGCCATCAAAGAACACATACAAACCCATCGCATGAGCGGTTTCCACCAGCTCGCGCGCTTTTTCCATGGAACCGAAATCGGGATCAATGGCGAAGTAATTGCTCGCGTAATAACCGGTGGCATCCAGCCGGTCTGCCGCCAGGTCCTGATCCGCCAGGGGCACACTGTCAAAAATGGGGGTCAACCAAATGGCGTTAAAGCCGAGACCTTTAATGTACTCCAGGCTGTCGATGATGCCCTGAATATCACCGCGATGATGACTGGTACCGTACCCTACGCCGTGACCGATGCTGGCGTCGCCACTAATGAAAGACTCGGTCATTACCTGATAGATTCTCAGGTTCATGGCGTCGTCGTAGGTGGGGTTATCGCACGTTAGTGGACCGACCTCTTCATCGGACCCGTCGTCGTTGTCATCACCGCCATCATCGTCGTCGTTATTGCCGTCATCGACGACATCGTCGTCCGTGGGCGCAGTATCGCCGGATGAGGAGCCGCCGCAACCGATGAGCAAGCCACCGCTTAAAATCAGAGCGGCAAGAATCAGCCGACACCAGTGGTTCTTGGACGTTGTCATTATTATCACTCCTGGAAGTTTTATTTAAACATTATTCAGAGTGATGGTAGGCGTAGGTGTCAGAGGGGACAATAAGCTGCATACGTATGCATGGGTATGAATACGTATGCAGCTTTTTTCCGGCGGTTATTGGTGCTCAGATTTCTCGTCAACGGGCCGCCTTTTCCAGTAGCTGGCCAGTAGGGAGCCTGAAATATTGTGCCAGATAGAAAACAATGCGCCGGGCAAGGCCGCCGTTGCGGTAAAAAACTGATTGGCCAACGCCACGGCCAACCCCGAGTTCTGCATGCCGACTTCGATGGCGAGGGTCCGGGCGGTGCGCTGGTCAAAACCGAGGCCGCGGGCACTGGCGTAGGCGACAGTGAGCCCGAAACCGTTGTGGGCGATGACCGCAAGCGCAATGATGGGCCCGAGGCTGAGCAGTTTGTCGGCATTGAGCGCCACGACAATGGCGATGATCAGAACGATCACGGCCATGGCGAGAGACGCCAGTGCCGACTCCCAACGTTGAATCTGTCCAGCCAAAAGTGGGTGTAGCAGTATGCCGAGCACAACCGGCACCATGACCATCTTGAGAATACTGAGGAGCATTCCCCACAGATCCACACTGATGCCCGTGCCCAACAACAGCCAGGTCAGCAAGGGCGTTAGCGCGACTGACATCAATGTGGACACCAGGGTCATGGATACCGAGAGCGCCACCCGACCGCCGGCCAGCCAGGTAATCACGTTGGAGGCGGTACCCCCCGCTGTGGCGCCCACCAGCACCATGCCCGCCGTGAGCATCTCGTCAAACTGCAGTAGCATAGCGATGCCTAACGCCGCCAAGGGCATCACCGTAAACTGCAGCACCATACCGACTACGATCGGTTTCGGGGAGCGCGCCACGCGGTAGAAATCGCGATGGGAAAGAGTGAGCCCCATGGTGAACATCACCAGGGATAGGAGCCCCTGAATGGCGGGCGCCAAGGAGATAAACCAATGGGGTTGAACCATTGCCACGATAGAACAGGCAATAGCCCAGAGGGGAAACAGACGGTTGATTGATTCGAAAAACGGCATGACAGCGCAACGGTTAGTGGGAACGAAAACCGAAGTCTATCATGCCGTTTTCTGTGGGTCGGGCGTGCTCACCGGAGAGGGGGTCTGTGGTGAGCACGAGCATCACTTAGTTGACGTGATTCAGCGTCCAAAGTTGCTGGTTACCGCCGTTGAAACTCCACTGAACGATGTTGCCACCGTTCTCCGTACTGAAGTCGTACACGTCCAGAGCTTTGCCGCTGAAACGGGAAATGATGGCGTACTGATTATTTCCCTGAGGAACCAGCTCCCATTGTTGATTGTTCCCACCGGAGTAGGCCCACTGACGAATGTCACCGCCGTCTTCCTGGCTCCATTCGAACACGTCGAGTGATTTGCCGCTATGGGCGGCGCGAATGGAATAGTAGCCATTACCCAGGTCGGTAATGTCCCACTGCTGGTTGGCACTGCCATTTGGCTCCCACTGAACCACGTTGGCGCCATCGTCGTGGCTGCCGGAAGCGACTTCCAGAAGTTTACCGCTGTGTACCGAGGTAAGCGTCACGCGACCTTCAACACCATCGCCGCCAGAACCGCCATCGTTGCCGTCGCCCAGGGCAAAGTTGCGGTTGAAGGTGGGCCAGCCATTCTGGAAGTTCAGTTCCAGAATGTCCAGACGCGAAGGCCAGCCATCGGCGGTGTTGCCATCGTAATAATGGATGCTCGCCAGGTCATGACCATTGTAATTGTAGTAACCGAAGTGCCCGGGACCGATATAGCGACCAGCTGATGCCAGTACGGTAGTGCCGCCCCCGTGCCAGAGGTCCACGCCGTTGCGGTCGATGTAGGGACCGGTGGGGCTGGTGGAGCGGCCAGTGACGATGTAGTAGTCACTCTGGTTGCCCGCGCAGCACGCGCCCAAATTGACAAACATGTAGTAGTAGCCGTTGATGTATTGAACCTGGGCGGCTTCGTATTCATTCCAACCACCGCCGTTGCCGACCACGGGGTAGCGGTTGTTGTTCAGGCGCAGCCCCGTGTTCGGGTCGATCTGCGTCACGTAAATGCCGGCATAGTGCGAACCATAGGCCATCCAGACACCACCGTTGGCATCCCGGAATACACCGGCGTCGATGGCATTGACCGGCTCGCCCTGGCTGCTCTGGGGCTCGGTGCGGGTGGAGACCACCATGCCCAGGTCCTGCCAGTTGGGGTTATTGAGTGAGTCGGTTACCGCAACGCCAATAGCGGACTCCATGCCACCATTGCCACCAAAGGCCGAGTAATACAGGTAATAGCGGCCGTTCATTTCTATGACGTCCGGCGCCCAGAAATTACCGTCGAAGTTGGCGACTTGGCCGTTGATCCAGTTGGGCCAGGTACCCGGCGCAAACACTGCCGCACCACCGTGCTGCCAGTTGATCAAATCGGTCGAGTAACGGCTGACAATGCCCTGGTTGCCGTCACCAGTGCCAAAGGTCCAGTAGGTATTCCCATCACGCATGATGGTCGCGGGGTCGTGTATTTCGGTGCCTCCTGAGAGGTTCAGCGCGTTTGCGGACACACTTATCAGCATCAACAGGAGTAGAGAAGTAAAGAATTGGTAGAGATAATTCAGGCGCATAATGTCTCCGAGTTATTGTGAAACGTTATTGGTTTGGATACATCCGGCCCCATGAAGAGACGATAACTCTCCTTATTAGTCATACAATATCATCAGGCAGCGCTACCTTAATGAACTTGAAGCCCGGTTTCCACCCGGCTTCTAGACTTTATTGAAATATTATAATACTTTTAATATTCGGATTTTCGCCCTCCCGCACTACGGATGGATGGTTGGGGTTAGCTGTGGCTTATGAATCGCTAGGATAAGGCCCAGGGTTGAAAAGCGCATTGAGCGGTGCCAACTCTTAGGGCAGTTCACGTAAATTTGTCCCGGAAAACCTAGGAGCATCCTATGCCACAGAATACCGTAATTCCGCCAATTGGTCTGGGCACCTTCCGCCTGAAAGGTCAGGACGTGAAAGATTCCATCAAATCGGCCCTGGAACTGGGCTATCGGCATATCGATACCGCCCAGATGTACGAAAACGAGGTGGAAGTCGGCGAAGCGATACGAGAGAGCGGCATCCCCCGCGAGGAATTGTTCGTAACCACGAAAATATGGCACGAACAGCTGGAAGGCGATGCACCACTGACCAGCCTTGAGGAAAGCCTGAAAAAGCTCGGTCTGGATTACGTTGACCTGACCCTGATCCACTGGCCCTCTCCCAACAACGCTGTGCCCATGAAAAGCTACATCGGTAAACTGAACGAAGCCCGGGAGAAGGGGCTGACCAATCATATCGGTATCTCCAACTTCACCATGGCCCAGGTCGACAAAGCCCTATCCGTGCCCGGGGGCGAGCATATTGTGACCAACCAGATTGAGGTGCACCCGTTCCTTTCCAACAAGAAGCTCATCAAGCACTGTCAGGACAAAGGCCTGCAGGTGACCGGCTATATGCCCCTGGCGGTCGGAAAAGTCATGGAAGATCCTGTCCTGCAAGACATTGCCAAAACGCATGATGTCACCCCCGCTCAAGTCGCACTCGCCTGGGTCGCCCAGCAGGGTGTGGTGGTCATCCCCTCCTCCACCAAGCCAGAGCACCAGAAGGCCAACCTGGCGGCGATGGACCTGGAGCTGAGCGTAGAGCAGATTCAGAAGATCGACGCACTGGACGCCGGAGAGCGTATTGCCAACCCGGACTTTGCACCCGTTTGGGATGAGTAAACCCGCCTATTCCGGGAGGTCAAGGAACCACTAACTCACCAACCGTTGAGCCGCCATCCAGACGGGTGGCGGCTCGGACCCCTGCCCCAGCTTCATCTATACTGATCTCAACGTCGGCGAATACAACAACACTGCGATGCCGACTCCATCAACCAACAGGAGGCTCTCAGCATGGTTGCGATTACCGGAATTGATGTTCAACCCATCGGCGCACCCCCCACCGGTTTTGGCGGGGACGCGCGCAATATTGCCCAAGGCGGTCCGACCTATGCCAACGCCGTTCTGGAAATTCTGACCGATCATCCGGAGTTGCGTGGCACCAGTGTGATTTTCACCAACGGTCACGGGCTGAAAGAAATGTGCTCGGTCACCCGCGATGTTGCCAACCGGTTCCTGCTGCAGGAAGACGGGTTGCCCGCCCCCAACGAGCTGCACAAAAACGGCAACCTGGGCCGGTTCTGTAAGCGTATGTTGCAGGATTCGGACTACAGCTGGCTAGGAGGCGTGGGGGTTTCCCGCATGGCCATTGGCGCCGTGGCCAACGCGCTCTGGGACCTGACGGCGAAAATCCAGCAGGTGCCGGCCTGGGAGCTGATCGCCGACATGACACCCGAGGACCTGCTGGAGTTTATCGACTTCGAGCCGATTGGCGATGTCCTGAGTCCCGCCGAAGCGCTGGATTTACTCCAGCGCGCCCAGGCGGGCAAACCGGAGCGCATCCATCAGGTTTATGAACAGGGCCTTCTGGCCTACAACACCGCCGGCTGGAGCGGCATCAGCAAGGAGGGGCTGATCGATCAGACCCGCAAGATGCTGAACGCGGGCTGGCCCCAGATCAAAATCAAAGTCGGCGCCAGCTATAGCGCCGCGCGTATGAAAGCCGATGAAGAACGCCTGGCGCTGTCCCGCGAAGACATTGACCGCCTGGCGCTGGAAGCGGCGAATGACGACGCCGAACGCATGCGGCTGGTGTTCGAAACCATAGAACGGGAAGACCCTCGCCCGGAACGGATGAAGGTGGCGATTGACAGTAATCAGGTGTTCGACAGCCGTTCGGCGTTCATTTTTGCCCACCAGCTGGCACTGAAGCTGTATGAAGCCAGCCCGGAGTATCAGATCGAATGGTTTGAAGAGCCCTGCAATCAGCACAGTGCCATGGCGCACGTGGAGCTTCAGCAGGCGCTCGATCGGGCTTTCAAAGACTATCACCCGCCCTTACGTGTGCCCATTTCCACCGGCGAGCAGGGCGCCAGCCCCACCACGTTCAAAGACTTGATGCACGCGCCGGATTTAAGTGGCCAAAGCCTGCAGAAATTTTCCATTGACGTCATCCAGATGGACTACTCTCGCGTAGGGGGTATCGGCGATAACCTGGCGATTTTATTGATGGCGCAAAAGGCCCGGGAAGAAGGTCGGGATGTACGCATCTGCCCCCACACCGGCGGTATTGGGCTGTGCGAAGGCATGCGCAACGTTCAGGCCATCAAGCAGGCCCTGTTCGGCCCGGCGAACCTGGCGGGAGTGCCCGATATTCTCGAGTTCGTTGCCGAGGAAGAACGCAGTGTGCACGAAGGGGTGTTCACCAACCCTGCCATTATCAAAAACGGTTACTACCAGATGCCAAAAGAGCCCGGCGTGGGCGTTGACTACAGCGCGCGGGGCAAACAGGACTACCGCCTTCCCGCCGGTGCGGCCTGGCGAGCCAGTGATCACTTCTCCCGGTTGGCGCGTAAATTTATGCAAACCGACTGAACTCATGGGGCGACCCAGGAGCCTAACGCCACAAGCAGATCATTCCGAACAAGCAAAAGGAGAAACGCGATGAATATTTTAATGGTGCTGACCTCCCACGATACCCTGGGCAACACCGGTCAGAAAACCGGTTTCTGGCTGGAGGAATTCGCGGCGCCCTACTATCGTTTCGTGGACGCCGGAGCGACGGTAACGCTCGCCTCCCCCAAAGGCGGGCAACCTCCGTTGGATCCGAAGAGCGACGCGCCCGACGCCCAAACCCCCGATACCGACCGTTTCCGTGACGATGAAAAGGCTCAAACATTACTGGCCAACACCCACCGGCTATCGGATGTAAAGCCGACAGATTACGATGCAGTTTTTTATCCGGGCGGTCACGGCCCGTTATGGGATCTCGCTGAAGATCAGCATTCGGTCAAACTGATCGAACACTTTTACGAGCACGATAAACCCATGGGTTTTGTCTGTCATGCCCCCGGCGTGCTGCGCCATGCCAAACAGCCGGACGGCCGGCCCCTGGTCGCAGGCAAACACCTTACCGGCTTTAGCAACACCGAAGAGGAAGCCGTGCAGCTCACCGAGGTGGTTCCCTTTCTGGTGGAAGATGAATTGCGCCACCACGGCGGCCAATATACGAAGGATGACGACTTCAAAGAGCACGTCATCACCGATCACAAGCTCGTGACCGGGCAGAACCCACCGTCCTCCGCCGCCTCGGCCGAGGCGCTATTGAAGCTGTTGAAGGCCGCTTAGAGAGGGCACTTGGCGCTACCCGCTCCCTACAGCAAGGACAGCAGGTAGCGCACACCCAAGCCAATACCGATGGTCAACGAGAAGCTGAGGAAGGTGCCCATCATCATGTACTCGGCTTTGCGTCGGTCGTCGGTGTCTTTGAAGCGAAAAGCGGTTTTCAGGGCCAGGACAAAGCCAATAGCCGTGTACTGATCCAACAGCACGAAAGTCAGAATCAGTACCCGTTCCAGATACCCGATCATCGCCCCCGCCTTGGTGAGGGATTCGTTCTCGCTCTCGAGCTGTCTGATTTCCTTGATCCAGGGGGCAAGCCCCAGGCTGACCACGACAGACAAGGGCAACAACACCAGCAAGTAGGCCAGCAATACCAACAACACCGGCGCCGACCAGAAAGGTGCCAGAGAGGCTTTGACATCGGCCCCCGCCCAAAACCCCCACAGCACCACCAAAACGGCCCAGTGCAGCACCTGGTCGAGCACAAAGGCCCCCAGACTGGCGCGCGGCAGAAACGACTTGCCCCAGTCGGTCAGAAAGTGGCTGACCGACACCACCGCAAAAACACCCCCGGCCCAAAGCCAGCCCGGCCCCGCGAGGGCGGCAAAACAGGCACCCGCCCCCAGCCCGTGCAGCAGCGCATGCACATAGAGACTGGGCGCGGCGGCGTGATCTTTATACCGCGCAGCCACCCAGCGCCCGGGCTGAAAGGGGAAGTCGAGCAGAAAGTGCACCAACAACAGGGCCAATAACAGCTCATAGGCGTAATCAGGCATAGTCCGCCTCCATCAGCTGCCGGCTGTCGCGCAGGTAACGGTCGAGCAGGTTGTACCGGGCCCGCAGCAGCGCCTGGGTCACGGTGGGCCGACTCTTGTTCAGGCGACTGGCGATGGCGCTGTGCCCCCCTTCGGGCCGACACAGGTGCTCGAAGTAGACCTCGGCCTCACTCGGCGTCCACTGGCAGAGAATGTCATCGACAAAGGCGGTGACAAGATCCAGAGCCAGGGTCAGTTGCTTTCGCTCCGCGTGGAACCGGAGCGTCTCGCGCTCCATCTGGTCGAGCGCCCGACCGGAGTCGGTGTAGGCCGAGCCGAAGCCGCCCTCCGGGCCTTTGGCGGCCCCCAACGCGATCGAAATGCGGGCATCCCAGCGGTCAGAACGGCTGGGGCTGGCGCCGATAAGCCCGGCCCGTAGCCTAAGCGCCACTTCAAACGCCTCGCCAGGGCGCTCCAGGGTGACCTGAAAGCCATCGCCCCGAAAAGTCCCGGCCTCGGCACCATAATCCTGCTCCAACCCGTTCAGAAGCGTTTTTAAACGCCGTGAAAAGGCTTCGGGCTGTTGGACTCGAGTGGAATTGATCAGATCTCCGGTCAACACCGCTATCTCCGCCATTGCATGCTCCTCATTCTGCCTCTCAACAATGTAGCCTAATAGTACTACATTTTCATAACGTTGCCTTTTTAAACAACATTTTGAAATGTTGCTTTATCTCGCTACAGGGGCTCAAAAAACCGCTAAAGGGGTGCTCCCTACGCCGCGACAATACGTATTTCCAATGGCGGCGGTATCAACCGTTGCCACTCCCGCGATGAATCTCACCGCTGGAGTGAAAGCGGACTGTGCTAAAGTTTGAAAAAAATCCGTAAACCACACCGTGACTTAATGCCAGAAGCAGGAGTTGGATCCATGAAACGTAGAGACTTTTTGAAGTTGTCGGCGGCGACCGCTGGCGTCACCCTGATTCCCGCCTATACGGTTCAGGCCCAGGAGGAACAGCTCTCCCCAGACGACCCCCAGGCCAAGGCGTTGGCTTATGTAGAGGTGAGTGAAACCGAAGGCCAACAGTGCCGGAACTGCATTCACGCCAAAGGGGACCTGGAAGCCGAGTGGGTGGGCTGCAACCTCTTCCCCGGCAAACAGGTAAAGGCTGAAGGCTGGTGTAAAGTCTGGGCCGCTCGAGGCTGAGTGAAACCGGCTTGATGACCCGACCGGCGGTGCCAGGCACCGCCGGTCCACTCTCCGCTCTCATTGCGTTACCATAGGCACTCGGTCAATACCCACCATAAGAGTGACACTATGCTAACGACAGAACCCAACCCTCCGTATCGTCCCGACCCACAGCGCTACGAGCGCATGCAGTACCCGCGCTGCGGCCAGAGTGGCCTGCGCCTGCCGGCCCTGTCCCTGGGGCTGTGGCAGAACTTTGGCGGCGTCGACTCACTGAGCAATGCCCGCGATATGATGCGCAAGGCGTTCGACCTGGGCATCACTCACTTTGATCTGGCGAATAACTACGGCCCGCCCTACGGATCGGCCGAAACGACGTTCGGGCAAGTCTTCGCACAGGATCTGGCGCCTTACCGGGACGAACTGATTGTGTCCAACAAAGCCGGTTACGACATGTGGCCGGGGCCCTATGGCATTGGCGGTTCACGCAAATACCTGATCGCCAGTTGCGATCAGAGCCTGAAGCGGACCGGGCTGGAATACTTCGATATTTTCTACTCCCACTGCATGGACCCGGAGACGCCGTTGGAAGAAACCATGGGCGCACTGGATACCATCGTTCGCTCCGGTCGGGCGCTGTACGCCGGCATTTCCAACTACTCGCCGGAAAAAACGCAAGAAGCCATCGCGATTCTGAAATCCCTGGGAACGCCGCTGCTGATTCACCAACCCCGCTACAACATGTTCGACCGTTGGATTGAGGACGGCCTCACCGATGTCCTCAAACACGAAGGGGTCGGCTCCATCGTGTTCTCCCCCCTGTCCCAGGGGATGCTCACCGACAAATACCTGAAGGGGGTGCCCGAAGGTTCCCGGGCCGCGCGGAACGAACAGATTTATTTCAGCGAGAAAGACATCAGCGAGGCACAGTTGGGCAAGGTTCAGGCACTGAACGATATTGCCCAACAGCGAGGCCAATCCCTGGCACAAATGGCACTGGCCTGGGTGCTGAACAACGAGGCGGTCACTAGCGCCATCATCGGGGCCAGCCGGCCGGCACAGATCGAAAACTCCGTCGAAGCGCTGAACAACCTTGCGTTCAGCCAGGACGAGCTCGATCAGATTCGGGGCATTCTGGGCGCCTGAAACGTGCCCATCGCCTACTGACCCGAGAGCCGCTCTCCCAGCCAGCGACTGATCACGGGGATCTGCTCCGGGCAGACCCCGTGCTCTACCCGGTAGCGCTCATAGGCCATCGGGTAACCCCAGGCTTTGAGCTGCTCGCTGGCGCGCTGGCCGAGAATCTCCGGCACCACCGGGTCCTGGACGCCGTGCTGAATCAACACTGGCGTGGCTCTATTCGCGTCGCTGCGCTCAAGCTGCTCCGCTCCCGCCAGGTAAGCGGAGAGCACCAGCAAACCGGCCAGTGGACGGGTCGAACTCAACGCGGTTTGATACGCCAGTGCACCCCCTTGGGAAAACCCCGCGATCACAATACTTCGGCTATCAATGCCCCGCTCGATTTCGCGCTCAATCAGCGCATCAATCTGGGCCTGGGAGCGATGCAGGGTCTCGGTATCCACCTTGCGCTCAATGTTCATGCTGAGCTCCTGGATGTCATACCAGGCGCGCATGACCATGCCCCCATTGACGGTCACCGGAATGCGCGGCGCATGGGGGAACACAAAGCGCGTGTGACACGACGCGGGCAATTGCAGCTGGGGCACCAGCGGGGCAAAGTCGTGCCCGTCGGCACCCAGCCCGTGCAGCCAGATGACGCTGCTGTTGGCCGGTTGCGACGGCTCCACTTCGACGCAGGGCAATTCACTCATAGACTCTCCAAAACAGTGGCGGCTTGTTAAAGTGTTGCAGTATATAGGGCTACCCTTCGTCCCCCAAATGCCGCTACACTCAAAAATGGCAGGCTGTTGAAAACAACTTGCGTGGACCGCTAGCGATACTCGACATTCAAAAATGGATACGGCAACTTCTATGAACCAAGCGACTCGACCCTACACCGGATCAACCCACGACAGTCACCCCACCTCCGATACCATCGATGCGGTGGTCTCTCCGGTTGGTCCTTTGAAAGTGCTCTCCAAGGTCGAAATGGCCAAACTCCTGGATGCCAGTCAAAGTGGGCTCTACACCCTGTTTCGAAGCTGCTCGCTGGCGGTGCTCAACAGCGGCAACTACCTGGATGATGGCAAAGAGCTGCTGGAGCGCTATCGGGATTTTTCCATTCAGGTCGTGCAGGAAGAGCGCGGTATCAAGCTGGATGTGAAAGGTGCGCCCGCCAGTGCTTTTGTCGATGGCAAGATGATTCGCGGGATTACCGAACATCTGTTCGCGGTACTGCGCGACGTGCTCTACGCCAGCGCCGAAATTCAGAGCAATCCGAAATTTGACCTGAACACTCAGGAAGGCACCACGGATGCGGTCTTCCACATGCTACGCAACGCCGACACGCTGCACTCGGGCGTGGACCCGAAGCTTGTGGTCTGCTGGGGCGGCCACTCCATCAGCCGCGAGGAGTATGACTACACCAAGGATGTGGGCTATCAACTGGGGCTGCGCGGGCTGGACATCTGCACCGGCTGTGGCCCCGGCGCCATGAAGGGGCCGATGAAAGGCGCCACTATCGGCCATGCCAAACAGCGAATTCAGGGCAACCGCTATCTGGGTATCACCGAACCTGGCATCATCGCCGCCGAAGCGCCCAATCCCATCGTCAACGAGCTGGTGATCCTGCCGGATATCGAAAAACGGCTGGAAGCGTTTGTGCGGACCGGGCACGGTATTATCGTGTTTCCCGGGGGGGCCGGTACCGCGGAAGAAATTCTCTACCTGCTGGGGATTCTGTTGCACCCTGAGAACCGGGACATTCCCTTTCCACTGATTTTCACTGGCCCGGCGGACTCTGCCGCCTACTTCGAGCGCATTCACGAATTTATTGGCTTGACCCTGGGCGAAGAGGCACAACAGCGCTACCAGATCATTGTGGACGATCCCATCCAGGTCGCGCGCGAAATGCTTGAGGGCGTCAGACACGTGCGCGAATTCCGCAAACACACAGACGATGCCTACTACTACAACTGGCAACTGAAAATCGCCCCCGGCTTTCAACGGCCCTTCGCGCCCACTCATGCCAATATGCGCTCGTTGGAGCTGCACAAGAACCAGGCTTCCCACGAGTTGGCAGCGAACTTGCGACGGGTGTTCTCGGGAATTGTCGCAGGCAACGTCAAAGATGAGGGAATCCGGGCGATTGAAGAGCACGGGCTCTTTGAGATCCACGGCGACCCGGAAATCATGAAGCCGGTCGATGAGTTGCTGTCGTCATTTGTCGCCCAAAGCCGCATGAAGTTGCCCGGGCGCGCCTACAAGCCTTGCTACCGGATCATTTAGCCCTCTCTTAACACACTCACCGCGGGCTCAACCCTCCTCAGGCCCACCCCCTCTCAGGCCAATGTCGGACGATTCGTCGTTCGACTATGGTCAATCTCCTACAAAACTTGCCGACGTTCGCCACTATTTTCCCACCGCGGTTTTCGAGAGAATACGCAGTAACAGGGAGGTACACAGGAAGTGACGTCGACCAAGTAGGGTCAATGGAAGCGCCTTTTTGATCAGAGCCAGGGAGGCTCCAGAGGAATCCGGTGAATGATTCACCGCCCAGGGAGAGTGGAATCGGTAAGGACTCCGTTCCCGGGAAAAGGACAACGCAGGAAGAACGTTTAAGGCAGGGAACAGGCCCAGGGAGGAACGCAAGGCGCAAGGGATGCTGCAATCAAGGACTGATAAGGACGAGGGAAGACGGGTCAGGGAAGCGCGGGACGGCGCTCGGACCCAAGCGACAGCTCTAAGGACAGAGACTATGACAGGGATCGAAACGACACGGGGGCCAATGCATCGCATTGGCCCCCGCCCTTTTTCTGCTTGGCCCTTTTCTGCTTGACTGACCTTTAGCCTCTGAAATCCGCCCCGCTACTGGAAATTTTCCTCCAGATACTGCCGAGCCAACCGAGCGGCATCGCTGGTACCGGAGGCCACATCCTGCAACAGCTCCTGAGCCTGCTGGTTTTTCCCCTGCTGATGGTAAACACGACCGAGCTTGTACTGCGCATCGGTGCGTTTTCGATCATCGGGAAACTCGCGCAACAAACGCTCAAACCACTTCTGGGCGTCATCCAGGTTCTGATTCAACAGATAGATCTCGCCCAACCAATAATGGCTGTTGCCAGCGAAATTGCCCTTCGGATACTCATCCAGGTAGGCATTGAATGCTTGAATCGCCTTGTCTATGTCCCGGTCACGCAACAGCTCGTAGGCATTGCGGTACATTTCTGTTTCCGAGGCACGCTCACCGCCACCGCCAAGGGAACCGTCTGTATTGACCGCCGCCCCTTCAGCGCCAGCACCACCGGAAGCCCCGCCACCGATCTGACGGGTCAGCTCGCCAATCCGGCGATCAAGGTCGAGATAATCGTCCATGCGCTGCTGTTTCAGGCGCTGAATCTCATTGGCTTGCTCTTCCACCATGCCGCGCAAATCAAGCACTTCTTCCTGCAGACTCTGCAGCCGGAAGTACATCTCCGTCTGCAGATTGGTAGTGGTGCCCTCGTTGGCCGATGGCTCAACCTGAGCGCCAGAGAGCGGCTCGGATTCCTCGACCCTCGCCTGAGCGTGCAGCATGGGCGCCACAACCGTCGAGGCTGCGAGCACGGTGGTGGCAATTAATGGCTTCAACATGGCTATCAGTACACGATTTCAACACGACGGTTCTGGGACCAGGCAGACTCACTGCTACCCATGGCCAGCGGGCGTTCTTCCCCATAGCTGACCACTTCCAGATCACTGCGACGCACCCCTTGAAGCACCAGGAAGTCACGCACGGCGTTGGCGCGACGCTCGCCCAGTGCCATGTTGTACTCGCGCGAACCGCGCTCATCGGCGTGGCCTTCAAGACGAACATCGGTGGGGTTTTCTTTCAGGCGTTCGGCGTGCGCCAACAGCAGAGCGCGGGCATCGGGCTTGAGAGTGGCCTGATCAAAGTCAAAATAGACGATGGTATCCAGCTCTTGCATTTCGTCATCGCCGTCCATACCGGAGCCAGAGGTCACGCCTTCGCGGTCGGCGGTACCGGTGGTCACACCACCATTTTGCCCGTCACCAGCGCCACCCATTGTATCGCTGTCTTCGGTGGTATCGGTGCTGGAACAACCGGCCAAAAAGGCCAGAACAAATGCCAGACTCAAGCCCTGCTTTTTCATAGTGGTCATCATGTATGACTCCATCATCAGTTGTTAATCTGTTGTCCGCTCCTGAAGGAGCGGCTAATCCTTACTGCGTTAAATGCCCTCGCAGGCTGTCAATAACGGCCTGCTAGTCAAGATACGGCGACCAGGCCGGCTCGCGCACATCACCCTGCTCGGAAGGCAGGAAGTAGCGCGTACCGGCGTCAAGAGACACTACCGCCAATACGCCCTGGTCGTTGCGGCTGGTAGCGTACATCAGCATAGCACCATTGGGCGCGATACTGGGCGATTCATCCAGATAGGTCTCTGTCAGTATACGCAGAGTACCCGTTTTCAAGTCTTGAGCAGCGATGTGAAACACGCCATCGCGCTGATGGACCATCACCATGGTCCGGCCATCGGGCGATATCTGGCCCCTGGCGTTGTAATCACCATCAAAGGTTAAGCGCTCCACCCGCCCGTTGGCAAGTGTTACCTGGTAGATTTGGGGTTTACCCCCACGATTGGAGGTAAAAACAATGCCCTCCCCGTCCGGCGTCCAGCTCGGCTCGGTGTCGATCGCGAAATGCTGGGTCAGACGGGTGAATTGGCCACTGGACAGGTCCAGCGTATAAATCTCCGGATTGCCGTCCTTCGACAGCACCAGAGCCAGTTTATCGCCGTCCGGCGACCAGGAGGGTGCGCCATTGAGACCTTTGAAATCTGTCACCTGGCGACGCTCACCGGACGCCAGATCCTGGATGAAAATCGCCGGCCGGGAGGTTTCAAAAGAAACGTAGGCCACTTTGTTGCCATCCGGAGACCAGTCCGGAGACAGAATCGGGTCTCCCGACTCGAGCAACATGGTCGGCCGTGCGCCGTCGGCATCGGCCAGAATCAGCCGGAAGGTGTCGTAAATTTCGGCATCGCTTTCTTCACCCCTCAGGGCCTCCACATACACAATTTTCGTGGAAAATACGCCGGGAATACCCGTCAGGGTCTCGTAGACGCGATCGCTGATGGCGTGGGCAATATCGCGCAGCTGGCGCGGACCACCCTCAACAGTCTGATCGCTCAGCACCGGGCGCTCATTCAGCACGTCGTACAGGTCGTAGTGCACCCGGTAGCGACCATCGACCTCTTCCACGCGACCGCTGAGCAGGTATTCCGAACCCAGCACTCGCCAATCGCGGAAAAACACTTCTTTCTGCCGTTTAGGGAAGGACAACATGTCTCCCCGTTCAATCGGCGCGAAAAAGCCGCTGCGCCGCAGGTCCGCCTCGACAATCCGGCTGATGTCCTGATCCAGGGACCCGGCGCCGACCAATTCCAGCGGGACCACAGCAATTTTGGTGGGGTCATCCACCCCACGGGTAATTTCAATCGTCAGTTGCGCCTGTGTCCCCAGGCTGACAATCAAAAGACAGACTAACGCCAGACAATGTCTCACAGTCTCAGATCCTCTGGTTTGAATTCCAGCCGAAGCTGGCGAAAATGGCTTTCAAAAACATGAGAGGGCATGTCCTGCACCTCTTCAAATCGATCAATGCGCTTGACCGCCTGCACGGCGGAACGGTCAAAGGCGCTGTTGCCACTGCTCTCCACCACGGCTACATCAACCACCTGGCCGGTGGGGACCAGTTGAATGGCCAATACCACCGTCATCCCCGCTCGAGCGGAGGGCGGGCGGCTCCAGTTGTTCTCAATGCGTTCGGCAATTACGTTGACGTAGCTCTGGGCCACTTCTTGGGCCTGCTGAGCTTCAAAAAATTCCGCTTCTTCGCTCAGAGCCTGTTCGAGCTGCTGCTGACGTTCAATGCGCTGCTGCTCCGCCTGCAATTCCTGTTGTCGGCGGCGCTCGGCCGCCTCTTGCTCCTGCTTCTTGCGTTCCGCTTCCTGACGCTCGCGCTCCGCCTTGGCCTTGGCCTCACGCTCGCGTTGCTCTTTTTCTTTCTGTGCCTTGATACGCTGTGATTCTTGCTGCTGCCGGCGGCGCTCGGCCTCCTGGCGTTCGCGCTCCTGCTGGCGCTGGCGCATATCAATGACTTTCTGCTGCGCGGCCTGCTCGGCCTGACGCTGGCTTTTCGGTGTGAACTCCACGATTTTGGCCTGAATCGCCTGGGGCCGCTGAACCTCTCGCGGTTCGTGCCGAGCGCTCCAGTTGGCAAACATCAGCCCAAACACCAACGCATGGAGAGACAGGCTGATTACCAGTGGGAGAGTATAGGCCTTCAAGGTCATAAGTCTGTGATCACTGTGGCGGTTCGGTCACCAGACCGACCGAGGGTGCGCCCGCGCTTTGTAGCTCGGTCATCAACTGCACCACGACGCCGTAGTCGACGTCCCGGTCACCCCACACCAATACCGGTGTTTGCGGCTCCTGGCGCAGTACTTTGCTGACAGTCTCCTTGATCTCGGACAGTGGCCGTTGGGTTTCCTGATCGCCGCCCAGGTTGATGTAATAGCTTCCGTCCTTTTTGATCGAGACAATGAGCGGCTCGGTATCGTCATCCTCTACCGCTTCGGAGGGCGCCTGGGGAAGATCCACCTTGACGCCCTGCATCAGCAGCGGCGCGGTGATCATGAAGATCACCAACAGCACCAACATCACGTCGATATAGGGAACGACGTTGATCTCGGCCATGGGTTTCTTTTTGACTTTGCGCCCGAACGGGGACATGTCGTGAACCTCACTCTATCAGGAAGAGACCTGCTTGCTATGCACCTGACGGTGCAGAATCGCGGAGAATTCCTCGGCAAACGTCTGGTAATAACTGAGCATGGATTCCGCCCGGGCGGAATAGCGGTTGTAGGCCAGTACGGCGGGAATCGCGGCGAACAGGCCCATGGCGGTCGCCACCAGTGCCTCGGCAATGCCCGGCGCCACCGTGGCCAGGGTAGCCTGTTGAACGTTCGCCAGCCCACGGAAGGAATTCATAATGCCCCACACGGTACCGAACAGGCCGATATAGGGGCTGACCGACGCCACGCTCGCCAAAAACGGCAGGTGCAGCTCCAACTTTTCCTCTTCTCGCGTGAGCGCCACGCGCATCGCCCGCTGGCTGCCTTCCATCACGGCTTCGGAACTGGCGCCGCTTTGCTGGCGCAGCCGGGTGAACTCCTTGAAGCCCGCTCGAAAAATGCTCTCCGCGCCCTCGGCGGCCTTGCCATTGCCCTGGCGGTAGAGCTGATTGAGGTCAATGCCCGACCAGAACTGCCGCTCAAAGCCGTGAAACAAAGCCTTGGCCTTGCGCAGATACAGCCCCCGTTGAATGATCATGACCCAGGAGATCACAGAGGCGAGAAACAGGAGCAACATCACGAACTGAACCAAAAGGCTCGCTTCGGCGATCAGGCTCCATATGGACATGGTTTCTTGAGGCATAGGATCGTCAGCTCTCGATTGTGGATGCGATTTTTTGTTGCATTGGCGCTGGGATAGCGCGCGGTTTGAAGCTCTGGCCATCGACGCAGGCGATGCGGATTAGACCGTCACAGAGCTTTTCGTTCCCTCGCCATACACTTTGATGAAATGTCACGTTAGTACGGGCCAGTTTGTCGATGCGCGCGGTGACCGTGAGTTTGTCGTCCAGCCGGGCGGAACGGTGGTATTGAATTTCGGCTTTGTGCACCACCAACAGCAGGCCATCGTCCAGAATAGCCGGCTTATCATACCCTAACTGGCGCAAAAATTCGGTCCGGCACCGCTCCATGAATTTCAAATAGTTGACGTAGTACACAATTCCGCCAGCATCGGTGTCCTCGATGTACACCCGAACCGGAATGGAGAATTCACCAACCATCGCTCTAAGAGTCCTCCCGCAGGCGCTTGGGCAGGTCCACACCAAAGTGCAGGTAGGCGTTGGCCGTCAGAATACGGCCTCGCGGAGTACGGGCCATAAAGCCCTGCTGAATCAGGTAGGGCTCAATCACGTCCTCGATCGTGCCGCGCTCCTCGCTGATGGCCGCCGCCAGGCTCTCAATGCCCACCGGCCCGCCATCAAAGTTGTCCAACAAAGCCAACAACAACCTGCGGTCCATATGATCGAACCCGCGCTCATCCACTTTGAGCATATTGAGCGCCTGGTCGGCCATATCGGAAGTAACGACCCCATCGCCCTTCATCTCGGCATAGTCCCGTACCCGACGCAGCAGTCGGTTGGCCACGCGCGGTGTACCCCGCGCCCGCTTGGCCACTTCGACCGCCCCCGACTCCTCCAGGCGAACGCCAATCAGCTCGGCCGCCCGAAGCACGATTCGGGTCAGATCCGCCACAGAGTAAAATTCCAGACGCTGCACGATGCCGAAGCGATCGCGTAGCGGAGAGGTCAACAGGCCCGCGCGAGTGGTCGCGCCCACCAGGGTGAAGGGCGGCAGATCGAGCTTGATGGACCGGGCGGCGGGGCCTTCGCCGATCATGATATCGAGCTGAAAGTCCTCCATGGCCGGATAGAGAATTTCCTCTACTACAGGGCTCAGACGGTGGATTTCATCGATAAACAACACATCGCCGGGCTCCAGGTTGGTCATGAGCGCCGCGAGGTCACCGGCCTTTTCCAGGACGGGGCCGGAGGTGCTCTTGAGCGCTACACCCATCTCAGTGGCGATAATATTGGCCAGGGTGGTTTTGCCCAGCCCGGGCGGGCCGAACACGAGGGTATGATCCAGCGCCTCGCCCCGCTTCTGGGCAGCGCCGATAAAAATTTCCATCTGCTCGCGCACGGCGGGCTGGCCGATGTAATCCGCCAGCGCCTTGGGGCGCACCGCGCGGTCAATCACATCTTCGCGCTCGCGGGGGGCCGGATCGATCAGGCGATCTGTCTCAATCATGGGGCGTTACTCAGTAGGTCGCAAACCGGGGCACAGTCTACCAGACTTGAGTCTCTATCAGCCTTGGCTGAGGGCTTTCAGTCACACTTGGCTGAGGGCTCTCTATAAGATCTGGCTGAGGGCTCTCTACCAGACCTGGCTGAGGGCTCCAAATCAGACCTGGCTGAGGGCTCTCAAGGCCAAGCGGATAAGTTCCTGGCTACCGGCAGCCGGCGTCTGGCGCGCGGCGGCGGAGATCATGCGGGCCGCTTCGGTGGGTTTGTAGCCCAGTGCGATGAGGGCGCTTTCGGCTTCCTCCTGGTGGTCTTCGCGCCCGGGAGCGGGTTCCGGCAGCAGGTCGCCGGCGAGGTCTTCCCGGGGCGTTTCCCAGCCTTTGAGCCGGTCACGCAGTTCGATGACGAGCCGTTCGGCGGTTTTTTTGCCGACTCCGGGGACTTTGGTGAGGGCGTTGACTTTGTCTTCGCGCACGCACCGGGCGACGTCGTCGGCTTCCATTCCAGAGAGGATGGCGATGGCCATTTTGGGGCCGACGCCGCTGACTTTGATGAGGGTGCGAAACAATCTGCGGTCGCGTTCTTGGGCGAAGCCGAACAGTTGGTGTGCGGTTTCGCTGACGGCAAGGTGGGTGTGGAGGGTGACTTCGTCGCCGCGCTCGGGGAGCCGGTAGAAGGTGGTCATGGGGGCCTGGACTTCGTACCCGACGCCACCGACGTCGATGAGCAGGTATGGCGGTTGTTTTTCCAGCAGTGTGCCTCTGAGCCGTCCGATCATAGTATCCGTAACCCCGGGTTTTTGTATGTTTGCGTCGATCGACGCCTGCTACTGTGTGTCGAGTCCGGCCCGCTGCCGGGCATAGCCTTTGGGGACCGCGATCATTCTATTTTGGGAGGCTCCATCAAGTCCGGCCCGCTACGGGGTACACCCTTCGTGAACCCGCCGTGAACCCATCCATGGGGGCTTCTCATCGGCATCCATGCCTCAGAGAGTTCACGAAGGGTGTACCCCGCATCGGTCCTCAGTGCCACCAATTTGTCTTCGGCGCCACCACCTGACTTACCCAAGCGTCTGGGAAGGAACCTGCCATTCACTTTCTACAACGCTCGGAGGTCAGGTGTGGGGTAGAGGTTCCCCAGACCGTGGAGCGGGGGACCCGCGATTCGAGCCCCCAGGGATGGGTTTACGGCGTGTCTGGGGAACCTCTACCCCACACATGACCGGCCCATCAGCAACCACCAAAGGAACTGTAGAGCGATTTTCCTAGACCACCCTGCCCCGCCGAAAGCTTCGTTTGCCGGCCAGCGCGATTAATTGATCTTGGGTATTCGCATGACAGAGCGCCACCGCCAGGGCATCCGCCGCGTCCTCTTGGGGAGTGCCCGCCAGACGCAGCAACGCCTTGACCATATGTTGGACCTGAGTCTTGTCCGCCGCGCCAGTGCCCACCACCGACTGCTTGACCTTGCGGGCCTCGTACTCGTAAACCGGTAAGTCCTGCACCACGGCGGCAGTGATAGCCGCGCCGCGGGCCTGGCCCAGTTTCAGGGCCGAGCTGGCATTTTTGGCCATGAACACCTGCTCAATGGCCACTACATCCGGACTCTGCTGCTGCACAATCTGGGTGATGGCGTCGAATATTACTTTGAGCCGGGACGGCAGGTCGCCGTCCGGGATTCGGATGACGCCGCTGGTGACGTAGGCCACTTTGCCGCCCAGGCGTTCGATCACCCCGAAGCCGGTTTTGCGCGAGCCGGGGTCGATCCCCAGTATGCGGGTCATGGCCACCTCTGGGGGCGTCGGCCCCCTATGCGTTCAACTCTTCCATCACCGCGTCGGGGATGTCGCCGTTGGTGTAGACGTTCTGCACGTCGTCCAGGTCTTCGAGCATGTCGACCAGGGCCAGCAGTTTTTCGGCGCCGTCCTTGTCGAGTTCGATGGTGGTGGACGGCAGCATGATGATTTCGCTGTTGATGGGCTCGAAGCCGGCTTCAATGAGCGCTTCTTTGACGGCGAAGTATTCTTCAAAGGGTGTGCGCACGTCGAGGGTGCCATCGTTGTTGGTGACGATGTCTTCCGCGCCGGCTTCCAGGGCGGTTTCCATGATGTCTTCTTCGGTGATGCCTTCGAAGCTGATCTGCCCCATACGGGTGAAGAGGTAAGCTACGGAGCCGTCGGTACCGAGGTTGCCGCCGCGTTTGCTGAAGGCGTGGCGCACTTCGGAGACGGTGCGGTTTTTGTTGTCGGTCATGCACTCTACGAGCACGGCGACGCCGTTGTTGCCGTAGCCTTCGTAGGTGACGTCTTCGTAGTTGTCGCCTTCACCAGCCCCGGCACCGCGCGCGATGGCTTTGTCGATGGTGTCTTTTTTCATGTTGGCGCCGAGCGCTTTGTCCATTGCGGTGCGCAGGCGGGGGTTGTCTTCAGGCGCGGCTCCGCCTTTGGCGGCGACGGTGAGTTCGCGAATGATTTTGGTGAAGACTTTACCGCGTTTGGCGTCTTGGGCGGCCTTGCGGTGTTTGATGTTTGCCCATTTACTGTGGCCAGCCATCGAGGGCCTCCGTCTTGTTCTGGTTTGATCGAGTTTGTTTACAGCGAGAGTCTAGCCCGGCCGGCACAGGGGAGAATGGGTCTTCAAGACACGCAGCAAGTACATCCCTGTATGCTCGAGAGCGCGCATCCCTGCGACTCACGGTCTTGAAGACCCATTCTCCCCTGCACCGGCCTCCGCACGTTGTCACAACCAACCTGTCTAATTTTTCGTCCGGTCAGTCGTAGAGTGAGCTGATCTTCTTAGCGCGCACACCCCAACACTATACAAAGTGCCTGAGTGAGCGCCAGGAGGGGGTACATGCTTCCGGGACCGTGAGCCGCAGGGATGCGCGCTCTCGAGCTTACAGGGACGTATTTACAGCGTGTCCCGGAAGCATGTACCCCCTCCTGGTGCGTCGGCTTAATGCCTGACCTGCTTAGTCCGCTTTTGCTTCAGCGGCCGGCTTTTCTTTCTTGCGCAGGCGGATGTTCAGTTCTTTCAGTTGAATCTCGTCCACCGCGCCCGGGGCGTCGGTCATGACACAGGCGGCGCTCTGGGTTTTCGGGAAAGCGATCACATCCCGGATTGAGCTGGCGCCAACCATCAACATCACCAGACGGTCGAGACCGAACGCCAGGCCGCCGTGGGGTGGAGCGCCGTACTTCAGGGCGTCGAGCAGGAAGCCGAATTTCTCGCGCTGCTCTTCTTCGCCAATACCCAAGGCACGGAAAACGGCCTGCTGCATGTTCTGGTTGTGGATACGAATCGAACCGCCACCCAATTCGGTGCCGTTGAGCACCATGTCGTAGGCGCGGGACAGCGCTTCCGCCGGGTTCTTTGCGAGCTCTTCCGGGCTGCAGGACGGCGCAGTGAACGGGTGGTGCAGGCTGTTCAGGGAGCCATCGTCTTCCTCTTCGAACATCGGGAAGTCGACAACCCACAGGGGCGCCCACTCACGGGTGTAGAGATCGAGGTCTTCGCCCAGCTTGCAGCGCAACGCGCCCAGGGCTTCGCTGACCACGGTGGCTTTGTCGGCGCCGAAGAAGATCAGGTCGCCGTTTTCCGCTTCCACCCGCTCCAGAATGCCTTTACGGGCCTCGGTGGGCAGGAATTTGACGATGGGCGACTGGAGGCCTTCTTCCAGGTCGTTTTTGTCATTGACCTTGATGTAGGCCAGGCCCTTGGCACCGTAGATGCTGACGAATTTGGTGTAGTCATCAATCTGCTTGCGGGTGAGCTTTTCGTTGCCGCCGGGGACTTTCAGGGCGGTGACGCGGCCTTTGGGGTCTTTGGCCGGGCCGGAGAAGACTTTGAAGTCCACCTCGCCCATCAGATCTTTCACGTCGACCAGCTCCAGCGGGATGCGCAGGTCCGGTTTGTCGGAACCGTATTTCTGCATGGCTTCGGCGTAGGTCATGCGCGGGAAGTCACCCAGGTCGACGTCTTTCAACTGGGTAAACAGCTGGCGCACCATGCCTTCGGTGACGGACATGATGCCTTCTTCGTCCATGAAGGAGGTTTCGATATCGATCTGGGTGAATTCCGGCTGGCGGTCGGCCCGCAGGTCTTCATCCCGGAAGCACTTGGCGATCTGGTAGTAGCGATCGAAGCCGGAGACCATCAGCAGCTGCTTGAACAGCTGGGGCGACTGGGGCAGCGCGAAAAATTTGCTCTCGTGGGTGCGCGAGGGCACCAGGTAGTCCCGGGCGCCTTCGGGGGTTGCGCGGGTCAAAATCGGGGTTTCAATGTCCAGAAAGCCCTGTTCGTCCAGATAATTGCGCACCACGTTGGTCAGCTTGGAGCGAAACCGCAGGCTTTTCTGCATTTCCGCCCGACGCAGGTCCAGGTAGCGGAATTTCAGCCGCACGTCCTCACCCACGGAGGAATGGGAGTCCAGGGGGAAGGGCGTGGTCTCCGCCTCGTTCAGGATGCTCAGCGCGGTGCCGTAGATCTCTACCTCACCGGTGGCCATATTCGGGTTCACCGTGGCGGCGTCGCGAGCGCGCACTTTGCCGGTGACCTGCAGCACGTATTCGCCCCGGACACGGTCGGCCAGATTGAAGTGTTCGCCGGTATCCGGGTCGAATACCACCTGAACAATACCCTCGCGGTCTCGCAAGTCGATAAAAATCACACCACCGTGATCCCGGCGGCGGTCGACCCACCCACAAAGGGTAACTTCCCGATCAATGTCTTTGGCTGTCAGTGTGCCACAGTAATCACTGCGCATAGTGCTTTCCCGTTATCGTTGCGATCTCAATGACCGGCCGGCATCAGCCGGCCGCGGTGCTGGAGGGTGACGGTGTGGTGGCTTTACTCTCGCCACCGCTTGAGGCTTTTTTATCGCTCGCCTTATCACCCGCGAGGTTTTTCTGATTGGACTTTTTGAAGTCCGTCTCATACCAACCGCTCCCTTTCAGACGGAAGCCGGCGGCCGAGATTTTCTTTTTCAGGCTGGCCTGGCCACAGGCCGGACAGTCTACCAGGGGCTCGTCGCTGAGCTTTTGCAGCGCTTCCATTTTGTGCGCACAGGCTTGGCACTGATATTCATAGATGGGCATTGTGGTGTTCCTCAATTAAACGCTCGTCTGAGCGATCAACGTCTTCGGTGACGCGGGCAATGCCGCACAGGGCCAAAAAACGCGCGATTATAACCCAATGGGGCGCCAGCGAGAACCGGGTCTGCCGTTTTCCGCTGGGAAGCGGAGGCTTTCCCTATTTAGGGGCACGCTGGCGAATTTAAAGGGGCGGGCCTCAAAGATCGATACCCAGGGTGTTGCCTTCATAGACGACGGGAACAAAGCTCAGGGGGCCGACGCAACCGTCAGGCGCATTAACGGCCTGCCCCGAAAGCAGGTCGAACTCGATACCGTGAACCGGACAGCGAAGCTGGCCCCCAGTCACACTGGCCTTGTGCAGCGGCGCGTCCATATGGGGGCAACGATTGGTCAGCAGGTAGGTGCGCCCCTCCTCCTGAAGTAGCAGCAGCTCGCGCCCGGCGACCCGGAATACTCGGCGGTAACCGTCATGGAGCTGATGCAGGGTTTCCAGCGCCTGATAGGCCATGGTTGTTCTCCTGAAGCGATTCCGGCTCCCAAAAACGCCGCCGCAACGCTAGCGTAGGTAGTTTTGAAACAGGCTGCTAGACTAGCACACTGACACTCACCTGAGGGCCCGTTCAACGCTGTTCGCTGGCCCCAAACAATGCGAGCCCCTCGAATGAGTACCCAGCCCTACCTGGACACCCTCAAAACCCTTTCCAACCGGCTGGTCAACCTGCAAAAACCCATCCGCATCCTGGATGCCATCAAGTGGACGCCGGACATTGAGCAGGCTTTCCGGGCCAGTGGCGGACGTGCCCTGCCCCGTGTCGACGCCGACTACTATCAGCGCCAGCCCCTGGGTTTTGACCCCGAGCAACTGGACCGCGAGCTTTTGGAGTTGGACCGGGACATTCGGCGCCAACTGGGCCGGGGCGATGCTCTGGGCAAGATTCTGCAGGCCACCGTTGAGCAATACCAACTGGTGGTACAGCTGTTGCGCCACCGGGGCCGCCCCGAGTTCGGTGACTTCAGCCGGCAGCTCTACGGGTCGGCCAGCGACCGGATTCGCGGTGATCGCAAGACGCTTCGCACTTTGGGGGAGCGCTTGTGCGAGGTTTTCTCTCTGCCGGCGGTGGAACATCTCAACCGCCCCTACCGAAATGATATCGATGCCGAAACGGCCGTGAGCATGCTGCGCCAACGCATGGACCGCTATTTCGGTCGGGGTCAGGTCCGGGTGGCGATCAGCGATGACATCGTCTCTGACGCCGCGGCCGGGGGTGACGGCATCAAAGTGAACCGCCGGGCACATTTTTCCGAGCTGGATATTCAGGTACTGGAGGTGCACGAGGGCTGGGTTCATATCGGCACGACGCTCAATGGTCGGGAACAGCCCTGGGCGACCTGGCTGAGCGTGGGCTCGCCACGAATTACGGCCATCCAGGAGGGCATGGCGGTCTTGATGGAAACGCTGACGTTCAGCTCTTTCCCCCAGCGCGCACGCCGTGTCAGTGACCGGGTGGTGGCGGTGGACCTGGCGGAACAGGGGGCGGATTTCTGTGAGGTGTACCGCCACTTTCTGGACAGGGGCGTCAGCGAGCACGACAGTTACCGGGTGACCCAGCGGGTTTTTCGCGGCGGGCAGGTGGCCGGAGACCAGGGCTCGGTGTTTACCAAGGATATTTCTTATGTGAAGGGCTTTGTGGAGAATGTGAATTTTATCCGCAGCGCCATTCAGTCGGGGGTGCCGGAGATCATTCCGATGTTGTTTGTGGGAAAAGTGACTTTGGACGACCTTCCGCTACTGTACGAACGCTACCTGGAAGGTGTAATCTCCGCTCCCCGGCATGTGCCGCCCATGTTCCGCGATTTGAACGGCCTTTATGTGTGGTTCGGGTTTTCCAGCAGTCTGTCGCTGATGAACATCGCCCGCATACAGCAGCATTTCAGCAAGTTGTTTGACTCGATGCCCGCCACAGCGCCGCTGTACGCCGGTTCGAGCGACACCAAGCGGGATGCCGAACTGGATTAATGCTTTCGACTTATGATGCACTACAAAATTGTTCTGACGGGCAGTGGAATTATGGTGGACCATTACGGCAGCCCGGAGCCGGTAATGGGGTTTGTGACGTGCCGTTTGCTGAAGGCGGATTCTGAGAAGCTGGCGGTGGCGACGGTGAAGCGGGATATTCTGGTTCAGTGGAATCAGAGTTTTAACGCGGATCGTAAGGCGGGCCTACCGAAGCTCTCGGTGGAGCAGATCAAGCCGGTGAATCCGTTGTTGAGCCGCAAACCGAAGCACGATTTCTATTTTTATGTGTCGGAGGAGCAGCGCGAGGAGCACCTCCAGGAGCTGACTCAACCCAAACGGCGCTGGTTCAAGAAGAAATAGTCCGGCGGCTACCATGGAGTCCGGTGCGAGAAGGGAGGGTGTGCCGAAGACCCGCCGTAAACCCTTCCCTGGGGGCTTCTCATCGGCATCCATGCCTCAGAGAGTCTTCGGCACACCCTCCCTTCTCGCACCTCAGTGCCATCCCAACCCTATTAAAGGTGTAGGTCGGGTAAGTGAAACGCCACCCGACAAATCAACCCTCCGGCAAACACCAATCAACCGGCTTCTCCCCCCGACTCACCAGGTACTGGTTCGCCTGGGAAAAGTGCCCACACCCGATAAACCCCCGATGCGCCGACAGCGGCGAGGGATGCGGTGCGCGCAACACGAGGTGTTTCTGCCGGTCCACGAACTGGGCTTTTTTCTGGGCGTAGCTGCCCCAGAGCAGGAATACCACTCCTTCCCTTTCGCGGTTGATGATGTCGATGGCTTTGTCGGTGAATTGCTCCCAGCCCTGGCGCTGGTGGGAGCCGGCTTTGGCCTGTTCGACGGTGAGGGTGGCGTTGAGCAGCAGCACTCCCTGGTCGGCCCAGCTTTGGAGGGAGCCGTGGTTGGGTCGGGGGCAGTTCTGGTCTCGCTCGAGTTCTTTGAAGATGTTTTGCAACGAGGGTGGCGCGGGTACTCCGGGCTGGACGGAGAAGCAGAGGCCGTGGGCCTGGTTCGGGCCGTGGTAGGGGTCTTGCCCCAGGATGACGACTTTGACCTGGTCGAGCGGTGTGGAGTTGAAGGCGTTGAAGATGTTTTTGGACGGCGGGAAGATGGTTTTGCCCTGTTGCTTTTCCTGGAGTAGGAATTGTTTGAGGTTTTGCATGTAGGGCTGTTGGAATTCGGGCTCGAGGTGGCTGAGCCAGCTGGGTTCCAAGTCGATTTTCTTTTGCGCGTCCGCCATAACCTTTCCCAAGCTGTTTGCGTTTAGCGGGTCAATTTAGCATTGATTGTCCAGAACGAAAACCTGCGGGAAGTGCATTGGGTCCGGCTCGGGATGGGGTATACCGGTTATAGACCCGCCGTGAACCCATCCATGGGGGCTTCTCATCGGCATCCATGCCTCAGAGAGTCTATAACCGGTATACCCCACCCCGAGCCTCAGTGCGAACATCAACCTTCAACACATCACCGTGGATGCTAATGGCACTGAGGGCCGCTGTCGGGTGCACTGTTCCCAGACCGTGGAGCGAGGGACTCGCGATTCGAGCCCCCAGGGATGGGTTTACGGCGTGTCTGGGAACAGTGCACCCGACAGCGGACCGGACCAGACGCCACTTGCCAAAGTTGTTGCGATGGTAGCATCGCGTGTAATTATGGCGGGTGCGCTTCGCTTACCGCGCCCTACGTGTGGATCTTGGTGTAGAGCGCGGATTACGCAACGCTAGATGCAGTACTCTTTCAGGGGCGGGAAGCCGTTGAACTCCACAGCACTGTAAGAGGTAGTGTAGGCACCGGTAGAGAGCCAGTAGAGGCGGTCACCGATGGCCAGGTTCAGCGGCATCGGGTACTTGTGGTGCTCGTACATAATATCCGCACTGTCACAGGTCGGGCCCGCGATCACCGAATCCTCCAGCTCGCCCCGCTTCTCCGTGTAGATCGGGAACTTGATCGACTCGTCCATCGTCTCGATCAGGCCCGAAAACTTGCCCACGTCGGTAAACACCCAGCGGTGCAACGCTGTGCGGGACTTGCGGGAAATCAACACCACCTCACTGACCAGAATACCGGCATTGGCGATCAGCGAGCGACCGGGCTCGATGATGATCTCGGGGAAGTCCTTGCCGAAATCCTCCTCCAGAAAACGGGTGATTTCCTGAGCGTAAGTCTCCAGATCGTTGGTGCGGGTCATATAATTGGCCGGGAAGCCACCGCCCATGTTGATCATCTTCAGCTCAATGCCATCTTCCTCTTTGAGCCGCTCGAAGATGACCTTCACCTTGCCCAGGGCCGCGTCCCAACTGCTGATTTCCCGCTGCTGGGAACCGACGTGGAACGAAACGCCGTAGGGCACCAGGCCCAGGTCGCGCGCGAGGATCAACAAGTCCATCGCCATGTCGATCTCACAACCGAACTTGCGGGACAGGGGCCAGTCGGCCGTCAAGGTGCCTTCGGTGAGAATCCGGACATAAATTTTCGCGCCGGGGGCCGCCCGGGCGATGTTGCGCAGGTCCGCCTCCGAGTCGGTGGCGAACATACGTACGCCCTTCTCGTAGAAGTAACGAATGTCCCGGCTTTTCTTGATGGTATTGCCATAACTGATGCGCTCCGGGCTCACCCCGAACGGCAACACCTTGTCCAACTCATAGATGGAGGCGATGTCGAAATTTGCGCCACGATCGGCCAGCATCTGGAGGATGGCCGGTGCCGGATTCGCTTTTACCGCATAGAAGATATTGGCGTAAGGGAAGTTGTCCTCCAACGCCTGATAGTGCTGCGCGATCATTTCCGTATCGATGACCACGAACGGTGTCTCTTTGGTGTCGGCGAATTGCTTCAGCCGTGCAAAGGTCACATCGTCGTAGTAATCCTTAAGCTGAATCGGCGAGTCGGTCATGGCACCCCCTGGGAGTATCGAATTAGCGTCAACGTGCACTGTGCGGTCGATCGCGGGCGGCGATTGAATACAAGTTTTCAGTGCTTGGCAAGCATTATTTTAGACGCTTTGGGGAGGTCTTGCTGAGGAAGGGAACGGGTCCGCGCCACGCAAGGCGCGGACCCGTTTCAGGTGAGTCTTAGTGCCCCTCACCCGTGATCATTTTGCGCTGTTTCTCCACCAGTGCCGCGAGCGAATCGCGCACGACCTGAAGGCCTTCCCGCAGGATCTCCTCCTCGATCAGCAATGAGGGCAGGAACTTCAGCACCTGATCGTCGGCACCGGCGGTTTCCATCACCAGACCGCGGGAAAAGGCTTCCTGGGAGGCTTCGCTGGCCAGGCCGGTGGCCATTTCAACCCCCCAGACCATACCGACGCCGCGCACTTGGGGCTCGAGCTCGGGGAAGTCGGCCGCCATTTTCTTCAGCTCTTCCTCGATGATCTGACCTTTGTATTCGACCACCTTGCCCATGTCGTCGTTATCCCAGTAACTCAGGGCCTGGGTGGATGCGACGAAGGCCAGGTTGTTGCCCCGGAAGGTGCCGGTGTGCTCACCGGGAGACCACTGGTCCAGCTCCGGGCGCATCAACAGCAGCGCCATGGGCAGGCCGCCACCGATAGACTTGGACAGGCACACCATGTCGGGATGGATACCCGCGCGCTCGAAGCTGAAGAAGGTACCGGTCCGGCCGTTACCGACCTGGATGTCATCAATGATCAACAGAATATCGAACTCGCGGCAGAGCTCTTCGAGCTTCTTCAACCATTCGACGCTGGCGACGTTGATACCACCTTCGCCCTGAACGGT
Source organism: Marinimicrobium agarilyticum DSM 16975 (assembly GCF_000423345.1). GTDB lineage: Bacteria > Pseudomonadota > Gammaproteobacteria > Pseudomonadales > Cellvibrionaceae > Marinimicrobium > Marinimicrobium agarilyticum. Next base: position 39,372 of record NZ_AUHU01000007.1, read on the forward strand.
TTCCACAATGATGGCGGCGGGCAGGTCCACACCGCTGCTGCCGTCAGAGAGGAATTTGCGCATGTATTCAATGGAGTCCACGCCTTCGCCCAGGAAGCCGTCAAACGGCATGAAAGCGGTGTTGGCGCGCGAGCCATAGGACTCGTCCTTATAGAAGTAGTTGCCGGTCACACCCAGCGCACCCATGGTCAAGCCGTGGTAGCCATTGGTAAACGCGATGATATTGGAGCGGCGCTTGATCATCCGGGCCAGCTTGAGGGCGGTTTCAACGGCGTTTGTGCCGGTCGGGCCGGTGAACTGCATTTTGTACTGCAGGCCACGTGGTGCCAGGATGGTGTCGCGGAACTTGGTCATGAAATCGCGCTTGGCGATAGTCGCTTTGTCCAGACCGTGGACAATGCCTTTGTGCTGGAGGTATTCGATCAGCGCTTCGGTGATTTTCGGGTTGTTGTGTCCGTAGTTCAGGGTGCCCGCACCGGCAAAGAAGTCGATGAAGCGGTTGCCGTTCTCGTCAAACAGTTCCGAACCCTCGGCTTTGTCAAAAACGACGGGGAAGGAACGCACATAGCCACGAACCTCGGACTCCATCTCTTCGAAAATTCTCATTGAAAATTCCTCGTTGTGATCAAAAGGTGAATGGCTTCATCCGGCCTACCCGCGAGCGGCGCCCAGACCCCGGGCCGCCGCCATCGTATCGTGCTTCACCACCCTCCAGGGTGGCAGGACAGCACCGAATGGACCAAAAACGGCCAATTACTATAGAGAAACTTAGAGTTCAAAGCAAGTTTGAGCAACCCGCAAAATGCCCTGGAGCCCTGCTTTGGCGGGGGTTTGGCGAGTTTTGGGCATAAAAAAACCCGGCTGCAAAGCGCCGGGTTTCCTTCGTGCTGAAAGCGATTTACAGCTTGCCGCTGTTCTCGCCCAGGTACTTCGCAACACCTTCCGGAGACGCGTCCATACCTTTATCGCCCTGCTTCCAGCCAGCCGGGCAGACTTCGCCGTGCTCCTGGTGGAACGCCAGCGCGTCAACCATGCGCAGCATCTCGTCAACGTTGCGACCCAGCGGCAGATCGTTGACCACTTGGTGGCGAACCACGCCGTCTTCGTCGATCAGGAAGGAGCCGCGGAAAGCCACGCCACCTTCGGACTCAACGTCGTAGGCCTGGCAGATTTCGTGCTTAACATCCGCCGCCAGGGTGTACTTGACCTGGCCAATGCCGCCTTCGTCGACCGGGGTGTTACGCCAAGCGTTGTGGGTGAACTGAGAGTCGATAGACACACCGATCACTTCCACGTTGCGCTTTTTGAACTCCTCGACGCGATGATCGAACGCAATCAGCTCAGAGGGGCACACGAAGGTGAAGTCCAGCGGATAGAAGAAGACCACAGCCTTCTTGCCCTTGATCGCCGAGTGCAGGTTGAATTCATCAACGATCTCGCCGCTACCCAGTACCGCGGCAACGGTAAAATCGGGTGCGGATTTGCCTACTAATACGCCCATGTTCAATCTCCTGATTTAGTGGACATTTAACGGTGAAAAAAGCCCGTATGCCTACTGCCCGAGGTCTCACCGAGAACGACGAAACAGGCAATAAACATTTGGCTAAACAAAGACTTAGTCACCACCGCGGAGGGTTCCGGGTCATGACTTCAATGCATTAAATAACAGCCGGGTATCATACAGCCCGAAAGGTTTCGGTTCTATTGAATTTCTAAATCATCCTGACAGCCAGAAACTATATAAATCAAACCTATCGACTCCGCCAACAAGATAGCTACGCAAATGTTAATTGTTCTCAGATATTATTGACATAAATTCTCATTACTATTACATTGTTCATATCTTGAGCATATCCGGAGTTTTTCGCATGTACGTTTGCGTGTGCAAGGGCATCACTGACCACCAGATCAAAGACGCTGTTTACGCTGGCGCCACTACGGTTGGCAAGCTGCGCAAGGCTCTCGGGGTCGCCAGCCAGTGCGGCAAGTGCACCTGCCTGACACGGGAGCTGATTGATGAAACGCTCCAGACTACTCAGCACGCCGACGCAGAGCCGCTCTACTACGCCGTCGCGGTCTGAACCGCACTGAAAATCAGTAGTATTACTATTAAATTTTCTTTATATATCAAGCACTTAGAAAGAAGTCCTGCTTGACACTCCTGCCTTCTACGCCCACACTTTAGCGTTGTATCAATTCAATCGCCCACCCATCGACGGAGACGGTTATGAAAGGCGACGCTAAAGTCATTGAAATTCTGAACAAATGCCTCGGGAACGAACTGGTGGCCATTAACCAGTACTTCCTCCACGCCCGCATGTATAAAGATTGGGGGCTGAAAGAACTCGCCGATCACGAATACGAAGAGTCCATCGACGAGATGAAGCACGCGGATATGCTGATCGAACGTATCCTGTTTCTGGAGGGGCTCCCCAACCTTCAGGATCTGGGCAAACTGCTGATCGGTGAGAACACCGAGGAAATGCTGGCCTCAGACCTGAAACTTGAGCTGGCCGCCATTCCCGACCTGCGCGACGGCATTGAGTACTGTGAGTCGGTACGGGACTACGGCAGTCGCGATCTGCTGAAATCCATTCTTGAGTCCGAAGAGGAACATGTCGACTGGCTGGAAACCCAGCTGTCACTGATCGACAAGGTCGGTATCCAGAATTACCTGCAGTCCAAAATGGGTGGCGGCGAAGAATAACCGCCGCGATAGCTCGGGGCGCCGTTCCGTTGGCCTGCTAGTTCAGCAGGCCAAACACTCCCAGTGAGTATGAGCGACGCTCTTCCGCCCCCTTAAGCTCATCGGGGTCAATGGTGGAGCCGACGGTGAGATTGGCCCGCCGAAAACGGGTATTCCCGGTCCCACGGTCAAACCCGACGGGCACCGGACCGGAGAATTCGTACGCCAACAGGTCCCCGGGCTCTACACCCACGGTGACCGGAAAGCTCACGCGCACCTCCCCACTCTGCTCAATCACGACGGCGGGGCTCTGCCAGACCACGACCAGCTGTTCTCCGACCGGGCGAAGCACGCTCACCGCAACCTCTCCCGAGGCTTCAAAGTACCCGGCCACACCCGTCAGGGTGCCCGAGTTGGGAATGGGGTGAGCCAGATCCACCAGGGTCAACGCCTCATCACCCCGCTGGGAGCGGCTGACAAGCTCGCCGCCGACGTAATCCAGCAGATCCGCCTGAAACAGAAACCCCCGATAACTGTCAATCTGATTCTGAACGAACTCTCGCACCAGACCCCGAAGCTCAGTGGACTCTTCCACCCGGGAGGACTTCTCGGTTCTGAGCACGCCGATTATCCGCTCGCGCTCCTCTAGCTCTGTCCGAAGCTGTTCCTCACGCACGCGAAGCTCGCTGATCTGATCGCTTGCCTGTTCCACTTCCCGCTCCAGTTCGGCGTTCTCCTGCCGCAACTGCTGAACATCCGGCTGAGTCACACAAGCCGTCAGCAACAGGGGGGTGAACACCATCAGCGAGCGTCTGAGTATCGTCCTGTTCATCATGGAAACTCCTCACGTAAAGCCGGGTTGCGATCAATCACTGATTTGAAAAGAAACCGAACTTAAGGTCCGATTACCGGCTACCAGGTCGAGGTGGTAGCCACCTTCCGCAAAACCATTCACCGGCCGCTCTATCCGGAAAAAAGCCTCGCCCTGGGGGCCCTGAACTATCACCGGCACTTGGGCAATCTGTATCTGACGGGAACCATCGTAGAGCATAGCCTGTATGACCGCGCTTGTCGCCGCGAAGTTTCGGTAGCTGAAGCCCACGTGCAGAACACGCCCGGCGCGCAGGACATCGGCCTGCTCGTCCGGCAGAACGTTGAATGACTCGGCACTGACTCGGGCTCGGGGTATCTCGGGTTGCTGCTCAGCTTCTCGTCGGTCCCGCCACTCAACTTCCAGCGCCAGCAACTCGGCGCTCCCGGGGTTGCGGTCACGGGCTTGCATCAAGCGCTCTCCGGCTTCTTCCAGGCGCCCTGCGGCCAGATCCTCTTCAATCGCAGAAACTGTCGCAGCCAGAGGGGAAACCCGCTCCGCCTCCGCCCGTTCGGCGGTCACCTCCTGTGATCGCTGATCCAGTCGCGCCCGCAGACGCTCACTCTGCATCAGCAACCGCGGGCTCTCGGGGTAGCTTTCCAGCCCCGACTCAAGCAGGGCCAGGGCACCCGTGAGATCGCCATGACTGGCGATATCGTCGGCCGTGCGGCTCAACTCAGCAACGGCCTCGTTCCTGGCATTGTCAGCGGCGACCGCCGGCGACGGCTCAGGCGCTGAACGCTCAGCTTCAGCCTGCGCCTCTTCTGTTGGGGGCAGCGGAAGGGGTTCGGCGAGGGCCGGCTCAAAGGAGGGGCGCTCCGTCTCCACTGGGGGCCTGGTCACAGGCTCCGCGGGCGAGTCTTTCGGCGCCGGACTCAGCTCGGGCTTCGACGTCGGTATTGCTGTCGTTCCGGTGGACGATTCGATCGCTTCAACCGCCTCGGCCTCGCCCATGGATTCCTGCACCGTCTCGGGATTTCCTGCACGCGGAACCTCCCGGGGAGTCTCGGCCTCTTCGCCGCTTTGGGATACCTCCCCGGAAACCACCGTCGGTAGCTCCTCGGACATCCGCTCCACCCACGGCATGACCCGTGCCTGCCACAGTGCCCGAAGGGGAGCCTCCCATTGGTACAGGGCCACCAGGCCCAGCGTGCAAAACAGAATAAGGCTTAACAGCCAGACCCGGCGATGGCCCTCCGCCGGTTTAGCTGGCTGGTGAGACACCCGGTCCTCATCCTCAATGGACATTGGCTCCCCTTCGGCGACCTCGGGTTCTGCCAACTCATCATCGTGCCGGGCGACTACCGCCTGGGGCTGATGCAGGGTCGGGGACTCGCCGTCGCTGCCACCGAGTTTTTCAAATAGGGCACGATCGCCTTCCTGCTGGATCGCCACCAACATTTCCGGCGTCAGTTGCTCCAGCGCATCGATGAACTCAGCGCCGGTCTGATACCGCTCGTCGGGGTCCTTTGCCAGGATACGGTCAATAATGGGCTGAAAAGCCACCAGATGGCGCGGTAGCAAGGGAATCTGCTCAGAAATGTGCTTAACCCCAATGGAAACCGCCGAATCCGAGTCATAGGGGAGATGCCCACAGAGCAACAAAAACAGTACCACGCCCAGACTGTACAGGTCCGAACGACTGTCCACCGGCGCGCCGCGTGCATGCTCCGGGCTCATGTAATGAGGCGTACCAACGGTGGTACCGGTTTGGGTCATGGAGGAGGTCTGATCGACGACGCGGGCGATACCGAAGTCCATCAGAACGGCCCGCCCGTCGTCATCATGCAGCATGATGTTATCGGGCTTCACATCCCGGTGGACACACCCCTTACGCCCGGCGTAGTCGAGTGCCCGCGCGACTTCTTTGACCACCGTGACACACTCGGGCAAGCTCAGCTCAAACCGCCGGTGTTTCAAGTCCCGGCCGGGCACGTACTCCATGGACAGGTAGTGATAGTCACGGTGCACCCCCATGTCGTAAACCGTGACAATATTGGGATGCACAAGGCGACTCACAATTCGCGCCTCGCTCAGAAAACGCTCGCCGAAGGTGGGGTCTTTGGATAGATACGGGTCGAGGACTTTGAGCGCAACTTCCCGCTCAACACTTTCCTGAATGGCTAGGTACACTCGGGCCATACCGCCTTCGCCCAGAGTATCAATGATCTTGTAGCCGGGTATCTGCATGCAATGCCACAGTGATTGGACTGAATTCGATCGCTCTTCCTTCCAAGGACCGAGCGCCAAGAGAGCCCAAAGCCTACCGCAAACCGTTAGCGCTCTTCGAGCATTTTCACCAGATTGCGAAAGGTTTCACGGTTTTCACGGTTCAGCCCCATAAGAATTTTATGAGCTTCGATGACTTTTTCCTTGACCTGTTGCTCTTCGGGGGTATCAGCTTCCAGTGGTTGTTCCGGGGTGACCGGCGCCTCCAGGTCGTTCACTATGGTGAAAATTTCCTGAAACCCCATGGTGTAAAGCAGTCGATTAATGCTGTCATTGTTGGAGTAGACCACCGGCGTAATGTCTTTCTGCTCTCGCCCCTGAAGGGCAATTTTAGCCATAAGACCAAGGGTGGTGCTGTCGATAGCCTCTGCCTCAGACAAATCGAACATGACCTCGCAAAAATCGTTCTGACTGAACATCGTATCGATAAACTGATCGAACGAGATACACAGCGTGAGGCGCACATCACCGACCATTTTGATGACGTAAACGCCGCCATGATCGGCTACCAGAATCTGACCGGGACGCATGTGGTATTACCTCTTGATAATCGTCAGAATCGCGATGTCATCCGGTGTTTCGCTTACGCTCTCCACCCCCAGGGCGGAGCACACCGAAGCCATACTCGAGCCATTCTCGCCCACCAATGACAGTAATTGCGCCTCCTTGTCTTTCAGCGCCTTGGGAGGGAGCACCTCCAGCACCCCGTCTGAGAAGCAGACCAGAGAAAATGTCTCGGGCAAAACGCGGCGGTATATCTGCCACTCGGGATCGGCAAAAATGCCCACAGGTTTCCCCGTCCCTTCCAGAAAGTCCGCCCCGTCCGGGGTCACCAAAATCGGCATCGGCAGATGCCCGGCAACCACGTAGTGCATCTGCCGGGTATGCGTATCTATTACTCCGACAAAGAACGTCAAGTGGTGGTTCAAACGGGTTTCTTTCAGTTCTTGGTTTATCTGCCGCAGCATCTGCGCCGGGCCGTTTTCAAAAGACTCGGCATCACAGAATAGCCCCTCTTCCCGCACCATGCGACTGACCAGGTGCTTGAGCCAGATGGTCACGAACGCCGAGGAGGAGCCGTGGCCCGAGACATCGGCCAAATAGAACGCCACGTAGCGCTGTCTGAGGTAGGCGTAATCGACAAAATCGCCACTCAGGTAAAGGGAGGGCGCAATGTGGTGCGATATGGAATATCCCTCCGGAGTCTCCAGCGGCGCCGGCAACAGGCGTTGTTGCACCCTGCGGCCGGCCTGCTGATCCCGCTCCAGTACGCGGAGATTTTCACGCAGGCCCCGGTTGGCAAATTCGAGCTTGTCGCGATAACGCTGGTTCTGCACCAAGAGATCGCACCGTTCCAGAGCGCGGCGCACCGAGTGGATCAGCATTTCCATATCGACAATCGGCTTGATCAGATAGTCGCTGGCGCCAAGTCTCAGGGCAGACACCACATCTCCCATAACACCGGCACCGGAGATCACAATCACCGGCAGATCGGGAGATTCTTCATGAATGGTTTTAAGGACCTGAAGACCGTCGAGCCCAGGCATTCTCAGGTCGGTGATCACCAGCTCGGGCGCCCCTTCCCGGAACGCCGCCAGGCCCGACGGGCCATCCGCCGCTTCCAGAACCTCGAAACCGCTGTCCTCGAGGTAGGCCACTATGCTCTGGCGAACCGGCGCGTCGTCGTCGATGATCAGCAGTTTTCTGCTCGCGTCGGTCATCTTTGGGTCGGTCCGGGTACCGGGAAAGTCGTGGGTTGCATAAGGCGCAATACACTACTCCCTTCTCTGAGAGCGCGCAAGCTGTTCAAAGCGCGTTTTTTGGACTAACTTTAGTCCTAGAAACCGGGCGAAGCTGGTCTTGAGACAGACGGCCCAGCCCTCCCCATAACCACTCGGAGAGCCCGACATGACCGTCGATAGAGCGCAGCAGGAGAAGAGAGACTTCATCCGGATGAAAATTGATACGCCGCTACGGGCGCAGATCACCGGTGATGGCATCGCCGCAGAAGGGCTGTGCCACGAACTGAGCGGTGGCGGTATGCAGATTGCTACCGAGCACTACCTGGAGCCCGGCACCGAGCTGGAGGTCACCATTTCCTCCGAGCATGGCCACAGCCCGACCTTACGGGCCAAAACCCATGTGGTCCGGACGGAATCAGAGGGAAATATTCATCGCGTGGGGATGGAGATCCTGGAGATCCTGCATTAGGCGTATACCGCCTGCCCTGCCTGGGCCTTTATTGTTGCAAGAGAGGCGACTCAGAAAGGGTCGCTCTCTTCTTCTCCGAAGTCGCCGTACTCGGACATATCCATGTCTGTTCCAAAATCATCTTCCACTTCCCCGTCCTTGATCAGAAACTCCCGGCGCTGCAAATAGGCGTCCCGGATAAAGGTGTAGTGGTCCCCCGTCAACTGCTCTTCCAGTTCCATCAGTTGGGAGCGACGATTGATGTAGTACATCACCAGAGTGCTGTTTTGGGTGCGAGTGTGATCAATGTGGTAGATGGGAGACATGACCGACTGCACCGGCAGCCCAACGGTGTCTCGGACGGTACTGGAGCCAAAGAACGGCAGAACCACGTACGGGCCCCGATCAAAACCCCAAACCCCTAACGTCTGGCCGAAATCTTCCTGGCCAACGCTTTCCAGTCCAATACGGGACGCGACGTCAAACAGGCCCGCGACCCCCACCGTTGAATTCACCAGGAAACGGCCGGAGTCGCGCAAGGCGGAGCCCGGTTTACCCTGGAGCACCCCGTTCAAGACGCTGGGTACTTCGGCAATATTACTGAAGGCATTGTTGACCCCGGTCTCGACGATATCGGGGGTCACGAACCGGTAGGCCTGGGTGACCGGCTTGAGAAAAAAGCGGTCCACCGTCATATTGAAGCTGTACACCTTGCGATTGAAGTCCTCCCACGGGTCCTCAAACTCCTCCGCAAGCGCGGTGCCCGAAGCCATCAAAAAGGCCAGAAGCATCGCAACCTTTGTCCATGGTCTCTCAACCAGGCGGATGATGATCACTAACACTACCTCGATTTAAGCCGGCGGCCGCTGGGCACACCTGTGAGACATTGATGGGGGAGGGCCGGTTTCCGTCATCCTTTAATCGGCGGTGACTAAGGCTCAACTCCTGTACGCCAGTGTAACGGGGGATAATAGCATCGGTCTGTTAAAAAGTGTTAGTCCCGGGGCGCCGCATCAGGCGCCCCGGGGCTGGTTTGTCTGAACAGCGAGCCCCGGAGACTAGAACTTGAGCTCCATCCCTACACCGAGATACTCATCGTCGCAGCCTACGCCGCCACACCCCAGGTCGTTGGTCTCACTGGTGTAATAGCCGAACAGCTTGGTGCTGTCGCTCAAGCGGTAGTCGGCACCAAGGCTAACGGACTCCCCGCCGCCGTTATTAATATCGGAACTGCCCGCCTGTGCCTTCAGGTTCCAGCGCTCGTTCAGGTTCCACAGAACCGAGGCCAGCGCGCCGTCTTCGTCGACCAGACCATCATCGTACGTTTCAAGCAAAGCCCCGATGTGAATGACGCCCAATGAATAGCGCGCCACCAAGCGCACAACATCAGCGTCGGGGCCCGCAACGTCCTGGTCCATACCAACCGCCAGGTACAAAGGGCCCTGAGTGTAACCGGCCGCCGCCGAGATGCCAGGGTCAACACCATCCTCTTCATAGGTGATATAGGCGACTGAACCGGAAAAATACTCCCCAATCACCGGGCTGCGGTACTGAACCTGGTTACTTCTGCGGTTTTCACCGGCCAGAAGATAGGCAATATCGCCCTCCAGATCATTAAACAGGTCAACCTTGCCCTGAGCGTTCTTCAGCGGCGTGTTCATACGCCCCACCAGCAACGCTCCGGCGTTGCCTCGGAGCCCTACGAAAATATCACGCTGGCTGAAGGTTTGGCCGCCATCATCCCCATCATCGATGCTGGTCTCGTACTCGAACTGGAAAAAGGCTTCCAGCCCCTCGGTCAGAGCCTCAGAGCCCTTCACACCGATACGGGAGTTGTTGCTGACCAACTCCACCTTGCTGTCGCCGGTTTCATCGGCGTGCTGGAGGGAAACGTTACCCTTGCCGTAGACTTGAACGTCAGCGGCTGAAACCACGCAGGGCAAGCCGGCCGCCAGAACCAAAGGCGCCAAAAATTTTTTCATGAAAGCTCCTATCTCCTATACAGTAAAGCCCTATCGTGCCGAAAGCCGATAAGGAACCAGGATGCGACGCTTGTGCTGCGTCAGCGTCGGGCTGGGCGCATTCTACCCAAGTCCGATCAAATATGTCATTTTGATGTCTTATTTATGTCCAGAACGTGAACATTGTATGTCCTTTAAATGACACTTTTGTTACAGGGCCTGCTTATTTGAGCCCTCGGTCCCCCCTCCTGAAGCCGCGGGTAGACTTTCGCGTTTTACCGGCGAACCAGCTACAGTAATATCCAGGGGGCTGCATAGAAGCCTTTCGGGTTAGACTCTCACACTCGACTCAAGAGTCGACCCGTGTAAAATGAATAGCTCAAGCTTGGGCAAATTACCAGTCTCCGTCGACACTTACGGACCATGCATGGCTAAACCGTTGAAAGTACTGTTCATTGAAGATTCAGAGGCCGATGCTGAATTGACCACAGCCGAACTCGTGAGGGGGGGCTTCGATCCTCATGCCTTGCGGGTGGAGACTGCCGGTGAGTTGCAGGAAGCGCTTAGAGAGCCCTGGGACCTGATCATCTGCGACTACCGGCTGCCTCGCTTCAGCGCAGAAGATGCCCTCAGCACCCTCAAGCGAAGCGGACATGACATCCCCTTCATTATCATGTCCGGCGCTGTTCAGGCAGAAGATACCGTCGCGTTGCTCAAGCAGGGCGCCCACGACTTCATGGACAAGTATGCCCTCGCCCGACTGCTGCCCGCCGTGGAGCGGGAACTGCGCGAAGCGGAGATCCGGCGCAAGCGCCGGCGCGCAGAAGAGCGCGTACGGGTGCTTTCTCGCGCCGTCGAGCAAAGCCCGGTCTCCGTGGTCATTACCGACCCGGACGGTCAGATCGAGTACGTCAACCCGCGGTTTGAGCAACTGACCGGCTACAGTGCCGGAGAGGCGACCGGCCGCAACCTCGGTTTTACCCTGCTCGACCAGGACAGCGCCAGTGCACTCTCCGAGTTATGGTCGACAGTCAGCAGCGGCCGGGAGTGGACCGGTGAATTTTGCAGTGCCCGGCGCGACGGCCAATTGCTCTGGGAGCAGGTCAGCGTTTCCCCCCTGACCGACTCGGACGAACGCGTCACTCACTACGTGGTCATCAAAGAAGACATTACGGTGCGCCGTAGCTACGAGGAGCAGCTGCTACGCCAGGCTCACTACGACCAGCTCACCGGGCTCGCCAACCGGGTTCTGATGATCGACCGACTCAATGTGGCCCTGGAGAGCGCCAACCGGAACGGCCACAAATGCGCCCTGCTGGTGATTGACCTGGACCACTTCAAAAACGTCAACGACAGTCTCGGTCACAGTATCGGCGACAACCTGCTGAAAGAATCGGCCGGTCGGCTGAGTGGCTGCATCGGAGGAGGCGACACTCTGGTCCGCATGGGGGGTGATGAATTCGTGGTTATCCTCCCCAAGGTGGCGTCCGCCCGGGACGCCCAGAGGGTGGCCGAAGCCATTGTGCATCAGTTCGAACGCCCGTTCACCATCATCGGCAAGCAGTATCGTGTCACCGCCAGCATCGGGATCGCGTTCTACCCCGAAGACGGCAAGAACCCCCATCTGGTCTTACGAAATGCCGATCTGGCCATGTATAAAGCCAAGGACCTGGGACGCAACCAGTATCACTTCTTTACCGAAGACATCAATCAGCAGTTGATTGAACGCCTTGAGCTTGAAGAGCGACTCCGCGCCGTACTGGAGCGCAACGAGTTGATGCTTTACTACCAGCCTATCTATTCTTTGCAGAACGGTTTTATCACCGGGCTCGAAGCTCTGGTTCGCTGGCGCCAACCCGATGGCAGCGTGTGGGCCCCCAACCGGTTCATCCCCCTGGCGGAGGAAATCGGTATGATTCGGCCCATCGACAACTGGGTCCTGAGGACCGCACTGCGCAGCATGGCACCTTGGCTGGCCAATGGTGAAAGCAACCTGCACCTGTCGTTGAATATTTCCTCGCAGCAACTGCAAGTGCCCGAGTTCCACCAGTACGTGAATGAAGAGTTGACCGCCAACGGCGTTTCACCTCGCCAACTGGAACTGGAGATTACCGAGCGCATGCTGGTGGACAATTCTGATGCGACCAAGCAAAACATCGAGGCGCTTTGTCAGATGGGTGTACGCCTGTCCATTGACGATTTCGGTACCGGCTACTCCTCCCTGGGGTACCTGCAGAACTATCCTTTCCATACACTGAAAATCGACCGCAGCTTCGTGTGCAATATCGGAGTCAACGCCAATACCGCCCGATTGATCGATACGATTATTACCATGGGCCATGGGTTGGGAATGGAGATTGTCGCGGAGGGCATAGAGTCGGACCTGGAGCGGCAGTTTCTGAGCGCTCACGGTTGTGATCAGGCCCAAGGGTATCTGTTCAGTCACCCCCTGCCCATGGAGCGCCTACGGCCGTTGTTGGAGCAGTCCCTCGGCGCGGCACCCATCACGACCTCGAGCCATCATTCCGACGAAGGCTGAACGGGACTACCGAAACGCGGCCGGATAAAAAAACTCCCGCTTCAGCGGGAGCTAAAGGGTCGCTTTAGCGACGAGGTTGGATACTTATAAGATTCACACCTCATACCGGCGCAATCACTCGCCAGCCCATCGCGCGAGCTCTCGCCTCCAACTCCCGACCGCCGCTGACCACCGTGGGGCGCCCCACCGCTTGCAGCATAGGCAAGTCGGAAATGTCGTCACCGTAGGCGAAACAGCTTTCGGGCGAACACTGCCTCAGTGCCAGAAACTCACCGATAGCCTCAGCTTTGCCGGCTCCGATGGTCTGCGGAGGGAGAATTTCCCCGGTATAACGTCCCTGTTCCACCGCCAAGCGGGTGGCCAGGATATGGGCGACTCCCAACTCACGCGCAATGGGTTCGAGCAACGCGGGAAATGAGCCGGAGACAAAGACAACCTCGCACCCTTGGCGCTGGTGCATTTCCAACTCCGCCAGCGGCCGAGCATGATAGAACGGCGACTCTGATTTCCGCTGCTGCTCAAACCAGGCCTGGCCCAAAGCTTCAACCCGCTTTGCGTCCCGACCCGCAAAGTGCCGGTAGTAAAGACGGTTAAGAAACTCCCAGGACGCACCCGGGTGTAAGTGTCGGCGCAGGTCTTGCTCATAGCGCGCTCGCCCCAACTCATCACCTGTCTGGTCATACCAGAAGGCCTGAAAGCTGAACATGCTTTTGACGGAAATCAGCGTATCGTCCACATCAAAGAACGCGTAAGCACCATCGGCCATCATTTTCTGTTCACATTCCATGGCTCGACTCCTTAAAGGTTCTCGACTTTCTGGACATACAGCTCCTGACTTTCCAGGTTTGCCGCCACCTCACGCATAAAGTGGGCTTGAGTCTTCGTCGCCATCATGCCCTCGCGTTTGCTGATCCGGGAGCGCTCCATCGCCGCGAAGGACATTGTGAACTCAGAAACGGTTTGCCCACATTGTTTCACAATGGTTTCAGCCGCGAAGTGAAGGCGCTTGGGATTGTCAACGGCACACTCGGTAATATTCGCTTCAATCACGGCGCCAAGTGGGAACGTATAATGGCTGTATTGAACCGACAACGCCTCGAACACAAACGAATAGTCGATGCCGTTCTCCGGAATGAGATACGCTTCAGTGACGGCGAGCATGCCTTGACGCGCGGCTTCAATCAGCACCATGCCCTGAACGTGCTGACCGCTGAGGTGATCCTTCATCAACTCGCAGTCCTCATCCACCATCAAGTGCATCTGGAATTGGTTGGCATTCATTCGCACGGGCTTCGACACCAGGACATTCTCCGGGCGGTGCTTGTGCGTGAGCGATATGGACGCCCGCTGCGGCATGTCATGCCAGAGACTGAAATCAAACTGGGAAATATTGGGAGACTGCGCCGCTTCTTCCAACAGCTGCTTCACCACCTCTTCATTCAACCCCTGCCCGGGCACCAATACGGTGCGGCCCTGATGGGGCAACAGGGGTATGGAAAGGGTCAGAAGACCCCGCAAGTTGGACACTGTGATAACGTCTTTTCCGCGGGCATACGCCGCGAACTTGTCCCCTACAACCAGCAAAATTCGATTAGACATGTGACACCTCAACAATTAACAAGAGTGGAACGATCAAGACAGCGTCAAAACACTGTCACGCATGGTCACCCTTGCAAAAAAGCGTCCTTCGGTGCCGGTAAATTGAACGCCCGCCCTTGTAACAAGCGCCTCTCAGGCGTCAACCCCATGCCTAACTCTATGATGTAATTAGCTTTTTCCCCGCCGAAAGTGGACAAAAATTAATCAGAAAAAAACGTTTAAAGGGGTGTTAGCAGGAAAGTCTTTTAGGCCGTATACTGTTCAAGGTGTTGATTGGTTAAGAATTAGCCAAAAAACCGACGGAATAAACTGTAAAAAATATCGGCACACTCAGTAAGCAGCGGAACATAAAAAATGCAGAAGAAATACACCTATTCGAGAGCGGAGCGCGTCAATGCAACTTTGTAATACATATTGGCGAACGTTCCTGTTGGCGCTTCCTCTTGTCGCCGTCTCGGGTTTCGGTCACACCGAGACGACCGCCTCGTCAACAGCGCAAACCGTGACATTTGTAACCATCGATGCGGTTCCCTGGGCCGCCACGGACCCGGAAACAGGAGAGCCTTTTGGCGCTTTTGTTGAAATCGTGGACGCACTGGAAGAGAAAACAGGACTGAATATTCAAACGGCATTGACGCCCTTTGCCCGCATCGACCGGGAGATGGAAACGGGCAGCCACGACTGTACTATCTCCATCCCCAGAGACGAGAGTATCGTCGTTCACGGAGAAACTCTGGTCACCCATGACATAGGCTTGGTATCGCTCAAAGAGGCTCCCCTCGACCACCTCGGAGCACTTCGTGACAAACGTCTGTCGATACCGCGGGGCTCTTCCCTTTCCGAGGTTCTGGAAGGCGATTTCAACCTGACAGTGGAAGAGGACACCGACTACCTGATTGCGCTACACAAACTCCAGCGGGGCCGGGTCGATGGCGTCGCGGGGGCCGTGCCCACCATTTTTTACATTGCCAAGCAAAATGACCTGTATGACCTATTGGCAGAGCCTTTGAAACTCTCCGATGTTCCCTTGATGCTCCAGTGTTCCCGAAATTCGGAAAACCTCGATTTGCTGCCGGTACTGAATAAAGCGATTCGCTCCATGAGAGAGGACGGATCTCTTGAGGCGATCACCGACAAGTATGACTTCTAGCACAGAATGATGTGGCATTTTTTCCGCTATCTATCTTTTTCCGCCTATCGGGGGCTGGGGATCGGACGGCGACTGCTGTTCCTGATCATTTTTTTCAGCTCCCTCATTACTCTGGTCGCGACGGCTATTCAGCTATACACCGACTACCGCCGTGACCTCAGTATTATCAAAACCCGGCTCCATGATATCGAAAGCAGCTACTTGGGCAGTATCAGCGCCAGTTTATGGAACCTGGACATCCAACAGTTGCGGTTGCAACTGGAGGGGATCAGCCAACTGCCCGACATTCAGGCGGCTTCTGTTCAGGAAAATCCCGAAAATGTGTCGGATCCGCTACAGATAAGCCGAGGCGAGGTTCGCGGGAACAACGTCATCACGCGTCAGTATCCAATTGTGCACATACTCGCCGATGGGCCAAGGCAAATTGGTACACTGACCGTTCAGGCCTCGCTGTCAGAAGTCTACACACGGCTTCGACAGAAAGCCGTAGTGATTCTGTTAAGCCAGGGGGTCAAGACCTTTATTGTCTCTCTGTTCATTCTTTTCATCGTTCACCGGCTGATCACCTCCCACCTCATCCATATTTCGGAACGGGTGAGCCAATTCGAGATCAGTCAGAAGCAACCCCCCCTGTCGCTTCAACGGACACCGCCACCGGAACCGGATGAACTCGACCAGGTGGTCAATGCCTTCAACACCCTCAGTCGGAACCTGCGCCAGGCCTATGAACACATGCATGAGGTCAATAATGCCCTGGCCAAAGACATCATTGCCCGGCGTCAGGCCGAGGAAGAAGTGAAACGGCTCAATGCCGTACTCGAGCAACGAGTTCGACAGCGGACCGCTGAACTTGAGGCGGCCAACCAGGAGCTCGCCAGCTTCTGTTACTCGGTCTCCCATGACCTGCGCGCGCCGTTGCGTCGAATAGAGGGCTTCCGGCGGATTCTGAATGATCGCTACCACGACCGGGTGGATGAGCAAGGCCAACACTACCTCAACCGTATCGCCGCGGGCACCCACGAAATGGCGGAAATGATCGACAGCTTCCTCCGTCTGTCCCGGGCCACTCAGGGCGAGCTGAAGGTCGAGATCGTCGACCTGTCTTCTCTGCTGAAACGCATGGCGTCCGAATATCGCGAAAGGGAGCCTGACCGAGTCGCCGAAATTAACATACAGGATGAAGTGCGTGCCCCGGTTGATAGGCACTTCTTCACTATGCTATTAAGTAACCTGTTCGATAACGCGTGGAAGTACTCCAGCCGCAAAGATATCACCCGTCTTAGCTTCGGGTTTGAGGAGAAAGAAGGCGAAAGAATCTATTTCGTCAGGGACAATGGCGACGGCTTCGATATGCAGTACGCCGACCGTCTGTTCGCCCCCTTCAGCCGTTTGCATAAAAGTGAAGAATTTGAAGGCGTCGGTATCGGGCTGGCCACGGTACAGCGTATCATTACTCGGCACGGTGGCCGGATTTGGGCGGAATCGCGCCCCGGAGAGGGGGCCACTTTTTATTTCACATTGTGGGAAAGGAACACGGAGCGTGAAGAAGGAAACCATACTGTTAGTAGAGGATGATCCGGACGAGGCAGAACTGGCACTGTTCGGGTTCGGCAAGGTGGGCGGGGATTACGATATCCAGCTCACCCGCAATGGCGAAGAGGCACTGGATTTTCTGTTTGCCCGCGGTTGCCATGCCGAACGCCCCGACAGTCGAAAACCCAACCTGGTCATACTGGATCTGGACCTGCCGCGGGTCAACGGGTTCGAGGTGCTCAAGCAGCTTCGACAGTCCACCGATTACCGCTACACGCCGGTAGTCATACTGACTACATCGGACGAGCAATCAGACATCCTGCAGGGCTACCAACTGGGTGTGAACAGCTACCTGTGCAAACCCGTGGATTTCGAAAGCTTTGCCGATCTGCTGCAGCAGGTGAGTCATTACTGGCTGCGCAACAACGCCATACCGGACCACCACAAGCAGGCCCGTTAGAGCAGCATCCCCCTTTCCGTCAGAAGGACGCCTTCTCCAACGCCTGCCACTGTTTTTCTAGGCGTTTGGCGGAAACCGGTACCCGGGTTTTCAGGGTTTGCGCGAACAGTGACACGCGAAACTCCTCCAGGCTCCAACGATAACTTTGAAGCTCCGGGTTGAGTGCCAGCGCCCGGCCTCCTTTGTCTTGCCACAACGGCTCCAGCCGCTCCCAGTGCGGCGCCAGCTCCTCCAGCATGCGCCGGTCTTTCAGCGGGTCCAGGGGCGCCTTCTCCAGGCGCACTTCAATGGCCTGCAGATAACGGGGATACTGACGCAACCACTCCTCCGGTGTTCGGTACACCATGCCGGGGTAAAACAGGTGGGTCAGCTGTTCCCGGATATCGCCCACCGTGAATGCCAGCGGCAGCTGATTACGCAGCTGTTTCAGCTGCTTTCGAATACCGACCAGTTGCTTCAGACTGGTGGAGAGAACCGCCTCCAGCGACTGTGCCCGAGCCACCAGACCTTCCCGTACGGCCCGTTTGCAGGCCTCGTATTCGGCCTTGCGGCGTGGCAACTGGTCCAGAGGCAACCACTCGGCAACAGCACCTAGCAGAAGGTCGTCCACCACATCGACCCGCTTTCCCATCTCCGCAACCGACAGCGCCAGCTCGTCTTTTTTCAATAGCTCCTTGTGCAGGTACTTGGTGGTCTGCGCCAACTCCAGCAACAATAGGCGCGCCAAGCCGCGTTGGGTTTCGACCAACGCCTCGGACGCTTCGTCCCGCACCACGATCGCCACGGAGTTGAGCTGGTCAAGCAGAGCCGGGTAGGCACGAATGTCAATTCCGCCACGATTCAGGGACACCTGCTCGGGTAAATGATCCCAGTCCCACTCGGTCATGCCTTCACGTTCGATCCCCACCGCCGCGGACTGAATTTTCTCCTGAGCCTGCTCACGATACTGCTCCCGCAAGGCGTATAGATCCCGCCCTCGGGCGATACAGCGCCCCCGCTCATCCATCACCTGGATGTTCATCCGATAGAAATCATCAATGCGGGTCTGATCCCAGGCTTCCCGGGGAACCTCGATCAGCGTCTGCCGTTTCAACTGATGGGCCAGCGCGTCGGTCAGCGACGTATTATCCGGCTGCATACCCGCGAGTGCGCGATCGACCACATCCGGGACCGGCACAAAATGCTTGCGCCACTGTTTCGGAAGGCCTTTGATCAAACCGATGCACTTGTCTCTCAACAATCCGGGCACCAACCATTCCAGACGCTTCTCCGGAACCTGATGCAGCAGGCTGACCGGCACCTGCAGGTTGACGCCATCATCCTCGTGGCCCGGTTCAAACTGATACTTGAGTGGAAAGCGCACACCCCGCCACTCCAGTTCGTTGGGAAACTGGGCTTCGGTGACCTCCCCGGCCTCCCTCTGCATGAGTTGCTCGCGCTCAATAAACAACAGGCGGGGCTGAGTTTGCTCCACCTCCTTGCGCCAACGCTCAAAGCTCGCTCGGCTGACTACCTCCGCCGGCAGGCGTTCATCATAGAATTCGTAGAGCGCGTTGTCGTCGGCCAGGATATCCCGACGGCGACTTTTGGCTTCTAGCTCGTCCAGCTCGGCGATCAGTGCCCGGTTGTGGGTGAAAAACGGCGCGGTTTTTTCCTTTTCAGCGCGGCGGGCGTAGCGCCCCTCCACGAGGGCGGAGCGGATAAACACCTCCCGACTGGCCACTGGGTCCAGCTCAGTAAAATCGACCCGCTGCTTTTCCACCAACACCAAGCCATAGAGCGTCACCTTTTCAAACGCTTTGACCCGCCCGCTCTTGGGATCGTAGTGCGGCTCAAACTGCTGTCGCTTGACCAGGTGTTTGGCGGCGGCCAATGCCCATTGCGGATCAATTTTGGCAACGGTGTGGGCGTACAGTCGCGAGGTTTCCAGCAACTCCGCGGCCACCAGCCACTTGGGGGTTTTCTTGAACTGCGAGGAGCCAGGAAAGATCAGAAACTTCCGGTTGCGCGCCCCCAGGTATTCCCGCTCTTCAATATTGAAGCCGAGATTGCCCAGAAGCCCGGTCAGCAACGCCCGGTGGGTTACTTCATAATCCGCCGGCTCCTGGTTCTGCTTCAACGACAGTTCACGCAGGCTGACCTTGAGCTGGTGGTGAATGTCCCGCCACTCGCGCCAGCGCAAATAATTGAGGTACTCTTTTTTGCATTGCTTGCGCATCTGATTCTGCGACAGATCCTGGCGCAGCTTCTCAAAGTAGTCCCACAACTGCACAAAGCCGATAAAGTCCGATTTTTCGTGCCAGAAACGACGGTGGGACTGGTCCGCCGCCTGCTTCTTGTCCGCCGGGCGTTCGCGCGGGTCCTGCACTGACAGGGCACTGGTGATGATCAATACCTCCCGCAGACAGTTCAGTTCACCCGCCGCCAGCAGCATCCGGGACAGTTTGGGATCGAGTGGCAAACGGGTCAGCTGCTTACCCATGGGCGTCAAGCGCCCCTTGCCATTGACCGCCTGCAGCTCTTCCAGCAATTTAAAGCCGTCGTTGATCAGACGACGGTCGGGTGGGTCAATAAACGGAAACTGGTGAATATCACCCATCCGAAGCTGCAACATCTGCAGAATAACCGCGGCCAAATTGGTCCGCAAAATTTCCGCGTCGGTGAATTCGGGGCGGGAGAGAAAGTCTTCTTCGCTGTACAGGCGAATGCAGATCCCCTCGGCCACCCGACCGCAGCGGCCCTTGCGCTGATTGGCGCTGGCCTGGGATATGGGCTCGATGGGCAAGCGCTGCACTTTGGTGCGGTAACTGTAACGGCTCAACCGGGCAAAGCCCGGATCGATGACATAGCGGATGCCGGGCACGGTAATGGACGTTTCCGCCACGTTGGTGGCGAGCACGACCCGTCGCCCTTTGTGAGGGGCAAATACCTTTTGTTGTTCAGCCATGCTCAGGCGGGCATAGAACGGCAACACCTCCATATGCTGAAAACCGGCGCGCCGAATACTCTGGGCCGCCTCGCGGATTTCCCGCTCGCCGCTCATAAATACCAGAATATCGCCGCCGCGCTGCCCCTTGCCGGCACCGCGTTCATACTCCTCGATTTCGGTAATGGCATCGAGTAGGGGTTGGTAGCTGTCATCCCCATCGGAGTCCGTGTCCAGCGGCGGCCGGTACCAGACATCGACGGGGTAGGTCCGACCGGACACCTCAATGATGGGCGCATTATCAAAATGCCGCGAGAAGCGTTCCAGATCAATCGTCGCGGAGGTGATTATTACCTTCAGATCCGGGCGCTTGGGCAGGAGCTGTTTCAGAAAGCCCAGAAGAAAATCGATATTGAGGCTGCGCTCGTGGGCTTCATCAATGATGAGGGTGTCGTAACGGGACAAAAACCGGTCATTCTGAATCTCGGCCAGCAGGATACCGTCGGTCATGACCTTGACCAGGCTCTGTTCGCTGGTCTGATCGGTAAATCGAACCTGATACCCCACCCGATCCCCCAGAGGGCTTTGCAGCTCCTCGGCAATGCGTTGCGCCACCGTGTGCGCCGCCACGCGACGGGGTTGAGTGTGGCCGATCATGCCACTGACGCCGCGACCAAGCTCCAGGCAGATTTTGGGCAACTGGGTGGTTTTACCCGAGCCGGTTTCCCCCGCCAAGACCACCACTTGATGCTCCCGAATCAATGCGGCGATATCTTCCCGCTTATCACTGATCGGCAGATCCGGATAGACGATGGTCTCCGGCAGGCATTCCCGTCGCCGCTCGTAACGCTCGTGTGAGCGTTGATATTGCTCGCACCACTTTGTCGCGTCTCGGCCAAGAGGGTCGCCAGCGCGGCGGCGCTCATCCAGCTCGCGCCAACGCTTCCAGAGCCGGTGGCGATCCCGGCTGAGGATGGCGTCACCATCAAAACGATCGGGCAAGGTCGTGACCGAATGGTCTGTTACGGATGTGTTCTCTGACATTTCAGGCTCTCAAGGTTGAGCCGGGGATGATAACAGATGGGTTTTACACTCGCAGGGGCGAAGTGGAGGCGCACAAAAAAGCCCCGCCAAGCGGGGCTTTGGACTCGCGACTCCCAGGGTCGGGGAGCGCTGAGCGCCAAAATGGGTTTTACTCCAGCAGACTGCGCAGCATCCAGGCGGTTTTTTCGTGCAGCTGGATACGCTGAGTCAACAGGTCAGCCGTGGCCTCATCATTGGCCGATTCAACAGCGGGGAACAAGGAGCGCGCCGTGCGTACCACCGCTTCGTGACCTTCCACGGAGCGTTTGATCATGTCTTCCGCTTTGGGAACGCCCGGCTCCTCTTTAATGCTGCTGAGTTCAACGAACTCCTTATAGGTGCCCGGTGCCGGAAAACCGATTGAACGGATCCGCTCGGCAATCACATCCACCGCTTCGGCCAGCTCGGTATAGTGTTCCTCAAACATCAGGTGCAACGTCTGGAACATCGGACCGGTCACGTTCCAGTGGAAGTTGTGTGTTTTCAGATACAGGGTATAGCTATCCGCCAACAGGCGCGACAGGCCTTCAGCAATCTGCTCCCGATCACTTTGTTTAATACCAATATCGATTTCCATGACCTTCTCCTCAATGGTTGAGTAATAAACCTTTTGCCGAATGTCTTTGCAACCCAGCTTACCCCTTTACATGATAGCCGGGTAGCCATAATTCAAGGCTCCACCTCACATACACATCTATTGAGGTAATAGCCCGGCTTTATCGACCAGACGTAATCGGGGATTACTGGCGCGGCTCATCATCGTCCTCATCCGAGAGGGGGAACAGCGGATCTTCATTCTCCAAATCAAAGCTGTCGCCCGTCTCCGGCGCACTCTCATCCTTATCCTTCGGCGGTGGTGGCGCCGACTCGGTGTCGATGCTCTGCATGAGAGGGGGCTCACCCTCGGCCGTATCGGCGGCGTCGGTCGGCGCATCCTCCTCCAGGTCTGGTGAGGCCTTGCGCTCACCCACGATGATGCGGTACGCCAGATACGCCAGCACCAGCAACAGACCGTTGGCAAGGACCAGACTGCCAACCAGAACGGCCGGATGGGTTGGTTCACTCTGAGAGGTTGAAGGTTTTTCAGCCTGAGGCTGAGCCGTCGGTTCCGGCTCATCGAGGTTGCTCAAGGTGGTGCTCGACACTGGCGCTTCTGTCGCCTCGCCTCTCCTGGCAATCTCCGCGGCTTCGCGCTGCGCCTCAAGTTGGCCTTCCTCGTTTTCGATTGCCTCTCCAACAGGATCCGGTTGGGGGTCATCCGCCTCGGGATAACTGAAGTATTGACTGGGAAGGTGCTCCTCGAAACGTTTTCCCTCGAGCGTACGCCCACTCGCCTTGAGCGAAATTCGGTAATGGCCTCTCTGCTCCGGAGTCAGTTCCAGCCGCCAAAGCCCGCGCTCAACCGGCTCCAACGCCTTGACCGAACTCTCACCACCGGAGTTTCGAACGTGTGCCACCAGACTGGTTTGTTCGGGGTTCAGTGTGTCCTTCCCATCCACCACCAATGTCCAGATCACCTGGTCCTGTTCGTGCCGCTTGGTAAAGCTTACGTCGAACTGGGAGGCCACTGCCAACTGGTGGGCATACAGGCGCGAGAACGTTTTTCCGTCGAGCGTCAGGCGCACATCATATTCGCCAGGCCGCTCGGGGGCCGGCAGCGCGAGCTCGTAGACACCGTCAGCAGGCGAGGTCTTTGGCCCGGAACGCTGGAAGATGACTTCATCCTCCGGGCCACGGATTTCGACGGTCACCGTCAGTAAATCCAGGACCTCCGGCTGATCAATGACGCCATTGTCGTCTCGCAGGTGAAACCGCAACGGCAGGTCTTCCCCTACATGGACGTTGTTGGGGACTGGCTCGACCACCAGCTTCAGATCACTGATCACTGTGAGCCGACTGAAGGGCTGCATATCCGCCTGGATTTTCCACCGACCCGGCAACGGCTCCGTCACCGTAATCAGGTCGTAGTCCTCGGTATGGTGCCAATTCATGTTGGCGAGCTCAGAGGGGTACCGGTATTCCCGGTTTTTCGGGTCGATCAGCCGGGTGGGGGTCTGTCCCGGTTCGCGTCGAATCAGGGCGGTAAACTCCTGAACGCTCTTGTCGATCAGAAAGAAACCATCATTAATGGGCAGTTGATCCGCCGGCACAGTCTGCTGAAAGATGAGCAGCAGACTGTTCATCAGATCCTCCGCATTGCGGGCCCGACTGAACAGCCCATCGGAGGTACGGGCTATCTGACGCAGGAGGTCCTCATCAGCTTCGTCGGACAGACCGATGGTGTGTACCCGGTAGCCCGCCGCTCTGAGCTTAGGCACCAGGGTATTAACCACCCGTTGTTGCTCCCGGGCGCTGACGGCGGCATCCGGGCTGACATCGACCATACCGTCGGTCAGCAAAATAATATCGGCTCGCCGACCCTCTTCTTTCAGTAGAGCGCGATCGTACGCGGCCTCTTCCAGGGCGGCGCCGATATGGGTGTAAAGCGCAACGGAGTTGATATCGTCCACACGGGTAAGCGCATGGGCTTTCCAGCCCGCATCGGCCTGCTCGTGAGGAATCAGCGTGTTGACGGAGCCCCCAAACGTCCAGACGCCAGCCCGACTGTCGGGCGGAAGCAATCGGACAAGAAGGGAGAGCGCCGGGCGGCGCAGGTTGTCCGGGTCCGTTCGGGCCATACTGCCGGAAATGTCCACCACCAGGCGGATATCCGCCGGCGCCAACGTCTCGGGGACCTGCGCTTCACGCTCTGTGGCCACCTGCGCCTTGACCGGCACGCCGAAGGCGAGCAGGACCAACAACCACAACGCCAGGCACTGACCCTTCATCGCTAGACCATAATATCCAGAGCCCGCCGACCTTTCTCGGTCAGGTACCAGCGGATGCCTTTGCGGGTGTTAAGTCTGCCGGCCAACTGACGACTGACCAGCACATTGAGAGATTTCTGGATGGTGGTTTCATCCGCTCCCGCCTCGCGGCACAGCCCCGCCATGGAGCGGTAGATGTGGCGCCCCACTCCGAGGGTCTTGAGCACCTTGCTGGCCGCGATGTCCAACTCTTCCGGCTCCATGGGGCCGGCATTGTCGTCCAGATCGGTTTCCTGCTCGGTTTCGGTGTCCAGCAGAGGCAGCAACTCTTCCTGCATGATGCGCAACTCGTGCTGCATGTCTTCCACTTGAGTACGGGCCGCCATCGCCTCGCGCAGAATGCGTTTGGGTGTGCTGGTCAGCACCAGGCGCGAGGCGATGGCCACGATCAGACAGAAGCCGGTGTAAATCAGCAGACGGGAGGGGTCATCTCGAATTTCGGTAATCAGATCACTCTGCACGAAAAACAGTATGACCGGCACCAGAAATGCCGCGCCAATGCCCATGACGATGCAACGCGGCAGTGCCGCGTCGTCTTCCCGTTCCTGAGTCATCTGATAGTAGTTGATCAGACCGCCGAACACGCCAGCGATACTCATCACCGCCGCCAAGATAAAAATATGATTCGCCATGACGATCTCCTGTGACGTCAGCCACCGTGCCTCAATACCCAAAGCAAGGGACACAGCTGGCAGTTTAATTACTCTTAGTTATAGCAGTTCTGTCCCAGAGGGCAACATCAGTCCGACGACGGCTTGGGTCGTACCAGCAGTTGGAAGACCAGGGAAAGCACCAGCGCCATCAACCACACCCCCAACAAAATCAACCCGGAACGGGAGGCACTGGCCAGGGTATCGAACCACGCATCCAGAACCATCACAAAAAGTGCTGGCGCCAAAAACAACTGATCCTCAACCACAATGGGCCCAGGCGTCAAGAGCAGGGCCGCCACTGTCACCAGCAGCAAATGCCGCCACTCCCGCTTGGCGTTACGCGTGATCCGCCACGCGACCGCCAGCAGCGCGAGGCCGCCGGCTCCGTAAACCATCCAGGCAATGGCATAACCTGTTGTCATCACTTTGTCGGCTCCTATCAGCTCCACTTGAATCGGTGCGGCCCAATCACTGTTGCCGGACGATCAATTTTACAAGTTATTGGGTCTCATCGCCTCACACCCAGGTAATGGCGTATTCTTCCCAATCTTCCTCCGGGATGTCGCTTTCCGACACAAATCGACCGGCCGCGGACACGCCCGCCCGCCGCACACTGGTCGGGTCACCGCTCAGCAATGGGTGCCAGTCTGGCAACGGCTCACCCTCGGCCAGCAGCCGGTAGGCACAGGTATCGGGGAGCCAGTGAAACGCTTCCACATCTTCCGGTCGCAACACGGTGCAGTCGGGCACATTGCGCTGTCGGTTGGGATAATCCGTACAACAGGCGGTTTCGCCATCCAGATAGCGGCAGGCGATATTGGTGAACAGCAGTTCGCCAGTCTCCTCGTCCTCAAGCTTGTGCAGGCAGCATTTCCCACAGCCATCGCACAGGGATTCCCACTCCGCGGCGGTCATTTCCTCCAACCGTTTGCGTTCCCAGAAGGCGCGCTGAGCGACCACGGCTAATGCCCCAGTTTGCTGTTGTGACCGTGAATATTCGCCGCCTCTGCATCGGCCTCCGGCCCGGGGGGCAACTGCAGGTAGTAACCCGGCTCGTCCAGACAGGCGAGCACCCGCTCGGCGCTGGTACGCGCGAGTTTGCGCTCCGGAGTGAGCGCCAGAATCATGGCCGACTGGGGCTTGCCGAAGCGTTTCAGCAAGTCCTCCGGCACACGCTCCAGGCCCTCGGCACGCTTTACGTAAAGGTACATGCCCGCCTCTTTGGGGCTGCGAAACACTTCCACCAGGGTTTTCATTGCTCACTCTCCTCGCCCGTCTCCGGCAGACTCGATCGCTCTCGCTCGGCGGCCTCCAACAGGCCCTGCCCGAGCAGCTCGAAGCGCCAGCCCTTCAACCGCTGAGGCAATTCAAACGAACCTCCCTTGAGACCGGAGCGGACAATGGCCTCATATTCGCGTTTGCGCACCAGCAGCTCCGGCGGCAACGCCAATGACTCGGCGATGCCGCGAACATGGCGCTTGAGCGCCTTCATCATCGGGGCTTCAGCCCTTCCCAGAGGCGGGTCCAAGCGCTCGGGCCAGTCACTCTCGGGCTCGCTCAGCGCTACCTGAATTTCGGCCAGCAAGGCTTCCCCCTCTTCCACCTGGGTATGCGCGGGTACGTCTTTCAACGCCTGCAGCTGAGCCCGGTCCGACGGCTGGCGACGAGCCAATTCCCACAGCCCCGCTTCCTTGATCAGACGGTTGCGCGGGCGATCGCGCTCGCGCGCTTCGCGTTCACGCCAGGCGCTGAGACGCCGAAGCACGGCCAGTTCGCGCCGACGCAACTTCCAGGCCGAACCCAGTTTGAGATAGTACCGTTCGAAATCCGGCTCGGCCTTGGCATTGGCCACCAACTCCGCACTGTCGGCCCGCGCCCACTCAAGACGACCGGTCTCGCGCAACATCTTGAGCAGCTTGCCGTAAACCACGAGCATGTGTGCCACATCAAGGGCGGCGTATTTTTTCTGGGGCACAGAGAGCGGCCTTTGCAACCAGTCCGAGCGGGTCTCCCCTTTGGGAATGTCGATATCGAGCAGGGTATTGACGAGGTTGGCGTAGCCGATGGAAAAGCCCAACCCGGCAAAGGCGGCTCCGATCTGGGTATCAAACAGTGGTTCGGGCAGCACCCCCAACCAACGCTGGAATACCTCCAGATCTTCGGAGCAGGCGTGCAATACCTTGGTGACCTCCGGGTCCTGAAACAGGGTACGGAGCGGCTCGAGTTCATCGATCGCCAGCGGATCAATCAGGTAACAGCCTCGCCCGTCGCCGATCTGCAGCAGTCCGGCAATCGGATAAAAGGTTTCCGAGCGCATGAATTCGGTATCCACCGCGATCGCCCCCTGCCCTCGCCAGCGCTCGCACAGCTCTGCCAAGTCGTGGTTTTGATCAATCCAGATGGGGTCGGTCGGAATGGGGGCTGCGGGGTTGGTCGGAGTGCTGGTCATAAGGCCTTTCGACTGGAAAATGCATGGGCGAGGGTGCCACCGTCGACGAACTCCAATTCACCCCCGAGGGGCACGCCGTGAGCGATCCGCGAGACGGCCACACCCAGCTCCTTGGCACGCTCACTGATATAGAAGGCGGTGGTTTCGCCCTCCATGGTCGGGTTGGTGGCCAGAATGACTTCGTTCACTTCGCCGGTTTTCAACTGGTTGACGAGATGATCCATACCGATCTCCTCCGGCCCGATGCCGTCGATGGGAGAAAGGCGCCCGAGCAGCACAAAGTACTTGCCCTGGTAGCCGCCAGCCTGCTCAATGGCGACGACATCGGCCGGGGTTTCCACCACACACAGCACCGATCCGTCCCGGCGAGGGTTCTCGCAGATACCACAGACGGTTTGTTCGGTGAGCGTACGGCAGCGCTGGCAGCGCCCCACGCCCTCGATGGCCTTGTCCAGGCTTCGGGCGAGGCGGGCCGCCCCCTCGCGATTGTGCTCCAGCAGGTGCAACACCATCCGCTGGGCCGACTTGGGCCCGACACCGGGCAGACAGCGCAGCGCTGAAATCAGATCGTCAATCAGGGGACTGAACACAGAGGTCACCTTTAAAACGGCATCTTGAAATCCGGGGGGATACCCATGCCGGAGGTCATATCGGCCATTTTTTCCTTGCTGTTGGCCTCTACTTTGCGCACTGCGTCGTTGACGGCGGCGGCAAGCAGGTCCTCAAGCACCTCTTTGTCCTCGCTCATGAGGCTGTCATCAATGTTAACGCTGCGAACGTCGTGGCGTCCGGTCATGACCACGGACACCAGGCCAGCACCGGACTGGCCGGTCACTTCCGACTGAGCCAGTTCTTCCTGCATTTTCTGCATGTTGGCCTGCATTTCCTGGGCCTGCTTCATAAAATCGCCCAAACCTTTCATAACTCACCTCTTACTTGATGCCCACTAGCGGGCTGCCTGCCCCCTCTTACTCCAGGGGCTGAACGGTATCCTCGCGCAACGTTGCGCCAAAGTGTTCGACCAGCTGTTGTACGATGGGGTCCGTTTTCATGGCTTCAAGCGCCTGGACCCGATTCTCTTCTTTGATTCGCTGCGCCTGGGCGGCGGGCGTCTCACCCTCGACCTCGCCAGGCTGAATGCGCACCCGCACCGGCTCACCGTAATAGTCCGTGAGCACGTCCGCCAACCGCTGCTGCTGGCCTTCGTCAAACAGGGCACTGTGGCGCTCATCCAGGACAAAGCTCAGGTCGTTACCCTGACGGCCCACCAGAACGCAGTTGGCGGCGGTGCTCTGAAGCAGCCCGCCAGCGTTGAGCCCCAGAAACACCTGAGCCCAATTTTCCGGCCGGGTATCGGCAAGCGCCACCTTGGGAACGGTTTTCTTTCGCGGCGGCGGCGCTCCGGTCTCCACAGGCTTTGTGGGGGCCGCTGAGCTGGCGGGTGGAGGCGCCGGCGGCTCAGATCGAGGCTGAGGCTCAGGCGTTCGCGGCGGCGCATCGATTGCCCCTCGCGGCTCCGGTGCATGCTCAGAGCGCTCCCGCACTTTCTTCGGTGCGGGCTGGTAGGGACCGTCGAACGGCGGCATGTCTTCTTCCGTGTACGGCGGCGGCTCTTCTTGTTGCGGCATCGGTGGTTCTTGAGCCACAGGCGCGTCCTGAGTCACGGGAGACTCTGCCGAGCGCGGCGCTACCGGCTCGGGAGGTTTGTCAGCGAGCGGCTTTGGGTCGGTGGCCGGCTCCTCCCGAGCGGTGAAATCGGGAGCAGCTTCAGTCTTCGCCGCCGGCGTCTCTTCGGGAATCTGCTCTGCCAGACGCTCGCCCGGGCTGGTCGGAGGTGTATTTTCACCCGCGGCAGGCAATGGTTTCTTGGGGATTTCAGCCAGGCCCTGAGGCTTGAAGGCCAGCATCCGCAACAGCACCATTTCAAGGCCAGCGCGTGGATCCGGCGCCAGGGGCAGATCCCGCCGCCCGAGCAAAGCGGTCTGATAAAACAGCTGAATGTCTTCCGGTGGCAATGCCTGGGCCAACTCCAACACCTTGTCCCGGTCACCGTGACTGTTGTCCACCGCTTCGGGCAGGGCCTGGGCGATCGCCACCCGATGCATCAGCGCCAGTAGCTCGGCCAGAGCGGCGGCGTAGTCCGGCGCCTGCTCTGACATCTGCTCCACCGCGCCCAGCAACGCCTTGCCGTCCTGGCGGGCCAGCGCTCCGATCATCTCGTAAATGGCGCGCTGGTCAATGGTGCCCAGCATGGTGCGCACTTCGGCTTCGGTAATCTTGCCGGAGCCGTAAGCAATGGCCTGATCGGAGAGACTCATGGCGTCGCGCATACTGCCGTCTGCCGAGCGACCCAACAACCAGAGCGCGCTTTCTTCGAACGGGACCAGCTCCTTTTCCAGAATCTCTTTGAGGTGGTGCACGATCCACTCGGGATTCATGTTCTTCAGGTTGAACTGAAGGCACCGGGAGAGAATCGTGACCGGCAGCTTTTGCGGGTCGGTGGTGGCCAGCAGGAATTTGACGTGCGGCGGCGGCTCTTCCAGGGTTTTCAGCAGGGCATTAAAGCTGTGGCCGGAGAGCATGTGCACTTCGTCGATCAGGTAGACCTTGTAGCGGCCTCTTGTCGGAGCGTACTGGACGTTTTCCAGCAGTTCCCGGGTGTCTTCAACTTTGGTGCGGGAAGCCGCGTCCACCTCGATCAGGTCGACAAACCGGTTTTCGGCGATTTCCACGCAGGCGCTACACTGACCACAGGGCTCGGAGCTGACGCCGCTTTCGCAGTTGAGGCATTTGGCCAGGATACGGGCAATGGTGGTTTTGCCGACGCCGCGGGTACCGGTAAACAGGTAGGCGTGGTGCAGCCGGTTGTGGTCGAGGGCATTGATGAGCGCCTGGAGCACGTGCTCCTGCCCCACGGTCTCACGGAACGTGCGTGGGCGGTATTTGCGGGCCAGGACTTGGTAGCTCATGCCTTCCTCAGTGGATCGATGGTGCGAATCAAAGCGCGAGTATACCGGAAGATGCCCTTCTATATATACGCCACCGGCTTCCCTCCCACTGACTCTTGTTGAGGCGTCGCGTCCGGTCCGCTGTCGGGTGCATGGTTCCCGGACACGCCGTGAACCCATCCCTGGGGGCTCGAATCGCGGGTCCCCCGCTCCACGATCCGGGAACCATGCACCCGACAGCGGACCTCAGTGCCATTAGCCCCCAAAGGAGAAGAGTCGTGTTGAGGGTTGGTCTTCGCGCTGAGGCCCGAGGAGGGGTAGACCGGTTGTAGACTCTCTGAGGCATGGATGCCGATGAGAAGCCCCCATGGATGGGTTCACGGCGGGTCTACAACCGGTGTACCCCTCCTCGGGCCGTACGTGATGACAATGAAACACCTCCCTATTTTGGGGAGCTATATTAAATGCGCTTACGGCGGGTGCGCTTCGCTTACCGCGCCCTACAGGGATACAACGAGCGAGCAACTAAGGAAAGACGTAACGGGAGAATTAAGGAGGCGACCTCACCAGCCACACCCCGGCACATGAATGACTGCTACCGTTGCTCCCTTCCGGGCCTGGCGGGGTTCACAGCTTATCATTGCGAGGGGACCGGCAAGGCCACCATAGCGGCTCGAGCGTCCGAAGCACCGGGCGGCGCCTCTCTCGAGTGGGGCGCATTATCCGCAGTTTGCCCCCACTTTGCAACCGTCCTTGAGCCTCAATCCAGCAGCATCTCCGCTCCCGGGCCGAGTGGTAGGCCGAGCCAGAACCACAAAAGCATCAACAGGCTCCAGCTTGCCAGAAACGCCAGGCTGTAAGGCAGCATCATTGACATCATCGTACCGAGCCCCAGGTTGGGCCGATACCGTTGGGCAAAGGCCACCACGACTCCGAAGTACGGCATCAGCGGGGTGATGATGTTGGTGCTGCTGTCACCTATGCGAAACGCCATCTGAGTCGCTTCCGGACTGATGCCCAGCAGAAACAGCATGGGCACGAACACCGGCGCCAGCAGGCCCCACTTGGCCGAAGCGCTGCCGATGAACAGGTTGATAAACGCCGCCATAAACACAAACACCAGCAACAGCAGGCTCTCCGGCAACGCCAGGCTTTCCAGCCAGCCCGCCCCGGCAACCGCGAGCAGTGTCCCCAGGTTGCTCCAGGCGAAGTAGTTCACAAACTGAGCGGCGAAGAACATCAGCACAAGGTAGCCCGCCATGGTGGCCATGGTGGTTTCCATGGCATCGACCACTTCGGAACTGCGGGCGTAGCGACCGCTGAATCGGCCAAAGAGCCAGCCCGCCACGGCGGCGTAAAAGGCGATCAACACCACCACGCCACGCACGGCAGCCGACCCCAGCAAGCCGGGATTGTCGGGGTCTCTGAGCGGGGCGCCTTCCGGCACGGCGGCAAGCACCACCACGGTGATGAACAGCAGGGTCCAGAGGGCGACCGCCCAGAGGCCGCGAATGTCCTCGGGCGGCATGAAGGTGCCAGCATCCGGCTCTGAAGCCGGGGCGGTGTCTTCCGTTTCCGTCCTCTGCAAATAGGGTACGACCCAACGCTCCGTCACCAGCGCCCCAACAAGGCTGAGCAGCACCGTGGAGGCCACCGCAAAATAATAGTTACTTTCAATCCCCACGGTGTAGCCGGGGGAGACGATCCCCGCCGCTTCGGTAGACATTCCCGCCAGGATGGCATCCGCCGGTCCGAGGAGAAGATTGGCGCTGTAGCCGGCCGACACCCCAGCGAAGGCAGCGGCAATGCCCGCCAACGGCGGTCGCCCCGCCACGGAAAAAAGCACGCCGGCCAGGGGAATCAGCACGACATAGCCGGCGTCCATGGCCAGATTGGAGAGGATGCCGGCAAACACCACCACCCAAGTCATCAGCCATCGGGGCGCGCCGCGTACCAGCCGCTCCAGCAGCACCCGAAGCAGGCCGGAGTGCTCCGCGATACCCAGGCCCAGCATTGCCACCAACACGGTACCCACCGGGGCGAAGCTGACGAAATTCTCAACAGTATGGGTCAAAATCCAACGCAACCCTTCAGCACTGAGCAAACTGCGGGCTACTACGACCTGAGCCTGGCCCGGCACCCGCGTTTCCGCACCCAGAGCCGCGACCAGCGCGGACACCACCATCATTGCCACGCAGAGCCAGAAAAACAGCAGCGCCGGAGTCGGCAACCGATTTCCCCAGCGAGCAATGCTCGACAGTAGGCCGTCCTCCGTTGTCGGTGTTTGGTGTTCTTTGTTCATGGGTATTCCCTTGTGGATCACGATTACGGGTGGTTCGCGTATCAAGTAAAGAAACTATAACGCCACTTGCAATATGCTCGACTCAGCGTTGTAATGCCTATCTCGCGGTCTGTCCAGCAGCCCGTGTTTTTCTCACCATTCAGCAGGAGCACAGCATGGCAACTGTTACATTGAAAGGTAACCCGTTTAAAACCAGTGGCGAGCTGCCCGCCAAGGGAAATAAGGCCCCGGAATTCACCCTGGTAAAAACCGATCTGTCGGAAGTCAGCCTGAGCGACTTCAAAGGCCAGCGTGTAGTGCTGAACATCTTCCCCAGTGTCGACACTCCCACTTGTGCTCAGTCGGTGCGCGCCTTCAATGAAAAGGCCAGTTCACTGGAAAACACCGTGGTTCTGTGTGTCTCGCAGGACCTGCCTTTTGCCCTCGCCCGCTTTTGCGGCGCCGAAGGCCTGGACCAGGTCATTCCCGCTTCCGCCTTCCGCTCCAGTTTCTCAGAGGATTACGGCGTACGCATGGCCGAAGGGCCCCTGACCGGCCTGAACGCCCGTTCAGTGGTCATTGTTGACGAACAAGGCCAAGTCATTTACACCCAACTGGTTGGCGAAGTCGCCGATGAACCGGACTACGACGCCGCCATGAGTGCATTGGGCGCCTAGACTCCACCAGGGTGAACCACAAAAAAGCCAGCCTCTACGCTAAGGCTGGCTTTTTACGTTCGGTCGTCTCGACAACGCCACCGTCCCTTCCCTGGACGGCTGCGCTAACCCTACGCCACTTCGGCGGCGGTTTTGCGCCCGCGCAAGCCCACGCCCTCAGAGGAGCGCCCTTCAGGCTTGATCCACTCGCGAATTTTTTGGGCCCCCTGAATCAAACCGCGGCTATTACTCGCTGAGGACGGGAACTGACTGGCACCCCAGCCCCACAGGTAGCGGACCCCGGACGCGGGAAGGGCCGCTGACAGTTGGGCAATCCGTCGCTTAAGCGTCGCTACCCGCACGGAGGGGTGCAACACCATAAAGCTGTCAGTGCCATAGCGAACCACGTGCTCGGCGTTGTTGAACACCGCTTGCAGTTGCTGCGCAAAGGTTCGCAGGTCTTTGTCATCCATCAGCTCCACCTCGAAGTAAAGCAGCATGAAAGGCGACGGCTGAGCCCCCTGCTCATCCACCCGCAAACGGTTAAGCAGGCGTTGATCCATGAAACTCCGGTTCCCCAAGCCGGTAACGGTGTCGTAAAACGCGGCCTGATGAGCCTGTTCCTGGGCCGCCGTTTGAGCGTCCCGGGCCCGCTCACGCGTTTTAAGATCGCTGTAGGCCACATAAATTGCCAGCAATAAAAGCGCACTCGAGACAATCGCTGTCGGCACACCCATCCAGTCCCCTTGAAGCCCATTGGAGACAGCCATCGAGGCGCCCATGGGGTAAACCGCCCCCACCATTCCCGAGTAGTGCATACCGCAAATGGCGGCACCCATAACCAACGCCGCCAGCGCCTTGACCCATGGCGCCTGCTGGGCGGAAACGGTGCGAATCCAGCGGCAAATCACCAGGGCAGCGCCAGAGGCCCCCACGGCAATCACGCCTGAAATCGTGACCCATACCGGGTCGTATTGGATGGCGGGCTGCATTTGCATGGCATACATGCCGAGATAATGCATGGAGAAGATCCCCATCCCCATAATCAGCGACGCCAACACAACCCCCGGCGGCGTGACCCGCGGCAGGGTGATTACGTGCAACGCCAAACCGGAAGCAAACAGCGCGGGTAACCAGGACAACACCGTCAGGCCCGCACTGAACGACATTGTCATCTCCATCGGCATTTCATAGGCACTCATTCCGACGAAATGCATGGACCAGATACCGGTGCCCAGACACAGCGCCCCGGCAATCAGCCAGGTGCGCCGCTTGGCCCCGTCGAGATGAAAGACCCGAGAGCCGAAGTAGATGGCTGTATAGGAGGCAATAACCGCCACACAGTAGGAGGCGATTACCAGAATCGCATTGTAAGAGCCCGTCATAGAGAGTCCCCGCCGGAAATAGCGCAATCAGAATGGTTGGCAACCAGACGATTTACGCGACACCTCCTCAAACGGATCACTATTGACGGCTCATCCCGACACGCGTCGCACCCCTTTAAGATTGTGCAGGCAATGATCCCGGGCGAGTTTGAGAAAATCCTGCATATAGGGGGCCTCAAGCTGGGTTTCCCGCACCGCCGCGTAGAGAATCGGCCACACCCCCCGGACCCCCGCCGAGCGTACTGTCAGCAGCGATTGATCAACATACTCGGCCAAGACCCAGTTGGGTAGCGCGGTTACGCCCCGCCCACTGGCCACCAGCTGGACCATCATCATCGTCAGCTCGGTCGTGCGCACAGCCGCGGGCTCAACTCCAGCCGCCTCGAGAAACTGCTTGAATACATCGAGCCGACCGCGCTCGACCGGATAGGTAATCAGGGTTTGGTCCAGCAGGTCCTCCGCCTCCAGATAGGGACGTTCGGCCAGGGGGTGATTTTTGGCCAGGGCGAACTGCATTTCGTAGGCGAACAGCGGCACATACTCAACGCCGCGAATCAGCTGTGGGTCCGCAGTGACGACGAGATCAATATCTCCCTGAATCAGCGCCGGCAGGGGTTCGAAGGTAAACCCGCTGGAGAAATCCAACTCAATCGCCGGCCACTGGTTGCGGTAGACCTCGACTGTCGGCATCAGCCAATTGAAGCAACTATGGCATTCGATGGCCATGTTCAGCCGCCCGGCCTCGCCGTGCAGGAGTTTGTGAATGTCCCGCTCCGCCTCATCCAGCCGTGGCAGAACGTCATCGGCCAAAGCCAGCAGACGTTTCCCGGCCGCGGTAAAGCGAAGCGGCCGGCTTTTTCGGGTGAACAGCTCACCCCCCAACCGACTCTCCAGGTCTTTCAACTGATGGGAGAGTGCCGACTGGGTCAAATGCACTCGCTCGGCCGCTTCGACCAAGGAGCCGGTTTCCCGCAAAGCCACCAGTGTTTTCAAATGACGAATATCCAGCATACAGCGACACCTCTAATGAAAAGCGACTCTCTTGTCATCGCCAATCATTAATATTTTTCATGGTTAAACTGAAAAAACTCAGTTTGATTCATGTTACCACTTTGCCGAGAATACTGACCATCCTCAATCACATCATTTAGCGCAAAGGTGACAGCATGAGCCACATTCAAACGCACAATCTGGGGTTTCCCCGCATCGGTGCCCAGCGCGAACTCAAACGAGCCGTAGAGGCCTACTGGCGGGGAGACCTGCCCCTGAGCGAACTGGAAGAGGCGGGACGGGAGCTGCGTCAGCGCCACTGGCAACAGCAGGCCGACGCCGGCCTGGACTGGATTCCCACCGGGGACTTCGCCTGGTACGACCAGGTGCTGACCTTGTCTGCAACTCTGGGCAATGTGCCCGTCCGGCACCGCCCCGGGGCAGCCGCGGCCAATGAAGCGAGTGAACCGCACGACGGCGGCAACTGCTGCCAGCCGGAGGACGAGGCTCTGCCCGAGGCCCCGGCCGGCCCCTGCTCCGACGTCGACCTGGACACCCTGTTTCGTATGGCCCGTGGCCGTGCCCCCACGGGCGCCACGGCAAGCGCCAGCGAAATGACCAAATGGTTCGATACCAACTACCACTATCTGGTGCCCGAATTTCACCCGGAACAGACTTTTGAGCTTTGCTATCGCCAGATCATTGATGAAACCCGAGAGGCGATCGAACTGGGATACAAAGCCAAACCCGTTATTCTGGGCCCGCTCAGTTATCTGTGGCTGGGTAAAGAAAAGGCGGCCGGCTTCGACCGTCTGAGCCTGTTGCACAACCTGATCCCCGCCTACCAGGCTCTGCTGGATGCCCTGGCGCACGCGGGGGCCGAGTGGGTTCAGATTGACGAACCGATTCTGGTGCTGGATCTACCGGGGGAGTGGCAACAGGCGTTCGAGGCCTGTTACCACCAACTGCAGACGCGCTCGCCGAAGCTCTTGTTGGCCACCTATTTTGGCGGCCTGGGGGACAACCTCTCCACGGCCATCAACCTGCCGGTGGCCGGACTGCATATCGACGCGGTGCGCGCGCCGGAGCAGCTAGTGACCGTGGTGGACCGCCTGCCCACGCACAAGATTCTGTCCATCGGACAAATCAACGGACGCAACATCTGGCGCAACGATCTGCAGGCCTCGGTGGAAACCCTTCGCGGCTTGGCCAGGCGACTGGGCGAGCGGCTGTGGCTGGCCCCGTCATGCTCCCTGCTCCACGTCCCCGTTGACCTCAAACGCGAGGCGAAACTGGACGAGGAGCTCAAAAGCTGGTTGGCCTTTGCCCAGCAAAAGGTGGACGAGGTGGTGATTCTGGCCGACCTTTTGGGCGAATCGCCGAGCGAACGGGCCGAGTCCGCGTTGAGCGCGAGCGATGCGGCGGTCCATTCACGCAAAACGTCAAGGCGCATTCACAACGACGCTGTGCAGGGTCGCCTGAAAGCCATCACCCCGGCTGACAGCCAGCGCCACAGTCCGTTTGCGAAACGCATCCAGGCGCAACAGGCTTTATTGCAGTTGCCCCTGTTTCCGACCACAACGATCGGCTCCTTTCCCCAGACCACGGAAATTCGCCAGAACCGTCGCGCCTTCAAGCTGGGCCAGCTGTCCGAGGTGGAGTACCAGAGCCGTATCCGCCAGGAAATCGCGGACTGTATTGCCAAGCAGGAACAACTGGGACTGGATGTACTGGTTCACGGCGAGGCCGAACGCAATGACATGGTGGAGTACTTCGGCGAGCAGTTGGAAGGCTATGCCTTTACCCAGTTCGGCTGGGTACAGAGCTACGGCTCGCGCTGCGTGAAGCCGCCCATCATCTACGGAGACGTCTCCCGCCCCGGCCCCATGACGGTGGCGTGGGCTCGCTACGCCCAGTCTCTGAGCCGCAAACCGGTCAAAGGCATGCTCACCGGCCCGATCACGATGCTGTTCTGGTCATTTGTCCGGGACGATCAACCTCGCGCCACTACCGCCCGGCAGATCGCCCTGGCACTGCGGGATGAGGTAGTGGATCTGGAGTCGGCGGGGATTCGCATCATTCAGATTGACGAGCCGGCGCTTCGCGAAGGCCTGCCCCTGCGGCAGAAGGAATGGCAACCCTACCTCGACTGGGCCGTGGAGGCGTTCCGCCTGAGCGCCAGCGGGGTAAGCGATGAGACTCAGATTCACACGCATATGTGCTACTCGGAATTCAACGACATCATCGACGCCATCGCCGCGCTGGATGCGGACGTGATCACCATTGAAACATCGCGGTCTCAGGGGGAGTTACTGGAGGCGTTTGAGCGGTTCGACTACCCGAACGACATTGGCCCGGGGGTCTACGACATTCACTCGCCCAACGTGCCACCCACCGAAACCATGGCAAAAGTGATCGAGCGCGCCGCTCAGCACCTGCCCAAGGAAAGGTTGTGGGTGAACCCGGACTGTGGGCTCAAGACCCGCGGCTGGCCGGAAACCGAAGCCGCGCTGGTGGGAATGGTGGCGGCCGCCAAACGGCTGCGCAAGCGTTTGAGTGAGGCCGCCTGATAGCGACGGCCCCACAGCCATCAGGCTCGCCGACGGGTCTGATGGCGGCTGCGAGTGTCCACCCTACCGGCGAGCAGGTCATACAGCCCTTCCCGGGAGCTGTGTCCAACCGGCTCGGAACGCAAGGCCATTGGTGAACGGCCGACCCATTCGGCGCGCCAGCGCCAGAACTCCGGGTCCTCCGGGTCGCCTCTGAGCTCAATAATGGCGAGCCTTGAGGGGTCCAATGGCAAACGCTCCATCAACTGCACCAGGAAGGGCTCGGCGTTTTTGCCAAAAAAGCTGGAAGCCTGTTGTTTCGGCGCACAGACAAAGAGCGTGTCGCGCTTTTCGCCTTGCAGGAATTTGACACCAAGGGTGACTGGCTGGCCCAGACGATTGGTCAGAGACAGTGGTTCAACAGCGGGATGGGGCATAGCGTACAACATTCCAGGAGGCATTGGCCTCGGCAACCAGTAATGGCCGCGCAGTGTACCCATCCGCTTCGAAGTTACAAGTGAAAATTGCGTGAAAGTTGATCAAAAACAATCGGGGACCGGTTACAGCCTCACCCACTCAACAGGGGGCCGTCTCCTTCACGCCGGAGCGAACCACCCGATTGTGGCCATGGGTTTTGGCATAATAAAGCGCGCGGTCAGCCGAGGCGATCAGGCTTTCGAGATCCTGCCCGGGGTCGCTCGCCACACCGGCACTTAACGTCAACACCCCCAGCGGGCTGGGCGCGTGCTCAATGTGCAGATTCTGGACAGCTTCTCTCGCCCGGTTGGCCCCTTGCCATGCCCCCTCCAGATCCGTATCCAGCATCAGCAACAACAGCTCTTCACCGCCGTAACGGTAGAGAGAGTCGTGCTGGCGCAAATGCAGCTTGATAGCGCCACTGACGCGCTGAAGCGCGCGATCGCCCGCCAGGTGGCCGTAGTAGTCGTTGTACTTTTTGAACCAGTCCAGGTCCAGGAGTGCAAGCGCGTACTGGCGCCCCGGCTGGTGGCGAAGGGTCTCCAGATCCCTCTCCATGGCCCGTCGGTTGCCAATGCCCAGGAGCGAGTCCTGGAGGGATTCCATTTTCAGGGTCCGGTTGGCGCTGATCAGCTCGGACTGACGCTCGAGCACCTGGATATAGGCCTGAGTCATATCCGTCTGGGTGATCATGCCCACCAGAGCGTTATCTTCGCCGAGGACCGGAATCTGTCGCTGCTCGCTTTCACGGGCGAGCTTCAAGGCATCAAGCAGGGAGGCTTTGGCGGAAACACAGCGCGGATTGGGGCTCATGACGCTTCCCGCGCACACCTGAGACAGCGCATCGGCTTCCAGCATTCGGGCAAGAACGGACACCAGGTCGCGCTCGGTGATCAACCCCACCACCTCCCGCTCCTGCAGCACCACGGCGCAAGAGTGCCGGTTCCGCTGCATGAGCGCCAGCACCTCACAAAGCCCCTGCTCGGGCGCCACAAAGGTGCCCACGGGCGTCATTAATTCTTGCACGGTAATCATCAGGGACTCCGCTTGCGAACCCGGCCTACCCCCACTCGCTCTCCACCGCCTTCACGAGAGAGCGCCAAAGACCGGGCATCATAGCACAGATGGCGTCGAATTCATCTGCATATTGTCGGTTTTCTGTCGGCTCCACCAAACCAACACCCGAAGGCCTCGTCAGTTCTGCCCCCTCCACTTCAAGGACGCCCACAAAAAAGTTCCCTCGGTACGGATTTTATCGGCCAAATCCCGGTCCAACCGCCGGACACAGGCGCCAGCATTTGACACGGCGGCCCCAGGCGCCGAGAATCGCGGGCTTCCTTAAAATCTCAGGTACACAAAGGCATGCGTAACACTCGAGACACCGGATCGATCCCCTCCCATCGCCTATGGCTTCCCGTTTTACTCGCTCTGACTCTGGGCGCCTGTGGCAGCGATGATGACGACAACCCGTCCTCCTCCAGCTCTTCCAGCTCCAGTTCGAGCTCAAGCTACAGTGGCGGCATCGAGAATGCGGGCAACACCGGCGGTATTTCCGACGCCAAGTGGCCGGAAATCAACCTTGAATCCACCGAGCCGAAGCAGCTGCACTTTTCCTGGACCCCTGTCGAGGGTGCCGAGTACTACCAACTTTGGAAAAACCCCGACGGCAACAGCGGCTACGAGCTGGTTTCGGATAACCTGACGGCTCCGGAAGCGACTGACACCATTGCCGTCCATCAGCACGATTGGGACGACGCGCTTTATCAGGTCACCGCCTGTCTGGACGCGGAATGCACCGACTCGGAGAACTCCGACGAACTGGTGACCCTATCGGCCATGCTCGACACCATGGGCTTTGTGAAAGCCTCCAACACCAACGAAGGCGACTGGTTCGGCTGGAGCCTCACCCTGTCAGACGATGGCAGGACGCTCGCGGTGGGCGCGAGCCGGGAAGCGAGCCAGGCTCGCGGCGTGAATGGCGATCAGTCCGACAACTCGGTTTTCGGCGCCGGCGCTGCCTACGTGTTCGCTCTGGTTGACGGCCTCTGGCAACAGGAGGCCTACCTCAAGGCCTCCAACACCGAGGCCCCCGCCACCAATGACGAGGGCGAGGACATCACCCGCACCAATGACCGCTTCGGCTATCGGATCGAGCTGTCCGGTAACGGAGACGTACTGGCGGTCAGCGCCGCTTTCGAAGACGGCAACGGCACCGGCATCAATCCCGAAGAAGACAACAACGCCGGCTTCCAGACCGGAGCGGTCTACCTGTTCAAGCGCGGCGAGTCCGGCTGGAGCCAGGACGCGCTGATCAAGGCGTCCAACGCCGACCCGGCCGAGGAGGACGACGAAGAGTCCACCGAAGAAGAAGCGGCGGAAGAGGATGATGGCACCATCACCATTCCCAGCAACGCCGGCGACACCTTCGGCTATCGTCTGGCGTTGTCCGAAGACGGCACCACCCTCAGCGTGAGTGCAATCTATGAGAGTAGCAGCGACACCGGCATCAATGGTGACGAAAGCCTGAACGACGCTCCCAGCGCGGGCGCCGTCTACGTATTCAGCGATGGTAACGAAGGCTGGGCTCAGCAAGCGTACATCAAACCCTCCAATACCCGCGCGGGACAGCTGTTTGGCAGCGCCCTGGGCCTATCCGCCGATGGCAATACCCTGGCGGTTTCCGCTGAAGGGGAAGACAGCGCCGCTACCGGTATTGATGGCGACGATGAGAACGTCAACGCGAGCAACACCGGTGCGGTGTATCTTTTCAGCCGTGAGGACGGCGAGTGGAGCCAGACGACCTACATCAAACCAAGCCACACCTACGAGCCCGGGTTGATTGCCGCTGGCGTTGTTCAACGTTTTGGTAGCAGTCTGGGCCTTTCCGCCGACGGCACGACTCTCGCCGTTTCCAGTTTGGGCGATGCCAGCGGCGGCGACGGCGTGGACGCAAGTCCGGATGATTATGACCTTCAGGACGCCAGCACCATCGCTCCCTACAGCGGTGCGGTCTACCTGTTCGAGCAGGACGAGGACGGGTGGAGCCAGACGGCTTATCTGAAAGCCTCCAATAGCCGGCAGAACCTGCGCTTTGGCCAAACTCTCAGCCTTTCCGGCGACGGCAATCATTTGGCCGTGGGCAGCCTGCGCGAATCCAGCGCGGAAACCGGCATCAATGGGGACGCCACCGACACCTCCGTCACCCAGGCCGGTGCCGTCTACTACTTCGTCCGTGACGGTGAGGGCTGGCGCGAGCACGCGTACGTGAAATCACCCACCACGGAAGAATACGACAACTTCGGCCAGAGCCTGGACCTGTCCCTGGATGGCAGCACCCTCGCGGTCGGCAGCCATCGCGACGACAGCGAGGCCACCGGCATCAACAGCGGGCGCAACAACAACGATGCACGCGACTCCGGCGCCGTGTTTCTGTACTAATTGGGTCCAACCGTACCGATTGATCCCAGGGGGGCGGCCCGAGTCCGCCCCCCTGCACAGACCCCCTCCAACTGTTATCATAATCCCCAACGTTTTCAACTCAGGTCAATACGCTATGCTGCTTTTCGTCGACAATCTTGCCACCGTGGATTTCAGCTTTCTGGACCCCCGTCGGGGCCTGTTGGGAGAGACTTGGCTGGCCGATGTGAAACTGGCGGGGGACCTTGATGAGCAGGGTATGGTGTGCGACTTCAGCACCGTAAAAAAGGCTCTGAAAACCTGGCTGGACAAGGAAATTGACCACCGACTGCTGGTGCCGAGCCAATCCCCGCAACTGACGATGGAAGAAAAGGGGGACCAGATCACGCTGCACTGGCGTTTTGGGGACCGCGAGGAGTACGTCGATTTAACCTGCCCGCGCCAAGCCATTGCACTGGTGGACACCGACGAGCTGACCCGAGAGAGTGTGGCCAAATGGTGCGTTTCCCAGCTCGAGAAAGAGTCGCTCTTCCCGGCCGGGACCAAGCTGGATCTGAGTTTTACCACGGAGTCCATTGAAGGGGTTTTCTACCATTACAGCCATGGTCTGAAGAAGCACGAAGGCAATTGCCAGCGCATCGCCCACGGCCACCGTTCGACAATTTCGATCTGGGCGGATGATATTCCCTCACCGGCGCTGGAAGGCGAGTGGGCCAGCCGCCTGCGGGATATTTACCTGGGCACCACGGAGGATTTGGTATCGGAAAAGGACGACTATTATCGCTTTGCGTATTCGGCGCCTCAGGGGGATTTCGATATCACCCTGCCCCAGCGCTGTTGTTATCTGATGGAGACGGACACGACGGTTGAGCTGATCGCGGATCATATCGCGAAGGTGACCAAGTCGGAGTACCCCACCAGCACC
This sequence comes from Marinimicrobium agarilyticum DSM 16975, assembly GCF_000423345.1. Classification (GTDB taxonomy): domain Bacteria; phylum Pseudomonadota; class Gammaproteobacteria; order Pseudomonadales; family Cellvibrionaceae; genus Marinimicrobium; species Marinimicrobium agarilyticum. The sequence goes on from NZ_AUHU01000007.1 coordinate 82,196, forward strand.
ATTCGCGTCAAAGCATTCGAAGGCATGAACAAAGGGGCGATTGCTGAAGCTTGATGTCAGACGGAGATGTTTTTCACTGCGTAGAGAGCCGGATCCGGCATCGGGTAGTCCCTTCTCAAAACGCGATGAATCCATCCCTGGAGCTCCCTCACTTCATCCCTGAAGTGAGGGTTTGAGATGGGACTACCCGACACCGTATCCTCCGTTCCAGTCTGAAAATTCGATCTACGTAGTAAAGTTCTATCCGTCCACCTCGGAGGGCCCGATGCCGGGTGAGCTGTTGTCAAACCCTCACTTCAGGGACGAAGTGAGGGAGCTATAGGGACATATTCATCGCGTTTTGACAACAGCTCACTCGGTAGCGGGCCCGGACTCCACTACGAAGCTACCACCAGAGAGAATCAAGAATAAAGAGGAGGCTCGCCCTCGGGGCGGGAGCGGAAGCGCGGTTGGGCCCAGAAGTATTGCTCTGGATGCTCGCGGGCTGCCGACTCCATAAACTGGCTCACCCGCAAGGTATCCTCATACTCATCCCCCGTCGGGAAATTCTCCAACGGCGGCAGCAACGCCAACTCATAGCCACGGCCGTTCGGCAACCGATAATGGGTAAACGGAATCACCCGCGCATTCCCCATTTTCACCAACTTACCCGTCGCACTGACCGTCGCCGCCTGTACCCCGAAAAACGGCACGAACACACTGTTCTTCGCACCCAGGTCCCGATCCGGCGCATACCAAATGAAACGCCCCTTTCGCAGCCGCGACACCATGGTGCGAAGGCTATCCCTTGGAATCGTCAAGGTTCCCGGCGCGTAAGACTCACGACGATTTTTCTGCAAATAATCGTACACCGGGTTGCTGTGGGGCCGATACATCGCATCGAAGTCAGCGCGTTGCCCCAGGAGCGCCCCCCCAATTTCCAGGGTCGTCAGGTGCAGGCCCAGCAGCAAAGCCCCCTCGCCCGCCTCTTGAGCGGCCTCGGCGTGTTCGAGCCCGGTGACGTGAAAGAGTCGGCGCAACCGCCAGTTGGGCCAGAACCAGGCAATGCCGGTTTCAAACACCACCATCGCCGTGGAAACCAGGTTTTCGTTGAGCAGTTTTTGCCGCTCGGCTTCGCTCAGTTGCGGAAAGCAGAGCTCGATATTGCGTCGGGCGTAGCGATAGCGTTTCTTGTTGAGTTTCAGTAGCGGCGCCAGCGCGCGCGCCAGCCACCACTGAAGACGATAAGGCAACTGCGCCAGCACAAACCAGAACCCCGCACCGATCCAGGAGGGCCAATGCCGGGGGGCTAGCAGTTCGCGGGGAAAAGAAGACATAGATCAACCGTGCAGGGGAATCACTCATTCGTTACGCGCATTATAGGCGCTCTGCTGGGTAACTGCATCCGTTCACAACGAGCGATCATGGATCAGACGCTCCAGACGCTGGTCTTTCTCACGCCACAGGTCGTTGACCCACGATTGGAAGCGCTCCCGAAACTCGGCATCGCCCGGGTAGTCACCAATCAGATCGTCGGTAATGGGCATTGAGCGGATGTGCATATGGACGTTTCGCACCCGGCCGCAGGCGTAGTCCCAGAAGCTGGGGCGGCCTTCGGGATAGGCGATGGTGACGTCCAGCAGCTGGCGAAGTTGGCCGTTCATGGCGGCGAGGGTGAAGGCCAGCCCTCCGGCTTTGGGTTGCAGCAGGTGGCGGTAGGTTTCACCTTGTGCTCGATGTTTGGCGGGGGTGAACCGGGTACCCTCGAGGAAGTTGATGATGGTGACGGGGCTGTGCCGGTACATTTCGCAGGCGCGCTGGGTGCGTTCTAGGTCTTGGTTGGCGAGTGCGGGGTTGCGCCGGATTTGGGCTTTGCTGTGGCGGCGCATGACGGGGAAGTCGACGGCCCAGAGGGCTTGCCCCAGGAGGGGAACCCAGAGCAGTTCTTGTTTGAAGAAGAATTTGACGTAGGGGATGCGTCGGTTGAGTACGCGCACGAGGATCATGATGTCGACCCAGGACTGGTGGTTGGCGATGAGCATGTACCAGTCGTTTTTGTTGAGTGTGTCGAGTTCGCCGCTGGTGTGGATGTGGGTGCGGGTGAGGCGTTTTTGGTGGTAGCTGTTAGCTTCGATCCAGCCGCTGGCGATTTGGTCGAGGATTTGGTTGCAGGGGCGTCTGAGTCCGGGAATGAGGAGTTTGATCAGGGCGACCGGCATGATGAGCAGGAAGGCGATGATGATGGTGATCACGTAGAGGGACAGGCTTAAAATGCCAGTAAACGGCTGGAGTAGTCGCATGCTAACTCATTATAAAAATTATCTAGACGTGAACCTGAAGCGCCCTATATTAACGTCCGGTGAGAGCAGTAATACCCGTTGGAGACCCGCCGTAAACCCATCCCTGGGGGCTTCTCATCGGCATCCATGCCTCAGAGAGTCTCCAACGGGTATTACTGCTCTCACCTCCGTGCCAAAAACCAACCTGACTAGTACATCCAAGACTTTGCCAGGTCGATTTCAACTGAAACAACAAGGTATGTCCGAAAACATACTTAATCAAAACGGCGCTTTGACGACCGGGTCGGTTTCGGCTTCGTAGTCCACGCCGTCGACGCCGAAGCCGAAGAGTTTGAGGAAGCCGTCGTTGTAGCCTTTGTAGTCGGTCAGTTCGAACAGGTTCTCTTCGGTGACCTGGGGCCAGATTTCCTCGACTTTGGTCTGGACGGAGGGGTCCAGTTCCAGGTTGTCGACGCGGAAGCGGTCTTCGCTGTCCAGGCGTGGGTTGGCGCTGTAGAGGCATTCGACGAACAGGCGTTGCAGTTGTTCGATGCAGTCTTCGTGGGTGCCCTGCTCTTTCATGACTTTGAACAGGATGGACATGTACAGCGGCATAACCGGGATGGCGGAGCTGGCCTGGGTGACGACGGCTTTGAGTACGGAGACGTGGGCGGTGCCGTTGATGTCGTCGAGCTTCTGGTCGATGGCGAGGGATGCACGGTCCAGGTCTTCTTTGGCTTTGCCGATGGTGGCTTTGCCGTAGATGGGCCAAGTCAGCTTGTCACCGAGATACGTGTAGGCGGTGGTCTGGCAGTTTTTGGCCAGGACGTCGGCTTCTTTCAGGGCGTCGATCCACAGTTCCCAGTCTTCACCTCCCATGACTTTGACGGTGTTCTGGATTTCTTCGTCAGTCGCGGGTTCGATGGTGTTTTCGTTGATTTTCAGCGTGTCGGTGTTAAGGCCTTTGGAGGTGTAGGCCTGGCCGATGGGCTTGAGTACGGAGTTGTAGATGTCGCCGGTTTTGGGGTCGACGCGGCGCGGGGACGCCAAGCTGTAGACCACCAGGTCGATCTGGCCCAGGTCTTTTTTGATCTGCTCGATGGTCTGCGCTTTGATTTCGTCGGAGAAGGCGTCGCCGTTGATAGTGTGGGCGTAAAGACCGTCGGCTTCGGCGAATTCGTGAAAAGCGGCGGTGTTGTAGTAGCCGGCCGAGGCGGTGCGCTTCTCGGTGGGCGGCTTTTCGAAGCAGACCCCGATGGTTTTGGCGCCAGAACCGTAGGCAGCGGTAACGCGGGAGGACAGGCCATAACCGGTGGAACAGCCAATCACCAGCACGTTCTTCGGTCCGCCGTTAATCTTGCCTTGCTGCTTGGTGTATTCGATTTGCTCGCGCACATTGGCGGCACAGCCCTGCGGGTGGGCGTTGGTGCAGATAAAACCGCGTACTTTTGGCTTGATAATCATAAATGTCCTACTGTTTACTGGATCTCAATCTAGACTCTCAGAAGCCCCACCGCTCTTCACCGGGGCGAAAAGCCGGTATTGTATCAGCAGATTGCTTGATTTACTTATTTGGCCAATCGACTCAGGTGTGGCACTGAGGTAGCGGCGGGGTGTAGCCTTCCAAGACCGTGGAGCGGGGGACCCGCGATTCGAGCCTACAGGGAAGTATTTACGGCGTGTCTTGGAAGGCTACACCCCGCCGCTACCGGACTCGATGACAATCTCGACTAGGGAAAATGACTATGCTAAACCCCATGCTCGCCCTGATGTTCTGGACCCTCTGTGTCGCACTCTACCTGCTCACCCTTCGAATCCGGGCGGTTCGCCGGGGCGATGCCTCGCTGGGCTACTTTCGGCTCTATACCGACACCGACAAGGCGCCTCCCACTCGGGCGATCGCCGCCTCGCGCCACTACGACAACCTCTTCCAGGTGCCCGTCCTGTTCTACCTGGCCTGCGTTACCGCCCTCGCTCTGGGGCTGCCGGGGGCGCCGGTGCTGGCCTGGGCGTTTGTGGTGCTGCGGCTCATTCACGGATTCATCCACATGGGCTACAACAACGTACGTCATAGACTCGTCGCCTTTTTGGCCGGTAACCTCGTTCTGTTGGGCATCTGGGTATTGATCGCCCTCCAGGTCAGCAGCCGAGGCTGAAAGCCGGGCGGGTTTTGGCATTGGAGAAACCGCTGCCAAACCCGTAAAATGGCGCCCCCAACTTGTCCAGAGCACTACGTCCTAGATGATACCGAGCATTCGCCACACCTCCCCCATCCAGAGCCGCTACCTTGATTTTATCGAGGCGCTGCGTCAGACCGACTTTCAGGGCGACCTGAACCCGGACTACGCCAACCGCACGGTGCTGGCCACGGACAACTCCATCTACCAGGTGCTGCCCCAGGGGGTGGTCTACCCCAAAACCGTGGACGATCTGGTGACTCTGACCACCCTGAGCCACCGGGCGGAGTTTCAGGACGTCGTGCTCAGCCCCCGTGGTGGCGGCACCGGGACCAACGGCCAGTCCCTGACCGACGGGCTGGTGGTGGATACCTCCAAGTACATGAACGAGATCCTGGAGATCAACGTCGAGGAACGCTGGGTGCGGGTCCAGTGCGGCGTGGTGAAGGACCAGTTGAACAAGGCGCTCAAGCCCCACGGCCTGTTTTTTGCGCCAGAGCTGTCCACCAGCAACCGGGCCACCATTGGCGGTATGATCAACACCGATGCGTCGGGCCAGGGCTCCTGCCGCTATGGCAAGACTCGGGACCATGTGCTTGAGCTGCGCACGGTGTTTCTGGATGGCAGCGACTGGACCTCACGCCCCGTGGACGATGCCGAGCTGACCGACATCAGTCAGCGCGAGAATCGGGTGGGTGAAGTCCACCGCACAGTCAACCAGATTTACACCGACCACGCCGAGCAGATCGAAGCGCGCTTTCCCAAGCTGAACCGCTGCCTGACCGGCTACGACCTGGCCCATATCCGCACGGCCGAGGGATTGTTTGACCTGAACAGCGTGCTGTGCGGCAGCGAAGGGACGCTTGGCTTTATCGCCGAGGCCAAGCTCAACCTGCTGCCCATTCCCAAGGTCTCGGCCCTGGTGAACGTCAATTACCGGGACTTCAATGCCGCGCTGCGCGATGCCACCGAACTGATGAAAGCGGAGCCCACCTCCATCGAAACCGTGGACTCCAAGGTACTGAATTTGGCGATGAACGACATCGTCTGGCACAGCGTTTCGGAATTTTTCCCGCCCTCCTCCACCGGCGAGCCCATTCAGGGCATCAATCTGGTGGAGTACACCGCCGATACCGAGGAAGACCTCGACGCGGCGGTCAAGCGCCTGACCGGGCGGCTGGACGCCGAACTTGAAAACGACAACGGCCGACTCGGCTACAGTCTGGCCTGGGGCTCCGAGGCCGTGGCCAAAATCTGGGCCATGCGCAAAAAATCCGTGGGCCTTTTGGGCAACGCCGAGGGCGAAGCCCGCCCCATTCCGTTTGTGGAAGACACCGCGGTGCCGCCGGAGAACCTGGCCGACTTCATCATGGAGTTTCGCGCCGCACTGGATCAACGCGGCCTGGCCTACGGCATGTTCGGTCATGTCGATGCCGGCGTGCTGCACGTGCGCCCCGCCATCGACATGAAGGACCCGGCACAGGAAGCGTTGATTCGCCCAATCACCGACGAAGTGGTCGCGCTGGTGAAAAAATACAACGGCCTGCTCTGGGGCGAACACGGCAAGGGCGTGCGCGCCGAATACGCCCCGGAATTTTTTGGTGAGCTTTACCCGCAACTGCAGCGCCTGAAAGCCTGCTTCGACCCCAACAACCAGCTCAACCCGGGCAAAATCGCCACTCCCAAGACGGAGCTGGAACTGCTGACCATTGACGGCGTCACCACCCGCGGCCAACAGGACCGGAAAATTCCGGTTCAGGTCTGGGAGGGCTACAGCGAAGGCATGCACTGCAACGGCAACGGCCAGTGCCACAACTGGAACCCCAACGATGCCATGTGCCCCTCCTGGAAAGGGACCCGCCTGCGCACCCACACCCCCAAGGGTCGGGCGTCGCTGGTCCGCGAATGGTTGAAACAGCTGAGCGAGCGGGACGTGAATGCGATCGAGGAGAGTGAGGCAACGCGTAAACAGTCGTTCCTGCTGAGCTTCCCCTCGCGTCTGAAAAATACGCTCTCGAAAAAACGAGGAGAATACGACTTTTCTCACGAAGTGCACGAGTCCATGATGGGCTGTCTGGCCTGTAAATCCTGCACGGGCCAATGCCCGATCAAGGTGGACGTGCCCAGTTTTCGCAGCAAGTTTCTGGAGCTTTACTACGGCCGCTACCTGCGCCCGCTGAAAGACTATTTTATCGGCGGACTGGAATACATGGTCCCGACCCTGGCGCGGGTACCCTGGCTCTACAACGGCCTGATGAAACCGCGCTTTATGCAGGCCATCATGGCCAAAGTCGCGGGCATGGTGGACAGCCCATTGCTCACCGGAATCTCGCTGGACAACGCCCTGCACGAGCGCCGCATCCGCTACGCCAGCCCCGCCAATATCGCCGCTTTGACGCAAGTGCAACGCGATAACGCCGTGATCGTGGTACAGGATGCCTTTACCAGTTACTTTGAAACCCAACTGGTATTGGACAGCCTCGACCTGCTCACCAAACTGGGCTTCACCCCGCTGGTGGCGCCCTTCAAACCCAACGGAAAACCTCTGCACGTGCACGGTTTCCTCGGTCCGTTTGCCAAGGCCGCGGTTAAAAACGCCGCGCATCTGAACGACCTGGCTCGCAGTGGCATTCCGCTGGTGGGGCTGGAACCGTCCATGACCTTGGCGTATCGGAGCGAATACCAGAAAGTGCTGGGCAGAGAGGCTCCCGAAGTCGCGTTGATTCAGGAGTGGCTGGCCCGGCAAGGCGAGCAGTTGGAGCCTCGCAAGGATCTGTTGGAACCCAACACCTTTGCCCTGCTGGCCCATTGCACGGAAAAGACCAACGCGGCCGCGTCGATCAAGGATTGGCAGTCGGTGTTCACCGCGCTGGGGCAAAAGCTGGAGGTGGTCGATGTGGGCTGCTGCGGCATGGCCGGCACTTATGGACATGAGGCCAGCAATGTGGAAACGTCGAAGAAGATTTACGGTCTATCTTGGGCGGAAGTGGTGAACAAACCGGAAAATGCGGGCAAGCTGACGGCGACCGGTTATTCCTGTCGCAGCCAGGCGAAGCGAATTGACGGCGCGTCGATTCCTCACCCGTTGCAGGTGTTGTTGGCGCAGATGTGATGGTTGGTGGTTGCGGGACGTCCGGCCCAAATTTCAGTGCGTAGGGCACGGTAAGGCGTGAGCCGCCACCTGCCGTAAAAACCCGAATGACACGACAATATATTGCGGCGGTAATATGGTTTGGGTTCTATGGTAGGTGGCGCGCTTCGCGCTTACCATACCCTACGCCGAACTGCAGGTGTGGCACGTAGGGCTTGGGAGGAGTAAACCCTTGCAAGACCGTGGAGCGGGGGACCCGCGATTCGAGCCTACAGGGATGTATTCACGGCGTGTCTTGCAAGGGTTTACTCCTCCCCAGCCCGGACGCGACTCAACCTCCAAACCCGGAGACGAAGTATGTCCCTCCAAGACAAGAAATTCTCACTGCTCGAACTCGCATCGGTAAGAGAAGACGGCTCCATCACCGAAACGCTGCAAGACAGCCTCCGGTACGCCCAAAAAGCCGATGAACTGGGCTTCGAACGCTTCTGGCTCGCCGAACACCACAACATGGAAGGCATCGCCAGCGCCGCCACCTCCGTATTGATCGGCCACATCGCCGGCGGCACCGAACGCATCAAAGTCGGCTCCGGCGGCATCATGCTCCCCAACCACCCACCACTGGTCATCGCCGAACAGTTCGGCACCCTCGCCAGCCTCTACCCCGGGCGCATCGAACTGGGCCTCGGCCGGGCGCCTGGCACCGACGCCATCACCATGCGAGCCCTGCGCCGGGACATGCGCGCGGCGGACGACTTCCCTCAAGAAGTCGGCCTTCTGCAAAAACTGCTCGCGCCGCTCAAACCCGGGCAGAAACTCAAAGCCATACCCGGCGCCGGCACCGAAGTGCCCATCTGGCTACTGGGTTCCAGCCTGTTCAGCGCTCAACTGGCCGCACAGAAAGGCCTGCCCTACGCCTTCGCCGGCCATTTCGCGCCGCGCATGGTGCGCGAGGCGCTGCACCTCTACCGCGAGGCTTTCCAACCCTCCGAGGTACTGGATCGGCCCTACGCCATGCTGGGCGTCCCCCTGGTCGCGGCTGACACCGACGCCGAAGCCCGCTACCTGGCGACAACCAGTCACCAACGCATTCTGGCGCTGCTGCGAGGCCAGCCGCTGTGGCTCAAGCCGCCAGTCGAGGATATGACGCCGCTCTGGTCGCCCGAGGAAGAAGCCGCCGTAAAAGATTTCCTGGGCCTCGCCGTCGTCGGTGGTCCTGATACGGTGCGGGAAACGCTCGAGACACTGGCAGATGAACTGCCCTTTGACGAGTTCATGTTTACCATTGATCTGTACGATCCAAGGCGGCGTCAGCACGCCCTGGAACTGCTGGCCAAGTTGAAACTCCCGCCCGTTGGCGGTTGAGGCGGGGCGCTGCGCCTCGCGCCTCAAATCTGCTATCATCCCGCGTCTAAAGGGCCTTTGGCCCTCGCTCACTTCCGTCTGGGACATAACCGGAAACATTGCCTATGCCTCTTGCCGATGCTGTACTGGCCGTCAACAACGACCTGCCCATTCGCACTGATCAGCCCGTTCACAGCGGCAAAGTGCGCTCGGTCTACTGGCTTAACGCCACCGACAGCGAACGGCTGATCAAAGAAAAAGGCTACCCCGTCTCCGCCGACACGCCCCTGGCGATCATGGTCATCAGCGACCGGATCTCCGCCTTCGAGTGTCTGTGGAAGGGCGAAGGTGGCATGGAGGGGATTCCCGGCAAGGGCGCGGCGCTCAACGCCATTTCCAATCATTGGTTCCGGCGCTTTCGCGAAGAAGGCCTCGCTGACAGCCATATTCTCGATATTCCGCACCCGCTGGTCTGGATCGTTCAGAAAGCCAGGCCGGTGATGGTCGAAGCCATTTGCCGACAATACATCACCGGCTCCATGTGGCGCGCTTACGCCAAGGGTGAGCGCACCTTCTGTGGCATCACCCTGCCCGAGGGGCTCGAGCGCGATCAAAAATTGCCGGAGTTGCTGGTGACCCCCTCCACCAAAGGTATTTTGAAAGGCCTGGAAGGCGTACCCGAGGCGGACGACGTCAACGTCAGCCGCGCCGATCTGGAGCGCCACTATCAGGCCTTCAACTTCCGCCGGCCCGAGGACATCGACCACTACGAGCGGTTATTGAAAGAAGGCTTTGGGGTTATCAGCCAGGACCTGGCGAAGATCGACCAGATATTCGTCGATACCAAGTTCGAGTTTGGTTACGTTCGCGACAGCCGGGGCGAGGACAAGCTGATTTATATGGACGAAGTCGGCACCCCCGACTCCTCCCGCATCTGGGACGGCCCCAGCTACCGGAAGGGCCAGATCGTGGAACAGTCCAAGGAAGCCTTCCGCCAGGCCCTGCTACACTACGTTGATGACCCGGATGTGCTGCTCGACAAAAGCCGCATGAAAGAACGTTCGGCCCTGGCGGAACAGACCGAACTGCCCAGGGAGCTGATGATGCGAGTCTCCAACACCTACGTCGCCATCGCCGAGAAAATTACCGGCACGCCCCTGCCGCTGTCGGAGAACCCCCGGGCGGAAATTATCGACACACTGCGGACCGATTACGGCCTGATCGACTGACCCGAATGCCCGGAGCGTCACATTGTCGACGCCCGGGCTGAAGTACAATGGGTCTCATGGATTCCTAATAGTCAATAATGAGCTGACACTGCTATGGCACCACTGAAGCGTTTATTCGGCGCCCGAAACCGCCAACCCTCTCTGGACGAGCAAATCAAGGCGCTTGAGACCCGCTCGGAGTCCGAGCTTCTGGCGCTGGTGCAAAGTGACACCCAGGAAGCCCTGCGAGAGGCCGCCCTGAACCACCTCAGCTACAATCAGACGCTGCTCAACCTCTCCCTCGGCGATGGCAAGGGCCGCTTGCAGCAGGCCGCGCGCAAACGCATTGGCCAGTTGCTCGAAGAGGAACACCTGACACTGGAAGAGCTGGGCAAAGCGGTTTCGGACGAAGCCCAGTTGCTCGCACTCAGCAGCTACTCATCCCGGGCGGGGCAGCAGGTATTGGAGCAGATCAACGAGCCGGCGGTGTTACTGGAGCTGGCGGTTCAGGGGGCCAGCATTCAGATACGCCGCGCCGCTGCGGAAAAAATCACCACACGCCCGGAGCTGGAGCAGCTTCAGAAGGCCGCCCAGGGGCGCGACAAAACCGTCTACAAGCTGGCCAAGCAGCGTCTCGACGCCTTCAAGGCGGAAGATGCCCGCCGGGCCGAGGCCGAAGCCCAGGCTTTGGTCATTTGCGAGAAACTGGAATCGTTGCTGAAAACGGAAAACGACCCCCAGTTCGAGGCCAAGCTCGACAAACTTCAGCAGGACTGGAGAGAGCTCTCGGTCGAACCGCCCGAGGCTCTGAAACAGCGTTACGAAAGCGCCTTTGACGCCTACCGTCAGCGCGAGTCCGAGCGCGCCGCCGAACAGGCGCAGCTTGCCGCACAAGCCGAGGCCGAAGCGGCGGAAAAAGCCGAGCGCCGGGCCCGGGCCGAACAGCTGGAAGGCGAGATTCACGAGCTGCGCGCCAAACTGTACCAGGCCACCGCCGAGCAGCTTCACGACGCCCACTGGGAAGAGCAGCTCCAAAACCTGGCGGGCTCACTGCAAGAGGTGGACCGCGAGGCGCTATCCGAGAAGGCGAGAAATCGCGTCGAGCGGGAACACAATCGCGCCGCCGAACTGTTGAGCCAACTGCGCGACCAGGGCGCCCTCCCCGAATGGCTGGAACGCTGGCACAGTGAGGATGCCGAGCAGCGCCAGCAGGCGCGCCAGAGGCTGAAACAATTGCTCAAGGGAGCCCGCCAGTGGCCGGATGCGCCCGAGGCCATCACCACCGTCCTGAACGAGCTGAAAGAAGCCGAAGAGGCAGAACAGGCCGACCTTCAGGCGCAACGGAAACAACAGCGCGAACTGGAAGGGTTAGTGCGGCAAGGCTTGAGCGCTGCCCAACGCGGCCAGGTCCGCCGGGCGCGGGGCCTGCACAGGGCCAGCCATGAAAAGCGCGAGAGCGTGGGCCCCGTTTCCGCTCACTTGACCGGCAAACTCGAAGAACTGGACCAGGCCATAGAACGCCTGAGCGACTGGCACGAGTTTGCCGTTACGCCGAAGAAAGAGGCGCTGATCCGCTCCATGCAGGCGCTGGAAAACAGTCAGATGAACCCGGAGGAACTGGCCCGGAAAATTCATCACCTGCAGGACGACTGGCGCGAAGTCAGCAAGGGCGTCCCTCACCACGACGAGGACCTGTGGCACCAGTTCCAGGAAGCCTCGCACCGGGCCTTCGAGCCCTGCAAAGAATTTTTTGAAGCTCAGGCTCGCGAGCGGGAAGCCAACCAGGCCAAACGGGAAGAGTTGATCGAACAGGTCCAACTATACCTCAATGGCTACCACTGGGACGCCCCGGTCTGGAAGGATGTGGAGCACACCCTCAAGCAGGCCCGGCGCGAATGGCGTGACGCCTGGCCCGTGCCTCGGCAAGCGATCAAAGCTCAAGAGGAACGGTTCGAACCGTTAATGGACCAACTGCACGCCAAACTCAGCGAGGGCTATGACGCCCATCGGGCCACCAAAGAGGCGCTGGTGGCCCGCGCGAAAGAGCTGTGCGAACTGAGCGATTTACCTCAGGCCATTGAAAGCGCCAAGCAACTGCAGGCGCAATGGAAACAGGTGGGTCAATGTCGCCCGAGAGAAGACCAGGCGCTGTGGAAGCAGTTCCGGGCGCACTGCGACGCGATTTTCGCCCGCCGCCAGGCCGAATTCGATGCAGCCGATCAGGCTCGTCAGGCACAGGCCGAGGAAGCGAAACAACTGATTCAATCCCTCAAGGCGCTGCAAACCTCACCGCTCGACAGCGCCGGCGCCCAACGGGCCAAGGTCGATGAGCTCAAAACCGCCTACAAGCAGCTCAATGAGTTACCACGCAACCAGGCACAGACGCTCAATGACGAGTTTTATCAGACACTGAAAGCGCTAGAGCAGAAGCAGCAACAGGCTCGCACCGAAGCCAAAGAGCGCCAGCGCCAACAACTTTTCAACGCCGCTGAAGCGGTTCGGGCGTTTGAACTGGCCAGCCTGGAAGGCAGCGCGCCCGCCGCGGCCCGGGAAGAAGCGGAGATCGCTCTGGACGCGGTGGAACACTGGCCCGGAGACGCCCAGGCCCTGCTCCAGCAACGCATGGCGAACGCCGAGCAATTGAGCGGCGCCGACCAGCAGCGGAACCGGGACGCCATGAGACTGCTGTGCATTCGTGCCGAAATTCTGGCCGAGCAACCGACACCCGAAGAGGACAAGGCGCAGCGTATGGCTTACCAGATGGAGTTATTACAGCAGGGCCTGGGCAAGTCGGAGGAGTCTATTGATAACCTGATGAGCGAATGGCTGGGGTTGGCCGCCGTGCCAGACCCGGAACACACCCAGTTGTTACGGCGTTTTCAGGGCTGTCTGGTGACACCTTGATAGGCAGACGAGCTGAGCGCCACCCGGGCGCTCAGCTCGCAGGCTCAACGCAAATGACGGTTTAAAAATTCGATCATGTCATCCAGGGTATCCGGCGCATCCTCATCAAAACAGTTGCCCAGGTGCTCGTTGCAGCCGCTATCCAGAAACGCGTGATTCTTCCCTTCGTAAACCTTGTACACCACGTCGTGTCCCTTCTCCCGTAGCGTCCCGACAAACGCTTCCACCGCCTCGGGGGGCGTGGTGGTATCTTCACTGCCCACATGCACGAACATTGGCGGCAAATCGTAGGCGTCCGCCTCCGGCACAAGGTAGATGGGAGACACCGCCCGATACAGTTCCGGGTCATCCTCGACATTGACGCCTTCGCCAAACAGGCCCCGCGCTTCAACGCCCGCCAGCTGCCAGAAAAAATTATTCCGGGTTTCAAAGCCCCCCTTGGCCGCCGCGTGCAGATCGAACGCTCCGTAGCTCAGCACGGCCGCCTGCACGGCCAGGCCATCCTCAACCGCCACGGCTTCGGCCGTTTTGCCGTCGGGCAGATAGGTTGGGGTAAAACCCGGTGGGTCGTTGGAAAGCCCGTCGCTGCTCAACCGACGGCCGGCCGTAAGAATCATGGCGCTCAGGTGCCCACCGGCACTGTCACCGGTCACCGCTACCCGGCTCGGGTCCCCGCCGTACTGCGCAATGTGGTCTTTCACCCAAAGCAGACCACCGAACACGTCTTCAATGATCTCATTCATGTAGGTGGTATTGTCGTTGTCAGGCAGCAGCCGGTAATTCATATTGGCCACCACAAACCCGCCGTTCTCCGCCAGATAGCGGGCGGTGGAATCCATAATGCTTTCATCATTGATGAGCCAACCCCCACCGTGATAGATCACCACCACCGGAAAGCCCTCTTCCGCCGGCTTTGTAGCGGCGCCTTTCGGGGTATAGATGTCGACGGTCAGCGTTGTCCCGCCGGGCTCGGCCCAGGGAATATCCTCGTGAACGGTCACCTCGGCGGCGGCCCCTACAGAGAAAAAGAACGTGAGCAGCCAAAAGCCGAGTGCGGAACGCCATCTCGAAAGTGATCCATGTTTCGTCATAGTGTTATCCTCTTCGCCGATTCAATACCGTCAATACGGTTTACCCTCCTGGGTACTGTACCCAGAAACGCCCGGCCTCTGCCAGCCAGGGAACATAAAGGAGTCAAGATGGTTCTTAGAGCCCTCGGTGATGACACGGTAGCCAACCTATGAATGGTCCCTCCGATATCAACCACGAGCCGGAGCGGCCTCGTCCGCTTTACCGGCGGATGATCGACGGCTTTATCCTGTGGTTGAAACAACATCCTCGAGCCTTGGCGTGGGCGGGCTTCGTGTCGGGGGTGGGCAGCTTCTTCCTGGTGGAACGCAAACCGGCACTGGCACAGGTGGTGGCGTTGATGATGCTCGCCAGCTGGGTCTGGCTCATGGCCGAGAACACTCTGCGGCGCAACGCCCTGCGGCTATTGAAAGTCCGGGTTCCCCGCCCGGCTCTGCATTTCATTACCCAGATGGTGCATCAGGAAAGCCTCTTTTTTGTGCTCCCGTTCTTCTTTTTCACCCTGACCTGGAACAGCGGCCAGGTGGTGTTTATGGCACTGCTTTGTCTGGCCGCCCTGGTTTCGGTGATCGACCCCATTTACTACAACCACTTGGCCCGACGGCGCTGGATTTACCTGGGGTTTCATTCGTTGGCCCTGTTTGCTGTATTGTTGACTGCACTGCCCATCATCCTGCACCTGAGCACCGCCCAAAGTTATCCCTGGGCACTGGGGACCGCCGTGGTGCTCGCCATTCCCAGTATTATCAAGGCGCTGCCGCCGCGTCGATGGTGGCGAGGCCTGGCGTTAGTCGGCGTTGTGTTGGTATTGGGGTTCAGCGGCTGGCAAGCTCGACTCTGGGTGCCCCCCGCCACCCTCTGGCTGACGCATGTGTCCATCAGCTTCGACGTCGACTATGACGAAAAACAACCGGGCCGCTCAGTGGCGCATCTCACTGACGAAGCCCTGCACAAGAATGGCCTGTTCGCCTATACCGCCATTCGCGCCCCCCGGGGGCTGAAGGAGCGGATCTACCACGTCTGGCGGCACGAGGGCGAAGTGGTGGACACCATTGCCCTGGATATTCAGGGCGGTCGACAGGAAGGTTATCGGGCCTGGACCCATAAGCAACACTTCCCCGAAAACGCTGTGGGCCACTGGCAGGTACAGGTGGTAACCGAGGCCAATCAGATGATCGGGATGCTGCGTTTTGAGGTAACGAATGAATAGCTCAACCCATAACGTGCACACGCTTTCCTTCCTTGGAGGATCTTGGTGGTCCCTGCGGGCCCTATAGCCTGTGACCTGTGCCATAGCCGTGATCGGTTGAACGTGTTTGAATGGGCCGCCTATTCCTATAACGACAAAAACCCATAGCCCATGCCATGCAAAATCCAAAATCTGTTGTCGCCCTTATCGCGCTTGCGGGCGCCATTCTGCTCGCCACGCCATTCTTAAACGCGCCCGCTCCAAGCTCCGAGGGGCCTATCCTATACCGTGCCGAGGTGCTGGACCCCGATTTCACCGGCGGTGCCATCGCGCCCGACTCCGGCGACTATGTGGCATGGGGCAGCGACGGCGTGGTGATGCGTTCCTCGGACGGGGAGCGCTGGCACCAGCTCGATACGCCCACCACTGCAGAAATTCTACAGCTTGGCTTTGACAACGCGGGCACCTGGGTCGCGGTGGGTGAAGCGGGCACCTTGCTTGTCTCCTCGGACCAGGGCGACCATTGGCAAACAAAAACACCCGACACCTTCGCCCTGTCGATTAACGATGTACTCTACATTCGCCCGGAAGCCGGCCTCCCTGTTCCCGAGAAGGGTCTATGGTTGGCAGTGGCCGCCGACGGCCATTTCCTCAGCTCTATTGATGGCGGCAACCGTTGGCAGACAAGTCGCATCGATACCGACGACGACCTGCTGACTCTGACTTGGGTGAAAGACCAAGGCCGCGTGCTGGTGGGGGGCGAAAATGGATTGGTCGGCACCTCCGAAGACGGTGCGGCATGGACCATCCAGCGCGCGGACACTGAAACCCCCATAACGAATTTCCACGTCTTTGAGGATCTGGTGCTGGGCACCAGTGCTTGGGGTCGTTTGCTGCTGTCCCGGAATGGGGGCACCAACTGGCATCTGGTACAGGCCGAGAAGTCCCTCTATTTCAACGACGCCGCCTATGATCCGGTTCACCGGTCCATTGTTCTGACCAGTCACAACGGTCATATTTTCCACAGCGATGATGCCGGCGAAAGCTGGCACCTGATCGAAGCCCCCTACCAAGGGGCGGGCCACTCACTCGGCGACGTTCTATTCGACCCACAAACCCGCCGCCTGCTTGCCTTCGGGTCTCACGGCGCAGTATTGCAATCCGATGACGGCGGCAAAAACTGGCAAGAGCGGCCCTCCGGCCTTCGCGAGTCCTTTGTGAAGGTACTCTACCACCCCCAACGGCAGACCTACCTCGCGTTGGGGAATCGCGGCTTTCGCGCGGTGAGCGAGAATGCGGCGGCCTCGTGGCAGGTGCTACGGCACAGCTTCGACTTCTATTGGCGCGAAGGTGTGGTGACACCGTCGGGAGCGATTGTCATCGTGGGTGAGTTGGGACAAATACTGCGCTCAGACAACGCTGGCGAAAACTGGAGTTATGTCAACGTTACCTATCCCGACCCGCGCACCCCGCCCACTTACCGGGCGTTGGCATCGCTCGACAAGGGTGTGCTGCTTGCCGCCGGCCCCACAGGCTTGATCCTGCGTTCGTCCGATCAGGGTCGCAACTGGACGGTCGTGCACCACACGCCCTTCAGTGCAGGCGAGGCGTTCACTGATTTGATGGCCTCATCCGATGGCAGTACGGCAATAGCGGTAGAGGCCTTTGGCGGCCCCTATTTCTCCACCGACAACGGACGCACTTGGAACCGTGCACCGACCGACGATGAACGTAACTTCTGGCATGGCAGTGCACTAGGCTCTACGGCGCTGAGCGTGGGACAGAGCGGACTGCTCGCGATGAGCGGGGATGCCGGCAGGAACTGGACACGGGTGGAGCTGGCGGCGGTTTCCGGCAAGGACCTGTATGGCAGTTTTGCCAGCCGATCCCACCAGGCACTCTTCGCCTTTGGGGAAGGCGGTGTCATGGCGCGCACAGAGGACTGGGGCCGCACCTGGCATAAGGTCTCCGTGCCGACCACGGCCACATTAAGACGTATGCTGGAAATACCACAAAGTGGCGTACTGATCGCCTTCGGTGAGAAGGGCACAATCATCCGTTCCCTCGACGGGGGCCTTCATTGGCAAGGTGCCGACAGTGGTGTCAGCGTTGAGCTACGCGCGGGTCTGATTGAGCCCCATACGGGATACCCCTTGATTGTGGGACGGTCAGGGACGCTTTTACGCTCGGTCGACGAAGGCCTTAGTTGGGCGCGGCTGCCGACCCATACGCAGGCGCACTTTCGCAACGGACTGGTTCACCCGGATACCGGTGATCTGTTCGTTTTCGGCGACCGCATTGTGCGTTTGCAACGCCACACACAATAAAGGCAGCGACCGGATGGCCGCTGCCTTTAGACTTCAGTTGATTGAGATACAACGGTTCTTTTGAGCACCCGATGGTTCAGGTTTTAGAAGCTGGTGAGCCCCGAAGAACCGCAGCTCGCCCAAGCCCCGATGCAGACATCGCCCGCATTGCTCACTTCACTGTTACTGATGAAAGCCGTGGAATTCGGGCTATCAGAACGGAAAATACCTTCGCCAAGGTTGGACAACCGGCAGCGTTCAACGGTGACGTCAGTACGGAAGGTTGAGCCGCCGTTCTGACGCAGAAATTTGCCCATGCTATCGACGATGCAGTTCTCCACATGCAGGTCGGATTCAGCGTTGACCTGAATAAACTTGTCCTCGCCGTTATAACCTTCAACATTGCGAACGGTGACGCTGCCCGGTGATTTAATGGTCATGGCATCTTCGCCGACGTTGGTCCAATGGATGTTGTCCAGCGTACCACCGTTGTAGACGTGGATACCGTCAACCCCATTGTTGCCAATGATCACGTTGCGCAGGGTTGCCCCATTTTCAACCCGAAACGCGGGATCCTGGCCTTCGTCCTGGCTGCCATCACCCAGCGCCGAGGTCGGATTAAACGTCTGGCAGCCACCATCATAGCTACCGCTGGTCACGTAGATAGTGGAAGACACGGATGTGCTGCCGGTGGACTGACACGAGGAACCGGTAATGGCACCACCACCGCCGCCATTCTGGCCGACGGGAGTAAAGGTCCAGCGCTGGCTGTCGCCACCCCAGTAGGTCCACAGACCAATGTTGCCGCCGTTGGCCGTGCTGAAGTCAAAGACTTCGAGCGCGGTACCGGCGAAGCGGGACGTGATCACATACTGTCCGCTGCCAATCGCATCAATGGCCCAATGCTGGTTGGTGCCGTTCAGCCACGTCCATTGACGTGCATCGGCCCCGTCATTGGCGTTCCATTCAAACACATCAATGGATTTACCGGTGTGCGCGGCACGGATGGAGTAGTAGCCGTTACCGAGATTGGTCACGTCCCATTGCTGGTTCTGACCGCCCAGGTAGTCCCACTGGATGATGTTGGCGCCATCATCTTGACTGGCGTTTTCGACCTCCATGGGTTTGCCACTGAGAACGTTGGTGATGATGTAACGCCCATCGGCTATTTGCGCCAGAGATGTGGAGGCCATAAGGCCCAGCACAAGCGCTACGGTTGATTTAACGATTAAGTTCTTAAACATGAATCTCTCCTTCTGTATTTATCGATTATTCCACGGAGATTGCCTTTGAACCTGCCTGACCGGATCGGTCTTCAAATCGCTCCGTGATGGTGACCATCAGGGTGCTCGCGGCCGATACTAACCACACTAAAAGCGATTTGTAAGTAATATAGTCACATAATAAAAAAATAATTTAATACTATAACTCAACGAAATCACCGGACTTTCGCCTCACTTCCAATCACAATATCGACATTCTGAAAAATGCTGCATATCACGCCAACGGCCTCCGAAAGGACTAAAGGGCTCTTTAAATTGACAGATTCCTCGTTTTCCTTTTCACTTGGACCCCTACCGATAATCATAATAGTGGGAGCTACACCATGGCTTTTCAGTCTAAGGAGGCCGCCAAACAGTACTGGCGTGCCAACATCAAACTGCTCGTTGTCCTCTTGAGTATCTGGTTTATCGTTTCTTTCGGGGCCGGCATTCTGTTCGTGGACTGGCTGAATCAGTTCCGACTCGGCGGCTTCAAGCTCGGCTTCTGGTTCGCCCAGCAGGGTTCGATCTACACCTTCCTGGTGTTGATTTTCGTATACGTGCTCAAGATGAACCAGCTCGATCGCCGCTTTGGTGTCCGGGAAGACGAGGAGTAAGCCGTGGACCAGCAAACCTTAATCTACCTGGCGGTAGGTAGTACCTTCGCCCTCTATATCGCGATTGCCATCTGGTCCCGGGCCGGCAGCACCGGGGACTTCTACGTCGCCGGCGGCGGCGTGCACCCCATTGCCAACGGCATGGCCACCGCGGCTGACTGGATGTCCGCCGCTTCCTTCATCTCCATGGCCGGCCTGATCGCCTTTCTCGGTTACGATGGCAGCGTGTATCTGATGGGCTGGACCGGTGGCTACGTGCTGCTCGCGCTGTGCCTGGCACCCTACCTGCGGAAGTTCGGCAAATTTACCGTGCCCGACTTCATCGGCGACCGGTACTACTCCCAGATGGCCCGCACCGTAGCCGTCATCTGTGCCATTTTCGTATCGTTTACCTACGTGGCGGGACAGATGCGCGGAGTCGGGGTGGTCTTCTCGCGCTTTCTGGAGGTGGAAGTCACCACTGGCGTATTGATCGGCATGGGCGTGGTGTTTTTCTACGCCGTTCTCGGCGGCATGAAAGGCATTACCTACACCCAGGTCGCGCAGTACTGCGTGATGATCTTCGCCTATACCGTCCCGGCTATTTATATAAGCTTGCTGATCACCGGCAACCCGATACCGCAGCTGGGCTTCGGTGACACCCTGGCCGATGGCTCCGGGGTCCACCTGCTGGACCGGTTGGATGGCCTCACCCGGGAGCTGGGGTTCACCGCCTTCACAGATGGCAAAAAGTCCACCATTGATATGTTCTGCATCACCGCAGCGCTGATGGTAGGCACAGCTGGCCTGCCCCACGTGATCGTGCGCTTTTTCACGGTCCCCAAAGTCCGGGACGCCCGCAAAAGCGCCGGTTGGGCCCTACTGTTCATCGCCATTCTCTACACCACCGCGCCGGCGGTGGGCGCCTTCGCCCGTCTCAATATGATCAATACCATCAACGGCCCGGAAGCCCAGGGCGTCCCTCGCGAGGATATGCCCGAGTGGGTGGAGACCTGGGAGACCACGGGTCTGATTCAGTGGAAGGATGACAATGGCGATGGCCGGCTGTTTTACAGTAATGACAGCCGGAACGAAATGACCATCGACCCGGACATCATGGTCCTCGCCAACCCCGAAATCGCCGAACTGCCCAACTGGGTCATCGCCCTGGTGGCCGCCGGTGGCCTGGCCGCGGCCCTGTCGACCGCCGCCGGGCTGCTACTGG
This sequence comes from Marinimicrobium agarilyticum DSM 16975, assembly GCF_000423345.1. Taxonomy (GTDB): domain Bacteria; phylum Pseudomonadota; class Gammaproteobacteria; order Pseudomonadales; family Cellvibrionaceae; genus Marinimicrobium; species Marinimicrobium agarilyticum. The sequence goes on from NZ_AUHU01000007.1 coordinate 102,845, forward strand.
TGATCTCCACCTCGATCTCCCACGACCTGCTCAAACGCAACCTCATGCCCCGGATCTCGGAAAAGCACGAGTTGCTCGCCGCACGCCTGGCCGCCGCGGCCGCTATTGGGCTGGCGGGCTATCTGGGGATCAACCCGCCGGGGTTTGTGGCGGAAGTGGTTGCCTTCGCCTTCGGGTTGGCGGCCGCCAGTTTCTTCCCGGCGATCATCATGGGGATATTCTTCAAGCCGATGAACCAGTGGGGGGCCGTCGCTGGCATGCTGAGCGGCCTGGTGTTCACCGCCGGATACATACTGGTGTTCAAGGGCGTGTTCTTCGAGCCGCTACTGCCGAACACGCGGGAGTACTGGCTGCTGGGCATTTCACCCGAAGGTATCGGTTTCGTGGGCATGCTGCTGAACCTGGCCGTCGCCTTGACAGTGCGCCAATTCACGCCGGACGCCCCACCCCACGTTCAGGACATGGTGGAGAACATCCGCTTCCCCAAAGGCTCCAGTGGCCCGGGCGGGTTTCACGATGAGCTTCACTAAGAGCCCTCAGCGGTGAACTAAGGAGCCATCAGCGGTGAATTAAGAGCCGCCAGCAGTAAGACGAAAAAAGGGGCCACTGACGCGGCCCCTTTTTTACAGCAGCTCTCTGCAGCGTCTCAGCTTTCCAGCCACACCTCGCTGGCCCACTGCCAGACGTCGTCCCAGGCTTCATCGGTGAGGTCGCCATCGCGCCAATACAGCACCTCCCCTTCCGGCTCGACACAGTAGTAATTGCCGTTCACCTCACACAGAGGCAGCAGGTAGCGTGGGAGCCCCATGGCCCAGGCCGTCGCCGCCACCTCCGGCAGATAGTTGTGGGCGTGGGGATCAGCGGCCGTGACCGGCTCCAGAGAGCCGGTGACCACATCGCTGACCAACAGCAGGAAACGCCGCATCTCCCGCGGAATGGGCATCAGGACTTCCTCTTCCACATCCACCAGATCTTCGTGACTGGGGAGTTCCAGGGGGACCGGCACCGGTTGATGCGCGGCCCTGAGTCGTTCCAGGGTCTCTTCCATTGTGGGCTCTTGCGTTGCGAAAGGACTGCCAATGCTAGCGCCCAACCCGACGCCTGACAAGATCTCTGGCCCCGGTTACCGGACCAGCGCTTCCAGCGGGGCCTGAACTACCGGGATGAACAGATTATTATCTATAAATACTCGCTCCCACGGCTTTCGTCTGCTAGAAACCTATATGATGATCTGGCTCAACCTGGACCAAGAGCGGCTGAAAGCCTTTGACGGCTTGAAGACAATCTGACTAAAAGCCCTCTATAATGCACCACAAAGATAATTTAAGCGCCAACCGGGGTCGCCCATGTCCAACATCCAAGACACCTCCATGGAACACTTGTTATTGCGTACCCTTGCGGCGCACTCGCTGGACCTGATTTACGCCAAGGACCGGCAAAGCCGGTTTATGTTCGTAAGCGCCGCGCTGGCCAACCTCTACGGTTGCGCCGCCACGGACGAGATGTTGGGGAAAAACGACTTCGACTTTTACCCGGAAGCGTTGGCATTGGGTTACTACCGGGATGACCAGAGCGTCATCCATTCGGGCGAGCCGGTGGTGGACCGGGAGGAGCAGATGCTAGACGTTACCAGCGGCCAGCACCGCTGGTATTCCACGACCAAGGTTCCCCTGAAAAGCGCTCAGGGAGAAGTTGTTGGTCTGCTGGGGATTACCCGCGATATATCCGCCAGTCGCGACAGTGCCTTCAAAACACAAGAGCTTAACCGCGAACTTGAGGGGCGCGTAGCCCGAAGAACCAACGAACTGGAACAGTTGGCCGCCACTTTGGAAAAAGAGCGGCGCTTGATGCGCACCCTGATTGATGCCTTACCCGACAACATCTACGCCAAGGATCTGAACAGTCGTTTCCTGCTCGCTAACCACTCGGTAGCGGAGAGTATGGGCACCAACCCCGACGATATTCTGGGCAAAGACGACTTCGACTTTTTCCCCGCCCCTCTGGCGCAACAGTATCTTGACGATGAACAAGTAGTCCTGACAAGCGGCGACCCCCTTCTGGAACGGGAGGAACCCACCGTGGACCAGGCAACGGGCAACACGCGCTGGCTGCTGACCAGCAAGGTTCCGTTCCGCAACAAGAGCGGCAAGATCGTGGGGTTGGTGGGGATTGGCAGAGACATCAGCCGCCGGAGGAAGGCCGAGTTGGCCCTGCGGAGAAGCGAGTCACGCTTTCGCAGCCTGACCGAACTGTCTTCAGACTGGTACTGGGAGCAAAACGAACGGGGCGAATTCACTGACCTGACCGATCCCAACGGCAAGTCCGGATTCGCCGATGTGGATATTCTGGGTCGCCGCGTGTCCGAGCTGCCCCATTGCAAACCGCTGAACGGCTGGTGGGCCGAACTGGACACGGCACTAAACGCGCGCGAACCCTTCCGGGAGTTTGAGATGCGCTGCGAACGACCCGGCCAACCGCCCCGGTTTCTCAGCCTGAGTGGCCTGCCCGTATTCGACGACGACGGAGGCTTTCTCGGCTACCGGGGTATCGGGCAGGACATCACCGCACGTCGGCAGTCCGAAGAGCGGGTGCACTTCCTCGCCACCCACGACAGCCTGACAGAGCTTCCCAACCGTTTCATGTTCCATCAGATTCTCGATGTGGCCGTCAACTCCGCCCGCCGCCACCAGCGTGTGCTGGCCGTGCTGTTCATCGACCTGGACCGCTTCAAAAATATCAACGACACCCTCGGCCATGATGCGGGGGACCAGCTGTTGCAAACCATCGGTCAACGCTTTACCCAAAACCTGCGCGCCAGCGATGTGGTCGCCCGCCTGGGGGGCGACGAATTCGTGGTATTACTGCAGGATATCCACTCTGAGCAAGACGCCCGCCTGATCGCCCAGAAGCTGATTGCTACAGCGGTGGAGCCAATCTCCGTTCTGGGACAGGAGTGCCGGGTGACCGCCAGCATCGGCATCTGCATGTATCCGGCGGATGCCGACGACGGCCAGAGCCTGATGAAAAACGCCGACATCGCCATGTACCGGGCCAAGGAGGAAGGCAAAAACACCTACCAGTTCTACTCCCCCAACCTGCAGGCCCGCTCCCTGGAGCGGTTAGACATGGAGAACCATCTGCGCCGGGCCGTGGAACAGAACCAGCTATTTCTGCATTACCAGGCCAAACGGGACCTGAAAACCGGCTCCGTAGCGGGCGTGGAAGCCTTGGTGCGTTGGCAACACCCAACACTGGGTGTCGTACCACCCAATGACTTTATCCCTCTGGCCGAAGAGACCGGTCTGATCGTGCTGATCGGCCGCTGGGTGCTGAACACCGCCTGCGAACAGAGCGCACGCTGGCAGAAACAAGGCCTGCTACCGGTGTGTATGTCTGTGAACCTGTCGCCCCGACAATTCTTTGACGAGCACCTGATCGGAGATATTCAACGGGCGCTGGAGGACTCCGGGTTGCGAGCGGAAAATCTGGAACTGGAAATCACCGAAAGCATGGTCATGCAGAACACCGACCGGGCCATCGACATTCTCAAGGGGATCAAGGCGCTCGGCGTGCGTCTGGCCATAGATGACTTTGGGGTGGGGTATTCCTCTCTGGCCCAGATCAAACGCTTCCCCATCGATACGCTGAAAGTCGACAGCTCGTTTATCCGCGATATTCCCAGCAACTTTGAGGACAAGGCCATTACCCAGGCCATTATCGCCATGGGCAAAACCCTGAGCTTGACCGTAATCGCCGAAGGCGTGGAAACCGTGGAGCAGGAATCCTTCCTCAGAGACCACGACTGCGATCAGTCTCAGGGTTTTTACTTCAGCCGGCCACTGGCGGCGGACGGGTTTGAAGCGTTGCTAAGGGGCGACAACGAGGTATAAGCGGGGCGAGGGACAGCGGACGCCCCTTGTTGAGCGAGTATTCACTAACTGTAAAGACGCTGGCAAGAGCCCCCTCTATCCGCTACCATTCGTTATACAGGGATCAGGAAGCCCTCACATAACACTTTTGGAAAAGCCACACGAGCCCCCTGATTCACTCTTTGTCACAGAACCCCCATGCCCGATATCGATTTATTGTCCCGCCATTTTCTCGGTTACTACTTCCTGTTCATTGGCCTGCATTACATCAGCACCAGCCTGGGCCTATGGCGGCGTACAGGTGTGAGCCACATCCAATATGGCAGAACGGGCTCCGCCACCTGGTGGTACCGGCAGACCTTCAATGTTTTTCGAGCCACTATCCTGCTGGTATGCCTGGCGCGCATCCTGTGGCCAGAGATTGATCGCTGGCTGGGCATCATCCCTGCCCTTTACCAACCGCCGATTTTACTTGCCGGTGTGGCGGCCCTGCTGGCCTCCTACAGCATCATCAGCTACGTCCACGCCTACATGCGCCAGGACTGGCGTTCGGGCATCGACCCGCACAAGCGCCACCCCCTGTTGACCCAGGGCCCTTATGGTCGCACCCGCAACCCGCTGTTTCTGGGCATCATGCTGGGCCAGCTTGGGCTCTTTATGGCGCTGCCCAGTGTGTTTACGCTTATCTGCCTGGTGGCGGGTGTCCTTGTCATCGCACTGCAGGCCCGGCGGGAAGAACGCGCCCTCGCCGATATCTATGGCGAAGAGTACAGCCACTACCGGAGCGAAGTGCGCCGATGGTGGTGAAGCGACGGGTTCCTAGCCCCTTTATGATGTGGTACTTTTGACTACGTGAAGCTTTTAACGAACAATAACTGGCGTTGCTCTGAGTAGCATATCGCCCACGGATTGGGACAGGAGACCCCGATGAACCCTTCGCGCATGCTCATTGCTGCTTTACTCATCATCACCCTTGCCAGCTGTGGGGGAGGGAGTGAGTCTCGCAAAGAAAAGGCTACCCAGCTACCAGAAAAAGAGCCGGTCCCTGCCAACCTATTTGAGTTGGCTTCCATCAGCAACTTCCAACCCTCTGTTCAAAAACCTCAGTACACAGGATCTTTCAACCGAGCCACAATCACCCAAGAAAACGGCCCGCATTTTGCTTGGGCCCTTTTTGAAATGCTCGCCGCAGCCTACTCGGTAGGCAATGACATGGACCTGCAGAAGCCGTTTCCTTTTCACAGGGATTACAAGCCGGTCAATATGCGGAACATGTCCTGTCAGACAGGCTCCAGAGATCGCGAGGCCCTTGAGTTCTCTGACCACCTTGTAGAAATAATTACTTATAACAACTGTGTTACTGCAAAAGGCACTGTCACTGGACAAATCGTCTTAAAGAGCCGACTGAACTTACTCAGGAAACCTGACAAGAGAGAAGCCCTCTTTCGACAATTGACTTTTCACCGGGACGATGAGTATACAATGGTAGACGGCTTGGTGGAGCTGAATGACCACCGCCAATACACAATTATGCTTACCTTGGTGAACTCAGTTTTAGGTGAACTTTATTACACTGAGGACTTATTCGTTAACGGCGTATCTCCTCAAGGAAAAATTTACCATAACCGTTGGGGTTATGTGGATGTTGAAAGCGGGCTTGTGGGAAATTCCTGGGTCAGGCAAAAAGGAGAAAATTACACCCTTCAGGAGTTCGACTTTCACTTGGATGAGGAATGGAAACTGGGGCTTAAACTGACGTCCGACAGGAAAAACGCGCGTTACTCGTCGTTCCCTCAGTCTAAATTTCCAGACTTCCCACACACTAACCGCCCTCCGGTACTTCAATGGACCGTTATCAAAGCTCAGGATAGCATCTATTCCACTACGCTCGACTTCAGTTTGAGCAACGATCCTGATCAAGACTATCTTTCATTTGAGTGGGACTATGTCCAAGCGCCTCCCGGGTGCGATTCATACAGCTTACAAGGTTTCAACGAGCCCCCCGATTTCGGCACCTTGTGGGTATACTCCTCTTGCCCCGGACGTCACCTGATTCGAGCGTCTCTATTTGATGGTACCACTACCGTTTCAGAAATAATCACCATCAAAAAATAAAACGTTTTCGCGGAACTTTAGCGCCAACGCGAGAGCACGGCATCAGAGCGACTGCCCAACATACCGGCGGAGCAGAACGGGCAGCAGGGTCAGGTCGGCGACCAGTGCCGTCAACATGGCCAAACCGGACAAAATGCCGAAATAGACACTCGGCAGGAAATCGGACAAGATAAGCATAGAGAACCCGACCATAATAACGGTGGTCGTAAAAAGCAGCGCATAGCCAACCGATGAATGGGTACGTCTTAAGGCTTCTTCGGGACCTTGGGCCGCCACCTCCTCGCGATACCGATGCATGTAGTGAATGGTGTCATCCACCGCGATGCCCATGGCAATGGAGGCGATGGTGATGGTCATCAGATCCAAGGGTATTCCGAGCCAGCCCATCACACCAAGCACGGTCAGCGTCGACAGGACGTTAGGAGCAATACCGATCAACGCCATGCGCCAAGAACGAAACAGAACCAGAAAGGCCAGCGTGAGCAATAGGTACACGATGGCCAGGGACAATACCTGGGACTTGAACAGCTTCTGCAAAATATCCTGATACAGGACAAACAGATTGGTCAACTCATAACGGCCTTCCGGCACACCCAATGCGTGAAGATCCGCGCGGATATCGGCCAGCAACTGGTCCCGGTCCAGCCCTTCGGTGGTGTCCTGTATGCGAATGCTGATTCGGGCCTGTTGGGCCTCTCGATTGAAATAGGAACCAATCAGCTCTTCGCGCAACGCTTTATCAACGGTCCAATACACGGAGGTGAGCTCGTACTCGGTTAAGGGTTTATCGTTATTGATCTGCCTTCCGAGCGCCGTGAGGTTGACGATGGACAGCGTCTTCCCCACTGCCTCGTATTCATTCAGCAGCTTCTGAATGCGCTGAAGCTGTTGAACGGTATCGGCAGTAATAACCAGGTCCTCTTCCTTGGACTGCTCCTCTTCGGGGATGGTGTAGACCAGATCCATGGGGGTCGATCCACCCAGCTCCCGGTCAATAAACGCCAGCTCCTGATGGACTTTGGTGGAGTCTCGGAAGTAGTTGATGAAACTGTTCTCGACACTGAGCCCGAACAGGCCCGCCAATGCCAGAAGCCCCACAAGAAGACTCGCGATCACCGTGCCGCGCCCCCAACGGAGGGAAATATGGGTAAACCCTCGAAGCACCGCGCCGGAGAGTCGGGACTCCCCCGCTGGCGCTTCCCGGCCAAACAACGCCAATAGTGCGGGAAACAGCACCAGACTGACCGCAATGGACAGGCCCATGGCAATTATCATCATCCAGCCGAAGGCAATCACCGGCTGGATGTCAGTCACAATCAGGGAAGCAAAACCAATGGACGTGGTAACACCGGCGTAAAGACAGGGGCGGACTTTGCGAGCGAGTGTGGTCTGAATCAGTTGCGACTGACTCCAGTCCCCGTGGGCCGCACTGTACTCACGGTACTGCACGATCAGATGCATCACAATCGCCAGCGTGAGTATCAGTTGCAGAGCGATGAAATTCGCGGAAATCACCGTCGCCTTGAGCCCGAGCAGCCCCAACAGGCCCACTGTGCAGATGACACTGGAGGCACAACAAAGTACCGGTATCAGGACCCAGCGCCATCGCCGGAAGAGGATCAATAATATTGCGCAGATGATCGCTGCAATGGCGCCACCAAAAACCACCAGGTCATTTCTGATGATATTGATCAGCTGGTAGCCCAATACATGCACGCCACCGAGATAGAGATTGGCATCGTCCTCATACGGCTTGATAAGACCCCGGATGGTTTCGATCTCTCGAATTCTCCGCTCGTCGAGATTTTTCTCAAGCGGGGCCGCCTTCTCCTCCAACGTTCGAAGTTTCTCCTCCTCGGCGTCCGTGAGCTCGCCATTCAGCCCCTTTTCCTCTAACGCAATGATACGCCGGTTGATGTCTTCGAGCGCCTCGTTCGGGCGGAACAGCACTTGAATGGCGGTGGCGGTCTGGTCCTTATTGATGACCAGATCTTCGTAGATGGGGTGGCCTGAGAAGGCCCGCCTCAACGTTTCTTTATCAAAATTTTGCTGCTCAATGGTCCACTGCGAAGCCTCCGTCTGAGCCAGATTGCCCCCGGCCAAACTCAATAGGGGCACATTCAGGATAGATCGAACGGATTCTACCCGCTCCAGTTTCCGGAGATCGTCACTGAGCGCACGCAGGTCCTCAAAGCTCTGCTCCGAAAGCACGGAGTGGCTGGTGGGTTGATAGGCCACCAACAGAAACTCCTGGGGAGAGAAGCGCTCGGAGGCCACCCGGGATTTTACATAGAGCTCGTTGTCCCGGGTGAGCAGCGTATCGGCGGAGGCATCAATTTCAAATCGGGTGGCCTGCCAGGCCAAAGCCGAGGTCAGCACCAGGAAGAAAACCAGGATGGTCTTGGGGTAATGGGTCAGAAGGTGGGCGAGGCGATTACTGGTAGTCGGCATCGCGCTGAACCCCTTGCAGGTACATGTTGCGGAAGTAGATGTAAGGGTCCTCACTCTTCTCGCGCAAGGTGCTGTAGCGATCCGCCCCCGCCGCATTTTCCTGAAGATAATCGAAACTCTGGATCATCAGGCGTTCCGGGTTCTCTGTCAGGTGAAAAACCGGGTTCAGCACCATATCCGCCAGCTCCGAAGGAGCGTTCCGAAGATCCGAAGGGCCCAGGAACGGTATCACCACATAGATCCCATACCCTGCGCCGTAAGAGATCAACGCGTCTTCGAGATGCGCTTCCGCCCTTTCTACTCCCAACCAAGCATCGGCGGTATCAAAAAGTCCCAGCACCCCCGTAGTGGTGTTCATGCCAAAACGCACCAGGTTGTCCCCCGCCGCGCCGAAGTCCAGCTGCAGCAGGTTGCCTACGAGATAAATTGGGGTCTTAAGGTTGTAGAAAAAGTTACTGACAGACTGTCGCGCGGGTGCTGGCACCGCGGCCACATAGCCTTTACTGGCAGGAATCAGTAGGTACCGATAGGTGACATCATTAAAAGCGAATACCGCGCGATTGACGCCGATCAGTGGGTCGTTATAGTCCGTGTACTCAACCACGGTTGGTTCAATATCAACCACATCTGAGTCTGTGGCTCCCTCGGCGTCTGCCGCTTTCGATTCTTCGGGTTTGTTCCCCGGCTCGGGCCGCCGCTCTGAATTGGCACAGCCCACACAAAGACTCAGGAACAGACACCCGATTAACAAAACGGTCCCCGATGAAGAGGTGTCAGAATGGTCTTTGCGGCGCCCTTCTCTGCCGCCCTCTGCGTTCCGGCTCCTTTGAACGACTGTCATGTACTGCCCCCTGCGGCCCAAAGACTGAGTCGCACCGGCCCGAGTTCGGACCGGTGCGGGGCGAAAACGATTTATGGCGCCATTTTAAGCCGCTCGGCAAAGTCGCTAACCCCCTCCTTTGTTCTTTTTACCTTCTGAATAGTTCCATCTTCATTAAATTGCAAATATTCGGCCGCGACATGGCGCTGCTTTTTGTTACAGTCGGATTCAGGCGTATCCAGCCACCGATGGTAGAACAGCAGCCACTGGCCTTTGTACTCGACAATCGAGTGATGGTTGTTGCTCTCGTGCTCCTGCTCCATGATCACCCCTTGATATTCCCAGGGGCCTTTGGGTGAGTCCGCCATATAGTACGTCAGCACCCGGTTACCCTCGGGCATGGTGAAGTAATACTTATCGCCCCGCTTGAAGACCCATGGCCCCTCCATTTTGGGCTCATGGCCACCCATATCCATTTTCTGGAAATCACCCTTGATGCTGCGCATATCGTCGGCCATTTCCGCGACATAGTAATCAAAATTACTGCCATGGAAATACAGGTAGGCTTGACCATCGTCGTCGATAAACAGGGCGGGGTCGTTGGCATAAGGCTCGCGCCACAGGGGCTCGCCAATTGCATCCTTAAACGGCCCGGTCGGCGAGTCACTGACCGCGACCCCAATGCCCATCCACTTGGTGCTCTTCTCGGGATTCACCCGGTCCTTGTGACCGGTACCGGCGGGAAACACAAAGTAGTATTTACCGTCTTTATACGCCGCATCCGGCGCCCAAGCGTAGTTGTCCGCCCAAGACAGGTCATCGACCGACAGAACCGCACCATGATCAGTCCAGTTCACCAGATCGGTGGAGGAAAAGACATGCCAGTCTTTCATGAAGAAGTCTGGTTGGCATTCCTCGTCGTGTGAGGTGTACAGGTACATTTTCCCGTCCTGCCATACGTGCGCGGAAGGGTCGGCGGTTCGGATGTCGCTGCCAAAATCAAGCGGGTTTTGTGCAGAAGAAACCGGCGCCAACAACGCCATGGCGACGGCTACAGAGGATAATAATTCACGTTTCATCGTTGATTTCCTTTGGTTGATTTAAAGCGGCTCTCTTAATTGTGTTGAGAGCTCTGGTTGAAATAGTTTTTATTGTAAAACGCTCACGCTGATCAACCGCGATCCAACAAGCTGCGCAGATCAATCAAAGCCGCATTGGCACGGGCAATATAAGAGGCCATGACCAACGAGTGATTGGCCAGCACGCCAAAACCACTGCCATTGAGAATGACCGGGCTCATGACCGGACGCTGGGTGGCCTCCAGTTCGCGGACAATCTGGCCGAGGCTGACGCGCGCGTTCTTGTCTTCGAGTACGTCGGCGAATTCGATTTCGGCGGCTTTAAGCAGATGAATCATGGCCCAGGCCGAGCCGCGGGCCTCGTAGTAGACGTCGTCCAGCTGCGTCCAGGGGGTTTCGACGAGCACTTCTCCCGAGTCGCTTTCTTGGGTCTCCCCCATCGGGGTGGGGAAGTCGGTATTGAGCCGGCGTTGCCCCACGCTTGCGCTCAAGCGTTGAGACAGGCTGCCCAGACGGGTCTCCACGGTGCTGAGCCAGTAACGCAGATTATCCGCACGGGTATAAAATTCGGCGTTGCCGCCCCGTTCAATACCTGTCAGCCGATCCAGGTAGTCGCGGGTGTATTCAATACCCTCCCGGTACTGGTTTTCCGTGGCGGGCATGATCCAGCTGTCGGTGTTGAAGTTGAAGCGGGACTCGGCCAGCGCCAGGTCCTGGTCTTCCCGGGACTGGGTCTGGGAGCGACTGAACGCTTCGCGCATGGCCTTGCTGGCATCGCGCACCTGGATGATCACGCCATACTCCCAACTGGGCATGTTGTCGAGCCACAAGCCGGGGAGCGTAATATCGTTGGTGAGATAGCCGCCCGGCTTGTCCAGCAGGGTTTCCGCCACATTGATCAGCGTGGCGGTCATGACCGCGCCGCGTTCGCGCTGGCCGCCGCGCTCTTCCACCTCGGCACTGACGCCATCACGCACCGAGAACAGATCCGGGGTCATACTCCAATAGATACCGATGATCAATGCAAAGAGCAGATAAAACACAATGGCGGCGATGCCGACCCGAACCCAGACACCGGAGCGCGACACATCTTCCCGGGTGTCGGCCATCATGTCCCGAATTTTCCGTTGGGTGGCGACCCAAAACTGTTTGGCTTTTGAGAGTGGCATGGTGACGTCCTTACCTTTTGCGCTAGAAAATGGGGTTTCGTTTAATGATGGGGACGATCAAAGACGCTGACGGCGAACGCCTTCACCGGCACCTCTACGCCACCATCGAAGATCAGGGTTAAGTGTAGCGGGTCTCCGGTGCGGGGACGCCGATCAAGGTCGAATAACATGACGTGATGGCCACCGGACTTAAACCGAAGCGTCCCCTGAGCCGGCACCGTGACGGACTCCACCGGACGCATCCGCATCATACCGTCCACCATTTGATGACTGTGAATTTCCGCCCGTTGGGCAAACGCTGCCTTTACTCCTGTCAGGGTCATCGGCTTGTCTGAACTATTGCGCAACAGAAAGTAGGCAGAGGTCAGGTTTTTGCCCGGTAACGGAACCCGAACCGTAGCGTCGACCACCTCAATGGAGGCCGGAGCCTGAGCCTGAACCGGCATCAGCACCCCCAACGTCAAAAAGCAGGGGGCGAGCAGACGAAACATCCAGCGGATTGACATCATTCTTTCTCCTTTCGCGGTCACCATTTCCGGTCACCATAATTGGGATAGCAGTCACAGGGGCGATTGCAGCTCAATGCGGGGCGGCGATCCGAGCTTGATATCCCCCCGAAGCACGTAATCAGAAACGCCGTCCCGCATCTGCTGGTAGACCCAACGGCCTTCAGCATCGGTGCGGGTGACAATCAACACGAACTTTCCCGACTCTTTGACCCGCTGAGCCAGGGAGTGCAAGTCGGCCACCAGCGAGTCCGCCCGCTGGCTCAGCAGTGTAGGGTCGAGAGAAATGGTACGTCCCTTTTCTACCATTGCCTCGGCACTCACCATTCGTTCACGCTGAGTCTGCAGGCTTTGCCGAAGCTCCTCTACCAACGGGTTGCCCGGATCAACGGTCTCCGCCAGCTCCAGGTAGCCCCGCGCCTGGGTCAGGGCGCTGCGCGCCGCCGCGGAGCGGGCCAAGTCGAGATACCGCAGGGCGATAGCCTGAAGCCCGGTAATCGCGCGGGTATTGTCAGCATCGTACAGCAGTACCGCCCGGTAGCGGTCATGGGCATTATCCGCCAGTGGAGACAGCAAGCGGTCATTGGCCAGAGCCCTGTCGGCCTGCTCCAGCCACTGCTCGACCTTCTCTTCCCGGGTTTGCGCAGGCGCGGGCTCTGAGGCGGGCACCTCGGTGGTGAGGGCCTCTGGCTCGTCGGGCTCTGGAACGGGCGGTTCGGTGGCGCAAGCACACAACAAAAAACCGGCCGCCACCAAGCGGGTCGCTGTCCACCCGTGCGTCGCGCGCCCGGGTGTTACAAGGTATCGCATCATAATGGTTGTCAGTGGTCCCACTTTATTCGTTATTCGGGTGCCACGCTCCAGCCAGCCATCATTCAGAGAGCCAGTTGGCAGTTTTTGGCACCCTATCACGCTACACTGGCACCCAATCCGCCGCGCCGACGAACGATGTCGGCGGCGCAAGGTCCCAGCGAGGCCGCGCTGTTTACGCGGAATTCATGATACTCTTTTGGCAATGATAACGTCACCCAACCCGGATTGAATCGGCACATGCTTGCTCAACGCTTATTGACACCATTTCGCCTGGCCTTTGCATTAATCCTCCTAGTAGCCTGGAATCCGCTATCCGCTCAAGATCTGCTGGGCGGTCAAAGCGACAGTGGCCAGAGCCTGCTGGGCGGAAATGATGAGTTTCTCCCGGTCACCGAAGCCTTTCAGCTCGAGACCTATTACAACGATGACGAATTGGTACTGCGCTGGGAGATCGCCCCTGAATATTACCTCTATAAGGCGCATTTCGGATTCAGTGCAAACCCCAAACCCGAGGGTTTCAACCCCACACTGAGTGACAATACCGTCGAAAAGTATGACGAGTATTTCGAAAAGGACATGGCGGTCTACTATGGCGATGCCACCGTCCGGGCCGCCATTCCCGGGGACGCTGCCCCCTTCGTGCTCGCGGTGGAGTCGCAGGGCTGCGCCGACGCGGGCTTGTGCTACCCCCCTCAGACGGACTATCTGCGCATCGACCCCTCAAACGGCACGGTCGGCGTCACTTCCGCGCCGCCACCCGGTGGCGCGGCGAGCGGCAATGGAGACCCGACGTCGACGCCCAGCTCCCAGCCCCCCACCTGGCTCCCCTACGCGCTCGGGCTGGCGCTGCTCGGTGGCATCATCCTGAACCTGATGCCCTGCGTGTTTCCGGTGCTCTCCATTAAGGTGATGAGTCTGGCCCAGGCCGACCGGAATCGCATGGGATTGCACGGCTGGGCTTATACCGCGGGCATCATCGCCTGCTTTCTTTTGTTCGGTCTGGCACTGCTGGTCGCCCGGGCGGGCGGAGAGGCGATTGGTTGGGGCTTCCAGCTACAGTCCCCACTGCTGATCGCCGCCCTGGCTTACCTGTTTTTTGTGATGGGCCTCAGTCTCTCCGGGCTGGTCACCATCGGCACTCGTTGGATGGGTGTGGGCCAGAATCTGACGCAAAGCAGCGGGCTCGGCGGCTCTTTCTTTACCGGCGTTCTGGCCGCGGTGGTGGCCAGCCCCTGCACGGCTCCCTTTATGGGGGCGGCGCTCGGCTTCGCCCTGACCCAACCGGCCGTGATCAGCCTGAGCATTTTCGTGGCGCTGGGGCTGGGTATGGCCTTACCTCTGCTGGCCCTTTGCTATATTCCCGCGCTGGTGCGCCACCTGCCCCGGCCGGGTCCGTGGATGGATACGCTGAAACAACTGCTGGCCTTTCCGTTATACCTGACCGCCGTGTGGTTGCTCTGGGTCCTGGGTCGCCAGGCGGGCGCCAACGCCGTCGCGGCGGTGGGCGTGGGCGCCGTGGCCATTGCGTTCGCCGGTTGGCTGCTGACCCGCCAGCCGCAATCGTCAATCGGGCGCTGGAGTCGCTACAGTCTGGTGGCGCTGGCTTGGGTCGCTGCTTTGATTCTGCCCTGGCAAACACTGAATTCAACCGGAGAGGACAGCCTGTGGGAACCCTATTCCGCCAGCCGACTGGCGGAATTGCGACGCCGGGGCGAACCGGTCTTCATCAATCTTACCGCCGACTGGTGCGTGACGTGTTTGGCCAACGAAAAAGTCACCTTGGGCACCGATGATGTGGAAGCCGCCTTCGACCGTCTGGGTATTACCGCCCTGAAAGGCGACTGGACCCGCCGGGACCCGACCATTACCGCTTTGCTGGAGGAGTATGGCCGAAGTGGCGTCCCGCTCTACCTTTGGTTTCCCGCCGACCACCGTGGCCCCGGAATCGTCTTACCGCAAATTTTGCGCAAAGACAGCCTTCTCGCCACTCTGGAAAACCCGAAAACCTCACAATTGAACCAAAATTGAAGACGATCGGGACTTTTACAAGAAAGTTGAGGCATCCTCTGCTATCTTGTATCAAAATCGCCGCGTTTGTCGCTCAAAATGACCGACAAATGCCATTTGCGTTGTGGTAAACGCATCTTCCTTCCGGATATCAGGGCGAACGTCTGCCATCTTGTCGCCATATGGGGACAATTTGGCAAAAACTCGGTTAGACCGTGGACACTGTTGCTTTTTTGCGGCAAACTCGCCCCCATAACGTGCTCACGACAAGGCAGCGCTCGACACGTCGCAGCAAAACGGGATTGATATGGCAACCATTCTGGTTTTACACGGCCCCAACCTGAACCTGCTCGGACACCGCGAGCCTGGCATTTATGGGGCCCAGAGCCTGGACACCATCAATCAGGCCCTGACTGAGCAATGCCGCAGCGCCGGCCACCACTTATTGACGCTGCAAAGCAACGCCGAATACGAGTTGATCGAGCGAATCCACGACGCCCGCCACGAGGGAGTGGATTTCATCCTGATCAACCCGGCCGCCTTCACGCACACCAGCGTGGCACTGCGGGACGCGCTGCTCGGCGTAGCCATTCCCTTTATCGAAGTTCACTTGTCGAATGTGCACGCCCGAGAGCCGTTTCGGCAACACTCGTATTTTTCCGACGTCGCCCGCGGCGTCATTTGTGGCTTCGGCCCACAAAGTTATGAATTGGCGCTGGCAGCGGCCATCCGTCAACTTGAGCAGACACAGTAACCGCACCCCGGCAGGGTGCGGCTCCACCATTCATCCGTTGCTTTAAGAGAGGCCCCAATGGATATTCGCAAAGTCAAAAAACTCATCGAATTGCTTGAAGAGTCGGATATCGGCGAGCTGGAAATCAAAGAGGGCGAAGAGTCCGTCCGCATCAGCCGCAACAATCCCCACGCCCAGTACTACGCCACAACAGCGGCGCCTGCGCCTGCCGCCCCGGCAGCTCCTGCCCCGGCTCCAGCCGCCAGCGAAGGCGGCGACTCGGCCTCCAGTGCTCAGGACTCCAGCCCCAGCGGCCACTCGGTCAAATCTCCCATGGTCGGCACTTTCTACCGTTCACCCAGCCCCGGCTCGGCGGCCTTCGTGGAAGTGGGACAGCACGTCAAGGTGGGCGATGTCATCTGCATCGTGGAAGCGATGAAAATGATGAACCAAATCGAAGCGGATAAAGCTGGCGTGATCGAAGCCATTCTGGTGGAAGATGGCGAGCCGGTTGAGTTCGACCAACCCCTGGTCACGATTGTATAAATCCAGCACCGAGGATTTGGTTTATGTTTGAGAAAGTGTTAATCGCCAACCGCGGCGAGATCGCCCTGCGTATTTTGCGTGCCTGCAAAGAGATGGGCATCAAGACCGTCGCCGTTCATTCCGTGATCGATCGCGACCTGAAGCATGTGCGCCTGGCGGATGAGTCGGTCTGTATTGGTCCGAACCCCTCTCCCCAGAGCTACCTGAACATTCCCGCGATCATCAGCGCGATGGAAGTCACCGATTCAGTGGCCGTCCACCCGGGCTACGGTTTTCTGGCCGAAAACGCCGATTTCGCCGAGCAGGTTCAGAAAAGCGGTTTTGTCTTCATCGGCCCCGACCCGGATACCATTCGCATGATGGGCGACAAAGTCGCCGCCATCGCCGCCATGAAAAAGGCCGGCGTACCGACGGTGCCAGGCTCCGATGGCCCGCTGCCCTCGCACGATCGGGAGCGCTGCCAGGAAATTGGTCGCCAGGTCGGTTACCCGGTGATCATCAAAGCCGCCGCCGGTGGCGGCGGCCGCGGTATGCGCGTGGTGCATACCGAAGCGTCTCTGATGAACTCCATCCATATCACCCAGAATGAGGCAAAATCCGCCTTTGGTGACGATACCGTGTATATGGAGAAGTTCTTGCAGAATCCCCGCCACGTGGAGATTCAGGTCCTCTCCGACGGCCAGGGCAATGCCATTCACCTGGGCGACCGGGACTGCTCTCTGCAGCGCCGCCACCAGAAAGTGATTGAGGAGGCGCCGGCGCCGGGCATTCCGGACGATGTCCGCCAATCGACCGCCGAAGCCTGCGTTCAGGCCTGTATCAACATGAAATACAAGGGCGCCGGTACCTTTGAATTTCTGTACGAAAACGGCGAATTTTTCTTCATCGAGATGAATACCCGAATTCAGGTAGAGCACCCGGTGTCAGAGATGGTGACCGGTATCGACATCATCAAAGAGCAGATTCGTGTCTGCTCCGGTCAAAAGCTCTCCATCAAGCAGGAAGATGTAATCATCCGTGGCCACTCTTTCGAGTGCCGCCTGAACGCCGAGGACCCGAAGACCTTTATGCCCTGCCCCGGCAAGGTCAAGAACTTCCACCCCCCCGGCGGGCTGGGCGTTCGGGTGGACTCTCACCTGTACAGTGGCTACACGGTGCCACCGAATTACGATTCGATGATTGCCAAAATCATCACCTACGGCGAAACCCGGGAAGAAGCACTGAACCGGATGCGGCATGCGTTGGATGAAACCATCATAGACGGCATTCGCACCAACATCTCGCTTCAACAGTGGCTGGTACGGGACGACGAGTTCCGCAAGGGCGGCGTCAACATCCATTACCTGGAGAAAAAGCTGAACAGCTGACCCTCATGCCCTGGCTTCAACTGAAACTGACCACGGACCGAGACCGCGCCGAATCGCTGGAAGATCTGCTTCTGGCGAGCGGCGCGGTCTCGGTGACCCTGGAGGACAACGCCGACCAGCCCATTCTTGAGCCCGCCCTGGGAGAAACACCGCTGTGGGATCAAGTGCGGCTGACCGGTCTTTACGACGCCGACATCGACACCGCCGACATCAGTCGACGCTTGAGTCAGGCCCACGGCTCTGACTTACCCGCGCATACCTGGGAGCAGTTGGAGGACAAAGACTGGGAGCGGGAGTGGATGAGCCACTACCAGGCCATTCGCTGCGGCGAGCGCCTCTGGGTATGCCCCAGCTGGCAGGAGCCACCGGAACCCGACAAGGTCAACCTGATGCTGGACCCGGGGCTGGCCTTTGGCACCGGCACCCACCCCACCACTTTCTTGTGCTTGCAGTGGCTGGACCAACAACCGGTTGAGGGCCTGGACCTGGTCGACTACGGTTGCGGCTCCGGTATTCTCGGGGTGGCCGCGCTGTTGCTGGGCGCCCGACGGGTCACGGGTGTCGATATCGATCCTCAGGCCCTCGTGGCGACTCAGGCCAACGCCAGCCGCAACCGACTGCCCGAAGACGCCATGCCGGTCTTCCTGCCGGAACGCTGCCCGGCGCTGACCGTGGACATCATGCTCGCCAACATCCTGGCGGGACCGCTGGTAAAACTGGCCCCTACGCTTCAGGCGAAAACTCGCACTGGTGGAAAAATCTGCCTCTCTGGTATTCTTGCCAACCAGGCCGAAACCGTGATGGCCGCCTACCGCCCCTGGTTTGACTTCGACCCGGTGGCGGAACGCGATGAGTGGGTGCGCCTGACCGGCACCAAAGTTCGCGACTGAGCCGTCTGCACGAGGAGAGACCCCCGAGATCATGGCGCCGACCAAAATGGTGACTCGATGCCCGCAGTGCGGGACATCCTTTCGTATCACGCCCGCGCAGCTTCAGTCCGCGCGCGGCGCGGTGCGTTGTGGCGCCTGCCTGCATATCTTCAAGGCGAGGGATCACCTGGTGGGGGATCAGGCCCTGGCCAGCGAGTCCGCTCTGGTGCGCAAGCCGAACCAGCCTGCGAGCCAGCAGCCCGCAAAACCCGGTCGTGCCCCCAAAGCTCCGCAGAAAACCGCAGGTTCTGCAACGCGCTCCCCGAGGGACACAAGCCCGGGAAAAGGTGCCCCGTCGAAAACCCCAGGTAAGCCCGCGCCCTCCGCCAAGACATCCTCCGGGAAGTCCGCGCTGCGTTTTGATCAGTCACTGATCGACGAAGAATCCACCCAGATGGATGACGATGACTTCCTGATCAGCGACGACATGGGCGAACCCGGCGCCAGCCAGGTCGAGGACCCTTTCGGCATTGGCAAGCAAGTGAAAAGCTCCCACTCCCTGTTCGACCGCCGCCCGAAGAAAGAAGAGGAAGAGCACAACGACGAGACCGACGAATCCTGGGCCATGAGCCTGCTCGAAGAGGAAGAGGAGCGCAGCGCGGATATCAATGTCACGCCCCGGGAAGATGAGCCTGAGAACGACGCTTCGACGTTCGAGATGATGGAGCAACCCGAGACCCCTCCCACGCGGGAAGAAGAAGAGGAAGCCCAAATCCGCTTTCACCTGGAAGGGGCGGACGACGAAGACGACTATCAGCCGGAACGGCTCAGCGCCCGGGATCCGGAACGCTCCGCCCTGCTGATGAACATCGATCCCGAGCCGGTCGAAATGGATTGGGTACGCAAAAACAACCGCGAAAACCGCCGCCGTTGGCTCTGGCCCGGCCTGGCTGCACTGGCAATAGTACTGCTCGTACTACAGGTAGCCTGGCTGCAGTTTGACCGGCTCAGTCGCCTCGAGCCTTACCGTTCGGTTTACGGCGCAATCTGTCCGCTGGTGGGCTGTGAACTCCCCACCCTGATCGATCGCAGCCAGATTCGCGCCTATAACCTGGTAGTGCGCAACCACCCGGAGCGAGAGGGCGCACTGATCGTGGATGCCATTCTGCTCAATACCGCGCCGTTCGACCAACCCTTCCCCGACCTGGTGCTAGAGTTCAGCGAACTGGGCGGCGATACGGTCGCGGCCCGCCAGTTCTCACCCGACGAGTACCTTTCCGGCGAACTGGCCGGACGTGAAATCATGCCGGCCAACCAGCCCGTGCACCTGACGCTGGAATTGGTGGACCCGGGCGAAGAGGCCGTGAACTACCGGGCCTACATTCCCGAATAGCCCTTTAAATAGAGCGACCACTCAATGTCGCTTGCCATAACCTGCGATCAAAAAAACACCAATTTTGCCAATTTGCTCGTTCCCAATCCGTAGGCAAACGGGTATCATGGCGGACCTTTTCCGGGGCTGTCGGCCAAGGCCGATTATCGGTCAGTGAGAACCTCGTCTAAGGGTGTGTCGCGTGTTTCAGATAGGTCCCCATCAGATTGACAGCCAGGTGATTCTCGCCCCCATGGCGGGTGTGACGGATCGCCCGTTTCGACAGCTCTGTCGGAAACTGGGCGCGGGTCTGGTGGTCTCTGAAATGGTCACTTCGGACGCCAGCCTCTGGCAGAGCCGAAAAAGCCGGTTACGACTGGACCACACTGGCGAAGCCGAGCCCATTTCGGTTCAGATCGCCGGGGGCGACGCAAAAATGATGGCCGACGCGGCCCGGCTCAACGCCGACAACGGCGCCCAGATTATTGATATCAACATGGGCTGCCCGGCAAAGAAGGTGTGTAAAAAAGCCGCCGGTTCGGCACTGCTCCGGGACGAACCGCTGGTGGCGGACATTCTTCAGGCGGTGGTGGCTGCGGTGGACCTTCCCGTCACCCTGAAGATCCGCACGGGATGGGACCGGGACAGCCGCAACGCCGTGCGCATCGCGCGTATGGCCGAGGACATCGGCATTACCGCTCTCGCCGTTCACGGCAGAACGCGGGCCGACCGCTATCAAGGCGAGGCGGAGTACGACACCATTGCCGCCGTGGTGGATGCGGTCAGCCTTCCCGTATTCGCCAACGGCGATATCGATACCCCGCTTAAAGCGCGGCAGGTACTTGATGAAACCGGCGCCCGGGCCGTCATGGTCGGCCGAGCAGCACAGGGGCGCCCCTGGATTTTTCGGGAAATAGACCATTTTCTCCGGTATGGAGACAATGTCCCCGAACCGTCTCTGATTGAGGTCAGAGACATTCTCAGCAGTCACTTGCGCGACCTCTACGGTTTTTACGGCGATTTTATGGGCCCTCGCATCGCCCGCAAGCACCTGGGCTGGTACTTGCAGACGGTGCCCGGCAGCGAGCACTTCCGCCAGGCTTTCAACCGTATGGATAGCGCTCAAGAACAACACGACAGCGTTCTGCAGTATTTCGAACAGCTGAAAGCAAGAGAGGATCAAGCGGCATGAACACAGCACAAAACTTTTTGGCCGAAGCCCCCATGGAAGAACCCGGCCAGACCCAGAATCTGACTCAAAACCAGGATCTGACCCAGGGCCCGAACCTGACTCAAGGCCAACCTCTGACTCAAGGAAAATCCCTGCGCGGCTGCGTAGAGCAGGCCATGGAGAACTACTTTCAAAACCTCGACGGCCAGCCCGTCAGCGACGTGTACACCATGGTCATGGCGGAAGTAGAAGCCCCCATGCTCGAAATCGTTTTAAAATACACGCGCCACAACCAGACCCGCGCTGCCCAGGTTCTGGGCTTGAACCGCGGCACTCTGCGCAAAAAGCTCAAGCAGTACGACCTGCTCTGACCGAGCAAACCCGAATTACGAGGGGGTGGTATCAGCCACCCCCTTTGCATTTGTACCGCCATCCATTTTTAACCAGACACTTTTGAACAGGCACTGGGGGAAACTCGCCAACCATGACCAGCGTTAATCATCTCGCACCTGTGAACCGGGCGCTTATCAGCGTCTCCGACAAAACCGGCATTGTGGAATTCGCCAAGGCCCTGAACGAGCGTGGAGTGGAAATCCTGTCCACCGGCGGCACCTTCCGCCTGCTCAAGGACAACGGCATTCCCGCCGTGGAAGTGTCCGACTATACCGGCTTCCCCGAAATGATGGACGGGAGGGTAAAAACCCTGCACCCGAAAGTCCACGGCGGTATTCTCGGGCGTCGGGGGCAGGATGACACCATCATGGGCGAGCACGGTATCAGCGCCATCGACATGGTGGTGGTCAACCTCTACCCCTTCGAGCAAACCGTCGCCAACCCCGACTGCTCCCTGGAAGACGCCGTGGAGAACATCGATATCGGCGGCCCCACCATGGTCCGCGCTGCGGCCAAGAACCACGCCCACGTCAATATTGTGGTCAATGCGGGCGACTACGCTCGGGTGCTGGCGGAGTTGGACGCTCACGACGGGCACACCACCTACGAAACCCGGTTTGATCTGGCCATCAAGGCTTACGAGCATACCGCCGCCTATGATGGCGCCATCGCCAATTATTTCGGTAGAAAAGTCGAGGGCGGCAGCGACAATTTCCCCCGCACCTTCAACAGCCAGTTCCTGAAAACCCAGGAAATGCGCTACGGCGAAAATCCCCATCAAAAGGCCGCATTTTACGTTGAAAAAAAACCGGCCGAGGCCAGCATCGCCACCGCCACTCAGTTACAGGGCAAGGAGCTGTCCTACAATAATGTGGCGGACACCGACGCGGCGCTGGAGTGCGTCAAGAGTTTTGACGAGCCTGCCTGCGTGATCGTCAAGCATGCCAACCCTTGCGGTGTGGCCACCGCCGGCAACCTTAAAGCCGCTTACGACCTTGCCTTTGCCACCGACCCGGAATCTGCCTTCGGCGGTATTATCGCGTTCAACCGCGAGCTGGACGTCGAGACGGCCAAGGCCATTGTCGAGCGCCAGTTTGTGGAAGTGATCATCGCTCCGAGCGTTTCCGAAGCGGCGATCGAGGTGGTCAGCACCAAGAAAAACCTTCGCCTGCTGGCCTGTGGCCAATGGGGCAACGAACGCGTCGCCGGACTGGATTACAAGCGTGTCAACGGCGGCCTGCTGGTGCAGGATCGCGACAGTGGCATGGTGAGCGAAAGCGACCTGAAAGTGGTCACCAAGCGCGCGCCGAGCGAGCAGGAGATTCGCGATCTGCTGTTCGCCTGGAAAGTGGCGAAATTCGTTAAATCCAATGCAATTGTCTATGCCAAGAACAACCAGACTGTGGGAGTCGGTGCTGGCCAGATGAGCCGGGTCAACTCCGCCCGTATCGCCGGCATCAAAGCCGAGCATGCGGGCCTGGAGGTGAAAGGCTCGGTGATGGCTTCGGACGCTTTCTTTCCCTTCCGCGATGGACTCGACAACGCCGGTGCCGCGGGCATTGCTGCCGTGATTCAACCCGGCGGCTCCATGCGTGATGAAGAGGTAATCACCGCGGCGGATGAACACAACATCGCCATGGTCTTCACCGGCATGCGCCATTTCCGGCACTAAGGAGTCCAGAATGAACTTACTGATCATCGGCGGTGGCGGCAGAGAGCACGCCCTCGCCTGGAAAGCGGCCCAAAGCTCTGAAGTGACCACCGTTTTCGTTGCGCCGGGCAACGCCGGCACCGCACTGGAAAAGAAACTGGAAAACGTTGCCATCGACGTGCTGGACTTTCCCGCCCTGGCGGAGTTTGCCCAGCAAAATGATGTGGCACTGACCATCGTTGGCCCGGAAGCCCCTCTGGTCGAGGGCGTGGTGGACTATTTTTCCGAACGGAACTTGCCCTGCTTTGGCCCGAGCAAGGGCGCCGCGCAGTTGGAAGGCTCCAAGTCGTTTACCAAGGACTTTCTCGCGCGCCACAAGATTCCCACGGCGGATTACCAGACCTTCACGGAAGTGGAACCCGCCCTCGCCTATCTGGACGAGAAAGGCGCCCCCATCGTGATCAAGGCCGACGGCCTGGCCGCCGGCAAGGGCGTGATCGTCGCGCAGACCCTGGAAGAAGCCAAGACCGCCGTGCGTGACATGCTCTCTGGGAACGCCTTCGGCGATGCGGGCTGTCGCGTCGTCATTGAGGAGTTTCTGACCGGAGAAGAAGCCAGCTTCATTGTCATGGTCGATGGTAAGAACGTGTTGCCCATGGCCACCAGCCAGGATCACAAACCCGTGGGTGAAGGCGACACCGGCCCCAATACCGGTGGGATGGGTGCGTACTCCCCTGCACCGGTAGTGACTGATGAAGTCTACCAACGCATTATGGATCAGGTGATCACGCCCACCGTGGAAGGCATGGCGGCCGAGGGCAACCCCTATACCGGGTTTCTGTATGCGGGCCTTATGATCAGCCCCGAAGGCCAACCCAAGGTCATCGAGTACAACTGCCGCTTTGGCGACCCCGAAACCCAACCGATCATGTTGCGTCTGAAGTCCGACCTGGCCGCTCTGTGTCAATCAGCGCTGGTGGGCAAGCTCAACGTCACCACCGCCGAATGGGACGATCGCGCCGCGGTGGGTGTCGTACTCGCTGCCGGGGGCTATCCCGGCGCCTACCGGAAAGGCGACGAAATCACCGGCTTACCCGCGGAAGAGACCCCGGGTGAACGTGTGTTCCACGCCGGCACCAACACCCGGGACGGAAAAGTGGTCACCAGCGGCGGTCGTGTACTCTGTGCCACAGCACTCGGCAGCACCGTCGGCGAAGCGCAGAAGCGGGCTTACGCCCTCGCGGACCGCATTCATTGGAACGGCGTCTTTTACCGCAAGGATATCGGCTACCGGGCGATCGCGCGGGAAGAGCAGCGGTAACACCAGCACACAAGCCCGGGCCGCCTTGCGCGGGCCGGGCAAACTGGCGCTCGCGGCGCTGAATGCTATAATCCAAGAGGCACGGTCAAAACTCCCATTTACCGGGACTTATGGCTACGCTCCCTCAAGCCACTATTCAAGGTATTACCCGAACCAAGGTACTACCCGAAAAGCATTATGAAATTCCGCTTTCGCCTGAACATCATAACAATGCTGTCACTAAAAGGCTCTCGATGAAACGCTTTCACACTCTTATTTTGGGCTTGACGGTATTGGTGCTACCTATTGGCGCCATCTCCGCAAGCGCCAACCCCGACTCATCATCCTGGAGTGTCAACGGCTTCGGAACACTCGGCGTGGTCCGTTCCGACGAGGAGCAGGCGGATTTCACATCGGGCCTGCTGGCGGATGAAGGCGCCGGTTACAGCGACCAATGGAGCGCGAAAGTTGACAGTAAGGTCGGTGTTCAGCTCACATCGAATTTCGCTTCAAAATTCCAGGCAGTACTTCAAGTTGTCTCGGAGCAAGGCCACGACGGTTCATTTGACCCTCAGGTGGAATGGGCAAACGTCAGTTACAAGGCTACACCAAATCTTACCGTTCGCCTCGGACGAACCGTGCTGCCCACGTTTATGGCATCCGAGTACCGAAAAGTCGGTTACGCCATGCCCACTGTTCGTCCTGCGGCAGAGGTCTACAATTTGGTGCCCATTACCAACTCCGATGGCATCGACATCATTTACAAAAAGCGCTTTGGAGAGATTACCAACGCGCTACATTTTCTTTACGGACAGAAAAATACCGACCTGCCCGACGGCTTTGATATAAACGCAGACAACGCCTTTACCCTGGCCAACACACTGGAATGGAAAAACACCACGCTTTTCGCAAGCTATTCGCAAGCCGACCTCACCACAGAGGTACTGAACTCTTTCTTTGAGAGCTTCCGCGCCTTTGGTCCCGAAGGAGAGCGTCTGGCCGATCGCTTTGACCTGAACGAAACTACCGTGCACATTGCCAGCGTCGGTGTGCGCTATGACCCGGGCGACTGGTTTGTCACGAGCGAGTGGACCAATAGCCGGTCACGGTCCTTCATCGGCGAGCACCAGGGCTGGTACGCGACGGGAGGCGTTCGCATCAAGGCACTGACCCCCTACCTGACGGTGGCCGACCTGCAAGCAAAAGGGGCTTTGTCTCACCCGGGTTTGCCCATCCCTCAGGCGGAGCCGTTGAACCGGGCGCTCAATCAACTGCTGCAGGGAAACACCAGCGATCAGATGCGCCTGGCCATCGGAGCACGTTGGGACTTTTCCCCGAGTATGGCCCTGAAGATCCAGTATGATCATATTGACCTGAGGCGCGGCACCCGTGGCGTACTGTCAAACACACAGCCGGGGTTTGAGGGCAATGAACCCGTCGGGTTGTTCAGCACCACTATCGACTTCGTCTTTTAGGTTTCCAGATCATGCCACAGACTTTCGTAAAAATAATAATCATCGGGCTTCTGAGCGGACTGGGAAGTGTGACCTGGGCCGACGTGGTTGTGGTCGTGTCCGAGAAAAGCCCGATTCAGGCACTGACCTCGACTCAACTGACGGATATCTACCTGGGCCGCCTGACCCGTTTGCCTGAGGCTGGTTCTGTTGTGCCCGTCGATCAGGTGGAGCAGAGCAATACCCACCACGACTTTTACCAACAGTATTTGGGGCGTACACCGGCACAAATTCGCGCGCACTGGTCCCGGTTGATTTTCACCGGCCGAGGTCAGCCACCGAAGGCCGTAGAGAGCGACGCGGCTATGGCTGAAGCGCTGCGCCGCAACCCCAGCGCCATCGGTTACATGGATTCCGAAACGTTGCCCGAGGGTATGCGGGTCATCGATATCGAGTCCTAAGCATATGACAGAGACGGCGTCGAAAACTCCACCAAGAACCCCGAACAAAAAACTTCAAAAGCTCTTGGAGGTGCCGGTGCTGATGGGTGCTCTGGGCCTCATTGGCGTGGTTCTGATTTGGGCCGCGACGTTTCACCTGGCAGGAGACGTGGTAAGAAATGCTTCCAGAAATGCCGCGTCAGCGGCAACCGACGCGGCGGACACTTATGAGGCGCAAGTGGTTCGTGCCTTGCGCGAGATTGACCAGACGCTGAAACTGGTACGGTATGATGTTCAGCGCCACCCCCCCAACGTCGCCATCAATGCTCTCAACGAACGGAACCTGCTGCCCCCCAGCCTACTGTTTTCCGTGGCCGTCCTCAGTCCCCGGGGGGAAATTCTGGCAACCCATGGCCGGTTCGGCCTGGAGCATCCCGAGGAGCATGATTTCTTTCAGCGCGCGCGTCGCACTGACCAACTGACCCTCAGTCAACCGGTCGAGACCCCAGAGGGTCCATTTCTTTACTTCGCAAGGGGCATGACAGAGAACCAGACCTCCGAGGTGATTGTCCTGGCCGTGCACGCCGGCTACTTCGTCAGCGGTTACGACCGTGCCACTCTGGGCGAGCAGGGAGTGCTTGGAATCACTGGCGAAGACGACCACTTTCGGGTTCGTCGCACGGGTGAAGAGATCAGCGTGGGCGCCCCTTTGGGCATTGTCGCTACAGCGGTTCCAGAGAATGACGAGCAGTCATTCGCACCGCTGATTGAACACCCCCGGGATCAGATCGAGCGCTATACGGTGGTGCGCGCGCTATTCGATTTCCCTGTCTCGGTCGTTGTCGGTTTGTCGCGTGCAGAACAGTTAGCGCCAGCTCGAGCGACGGCGCACGAGTACTACTGGCGGGCGGGGCTCGCCAGCGCCCTGCTGATTCTGACAATCGGGATTTTGGGCCGTTTGAGCTGGCGGCTGCAGAAGGCACGGCGGCAAACCATGGAAGAGCGCGTGCAGCACGCCCAAAAGGTGGAATACCTGGCTTTTCATGACAGCCTGACGGATTTACCCAACCGTGCCTACTTCAGCCGCATGCTGACACAATCCATGCTTGAGGCCCGACGTTATCACCGAGAATTCGCTCTGCTTTTTCTCGATCTGGACCGATTCAAGAACATCAACGACTCTCTGGGACACGACGCCGGGGATGAGCTATTGCAGGAAATTGCACGGCGGCTGACGCTCTCCATCAGAGAGAGTGATATCGTAGCCCGCCTTGGCGGCGATGAGTTTGTGGTGCTGCTGCCCGAGATCACCAACCCGGAACAGGTGGTTCCCGTCGCCGAAAAAATATTGGCCGCCTGCGCCAGGCCATTTACCTTGGTCGGGCAGGAGTTTCGGGTCACGGTCAGTATCGGCATCACACTCTTCCCCCAAGACGGGGACGATGAGCAGACCCTGATGAAAAACGCCGACATGGCCATGTACCATGCCAAGGAAATGGGGAAAAATAATTTCCAGTTTTTCTCTGAATCCCTCAGTAACGACTCCCTGGAAAGGCTGACATTGGAATCCAGCCTTCGCCACGCCCTGGAGCGGGATGAGTTTCGCCTGTATTACCAACCCAAACGAAACATGAAAAGTGGTGAAATTACCGGCGTGGAGGCCCTGCTGCGCTGGAAACACCCGGAGCTGGGCTTGATTCTGCCAATGCAGTTCATCCCAATGGCCGAGGAAAACGGATTGATTGTCCCGATCGGGCGCTGGGTGTTTCGCACCGCCTGCCAACAGAGTGTCGACTGGCAGGCCCAGGGGATGCCCCCGATCAGCATGGCTATCAACTTGTCGGCCCGCCAGTTTATCGACGAACACCTGTTGGATGACATCAAGTTGGCCCTCGAAGAAACCGGCATGAACCCGTCGCTGCTGGAACTCGAGATTACCGAGAGCATGGTCATGCGCGACGTCGACGCCACACTGGCCATCCTGAATGAACTGAAGGCCATGGGCGTCCGGGTCGCCATTGACGATTTCGGGACCGGTTATTCTTCCCTATCAACGCTGAAACAGTTTCCGGTGGACACCATCAAGATAGACGCTTCTTTCATCCGGGACCTGACACGTAGCCTGGAGGATCGCGGGCTGACCGAGGCCATTATCGCCGTCGGGCGCAACCTCAGCCTGAACGTCATCGCAGAGGGAGTGGAAACCTCCGAGCAGTATGAGTTTCTGCAAGGGCAGGCGTGTGATGAGTTCCAGGGTTTTTATGGAAACGAAGCTTTACCGGCCGAGGAGTTCAGACACCTGGTTGCTACGGGCTCTTTGAAAGCACCTCGTGCCGGTGATCACTGAACCACCGTATAGGTCCTGGCAGCCAACAACGGCAACGCCTCATTGGTGCCGAAGATTTCGACCCGGTAGGTCCCCGGTTCCCAACCGCTTTTTGGCCTGACCCATGCTTCCTGCCGCTGGCCCGGGCCCGTTGTGACGGGGTGGTAATCGAAATGACTCAGCCCCGAACCACCTTCGTGCACCCAACGGATGACCACAGAGGCCGCGCTATAGTCCTGCGGGACCGTGTAGTGAAGGTAGACCGTGCGGTCTTCTGATTGAAAACCGTTCTGAATCCGATAGGGTCCGCCGTCATGGCGCGGAGAATACCGACTGAGCAGAACGTCGCCTGGTGCCAGCTCCCACGCTTTCCTATCCGAACCGGCGGCCCAGCGCGCGTACAGTGGGCGCAGATGCTCCGGAGGCAGGCCGGAACGATGCAGCCAGTCGGGGGAGATATGGGAATGGGCTTCAAAAAACGCCGCCAGAACCTCAAGCTCAACCTGGCGCGCCAGCGCAAGCGCTTCTTCCCGCGTGAAACCCACGGCAAGGCCGAGCCTCAGCTCCTCCAGAGTTTCGGCGTTGACCGAGTCGGTCGCGGGCGGTTGGCTTGCACTTTCATGACGCTCTCGTTCACCCAACGTCGCTCCTGGACGTTTCATTGGGGCCTCCTCTCTGGCCTCGCCTCTGTGCCCTTCCCTGGGCAGAGAATCAGTCGCTTCCAACTCGGTGCTCCCGGTGACATCAGCGGGCTGCAGCCACCGCGCCCAGGCCAACAGGCTGACCAACGTAAAGACCACGGCCACCGCTTTCACCAAGGTGTTCATGGCGCGGCCTAGGCGTCGTTCAGGTAATCATCACGCGCCGTAATGCACTCATTCAGTGAGTTGTAACGCGTCACGTAACTGGCGGCGTTGCCCTCAATCGGGTTGCAAGCCGTATCGGAATACTGCACAGGCCCCTGGCAGGACGCGTAGATGTAATCACTCGTCTGAGCGGTACACAATCGGTAATACTCCGCTTCGGTCGGGTCCTCAATGGTGACACCGCCACCGCCCGAGCTACCCGGCTCACAATCATAGCCCTCTGCGACACTACGGGCATAATCGACCTGAGATTCGTAATTGTCGTAGTACTCATCCGCCCCCGAGGTGCTACCCTCCGAACAGAGGCTAAGGGCTGTCTCCAGGTAGCCGTCTGCCGCCACGAACTGCACTGACACCTGGGTGCCGCAAGCATTGGCTGCCTCCCGTTCGCTGGCCGTGATGATATCCGGGTAAGAGCCACTGCAAGAACCACCCCCGGAGCTTTCAAGCTCGCGGGTCTCTTCACCCTCGTCCTCTTCTGCGGCGCATCCGGCCAGTAGCACGGTCACCGTCAAGGCCCATAGTAACGTCTGAATCCAGATTTTCATTTGAGGTATTCCGCCCTTTATCAACAGAGTGTTTATGTGATTCTAGGCGCCGTCGATTTTTTTGACATACCCCATATGGGTGATTTTTGACGTGGAAATACAAAAAAAGCCGGCCAGCACCCGGAAAGGGGCGCGGACCGGCTTTGAAAGAGGCTCACCAAAGGAGGCAGCCTCGGCTCGGCAGGGAGATCAATCCGCCGCTTGGGTCAATACATCGACCAGCTCCGGCTCTATGATGCTGCCGTTATAGCGGTCAAACAGGGCGAAGCCGCCATTGCCGGCATAGCCATTATCCCAATAGACCGGCACCATATCGTGGTCCACCGCCGACTGGGTGATGTACTCGTTCCAGTAACGGCGATAGACGTCATGACCTTCGACGTTGTCCCGGGAAATGACGCCGTACTCACCGAGAATCACACCGATGCCCTGCTCGACAAAGTGCGTCTGCATACGGTCGAACTGGGAATCCACGTAGGATTCGTTGGCCCAGGTTTCGGTGGCGTTGGGATCGGTGGCAATTGACCCCCACTGAGTGATGTTGCTGCTTTCGTTCAAGGTAAAGTTGTAGGGGTCATAGTAGTGGACCTCCATCAACAAACGATCCTGAACCGTGTCATCGGGAATTTCGGCAAAATTCACGGTGTGGTCAATGTTGGTGTTGAAGCCCTGAACCACGAGGTAACGATCGGCGTTGTTGCCTCCAGTCGCTCGCACCGTGTCAACAAAGGTCTGATTAAAGCTGTTCTGTACCGTGTAGTACTCCTCGGTAGGCGTACCATAATCCCCTTCCACCATGACCTCGTTGGTGCCAGCGAACAACAGGCGGTGATCGTACCCTTCAAAATGTTCGGCGATCTGGGTCCACATGATGGTCAGGCGATTGTTGACATATTCCTGATCGGCGTAAGTGGGCTGCATCCAGCCGTTGTCCCAGTGGATGTTCATGATTACGTACATGTCCGCATCCAGGGCGTAGTTCACGACCTCTTCCACCCGGTTCAACCAGCTTTGTTCAATCACGAAATTTTCGGCGTCGGAAAACTTGCTCCAGGCAACGGGCAGGCGCAGGGTATCGAAACCGGCGGCTTTTACCGAGTCGATCAGCTCACGGGTAATCATGGGGTTACCCCAGGCCGTTTCACCGCCGACCGCATCGAGCGAATTGCCAACGTTCCAGCCCACGCCCATTTCATCGGTCAACTCCACCGCTGTCAGCCCGCTGGGAACCGAGGCAGCCGAACTGGCACTGCTGGAGACGCTACTGGAAACACTCGAACGGCTACTAACCGCCGAGCTGACGCTGCTCGACGCGCTGGAGCAGCTTTCTCCACCCTCAATGCCGTAGGGAGCGGGTTGGCTGCTACAGGTACTGGGGGAGACGCAGCTTTGCTGGCTTTCCCAGCCCCACCCGGATTCAGTCTGCTCGCACAGGAGGTAGGAAGTCCCGTACCAGTTGCAACTATCACCGCCTGTACATTGCGCGGCGGAGCTGGCTGAGGAGCTCACAGAGCTCTCTACGGAGGAACTGGAGGATTCAGCGGCGCTACTGGATACCGCCACACTGCTGGAGCTCGCCGCGGAGCCTCCGCAAACAGCGCCACTCACGGTCGGCGTTTCGAGACCGTTGGTGGACTCGACCTGAAACCCGAAGGAGACGGTCTGCCCGGGCTGAACCGTTGCGTTCCAGCCCATGTCGGAGGCGGTATAAGGGTTGTCACCACTCAGGCTGGCGTTCCAGCTATTGGTAACGGTGCTGTGGTCGTAGGACCAACTGACACTCCAGCCATTGATGGCACTGGTGCTGGTGTTGGTGATTTCAATAGA
Organism: Marinimicrobium agarilyticum DSM 16975; assembly: GCF_000423345.1. Taxonomy (GTDB): domain Bacteria; phylum Pseudomonadota; class Gammaproteobacteria; order Pseudomonadales; family Cellvibrionaceae; genus Marinimicrobium; species Marinimicrobium agarilyticum. Next base: position 134,537 of record NZ_AUHU01000007.1, read on the forward strand.
GGCAGTGGCACCGCCGCCCCAGTCATTCTGAATCAGATAGTCACAACGGGCGGACTGAGCGCTGACCGACTGAGAAGCCAACACACTGGCACTCAGTAAAAGCGCACTGCCGATCTGTTTCAATGCGGAAATCGTCATGGGAACGTCTCTCCTGTTATCGTTTTATGCAGGAAATAAAGGACCGACTTCGCTGCCGCGAAGCAAATGACGCGCAAAAGTAGCGGACAGCGACTTGTCGATACGACTCAATCGCCCGCAACGTTGCTTACCGCGCTTTATTCTTAACCACATGCAGGCCTCTGGATTATAACCAGAGGTTTTTCAAATAAAATAACTTTTTCACTTTTGATTGAGATGTGAGTCACAGAATGGGGGAGTTGGCGGGGGATCCCACAAAAGAGCGGCAGGCAACGCCCGCCGCTTCGGTCTCAAGCGTCCTCTTTCCATTTGATATTGCAACCCAGACTCGGTTTTTGTTGATCGGCGGGCGGTTCTTTTCCCTGCGCCACCTGCTCCGCCGCCGCCAACAAGTCGGCGCCGGAAACCGGTATGTCGTTGCCCGGGCGACTGTCATCCAGTTGTCCGCGATACACCAGACGGCGATTGCGATCAAACAGGAAGAAGTCTGGCGTACAGGCCGCCTCAAAGGAACGGGCCACTTTCTGGCTCTCATCGTAAAGATACGGAAATGCCAGCTTGTACTCCTTCGCAAATAGCGCCATTTTGTCGGGCGCATCGTCGGGGTACGCTTTCACATCATTGGAGCTGATGGCAATACAGCGAATGCCCATATCATTGAGCTTGTCATTGAGTGTTTCCAGGAAAGGCGCGATGTGCAGAACAAACGGGCAGTGATTGCAGATGAACATCACCAACAAGCCTTTGTCACCCATGCGTTGGCTCAACTTCCAGGTCTCACCAGCCGGATCCGGCAAGATGGTATCCGGCAATTCGGTACCGAGAGGCAACATATTGGATGGAGTTCGGGCCATTGAGGCATCCTCCTGATTATGGGGCCCTTACCGGCATTATTGCTCAACACTTCAGCAATAATGCCCGTAAGAGCCCCGGTGAAACGAAAGTGGTAAACCTAATTGTATACCTCGGGCAGGTCACTGTTAAACAGGGTGAAGTCGTCCTGGTAAAACGCCCGGAAGTCTTCCAGCGTGCCACGCTCGCGGTCGTGAGGCAGGGTTGTCGGCACCCAATAATGAGGCTTGCCGCCATCAACGCCCTCAGGCGCATTACGCCACACCAGTAAATAGGCGACTTTACGCGCCTGTTCGTCGCTCTTCAGCGCTTCGAGCAACTTGCGGTACCAGCGGTTGTCGTATTGACCCGCTTCGATGTCCGGCGCGCGAATGCCAATCTCGGCGATGGCGGCTATCTTGCCTCTCGCCTCTGCCATGCGGACCACCAGGGCGGCATTGTCCTGCACGTTCTGAAACCAATCGGCATTGTCAGAAGCCGGCCCATAGGCATCAAAGGCCAGTACATCCACCCATTGGTCACCGGGGTAACGCTCTTCGTAAGCCGCTTCGGTGGCCGGCCAGAAGGCGTTGGGAGAATAGGCATACAGGAAATTGTGAACGCCTTTCTCCCCCCTCAAGTAATCGACCGTAAAGCGATAGAGGGCCTTGTACTGCTCTGGGGTCGACTGATCCGCGCCCCACCAGAACCAACTCCCGGTATTTTCATGCAGCACCCGGTAGATCACGGGGATGGCCGTCCCGTCCTCGGCCCTCAGGTTCAAGGCCCACTGAGCGAGCTGATCCAGGTATCCGGTGTAGACCTCATGGGCCTCACCCCCGGGAAGAGCGGCCTCCACCGCCGGGGTGGTATCCCAGGAGGTGCCCGTGGGAAAAGTCCCTTTCTGAGCCTCGGTCAGGGGGTTGTCCAGGTGTGTGCTGATGGTGATGATGCCACCGCGCTCATAGGCTTTGATCGCCTGCTCTGTGATATCGCCTTCTATCTTGGGCGCCACGATCGAGAGCGTGTCCCAGCCGTAAACGGCCGCGAAATCGCCCACCGCGTTGTCGGTATCCGACTGGGTGCCATCGGTGGTGTCGATGGTGAGCCCCTGAGTGGTCTCGTGTTGGTGACCGAACAGAATCCCCCGCCCCATTTGCCGTCGCAGGAAATGAAACAGCGCCCGGGTCTGGGTAGTGGCAGCAGGATCGGCCGGGGCCAGCGCTTCCGGGGAGGGGCCACCGCTCGCGCAGCCGGTGAGAACCAGGCCCAACAGTGCGGCAATGACCGCTTTTTGCATTTTTTGCATTGAAGTACCTCATCCAGTATTGGCGAATATTGCCGTCTTGTGGTCTAGGCCTCCGCGTCGGTGAGCTCTACCCTGGTTATTGCTTTAGTGCGTACCTGAAGCGATCCGGCTTCCCGCCAGCGCTGCCGACCGGAGAATGCCGAACCGGCCCGTCGATGTAAAGGAGATCGCTATGGCTCAAATAGCCTGACTTTATTTCACTTTGACTATAACTTTGGTATCATTGACCCACAAAGTTAGCAAGCGCTTACAGCAAAGCGACACCCCTTTCAGGCGCTGTTTATATTTGCTCGAACAGGAGGTAAACTGCTGGAGATCCGCATTATAAGCGGCGCCGGGCGATCTGGGTGACCCCGGAATAACCAGTGACGGCCAAAGGACGAGGGCAACAACCTTTGGGCCGACACACAATAATCAACCTTGGCAGTAAACGAGCAAGACAGCGCGCTGTGGTGCCATTGTGTCACTCGCTGTATGTTCTGCCTAAACCCCTGCACAACCGACACCAGGGTCCACCCGGCTCCCGGTGACGGCGTTTGTGTGTTGAGAGGAACTGTGAGAATGACTTTTATTAACGACGATTTTTTGCTCGACACCGAGCAAGCCAAGGCGTTGTACCACGATTACGCCAAAGACATGCCGATCATCGATTATCACTGCCACCTCCCCCCGGACCAGATTGGCGAGAACAAACAGTTCAAGAATCTGAGCGAAGTCTGGCTTGCGGGCGATCACTACAAGTGGCGTGCCATGCGCTCTAACGGGGTCAGCGAGAAGTACTGCACAGGCGATGCCAGCGACTGGGAGAAGTTTCAGGCCTGGGCGGAAACCGTGCCTTACACGCTGCGCAACCCGCTGTATCATTGGACCCACCTGGAACTGAAGAAGCCGTTCGGAATTACCGGCAAGCTGCTCAACGGGGACAATGCCCGGGAAGTGTGGGACCAGTGCAACGAATTGCTCGCGACACCGGAATTCAGCGCCAAGGGGCTGATTACCCAGGCCAACGTGAAAGTGATCTGCACCACTGATGATCCGACCCACGACCTGCGCCACCACCGGAACATTGCCGCGGACAGCGACTTCAACACCAACGTGCTGCCCACTTGGCGCCCGGACAAGGCAATGGCCGCCGAGGACACTCAGGCGTACAACACCTACTTGGACCGTCTGGCCGAGGTCAGCGACACCGAAATCAGCAGCTATGACGACCTGATGTCCGCCCTCCAGAAGCGGCACGACTTCTTTCACCAACAGGGCTGTCGCCTCTCGGACCACGGGCTGGAAACCGTCCATGCGGCGGATTACACCGAAGCGGAGATCAAAGCGATTTTTGCCAAAGTGCGCGGCGGCACCGACCTGTCGGAGGAGGAGTTGGAGAAGTTCTACTCCGCCATGCTGGTGGAATTTGCCCGTCAGGACCACGAGAAAGGCTGGGTGCAGCAGTACCACATTGGGGCGATTCGCAATAACAACCCACGTCTGTTCCGCTCCCTCGGCCCTGACACCGGTTTTGACTCCATCGGCGACCATAACTATGCCAAACCCCTGGCGAAGTTCCTGGGGCGTCTGGACAACGACGATCGCCTGGCCAAGACCATCCTGTACAACCTGAACCCGCGCGACAATGAGATGATTGCCACCATGATCGGCAACTTCCAGGACGGCTCGGCACCCGGGAAAATGCAGTTCGGCAGCGGCTGGTGGTTCATGGATCAGCTCGATGGCATGAAACGCCAGATGGAAGCGTTGAGCCAGCTCGGGTTACTGAGCCGTTTTGTGGGTATGCTCACTGACAGCCGTAGCTTCCTGAGTTACTCCCGGCATGAATATTTTCGTCGCCTGCTGTGCCGCACCCTCGGTAACGACATGGTCAATGGGCTGGTGCCCAACGACCTGCCGATGGTCGGCGGTATGGTTCAGGATATCAGCTTCAATAACGCGCGGGACTACTTCCCGTTTGACGTACCGAAGTAAACGTCGACGGCTGCGGTTTGGCGAAGCACTTATACGCCCGGCTCTACGCCGGGCGTTCTGTTTCCAAGCGGAGCTCTCATGCGAGGCCTGCCCATCTTGACAGAACGCACGCCAAAAGCCGACGCTATTAAAACACTCATCCCCTTGGTAGCGACGTGAACAACAGCGATCTTCTGTCTACTTTTCTGTTTTCCCTGTCGGTGACCACGCCCATCTTTTTGATGGTGGCACTCGGTTCGGTGCTACGCCGTCTGGGACTGATTGACGAAGCGTTTATCAATACGGCCTCGCGCCTGGTGTTTTCCGTCGGGCTACCGGTCCTTCTGTTTTTCAGCAACGCCACAGCAGATTTCGGTGCGGCCACCGACGGGCGCATTCTGGTCGCCGTGGTCGCTGGCGCGGTGCTCATTTTTACCTTGAGTCTTGCCACCGCCGACTGGTTTGTTCAAGACAAAAGGGATCGGGGGGTGCTCACGCAGGCAGCTTTTCGCGGCAACCTGGTGATCATCGGTCTGGCTTACTGCGCCAACGCCTACGGGGAGAGCGGCGTGGCCATGGCGGCTTTGCCTCTGGCCGTCACCATCGTGCTCTACAACGTTCTCTCCGTCGTGGCGCTCAACCGGGATCTGGATAGCGAACGGGGCCTACACGGGGTCTTTGTGGGTATCGTGCGCAATCCACTGATCATCGGTATCGTGGCCGGCCTGGTTTACGGCGCCCTGGCACCACCAATCGCCGAGCCGATTCGCCGGGCGGGCAATTACCTGGGAGAGATGACTCTGCCCCTGGCATTACTTTGTGTTGGCGGTTCTCTCGACCTGAAATCACTGGGGCAAATCGGCGGCGGAGCCTTGGCAGCCAACTGCTGGAAGCTGATCATTTCGCCGCTGGTTGCGGTGGCGCTGGCTCTGTTGCTGGGGCTACAGGGAGAGGCGGTGGCCGTAGTCTTCCTGTTGGCCGCTTCACCGACCGCCACGGCGAGCTTCGTCATGGTGCGGGCCATGGGCGGTAATGCCGCCTTGGCCGCCACCATGATTGTTCAGACCACCCTGTTCGGACTGATCACGGTCACCCTCGGACTCTGGCTGGTGGAAGCCTTTCTGCCCACTCTATAGGGGAGCGGACGACCGGCTAGTCTGCTTTGTCGTCCTGAATCTGCTCCTGGATTTCGTCGTAAGTCTCGTGCCGGACGTCCTCGCCTTTCACCAAGTACACGACGTATTGCGCCAGGTTGCGTGCGTGGTCCCCAATACGTTCAAGGGCGCGCAAACTCCACATAATGTTCAGCGCGCGAGTGATCGAACGAGGGTCTTCGATCATGAACGTAATCATCTCGCGCATGGCGGAGTTGTATTCCATGTCGACCGTTCTGTCGGTCTGCACCACCCGCAATGCCAGCTCGATATCAAGGCGGGCAAAGGCATCCAGGGCATCGCTCAACATACGCGAGACGTGCCCACCAATGTGGCGCACCTCGACATAACCGCGCGGCGCGCTGGAGCCTTCACCGCTCAGCGCGAGCGCCTGCCGTGCAATTTTGCTGGCTTCATCACCCACACGCTCCAGGTCGGTGATCGCCTTGGTCACGGCAATCACCAAGCGCAAGTCGCTTGCCGCAGGCTGTCGCCGGGCCAAGATTCGGATACAGTCTTCATCAATGTCCACTTCCATATCGTTGACATCGTCGTCATCCCGGACCACCCGCTCAGCGGTTTCGGAGTCCGCATCAATCAGCGATTGAATCGCGTCATTGACCTGCCGCTGCGCCAGGCCGCCCATTTCCGAGAGCTTGGTTTTGATCTCATCAAGCTCCAGGTTGTATTGCTGTGAAATATGGTGCGTGTGGGACTTGATATCCATAACCATAATGAACAACCCTCCTAGCCGTAACGACCGGTGATGTAATCTTCAGTTTGCTTGTTGGTCGGGTTGGTGAACAACGAATCGGTATCACCGAACTCAACCAGATCCCCCATATACATGAACGCAGTATAGTCCGAAACCCGGGCCGCCTGCTGCATATTGTGGGTGACTATCACAATAGTGTAATGATTCTTCAGCTCGTAGATCAGCTCCTCGATTTTGAGCGTCGAGATCGGATCCAGAGCGGAAGCCGGCTCATCCAGCAGAATGACCTCGGGCTCGATGGCGATGGCGCGCGCGATAACCAGACGCTGCTGCTGACCGCCGGAAAGACCGAAGGCGTTGTCGTGCAGACGATCTTTCACCTCTTCCCACAAAGCGGCGCCGCGCAAGGATTTCTCAACCACCTCATCCAGAACGCGACGGGATTTCACGCCCTGGAGCCGCAGACCATAAGCCACATTTTCATAAATGGATTTCGGAAAGGGGTTGGGTTTCTGAAACACCATACCGACCTGTCGACGCAACTCGGCCACATCCACCTTCTTATCGTAGATGTTGTTGCCGTCCATCAGCAACTTCCCCTCAATGCGACAGCTGTCCACCAGATCGTTCATCCGGTTGAAGCAACGCAACAAGGTGGACTTGCCACACCCGGACGGGCCGATAAACGCCGTTACTTTCTTTTCCGGAATTTTCAGGTTGATGTTTTTCAGTGCCTGGTCTTTGCCGTAGAAAAGATTCAGGTTATTGATTTCGAGCTTGATTGACTCGTCTTCCATTGCCATGGGGTTACCCTGTGTCTGCGGTCGGGGCGCGGCGGCCACCGCTGCATCAGCGGAGCTGGCCGGTGCCGTTTCATGGTTTCGTTTGGTGGTCTCTTCTAGCATGGTTCGCTCCCGCTATCAATCCGAGGCGCTGCGGTACTTTTCCCGCAGACTGTTGCGAATTTTGATCGCTGCCAGGTTCAATACAATAATCAACATCACCAACGTCAGCGCCGTGGCATAAACCAGCGGGCGGGCGGCTTCCACATTCGGGCTCTGGAAGCCGACATCGTAAATATGAAAACCAAGGTGCATGATTTTCTGGTCCAGATGCAGGTAGGGGTAGTTGCCGTCAACCGGCAGGCTCGGAGCCAACTTCACAACCCCGACCAACATCAGCGGGGCCACTTCCCCCGCCGCGCGGGCAATGGCGAGAATCAGCCCGGTCATCATGCCCGGCGTAGCCAAGGGCACGACTACCTTCCAAAGAGTCTCGGACTTGGTCGCGCCCAGCGCAAGGCTACCCTGGCGAATCGTGCTGGGAATTCGAGCCAGCCCCTCTTCGGTCGAGACGATCACCACCGGCAGGGTCAGAAGCGCCAAGGTGAGCGATGCCCAAAACAAGCCCGGTGTACCAAAGGTGGGCGCTGGCAGTGACGCCGGGAAGAACAGCTCATCGATATTCCCGCCAAGAAAATAGACAAAAAAGCCCAGACCAAACACGCCATACACGATGGAGGGCACACCGGCCAGGTTGTAAACGGAAATGCGTATCAGCTTCAGGAAAGTGCCCTGATGGGCATACTCACGCAGGTAAATAGCGGCAAGCACACCCAGAGGTGTCACCATGATGGACATGACCAGAACCATGGTCACGGTACCGAAAATGGCAGGGAAAATGCCGCCCTCGGTGTTGGCCTCCCGGGGTTCGTCCGTTAGAAACTCCCAGAAGCGCTCCAAGTAGTGACCAAACTTCCCGAGCAAACCCAACTGATTCGGACGGGTCACGCGAACGATGTTGTCCATTCCAATGGTTCGCTCAACACCATCAACAGTTACCACATCAAGGCTGTCGCGCTCCAACTGCCTATAGAGGGCATCGCGTTCCTGTTTGATTTCGACATACTGGGCGTTGAGCATCTCCCGTTTCTCGGCGATACGCGCCTGCGCTTCAGCCAATTCCTGGCCGGATACGCCTTCGAGCTCCAAGCGTCGCTCGTCGAGTCGCAACCGCTCGAGCTCGTGGTTCACTCCACCAATTTCCACCTCTTCCATGTGGTTGATCCGATGGTGCAATTCCACACTGCGCTCAACCCGTTGATGCAACTCCTCCCAGAAGCCGGCCTTACCAACACGAGTGACTTGCTCGCCCTGTTCGTTGAGGGCCACCGGGAAGCCATAGAAATTGCCCCATTCGCGCCGTTCGATCATCATGGCGTTTTCGGGGTAGCTCCACTCGCCCATGCCGACGTCGAGGTACCAACTGAAGTCGGCTCCCAGGTCCCGGTTACCCTCTTTGATCAAATAGCGGGTCACCAGTTTGACATCACCGTTCACGGCATAACCGTTCGTACGCGCCACTTCTGCGGAAATGACTTCTTTACGGACCAGCTCGCCCAGCACCGCTTCCGACCCACCGGATTCGTTAACGACAGTGGTTTTGAGAATATCCGCTGGCCAGAAGTGGCCGAAACCGCGCACGGCAATCAGACCCAGAAGGCCCACCACCATAATCATACACAGTGCAACTGCGCCGCCGTTGAGCCAGACCCAGGGGGCACCGCTTTTAAACCAGGCTTTCATCAATCAGGCTCCCGAATCGTTACAGATTGCTATAGCGTTTGCGTAAACGCTGGCGAATCACTTCTGCGAGGGTGTTGACCAGGAAGGTCAGCGACAACAGCACCAGCGCCGCCAAAAACAGGACCCGGAAGTGGGTGCTGTCAATGGCCGTTTCCGGCAATTCCACGGCGATATTGGCCGAGAGCGTACGCATGCCCTCGAAGATATTGAAGTTCAGAACCGGACTGTTACCGGTCGCCATCAACACAATCATGGTTTCCCCGACCGCACGACCGAAACCCATCATCACGGCAGAAAAAATACCCGGACTGGCCGTTGGTAGCACGACACCCATGACGGTCTGCCAGCGGGTCGCCCCCAATGCCAGGGACCCCTGAGTCAAGTGGCGCGGCACATTGAAAACGGCATCCTCGGCGATAGAGAAAATGGTGGGAATCACCGCAAAGCCCATCGCCAGTCCCACCACAAGGGCATTGCGCTGGTCATAGTCGATGTTGTGGTTGGTCAACCACTGTCGCATGCTGCCGTCAAAAAACCATATTTCAATGTAAGGACTGAGCGCCACGCAACCCCACCCAATCATAATCAGTGGAATGACCAGGATGGCCGCCTCCCATCCCTCGGAGACGCTGTTGCGAATGCTCGACGGCAGCCGACTCCAGAGCAACCCCACCACCAACATGGTGACCGGCAACATGATCAGAATGCTGAAGACCGCAGGCAGATGGTTTTCCAGAAAGGGCGCCAACCACAGACCCGCGAGAAAACCGAGAATTACCGTGGGCAATGCTTCCATGATTTCAATGGTCGGTTTCACTACACCGCGCAGCTTGGGCGTCATGAAGTAAGCGGTGTACACCGCCCCCATTACGCCCAAGGGTATGGCGAACAGCATCGCGAAAAAAGCTGCCTTGAGCGTACCGATGGAGAGCGGCACCAGGCTCATTTTCGGTTCAAAGGAATCCGAGGAACCCGAAGCCTGCCAGACGTACTCCGGTTGCTGGCGTCCTTCGTACCAGACTTTCTGCCACATCGAACTGAACGACACCTCGGGGTGCTTGTTCCACACATCAGCAATGTACAACCGCTGCTGGTCATCGAGAGCCAACATTCGACCGTTGATCGGCGAGAGCGCCAATTGCTCAATAGCTCTATCGGCGATGGATTTGATAATCAGAGTGTCGGAGGATGTGCCGTAAAAAAGACCAACCTGACCCCGGGCGTCGCCGGCGGCAAAGCCTTTGCGGGTGTACTCCGGGGCAATAGCGGTCACCGGCCCGGACAAGGACTCAAAATCCCTGACCGGTGTCAGGTGAAAGCGGTTGCTATCGTCACGGATCAGGTACCACTGGCTGACGGAGCCGGTTTCCGTTCCCACAATCACAGAGAGCGTGCCAACCAGGAACTCCATGGCGGTGACTTGGCCCCGTTCGGTCGGAACGGTTTCCAGCAGATGGGCATTGCTTGGCACTTCGACATCGTAGAAATGCAACTGGGCCTTGTCATCCGCAACGATCAAAAAGCGGCCCGAGTCGTCCACCAGAAGGTCCTGAACCTCAGCCCCACCCGGAAGTGGAGGCAAACTGAAGCGAGTGGCGCTCACAGAGCCGCTGCCACCAAACAGGCTCTGGCTCATGCGGAACCGTCCCATCACCAGGCGTCCGTCTTTCGCAACCCCCGCCAGCACGACACCCATATCTGTATTCTGCACGCTCAGATCGGTAATCGCCTGACCATTCTCGTCGAGCACTACCGGCTCTTCGCCCAAGGGGTACTCAAGGTCCGGGGTCACCAGCCGCTGATCGTTGGGGTAACTGAGTTCGTAATTCTCGCGCACCACAGAGGCTTGGCCGTTGGCGAAACCGTAAGCCACCAACCTGTCACTGGGCACGCTGTGCCCGACTGCACTGACCACCAGACGGTCTGAGCCAGGCGCTTCAAACGAGGCCAGCACCTGGCCCGAATCTACATTGAAGAACTGTATTTCACCGGAGTCATTGAACGTCGCCCCCATTTTCTCGTAACGTTCAAGCACAAGATGGCGGGACCGGTCGTCACTTTCGGAAAGACCAAAGGGATAGTCTGCGGTCACCTCAATACTGCTACCTCGCAGCAGAGGGGCCACTTCGGAGAAAAGGTACAGAAAAATCAGCGCCAATGACGCTACAACCATCAGTCCTGCGGTACCGACGCCGTAACGGGAGAGACCATCCTTGAATCGCCGAACCTTGCGCAGACGGGCGCGCTGCTCGGCATTGGGCATCAAGCTGGCGCGAGCCTGATCGTTAGACTGTCGCTCTGACATAGTGCATCAATCCTGGGCCGGAGAATCTCAATCAGAGCGCTCACAAAGAGGACTCTGACGAAAGCGCGTGCATCCTAACAGCGTAAGATGACACTTTTGTGACAACCATATGACAAAGGGGCACCCCACCTGATGGCGGTGCCCCTCTGCCGGCTCTTCCCTGAAAACACGTCGGTTGGCCGGTATCTCCCTTTCTAATACCTGAACGTCTTAGACGGAGCCGCTCGCGGCCGGTCGTTTACAGCTCCAACTCTTTATACACGCGCTCGACAACGCTAGCGGGCAGCGGAATATAGCCGTCCCGCACAACCACTTCCTGCCCCTGCTTGGAAAGCACCATTTTCAGGAATTCCGCCTGCATTGGGGCCAGCGGCCGATTGGGGTGCTTATTGACATAGATATACAGGAAACGAGACAACGGATAGGAACCGTTGGACGCGTTCTCCGCGTTGGGAGCGGCGAAGTCCTGCCCGTCCTCGCGTGCCAGGGGCACAGCGCGAACACTGGAGGTGTTGTAGCCGATACCAGAGTAGCCGATGGCATTGCGGCTCTCGCTGACACCCTGGACGACGGAAGCTGAGCCCGGTTGTTCGTTGATGCCCGGCTTATAATCGCCCCCGCACAGCGCGTGCTCTTTGAAGTATCCATAGGTACCCGATACCGCATTGCGACTGTACAGCGCGATATCGCGGTTGGCCCAATCACCTTCCAGGCCGACCTGGCCCCAGCGGGTGATATCTTCCGGGTAGCCACAGCGCCGGGTGACGGAAAACATGGCATCAACCTGTGGAAGCGTCAGACCTTTGATCGGGTTGTCTTTGTTGACGTAAACCGCCAGAACGTCGACCGCCACAGGAACCGCCGTGGGTTTGTAACCTTGAGCCTGCTCGAACGCGCGAATCTCGGAGGATTTCATTTCGCGGCTCATGGGGCCGAAGTTGGCGGTGCCCTGCGTCAAAGCAGGCGGAGCCGTTGATGAGCCCGCGCCCTGAATCTGGATATTGACGTTGGGGTAGAACTTGGCGAACTCTTCTGCCCAGAGTGTCATCAGGTTGTTCAGGGTATCGGAGCCGATACTGGTGACGTTGCCGGAAACGCCGGATACCGCCTCGTAGTCGGGTAGATTCGGGTCCACTTCGGTTTGAGCCTGAGTGGCCGCGGCACACACCATGGAGCCGGCCAGAGCCAGACCTTTGAAGAATTTGATAGCGTTCATAGAGCGCTCCTCTGGTTCAGTGAATTGGGTGCCCGGATTTGGGTCATCCCCACCTGAGGCGCACTCTACCGACCCAATATGACAACTATGTGACAGACCTGCCATAAATCTGTCACCTTTTCGCAATAAATGACCAGCCCCAACATGCAAAAGGCGGCCCATGGGCCGCCTTTTGAAAATCATCACGTTATTCCGGCCCGAGGACCTAACTGATATAGACGGGACCAGCGCCAGAACTCCAGACGATGACGGTGGAGACCATCACCACCACAGCGAGTACCAGACCGACGGTGATCACCGAACTCGCATAGATGAAGCCCCGCTCTTTGGGGATGTTCATCAGAATGGGGATACCTTCGTAAATGAGGTATACCGAGTAGCAGGCCGCCAGAATGTACACTGACACCACCAGCCACAACTGGGGATAGACGAGCACCACACCCGCCAGCATCATCGGAATCGCCGAGTAAACCGCGAGCGCCGTGCCCTCGTAATGGCGGCGATTGGCCTCATCCGCCACCCCAAAACTACGGGACATCCAGTTGATGTATTCGCCCAACACATACACCGCCACCAATTGCGCGATGTAGGTCGCAATGCACATCAGCAGCGCGCTCTCGCTGGTCAAACGGACCACCCCGCCGTTACCCACACTCCAGCCCACCTCGGTCACGCCGAAATAGGCCGCGATACAGGGAATTAACGCCAAAAGCGGCACATGTCGGAGGTACACTTTGAGGAAAGATTCGTTATCGCTGCGGATACGCTGCCACTCGCGATCGGGGTTGGTAAAGATACCCAGGGTGTGTTGCAACATCGCCATACCACCATACTCCTGTTACTGCTTGTTATTAGGCTATACGCACAGTATCCAGCAGTCAGACGCGGCCCGCAAAGAAGTATTCGCAATAACCAAAATCTGTTAATCAATTTCAGTTATAAATTGATGGCTATTTTACCACCTTCAGATTGGGCCGTTTCGCCCCTTCTTTCTGCGCTGTTTTCTTTCCGGAATCAGGCTCTGGCTTCGGGGGTTCCGGGTTGGGCTCCGGCTCAAACACCATGCCCTGGCCGTTTTCTCGGGCATAGATGCCAAGTACCGCCGGGCACGGAATCAGCAAGTCCGTGGGGATACCCCCAAAACGGGCATTGAAGTTGATTTGCTCCAGCCCGATAAACAGGTCCTTGACGGCCGTGGGATTGATATTGAGGACGATCTGGCCGTCCTTATTGACATGCTGCTGTGGCACCTCAACCCCCGGCGCCTGGGCATCCACCAAGATATAGGGGGTACAGCCATTATCGACGATCCACTCATAGAGCGCGCGGATCATATAGGGCCTGCTGGAGGTCATTGCCATAAGATGGTCTCCCCTCGTAACTGCGTGGGATTTCCCCAGGAGTGCAAAGTGTGAGTATGGGGCTTAACGGGCCTGCATATCCCGTTCGATTTCAGTCAGGCTTTTGATAAAGCCCTCACGGGCGAATAGCCGCTTTTGATAGACGAGCAACGGCTCGGCCTGACGGCCTTTCCCCAGCTCAATCTCGAGCATCGGCAGGCGCCACAATATCGGAGCCAGGCAGCAGTCCACAATCGTGAACTCCTCACTCATGAAAAAGGGCATTTCCGCGAAGATCGGCGAGATTGCCAAAAGGCTCTCGCGAAGCGCTTTACGGGCCTTGGTCACCGTCTCCTTGCTCTTGCTATAGAGGATGGTGTCCACCAAGGGAGCCCAGTCGCGTTCCAGACGGTACATCCAGAGCCGGCTCTGGGCTCGGGCCACGGGGTACACCGGCAACAACGGCGGATGCGGAAACCGCTCATCCAGGTATTCCATGATGACCTTGGACTCATACAGCGCCAGGTCGCGATCCACCAGCGTGGGCAGATTATTGTAGGGATTCAGCTCCGCCAGTTCCTGGGGTTTGTGTTTGGGGTCGACATCGATCACATCGGCCGACACCCCTTTTTCCGCAAGCACTATCCTTACCCGATGGCTGTAATGGTCCCGGCCGTCGGAAAAAAGAGTCATGGATGAGCGTTTGGTCACCACACCCATTGGTAAATACCTCCCCAGAGATCAAACCGGGGCGCCGGAAGGCGCCCCACGGTTACCCAGTCCTAGTGAATTCCTTTCCAGTACTCGCGATTGAGCAGGTACACGAAAACAAACAGCACAGACAGGAATAGCAGCACGAACACACCGATGCGCTCGCGATCCATCGCCGCGGGCTCACCCAAATACTCCAGGAAGTTCACCAGGTCGTAGATGGCCTGATCGAACTCCTCTTGAGTCATACTGCCCTCAATTTCTCCAGGCTCCAGACTACCACACTCTTCATCGATCACCGGGTTTCCAGCGCCATCGCGCACAATATGACCGTGGCTGTCACGCTCAGGGCCGGCGGAACACTCCATCAACCCCTGTAGCTCGACCATCACATGAGGCATGCCCACATTCTCAAAGACGCGGTTGTTCACGCCAAACGGACGGCTCTCGTCTTTGTAGAAGTTGCGCAGATAGGTATAGAGCCACTCCGGGCTACGCGAGCGAGCTACCAATGTCAGGTCCGGCGGTTGAACGCCGAACCATTGCTTGCCCTGCTCCTCACTCATGGCGGTGGTCATCAGCTCACCGATCGCCTGCTCGCCGAAAATCAGCCGCTCCCGGGCAACCTCCTCGGGAATACCCAGATCTTCCGCTACCCGCCCGTAGCGAGAAAACTTGGCCGAGTGGCACCCCATGCAATAGTTGACGAAATACTTGGCTCCACGCTGCAACGACGCTTTGTTGCTCAAGTCAGGCTCCATCACATCGCAGGGGATAGAGCCACAGGCGCCACCTTCGGCACCCACCGCTTTGATTGGAACCACAACCAGGATAGCGAAGAGTGCCAACCCGCCCAGAACCAACCGCAACGGTAGGCCTTTCGCCTGCACACGCTCCGGCACAGGGCTTTCGCTATCACGTCTGGCCAGCCAGGGCAGCACGGCAAAGACGCCAGCCAAGGCTATACCGAACAACCTGAGGAAAACCGGAATGTCCACGTTTTCATCGGTAATTCCAGAGAAAGCCAGTGCCAAGAACAACAGCGCAAAGACCCAGCAAACGGCTATAGCAATGATCGATGCCAAGCCCGAGCGGTCTTCCGGCGCCCGATTGCTGGTCCAGATCGGCATGGTAATGAAGTAGGCAAAATAAAAGGCAGTGCAGATCTGAGCCAGCAGAGTGCGCCCCGCCGTCGGGGATTGCACACCCAAGTATCCCAGTACGACAAACATAGCGGCAAACACCATGAGCATGACGCGGGGAATATGCCCCTTGAACCGCAGGGATTTGGCGTTTGCCCGATCCAGCCATGGCAGGACAAAGAGGATAGCAATGGCTGCCCCCATCGCTACGAGCCCCAGAAACTTCGCGTTAAGGGGGCCTATCTCAATGGTGATTGCCCGCAAAATGGCGTAAAACGGTGTGAAATACCACACTGGCGCAATATGCGCGGGCGTCTTCAGGTTATTGGCTTCCTCAAAGTTGGCGTACTCGAGGAAAAACCCGCCCATTTCGGGCATAAAGAACAGAACGAAACAGAAAGCGAACAAAAAGACCGTTACACCCACCAGATCGTGCACGGTGTAGTAGGGGTGAAACTGTACCCCATCTTTGGGAATACCGTTTTCGTCTTTGACTTTCTTGATATCGACGCCGTCGGGGTTGTTGGAGCCCACTTCGTGCAACGCCAAAATGTGTAGAACCACCAGTCCCAACAACACGATCGGCAACGCCACCACATGTAAGGCGAAGAAGCGGTTCAGGGTAATGCCTGAAATCAGGTAGTCCCCTCGAATCCAGGTGACCAGTTCATCCCCGATACCGGGTATCGCGCCAAACAGCGAGACGATGACCTGAGCCCCCCAATAGGACATTTGCCCCCAGGGCAATACGTAGCCCATGAAGGCTTCCGCCATCAGCACCACGTAGATGGTCATACCGAAGATCCAAACCAGCTCACGCGGCGCTTTATAGGAGCCATACATCAGGCCACGGAACATATGCAGGTAGACAACCACAAAGAAGGCGGAAGCCCCCGTGGAATGCAGGTACCGCAGGATCCAACCGTATTCAACATCACGCATGATGTACTCGACCGAGGCGAAAGCGCCCTCGGCGGTCGGTGTGTAGTTCATGGTAAGCCAGATGCCGGTCAACAGTTGGTTGACCAGCACCAGAAGGGAAAGTACCCCAAAAAAGTACCAGAAGTTGAAGTTTTTGGGCGCATAGTATTTGCCCATGTGGGTATCCCAGGCCCGCTGTACCGGGAGGCGCTGGTCGACCCACTGCCACAATCCTGTTAACCAATTCATGCGCTTGCCTCCGGATCCTCACCTATAACTATCAGGCTCTCAGTCTCGTAATGATGCGGCGGTACCTGGAGGTTCAGCGGGGCGGGAACACCCTGATAAACACGACCGGCCATATCGAATTTGGACCCGTGACAAGGGCAGAAGAACCCGCCCTGCCAGTTTTCGCCTCCGAGGTCGGCAATACCAACTTCAGGGCGAAACAGAGGGGCACAACCCAAATGGGTACAAAGACCCAAAAGCACCAGATATTCGGGCTTGATCGAGCGAGTGGCGTTCTGAGCGTACTCCGGCTGCTGTGGCGCCTGCGAGGTGGGGTCACGCAAAACGTCGCGCACCAGTTCCAGCCCCTCGAGAGCCTCTTCAGTACGGCGCACGATATAGACCGGTTTCCCCCGCCACTCGACGGTGATCATTTGCCCGGGCTCCATCTTGCCGATATTGGCCCGAACCGGTGCGCCGGCGGCCTTAGCCTTGGCACTGGGATTCCAGGACCCCACGAAAGGAACGGCGGCACCCACGACGCCGACAGCACCCACCACAGAGGTGGCTGCTGTCAACACGCGGCGGCGCGTTTTATTGACAACGTCATCGGTCATGACGATCTTCTCCCCTAACAGCTTCCGACGGCCAGTAAATCACTGAAATTCAACGATTTAGAATGATGTTATTGATACTCAAAAAATGGCCAATCTTAAAGAAATTGCGCGCCGCTTACAACAATAAGCCACTCCCCGGACTTTGGGGTAGCCTGCCAATCGGGTAAACGGACATAAAAAAACGCCCGGGCCAGCAGACGGCCTGGGCGTTTTCGCTCGGAGGTGCCGCGCCTCTTCCACCGGGTGGAGAGAGGCCACTCCCATTAACGCTTGGAGTATTGCGGACGCTTACGGGCTTTGCGCAGACCCACTTTCTTACGCTCAACGGCGCGAGAATCGCGAGTCACGTAGCCAGCTTCACGCAGAGAACCACGCAGCGCTTCATCGTACTGCATCAAGGCGCGAGTCAGGCCGTGACGGATAGCGCCGGCCTGGCCGAAGCTACCGCCACCTTTGACGGTGACCTGCACATCGAAATTTTCGGTCATTTCCACGTTTTCCAGCGGCTGACGCACGATCATACGAGCCACTTCACGACCAAAATACTGGTCCAGCGGACGGCCGTTGACCGTGATAACGCCGTTACCCTGGGCAATGAACACCCGGGCGGTGGAGGTCTTGCGGCGACCGGTACCGTAATATTGAGTAACTGCCATAATCAGCTTCCCGGTTAGATAGTCAGTTCTTGAGGCTGCTGCGCGGTATGAGGATGCTCATTACCCGCGTAGACCTTGAGTTTTTTGAACATGGCGCGACCCAGCGGCCCGCGGGGCAGCATGCCCTTGACGGCGGTCTGGATGGTGCGCTCGGGGGCCTTGTCGATCAACTTTTCGAAGCTGATGGACTTGATGCCGCCGATATAACCGGTGTGATGATAGTAGATCTTGTCTCTGGCCTTCTTACCGGTCACACGTACTTTCTCGGCGTTGATCACGACAATATAGTCGCCCGTGTCCACATGGGGGGTGTACTCGGGCTTGTGCTTGCCGCGCAGACGACTGGCAATCTCTGCGGCCATACGGCCCAGAGTTTTGCCCTCTGCGTCAACGACGAACCAGTCGCGAGAGACGGTTTCAGGTTTAGCACTGTAAGTCTTCATGTTATTTCCTGCCTCAGGAGGTGCTTCCCACAAAAAGAGCGCGAATACTATAGAAGTCCCGCCCGGTTTTCAAGGGGGATCAGGGTGATTTTTCGCCAGTCGATGTCCCTCGGAGGCCCTGTCAGGGCTTATGCGGCTGGGCCAGATAGTCGTGGCTTTGCATCTCCAGCAGGCGACTGACGGTACGCTGGAATTCAAAGGCCAACCGGCCCTCGCCGTACAGCGCTGTTAACGGCTTGGCCG
Organism: Marinimicrobium agarilyticum DSM 16975; assembly: GCF_000423345.1. GTDB lineage: Bacteria > Pseudomonadota > Gammaproteobacteria > Pseudomonadales > Cellvibrionaceae > Marinimicrobium > Marinimicrobium agarilyticum. Next base: position 153,047 of record NZ_AUHU01000007.1, read on the forward strand.
CGGATATTACCAGCTTGACCCGCCGATCGTAAAACTCGTCCACGAGATTGATAAAGCGCCGGGCCTGATCTTCGTTGTTCCGACCCAAAGCCGGCACATTGCTCAGCACCACGGCGTGGTACTCCCGCGCCAGCTCAATATAATCATTCTGGGAACGTGGGCCGTCGCACAGAGCGGTAAACTCAAACCAGACAACATCCTCCCCCAGGTAGCGGGCATGCAACCGCCGCCCCTCCACCTCCAACGCCTGGTCGGAGCAGATCTCGCCTTCCGCGGGCACCAGGCTTTTGAAACTGGCCATCAGACTGTCGTCCGCCGCTTCGTCTAACGGGGTATGGTACAGCTCGGCCTGCTCCAGGGCGCGCAGACGAAAGTCATTGTCGCTGTCGAGCTCGGTAACACGGGTATGGCGTTTGATCTGGTCGATAGCGGGGAGAAACCGGGCGCGTTGAAGGCCGTCTCTGTAAAGACCATCCGGCTCAATATTGGAAGTCGCCACCAGGGTGACGCCGCGCCGGAACAGCGCCTGCATCAGGGTTCCCAGCAGCATGGCATCGGTAATGTCGGAGACAAAGAATTCGTCAAAACACAGTACCCTGGCCTCCCCGGCAATCCGGTCGGCCACCTGTTCGAGGGGGTTCTTCTGGCCATCCAGTTGCCGCAGTTCAGCGTGGACCCGGCGCATGAACCGATGAAAGTGCGCCCGCAACTTGCGCTCGAACGGCAGACTTTCGTAGAAATTGTCCATCAGATAGGTCTTGCCGCGGCCCACACCACCCCAGATGTACAACCCGGTCACCGGGGTTTTCGGCGTCTTGCGCAGGCGACGCCACCACTCGGCCAACGCATTCGTGCCGTCGGGTTCGACCAGCAATCGCTCGTACACATCCTGGAGCTCAGCCACCACTCGCGCCTGGGCCGGGTCCCGGACAAAGTCGGGGCGCTGCAGATCGCGCTGGTAACGCGCTTGGGGGCCGGCAGAGGTATCCAACATCAGGCTTGCGCCTCCAGCTGCTCGGGGATCACGGCCATCAGGTCGCGCTTGAGTCCGGTCAGGCGGCCGTGAAAGAAATGCCCCGCATCGTCGTAGCGCAAAAGCCGGCGAGAGGAGGCCAGGTGGTGCTCATACCATCGGAATACGCCTTCGGGCACGACCACATCATCGGCGCCGCCTTGAACCACACACACCGGGCACGGGAAATGGCCGTCGCGATCATAGGCGTAGCGCTCCACCGGGGGCGCGACGAGCGTCAGATGCTCGACCGCCGCCACGGCTCGATAGACGGCCGCAGCGGCCACTGCCGACCCGAATGAGAAACCGGCAAGCAACTGCCTGGCTTTTGGGCGCTGGGCAATCGCCCAGGACTGAACCGCGAGCAGATCGTCCACTTCCCCCACCGCTCGATCAAACTGCCCTTCGCTCTTTCCGACCCCGCGGAAATTGAAACGTACCGTATCGACGCCGAGCTCGCGATACACCCGCACCAGAGTCGATACCACCTTGTTATCCATGGTCCCGCCATGCTGGGGATGAGGATGGCAGATCAGCGCGATTCGACCGGCGCCCGCCAAGACTCCGTCGGGATTGCCGCCCTGGGAACGGGCCTCGAGCACTCCCGCCGGGCCATCGATGGTAATTGCAGTCTCGGTTTGCGAAAATACAGTCACAGATACCTCAGTTGCCAATACCGGCGGCGCAACGCCGGACAGAAAGTCCCGGTCGAATTTATGCCGCTGGAAAAAAAGCGGAAACCATTGGGCGTAACCACGCCCCAAACGGCAAAAGGCCGTATAATAGCGCGAGCGCTCGTTATTTGCAGGCCATCCCTTGATTGATCGAGCAACGGAGCGATTCATTGAGCCATAGAACGGCATACACCGAGAGGAGAAATTTGTGTTTTCATTCGGCACCCTGATCATCACCGCACTCCTTTGCCTTCTGGGCGGCGCCGCCCTGGGCGCGGTTCTGTTTAAGCTGGTAGGCCCGGGCGGCCAGAATCGCGAGCTGGAAGAGCGGGTGCAGCGCGCCGAGGACGAGCTCAAACGTTATCAACAGGACGTCGCCGAGCACTTCGCCCGGACCTCCGACCTGGTCAACAACCTGACCCAGAGTTACCGCGATGTGTACGAACATCTGGCCAACAGCGCGCTCAAGCTGACGACCCCCGCATTGAGCCGCCAGATCCTTGAGTCCGCCAACACCCAGTTGCTCGGCAGCGAAAAGACCTACTTGAGCGAAGAGCACATCGAGGCGCCCCGCGACTGGGCCCCCAAAAACGGAACCGGCCAGCTCAGTGAGGAATATGGTCTGCACGAGGAGACCGATTACGAATCACCCTACCACCACTTCGGGACCACGAGGCCCTATGCGGCGGACGAGCAGTCGGACAACGATCCGGAAGCTCCGGAGTCCGAAGCCTCAGCTCAGCGGAACCGCTAACCGGCCCCCAAGGCGCCCCTGTCTACGTGACGGGGCTCATCCAATAACAGAAACCGCCGCGGAGATTCATAATGAGCGCAAGACGCCTGATCCAGTCACTGGGCTGGCCGGTCGCCACCGGGCTATTGATTGCACTCATTGCGCTGATGGCGTTCCCCGAGCTGCGCCCCCCCGGCAACACGTCAAGCTCGCAGACGCCAGCATCCCGACAGGCACAGGTCAGCTCCTATGCCGATGCGGTCGATCGGGCCGCCCCCGCCGTAGTGAGCATCTACACCCAGAAGATGCGGGAACAACAGCGCCATCCACTGGCGGATCACCCCTATTTCCGCCGGTTCTTTCGCAACTCCGACCGCCCACAGCAGGAACGCATGCAATCCGCTCTTGGCTCGGGGGTTATCGTCGATGAAAGCGGCTACCTGTTGACTAACGAACATGTGATTGAAAACGCAGAAGAGATTCTGGTGGTGCTCTACGACGGCCGGGAAACCCGGGCTGAACTGGTGGGTACCGACCCGGAAAGCGACCTGGCCGTTTTGAAAATCGAGCTGGACAACCTGACCGCCATCACGGTTCCAGAGCCGACCCAGGCCAGAATTGGCGATGTGGTGCTGGCCATCGGCAACCCCTTCGGGATGGGGCAGACCGTCACCCAGGGCATCCTGAGTGCCACCGGGCGCTACAACCTCAACCTGAGCGAGTACGAGAACTTCCTTCAGACCGACGCGGCGGTAAACGTGGGCAATTCCGGCGGCGCCCTGATTGATGCCAGCGGTCAGTTACTGGGCATCAATACCGCCATCCTGGGCGAGGGCAATACCAATGTCGGGATCAGTTTCGCCATTCCGGCCGACTCGGCCATGGACGCGTTGCGCCAGATTATCGAGCACGGGCGGGTTGTGAGAGGCTGGCTCGGGCTCGCCGTGCGGCCACTGACCGGCGGCGTTCAGAGTTCCGCCAGCGACGAGAGCAGGGGGGTTCTGGTCACAGAAGTAATGCCCAACAGCCCGGCGGAGCGTGCCGGACTTCGGCCCGGAGACATCCTGACACATATTGACGACGTACACGTGGGCGATGGTCGCCGGGGAATGGACAAGATCGCGGCGACTGCCCCCGGCAGCAAAGTCACACTGAGTATTCGCCGCAACGGCGAATCCATGGAACTGAGCACCGTCATCGCCGAGCGCCCCGTACCAACCAGCTAAGGCCTGCCGCCTGCACTAAAACGACGCCACACACAAAAAAGCCCACACAGACGCGGGCTTTTTTGTGTGATGGCAGGTGAGTTTTATCCGGACCGGCGCAGCGTGCCATCAATCCCGGTAACGGTACTCAGCAGAGCGGGCGTGAGCCTCCAGCGCTTCTCCTCGCGCCAACACCGACGCCGTTCGCGCCAACTTCGACGCCCCCTCGGGTGAGCAATAAATAATGGAACTGCGTTTCTGGAAATCGTAGACCCCCAGCGGCGAGGAGAACCGGGCCGTGCCGGAGGTGGGCAACACGTGATTGGGGCCGGCACAGTAGTCCCCCAAGGCTTCCGGCGTGTGGCGTCCCATAAAAATGGCACCCGCGTGCTCAACCTGAGACAGGAGAGCATCGGGATCCTCCACAGACAACTCCAGGTGCTCTGGCGCCACTCGATTGCTGACTGCCAGCGCCTGATCCATGCTCGCCACCTTGATCAGGGCGCCGCGATTGGCCAACGAGGTTCGGGCGATGCGCTCACGCTCAAGCGTGGGCAACAGGCGCTCCATGGCCGCTTCGACTCTATCCAGAAAATCCCCATCCGGGCTGACCAAAATCGACTGGGCCTGCTCATCGTGTTCGGCCTGACTGAACAGGTCCATGGCAATCCAGTCCGGGTCGGTTTTACCGTCGCAGATCACCAGAATTTCGGAGGGACCGGCGATCATGTCGATATCCACCAGACCGAACACGGCGCGCTTGGCGGTGGCAACGTAAATATTCCCCGGTCCGACAATTTTGTCGACCTTGGGCAGGGTCTCGGTGCCATAGGCCAGTGCAGCAATCGCCTGGGCCCCACCGATGGTGACGACCTTATCCACACCCGCGACAGCGGCGGCGGCGAGCACCATCGGGCTCAACTCACCGCCCGGTGCCGGCACCACCATGACCAACTCGGCCACCCCGGCCACTTTGGCAGGGATTGCATTCATCAGTACCGAGGAGGGGTAAGAAGCCTTGCCCCCGGGGACGTACAGCCCCACTCTCGCCATGGCGGTGACTTTCTGACCCAAGCGGGTTCCATCCTCTTCGGTAAAGTCCCAGGAGGGCTGGCGCTGATACTCGTGGTACGTCCGAATCCGTTCGGCCGCCACCTGCAGGGCCTGCTGTTGCTCAGCCGGCAGACTCTCCAGCGCCGAGGTCAACTGCTCCTCTGGCACCATAAAATCCGCCAGGGTCTGGCCATCACGTCGATCAAGCTTATTGGTGTACTCCACCACGGCGGCGTCACCCCGGTGTTTTACCGCCTCCAGAATGTCATTCACCACTCGGGCCACGTCGGAATCGGACACACTGTCCCAGGCGAGAAGATCGTCCAGGTGCGCATTGAAGTCGGCACTGCTGGCGTCCAGACGGGCGATTAAAGGCGTTTTTTCAGACATGACTCATCTCTTACTGTCGTAGGGCGGCGGCTCAACGGTTCACTGCATACAATACAGAGCGAGCGGACTCGCGTCAGGCGTTCTCGGGCTCGCGCCGGGCATCGACGGCGGCACCGACCGCATCGATCACGGACTGGATCAGCACGTGCTTCATCTTCATGGACGCCTTGTTCACAATCAACCGGGAGCTGATATCGGCAATATGTTCCCGCGGCTCCAGGCCGTTAGCCCGCAAGGTGTTGCCGGTGTCCACGATATCCACGATTTCGTCGGCCAGATTCATGATCGGTGCCAGTTCCATGGCGCCGTACAATTTGATGATGTCAGTCTGACGACCGCAGGTGGCGTAATACTGCTTGGCGACATTGACGTATTTGGTCGCGACCTTCAAACGCCCCTGGCGCGGCGGCGCCCCCTTGATGGCGGCGGTCATCAGCCGACAACGGGCAATGTTGAGATCAAGCGGCTCATACAGGCCATCGACACCGTTTTCCATCAGCGTATCCTTGCCGGAAATGCCCATATCGGCCGCACCAAACTGCACGTAGGTGGGCACGTCCACCCCACGCAACACCAGCAGGCGGACTTCCGCCCGGTTGGTTTCAAACACCAGCTTGCGGCTCTTATCGATATCCTCGGCCGGCTCAATACCCGCCGCCGCCAACAGGGGCAGCGTTTCTTTCAGGATCCGGCCCTTGGTCAGGGCAATGGTCAATGTCTGGCTCATGGCTTTCGTCTAACTCAGTTGGGCGTCTGACTCAATTGGGTACTCGGCGAATATTGGCGCCCAGCATTTGCAGTTTTTCCTCAATACACTCGTAACCGCGATCGATGTGGTAGATGCGATCCACCAGCGTAGCGCCCTCGGCCACCAGCCCGGCGATTACCAGACTGGCGGAGGCGCGCAGGTCGGTCGCCATCACGGGGGCGCCTTTTAACTTCTCCACCCCTTGAATCATCGCAGTGTTACCTTCCAGCGTGATCTTGGCTCCCATGCGGTTCAGCTCGTGGACCTGAATCAGCCGGTTCTCGAAAATGGTCTCGGTCACCGAGCTCGACCCCTCGGCCACCGCGTTCATGGCGGTAAACTGGGCCTGCATATCAGTGGGGAAAGCCGGATAGGGCGCCGTGCGCAAATTGACCGCCTTGGGGCGCTTGCCTTTCATGTCCAGCTCGATCCAACCCTCACCGTAGCTCAGGTGGGCACCCGCCTCTTCGAGCTTAAGCAAGACCGCTTCAAGGATATCCGCGCGCGTGTCCTTCAAACGCACCCGGCCCCGAGTGGTCGCCGCCGCCACCAGATAAGTGCCGGTTTCGATCCGGTCCGGCATCACGCTGTAGGTGCAGGAGTGCAGTCGCTCAACGCCGTGGATGGTCAGCGTTGGGGACCCGATGCCTTCGATCTTCGCGCCCATGGTGACCAGGCAGTTGGCCAAATCCACCACTTCCGGCTCGCGGGCGGCGTTTTCCAGAACAGTCGTGCCTTCAGCCAGAGCGGCCGCCATCAGGAGGTTTTCGGTCCCACCGACTGTGACGGTATCCATCAGGATGTGGGCGCCTTTCAGGCGTCCCGTACAGCGGGCGCGAATGTACCCTTCGTCCACATCGATTTCAGCGCCCATGGCCTCCAGGCCGCGCAGGTGAATATCCACCGGCCGGCTGCCGATGGCACAGCCACCGGGAAAGGACACATTGGCCTCCCCAAACCGGGCCAGCAACGGCCCCAGCACCAGGATCGAGGCGCGCATGGTTTTCACCAACTCATAGGGCGCGGTCAAATCGTTGATGCTGGTAGGGTCGACCTCAACGCACATTTTCTCGTCAATGGTGACGCCCACTCCCATGCAGCGCAGCAACGCCAGCATGGTGGTAATGTCGTTCAGGTGCGGCATATTGCACACGTGCACCGGCCCATCGGCCAGAAGGGTCGCCGCCAGAATCGGTAGGGCCGAGTTCTTGGAGCCGGAGATCCGAATCTCGCCATTGAGCGGTGGCCCGCCCTGAATCATCAATTTATCCATAGATTGTCACTTGTGAGTCATCGGTCTGAGGGAGACGCGGACTTATTGCTGTTGCTGCCACTCTTCCGGCGTAAGGGTTTTCATGTGCACCGCGTGGATGGTGCCCTGAGCAATACTGTCGGACAGGGCCGAGTACACCAGTTGCTGCTTTTTCACCGGGCTCATGCCGCGGAAGGTCGGACTGACCACCAAAAGGTTGATATGACTGCCATCAATGCCCACCTCCACTTCGCTTTCGGGAACCTGAGCTTCAACCAATGCTTTGATCTGTTCGGGTTGCATAGACTATCCAAGATTGTAAAAACCAGAGCGGAATCTTACCTTAATGAGGCTACAACCGCATCCCAAAAACCCTCGCACCGGTCAAATACCAGTGCCGCCAAACAACAATGCCGCCACCTTGCGGCGACGGCATTGCAGGCCTGACATCGGCTCAGGTCACATTTCGTCGAGCCAATTGTCGATCACCTTATCGATGTCGCCATCGTGTTTCTTCACAGCCTGGCCGAACTGACTGCGGAACGAACGGCCGAGATTCACCCCATCAAGCACGAGGTTGATCAACTTCCATTCACCCTGACGGTTCTGAGCCATGGTGTAGGACAGGCGATAGGTCGAACCCTCATGGGTCACTTTCTGATCGACGCTCACGCGGCGCTTGTCCGACAGGTCCCCTTTGGGCGACTCGATCTCGATATCACTGTCGATGTAGTTGGCAATGCCCTTGGCATAGGTGGCCACCAGGCCCCTCTTGAACACCCCGACGAAGCGCTCGACCTGCTCTTCCGAAGCCTCTTTGCGGTGTTCGCCCATCACGGCTTTGGCGATGAATTCAAAGTCCACCACCGGCTCCAGAGTCTCCTGAATAGCCTTGTAATAGGCTTTCGTATCGTTTTCACCCCCATTGTATTCCTTGACGGTATCGAACATGACGCCAGTCACTTCTTCCACCACAGCATGTGGCGTCTCCTTTTTTGCATCCACGGCGGAGGCCGCCGCGACACCCGCTGACAGCAGGCTGAGCCACGCCAGCATTCCGACGGTGCTCACCGCCGTTTTCCAATTGCGTAAAGTTGCCATACAGGGTTCCTTAAAGCCTCAATACCAAACCAATCGCTGCATCCCGTCGCCACCGAGCTTTGGCTCTGCCACTGACAATGCAACAGCTACACTATAACATTAGGGTGTACTCGGGACCTACTGTTCGAGCCTGCCCGAGCGTAAAAGAATGTTAGAGCGGACCGCCCCCGGGCACCGCACAACCCTTGACAACCGAGCTGCGAGCGAAGTCCATGACGCAACTTTGGCTGCCTTGCCTGAGCATCTTGATCGGCTTTATCGGCCTAGTCTGGAGCGCCGATCGCTTTGTTGGCGGCAGCGCCGCCCTCGCCCACCGACTCGGCGTCCCCAAACTGTTGGTGGGTCTCACCATTGTCGCCTTTGGCACCTCGGCACCGGAAATCGTCGTCTCCATCAGTGCCTCTGCTCGAAATGCGGGAGAGCTGGCGGTGGGCAACGCCCTCGGCTCCAATCTCGCCAACATGGGCCTTGTACTGGCCGTAACGGCTCTGGTCGCGCCGCTCCCGATCCGTAGACAGCTGTTAACCCGAGAAGTGCCGACGCTGTTGATCGTTACCGCCTTGGCCGGAATCGCACTACGGGACGGACATCTGGCTTTGTGGGAAGGCCTCGTTTTGATTCTACTGCTCCCGGCGGTGCTGACATTGATGGTCAAGACCAACCGGGAAACATCCATCGCGCTCGCCGAAGACGTGCCCCACTACGACTTGAAACAGGCTCTATTCTGGTTTCTGTTGGGGCTGGCGGTGCTGGTAGGCAGCTCAGAAGTGCTGGTCTGGGGCGCCAGCGAACTGGCGTTGGCACTGGGCGTCCCGTCATTGGTGGTGGGGCTGACCGTCATTGCCATTGGCACCAGCCTGCCGGAGCTGGCCGCCTCCGTGGCCAGCGCCCTCAAGGGCCATCTGGAATTGGCACTGGGCAACATTGTCGGCTCCAACCTGTTCAACCTGCTGGCCGTCATGGCCATTCCCGCCCTGATTCAGCAGCCGCGCATGGACCCGGCGGTATTCGCGCGCGACTACCTCGCCATGGCGGCAATCACACTCTTGCTCGCCGTAGCAATTGGCACGGACTACCGGCTGCGCCACCGGACAGCGGCGGGCAGCGCCCCCACGGCAGGCCAACTGGGGCGCCTTATCGGCCTTCTTCTGTTGGCGAGTTACGGCGGTTATTACGCCTGGCTGTTCGCCTCACTTTGACGCCAGTACCGAGATCGGAACAGAGCATTCGTCACAGCGCTGCCCGAACCGTATAATGACCCGCTTTAGATTCCTGAGCGAGCCCACTGCGCATGAGCGACTTCGACTTCATCCACTCTGGACGCCGCACCATCGACATCGAGCAGCAGGCCGTTGCCGCGCTGCGCGAGCGAATTGATGAGCGCTTTACCCGGGCCTGCGAAGTGCTCCTGGGCGTGCCGGGACGGGTCATCGTCACCGGCATGGGCAAGTCCGGTCATATCGGCAAAAAAATCGCGGCCACCCTCGCGAGCACCGGCACTCCGGCGTTTTTTGTCCACCCCGGCGAAGCCAGCCACGGCGATCTGGGCATGATTACCCGGGACGATGCCGTCATTGCCATCTCCTACTCCGGCAATTCCGATGAAATCATCACACTGTTGCCGCTGCTCAAGCGCCTGGGCATTCCGATCATCAGCATGACCGGCCGCGCCCAGTCACCACTGGCCCAGGAGGCTGAGGTCAATCTGGACATCAGCGTCGTCACCGAAGCCTGCCCTCTGGCCCTGGCCCCCACCGCCAGCACCACCGCGACGCTGGTGATCGGCGACGCCCTGGCCATCGCACTGCTGGAAGCGCGTGGCTTTACCGCAGAAGACTTTGCCTTTTCCCACCCCGGCGGCACCCTGGGCCGCAAGCTGCTGCTTCGGGCGGAAGACATCATGCACAGAGGCGAGGCCATACCCCGTGTCCCAGAGGACTTCAGCCTTTCCGCGGCGTTACTGGAAATGACTAAAAAAGGCTTCGGCATGACCACCATCGTGGACGAGGCGGGGCATCTGCTCGGGGTCTACACCGATGGCGACCTGCGTCGCAGCATTGACCGGGGCACCGACCTGACCGGGGCCCGAATCGGGAACCTGATGAACCGCACGCCGAAAACCATTGAGCCCCATACTCTCGCCGCCGAGGCGCTCAAGATCATGGAAGATAAAAAGATCACCGCACTGATTGTGCTCGACGAACAAAAACGCCCAAGCGGAGTCGTACATATGCACGACATACTGCGAGCGGGCATCATTTAATTCGAGGTTCTCTCTCCCCATGACCGATTCCCGCTTCGAGCCGCGCGCTCGCCGGATTCAATGGCTGTTCCTGGACGTCGATGGCGTTCTGACCGACGGACGGCTCTACTTCAGTGAGCGCGGCGACGAGCTGAAAGCGTTCAGCACTCTGGACGGCCTGGGCATCAAACTGCTCCGACGCAGCGGCGTCAAAGTGGGCATCCTGAGCGGTCGCAACACCCAGTTGGTGGCTCGCCGGGCCGAGAGTCTGGGTCTGGACCTTGTCATTCAGGGACGGGAAGACAAATGGGAAGCGCTGAGTGAGTGGCGCCAACAATGCCCGATACCGCTGGAGGCGATTGCCTTTATGGGGGACGACTGGCCCGATCTGACCATCATGACCCGCGTCGGCCTGGCCCTGACCGTCGCCAACGCCCATTCCGCCGTGGTGGAACGCTCGCACTGGCAGAGTTCGTTCCGTGGCGGAGAGGGTGCGGTACGTGAGGCCTGCGACCAACTGCTGCGTGCGCGTGGCGACTACGAGCGCCTGCTGAGCGACTACATCGCCCCGGCTGGCCGGGACACAACGGGTACCAGCGACGCACCGGAGGCCTGATATGTGGAAACACCCCCTGACCTGGGTCGGCCTGTTCCTGCTGATCGGCGTAGTCGCCGTTTGGGACTATTCGCCCGAGGACCTACTGCGACAACCTCAACCGGAGCAAGAGCGCTTTCCGCAGGCGTACATGCTCCAATCGCAGACCCGACGCTACAATACCGAGGGCGAACTTCACTACCGTATGACGAGCGCCCGAGCCGACTATTTTCAGTACTTGCCCGAGCGCAGCAGCCCGCGGGACTACTCCCTGATTCAGTCCCCCGACGTCACTGTTTTTGGGGAAGGCGAACAACCCTGGCGGCTCACCGCCCGCCTCGGGCACAGTAACGCCGCTGCCGATCGCCTCCGCTTTACCGGCGATGTTCGGGTCTGGCAGGCGCACGCCGGGGGGCGGACGGAAATTACCACGCCCGAGCTGCTGGTGGAGCCAAACCGCCAATACGCGGAAACGAGCAAAGCTGTTAAGATGCGCTCCCCGCAGGGCCAGCACGAAGCGATCGGAATGCGCGCGGACCTGAGTAAAAACCACATTGAACTGCTATCGGAGGTGCGGGGCACCTATGAACCAACTACGGCGAATTAAGCGTCCGCGCACGCCCGCCCGAGTAGCGCTAATGGCGCTATTGGGGGCACTGGTGGCGCCCATGGCCCTCGCCCTGCCCGAGGACCGGGAACAGCCCATTTACATCGAATCCGACCGCCTCGAGCGTAACGGACTCAACGGCGTCACCACCTATGAGGGGGACGTGCAGTTGCGCCAGGGAAGCCTGAATATCAGGGCCGACCGACTGACGGTGCACACTGGCGCCGACAACCAGGTCCAACGGGTGATCGCCGAAGGCTCGCCCGCGCGCTTTGAACAAAAACCCAACGCCGAAGACCCGCCCATCGCCGCCCAGGCGCTGACCATCCGCTACGATGTGGACCAGGAACAACTGGAACTCCTGCGCGACGCCTGGATGGAACAGGGCGAAGCCACCATGAGCGGCAACCGCATCGACTACGACATGGCGTCCGAAGTGCTCAAAGCCGAAGGCGACGCCGACAGCGAACGGCCGCGTATCGAAATGGTACTGCCACCTCAAAGCGACCGCTCATCACAGGATTGATTTCATGCCCAGCTTGCACGCGCTGAACCTGGCCAAGAGTTACAAGACCCGAAAAGTGGTTATCGATGTGTCCCTGTCCGTGTCCACGGGCCAGATTGTGGGCCTGCTGGGCCCCAACGGGGCGGGCAAGACCACCTGTTTCTACATGATTGCCGGCCTGGTGGGCGCCGACAATGGCCGGGTCTGTATCGACGACCGGGACATCACCCACCTGCCGATCCACGGCCGGGCCCGAGCCGGAATCGGCTACCTCCCCCAGGAGGCCTCGGTATTCCGCAAGCTCACCGTGGCAGACAACATCATGGCCATTCTGGAGACTCGCAAAGAGCTCAATCGCAAGCAGCGCCTGGCCAAACTGGATGCGCTGCTGCGCGAATTCCACATCACCCACATCAAAGACAGCCTCGGCATGTCACTCTCCGGGGGTGAGCGCCGACGGGTGGAAATCGCCCGAGCGCTCGCGACCGAGCCTGAATTCATCCTTCTGGATGAGCCTTTCGCCGGCGTGGACCCCATCTCGGTCACCGACATCAAGCAGATTGTCCGCCACCTCAGAGACCGCGGAATCGGCGTATTGATCACCGACCACAACGTCCGGGAAACGCTCGATATCTGCGAGAACGCCTACATCGTCTCGGAAGGCCATATTATCGCCGAGGGAGATGCGCAGACGGTACTCGCCAACGAGCGGGTGCGCGAAGTCTACCTGGGCGAGCACTTCCGCTTGTAGCATGTCACACTTGAAGCGACGTGCGCCGCTAACCAGAGCCCCAGAGGACTTGACAAAACCGATAAACGGCGCCTTAGGCACAAACATTGCTTTAAAAAGTGGTTGAGGTTATTGCCACTGAGCCTCAGGCTGACTAAACTCTGAAGTATTCGACACATTCGGTTTCGACCAGGGTCCAAGCAGCACACCCATGAAACAATCCCTACAGCTCAAGCTCGGCCAACAGCTGACCATGACGCCTCAGCTGCAGCAGGCTATCCGCCTTTTGCAGCTCTCGACCCTGGACCTGCAGCAGGAAATCCAGGAGGCCCTCGATTCCAACCCCATGCTGGAGGTTGAAGAGAGCCAGGACACCCCCGAGGAGAAGAGCAACGACGACCGGGAGTCCGAAGCCCGCAACGGCACGGACACTACCGACACCCGCACCGCAAGCTCCGACGATAGTCCTCAGACGGACAGCGACTGGAACGATGAGATTCCCAACGACCTGCCGGTCGACACCAGTTGGGATGACGTCTACCAATTGGCGCCGGCCGCCACCTCCTCCACCCCCTTCGAAGGCGATGAAAACAGCGACTACGACAGCCGGCGCGGGACAACGGATTCACTCTACGACCACCTGATGTGGCAGCTCAACCTGACCCCCATGTCCGACCGGGACCGCATCATCGCCATGACTCTGATCGACGCGGTGGAGCCCAGTGGCATGCTCTCCACCAGCCTTGAAGAGATTTTCGAGGGATTGAAAGACGACTGGGAAGAACTCGAGTTCGACGAACTGGAAGCCGTTCAACACCGGCTGCAACAGTTCGACCCGGTGGGCGTCGCCAGCCAGAACCTGTCCGAGTGCCTGCTGGTCCAACTGCAGCAGTTCCCCAAAGACACCCCCTACCTGGAGGCGGCCAAAACCATCGTTCGCCAATATCTGCCCCAGTTGGGCAGCCGGGACTACCGCCAGTTGATGCGCCGCACCCGCCTGAAAGAGCCCGAGCTACGCGACGCCATCACCCTGATCCAGAGCCTCACCCCCCGTCCGGGCGACCAGATCGCCAGCGGCGATGTCGAGTACGTTGTCCCCGACGTTTTCGTAGAAAAACGCGAGGGCCGCTGGATGGTGGAGCTCAACCCGGACATTGCGCCACGCCTACGGATCAATTCCGACTACGCCTCCATGGTCAAGCGCGCCGATTCAAGCACGGACAACACCTTTCTGAAAGACAACCTTCAGGAGGCGCGCTGGTTCCTCAAGAGCCTGCAAAGCCGCAACGAAACCCTGCTGAAAGTGGCCAGCTGTATTGTCGAAAAGCAGCGCGGCTTTCTGGACCAGGGCGCCGAAGCCATGCGGCCACTGGTCCTGCACGACATTGCCGAGCTGGTAGATATGCACGAGTCCACGATCTCGCGCGTCACCACCCAGAAGTACATGCATACCCCTCAGGGAATCTTTGAGCTCAAGTACTTCTTCTCCAGCCATGTCAGTACGGAATCCGGTGGCGAGTGCTCTTCCACCGCAATCCGGGCTATCATAAAGAAGCTGGTGGCGGCCGAGTCGCCCCAGAAGCCGCTCAGTGACAGCAAAATCACCGCGCTGTTGGCGGATCAGGGCATCAAGGTCGCCCGGCGCACCATCGCCAAATACCGTGAATCGCTGGGTATTCCCCCATCGAACGAACGCAAAACCCTGGGCCCGGCGTAAGTCCGGGCGGGGCTCGAACATTTGTCACGCGATAGCCACGCCAAAGAGGATGTTGCCATGCAGATCAATATCAGCGGCCACCACCTGGACCTGACCGATGCACTCAAAGACTACGTCAACAACAAACTCGAGCGCCTGACCCACCACCACGATAAGATCACAGGCACGGACGTCATCCTGTCCGTGGAAAAGCTTGAGCAAAAGGCTGAAGCCCGCGTCCACGTCAGCGGCAAAGACCTGTTTGCCGATGCCACCGACCTGGATATGTACGCCGCGATTGACCAGCTGATCGACAAGCTGGATCGGCAATTGATCAAACACAAAGAGAAGCTGCGCAGCCACCGATAAGCTATGGATATAAAAAGCATTATTACCCCCAGCCGCACGCTGTGCGGCATCGAAGGGGTCAGCAAAAAACGCGCTCTGGAAATCCTGGCCAATACCATCGCCGAGGACTGTCCCGAGATTGATGCCGACGATCTGTTCCGACGGCTCATCGGTCGGGAACGGCTGGGTTCCACCGGCATCGGCCACGGGATCGCCATTCCCCACTGCCGGGTCAGCAACTGTGAAGGCACCATCGGCGCTCTGATTACGCTGAAGGAGCCCATCGACTTCGATGCGATCGATTCCGAGCCCGTGGACGTACTCTTTGCCATGCTGGTGCCGGAAAACGCGCACGGCGAGCATCTGCAGACGTTGGCATCGCTGGCCAGCATGCTCAACGATGCCGATTTCAGAGCGAGGTTGCGCGAGGCCGACAGCAACGAGACTCTGTACCAGGTTGCCGTGGGCGAGCCAGCCGCCGCGACCGGAAACCCACGTTAACGCCCCACGGGGCTCTCATCGTCTCTCAGGAACGTCAGACTCATGCATTTGATCATCGTCAGCGGCCTGTCCGGCTCGGGTAAGAGTACGGCGCTGCATGTCCTGGAAGATGTCGGCTACAACTGTATCGACAACCTTCCGGTCAGCCTTCTGCCCGCACTGGTGGCCCAGATCCAAATCCACCGGGACGCCGATGACCAGAAGTTCGCCATCGGGGTCGATGTGCGCAACGCCTGGCAGGATCTGAACATCTTCCCCGAGATGATCGATACGCTGAAAGACGCCCATATCCCGATTCACGTTCTGTTTTTGGACACCGGACTGCCGGTACTGATGCAGCGCTTCAGCGAAACCCGGCGCAAACACCCACTGAGCGATCGCGACACCAACCTGCAAGAGGCCATCCGGGAAGAGCAGTCACTGCTCGAGCCGATCCGGGATACCGCCGATCAGGTACTGGATACCAGCCACCTGAACCTGCATGAGCTGCGCGATCTGGTTAAAGACCGGGTGGTCGGTCAGCACGATGCGACCATGGCGATTCAGTTCGAGTCATTCGGCTTCAAGCACGGTGTGCCGGTCAACGCTGACCTGGTGTTCGACGCCCGCTGCCTGCCCAATCCCCACTGGAAACCCAATTTGCGGGCGCAAACCGGTCAAGACACCGAGGTGGTTGCCTTTCTTGAGGGGGAAGAGAAAGTTCAGGCCATGTACCGGGACATCGAGAACTTTTTAAGCCGCTGGCTGCCCCACTATCAGGCCAACAGCCGCAGCTACATTACCATTGCCATCGGCTGTACCGGCGGGCAGCATCGCTCGGTTTATCTGGCGGAGCGCCTGCAGAGGCATTTTGCCAGCCAATACGAAAACGTTCTGGTGCGCCACCGGGAACTCAACAAAGCCGAACAGCACTGATCCCAATGCCATCAAAAACGATAACATTGATCAACAAAAAAGGCCTGCATGCTCGCGCCGCCGCCAAGCTCGCCACCATCGCCGGGCAGTACCAGTGTCAGATCCAGGTGCGTTGCCTGGGGGGCGACACCTGGGTCGACGGCAAGAGCGTCATGTCTCTGATGTTACTGGCGGCCGCCTGTGGCACTGAGCTCGAGCTGTGCGCCGAGGGCGAGGACGCCCCCGACGCCCTGGTCGCCATCGGCGACTTGATCAACGACCGGTTTGAGGAGGGCGAATAGCGCCCTTTCCTCGCACCTCTTTAAGGACTCAAGAAATGACACCGACGCCCCTATTGCTTCGTCTGCTTTTTACCCTGGCGATTGCCACCCTTCTGAGCGCTTGTGGCAGTGACGGTGAAAGCATCGGACGCCTGGACATGCGCACCCCGGACTCTGGGCTGAGACCCGCCCGCCCCGGGGCCACCTACGCCCCGGCACTGGGCGCCTGTGCCCGCCTTTTTGTCCGGGGAGGAGACAACAGCTTCACCCCCTGTACTCTGGAACAACTCCCGCTACTGGGCCAATCCCAGAGCGAGATCACGGTCGAGGCGATCATGAGCCGGACCCTGGTCAGTCACGACTGGATGGCCATGCGGTTTGAGCAAGCGTTGACTGCTCTGCCCCAAGACCTGCGAACCCTGTTCGGCGGCGTAACGGCCGTGGTGATCGGCGCGGATGTCAGACCGTCCTATTATTGGCTCGCCACCGGCGCCATTTACCTCGACCCGGCCAACCTTTGGCTGACCATTGAGGAGCGGGACACCATTTCCCGGGAGCCGGACTATCGCAGCGGGTTCGCGGCCGAACTTCAGTTCGACACCCTGGGACGCTACGTCCGCAATGGCGATTACGCCTGGTCCAGCGCCCCGCTGAGTGGGCCGGGCGAGGATCGTCCTCTGGACGCCATTCTCACCCCCATGGCCGCCCTTCTGTTTCATGAGTTGGCCCATGCCAACGACTATATTCCCCCGAGTGAGCACGCCACACTGGACCCCGAATGGCGCGTCGCCGAAGCCGCGACACAGTTACAATCAGAGAGCGTTTCAGCCACGGTGGCCAGCACTTTTCCGCTCAGCTCCACACTCATGATGGACCTGGCCGAAGTCATGTTTCAGGGGCGTGAAGCGACACAGAGTGAGCGCTCCCTGACGGCCCAAGAAGTGGGATTGGAATTCGCCACGGACTTCGCCACCGACAGTTACGCCTACGTCAATGGTGGCGATCGGCAGTTGTTTTTTGAAGATACCGCCATGATGTTTGAAGAAGCCATGATGCAGCATCATTTCAACGTGATGCGCGACATGGCCTTTACCGACCGCCCGGAAGGAGAGAACATCTACTGCAACGACTACGTGGTTCGCTGGGGCACCCGCGGCCGGGTCGGCGACGAACAGATCCAGCCTCGATTGGCCCTGGCCCTGTCGCTGCTTCTCGACGAGACCGATGTCTCCCCCTATATCGAGCAGCTTGAACCGGCCGAACCTTTGACCAACAACATCGGCTGGTGTGCCAACCTCCAACCGCAGGCCATCGGTATTCACGGCGCGGCCGGCACCCGGTGGCAAGAACCGCTCCCCAATCAGCTGCGCAACCGGCACGCGCCCGGTCACCCGCACCACAATCACTAGCGCACGGCGTTTTGATGGATTTTTATGAAGACTGACAACGATTACGACTTTGACGATTCCGAGAAAAGCAAAACCCAGGTCAAAAAAGAAATGCATGCACTGCAGACCCTGGGCAAACAACTCTCGGAGCTCAATGATGACCAACTGGGCCGCATGCCGCTCGAGCCCAAGTTGCACAATGCCCTACTGGAGTACCGCCGGCTGAGACACAACGAAGCCCGTCGCCGGCAGTTGCAGTTTATCGGGCGGCTGATGCGCGAGGCCGACCAGGAAGGGATTCAGAAAGTCATGGATCAGTTCAACCAGCAGAGTCGGGCCAACGTCCAACTGCACCACTCGGCCGAGCAGTGGCGCGACCGGTTGCTGGCGGAGCCCGACGCGGTTCAGGCGTTCATTGAAGAGCATACGGTCTCGGACATCCAGCACTTCCGCCAACTGCTGCGCCAGGCCCAGAAAGAAGCCACTCAGAACAAGCCCCCGGCCGCATCACGAAAACTGTTCAAGGAAATTCGCGATACCCTGGCGAAGGACATTTTCGGCTGACGCGCAACCACCCTACCAGGGCAAGTCGCTCCCATCCCAATGAACAAACCGCCCGGTGTCCTCCGGGCGCAGCGCGTCGATCACACTCCAGAGACGTTCGGCGGTCAACGCCGGGGTAAAGAGCTTGTCCTCGGGCAGTGATCGAGTGAAAGGCTTGGACAGCGGGGTATCGGTGGTTCCCGGATGCATGGCCACCAGACAGAGCTTGCGATGAGAGCGGGCAAGCTCCACCGCCGCGGTTTTGACGAGCATGTTCAGCGCCGCCTTGGAGGCTCGATAACCGTACCATCCACCCAGGCGGTTATCACTGATGCCGGCGATTTTGGCGCTCAGCACAATGGCTTTGGCGGGTTCTGATCGGGGCATGACCGGAATCAGGTACTTGAGAATCAGCGCCGGCACGATGCTGTTGATGGCGAAATAATGGGTCAGTTGCTCGCTGTTCAACTCCGCCAGTTTTTTCTCCGGCATACTTCCCTCGCGATGAAGCACCCCCACGGCACAGAACAAGAGGGTCAGAGGCTCTTCTCGGTTTTGGAGTTTCTCAGCCAGCGACTGCAGCGCTGATTCGCTGTAATCGCACTGGACATGCTCTACGCCCTCGGGCACTTCCATCGTTTCGTGACGGCTGACCGCCAGCACTTGGTAGTGCCTGTTCAAGTGGGCAATAATGGCTTGAGCAATGGCGCTGTTCGCGCCGAGAACGACGGCCAGGGGTTTCATGGGGGCTCCTCATTCGAGTCGGTTGTTAACCGATACGACGGGAAGCCTTTTTGGGATCAGGCCCGGGGCACGCGGAACTCGGACCAGTCGTGAAATACGCTCGCAACGCCAAAGGCTTCCAACTGTTCGGGGGTGGCGTGAGGGCGATAGGCCCAGACGGTGGCACCGGCTCGGGTCGCGGCGGTCAGTCCCGGCACGCTGTCTTCCACGACGAGGCAACGGGTGATATCCACGCCAATGCTTTCGGCCGCGCGGCGGTAGATGGCCGGATCGGGTTTGGCGACGGCGAGTTTTTCGGAGTCGAATCGGCGTGCTTCGGGGAAGTATTGGTCGAGGCCGGTGACGCCGAGTTTGAGCTGCAATTCGAAGGTGCGGGAGTTGGTGACGAGGGCGTAGGGGTGGGTTAGTTCGGCCAGCACGGCTTCGATACCGGGCATGGTTTTAAGTTCGGTTCTCATGAGTTGTTCGGAGAACTGGCGGTTGTCGTCTTTGAATTTGTCGAGGTCGGGGATGGGTGTTCCGAGCCGTTGTTCGACCATTTTGATGCAGTCGGGGAAGCTGTGACCGGTGAAGGTTGTGGCGACTTGTTGTTCGGTGTAGTCCATGCCAAGATTTTGGATGGAGCGGTGGAGGGCGCGGGTGGCAAGTATTTCGGAGTCGACCAGCACTCCATCACAGTCAAACAATACAGCTTCAAACAAAATGGTTTCCTCAGATTCGCTTTTGGTAAAAGTACTAATTAGTCCTACACAGCTGGCAAGTCCGGCCCGATTTGAGGTGAACGCTTCCGGGACACGCTGCAAGTACATCCCTGTACGCTCGCAACCGCGAATCCCACGCTCTACGGTCCCGGAAGCGTTCACCTCAAATCGGGCCTCCGTAGTCTGTAGCTGGCCTTAGGCACCAGGATCGCCGAGGTGTGGGGTGTAGGGTTCCCAGACCGTGGAGCGCGGGATTCGCGATTCGAGCCCCCAGGGATGGGTTCACGGCGTGTCTGGGAACCCTACACCCCACACCGTACCTCCGCACTCTGCTACGCGTTCAGCCATTATGGCGATTTACAACCAATCCTTGTGTTTGAAATACCAGTACGGCGCTATGCCGGACAGGACCATGATGAGCAGGGCCCAGACGTAGCCGAACTGCCAGTCGAGTTCGGGCATGATGTCGAAGTTCATCCCGTAGATGCTGGCGACCACCGTCGGGGGCAGGAAGACCACGGCGGCGATGGAGAAGGTTTTGATGATCTGGCTCTGTTCAATGTTGATGAAGCCCTGGGTGGAGTCCATCAGGAAGTTGATTTTGTCGAACAGGAAGGCGGTGTGGGACATCAGGGTGTCCACGTCGCGTTTGATTTCCCGGGCGGTTTCCTGCAGCTCGAAGTGCTCGCGCAGGTGGCGTTGCAGGAAGGAGATGGACCGTTGGGTGTCCATCAGGCAGAGGCGGATTTTGCCGTTGCTGTCTTCCAGTTTCGCGAGTTTGTCGATGGCGTCTTCGAGTTCGGCGTCGTCATCTTCGAGCACGAGGTGGCTGACGTCTTCGAGTTTGCGGTGGATGTCTTCGAGCACGTCGGCGAGGTTTTCGACTTTCTGCTCGAACATGGTGATCATCAGGTCCTGGGGCGAGGTGGCCTGGACCTGGCCGCGGCGGGCGCGCATGCGCAGCAGGCGGAAGTCGGCCAGGTCACCGTCGCGCAGGGTGATCAGGCGTTTTTCCTGCAGGATGAAGGCGACGGTGACGGTGCTGTGACGCCCCTCTCCCGGAGAGAGGAACAGGGAGTGGACGTGGAGGCCGGCGGCGTCCTGGAAGTAGCGGGCGGAAAATTCGATTTCTTCCACGTCGTCAGACTCGGGAAGCTCGGCCCGCAGGAAGGTATTGAGCAGTTCGCGTTCTTCTTCGGTCGGTTCGTGGGCGTCGATCCAGACCGCGTCGTTCAGCGCGGTTTTGAGGCTGCTGTCATCTACCGGTTGGTCGCGCAGGGTGGCGCCCCGGATATTGAACATTCTCAACATGGATCGTTCTCCTCACGATTACAGTATTGGTTTTCCCACCATAGCACAGAGGTTTGACACCTGAGTGGCGGCATTATACAACAGGCGCTTATCGGATGAATCTGATAAGGTATTGTTTTGACCGTTTAAAAGACTGCACCCATGAATTTTGATGACGTCTCTGCCAATATCCAATCCAAGATGCAACGCCTGGAGCAGCAGCTGGCAAACCTGCGGGCCGCGCGCCAGCGCGTGGAAGGTGATGATGCCGCGGTCGCGGTCATTGACCGGGATATCGGGGTGCTGATGGAGACGCGGGCGAAGCTGCTTCGCTCGCAGGATCTGGTGCAGCAGGTGCACACCATCGGACAGCAGACTCAGCAACAGCATCGGCGCGATCGCTTCTACCAGAAGCTGAGTCTGGCCCTGATCGCCTTCAGTGGCGTGGCACTGTTGGCGTTGTTGGGCGTCTACCTGTTTGTGATGTAGGGCTTACTCTTTGGGAGCCGCTTCTTCCAACAGTGGCTTAAGCTCACCTTTCTCGTACATTTCCATAACGATATCGCAGCCGCCGACCAGTTCGCCCTTGACCCACAGTTGAGGGAAGGTCGGCCAGTTGCCGTATTGGGGCAGGCCGGAGCGGATTTCCGGGTTGGCCAGTACGTCGACGTAGGCAAACCGCTGACCACAGGCCATGACTGCTTGCGAGGTGCGCTGGGAAAAGCCGCATTGGGGCGCGTTCGGGGAACCCTTCATGAACAGAATGACGGGGTTCTCTTCAATTTGCTGTTTGATGGTTGCCTGTACTTCGTCCATAGGGCTGACTGACCTCTTCATTTCATTGGGACGTGAATGTCATCGCGAGATAAACCAGAAATCCGCGCTGCGGGAAAGACCCAGCAGGCGAGTCAAGTATTACTATTCTAACGCAGGGCGTTTCGGGAAACCAGCCGGCGTTGGCTTCAAGACTGGCTCAGCCCTGAGCCAGTCGCTTTTTCGTTAGCCGGGTCGGCGGGTGGCTGAGTGGGTCTTCCGGCCATGGATGTTTGGGGTAACGCCCGCGCATCTCCTTACGGACCCCCTGATAAGCGCCCTGCCAGAAAGAGGCAAGATCGGTGGTGATGGCCAGGGGGCTACCGTTGGGCGAGGCCAGGTGCAAACGCAGTGGCACCCGACCCTCAGCCAAAGTGAATCGCTCACAGCCGAAAAACTCCTGCAGCTTGCCACTGACTTCCGCCATGCCCTGCTCCGGATACTCGACCGGCACTTCCCGGTCGCTGGGCAAAGTGACTTTTCGAGGCAGCAACCGATCCAGCGCCAGGACATTGTCAAACCCCAGATAGAACTGCAGCCCGTCAAGCCAAGGTAGCGCATCGGGGCGCACGCGCTCCGACAGGTAGGGCCCCAACCACTCTTCCAGGCGGGCCGTCAGGGCTCCCTCGCCGAGCTCGGGCAGCTCGAGCAGAGCGGCATCCCGGGCCAGCCGCGCCCGCCGCAACAGCTGAGTCGCGGCCTCCGGCCAGGGGTAAACGCCCTCGCCTTTTGCCTGAATATCCGATATCAGGGCGGCAACCAGGGCGTCACCCGACACGGGGGCCCGATCCTCCGCCGTGATCGAACCGCCCATTCGCCACAGGGTTCGCCACTGCCAGCCCCGGCCGGACAGGGTCAACTCGGAAGAGGCCTGACTCAAGGCCCGTTGCTGCTCCGGCCCGAGCGACAGACTCCAGCCCAGGCCCGCGTGTCCCTTGCCCCGGGCGATGACTTCGGGAAACACCGCCCACTCACTGTCCAGCGTGCCTTCGGGGGCGACACTGATACCGCTGTTGAGCCGGTAGCGCCCCGAGGACTGCCGATGGCCAATCCGATCGCGGAAGACGTGGGCCAGCACATCCCTTGCCAGCGGCGGGCCCTTCTGCGTCGACACATCGAGCGCTTTGCTCCACCGGCTTGCCTGCTTTTGCCAAAGACGGTTTCGGGCCAGTTCCCGGTCGGCCCCGCGCTGCCAGTCGTCCAGCTCCAAGGCGTCAAAATGCAGAGCCAGGGCCAGTAACAGCGCCTCTTCCGGCAAGTGTTCGCATGCGGCTGCCGCTTGTAGCAAGGCGGCAATACGTGGATGGGTCCCCAAAGCCACCACCTGACGGCCTCGTTCGGTAATCCCCCCCGTCTCATCCAGATGACCCCAGGCTCGAAGCTGCTCCCGCGCGGCGGCCAGTGCCATGGGATTGGGCGGCTCCAGCCAGGGCAGGTCTTCAGAGGGCGAACCCCAGTGGGCCAGACGCAACGCCAAGGGCACCAGGTCGGTCGAGCGAATCTCCGGCTGATCTGCTGGCGCTAAGACTTCGCTCTGCGCCCACAACCGAAGACAGTCCCCCGCCTGAACCCGACCGGCCCGGCCGCGCCGCTGTTCGGCACTGGCAGCGCTGATACGCCGGGTCTGCAACCGACTGACCCCCGTGCCCTGTTCGTACACCGAACGGCGCGCCAGCCCGGAATCAATCACCAACGTGACATCGCCAATGGTGAGGGAGGTTTCGGCAATATTGGTTGCCAGAATCACACGGGGCCCGCTTGCCGGCTCCAGCGCCCTTGCCTGCTCCGCGTCCGATACCCGACTGTGCAACCGGACGACCTGAGAGTTCTCCCTCGCCAACCGCTGCCCGCAGGCCTCAATCGCCCGCCAACCGGGCAGAAACACCAACACCGTGCGGCTTCGCCAGTCCGACACCGAACCGAGCGCATTCGCGACCTGCAATTCCAACGGTTCGGGCCGTTGCCGTGCATCCAGCTTCGGCGCCCGATAGTCAACCGAAACGGGAAAACACCGTCCGGGCGCAAACAGACGCTGCTCAACCTGGGTTTGCAACGCCGGATCAGGCGTTGCGGACATCAACACCAACACCAAATCCTCCCGAAGAACCGCCGCCTCCTGCAGCAGCGCCCAGGCGGTATCCTGATCCAGCGCCCGCTCGTGCACCTCATCCAGCATCACGGTAGCGACCCCTTCCAACTCAGGATCGGAAAGAAGGCGCTGCAGGAAAACCCCCGGCGTCATCACCACCAACTGCGTCTGCCCGGAGACCTTTCGGTCAAACGGCACCTGATACCCGACCGTCTGCCCAACACCCTCACCCAGCAACTCCGCGAGCCGCCGGGCCACCCCGCGCGCTGCCAAAATACGCGGCTGAACCACCCACACCTGCCGCCCCTCGGGCGCCGCCTCCAACGCCCAGAGCGGCGCCAAAGTCGACTTCCCGGCGCCGGGCTCGGCTTCGAGCAAAAGGGGCTCCGGACCCAGAGACTTTAGGAAGTCGGGCCGGTAGTCACTGAGAGGAAGGTTGGGGAGTTCAAGTGCTTTCAATGAATAGGCCTGTAACAAAATTGGTTGAGGAACTTCGTAGAAGGTACGGTCGGGCCGTCAGGTATACCATTTCGGAAACGCATAAATCCATCCCTGAAGCTCCATCGTTTCTCCCTGAAACGACGGTTCCGAAATGGTATACCTGACGCCCCGCCCTCTGTGCCCCCACTTTAGCTTTACTCTCTTTTCAGATTTGTATTTTTGAACAAATGTACACGGAATCACGTGTGTTGATGGTGGGTGGCGCGCTTCGCGCTTACCGCACCCTACGAATCCATAGAACCTCGAAGATGGCACTGAGGGCTTGGGCGGGGTAAACCCTTGCAGGACCGTGGAGCGGGGGACCCGCGATTCGAGCCTACAGGGATGTATTTACGGCGTGTCCTGCAAGGATTTACCCCGCTCAAGCCCGGACTACCCCGAACGCTACCATTGATAATCCACATTCAGACCAACACTCACCTGACGTCCGGGCGCGGGCTCAAAAGAACGACCATTGCCCTGATTCACAATCACCGCCCCCACATACGGCTCATCCGTCACATTCTCCAGTTTCGCCCAGCCAGCAACCAACCAATCCCCAAACACACGTTCAGAGTCCACACTAAAATCCCAAGTGACCGCCGACGGCGCCCAGGTCTCATTATCATCCGCCGTCGCCACCTCACTGCGATAGCGACCCACCAACGTCAACCCCAAACGAGAATCCAACAAAGGCTCCCAACGAAGCTGACCATACACATTCGAATCCGCAATCCCAGGCAACTGATTGCCCGACCACTCGCCGGCCGAATAGGTCGCATCCAGATAACTCGCACTGTAACGGGCCCACCAACCCGGCGCCAGCGACAGCGAACCGAACGCCTCCAGGCCCCAACGCTCAGTGGCCGCCGCGTTGCGATACGTCGTCCGCCCCCCTTCGGACTGATCCACCACCAACTCATCCGAACTCTCAATCTGAAACACCGTCAGCTCCATCAGCGGCGAACCGGGCGGCCCAAAGCGAACCCCGATGTCCCGTTGATCACTCTCCGCCGGCGACAGCTGGGTATTCAACCCGGTCCCCTCATTGCGATAGGCCATCTCCGTCAGCGTCGCCGTTTCGTAACCGCGCCCCACACTGGCAAACAACTGCCACCGGTCCATCAGGTCATAAGTGACGCCCAGGGCGGTCGACACAAAATCGTCCTCCCGGCCACCACTGTCGTCAGGGTTGGCGGGTTGTCCGTTTTGAGTCGGCACGATGAAATGATCATCCACCGCAAACGTCAGGTCGCTGTATCGGGCACCGCCGGTCACCGACCAACGAACGCCCGGCTGCCAGGTGAAAATGGTGAACAGGTCCCGACTGTCCACCTCGCCCAACTCGTTCCGACGCAAGTCGCCGGTGACCCCGTTATCGTTCACATAACCGCGGCGACGGTCTTCCATCTGCTCCAGGCTCAGCCCCACTGAGGCTTCCAACGGGGCACCTGCCAGGGTCAGGTCCCGCGTATAGCTGGCCCGCAGGCCAGCGAAATCGCGGGTCAGATCAATCACCGCACCGGAACTGGTGATGTCCTCACCGCCGAAAGGCAGCCACTGATTCACTTCCCGCTGACCCCGCCAAAGGGCCGCTTCCCAGCGGTTCTCGGTTTGCGTCTGGCGCAGCGTCATGGAGGCCTGACGATGCCGGATTTTTTTGCGGGAATCATAGGTAAAGGCACGTTCATTGCCCGCTTGCGGGTCTTCCCGCCAGCGCTCGGGGCTCAAGCCCAGAGGATCTTGCAATAGCGGGTCGTCGCTGATATCCACCCGGACAATGGCCTCAATGCCACTATCAGCGAGGTGGTAAAGCCGGGCCCCGGCATTGCGCCGTTCCGCCTCAGCGTGAGGGCGTTCGCCATCGCTCTCAAACCGGGAGGCCTGAATCCGCGCGCCCCAATCCCCCTCGCGCCACTCGCCCGCCAGGGCCTGGCGACGCCGGTCGCCCTCGCCAGCGAGGAGCTTGGCACTCAAACGGTTGTCCTCGGGGGCCGCCGTCTCAAACAGAATTACCCCTCCGGAGCCGTTGCCGTATAGCGAGGCCAAAGGGCCGCGCAGCACGCGCACGCGGGTGACCTCATCCACCGGCACGCTGGAGAGCTGGCCCTGCCCGTCGGGCGTGGCCAGCGGTACCCCATCCAATTGCAGATCAATGCCGCGCACGCCAAAAGCGGAGCGCGCCCCGAATCCACGAAGGGTGACCCGGGTGTCCTGAGCATAGTTGGAACGGCTGTCGGCCTGCACCCCGGGCAAGCCCTGGAGGAGCTCTCCGCTGTCAATGCGCAGTCCCGGCTGCTGTTCGCGCATGCTCAACTCGGTCCCGCCCGGCATGGGTTCGGGTTGCTCATCGCGCTCGCCAGTGACCACCAAGGTCTCCAGGCCGTCACCCCAGGCCGGAGCGTTCAATGTCGCCGCAACAATGAACAGAACAGGGATCGGAAACCATCGCATAACCGTCATTCAATACCACCTTTTGGATCGGGAAATCGTTTTCCGCTGCCGCCGAGGCAAGGGCCGCTCATGATACCCACTCTGGCGTGCCTGTGCAGGGAGCCGCATCCCTCACAGTACGGCCCGTAAACGCAAATGGATGCCATTTGCCAAGCCTGAAAAATGGCTATAGTATTGCTCTTTTGCCATTTCATGGGCTCGTTTCCCCCCGCCTGTAGCGGGCTTGAATGGCTCCGGTATTCCTGATTGATCCCCGCCTCAACGCATTGGCAGCCTGTTATCACAACGGGCGTTTGGCGGTTTTTTTGATGGTGCTGAAGAACCACAGTGGAGTGTAAATGGACACATTGATGAACACATACGGTACCCGCACGCTGACCCTGGTCCGGGGCGAGGGCAGCCGTGTGTGGGACGATCAGGGCAACAGTTATATCGATGCCATCAGTGGCATCGCGGTTTGCGGGCTGGGACACTCTCACCCGGCGGTTACCCGCGCTCTGGCCGAACAGGCCGGCACGCTGCTGCACGTTTCCAACCTCTACAACATTCCCCAGCAACGCCGATTGGCGGATTTGCTGTGCGAACAGGCCGGAATGGAGCGGGTGTTTTTCTCCAACTCGGGGGCGGAAGCCAACGAGGCCGCCATCAAGATGGCGCGGAAATACGGCGCGGCCAAGGGCTTGGACAAACCCACCATTATCGTGATGGAAAACAGCTTCCACGGCCGCACCATGGCCACCCTGAGCGCGACCGGCAACAAAAAGGCTCAAGAAGGCTTCGCCCCATTGGTGGAAGGGTTTGTCCGGGTGCCTTACAACGACCCGGAGGCCGTGCGCGCCGCCGCCGCAGAACACAAGAATATTGTCGCCGTTCTGGTCGAACCGATTCAGGGTGAAGGCGGCGTGCGGGTGCCCTCTCCGGGCTACCTGAATCAGTTGCGGGAAATCTGCGACCAGAATGACTGGCTGCTGATGCTCGATGAAATTCAGACCGGCAACGGCCGCACCGGCCGCTACTTCGCCTTTCAACACAACGGTATTCAGCCCGATGTGCTCACCACGGCCAAGGGGCTGGGTAACGGCGTACCGATCGGCGCCTGCCTGGCCCGCGGCGATGCCGGAGACATTTTCCAGCCGGGCAATCACGGCTCAACGTTTGGCGGCAACCCGCTCGCCTGCAGCGCCGGTATCGCCGTGGTGGAAACGCTGCTGAATGAAGGCTGGATCGCGCGTGCGGCACAGCTGGGAGACTGGCTGTTGCGCGAGTTCCAGACCCGGCTGAGTGGGGACGACAAAGTCGTGGACATTCGTGGCAAGGGGCTGATGATCGGCATTGAGCTGGACCGCCCCTGCGCGAAGCTGGTCGCTCAGGCGCGCGAGCGCGAGTTGCTGATCAACGTCACGGCGGGCAACACCATACGGCTGCTACCGCCGTTTATCTTGAGCGATGCGGAAGCCGAACAACTGGTGACCGGCGTGGCGGAATTGATTCGCGCCCTTTAATTCATCGGCCGTGTGCGCGGCCCACTGTTGACACAACGAGTTGCCATTATGGCCAAACCAAGACATTTTCTGACACTGATGGACCTGGACCCCACGGAACTGAACGCCGTGCTCAATCGTGCCATCGAGCTAAAAGCCATCCAGGCCAAGGGCGAGTCTGAAGAGCTGTTCAAAAACAAAGTGCTGGGGATGATTTTCGAAAAATCCTCTACCCGCACGCGCGTCTCGTTTGAGGCGGGCATGGCGCAGATGGGCGGCCACGCCCTGTTCCTCTCGCCGCGCGACACCCAATTGGGCCGGGGCGAACCGATTGAGGATTCCGCCCGGGTACTTTCGCGCATGGTCGACATTGTCATGATCCGCACCTTTGAACACGAGAACGTTGAACGCTTTGCGGAATATTCCAAAGTGCCGGTGATCAACGCGCTGACCGATGACTTTCACCCTTGCCAATTGCTGGCCGACATGCAGACCTTTCTTGAGCATCGCGGCCCGATCGCCGGGCGCACCGTCGCCTGGGTGGGCGATGGCAACAACATGTGCCAGTCCTACATCAATGCTGCCCAACAGTGGGACTTTGAGCTGCGCATTGCCTGCCCCGAAGGTTTTGAACCCCGCCAAGACCTGCTGGAAGCAGCCAGCGACCGCGTGACCTTGTTCCGTACACCCGAAGAGGCGGTCAAAGACAGCGACCTGGTGGTGACCGACACCTGGGCCTCCATGGGTCAGGAAGACGAAAAGAAAGCGCGTGAGCGGGCCTTTGACGGCTACCAGGTCAACGCCGAACTGATGAGCCACGCCCACAACGACGCGCTGGTCATGCACTGCCTCCCTGCCTACCGCGGCAAGGAAATCAGTGCAGAGCTGCTGGACGGCCCCGATTCGGTCGTCTGGGAAGAGGCGGAGAACCGCCTGCACGCGCAAAAAGCGCTGGTCGAGTTTTTGTTAAACCATTCACGGTAGCCTATGACCGCACTGCTGGACGTCAATGAAATTCGCTGCGGCTACGACGGCGAAGCCGTTGTCGACCGACTGTCCTTTGCGCTGACCGAAGGCGACATCTGTTGCCTGCTCGGCCCCAGCGGATGCGGGAAGACCACCGTGCTGCGCGCCATCGCCGGGTTCCTGCAGCCCGATGGGGGCGACATTCACCTCGACGGGCAACTGCTCGCATCCGGCACCCGCTCACTACCGCCGGAAAAACGGCGCGTGGGCATGGTCTTTCAGGACTATGCGCTTTTTCCCCACCTGAACGTGCGCGACAATCTGACCTTCGGCCTGAAGGGACACAGCGCCCGAGAAAAGTCCCGGATCTGCGATGAGTTGTTGCAGCTGGTCAAACTGGAAGACCTGGGCCACCGTTTTCCCCACGAACTGTCCGGCGGCCAACAGCAGCGCATTGCCCTGGCCCGCGCGCTCGCGCCCGAGCCCAAACTGTTGTTGATGGACGAGCCTTTCTCCAGCCTGGATGTGGAGTTGCGCCGGGCGCTGGCACTGGAGGTGCGCGCCATCCTGAAGGAGCGCGGCATTACGGCGATCATGGTCACCCACGATCAGTCCGAGGCGTTTGCCATGGCCGACAAAATCGGTGTACTGAATGCGGGCGAGCTGCAGCAGTGGGATACACCGTTCAACCTTTACCACGAACCGGCGACCCGTTTTGTGGCTAATTTTATCGGTCAGGGTGTGTTCCTGGCAGGCTCTCTGCTGAACCGGAACACGGTGCGCACTGAGCTGGGGGATATTGAAGGCAATCGCTGTTATGAGTGGCTGGAAAATACGCCGGTGGATATTCTGTTACGCCCGGATGATGTGATTCACGATGATAGCAGTGATAAGAAGGCGGAGGTGATTGCCAAGGTGTTTGCCGGTACGGCGACGCTTTATACGCTTCAGCTGCCGACCGGCAGTCGTATTCAGTCGGCCTTCCCGAGTCACCACGATTACGCCATTGGCGAGCATGTCGGTATTCGCCTGGAGGCCGATCATCTGATTGTGTTTCGGCGCGAGGAACAGGCGGTTGGGGGCAGTCATTATGGATTGGAAGCGACGTCGGTGGAGTCTCAGCAGTAAAAGGTACAGTGGTGGTAGGTGGCGCTTCGCTTACCTACCCTACTCAACATCCGCCTCACTGCGTATCTGTAGGGTTGGTAAGCGAAGCGCCACCTACCGTTTAAAACTTATAGGGACCACTCCGCTGTCATCACCGTCACCGCCTGCCCCAAAAGCGTCACGCGATCTCCGCTTACTTCACAGTCAACATCCCCACCGCGTTTTGAAATCTGGCGGGCGCTGAGTGTGTTTTTGTTCAACCGCCTTTGCCAATAAGGCGCCAGCTGGCAATGGGCCGAGCCGGTGACCGGATCTTCGGGGATGCCGTATTTGGGGGCGAAAAACCGGCTGACAAAATCTTTATGATCACCGGGTGCAGTAACCATGACACCGCGTCGATCCAACTTGCTGAGCTCGGTCATATTCGGGCCGAGCGCCCGCACCTGCGCTTCGGTTTCTACGACGACCAGATAATCCACGTTGGCTTCGACGGCTTGAGGCACCAGCCCCAGTCCGTTTATCAGCACCTCTGGGGCGTCGACCGGTTGGGTGGGTTGGGCGGGAAAGTCCATCGCCAACCGATCGCCCCGCCGTTCGACGAACAGGTCACCACTGCGAGTGCTGAACCGAATGACGGGTTTAGCGTAGCCCATGTGTTCAAACAGCGCATGGGCGGTGGCGAGCGTAGCGTGCCCGCAGAGGTCGACTTCCTTGGTGGGTGTCAGCCAGCGCAGTTGGAAGCCGTTCCCGTCCGGCACAAAAAACGCCGTTTCGGAAAGGTTGTTTTCCATCGCGATGGCCTGAAGCAACCCCTCATCCAGCCATCGCTCGAGCGGAACGACAGCGGCGGAGTTGCCCTCAAAAGGACGAGTGGCGAAAGCGTCAATTTGGTATTGGAGTAAGGCCATCGGCTACACCACTTTGATCGCTTCTTCCTCGATCTTGGCTTTCCAGATTTTCGGGCCGCTCTGGTGAACGGACTCGCCTTTGCTGTCGACCGCGACGGTGACCGGCATATCCTTCACTTCAAACTCGTAGATCGCTTCCATCCCGAGCTCCGGGAAACCCAGCACCTTGGACGACTTGATTGCCTGAGAGACCAGATAGGCGGCACCGCCGACAGCCATCAGGTAGACGGATTCGTTATCGCGAATCGCTTCAATGGCCAGCGGACCTCGCTCGGCTTTACCGATCATACCCAGCAGACCAGTCTCTTCCAGCATGGTGCGGGTAAACTTGTCCATCCGTGTCGCCGTGGTGGGACCGGCGGGCCCGACCACTTCATCGCGCACCGGGTCCACCGGGCCCACGTAATAGATAAATCGACCGGTAAGATCCACCGGCAACTCTTCACCCTTGGCGATCAGGTCCACCATTTTCTTGTGGGCGGCATCGCGGCCAGTGAGCATTTTGCCGGAAAGCAACAGCGTGTCCCCCGGCTGCCAGGACTTCACATCTTCCGGAGTGACGGTGTCCAGATTTACGCGGCGCACGCTGTCGCTGACTTCCCAGGCGATTTCCGGCCAGTCATCCAGGTTCGGCGGGGTCTGTAGTGCGGGTCCCTCGCCGGTCAGCGTGAAGTGGGCGTGACGGGTCGCGGCGCAGTTGGGGATGATGGCCACGGCTTTGTTGGCAGCGTGGGTCGGGAAGTCTTTGACTTTCACATCCAGAACGGTGGTCAGACCACCCAAGCCCTGGGCGCCAATGCCCAGTTGATTGACTTTTTCGTACAACTCCAGGCGCAGTTCCTCGGAACGGGTGTCGGCGCCCTTCTCCTGTAAATCCTGGATATCCACCGGATCCAGAAGGGCCTCCTTGGCCAGAAGCATCGCCTTCTCGGCCGTGCCCCCGATGCCAATCCCCAGCATGCCCGGAGGGCACCAGCCAGCGCCCATTTTGGGAACCATATCCAGCACCCAATCGACCACAGAGTCGGACGGGTTCAACATGGCGAACTTGGTTTTCGCTTCACTGCCGCCGCCCTTGGCTGCCACGTGGACATCAACGGTGTTGCCCGGAACAATGTTGTAGTGAATCACCGCAGGTGTATTGTCCCCGGTGTTTTTGCGGGCCCCATCGGGGTCATCCAGAATGGAGGCCCGAAGGACGTTGTCCGGATGATTGTAGGCGCGGCGCACGCCCTCGTTGACCATGTCGGTCAGGCTCATCTGCGTATCCCATTGAACATCCATACCAACCGTCACAAAAACAGTGACGATGCCGGTGTCCTGGCAGATGGGGCGATGACCCGTGGCGCACATGCGCGAGTTGATCAGAATCTGGGCCATGGCGTCCTTGGCCGCAGGGTTGGCTTCCCGTTCGTAGGCACGGTGCACGGCCTGAATGAAATCAACGGGGTGGTAGTAGGAGATGAACTGAAGCGCGTCAGCCACGCTGTCGATGAGGTCGTTCTGGCGAATCACGGTGGTCATGGATCTCTCTCTACAGCTGTAAACGGTACACGAATTTTACCGCAATTGTGAGGGGTTTGCTGCAAAGCGGGGCTTTCCTTTCCCGTCGTGCGCTAGCGTCGGCGAGTCGGCGGCACACGGGAGCAGCGAGCCAGTCCCTGTGTGCGTTGGGCATCAGGGGCTGGCTGCCGCGAGAGGCAGTTTTACGGAGAAGAGGCGCCGGACAATTGCTCCTTGATAGCCAGAATATCCCGGTTGATGCTGCGGCGATAGGCATCAATGGCCTTGATGGCCTCCTCGTTGGTCTCAACCCGACCCGCCAAGCCGCTCAACTGGCCCAGGCGGCTCTCGAGCTGATCCACCTCCTCGGCCAGGTTCTGCAGGCGGGTTCCCTGTTCTTTAAGGGAGCCAGCGGCTTGTCGTAGCTGCTCAATCGTTTCATTAACGCCGCTGAGCTGGCTCTGCGTCTCGTTCAGCGCCGAGCGCAATTGGCCCACAGCCTGCTCAGCATTGGACGCCGTTTGCTTGACTGACGACAATTCGCTACGCAGGCTTTTTACCGCTTCGGTGTTGGCGCTGATGTTCTTGCGGTTAGTGTCGTAGGAGACGCCCCAGAGTTTGCGAATTTCCGAGTCCGCCCACTCAAGCTTTTCCTGGATCTGATCCACGTATTCGCTGGACTCACTGGAAGTGATGGCAATCCGCTTCTCCAGTGTCTCCAGGCGCTGATTGGCCTGGGTCAGGTTTTTTTCCGCTTCCACCCATTTCCAGCCGAGAAATCCGCCACCCGCCACGCCGATCAGTGCTACGACCAGTGCTGCCATGGCCAGCCCATTGCCGCCGCTGGCCGGCTGAGGCGGTCGACCAGAGGGAGGTGGCGCACCGGGGCCACCGCGGCGAGGGCCTTTGGGACCACTGCCGCCTGTCGGCGGCTGTTGCGACCGTTGCCGGGCGGTCACTTCGTCTTTCTCCGGCTTGATGCTGCCGGAAATCGTCGGCTCTTTGCGTTCCATAGAAACACCTGATTTCACTCGATTTTGAGTGCGTTTATAGCAGGTCTGGCGCCGAAAAAGAAGGGATCGGGTCTTATCCTGGACAATACGCACCCATAAAAAAACCCCGCACCGGCGCGGGGTCTCTCGTCAGAAAAACTTACTTGTTGAAGTTTTCGTTGACGAAGTCCCAGTTGACCAGTTTCCAGAACGCTTCCAGATACTTGGGACGAGCGTTGCGGTAATCGATGTAGTACGCATGCTCCCACACATCCACGGTCAACAGCGTGGTGACGCTGTCATCGGTCAGCGGGGTTTCCGCATTACTGGTGTTAACGATGGCAACGGAGCCATCGGATTTTTTCACCAGCCAAGTCCAACCCGAACCGAAGTTACCGGCCGCCTGGGCTGAAAAATCTTCTTTGAACTTGTCGAAAGAACCAAAAGCGGATTTGATTGCGTCAGCTACCGGACCAGTCGCTTCGCCACCACCATTGGGGCTCAGGCAGTGCCAGTAGAAAGTGTGGTTCCAGACCTGGGCGGAGTTGTTGAACAAGGGGCCCTTGGGCGCGGTCTTGATGATCTCTTCCAGGCTCTTGTCGGCTTCGGGCTTGCCTTCGACAGCCGCATTCAGCTTGTCGACATACGTCTGATGGTGCTTGCCGTAATGGTATTCCAGGGTTTCCTGGGAAATGTGGGGCTCCAGGGCATCTTTTGCATAAGGCAGCTGGGGTAATTCAAAAGCCATAGTCGTTCTCCTGAACACGGTTGAAAAAATGAAAGGCGGCAGGGTGATCCCACTGATTTGCCGCTAAACCCTCTCTGTGAACATGGCTGTGCTCACAGGTTCAATGGATCGCCAGTGGATCTGGCTGTTGGTATGAAATGCTACGTCTTAAAAATGACAGTATAACATTGAAACGCAAAAGGGCGGGCCAAGGCCCGCCCTCTCGGGGCTGTGGGGCTGCTTACATCATGCCGCCCATTCCACCCATGCCGCCCATGCCGCCCATATCGGGCGCGCCACCGGATTTCTCGTCATCCGGCTCATCGGCAATCATCGCTTCGGTGGTGATCATCAGGCCAGCCACGGAGCCTGCTGCTTGCAGAGCGGTGCGGGTGACCTTCGCCGGATCCAGAATCCCCATTTCCAGCATGTCGCCGAATTCGCCTGTAGCGGCGTTAAAGCCGTAAGCGCCTTCGCCTTTTTTCACCTGGTCGACCACTACGGACGCCTCGCCACCGGCGTTGGTCACGATTTGACGCAGCGGTGCTTCCATGGCGCGGCGGGCGATCCAGATACCCGCATTCTGGTCTTCGTTGTCGCCTTTCAGACCCGCAATAGCGGCAACCGCGCGTACCAGCGCTGTACCACCGCCGGGAACAACACCTTCTTCGACGGCAGCGCGAGTGGCGTGCAGAGCATCTTCAACGCGCGCTTTCTTCTCTTTCATTTCCATCTCGGTCGCAGCGCCGACCTTGATGACGGCAACGCCGCCGGCCAGCTTGGCCACGCGCTCTTGCAGCTTCTCGCGATCGTAGTCAGAGGAAGTGTCTTCCATCTGAGTGCGAATCTGGTTCACACGCGCTTCGATGTCGGCGTTATTGCCGGCGCCGTCAACGATCACGGTGTTCTCTTTGGACATGGTCACACGCTTGGCGCGGCCCAGGTGCTCCAGAGTCACGTTTTCCAGATCCAGACCAACCTCTTCGGAGATCACGGTACCGCCACTCAGAATGGCGATATCCTGCAACATGGCCTTGCGACGGTCACCGAAGCCCGGAGCCTTGCATGCGGCCACTTTCACAATACCGCGCATGTTGTTGACCACCAGGGTAGCCAACGCTTCGCCTTCCACGTCTTCGGCAACAATCACCAGCGGCTTGTTGGCCTTGGCGACGGCTTCCAGAGTGGGGAGCAGCTCGCGGATATTGGAGATCTTCTTGTCGACCAACAGGATGTACGGGTCGTCTTGTTCGACGCTCATGTTGTCCTGGTTGGTAATGAAGTAAGGAGACAGATAGCCACGGTCGAACTGCATGCCTTCCACGACGTCCAGCTCATTTTCCAGGCTGGAGCCTTCCTCGACCGTGATCACGCCTTCTTTGCCCACTTTCTCCATGGCCTTGGCGATCAGCTCACCCACGTCGGAATCGGAGTTGGCGGAAATGGTGCCGACCTGGGAGATGGCTTTGCTGTCTTCACAGGGCTTGGACAGTTTGCGAATCTCTTCAACGGCAGCGACAACGGCTTTATCGATGCCACGCTTGAGATCCATGGGGTTCATGCCAGCAGCAACGGATTTCAGACCTTCGGTCACGATGGACTGAGCCAGTACCGTTGCGGTCGTGGTGCCGTCACCGGCGTCGTCCGAGGCGCGGGAAGCCACTTCCTTCACCATCTGGGCGCCCATGTTCTCGAACTTGTCTTTCAGGGTAATTTCCTTGGCGACGGACACACCGTCTTTGGTGACGGTCGGGGCGCCGAAGGACTTTTCCAGAACCACGTTACGGCCTTTAGGGCCCAGAGTGGCTTTTACGGCGTCGGCCAGAACGTTGACGCCTTTGAGCATGCGCTGACGGGCGCTATCGCCAAATTTCACTTGCTTAGCGGACATAATGTTTTCCTTCCAATCAACTGTTCAATAACAATTCGGTTAGGGACTTCTTAAGGGTCAGGGGGCCGGGCGCTTACGCCAGCACCGCCTTGATATCGCTTTCGCTCAGGATGACCAGCTCTTCGCCGTCAACCTCAATGGTGTCACTGCCGGCGTATTTGCCAAATACCACAACATCGCCGACCTTCACGTCAACCGGACGTACTTCACCGTTGTCCAGTACGCGGCCATTGCCCACGGCGACGACTTCACCCTGATTGGGCTTCTCTTTCGCGGAACCCGGCAGAACGATACCGCCGGAGGTTTTCTCTTCCTCTTCCTTGCGGCGAACCACAACGCGATCGTGTAAAGGACGAATTTTCATGGACTTTTATCTCCAACTAGCGTGTTAAACACTGAAATTAGCCGGGTTGCCCCGGAGTGACGTTAGATTGCGGCCGGAGCCACTTTGCCCAACTGGCTGATCGCCAGCGGGGCGAAAAACCGATGTGACAGGTAAGTGGGGATGGCTTGAAGGGATTTCAACGGGCGAGGAGGGATTTTTTTGCCTCTGGGGCTACCACTCGTAGCTCAGGCCGACCACCAAACGGATGTCCTCGCGTTCCGTGCCCGGCTGGGGGTCATTGTCCACCTCATACTCCAGCTTGGTCTCGGCGTAGACCTGGGACACCAGCATAGAGTTCAGGCCGGTGGAGCTGGTCAGTTGCCAGTCCTCTCCGTAGTCGAAAGAGCGGACAAATTCATTGGTATGAAACAGCGATACCCCAAGCGGCAACTTGTAGCGGAAGTCGGTTCCTACGCGCCACGCAATACGTTCCTGTGTGCGAACAAAATCCGGTGCCGGATTTTCCGGCACCTCATAGGTGTCGGCGACCAGCACCAGCCCGGCGGTCATCGACAAGGCGGTTCTGTTGTTTTCCCAAAACTGATAACCCGTACCGGCTCCCACGTTGTAATAGCGGTCCAGAGCGCGGAGTTCGTCCCGACCAAAACGGGCCTCAGAGTGCAGGAACCAGCGCTCCCGGAAGAACCAGTCCAGCACGTAGCGCCCCGCCCAGCGTACCTGGGGCTCGCTATCACCACTGGAGAAACTGGCGTACTCAAAAGCGCCGGTATGACGCCAGTCCACCTTGCGATACTCGAGGCCGGTGTTGAATTTCCAGTCGTTGCGGGTCTCATTACCGCGGGCGTAGGTACCGGATACATTGACTCTTCCCGCCAGGGTCGTGGCCTCGCCGGAGCGGAACTTCTGGAAAGGAATCATCATGGCCAGTGAGACCAGCGGTACTCTTCTGGGCACGACATCGTCCCCGCAGGAATACACCAGATGTTCGGCCTCCATACCCTGAACCAGGCAGGGTTCACCCACTCCGTTGATTTTCAGCGGTTTGGTGGTCTGCAGGTTGTAAATGTCGGCTTTGGGGATCGTCAGGCGGCCGAGGGACTCAGACTCCCAGACCACGGAGTCTTCATTGGCGGAGATAAACTCCCCCGCCAGGCGGTCGCCGTTCTGCAGCTCCAACAAACCAGCCGAGGTCTGTGCAGACGCCGCAAGCAGTAGCAAAAGCCACCATCGACATTGTTGAATCAGTGAAATCAATGGCATTCGACGTGGGTGTTTTCTCTCGAAGGAGGCGCACTTTACCACAATTGAGCCGAGCGACTATATCGACCGGGTTCGGTTTCGGTGCATCAGCCAAAATATGAGCACGATGGCCGGCACGCCCAGTAATCCGGCGTAAATAAAGAACCAGAAGAAGCCGTATTGCTCCACCACAATACCGCTGAAGCCGCCGATGACCTTGCCCGGCAGAGTCATCAGGGAGCTGAACAGCGCGTACTGGGTCGCGGTATAACGGCTGCTGACCAGGCTGGACATCCAGGCGATCAGGGCTGCCATGGCCAGCCCGCCACAGAAGTTTTCGCCACTGATGGTGATCACCAGCATCCACAGTTCCGGCCCCACCAGCGCCGTCGCGGAGTACAGGAGATTGGTGGCTGCCGCCAGGATCGCGCCTGCCGCCAGAATCCGGAGCAGTCCAAACCTCGGCACGAGAATGCCACCGGCCAAGCCCCCCACCACCGTCATCAAGGCGCCGTAAATACTGGTGATGTTGGCGATTTCTCCTCGAGTAAAGCCGATATCCAGGTAGAACGGCATGGCCATGGACGCCATACTGATATCGGTGATCCGAAAGGCGCCCACAATCAGCAACAGCAATACAGCCTGGGCTCCATAACGTTGTATGAAGTCCACAAAGGGGCAGACAACGGCTCCGATGAGCCAGGCCACAGCGTGACGAATCGGGCGAGGGACATGGGCACTGCGGGCCAGGTAATCCTGCGCCCGTTGTTCCAGAGACGCCGCGTCGGAATGTCTCTCCACCTCCGGCTCGCTGGACAAAAGCACGGTGATCATACCAATGCCCATCAGCAGCGCCATCACAATATAGGTACCCGGCCAGGTCACAAATGACACCATATGCAGCGCGCCGGCACTGGCGACCAGCACGGCCATGCGGTAACTGAAGACGTAGGTCGCCGACATGGCCGCCTGGCGCTCCACAGAGACCGCTTCAATGCGCCAGGCATCGATGGAGACATCCTGCGTGGCCGAGCTGAAAGCCACCAGCAACGCCAGCAGCGCCATCTGCATCAGGCTGTCCGAGGGATCGGTCATCGCCATGCCGACCAAACCGCCGGCAATCCCCACTTGAGCCAGCAGCATCCAACTGCGTCGGCGCCCGAGTAGAGCGCCGAGCAACGGAAGCCGCACCCTGTCCACCACCGGCGCCCAGAAAAATTTGATGGAGTAGGTGATGCCGATCCAACTGAAAAAGCCGATACTGGCTTTGGCCACGCCGGCCTCATTCAACCACGCGCTCAGGGTCGAGAATACCAGCATGTAGGGTATACCGGCGGAGAACCCCAGAAACGCCATGGAGGCGACACGGGGGTGCAGATAAACGCTGAGAGACTCCCGCCAGGAGCGACGGGGGGTTTCGGTGCTCGGTTCAGACATGCGGTCGCTCGGTTGGTGAAATGGGCCGGGGCGCTTCAGTCGCGAAAGTTGGTAAACTGCAGAGGCATGTCAATGCCCTCAGCACCGCGCAATAGGGCCATCACTGCCTGCAAATCATCACGTTTTTTACCGGTCACCCGCAATTGGTCGCCCTGTATCTGGGCCTGCACTTTCAGTTTACTTTCCTTGATCATTTTCACCATTTTTTTGCTCAGCTCGGTCTCCAGTCCGGTACGGACCACCACGTCCTGCTTGACCTGCTTACCGGCGGTGGTCGGGTCCTGAAGATCCAGACACCCGATATCCACGTTATTCTTCACTAACGTGCCCTGGAAGATGTCCAACATTTGCTGCAGTTGGAAGTCGGCCTCCGCCGTCATGGTGACCACGAAATCCTTTCGCTCAAACCGGGCGTCCACTCCCTTGAAATCATAGCGGTTGTCGATCACCCGGTTGGACTGATCCACGGCATTGGTCAGTGTGTGTTTATCCACCTCGGAAACCACGTCAAAAGACGGCATAACATTTCCTCTATAGCAATTGTCTTCAGGCCAAAAGCGTAATCAGGGCCAGCACGCAGACCCACAGCAACAGTGAACGGGAAAACAGGGGCTGGCCGGCGCGAATCATATCCGAATCCACTTCGGCCGACCCGGGCTGGTCACTCTGGGCTCCCAACGCTCCCAACATTTGATCGTAAAGCAATGCGGCCGAGCTCTGCTGACGGTTGAACAGATCTCGTTGGCAGCGGAAAAAGCAACGCTCAAAATCCCCCGCCATGGCCCAGGTGAGCCCCATCAGACGTACGGCCGGCCACTCCAACAGCCACAGCCAGCGCTGCGCGGCTCGGGAGGCGTGAGCCTGGCGATAGAGAACACTCAAGCGATAGAGCAGTGCCCCCGCCGGCCCCAGAACCACAAACCAGAAAATCACCGCGAACATTCGCTCGAAACCGCCGTAGGCAATTGCCTTGAGTGCCTGGCGATGCAGCTCGGGCCAATCCTCCGGATCGCCGTCCTCGGCCGCCACGCCCTGCAAATCCGCCAAATGCTGGGCCGCGCTGACCGAATCGCCTCGCTCGCTGGCATCAAGGTAGGCCCTGACCTGGGAGGAAAAGTCCCCGCGCCCCAGGCTGTAGAGCAACACCGGCACCGCTATCAAAAAGCCGAGAATGGCGGAAACCTGCGAGACCACCCAGGCGTACAAGACCCACAGTACCAGCGTGGGCAGCAAAACGGCCATTAAAAGGTGAGCCTTGGGCCGACGGCTGAATCGCTGCTGGTCGAGCCATCCCAGGTACCGATAAAAAGCGCCATCTTTTTGCAACGGTGCGCCTGAGCCCCACCATTGCACCAGGGCCAGGACCAATAAAATACTGAGAAAGATCATAAGCGTTGTGCCAACTGTGCGCGAAAATAGTCCCAGTCAAAGGCGGGGCCGGGGTCGGTTTTTCGCCCGGGAGCGATGTCCGAGTGCCCGGTAATCCGCTCCGGCGTCATTGCCGGGTAACGGGATAATAACAGACCGGCGACCTCGGCCAAACGCTGGTACTGGGCGTCGGTATAGGGCACCTGGTCAGCGCCCTCCAGCTCAATGCCGACACTGAAGTCATTGCACTCGTCCCGGCCCTGAAACGTCGAAGCCCCGGCATGCCAAGCCCGACGATCGAACGGCACGAATTGGATGGCCTCCCCCTCTCGATCAATCAACAGGTGAGCGGACACTTTCAGGTCCCGAATTTGCTCGAAGTAGGGATGGCGGTTCACCGGCAACTGGTTGCAGAAAAACGCTTCGATATACCCACCACCAAACTCGCCGGGAGGGAGGCTGATGTTGTGCACAACCAGCAGGCTGATGGCTTCGCCCGCGGGCCGGTCATTGTAGTTGGGGGAAGGACAGCGTCGGGCCGAAGCCAGCCAACCGTCCTGAATGGGTTCGTTCACAGGCCCTCCGGATCATTCCTGAGCGAATGATACAGGGCCTTGAGCGCTAGTGCGAGGGAGCGCCAGGGCGGCAGCCAGTTAGCGGGCCCGGGTGCTCCGCAGGTTGCCGATCACCGCTTCGAGAGCGCGATCAAACAACATGCCGTCATCCAGAATTCGCAGCCGGCCGGATTTCAGCGCGAGGGCAAGGCCCTCGCGGGTTTCCTCGGCCACCTTCATGCCGGAGCGGTTGACGAAAATGTACTTGCCTGTAGGTTTGATCATTGCTGCCAACCGACACCGGTACGTCTGCCCCTGACTATCCTGCATCTCGAACCAGCTGCCTTGGGTCAGATTGGCCACTAATGCCAGATGGGGGTCCGATGGCGAGAGCGGCTCATCCTGCGGGGGTTGGGCCTGACTCAGGGCCGAAGCTTCAATCGCCGGCGCGCTGGTCTCGGGGCCAGTCTGGGGTTCAGGGCTGGATTTGCCGCCCGAGGCAGACTCGGTGGTGGGTTCGTCCACTACCTGGAAAACAGGCTCGGCTTCAGACGCAACCGTTTTCTCGGGGCTTGGTTCTTCTACTGTACGAGACGACGGAGTCGGCGGGCGCTCGGCCTCCCGGCGAACGGGCGCTTCTGGAGCCTGTTTTGTTTCAGAGGGAGCCGGCTTGGCGGCCACCCGTAGGCGGGCCAGGTGCAGTTTTTCCAGCTGTTTGAACAGCTGGGTCATGTCGTAAGGGTTGTAGGCAATGGACTCCAGCCCCGAACGCAAACGCGGCAGCAGTTCGGGCACCAGTTTGAGCAACTTTTGACGATTGTCGCGATCCATCGGCGCGGTGGCACTCCACACCAGGCGTTTGGCGGTTTCCAATGCATCCGCCCAGTCATCGCTTTCAGTGCCCTGCTTCAGGCAGATGATAAACAACACCTTCGCCCAGGCATCCTGCAACAGTTGCTGCGCCGCTGGTTCCAGCGCTTTGCCGCGTGTGAGCTGCATCAGCGCCGCGTCCACCTCGGCGCGTGCACGCTCGGCCCGGGCTTTGCCATCTTCGGCATCCAGCGTACGCTGCTCCAGAATTTTGGCGCGCCGGCGCTCTTTCTCCTGGTAGGTGCGGAACTCGAGCAGCATCTGGTCAAAAATCCCCACATCGCTCTCAAATTCTGAGAGAAGGGTCTGAACGATCTGCTCCATTTTCTGGTAGAGGGTGTCCTTTCGGCGCCCCTCTTCACCCGTGTCCTGCCAGCCCAAGGCCGCCATTGCCAATTCATTCAACAACCGACGTGCGGGGTGTCCACCCTTGCTGAAAAACGTCTTGTCGGCAATTGCCACTTTGACCAGAGGGATCTGCAGACGGCCGAGCATCGCCTTCATGGGCGAGGCCAGGTTGCGGTCATCAAGGATAAACTCAAACATCATGCTGACCAGATTGATGACGTCTTCGTCCACCTGGTTCAGGCTCTGGCGCCGATTGTCCTCCACCAGGCCGCGCAGCAACTGTTGCACATTCACTGGATTACTACCCGGTTGCGTCGCGCCCCAGTCCCGCTGTTGGGCTTGTGACAGCAACTGAACAAGGTCCTGGGTATTCAGCTCTTCGCCGCTGCTACCGCCCGTACTCGCCGAGCTCCCCTCGCCTTCAGCATGGCCTTCCTGGCGACTGGAAAGCAGATCTCGC
Source organism: Marinimicrobium agarilyticum DSM 16975 (assembly GCF_000423345.1). GTDB lineage: Bacteria > Pseudomonadota > Gammaproteobacteria > Pseudomonadales > Cellvibrionaceae > Marinimicrobium > Marinimicrobium agarilyticum. Next base: position 196,313 of record NZ_AUHU01000007.1, read on the forward strand.
AAGGTATGCAGTACCTGGTTGGCTTCCTCGTCGCGGCTCGCGCGCTCCTGGCTCGCCCGCTGCGCCGAGGCCGAGCGACGCGCCTTGCCGACCGGAGCGCCGGCCTTTAACGAAGGCAGAATATTGGCGTCAATCAACTGCTGGTTCAGGGCCTGATAGAGCTTGCCCAGCTCGGAAACGACCCACTTGTCGAACAGCTTGAACAGTACCAGCTTGGCTTTGACATCAATCTTGAGTGCATCGGCGGACTCGGTGAAGCTCGTACAGATGGCGTCCGCCCCGACCGGGTTGTTCTTCTGATAAACCTTGACCGGTACCAGCTGGTCCATGCGCAAAGTCAGGTGTTGAAGGGGTTCGGCAAATTGCTCATTGGCCTTGTTGACCATGCCCTCGGTCGCTACCAGCTGTTCGAGTTCATCGTTCTGAACCAACGTCAGTTCGTCCAACGAAACCTCGTCATCCGGCTCACGTCGCTTGGGGGCCGCATTGGGGTCCAGAAGGCCAGCAAACCCCTGATCCAACCGGTGGAAAAAACGTTGCTCGATGCCGCGGCGCTGAAGGCGCACTTCACGCATGGAGTCGAAGTACAGGTTCTGCTCCTGATTGCTGGTGGCCTGGTCGGCCAACTCGAACAGAGAGTCATCCGCCCGATCGAACAGCTCGCGCAACAAGGATTGCAGTTGCTGGCGAGCTTTGTCGCGCACGCTGTGCATAGCCGCGGGCAGGCGCGCCAGCGATACACCCGCTGGGGCCTGCCGACGCTCGGGATTGAGCGGGACGACATTTTCACGCTGAGGATGCACGGGATCGGTCATGTCGATTTACCTGACGGAGAAGACGACTGTCGAGACTATTTACAGTTACTGCATTTAGTATACCCGGGATCACGACACATCCCAGTGACAAATGGTAATATCGAGACCCCTATCACATATTCGGCTAACTGCCTCTTTTTCTTAGAAAAGATTGATTGGTCGTTCCCTGAAACCGGGGGTTGTTGCTATAAAAACCGGTGACCTTTTTATGACACAGGACCAACTGCCCGGCCAAAGGGCCGGGCGCGGCATGATGATTGCCGCTTGGGTGATTGGCCTCGCCCTGCTGACCTGGGCCTTTGGCCTGTGGGAAGCCCACAAGGAGAACCCCAATCGCGACCCGCTCAGCCGCAGCGTGAACGGCGTCCGGGAGGTGATTCTGGAGCGCAACAGCGCTGGCCACTACGTCGTCAGCGGCACAATCAACGGGGAAGAGGCGGTTTTTCTGCTGGATACTGGCGCCACCGATGTGGTGGTCAGCCAGGACTTGGCCGAGCGTGCGGGCCTGAGTGCCGGTGCGCGGCAATTGGCACAAACGGCGAATGGGCGAATTGAAGTTCGGGCCACCCGCCTGAACCGCTTGGAGCTCGGCTCTATCGAGTTGCGCGATGTCCCCGCCAGCATCAACCCCGCCATGGGCGGACGAAAAGTCCTGCTGGGCATGAGCGCTCTGGGGCAGGTAGAATTCAGCCAACAAGGCGGCCAACTCACACTGCGTTACCAGGGGACCAATGGGCAATGACTGACCTCTCTGCCGAATTACGCGCGGATATTGATGCCAATGTCCGTGCCGCTCTGGCCGAAGACATCGGCTCGGGCGACATTACCGCTCAACTGATCCCCGCGGACCGCGGCGCCCATGCTCGAGTCATTACCCGGGAGCCCGGTTGTTTTTGCGGGCGCCCTTGGGTGGATGCGGTGTTTGCGGCGCTGGATCCCAGTGTTTACATCGACTGGAAAGTCGAGGATGGCGATACGCTGGAAGCGGGCCAGACCCTGTTTGAAGTGACCGGCAATGCCCGGGTGCTGCTGACCGGAGAGCGCACCGCGCTGAACTTCGTTCAGACCCTCTCGGGCACAGCGACGGTGAGCGCCCACTACGCCCGCGCCGTTGCCGACACGCCGGTGACCCTGCTCGATACCCGCAAAACCTTGCCCGGCCTGCGGCTCGCTCAGAAGTATGCGGTACGCTGCGGCGGCTGCGCCAATCACCGGGTGGGACTTTACGACGCTTTCCTGATCAAGGAGAACCACATCGTCGCGTGTGGCGGTATTCCGCAAGCCGTCGCCAAGGCCCGGGAAATCGCTCCCTCTCGGCCGGTGGAGGTGGAAGTGGAAACCCTTAAGCAACTTGAGCAGGCGCTGGAGGCCGGAGCGGACATCGTGATGCTGGACAATTTCGCGGAGCGAGAGCTGCGCGAGGCGGTGCGTATTAACGCTGGGCGAGCGAAGCTCGAGGCTTCCGGCAATGTCACTGACAAAACGTTGACGGCACTGGCCGCCACCGGTGTGGATTACATCTCCATTGGCGCCCTGACCAAGCATTGTCGGGCGCTGGATCTGTCCATGCGACTGTCTATCGAAGGTGAAGCATAAAGCCCAATCGAAGGGGCGTTCCAGAACCTAGGCGCGGCCCCCTGGTTCCGGATCATTCAATCGTTCAGGCAGTTTTTGAAGCGCATAAACATCAAACCGACTGCTCTTGCCCTCCACCCGGTGACTGGGGGAGCGTCCGGCCAGGTCCGGAGCCTTGCGCGGGCGCTTCACTACCACGCGATAGCGAGCCGCCGCCAGCGCTGGCGCCAGCAGATCGTCGGCGTCCGCATCCGCACCAATCAGGCGATGGAAGGCCTGCATCTCTTTTTTCACATCAGCGGATTTTTGCCGCTCTGGGAACATGGGGTCCAGATACACCACATCGGGCCGATGATCGGATACCTCAACGCTCAACGCCGTCTGCCCTTCCCCAAATTCCAGCGTCAGACGCTCGAGGATGCTCACCAGCTCGGCATCCCCGTTGAGACGAGCCCCGGCCCTGGCCCGTGCGAGCCCATCTTCCAGTAAACGGTAGACCAGAGCCGAGCGCTCGCGCATCCGAACGGAGCAACCCAGCGTTGCGAGCACAAAGGCGTCCCGTCCCAGACCGGCGGTGACATCCAGCACTGATGGATAGACGTGGGCTTTCAATCCCACCGCCTTGCCGATCATCTGGCCCTTGCCACCGCCAAAACGCCTCCGATGATCAACCGCACCACGTAGAAAGTCCACGAACACCGGGCCGGGGACCTTTCGGCCTGTGTGGTAAAGCGCCAGATGCGACGTGTCGTACACCAACGCAAACGCGGGCGAATCGAGCGCATCGGGTTTGGCATTAATCAAAAGCGGCACACCGAGTTCACGGGCGGCCCGGGCCGCGCCAGGCTGGCACTCAGACGCCAGGCTGATCACCACCAGAGGCGGTTCCTCGGACGATTCGATCATGGGGGTACTCGACAAACAGGATTAAGGCGGGACGGTGGAGAAAGGTGCCGCACGCTTCCTTGCGCACTCGTTAAACGCTCCGATTTACTGCATCGGCAGCAGTTCGAGCTCGACGCGACGGTTGGCTTGACGGCCCTGCTCGGTGCTGTTGCTGGCAACCGGGTAACGAGAACCATAACCGTAGGCCTGAACACGACCGGCGGCCACGTCGCGGCGAATCAGGTACTGGCGAACACTTTCCGCCCGCTGCTCGCTGAGGCGCTGATTCAGCTCGTCACTGCCGGTGGAATCAGTGTGACCACTGACTTTGATCGCGGTTTTGTCGAACTCCGCCAGCACTTTGGAGACTGAATCGAGCACACTGTAGAACTCGGGGCGAATCTCATAGCGGCCGGTGGCAAAGGTAATATTACCGGGCATCACGAGATACAGCCGATCGCCTTCGCGCCGAACCTGCACCCCGGAGCCCTGGAGCTCCTGACGAAGCTTGGCTTCCTGACGGTCCATGTAGTTACCCACGCCGCCACCGATCGCAGCGCCCGCGGCCGCACCGGTCAGAGCACCCTTCTTCCGGTCGCTGTCGCTGGAGGAGGCCGCACCGATGATGGCGCCTGCCACGGCACCAATACCGGCGCCTTTGGCGGTATTGCTGGTTTGTTTCTCCCCGGTGTAGGGATCTGTGGTGGTACATGCTGCGAGAGTCAAAACCGCACACAATGCCAGTAATCGTTTCATCATTAATCCTCTAACAATAAATTCCAAAAGTTGAAAGCCGAGCCATCGTCTCGCTCGCCGGGAACCGCGCTGGCAATTCCCGGTTCCAACTGCCATCATTGGCGACAGTTATGGTTTCGACACTATAGGCAGGGCCATGGTTCACAGCAAGAGTTTAGCTCACACTTCGCGCATTTTGACGACTTTGACGTCGCTCACCCTCTCGGCAGTGCTACTGAGTGCCTGCTCGGGTTACTCTGTGACCGTCAATGACAATCCTGTGTACAACCCTCCGGCGCTGTTCACCAATTTCCGCCTCGTTGACGGCGCGCTCCACGACTGCGTTCAGCAAACCATCGAGGACCAGCGGATCACCCAAGCCAGCCAACTGACGCAGATCAACTGCAGCAGCGCGGGTATCGAGACCCTTGAGGGCCTGTCGGCCTTCCCTGCCCTTCGGGCCATCAGCCTGAACGACAATGGCATTACCGACCTGAGCCACCTTAAGCCGCTATCGCGCCTGGAAATCCTGCTGTTGGAAGACAACAACATTCGCTCGGCCGAACCGTTGCTGACGCTTCTGCGATTGAAGGAGCTGGATTTGAGCGGTAACCCAAACCTGGGCTGCGGCGACGCGCGGCAACTGAAGGATAATAGCGAAGGCGAGGTCGTGTTGCCCGAGCACTGTCGTTAGGACGTTCTGAACGCCACCATCGCTAAACGCCAATCCGCTCTCAGAAAACCGGTCAGTCGAACATGAGCCCCAGGGTATTGCGCAATTGATGCATCACGCGCATGCGCACCGGTTCGTCATTGATGGGGCCCACCATTTTTTTGAACCGGACCATGACAATGGTACCGATAGGAGGACGAGGCTGGTTTTCAACCAGCACTCGGGCGCCGCCGTCGGAGATATCTTGCGTGAAACCGACGATGGTTCCGAAACTCGGGTGCGTCATTTCCACTCTTATACTCGTGGAAGTGCGCTCGTGTTGGCGACGATCAATCACAATGAGCTCCTTTTCCTGTTATTCCGGCCCGGGCAACTCTCACGCCGGCCCTTCATTATATGCAACGTACGATACCCGCGGCGTCCTAGCCTTGGGACTGCTCTCTCTGTAAGCATAAGCAAGCCAAAACGAAAACGCCAGCGAAACCCGGCCGCTGGCGCTTATGAGGACCTTCCCGCCTGACTCAGATCAAATTTTTACGCAATACCGACAACATGTCCCTCGCCTTGCGTGCGGAAACCCGTTCACCGTAGGCCGTTCTCAGGCGAGCCTTCAGCACGCCTCCCGCGCCTTCACTGAGTATGAGCAAGTACCCGGGTGCCTTGGGCAAACGCTTCTCGGCCGCGTCAGCCTGGTCCGGCGTGGTAACCATGCCCTCGGGCAGCGCATCACGCAACTGCGCGAGACTGTAGCGCGTTTGTGGAGGTTGCGGGTTGGCTTCAGCGCCAAACAGGCGCGCAAGCCAGCCCGGTGATTTGTTCGGCGGCTCGCGGTATCCCAGATAAAAGAGACCGTCCTGCGGCGCACTGTCGTAAATGGTAAAGCCTTCCTGCTTCGCGGAGTGACTCAGCGTCGCCAGTGCCCGGGCACGACTCAACTCAAGCTCCAACACCGGCTCGCCGTCCACATTGACGATCCGCGCTTTGACGTCGCCGCCAATATTCTGGGCGATCAGAGAGGTGCCACCGGCGGCGCCCATGTCTTCAGCTGCCAGGGAGGCCGCCAACTCATCGACCAGAAAACCTTCGCGCTCTTCACTGGCGGACTCTTCCGGCCAACTGGTCAATTGGGCCTGGGTGGCACTATCACGGTTCAGACTCATGTGCAGAATGTGGATTTCACTGGTATCGGGCTGCACCCCCCGATCAATCCGAATTCGATAACGGTCGATACGGCTCGGGTCGTCTTTAAAAGAGACCCAGCTGGTTTCCATCAGCCCCAGATCGGTGCTGGTGGAGGCCACTTCCAGGTTGTTGTCGGCGAGAAAGGCGCGAATCCGAGGCCAGAGCTCGGCCGGGTCCACATTCACCAGAATCCATTGGTCGTCTTCCAGGCGCTGTATCTTGACCTGCTCCTGCAGGGCATTGACCGAGAGCGGCTCGGGGCGAGGCGCCTCGAAATCTTGGGTGTCCTGAGCGTAAGCCAAATCCTCGCGGGTCAGTGCCGGCACATCGTAAAGCTGCCCCAAGGCCTCGCGATTCAACGCCTCTGGGACCTTCAACGGTTCCAGGCTGTCAGCCTTGAGATAATCATCTTCCCGGTTGCGAAAATAACCATCTTCCCCAAACAACACACCACAGCCGGAGAGCGTGAAACTGAACCCGACCAATAACCAATACACAATGCGCATAAAATTCGAAACTCTCCAGTGAGTTGTGCGTACACCTGTTATTTGCTTTTCACGCTTTGAACCACGCGCCGCTGTCAGACCAGGTTAGCGTCGCTCAACGCCTCAATCACTTGTTCGTGAAAACGCTCGGACAAGGGCGTCATGGGCAACCGAATGCCGGATTGCAACCGCCCCATTTGCATCAGCGCCCACTTGACCGGGATGGGGTTGGCTTCCACGAACATGGCGTTGTGCAAAGGCATCAAGCGTTCGTTAAGCGCCCGCGCCTGTTCGGTCTGGCCGTCGATTGCCAGGGCACAAAGCTGGGCGATTGCCTTGGGTACGACATTCGCGGTCACGGAAATATCCCCTTTGCCCCCCAAAAGCATCAATTCCACTGCCGTGGCATCGTCCCCGGAGATGATAATGAAGTCATCGGGAGACTGCTCCACCAGGGTTTTAGCACGAACCATATCCCCGGTCGCTTCCTTGATGCCCTTGATATTCGGGATATCCGCCAGTCTCAGGACAGTTTCCGGCAACATGTCCACGCCGGTGCGCCCCGGGACGTTATACAGGTATTGAGGGATTTTGACCCGCTCGGCGATGGTCTTGTGAAACAGATACAGACCTTCCTGAGTGGGCTTATTGTAATAAGGCGTCACCAGCAGGCAGGCATCCGCCCCCGCGCGCTCGGCGCCTTCCGTCAGCTCCAGCGCCTCCGTCAGGGAGTTGGCACCAGTGCCGGCAATGACCGGTATACGCCCATTGACCTGATCTACCACCGCTTTGATGACGTCGAGATGCTCCTCAATGTCCAGGGTAGCCGACTCGCCGGTAGTACCCACCGCGACGATGGCATTGGTGCCCTGCTCCAGGTGCCAGTCCACGAGTTTTCGCAGGGCGGGCCAGTCCAGAGAGTTGTCGGGGGTCATGGGTGTGACCAGGGCGACCATGCTGCCTTGTATCATGAGCGGGGGCTCCAGTTGGCTGAATGTTGTGTGCTTGTGATTGCAACGCCTGCCGAGGGTTCGCACGGCGAGCCGGTAAAAGCTGGCATTGGCGGGAAACGCAAAGGCGCAATGGTACTGAGCGGCGCGGCAGCAGGCAAGCTTACCGCGCCATCAGCGCCTCGGGGCGGGGTTATTTTTTGAAATCCAGCATCCGTTGCAGGGGAATCATGGCCTTGCGAGCCAGCTCCGGGTCGACAAAAATCTCATTGTCGTCCCGCTCAAACACGCTGGCCAGGTTCTCCAGAACATTCATGGCCATCCAGGGGCAGTTGGCGCAACTGCGACAGCTGGCGCCACTACCCGCCGTGGGGGCCACATGGAAGGTCTTGTCCGGGCAAAGCTGCTGCATTTTATAGAAGATGCCCTGGTCGGTCGCGACGATGAACTCCTGATTGGGGAGCTCCTGGGCGGCTTTGATCAGTTGGGAAGTAGACCCCACCACATCCGCCAAGGCCACGACCGGCTCAGGGGATTCGGGGTGAACCAACACCGCGGCATCTGGATAGAGTGCTTTGAGGTCTTCCAGGCCGCGGGCCTTGAACTCTTCGTGCACGATACAGGCACCGTCCCAGAGCAGCACGTCGGCCCCGGTCTCACGGCGAACGTAGTCGCCCAGGTGCTTATCCGGCGCCCACAGGATCTTCTCTCCTTTCTGGTCCAGGTAGTCGACCACGTCTTTGGCAATACTGGAGGTCACGACCCAGTCGGCCCGGGCCTTGACGGCAGCCGAGGTGTTGGCATAGACGACGACGGTGCGATCCGGGTGCTGATCGCAGAACTCGGCGAACTGATCGGGCGGGCAGCCCAGGTCCAGGGAGCAGGTGGCTTCCAGGGTGGGCATCAGCACGCGCTTTTCGGGAGTCAGGATTTTGGCGGTCTCTCCCATGAATTTCACGCCGGCGACGATCAGGGTATCGGCCGGGTGTTCTTTGCCAAAGCGGGCCATTTCGAGGGAGTCGGCGACACAGCCGCCAGTTTCCTCGGCGAGGGCCTGGATCATGGGGTCGGTATAGTAGTGCGCCACGAGGACGGCGTTGTGCTCGTGTAACAGTTTTTTAATACGCTCGCGGTATTCTGCTTCCTGCTCGGGCGTGTAACGAGGCGCGTCCCAGGCGCGATCGAGATGTTCCCGAACCAGTTCTTCCGGGCTTTTCCGGGCGGTTTCGGCAACAATCACATTTTCCGCAGTCATAGGATCACCTCACAATACACCTGCTTCTAGGCTGGCCGGCAATAGTATCACAGGGCCTGTTAGGGCCCCAATGCTCTATATATTGGACAGTTTCCAGCGCCTAACGCTCCTTTACAAGGTAGGGCGCGATAAGCGCATCCGCCGTTAGGAACACAATATGTTCCACATAGGGGTGTGCAATGTCGTCACGTCCGGTCCGGGGTGGGGTATACCGGTTATAGACCCGCCGTGAACCCATCCATGGGGGCTTCTCATCGGCATCCATGCCTCAGAGAGTCTATAACCGGTATACCCCACCCCGCGCCTCAGTGCGAACATCAGCCTTCATTACGTTCTTCACCCTATGCCACCATGGATGCCAATGGCACTGAGGGCCGATGTCGGGTGCACTGTTCCCAGACCGTGGAGCGCGGGATTCGCGATTCGAGCCTACAGGGACGTATTTACGGCGTGTGTGGGAACAGTGCACCCGACAGCGGACCGGAGGTAATCGTTACAACCCAAGCTCGAAGTGGAGTTCCCACATCAAAACATTTTGGTGGGTGCGCTTTCCTCCGATGCGTCGGACCGATCGCACCCTACGGGGACTTGGCGTATTGGTGCTGGGGAAATGGTGGGTCGTGCTGGATTCGAACCAGCGACCAATTGGTTAAAAGCCAACTGCTCTACCAACTGAGCTAACGACCCAAAACGGTAGGTGTGGCGCAGAAGAACGCCGGACTTGCTTAAAGATGGTGGGTCGTGCTGGATTCGAACCAGCGACCAATTGGTTAAAAGCCAACTGCTCTACCAACTGAGCTAACGACCCAAAGAGGCGCGTATGATAAAGATTCAGCCAAAAAAAACAAGCGCTTTTTGGCAGAAAAAGACAAAAAAACGCCAAACAAACCAACAGCTTAAACCCCTACCCCTCCCGGTAAAGGGTCGGATCGGGGACGCCTGCCTCCTCAAAGCCCGCGCGGCGCAGACGGCAACTGTCACAACGGCCACAGGCCTCTCCGGCCTCATTCGCCTGGTAGCAGGAGACCGTCAGGCCGTAATCCACCCCGAGCGCTCGGCCCCGGCGGATGATTTCGCCCTTTGACCAGCGCATCAAGGGCGCCCGGATGCTCAGCTTCTGCCCCTCAACGCCAGAGCGCGTGGCCAGGTTGGCCATGGTTTCGTAGGCCGCCACATACTCCGGCCGGCAATCCGGGTAGCCGGAGTAATCTACAGCATTGACGCCGATGAAAATATCGTTGGCCCCCAACACCTCGGCCCAGCCCAGTGCGATGGAGAGAAAAATCGTATTGCGCGCGGGCACGTAGGTCACCGGAATACCCTCGGATTCCGACTCGGGCACGTCGATGTCCGCGTCCGTCAGGGCCGAGCCCCCGATGCTCTGCAGATCCAGCGTCACCACTTTGTGCTCGGTACTGCCCAGTGCTTTCGCCGTGCGTTCGGCCGCATGCAGCTCGGCCCGGTGACGCTGACCATAATCAAAGCTGATGGTGTAGCAGTCGAACCCCTCGCTTTTGGCAATAGCCAAGGCGGTGGTGGAGTCCAGACCGCCCGAGACCAGAATCACGGCTTTGGGCTGAGACATGGGGAAATTCCTCTCTAGTAACCCGGGGCGTCGCCCCAGAGCAGCTTGTGAATCTGAAGCTGAAAGCGCACCGGAAGGTTGTCCTCAACAATCCAGTCCGCCAGTTGGCGGGGCTCGAGCTGACCAAAGCTGGGGGAGAACAACACATCATCCACCCGCTCGGCCAGGCCGTATTCATCCAGCTTGAACTTGGCCCAGTCGTAATCCTGCCGACTACAGAGAACGAACTTCACCTGATCATGGGGCAGGAGCAGCGGGACATTCTCCCAGCGGTTTTTCTCCACCTCCCCCGAATCCGGCGTTTTCAGATCCATTACCCGGCTGACCCGCGTGTCCACTTCATCCAACGGCATGGCCCCGCTGGTTTCCAGCGAGACAGAATAGCCCGCATCGCACAGGCGGGTCAGCAATGGCAAGCAATTGGGCTGCGCCAACGGCTCTCCTCCGGTGACGCAGATGTATTGCGGCCGATAATGCGCGACCTGATCGAGAATCGCGGTCAGGGTCATTCGCTCGCCGCCATGGAAGGCGTATTCCGAATCACAGTAATGGCAGCGCAGCGGACACCCGGTCAGGCGCACAAATACAGTGGGCCGGCCGAGGGTCCGGGCCTCGCCCTGCAGGGAGTAAAAAATCTCGGTAATTCGAAGGCTATCGTCGGTCATTTACGTCGGAATCGGTGCGGGCGGCTTGAAAAGAGACCGCAGTTTAACCAAACCCCGCGGCAGATGCGAGCCTTCGCCATTTGCCGACCCACGACGAGGCTGGTATTCTTGCTCATTCGCCCGATTTTCCTGTCCCGAGACTTATGAAACCCGTCAAGACCAAACGCGACATACGCGCCGAACTCGATCGGCAGATGGAGGACTACCTCCGAACTGGCGGGAAGGTGAAGGAGGTGCCCCGAGGGCTGAGTGGGCGCATCGACCCCAAAGGCCCCCTGACCCCACTGTTCACCCCCCGCAGCAGTGAAAATCCGCTAGCCGGGCGTACGCCGATGACCGAGGTGGTCGCCGCGGTGGAGTCCCGCAAACATCCAATTCCGGTGCCCAAAAAGCCAAGAAAGAAACGTCCCCGGAAAAAAATGATTCTGGATGACTTTGGCCAGCCGGTACGCTGGGAGTGGGTGGAGGACTAAGCGGCCAACAGCGAGACGGCGTCGAGCCGATCCACCTCTACCCTGTTAGCACCACGCCCACTGTGCCGTCAAATCTTCCCACTTTGCGTTTCCGCTGTCCCACTTCACGCCAATTCCTTCCCACTTCCCGACCGCCTCTTGCCGCCGGGACAATCTGGCGCAACAATCGCAACTCGGTCACCCAATAACAAAGAGATGTTAACAATGAACAAAAAGTTGCTTCTGCTGCTGAGCGGGGCTCTGACTCTGGGCGCCTGTGGCCAAACGGATACCTCGGCCCACTCACCCGTCGCACCGACTTCATCCGTTCCCGATTCCGGAGCAATCCCGGTCTCGGTGAAGCAGAACGACTCCGGTCACTACTCGATTTACCGAAACGGTCAGCCCTACTTCATCCGGGGCGCGGGCGGGACCAGCCGGCTGGACCAACTGGCCGCCGCCGGAGCCAATTCACTTCGCACATGGGATACCGACAACGCCCAACAGATACTCGACAAAGCCGAATCCCTGGGTTTGACCGTTATGCTCGGCTTGCGTATGGGAAAGGAGCGGCACGGGTTTGACTATGGCGATGCGCAAGCCGTGCAGGCACAAAAAGAAGCCATCCGAGAAAAAGTGTTGCAGTTCAAGGATCACCCGGCGCTGCTTACCTGGGGCATCGGCAACGAGCTGGACCTGTTCTATACCAATACGGACGTCTGGTATGCGGTAGAAGATATTGCGCAGATGATCCGATCACTGGACCCCAACCACCTGATTACCACGGTTACGGCGGGACTTGATCAGGAAAAAGCGAATTTAATTCAGAAACGGGTGCCCAGTATTGATTACCTGAGTATCAATATGTACGGCGACCTCTCCACTCTGCCGCAAAAAATGCGGAAGGTTGGCTGGCCCGGCGCGTATGCAGTCACCGAGTGGGGGCCCACTGGCCATTGGGAAGTCGCCCGCACCGAATGGGATGTACCCATTGAGCAAACCAGCACGGAAAAGGCACAGGCCTATCGCGAACGCTATGAGTCCGCCATATTGGGCGACCCCGAAAAAGGGCTGGGTTCCTACGCCTTTCTGTGGGGGCAAAAGCAGGAAACAACGCCGACCTGGTATGGTATGTTTCTGGAGTCTGGCGACGCCACCGAAGTGGTCGACACCATGCAGCATCAGTGGAGCGGTGAGTGGCCGGTGCACCGCGCACCCAGCATTCGCTCTTTTCAGATCGACGGACAAGTCGCCAGGGACAGCATCTACCTGGAAGCGGGACAGGTTTACGACGCAAATATTGAGGCCCACCACCCGGACGGCGAGGCGTTTGAAATCACCTGGGAATTTCTGCCAGAAAGTACCGACATCAAGTCGGGCGGTGACCGGGAGAAACGACCGGCGAGTATTCAGGGACTTGTCGTAAAAGATGAAGGAGACGGCACCATACGGTTCACAGCACCGAAGAAGGCCGGACCTTATCGCCTTTTCACTTATATCACCACAGAGCACAACAGGGCAGCTACCGCCAACGTGCCTTTTTTCGTCAAGTAAGGGCAGCGCTCTGCACAGAAAGGCGGCCCAAAAAGCCCGACGCCTTCAGCGCCGGGCAGGTAGGACGTCAACGAAACGGGTTTACACCAGCTCGTATCGGTCCATGATATCCCGCACCAGACCGCTGCGGACGATGTCTTCGCGATCGAACTTGTGAATATAGACATTCGGCAGGTTTCTAAGACGATCAACCGCATCAGCCAAGCCGTTATACCCGCGAACATCACTCTGATCGATGTCTCCATTGATTACGACGCGGCAGCCTTCACCGATTCGTGTGAGGAACATTTTCATCTGTGCTGGCGAGGTATTCTGGGCCTCGTCCAGAATCACAAACGTTCGGTTGTTGAAGGTTTTACCCCGCATAAATGCCAGGGGCGCCGCCACAATGCGGCCGTGTCGCAGGCAGTAATCCACTGTGCCCGCTCCCAAACGTTCGCAGAGAATTTCCCGGAACGCATCGATATAGACAGAGAACTTTTCATCCAGGGCGCCGGGTAAAAAGCCGAGTTGCTCCCCCGCTTCCACCGCCGGCCGCGTCAGAATAATACGCTCAATACGCCCCGACTCCAGTGCCTCCGCGGCCAGGGCGCCAGCACAATAACTCTTTCCGGTACCGGCTGGACCAATGCCAAGCGTCAAGTGGTAGCGCTGAATCGCGTCGATGTATTCTTGTTGAGCGGTGGTGTAGGCGGTGAGAGGTTTATTGGCGCGGGGTGGTGCATAGGCGGTTTGAAGTTGTCGGGAAGCATTGATTTGAACGATGTTCCCGTCGGGGGGCGCTCGGTGTCGGCCATGGTCGTCCTGCAGGATACGGTCCCGCTCCTCCATGTGGCTCCGTTGGTGACGCTTGCGCTTCGCGTGAGATCGTTTCGCCATGGATAAATCCCCATCAGGTTCCAGGTGAACAGGGTAATCACGGGGTTGGCAGACGAACAATAACGGCCAGCTCCCGGCCCTGCGTAACTCAAAGGGTAACGCGATTTCGGGGCTGATAGAGGCGCCCCGACACAACGGTGTTGTTGGCTGGCTCCTCCTCTTCGTAGGTGGGTGATGCAGTGCTTACATTCAGCACTCAGTAAAAATACTAGGGGGTTTTCAGGGAGGGGTCAATGCTTTTTATCGACGTGCATCAAGGCGGGGGAGAATGCTCGGGAGCCAGGCGGCTCCCGAAGCGGTAATGCTTACATCGCAGAAACCATGGAAATCATCACCCCAGCAGCCACGGCGGAACCGATAACCCCGGCCACGTTCGGGCCCATGGCGTGCATTAACAGGTAGTTCTGCGGGTTGGCTTCCAGCCCGACTTTGTTGGATACCCGCGCGGCCATCGGTACCGCTGAAACGCCGGCGGAGCCGATAAGCGGATTGATTTTATGACGAACGAACAGATTCATGAACTTCGCCATCAATACACCCATCGCGGTACCAATCGCGAATGCGATGACCCCCAGCAACAAAATCCCCAGCGTTTTCGAATCCAGGAAAGATGAGGCTGCCAACTTGGAGCCAACCGCCAAGCCGAGAAAGATGGTAGTGGTGTTAATTAACGCATTCTGCGCCGTATCGCTCAAGCGCTCAACCACACCACACTCACGCATCAGGTTCCCGAAACAGAACATGCCCAATAATGGTGCGGCCGAAGGCAACAACAACGCGACCAGAACCAGCAGCACAATGGGGAAAACAATTTTCTCGCGACGGGAGACCGGCCGCAACTGTTCCATTTTCATGATGCGCTCAGAATGGCTGGTCAGCGCGCGCATGATCGGGGGTTGAATCAACGGTACCAACGCCATGTAGGAATAGGCCGCCACCGCAATCGCACCGAGCAGATCCGGCGCCAGAATACTGGACACGTAGATGGCAGTAGGCCCGTCGGCCCCACCGATAATACCGATGGCGGCGGCATCGGCGATGGAGAAGTCCATCAGGCCCGAGGCAGACAAGCCAACCGCCCCCATAATGGTCGCAAAAATACCGAACTGGGCGGCGGCGCCCAAAAACAGGGTTTTGGGGTTGGCCAGTAGCGGGCCGAAATCGGTCATCGCACCCACGCCCATGAAAATCACCAACGGCGCCACACCGGAACCAATGGCGACCTGGTAAAACGTATAGATCATGCCATTGGCGTAACCGTAATCCAGCGCCACCTTGTGCGCGGCCGCCAGCTCAGTCGCGGAGGCACTCTTGTAGAGTTTCAGGAGTTCGTCAGCCGAGGTGTTGGCGGCAACGCCAAACACCTCGGCCAGGTCGGCCAGCACTTTCGCCCCACCGACATCGATCGCCTGTTGAGCGGCCGACATCGCCAGCCCGGCGCCGGGAATGTTGGCCATAATGCAGCCAAAACCGATGGGGACCAGCAGCAAGGGCTCGAAACCTTTGCGAATGGCCAGAAACAGCAACAACAGGCCCACCAGAATCATGGTAAAGGTGCCCCACTCCATCTGGTTGATGCCCGATTCCTGCCACAATCGAATGAAATTATCCATAGATCGCTCTCAATCTCGTTTCAGGCGGTTCGGGACTACGCCAGATCCAGCAGTGGGTCACCGGCGGTAACGGCATCGCCCGCTTGAACATGAACGTTGGTCACCGTACCGGCGCGCGGCGCGCTCACTTCGGACTCCATTTTCATGGCTTCCAGAATCAACAGCGTATCGCCTTCCTCGACGGCCTCTCCAGGCTTCACCATCAATTTGACGATGTTGCCCCCCAGAGGCGCCGGAACCGGCTCACCGTCGCCGGAGGCCGCTGCACCGCCACTCGCGGGAGCCGAATCACCACCCACCGGTACGACGCCGGTGACATCGCCACCGTCACTGACGGTGACCGTGAACTTCTCACCGTCCACCTCCACGGTATACACTTCCTCTCCGCTCTCGGTGGTAACTGCCGCGCTTTCTTTGCCGGTAGGTGCCGGCTCAAACGCGTCCGGGTTGCCCCGGTTTTGGAGAAACTTGAGACCCACCTGCGGAAATAGCGCGTAGGTCAGGACGTCGTCGATGCGCCCTTCGCCTTGGGTGAGCTTGATATCTTTTTCTTTCGCGCTGTCTTCCAGCTCTTTGGTCAGCCTTTCCAGCTCTGGCTTCAACAGATCCGCCGGACGGCAGGTGATCGGCTCTCCGCCATCGAGCACCCGTTCCTGCAGCTCTTTATTCACATCCGCCGGGGTCGCGCCGTATTCGCCTTTGAGCACGCCTTCGGTTTCGCGGGTAATCGTCTTGTAGCGCTCGCCGCTGAGCACGTTCATGACCGCCTGAGTCCCTACGATCTGGGAGGTTGGTGTCACCAGGGGGATAAAGCCCAGATCCTCGCGCACACGCGGAATTTCCTCAAGCACGGCGTCAAACTTGTCTTCGGCGTTCTGCTCGCGCAGCTGATTTTCCATATTGGTCAGCATGCCGCCCGGCACCTGGGCAATCAGAATCCGGGAATCGACGCCTTTCAGGGACCCTTCAAACCGGCCGTACTTCAGACGCACCTGGCGGAAATAGGAGGCGATTTCTTCCAGCAGCTCCAGGTTCAGACCCGTATCGCGGTCGGTTCCCTCAAGGGTGGCCACGAGCGTTTCGGTGGGGCTGTGCCCGTAGGTCATGGACATGGAGGAAATGGCGGTATCGACGTTGTCGATGCCCGCTTCCACGCATTTGAGGTTGGTCGCATGCGCCAGCCCTGTGGTGGCGTGGCTCTGCATATGGATCGGAATATCGCAGCTTTCCTTCAAACGCGTGACCAGCTCATACCCCACATAGGGCTTAAGCAAACCGGCCATGTCTTTGATGGCGATGGAGTCAGCGCCCATGTCTTCAATGCGTTTGGCCAGATCGACCCATAGGTCGATGTTATGCACCGGGCTGATGGTATAGGAGATGGTGCCCTGAGCGTGCTTGCCCTGCTTTTTCACCGCTTTCATAGCGGTTTCAATGTTGCGCATGTCGTTCATGGCGTCGAATACGCGGAAAACGTCCACCCCATTAGTGGCGGCGCGCTCCACGAATTTATCGACAACATCGTCAGCGTAGTGGCGATACCCGAGAATGTTCTGGCCGCGCAGCAGCATCTGCATCGGCGTCTTGGGCATGGCTTTTTTCAGTTCTCGAATCCGCTCCCAAGGGTCTTCCCCGAGATAACGGATGCAGGCGTCGAAGGTCGCACCGCCCCAGGTTTCCAGTGACCAGAAACCCACTTGATCCAGTTTCTCGGCAATGGGCAGCATATCGTCGAGACGCATCCGGGTGGCAAACAGGGACTGGTGGGCGTCCCGAAGTACCAGTTCCGTGATACCCAACGGCTTTTTAGCATCGCTCATGGCGTTGTACCTTTATCACAGTTAGCGGTCGCGCGGTGGGCCGGCCGTGTTTAGCGGCGGCGGGCGCGATGTTGCTCGATGGCGGCCTTGATGATGGCCAATTTTTTCTTATCCACCTGGGCAGCCGACGAGGCGGACGCGGAAGACGATCTGCCTTTGCGCTCCACCGGCGGCTCGGCCTCGGGGAACCAGCGGTTCAAGGCACCACTCATAAAAACGGTGGCGATCACCAGCAGCGTAAGAAATACCAGGACGGAGCCCATGCCGAAGAGCATCAAGTCCGTGCCTTGTTGTATCAGTGTGTCACTCATTATCGGGCACCCTGTCTACTGACGGATAACGGTCGAAAGTCCGGGGTTGGCCTGCGCCTGCCGGCGTTTCCGGGGCGCGCCAATGTAGCTTGAAACCCCAATTGTGGCAACTGCGTCACAGTTTTCGCACCCTGACAGGGCTCCTGGGAGCCTCCGGCGGGCGCAAAACGGCCGGCTATTTTCTCTTATCTTTCAGAAACTTACAACTTACGGCCGACATCCGGCAGAGAAATCGCCTGCAACCGACAGGACTTACCGCTAAAATGGCGCCTTTTCGAGACCGAGGAATTCAGGCAATCATGCAGTTGTATTTGGCCCCGATGGAAGGGGTGGTGGATCATCAGGTTCGGGACCTGCTCAGTGCGCTGGGCGGGCTGGATGGCTGTGTTACCGAGTTTATCCGGGTCACCGATAACCTTCTGCCCCGGCGGGTGTTCCGCCGCTACGCGCCGGAGCTGGACAACCAGTGCCTGACACCGAGCGGCACGCCGGTCAAAGTCCAGTTACTCGGCGGCCAGCCCGAGCCAGTCGCGCTCAACGCCCAGCGTGCGGTGCAAGCCGGCGCGCTCGCCCTCGACCTCAACTTTGGCTGCCCCGCCAAGACCGTCAACAAAAGTGATGGCGGCGCCTGTCTGCTGCGCCAACCCGAGCGGGTCAACGCCATTGTCGCGGCGGTGCGCGCCGCCGTTCCCGAATCGATCTCAGTCAGCGCCAAAATCCGCCTGGGCTTTGAAGACACCAGCCGCTATCTGGACAACGCTCTGGCGGTGTCCGAGGCCGGCGCCAGCGAACTCACCGTCCACGCCCGGACCAAGAGCGACGGCTACAAGCCACCGGCGTATTGGGAGTACATCGCTTCAATCCGGGAAGCGGTGTCCATACCGATCGTCGCCAACGGAGAGATCTGGTCTCCGGCCGATTTTGAACGCTGCCGCGCGGTCACGGGCTGCGAACGCTTTATGCTCGGACGGGGGTTACTGGCCCGCCCCGACCTGGCCCGCGCCATTCGGGCCCAGGTCAGCGGTGAAGATTACACCCCCATGGCGTGGCCGGAGGTGTGCCAGCTGTTGCACCGCTACTACCGGATGAGCCAGCCTCACTATCCCACCAAACACAACGGCAACCGTATCAAGCAGTGGCTGATGTACCTTCAGCGCGAATACCCGCAGGCCGCCACCTTCTTTGAGCAGATCAAACGGGAGCGGGAACCGGCCCGGCTCGAGGCAGCCTTCAAGACCGCTGCCTGAGCCGCGACGCGGTCACTCCACCCGGTTGCGCTCTTCCAGGCGCGGCTCCGCCACGCTGACAAAGTGCCCCTGTTCATCCAGCCCGATGGCCTGGGTCGAGCCGTAATCGCCCAGCTGGCGCAGTGAGTGCCCCTTCTCCTTCAGGGCTTCCCGGATGGGGTCAACCAGGGTTTTCTCCACGAACAGTTCATTCGGCCGCCACTGATGGTGTACCCGGGCCATGCGCATCGCGTCCTCAAGCCCCATCCCCAGATCGATATGGTTGATCAGTGTCTGAAGCACTTGGGTAATGATGGTCGGCCCCCCGGCCGCGCCCAGGGTCAGCACCGGCTTGCCCTCTCTTGTCAGCACCGTCGGGCTCATGCTCGACAGGGGTCGTTTGCCCGGCGCGATGCTGTTCGCCTCGGCCCCGATCAGTCCGTAGGCATTGGGCTCACCCGGTTGCGCGGAAAAGTCGTCCATCTGATTGTTCAGAACCACGCCAGTGCCCGGCACCACGACTTTGGAGCCGAAGTTAGTGTTTACCGTCGAGGTGATCGCCACCCAGTTGCCATCCTTGTCAGCGGTGGCGATGTGGGTCGTGTGTTTACCGAACAGCTCCTCTTGAGCCTTGGGCGGGGTGCTGTAGTCAGGCACGGTGGTGGTCTTTTCCAGGGAGAGGCGCGCACGCAGGGTCTGTGCATACGCCTCGCTGATCAACCCCTTTGGCACTTTCGCGAAGGCGGGATCGCCGAGCCAGTAGGCCCGGTCGGCGAAAGCCAGTTTCATCACTTCGGCCAGCAGATGGTAACGATTGGCCTCGGACAGCGCCGAGAGGTCATAGCCCTCGAGAATATTGAGCATCTGGGCCACATGAACACCCCCGGAGCTCGGAGGTGGAAAACCGTAAACGGAATAGCCTCGGTACTCGCTGACCACCGGTCGGCGGCGAATTAATTCATAGTCGGCGAAGTCCTCACGGGTAATCAGACCACCGTTGTGTTCCATCCACTGGCCCACCGTCTGGGCGAATCCACCGCCATAAAAGTAAGACCCGCCTTTTTCGGCAATCGCCCGGTAGGTTTTGGCCAGATCCGGCTGCTTAAGCCGGTGGCCGACAGGCCAGGGCTGGCCCTGGGCGTCGAGAAAGATGGCCGCCGTTCCCGGATAGGCGCTCAGGTCCTCCGTATGCCGCTTCAGTCGACGGGCAAATATGCCGTCGATCGCGAAGCCGTTCTCCGCCAGGTCGGCGGCGGCGTTGAGATGCCGAGCCAGGCTGGCCTTCCCGCCCTTTTCCATCATGTAGTCGAGCGCCGCCACCGAACCGGGGATACCCACCGCCAAGGGCCCACGCTTACTCAACTCCGGTCGATACTCGCCCTCACGCACGTACATGTCCCGATGGGCGGCGGCAGGGGCCATTTCCCGGCCATCAATCGCCTCAACCCGCCCGTCTGACCAATGAACAACGGCAAACAGACCGCCACCGATACCGGAGTTATGGCCATCAACCACCCCCAGGGTAAGCGCCGCGGCGACCGCCGCATCCACGGCATTGCCCCCTGCGGCGTAGGCGTTCATGGCTGCCTCCGTCGCGCGCGGTTGCACCGTTGCGACCGCGCCGTAACCATTGTCGGTCACCTCGGCGTACTCGCCCCCACGGGCAAGCGTCGCCGTCAGGCAAAGCACCATAAGCGCGGTGAACGACAAAAAAGCGGCGCGAGTACTGGTGACCATGGAGCGTCCTTTTAACAGGCGATGAGCGGTTATAGGGCGACCCGGGGCCGCCGATTCAAAGAGCCTAGCAGCTTTGCGGCCGTACCGACAAAAAACCCCGCGAAAGCGGGGTTTGGAGGACATCAGAACCAGAAGCCGTCGGGGCGCCGCCCTTCAACCTCAAGACCGCCGGAGATTTTTCCACAGACCACGACACGGTGATTGACCCAGCAAAACTGCAACAAGCGGCGCATAGACTTCTCCTACAATGGCTCTCCGAGGCAATAAAAAACCCACTCGTCGTCGCTCTGTCGGAGGACAGAACGGCGCGCAAGTGGGTTTTATTAGAATGCATTGATTAACGCCATTATAAGTAAACGCTTTAGCGAATTCCAGTCGATATAGCGTTCTAATCTTCTCCGTACAGCACCTCTAATGCTCCAGACACATAGACAAGGGGCGCATTCCAGTTGATGGTGATTTCATTGGAGGCGTAGCTGCACCAGTGATCCAGATAGGACTTCGCGGGCTTGTCGGACGGATAGGGAATGGGACAATCCGACGCATCCTGCTGGCCACTATGAGGGCCTCCGGCCAAAAAGCCGGGAACCGGCGCGTCTATACCATCAGCTGCCGAGGGGCGGTGGTGAATGTTCTGCGGCGTATGGGCGCCATATCCCGTCACGTAGGAATAGCCGGTGGGGTTACGCCCCAGGACATAATCCACCAGGGACTGAGCCGCCCCCAGGTAACGCTCGTCGTCCGTCAGCCGATGGGCCGCAATCAGCATCATGGCGCTGTTCATGGCGACCCCGTTGCTACCCCAGACGAAGTCTTCGGCTCGCATGGGTACCCCGGCCGCGGAGGTTCGCCATTCGTTGTACAGCGCATCGCCCAGTGATCGGACCCGCTCGGCGACCAGCGTCTGAGCCGCTTCGGGCAAGGCGCCACGATGTTGTGCCAGAGAGAGCCAGGCAAGCCCCTGGGTGTCGGCCCAGTTTGGGACACTGATCGTCACTACTTTCGGTTCCAGAGCCTCCCAGTACGCCGGCTTGCCCGTGGTCAAGTAGAGCTCCGCCGCCGCCCACGCAAACTCGTCACCAAACTCCTCGTCGCCATACTCTCCGGTGCGGATGTCCTCGGGATTACGGTAAACCACCTGGGGATTGGACCGCGCCCACTCCCAAGCTGCTTCTGCGGCTGCAAGAGAAATCTCGGAGAAACCGGGAAACGTCGCTTCATAGTCGGCATAGACACGGCTGGCCGTCGCCATCACCGCCGCAAAATTGAGCGCGGCCGCGGTGCCCTTCTGCACGAAATAGCGCTGTGCCGTCGCGTTCTCTGGCATCACCTTGCCGGAAAAACGTTTGGTCGTCAGCTTATGATAGACACCGCCATCGTTGGGGTCCTGCATGGTGAGCATCCAGCTCAAGTTCCACATGACCTCGTTGAGCAGGTCCGGGACCACATCCCCGCTCTCGGGAATATTAAGCTCGCGCCCCTGATAGTAGTCGGGGAAATGTTCGTAGGCCGCCAACAGGGTGTAGGTACTGATACCGGAATTCACGATGTACTTGTTGTAATCACCGGCATCGTACCAGCCGCGGGGCGAAGCAAGGGCCATGCCTTCCGGCCGTTCGGCACTTGCCGCGGAGCGGTGGATTTCCACCTGCTCGTCGGGGTGACCCAGAGCGCGCGCGTACACACCGGCATGGGCTTCATCCAAAGCCGTGCTGGCCCGGTTGAAGTAATAGGCTTTGATGGCGGCGTCATTGAGGGAAGAGTACGCCCTGGCGGCAACCGGAAAGGGGTGAGAATCTGCCAGCCCGGGCACCCGCAACCGATAGTGGCCGGGTTGGGTCAGGTCCGAGAAGTCGGCGCGGCGCACCCACTCTCCGGAGTGAGGCCAGCGCTCGGCGGCACTCAGTGTACCGCGGTACACCGTACGCCCACCATTGTGCTCGACGAGCTCAAAGGTATCGCCAAAACCGGCGGGGACCGTAGCCTCCTTCACCGCTTGAGGAGAGTACCCCAGCTGGTTGACCTGAATGCTCGCGGTCGGCCCATCGGCTTGCTCCCGAGACAGCTCGGACTGGCAGGCCACAAGACCGGAGAGTATCGCCAACAGGAGGATGGCGGGAAAACGGGGATTGGGCATAAAGCACCTCTGGATTCTTTTGGTTATGGTATTGACCGTCGTTTGAGCCGACCCCGTTATGGTGCGGCCGACTCTATGCCGGAAAAGAATACCGTAAGCCGAAGTCTCCGTCAGGCGCCTTTACAGACTTAACACTTTTTTTACGAAAGGGATGGTGAGTTTGCGCTGCTCCGCCAGCGAGGCGTGATCGAGCCGCTGCAGGTAGCAGAAAAGCTCATTCATATCTCTCGGCACCCGCTGCAAGATGTAGTGGGCCACCTCTTCATTGAGCTCCAGACCGCGGGCCCGGGCGCGGTGGCGCAAGGCGAGCTGCTTTTCATCATCACTTAGCGGGTGCACCTGACAGGTCATCCCCCACTGCAGCCGCGAATGCAGGTCCGGCAATTCGATGGGCAACTCCCGAGGCCCCTGGACTGCGGCGGCCAGCAACCGCCCCCCGGCATCGCGCATCCGGTTGAACAGGTGAAACAGGGCCTCCTCCCAATCCGGCTTGCCGGCGATCGCCTCCAGCCCGTCCAGGCAAAGGTAGTCCAGTTGATCGAGCCCCTCCAGCAACGCCTCCGGGGCAAAACCCACCACCTCCCTCAGTGGCAGATATTGAATGGCCTGCCCCGCATCCTGGGCGCGATGGCCCGCGGCCTGCAACAGGTGGGTCAAGCCCACCCCTGAGCGGCCCCACACGTAAATGAACCACTCTCCCCGGCCTTCGGCCTGTGCTTTGAGCAGTTCTAGGGTGGCCGCATTCGATGAGCCCTCGGGCGCATAGAAGTTGTCGAAGGTCGCGTCGTCATTGAGGCTGACGCCGAGAGACAGTTGCTGAGGGTTGGCCATGCCTTGGGCGACTCCTTGGTGGAACTTACTGCCAAGTGTAACCCAGAGGGTTCGCCAAGGTCCCCTCGGGTTCAAACCGATTGCCGGAAAGGCTGATCCGGTCACTCTGTCTCGACGGCACCAATTGGCGGTCTCGCTCGAGAGTATCGAGCAGTTGCGACCGATCGCCTTCGGCAATCAATCGCAGAGTCAAAACGCCGGGGCGCAGGGTGACCAGTTCGGCACGGCGAACCATGGCCAGCTCTTCCAGATAACGCTCCACCGCCTTGTAATCTCCAAAGCCATCCACGCCGCCGACCTGGAGTACTACCGCTCCGGGGCCTTCTTCGCGAGGCACGATCGCGTATAGCCCGGCAAAATGGTTCGCGGTCTCATCAATCGCCTGAGACAGCAGCGCCTCGACGGAGTCGGCCCGCACGTAAAACGTGGGATTGCCGAGAGGATGGTACAACTGCCAATCCGACCGCCATTGCCCGCCGGAGGTCTCGCTGTACCGGCCTACCAGAATCGCCTCGGCATCGTAGCGCTGCGACGCTTTGCGGATAGCCGATTCATCCAACTCCCAGAGCTGCCGTGCCGGCAGGGCCAGACGGTCCTCCAGATCATCCAGCGGTAGCACGAGCGGCAGCCCTCGAACACGCGCCCTGGCGCGCAGTTGCTCGCGCCGTTCGGCGTCGGACACCCGGCTGAGCTCGCCCCGCTCCCGCGCAACCATCCAGACCAGCACCCCCGGGCGGTTCGCCGGCCAGAATGACAGACTGGCCGAGCGCAGCAACCGCTCCAGCTCAACCGAGGAGAATTTCATCACCAGGCGGCTGGCGGGACGAGACTCACCGTCGACCTCGATGGTCTCACCCGTGGAGACGTAGTTGAACTCGTAAATGAAATCCTCCGCCCGGGTCAGCGCTTCCTGCACCTGTTGATGCTCCCGGGCCTGGGGGTCGCCGGTCACCCTGACCACCAGGTCGGCCAACCCCTCGCGCGCGGCGCGCTGGCGCTCTGCGCCCGACTGGGAGGTGACCAGCACCTCCGCCGTGTACAAATCCACCACCTGTTCGGCGCGGACCGCGGTGGCCAGGACCACCCCCGCCAGAATCACGCCGAGGGACCGGACACTTGCCGTTGCTACTGCCAATGCTCGCCTCAAGGTATTGCCTCTGTCGTTGTTCGCAAACGTTGTTCGCTGATTCGCACCCGCTGACCCAAGGTGGCGGCGAAAAAGCCGCATTGTAGCAGGCTGTGGAATTGGCGAAAGGTTCCCGCTCACCCCGAAACAGGGACTCGCTCGCATTTCGACCATAAACTGATAGAATACGCGGCCATCGAATTCACTCAATCCCGTCCAGAGCGGCAGCCCGCTGCCGTCATTCCGAGAGCACAGCCCATTCATGACTGAAAAACACCCGCAACCGTCTCTGAGTTACAAAGATGCCGGCGTCGATATCGACGCGGGGGAAGCCCTGGTCGACCGTATCAAAGGCGTGGCCAAACGGACCAGCCGCCCCGAAGTCCTCGGTGGACTGGGCGGCTTCGGCGCTCTGTGCGAGCTGCCCAAGGGCTACCGCGAGCCGGTGCTGGTTTCCGGTACCGACGGCGTAGGCACCAAGCTACGCCTGGCCATGAACCTCAAACGTCACGACACCATCGGCATCGACCTGGTGGCCATGTGTGTCAACGACCTGGTCGTGGCGGGCGCCGAGCCTCTGTTTTTCCTGGACTACTATGCCACCGGCAAACTCAACGTGGATGTCGCGGCGGACGTGGTCACCGGCATCGGCACCGGTTGCGAGCAGGCCGGCTGCGCCCTCGTTGGCGGAGAAACTGCCGAAATGCCCGGCATGTATGAGGGTGAGGATTACGACCTGGCCGGTTTCTGTGTCGGCGTGGTGGAAAAGTCCGAAATCATTGACGGCAAGAAAGTCGCCGCCGGCGACCGATTGATCGCTCTGGCTTCCAGCGGGCCGCACTCCAACGGCTATTCGCTGATTCGCAAAATCATCGACGTCAGCGACGCCAACCTGGACCAGGACTGCGACGGCCAGCCCCTGAGCGATGCTTTGATGGCTCCCACCCGAATTTACGTCAAACCGCTGCTGGAACTGATCCGCTCGGTGGAGGTGCACGCGCTTTCGCATATTACCGGCGGCGGCCTGCTGGAAAACATTCCCCGCGTACTGCCGGAACAGTGCAAGGCGGTCATTGATACTCAAAGCTGGAAGATGCCCGCCGTCTTCGGCTGGCTGCAACAGGCCGGGGGCGTCGCTTCCCGGGAAATGTACCGCACCTTCAACTGCGGTGTGGGCATGGTGATTGCGGTGCCCGCCGAGCGCGAGGCCGACGCTCTGGAACTGCTGCAGCGGGCTGGCGAGCAGGCCTTCACCATCGGCCACATTGCCGCGAGAGAGGGCGATGAGGAACAGGTCGAGCTGCAGGGGGTGAGGGCTTGAGTCCGACCCACCCACTGCGAGTTGTCGTTCTGATCAGTGGCAGCGGCTCCAACCTCCAGGCGCTGATTGACGGCCAGAAACGAGGCGAACTCCCGATTGAGATCGTGGCCGTGATCAGCAACCGGGCTGCTGTACGCGGGCTCTTGCGAGCCGAGCACGCGGGCATCCCCGCCCTGGTCCTGGACCACACCCGATACGAGTCGCGGGAGGATTTCGACAAGGCGCTTCAGGCACAAATCGACGAATTCCGCCCGGAATTGGTGGTACTCGCTGGCTTTATGCGGATTCTGACCAGCGATTTTGCCAGCCACTACGAAGGGAGAATGCTCAACATCCACCCTTCGCTGCTGCCAAAATACCAAGGATTGCACACCCATCAACGGGCACTGGAGGCGGGCGAAACCGAACATGGTGTCACCGTGCACTTCGTGACACCCGAGCTCGACGGCGGGCCCCCGGTGATTCAGGCGCGCGTCCCTGTGCTTGAAAACGATGACGCCGAAACCCTGGCCGCCCGCGTCCAGCAGCAGGAACACGTCATTTATCCCTTGGCGGTCGAGTGGTTTGCCCGCGGTCGCCTGCGAATGAAATCGGGAAAAGCCTTACTGGATAACGAACCTTTAGGGCCTCAAGGGTATCTAACAGGTACCGCTCAGCCCTGATTTCGATGCCAAGGAGCCGTTTTATGCCCCTGAAATACCTTTTGACCAGTGCCGCTCTCGCCCTGAGCGTCGCGTTCGCTCCGGCCCTGAAGGCGGAGATGCCCCACACCTTCAAGAACGAATACTCCACCCGTATTTTCGGCATCAAAGTGACCGTGACCCACGAGCTTTCCGATCTGAAAAAGGGCGGGCAGCAGCTGCGATTCGAGGCCGACTCCTGGATTGGCAACATCGAGGAAATTTCCCGATTTCGCTGGAAGGACGGCGTGGTGCTGCCCCAGAAGTACTTCTACAAACGCCGGGGTCTGGGCCGCGATCGGGATGCCGAGCTGACCTTCAACTGGGACACCCAGAGGGTCATCAATGACGTTCAAGGCAAGAGCTGGAGCATGGACATTCACGAAAACGTACAGGACAAGCTGAGCTACCAGATCCAGCTTCAGAAAGACATGATTGCCGGCAAGGAGAATCTCGTGTACCCCATCGCCGACGGTGGGGAAATGAAGGTTTACCGATTTGAAATAGTCGCCGAAGAGCGGTTGAATACACCGCTGGGGCCGGTCGATACCGTCAAGGTCAAACGCAGCCGGGACGACGACGACCGGGCGACTTACGCCTGGCTGGCCCCCAAGTGGGACTACCTGCTGGTGCGTCTGGAGCAACGAGAGGACGGCGACTCTCACACCATCAATATTGATAAGGCGCAGATCAACGGGGAAACTATTGAGGCGTTTTGAGAGCCGATTCAAGGTGACATTGGGACCAAAAGGTTGTAATTCCATGCCATTGCCCCCACCCACCTAAAACGACTTTACATTCACCCAAAACCAATAGGTTATTTTATGAGCATTTCTAACAACAGCGTCGTCAGCTTTCACTACACTCTGACTGACAGCGACGGCAAACAGCTGGACCAGTCCACCGACGAGCGTGGTCCGCTGACCTACCTGCACGGCGCTGGCAACATCATCCCCGGCCTTGAGAAGCAGTTGGAAGGCAAAGCGGTGGGTGACAAGCTGACCGCCGAGGTCCCCGCTGCCGAAGCCTATGGTGAGCGCAGCGACAACCTGATCCAGGAGCTGCCCGCCAATATGTTCACCGGCGTGGAGAAGGTAGAAGAAGGGATGGAATTTCAGGCGCAAACCGAACAAGGCACCCAGATTGTGCGGGTTGCCAAGGTGGACGGCGATACCGTCACCATCGACGCCAACCACCCGCTCGCGGGTGTGGACCTGAACTTTGACGTGGAAGTCACCGAGGTGCGCGACGCCACCGAGGAAGAGGTCTCCCACGGCCATGTACACGGTCCCGAAGGCCACGAGCACTAAGTAATGCGCTGCACGGGTACCTTGTGAGGTGCCTGGAAAAAAGCCCCGATTCGTCGCACGAATCGGGGCTTTTTTTGTGGGTGGTAACCAAAGGGCCAGGGACCTGTTAACCGACCACTAAACGACTTTGATATGCCAGGGCTCGAATCGGACCCCGTAGTGATTGTCTTTGGTGTACCGAATCTGGACATACCCGAGGTCCTGCATCCGCTTGAACTCATCGGTCTCAGCGAATTTATCGGTGAAATTCGAGTAACCCCAGCCAACGCGCCCCACATCGAAATCGCCCACACCGTGGTAACTGTGCCCGGGCGGCGCCAATGAACGGGAGGCTTTCGACAAGTTGTAATGGGCCTCCAGGCACTTGGCGACAAACAGATGCATCTGTTTGACGTTTCCACGGATACCGGAGGTGAGAATCACCGTGTCTCCGATATCCTTACGCAGCTTGTCGTAGTAGGCCGAGGAATCACCCCGCAACAGGAAATGCCCCGAATAGGGAACCTTGACCGCCTCCTGCTCGGGAATCTTTGCGGTCAGCTCCTTGGTCACCTTTTCACCATAGAAACCGTACTTTTCCGCTTCGGTAAAGAACAGTTTTTCAATCATGTCGAGCTCAGCCAGGGTGAACTCGCCAATCTGGGGATAGCGCTTGCCGTATTTGAACAGCTCATCGAACGCCAGAAGATTGTAGTTGCCATGCCCGACCAGACGCTCGGCGCGCTGAAACCGAAGGTGCAGTGAATGCAACGTCGGGCGCTCAGCTTCCGGCAAGAAAATGTCGTCGATGAAGTCGCCATTGAAATTGCGCACTTTCTCCAGCAGCAGTTGCCGCTGATCTCCGCCCACCGGCTCTTCTGGCAACACCTCTCCCGGCTTGGCGGCGGGTTCGGACGCCGGAACGTTCTGAGCCAACTGGGGAGCAGGCACCACGGGCGGTTGCCCCGCCAACTCTTCGGCGAGCTCATCAAGGCTGGGAAGCTCCGTGGCGTCAGCGACCTTCGCCCGCAGTGCGGATGTCTCGCTCCCGGGCTCGGGGCGGAGTAGCGCCGCCACTTCCTGCTTCTCCCGCTCGCCAATCGCAAAGGGATCGTCGTCCATCATGTAGTAGCCGCTTTCAGACCACAAATCCCGCGATTTGGCGCCGTTCTGAGCCATTTGCCAAAGATAGGCGTTGCCCGCGGTGAAGCCCACACCGGACATAAAACCGACGAGTAAGTCTCTGCGTTTCACCGTTCCTCTCTTTTTGCTCGTTAATTTCAGTCTGACGCACCGTCGACATCCGACGGAAAAGTGTGTAGAGCTGTTGTTCTACTTGTTTCGAACGCTTGCGAAAACCACCCCAAGAGCTTCGAATTAGCCTTAAACTCACGACCTGAACCCAAAAGACCGCTCTTTAACTATAGCGGATTAGGGCGCATTTTTCAGTGTCTGCTTATATCAATTATTCTGGTTATCGCCCTTTTCTATAAAGAAGCGTGTTTACTTCACAAAATGACGGCCGTTTCGAAAGAAACTTTAGACGCGATCCCGGGTTATCAGGTCTAAAAGGATAGATCGTCTTTTCATATCAGAAGATTCTGACTAAAAAACCAGCCTATTAAAAGCCGAGAAAGCGAGCTTTTAATCGCGTCAAGTGTTAACCATTCTTCCAGCATATTCGTTCCAGGCATCAGGAGTATCCCAGAGGCATTGACTGGCCTCAAACCCCGCATTCCTCACTGCTATACTTTGCCTAAAGTCGTCACGCTGTCAGCCACAACCCAGCGCATCCCCTCGGCACCGAGATAGTAGACACGGGAACGATGCCCGCGACGTCGTTGCCCCTCGTACCGAGGGACGTGATTACGCATTGGATCAAAACTTGACCAAAAGGTGACTTGCATGAGACGCCACTTCTACCTTAGCGACGACCTGGACGAGCTGGAACGGTTGGAAAACGACCTTGAAAGCCAGGGCATCGAGCGACCACAAATCCACATTCTCAGCAATAATGATGCGGGGCTGGAATCTCATCACCTGCATCAAGTTGAATCACTATTGCGCAAAGATGTCGTGCGCTCCGGCATCATTGGGTTTCTGGTAGGGCTGGTAGCGGCCGCCATTCCGATTGTCGTGGCCTACCTGATCGGCATCGGCGAGGGCTACCTCTGGATTCCCGTCGTTTTCCTCTCCCTCATTCTGCTCGGGTTTTGCACCTGGGAAGGTGGCTTGATCGGTATACAGCGCCCACATCACCAATATGAGCAGTTTGAGCAGGCACTCAGTTCCGGACGCCACCTGCTCATTGTCGATGTCAAACCCAGCGAGGAGCGGCGAGTGCAGGAGATCATTGCCAAGCACCCACGGTGCGAGCATATGGGCAACGGCCAATCGGTGCCCGACTGGCTGGTCGGGATGCAGAAGCAGTGGGACAAGTTTATCCGATGGGCGCCCTAATCCCCCCTCGCTCGGCAGCGGGTTTACGACCTGAATGGAGCGGACAAAGGCGGCGCCGGGAACTGCGATGTGACGAAAAGGGGGTTACCCCGCACCATCAGGCTTTGGGAAGCGTCACCCCGCGCTGGCCCTGGTACTTGCCGCCGCGGTCCTTATAGGAGGTATCACACATTTCGTCCGACTCAAAGAACAGCATCTGGGCAACGCCTTCATTGGCGTAAATTTTGGCCGGAAGCGGGGTGGTGTTGGAGAATTCCAGCGTGACATGCCCTTCCCACTCGGGTTCGAGCGGCGTGACATTCACGATAATACCGCAACGCGCGTAGGTGGACTTACCCAGGCAAACCGTCAGCACCTGGCGGGGGATGCGGAAATATTCCA
Source organism: Marinimicrobium agarilyticum DSM 16975 (assembly GCF_000423345.1). Classification (GTDB taxonomy): domain Bacteria; phylum Pseudomonadota; class Gammaproteobacteria; order Pseudomonadales; family Cellvibrionaceae; genus Marinimicrobium; species Marinimicrobium agarilyticum. The sequence goes on from NZ_AUHU01000007.1 coordinate 226,935, forward strand.
CGGTACGCGCCAGGGCAAAAGAGTTGGGGGGGATGATACAGACGTCGCTTTTGACATCCACGAAGCTGTTTTCATCGAAGTTTTTGGGATCAACCACGGATGAATAGACGTTAGTGAATATCTTGAACTCATCCGCACACCGCACATCGTAGCCGTAGCTGGAGGTTCCGTAGGAGATCAAGCGCTCACCCTGGGCGTCGTAACGCACCTGCTCCGGCTCGAAAGGCTCGATCATGCCTTCCTTCTCCACCATCCGGCGCATCCACTTATCAGACTTGATACTCATGAGCTCTCCACAATCGGCCATGTCGGAAAAACGGGCCGAATCATAGCGTTTTTTGGGGGGAAATCCCACCTCAATCATCGGCTACGGCAATCACCGGTCCGCGGGCTTTGCCAAAGGTGCGCCAGAGGCCGGCCCCCAGTTGCCGGGCGATGGCCCGATAGCTTGCGGCGATCGCCGAGTCCGGCTCGGCCACCACTGTGGGCCTGCCACCATCGGTGGTTTCCCGGATGGACAGGTCGAGCGGCAGAGATCCCAGCAACGTCGTATCGTAGTCTTTGGCGATACGCTCGCCTCCGCCCGCACCGAAGACGTGCTCCTCATGGCCGCAGTTGGAACAAATGTGCACGGCCATATTCTCCACCACACCCAGCACCGGCACTTTGACCTTGCGAAACATCTCGATCCCTTTCTGGGCGTCCAGCAGGGCAATATCCTGGGGCGTGGTCACAATCACCGCGCCGGTAACCGGCACTTTCTGGGACAGAGTCAGTTGAATGTCTCCAGTACCGGGGGGCATGTCGACGATCAGGTAGTCCACATCGTCCCAATGCGTCTGGGTCAGCAATTGCTGCAAGGCCCCACTGACCATGGGCCCGCGCCAGACCATGGGGGTCTGTTCGGTGACCAGGTAGCCCATGGAGATGGACTGTATGCCGTGGGCTTCGATGGGCCGCATCATCTGTTTGCCATCAATTTCTAGGATTTCGGGCCGGCGCTCGCCGATGCCCAGCATTTGGGGCTGACTGGGGCCGTAGATGTCGGCATCCAGGATGCCCACGCGGGCACCTTCGGCCGCGAGGGCCAGGGCGAGGTTGACGGCGGTGGTGGATTTTCCCACCCCACCTTTGCCGGAGGCGATGGCGATGATGTTTTTCACGCCGGGAATCTGGCCACTGGTGTTGGCGCCACCGCAGGCGGGGATGTCCCAGTCGATATTGACGGCGACCGATTCGATGCCTTTTACGGCCGATGCGGCTTCGTTGACCGCTTGGGCCAGGGCTTCGGCGACGCCCTCGGCAGGGTAGCCCAGGGTGAGGGTGATTTCGGCCTCGGTTCCTTTAAGCTGAATCTCGGGCTCGACGGCCAGTTCGTTCAACGTGAGCCCGGTTGTCGGCTCTTTAACCGATTTTAGGGCGTTTTTGAGGGTCGTTTCGGTTTTTTTGAACATAATACGGGGGTCGTCTCTCGGGTTTGAGGGATATTGGATGGCCCGGTCCTGGAGAGGAACCCTTCACCAAAGACCCGCCGTGAATACATCCCTGTAGGCTTCTCATCGGCATCCATGCCTCAGAGAGTCTTTGGTGAAGGGTTCCTCTCCAGGACCTCAGTGCTATCGAATTACCCTTGGGAGACCGACATTTTCGCCAAAGGCCCCAGAGGCACTGAGGCGGCGATGGGGGTATACCGGTTGAAGACTCTCTGAGGCATGGATGCCGATGAGAAGCCCCCATGGACGGGTTCACGGCGGGTCTTCAACCGGTATACCCCCATCGCCGCCGGACTCAAAATCTCCCCCAAGGGTTAAAATCACGAATCAATTAACTCACATTATTGCATCGAAACCGTAAAAACCAAGTGCTGTGGTCAACTTTAGCCCCTAACCCCCTGAAGAGTCGGGCAAAATTTGCTATAGTGCGCCTCCTTTTTCCACCAGCCACGACTTCACAGACACCATGAGCCAAGCCGTCCGCAACATCCTTGTGACAAGCGCCCTGCCCTACGCCAATGGCGACCTCCACCTCGGGCACCTGATGGAACAGATCCAGACCGACATCTGGGTGCGATTCCAGAAACTGCGCGGCCACCAGTGCCTCTACGTCTGTGCCGACGACGCCCACGGCACCGCCATTACGCTCAAAGCCGAAGAGCTGGGCCTCTCGCCCGAAAAGCACATCGAAAACATGCATACGGCCCACAAAGCCGTGTCCGAAGGCTTTCTGGTGCAGCACGACAACTACTACAGCACCCACTCGAGCGAAAACCGAGAGCTGGCCGAGCTGATCTACCAACGTCTGGACGCCAACGGCCACATCGCCCGGCGCGAGATTACCCAGGCCTTCGACCCGGAAAAACAACTGTTCCTGGCCGACCGCTACATCAAGGGCACCTGCCCCAAGTGCAAAACCCCGGACCAGTACGGCGACAACTGCGAGGCCTGCGGCGCGACTTACTCGCCCATGGACCTGATCGACCCGGTCTCCGCCCTCTCCGGCGCCACACCGGTGCCCAAGGCCTCCGAGCATTTCTTCTTCAAGCTGCCGGAGTTTGCCGACTTCCTCAAAGGCTGGACCCGTGCCGGGCACCTGCAGAATGAAGTGGCCAACAAGGTCTCGGAGTGGCTCGATGCGGACCTGCACGAGTGGGATATCTCCCGGGATGCGCCCTACTTCGGCTTTGAAATTCCCGGTCAGCCGGGCAAATACTTCTACGTCTGGCTGGACGCACCCATTGGTTATATCGCCAGCCTGAAGAACCTGTTGGACGCCCAAGGCAAGGATTGGCTCGATTTCTGGAAGGCCGACTCCGAAGCCGAGGTGTACCACTTTATCGGCAAGGACATCGTCAACTTCCACGCGCTCTTCTGGCCGGCCATGCTCCACTCGGCCGAGCTGCGCACGCCGACGAAGATCTGCGTTCACGGCTTCGTTACCGTCAATGGCAAGAAGATGTCCAAGTCCCGGGGCACGTTTATCAATGGCCAGACGTACCTGGATCACCTGAATCCCGAGTACCTGCGCTATTACTTCGCGGCCAAGCTCACCAGTGCGGTGGACGACCTGGACCTGAACCTGGATGACTTTATCCAGCGGGTGAACAGCGACCTGGTGGGCAAAGTGGTCAATATCGCCAGTCGCACCGCCAAGTTCGTGCAGAAGGCCGGCGGCACGCTGGCGACCGAGGTCGCCGAACCCGCGCTGTGGCAGCGTTTTACCGAGGGCGAAGCCAGCATCGCCGGGCACTATGAAAACCGCGAGTTCAGCAAAGCCATGCGCGAGATCATGGCGCTGGCGGATGCCGCGAACGAGTATATTGCGGCAAAAGAGCCCTGGAAATTGGCGAAAGAGGCAGGTACAGAGGCCGAGGTGTTGGCCATCTGTACCCAGGGGCTGAATTGCTTCCGCGCGCTGGTGACCTGGCTCAAGCCGGTGCTGCCCCAGCTGGCGGAAAAGGCCGAAGCGTTTCTCGACGAAACCCTGGACTGGAGCCAACCTCTGCGCTTTCGCGGGGGCGAGGCCATCAACAAATTCAAGCCACTGCTGACCCGAGTGGAAAAGGAACACGTAGACGCCATGGTAGAAGCCAGCAAAGAATCCGCTCCGGCGCCCAAAGCGACAGGCCCCTTGGCCGATGAGCCCATCGCCGACGAAATCGATTTTGGCGACTTTGCCAAGGTGGATTTGCGCGTGGTTAAAATCGCCAAGGCCGAGCATGTGGAAGGCGCCGATAAGCTGCTGCGCCTGACCCTGGACCTTGGCGGCGAAACCCGCAATGTATTTGCCGGGATCAAGAGCGCCTACGCGCCGGAAGACCTCGAAGGTAAGCTGACGATTATGGTGGCCAACCTCAAACCGCGTAAAATGAAGTTCGGGGTCAGCGAAGGCATGGTGCTGGCCGCCGGCCCGGGGGGTAAGGACATTCACATCCTGGAGCCCCACAGCGGCGCCAAGCCCGGACAGCGAGTAATGTAAGGCCGGGTTACGGCGGATGCGCTTCGCTTATCCGCCGTAATGAGGGAGCACCGGCATAAGCATATGCTCAATCGGCCTAATCAAGCCGGGGTTTTAGATTGAACGGCTAGGTCTGGTTAACGATAATGGCGCCTTCACGGGCGCGTACCCAGGTAAGAAGCAGGCATGACCGAATTCGCCATCATTTTGTTGAGCGCCATTCTGGTGAACAACTTCGTACTGGTTCAGTTCTTGGGCTTGTGCCCCTTTATGGGCGTGTCCAACAAGCTGGAAACCGCGATCGGCATGGCGGGCGCCACCACTTTTGTGCTGACGCTGGCCTCGGTCTGCAGCTACCTCATCAACACCTGGATTCTCGAGCCGCTCAATATCGACTTCATGCGCACCATCTCGTTTATCCTGGTAATCGCGGTGGTGGTGCAGTTTTCCAAAATGTTTATCGAGAAAACCAGCCCCCTGCTCTACCGGGTGCTGGGGATCTTTCTGCCCCTGATCACCACCAACTGCGCGGTACTCGGGGTCGCATTGCAAAACACCACCAAAGAGCACGGTTTCTTTGAATCCACCGTGTTTGGCTTCGGCGCTGCGCTGGGCTTCTCACTGGTGCTGATTCTGTTTTCTGCCATGCGCGAGCGACTCGCCGTGGCCGACGTGCCCACGCCATTCAAAGGGGCCGCCATCGGCATGATTACCGCCGGCTTGATGTCCCTGGCGTTTATGGGCTTCAGCGGTCTGGTTTAAGCCGCAGTTAACCGACGGGCGTCAACTCACACTATGTTGGATCTGATCGTACAAAACCCCATCGTCTCGGCGCTGATCGCGCTGGGCGGTCTGGCCCTGGTCTTCGGCGCCGTACTCGGCTTTGCCGCGGTCCGTTTTCGCCTGGAAGAAGACCCGGTCATTCAGCAGATCGACGATCTGCTGCCCCAGACTCAGTGCGGTCAGTGTGGCTACCCGGGCTGCCGCCCCTACGCGCAGGCGATTGCCAACGGCGATGCGATCAACAAATGCCCCCCGGGCGGTCAGGCCACCATCAATTCCCTGGCCGACCTGCTCGATGTGGAGGCACCCACACTGGATGCCGAGCATGGCGAAGAGTCCGATGTAAAAAAGGTCGCGTATATCCGAGAGGATGAGTGCATTGGCTGTACCAAGTGCATTCAGGCCTGCCCGGTGGATGCGATCATCGGGGCGGCGAAACAGATGCACACCGTCATCGTCGACGAGTGCACCGGCTGCGACCTGTGCGTCGAGCCCTGCCCGGTGGACTGCATTGACATGCTCCCCGTGGAAACCGGACTGAACCAGTGGAAGTGGGACAAACCCGCCCCGATTGAGGAGCGGCCCCTTAACATTATTGCCAGCGACCGAGGCACAACAGGCGAAGCGGCTTGATGGGTAGTTTAATCAAAGTGTGGGACATCCCGGGCGGCGTTCATCCGCCCGAAAACAAAACCCAATCCTTGCAATTGCCGCTGGGGAAGGCGCCCCTGCCACCGAGCTTGACGCTGCCTCTGAACCAGCATATTGGCAAACCGGCGAAGCCCGTGGTACAGGTGGGCGAACGTGTACTCGGCGGTCAGCTGGTGGCTGAGGCCGAAGGCATTTTCAGCGCGCGGGTTCACGCCCCCAGCTCCGGCACCGTCAGCGCTATTGAGGACCGATTGATCCCCCACCCTTCCGGCTACTCCGCCCCCTGCGTGGTCATCGAGCTTGATGGCAAAGACGAATGGGTGCCGCTGGAGCGCTGCGAGGATGTGAATTCGCTGAGCAAAAGCGATATCCTGGACAAGATCCGCGCGGCGGGTATTGCCGGACTCGGTGGTGCCGGCTTTCCCACCTCAGTGAAACTGAACCCGCGCGCCGATCACAAAATCCACACACTGATTCTGAACGGCACTGAGTGTGAACCCTACATCACCGCCGACGACATTCTGATGCAGACCAAAGCCGAGGAGGTCGTCGCCGGCAGCCAGTTGCTCGCCAAGCTGCTCGACTTTCCCGAAAAGATACTGATCGGGGTTGAAGACAACAAACCCGAAGCGATCGCCGCTCTGGAGAAAGCCGCCGAGGGAACAGAGATTCAGGTTATTTCTTTCCCCACCAAGTATCCCTCCGGGGGCGAAAAGCAGCTGATCCAGATTCTCACCGGCGAGGAAGTGCCCAGCGGCCAGATCCCCGCCAGCATCGGTGTGGTGTGCCAGAACGTGGGCACCACCGTCGCCGCCTACCGCGCGGTTCGCTACGGTGAACCGCTGGTTTCGCGAATTACCACCCTGGTGGGCGAGGCGCTGGAAACTCAACGCAACGTGGAGGTGCTGCTGGGCACCCCCATCGAGTTTCTTCTGGAAGAACATGGCTTTAATGCCAAAAAAGCGTCGCGCCTGGTAATGGGCGGCCCCATGATGGGCTTTGCCCTGCCCGACCCCAGCGTACCGGTGATCAAAACCACCAACTGCATTCTGGCACCGACCAAGAAAGAGTTGCCGCCACCCCAGCCGGCCCAGGCCTGCATTCGGTGTGGGCTGTGCGCGGAGGCCTGTCCAGCGAGCCTGTTGCCACAGCAGCTGTTCTGGTATGCCCAGTCCGAGGACTTCGAGAAGCTCGAGGCCCATAGCCTGTTTGATTGCATTGAGTGCGGCGCCTGCTCCTATGTCTGCCCCAGTCACATCCCTCTGGTGCAGTACTACCGCGCTTCCAAGGGCGCCATTCGGCTGCATCAGCAGGAGAAGGAAAAGTCTGACCGGGCGCGCCGGCGTTTTGAATTCCGCCAGGAACGAATCGCGAAAGAGGAAGCGGAAAAAGCCGCCAAACGCGAGGCCCGAAAAAAAGCCGCCGAGGAGGCCAAACGCAAACTGGCGGAACAGGGCAACGACAGCGCGCCGCGCAAGTCAGTGGACCCAGTCGCCGACGCCCTGGCGAAAGCCCAAGCCAAGCAGCAGTCGCCCGAAGTGCAGCGGGCCAAGCTCGAGCGTAGCCTTGAGGCCGCCAAAAGTTCTCTGGAGCGTGCGCGCCAGCCACTCGAGCCCAGCGAACCCGGTGTAGAGGTCACAGACGAGCAAAAGGAAAAGCAGAAAGCCCGTATCAAGCAGGCCGAGCTCAAAGTCCAGGAAGCGGAGAAAAAGCTTCAACAGTTGACTCAGGACGCCCAGGCACCGGAATCAAAACCGGAGCCCGAAGCCAAGTCCAAACCTGACACCAAGGCAAAAAGTGACGACCCGGTGGCGGCCGCCATCGCCAAAGCTCAGGCCAAAATGAACATGAGCCCGGAAGACAAACTGCGCTCCAGCCTGGAGTCGCTGTACAAGCGGCTGTCCAAGGCGGAAGAAAAAGCCGCGGCGGCGCGGGAGGCCGGCGATGAGAAGGCCGACGCACTGCAACAGGGGGTCGACAAACTGAAACAAAAAATCGCCGATACGCAAAAAGAGCTGGACGAGCAGAAACCCTCTACGGTCGCCGAACCCAGCTCGGCATCACGCCACAATGACGATGTCGCCAGCCAAGCCATTGAACGGGCCAAAGCGAAAGCGGCCGCCATGGAAACCATGAGCGCCGAAGACAAACTCCGGGCGCAGATTGAGTCGGTAAAAGCCCGATTGGAAAAAGCCCGCGAACGGCTCGCGAACGCCGAAGCGGAAGAGAACGAAAACGTGGAGGCGTTCCGTACCGGCGTCACCAAACTCGAAGACAAACTGCAACAGTTGACCGAGGACCGCTGAACCCATGCTGAGGGTGACCTCCCCCCACACACACAGTGCCCGCAGTACCGGGCAACTCATGCGCCTGGTGGTATTTGCCACACTGCCGGGGGTGGTGGCCATGACACTGGCGTTCGGCTGGGGCTCCCTTTTCAACGTCGCCCTGGCGAGCGTATCGGCCATGGTCTTTGAAGCGGCGATCATGCGGTTGCGCGGTCGGCCGGCCCTGTTCTACCTACGCGACTGCAGCGCTCTGGTCACCGGTGTGTTGCTCGGTTTGGCCCTACCTCCTTACTGTCCCTGGTGGCTGGTAGTCACTGGCAGTGGTGTGTCAATTATCCTCGCCAAACAGCTTTACGGCGGTATGGGGTATAACCCTTTCAACCCGGCCATGGTGGGCTACGTGGTCTTGCTGATTTCTTTCCCGGTGGAAATGACTCAGTGGGCCGCACCCGCCTCCGTTCTGCCGGAAAGCCAATCCCTGGTCGGCTTGGCCGAAGGTCTGAAGCAGATTTTTGCCGGCGTACCGGTCGATGGCTACACCGGGGCCACTCCGCTCGATGTGTTAAAACAGAACAGCGGTCAGACCATGGCGGGTTTGTACAACAGCGACCCGACGTTGCAGGCCGGCATGCTTGCCGGAGCTGGCTGGGAGTGGGTCAACATCGGCTTTTTGCTCGGCGGACTTTTCCTGCTTTACCAACGGGTCTTCACCTGGCACGCACCGGTGGCGATGCTCACCGCGCTGGGCCTGACATCCGCTCTGTTTTATAGCAGTGGCTCGGACAGCCTCGGCTCGCCGATATTCCACCTGCTCTCCGGGGCCACTATGTTCGGAGCGTTTTTCATCCTCACCGATCCGGTCAGCTCCGCCGTCAGCACCCGAGGTCGCCTGGTCTACGGCGCGTTAATCGGGATTCTGTTGTTCGTCATGCGAGGCTGGAGCAACTACCCGGACGCGGTCGCCTTTGCGGTGCTGCTCGCCAACTTTGCCGCACCTTTTATCGATTACTACACCCTGCCTCGCACCTACGGACACCAGAAAGCGCGGCGCGCCACCGAAAAGGAGGAACACTGATGTTCGGATGGTCAATCGGGAAAAACAGTCTGCTACTCGGTGCATTCGCCCTGGTTACCGCTGGGGTCTTGGCGGGCACCTACCAGCTTACACGGGACAAGATTGCCGAAGCCGAGCGTGCCGCGGCGGCGGCCGCGTTGTTGGAGATTGTCCCGGAAGACGAGCACGACAACGATTTGTTGTCCGATACCATCAAGGTACCGGAAGCCGCTCTGGAGCAACTGGGGCTGGACCGCCAGGAAGCCATACATCTCGCCAGGCGGGACGGCGAGGTCACCGCAGCGATCATCCCCGCCGTGGCGCCGGATGGCTACAGTGGCGATATTCGCATGATTGTGGGGGTCAACCGTGACGGCTCCATTGCCGGGGTTCGAGTTCTGACCCACAATGAGACTCCGGGGCTGGGAGACAAAGTCGACCTGAAAAAGAGCGACTGGATACTCGACTTTACCGGTCATTCTCTCGGGAGCCCACCTCGGGATAACTGGAAGGTAAAGAAAGACGGCGGCTACTTCGATCAGTTCACGGGGGCAACCATTACCCCCCGGGCCGTTGTAAAGCAGGTTCGCGGCGTGCTGACATTCGTCGAGGAACACCGGGATCTGCTGTTTTCTCAGGTACCTTCCGACGACGGAGCCACCGACACGACCAATGAGGCAGCAACGCAATGAGTGATGCAGTCGATTACGGTGCTATAGGCAAGAGCGGCCTCTGGACCAACAACCCCGCCCTGGTGCAGCTGCTCGGGCTCTGCCCGCTGCTGGCCGTCACCGGGACGGTGGTCAACGCCATGGGACTGGGGCTTGCCACCCTGCTGGTGGTCACCAGCTCCAACATCATTGTCTCACTGATTCGAAAAGGGGTCAGTGACGCGGTGCGTCTACCGGCGTTTGTCATGATCATCGCCGCATTGACCACCTGTATTGAGCTTTTGATGCGGGCGTTCACGTACGAGCTCTACACCATTCTCGGGATCTTTATCCCCCTTATCGTGACCAACTGCGCCATTCTAGGGCGTGCGGATGCTTTTGCCAGCAAGAACTCCGTTTTACCCTCCGCCGCCGACGGACTCACCATGGGGCTGGGTTTTATGCTGGTACTTCTTGCCGTTGGGGCGATCCGGGAGCTGCTGGGCAACGGTACTCTGTTTGACGGCATGCACCTGCTCTTTGGTGAGGGAGCCCGCGATTGGGTCTGGCGTCCTTTCCCGGCCTACCCGGGCTTTCTGGTGGCCGTACTCCCCCCGGGGGCGTTTATCGTGACGGGGTTTCTGATTGCCCTGAAAAACAGCATCGACACCCGGCTCAAGCAGCGGGAAGCCGCCCGCCAAACCAAGCCGGTCAAAGGCAGTAAACGGGTGCGCACCACTGGCAACATCAGTTGATCCGGTGCAAACCTCTCGGCAGAGAGAAAGAATATCCGTTAGACTAATAAGGTCTGTTTATTCACACTCTCACCGAGGGACCTGTCTATGTTCGACACCGAGAAGATCAACGAGCTGATCAGCCTTTACGTTATTCCCTGGGCGATCAACATTGTCACTGCGCTGCTGATTTTTATCATCGGCCGCATTGTGATCGGCATCCTTATAGGCATTCTGGGTAAGGTACTGGGGCGCACCAAGCTCGACAGTATTCTGATTGAGTTCACCCAGGCGATTGCCAAAGTCTTGCTACTGATTTTTGTCATTGTGGCAGTGTTGGACCAGCTCGGGGTCAATACTACCTCCCTGATTGCAGTTCTCGGTGCGGCCGGCCTGGCCATTGGTCTGGCGCTGCAGGGATCGCTGCAGAACTTCGCCGCGGGCTTTCTCCTGCTGGTACTGCGCCCCTTCAAGGCGGGGGACTACGTGGAAGCCGCAGGCACCGCCGGAATGATTGAGAAAATCAGTATTTTCTCCACCATTCTGCGCACGCCGGACAACAAAGAAGTCACCATCCCCAACGGCTCGATTTACAGTGGCAACATCATCAACTACTCAGCGCGCGATACTCGCCGGGTGGATATGGTGTTCGGTATCAGCTATGGCGACGACATCAAGAAGGCTAAAGAGGTCATGATGGCCGCCGTCACGGCCGATGAGCGAGTTCTGGAAGACCCGGCCCCCAACATTGCGGTATCGGCCCTGGCCGACAGCAGTGTGAACTTCATTGTCCGGCCCTGGGTAAAAACCGATGACTACTGGCCGGTATTCTGGGATATGACCGAGAAAATCAAACTGGAGCTGGAAGCCAACGGCATGACCATCCCCTTCCCCCAGCGGGATCTGCATGTATACAACGAAGGCGAGAAAGCGTAAAAAACCGCTGAACGGTTTATTGAAAAGGGTGCCTCGGGGCACCCTTTTTTGTGGCTGGTCTTTCGATTTTCTAGAAAGAGCTTTCCGCCTTGATCAGTATCTGAGTGGAGTCGAGCCCCGCCTGATCCGACAGCGGCGCTGCCAAGTCCACATGTAAGACATTGCCTACCTTGGTTTTGCTGGAACTGAAGCGCAAGCCGATGCCCACATTGGCCAAATGGGGATTGGACTCGTCGTCAATCTGCGTTCCCCAGCTGCGGCCCACATCGAAGAAAGCCACACCGCCCATACGAACGATGTTGAACAGATGCAGATCTGAGAAGTATCGACGTTCAATGTTCAACACATAGCGACGATCACCCCGTTGATAGTCGATGGGGTAGCCTCTCAAGCCATTGGCGCCCCCCACCGTCAACTGCTCATACTGTTGAAGATTCTCACCGATGTCATAGCGCAGCCGAAGGTACCAGCGGTTCTGGTCGTCCCGAAACCAGTTGTAATTGACTTCCAAGCCCAAAACGCCACTGTCCACCGGGTTGGGTGCTTTGTAATGTCGACCATCAAACTCACCGTGCAACTGGAGAATGTGGTGCTCCCCCACACCAATCACGTTGCTATAAGAGCCGCGGTAACGAATCAAATCGCGCTCATTGCCCAGACGTTCGCCGCCGTACCCCACGCGAAAGCGGTAGTTCACCCCCATCGCCACATCTTCAGTGCGCTGAATCTGGTTGAGGTTTTTGTAGGTGGCGAAGCGGTTCTCGATGCCTTCCATTCCAAGCCAGATGTAATTGCCCTTGCGGTCTTCCGGTACCCCAAGTTCGGTCAGGTCGGTCGGACTGAAGAGGTCGCTTTCACGGGTTACCCCCATACGCCACCGTCGGGTAAACCGCTCGTCGGCGCGCGCGGCCAAGCCGAAATACACCTCTCGGTTCCGGTCGCGATGACGGAACTCGTTGATGTCTTCGCCACCTTCACGAATCACACGAATCTCGGAAATGTTTTCAGTCACAATTCCGGTGGCCCATGGCGTTTCGAGCGAATAGAACGGCCTCTCAAGGCTGAACGCCGTGTCCTCTCCATCACTTTTCTGGGCGTAGTACAGCCGGGTGGCCCAACGGGTGCGAAACAGATGATTGGTTTTGTACTCATAGCTGACCAGGCTGCGCTCGACATCGTTGGCGTAGCTTACCGAAATGGCGTCCCCCGTCCCGAGAAAGTTGCCGTCTTTCAGCCCGAAGCCCGACTCGGTTTCTCCCCCCTCGCGGGTAAAGGTTATCTCCGGCTCGGTCACCCAGGCATCCCGGGTCACCACCAACAGGTCGATGTAGTCCGGACAGGCCATGGCCGGGACAATGTAGGCACTGGTCAAATAATTGCGGCCGCGCAGAATCCGCTCGGACTCTTCCACCAAGCGTTCGCGCAACGGCTCCCCTTCATTGAAAAGCAACTGTGTGGCCAGAACCGATTCGCGAGTGTTGATGTGCAGACGGTTGAAACCCCGGTAGAGCCAGTTGTCCTCAGCGGGGTTGGACTCATCGAAAATAGCGCGGCTTTCAAATTGGATTTTGCGGATGGTTTTGCCTTGGTGTTCATCCAGAGCTTCAAATACCAATTCGCTCCGGCGCTGTTCGGCAAGGTCACGGTATTGATAGCGGTATTGCACGCAGGCCTGACCATTCTTGCCGGTCACCGCTTCGGTTTTCACGGGGCTCGCATAGCTGAACGGTGGAACCATAAACGCCAAGAGCCAGAGCAGGGCCGCGCGGGTATTACTGATCATTGAGGCTCCGAGCCCTTTTCGGTGACAGCTTGGCATTCAACTTTCGTAACTCTTTTCGCTTTTGCGTTTATCGCTTTTATCGCGCCGTTCACGCTTATCGCGTTTGCCCACCGGGGCCCGTCTTTGGGTACCGATCATTGTATGGCTCCATCTTATACCGGAAAAATACACGGCGTCACCCCAACCGGAGGGAATTTATCGCCTGGTAGACGCTAGGACCACAATTTAGTGGTGATGTTGCGACGGCGTGTCGTCGGATTCGGAGGGGGGACGGGTTGAGGGAGCCGGCGGCTCAGTGGGAGTTTCGGAAGCGGCCTCGTGAGAGCCGTGAGAATGCCCGCCTGAGCTCACCGAAGGCCAGAGCGTCCAAACGCCAAAGCCGATGATCAACAATGCCAGCACGCGACGCAAGGCGGGCTTTTGCAGGTAACGGGTCACCGTCTGGGCGGCCGCTCCCGCGGCGAGTACAGCCGGTAGCGTGCCCAACCCGAACGCCAGCATCACACCGCCTCCCGCCAGGGCTCCGCCCTGAGCCAGAGCGTAAGCCAGTGCCGTGTACACCAGACCGCAGGGCAACCAGCCCCAGAGAGCGCCGAGCAACAGCGCCTGACGCAGCCGAAGCACTGGCATCAGGCGCCGTCCCAGCGGTTGCAGGTAGCGCCAGAATAGACGGCCGCCCCGCTCGAGCCATACCAGACCACGCCACCAGTCAGCCAGGTAAAGCCCCATGGCCACCAGCAATAGGCCGGCGACCAGACGCAGCACAGGGTCCAGCGGTGAGAAGCCGCCCGCCATGGCGCCCGCCAGCGTTCCCAACAAGGTGTAACTCGCTACCCGGCCGATGTTATAGCCAAGAAGCAAGCGCCAGCGCCGTCGACGGGCCTCCGGAGGGATGGCCACCGACAGCGCACCCATGATGCCCCCACACATACCGATACAGTGAGCACCGCTGAACAGGCCCAGGGTTAGCGCCGCCAACCACGCTCCCGAGGTTTCAGGCGTCACTGGCGAGGTCCCTTCTGCCCGGGGTCGGCTTTTGGTTTGGCGGCGGGTTGGGCGTCGTTTTCGTCCTCGTCAAACAGTATCCGGTGAGCTTCCGTGTCCAGATTGTCATACTGGCCACTCTTGATGGCCCAAAAGAAAATTTTCAGCGCAATCGCCACGAAGATCAGTGCAATCGGCACCAGCAAAAACAAACTTTCCACGTAAACTCTCCCGTCCTAAACCGGACGCGCGGCACCGGCCGTCGAGACCGAACGGCTCCGGTGCAGACGCAAGGCATTGAAAATGACAATCAGCGAGCTGGCGGTCATGCCGATGGCCGCCAGCCAGGGCGGAATCAGCCCCAGAGCGGCCAACGGCAGTGCCAGCAGGTTGTAGGCCAGTGAAAACGTCAGGTTCTGGCGAATCACCCGTCGGGTCCGCTGCGCCAACCTCAGTGCTTCAATCAACGTTGCCAGGTCCCGACTCAACAATACCGCATCCGCCCGGGTCTGGGCCAGGTCCGAGGCTGAAGCCATCGCCACTGAGACATCCGCCGCGGACAGTACCGGCACATCGTTGATGCCGTCTCCCACCATCAGTACTCGCTCGCCTTCGGCCTGGCAGGCGCGCAGCCGAGTCAACTTCTCATCCGGGTGAGCGCCGGCCGTGTACCGATCAACCCCCAAACGTTGGGCCAATGACGCCACCGCACCGGAGCGATCGCCACTGAGCAGCTCCACCGCGAGCCCGTGTTGCTTGAGGTACGTCACCAGGGCATCGGCACCGGGACGGTCCTCATCGCCGACGGCAAACCAGCCCAGAGGGCCGTGAAGATCACTCAACAGCAACCATTGCTGGACTTGATCCGGCGCCTCAAGAGGCTCGGCACCTCCAAACAACTCACGGCAGAAGCGGACGTTCCCGAACCGGTACCGCTGGCCATCCACCTCGCCTTCCACACCGGCGGCGGTGTATTGCCGGGTATTGGTTGCCCGTCGGGGGCCGGCCCATGGTCGAAAGGCATCGGCCAGGGGGTGGCGGGCGGGCGCCTCCAGGGCAGCGACTATAGAGAGCAGTTCCTCCCGCTCCCGGCCCGGCATCGGCTCAACGGCGAGCAACGTGAAACGCCCGAGCGTCAGGGTTCCGGTTTTATCCAGAATCACCCGGTCTATATGAGCCAATGTCTCGAGGACATGGCCACGGGCAATAAGAAACCCCTTGCGACGCAGATTAGCGGTGGCGGCGGTCAGGGCGGCAGGCATGGCAAGCGCCAAGGCACAAGGGCAGGTCACCACCAGGACCGACAATGCGACCCAGAAGGCGTGCGCCGGGTCAATCCACTGCCAAACGCCCCAGACCAGAGCAAAGATGACCAACACCGCACCGACAAAATAGCGGGCTACCCGGTCCGCCAGCGCGACCTGATGGGGCTTGTCGGCCTCAGCGTTGCTCACCAGCCGCTCAATGGCAGAGAGCTGGGTATCACCGCCCACCGCCGTTACCCGCAGCTCCAGAGCGCTCTCGCTGTTGAGGGTACCGCCGACCACCCGATCTCCGGGCGCCTTGGGGACAGGCTGGGACTCACCGGTCAGGAGTGCTTCGACCACCTCGCTCTGGCCGTCTGTCACTTCCCCGTCGCAAGGAAAGGTCTCTCCGCTTCGCACGCGAACCCGATCGCCCACTTGCAGGGTCTTGACCGGTACCGGCGTTTCCTCGCCGGTCTCAGAGAGGCGATGGGCACTCAATGGCATCAGTTGGGCAAGGTTGCCATAGGCGAGCCGGTTTCGGTGGCGAGTGCGCATTTCCAGGTAGCGCCCCACCAACAGGAAGAAGGTGAACATGGTCACCGACTCAAAATACACCTCGCCCCCGCCGGTCACCGTGGCCCAGCCACTGGCTGTATAGGCCAGGCCAATGGCCAGGGCGACCGGAACATCCATAATCAACTGCCCGACGCGTAGACTACGCCAGGCAGCCTGAAAGAAAGGCGCGGCACTGAAGAGCACCACCGGCGTAGCCACCAGGAAACTCAACCACCGCAGGAACAGTTGCCATTCTTCCGCAGCGCCGGTGTAGAGCCCCACCGAAACCATACCGGTCTGCATCATCCCGAAACCCGCCACACCGAGCCGGGCCAGCGACCGCCGGTTGTCTTGCTGGGCCATGGCACGTTGTGCTTCATCCGTGGCCGGTCGCGGTCGGTAACCGATGCGCGCCAATCCCGACATAATCTCACTCAACGGCTGCTGTTCGGCATTCCACGTAAGGGTGCAACGATGGGTTGAAACATCGACGGTCAGCTGCGTCACCGCCGAATACCGTTTGAGGTGGGTTTCAATCAACCAGCTACAGGCGGCGCAAGTGATGCCTTCAAGCAGCAACTGAGCGCGGCGTTCGCCGTTCTGGGCATCGACCACAAAGTCAGCCTGAATATCGGGTAGATCGTATAACTGCCACTCGGCTTGCGCAGGGCGGTCCGAATCCGGTTTCTCGTTCGCCTCCGTGCGAAAGCGATAGAAGCGCTCAAGACCGCCATCAACGATGGCACCCGCCACGGCTTCGCAACCCGGGCAGCACATGGGCCGTGGCTCTCCGTCAATGGTAACGGAAAACGGGGCACCCTCCGGGACGGGTAAACCGCAATGGTAACAAGGGGTGGCGGTCTGGGCGTCTGTCACGGAGCGTCTCTCAGGGCTGGGCATCCGATGTCGACTGGCCGCGATCAGTGGGTTTCAGTTGCGTTTGCTGACCGAGTTCAAACTGAATCTCGCCGCGCAAAAGCCATTCAGCCGAGCGCAAGCTCCCACCGTCGTACTCCGGAAGCAGGGTCAGGTAGCGGCGATGTGAAAGGGCTGTGAGCAAATCACCACGATAGTAACCATCACGCAGAGGTTGTAGGACGATATGTTGATCCTGGTCGGCATTCACCGGATGGCCCACCATCAGGTGAAGCTCCTCCGGCATAGAACCGTCCTTGCTCAGCTCCACCATCACCTCGCCCGTACTTTGGTCGAAACGAACGTCCGCCAGAACCCCAAGCTCCCGGGCGCGAGCTTCCTGCGCGAAGCTCTGATTGATAGTGCGCCCCTGTTTGTAGTAGTTATCCACGACCCGATCGTCCGCATGGAAGATTGAAATACCCGCGAACGTCAGGGACACACAGATCACCACAATCAGCGGTGACATGACGAACCAGAACCAGGGCTGGCGGTAGGCGGGACCGTTGTCAGAGCGTTGTGTCATGCAGAATCTCGCAAATGCGTCGAGGTGATGTTGGCGAACCGATCATCAAAGGTCACGCGGCGTCGGACCAATAAAGGTGGTGGTGTGTTCCGTGAAAATCTCGGGGTTATCCCGTGCCTCAATTCTCAAAGTCACCGAGGTTTTGACCTCGTCCAGGGACTCGCGCGGCACCGCGACGCGAACGGGAACGGTCAACACCTCGCCCTCTTCGACCGGCAATGCCCGGTAGCCTTCCACCTCAAAGGGATAGTCACCCCTGACGGACAAACTGTAAACATGCGTCTCTCGATCCTTGTTGTTGATCTTGAGCGTGTAGACGTTCTCCACTTCATTTCCACTGATACGATACAGTCGCATCCCCCGGTCGCGCAGCACATCAAGCCCCACGGGCAGACGCTCACTGAGAGAATAGGCGAACACTCCAAACATCAATACCAGCAGAGCGCCGTAACCCAGCAGGCGCGGTCGGAACACACGGGTATGGCCATTTTCAATGGCATCCTCGGTGGTGAAACTGATCAACCCTCGAGGGTAGTTCATCCGATCCATTACCGCGTTGCAGGCATCCACGCACAGACCACAGTCAATGCAGTCAGCCTGTAGGCCGTCGCGAATGTCAATGTCCACCGGACAGACCTGAACGCACCAGGAACAGTCGATGCAATCCCCCAAGCCCTTCTCGTGTCGGTCATCAGTGGGTTTACGCGGGCCGCGTGGTTCGCCACGAACGTAGTTGTAAAAGACCGTCAGCGTGTCTTTGTCATACATCACCGACTGAAAGCGCGCATAGGGGCACATGTACTTGCACACCTGCTCGCGCATAAAACCGGCATTCATGTAGGTCGCGGCAGTAAAGAAAAAGACCCAAAAGGCGGCGGCGGGATGAATGTCGATGGTGGCCAACCCGACCAACAACTCACGGATGGGCACGAAGTAGCCCACGAAGGTGAGTGCCGTCACCAGCGCGATCGCCAGCCAGATGCCGTGCTTGGCCCCTTTGCGCGCCAGCTTGTTCGGCCCCCAGCGCTGAGCGTCCAGCTTCATGCGCTTGTTACGGTCGCCCTCGCACAGAAATTCGGCCCAGATGAACATCTGGGTCCAGACGGTTTGCGGACAGGTGAAACCACACCAGACGCGACCGACCAGAACGGTCACGGTGAACAGAAGGAAAGCGGCCATGATCAATAGCCAGGCGAGGTACATCCCGTCCTGAGGCCCAAAGCTGAGCCACAGGACATGGAAGCGCCGTTCGGGCAGATCGAACAACATGGCGGGCCGGCCGTCGATAACGAGCCAAGGCATCAGCAGAAAGCCGAGCAGCAGCGGAATGCCCGTGTACCGGCGCAACCGCTGGTAAAAGCCGGTGATGCGCCGCATGTAGACCTTTTCGTCGGCCTCGTAGAGGTTTACATAGCGAATCCCTGTATCGTTTTCCGTTTCGTCGTGCTTATTCTTCGTCATAGTTCAGGGACAGGCTATAGACATACGCCGCCAGGATATGAATCCGGTTGTCTTTCAGCAGTTCGCCCTGAGCTGGCATGACGCCGTTGCGCCCCACACGCAGGGTCTGGCGAATCTCTGAGGGCTCACCACCATACAGCCAGGCATCGTCGGTCAGGTTGGGCGCGCCCAAGTTATTGTTGCCGGTACCGTCGGCGCCGTGACAAGCGACACAATTGCGATTGAAAAGCTGCTCGCCTTGGTAGGCCATTTCCGCGTCGTGCTCTCGTCCGCCCATGCTCAACACATACTCGGTGACCTGGGCAATACCCTCCTCACCCAGCGGCGCGCTCCAGGCCGGCATGGCGGCCCGGCGGCCATCAATCAGGGTCTGCTTGATGCGCTCCGGTGAGCCGCCCCACAGCCAGGCGTCATCGGTCAGGTTGGGGAAACCCCAGTTGCCGCCGCCATCAGAGCCATGACACACCGCGCAGTTGTTGGCAAACAGCCGAAGGCCCATTTTCATGGCGTCCGGGTTGCGCGCCAGTTCCTCGATGGGGGTATTGGCGTACTCGCCAAACTTGTCGGAAAAACGCGCTTGCGCCTGTTGCTGGTGGCCACGGAGCTCTTTTTCCTGGGTCCAGTCCAGCAGGCCGGAAAAATTACCCAAACCCGGATAGAGCAACAGGTAAACACCGGCAAAAATGAATGTGGCGATGAACAGTTTGAACCACCACCGGGGCAGCGGGTTGTCATATTCTTCAATGCCGTCGTACACATGGCCGGTCGTGCGGTTTTCGGGGTCTTCGTCATCACGTACCGCAACTTTGCGATTGGCCAACAACACCCAAAGCAACAGTGCCAGATTGGTCAGGGTGAGGACAATAATCCAAAGGCTCCAAAATGTACTCATAATCAATTCCGCCTGTCTGTCTCATCACGGTTGCGATGATCCGCTTGTTCTGTCTGTTCTTCAGAGCCGTCAGCCTCATTTTCGCGGCGATTGGACTCCGGCTTTTTCTCGTTCTGATCTTCGTCGGCGAAGGGCAGGTTCGCCGCGTCGTCAAAGCGCTTCTTGCGTCGGGGGGAAAAGGCCCACCAGCACACTGCAATAAAGGCAATGGTCACCAAAACGGTTGAGATTGCGCCCAGGGTTCCCTGATCCATAAATCACCGCTTCTCGGTCAGTAGGGTGCCCAACTGTTGCAGATAGGCCACCAGAGCGTCCATTTCAGTCACGCCTTTGACCTCTTCCGCCGCACCCTCGATGTCTTCGTCGGTGTAGGGCACGCCGACTTTGCGTAAACCACGCATTTTGGCCTCGGTATGCTCTCCGGTCAGCTTGTTGTCATACAGCCACGGGAAAGCCGGCATGTTGGACTCGGGCACCACCGTGCGCGGGTTGTACAGATGCACCTTGTGCCAGTCGTCGGAGTAACGGCCACCGACGCGCGCCAAGTCCGGACCCGTGCGCTTGGAGCCCCAAAGGAAGGGGTGTTCATACACATGCTCACCCGCCACCGAGTAATGGCCGTAGCGCTCCACTTCCGCGCGCAGTGGGCGAACCATTTGCGTATGGCACACGTGGCAGCCTTCGCGGATATAGATGTCCCGCCCTTCCAGCTCCAGAGGACCGAGCGGCTTCAACCCCGCCACCGGTTCGGTGGTTTCCTTCAGAAAGAACTGGGGAACAATTTGCACCAGGCCGCCAAAGCTGATCGCAACCACCATCAACACGGTCATCAAGCCAATATTTTTTTCAACAATATCGTGATATTTCATGAACCGCTCCCTTAAACCGCTTCAGGCTGAGTCTGATTATCTTCGCCCGCCACAGAGGTCGAACTCGCAGCCGTCCGCCAGGCGTTGTAGGCCATCAACAACATACCGCTCAAGAAGACCGCACCGCCCAGGAACCGTACAAAATAGCCCGGGTAGCTGGCGATCACTGATTCGATAAAGCTGTAGGTGAGCGTGCCATCAGCATTGAAGGCTCGCCACATCAGGCCTTGCATGATGCCGTTCACCCACATGGAGGCGATATACAGAACAGTGCCGGCCGTGGCCAGCCAGAAGTGGATATTGATCCACTTGACGCTGTACATTTCCTTCTTGCCAAAGAGGATCGGCAGAAGGTGGTAGATGGCACCGATGGAAATCATCGCGACCCAGCCCAACGCACCGGAGTGCACGTGACCAATGGTCCAGTCGGTGTTGTGCGACAAAGCGTTCACGGTCTTGATGGACATCATGGGCCCTTCGAAGGTCGACATGCCGTAGAACGACAGGGACACCACCAGGAAGCGCAGCGTCGGGTCGGTCCGCAGCTTGTGCCAGGCACCGGAGAGCGTCATGATGCCATTGATCATGCCGCCCCAACTGGGCGCCAGCAGGATCAACGACATCACCATGCCCAGGCTCTGGGCCCAATCGGGCAACGCCGAGTAGTGCAAGTGGTGAGAACCCGCCCAGATGTACACAGAGATCAGCGCCCAGAAATGCACGATGGACAGTTGGTAGGAGTAGATTGGCCGATTGGCCTGCTTGGGCACAAAGTAGTACATCATGCCCAGGAAGCCGGCGGTCAGGAAGAAGCCCACGGCGTTGTGGCCGTACCACCATTGAATCATGGCGTCCGCCGCGCCGGAATAGGCCGAATAGGATTTGAACCAGGCCACGGGAATGGCCGCGCTGTTGACCACATGCAGCACCGCCACGGTCAGAATAAACGCCCCATAGAACCAGTTGGCCACGTAGATATGGGACGTTTTGCGCTTGGCGATGGTGCCGAAAAACACCACCAGATAGCTCACCCACACCAACGTAATCAGAATATCGACAGGCCACTCGAGCTCAGCGTACTCCTTGGTGGTGGTCAACCCCATGGGCAGTGTGATTGCCGCGAGCACAATGACTGCCTGCCAGCCCCAGAAGGTGAAAGGTACCAACCAGCCGCCGAAGAGCTTGACCTGGCAAGTCCGCTGCACCACATAGTAGGAGGTGGCGAACAGCGCACAGCCACCAAAGGCGAAGATCACCGCGTTGGTGTGCAGTGGGCGCAGTCGGCCGAAATGAGTGTATGGCTGTAGCAGATTATTCAGTTCCGGCCAGACCAATTGGGCCGCAATCAGCACGCCAACTCCCATACCGACGATGCCCCAGACAATCGTCATGATGGAGAACTGACGCACGACCTTGTAGTCGTACACCGGGTGATCACCGGCCGCTGTCAGGTTACTACTCATAGGTTTTTCCCATTGTTTCAAATCAACTCGTTGCCGCCCTGTGTGTACGCTCATTCTCCGCCTTCTGATGACTGGAGAAGCGACACGCGGGGCATTTTCGCCTAAAGCTCGCCACGCCTTCTTGACCTTAGTCAAAAAAGCGCGGTTCGTCAGTCGCTGTGGAATTGTTATTAGTGGTGGGGTCACCCATTTTTCATGGGCTTTGGGCCAACCCGCCCACCCCAGAGGCTGGAAACCTCAAGAGCGGGTTGACCTCGGGCACGGGGCCCTTCGGGCACGGCGCCCGAATTTCTTAGCGCAGGGTACGCCCCTTGCTTGCGGCGATGCGCATACGCAACGCGTTCAGCTTGATGAAGCCCTCAGCGTCTTTTTGGTCATAAGCGCCGGCATCGTCTTCGAACGTGGCGACTTTTTCATCAAAAAGGCTCTGGCCAGACTGACGCCCGACCACATGAACGCCGCCCTTATAGAGCTTGAGGCGCACTTCACCACTCACGAACTCCTGGGACTGGTCGATGGCCGCCTGAAGCATTTTGCGCTCCGGGCTCCACCAGTAGCCGTTGTAAATCAGTTCGGCGTACTTGGGCATCAGTTCGTCCTTCAGGTGCGCCACTTCCCGGTCCAGCGTGATGGACTCGATCGCCCGGTGGGCCTTGATCATCACGGTGCCACCGGGGGTTTCGTAGCAGCCGCGGGATTTCATACCCACGTAGCGGTTCTCGACGATATCCAGGCGGCCGATGCCATTGGCGCCGGCGACCTTGTTCAGGTGCTCCAGTACCGTCGCGGGCGACATGGCTTTGCCGTCGATCGCCACGATATCGCCTTTTTCGTAGGTGATATCAATGTAGGTGGGCTGATCCGGCGCCTGCTCGGGGGAAACGCTCCAGCGCCACATTTCCTCTTCGGCTTCGGTCCAGGGATCTTCCAGCACACCGCCTTCATAGGAAATGTGCAGCAGGTTGGCATCCATGGAGTAAGGAGACTTCTTCTTACCTTTGGAGAAGTCCACCGGAATATTGTGTTCTTCACAGTAAGCCATCAGCTTGTCGCGAGAGGTCAGGTCCCACTCGCGCCAGGGGGCGATCACCTTCACGCCCGGCTTCAGGGCATAGGCACCCAGCTCGAAGCGTACCTGGTCATTACCCTTACCGGTGGCACCATGGGCGATGGCATCAGCGCCGGTCTCATTGGCGATTTCGATCAAGCGCTTGGAAATCAGGGGGCGGGCGATGGAGGTGCCGAGCAGATACTCGCCCTCGTAAATGGCGTTGGCGCGGAACATGGGAAAGACGAAGTCGCGAACATACTCCTCGCGCAGGTCGTCGATGTAGATCTCTTTCACCCCCAGCGCCTGGGCCTTCGCCCGTGCGGGTTCCACTTCTTCACCCTGACCGATGTCGGCGGTGAAGGTCACTACTTCGCAGTTGTAGGTTTCCTGCAACCACTTGACGATGACTGAGGTATCCAGGCCGCCAGAGTAGGCCAACACCACTTTCTGAATGGATGACATAGAGTGCTCCCGCTGAGATCGTGTACGTCGTGAGGCCCGGCGCAGTGCCGGGTTTGAAGCGGCGCATATTGTACCCGCGATGGCCGGGAAATCCCATAGCCGCCAGAGCGATAATCGAGACCGGTTGCCGCGAGGGGTGTTGGGCGACGTTCAGCCTTGGAGGCCGCAATCGCTCAGCAGGTTACGGGCATAGTGCTCAAGCGACTCCAGGATCCGCTGCTGCTCATGGCCGAGAGGCTGACTCCGCAGACGGGCAAGCCGCTCTTGCAGCTCCCCCCAGGTCATACCGGCTCCGGCCGCTGGATCGGTCAACCGTTGCTGACAAAAGGCCCGCCAGCGCTCGCGCTCAGGGCCTGCAAGGGAGTCTGGGAAGTGACGCCCACGGTATCGGAACAGCAGCTCGGACAGACGCGAATCGTGAAAATCAAACCTCACCTGCCCCAGCGCCTCGGGAGGAGTACGGCGCAGCTCGGTCATCAGTTTGCGGTCGTGGTCGTCAAAAAAGCCCTCATAAAGCTGTTGATCCGGATCGGTGCGCGGCTCGAACCCGGGTTGCCGGTAGAGGTCCGCCAACTTCTGGCGCAGTTGGGTCTGTTCACTGAGGGTCAAATCAGCCAGGGTCCGCCAGTTCGCCTCCGCCCCGGCCTTGTCAATACCCAGCCGTCGCGCCGTGGCATCCTCAAGCGTATTGGCCGGCGCAATCATCGGGCTTTTATTGAGGTGAATTTCTTTCAAGGGCGGTCGCGTCGTCCCTTCGGGCAGTTCCTCAGCGCGCGCGAACAGCCGCTCTCTGAGTGACTCCATGGGCGAGCGCAACAGGTCGGCGGGAGATTCCGAGAGGTCAAACACCACCACACTGTTTTTGTTGGTGGGATGCATGGCCAGAGGCAACACCAGGGCCGCATTGCCGCGCTGAGCGGGATACATGCCGGAGATGTGCAGCAGAGGTTTGTGACCGTCGATATCGATAAAGCCCGCCACAAACCGTTTATCTCTCAGCCGGTAGGCGAAGTCATACAGTTTCGGCTGCCGGGTTTTGATGAGCCGGGCCATGGCAATGGTGGCATGGACGTCAGAGAGCGCGTCGTGCGCCGAGGCATGATCCAGGTGGTTGGCTTCGGTCAGTTTTTCCAGCTTGAAGCAGGGCTTACCGTCTTCATAGTCGGGCCACTCAATGCCCTCGGGCCGAAGCGCCCGGGTCATGCGCACCACATCGATCAGGTCCCAGCGGGAGTTGCCATTGCGCCACTCCCGTTCGTAGGGGTCAAAAAAGTTACGATAGAAGGTAAAGCGTGTGACTTCATCGTCGAAGCGAATGGAGTTGTAACCTACCCCGCAGGTACCGGGCCGGCCCAGCTCCGAAGCCACGGCGGCGATAAATTCGGGTTCCGCGACCCCTTTTTCTTGAGCCAATTGGGGGGTAATTCCGGTCACGAGGCAGGCCTCGGGCTTGGGCAGACAATCAACGACAGGACGGCAATACACCATCAGCGGCTCACCGATGATGTTCAGGTCTTCGTCTGTGCGCACGCCGGCGAACTGGCTGGGCCGGTCTTGCGCCGGGACTTCGCCCCAGGTTTCATAATCGTGCCAATAGAGGGTTCTGGATTCGCGTTCGGCCACCGTTTGACTCCCTTTACCGCTATTTTCACCCCGTCAGTCCCTTCACTGTACCACTGTCCGGTCGTTCCAAACCATCAAACTGGTATACTGCCCCCATTCGCTGTTAGGAGGACTCATGACTGACCTGAAAAACCTGTTCAACAACAACCGGCAGTGGGCCGAACAAATCAAGGCCGAAGACCCGGAGTTTTTCAAAAAGCTATCCAAGCAGCAGACGCCGGAATACCTTTGGATCGGCTGTGCCGACAGCCGGGTACCCGCCAATGAGATTGTGGGCCTGATGCCCGGCGAGCTTTTCGTTCATCGAAACGTCGCCAATCTGGTCATTCAGACCGACCTGAACTGCTTATCTGTGATGCAGTTTGCCGTTGAGTACCTGAAGGTCAAACACGTTATCGTCACCGGTCACTACGGCTGTGGCGGTGTCAACGCCGCTTTGGCCAACCAGCAGTTCGGGCTGCTCGACTATTGGGTTCGCAACATCCGGGAAGTTTATCTGAAGCATCAGGACGCCATGGATGAGATCTCCGATGACAAGAAGCGGCTGGATCGCCTGTGTGAATTGAATGTCGTCGAGCAGGCCGCGAACGTCTCCCACACCAACATCATTCAGAACGCCTGGAAGCGCGGCCAGGAGCTGACCATCCATGGTTGGATCTACAGCATTGAAGATGGCATTCTCAGAGACCTGATTCCGCCCATCACCGGCATTAACCAGGTGGATGAGCGCTACCGGGTCATTTAGGCGGCTGGTCAGGCTGCAGCCAACGCTCGGCAAAGCGCTGGCTGTCCAACGGACGATCGTAGAGAAACCCCTGCGCCTTATCACAGCCGAGCTTTGCCAGGGCCGCTGCCTGCTCAGGCGTTTCCACCCCCTCGGCGATGGTCATCATGCCCAAGCTGTGGGCCATGGCGACAATCGTATTCACAATGGTGTAGTCGCTGGCGTTCTCCAGCATATCCCGAACAAAAGACATATCGATCTTGAGCGTATCCGCCGCAAACCGGCGCAGATAACTCAAAGACGAGTATCCGGTTCCGAAGTCATCAATCGAGAGGCCAAAGCCCGCCTCCCGTAAACGTTCGGTGATTTCCACCGCAAGCTCCGGGTCACGCATGAAACCACTCTCGGTCAACTCAAGGCCGATAGCATCCGGCTCTACCGAGGCTGTAAGCTCGGTGATCTCACCAGCCAGAGCCACATCGGTAAATTGCAACGCGGACACATTGACCGAAAGCCGGCCGGGGAATACCAGCCCCTGCTGCCGCCAGAGGGAGAGTTGCTCGCTGGCGCAGCGCAGCACCCATTGCCCCAGGGTGCGAACCAACCCCCGCTCCTCGGCCAGGGGAATAAACTCGGAAGGAGGAATCCAGCCCCACTGCTCGTCACGCCAACGACAAAGCACTTCCGCTCCCACCAGCCGTTCCTCTTTCAGATCCACTTGTGGCTGAAAACGGAGCTCCAATTGACCTTGTTCTAGAGCGTAGGCAAACCGCTCGGTCAATGCGCGGCTGCGGTTAAGTGCCTCGGCAATGGCAACATCAAACACACAGGCGCTTTGTTCTCCCCGCTTCGCTTCGTGCATGGCCACACTCGCGCACTGGAACAGTTCCGCTGGGGTTGCCGCATCTGTGGGGTAGCACGCCGCTCCAATATTCATGTCGAGCGTAAAGCGTCGCTCAGCGGCGGCCACTGGGGTCGAAAGACTCTCGCGGTAGCGGCGAATAACCGGGTCGAGCTCCTCGCTCAACATTCCCGGAATCAGGAGCGCAAATTCGTCTCCCGACAACCGCGCCAGAAATTCCCGCCCTTGCCGGGCACCGCTGAAACGTCGGGCGACGGCGGCCAACAACTGATCGCCAACCTCATGGCCGAGCACATCATTGATTTCTTTAAACCGCTTCAGATCAACGAAGACCAACCCCACCGGCGTGCCCGTGCCGGCCGCCGCATCGACTTCCCGGGCAAGGTGTTCCATAAAGTGAATTCGATTGGGAAGCTGGGTGGTACTGTCGACATACGCCAACTGGTAAATACGACGATCATTGGTCTGACGCTCCAGTTCGCCGGCGGCACCAGCGGCCAGAATCCGCAGGACCGACGTAGCCAGGTTCACATCTGGCGCAGGGTGGCGGTAGCCCACCATCAGGGTTCCGATGGGCTCACCCAGCGCATTGTCCAGCCGCCTTCCGACGTAGCTGTGCACCAGCAGGGGCTCACCACCGCTGGGGTCGGGTATCGCCAGGGGTGGGTCGTAACGCTCTACGTTCTCCCCTTTTTCGAGCACCTTTTCACAGGGGGAACCCACACGCTCGTAGTCGAGACTGTCCACCGGCACGCCGGCCAGCACTCGCGCCTGAGTGGTTAAACGACCGTCCGGTTGCAACGTGGATATGTAGCCAACGTCCGCCTCTAATGCGCGGGTAAGGTGCAGAACCAGCTGCTGGAAAAAGTCCGCCCCAAGCCGGCTGGTGATTGCCGTGGCGGTCTGTACCACGGCTTCCTGGACGCGTTCGGACTCGTGCTGCTCAGTAATGTCCGAGATAAAACCTTCCAGCAATTGGGGGCCACCCTCAGGGTTGTCCACCCCTTGGCCCTGCTCCCAGAACCAGCGAACCTCGCTTTGGGCATTGATGAGACGATAAGTACATCGGTAGGGTTTACCCTGGCTGAGTGCTTTCTGAATGTCCGCATCAACCCGCTCCCGATCAGCGGGGTGGATCAGCCGGGCGAAGTGAATGCGGTGCTCCCCGGTTAACTGCTCTGGTGAGTAGCCGGTCAGCGCGAGAGCCCCCTGACTCACGAATTCCATTGTCCAGAACTCGTCATTGCGGCACCGGTAGGCCATACCGGGCAGATGATTCATAAGGGTGTGCAGCCGCCGCTCGCTCTCGCGCATCGACTCTTCCGCGTGGCGACGCCCGATTTCGGCGCCCGCCTGCGCTGCTGCGATTCGAAGCACCTCACCGGCGAACCCCGGTAATGAAAGCGGACGATTGCTCAGCACTTTCAGCATACCCACCGGCGTGCCGTCTTGCTTCACCATCCGCACGCCCATATACCCTTCGGCACCCAGCTCTCGAAGCAACTTGTCTTGGGGAAACTGTTCGCAGACACCGCTGGGGTAGAAGCAGGCGTGTTCCCCGATAACGGTCGCACAGGGCGTGCCCTGTAGAGAGTAACTGAAATTCTCAATCAATCGCCCATTCGACCACGCGGCCAGGGTTTGAGCGGTGTCGGTTTCGGGCACGACCTCGGCAATAAAGGCGTGATCGACGCCCAACAATTGGGCAAGACGAGCAATCAAATTAGAGAAAAACTGCGGCGCACTGCTGAGTGCAAGACTGTCAGCCAACAACCGAAATACATCTTCCGCCGACACTTCTGTTTTCACTCGACCCCCTTGCGACGACCACGGTAGAGACGCGATATTAGCGGAATACTTCCAGTTAGCAAGAGGCGTTTGGGCAGGATTCCTGTTTGTCATCGCCCTTGAGTTGACTTACACGACACCTCGCCTTATGTTCCTCCCGACAATCAGGTTAAACTGTGGCAAATAATACCGACAATTCCAATAATAGGGGATACCAACACATGAACATTCGGCAGTGGTTCGGTACAACTTTCCTTGGACTGATTACATCGGCAGGCCTGTTCCTGAGCGGCTGCGAGAAAAGTGATCCCGCCCAAGGGTTTGAACTCAACGACAAAGGATACTTCCAGAACCGCGGCGTCGGTCTGATGGTTTTTCAGGATACCGCTCCGGAGAGCCGACAGAGTGGGCTCATTCTCATCAGCCACGACAACCGGATCGCCTCCAACGGAGACCTTCGACTGGAGGCCACGCCCGGTCAGTGGTCACCGGTCCCGCGACTGATGCGTCGCGTGGTCAACCGCGAACAACAGTCCATCACAGCGACGCTCAGATATCCCGATGAACGGCAACATCTAACAGGTTTCAACCCTCTGTATTACCCCGATCTAGCGCTGGAATACGAAGTGAGCGTGCGGGCAGAGGGCAAGGATTTGTGGGTAACGGTGAACCTGGACCAACCTCTGCCAGCCGCGTGGGCGGGAAAGGTCGGCTTCCAGTTGGAACTCTACCCGGCAGACCTGTTCGGAAAGAGCTGGATAATGGACGAGAATACCGGGATTTTCCCGCGCCAACCCTATGGCGTTACCGTCCCCCCGGGTCGGGAACCCGATCCTCAGCTCGTCTCCAACGGAAAGTTCAAAGGGTTGAAGCCCCTGGCGCACCACCGGGCGGAGCCGGCACCTTTGGCGAGTGGACAAAAGCTGACAGTTGCTCCAGAGTCCGACACTATGCGCCTACAGGTGGAGAGCCTGAACGCCGAGCTGCAACTGCTCGACGGCCGGGTCCAACATCAGAACGGCTGGTTTACCGTGCGCTCGCCCATTGCCGCCGGCGCCCAAGAGAACGCCGTCTCCTGGAAAATCACGCCTCACGTTATTGAGGACTGGGCGAGAGACCCGGTCATCCAGCACTCCATGGTGGGCTATCACCCCGACCAACCCAAAGTCGCCGTTATCGAAGCCGATCCACGAGCCCCCCTCGACCAGCCGGTTCGCCTATTGCAGTTGAATGCGTCCGGCTCCCCCACGGAAATCCTCAACAAAGCGCCCGAGGAATGGGGAGAATTTCTGCGCTATCGTTATTATCGCTTCGACTTTTCTGCCATTACCGAGGCCGGACTCTATCAACTGGCGGTGGGTGACCACCGCAGCCACCCGTTTCGGATCGCACGCAATGTCTACGATCAGAACGTCTGGCAGCCGACGCTCGACTATTTCCTGCCGGTGCAGATGGGCCATATGCGGGTCAAGGAAAAATACAAACTCTGGCACGATGACAGTCACCGGGATGACGCTCTGATGGCCCCGACCGGCATCAACCACTTCGATGGCTATGTCCAGGGCGATAGCACCTTGACCGAATTCGCGCCCGGCGAGCACGTACCGGGGCTAAACCGGGGAGGCTGGTACGACGCTGGCGATGCGGATTTCCGGGTTGAATCCCAATCCGGTGAAGTGTTTATTCTCAGCGCCGCATATGACGAGTTCGGCATTCACCACGACAACACCCTCATTGATCAGGATTTGCGACTGACCGAGCTGCGAGAACCGGACGGCCTACCCGATATTCTTCAGCAGATTGAGCATGGTCTGCTCACAGTGGTGGGCGGTTATGAAAGCCTGGGGAGACTGTACCGAGGTATTATCGTTCCCACACTGACCCAGTACGTTATGGGCGGTGACTTTTCTGGGCACACCGATAACTTGATTTATGACAGCGCCCTGGCCCCCGCAGACCGCACCGCAAGTCATTCCGGGCGGCCGGACGACCGCTGGGTCTTCACCGAAAACAATCCCGCTCGAGAGTTCGATGCGATTGCCAATATCGCGGCCGCCGTAGGCCCCATGCAAGACTACGACCCTGATCTGGCCGAGCGGACGCTGAACGCCGCCGAGTCCTTGTGGGCAGTGGAGCGGCCCCTGAGCGACTCTCATACCCGCAACGAACGGATCCGCGCCGCCGTGGAGCTGTTTCGGGCGACGGGAAACGTTCGCTATAAAGACGTTATTCTGGCCGAGCAGGAACACATACTGGACAACTTCCGCCAGATCGGTTGGGCGGTGGCACGGGTCGTACACGAGCTGGGCACCCCGGAACTCACCCGGGCCATGCGCGAGGAAGCGGCCGAATACGACCGGAAGCTGCAACAGAAAATGACGGCAACGCCCTACGGTCTGGACTTTGAAATGCAACTATGGGGCCGGGGCTGGACGCTGCAGCAGGAGGGTGTGTCCCAGTACTTCCTGCACAAAGCTTTCCCGGAAACATTTGGCAAAGAATACCTGTTGAACATACTCAACTATGTTCTCGGGACCAACCCGGGCGCCAACGCTCAGTCCTACGCCACAGGTGTAGGCGCCAAATCCAAGGAAGCGGCTTACGGGCAGAACCGAATGGACTACAGCTATATTCCCGGAGGCGTCATTGTCGGTACCGCTCTGGTCCAGCCAGATTTTCCCGAGCTCAAGGAGTTCCCCTACCTGTGGCAGCAATCGGAATATGTACTGGGCGGGGGCGCCAGCAACTTCATGTTCCTGGCACTGGCAGCGGACCGGCTGCTAAACGCCGAGCCCTCCCGATGAAACTGCCCGTGTTATCCTTGGCAACCGCAATAATCACCGGACTCGCTGGCTCAACGGGAGGCATTGGTGGCAAGGCTATTTGAAGAAATCGACACCCAGAATTCCCCCATCGGCGAGATCAGTCTTCGCCGAAGACGAATTCCCGCCATTGGCGAACGGGACATTTATGAGGTCAAACTGGGCGAAGAGTTCTTGATGTCCAGCCTCTTTGTGGCGGCCGAGGAAGCGCTGGCGGACCTGGCGCTGGCGCGCCTGGCGCGTGAGTCTCTGAACGTTGTGGTCGGCGGCCTTGGGTTGGGTTACACCGCCGTGGCGGCGCTGCGCGACGCGCGGCTCGAGCGGCTGAGTATTGTGGAGTACCTTGAGCCGGTCATCCGGTGGCACCAGGAGGTAAAGATTCCCCTGGGCGCCACGCTCAACGCCGACCCTCGCTGCCATTTTCGCCAAGGCAATTTTTTTGACCTGGCGGCAACCCCGTCAGGCCTCGATCCGCAGCGGGGGCAGGTAGATGCGGTACTGCTGGATATCGACCACTCGCCGGAGGCGTTTCTCCACGGGGACAATGCAAGTTTTTATACCCAAAACGGTTTGAGCGCTTTGGCTCAACAACTATCACCGGGCGGGGTGTTTGCACTTTGGTCCACCGACGCCCCGGACCCAGCGTTTTCAGCCTTGCTGGCCCAGGTGTTCACCGATGTCCGCGCGGATGTGGTTCGGTTCTTTAATCCCTTCCAGAACAACGAAGCCATCAATACCGTTTATTCTGGACTCTCATCGCCTTGACAGGGCGTCGCATCACCCTCGGCGGCCACCAAGCGGCACCAATCCAGCCACATTCGGGGATCCTCCAGCGGCGTTTCTTCCGAGAGCGCCCGATTTTCCAGATAAAATACCCGCCGCTTGCTCAAACCAGCGCGTGCGATGGTGGTCTGGACATTGACGCTTTGGTAGAAATGCCGATCGAAGCTGCCGTCCTCAAGGGCCATCATCAGCCCGCGCTCCAACGCCTTCGCCAGCTCGGGCCGATGTGGGGTGACAAACAGATAGAAGGGCATCCGGTATACCAGCATGATGTTGGGCTCGACCATCAAATCAAGTTCGGGGCGACGCTCCAGCTCACCCCATGGCTCATGAACGCCCCGAGGAAACGCTTCAAAGCGCTTGGCGTGCACCATGATTGTCAGCCGATCAAAGCTTTCCTCCCGGACGGTGAAACCGTTATCCCGCAATATCTGCACATCGGGCCAACCGACGCCTTGGCCATAGGTGAAGGGGTGCAGGTCTTCCACCGTGGTTATGTCATCAAAGAGAGAAAGATTGTCCGGATGTACGACGAATACCCGATGTCCAACCAGCCCCTTGAACAGAGGAACTCGCACCGGTAGCAGTTGCTCTTCAGTTTTCCTGGAAGTCGCGGCCCACATGACATCAATGATGCCTTCACGCGTATCGCGAATCTGACGCGCCGCGCTCAAATCGCCGGGATGAACCACCAGCTCGTAGTCATAACCGGCTTTGTCCAGGGCGAGGCGAATGATTGCCCGGGTGTATTCAGCGTTATGGTCGCCGCGGGACACCGTTTGAATGACGTTCCCAGCCTGGGCCGATGCGGCACCGATAATGATCAGTATTATTAGAATACCCAATCTCATGCCGTGCCCCCAGAGCGGAATTGAGTAGAGGTCCGGTCGGCCGAGGACCGAAC
Organism: Marinimicrobium agarilyticum DSM 16975; assembly: GCF_000423345.1. GTDB lineage: Bacteria > Pseudomonadota > Gammaproteobacteria > Pseudomonadales > Cellvibrionaceae > Marinimicrobium > Marinimicrobium agarilyticum. The sequence continues at coordinate 259,699 of NZ_AUHU01000007.1, forward strand.
CGGCATGAGTGTCAATTTGGCGTATTTTTACGCACTTTGCAAGCCGGCCCCTGGCCGGCCGCCCAAGGACTTAGGTGTAAGCTTTGTCGGTTTTGGCGGCCATGACGAAGTCGTTTTTGTGCAGTCCACCAATTTTGTGGGTCCACCAGTCGACGGTGACTTTGCCGTATTCGGTGAGGATGGCGGGATGGTGGTCGGCGTCTTCGGCCAAGTCTCCCACGGTCTGAGTGAAGGCGAGTGCCTCGGCGAAGTTTTTGAATTTGAACCGGCGAGAGAGGCGTTTCTCACCGTCGATTTCTTTCACTTCCCACTCGGGAACGTCGGGTTTCATTGCATTGATTTCCGCGTCGCTCAACGTGGGCGCGTCGGATTTACAGGCTTCACAGGATTGTTGCGCTAGATCGCTCATAATGTTTCTCCTTTGTTTGACTTCAAGACTCATTAAAGTCGATTGGGAACGTCGAGTCCTCCCGGGGACGGGGTTCACGGCGGGTCTTGCAGTGGTCTACCCACCCGAAGCACTCTAATGCGAAGTCGTTCTATCCGGTCTTTAAGCACGTCAGACGTTTCTCTAATACCTGTTGTCTATCTGAGGGCCGGAACCCGAGAAACAACCCTCAAAGTCCCAACGATTCAGCCAACGCATCCCCTACCCGGGACGCGCCCGCCAGTGACCAACCGCCATCCACCGGCAATACCGCCCCGGTAATAAAATCCGCATCCTTGGAGGCCAAAAACCGACAGGCCCTGAAAATATCCTCAGCCTGCCCCAACCGCCGAAGCGGCACCGACTGAGCAATTTTTTCTCTAAGCGATTCATCCGGGGCCAAGCGCGCCATGCCCTCTGTGTGTTCAATAGGGCCCGGAATCACCGAATTTACCCGGATCCCCTCCGGCCCCCACTCCTGAGCCAGGGTCCGGGTCAACATATCCACGCCGGCCTTGGCCGCGCACACGTGGGACTGTCCGATCATTGGCAACGACGCCTGAGGGGCCGAAATTTGAATGACCGAGGCGCCCGGTCGACGCAACTGGGGATACACAGCCTGGAGCACGTGGAAGCTGCCCAGCAAGTCGATCTCCACCACGGAGCGGAAGCCGTTGGCAGACATGCCAGAGGCCAGTGCGGGGAAGTTACCCGCCGCACCGGAGATCACCACATCCAGGGGGCCCCAATGACCGCAAAGCCGGACAACGCCGTCGCGCACGGCCTCCGCGTCGCGAACATCGGCACTGAAGCCCTCGGCTTCCGCGCCCAACGCCCGTAGCTCGTCCACCGTTTGGGCGACCTTTTCCCAAGAACGGCTGGCGACGGCGACTCTCGCGCCACTGCGGGCAAAACCAAGCGCAATGCCCCGGTTAATACCACTGGTGCCCCCGACCACTAACACAGTGGGTTTATCCGTTTGCGATGATGGTTCGTACACGCTACCTCCCGGTTCTTTTGAACTAACGCTTGAATAGTAGCAGTAACAGATGACACACGCCGAGCCGGGCGGTTACAATCCCGCGTTCGCTCAAACACACACAGTGACTATGAATATTCGCGATTTACTGAACCACAAGGTCCAGCAGGCCATGCTGTCTGCCCACATCCCCTTTCAGCACTCCCCCATGGTGGCCCCGAGCAAGAAGCCGGGCTTTGGGGACTATCAAGCCAATGGCGCCATGGGGGCGGCCAAGGCCATGAAAGCCAACCCAAGAGAGCTGGCCGGTGAGATCGTGCGCCATCTGGAACTGGATGGCATCGCGGAGAGAGTGGAGATTGCCGGGCCCGGGTTCATCAATATTCACCTCGCTCCCGAGTGGTTGAGCCAGCAGTTGGCCACCGCCACCGGTGACAAGCGCTTGGCCATCGCGCGGGCCTCGGAGCCCCAGACGGTCGTCGTAGACTACTCATCGCCCAACCTGGCGAAAGAGATGCACGTCGGCCACCTGCGCTCGACCATTATCGGTGACGCCCTCGCCCGCCTGCTGGCGTTTCAGGGCCATAATGTCATTCGACAGAACCACGTCGGGGACTGGGGCACCCAATTCGGGATGCTGATCGCGGAACTGGAAGAGCAGCTTGCGGAGAACCGCGAAGCGACCATGGCGTTGAGCGACCTGGAGGTATTCTACCAACAGGCAAAGGGCCATTTTGACAAAGACCCCGCCTTTGCCGATAAAGCACGGGACTATGTGGTGAAGCTGCAGTCCGGTGACCCGCAGGTTCTGGCGTTGTGGGAGAAATTCCGTGCCGTGTCTCTTGAGCACAGTCAGGAAATCTATGAAAAACTGAACGTCACTCTCACTTCGGAAGATGTTCGAGGCGAGAGCTTTTACAACGACGACCTGGCCCCGCTGGTGGCGGAGCTGGAAGAAAAAGACCTGGCAGTAGAGGATCAGGGCGCCAAAGTGGTGTTTCTGGAGGAGTTGGCAGATAAGGAGGGCAACCCCTCCCCGGTGCTGATTCAGAAACAGGGCGGCGGTTACTTGTACGCCACCACCGATTTGGCGGCGCTGCGTTATCGCGCCGGCGAGCTCGGCGGAGACCGGCTGATGTATTTTATTGACGCCCGTCAATCCCTGCACATGCAACAGGTGTTTACCGTCGCCCGCAAGGCCGGCTTTGTCAGCGAACACATCAGTCTGGAGCACCACGCTTTCGGCACTATGATGGGCCCGGATGGTAAACCCTTCAAAACCCGCAGTGGCGGCACCGTCAAACTCTCCGAACTGCTGGACGAGGCCATGGAGCGGGCCTCGCGATTGGTTCGCGAGAAAAACCCCGATCTGGCCCCCGACACCGCCGCCAACATCGGTCGCACCGTCGGTATCGGCGCCGTGAAATACGCGGACCTGAGCAAGACCCGGACCAACGACTACGTTTTCAACTGGGACGCAATGCTCAGTTTTGACGGCAACACGGCTCCGTACCTGCAATATGCGTATACCCGGGTCCGCAGTATTTTCCGCAAAGCTGGCGTCGAGCCAAGCGCCCTGCAGGGCGAGATACTGCTGTCGGAGGAAGAGGAACGGGCGCTGGCGATCAAGCTGCTGCAGTTCAGCGAGGCGCTGGACCAGGTGGCCAAGGACGCCCTGCCCCACCTGCTATGCACCTACCTCTATGATCTGGCGAGCCTGTATATGCGCTTTTACGAAGCCTGCCCGGTCCTGAAGGATGGCGTGCCCGACGCCACCCGGCAAAGCCGCCTGCAGCTGTGCGACCTGGTTGCCCGGACTCTTGCCCAGGGGCTTGAGCTGTTGGGAATCGAGGTTACGGAGCAGATGTAACCAGCCGGTCGATGCGCTCGAGCACGACCACTACCGCCTCGCCCGACTCCGGGCGAGGCCGGAAGTATTCTTCCGCCATCGGCGCCACCGAGCAGCTTTCAGGCATTCCCGCGCGATATTCCACCAACTGAAACAGGCGCGGAATAAAAATGAACTGCAGCCATTGATAGAACTCCAGGGTGTCCACCGCGAACGGTTGGGTGCTGGCCAGAGCCTGGTTTGAGGGTGGCTCCGTATCCCACAGTTCGAGCTCGCGCAGCGCTCGCTCCAGGTCGAATAAAGACTCGGCCAGGGTTTTGTGAATATCGCTCATGGCGTCCTCGTTTTCTTGCTCGGCTGATCTCATTGAACGATTCAGAGCGACTTGATTGAGTCGCTCAAAGCGATCCCCACCCGTTCAGGGCTGTATAAAATCTGGTTCAGGACTTAATACAACCCGGTTCACTGTATAACCTGCTTGAACGGCGGCAGTGAGTTGAGGATGGCTTTACCGTAACGCTTGGTCACGACTCGACGATCCAGAAGCGTAATCTTGCCCGTGTCTGTTTCACTGCGCAGCAGGCGCCCGCAGGCCTGAACCAGCCGAAGAGAGGCATCCGGGACGGTAATTTCCATAAAGGCGTTACCGCCGCGCGCCTCAATCCACTCAGCCAGGGCCGCCTCGATGGGGTCATCCGGCACCGAGAACGGCAACTTGGCGATGACCACATGCCGGCAATAGTCGCCGGGCAAGTCCACACCTTCGGCAAAGCTGGCCAATCCGAACAGCACGCTACCGTCGCCCTGATCCACTCGCTCGCGGTGTAGATCCAGCATCGCCTGCTTGGACTTGTCCCCCTGCACCAACGTTCGTTCCCGCCAGTCGGTGGGCAACTGGTCGTACACATCCAACATCTGGCGACGAGAGGAAAACAGTACTAAGGTCGCCTCCGACGGATCCAACAGTTCGGGCAGATGCTCGACCAGCGACCGGGTATGGTTCACTGCGTCCCCCGCTTCCACGGCGCAGGCGGGCACCGACAAAATACCCTGACTGAAGTCAAAAGGACTGGGCATCTGCGCGTAATGACTGTCCGGCGGCGTGCCGGCACGCATTTGAAAGCGGTCAAAGCGACCCAGCGCGGCCAAGGTTGCCGAGGTGACCACGGCGCCACAGCAACGGAACCACAGACTCTTGGCCAGGGTCCCGGCCGCCAGAATGGGACTGGAACAAACCTCGATGTCGATACCCGAGCCGAACTCCACCGGCGTCAGCCAGCGCGCCCGGGGCACCTGATCCTTGTCATCGGGCGTGGCGTAGCTACACCACAGTTCGCGATTGGCCTCGGCTCGCGCCTGCCATGTGCCAAGCACGGGATAGTGTTGCTCAAGGTCCACCTTGGGCACCGGGCAATGGCGATCTTCCATGGAGTCGCTCACTTCCGCGAGCATTTTCTCCAGTAAATCCGCCAGCCGATCAAAGCCCCGGTGGAGCTCCACCGAGGGCAGTTGTAGAGCGTCCGGCAAGAGGCCGCCGGGAAACCGGTAGTGACTTTGCCGATCATCCAGCGCCACTTCCTGAGCCAGGGCATCCAGCGTCGGATGCAGCTCCTCCAGTCGCTGTTTGCAATCCATCAGCGCCGCCGGAAGCTGCTCCGCGAAGCGATCGACGTCTCCGGCACCACTGATGTGGCCCAGCATGGTACCCAGCGCCTTATTGCACTGATCGAGCCAGCGCACGGTCCCAATGACCCGGCTGTGGTGGGCAAAGTGATTCAGTGCCTTGGTGGGCAGCTGGTGGCCTTCGTCGAAGACGTAAATGCTGTCCTCCGGCGAGGGCAGAATAGCACCGCCCCCCAGAGCCAGATCGGACAACACCAGATCGTGATTGGTCACGATGCAGTCAGCGGTATGGAGCGCCTCGCGCGCGCGGAAGAAGCTGCACACCGAGACATTGGAGCAGCGCCGCCCGGTGCACTGGCGATGATCGGTGGTCACACGCTGCCAGTCTTCATTTTCCACGCCATCGGGCCAGCTGTCGCGCTCGCCATCCCAGCGGTTGGCGGCCAGGGCGTCCACCATGGAGTCGTAGATTTTCACTGCCCGCTCATCGACGCTGGGCAGTTCATCTTCATATAGTGGGCGCGTGGGGTCCATTCCGTCCCGAACGTCCGTAAGCAGGCTGTCGAGCTTGGACAGGCAGACGTAGCGACCGCGCCCCTTGGCGAGCGTGAAGCTGAATGACAATTCACTGTGGCGCTTGAGATCCGGCAGGTCCTTGTAAACCACCTGCTCCTGCAACGCCACCGTGGCCGTGGAGACCACGAGCTTCTTACCGAGGGCTTTGGCGATCAGTAGAGCCGGGAGAAGGTACCCCACGGTCTTGCCCGTGCCGGTGCCAGCCTCCACCACGCAGACCTGGCCTCGACTCTCGCGCTCCCCTTCCTCGTTGAGTTCGATGCCACCGAGAGTACGGGCGATCTCGGCAATCATCAGTTTTTGCCCATACCGGGCCTTCAGTCCCTTATTGTTCAGGAACTGACTGTAAGCCTGCTGAATCTGCTGTTTGACGGCATCGGAGAGCATAGGGTCAACGGCGTCCGAGCTGAGCGCTCACGGGGTTGGCGTACATTTCCAGCACCGTTTGCCGGTGATCCGCCGGGATGTTGGCCAGGTGCAACTCGAACTGCTGGCGGGTGTCACCCAGCTCATCTGCCGAAAAGGGGCGGGAAGGATAGCTGTAGGGCAACTCGGGCAAATCACCGTTGAGCCGCTCCCATGCCAAACAGTTGGTGGCATGCAGGACGTAATTCTCGACGATCTGCCGATCGAGGTCTGCGACGACTTCATCGGTGTTCTGATAGTCCGCCGCAAGCGGTTCGCCGAATGCCACGTGAACATGGCCCTTCTGGCCTTCAATGCCTCTGGCAATACTCTTGACGTCCTCATGCTCCGCCTTCTGATAGCTGCCGCTGGTGCGCTGTTGGTGCAGCTCCCGGGCTTTGGCGGCGTCGCAGGGGTCCCATTCATAGGAAATCGTCACCGGCACAATTTTCAATTCACGGATGTACTCGGCGTAGGGCTGGGTTTTCGGGCGGCTCAGACTGAACATGCCGACCACAGCGGAATTGGTTTTGTCCTTGCCGTCTTTGGCGCGCCCTTCTCGCTGGGCAATCCAGATGTTGGCCTTTTCCTCCACAATGGAGTGGTGAATATAGGCCGACAGCTTTTTGGCGGCCTTGAGCTTCTCGCGCGGCCCCTTCGCCGAACGGTTCACAATAAAGCTCTTGTTCAAACGCATCAGGTCGGCGACATAGTCCTTGGTCAGCAGGTTGTCCCCGATAGCAATGCGAAGGGTGTGAAAGCCCCCGTGGTACAGCGTCCAGTTCACAAACGCCGGATCCATGGCGATATCCCGGTGGTTGCTGACAAAAAGGTAGGCGCTGTCGCGATCGAGCCGATCCAGCCCGGAAGTCGTCAGGGCAGTGGTGGTGTCTTCGATCATCTGCTGCATGTAGCCCTTGACCACCTCCTGGAACCCCAGCACCGACTCCACGCCACGCATCTGTCGCCGCATTACGCGCTGGACGATGGGCCGTAGAAGCCAGCCCAGTGGTCCGGCAGCTCGGGGGAACTTCAGGCGAGCAACGGCGTCCGCCAGCTCGGTGTTGGTCAGCAGACGCTCCAAGGTGGGGCGCACTTCATGGTCATCGTAGGGACGGATATCGTCAAACTCACTCATCGCAGGCAATCTGTCGGATTCAGGTGAACCAGGGGCCGGGACGGCACAGGGGAAAATGGGCGCACAACATACCGAAAACCGGCCCAAAAAGCCAGTTTCTCGTTCTGGAGTGCCAACAAGAGTAAAGGTGACAGCGGTCGGTTTTCCCGATAAAGGTGATCGACCAGACTTCGAGAAATCCGTAAACTCTCCCAAAGGGCTTCTTGGGCTATAGTTCTGCAAACCTCAAGACTGCTTCTGTTAAGTGTCCGTCGCACAATAACAAACTGGACGAACGTATCGCCTCATGAAAATCCTCTTGGTTGAAGACAGCGCGACTCTCCGCCACGCCATGTCGCAGTACATCAGCGAGGCCGGTCACACCCCACTGATCGCCCGCAGTGGGGAGGAAGCCCTGCAGTTGCTGGAAGATACGCCGGTGGACTTGATCATCATGGATGTGGAGATGCCTGGACTGAACGGCTTCGAAACCACCCGCCTGATCCGAGAGTGGCTGGGCGGCCACTGGATTCCCATCATTTTTGTTACCGGCAAAAATGAGGATGAGAGCTACCGGGAAGGCATTGAGGCTGGCGGGGACGATTACCTGATCAAGCCCGTCAGCCCGGTGATCATCAAGGCGAAAATCCGGGCCATGGCCCGGATAGCGGAAATGCGCGACCAGCTCAATCAACTGAATGCCGAGCTGGAGGCCCTGAGCCAGCTGGACAGCCTGACCCAGATTCTCAACCGCCGGACCTTCAACGAGCGCGCCAACCAGCAGTGGTTACTGGCCATTCGCCACCAGACGCCCACCAGCGTGCTGATGATCGATGTGGACCACTTCAAGCCCTACAATGACCACTACGGACACCCGGCGGGAGACCGCTGCCTGAAACAGATTACCCAGGCCCTGAAAGGCTGCCTGCATCGCCCTGCCGATCTTCTGGGCCGATATGGTGGTGAGGAGTTCATCGCATTGTTACCGGGCACGGATCGCAAGGGCGCGCAGCAGGTGGCCCACAGCATCAACCAGGCTGTCCGGGACCTGGCCGTGGAGCACCGGTATTCGCCGGTCACCGACAACGTCACGGTCAGTATCGGTGGCGCCACATGCAACCATTCGATGGGGCATAGCCTGGAGGAAGTCATCAAAGCCGCCGATAAGGCACTTTATCGGGTCAAACACAGCGGACGGGATGCGTTCGCCATTGAGGAAGTCGCCGCTCACAAGACGTTGCTTATCGGAACCCGGCAGAGCGAATTGACCCACGCCGTGAGCAAAACACTGCAACAGCATTGCAATATCGTCACCGCCGACAGCGCTGAAGAGTGCCTGGAAATCGCCCGGGATGTGATCCCGGACCTGATCATCGTCGATGCCGAAACCGCCTTCTATAACGAGAACCAATTGTGTCGGCAGTTGGCCCGCGGGCCCAAAACCGCCGCCACAGCGTTATTGGTTCTGACAGACGACAGCGACCGCCCCGACGGCCTGGCTGAACTGAAGGGGGTAGGCCCAGTGGGCTGGTTGGGTCGTCCCTATGAGGATGCGGACCTCTGCACCAAGGTGCAGCTCCTGTTGAGCTGAATCAGGGCCGGCGCAACGAGTTGAACCAATTGACTTCACGGGCGTGCGTGTCCACTTGGCTGACGACGTCCAGCACCAGGGCAAACAGGGCCATGCGCACGACGACGCCATTGTCCGCCTGCCGGAAAATGGCCAGATTGGGGTTCTGATTGAGGTCATTGTCCAACTCGTTCGCTTCCTGGCGGGAATCTCTCGGCAATGGATGCATGATGACCGTATTCGGCTCGCAGTACTGCGTGTAGATGGACTGGTTCAGACGGAAGCGCCCCCGGTAGAGATCGGCCTCCTCCTTGGTATCAAAACGCTCCTCCTGAATCCGCGTCGAATAAGCGATATCAACCTTGCCAATACTGCTCGGCAGATCCTCGGTGACGGTGACCGAGTGGCCCGCTTCGCGCATTTGCTCGATGATGGGCCCCGGCATGGCCAGTTCACCGGGAGACACCAGCGTCACCTGAACGTTCTTGAACAGACTCAACAGCTTGCACAACGAGTGCACGGTGCGACCGTACTTGAGATCGCCGATCATGGCGATGCGAAGTCCATCCACGCCCCGGCCACGAGACTCCATTTCCTTACGAATGGTGTACAAATCCAATAGAGCCTGGCTGGGGTGCTCATTCGCGCCGTCTCCGCCGTTTAGCACGGGAACCCGACTGGCCTCCGCAAACTCCGCCACGGAGCCGGACTGCGGGTGGCGCATGCAGATTACATCACTGAACCCGGAGAGCACCCGGGCCGTATCGTACAGGGACTCGCCCTTTGCCAGCGCCGAGCTCTCGATGCCGGTGGTCTCCCGGACTTCGCCCCCCAGCAAATTGAACGCACTGCCGAAGCTGATGCGGGTGCGGGTGCTGGGCTCAAAAAACATGTTCCCCAGAATCGCGCCTTCAAGCACCCGTGTCACCTTTCTGCGCAAAGCGTAGGGCGCCATAGCGTCCGCCACATCGAAAATGCGCTCAATGTCGGGCCGTTCAAACTGATGGATGGAGAGAATATGAGAACCGGTAAAATTCACGGGCGGATCCTTAAAGGCGATGGGTGGAAACTGCCGCTCAGTATAGCGCCTTGCGTGCTATTCAAAAACGGTCAGCTTTGCCGATAACCTGATGAAGCCACCTAATTTTGGTTATACTTCCACCAAAACCGTTATAACTGCAAGGAACACCCGTGCCCGATTTTCCCGACACTCTGGCAAAATTCTGCTCTGCCCGAACCGCCGAGCAAATCCTGGGCTCCCGCCGACTGCGCTGGAGCGCCCCTCACCTTTTGTCAGATCCCTTTGAATTGACGCACCATAGCCCACTCACCTTCGACCCGCTGACGTTGCTTGACGGTGTTATCCGCGCTGCAACTGGCATGATTTTTTCGCGGGAAATGCCCAAAAGCAATTCCGCTCTGGCCACAGTCATCCGGCGTTGGCGAGAGGAAGAGCGCTTCGCCTCGCCCGAGGAAGCGGAGGACGTGCTGAAAGAGCTGATGTCACGAATGGTGGACCAGCGCCAGGTGTCAATAGAGGAGATGATGGCGGACTGGCGCAAGTTTACCCGAGAGCTGCGCATATGCTGCTTCAGCGCAAAGGCGGACAATCTCACCTCCTGGCAGCTATTCGCAGACCACCATCGCGGCGCAGCCCTACGCTTTCGCTGCGGTGAGTACACCTCCCTCCCCGACCCGAAACCCGTGGAGTACAGTCCCAACCGACCCGAGATTACGACGTTCAGGGATCAGATTAACGCCATCCTCCATCAGGAAAAGGTCAATGCCCAGTCGCGCTTTCTGGATAAGTTTCTGGTGAAGCCTCCCATGTCGGCGGACCAACAGGAATGGCGCTGCTTTTTCCAGGCGACGGATCAAGCCAGCAGTCGGGAGGTAGATGACAGCCTATGGTATGACGACCGTCCCTTTGAGAAAAACGATCTGGACTCCGTCTACCTGGGGGCCTTCATGCCCGCAGAGGATAAACAACGGCTTGTAACGCTGCTGCGGGGGGAATACCCGGAGACCAAGGTGCTCCAAGCTAGCCCCATTCCCGGCAAGTACGAGATTGAGTTCCACCGCCTCAAGGGGGGGTAAGGTGGATTCTCGCCGTGTCCGCCACCCGGCGGCGGCGAGGCAAACTGGGTCCCAGGCGCTCCATGACCTCCAACGCCGTAGCCCGATAGGTCGTCAACTTGCCACCAAGCACGGACAACACCCTGGGTTGATCCTCTTGATCGGCTTGAAACAGAACTTCCCTCGACCGCCCAAACGCACTCCCGTTCGCGCGAGGCAAGACCCGCAAACCCGCGAAAGAAGAGACGTCATTCGGCTCAACCGAATACCCGGGAAAGTAATGCTGGAAGGTTCGGAGCAGATAATCGCGTTCTTCGGGGAGGCACTCGGCCGTTTCCGGCGCCCCTCGAAATGCGGTTTCCGTCGTCCCCAGCAATAAGCGCCCCTGCCACGGTAAGGCAAATACCGCCCGTCGATCGTCGGGAGCTTCCAGATAAAAGTGGTGCTGAAGCCGATTCGGCAGAAGCAAGTGGCTGCCCTGCACCAATTCAACCTCCGGCACGGTCACTGTAGGCTGAATGTGCTTAAGCAAGTCTGCCCCCCAAGGTCCGGCACAGTTCACCAACACCCGGGCACTCACCGACATCTCCCGGCCATTGTGCTCATACTGCACTTCACATCCCGACGCATGGCAATCCGCCCCCCTGAACTGGGCGGGCATGGCTAGCTCCGCACCCAGCGCCTCGGCAGACTGCCAAACGGCCTGGGTCAATGCACGATCATCAGTTTGCGCCTCTACATAGCGATAGACGGCCAGTAGATCATCCGTTTTAAGCCCATCCAAAGCTGACCAACCACTGCGATGCAACCGGACAAACTCCGAATCCTCCCCAAAACCCGCCAATAGCCGATACAACCAGAGGCCGACAGCAATCTTTGCAGGAGAACGACTGGACGCCTGGTAGACGGGAATATGCATCTCTACCCGTTTGACCAGCTCCGGCGCCAGTTGGAGAAGCAATGCCCGCTCGTGTAGGCTTTCTTTCACCAAAGACAGCTGAGCGCTCTCAAGGTACCGCAGCCCTCCATGAATCAGCTTCGAAGACTTTCGTGAGGTACCGGCCCCAATGCCTTCTTTTTCCAAAAGCAATACGCTGTGCCCGGCCGCCACCGCGGCTTGTGCAGTACCTACGCCCTGGATACCCCCGCCAATAATCACGAGATCATAAGTCATTACCTGTATCTATCCCCGCTTAGGCACGCGCGCCGCTATCGGTAGCGCCGAGAGCTTGAAAAGTTTGCTAGAACAAATGGCCTAAACAGCCATGCCATAGTGTAGCAATTTTAAGGGGAAGTAAGAGATAAGGGGTGGGGACGGGGATTTTTCTGCGCACAAGAAAAACGCCCTGCAGAGCTAACTACAGGGCGTTTTAATTTAAGAGCTTGAGTCGAAGGCAGGATGCCGAAGACGACGCCCGAAGGGGCGCCCCGCAGGGGGTGGGCCACACGGATGTGGCCCATCACCATGACCGCAGGGCATCGGCAAGCGCCTCGAACTTGTGCGGGCCCCATAAAAAAATACCCCGAACCATTGCTGATTCGGGGTATTTCACTTTAAGAGCTTGACGATGACCTACTCTCACATGGGGAGACCCCACACTACCATCGGCGCTAAGTCGTTTCACTTCTGAGTTCGGAATGGGATCAGGTGGTTCCAACTCGCTATGATCGTCAAGCAAACTGGCTTGGGCTCGAAGGTTTTATCGCCATTCGGCGTACCTTGATCGACCCAAATAGGGGGTGAAACAGTAAGTTATACATTGCAACGATTGTCTACCTCACACAAACGTCCGGCTGTGCAGTCGTCTCTGTTATATGGTCAAGCCTCACGGGCAATTAGTACTGGTTAGCTCAACGCCTCGCGGCGCTTCCACACCCAGCCTATCAACCTGGTCGTCTTCCAGGGCCCTTAAGGGAGCTCGAAGCTCCAGGGAGATCTCATCTTGAAGGAGGCTTCCCGCTTAGATGCTTTCAGCGGTTATCCCGTCCGAACGTAGCTACCGGGCAATGCCATTGGCATGACAACCCGAACACCAGAGGTTCGTTCATTCCGGTCCTCTCGTACTAGGAACAACTCTTCTCAAATCTCCAACGCCCACGGCAGATAGGGACCGAACTGTCTCACGACGTTCTAAACCCAGCTCGCGTACCACTTTAAATGGCGAACAGCCATACCCTTGGGACCGGCTTCAGCCCCAGGATGTGATGAGCCGACATCGAGGTGCCAAACACCGCCGTCGATGTGAACTCTTGGGCGGTATCAGCCTGTTATCCCCGGAGTACCTTTTATCCGTTGAGCGATGGCCCTTCCATACAGAACCACCGGATCACTATGACCTACTTTCGTACCTGCTCGACGTGTCTGTCTCGCAGTTAAGCTGGCTTGTGCCATTACACTAACCTCCTGATTTCCGACCAGGATTAGCCAACCTTCGTGCTCCTCCGTTACGCTTTGGGAGGAGACCGCCCCAGTCAAACTACCCACCATACACTGTCCGCGATCCCGATAAGGGACCGGCGTTAGAACCCCAAACATACCAGGGTGGTATTTCAAGGGTGGCTCCACGCTAACTGGCGTTAGCGCTTCAAAGCCTCCCACCTATCCTACACAAATAGGCTCAGAGTTCAGTGTAAAGCTATAGTAAAGGTTCACGGGGTCTTTCCGTCTAGCCGCGGGTACACTGCATCTTAACAGCGATTTCAATTTCACTGAGTCTCGGGTGGAGACAGCGTGGCCATCGTTACGCCATTCGTGCAGGTCGGAACTTACCCGACAAGGAATTTCGCTACCTTAGGACCGTTATAGTTACGGCCGCCGTTTACCGGGGCTTCAATCAAGAGCTTCGCCGAAGCTAACCCCATCATTTAACCTTCCGGCACCGGGCAGGCGTCATACCCTATACTTCCACTTACGTGTTCGCAGAGTACTATGTTTTTAATAAACAGTCGCAGCCACCTGGTCACTTCGGCTGCCAACAGCTTACGGGGCAAGCCCTTCACCGTCGGCAGCGTACCTTCTCCCGAAGTTACGGTACCATTTTGCCTAGTTCCTTCACCCGAGTTCTCTCAAGCGCCTTGGTATTCTCTACCTGACCACCTGTGTCGGTTTCGAGTACGGTTTCTCTTTACCTGAAGCTTAGAAGCTTTTCTTGGAAGCATGGCATCAACCACTTCGCGCCCTAAAAAGGGTGCTCGTCGTCAGTTCTCGGCCTTAAGATCCCGGATTTACCTAAGATCTCAGCCTACAACCTTAAACGCGGACAACCAACGCCGCGCTGGCCTAGCCTTCTCCGTCCCTCCATCGCAGTAAAGAGAAGTACAGGAATGTTAACCTGTTTCCCATCGATTACGCCTTTCGGCCTCACCTTAGGGGCCGACTAACCCTGTCCCGATTAGCGTTGGACAGGAACCCTTGGTCTTCCGGCGTGGGAGTTTTTCACTCCCATTATCGTTACTCATGTCAGCATTCGCACTTCTGATACCTCCAGCAAGCCTCTCGACTCACCTTCGCAGGCGTACAGAACGCTCCCCTACCATGCAACAAGTTGCATCCGCAGCTTCGGTTACCAGTTTGAGCCCCGTTACATCTTCCGCGCAGGCCGACTCGACTAGTGAGCTATTACGCTTTCTTTAAAGGATGGCTGCTTCTAAGCCAACCTCCTAGCTGTCTGTGCCTTCCCACATCGTTTCCCACTTAACTGGTATTAGGGACCTTAGCTGGCGGTCTGGGTTGTTGCCCTCTTGACAACGGACGTTAGCACCCGCTGTCTGTCTGCCATAATTGCACTCCACGGTATTCGGAGTTTGCATGGGGTTGGTAAGTCGGGATGACCCCCTAGCCCAAACAGTGCTCTACCCCCGTGGGTGAGATATGACGCGCTACCTAAATAGCTTTCGGGGAGAACCAGCTATCTCCCGGCTTGATTAGCCTTTCACTCCGATCCACAGGTCATCTCCGCATTTTTCAACATACGTGAGTTCGGTCCTCCAGTGCCTGTTACGGCACCTTCAACCTGCCCATGGATAGATCGCCGGGTTTCGGGTCTAATGCCTGCGACTGGACGCCCTATTAAGACTCGGTTTCCCTACGGCTCCCCTATACGGTTAACCTTGCCACAGACAATAAGTCGCTGACCCATTATACAAAAGGTACGCCGTCACGGAACAAGTCCGCTCCGACTGCTTGTACGCACACGGTTTCAGGATCTATTTCACTCCCCTCACAGGGGTTCTTTTCGCCTTTCCCTCACGGTACTGGTTCACTATCGGTCAGTTGGGAGTATTTAGCCTTGGAGGATGGTCCCCCCATATTCAGTCAGGATAACACGTGTCCCGACCTACTCGATTTCACAACCTGTGCCTTTTCGTGTACGGGGCTATCACCCTGTATCGCTCAACTTTCCAGAAGATTCCACTAAGACATAAGTTGCTTAAGGGCTGCTCCCCGTTCGCTCGCCGCTACTAGGGGAATCTCGGTTGATTTCTTTTCCTCCGGGTACTTAGATGTTTCAGTTCCCCGGGTTCGCCTCCCATACCTATGTATTCAGTATGGGATACCCGACTTACGACGGGTGGGTTTCCCCATTCGGAAATCTTCGGATCAAAGCTTGTTTGCCAGCTCCCCGAAGCTTATCGCAGGCTCCTACGTCCTTCATCGCCTCCAACTGCCTAGGCATCCAC
>NZ_AUHU01000008.1:0-161370 GCF_000423345.1 Marinimicrobium agarilyticum DSM 16975
TGATTTTATGAAGGATCACCTCAGCGTTCCAGACACCTTCGGCCAACTGCTGGTCGATGAACGACTTGAAGGGATCGAGCTTGCTGCCTCGGGGTTGATTACGGCGTCCGGTTTTGGGGGCGGGCAGTGCCAGGTAGCGACGTACCGTGCGCTCACAGCAGCCCAGACGGTGGGCAATATCCACGATGTGTGCCCCCTCTTTGCGAAGTTGCTTTATCATGTAGAAGTCCTCTCGGCTCAACATGGTGGTGTCCTCGATGCTTGGTCGCAAACAAGGAAACCCCATTTGGGTTGGGAGGACAATCTAAGTTGGTAATTTACGGACTTTTAACACCGGTGCTGACATACTGGAATTCCGGGAAATCAAAGCCCACATCCCTGCTGGTGTATTTGCACCGGTGGCTATATTTTCCTAGATTACGCCAAAAACATCAACTATTGATCAGCATTAATGTGGTGCGCACCACAGCCTAGGGGTTCAGCTTTAGCTCTATAAGTATTTTCTTGTCAGATCACAAACTCTGACCCTTTGGCCCCCATCACACCGAACGCTTTGGCCCTAGTGTTAGTAGTCCACTTTATGCACCCCTACGACCTCAGGTTTAGATAAATTCCGATCAAACAATAACAACCAGTGACGACCAACGCCAGAAACATAGAAGCCAACCCGGCTATCATCTGAAACCGCCAAATCTATCTCAAACACATCGACGTCTCCTAACTCTGAAACTTCAATCAACTCCGATCGCCACCGCCCCCAAAGAGACTTTAAAAAGCTAACATTTTGGGCTAATTCTTTCAAACACCCGCTCTCCGCAATACATTCGGTCAGATCAACAAGCTCGACAAGATAGCTTTCTTCGTACCTTTCTACGGGACTGCTTGTTCGAAGAATAACTGCGTCGCCCTCCATCAAGCAATCGTACTCGCAGCTTCCCGTACAATTTACCATACGGTAATATCTGTTATCTCCTCGATTACCTTTGGGAAGGGATAACCATACAGGCGATATCGTTTCGATGAAATAATAGCTCCCAACAACCATCTTTTCGCCGAGGTACCCCCCCATAAACTCTACCTTCCCTGATACTTGACAAAACTGTAGGTACTTAACCTTGTCCCTCCAGTCTTCGTGAAGAAAGTACAGCGGTGAAGCATATTCCTGTGCCCTTACATTTTGGCAGTTTGTAGCCACAATGCTGCCATAACAGGTTGTACTAAAGACCATTAAAATAAGAGTAGCAATCAACTTAAGCATGCTTTTACCTATAGGCATCAATTATTGCGTCTATTTCGTCCGACGAAAAATTCGTCCTAGCTTTTTCTGAGTAGCTCATCACGCTATTCGTATCGTTGTACTGATGCGGTGCACCAATCGCGTGCCCAAACTCGTGCAGGATTACACCTTGATTGTTTTGATAGCCGTTCAGAACTTGGATCCGTGACCTAGGTCCGCCGAACCCCAACCACCTATTCTTCAAAGGAATATGTCTAGCTAGTGTTCTTTCGCCACCCACACCAAAATGTATACGGTCCAGTGTTTGAAATGTTATGTCAGCGTTTTTCTCCACCCAACTTAAGCTTATATTTACTTTCTCGCTTTCATTAATAGTAAGGATCTGCTCTGCAGCAGCATGACAACCAGACGTGTCAGTTACACCACATCCGTATGTCAGCTCGCCGGTTAGCACACCATCTTCAACTTTTAGATCCCAACCTTTATTCTCAACGGAGAAATTTCGTTGTGCATTTGATGGACTACCTTTGCCGAGAAGGTCATGTGCTTTTTGGGCTCCCTGCGACAAGGCCCAAGTGAAGGCAGCCGTCGCTGCCCCATTTTTGAATTTACCTCCCGTGATTTCCGAAACTACACCACCGGTTACCGCGCTGGCCGTAAAGCCCCAGCCGCCTTGGATGTCCTGCGCGCCCATAAATGCACCGACACCAGCTGCCAGGAAGCCTCGACCAAAGTCGCCTCCCTCGACATAGGCCTGGACGCCGCCTACTAAGCCGCTTGCAAAAAGGCTACCGGCCTCATAAGCGGCGCCAGCGAAGGCCCCAAACACCGCCCCCTTGATGATATTGCCGCCATTCGCCGCCGCCTGGGCAGCACCACTGATCATGCCGATCACAGGCGCGGCGCACGCCGGGCAGATAATACTCGCCGCTATGGCTACGATTGCCCCCACAAACGGTTTGATCTCATCCCAAAGCTTGTCCAAGAAAAAGCCGCTGGGATCGGTGGCGTTTAGCGGGTTGTTCCATACGTAACTGTACCGATTATAGCTCTGAGTATTGTCCGCTGCCTGGATAAAGGGGTCAGCCTGCAGGAACCGGCCGAGTTTCGGGTCGTAGAGGCGACCGCCCATATGAACCAGGCCAGCTTCGTCCAGTTGTTCGTGGCCGGTAAAGCCGCGCTGGGTAATGCTGGTATCGAAACTCTCAAGCTCGACCGAGTCGATTACTTCGGTCCAGTCATCCGGCGCGCGGCGCTGGCCCCAGGCGTCAAAGCTCATGGACTGCTCAATACCACCGACGGTATCGGTAATGACGTCCGTCGAGCCGAGGTGTTCGGTGAACAGCACTTTCTTGTCGATGCTGTCCGCCCGCACGTAGTCCCGGTCCGTTTCGATGATATGAACCGTTCCCGCGACCGTGCGGCGCCAGGTGATGGTGCCGGAACCGGCGGTTTCGATACGTTCGACGTTGCCCAGATAATAAGTGGTCTTCGCCGGGCCCTGGTCCGGTATATCGACTCGCTTATATCGGGTGTTGCCGGGGCCGTAGGCGAAGCGGGTGGTGTGGCCGCCGTCGGTTTCTATTTCATACGCTTTATCGAAGACGGTGTAACGAATTTCGCGCCGGCCACCACCGCTCGTCTGGTTGCCATTACCATCGTACTCATAAGTACTGTTTCCTGCCTGAATGACGGCATGGGGTCCCGCAACCGGCGTTCCATCCCCTTCGTACCCGTAGGTGTAATCTCCAACACCGCGTTTCCGGGTGATGTTGCCGAATCCGTCATACTCCACGTCAGCATCGGAGAGATTCGGGCCGCAAGCGGGGCTGATATTACCCTGCGTGGCTTTTACCAGTCGATTCAAGCCGTCATAACAGAATCCCTCTGACATGTTGCGAGTCTGGGTGTTGCTTTTGGCGCCCCGGTTAACACGATACTCAAGGTTGCCGAGATTATCCCAGGAATACTCCAGATCCTGAATGGGGTTCGCAGTCACGCCGCCGGTCGTGATCTGGGTTTTCAGCCGGCCGAAATAGGGGTCATAGGTGTACTGCGTGGACAGAAGCCCGTTATCCGAACGCCACTCCTCCAGTACATTCCCTCTGGCGTCCATATCGACTGTTTTTTGAAGCAGGTCGCCCGTGTAGAGGTCGTAGGTGGTCGTGCGGAACCCGTAGCTGTTGTACCGATGATGCACGCCACTGTTGAGGTGGGCAACGTCCTTCTCTACAAATGGCCGGCCAATCGAATCGTATTCAACGCTGGTCATATTGGCCACTTCACCGCCGGGCATAAAGGTGACCGACCCTAGCCCCCTTCCATAGCCATCGTAGGCGTACACCTCGCAGTACACGGTCTCATCACACTCGGAAGGTAGTTCACCGTCTGCTTGCATGACATAGGTCAGCTGGCCAAGTTCCCCCGAATCCGTACTCCCGGACAGGTTTTCGTCGTAGACCCACTTCATCGAACGCACCTGTGTTGCGTCCGTATCCATCGAGGCCCATTCGGTCTGGCGGGTCTTTCTGCCCAGGAGGTCATACTGGTACTCAGTTACTTGACCTTTAGGGTCGACCTTGGCCACCAGATCACCCAGGGAATTATAGGAATATTTCCACCAGCCTTCCGGATTCGTTTTATCCTGGACGTCGGTACAACTGAGTTCACTACCGCCCTGGAATCCGCCTTTGTCAGGGTCATTCATGCCGACCTTGCGGCCCAACGCGTCGTAGCAAATTCTGACGGACACCGGGCCCGCGCCGGACGTATCCGGGGCATCGGTCGTTGCCTTTTTCAGGTTACCGTACAGATCATACTCGTAGGCAATAGAACCTTTTTCATGATCCTCAACTTCTTTCAGTTGTCCCTGGAAGTCCGATATCTCGATCTTTTGCTGACCTAACGCATTCACCATGGTTTTGGTGAAACCGTCATAAGCAATCGTTTGGCCAACATCCCCTTCGGGATCGGTTATCTCTACAGCGCGCCCCTTCAGGTCGTATTCCGTTTCAATCCAGCCCGCCGGTATACCCCCCGCAAAATAGGGAGTGCTCACCCGTTTCGGCCGGCCTGCATGGTCGTATTCCGTGTCCGTGTGAACCATGGTGCCATCGAAGCCAATACTGGACTCACGAATCGGCCTCTGCCTGGCGTCGTAGTATGAGAAGGACTTACCTCCGCCGGACACACGGTTTTCTATGCGATAGATCGCTCCACTCGGGCAGTCGATGCCGTCGTTGCAGAGCTTTCTCCCGGTCCAGGACCAGGCCCCCGTGTCATCCTGAGTTTGGTACTCTCGACCAAGGACGTCATAGCGTTTCTGAATCAGATTTTCATGGATATCCTGAGCTTGCGTGACATTTCCAAACGTATCTCTCTGGATAACCTCGTAAAGAACGTGACCTTTCGTATTGACCTTCTTCTCTACATATCGGCCCTCGAAGAACACCGCTTTTTCGGATGTTCGGCTTTTGCCATCGGCGCCCTCTGATACGGTATGCGTTTTATTACCCCAGTCATCGTAATGGTGGGTCTTTGTCAGCTCCGCGTCGGTGCCAACTGCCACTTTTTCCGTTTTCAAAAGATTCTTTTGGTTCCCTACCTCGTAGTAGGTGAACTCTGACTTTCGTGAGGATGAACGGCCATCGCTGCTCTCGATCTCGGAAGAGGTGCTCTTGACTCGACCGAAGCGCAAATCTTCTTCAACCTGGCCGTAGTCATGGCTCGTGGTCTGAGTGATGGAGTCAGAGCCAGCGCTCGTAACAGAGGTGACATTGGTGACGTTTCCATACTCATCCTGATCGGTAGTGGTTTTGACCTCCTTAAGCAGAGCACCTTGGGCGGCCCCGTTACCGTTCAGTTCGTACCCCTTTTCCACAGACTCTTGAATGAAGGGCTGGTAATAGGCGGTACCATCGGTCGCGGTCTCCTTATTGACAGACCAATCATTCGCCGCCTCACTCAGAACCACCCCTTCTTCCGTTATCGTTACGGTCTTCAATGGTCGACCCACAAATGGCCAGTCCTGACGGTAGGTGGTTTCCGTCCGGATACCGGTCTGGTGGTTGATGCGCGTCAGCTTCTGGAAACCGAGCGACCCCCGCCCCGCGGCCTGCACCCGGAAGTGATGATAGGCATAACTCATGTGATTCGTTGCCGATCCGTCGACCGATCCTGGGTTATCACCTGCTACTGGGGCCGTCCTCTCGACATCGGTGACTACAAATAGAGGGAAGGTCGGCTCGACAATCGGATGGTTCAGAGAGTATTCCTCTGCCACTTGCCCGTCCGGCATATATGCAAAGGGATCACGAATAGATTCGTAAAGTGCCGCGACGTCGGTTTCATAGGTCACTTCATCGCGGCATATTTCGTGACTCGTGGGGTATCCGTGGCGATCATAGCGATAGATGCAGTGCTCGCTACTTTCAGACACGGTATTGACCCCCCAAACCGAGCTGTAGTGGCCGTCGCGCTGCAACGTCGACCCGTAGTCGATTTCCACAATGTCGCCCATACCATTATCAATGGCAGAGACAGACGGGGCTGGCTGATGCGTCTCATTAGAGTCAAAGAGGCTACGAATCTCCGTGGTGTCACCACTACTGATCTCGAGCAGATTGACCGTGCCAGACCCGTTGAGATCCAGGGCGCTGTAGCTTTTGGAACCGCCGGACATTATGGAGTAAAGAGCAATGTGACTACCAAATTTCTCAGCGCCGCTAATCCACGGATAGACAATCACGCGTCCATTTAGATTAACATCTTCCTGCCAGACCACATCCGGATAACCGTCTCTGTTGACATCGGCAAGCTGCACCTGCCTTTCTGACTCCTCGCCCTGTATCTCGAGAAGTTCGAGGTCCTGTTTTGTGTCGAATTCAGCACCAGTGCTCAACCTTACTTTTCGATCAATGATGACATCGGTAACGCCATCACCATTTATGTCAGCAAGGTTGATTTCCGGGTCCCACTCGTCGTACTGCTCTCCTCCCGGCAGTGTGGTTGCCGCTTCCTCAAGTGTATCGAAGTACTGAAAGCCTTGATCGGAGCCAGTAAATACCGCGTTGGCGAAACAGGTATACACATAACGACCGGGACCAGAATATTGCGGGTCGTCCCTTATCTCCACGCGCTCACGAGACATTTCCACAACGACATCCACTCGACCGTCGCCGTTGAAATCACCGGCTTGCCCATTCGCACCCACGCCAATAATTTTCCATGGTCCGCTTCCGTCACCATCGTAGCTACAGACCGGTGACCCATCTACGTCAAGATTGTAGGACCCATCGTAGATAAAGCTGTAAGGAGAATTGTCATCATCCGTATTTGTAGCCTTAAGTCGATAGACCTCCAGTTTCTCGTCAACGACATGGAAGGCATCGACCAGGCCATTGCTGGTAATATCTACGAAATTGACCTCACCGTAAATCTCAGGCGGAAGCTCCCCTACAATATTATTGGAGGATTCAGGGAACTCCAAGCGCCAGGAGCCATCTTCGTTCGGCGTTGCCAAGTAAATGTAACCCTCATCCCCCGAAAGATATACGACAATATCCTCTCGGCCGTCAACGTTGAAATCGATAGCCTTTAGGCTGATATCATCAAGGTCATCTGGCCTGACCGACCAAGATCGATCGATTGGGAATGTTTGCTCGACGAACCGTCCCGCGGAGTTCGCAACGGCGTAGCCTATTCTGACTTTCCGGAAATCTCCGCCCGCCCAAGAGCCGTCATCTCTTAGCCAAACGATGTCTTTTCGACCATCCGCGTTGATATCCAGCAATTGGTAAGTGAGGAGGTTGTCTATTTGCAGCCGGTACGTGGCGTCCGAAAGTGTCGGCCACTCAGGACGGTTCCAGGATATGGTGGTTGCCGGTAGACAAGTGTATTCGCTACACAGTTCCATAGATTCCAAGAGGGGGACCTTGGTCTCATATGAGGCATTGTCATACTCAAATTCATAGCGACGAACCTCATTGCCTCGATTGTTTATCTGTATTTCCTCAATCAGAGAGCTCTGCTTGAAAGCCGCTCCGCCTACATAGGAATACGCTGGTGAAGGGTTACCTTCTTCCCGATAACTGAAAACAATAGAGGCATCCCCGTCCGAAGTGGACCCCACCGACGGGAACGCATAGTTGATGGTTCTGATTCTTACGTTGTTGCCATTACTGTTTTCGTAAAGAAAAACTATATGATTGCCGACGCTATCAGCGAACTTGTCGATCGACCACTGATAGGTAAATTCCCCCGATGTCAGTTTTGACACATCACCGCCGCTACCGAACGTCGATACCGATCCATCTTTCCCGGTTACGGTGAAGTAATCAGGGTTGCCCGACGTACCACCATGGGCTTTGATCGTTTTGAATTGATCAATTTCGGTTTTGTATTCAGCCCCGGGGGCACCGTAACTGCCGGACACAACCATCAGCCGCTGCCCGTCAAGACAGAAGCGGTCCTCCTCGCTCCAGGAAATCGGGTTGGCTTCACCATCTTGCGCCAGCGTTTGCCGACAGCGGGTTATCGCCGAAAGTCCACCCAGCGCCCAACCCTGGCCAAGAAGACCATTTCCGTTCTGGCTGGAGTAATTTAGGGAGAGCTGCGGCGAGACCCCTGCCGTACCCTTTAGGATAGCCAAGGGAATGGAATAGGTCGCTGCGCCAGACTCAGAAACTCGAAATTCCCCGGGTATCGCCCCTACAGCAACCCCATCTGCCGCCGCGCCGGGCGCCGCGCTTAGGTCTCCTGACTCCAGCACATTGGCACCGTATGGAGTCTCTGATTCATCACCAGAACCGCCGCTGGAGCCCGAGCCAGAGTCACCGCCGTCTCCACCCGAATCCTCAGGAAATGCCAGCGTGAAGGTTTGTACGACCACAGTTCTGGAGGGGCTGTCCGGCGAACAACCCACGACATTACAGGCCTTAGCTCTATAGGTGTAGAGTCCCGCGGACTTCGGATTCTCAATCGAGTAATGAACACTGAGAAAATCCGTCTCTATCGCCGCGAGGTTCTCGGTGACCTCGTAGCGGCTCGCTTTTTCGACCTCACTCCAAGTAACTGAGTACACGCCGTCGTCGCTAAAGTAGGGCACATTCAGCGATGGACTCGTGGGCGCTGTGTAATCAACGTCGTTGGACTCGATCCAGTCAGAGCAATGTTTGCTGTCGCCTTCACCTCTGCAACCTCGAACCGAATATCTTCTAATACCGGGCTCTGATACCGCCTCGTGCCAATCGGCCAAGCCGGCCGCATCGTATTCTTTTACTGCTGACCACGTTTCGCCGGCCTTCCGTTCTCGGACCTCGTAGAATTCGGCTTTGGGCGTGACATCGCTCTCTGACCACTCAAGGAGACTCTTACCTGTCGTATAGTTCGGGTGGGCAGAAAAGTCGGTTGGCCCAGAGGGTCTGAGTTTGACTTCCGTTTCCACAGTCAGCGATGGCGCACTTTTGCCTTGATAGTTCCAGGACGTTACTTGAAACTCATACACACCCTGTTTCAGCGACTCAACCGTTGCAGCCGGAACGTCAGATTTGATCATTGCCCAGCTTCCTGAGCTGCCTTTCAGTCGGTACTCTACGTGGTATTCCCGAGTATTTTGCACGGGGTCCCAGCTCAGTTCGACGCTACTCGTATAGCTGACCGAAGGAGCACTTACGAATACCGGCGCATTTTCTGGCGCTTGAACGCTGTAAACCTGGGAGTTCCAGAGTGGAGAACACACCGTTTTCTCATTGACGGTGCGGCACGCTTTTAGGTGGTGCGTGTAGCTCCCCTCTTCCAGTCCCTCCACCGGGTAAGAGGGACTCACCATCTCATCGGAGACTTCCCAGTCAGAACCTGAGTTCTGCACGGACACGTGATACGCTGTGGCGTTAGTGGATTCCGCCCAACTGATCGTGTAAGTCCCGTCATTCGGGTTAGGTGCGGTGATATCGGTCGGTTGCTCAGGCCTTGTAATCACCTGAACAAACGGGGATAGCGTCTCTTCGGCGCACCCGATCCGACTGCAGGCTTGAACGCCGTAACGATACCGTCCCTCCTCGCCGGACGCGCCTAGTGTCAGGCCCGGAATCTCCTCCGCAACCTTTCTTCGGTCGGCCCCCTCATACTCCCAAACCGTATAAGACGTCGCCGTATCCACGTTAACCCATTTAACGATGAACGTTGACCCTGCGACTGCAGAGGACGGTACTTGCACGTTACCCACAGCGGCAGGCGCCGCAACGGACATCTCCAGCTCTGTATTGTTGGTAGCACAGGACTCGAAGTCCGCGGTTTTGCTACACGCACTCAGCTGATAGCGGTAGGTGCCTGCGTCATCCAAAGAGCGATCAAGCGTCGTCCCACTGTCGACGGTAATCGTTCTGTCAACGCTCACGTCAGAGTAGCGTTCTCGAACCTTGTAGTACTCGACATGTCTGTTGGAGGCATTCCACTCCAGTGTGAAAATGCCATTCGTGTCACCCGAGCTGGAAACCCAATCCGGGACGTCGGGCTTTAAAGCAACCTTGACGGTAGCCTCATTACTACTGAACGAAGAACAACCAAAATCATTGCAGGCCTGAACGCTATAGGTATAAACACCTGATTGATCAACCACCTCGCTAAAAGGGCTCGTCGTCTCCCGAATGGGGCCATCACTCCAGGCTGGCGACCGCTTCAACCGAAAAGTTTCCGCCTCCTGGCCCGTTCTCTCTGTGGAGAAAACCCACTCCACTTGATAACCAGAGGAGGCGGAGTTCGGAGGAACCGTCCAGTCAAAAGTCCCTTTAGGCTTATAGACAGGAGGAGGTTGAACATTCCATTTATCACTGCAAGACTCTTCACTTTGAGCCACTTTGTTGCATGCTCTCGCCCGGAACCGGTAAACCGCACCGTCAAGCCCCGAGCCGTTCGGGCCGGAATAGTAATGGGGACTCGATTCATCGTCATCCGCCAATACGAGGTGATCAAATCCTTCGTTGTTTCTCTTTACCTCAATTTCATAGTCGGTGTAATTGTCATTATGGTTGACGACATTTTCCCAAGAGAGCTTCACTTTTCCTGAGTTTTCACCTGCTCCCGCTCCTGCAGAAAAATTCGTTACGTCGTTCGGTTTTGCAACAACATAAACTACTTTCTCAGCGCTGTAGGTGCCATTTGAACCCAGGCGGTTCTCCGCCCTGACTCTAAACCGGTATACACCCATGCTCCCTACGGAAACGGGTTGCTCCGTACGGTTCACATTTTCACTGCCCCTGTCAATATCAACCCACTGATCGGCTGCTTCATCAAAGATCTGCAAATAGTATTCGTCAGCATTAGACAGGCTTGACCATCGAAGGGTAAAGCTATTGCTCTCAGATTGAAGAGGTTCGGCGTCGTCCCAAATGGGCGCACCCTGCGGAACGTAGGCGGTAACCTTGACGCTCGTTCGCCAGGCGCTGCTGCAGTTTCTGTGGGACCCCACCTTATTACATCCAGACACTCGGTACTCGTAAGTGCCTTCACTAGGAACCGGATCGGTATGCGAACGGGTCGATGGAGAGGCGAGCGTAAGGGTTACCCAGCTCTGTCCCGCTTTCCTTCTCTGAAGCCGGTACTCTGTGGTTCTGTCTTTACTATCAGGCCAAGATACGTTGAACACTCCACCAGCCCCGATGCTAGCAACGTTTACAGAGCCGGGAGGGTCTGGAGAAAAGGCAACATCGACGTAATGAGCAGACGAGTAGTATGTGTTTCCAATTCGATTTATTGCTCTAACCCGGAAATAATATCGACCATTCACCAAGCTGAAGTTTGGCTCGTAATAGGTAGCTCCGATAGCCAACGCGTTTCCGCTTGAATTTGTTACGGTTGACCAAGAGGAAGCCCCAGGTTTTTTGTATTGCACATTGTAAGCTGATGCATGCGAGACTCCGTTCCACTCGATTTTCAGGTTGCTGCCATTATTGTTGTGGCCACTCCTGATTGAGGGAGTGTCAGACGGGGCCTCAACGGAAACATTGACGGTTGGCCCCGGGGCGGCACAATTGTCGTTTCCGCCCTCGGGGTTACAGGCTTGCACCTTAAAGCGCCAAGTACCCGCATCTTTAACCGAAATATTCAGTTCTTTTTCTGCGGTTTCGTAGACTTTGAGACTTCCACTTGGCGAGATTCGGTGCAACTTGTACAAGGAAGCGTCACCATCGTCATACAATTTCCATGAAATTGAGAATATTCCGTTTGAGGGCCCTTGAGGGTAGCCGGAAATTGAAGGGCTTTGTTTTGGTGGCAATGCCACTTTTACACTAATAGACGATGAGTAAGGAGAGTCACCTACATTGTTGTGCCCCCTTAAACGATATCTGTAAGTCCCGCTTTCGTCCACATTGACCGGTATTGAAAGAGCGCTGGTTCTGGTAGGGGAAACATTTTTCCATGTTGCTCCAGCATGGGGCTCAAGCTGCTGAAGGGTGTACGCACGAGTGTTATTTTTCCTGTCCCAACTAACAGCAAAATCACCGTCAAAATCGACCGCTTCGCTTCTCAGTCCATTAGGGCGGTCAGGCGCATCGACATTCATTTCCGACGACGTTACACTCGAAGAGCAGGAACTGCTAGGCCCACCTTTGCATGCATATACTTTGTACTTGTAGTTGCCCTCAGACAGGTCTTCTTCGGACAGATATCCGTTGGAGGTAGAACCTCCGTTAATGGCGCTA
Source organism: Marinimicrobium agarilyticum DSM 16975 (assembly GCF_000423345.1). GTDB lineage: Bacteria > Pseudomonadota > Gammaproteobacteria > Pseudomonadales > Cellvibrionaceae > Marinimicrobium > Marinimicrobium agarilyticum. The sequence goes on from NZ_AUHU01000008.1 coordinate 11,938, forward strand.
CCGTTCCGGTAAAGAGTCCACAAATAGTAGTCTACTTCGTCTTGGTCTTCGCCTATTATCGATATGCGTATTTTCCCATCACTGGGGTGATCTGACGTTACGTTTAAGGAGGGTCGATCCGGAGCTTTGAGAACTACAACCGTCGCCTCCTCTCCTTGAGGGGCGCAGGCCCCACTATTGCAGGCCTTGACTCTGTACGAGTATTCGCCGTCGGTTTTTGTATAGGTAATCGATCCACCCGAGCTCGCGCTGGACGAGCCAATTGATATGAAAGAAGTATCTCCTGGATCTTTTTTGTAGAAAACAACGTGTGTTGAATTTTGCGGCTTATCCCAAGTTATTGTAAAGGTTCCTGTCTTAGAGAACGCATTCTTCGTTCCGTTGATTTTAGTGTCGGGGGAACTGGATGGTTTTTTGTATATTCTTATGCTCTTAGAATCGCCGTTGCCACAGGTACTGTAAGTTCCGTATCGTGTCCCCGTAACGTAACAGCTTCTAATCCTGAATGTGTGGGTCCCCACGTTCCGGGTTAAGCTTTTTCTTACTGTTTCCTGACCAAGCTTATACTGAACGTTCTCCCAGCTAGATCCGGACTTCTCTTGTAAGTAGCAGTAGTCTTTACCGCTCGGGCAGGAGAAGGTGATCGTGAACGTTCTGCTGCTACCCGTCGTCGATAGAGAGGATGGAAAGGAAAAAGCGCTCGCATTCGAGGAGAGAAGAATGGCAATTAATAGAATGCTAAGCTTTGAAAAAAAGTGGCACCAATCCAGAGCGTTTTCTTTCTTTGCAAAGAATAATTTCATCCAAGACCCACCTTCCTGACGCATTTCGACGATTCCTTAAAGGTTGCGTTTTATCGGTCAGAGCGCTGAGGGGGCCAAACGGTTGGCGGCAGTGCGGGAAGAAAGGCGGAGGTGATTCGGGGTATGAACAACGTAGCGCTTCTTCCTTGATACATCTCAGGACCCTGTTTTATGGTCAAGATAACTATATATCTGTCGCCTGTCACCACAAATAATGTGACTCACGTCACACTTATGGTCATCCCTGGCGCCATTTTGATCTTTTGGGGAACGAAAGCAGTTGGCATCAAAAACCCTTCAATTTTGAGAAAGGGCTTCAGGAGCTCTTTTTGCGGTCTTTTGAGGCTCTGGGGTGCGCCTGATCATACACCTTCGCCAAGTGCTGAAAATCCAGGTGGGTGTAGACCTGTGTAGTGGAAATATTGGCGTGGCCCAACAGTTCCTGCACCAGTCGCAGGTCGCCACTGGATTCGAGCATATGACTGGCGAAGGAGTGGCGCAGCATATGCGGATGAACGGGTTCGTCCATGTTCTGTTTGATGCTGAGTTGTTGCATTCTCAGCTGCACGGCTCGTGGGGTGAGGCGCTTACCGCGCTGGCCGATGAACAGGGCGGACTCCTCCGGCGGGGCCATGGGGCCGCGTTCCTGGAGCCAGGTTTTTAGCGCCGCACGGGCGGGTTTGCCCACCGGCAATTGCCGGGTTTTATTGCCTTTACCGGTGACGATGACGGCGCCTTCTCGCAGGTCCACGTCCTGTATGTTCAGGCCAACCGCTTCGGCCAGGCGCAGGCCGGAGGAGTAGATCAACTCCAGTAGGGCGCGGTCCCGGCTGCCCAGAAAGCCTTCTTCTTTGACTTCCACGAACTGCGCAGCCTGGTCCACATCCAGCACTTTGGGGAGCTTTTTGGCGATTTTCGGAGCTTGTAGGCCGTCGGCGGGGTTGGTCTTGAGCCAGCCTCTGCGGATGCCGAAGCGGAAGAAGGCGCGTAGGGAGGACAGCCAGCGGCGCAGGCTCTTTCCGCCCAGGCCCTTGCGGTGCAGGCTGGCGAGATTTTCCCGCACGTTATGCACGGTGATGGCTTTCAGGTCGGTCAGGTCGCGGCTTTCGCAGTAGCCCAGAAATTTGTCCAGGTCCCGGGCGTAGGCCTCCTCGGTGCGCGGGGAGAGGCGTTTCTCGGTGCGCAGGTAGGTGAGGAAGGCGGTGCGCTCGGTTTGGAAGGTGTGGGGCATGGGTGCATCCGTCGAGACCGGGTTTTAATCGAGCCGAGACATGAGCGGTAGGTGGCGCTTTCGCTTACCTACCCTACACGGTGCCGGAGGCCTTTATAGTAGATTAGCGTGGGAGGTGGTCGGGGAGCAAGCGGTTGAGGACTTCGGCGATGTAGCCCAGGAAAAGGGTGCCCATGCTGGAGCGATAGTAGTGAGGGTCGCGGTTGCCGATGGCGAGCAGGCCGTAGGCGTTGCCATGGACCAGGGGGACGGTGGCGACGGAGCCGATCTGGCCGGCGTTGTCGCCGAACAGGAATTTCAACTCACCTTCACCCAGGGTGCCGCACATGGCGCGGTTGTTTTTTAGCAGAGGCGCAATGTGTTTGCGGGCCTCGCTGATGGAAACGATGTCGGCCTGACTGCTGGGAATACGGTCCGGGTGACCGAACAGCAGCAGGCTGGTGTAGTGGATGTTGAAGTCCTGGTCGAAGCTGAAAAACAGGGCATCGACGATATCGCCCATGTCGCGACCTTCCAGCAGCGCCAACACCAGCCGCTTGGTTTTGTCGAACAGCTTGTCGTTTTCCCGGGCGTTGTCGAGCAGCTTGCTCAGGCGGTGGCGCATGTCCATGTTGCGCTCGCGCAGCACCGAAACCTGCCGTTCCACCAGGGATACCGCCGGCCCACTTTCGTGGGGCAATTCGAGGTCCGCCAGCAGTTTGCGGTGCTGAACGAAGAAATCCGGGTGGGCCTCCAGATATTCGGCCACCTGTTCGTCGGTCACTGTGGGCTGTTCGGTGTGCTCATTCATATCAGATTTTGACCTGTCCGTGAAACACCGTCGTCGCGGGCCCGGTCATGATAACGGAGTGACCCGGTCCCGGCCAGGTGATGGTCAAGGTGCCACCGGGCAGGTGGACCTTGACGGTTTCCTCCAGAATCTGACGCAGCCGGCCCGCCACCACGGCGGCGCAGGCGCCGGTACCGCAGGCAAGGGTTTCCCCCGCGCCGCGCTCGTACACGCGCAGGTTGATCTCGCTCGGGGAGACCATCTGCATAAAGCCGGCGTTGACCCGCTTGGGAAATCGGGGGTGACTTTCAATCAACGGCCCCAGCTCTTCCACCGGCGCGCTGTCGACTTTGTTCACCAACAGCACCGCGTGGGGGTTGCCCATGGAGACGACGGAAATATCGAGGGTCTGGCCCGGGAGCTCCAGGTCGTAACTGACCGCCTGCTCACCGCCCTCGAAGGGTACTTCCGCCGGGGCCAGTTTGGGCACGCCCATGTCCACTTCCACTTCGCCGTTCGGGGTCACCTTCAGGGTCATGTCGCCCCCGGCGGTTTCCACGCGAATGGTGCGCTTGCCGGTGAGCTTGCGCTCCAGCACGAAGCGGGCAAAGCAGCGGGCGCCGTTGCCGCAGTTTTCCACCTCGCCACCGTCGGCGTTGAAAATCCGATAGCGGAAGTCGATGTCCGGCCGACTCGGAGTTTCGACCAGCAATACCTGATCGCAACCGACCCCGAAGTGGCGGTCGGCGAGCGCGCGGATTTTGTCCGCATTCAAACGCACTTTTTGGGTAACGCCGTCGATCACGACGAAATCGTTCCCCAGGCCGTGCATTTTGGTAAAGCGCAGGCGCATGGTCATTCCTTAGGTCACGGCGGGCTCAACGTCGGGCAACAATTGCTCGCCGCGCAACTGATCGTCAATGGTTTCACGGGCACGCACCAAGTGGGCGTGGTCGCCGTCCACCAGTACCTCGGCAGGGCGGCCCCGGCTGTTGTAGTTGGAGCTCATGCCAAAGCCGTAGGCACCGGCCGAGAGCATGGCGAGCAGATCGCCGGGCTTCAATGCCAGTTTACGGTCTTTGCCGAGAAAGTCACCGGTCTCGCACACCGGGCCCACCAGGTCCCAGGTTTTCATTTCGCCGTTGTGCTCGCTGACCGGCACAATGTCCTGCCAGGCCTGATAGAGCGAGGGGCGAATATTGTCGTTCATCGCGCCATTGATAATGGCAAAGTTCTTGTGTTCGGTAGGCTTAAGATACAGTACTTCGGTCAGCAACACCCCGGCATTGGCGGCGATGGAGCGACCCGGCTCGAACAACAGACTGAGTTTACGATCCCCGAGCTTGGCTTTGATGGCCTGCATATAGTCACCCACCGGTGGGGGGACTTCATCCCGATAGGTCACCCCCAGGCCACCGCCCAGATCCAGGTGACGGATCTCGATGCCTTCGGCGGCCAGCTCGTCCACCAACACCAACAGCCGATCCAGCGCATCCATAAAGGGATCGAGCTGAGTCAGTTGTGAGCCGATGTGGCAATCCAGCCCGTGCACAGTCAGGCCCGGCAACTCCTGAGCACGACGATAGACCGCCGGCGCGCGCTCAATGGCGATGCCGAACTTGTTTTCTTTCAGCCCGGTGGAGATGTAGGGGTGCGTCTGGGCATCCACATCCGGATTGACTCGCAGGGAGATATTGGCGGTCTTGCCGCGCTCAGAGGCCACCCGGGACAGCTGTTCCAGCTCGGCTTCCGATTCCACGTTGAAACAGAAAATACCCGCGTCCAGTGCCCGGACCATCTCGTCCGGGGTTTTCCCCACGCCGGAAAACACCACACGGGCCGGGTCGCCGCCCGCGCGCAGAACGCGCTCCAGTTCGCCACCGGAGACAATGTCGAAACCCGCCCCCAGGCGCGCCAACAGGTTCAACACGGCGAGATTGGAGTTGGCCTTGATGGCGTAGCACACCATACCCGGGTGGTCCCCCAACGCTTCGGCATAGGCCAGGTAGTGCTGGGTGAAGGCAGCACGGCTGTAGACGTAGGTGGGGGTTCCGAACTCCCGGGCCACTTTGGCCAGGGGGACGTCTTCCGCAAACAGTTCGCCATCACGGCGTTCAAAGGCGCGCATAGGGGCTCTCAAGTATAGGAACTCTCAAAATCAAGGATTACTCGCCCTGAGTATCTTCGGCAGCCGGTTCGGTACCGCCTTCGGCCGGGGGCGTGGTCTCAGCCTCTTCGGGCAGGTAGAGCGGACCTTTCTGACCGCAGGCCGCCAACAGCAATGCCGACAGGGCAATCGCACAAAAAAGGGCGGGGCGGTAGTTCATGGCGGCTCCTGAGACTATCCGGCACGAGGGTGTCGGGCGAGATCACAAAGTCGGGCAGTATAACCCCCGACCGACGGGGGCTCAATGTGAAAGCCCCGGTCGGCTTGAGAGCCGGGTTCCGGGGGAGCGACCCTAAAAGATCTTGTCGAGCCGCTCGCGATAGCGATCGAAGGCTTCAAACTGCGGCATATGGCCCACGTCCTCGAGCTCGAACAGGGTCGCGTTCGGGATCTGCTGGGCGACCCGCTCGCCCAGTTGATCGTACCGGCCCAGTTCGTAATCGACGCCCGGCTTTTTCCAGCCGCGGCCCGGTCCGGTGGTATCGCGTGTGCCGATGATCAGGAAGGTGGGGACGGTCAGTTGATCGAACTCGTTGGCCACGGCCCCGGTAAAGATCAGATCGTAGGTCAGCGCATTGTTCCAGGCCACCCGCTCCCAGTCGGGGCCGTTGATCCAGCCGGCATGAATCTGGGTGAGCGCTTCGTACTCCGGTTTCCATTCGCCGTCGTAGTAGTTCTTTTTCTGATAGGCGCGCACTTTGTCCAAGGTTTTGCCCAGCTCCTGCTGATAGAAAAAGCTCGGGTCCTTGTATTGGACATAACGCAAGTAGTCTTCAAGACCGACCGGATTGACCAAGACCAGCCGTTCGACGCTGTCGCCATATTGCAGGGCGTAGCGCGTCGCCAGCATGCCACCCATGGAGTGACCCATCACACTGACCTGTTCGATGCCAAGCTTGTCCACTAAAGCCTTGGTGTTGGCCGCCAGTGCCTCAAACGAGAATTGGTAGTGCGCCGGTTTGGAGGATTTACCGAAACCGATCTGGTCTGGCATCAGCACGCCGTAACCTTTCGCATGCAGGTAGGCGGCGGTGTTTTCCCAGTAGTCCGCCGCGAAATTTTTGCCGTGCAACAATAAGACGGTGGACTTGTCACCTTTCGCCGGGAGGTGCATATAGGCCATCTCCAACGGCTGGCGCTGGCTGTCAAAGGCAAAGGTGTGCACGTCAAAAGGGTAGGGGTAATCGCTCAGGCGGGCGTCGTAAGAGGGGGATTCGTCGGCCGCCGAGACCAACAGCGAAAACGTCGAGAGGGTCATACCCAGTACAACGGTACAGAACCAGCGGGGCATAGCGCGTCTCCTTGAGGTGATGTCCGATATGAGTGGCGGGGAACACTAAACCCTATACCGACAAGCCGAGCGGTGCAATTGTTCAACGGTGAGTGGAGGCCGCCCACACGTTGCGTCCACTCACCGCATTCTGAGCAGTTGGCTTACGTGGTTGCCCAGGCGGGGTCGCCCTCTTCATAGGGCATGCAACCGTCATATCGTCCGGGAATGGCCACGTAGCGCAATACGTCGGTGCCGCCCACTTTAGAGGTAAAGAAGCCAAACAGCGTGAGCTGCTTGAAGAGGGTGAAATAGTGGATGGGGCCACCGGCCGCCACCGCCGCCTTGGCCTCTCGGTCCAGGTCGCGGATAAATTCCGTGCGTTGTTCTGCGGTGAGCGCCATAAAACCCTGGCCGTAGCGCTCTTGGGCAGAGGCTTCCAGCTGCGGCAGGCCGCTGTGGAACAGAGCCTGCTCCTGGGGCGTGTAGCAGTCGGTGACAAAGACTTTCATAAAGGCGCCGACCTCAGCGTCTTTCGCCCCCGGGGTGTCGGTACGCGGGAGAATGGTTTCCGCCACTTCGTCCAACACCCGCACGTCTTCGTCACTGAAGGTGTAGGTGAGGGGCTTCTCTTCGCGGTTACCCGTGGAGCAGCCCGCCAGCACGGCGGTGCCACCAATCATGGCGGTACCGGTGGCGGCGGTAATCAGTTTGAGGAGTTCGCGTCGGTTCATCACAGGTTCCCCTTCTTCAATTCTTTCACCGCGTGGTCCACCGCGCGAGCGGTGAGGGCCATATAGGTCAGCGACGGGTTTACACAGGAGGCGGAGGTCATGCAGGCGCCGTCGGTGACAAACACGTTGGGGGCGTCCCACACTTGGTTAAAACTATTCAGTACCGAGGTTTTCGGGTCACGGCCCATGCGCGCGGTGCCCATTTCGTGAATGCCCTGGCCGGGAGCGTAGCCCCAATCGCCGCCCTGCACGTTCTTGGCGCCGGCGGCTTCGAGAATGTCCACCGCATCCTGGATCATGTCCTTGCGCATCTGAAGCTCGTTGTCTTTGATCTCCACATCCATGGCCAGTACCGGCAGGCCCCAGTGGTCTTTCACGCTCTTGTTCAGGTAGATCCGGTTCTCGTGGTAGGGGAGCATTTCGCCGAACGCGGTCATGCCGATGGTCCAGCCGCCGGGCTGACTCAGGGCGTTTTTCAGGTCGGCACCCACCTCGAATTCCGCCACATCGCGGTCCCAGTTCTCGCGGCTGGCGGACCCCTGGTACCCGAAACCGCGACGGTAGGGGCGACGGTCATCCCCGACGTTGCGGAAGCGCGGAATGTAAAAACCGCAGGGGCGGCGACCGTAGTAGTATTTGTCCTCGTAGCCTTCGATTTCACCGGAGGCGCCGCAACGGAAGTGGTGGTCCATGACGTTGTGGCCCAGCTCGCCGCTGCTGCTGCCCAATCCGCCTTCCCACACGTCGGTGGCGGAGTTCATCAGAATCCAGGTCGAGTTGAAGGTCGAGGCGTTGAGGAAAACCACATCAGCCGTGTACTCGTAGGTCTGATTGGTTTCAGCATCGATCACCTCCACCCCGGTGGCCCGCTTGCGGTCTTTGTCGTACAGGACCTGACTGACAATGGAGAAGGGGCGCAGGGTCAGGTTGCCGGTTTTCACCGCCGCCGGCAGGGTGGAGGACTGGGTGCTGAAATAGGCCCCAAAGGGGCAACCCAGCCAGCACTTGTTGCGATATTGGCAATTCGCCCGGCCCTGTTCGGGCTTGGCTTCGGTGATATTGGCCGTGCGGCTGTGAATCAGGTGGCGCTGGCCACCAAAGGCTTTTTCAATGCGCTTGGCCGCGTCCTGTTCTACGCAGTTGAGCGGAATTGGGGGCAAAAACTGGCCGTCTGGCAGCACATCCAGCCCCTCTCGGGTGCCGGCAATGCCAGCGTATTTCTCGACGTAGTCGTACCAGGGGGCAATGTCGTCATAGCGGATGGGCCAGTCCACGGCAATACCGTCGCGAGCGTTGGCTTCGAAGTCCATCGGGCTGAGGCGGTAGCTCTGGCGCCCCCAGAGCAGGGAACGCCCCCCGACGTGATAGCCCCGGTACCAGTCAAAGCGTTTGGTCTCGGTGTAGGGGTTCTTCTGCTCGTCGGCCCACATGCCATAAGTGGATTCATTCAGCGGGTAGTCCCGGCTGAGCACCGGGTATTTTTTGATCATCTCCTGAGTGGGTTTGTCCCGATGAGGGTAATCCCAGACTTCTTTGTTGGCGTTTTGATAATCCTTCACGTGTTCAATATTGCGGCCCCGCTCGAGCAACAATACTTTCAGGCCTTTCTCGGTCAGCTCTTTGGCGGCCCAACCGCCGCTGATGCCGGAGCCCACCACGATTGCGTCGTAATGATTATTCGCCATGGTACATCTCTGCGTTCGTCAATGATTGTGAATCCGGGTGCACCGGGTTAGATATCGCAAATGCGAATGGCCGCCTGCAGCGATTCAATTTTCTGTTCGTCCGTAGCGCGCTGCGGAATAAATTCCTGGGCCACATAGCCCTGGAAATCCACGGCCTCAATGGCCCGCATGATCGCCGGGTAATACAGCTCCTGAGACTCGTCGATTTCGTGGCGTCCCGGTACTCCGGCGGTGTGATAGTGACCGAAGTACTGATGATTGTCGCGAATGGTGCGGATGATGTCACCCTCCATAATCTGCATATGGTAGATGTCATACAACAACTTGAAGTTGGGCGAATCCAGCCGTTTGCACAGCTCAATACCCCAGTCGGTGTTGTCGCACAGGTAATCCGGATGGTTGACCTTGCTGTTGAACAGCTCCATCTGCAGTACCACGCCACGCTTCTCCGCCTGGGCCATGATCTTTTTCAAGCCCTTGACTGCAGCCTTGAGGCCGTCTTCCGGGTCCATGCCGCGGGCGTTGCCACTGAAGCAGATCAGGTTCTGGTAGCCCGCCTCGCTGACCAGATCAATGTGCTTGCGGTAGCTTTCGATCAGGCCGGAATGGTGCTCGGCATTGCCCCAGCCTTCCTCCAGACTGGGCTCGGCGCCGTTGCACATGGACGAGTCCACTCCGTGCTCTTTCAGAATGTGCCACTCCCCAGGGCCGATCAGGTCAATGGCGGAAAAACCGATACGTTTGACCACCTGACACAGCTCCTCCACCGAAAGAAAGTCATAGGTCCAGCGAGCAACGGAGTGGTGGATGTTGCCTTTCAGAGGGGTATTATTTCCGGGTTTCTGGGCCAGGGCGCCCAGGGCACTGAGGCTGGTGATGCCAAAGGCGCTGGCGACGGCGCCACGTAACAATGAACGGCGGTCGAGGGTATCAGTCATGGGGTCGGTTCCTGTTATTCGTTATATAGGGTTGACTCAACAAGAGTTAAGTCAGATTTATATGATATTCATGCCGCAAAGATTACCCATTCCGTTGCCCAATTTCCAGCACCACAGCCGATTTTTACCCGCGTTTACAGTTCTCCCAGCGCCCAGTTCAGGCGCTGCTCCAATTGGGCTTTGAGATCCAGGTAATGGCTCAATTGCAACCCCAGCTGTGGGGCCAGCAGGTCCCGACATTCACTCAGGTCGAGGTCGGTGATATAGCAGGGATAGCGCTCACCGGAGCGGCGCTGTGAGAAGATTTCCCGCGCCACCTCCCGAAAAAGATCGTCCCCGTAATCCAGAGCGGAAAACTCCTGATCATTGCAGTAGATGGTATAAAGAATGTCGCCCTCGGGCCCCGGCTCGGCGATCACCTGGATGTTACTGAACGTCAGTCGGCTGATATCGCCGGCGCTGGCACGCTCCTCCAGATAACCCCGCCCCTGCTCGATGGGGCCACACAGCTCATACAGTTGCACGGACGGGGAAACCGCCCCGGCGCCCCGATCAGAACTGGCCGCCAGGCGCGCGAGTACGGCCCGCAGGAAGTGGTGCAGGGGACGCAGCAGGGTTGTGTGGCTGTAAAAGCTCAATCGGGTCACCAGCAAAGAGCCCAGCTCATCCACCAACGTCACTTCCGCCTCTTGGCCCAACACCTGGTAGAACAGATAGACCCCCGGCTCCCGCGCGCGCTCGGCCATCAGCTTCAGGGGCTTATTGCGCAGGGCATGCCGGTCCACCACGACGGGACTGTACTCGATCTGAGCATTGCTCAGTTTGTCAATCAAGCCCTCGTAGCTACCATAACGGCTCACATAGGGCTGCTGTTGCAGAAACTGGATCAGAACGTAGCTGTCCGCCGTTTCCAGCACGTAGCGACTGGTGGCCGGGCGGGTGCCGGAGTAGTAACAGCCGACGATGTCTTGCCAGAGCTCTTCCAGACGCTGGACCACCAGGCTCCCCTGGCTGCCGAGGCAGCGAATACTCACTTCCGGGGGCGCTACGCCGCGCCCGGGCGGCGCCAACCGCAGGTAGTATTGAAGGCCGTTGGTGAGTGCATCCTGGTCGTAGTGCCGACAGAGCACCTCCCGCCAGCTGTTAATCTGGACCAGGTCCAGGGTCAACACCAGATTGTCGTGCAGGCCGCTGAAATCCAGAGCATCGCTCTGGCCACTGAGCATTTGCAGGCCGCGCTCATGCAGTCGCTTTTGAGGCTCCACCCCCAGGTTGAACAACAACAGCAGGCGCTCGGCGCGGGCGCCGGTCTGAAATGGCTCGTGGGCCTGTGTGACCAGGGGAAGGGGTAGCCAGTGACTCAGCCACTGCCACAGCTGCTGGCGCTGGGGGGCGGAGAGACTGACCTCATCTCCCGCCACGTCGTACCAGGTGGCCGCGGTCATCACGCCATTGCCATAGCTCCACAGCAACAGTTCACTCAAGTGCCGGGCCCGCTTGAGCGGGAGACCCTCGGGCTGGCCGTCTCGACTGCGAAATACTTCCCAAAAGCGCTGGGCACCCGGGGCGGCTTCCGGCTCCTGGACAAACAACAACGCGGGTTCGGCAATGTCCTGTGAGATATCGGGATTGAGCCATTCCACTTTCCCGGCCTTGCGTTCAAAGGCGGCGTGGAGCTTGCGCCCCAGGATCATCAGCTCCTCGTCGCTGATTCGGGCTTCGCGACTGTCCTTGCTGATGGCGCTGATCAACCGGTAGCTGGCACTCAACTCCACCACAAGGCGGCGACGCTCGCGCATCACATCCGGCACCTTCCACTGGCGCCGTTGATCCAACCGGGCCAACTCCTCCCGGCTCCAGCCCCACTCCGCCACCAAGCGCTCGAGCAATTGTCGCTGCCAGGATTTCGTAGCCGAGCGTGGTGGGCGAGTCAGGGCCTTATCCACTTTGAAATAAAGGCAGCGCCGGGCCAGGTCCAGTCGTGATGGGTCATCGCCAGCAGCGTTGAGATAAGACTCCAGCCGCCGGTAGATCATGATGTAGGGGTCGAGATTATCCGGGTTGGGGGGTTGCTGGTAGACCGCCTCCTTGAAGGTCAACGCCAATGGGCGACGCTCCGGGCCACGCGTGTAGGCTTCCAGGAGCATCAGCTTCAATACCGACTTGTGGGGAGATTCAATCCCTTTGTACAGATGCCAGATGCCGGCGCCCACAAATTCGTCGGTGGGAATGTCCGGCAAGCCGCCAAAGTCGATCACGTCACTGGCGTTCAGAAAACGCTGGTGCAGCAACCGGTGGGCATGTTGGGCGTAATCCGCTTCACAGCTTGCCGGCACAAACCACCACAAGGGCAGCTTGCCCCCGAGCCAGAGCGCTGTGCGGTAGAACTCATCAAGCAGCAGAAAACGCTGAGCCGAGCCACTGCCTTCGGCACTCAGCTGGCCCAATTGCCCGGTACGAAAGCGACCCGGCTCCATCAGAAAAAAGTGCACTTCCAGACGCAGCTGTTCCTGGGCCCAACGGGACAGTTGCTGACACTTGCGCGACAACTCGTCCCGCCCCTGGCGTTCGAGCTCGGGGCGGTGGCAAACCCAGACGTCCAGGTCACTACCTTCGCTCTGCGCAATGGTCCCGATGCTGCCCATCACAAACAGGGCGTCGATCTCCGGCGTTCGGGCGCTCAGGTCCCGGCCGTGGTGGAAACTGCGCGCAAGGACCCGTGCCCGCCGGATATCGTCCTTTTCAGGTTTGTAACCGCTCACACCACAGGGCGTACCGTGGGAAACATAACCCGGCAGCATGGGATGGTTAACGTGGAAAATCAGGGGCAATAGCGCCACCAGGTCCTGCTGGCGCTCGTTCAACCCCGCCAGCATCCGGCGGTGGCGTTCGCGGTTCAGCTCGAGAAAACGTTGGCGGAGTTGTTTAAGCTGTTTGCGATCCAGACCCGATTCAATGTCATCCAGCTCAATGACGTGAGAGTGCATACCTCAGTCCCCAACGGCTATTGGTTACCGGGCGCGGTCGAGGCCGATTGCACCACCTGCGCCAGCGTCCGGTACAGCAGGGCCGGTTTGATGGGTTTGCTGATGTACTCATTCATCCCCTCCGCCAGGCAGCGATCGCGATCACCGCGCAGTGCCTGGGCGGTCAGGGCCACGATGGGAATGTCCGGGCGAAGGTGGCCGGCGCGAATGATGCGGGTGGCCTCGTAGCCGTCCACCTCCGGCATCTCCAGGTCCATCAGGATCACATCGTACTGGTCCACTTCCCGATAGTAGCGCTCGAGCGCCTCGCGTCCATCGCTGGCAACGGTCACTACCACGCCGCGCTTGGCGAGAATGCCCTGAGCCACCTGTTGGTTCACCCGGTTATCCTCGGCCAGGAGCACCCGCAAGCCGTCGAGGGTGTCTTCCTCGCTCACGGGAGGCGTTTCCGCAGCCCGCTCCATCAGGCGGCTACAGAAAAGCTGGCTGAGCGCATCGAACAGGCGGGATTCGCTCACCGGTTTGTTAAGAAAGCCATCCACCAGTTCGGCATTGTCGTCACCGTTAAAAATTTCGTCCCGATGATAGGAGGAAATCAGCAGTACTTGAGGCGGTTGCTTCAATTTCCCGTCGGACTTGAGTTGCACAGTCGCCTCCAGACCGTTGACCTCCGGCATCTGGTAATCCATGAGAACCAGATCGTAGGGAAGTGCGGCGGCTTCAGCGGCTCGGACCTTGTCGAGCGCGACTGAGGCGCTCTCGGCTTCGTCCGCCAGAATATGCATGCTCTGCAGGGTACGACCGATGATTTCCCGGGCGAGCGCATTGTCATCGACAATCAGTGCGCGCAGATGCTCAAACCGGTTGGGTTCCTCTTTCAGGGTTTTGGCACCGATCTGACTGTGCTCGAACCAGGCGGTGAAGCTGATCCGACAGCCTTTCCCCGGTTCGCTGTCAATATCCAACCGCCCGCGCATCAAGCGGATCAGGTGGTAGCAGATGGCCAGACCCGTGCTACTGGCCAGGCCGGGCTGGGAGAGCACCTCCCCCGAGGCCATGGCGTTGAAGCTCGCTTCAAGCTGGGTCACCTGTTCGGCGCTCATGCCCACCCCGAAATCGGTGATGCCGAACTGGAGCTTGACGCCGTCCGCCGAAGCGTCGACCTGACGCACACTCAACAGGATCTGCTGGCTGGTGGAGTACTGCAGGGCATTGTTGACCAGGTGGCTGAGAATCTGCCCCAGCCGGGCCGTATCCCCGCGCAGGAATCGGGGCACATCGGCATGAAGGTCGTAGGTGATGTCCACCTGACGATGGATGGCGCTCACTTCGAACAGGCGAGAGAGCTTTTCCAGCACCTGCTCCAGATCAAAGTGAGCGTTTTCAAGAACGATACGCCCGCTCTCGATCTTGGAGAAATCCAGTACCTGGTTGATGATATGCAGCAGGGAGTCAGCGGCGGCACCCATGCTGTCCAGATAGCTGCGCTGATGGTCGTTCAGGGGGGTGTCGCGCAGAAGGTGGCCAAGGCCGATGATGGCATTCATCGGCGTTCGAATTTCATGGCTCATGCGCGCCAGGAATTCGCTTTTGGTGCGATTGGCCAGGTCGGCCTGGGTTCGGGCGGCAATCAGGGCGTCTTGGGTACGACGCCACTCCTCCGGCCCCTTTGGGGCCGGCGAGGCGTCGTTGGCCGTCGGTTGCTGGGCCTTCAGCTGCGCCAGCTCCTGCTCCAGCTGGCGAATGCGCTCCTGCAGGGATGCCTTATCTCTCGCCATGGGTTACATACCGATGGGGTTGGTCATTCCGGCGCTGATATCACTTCCTTTGCACTCGAAGTCAGCGGCATTTTTGCCCACTATACTCCCAGAGCGACCGAAAATGTCCAATGGCGCCCATAAAGCCGGCCACGCTCTATCACATAGCGGGCCGTCAAGCCTTAAGGCTAGAGCATTTTTACGCGTTTTGCCAAAGGATTTTGACGCCAAAAGCAACAGAGATTCTGAATGAATATCCAATCTTTCCCGCTTTTCAACGCCACCCGGCTCAGCGGTGTCCTTGGCATTGCCGGGCTGGTGTTAACCCTCTCACTGCCTGGCCCCGAAGGACTTTCGCCAGAGGCATGGCGGGCCCTGGGTTTAACCTGGCTGATGGCAGTGTTCTGGATCGCGGAAACGCTGCCATTGGCAGTTACGGCGCTTTTGCCCATCGTTTTGGGACCAGCGCTCGGGTTGGCCTCGCCCTCGGGGGCCACGCGGGACTACGCCCACCCGCTGATTTTCCTGTTTCTGGGTGGTTTCGTGCTGGGGCTGGCCATGGAACGCTGGCATCTGCACGAGCGCATTGCCCTGTGGATTCTCTCCGTGGTGGGAGGAACAGCCCAGCGCGAGATCGCCGGTTTTATGGTCGCCACCGCGTTCTTAAGCATGTGGGTCAGCAACACGGCCACCAGCATCATGATGTTGCCGATTGCGCTGTCGGTGATTCAGGTCAGAACCGACAAAAACGCCCTGGAGGGCAACCCCTACGCCGTCGCCTTGCTGTTGGCGGTGGCTTACGCCGCCAGCATCGGCGGCATCGCCACCCTGATCGGTACTCCACCCAATGCGCTGCTCGCGGCCTATCTGTCCGATCAACATCAGATTGAATTAGGTTTCGGCGAATGGATGCTGATCGGCTTGCCAGTCAGTGCCGTGATGCTGACACTCGCCTGGTTTTGGCTGAGTCAGGTGGTGGCCCGAGGGAAGACCGGCGGCATTGAGAAGGATACCTCTCCCTCCAGCACCGGTCGGTCAATGTTCCGGGAACGCCTTAGCGCCCAGGGACCGCTGACCCGGATGGAAAAACGGGTCGCTCTGGTTTTTTTACTGACGGCGGCGGCATGGATCACTCAGCCGTTCCTGGCCCAGTGGCTACCCGAAGACACACTCACCGATACCGGGATCGCGATAGCCTGCGCCATCGCATTGCACTTGCTGCCGGCCGGTGACGGCGAAAACCGTCTGATGAACTGGGAAACCTCGCAGAAACTGCCGTGGGGTGTGTTGCTGTTATTTGGCGGGGGTTTGGCCCTTGCAGGCATCATTCAGGATTCGGGACTGGCACAAGCCATCGCCTCCGCCCTGGAGCACCTGGACCGGTGGCCCACGGTGGCGATCGTGGCCACAGTGACCATTACGGTGATCTTCCTGACCGAGGTCACCAGCAACACCGCCACGGCGGCGGCGTTTCTGCCCTTGCTGGGCGCCCTCGCTCTGGCGCTGGGTTTACCGCCGGAGGCCTTGGCGGTGCCCGCCGCGATCGCCGCCAGCTGCGCGTTTATGCTGCCGGTCGCCACGCCTCCCAACGCCATTGTTTTCGGCTCGGGCCAATTGACCGTTCGGCAGATGGCCTCTGCCGGGCTGGCACTGAACCTGATGGGCGCCACACTGGTCACGGCGGTCGGCACCCTGCTGGTTTACTGGGGCGTCTTTCAGTGAAAGCTTGTGCGCCCCCTCTTAGCTCTCTAGCGTAGCCCGGGCGCGCTTGACCGCCGCGCGCACCTGCTCCGGGGCGGTGCCGCCGGTGTGATTGCGGGCCGCGACCGAGCCTTCCAGGGTCAGGACCTCGAACACGTCCTCCTCGATGGTCTCGGAGAACTGCTTGAGCTCATCCAGGGTCATTTCCGAAAGGTCCTTGCCGGTCTTGATGCCGTAGGCGACCGATTTACCCACCACCTCGTGGGCGTCACGGAACGGGGTGCCTTTGCGCACCAGGTAGTCCGCCAGGTCGGTGGCGGTGGAGAAGCCGCGGCGGGCGGCCTCGTACATGTTGTCTTTGCGCGATTCGATGGCCGGAACCATATCGGCGAACGCGCGCAGGCAATCCTTCACGGTATCCACCGCATCGAACAGCGGCTCTTTGTCTTCCTGATTGTCCTTGTTGTAGGCCAGCGGCTGGGATTTCATCAATGTCAGCAGGCTGATCAGGTGGCCATTGACCCGGCCGGTTTTGCCGCGCACCAGCTCGGGCACATCCGGATTTTTCTTCTGGGGCATGATCGAGGAGCCGGTACAGAACCGATCCGGCAGATTGATGAAGCCGAACTGGGCCGAGGTCCAGAGCACCAACTCCTCGCTGGCGCGAGAGAGGTGGGTCATCAGAATACTGGCGAAGCTGCAGAATTCGATGGCGAAATCCCGGTCGCTGACCGAGTCCAGGGAGTTTTCCGTGGGCTTGTCAAAACCCAGTAGCTCGGCCGTCATGGCACGGTCGATGGGGTAGGTGGTTCCGGCCAGGGCGGCGGCGCCCAGGGGCGACTGGTTCATGCGCGCGCGGCAGTCCAGCAGGCGGCCGTGGTCGCGCTGGAGCATTTCAAACCAGGCCAGCAGGTGGTGGCCAAAGGTGACCGGCTGGGCGCTCTGCAGGTGGGTAAAGCCGGGCATGATGGTGTCGGCTTCCCGCTCGGCCAGATCCAGCAGGCCCTGTTGCAACCGGGTGAGTTCAGCGCTGACCGCGTCAATCTCGTCCCGCAGGTAGAGGCGGATATCCGTGGCCACCTGGTCGTTGCGCGACCGCCCGGTATGCAATTTCTTGCCGGCGATGCCGATGCGCTCGGTGAGCGCCGCCTCGACGTTCATGTGCACGTCTTCAAGCGCCACCGACCATTTGAATTGACCGGCTTCGATATCGGCCCGCACCGCTTCCAGGCCGTCCAGAATCAGGTCGCGCTCCTCAAGGCTCAGCACGCCCACCTTGGCCAACATGGTGGCGTGCGCCACCGAGCCCTTGATGTCATGCTGGTAGAGGCGATAATCAAAACCGACCGACGCGGTAAAACGTTCGACAAAGGCGTCGACGGGCTCGGAAAAGCGGCCGCCCCAGGATTGGTTGGTCTGCTCCGAAGATTGATCGCTCTGACTCATGAAGACACTCGCTGTAGTTTGACGTGAGTAACAAATTTGGCGTCGGGGACTACCGAAATCGCGGGAAACGCGTAGGATAGCCTCGAAAAGGGCGCACAGTATAAACCAGAAGGGCTCTGTTTTGACCGATTCCCCCTCCAGCCGCACCGACCGAGCGGAAAGCGACAGCTTTCTGCCCAACCTGTGTGCCCCCCAGGCCGTGCTGATCCTGGTGTTGGTGGCGGAACTGCTGGCGTTGCTGTTGGCCATGATCAACCGTGGTCTCGCGCAGTTCAGTTGGGATGCCGTGGCGCTCTACTCATTCCAGGTGCAGTGGATCGTGTTGGTCAGCGCCATACTGCTGTGCCGCCTGCAGCCCGCTCTCAACCGGTGGCCCCCGATGCGCGCCGGTATCGTCAGCTACGGGCTGGTGCTGGTAGTGACACTGGTGTTCTCGCTGCTCGGGCAGTGGCTGATGCAAGGGTTTCTCGGCGCCCCCTGGTCACTGAACCTTTGGCACCTGGCCGAAAACCTGCTGACTGCCGCCATCCTGGCGGGCATCGGTTTGCGCTACCTTTACCTGCAGCAACAACTGCGCAACCAGCAGCAGGCCGAACTCAACGCCCGCATCCAGGCATTGCAGTCGCGTATTCGCCCGCACTTCCTGTTCAACAGCCTCAACAGTATCGCCAGTCTGATCACCACCGCGCCGGAGCGGGCCGAGCGCGCCGTGGAAGACCTGGCGTCATTGTTTCGCGCCAGCCTGGCCGAGCCAGCGCTCATCCCGCTTTCCCGGGAGCTGGAACTCTGCCGGGGCTATCTTGCCATGGAGCAACTGCGCCTGGGTGACCGGCTGCGGGTGGACTGGCACCTGGAGGAACTGCCCGAACGCATCATGATTCCGGCGTTGCTGCTCCAACCGTTGCTGGAAAATGCCGTCTTTCACGGCATCGAACCGCGCCCGGAGGGCGGTGATATCCAGATTCAGATCGCCCGCTCCGGCACACAATTGGCGATCCGGATCGACAATCCCCTGCCCGCCGATGGGCGCTCGAGCGCGCGACAGACCAATAAAATGGCGCTGGATAATGTCCGCCACCGCCTGCAGGCCCACTTCGGCCAGGGCGCCCGCTTGTCCGAAACCCGCGATGGCGGTAGGTTTACGCTGATTATCACTTATCCGATGGAGTGAGCCATGGACGTACTGATCGTCGACGATGAACCCCTCGCGCGCGCGCGCCTGGCCCGGATGGTGGGACAGCTGGAAGGCTATTGTGTGGTCGCCGAAGCGGGCGATGCCGCCTCCGCCATGACCGCGATTCAACAGCACGACCCGGATGTGGTCCTGCTGGATGTGCGCATGCCGGGGGAGGACGGCGTCAAAGCCGCCCATCAGATCGGCGCGCTGGAGGACCCGCCCGCCGTGATTTTCTGTACAGCCTTTGACGAGTATGCGCTGGATGCCTTCGGCACCCGGGCCGTGGGGTATTTGCTCAAACCAGTGCGCCGCGAACAGCTCGAAGCGGTATTGGAGAAAGCCCGCACCCCCAACAAGCTGCAAAAACAGGCGCAGCAAGGCTCGCCTGCAGGCCGCCATCACATCAGCGCCAAAACCCCACGCGGCGTGGAGCTGATACCGCTTGAGAACGTGCGCTATTTTATGGCGGACCAGAAATACGTCACCGTCTACCACACCGGCGGCGAACACCTGCTGGACGATACCCTGAAAGAGCTGGAGGACGAATTCGGCGAGCGCTTTTTACGCACCCACCGCAGCGCTCTGGTGTCCGTGCCCCACATTCAGGCCATGGAACGGGACAGCGAAGGGCACTATCGGGTCAGGCTGGCGGACACTCAGGAAAAGCCCCCGGTCAGCCGACGCCATGCCAGCACTCTGAAAGAATTGCTTCAGAACCTATAACCTCAACGACAGACTGTCCGTCCGGGAGGAGAAGCGCAGAGGGCCGCGCTACTCGGTATCATCGGAATGGATTTGCTGGTAAGTCTCAGCGGCCCGGTTGAGTTTTTCGAAGAGGACGGGGGTTGAGTTGTCGAACGGGTCGTGACCCCGGTCGGCGCGCTCGCGCTCCAGTGACTGATACCGACGCTCCGCCATTTTTTCAATCCGCTGCCGATCCTCGGGGCTCAACTCAAAGCCCATATCCTTCAGGTTTCTATCGATACTCCCTTCCCGAAACCCGCCGGCGGGGAGCGCGTCGTATCCACGCCGGTTCGCGATCTCAGTCCAGGCGAACGCTTCCATCAGTCGCTGACGGGCCTCTTCCTTCTGGCCGTTCTGATTGGCCTCCAACGCGCGCGAGGTCGCATTGAACGCCAACAGATCCAACGCAAAGACCGAGCCACCCACCGCCGCCTGCTTCAGCAGCACTTCAGCGCGCAGGAAGTCCCGCTCCCGGGCCGCCTTGAAGCCCAACCGCTGCTGGGCATACATGTCGCCCGTGGCCGCCAAAGCCTCCAGGGTTTCTTGATCATAGTATTGGTAGCCGGTGGATTCACGATCAAACCCACGTGCATGCGCCCACTCCCGGGCCGCGGCCTCTTCCTCCGGTGTGATGCCGGCCGCCGCCACCAACTCCGCCTCCGTGGAGCTATCGGACAGGCGGGCGATGCGCTCACGCAGCCCATCCGCCTCGGGCGACGGGTCAGCCTGGGTGCTTTGCTCAATTTGACCCGTGAGTTTATCCCGCAAGGCGAGCCAGGCGGTTTCGTCCTGCTCGCTCGCGCCGGTCTCTTGGGGCGCCGGCTTCTGAATGGGGGCAGGGGAGATTTCGGTTGACTCGCGCTCGACAGGCCCCGGGGCAAGCAGGAACCAGCCGCCGACGGCCACCAACCCCAGAATGAGCAACGACAGAATGGTTCGCATACAGTTCGGCCCCGTAACCGGCGTGCTTGGTTTCGTGAATAAGGTCCAGTTTAGAGGGCTGCGGGAAAACGGTCTAACCAGAGCGCCCGTTGCCCCCGCCTCTGTCTGGTATCATCGCGCTTTTACTTGCAGCCGCGACTGGACGATTTATGCCCGAAACCTTACGCATCGCCACCCGAAAATCCCTGCTGGCTCTGTGGCAGGCGGAATATGTCAAATCCGAACTGGAAAAGCACCACTCGGGCCTGACCGTGGAGCTGGTGCCGCTCACCAGCCGGGGCGACAAGATTCTGGATGTGCCGCTGGCAAAAGTGGGCGGCAAAGGCCTGTTCGTCAAAGAGCTGGAACACGCCATCACCAACGACGAAGCGGACATTGCGGTGCACTCCATGAAGGATGTGCCCATGGAATTCCCTGAAGGGCTGGGCCTGCCGGTGATCTGTCCGCGCGAAGACCCGCGCGATGCCTTTGTGTCCAACCAGTTCGAGCAGCTCAGCGACATGCCCGCCGGCAGTGTGGTGGGCACCTCCAGCCTGCGCCGCCAGTGTCAGATTCTGGCGGCCCGCCCGGACCTGCATGTGAAATTCCTGCGCGGCAACGTCCAGACCCGCCTGCGCAAACTTGATGACGGTGAGTACGACGCCATTGTGCTCGCCACCGCCGGATTGGTCCGGCTTGAGCTGGACGAGCGCATCCGCAGCCGCATCGCCCCGGAAGAATCCCTGCCCGCGGGCGGGCAGGGCGCCGTAGGCATTGAGTGCCGCAATGACGATGCGCGCACCATTGAGCTGATCAAGCCCTTGCATCACGAACCCACCGCCGAGCTGGTGCGCGCCGAGCGCGCCATGAACCGGCGCCTTGAAGGCGGCTGCCAGGTGCCCATCGCCTGCTATGCTATTCCCTGTGAAGAGGGTCTGTGGTTGCGCGGTCTGGTGGGCTCGCCGGACGGGACCGAAATGCTTTACGACGAGATTCGCGGCCCCATCCCCGAGGGCGAGGCCATGGGCATCGCGCTGGCGGAGCGTCTGCTGGACGCAGGCGCCGGCCGGATTCTGGCAGAAGTTTACGGGGAGGAGCGCCCGCGGTGAGCAGCCTCTCTGGCCTACAGGTCCTGGTGACCCGGCCGGAACCCCAGGCCGGGCGCTGGTCCGAACAGCTCAAAGCGCTCGGTGTCGTGCCATTGGTGGCGCCGATGATGAGCCTGGAAGCCGTGAAGGAGCCGGCGGCCAAAGAGGCGGTCAAGGCCTGCATCATGGACTTCGACCTCTACCAGAAAGCGATTTTCGTCAGCCAGAACGCTGTGACCCATGCCTTTGAATGGCTCGATCACTACTGGCCCCAACTGCCTCTGGGTGTGGAATACTACGGCGTGGGCGAACGCACCGCCCGGGCCCTGGCGGATGAGAACGTCGAAGTTACCGCCTGGCAGTCCCGCGGCGCCATGAACAGCGAAGCGCTGCTGGAAGCGCCGGAGTTGCAGAATGTGGCCGAACAGCGCATTGTGATTTTTCGCGGGGTCGGCGGTCGCGGTCTGCTCGGCCAGACTCTGAGCGAACGTGGCGCCCGGGTGGATTACTGCGAACTGTATGAACGCCGTTGCCCCGCCGACGCCCCACAGCGGTTACAGAACGCGATCGCGCAGGGCCCGGCCTCCAGACTGATCGTCGCTTTACACAGCGCCGAGACTCTGGACAATTACCATTGGGCGCGGTGCCAACTGACCGACGCCCCCAACGCCCTGGCCCAGGCTCCTTTACTGGTGCCGGGCGAACGTGTTGCTCAACATGCCCGGGCTCTGGGGTACCGCCACCTGGCGGTGGCCGAGAACGCCACGGACCCAAGCATGCTGGAGGCTCTGCGAGCCGCCAGCCAGGACCCAGCACTTTTTCAGACCGACGGAACCCGCTACCGTGACTGACAACGACAAGCCCGACGCCCAACCCGACACCGAGGACAAGCCCGCCGAAACCCCGGCCGAGGCTTCCAGGCCGGCTTCACCCTCCGCCGCCCCAAAGGGCGAAAAACCGCGCCGCCGCCGCGTCCTGCATTGGGGGCGCTGGCTGTTCGCCGTATTCTGGGTGGGGCTGACGCTCGCCGCCGGCTACGGCGTCTGGTGGGTCTGGCAAGACCTGAACGAACAGCGCGCGACTGTCGCCGATCTTCGCGAGACGATCGCCGAACAGGGCGAAACGCTCGAGCGGCAAGACCGTGAACTCCGCCAGGCACCCGAACAGCTCAAACGCGAGTTCAGTACCGAACTCGACCAGGCCCGCCGGGGCCAGTCCGAACTGCTGTCGAGCCTGGAACAGCGCATGAACCGGGTCGACCGGCGCCTGAGCGCGATCGCCAGTACCAACCGGGAAGACTGGAAGTTGGCGGAAGCCGAGTACCTCTTGCGCCTGGCCAATCAGCGCCTGGTGCTGGAACGGGACAGCGTCAACGCCCTGGCCCTGGCGGAAACCGCCGACGCCATCTTGCGGGATCTGGGCGACAGTGACCTGCTGCCCGTGCGCCGCGCCCTGGCGAGCGATATAGAAGCCCTCAAACTGGCGGATCAAGTGGACCGGGAAGGCATCTACCTGCGCTTGCTCGCCCTCGGTGAGCAGCTGCCCACTCTGCCCATTGTTGAACCCATGCGCGCGCCCGAGGGCGAAGGCACCGTCAACGATGCCCAAGGGGAGCAGGCCGGCGGCGTCTGGAATACCATCAAAGGCAGTTTCCAGCGCATGATGGAGCGCCTGAGCAGCCACATCCGCATCCGTCAGCACGACAAACCGATTGAGGCCCTGGCCGACCCGCGCGAGCAGTACCTGCTGCGCCAGCAATTGCAACTGATGCTGGAGCAGGCCCAGGCCGCGCTCCTTCGGGAACAGAGTCAGCTCTACCAGAACAGCCTGAACCGCGCCGCCGACTGGATCGAGGCGCACTTCGCGCTCAACCCTCAGACCGAGACGGTCATGGCGCGGCTGAGGGAGCTCGCCGAGATCGATATCGCCCCGGAATTGCCCGACCTGGACGATGCCCTCAACCTGCTCGAGACCCATATCGAGCGTCAGCACCGCCTCTCGCCCGGGTTTCAGGATGCACCGGCTGAGGAGGCCGAGTCATGAAGCGGGCCCTGATTTTCGTGGTACTGGCGATGGTGCTCGGGGCCCTGACCCTGAGCGCCATTCAGGCTGACAGCGGTTATGTATTGATTGCCCTGGGCAATACCAGCGTCGAGATGAGTTTCTGGCTGGCGCTGTTGCTGTTGCTGGGTACGTGGGGGCTTATTTGGCTGGTACTGAAGTTGCTGCGCGGCAGCGTCAAAGCCGGGCGCAAAGTCTCGGAAAGCCTGTTTTCCGGCACCAGCGCCCGCGCCCAACGCCGCACCGCCAGCGGTCTGGTGGACTTTATCGAAGGCAACTGGAAGCACGCCCAACGCAAGCTCTTACGGGCGGCCCCCAAATCCGAAACGCCCCTGATCAACTACCTGGCTGCCGCCCGCTGCTCCTACGAACAGGGCGACAACCACACCGCACTCGAGCTGTTGCACAAAGCCGAGCAAAGCAGCCCCAACAGCGAACTGGCGGTGGCCCTGACTCAGGCCCGAATGCAGCTGATGAGCCGCCGATACGAACAGTGCCTGGCCACGCTTGAGCGGGTCAAGCGCAAGGCGCCCCAGCATCCGGTGGTACTCGACCTCCTGCGTCAGGTGTATATCGCTCTGCAGGACTGGGACGCATTGAAAGCGCTGATGCCAAGCCTGCGCGCTTACGGTAACCAGGGCGAGGCAGCGCTGGACAAGCTTGCCAGCCAACTGCACCGGGCGCTGCTGGAGCAGGCCGGTCAGCGCGCCCGGGGGCTGAGCCCCGACCGGGCCAAAGAGTTGCTAAACCGCCAGTGGCGGGAGGTGCCCGGAGCCCTGCGCAAAGAGCCGGACGTGGCAGAGCTCTATGCCCGGCAACTGCTGGCCAGCGGCCTGCCGATCGAAGCGCAACACCTGGTCCAGAAAACTCTGGACAAGCACTGGTCTCCGGCGTTGGTGCGACTCTATGGCCTCATTCCTGCGGGCGATGTCGGCCAACAGTTGATTACCGCTGAAAGCTGGTTGAAGAAGCGCCCGGCCGACCCCCTGCTGCTGCTGACACTGGGCCGGCTGAGCTTGCGCAACCAGCTTTGGGGCAAGGCGCGCGACTACTTCCAGAGCAGTCTGAAGCTGAACAGTCACCCCGAAACCTGCGCCGAACTGGCCCGGTTGCTGGCGCACCTCGGAGAGCACAAGAAAAGCACCGAATACTATCAGCAGGGCCTGCTGCTCACCACCGAGCGCTTGCCCGACCTGCCCCTGCCCAAGGACGCTCAGCCGTAGCGGGGTGTTAACACGACCCAAGAACAGGGCACGCCCTCGTGCCCGGCCATTCGACTTTCAAGAAATAACAACCATGTGATCACGCAGTAAGGATCAGCATTCAAAGGAGATTGCTATGCCCCTTCCTCATCTACTACGGCTGTTGGTATTCGGTATTATGGCGGCCCGCTACCGCCTCAAGCTACTGGCCATTGTCGGCCTGGTCATCGTCGCGCTACTCGGTGTCACCTTCATTTCGGGAAAGGTGTACCAACATCTGGACCGGGATCCCGACCGCGGCGCCATCGCCCTGGAAAACGGCGCTTTCGGCGAGAGCTACAACACCCCCATCTACCTGGACCAGGGCTGGAGTGCGGCAGACACCCTCTGGTATTACAACACCACTCAGGGCTCGGCGCTGCTTCCCTACGACCTGTTTCTCGCCCTGGAACAGAAAAACTCGGAAGAACTGTTCCGCTCCGATCACAACATGGACCGCTACCGGTACTTGCCCCAGAAGCCTACTTTCTTCAACCCTCACGGACTGCCAGTGGGCTTTGCCAAAGAAAGTTACCAGGGAACGGACTACGTGGGCTTCACCTGCGCCGCCTGCCACACGGGCCAGGTCAACTATCAGGGGCACGCCATTCGTATCGACGGTGGACCGGCCATGGCCGATATGGTCGGCTTCCTGCACGGGCTGGAAGCGGCCCTGACTGCGGCCCGGGACATTCCCGCCAAACAGGAGCGGATCATCGATCGCGTGCTCGTCGAAGACAACGACTACGATAAACGCGAGGCGGTGATTGAGGACATCACCCACTGGGCCGATCAGATCCAGATGTACAACACCGTCAACCACAGTCATATCGATTACGGCTACGCCCGCCTTGACGCCTTTGGTCGGATCTACAACCGGGTCCTCCGCCACGTGGTCAATCGCGAGCAGTTGCGCGAGCTGCTGCTCACCACCGTCAAACCCGACGACCAGTTGATGTTGACCGAAGCGCAGGTCGACCGGGTGCTCGAGGGGCTGGACCCGGCGCTGATTGACGATCGGGATTTCACTCAGGTGGTTCAGCGACTGCAATCCAGGGAAGAAGGTCTGCCCGGGCTGTCCCAGCGGGATATGCTGCGCCTGCGCAACCAATTGCTGAACGAGCCCAACGCGCCCGTGAGTTACCCCTTTCTCTGGGACATTACCCATTCGGATTACGTGCAGTGGAACGGCCTGGCGGGCAACGCCGAGCTGGGGCCGTTGGGGCGCAATGTGGGCGAAGTCATCGGCGTATTCGCCAAGCTCGACTGGCAGGTGAAGGAGCCGGGCTTCAGCCTGTCCGGCTGGCTTTCGGGGCAGGACAACAAACAGGAGCGCATCGAGTTCACCTCCAGCATTGACCTGGTCAATCTCCAACGACTGGAAGCCCACCTGGGCCGATTAACCTCGCCCGAATGGCCTCAGGAGATTCTGGGGGAGTTCGATCCGGAGAAAGTCGCCCTGGGCCGACGCCTATACGCCCGCCACTGTCAGAGCTGTCACCAGATTATTGAGCCCAAAGCCTGGGACCGGGTGGCCATCTCCGATATGACCGATGTCGACGTGCTGGGCACCGACCCGACAATGGCGTACAACAGCGTCAATTACAAAGGCTACTCCGGAAACTTCAAAAATACCTACCAAAAGACCACCGTGGGCCCGCTGGTGCTGGAAACCCGGGCGCCGGCCATCCAGATCCTGACGTCCGTCACCAAAGGCGCGGTGTCCACGCCGGATGCGGACAAGAGTTGGGCGCGCCGCCGTCTGGACTGGTTCTATGTCCTGGGCTTGTCCTGGTTCGAAAACGACGTTAAATATAGCGTGAAGGCCGGTCACTACCGCCCCGATACCACTTCTCGCCCCTATGATTCACTGCTCGCTTACAAAGGCCGGCCCCTGAACGGCATCTGGGCGACCGCGCCGTATCTCCACAACGGTTCGGTCCCCACGCTCTACGACCTGTTGCTACCCTCGCGGCGCGAAGGTGACCCGGAGGAGGGCGAGTACCGACCAAAGCAATTTCAGGTCGGCAGCCGGGAGTTCGATCCGGTCAAAGTGGGTTTTCGAACCGAGGGTTACGAAGGCTTCACCCAAACCACCCACCGCCTTGGGGACCAGAATACAGGCCACGAATATGGCGCGCGGGAAATCCGGCTGCCCAACGGCGACGTTCGCCGGGCTATGACAGAAGAGCAGCGCTGGGCGCTGGTGGAGTACCTGAAAACTCTGTGATCCCGCCCCAAAAAGCGACTGATCCGGGGAACCTAGCTTGCCGAACACACACCAAAGGGGGTTCAATACACAACTTTTAGCGCCAGTCAGAGGTTTTTGAGATGGCAGTAAGATGTTGTTGGGGGCTGAAGCTGGCCGCGCTTTGGTCCCTTACGACGCTCGGGGCCCAGGCTGTTGGGGATGAAGGTGAGTTGTCCGACCGCCCGGTCGACTATGTGCTGGCGACCGAGCAATACGTCGTGGAAGAGGTGATGCCCCATATCCCCGGGGCCGCCCTGGCCATTATCGCCGACGGCCAGATCGAGCTGCTCCAGGGGTACGGTGCACAGCGCAACGGCGGCTCAGAACCGATCGGGCGCCATACCGTGTTTCGACTGGCCTCGGTCTCCAAAACCATTGCCGGCACCGCCGCAGGCCTGGCGGTGCACGCCAACGATTTACACTGGGAGACGCCGGTCAAGGACCATCTGACGCTGGACTTCAGGAACCCGGAATACAGTCGGAAGATCACCCTGCAGAGCCTGCTCTCCCACACCACAGGCCTGATGCCGCAGGCGTATACCAACCTGATTGAGGCGAACGTTCCCTACCGGGAGGTCATTGACCGACTGGACGAAGTCTCTTTCATTTGCCCGCCCTCGAGCTGCTACAGCTATCAGAACGTGGCGTTCAGTCTGGTGGGCGATGTGCTTCTGGCCGCTACCGGGGAAACTTACGAGGACTACGTCGAGCGGCGCCTGTTCGAACCCCTGGGTATGGACGATGCCTCCTTCGGGTGGAGAGCCTTCACCCAAAATGCCGATCGGGCCACACCGCACATCAAGGTTCGCGGGCGCTGGCACCCGGTAGAGCCTTCCCCCAATTACTACCATGTGGTGCCCGCCGCCGGTGCCAACGCCAGCATCCTGGATATGGCCCTGTGGGTTCGGGCGCAGTTGGGACAACGACCCGATGTGCTTCCCCCCGAGCTGCTGGACCAACTCCACAGCCCGCAGGTGGCCACCAGCTACCGGCAGGCCCATTACCGGGCCCACCCGGAGCTGAGCAACATCCACTACGGCCTGGGCTGGCGCCTGTTTGATTTCGGTGGAAACCGCCACTTCGTCCACCACGGCGGCTGGGTTCAGGGAACGCGCACCGAGGTGCTGTTCAACCGGGAGCACCAACTCGGATTGGTGTTTCTCTCCAACTCCGAAAACCGTTACGCTCGGGAAGTGGTGTACCGGTTCCTCGAGCTTTATACTGACTACTACCGCCAGGTCGAGGCCCCACCCCTTCTGCAACAGGCCGAGCAGTCCGACCATGATTCCTGAATTTATCGACCAGATTCGCGACGTTCCCGCCCAAGATTGGGACCGCCTGCTGCCCTCGGATTATCCTTTCGCCCGGCATGCGTTCCTCTCGGCGCTGGAAGACAGTGGCAGCGTGGGCGCCCGAAGCGGTTGGCGCCCCCGGCACCTGCTGCTTCGGGACGACCAAGGCCAACTGCGGGCGGCGATGCCGCTCTATCTCAAGGATCACTCCTACGGCGAGTATGTGTTTGATTGGGGTTGGGCCCAGGCCTACACCGAACACGGGCTGAACTACTATCCGAAACTGGTCGCCGCCATTCCTTTCACCCCCTGCACCGGCCCCCGTTTATTGGCCGGTGGCGAAGAGGCACGGTGGGTACCCCCTGCCGTGGCCGCCCTGGATCAATTAAGCTCCGACACCGGCGCCTCCGGCTGGCACTGCCTGTTTCCCTGCGAAGGGGAGGCGGCGGCCTGGCGGAAGGCCTCACTGGCGGAGCGCACCGGCTGTCAATTTCACTGGTTTAACCGGGGCTACCGGGACTTCGAGGATTTCCTGGGGGCGCTCAGTTCACGGAAACGCAAAAATCTGCGCAAGGAGCGCCGCCAGGTCAAAGAGCAGGGTATCGAGTTTCTGTGGAAAGAGGGCACCGATATAAGCCAGGCGGACTGGGCTCTGTTTTACGGCCTGTACCAGCTCACCTACCTCAAGCGTAGCGGCCACGGCGGCTACCTGACTTCAGACTTTTTTACCCTGATCGGCGAGTATCTGCCGGAGCAGCTGTTGATGGTGCAGGCGTTCAAGGAGGGGCAGGCCATTGCCGCCGCTCTGTTTCTGTTCGACCGGACCACCCTCTACGGCCGCTACTGGGGCTGTCGGGAGGAGTACGAATTTCTCCATTTTGAAACCTGCTACTACCAGGGGCTGGATTTCGCGCTGGCCCGTGGGCTGCAACGTTTTGATGGTGGCGCCCAGGGCGAGCACAAGCTGGCGCGGGGCTTCGAGCCGCAACTGACGCTGTCTTTTCACCGTTTGCGTGAACCCGCTTTCCAGGCGGCAGTCGAGGATTTTGTCGAGCGCGAACGGGTGCAAGTGCTGGGTTATCGCAACGAGGCGCGGGCCCATTTGCCCTATCGCCGGAACGATTAATGGCTTGGGCTGGCCGGGGTCGCCTAAATCCGGTTAAATACCCGCTCCGGTCCGGTGACCGGGTAATGACCACCCAATCCGAACCTGTGTCCGCACCCATGCCCAAGCCACGACTGCACCCCGGCCGAATTCTCGACATTCTCGACATTCTCGATGACATTGATCAGGGCCCCGAATCCTACACATTGAGCCGCCCCGCCGCCCTGCGGCGGGTGTTTGTCACCCTGGCCAGCGTCTGTGTCGGCCTGCTGATTCTGCACTACGCCAAAAACTCCTACCTGCTATATAACGGCCTGGCGGCTTTGGGCGAGTGGCGTGGGCAGGGCCCGGGGGCCTATACCGCCTGGTTGCGCGAGTCCCAGTGGCGGTCACTGATCGGCTACGCCTGGTGGACCGGCTGGCACCTGATCTGCTTTGTGCTGCTGCCGTGGCTGGTGATCCGGTTCGTCTGGAAGTTGCCGATGGCGGAGTTCGGCTGGCGCTGGGGGGAAACCCATCGGCACTGGGCGGGGTATCTGCTACTGCTCAGTCCCATTCTGTTTTTCGTGTTCCTGGTGAGCCAGGGAGAAGACTTCGTCAATCACTACCCCTTTTACCAACATGCCGGGCGAAGCTGGCTGGACTTTCTCGCCTGGGAAGCCCTGTACATGACCCAGTTTGTAGTGCTCGAGTTTTTCTTCCGGGGCTATATCCTGCAGGCGTTGCGCCCGGCGCTGGGTGCCAATGCCATCTGGATCATGTGCGTTCCCTACCTGATGATTCACTTTCCCAAGCTCTGGCTGGAGGCCACCGGAGCCATTTTGTTTGGGCTGTTTCTGGGGATTCTGGCGCTGCGTTCGCGCTCGATCTGGGGCGGGGTGTTGGTACACGCCGGCGTAGCGCTAAGTATGGACATGGCGGCCCTGCTGCAGAAGGGCCAGTGGCCCACGCAATGGTGGCCTTTCTAGAGCCACGATCAGGCCCTTACTTCTATTGGAAGAGCGCCCCCTGGGGCGGCTCATCCGGGGAGGCACTCAGCCACTCGGTGGCGGCACCGGCGGAGAGGGGACGGGCGAAATGGTAACCCTGGCCCAACTCGCAACCGAGCTCCACAAGCTTTTGGGCCACTTCCGGGGTTTCAATGCCCTCGGCAATCACTCCCAACTCCAGGGCGTGAGCCATGGAAATGATCGCGCGCACCAGATGCAGACCCGTGCTTTCTTCCAGTTTGGCGGTAAAGCTCTGATCGATTTTCAACACCTCCAGCGGAAAGCGCTGAAGGTAACTGAGTGACGAGTAGCCGGTGCCAAAATCGTCCACCATGATGCCACAACCCATATCCAGTAACTGTTGCATGCGCTCGATCACCTGCGGGTTGTCGTCCACCAGAATCCCTTCCGTCAGCTCCAGTTTGAGCTGCCCCGGCTGTACGCCATGCTGGGCTACCGCCGCACCCACGGTGGTGATCAAACCGGCCTGAAAGAACTGCACGCTGGAGAGGTTCACACTGACGTAGAACGACTGAGGCCCCATGGCCGCCCGGCGCCACTCACCGATCTGTCGGCAAGCCTCGCGCAACACCCAATCACCCAGCGGGTTGATCAGGCCGGTCTCTTCTGCCAGCCCGATAAATTCCCCCGGGGCCACCAATGTCCCATCGCTCTGACGCCAGCGCACCAGTGCTTCAAAGCCGCGCAGCTCACCGCCTGGCAGATGCACAATGGGCTGGTACAACAGCTCAAAGGCACCGTCCTTCAACGCCTGGCGCAAATCGCGCTCCAGTTCGAGGTGGCGTTGGGCGCTCTGGTGCATTTCGCGGTCAAACACGCAGGTGCTGCCCGGGCCTTCGCGCTTGGCCACGTCTTTGGCCAGCGTCGCGTCGCGGTAAAGCTGCTCGGCGTCGACGTAGCGAGGCTGGAAGGGGGCAATCCCGACACTCAGGGACAGAAAAAACTCCTGCTCCCCGAGCCGGAAAGCCTGCTCGAAGCTCTGGTGCAGGCGCTTGGCTTCGCGCTCCACCTGCTGTACCCGAGCGGCCCCTTCAAACAACAAAGCAAACTCATCGCCCCCCACGCGGGAAACCAGAAGAGCTTTGGGCAAAGCCGACTTGATCCGGCGAGCGATCACTTTCAGCAACTGATCGCCCTTGCTCAGTCCGAAGTTGTCATTAATGAGTTTGAACCGGTTCACATCGACGAACATCACGGCAAAGGCGTCCGGGGAGCTTGCCTGGGCATCTTCCGCCTGCATTAGCGCATTCAACCGATTCATGAAGAATTTTCGATTGGGTAGATCCGTGAGCGGATCATTGAAGGCGAGGTAACGGAGCTCCTGCTCCATCTGCTTGCGCTCGGTGATGTCAAAGGCGCTACCCAGGTAGCGGCTTTCCCCGTCGCCATGCAGCCGACTCAGGGTGATGTAGAGCCAGCGGTGAGCGCCGCCCTTGGTGGTAATAAAGGTTTCCCTGAACAGGTGGTCCTCCGACGCCTGTCGCGCCAATTCCACGCCCGGTTCGAACCCGAGCAGATCCGCCACCGGCATCTGATACAGTTCACCTTCGCTGTAGCCGGTAATGTCCCTCATGGCGGGATTGATGTAGTCAAAGGCCTTATCGCAGGTGAAGATGCCGCTTTCACTGGTTTCAGCCAACAATTCGAAACGCCGTTCGCTACTGCTCAGCGAGCGGATAATATGACTGAAGCGCCGATCCACCATGACCGCCAAGAGTAACAACGCCACGATGATCACCACCGCGACCGCGATCAGCGCACCCAGGACCTGATGGTCCATCTGCAGTCCGGTCAACACCTTTTCCGGCTTGAGGTAAAAACGCGTGGCCGCCATCGCCACGTAGTGCATGCTGGTGACTGCCAGCCCCAACAGCACAGCGCCCACCAGATAAGCCAGCCAGCGGCGCCGGTTTCGCTTCAGCAGCAACAGATTGCTCGCCAGTCCCAGCCAGGCCACGACCACCGCCAGCACCACCGACAGTCCAAACAGCCCCGGTCGGTAGCGCATATCCACCGGCGCCATCAACGCCTCCATACCCACATAGTGCATCGCGCCCACGCCCAGACCCAAACATACCGACGCCAATACCAGACGCTGTGAACGGGGAATTTTCAGACGAGCGCAGACAAAGGTGCCTGCCACTCCCAAGGCGATGGGGAAAACAGAAAGTAAAGTGATGGCCGGGTCATAGGTGACCGGTACCGGGAGGCGGTGCGCAAGCATGGCGGTAAAGTGCATGGACCAGACACCACAGCCCATGGCCAGAGCGCCGGCGAGCACCCAGCCAATACCGGCGCGGGCCGAGCGCGCCGCTCGATAGCGCTCCAGCACCGGTAGCAAGGTGGAAGCGGCCAACACCGACAGGGTGACCGCCAGCGCCAGCAGCCCGAAGTGGTGGTGAGCGACCAAAGGCTCCAACTGATCGGGATGGGGTTCAAACCGCCAAAACATACATCAACCCATCATTTATGATTGTTGTCGCTGTGAGGCCAGGGTCCTGTCCAGCTCACCAGTCTGTTGGAAAACAGTGCCTGCGAGATTCAGTTTAGAAAGCGCGTCAACGCCTCCTGTTTGTCGCTATCCTGGTCCACAAAACGCACGATCAGGCGTATCACTTGGGTATTCGGTGAGGTCTCCCCCGCCTGAAGGCTGTGAATGTACCCGTTGAGCTGCGAGGGTGCCCCCGCCTGATCGGGCTCAATATCCGCTACGACGGGGTCAAACAGACGGGGCAGGGTCTCGCTCCGCTGACACAGGACTGTCATCGCCTCCAGCGATAGCTCCCGCAATACGCAACGCAACGTCTCGCCCCGGTTTCCGACCCGCAGTTGAGCCCGCCCCTTGAGCTTCTTGGATTTGGCCGGGGCGTCGTTCCTGACGGGCTCCGGAGCACTCGCGCCGCGCCCACCGGTCAGCACACTGATCGATTCAGCGGCCAAGCCCTGGCCGCCAGCCTGCGGCCCTGCCTTGGGGATTTTACCGATGCGTGCCAGCTGTTTGCCCACTTTGCGCAGCAGCTCTTCCGGGGTGAAGGGCTTGACCAGATAATCCGAGGCCCCGGCTTCCACAGCCTTCACCACATGATTTCGATCGCCCCGGCTGGTGACCATGATAAACGGCAGGTCGCCCCCGTCGGGTTGAGCCCGCAGGTGGCGCAGGAGTTCCTCACCGCTCATATTGGGCATTTCCCAATCCGAAAGGATCAGGTCCATCCGCTTTTGCTTGAGCGCTGCCAGCGCCCGGTTGCCATCGGCGGCCTCTGAGACCTCCACACCGGGAATACGCTCACGCAAATGCTTTTTCACCATGTCGCGAATAAAACTGGCGTCATCCACCACCAGAATACGAATTGCCATGCGACCACTCTCTTGTTGGATCTGAAGGCTTGCTGGACCCGATAAGCTGACTTGAGCCCACTGAAACGACTCGCAGGACGTCCTCTCGGCGTATGTTACCCGGAATGACACCGGAAACAACGGAAAACCTTATTTAAGGGTAGACGATGTCGGGCTTTTTGGGCAGTGACTAACCGGCGGTATGATAGCGCAAGGTGGGGGTTTGCTCGGCGGGGGCAGCGCTGGCAGGCAGGGTGGGAGACTGGCTCGCTTCCACCGCCGCGCGCATCCAGTAGATCAACTCGGCGGAGTCTTCCAGAACCGCTTCGGGTAACTGATAAAAGTGGCAGTCGGACAGAGCCGCGACCCGGGGATGGAGCATCGGCATGGAGCGCTGCCGGTAGGGCTGCACCGAATCCTCGTCCACACGGAAGTACAGGCGATCATTGGCCATCACGGCAAACAGCTGGTGCTGGTGATAGAGCCCGACTCCGGTAAAAATCCGGCGATACGACACCGGAGCCACCTCAGACAGATGGTGCAGGGCACGACTCAGAGCGTGATGGCTGACGGACAAGGGTCACTTCCTTTGGTTATGCAGTGAATGGAGAAACCGTCAGCGCATTAGAGGGTGGACGGCGACGCAAGTTTCCTGACCTGCATCACAATTTTACCTATCACGTCGTCAAATGTAACGTGACACTAAGATCATTTTGTTGTTTAGAAAATGTGTTTTTATGCGCTATCTCGCGTAAACACCCATTGCTTGTCAGTGGACAGCCCGGCATTGAAGCCGTAGCCGTCACGATCAAAGGCCTTGAGGTCCTCGGCGCTTTTGATGCGGTTTTCGATGGCGTAGGCGGCCATCAGGCCACGGGCCTTCTTGGCATAAAAGCTGATGATCTTGTATTGCCCGTTTTTCCAGTCCTTGAACACCGGGGTGACCAGCGGGGCGGTCAGGGCCTTGGGTTTTACCGCCTTGAAATATTCGTTGGAAGCCAGGTTGACCACCGCGGGCTGCTTCAGGGCTTTGAGCTGCTCATTGATCGCCGCCGTCAGCCGCTCGCCCCAGAAGTCGTAGAGGTTCGCCCCGCGCGGGTTGCCCAGACGGGTACCCATTTCCAGGCGGTAGGGCTGGATCAGATCGAGCGGCCGGAGCAGGCCGTATAGGCCGGAGAGAATTCTCAGATGCTGCTGGGCAAAGCTGAAGTCGCCCGCCTTGAAGCGCTCAGCGTCCAGCCCGGTGTACACATCCCCTTTGAAAGCCAAAGCGGCCTGTTTGGCGTTATCCGCCGTGAACGGCGTGTGCCACTGCTGGTAGCGATCGTAATTGAGCTGACCGAGCTTGTCGCTGATGCCCATCAGGCTCGAAACATCCTGAGGCGCCAAATCCCGGAGAATCGAGATCAGCTCCCGGGACTGGTCCAGGAAATCCGGCTGGGTGGCCTTGTCGGTCACCGGCGCGGTGTCGAAGTCCAGGGTTTTGGCGGGGGAAATCAACATCAACATAAGGGGCCACTCTCAACAACGGGGTCATTCCAGAGGCAGGATCACACAGGGGATTTTTCGGGTGTGTCCCAATTATTCGGGCTTCAGGACATCCTGCCACCAATTCAGGGGCGTGCTGCCATCGGCCGGGTCATAGACATTGCCGTACATCCAGGTGCTGTCCTCGTCACGGCCCACCGTCTCTTCCATGATTTTTTCGATGGTCTCGAAGCCGCAGCTGACGTGAATCGAGATCACCAGCATACGATCATTGTGCAGGTCGAGCTCACCGCCGAGCTTTTCCAGAGCGGGCACCAGGGCATCCGCCAAAGGCGCCATATCACCCTTGGTGTAGACCCGAAGGCTCAGGTTACCGCTGCGACGGACCAGCTCCACCTCCTGGGTCTGAGGCAGCAGGCGAACGCAGTCGCCGCTGGCGATGCCCTGCGCGAACGCCGGCGATCGCACCAGCTGCAACTCACCGGATTTTTGCTCGCTGACGGGCAGTTGCTCCACAATGGGTTGGCCGTCCGGGCGCATGCCGGCAAACAATTCGATGGTGCGCAGTGCTTTCGTCATGGAGTTCCCCCTGCTATAAAGGGCAACATTATACACACAGACACCGGCCGGCCCGATGCCGGCCCCCACTGTCATGGGAGGACCCGTTTAATGAAAACCCGATTGATTCCCCTCATCGCCGTCGCCCTCGCGCTGGGCATTAGCGCCTGCTCGGTGAA
This sequence comes from Marinimicrobium agarilyticum DSM 16975, assembly GCF_000423345.1. Taxonomy (GTDB): domain Bacteria; phylum Pseudomonadota; class Gammaproteobacteria; order Pseudomonadales; family Cellvibrionaceae; genus Marinimicrobium; species Marinimicrobium agarilyticum. Next base: position 47,877 of record NZ_AUHU01000008.1, read on the forward strand.
CCCGGTCACCGGCGAGCGCGAGCTGACCATCATGTCTGCCGAGGACGAAATTGCCGCCGGCGCCGAGAATTATCTGCCCAGCCGACAGGCCCAGGGCGGGCGCTACGTGGTGGACCCGGAGCTGGAGCTGTATGTCAGCGATGTCATGAAGAAACTGGCGGCGGTCAGCGACCGGCCCGGCCTACCTTATGAGATCACGGTTCTGAACAACGACGTGCCCAACGCCTGGGCTCTGCCCGGCGGCAAAATGGCCATCAATCGCGGATTGCTGATGGAGCTGGACGATGAGGCCCAACTGGCCTCGGTGCTCGGCCACGAAATCGTTCACGCCGCCGCCCGCCACAGCGCCCAGCAACAGACCCAGAACCTGCTGCTGCAGGTGGGAATGGTCGCCGCGGGCGTGGCCGCCTCCCAGTCCGATTCCGACTACGCCGGGCTCGCCATGGGGGCGGTCGGCGTCGGCGCCACCGCCTGGCAAGCGCAGTACAGTCAAGCTCACGAGCTGGAAGCCGACCGCTACGGTATTGAATACATGGCCAAGGCCGGCTACGACCCACAGGCAGCCGTCGAATTGCAAAAGACCTTCGTGCGCCTGTCAGAAGGCAAGCAGAGCGGCTGGTTGGAAGGTTTTCTGTCCAGCCATCCCCCATCTCAGAAGCGTGTGGCTCGCAACCGGGAGTTGGCCGCACAATACAATGACGGCGTCCTCAATGAAGAAGCCTACCAGAGAGCCATCGCCCAACTTCGGGAAGACCAGGACGCCTACAAAAACTATCAACAAGCCCAGAAAGCGGCGGCTGATGAGAATTACAGTCAAGCACTCGGGCTGGTGGAAAAAGCCATTCAGGACCAGCCGCGGGAAAACCTCTTCTGGGAGCTGAAAGGCCGTCTGTTGCTTGAGCAGGAACAGGAGGACGACGCCCTGAAGGCATTTGACCGGGCCGTGGCGGCCAACCCCGAGTTCTTTCGCCCACTGGTCTACCGTGGCCTGCTGAACAAGCAGAAGGGCAACGCCCAACAGGCGCAGCGCGACCTGGAAGCCAGCCAGAACCTCCTGCCCACCCAGCTGGCCAGCTACCACCTGGGCGAACTGGCACAACAGCGCGGTGACCGCAGCGCCGCTGTGAATTATTATCAGCAAGCCGCCTCCGGTGGCGGCGACTTGGGCCAGGCGGCCCAGGCCAAACTGTCCCAGTTGGGCGTGACTCAGTAACTCAGCCCACTCCGGGCCGGCGCACGCCGGCCCGGCATTTTCGGTATACTGCACGCTCCGACGTAAGACCAACGCCATAATCATAATGTCAGAGCCTTCGAACCGCGCCCCGGCGGCGCCCCAAGCCATTGCCACACTGGTTACTGCACTGGACACCCTGACCGAATGGGTGGGCAGAGCGGTGTCCTGGCTGGCCCCCCTGATGGTGGTGATTACCTGCGCGGTGGTGCTTCTGCGTTACGGCCTGGGCGAGGGCTCCGTGGCGCTCCAGGAATCGGTTACCTATATGCACTCCGCGCTGTTTCTGCTCGGTGCGGGATATGCCCTCAAGCATCGCAACCACGTGCGCGTGGACATCTTCTACCGCCGTTTTCGACCTGAGGGCCGAGCCTGGGTGGACGCCCTCGGGGGTCTGGTCTTCCTGATTCCTCTGGCGGTGTTTATCGGTTGGATCAGCCTGGATTTTGTCGGTAACGCCTGGCGCATCCGGGAGGTCTCCACCGACTCGGGCGGGCTGCCCTGGGTCTACTGGCTGAAAACCCTCATTCCCCTCCTGGCCCTGACATTGACGCTGCAGGCCGTGGCGGAAGTCCTGCGCGAGCTGCTGTTCCTGATGGGCTACCGGCGCGAGGAGGACAAGCCGCCATGCTGATTGAACTGGTACCGCTGCTGATGTTCGCGGTGGTATGCCTGGTATTGATGTTGGGCTACCCGGTGGCGTTCACCCTGGCGGGGGTGTCTCTGGTGTTCGCCGGCGTCGGCATCGTCACCGGGACGTTCGAAGCCAGCCTGCTGCGCACCTTTCCCAGCCGGATTTACGGCATCATGGCCAACTACACCCTGGTAGCCGTGCCGCTGTTTGTCTTTATGGGCACGCTATTGGAGAAGTCCCGCCTGGCCGAGGAACTGCTGGAGAATATGAGCCGCGCCTGTCGCGCCCTGCCCGGGGGGCTGGGGCTGTCGGTCGTGGTCGTCGGTACCTTGCTGGCGGCGAGCACCGGAATCGTGGGCGCAACCGTCGTCACCATGGGCCTGATTTCCCTACCCACCATGCTCCGCCAGGGCTACCATCCCTCTCTCGCCACCGGCACGATTTGCGCCACCGGGACCCTGGGCCAGATCATTCCGCCCTCCATCGCGCTGGTACTGCTCGGTGATGTGCTCTCAAACGCCTACCAGCGCGCGCAGTTGGCCCAGGGCGTGTTCAGCCCGGATGCGCTCTCGGTGGGCGACCTTTTTATCGGCGCGCTGATTCCCGGTGTTCTGTTGGTTCTGCTCTATCTGGTCTATATCGCCAGTGTCGCCCATTGGCGACCCGAGCGGGCCCCAGCCGCCGAAGACAGGGGGGTATCGAAGACGCGCCTTTGGCTGAGCCTGCTACCGGTCACCTCCCTGATCGTGCTGGTGCTGGGCTCCATTCTCGCCGGCATCGCCACCCCGACCGAAGCGGCGGGCGTTGGCGCACTCGGGGCCGCCATCCTCGCATTGGCAAAAGGCAAGCTGGATGTCCCCCGACTAAAAGAAGTCGCCCGCAGCACCACCCTCACCAGTGCCATGATTTTTACGATCTTGATCGGCGCGTCGCTGTTTTCGCTGGTGTTTCGCGGTTTCGGGGGCGAGGAGCTGGTGGCGCACTTTTTTGATCAGCTTCCCGGCGGAGTATTTACCGCCATGCTGATTGTGATGGTCATTATTTTTCTGCTCGGTTTCATTCTCGATTTTATTGAAATCACCTTTGTGGTGGTTCCCATCGTCGGACCGGTGCTGCTGACCATGGGTGTGGATCCGGTCTGGCTCGGCGTGATGATTGCGCTGAACCTGCAAACTTCATTTCTGACGCCACCCTTTGGTTTTGCGCTGTTTTACTTGCGGGGGGTCGCCCCCGATAGCGTTCCTACCGGCGCTATCTATCGTGGTGTGATCCCGTTTATTGTGCTCCAATTGCTGGTACTCTGTACGCTGGCACTCTGGCCCACCCTGGCCACCTGGCTTCCCCAACAGTTGTAATTGTGAACGAGGTATTTTGTACATGGCCATGCAAGGCATCGATGAGGACCCCACGCCCCACGGCAAACTGACCCTGCAAACACTGTCCATGCCGGCGGACACCAACCCTTACGGCGATATCTTTGGTGGCTGGTTGATGACCCAGATGGATCTCGGTGGCGCCATCCTGGCTCAGGAAGTGGCCAGAGGACGCGTCACCACCGTTGCCGTTGGCAGTATGGTTTTTTTGCGGCCGGTGCCGGTCGGTGCCACCGTGAGCGTCTACGCCAGCACCATCGATGTAGGCCGAACCTCCATCCGCACGCTGATTGAAGTCTGGATCAAAGATGGCGCACAGCAGGAAGTCACCAAAGTGACTGAGGGTGAGTTTGTGTATGTCGCAATAGACGACAATGGCCGCACCCGGCCCGTCCCCAAATAATGTCTCCGCCGGGCGCGGGTGTCGCTGGCCGACGCGCGCCCCGGGCTTCCAGGCCAGTCTCTCGCCACACCGACTAACAAATCTTAACGCTCGTCTTTACACGAATCTGCTAGTTTTGAACGCAATCCGAAGCAACCCAAAAGCGTTGCAGGCAACAATTAAGGATGACCTTCATGCTGACCGATCGCCCACAAAGTTATGGCTGGTTGACCATCGCCCTTCACTGGATTTCCGCACTGTTGATCCCTGCGGTTTTCGGTATTGGCTTTTACATGGTGGACCTGAGCTACTACGACGAGGGTTATCACACCCTGCCGGCGCTGCACGTCAGTCTTGGGTTGCTGGTCGGTTTCTTGACCCTCGTTCGCATTGTCTGGCGGCTGGGGCAAAAAGGTAACCCGAAAGCTCTTCCGGAACACGGCTTCTGGATTCGGCTCGCCTCAAGCAGCATGAAGTACGCGTTCTATGTGATGATTGTTGTGATGATCGTCACCGGCTATCTGATCAACACTGCCAAAGGTGACCCGGCCCTATTTTTTGACTGGTTCGGTATCCCCGCGACCTGGCAACTTGGGCCTGACGGCGTCGACCTGGCGGGGGAGATTCACAACATCGTGGGCTGGCTGATTATTATTCTGGCCGGACTCCACGCCGCCGCCGGCCTACTGCACCATTTTGTGATCCGCGATCGAACGCTCAAGCGTATGTTGAGACCCGATCGCACCGAAAGCTGAACCGGTCGCCCAACAGGCTGTACGACCGACATTTACCCACTCGCTGTTTTGATTTTTCAAACCCATCAGGAGCATGACCATGAAAAAAACCATTGCCGCACTGACGCTCAGCAGCCTCGGCCTGGCCAGCGTTCCCGCGCTCGCCGCCGACTACGTGATCGACACCGAAGGCGCACACGCTTCCATTCACTTTGAAATCCAGCACCTGGGTTACAGCTGGCTTCTGGGTCGCTTCAACGATTTCGAAGGCACCTTCAGTTATGATCCCGAAGACGTCGCCGCCAGCAAGGTCAACGTCACCATCGACCCGGCCAGCGTCGACAGCAACCACGCCGAGCGCGACAAGCACCTGCGCGGCAGCGATTTCCTGCACGTGGAAAAATACCCCGAAGCGAGCTTTGTCAGCACCGGCATTACCAACATTGAAGACGGTGGCGAAGAGTTCGATATCGTCGGTAACCTGACCCTGCACGGCGTCACCAAGGAAATCACCATTGAGGCGGAAAAAGTCGGTGAAGGCAAAGATCCCTGGGGCGGCTACCGCGCCGGTTTTGAAGGCAGCACCGAAATCCGTTTGAAGGACTTCGGCATCGATTACAACCTGGGCCCCGCCTCGGAAGTGGTCGACCTGGAACTGCATGTGGAAGGTGTTCGCCAGTAAGCCCTCTCCCGAGTGTGCGGGCGCTTTTGTCAGCGCCCGCACCAGCTCTTCTCTTCAGCCCTCCCATTCCATGACTCCCCTCACAAAACCGCGCATCCACTACAGCGAAGCCAAGAATCACTCGCTCAACTGCAACAGCAGGGGGCTCTGCCAGAAAGCGGCCCATTACTTTTAACCGGGAACGAACCCGAACTGAACGACAGTGCCCTGGACGTACCGCTTCTGAAACAGAACCTTTCCAAGTTCGGGCACGGTTGGGTCGATGAACGCAATCTACGGGTCTTCCGCAGAGGCAGAGCCGCCGCCATCGACGCGATAAAGTTCGCTGGTGACCACTTGGTTACTCATTATCCGGACGGTATCGTGATCGGCGGCAGTGACTGCCCAAACAGCTACCCCCGTCTGGAAGTGCCCGATCAACAACACCGGCTCCTGTCGCTGGGCCCCTGCGATGGCTACGCGCCGGGTGAGGGCGCGGCCTTCATCGCGCTGACCGCCTCAGCTGAAAATGCAATGGTGCACAATGGGCAGGTAATACAGGTCCGGGCACCGGCATTAGGAGAGGAGGTTGGCCATTGGTTCAGCGACGAGCCCTACCGCGGCGAAGGGCTGGACCAGGCCATCAAAGGAGCTTTGGGCCCGGTCTCTGACGCTCAAATCGACGGCATTTACAGCAGCGCGAACGGTGAACGCTACTGGGCCAAGGAAATGGGTGTCGTGCAAATCCGCAACAACGACCGCTGGCAAAACAGTGTTCGCGTCGTTCACCCTGCAGAATACTATGGAGACCTGGGCTGCGCGACCGCTCCTGCCCTGATTGCTCTCGCAAGCCAAGAGCTTTTTTGGAGGGCAAATCACAAGCGATACCTTGTATACAGTTCCTCTGACGCCGGCCTTAGGGGCGCCGTGGTGCTGGAGAAGCAATCACTAAGTTGTTTGGATGAAGGAGACAGGGAATGACGGAAATTGGAGAAGGCGCCTTTGCGCCGCCACCGCCGGACAAACCAGAAATGGAAAGTGAAGAGGGTCAGCAGGAGCTCAAAGTCCGACTTTTACTGTTCTTTGACGGTACGCTTAATAATAGAACCAATGTCGAACAAAGGGAAAAATCCACTGACATATATGAAGAGCATGCTGGTAACGGCAGCTATGAAAATGACCGGTCCAACATTGCCATTCTTGAGGCCAATTTTGAGAAACAGGCACCAGGCTATGATGCGACTGTTTCGATTTACACGGAAGGACCAGGCACCGAGGATAGAGAGGCTGACTCTCGCTATGGATACGCACTTGGGAAGGGCGCAACCGGCATAAAAAACAAAGTGGAACGAGGAATCCGAACAGCAGTGCTCGACCTTCAGGATAACCTGTCAAATCGCTCCGGAAATTACGTTGTCAAAACCATTGATGTGGATTACTTTGGCTTTAGCCGAGGCGCTGCAGGCGCTCGATATTGCATTTATGCCTTAAACGACCAGGACGGCAATCCCCTAAAAGAGCAGCTTGAAAGCTGGAAAATACCCACAGAAACCATCACTAACAATTTTGTGGGACTATTCGATACAGTTTCTTCTTACGGCCTATCTTTTAGCAATGATGTAGGCACTCTTAAACTAGACGCCATTAGCCAAGCCAAGAAGGTGGTTCAGCTAGAGGCCTCAGAGGAATATAGGAAAAACTTTTCGTTAACCACAATCGAAAGCGCAGGTGCAAAAGGGAAACGAATTTGCCTTCCGGGAGCCCACTCTGATGTCGGAGGCGGCTATTTGCCAGGCCCCGAGGAACAGGTTGTTTTTGTTGGAATGCAAAGAGACCGAAATCAAGATTATCAGTGGCTTATTGAACAGGGTTGGTACCAACAAGAACAGATGACCCTGAACTACCCTAGAAACCCGGTAGGCTATAATATTCGAGTATACAGGGACAATGTGGGAAATCAGTTTTCCCGGATTCCTCTTAACATCATGGTTCATTATATGGAAAAAGAGTCTCTTTGTTTTCGGGCTAGAATGAATGACGCTCTAATACTTCCAGCAAGCGATGAAGAACTTCAAGCAATCAAGATCCGCATTATGGGACTGCTAGAATCCCCGGAAATTACGTCCCCTTCGACTTGGCAAAAGAACGATCCTCTTTTAAATGTCGTTCGCAATAAATATTTACACATGTCCGCACGGGAATCCTTCGGGATGGGTGCTCGTCGAAGAGACGGGATAAGAGTGAGACAGTACTATGAAGGTTAAACAGTTCGGAGCACTACTAATCGCTCTTCTGTCCCAAACATTTATTGGCTGCGAGGATTCTATGGAAAATTATGACTGGCTGGCCTCAGAGTCGGCCCCGAAGGGATACCCGATGGAAATTATTAACGGTACTTTTCTATATCCCGGGCAAGAAAACGGTCTCTATATTCCCAACCACAAGCTAATCTACGACGGTTGGGGAGAGCCCATCTCCACTCACGTGGTAGGCCCAGATGTTAAGCCGCTCCCTGACCGACTGGAAATCACTTTTTACTCTTTTACCGAGGATCAATTTTACCACGGTACGTTTGATCTTCCGTACAACCTTATTCGGCAGCGCTTCGCAGAGGGGTATGAGTCCAACATCAAAGATCAAGGGATATTAGACTTTCGCAAACTGGTCGTCGGAGTGGCGCCTGGGGGTCATGTAGCCGTCTGGATAAGGGGGGCAGGTAAGAGTGAAGAAGTCTTTTTTGGTCAGGCAAATCCGATCGAATACGATTGGGAGCTTTTTTGGAAGCAAAGCTTTGGGGATAACCACGCTCAGCCAAGAGATGAGTTCCGCCTTAGAATGATGGAAGGGTCTGATGCGCATAAAGCCATCGAACAGGCACAGAGCGATACCGTTCCATTCGACAAGTGGGCTCGACTCAGGAAACACTACCCCTGGGAACCACGATTCTTTCGTATGGCCGTGCCAGAGAAGCGGATCGGCATAGACTACGTAAATGGAGAGCTCTATTTTCTTGAGCCACCATTTAATGCAGAAGACTCCACCGATACCCGACCCATGCCCAAGCACCTGGCGTTTCACAGCAACAGCGCCTTATTCTTGATCCATTTCGACGAAGACGAGATGCTAGAGGCGTTCGAAGCCTTGGCGGACGGCGACAAGCGACTCTACCTGGACATTGCTCCGTATATACCCCGAACAAAGACCGAGATCAGGCTAAGAAATGAGGATGGCAACATCCGAAAGTTGGAAAAATTCTATGTGGAGGAGCTACGCAAGTACGATTCATGACAGTTGTAGCTTATCATTCGGAACGCTCCGCGCATTCCTGAACCTGCTCGCGAATGTCGTAGTAAGTGTGTTCGGTGATTTTATGTAGCCATTCACACCCAAGAAACCCCGATAGGGGCTCCATACTTTTAAACGTGGTGTCTTGGGACATACTTTTGAAAGATGTTTTCTCATTTAGTTTGCGCTTTATCCCCCTCAGCAGGGTTGGTCAGTGAGCTTTAAGCAGCAGGTGAGTTTTATCGACTCCAGAATATCCTTGTGCGAATGCGCCACGCCAGACGTATGGGACCGGGAGGATGCTCTCCTGCATATCGTCAGAAACAAGCACCTCCACATGTCGGCCAGATTCGGAGATATCGGTATGGAACCCAGAATCGTGGACGGCCGAAAGTCGAGAAAACGTTATGACGGCTAGTTGTTACAAACTCATTATTTACCTTTCAATATTGCTTACTTTGTCAGGCTGCGAGGAGACCATGGCAGAATACGAATGGATAGCGTCAGAAGCATCCCCTCTAAACTATCCAATGCAAATCATAAAAGGCACGTTCGTCTACCCGGACGGAGATAGTGGTCTTTATAATCCAGACAGCAAGCTACTCTATTACGGCTGGGGAAAACCCGTGTCCACCCACGTCGTCGGGCCGGAGAAGAAGCCCCTACCTGAAAATCTTTCGATCACTTTCTACTCGTTTACCGAAGATCAATTTTACCAAGGGGAATTTGACTTGCCCCGCAATCTCATTGTGAAAAGGTTCAATGAGGGATACACCGCAGCTGCTGAAGGCGCACCTCAATCCTCATTCCGAAAAATCGTCGCGGGTATAACGCCAGGAGGTCATGTGGCGGTTTGGCTTGTGGGTTCAGGGAAGCAAGAGGAGATTTTCTTTGGAAAGGCCCAGCCTATTGACTATGATTGGACTCAGTTCTGGGAGTCGACATTTCAAAGTCAGCACCCCGATCCTAGAGCACAGTTTCGAATGGAAACACTCTCCAGAGACCGGTTTTCAAAAGCACTTAGCGAGGCGCAGAATGGTGTTGTCCCCATCGACAAGTGGTCTCGCTTTCGTGAAGAATATCCTTGGGAACCCCGCTTCTATCGAATGCCCGAACCTCACTTGCCGGTTCACTTAAAGTACCTGAACGGTGAACGCTACCACCTACGGCCTCCCTACAACGTTGAACAACCTCGCGATGGCACCTTACCTATGCCACGGGAAATCAGCTTTAAGAGCGACGGCCACCTCTTTATCATTCACTTCGATGAAGACGAAATGCTGAAAGTATTCGAGTCTATGGCCGACGGCGAAAGGCGGCTGTACCTGGACATCGCACCCACCATCCCCAGAAGCGAAACCCAAATTCGCCTGCGAGATGAAGGCGACAATACCACCACGCTGGAAAAATTCACTGTGGAAGAATTCAACTGACAAGCGGTGAGCCACCGTCGGTCAGCGTGACGGATTACTCCGAACGCTCGGCGCGCTCCTGCACCTGCTCGCGAATGTCGTAGTACGTGTGTTCGGTAATTTTGTGGTAATCCTTCACATCAGCCAGAAAGCCCCGATAAGAATCCCACACTTTTTTGAACATGGGGTCCTGGCTGGCCTGCTCTTCAAAGAGGTCCCGTGAAATCTCGTACAGCCGTTGCAACACATCATCCGGCAGGCGACGGAGTTCGGTACCTTCTTTGCTGACCATGGATTTCAAGGCGGCGGGGTTGCGGGCGGTGTACTGATCGAGCATGTCCTGATTGGCGGAGCGGGCGGCGTGGGTCACGATGGCCTGCAGGTCTTCCGGCAGAGACTCATAGGCGGTTTTGTTGACAATCAGCTCCAGGGTGGAGCCCGGCTCCTGCCAGCCGGGGTAATAATAGTATTGGGCGATCTGGTCAAAACCAAAGGCCTGATCATTGGAGGGACCGACCCATTCGGCGGCGTCGATGACGCCAGTCTGTAACGAGGTATAAAGTTCACCGCCAGGGATATTGACGGAGCTGCCGCCCGCCCGATTGAAGACGTCACCGGCCAAGCCGGGGATGCGCATTTTCAGTCCCTTAAGGTCCTCAATGTTGTCGATTTCCTGGTTGAACCAGCCGGCCATCTGGATGCCGGTATTGCCACCGGGAAAGGGAATGATATTGAACGGTTCGTACACTTCCCGCCACAACTCCAGACCCCCACCGTGATGTAACCAGGCGTTCATTTCCTGGGCGTTCATACCAAAGGGAATGGTGGTAAAAAACTGCGCCGCGGGAGCTTTACCGCGCCAGTAGTAACTGCCACCGTGGCCCACTTCCGCGCTGCCGTCGGAGACGGCGTCGAACACCCCCATGGCGGGCACCAGTTCGTTGGCACCGTAAACGCGAATCGTAATTCGGCCTCCGCTCATCTGCTCGACAATGTCCGCAAAATGCTGCGCGGTGGTGCCCAACCCCGGAAAATCCTTGGGCCAGGTGGTCACCATGCGCCAGCGGTAGATGGTTTGCTCGCCAAGCGGACCCTGTTGTTGTGAGGGTGAGCTGTCGGCTCGCTCCATGACCAGCAGAGCGAAAACGCTCACCAGCGCCGCCACGAGCACCAGTATGATCAGCGGATAAATATTGAGACGAGATTCTTTTATTGTCATAAGCACGGCTGTTCTAAGCGATGTCAGGTAGAACCAAACAGTATGCCACCGATCCCGGAGGGTATAAACAAGACCGTTCTTGCTCACACCCCCGTGCCATGCGCGACTGCAGCGCTACATGGGGACCAGCTTGGCGTACTGCAGCACCAGCCACTTGCTGCCATCATCGTCAAAGTTGACCTGCACCCGGGCGGTCGCGCCCTGGCCCTCGAAGTGCAGGATCACACCTTCTCCAAACACGCCGTGGCTGACCCGCTGGCCCAGATGAAAGCCGGTTTCCTCACCGGAGTCGGTCAGACTGGCGTTACCACTGTGGCCGTAATTGCCACCCCCATACGTCATGGGCCGCGAGACCGAGGTTTTCAGTCGCACTTCCTGAATCAGCTCGGCGGGAATTTCGCGTACAAACCGGGACAGGGCATTAAAGGTCTCGCTGCCGTAGAGGCGGCGGGTTTCGGCGTAGCAGATGTACAACTTTTCCATGGCGCGAGTAATGCCCACGTAGCACAGGCGCCGCTCCTCTTCGAGCCGGTCCGGGTCCTCCATGGACATCTTGTGCGGGAAGAGGTTTTCCTCCACACCCGCCAGGAACACCAATGGAAATTCCAGGCCCTTGGCCGAATGCAACGTCATCAGTTGCACCGCGTCTTCAAATTCATCGGCCTGAGTTTCCCCGGCATCCAGTGCCGCGGTGTCCAGGAACTGCTGCAATACCGTCAGCTCGTCCTCTTCGGGCGCGTCGAAGAAGCGGCAGGCGTTAACCAGTTCCTGCAGGTTTTCCTCCCGGGCCTGGCCTTTCTCGCCTTTTTCCTTGCTGTGAAATTCCAGTAAGCCGGTTTCATCCAGCACCAACTGAGCCACTTCATCCAGGGGCTTTTCCGTGGCGTGGTCGGCGAGCGAATCCACCAATTGCATAAAGCTTTTCAGCGCGTTGTTGGCGCGGGCGGGCAGGGCGCCGTTGGCGACGATTTGGGCCGATGCCTGCCAGAGCGACAGGTTCTGCTCCCGGGCGCATTCGCGAATGGCGTCCACCGTTTTTCCGCCGATACCGCGGGTGGGCGTGTTGACCACCCGCTCAAAACCGGTGTCGTCGTCAGGATTGGCAATCAGGCGCATATAGGCCAGGGCATTTTTAATTTCCAGACGCTCGTAGAAACGCTGACCCCCGTAGATACGGTAGGCAATGCCCTCGCGCAGCAGCGCTTCTTCCAACACCCGGGACTGAGCATTGGAGCGGTAGAGAATGGCGCTGCTCGAGTAGGTGTTGCCCTGCTTAACCCACTCCTGAATTCGCTCAACGATGAAACGGGCTTCGTCCTGCTCATTAAAGCCGGCGTAGAGTGAGATGGGGTCGCCGTCAACACCCTCGGTCCAGAGCTCTTTGCCCAGGCGCCCGAAGTTATGGGAAATCACCGCGTTGGCCGCCCGCAGGATGGTGCCGGTGGAGCGGTAATTCTGCTCCAGGCGGATGGTGTGGGTGCCGGGGAAGTCATCGGTGAAGCGCTGAATGTTCTCGATTCGCGCGCCGCGCCAGCCGTAGATGGACTGGTCATCATCGCCCACGGCGGTCACCCGGGAGCTATCCCCCGCGAGTACGCGCAACCAGGCGTACTGAATGCTGTTGGTGTCCTGAAACTCATCCACCAGCACAAACGGAAAACGCCGCCGGTAGTGCTCAAGAATGTGAGGCTTGTGCAACCACAGCTCGTGAGCCCGCAGCAGCAGTTCGGCAAAGTCCACCAGACCGCTGCGCTGGCAGTCTTCTTCATAGGCGCGGTAAATCATCAGCATGGTGCGGATGAACGGGTCGCCGTTGTCGACAATGTGTTGGGGGCGCAGCCCTTCGTCTTTCTGGCCGTTGATAAACCACTGGGCCTGGCGGAAGGGCCATTTGGACTCATCCAGCTCAAGGCGCTGGTAGACCCGTTTGATCAGGCGCAGCTGATCGTCGCTGTCGAGAATCTGGAAGTTCTGGGGCAGCCCCGCGTCCTGCCAGTGCGCCTTGAGCAGGCGGTGGGCCAGGCCATGAAACGTCCCGACCCACATGCTGCGGGTGTTGACCGGCTGACCGGTGTCCGACAGCAACAGCTCCAGGCGGGCCCGCATTTCCCGGGCGGCCTTGTTGGTGAAGGTTACCGCCATGATGGAGTAGGGCGAGACCTGGGCCACCTGAATCAGCCAGGCAATCCGGTGCACCAGTACACGGGTTTTGCCGCTGCCGGCCCCGGCCAGAATCAACTGGTTACCGGGCTCGGCCGAAACGGCCTCGCGCTGGGCGTCGTTCAAGTCGTTGAGCAGGGCTGATACATCCATTGGCTGGTCGCGGCGTCAGTGAGTTTGGGGCGCGACAGTGTACTCCGTTTTGGCCCGGCTTTCAGGTCGCCCCGCTTTGTGGTATGTATGAACGTACAGCTTTTCGGCGGAGCCTGTCAAGGGAACGCCGAGACGACCACCTGGTTGCGACCACGGTCCTTCGCGCTATAGAGTGCCTCGTCCGCCGCTTTAAGCCAATCGTCAGCGCTGGCGCAGCGCGTGGCCAAGGGGGCCACTCCCAGGCTGACGGTAATGTTCAAGGGCGTCGCGACGCATTGCACCGGCTGCTGTTCGACCGCCGCCCGGATACGCTCGGCAAAACATTCCGCGCCAGCGACATTGGTCTCCGGCAGGATCACAGCGAACTCTTCGCCGCCGTAGCGCCCGGCGATATCCGGTTGGCGCAGGTTGAACTTGATCAGGCTGGTGATCTGGCGGATCACCTCATCGCCCGCCTGGTGGCCATGGGTGTCGTTGATTGGCTTGAAATGGTCGATATCCAGCATCACCAGAGCCGCTTCCGAGCCGTAGCGATAATGGCGCTCAAATTCAGTATGGAGAAAGGCCTCCCAGGTCGCCCGGTTGAACAGACCGGTCAGGCCGTCGGTCTGGCTCAGCCGCTTAAGCTGGGCGTTGGTGCGCTCGAGCTGGCGACGGTTACTGGCCATATCGGTCACGTCGTATACCAAGAGACAGACGGCATCAACCTCGCCACGCCGATCGGTCAGCGGGAAAAACGTAATGTTCTGAAACATGTAGGGCTCGGTGCCAGTGACCGGGCGACGATTGCGAAAGCGAAACAGGTAGGGGCGCTGCTCCCACACACTGAACGCTCGAACGCCCAACAGGCGCACGGTGTCGAGCTTGCGCTTGAGCCAATCCTCAGGCAGATCGTCGAACAGCCCGAACAGCGCCTCCCCCTGAGCTTCACCGGCGGCGATGCCGCTGTGATTTTCCATAAAGCCGTTCCAGGTCCGCACGCGGTTGTCGTTATCGAGCACCACAATGCCGACCTCGACGGTCTGCAGCAGCTCCATCAGCCAATGGACATCGCTGAGCGTAAACGGGACGTGATTCACGACGGGTTGTCCTCGGGGTCGGGCCGCAGGTAGTCCAGGGTTTCCTGCAGGCGGGGAATGGAGTCTTCGGTAAACAACAGCAGGAGGTTGCCGAGGATATCGCGTCCCTCGACCGCAAATGACACCTCAATGGTCAGCATCTGCTCCCAAAAGTGGCTGTTGTGATTGATCATGTCATCTATGGTGACGTGGGTGCCGAGCACCGCGGGTGGGGTGATCCGTGGGGAGAGGTGGAGCTGCTCACCCAAGCCCTTGAGGAAGGCCCCGGCGAGAATACCCGACAGATCCATCAACACTTCCAGATCCCGCTGGTCCGCGTCGTTCTCGGCATAGCCCAACAGGTCCGCCATATCATCGATGCTACTGTCACTGAACAGCAGTAGCGCCTCCCCGGCGAGTCCACCGCCAATGAAGCCCTGACAGACCCCGGACCATTTATGGTGGCTGCTGCCGGCACTGAGCGCCATGGTCAACTCACTCGCCGCCAGCATGCTGACCCGCGGCACCGCCAGTTCAACAAACACCCCCAACAGTCGCGCGAGCAGATCGCCAGCCTGACCCATGGCAATGTTGGACTGCTCCTGGAGGACGTCGTGCCAGGTGGTGTTGGGCAGGGACTCCTCTGTCTCAAGCAGTGTTTCGCTGTGCTCCGAAGGCGTATAGAGGCCGAACTCCCTTAGCACTCGATGCAGTGTCGCCGGCTCCGTGGGTTTGCGGATCATCGTCATGGCACCCAGATCGAGCACCCGTTGTTCCGCCTCAGGCTGAATATCCCCTGAGACCACGATAACCAGCGTGGGCAGATCCCGGGCACGAATCTCCTGCAATACTGAATACCCATCGAGCACCGGCATATTCAGATCGAGCAACAGAATATCGCCCCGCCCCTCGAGCAGATAACGCAGACACTCCTCGCCATCGCTGGCAAAGCTGACCCGCACATCCCAGTCGGGCGGCAGGCTGCGCAGCATTTGCTTGCGGGCGACCAGGGAGTCGTCACAGATTAACAACGGCGTCGTCATGGTTCGGTTCCGATGGTATCGAGGCTTTTCCCTCTCATGTTACAGATTCTTTATGGCTATTTGGCACTAAAATCATCATCTTGTGACTCAGTCGTGACGGCTTCTGGTGCTTGGGTCTCTGCCAGCAGAATCTCGAAGGCGCAGGGCCGGTGAATGCCATAACCCTGGGCGCCGTCTACCCCGATGCGGCGCAACCACTCCAGAGCCTCATCGGTCTCGACAAACTCGGCCACGGTATGTTTCCCCAGCGTCTGGCCAATCTCGTTAATGGCGCGAACCATGGCCCGGTCGGTTTCGTCTTCCACAATATCCCGCACAAACACGCCATCGATTTTGAGGCAGTGCACTGGCAACCGCCGCAGATAGCTGAACGAGGACAATCCCGTGCCGAAGTCATCCAGAGCAAACTGACACCCCAGATCCCCCAGTAATTCCATGAAATTCAGGGCTTCGGCCAGGTTGTTGACCGCCGCCGTTTCGGTGATTTCAAAACAGATTTTTTCCGGCGGAATATCAAATTCCCGAAGCGCGTCGATGACAAAAGGGCCGAAATCCACCTGGTCGAGGGACCCGCCCGAGAGGTTGATATGGCAGGACTGCAGCTCGGCCAGGTGAGCCGGATGCCGCGCCAGCTGCCGCATGACCTCTCGTACTACCCAACGGTCAATCTGGTGGACTGCGCCGAAGCGCTCGGCCGCCGGCAGAAAGACGCCCGGGGGCACCACTTCCCCGGTTTCGGTGCGCAGCCGGACCAACACCTCGTAGCACAGCGCCGATTCCCCCTCGCGGACCGGAACAATGCGCTGAGCCTCCAGGAACAGGCGGTCTTCAGCCAGGGCCGAGCGCACCCGGTGGATCCATTGCATCTGTCCCAACCGTTCACGCTGGGCTTCATCTTTGTCGCTGGACAGGTGCACGCGGTTGCGCCCATTTTCCTTGGCGATATAACAGGCGATGTCTACGCTTTTGAGCAGGTGTTCCACATCCGGCGTGTCAGGGCTGATAGGCACCAGGCCGATGCTGCAACTGATGCCGTAACTGTTTCCCTCCCAGGCAAAGGGTGTCTCATCCAGGGCAGCGCGCAGTTTCTCCGCCACCTGAACTGCCAGGCCCGGGTCGCAATGCTCGAATACGACCCCGAACTCATCACCGCCCAGTCGCGCGAGCATATCGCCCTCACGCAGGCATTGGCGGAAGATCGTCACTACCTGCTGCAGCAAGCGGTCGCCGGCGAAGTGCCCGGAGGTGTCGTTGATGACCTTGAACTGATCCAGATCGATAAAGGCCAGCGTGTGATTGGAGCCTTCGGTTCGGGCGCGGTCCAAGGTCGCTAAGAGACGATGCTCAAAGGCGCGGCGATTGAACAATCCGGTCAGAGCGTCGTGGGTGGCCTGGTGACTCAACTCCAGGGAAAGCCGCCGGGATTCGGAAATGTCCTCGAGAATCACCACAAATTCCCGGCCCTGGCCCACAGAGGCAGTGACCCGCCCCCAAATCGTATTGCCATTGACGCAGTTGAAGCGCAAATCCAGGGTATAAGAGGAGCGCTCACGTCGGTGCAGCTGATCCCGAAACTCATCGCCCTTGGCCACATCGTCCGGATGAATCAGCTCCCGGTACAGCCCTCCCACCAGTTGCTCCCGAGGCAACCCGAGTATCTGGCCAAAAGCGGGGTTGGAATCACGGATGATGCCGTTTCGATCCAATTGGGCAATGCCCACCGCCGCCTGCTCGAAAATGGCGCGAAAGCGGCTTTCGGAGCGACGCAGCACTCGCAGAATCCAGGCGCTCAAAAGAGCGACGAGGATGATCACCACTACCAGGAAAACTACGCTGACGGTGGACAGAAACCAGGTAACCCACCGGGACGCCTCCACCATGGCAGCTCGAAAGCGCTCGCTTTGGTCGTTCAGTTGTCGGTTCAGTGCCGAGAGTTCCTCGCGCCGGGCTTGTAACGCCCGAGGCTCCTCGGCCTGAGCCATCTGCTCTGTAAGCGATTGCAGCCGCAATATGGGTTCATCCGACGCTTCCCAGGCGGCGGCCGCCTTGCGCAATGGGCCCCAGCCGGAAAAATGACGATACAGCCAGACCATACCAGCCACATCCTCAGGGTGATTCTCACCCCGAATCATGGCGGCTTTGGCCTCTTCGACCCGAATGGGGGAGGCCTCCATCGCCAAGCGTGCCTTTCGATCAGCCAACGGGATGGCCAACCACTCGCGCGCCCTGACCAGGTCGCTCGGGTCGCCGGTCAGGGAATAGCGGTCGAGATAGTAGACGGTGGCCAACTGACCCCGGGACCAGATGCTCTGGCCACTGACATAAGCGGCGGTGGCGAACTGGATTTTCGCCGCGGTGTGGGAAAACCCTACGGCCGTCGCGACCAATACCAGCAATCCGGCGATGGGTGCCAACAACTCAAGACGCCAACGGGTTTCTGGAGTGTTAAACGAGGTCGACGACACAAACGACTCCTGACGAAGTGCGAATAAATACCGGCCCTATCCCTGAAAATTTAATAGGCCGACCTTAGTCAGTTAAGCAGTAAAACGGGGCGAGTGCCACGGGATTTGTCGTCAAAATTAACAATGCCGCCCGAAGGCGGCATTGCAGGGGAGGGGAAACCGTGCAGGAAGCACGGTGGTGGAGGAATCAGTGTCCCTCCTGCTCCTCTTCGGTGGGGAGTGTGGCCAGGTACGCCACGATATCGCGAATTTGACCGCGGTCCAGCAGCATGCCCATGGGGGGCATGCCCGAGCCGGAGTACTCGGTTTTAACCACATTCGAGCGGGCCACTTCCACGGTGTTGTCGCCATCGACAATGGTCATGCTGTCCTCGGTTTCCGCCTCAAAGAAGCCACTGATTGTCTCGCCGTCCTTCAGTGTCACCGACACCCGCCCATGGCCCGGCGGTACCCGGGCACCGGGGTCCACCAGCGCCTCGAGCAGTTGCGCGCGGGTCAGGGTCTCTCCGATGCGAGTCAGCTCCGGTCCCACACGGGCGCCTCGATGGCCAATCATGTGGCAGCGAATGCACTGAGCCTGATTGCTGTAGCGGAACAGGTTCATACCCTCCGCCGGGTCGCCGCCTTCAAGCGCCTCGCGGAAAACCTCCATCGGCTGGTTACGATTCTTGTTCGCCTCGTAGGCCTCCAGTTCCGCCAGCAGCGTCTGGTTTTCGGTGGCTTTGATGGCCTCGATCACATCGAGTTGCACCGCACCCGCCAGCTCACCCTCGCGCAGAGCCTGCAATGACTCACCCAGCAGGGCGTGAGCACTCGGGTCGTCCACATTGGCCAGCGAGCGATAGGCTGCCTGTTGCTCATCCACCGATCCATTCACCAGTAGCAAGCGGTGCATTTCCACCACTTCGTCTGTCGGAAGACTCAATTTGGGCAACAAGGCCAGCGCGGCCATACGCACGTCAGAATCGGCGTCGTTGGTGGCTGTCATTGCCGCCCGGCCCATTTGCGCGTACTCCAGCTCAAACAGGGCCTGGAGCGCGGCCGCCCGGACCTGGGCACTGGCGTCGTCGCTCAGCGCTCTGACCAGAGCGGGCGTCGCTTCCTCGATAGACAGTGCCGCCAGGGCATTCACGGCCGAGGCCCGCACCTCGGGGCTGCCATCTTCCAGCAAACGACCCGCCCGGGCGCTCAGCGGCTCAGCGGCCTGGGCCAATGGATGGGTGATCACCCCCCGGACCCGACCGGTCACCCGATCAAACTGGGAGGAAGCAGACCAGGTCGCCAGGGTGTCAAGGGCTTCGGCCCGAAGCGTTCCAGAAATGTCTGCACGTTGGGCAAAGTCCAGCAGCCGCTCGACCGACTCATCACCACCAGCGTAGAGGTTCGCATTGATCAGGCGGCGCAGCAGGGGCTCGTTGGTAAAGGTCGTGGTTTCCAGCAGCTTCGCCAACGCCGGCAGGGCGTCTTCCACAAACCGGTCGTCACTGATACCGCGGGCGGCGTTGGTCACGACGTACTCACTCCCGTCATCCAGGAAGCGGGTCAGTTCGACGCTGCGCAGTCGCTTGAGCGCAACCACCGCCGCTACGCGTACCGCCTCTGAGGCATGGTTTTCAAGCTCGCCCAATGCCGCTTCATCACCCATCCGGGCCAGGGCAATGGCGCCGCCGTGGCGGAGGTAAACGTCTTCATCGGCATTCGCTGCCAGCATGTCGACCACGGCTGCCATATCCTCGGCATTGCCGATACGGCCCAGTGCCTGGGTGGCGAAAAACCGCACGCGCGCACTGTCGTCTGAGAGCAGGGGCACCAGGTCATTCCGGGCCTCGGCGTAGGCCACATCGCCCAGCACCTTGGCCACCTGTGCCCGAATCTCGGGGTCGGTGTCCTCAAGCAGGGGCAGCAGTACTGCGGAGCGGGTGGTATCGGCACGCATCAGCTGACCCAGGCCCCAGATAGCGTGGATGCGGGCCAACTGGTGCTCGCTTGTGGTGGCCACTTCCAGAAGGGCGTCCTCGTCCTCGCGAGCGGCGAGGTTCAGTTGCGCGCGCTGGCGCACCCGCATGTCCGGGTGGCTCAAATGCTCGCTCAGCTCGGCGGTGCTCTTCTCGGTAAAATCCGCTTGCAGCAGGGCCTGGGTCTCGGCCCGTAGGTCGCTGTCTACGCCCTCGGTAGCATCCAGCTTCCAGATGCGACCTTTGCCATTAATTCCCCAGCCCGAAACCCAGTCGCTCATGTACAGCGTGCCGTCCGGGCCGACGTCCAGGCCGGTGGCCTGAACGCCGCGGAAAATATTCTGGTCGGTCGTCATTTCAAAGCCGGCGCCCTTGGGCTCCAGGGTAAAGGCGTTGATTCCGGAGCGGGCGGCGGAGCCGACAAACTCCACCACGAAGAAATGGTCCTGCCACTTGTCATTCAGTGCCGTGCCGGGGTTGTAGACCATTCCGGTCGGGCCGGCATGATAGGGAGCCACCGGCGGCAACAGGTGAGCGGCCTGATCCTCAAACCGCGGAGTGAAGTACGACTCATCCATCCAGACCTTGTAGCGATTGTTTTTCGGGTCTTTATATTTGCCCAGCTGCCAGTTGGTGCGCCAGCCGGAATCAGAGCCGTCTACCAGGTAGACCACTCGCTCATATTCGCCTTCGTGGTCACCGTCGTTGTCCACGGTAATCAGGTTGCCGTATTTGTCGAAGGTGAACTCGTGGGTGTTGCGAACCCCCCGGGCAAACACTTCGAAGTGGCTGCCATCGGGCTCGCTGCGCACAATCATTCCCTGATTGGGATAGGCATATTCATTGCCGTCTACGTCCGTGATATGGCCGCCAATGTCGCCGATACCGTAGTAAATCCGGCCATCGGGACCGAGGGTAACCCCAGACATACCGTGGCCACTGAAGCCAATGTGCACGCCAAAGCCTTCGGAGATGGCGGTCTTGGTATCGGCCTGCAGGTCACCGTCCGTGTCTTTCACCCGCCAGGCGTTGGGCGCCACGGCCAGGAACAGCTCATCCAGCTCGTTGTGGTAATAGATGCCGCCGAGCACGTCGGTGACTTCGCTGTGAAAGTCTTTCAGAAACCGGCGGCTCTGGTTGGCCTGGCCGTTGCCACTGGTGTCTTCCAGCAGAACGACTTCCTCTTTTACGACGGCCAGGTCCCGCCAGTCGTGAGAGCCATCCTCATTCCGATCGGGCAGCCACTCGTTCTGCGCGCTCTTTTCCGGGGCCAGATCCTGACGCAGGAACTCGCGTCGATCTTCCACGGTTTCAAAGCCGATGGAGGGGAATTCCCAATGCGGGTAGCCACGGATGTCGAATTCGGAGTTGTTGCTGCGGTTGGTAATGGCTGCCCAAACGCGACCTTCATAGTCGACATTGATTGCTACCGGGTCCGCCAGGAGTTTTTCCGGCGCCCAAAGCTTCACTCCCAGGCCCTCCGCGGGCTTGAGGTTCAATTGACCGACCACCCGCTCGGCCGCGGATTGCACTTCGGCATCACTCAACGCCACGACGGCGGCGTCGGTTTCGCTCAGAGGCGCCACGGCATTGCCCGGGGCTTCGGAGGACGACGCGGTAGGGGCGGAGGCTGTTGATTCGGGGCTCTCCTCGGGCGCACAGGCCGCGAGCAGAAGGATGAGGGAAGCCGCCACCAGGGGGCGACTGACTGCTTGCACTCGTGGTTTCATTGCCTTCTCACATCTTTATGCTTGTAGTGACTGCTTGTAACGGTACCGATTGACCGTCAGGTACGCCACAGCCAGACTGGTGTGGTTTTGACCAATGGCCGAGTATAGGGGAGCTGTCGTCAGATTCCTACGATTTATATGCTAAAAAGTGTTCAGAGGTGGTGGCATTCCCGGCGCTCCCATCGGACTATGAACGCACTGCACTGACAAAAAACTCCCGGTTGCCATCGCCGCCTTTGATGGGGCTATCGAAATAGGCTTCGACCACCAGTCCCACCTCGCCACAGAGGTCGCAAATGCGGGCTTCCACTTCAGCGTAAAGCCGTTCATCCCGGACGATACCGCCCTTGCCAATGCCGTCACGACCCACCTCGAACTGGGGTTTGACCAGGCTCAACAGATGGGCCCCGGGTTTCATCAAGGCCGGTAGGCCGGGCAGGATCAATGTTTGGGAGATAAACGACACGTCCATCACCACCCGCTCGAAGCCCTCAGGCGCCTCTTTCAACAAAATTTCAGTTGGCAAGTCGCGGGCGTTAATACCTTCCAGGCATACGACTCGCGGATCTTGGCGCAGCGCCGGATTCAATTGGTCCCGGCCCACATCCACGCCCACCACCTTGGCTGCCCCGGCCTGCAGCACGCAGTCGGTAAAGCCGCCGGTGGACTGGCCCACATCAAGCACCACCCGGTCGGCGACCGACACGCCGGTGCGTTCGAGCGCGCCCCAGAGCTTGAGGCCACCGCGCGAGGCGTAGCGTTCTTCCTCTCCCGGCTCGGCTTGAAGCTCCGTGTCCTCGGAGATTTTCTGCCCAGGCTTGCGTACCACCTGCCAGGTGCCGGACACAAAAGCGCTGACCCGCCCGGCGTCAATCAGCCGTTGGGCCTGAGTGCGCGTCTGCACGAGGCCCCGTGCTACCAGTACTTTATCGAGTCGATCCACAGAGGCTCCTAGTGTTTATCCCGAGGAGGAGACAGAGGCTCGCCCAAGGCGCGCTGCCAGAGCCAGCGCAGGCTGGCGGCGATATCGGGGCGTTCTATTTCCAGTTCGGGTGACAAGGTCTGCAAGTCGTTTTCGCTACGCTCGGCCACCACGAAGTTAAAGCTGTAGTAGGGTTCCTGACCCATGCGCAGGTCGGTGATGCGCACTCGACCATTCACCTCGTCCAGTGCGAAAAAGCCTTTGCTGAACCAGGCCACCCGCTGAACGCCCCAGTCGTCCGCCAAAGCCTCACGCAGCTCCGGGTGGCGATCAAAACGGTCAAAATCGATGGGGGTATCGCCATCGGCCAAAGCGTAGAAGCCTTCGTAATAATGCTCCGGTGTCATTACCAATACCCGCCACAACACGGTATTGAAGGGGGTCGGGGAGACCAGCACGGAATGCACCGGCCAGTCCGTACGAGCCAGCTGCTGCTCTATCCGGTCGGACACATGCGCCTGGGCGGCCACGCTCCAGACCAGGTAGCCGGTAGTCAACGCCAGTGCCACGCTATTGCCCCGTCGTCGCCCCGTGAAGGCAAACCCCAACCCCACCAGCAGGGGCAAGGTATAGAGAGGGTCAATGATAAATAGGCTGGCCACCCCGAAGGGGTAATCGGTAAACGGCTGGCCCAACTGGGTGCCGTATACCGTCATGGTATCGAGCAGAACGTGGGTGATCAGAATCAGCCACAGCGCAAGCCACCACCGCCGAAATCCACCGGCAGGGGACCAACGCGTGACCAGCCAGGCGAGCAGAGGCGAGAGCAGGGACAGATACAGCAGCGAGTGGGTGACACCGCGGTGGTAGGTGACGTTGCGGATCGGGTCCCCGTAGTCTACAAACGAGTCCAGATCCGGCAGGGTGCCAACCACCGCGCCCGCCAGGGCCGAACGCCAGACCGGCACGCGTTTCCCCATGGTCGCCACGCCGACCGACGCGCCCAGGGCCATTTGAGTGAGTGAATCCATGATTCGTAATCCGGTTCAACTGAGGAGGGAGGGCCACCAGAAGCAGTACGCCACGCTACCGCGGCTGGACTACGCTACAATTCGTACAGCGTTTTTTATCAACGCCAGCGAGTATCGTCCGTATTCTGTTGGCAAGCGCCGGGAGACCCGATACCTACCGGACAACCCGCTCGTCCGCGGATCAGTGGGGATTGGCCGCTGGCGCATGGCGACGGAATAGTATCAAACTCTGAACCGCCCTGTCCCTCGGCAGGACCCACTGACTGACTGGAGCCTCACTTGTGACCCTCCCGATGCTGCGAACCGGCGCTTTCTTCCTACTCTTGGCCCTCGCTTGGCCTGCTTTGAGCCAAACTGACGAGCCCACCCCCAACGAACCACTGATCGTGGGTACCAAAATCGCACCACCGTTCGTGATCAAGGAAGAAGACGGAGAGTTCTCCGGCATCAGCATCGAATTATGGGAAGAACTGGCCCGGCGCCAGAACCTGACCTACGAATTTAAGGAGGTGGAGCTCATTGACCTGATCCGTGGGCTGGAAGACGGCACCCTAGACGCCTCGGTAGCGGCACTGACCGTCACCGCCGGGCGCGAGGCGGTGGTGGACTTCACCCACCCCTTTCACACCACCGGCCTGGCGATCGCCGTTCCGCAGGCCGGCAACCCGGTCTGGATCGCGGTCAAACGGCTGTTTTCCTGGGAGTTCATGGTGGCCATTGTGGCATTAGGGGGGCTGCTACTGGCGGTAGGGTTTGTCTTCTGGCTGACCGAGCGGCGCAAGAACGCCGACATGTTCGGCGGCACACCGGCCCAGGGCATTGGCGCCAGCTTCTGGTGGGCGGCGGTGACCATGACCACCGTGGGCTACGGCGACAAGGCCCCGGTCACGTTCGCGGGCCGGTTGGTGGCGCTGGTCTGGATGTTTGCCGCCATCATCCTGATCTCCAGTTTCACCGCCGCCATCGCCACCAGCTTGACGGTCAGCCAGTTGGAAACCAGCGTTCAGGGGCCAGGGGATCTACCGGATGCACGCGTGGTGACGGTCGATCGCTCGGCGAGCGCTCAGTATCTGGATGAGCGGGGTATCGGCTTCAGTACCCGGGCGGACCTGCCAACGGCACTCCAGGCAGTCGCAGACGGTGATTTCGATGCCGTGGTCTACGACCGGCCCATTCTCCAGTATCTGAGTCGTCAGCAGTTCCCTTTGCAGGTTCTGCCCAGCACCTTCGAACGTCAGGACTACGCCATCGCGCTACCCGAGGGCAGTGAACGGCGCGACCTGTTCAACCGCACCCTGCTCACCATCATCGAAGACGATGACTGGAGCAACACCCTTCAACGCTATCTGGGGGAAGACGGCAACTGAGCCGCGTTCGCGCGGGCTCTGAGCCCGTGCGGTTTTCCATTTTCCCGGCCCCTTGGGAATCAGCTAGCGGTTGTCGCGAAGGTATACCGCCTCGATGTCATCGTAGGGGATCGGTTGAATCACGTAGCCACCACCGTGGAAACGTTTGAATTGCACGGATGTCTCTCGGACTTCCTCTACGCGACCTTCCAGCGCCCGACCATCCTGTAGGTGCAATTCCACGTCCCGGTTCAGGTGTTGGTCCAGATTGTCCAGCGCAATCCGCTGATCCCCGGAAGGCATACCGGTCGAGGAACCACCGGTGTTTGTGCCGGTGACGGCGGCTGAGTCGCCGCCAGTTGCCGTTTCGGCCTCACTCTCCACCACCAGCGGGCCGCCCTCGCGCACGGACAGATCCAACCGGCCGACCTCGTCGTGATTGACCGATAGCGTGGTCCTCAGTTGGTACAACATCATTTCTGGAGAGGAGCGGCTCAACTCATCCATACTCAGCTCGCCATTAGGCTCGATGGACAGGCTCAACTGATCCGGCTCAGCCAGGAAGTTGCGGTAGCCCTGGGTCATGGTGGGGCCGGCGACAAAGCCCAGGCGCTGCCACATCTGCTCCCAGGCCTCGAGGTGCTGGGCAATGAAAGCCTGGCGGTCCAGCTCCGTTTCCTTCTGGCAGAACTCAAACACCCGTTTCGCGTAGCCCATATCCTGATAGTCGATAGTGAGCCCTAGCAGCTCGGCATTGCTGGCGGCCATGCCGACCGCCATGGCATTCAGGGACGATGCGCCGAGCGACAGTTCCATCGACACTTCCGTGCGGTGCATGTCCCGGAAAAGGCTGTCGACCGTTACGTTCAACAACTGACCGCCACCGATGAACCGATAGTCGACACGAGCGTCCATGACCAAGCCGGAATAGCCCATCTGCACCAGCTCGGAGGTACCGAACCCGTTCCGGTCGCCGCAACCAGCGGCGGTAAACGCCCCGAAGCCAACCGGGCTCATGGCGGCACCACTGGACAGAGGGAAACGTACCCCTTCAAAAGACACGCCCAGCGTTTTGGGCAATTGCTGGTCGCGAATATCCATCGCCAGGCTGTGGACCCCGAGCGGTCCGCCGGTGTGAACCGCCACTCGGTCGACATTGAGCGCGCCCCCCATACCCGGCACCTGGAAGAACAGGCCTTCGATGCGAACCTCACCGTCCAGGGTAATTTTGATATCGCGATAGTCGAGTTCCCCCCCCATACCGCTGACAACCATGGCGGCCCGATCCAGACGCTTGCCGATTTGCTTGGCGTAAAAATAGTGACCGCCGAGCAGCACAACCGCCACCAGAATGATCAGTCCGACTAAAAAGCGTTTCATCGTGTCCCTCTCTATTTTTGAGTGGCCAATTCCCTAGAACAGTTCCGGTCGCCGGCCTTATGAAGAAGATATCAGTGTGCCATTGTAAGGCATATTCGTTGTCCAACGTCATCCGGCAGGCAAACGTTCCTTCTTTAATTGTCGAGCGCGTTGACGCCCTACCGCCTTCAGGAAATAATGAGCCTCGATTTGGCCCGACTCCAACGCACAAAACACCCAAAATAAAAGGGCACAACACCGCATCATGCTGGATTTTTACAAAAAAGCGCTCTCTTTGCTCCTCGGCTTGGTGGTGACCTGTGCCTTGGCCGCCTACGTGGCCATCGACCGTACGTTCCTGGAGTTGCCTCTGCTGCCCAAAGGGGCCAGCCCACTGCCCTGGCACGCCGCCATAGAAACCGACCAACGCATGGGTGGCCAATCCGCGGTCACCGTCCAGGACGAGAGCTACAGCCTGGATGCGGAGTTCACCGTCAAGGACGCAACCCAGTACCCGTTTGCCTCGGTTTCCCTGATGTTCCATGACGAGGAGGGCCAGCGACGACTGGTGGACCTGTCGGCATTCGACGGTGCGACTTTCGACGTCAAATGTTCGCCCGCCAACGTGCTGAATTTCACGGCGTATACCGTGGATGACCAAGTCACCGAGCTGGATGATTACCTGACCTACCGCGGGCCCGCCACTTTCTTTTCCTGCGATGAGCAGTGGCGCTCTGTAACGCTGGACCTGACCCGCCTGGAAATTCCCCAGTGGTGGCTGGAACACTTCAATCTCAAACTTTCCATGCGGGATTACCAGCTCGATCAGGTGCCGCGGCTGATGTTCTCATCCACGCATCAGACCCCCATGGGCCGGGAGGCTCGAATGCAAATCACCGGTCTGACTCTGACCGGCCGTGATTGGAGCTACTTGTACCTGTTGGGCATTTTTATTTTTCTCACCTGGAGCGCCTGCGGCATTTGGCTATTTCGCGAGCACAACAAAGCACTGATTCGGGACCTGCGGCATAAAATCCAGAAAGACCGACCGCTGGTGGCCTATCAGCAACTTTCCGTAGAACCTCGGCGGGACAAGGATAAAGGCGCCATCCTACGCTTTATGGCCACCGAGTACGCCAACCCGGATCTCAATCTGGATGCCATGGTTAGCGCCATTGGCGTCAGCCGCACCAAGATCAATGACATTTTGAAGGCCGAGCTGGGTTTCACCTTCTCCGGTTACCTGAAGAAAATCCGGCTCACCGAAGCGGCTCGGCTACTGGCGGAGACCGGCGAGACCAGTGTCTCGGAAATTGCCTACTCAGTGGGCTATAAAAATGTCTCTTATTTCAACAAACTGTTCAAAGAAGAGTATGGCTGCACCCCCAAGTCCTTCAAAGGCATTTATGAGAAAGCCTCTTCCAACAACACAACCCAATAAAAAAGCGGAAAGCCGCGCCATGCCCACGCAAGCACGGAACTGAATACTTCAACTTTTGCGAAAAAAACTTCAACTTTTTGTTCTCTGGTACGCTTTTTAGGAAAAGCGTTAGTGGCTTGACCGCCAACTTGAATAGCCTGAAACCTGATCCGTGTCATTCCTGTTTCGGCAAAGCAGTCAGAGGTCAGCCATGAGAATAATAAGTTCGTCCGCACAAGCGCTTTCTCCCACAAGTACCCAGAACCTCAAACAATCCGAACCGGAGGACTTGGCGCGCGGCCACCCTATACGCTTCCTGTTCACCCACAGGGTGTTGGACGCTTCCCACGGCAACCTCGCCTTGAAGCTGCACTGGCGGCACCCCGACCCCAGCTCCCGGGGCGCCGCCCAGGCCGCACTGGGTTGTGTAGTGGACTACGCGGCCCGGTTGGTCGCCAGGCCATTCCTCGGCCCGTGCCATTTATCCGAGTGGGAGCTGCGTACTTACCGCCCATCCGAAGCCAGCACACTGCTCGTTGCCGTCCAGATCGTCGCTGTTCACAGAGAATGCGTGACGTACCACTGTGACTTTCACGCTCTTGAGAAGGGGCGAAGCGTGGCGATGGCCGATTCCCAAGGCACTTTACTGCAAGGCTTTGACACCTGACGTCACAAAAGCCAAGCGCCCACCTCGACGGTGTCGACGTCAAAAGACTCGATCACAGAACCCAAAAAGCCATTCATATAACAAGTAAAAGTAGAGAACCGCTATGAAATCTCTCGTACAACTGACCTACCTTGGCCTCTTCCTCGTTCTCGTGGCATGCGGAGGAGGAGGGGGAAACTCCCCCGCGCCCGAACCGAGTACGTCGTCGTCATCTTCGGAAGAATCCTCTAGCACGGCGGAATCCTCCAGCGTTTCGTCAACGGTTTCATCGTCGGCCTTTTCGGAGTCATCGTCTTCGAGCTCCTCCGAACTACCGAGCTATAACACCAACCCACTGGCACCGAACGCCGCCGGCATGGAGCGCAACGCCGCAGAGTTGGCCGCTGAGATTCGCATCGGCCTGAACATCGGCAACACGTTGGAAGCCTACGGGGCCCAGTCGGAGACCTACTGGGGCAATCCGGAAATTACCGAAGCGTTCGTGGCTTTCACCAAAGAAGCCGGCTTTAACGCCATCCGGCTGCCGGTGTCCTGGGACCAGTATGCCGACCCGGATACCGCTGAAATCGACCCCGACTGGCTGGCCCGAGTCAAAGAAGTGGTGGACTACTGCATCCAGAACGATCTGTTCGTCATCGTCAACATTCACTGGGATGGTGGTTGGCTGGAAGAGAACGTCACCCCCGCCAAACAAGCCGAAAACAACGACCGGCAACGGGCTTATTGGGAACAAATCGCGACTCATTTACGGGAGTTCGATGATCGAGTAATTTTCGCCAGCGCCAACGAGCCCAATGTCGACAACGCCGAGCAAATGGCCGTGCTGCAGTCGTACCACCAAACGTTCGTGGACACCGTGCGCGCCACCGGTGGTAAAAACGCCTACCGCGTACTGCTGGTGCAGGGTCCCAATACCGACATCGAACAAACCCACGAACTCATGGGCTCGTTACCCACCGACACGCATTCCGACCGAATGATGGTGGAAATCCACTACTACTCCCCCTGGAACTACACCGGCATGCAACAGGATGAACCCTGGGGCAACCGCTTTTTCTACTGGGGGGAGGGTTTTCACTCCACCACAGACACGGAGCACAATCCCACCTGGGGCGAAGAGGACTATGTGGATTCCACCTTTGCCCTGATGAAACACCAGTTCGTGGACAACGGCATTCCCGTCATTCTCGGGGAGTACGGCACCGGCGTGCGCGATCACCTAGAGGGTGAAAATCTGCAACTACACTTGGACGGGCGAGCCTACTATTTTCAGTACCTGACCCAACAGGCCCTGGCCAACGGCATGCTGCCGTTCTTCTGGGACACGGGAAGTTTGCTGGACCGCCACAACAACAGCGTGCTGGATGAACAGGCCCTGGAAGCGTTAATGAAAGGAGCCTCGGGCTCACATTATTGGCAAAATAACGACTAGCGGGTGGTTTAGCGACGCAGAGGCCTCGGCGGGATATAGACCCCGCCGGGCCACTGCGGTGCGATTCAAAGGCTGACATAAGCTATATCTTGTAAATGACAACTATTATCATTATTATTGTTGTTTTCTATGTCAGCCGAAGGGTTATCTCATGTACGCTCAAGACAATTCACGGGCACGATTCACCCGCAAAGGGCTCGTGCTCGCCATCACCAGTCTCGCCATTAGCCCGCTGGGTCATGCTCAAAACACCACCGACGCTCAAAAAGCCGTCAGCGAAATCGTCGTCACGAGCCGCTACACCACCAATGAACAATTGAACACCGCCACCGGACTGGGGCTTACCCTCTACGAAACCCCTCAGTCGGTGACCGTGATGACCGCCCAGCGCATCACCGACCAGAACCTGGACTCCCTGACCGATGTGGTCAACAGCGCCGCTGGCGTTTCCGCCCGCGCCCAGGACAGCACCCGCCACACCTTTTCCGCCCGTGGCTTTGCAATCAACAACTACCAGATTGACGGCATCCCCATTTACTGGGAACCGGGCGGTAACGCCGGGGAAACCCAGTCAAACATGAGCCTGTACGAGCGGGTGGAAATCGTGCGCGGGGCGACGGGCCTGCTGACCGGCGCCGGCAACCCCTCCGCCTCTATCAATCTGGTGCGCAAACACGCTGACAGCCCGGTGCTGACCGGCTCGGTGGACCTCTCCGCCGGACGCTGGAACACCTATGGCGCAACTGCCGACGTCAGTACCCCGCTGAACGATACCGGCTCCGTTCGCGGCCGCTTTGTGGGTCACGTTGAGCAGGGCGAATCCTTCCGCGACTTGGCCGAAGAGAGCACCACCGTCTTCTACGGCACCATAGACGCCGATCTGACCGACAGCACTCTGTTGCGTGTGGGCGCCAGCCGTCAGGAAAACGAACCGGAAGGTTCCACCTGGGGTGGTCTGCCCGTGTGGCACGCCGATGGCAGCCGCACCGACTGGGATCGCAGCAAAACCATTGCTGCGGACTGGACTTCGTGGTCCTCAACGGTAGAGCATTACTACCTCGACCTGATTCAGGAATTTGGTGACTGGGAAGCCAAGTTCAGCGTAAACAACAACGTCAACGCATCGGACCAGATGTTGTTGTATCTCTCTGGTACTCCGGACAAAGAAACTGGCCTGGGCATGAGCGCCTCCCCCCGCAACGCTGCAACCGAGCGCGAGCAAACCAGTGTCAGCCTCCAGTTGAGCGGCCAATATGGGTTGTTGGGTCGCGATCATGAGCTGACCTTCGGGGTGGTAGACCACCAGGATGACAGCCTCGCGACCTCTTACGTCCGCGACGACGACACCGTCGCCCCCGTTGGCAACTTCAACGAATGGGATGGTAGCTACCCTCAACCGACTTGGCTTGAGAACAAGGTAGATATCGACCAGACTACCGACCAGTTCGGCGTCTACGCCGCGACCCGTCTGTCCATTTCCGATCCGTTCAAAGTGATTCTCGGTGGCCGCCTCGCCGACTGGGAGCAGAGTGGCCCGTACTACGGATCGCCCCGCGACTACGGCGATGACAACGTTTTTATTCCCTATGTCGGCGCCCTGTATGAGTTCAATGGCCAGCACACGCTGTACGCCAGCTACACCGACATTTTTCAACCGCAGAACGCACAGGACAGCGAAGGCGATTTTCTGGACCCGATCCGCGGCAAGAGCAAAGAAGTGGGCCTGAAGAGCCTGTTCTTCAACGGTGCTCTGCAGACCAACGTAGCGGTGTTCAGCATACTGCAAGACAACCTGGCACAGCCCCTTATTGGCGTTCCCATCCCCGGCAAAGAAAATAGTCAGGCCTCTATCGCGGCCGAAGGTGCCGAAAGCCAGGGCTTCGAGCTGGAAATTGTCGGTGAACTCAACCCCAATTGGGATCTGAGCCTGAGCTACACCAACTTCGACGTGGAAGATGCCAACGGTAACCCGGTGAATACCGAAAATCCGAACGAGTTGTTTAAGCTGTTCACCACCTATTACTTTGAAGGCCAGCTCGAAGGCCTGACCGTTGCCGGCGGCGTAAACTGGGAAGGTCGCAGTTACACCGACGCCGAAAACCTGGTGACCGAAGAAACGGAACGACTGGAGCAGGACGCCTACGCCTTGGCAAACCTGATGGTCCGGTATGAGATTACCGATCAACTTTCTGCCCAGTTGAACGTGAAAAACCTGCTGGATGAAACCTACTACAGCCAGATCGGTTTCTACCGGCAGTTGGAATACGGCGAGCCGCGTAACTTTACCGCGTCGCTGAACTACGAGTTCTGATCGCCCCGGCGGCGAAACAGCACTCTGTAGCACAACGGCCCCTGCCCGGAAATCCGGTGCGGGGGCCAAGTCGTTGATAACAACACCATTATTCGGGTATCAAAACCATGGGTTTACACGGTTGGCGCTTGGCTTCCCTGATTGGCGCAGCGCTTGTAGGCGGCTACGCGCTGGCAACCGCCGTCAGTTTTTTCCTCGGCCAACTTTTGCCGGTAGGGCGCAGTGAAGCAACGCTCATTGGGCATCTGCTCGGTTTTACATTCTACGCCGTCGCCATTCTTTGGGTGTTTGCGGTGCGCCGACCCGGCAAAGCCTGGTTGTACCTCTCTGTGGCCAGCATCGTCTTTTCAGTAGCCGGTATGGGATTGCGAGGGTAGGGCAATGGCACAACACACAACGGTCGATGACTTACCCAAAGGCGGCTTTCGTCAATGCATGGCTTGGGTGCATACCTGGGCGGGATTGAGCTTTGGCTGGCTGCTGTTCTTTATGTTTGTGACCGGCACCGCCGGTTATTTCGATACCGAAATCGACCGCTGGATG
This sequence comes from Marinimicrobium agarilyticum DSM 16975, assembly GCF_000423345.1. Lineage (GTDB taxonomy): Bacteria > Pseudomonadota > Gammaproteobacteria > Pseudomonadales > Cellvibrionaceae > Marinimicrobium > Marinimicrobium agarilyticum. Next base: position 80,403 of record NZ_AUHU01000008.1, read on the forward strand.
CAGCCGGAACTGCCGCCCGCGCCCATCGGGCACAACGTTCACGAGAGCGCTTCGGTATTGCTGAACAAAGCGCGAGAAGAAGCGCCCGGCGCGGAGCAGTGGCTCTTCACACTGCCAGTCGATCGCAACGAGCCCTACGCCCAACTTTTCTGGCGCGGTGCCAATACCGAGGCGGGCGCGAGCGCCGAGCGAGGCGAGCGGCTGGTGGACCTGAACACCGGCGAAACGCTGCAAGCCCGGGAGACCGGTGGCGGCCAAAAGCTCTATCAAATGCACTGGCTGTTGCACTACACCAGCCGCGCGTATACCGACTGGATTGTCGCCACCGCCACCCTGTTTATGTTCGTCGCACTGATTACCGGCGTGATCATTCACCGTAAAATTTTCAAGGACTTCTTCACCTTTCGTCCCCGCAAAGGTCAGCGCTCCTGGCTCGACGCCCACAACGTGCTCAGCGTCACCACGCTGCCATTTCAGTTGATGATCACTTACTCAGGGCTCATTTTCCTGGGCTTTTCCTATATGCCCTTGATCGTTGCCGCCAATTATGGCGCCGACGGCGCGGGCCGCACCGAGTTTTACGGCGAAGTGTTCAGCACGCCGGGGCTGACGGAGCCGGCGGAAAAGTCCGCGTCGCTGATTCCGCTCACAACTCTCATTGACCAGGCCGAAAGCCGTTGGGGTGAGGGGCGCATTCGCCGCATCGATGTTCGCCACCCGGGCGATGCCAACGCACGCATCGTCGTCTCTGAAAACATCGATCAGACCATTGCCAGCGGGGCCGGGCGCCTGGTCTTCGACGGCGTGAGCGGTGAGCTGCTGCACAATGCCCCTTCCGCTTCGTCACCGGCCAAAGGCGTACGCGACGCCTTTCTCGGTTTGCACGAAGGTCTGTTTGCACCGCCGGTGGTACGTTGGCTTTACTTTATCTCCGGCCTTCTCGGCACCGGCATGGTAGGGACAGGCCTGATTCTGTGGGCGGTCAAACGCCGACAGAACGCCGAACGCAAACGGGGCAGCGCTCCGCTCGGCGTGGTGCTGGTGGAGAAGCTGAACGTCGGCACCGTGGTGGGCCTGCCCGTGGGTGTGGCAGCCTACTTCTGGGCCAACCGTTTATTGCCGGTCGACCTGGCCACGCGAGCCAGTTGGGAAGCGCACGCCATGTTCCTCACCTGGCTGGTGATGTTGGTCCATGCCGCCATCCGTCCGCGCCAGCGGGCCTGGACCGAACAGTTGGTGGTCGCCGCGCTGGCCTTCTCGGCGTTACCGATTTTAAATGCATTGACCACCGACCGGCATCTGGTTCAGAGCCTGACGACGGGCGACTGGGTGTTCGCCGGTTTTGATTTGACCGTACTGGCCATCGGTGTACCCCTCGGCGCCACCGCCTGGCGCATGCATCGTGCCCAGAGGAAACGGCGCATTGCCGAGGAAAGCCAACCCTCACAAACTCAACGCGCTAACCTCTCTTTGGGAGAAACCTAGTGACCCAGACTGCGCTGCCACTTCTCGCTCAATGCCTGCTCACGCTTGCCGCGTTCGCCAGCCTGTGTCTGGCCACGCCGCGCCACATTCAGCGGCTGAAGACTTCAAGGCCACAACAGTGGCGAACACCGCTGCGCTGGGTGGGATGGAGTGTACTGACCGCCGCGTTAACAACTGCGGTCATCAGTAGCGGCTGGGGCCTGGGGCTGGTGGAATGGTTCGGTGCGTTGACCCTGGCGGCGGTGACCGTGGTGCTCATTGCCACTTATCGACCGACTTGGTTAAAGGCGGTCACTTGGGCGGGGTTGTTGCTGGGACTGGGGACGCTAAGCGCCATGCTTTACGTTTGAAGTCTCGCAACTACCTTCCGATTTGAATTGACGGTACCGCCGCTTAAGCGGCGGTACCGTTTGAGACATTACTGTTCCGACAACCGCCCTACAACCGCATCTTCATCACTGAAGTCCGTAATCCTTGCCTGTACTTTTCCGTCCTTGACGCTGACCAGTGTCGGCAGGGTTCTGACATTGAAGGCAGAGAAGAGCACCCCGCCGGTATCGACGCGAAAGGGCATATCGAGTTCATACAACTGGATAAACTCCGCCAGAGCCTTTTCATCGGTCCACAGGTGGTTGACCACCCCTTGCCAGTTTTTCTCGGAAAGCCGCTTTTGCAACGCATTCAATTCTGTCTGAACGCGCTGACACTTTTGAGCCATTTCAGGGCGGGAGTCTTTCAGATACCAGTCACACCAGGTAGCGGTGAAGAATAGAAGATGCTCTCCTTCCATCCAGGGTTCAAGCAGCGCTTTTCTCTGCGTTTCATCAAGCGCGTCAGTGTCGGCGCTTTCCAGCGTCTGTCCGTCTGCCAGCATCTGTAGAAAGCGCTCAAGGTTATCATCGGAGTCGTGAGTGGTATAAACGACGTTACCATCGGCATTGATCAGCACGCTGTAAGGTGTGCCAACCAGCCCCAACGCCTGCGCCAACTTCCCTTCCTGGTCCAGCCATACCGGCATGGTGAGCTTGTGCCGTTCAATAACGTTCTGGATATTCTCACGGTTTTCATTGATGTTGATATTGACCGCCACGATGTTCACGTCATCTGAAAACCTCTGGTACAACGTCTCAAAGTGAGGCATCTGCTCCATGCAGGGTTTACACCAGGTAGCCCACAGCTTGATATAGGTCGGCTGGGTTCTGTCCAGTTCTGAGAGGGTGACACTCTCGCCGGTTTTAAATTCGCTCAACTCGATATCACCGAGTGGGGGCTCTTGGGCCTGCGCAGACAGGCCGAGCAAAACCACCACTGCCAAACACCATTGTTTCAGCATAATCCTTCCTTAACGGTTTGACCGATCGTTTATGAAATTACCGGCGTGCCGCCCAAGCCCCTGTGGGGGCTACGCAGCACGTCTGAGGTGGGCGGAGAAGAACGATGGAATGGCTGGGCTAGCATCAGCTCGTCAGAAATCGAACAGCTCGCCGAGCAAGCCGCCTTTTTTCTTTTTGTAGTGACCCTGGTTGCTGTAGTGTCTCGGCGGCTCTCGGTAGTCTCCTCTGGGTTGAGATTGTGACTGGGGTTGGCCCTGCGGTACCGCGACCGCGCTGCGTTCAATGATCTTGTCCAGTTCCCCGCGATCCAACCAGACGCCGCGACATTTCGGACAATAATCAATTTCTATTCCCTGGCGGTCGGCCATTACCAGATTTTCATCGGTACAAATCGGGCACTTCATATTTCACTCTCAGCAGGTTTATCACTGTCACATTCTGTGGTCGATATTACACCGACGCCATAAACAAGCCAATGGCGCCAGCACCCAAAGCATAGAACAGCATCGGCCCCAGTGTCAGCCGGATGATCTGTCCCTCTTTACCTGCCAGGTTAACAACGGCCGCCGCCGCGACCACGTTCATCACGCAGATCATATTGCCCGCATTCGCTCCCAACACCTGAAGAGCGAGCACCAGCCTGGGTGAATGGCCGGCGGCAAGAGCGGCTTCCTGTTGCAAGCCCGCGAACATCATATTGGAAAACGTCGCGGAGCCGGCGACAAAGCTACCCAGCGCACCGATGACGGGTGCAGTCAGGGGCCAGATAGGCGCCAGGTGAGCCACCGCCAGATGCGCCAACTCGGAAGGCATGGAAGCGAGGCCGCTGTCATTCACGTCGGAGTTCAAAAAAATGCGCACCATCGGTACGGACGTGCCCAAGGCAATGGCGGCCGGGAGCAGGTTATCAACGGTTTGCCGGGCGGCCCGAGCGGCGGTGACCAGAGGCAACCGATGAAGGGCGAGGGTGATCAGGCCCGTTGCCGCGAATACGGTGCCGGGAAGGTAAAACGGGGCCAGACTGGCTGAAATGTCCGTACCCAACAACGCCGGCCATTCCATGGTGATTCCCTGCAACCAGGCTTTGAAAGGCAGGCTGTTTAAACGTGTGAGGATAAGCAGCCCCGCCGCAACCAGATAAGGGGACCACGCCAACCATAAAGGCATGGCGGCAGGTTCGTTCGGGGTTTCGGTGCCCCTCTCCGGGTCATTCGGCAGGCGCCAGGGGGTAGCGGGGAGCAGCCAGTTCCGGCGGGCGGCCGTCACCACCAGCGCCAGCCCCACCAGGCTCCCAATAATGGTGGGGAATTCCGGCCCCAACAGGTGAGCGACGATCCAGGCGGGCACGGTATAGGCCAGGCCCGCAAAAAGGGCAAAGCGCCAGAGTGCCAACCCTTCGCGCCAACGCCGGTTGCCCCCGAAAAACCGTGTGAGCAACGCCACCATCACCAGTGGCAAAAAACTGGCCACCAGAATGTCGATTCCCGCCGCCGTGGCGCCGACGGCCTGGATCCCGGCCTCATCGATATCGGGCACGCCCTGGGCAATACCTACCACCAACGGCGTTCCCACAGCGCCGAACGACACCGGCGCGCTGTCGGCAATCAGCGCCAACGTGACGGCCGCCATGGCGGGAAAGCCCAACGCCACGAGCAAGGGTGCGCCAATGGCTGCTGGGGTGCCGAAGCCACTGGCGCCCTCCAAGAAGGCGCCGAACAGCCAGGCGATAATGATGACTTGGACCCGTCGGTCCGGCGAGATATGGAAAAAACCCGCCCTGATGGCATCCAGGGCGCCCCCGGCCTTGAGGGTATTGAGCAGAAAAATCGCCCCAAAGACGATGATCAGAATGGCGCTGGCAATCACCCAGCCTTCGAGTACTGAAGCGGCAATCTGCCGGGCGGGAAGCTGCCACACCAGCGCCGCCAGGGCGCCGACAATCAACAGGCTCAGGGGCATGGCCCGGCTCGCGGGCAGGCGCAACACCACCAAAAACAAGAAGACCGCCAATATCGGCATCAATGCCGTTAACAGTTCCCAGAGCGTCATGGTGCAGCGTCCTCAGTAATAATCCGTCAATCTTACTCAGGCCCAGCCTTGGTGTCATCGGGTTGGGGCGGTGTTATAGCCCCTGGGCACCCCGGCGCAGCCAATTGTGCACAAACGCCAGTTTGTGACGCGCGTGGTTCGACAACACGAACGGATAGAGGTCCGAGAACCCCATGGAACGATTGACATGGTTGACGCCCACGGTGAGCGACGCCGCAATCTGGATCAGCCGCTCGGCATCCGGCTCGGAATAGGGGTCCCAGCCCGGGTGCGGTACCTGCGGCGATGACAGACCGGTCGCCACGAAGCTGTCGGCGATGTCCGTCAGATGGAGCAAATGGGCAGCGGTTTCCGCCCAGTCTTCATGAGGGTGGGCGGAGGCGTAACTGGTCAGATAGTGCTCGCGCCACTGGGCCGGGGGGCCGTTCTCGTAGTGATATTGAAGGGCCGCCGGGTAATCAATCCGCTCATCGCCAAACATGGCGCGGAATGAATCGAGAAAATCCTCGCGCAGGCTGAGCCGCCACCAGAGCATGTGGGCAATTTCGTGGCGCATGTGACCGATCATGGTCCGGTAGGGCTCTTCCAACGCCTCCCGGCGGGTGGTGAGCAGAACCGGGTCCACCTCCGCCACGCTGATGGTCACCACGCCTTCGGCGTGGCCCATGGGCACCGGGGTGGGGCCTTCGGCCAGCAGATGGAACACCGGCCGCGCGCCGGGGTCTTCCGGGCGGAACCAGTGCCAGCGGCCCAGATTATCCAGGGCCCAACGTTTGGCGGCCTCGGTCTGCGCCCAGTTGGGAATGGCATTGGGAATCGAAGGGTCGGGCGCCAACGCCGTCATGGCGCAGGAACGGCAGAAGGCCCCTTCCTCCGGTGCGATCCAGTTACAACCGATTCGCTCCCGGTTGGCACAGAAAGGGGGCATCGGCAGAAAGGCCCGCGCCTGGGGATCATAAGCGACCGGCGTACCATCGGCTGTGGCCAGGTTGTCGAACCACAGAGAGCCGGCACCCACCGGGTTGGCGAAGACGCGCATTGGGGACGCTCCCGAAAAAGGATAGGAAATTCCATGGTGCGGGAGGAAGCCGGTGGTTTACAAGTACCACAGAAAAACTTGTTCGGGGTCGAGGCGGGACGGGCGATCGCCAATGGGCCGCGCACGACGCGCAGGCCCATTGAAGCGGTGGCTTTAGTTGAACGCGTAATTCAGGCTGAGAGTGTAGTTTCTGGGCGTGCCATAGCGGTACGAACTGAACTGCCCGACCTGTGAGTAGTACTTTTCATCCGTAATATTGGCCGCGTTGAACTGCACGCTAAGGGCATCTGTGAATTCGTAGCGCGCCATCAGGTTTGCGAGCACATAGGACTCTTGGGTAAACCGGTCCGAGCTGCCCGCCGGATTGGTTCCCTCGGAGTAGGTTTCGTTTTGCCAGTTCAGACCACCGCCAAGCGTGAGGTCATCCAGGCGATACGAGGTGAAGAGCTTGAACTGCTTGGTGGGAAGATCCGTGTTCACATCTTCGCCGCTTGCCTCTTCTGCATTGTATTGCGAGTAACCCGCAGTGATATTCCAACCGTCGACGGGCTGGCCCACCACTTCAATTTCAAAACCGGTACTCTGCGTGCCCTGGGCCGGAATGTAAGCGGACTTTTGATCCGCCGTTTCCTCAAAATCGGTATCCAACTGGGCCAGGTTGTCCTGTTCGATATCAAACAGCGCGATGGTGGTGTTCAGGCGGTCGTTCAGGAAACGGCTCTTCAAACCGATTTCCGAACTCTTGCCCACCAACGGGTCCAGGAACTCGCCATTGGCATCCCGGTTACTTTGGGGTTTAAAAATTTCGGTATAGCTGACATAGGCCCGGTGCGTATCGGTCAGGTCGTAGAGCGCACCCGCATAGGGAATGAATTCATCTTCATTGCCATAATCGACATTACCACTCCAGTCGAAACCAGTGCGCAACCAGGTGGCGACCCGGCCACCCAGAATAAACTTCAGGCTATCCGACGCAGACAAGCGGGTCGCGGCATAGTAACCGCGTTGCTCGGTCTCGATATCCTGAGACTGAACCCGCTCGTCGGCCCACTCGGGCTCCTGCAAATTGCCCCATTCGTAAAAGTTACCCACATCGACTCGATCGAAACCGCCGCTCATATCGCCACCGAGCGGGGCTTGGGTAAAGGTTTCGGCCGCCTGCTCGCTGTAAAGGGCGCCCAAGACAAAGTCGTGCGTCTGATTGAATAGCCCGAAGTCGCCTTTGAGCTGAACGTCGACGCTGTCCTGCTGAGATTCACCGTCACTGCGGTAACGCTGGGCATTCAGGCCTTCGCCGGTTTCTTTATCCAGAGATCCGTACACGTACAACAGCTTGGTATTTTTTTCATACAACAGCTTGTTGTAGTTGGCGAGCAGTTCCCAGCCGTTTCCGAACATATGGTTAATGCTGGCGAAATAATTGGTGTTGGTGGTTTCCCAACGGTTCCAGTCCATGGCGGTGGTTTTGGAAACGTCCCAGTCGGCTTTGCTGCCATCAGAGAAGAAGGTGGGCAGCGCACCCCACACGGTGCCCTTCGGATCGCTGTGTTGATAGCTTGCACCCACGCGCAACAGGGTGTTGGCGCTTAGATCTGTGTCCACGACGCCGTAAAGAACGTTTTTGTCGTCTTCGTAATAATCGACGTGGGATTCGCCACTCAGGTGTCTGGCGACAAAACGGCCGCGCACGCTCCCGCTCTCGTTCAGACCGGACGCAATATCTGTAGTCAGTCGTTTTTTGTTCCAGCTGCCGGTGGCCACATCCACGAAACCCGTCAGCGCTTCGCTCTCGGCGTGCTTGCGAACCAGGTTGATGGAAGCCGAGGGGTCACCAACGCCGGTCAGAAGCCCGGTTGCACCGCGCACGAATTCGATGCGTTCGTAAATGGCCGTATCCGCGACGGTTTCGCCGGAATCACCGCCCAGACTCCAGGAGGTGGGCACACCGTCAATTTGGTAGCTATCGATTCGAAAGCCTCGGGCGTAGAAGCTGTTGCGAACGTTATCCACCTCCTCGGAGGCCACGCCCACGGCGTTATTGACCGCCCCCAGGATGGTGGTGATGTCCTGGTCCTGCATGCGCTCGTGGGTCAGGATCGACACCGATTGAGGCGTTTCCTGGAGAGTCAGGCCAAGGCCGGTGGCCGTGTTCAGTGTCTGGGCCACGCTGTATTTACCAGTGACCGTGATTTCTTCAATCACGCTAGCCCCGCGATTTGCTTGTGATGCCGTGTCATTAGCCGAACCCTGCGCCAGACCCAGTGCCGGGTGTAGGCCAAATAGAACGGCGGCCGAAAGGGGTAGAAGTTTACAATTCACGAATGGGCTCCTAAGGGTGAGTGGCGCGATTTTCGGCACAATAACACAAATAATAACAATTATCATTTGTTTTCAGTTGCCGTTCGCCCCAGGAGCCTGAAAAGCAGGGGAGCAAAAGCGGGCGGATATCAGTTGCCGGGCTGTTCCAGACGAACCCTCGGCCAAGCGCTGGCGGAGACCACCTGCTAGCGGAAAGCGGGGACAATATGCGCCTCAATCAGCTGGAACTGACGGCGCAGGTAACGCGAGCCGGGAGAAGGGGGAGTCGGGTCTGACGTCATGACGATCGTCAATGCCAGGGAGGGCAGCACTAACAGCCACGCCCATGCTGTGCTAAGAAACCATCGCGTTATCTGCTTTTTCCCGGGGCCTGCTCAACCGCTCATTCCAGTGTCTTTATTCTGATATTCCTGAACTCAATGCCGTGGCCTTCGGCCTGAAGCGCGATATAGCCTTCGGTCAGGGGTTTGCCGGGGACCCAGAGGTCCGGGTCATAGCCATTAATTACGCCGCCACCCATTTGCGGTTGCGTGTACTCCAGTACGGTTTCGCCGTTCACCTTGTGAATCACCTTTGAGTCACCGTGGACAATCAACTCGCCTTCAACCCACTCGTTCCAGGCATAGGTGTCGGAGGAGGAGTTGATGCAGTGGCGGTCATCCAGCTCACCTTGATAAACGACGTCGGTACCGGGAGAGCACATATTGCCCGTTGGCCGGGGCTTGCCATCATCCCGATCCGCCAACATCTGATACTCCACGGAAATCGGCCAATCCTGCTCTTTCAAGATGGTCTCAGGCGCCTGCGAATGAAACATGATGCCGCTGTTTCGGTAGGCATAGCTCGGCGCATCCTCGAGCCATTGGTCGGTAAAGCGATATTCAAACTTCAGGTGGTAGGACGAAAACGGCTCTTTGTAGAACAGGTGGCCAAAGCGCTCGCCAAAACCGTCATAGTTGTCGTAATTCACCTGAATGACGCCATCAACAACCCGAAAGGTTTCGGCGTAGTTATCGCCCATCTCGTGGTGATGGAATTTTGCGATCCAGCCATCGAGGTTCTTTCCGTTGAAAAGCGACTGCCATTGTCCGTCGTCAGCGGTCTGACTGGGCGAGGTGCATGCAACAAGGGCCAAGGCGGCCGATAGCGGTATGATTTTATTTGAAATTTTCATGGTTCTCCCTACACAGGGGGTTGATAAAACTGAAGCGTCAAGCCGGCGCCCCGACCCCAGCTGCCAGTATGATTATCGGGTGTGTCTCGAACCCGGCTTCAGTCGACGGGGGTTCGCTGCACACTCGAGTATACGCTGAGACCGGTGACCGCCAGTAAAATGACCACCATTCCCGCGACCTGAAAGGGTCCCAGGGTTTCCTCCAACACCACCACACCAAACAGTGACGCCGTAACAGGCTCGACCATCGCCACGATGGAAGCCACGGCGGGCGCGGTGTAGTTGAGGCCCACAATGTAAAAGATGAAGGATAGCCCCGCACCGACCACACCGAGAACCGCAAACAGCGGCCAGGCCGAAGAGCTCAGTACCGCGACAATCTGCCCTGAACCGCCTACCCAACCGAGTATGGCACTCAGTACGGCAAAGGCGATAACGAGAATCGCCTGGGGACTCCCGTGCGGGGCGGCATATTTGAAGCCAAAAATGAAAATCGCATAGGACAGGCCCGCCAATAGCCCCGCACCGACACCAAACGGCGTGACCCCGCCCGGGCTTATGTCGTAGATACCGGTCAGCAGCACAATCCCGACGATGACCATGACGATGGCCACCCACTTGATGGGAGCGGGGCGCTCGAGCTTGAGGGCGAAGGAGACAAGATAGACAAACACCGGCGCGCAGTACATCAACGTCGCCGCCACGGCGACACTGCCTTCGGCAATGCTCAGAAAATAGAACGAGAAGTTGCCTGCGACCCCCAGACCGGCCACCACGGACCAAAACCACAATCGCCGGTTTGCCAATCCACTGCCACCGGGACGCAGCGCCAGCCAAGCCAGCACAAACAGTAACCCGATCGCGCCACGATAGAACGCCACGACGAAGGCACTCCACCCTTCGGTCATAAGAATGGCGCCGATCCCCCCCGACAGTCCCCAACACAGCGCCGCCATCGCCACGAACGCCGTGCTCAACTTTACCATTGTGGCCGAGGGTGTCGATTTGCTGTTACGGGGAGAGCTCAAAACCATTCAAAATCCCTGCCGACCCACTATCGGCTTCAGTCCAGTAGCATAGGTGCGCTATCCACTTACAAAAAGTATCGATGAAGCAATAAGCCGGCACAGACCGTCCAAAGCATCAAACTGAAAATGGGCAGCGCAATCATTACCCGCACGGTCACCGAGCGTTTGCCCGTGTTTCGATCCAGATAGGACGGAATGGAGGGCAACATACCTGCAATCGCATCGTCAAAACGCCGGAGGTTCTTCTTGTGATGATTCAAGAACCCAAGCCCCGATTTCAGTTTCAGATAGAACATAATGTTTACGACAAAGCCGAAGACCACCAACACACTGACAATCCAGTTATTGGTGGTGGTGGGGTCGCGCTCCAGCAGGAAAGCGAAGGCCGTCAGAATCGCCGTCATAAAACTGACCAACATACCGAGCTTGGTCCAGTTCAAATTATCCTCGTGCATGTACAGGTTGACCGTACCTTGCTCTTTCTCGATCAGATGCTGCACCAGCTCGGGACGATCCACCTGAGCCATTCGGGTTTGGGGCCGCGTATTGGTTTTCGAATAGAACCAGATTGACCGGGCCCGGGTAACCCCGTCGTAATCAGCGGGCGGGTGAAGATCCCACAGATGGGAGAACCCCTGCTTGCGGTGGTATTCAATGGACTTGGTGTTCAATGGCTCGTTCACCACCGCCGCCAGCGCCAGGTCCGTGTCCATTTCTTCGAAAAGTTTGGTATACAGCGCGGTGGCGGCTCCGCGGACGTCGCCACTGCCGCAGATCTGCTTGATCAAGGTAAACGGCTGAATCACCGAATACCGCAGGCAGGAGTTGATCACTTCTTCAGGTTTGATGGATTCACTCTTATAGGCGAGCAAGAAGCCGCCAAGCTTTCCATCCTCCTCCGCCACCCAGAAGTATTCCGCACTGTCCACATATTCCTTGTAGACCTCGGGCGAGAAGTTGGAAATCAGGAACCCGGTGTTCTCCGGATTTTTCAGGTTTTTGAGCAGAAAACGCTCTGCCAAAGCATGCAGAGCGGGTATGTCCTCGTACGTCGCTCGACGAATGTGAATCATTATATTTCTAACCTCTATATAGACCGGCTCCTAACGATACGGAATTCGGGTCCGATGCGCCAGCACGCCCCGACCCGACCGTAACGCTTGATATCTATACCGTCGTCACTTTTGAGGATTCTGCCTATCGTGCCTTTCCCAAGGCTTCACAAAAGTCGCTCACTCTACTGTCACACTCTTCGCCAGGTTGCGCGGCTGGTCCACGTCGGTGCCTTTGATGATGGCGACGTAATAGCTCAGCAGCTGCAGAGGGAGGGTATAGAGAATAGGCGCCAGCCAGGGGTGGCAGTGGGGGACGTCGATCACGCGCATGTTCTCGTCGGATTCGAAATTGGCTTCAACGTCCGCGAACACGTAGAGAATGCCGCCTCGGGCGCGGACTTCTTCGACGTTGGATTTGAGTTTCTCCAGCAGCTCGTTATTGGGCGCGACCACGATAATGGGCATTTGCGCGTCAATCAGGGCCAGGGGGCCGTGCTTGAGTTCTCCGGCGGCGTAGGCCTCGGCGTGGATGTAGGAAATTTCCTTCAGTTTGAGCGCGCCTTCCATCGCGATGGGGTATTGGTCGCCTCGACCGAGGAACAGGGAATGGTGCTTGTCCGCGAATTCTTCGGCCAGCTCCTCGATGCGCTCGGCCAGTGAAAGAGACTCTTCGAGCTTGGCGGGCAGGCTCTTCAGTGCCTGGACCATGTCCGCCTGTTGCTCGGCGCTAAGGCCATTATGTTTGCCCAATGACAAGACCAGCATAGCCAGACCCACCAGCTGGGTGGTAAACGCCTTGGTGGAGGCCACGCCGATTTCAGCACCGGCGCGGGTCATAAAGGCCAGGTCGGATTCACGCACCAGGGAGGAACCGGCGACGTTGCAGATGGTGAGGCTGCCCAGGTAACCCAGATCTTTGGCCAGACGCAGGGCGGCAAGCGTATCGGCGGTTTCGCCGGACTGGCTGATGGTGACCAGCAAGCTGTTCGGTTGCACTACGGATTTGCGATAACGGAATTCACTGGCAATTTCCACATTGCAGGAAACGTTCGCCAGGGATTCCATCCAATAGCGGGCCACCATGGCGGAGTGGTAACTGGTGCCGCAGGCAACGATCTGCACGTGTTTCACTTTTTTCAGCAACTCGGCGGCGCCGTTGCCGAAGGTTTCATCCAGCACCGAGTCTTTGCCCAGTCGGCCTTCCAGGGTATTGGTGACGGCATGGGGCTGCTCATGGATTTCCTTGAGCATGAAGTGACGGTACTGACCTTTGTCACCGGCGTCGTAGCTGATGGTGGACTCGTGCTCCTCCCGCTCGACCGGGTTACCGTCTTTATCGAACACGCGCACGCTGGTGCGGGTAATTTCAGCCACGTCGCCTTCTTCCAGGAAGACAAAACGGCGGGTGACCGGCAGCAGGGCCAGTTGGTCCGAGGCGATGAAGTTCTCCCCGATGCCCAAACCAATCACCAGCGGGCTGCCGGAGCGCGCGACCACCAGGCGGTCGCTGTCATTGGTGTCCATAATGACGGTGCCGTAGGCGCCGTCCAGTTTTTTTACGGCCTGTTGCACGGCGCTCAGCAAGTCATCACTTTCCTGGCGGATTTTGTGTACCAGGTGAGCGATGACTTCGGTGTCGGTCTGGGAATCAAACCGGTAACCGGCGGCTTCGAGTTCTTTTTTGAGGGCAGTGTGGTTTTCAATAATGCCGTTGTGGACCACGGCGAGCTGGTCGTTGGAGACGTGCGGGTGGGCGTTGCGTTCACTGGGTTCGCCGTGGGTGGCCCAGCGGGTGTGGGCAATGCCGGTGCCGCCCGGGGTAGGGCTGGCGTCGACGGCGTCAGCGAGTTCTTTGACTTTGCCGAGCCGGCGCAGGCGTTTGAGTTCGCCGTTGTTCACTACTGCTACACCGGCGGAGTCATACCCCCGGTATTCAAGGCGCCGAAGGCCTTCGACCAGAATGTCCACGACGTCCCGCTGCGCGACCGCGCCTACAATGCCACACATGGTTTTGCTCCTTTAGATTGAAAGTTCTTAATTGACTGTTGGGGTAGGAGTTGTGTCTATACCCACGGGACACGCGCGTGAATACGTCCCTGTAGGCTCGACTGCTGCTCCCTGCAGCAGACGGTCCCGTGGGTATAGACACAACTCCTTTCACGTTTCGGTGTACTTAACGCTTCTGGGTAACCGCCTTTTCACGCCTTCTTTACAGGCAGTTCTTTAGCCGCAAACCGTGACGGGGATCGGGTATACCGGTCCAAGACCGTCTGCTGCAGGGAGCAGCAGTCGAGCCTACAGGGACGTATTTACGGCGTGTCTTGGACCGGTATACCCGATCCCCACCCCGCAACGACCTACAACGTCAAGAAGCCCGAATCACTTCCACACCCAAAGACTCCAGATGCTTCTTGGCGTCATCGGGAAATTCAGCATCCGTCACCAGGTAAGCAATCCGCTCCCAAGGTAACTCCAGATTGTGGATCTTGCGCCCGAGCTTGTCCGACTCCGCCATGACCACCACTTCGCGTGCCACGTCCGCCATGACCTGACTCAAACTGTAAAGCTCATTAAAGGTCGTAGTGCCGCGCTCCAGATCCAGACCGTCGGCGCCGATGAACAGCTGGTCAAAATTGTAAGAACGCAACACCTGTTCGGCCAACTGACCCTGGAAGCCTTCGGATTGCGGGTCCCAGGTGCCACCGGTCATCAGCAGCGTAGGCTCATTTTCCAACTCTCGCAGAGCATTGGCGATGTTGAGTGAGTTGGTCATCACCACCAGACCCTGTTTGCGCGACAGTTCCGGGAGAATGGCGGCGGTGGTGGTGCCACTGTCGATGATGACCCGGTTATGGTCCAAGATCAGGTCGGCGGCAGCGCGGGCCATGGCTTGCTTTCGTTCCGAAATTTTCTCGGTGCCCGGGTCGACGATCATTTCCTGGGGCAACGGAACGGCGCCACCGTACCGGCGCAGGAGCAGGCCGTTGTTCTCCAGGGCGGCCAGGTCCTTGCGGACGGTGACTTCGGAGGTGCCAAAGTGCTGCGCCAGGTGCTCAACACTGACTTCACCGGCGTCGGTGAGCATGTCGATAATGGCGCGGCGGCGCTGCTGAGTGTTGCGTTTGTTCATTTCCATGCCTGCCGGCTTTCGATTTGAAAGCTATTGTATCGAAACGAAAGCAAAAGTAAACCGATCTCTTCTGCCACCTTGGTTTTGGCCACTTTGAGTCCATACTGTGTAGTAGGTAACGAAAATCTCCGGTCGTAGCGCTCAACCCGGCGGCAACATCCCGGGGGTTTTCCTGTCCAACTCATTGAATCCGAGCGTTAGAAGGAGCCTGAGATGGCAATGGAACCGAAAACCATGAGCGATGTGCTCGAATTGACCCGCCGCTGGCACGAACAGCTCTCCCAGCATCTGCACAGCAGTGCCGACGAGACCGGGTCCGAGCGGAACGATATGTTGCTGGAGTACCTGTCTGAACACGAGCATAAACTCGCGCAGACGCTTGAGTACTTCCAGAGAGACGCCGATATAGAGGCCCTGAATACCTGGTTTTACGAGTACACCGACCGCCACAAGATCATCCACCGGGACCCCCACGAGATCCCCTTCACCCGTATGAGCAATGACGAGATAACGGGGGAAATTGCCGGGTTGCACAATCAGTTGGTCGATCTTTACCGGCACCTGCACGAACGGGCCGAGAGCGACACCGCCCGGGAGGTTCTCCAGCAGCTGCTCGATATCGAACGCAGTGAAAGTCGCCTGATCAGCTTCGGTGCCGAGCGTTCTCAGGAACTGTAAGGCGGGAGAAGCCGGATAAGCAGAAAAAGACCCCGAGCAGAACGCTCGGGGTCGAGGGGTTTGCCCACTACTGACAGTCGATACTGCCGGGGCTGGGTGAGCCCTGAAGGCCGAAGCTGACGCTCTCACCCGGAGCCAAAGCGCCGTTGTAATCGACGTTGCTGGCCTGGTACTGGGTGCCAGAGCCGTCGAGGTCGGCGCTCCAGCTGTTGCCCACACTGATAGCCTGCCCGAACGTGATATCTACCGCCCAGCCATCGACGGGTGAATCGGTGTTATTGCTGACGGTAAACTCGGAAACAAAACCACCGCCCCAGTCATTGGTATCTGCGGTACAGCTCAGTTCGCCACCCGGAGCGCTGCTGCTCTGGGCCACGCTGCTTTGCACCGAACTGACGGCGGAGGAGGCCACCGAAGAGACGCTGGACGCGCTTGAGGAAACCGACGAGGAAGAGGCGCTGTCGCAGTTGCCCACCTGCGCGACCGGATCACCCGCGATTTCCAGGCGGTCAATATTCGCCAGACCGCCGTCGGTAGAAGCTTCCAGCGATACTCGGTGGCTACCGGCGGGCAAATAGGCCGTCGTCGAGGCCGGCTGCCAACTGTCCCAGGAACCGGTTCCCGGGAAGCCGACCCTCACCCGGGCGTCGGAGGTATTGAGCCAGAAGCCGGCGCTGCGGTCGTCGCTCGCTCCGTTGGCGTAGATCCACGATAGCTCGTAATTGCCGCCTTCGGACACATCCACCTGCCACTCGATACCGCTACCCACAGCATTGGTCGTATTGATAAAACCTCCGCCGGTGTAACCGTTGTGGTTGCTGTCCACGGTGCCGTCGTGGGTGCAGACGTCCTGTTCCTGCAACACCAGGCGGTCACCCGGCGCGCTGGAGGACTGGCTGGACGAAGATGAACCACCGCCATCGCCCACAACGGTAATGTCCGGCGCGGGTGGCTCGGTCATGCCGCTGCCCAGATAGAAGGAGGGGTGGGGCGGCTGGTTGTAGCCCGAATTCTGCCAGGAAATCGCGACCCGGTATTGCGGGTCGTGCATCAGGGTGCGCAGGCGATGATCGCTGGGTGCGGTAGTGGTAAACAGCAACAGCGCGTTATTGTCGCTGTGGCGCCAAATCACCTCTTCCCGCCAATCGCCCAACAGATCCGCACTCAGGGCGGGGTTCCCTTTGGTGCCGTTATTGGACGCCGCACCCAGTTGGTAGGCCGTGAGCAGTCGCTCGGTGCTGTTGGTGGCCGGGTTCCATTTGTCGATCATTTCCCGGTCCAGGGTTTCCCTCAGAAGGTCGCCGTCCCACCAGACACCGAAATTGATGGGCCCGGGGCGGGAAGAAGACAGAGTCTGACCGGTGGCGCTGAACAGGCCGCCGCGCGAGGCCCAGGCTTCGTAGCCACGGGAATTCGGGTCCACGTCCATGGCGACGCCCCGGCCGATATCGGTATTGCCGCCCGGATCGCTCCACAGAATCTGCCCGGTGCCCGCATCGTGCATCTCGATACCGTGCTGGCCGTAGCAGGAGGGGCATTCGTGCACCATAAACACTTCCTGACCGGGGCGATCCGGGTTCATGTCGGACAGATGCAGAGCGTCGCCGTGGCCCAGGCCGGTGGTGTACAGACCGGTGCCGTTATCATCCACGGTCATGGCGCCATAGACGATCTCCTGGCGGCCGTCTTCGTCCACGTCCCCCACAGTCAGGCTGTGGGCGCCCTGGCCAGCGTAGCCGCCATTGCCACTATCGTCGCTGTCGAACACCCAACGTTGTTGCAGCTGGCCGTTTTCGAAGTCCCAGGCTGCCAGGACCGATCGGGTGTAATAGCCGCGGGCAAAAACAAAGCTGGGGTTTTGCCCGTCCAGGTAAGCGATAGTGGCGAGGAAGCGATCCACCCGGTTACCGTAGCTGTCGCCCCAGCTCGACACGTTGCCCCGCCCCGGAACGTAGTTGACGGTATCGAGCTCGCGCCCGGTGCTGCCTTCGAACACGGTCAGGTATTCGGGGCCCGAGAGAATATAGCCACCGCTGTTGCGATGGTCGGCATTGGCATCGCCGATGACATTGCCCTGACCATCGCGGGTACCGTCGGCGGTTTTCACCGCGACTTCGGCGCGGCCGTCGCTGTCGGCGTCGTACACGAGGAACTGGGTGTAGTGAGCACCGGCTCGTATGTTGCGGCCCAGATCGATGCGCCACAGTTGAGTGCCGTCCAGCTCGTAGGCATCGAGATAAACGTTGCCGGTATAACCGCTTTGCGAATTGTCTTTGGCGTTCGAGGGGTCCCATTTCACGACGATTTCATAATCGCCGTCGCCGTCCAAATCCCCCACGCTGGCATCGTTCGGACTGTAGCTGTAACCATCGCCAGCCGCGGGGCGCTGCAGGGGAATTCTGAGAAACTGCTCGCCCCAGACGTCGGTACTCGCCTGGCCCTGAGGCTGACCGTTAATCAGAGTTTCCACACTGTACTGCGCGCCGGCGTTGCCACCGCTGTCGAGGAAATTGGTACGCTCGGTGAGTGGGGCGTTATTGAGTTGAACACCATCGCGATAGACGTTGAAAGCGGTGTTCTCCGGCTCCGACCCCAGCCATCGCCAACTGACAAAGACCGAGCCATCACCCCGGTCCACAGCCACCAGGCCGCGATCCAGGTTTTCCACCGCGTATTGACCGAATGCGCTCGCGGCACCCAGGCAGAGGCCCCCCAGAAGGGCCGGTTTGAGTGCCCGCTGAAGCGCGCGATGAAGCGGAGTTCTGGCGACCGCTCGTTGGGTAAACTTCATACATCTCTCCTTTGTTTATGCACGTTATTGTCGGTGAGTGCCCGAGAGGGGCCGGAAGGATGCTACGCCGACGCCCTGTAAATTCCGCGAAACAGATCTCAACTTACTGGAAAATTATGCGATTTAACGTATAAATCATTCCTCATAGAAATTCAGACGCCGATTTTTCGACCTTCCTGTCAAGACGCACGCCTCTGATTCAAAGCTGCCTGACATTCCCACGAAAAAACGTCACAATGATCTCTTTGAGGCAACGTTGTCGGCCTTTAGTCCGAGCCGCAATTCGGGGGCGCAAAAAATGAACAACAATAATGTTAATTCAGTGGTCATTGTTGGCGGAGGTACCGCCGGGTGGATGGCGGCCGCCAGCCTCGCTCGCTATTTCGAGGGGCGCAGCGCCTCGATCACACTGGTAGAGTCTGAAACCATCGGGACCGTGGGCGTAGGAGAGGCGACCATTCCCAGCATTCGGGATTTCAATGCCTCTCTCGGAATCGACGAACTCGAGTTTATTCGCGCCACCGGCGCCACCTTCAAACTGGGGATTGAGTTTGTCGATTGGCGCCAGCCCGGCGAACACTTTTTTCATCCCTTTGCCGACTTCGGTCAGCCGGTGAACGGCGTGGCGTTTCATCACTATCTGAATCGGTTGAACACCGACAACCTTGAAGATTACTGCTTTGCGATTCAGCTGGCGCGCCGCGGGCGCTTTGCTCAACCCCACAGTGACCCGCCCACGCCACTGGCGGCTTACGGCTACGCCTATCACTTTGATGCCGGGCGCTACGCTCAGTTTTTGCGGGATTACGCCGAAAGAAAGGGCGTGAAGCGCATCGAAGGCAAAATCGCGCACGTGACCCAGAACGCCGATAGTGGCTTTGTGGAGTCGCTGCAACTGGACTCTGGCGAAACCGTGGAAGGGCAGCTATTTATCGACTGTTCCGGTTTTCGTGGCCTGTTGATTGAACAGACCCTCGGTGCCGGCCACGAAGATTGGCGCCGGTGGCTGCCCTGTGACAGCGCCGTGGCGGTGCAAGCCGAACGAATGGATGAACCCACTCCCTACACCCGCTGTACCGCCCTGGAAGCAGGCTGGCAGTGGCGCATTCCGTTGCAGACGCGCACAGGCAACGGCTATGTTTTTAGCAGCGATTTCTGCTCCGCCGAGCGGGCGTCGGAGGCCTTGCTGGAGCGTGTTCCTTCACCGTTGAGCGAGCCGAAACACTTCCGTTTTATCGCCGGGCCACGCAAAAGCGTGTGGGAGAAAAACTGTTTCGCCCTGGGCCTGGCTTCGGGCTTTCTGGAACCGCTGGAAAGTACCAGTATTTCCCTGATTCAGACCGGGATCAGCAAACTGCTCAGCTTTTTCCCGGAATCGGGTTTCAACCAGCACGACCGCGATGAGGTAAACCGCCAGCATTGGCACGAGTTCGAGCGCATTCGGGACTTTCTGGTGTTGCACTACAAAGCTACCCAACGCGATGACACCGAGTTCTGGCGCTACTGCCGGAATATGCCGGTACCGGATTCGCTCGTCCACAAAATGGCGCTATTCGCGCATCGCGGGCATATTGTTCAGCATGAACCCGAGGCCTTTGAACCGGACAGCTGGCTGGCGGTTTACTGGGGCATGGGTATCCGGCCCGACCACTACGACCCGCGCGCGGACAAAGTGCCCTCGGAAGTGTTGCAGAAAGAACTGGAAAAGATGCGCGGGATGATCACCCAGGCTTCCGAGCAGGCAATGTCACATAAGGACTTTATCGCCCGCCATTGTTCGGAGAAGCGGTAAAACGGGCGAGATACTCTTCGTGGGTGGGGGCTTCCGCCACGGCGTCCGCCACAGACTGGCGCATGGCTCCCAACGCCTGTTCCAGGTATCCCACATCCAGTTTATCCACGGCCGGATGATAGTGCTCCGGGTAAACGCCAAAACCGGAGAAGATGGCGAGCCAGCTGGCGGGACCGAAAATCTCGATGGGGTAGCGGATCAGCTCCCCTTGTTGCGTAAAGGCCTCGATTTTTCGGGCCAACGTCTCTGGAATCGCCATGTTCCGACATTCACGCCAGAAATCTGAGTCGGTGCGTCCATTGAGTTTGTAGTGCAGGATAATGAAGTCTCGCACCCGTTCGTATTCCTGCGCGGTGAGATCATTGAATTCGTCGACCTGCTTTTGGGTATACCCGGGCCGCTGAAACGCGTGGCGTATTTTGTGGATCGCGGTTTCCACCAGGGCAATGCTGGTACTTTCCAGCGGCTCCAGAAAGCCCGAAGCCAGGCCCACGGCAATACAGTTTTTGTTCCATGCCTTCTCTCGACGCCCGGGGGTAAATTGGAACGGCTTGGGCTCAGTAATCAGGGGTCCATCGATGTGGCGCTTGAGCGTATTGGTGGCTTCGTCGTCGCTGACGTAGTCGCTGCAATAGACGTAGCCATTGCCCTGGCGCGTTTGCAGAGGAATCCGCCACTGCCAGCCCACCCGGTGAGCGAGGCTCACGGTATAGGGCGGCGCCTCGCCCAGGCGCTCACTCTGGACGGCCACGGCCCGATCACAGCGCAACCATTCGCTCCAGTCGCAATAACCGGTGTTCAGCGTCTGCTCCATCAACAGGGCGCGGAATCCAGAGCAATCGATAAACAGATCGCCGGATACGGTGTTGCCGTTATCCAGTTTTAAGGTTTCGATAAAGCCCGTCTCGGGGTGTTGCAATACCTCTTCGATCTTGGCGTCAATGCGCTCTACTCCCTGGCGTTCGGCGCTGTCGCGCATCAAGCGGCCAAAGGCCGCCGCATCGAAGTGCAGGGCCCAGTCGAATACCGACAGTTCCGAGGGCGGGTGGGGCGAGGGGGTCAAAAAACGATGATGCTTGGCCAGCTGAACTCCCAGAGAATAATCGGCAAGCTCACTGGTATCGCCCGCCCGGTGCAGTTTCAACCAGTAGTGATGAAAATCAATGCCGTTGGCTGTTTGCCCGAACAGCCCAAAGGGGTGGATAAACGCCGAATCCGGCATGTGCCAGTTTTCAAACTGAATGCCGAGCTTGCAGGTCGCCTGGGTCGCGCGCATCACATCATCGTCCGTGAGATCCAGTTCACGATAGAACTCGCGTAGTGTCGGAATGGTGGCTTCACCGACACCTACCGTGCCGATTTCAGAGGATTCAACCAGCCGGATGTTGATCGAGGTTTTGCGAAAGTGCTTGGCCAGGCGTGCGGCCGTCATCCAGCCCGCAGTACCACCGCCGACAATGACTATGGTGTTGACCGGGTTTTGTTCCATGGAAAAGCGCTCGCGTTATTGTTGGAAGCCCTGTGCACAGGCTGAAAGCCTAACAGAAAAAACCGCCGTGAGCAGTTCACGGCGGTACAAGCGTTGGGCGTCCTTTCCCCGGCTGGAGAGCCAGATGATCCCACTAAACTTTAAAAGGTGTAGCGAGCCCCCAGAGCCCAGCGCGCTTCGTAGATGTTCTGGAACGCTTTCTGTTCTTCGAACTCCAGGTAAGTCTGCTGATACTCTTCGGTGATGTTGGAGCCATTGACGTACAGCGCCAGCTCGTCGGTGACGTCCCAGGTGACGTTCAGGTCCAGCTGGCCGTAGTCGTCCTGATACAGAGCCTGACCGGCAAGCGTGCTGCCACCGACACTGACCAAACGGGGCGAGCGGAAGTTATAGGCCAAACGTGCCGATACCGTACCGTTCTCGTACCAACCCACGATGTTGTAGGTGTCTTCCGAGTTGTTTACAAACGGTAATTCGTCACCATTGATCCCGCGTGCGTCCTGAGAGCTTTCGGACATGGTGTAGTTCACATCGAAACCGAAGTCATTGAGAATGCCATCGGTCAGATCCCGGAATGCGACTTTAGCGGCGAGTTCAACACCTTCCACTTGGCCGCCACTGCCTTGAATCGGAGCGCTGAACGGATGTGGACCGCGGTTGATACCATCCGCATCCGGTTCGTCCAACATGACGGTACCGGTTTGAATGAAGCTGTCGATTTCAATCCGGAACAGCGCGGCGCTGAGCATTGAGGCTTCGCCCATGTACCACTCGGCCGAAAGGTCCAGATTATTGGCCCGGGTCGGATCCAAATCCGGGTTACCGTTCAGGGTACCATTGGCAACACGCATACACCCGCAATCGTCGTTAAAGACTCGACCGACACTCTTGGCACCGCCCCATTGCAGAAGGTCCAGAGGCTGCATGGTCTCACCATAGCCAAAGCGCAATTTCAGATCGTCCGTCAGGTTGTAGGCTAAGTTCAGGCTGGGAAGCACATCGGTATAGCTTCGTTGGGTCACTTCGTCACCGGCATCATAGTTGACACCAGAGTGGGGCACGCTGCCACCCGTGACGTTCTGGATAACCGTCAGATCGGTCTCCACGACCTTCACGCCGACGTTACCCGTCAGATCGCCGTGTTCGAAGTTCAACTGGGCAAAATAACTCAACTCGTCAAGGCCGACACTATAGCTTTGGCCCGGTTGTTCAAACTTCGTTTGCGGACCGAACACGCTTTCCTGGTAGGCCAAGGTGTCATCCAGCGCGTGGGGGTCAACGGCCCATACTCCCGGAATGCCCGAGACCGGACCAAAATCATCTACCCAAACCACGTCGTTGTACTGGTCGATACGAATCGGTGGAATCAGCGTGTAGGCTTCGTAACGCTCCACCATTTCACCGGTGGGCTCCCCGTCTTCCATGACCGGGTCCATTACCCGATCACCGTTTTCATCAACGATGTATTCACCTTGTTGCAGATCGGGGTCACATTCGGCCGTGCCGGCGAATTGGTCGACCGCTTTCCATTGCGCCTGACAACCGGTTTCCGGGAACGTCGCAAAGTAGGAGAACACTGCATGATCTACGGTGCGCTCGCTCTGACGCACACCGAAATCAACGCTGGTGACAAAAGGCGTTTCGTCAAAGGCATAGTTCCACTGGGTACTGAAGGTGTTCAGTTCACCGTCGTCATCGGTGTTGTTTTCCGAAGACATGGCGCCAACGTGATAGGAATCAACACTGGCCATGTAATCCGCTACGGTCATTTCGCCCTGACCGCCGTCAACCACTTGATCAAAACCACTGAACACCGGATGTTCGCCGGAAGCATCGTAACCCATACGGAATTCATCGTTTTCGATACCGCCGGGTGAATACTGAATGTAACATCCCCCATCTTCCCCGCGGAGTGTCCCCGGGATCACGTTATCACCCGTACAATCCTCCTCCGGACGCAACGTGCCCGGACCCGTTACAAGCGTACCCTGATCAATACTCATGATATCGCCCTCGACATAGCCGTGGCGCATGCTGGCTTCGGCGGTAGCTCGGGTCAAACGAACCTGCCCCGTCAGTGGGCCGCCGTTGTCGAAGTTCAACTCAGCGTTGAAATTGTTGGACTCTTCTTCGTTGTAGTTGACCTGCGCAAAAGACTGCATACGGTAGGGAAGGGCTTCAAAGCTGTTGATAGTGCGCCATTGCTGAGTATCACCACCGTCCGGCGTGTAGGTGAACTGCGGTCCGAGGAAGCCATCTTCCTCCGTGGCGAATGCGTAGTTGCTGAAGGTCTGCCAGCGGTTGTTGTGGGAGAAACCGGCGCGACGGTTCCAGCGCTCCTGCTTGCTGTAAAACCAGTCGGCGACAAACTCCACACCGTCAGTGATTTCAGCCTGGAAAGAGGCGTTGATACCGTCGCGGTGGCGCTCTTCCACTTTGTTGAAGGCCGCGAAGCCTTGGGGCACCACGTGGTAAACATCCGCATTAACCGGGGGCGTACTCCAGGTGTGGTTGTTGTTCGCCGCACCAATACCGCCGTTTTCGGAGGTGTCAAAGTAACCATTGTAGTCGGTCGCGAGGTTCTTCTCGGTGGTGACCGCGCTCAGCAGAAAGCCAACGTTGTCATTTGTCCAGCCAACCAGGCCGCTGACGGTGGGATCAGTCTCTTCGCTGATCGAACCCTGGTCCACTTCGGCGGAGGCGGAGAAGGTCCAGCCTTCGTCCAGATCAAACGGACGACGGGTTTTCAGGTTAACCGTACCGGAAATACCGAGCGTGGTCAGGGTGGCCAGGGGGGATTTGTAAACCTCGGCGCCGGAGAACAGTTGAGAGGGTAAGTCACCAAAGTCGGCCCCGGAACTGTCGATGGTCGTGGCGCTCAAAAAGGTCTCACCGTTGAGCGAGGTGGCAACGTTGCTCAGACCGCGAATCTGAACCGGGCCGCCTTCACCGGCCGTGCGTTCGACCTGAATGCCGGGGATGCGCTGAAGCGAGTCCGCGATGGTAACGTCCGGCAATTTGCCGATATCTTCAGCGGAAATCGCATCCACGACGGATGCGGCATCACGCTTGGTATTGACCGCGTTCAACTGGGACGCGTAGACGCCGGTGACGACGATTTCTTCCAGCATCGGCTCATCTTGCGCGTGCCCCAGAGCGGGTGCCAACAGCAGTGATGATATGCTGGAAGCCAGCAGTGTTTTCTTAAAGCCCTTCGTGCGAGTGTCCATGACTACCTCCTAACGAGTGTTTATCTTGTTGTAGTGTTGTGGTTTGGGTTCGTGTCTCTCTCAGAGAGCCAAGGCGGCACTCGCCGGTGTTCGATGCCGGTCGGTGAGCGCGACCCAAGCGTTATTGTTTTTGGCACCTTTCGGGGTCTCAGCCATCGTTCGGGTGCATTGCGGGCATCCATGCCATTCTCTTTTTACGCCCCCCTGGACAACGTTGTCAATAGCTTTTGGTGCCTTTTTGTTGCTTTTTTGAACGATGCCTTACTTCAGCGGCGTGGCCCGACTGGTGGTATTGCCCAATCGAGCGCGCAACAGAACGGGCGCCTGCTCGCGATTGACCGAGGGGCTGTAAGCACTCCAATTCACGCCATTATTGGTGCTGACCTCCACAGGGAGGCCGGGCAGCGCGGTATTCACTTGCAGCTGCCCCGCTTCCCATTGAGCACCGGGCGGGGGAAGATAGAAATCCACTCCGGCGGCGGCCAGACGCGGCAATTCCCGCTCAACCAGGGTTCGGGCGAAGAGCGCGAACTCGCGCTCCCGCACTGTCGAATTGGGGGAGGTGCCTTCCCAGTCCGCCCGGTGCCAGGCACGCTCGGCCAAGGCCAGCAGCCGCGGGTAGAGCATGGGCTCGAGCTGTTCCGGTGTGCGGATGGTTTCGGTCCATACCTGGCCCTGAATACCGAGGATGTTCTCCGGCTTTTTCAGTGAAGGTAGCGCACGACCGACCAGCGCTTCCAGGTCGTCGATCGGCGCGCCGCTGCGGGTCGAGTCGGCATTGGCGTAAAGGTGCTCCGGCATATAGTTGAACACTTTGCGGGTGTCGGTAAAGCGGGTGGCCCAGTAATAGCCGCGCTCCTCGGGGTGAGCCTCGTAGGGGTGGTCAAAGTACAGGTGGGTTCCATGGGAGAGGACCACTTCGTAGCCGGCGTTGGCCAGCCGGTAGGCCCGGTCGGCGACACCCCATTCCCAGATGTTGTCCCAGGCATTGGCGATCACCCGTTCGTTGTCGAACTGTTCGCGATTGAAAGGGTTGTTTGAGTCATACATCAGCCCGTCTTCCCAGCCGGCCAGGGCCATACCCCGTCGATCCGCCAGCTCGGCAATACGACTGACAAAGTAAGGTTTTAGATCCGCCACCCCGGCCACGCCTTCACGCTCGGCCATCAGTGCGCGGCAGGCCGGCGAACCGGTCCAGGAGCCCTTGCCGACTTCATCGCCCCCCATGTGGAAGATGTCGAGTTTCAGCCCGGCGTCCCGGTACATCTGCTGCAGCTCGTACATCACCTTGTCCACAAAGGCGTAGGTGGACTCCAGACAGACGTCGATGGAATTGTCGGTGTAGTTCTGCACGGTGATGTACTCCGAGGTGTCCTCGGGGTGGGAGAGCAGGTATTGGCGCGCCGCCTCCGGTTGATTCGCGGCCATCAGGCGCTGGTAGCGGGCATCCATGGATTTGATGGCAGCCCGGGCATGGCCGGGCATATCGATCTCCGGAATCACTTCGATGTGGCGGGCGGCCGCGTACCGAAGGATTTCGACAAAGTCTTCCCGGGTGTAATAGCCGTTGCCACTGCCGCTTTTGAAGGGGCCGGTACCCAATTGGGTGAGCAGGCAGTCGGTTTCATCCAGATCGAAACAGCGCTCGGCGCCCACATCGGTCAACTCCGGCAGACCCGGGATTTCCAGGCGCCAGCCTTCGTCCTCGGTCAGGTGCAGGTGCAGCTTGTTGAGCTTGTAGCGGCCCATCTGTTCGATCAGACGCAGGGTCACCGCCTGGCCGTGAAAGTTGCGACCCATGTCGTAGTGCATGCCGCGCCAACCGGCTCGGGGCGCATCGACCACGGTCAGGTTGGGCAGGGTCACGACTTCGCCCTCTAGTGAGGCGGGCAGCAATTTCAGCAGACTCTGCAGGCCGTAAAAGGCGCCGGCGTTGTCCCGACCGGTGATGGTGATTTCTTCATCGTCGATCACCAGGTGATAGCTTTCCGCTTTGTCCGGCAAGGCGGCGACGTCAGGATCAACCACCAAATGAATACGGGGGCCTTCCAACGGCTCGTGATCCGGAACGGTGGCGAAAGGCGCCGCAAACAACGTCGTCAGTTGTTCTGATAAGTAGTCGGCCTCCGAGGCGAGGCGGCCGGCGTAATGGATGGTCCAATCCGATGAAAGCCGAGTCTCACCCCACTGGGTTTTCAGAGACAGCGGCTTGGGGATGATGCGCTGGCGCACCGCCTCGTCGGAGACCCGCTGAGCGTTAACCTCGGCGTTCCGGACAAAGCGACGCTCGGCCGTGGCGGTGGGCACCTGGTCCTGAGCGTTGCGCTGGCGCTGCTCGGGTCGCTCGAAGGCCTCGATAAAGTTCGCTATCTGCTCTGTGTCGGTATTGGCAAAAATCACCGGCTCGCGATTCTTGGCGGTAATGAACGCACGGGGCATAAAGTCGGTGTAGGCCGCCATGGCCGACGAAGGGCGGTAACGGAAGATGAGGGTCTGGTCGGGCTTGAGGCCTTCGAACGCCGCGGTCGGTGACAGCTTGTGCAAATCCCCTTGAATGTGGGTGAGCTGCAAGCCCTGGTCCCGGGTATCATCGATTTTGCGAACCGAGTGAAAGTAGAGGCGCCAGTCACCGTCGCCGGCCGGCAATGCCACGGAAGACTGATTATCGAGCGTCAACCGGGCCAGGGGACCTGCCTCTGCGGTATTGCTGAGCACGCCAAAACGCAGCTCGGCGTCAGTGCCAAACTGCTGTAATTGTGTCTGGGTGAGGTTTTGCCCGAAGCAATGGATGCTGAGGCAACATACAACCAAGGTGGCCAGGGTTTTCATTATTGGACTCCTGCGTTTGATACAACCCGGGAGAGCATAGCCTACACTAGACAACGTTGTCTAATCTTTCCAAGAAATTCTCTTTATCGAGGGTATTTGGGCATCTAAACAAAAGGGGCGCCGGATCAACTCATCCGGCGTCCTTGAAGAGGATTTATTTCACAAACCGGGATAGTAGACGGATATACGCCACTTGGTAGTCGTTGTGGTTTTCCGTCACCTGCCAGGAGTTGACCGGCCAGCTGGTGTTGAAGTCCAGGTAGGCTTTGGCGGCGGGCTGATCGGCGGGGGGCGAGAGCTCCTCCGCCCCGCAGCGGGCATTGTTTTCCGAGCCACCGCAGCTGTCAGGGCAGCAGGCATCCCAACTGTACGACGGGTTGGGGCCTCCCACCAGGTAGCCCGGGGCGGGACCGTAGTTCGAGGTTTTCACCGAGTCCCAGTTCGCACTGCCGTCGGAAAACCAGCTGTGGTAGAAGCTGTCTACGGAATTGTGGACGTCCAGATGGTACATATTGGACAGGTAGACCTTACCCAGGGGGTTGGTGCCGTGCAGGTAATTCAGGTAGCCCAGCGCGGCGTTGTCGATTGCCTGCTCACCGGCATCACCCAGGCCATGCACCGCCAGGTTGGTAAAGGTCAGACCCTGGCGGGCCATGGTGCGGTTGCTGCCCCAGGTAAAGTTGCTTTCTCCCAGGTAGGCCCGGTAGGCGTCTTGGGCCTGGGTCACGGCCTCCCAGTGACCATTCATACCGTTGGTGTAAGCGGTCCGAATGTCGTTCACGACCGAATCGGTCGCGTCGGGGAGGGAGGCGTAGTAGAGCCAATGCGTGGTTTCCGGTTCATTCCAGGGACCGACCCAGGTGATAGGGTGATCCCTGTATTCGTTCTCGGCGAAAGTTTTGTAGTCGCTCTCACCCGTGGCGGCAAACAGATAGAGGGCGGCAATGCGTTTTTTCATCGCCCGTCCATCGTCGTCCACTTCCTGCTCGCCGGCAGCCACTTTGCCACTGTTTTCAAACGTCACCGATGGGTGGGCGTCGGCCCAGTCCCAGGCGTTTTCCGCGCGGGTGGCCAGTTCCTGAGCGTAGGTTTCCCAACCCTCGACCTGCGCAAAGATCACGCTGCCAAAGGCGAACGCCTGAGCACTGGTCAGGGTCGCGGAGGTCGTGGCCGGCCCGTAAACGCTGGGACCGGTCGCGGACGATGGGGGGCTGGCATGGGCGAGCCCCATGACCGAGAGCACCGAACCGTCGTCCTCCTGCATCCGGATCAACCAGTCCATCCCCCATTTCAGTTCGTCCAGCAAATCGGGGATGCCGTTGCCGGATTCGGGGATATTGAAATCGTCGGTCCAGATACCGGGGTTTTCCCGGTAGGTGTGCATCAGCACCACCAGGTAGTCAGCGTGCCAGTTGGTGTATTTGTTGTAGTCACCGGCATCGTACCAGCCGCCGCGAAGGTCACGCTCGGTACTGGCGTCGTTTTCAGAGCCGTAGAGGCGGGCAGCGGGATCCTGGCCCTCGCCCAAATGGCTGGCGCCGTCGGCCCAACCGGTACCGGCATGGGTGGCCAACTTTTCGTCGCCCGCGCGCTGGTAGAAGAAGGTGCGCACCGCGTCTTTCAGGACCGGTTTATACACATCCGCTCCGATGGAAAACGCGGGAGAGCGGACATTTTGGCTTCGGTCCCACACCACATAGCGACCCGGATCGGTCACGGCACTGAAATCAAACCACCAGGCCTTGTCACCGGAAATATCACTGATGGCGCCCTCGTTCCAGGTACTGGGCGAGCCGGTGTGGACGACTTCGCCGGAATCGACATTAACCAGAGCGTAGTCTTCACCGGGCGCAAAGCTCAAACCGCTATCGAATCCGGCCTGCGGGTCGCGCAATACCGCGACTTTTTGAGCAGAGGGAAGATAACCAAACTGGTCCACCACAAGGCAGACCGCCACTGGGGCATTTTCCACCTCGGCGGCCACCAGAGTCTCGGGAGGAGACTGGTCGCAAACCTGCGCGGTGTCGGGTTCGCTGCTCGATTGCGCACTCGAGGTGCTGCTCGCGGCAGAGGAGAGGTCGCTCGATTCGGAGGAAGATTCAGAGTCGGCCTCGCTGGAGTTGGCGCTGCTTTGAGCAACCCTACTCTGGCTTGAGCCGCCTGTCTCGCCGCCGGAAGAGGAGCCGCCGCAGGCGCTTAAACCAACACCGAGTAACATTGCCAATAGAGAACGGGTAATGAGCGTCGAACGCATTTTCATACCTCAATTATTTTTTTGTATTTGAAGGTATGCAGCCTAAACAATTTCGCTGGTACTGTAAACGGTTACAACGGTTAAAAAGTGCTCAACCCCGTCGCCTCCATGACACGATACTGGATTCGGGGCCAGAGGCTTTCATCCGCGTAGACCTCGTAGTCCACGCTATATTGGCGTCCCAGGCGATTGTGCCAGCGCTCGTCGAACCACTGGGCGCCGCTGGTCAACGGTTCCGTACTCAGCGGGCCCCGAAGCACCACACTGGTCTCCAGGTTCAGGTTGTGCAGATTACGGCGGGTGAAGTTGGTCGAGCCCAGAAGCATACGCGCGGTACCATCGGCATCGCGGTGCATCAACCATTTGGAGTGGCATTGCTCACCGTGGGTGTCACACCAACGGACCGCCACTCCGGTACTGACCAATTCGTGGGCGACGGGACGATTGGGGACGCCGTTTTTCTCTCGACCGAAGGCATCCTTGTTGGGGTCGAGCAGTATTCGCACGTTCACTCCCCGCTCGGCGGCCTGTTGCAGTGCTCGTACCAGATGCCGATCGGACAGGTAGAACATGGCCATATCCAGCTGTTCCCCGGCATCCGCGCCATTAATCAGTTCAAGCGCCGCGCGCTCTACGGCACGCTCCGTGACTACCTGCACGGTCAGCTCGGATGAAACAGGGGCGCCGGCGGGGTCCGGCGCCTGTGAGGGCGCCGGACCATCGGAAAACTCCAGAACCGCGGCCTCGCTCTGCAACAGATCCCCCGTCGCCGGGCCGCTGAAGCGAAGGGCCACGTTGCCGTGGGCGCTGCTGCCATCGTGGGGGTTGGCGGAAGTAACCAGAGCGGTTAAGTCGCCCCCTTCATCCACCATCAGCAGCTTGCGGTGGTTGGCTTTGAAATTGATGAGCGTCAGATAGCTGCGCAAAGACACCCGACCCTCACCAAAGGGGTTGGGAAGCGTATTGCCCGCCGAATTGCCCCAGGGTTGAACAAAGGGGCGCCATAAGGATGAGTAAAGCGGGTTGCTGTCCCGAAGCTGGGTCAGGTCAGTGAGCGTCACGGAAATGCCGGCCGCTTTCAGTCGCTCGAAATGAGGGGAGGGCAGTCCACCGTAGAGGGTGTTCAGAGGGTCAGTAATGACCAGAACCTGCAGTTCGGGGTGGCGCTTTTTCTGGGCGATCAGCCGATCGGTTAATTCGGACGACAGGGCTCGGTGGGTGTCCGTCAACTGTCCCAGGTAAGCGTTGAACAGGAACATATCCACCAACACGAACCGTTCGGCCTGACCGATCAACCGAAACACTTCGTCAAATATTACCTGTTCGGTGTGGCGTGTTCCCTGTTCATCCACATAGGTCCGATCTGCCAAGAACCGCACATCAGTGGCGGGTCTTGGTGGCGCTTCCATGCCAACACCCTCTGGCAAGGGCTTAAAAACACCGTAAAGGCCAGTCCCCAAAAGGACAACAAACAGCAATCCCAGGAGTGCCAGACCGTAGCGGAGAATAGGCCTTTTTGTTTTTACCATAGCGAATCAGTCCTTTTTGGGTCTTATCCATCGTCAGGATTTTTTGGTGGGACGCTGCCAGCCCTGGATGTTGCGCTGGCGACCCCGGGCGATGGCCAGTTCTTCGTCGGGCACATCCTTCGTGATGATCGAGCCGGCGCCGATGGTGGTGTTATTACCCAACTTGACCGGCGCCACCAGCGCGGTGTTGGAGCCGATGAAGGCATTGTCGCCGATTTCGGTCAGGAATTTGTTGACGCCGTCGTAGTTGCAGGTGATTGTCCCCGCACCGACGTTTACACCAGCGCCAAGTTTGCTGTCGCCGATGTAGCTCAAGTGATTGACCTTACTGCCGGCTCCGATGGTGGCTTTTTTGATTTCCACAAAGTTGCCCACCTTGGCGCCGTCCGCCAGTTGGGTGCCGGGACGCAGCCGGGCGAAAGGACCCACGGCGCAGCCGGAGGCGATGCGGGCGCCTTCGATCACCGAGTTGGCCTTGATTTGGGTGCCCGCGCCGATGACGCAGTCCTTCAGGTAGCAGTTGGGCTCCAGGGTCACGCCATCTTCGAGCATGACTTCCCCCTCGAACACGCAATTCACATCAATGACCACGTCCCGACCGGTGGTGAGTCGGCCTCGGCAGTCGAAGCGGGCCGGATCCATCAGGGTGACGCCCTGAACCATCAGTTGCTCGGCCTGGCGGCGCTGGTAATAACGCTCCAGAGCGGCCTGCTGCTGGCGATTGTTGATGCCTTCGACTTCTTCCGGGTGGTCCGGATGGGCGGCGTGAACACCCAGGCCATCACGGCGGGCCATGGCGATAATATCGGTCAGGTAGTACTCGCCCTGGGCGTTGTCGTTGCTCAGGGTAGGCAGCCACTGCTGCAGATGCTTGGCCTTGGCGGCCATGATGCCAGTATTGATTTCGGTAATGCGTTTTTGAGCCTCCGTAGCGTCCTTGTGTTCGACAATCGCTTCCACCCGGCCGTTGGCGTCCCGCAGGATGCGGCCGTAACCGCCCGGTTCAGGCAAATCGACCGTCAGCAGGCCGATGGTGGTATCGGTGACTGCCTCCGCCAGCTTGCGCAGAGTGTCGGCGCTGGTCAGGGGCACATCCCCATAGAGAATCAAGACGGTGGCGTCATCCCGAAAGTGGGGTAGCGCCTGTTGAACCGCATGACCAGTGCCCAGCTGTTCGGTTTGAGGGACGAAACGAACGTCGTCGGCCGCCAGACGGGCTTCGACCTTCTCGGCGCCATGGCCTACCACCAGCATGATGCGATCACTCCCCAGGGCGCGGGCACTGTCCACCACATGCTGGACCAGCGGCCGACCGCCGATAGGGTGCAGAACCTTGGGTAAATCGGAACGCATGCGGGTGCCTTTGCCGGCGGCGAGGATGACGATATCGAGGGGGGCGGTCATGAGAATGCTCCTTCAAGGATGCACGAATGTCGCATCTTAAAAACACAGGGGTATGAACACAAAAAAGGGCGGCCGTTCAGCCACCCTTTTTCGTTGCCGGTACCGGGCACAACAATTACTTGTTGCTGCCCAGGCGCTTGCGGATCGACTGCAGCGTGCGCAACTGCGCGGCCGCTTCCGCCAGCTCGATGGCGGCTCTGGAGTAGTCGATTTCGCCGGACTGGTTGGTCAGCTGCTTTTGAGCGGCCTCTTTGGCCTCCAGGGCAGCGGCCTCGTCCATGTCACCGGCTCGCAGTGCTTCGTCGGCCAGGACGGTGACGTGGTAGGGCTGAACTTCCAGGTAGCCACCGGAGACGTAGTAGATCTCCTCTTCGCCACTGTCTTTGACGATCCGCACCGGACCCGGCTCCAGGCCAGTCAGAAGGGGAGCGTGACCGTAGGTAACACCGAGGTCCCCGAGGGAACCGGTCGCCACGATCATCTTCACCAGTCCGGAGAAGATTTCCCGCTCTGCACTGACTATATCGCAGTGAACTGTCATAGCCATAGATCTGCCTCTAACGCTTCAGGGTCAGTGGCCCGGCATTGCCGGGCCGGCGGGTTTACTTCTTCTTGGCCTTGTTGGCTTTTTCGATGGCTTCTTCAATCGTGCCCACCATGTAGAAAGCCTGCTCCGGCAAGTCGTCGTATTCGCCTTCCAGAATGCCCTTGAAGCTGCGGATGGTGTCCTTCAGCGATACATAGGTACCGGGAGAACCGGTAAACACTTCCGCCACGTGGAAGGGCTGAGACAGGAAGCGCTCGATTTTACGGGCGCGCGCCACGGTCAGCTTGTCTTCCTCGGACAGTTCGTCCATACCCAGAATGGCGATAATGTCTTTCAGTTCTTTATAGCGCTGCAGAACGGTCTGCACGCCGCGGGCCACGCCGTAGTGTTCCTGGCCGATGATCAGCGGATCCAACTGACGGGAGGTGGAGTCCAGCGGGTCAATCGCCGGGTAGATACCTTTGGAGGCAATGTCACGACTCAGTACAACGGTCGAGTCCAAGTGCGCAAAGGTGGTCGCCGGAGACGGGTCCGTCAAGTCATCCGCGGGCACGTATACGGCCTGTACGGAGGTAATGGAGCCGGTCTTGGTCGAGGTAATACGTTCCTGCAGAACGCCCATCTCTTCCGCCAGCGTGGGCTGGTAACCCACCGCTGAAGGCATACGACCCAGCAGGGCGGATACTTCGGTCCCGGCCAGGGTGTAACGATAGATGTTGTCGATGAACAGCAGTACGTCTTTGCCTTCGTCGCGGAATTTTTCCGCCATGGTCAGACCGGTCAGTGCCACACGCAGACGGTTGCCCGGTGGCTCGTTCATCTGGCCGTAAACCATCGCTACCTTGTCCACAACCTTGGAGTCGGTCATTTCGTGGTAGAAGTCATTACCTTCACGGGTCCGCTCACCCACACCGGCGAATACCGACAGACCGGAGTGTTCTTTGGCGATGTTGTTGATAAGCTCCATCATGTTGACGGTCTTACCCACACCGGCACCGCCGAACAGGCCAACCTTACCGCCCTTGGCAAACGGGCACACCAGATCAATCACCTTGATGCCGGTTTCCAGCAGTTCGTTGGAGGCGGCCAGCTCTTCATAGGCGGGCGCTTCGCGGTGAATCTGCATGCGCTCGTCTTCACCGATGGGACCGGCTTCGTCGATGGGGTCGCCCAATACGTTCATGATGCGGCCCAGAGTCTTGGCGCCCACCGGAACCTTGATCGGCTCCTTGGAGTTGGTCACATCCAGACCACGACTCAGACCTTCAGAGGAGCCCAGGGCAATGGTCCGTACCACGCCGTCGCCCAGCTGTTGTTGCACTTCCAGAGTCAGGTTCTGCTCGGTGACATTCAGTGCATCATAGATTTGCGGCACGGCGTCGCGCGGAAATTCCACGTCGATCACGGCGCCGATAATTTGTACGATACGTCCGCTACTCATTTCCGGTTCCTCTTGGTTTCAGATCCGGCCGACTGTCAGTGAGACACTGAGGACAGCCTGGGACTGAAGGTTTTAACTCAAAAAAGGTTGCTCAGCTTAGGCCCAACGTTGGCCACTGAATCATCAGTTCGCCACAGCGGCGGCACCGCCCACGATTTCCGACAGCTCTTGGGTAATCGCTGCCTGACGTGCTTTGTTGTATACCAGCTGAAGATCGCTGATCAAATCGCCCGCGTTGTCGGTGGCGCTCTTCATCGCTACCATCCGCGCGGCCATTTCACAGGCACCGTTTTCAACCACGGCCTGATAAACCTGGGACTCGATATAGCGAGTCAACAGCCCGTCGAGCAGCTGCTCGGCGTCGGGCTCGTACAGGTAATCCCAGTGATGTTGCAGCTTCTCTTCTTTCTCGGGTACCAGAGGCAGTAACTGCTGCACTTCCGGTTGCTGAGTCATGGTGTTGATAAATTCGTTGCCGACCAAATACAGTTTGTCGATCTTGCCGTCGGCATAGGCATCCAGCATGACCTTGACGCTACCAATCAGGGAAGACACCGAGGGTGCTTCACCCAAGTCCCGGGCAGAGGCGACGACATTGCCACCGTGGCTGTTGAAAAAGGCCGCGGCTTTGGCGCCCAACAGGCAGAGGTCAATGGCGACGCCTTCGTCGTTCCAGGTTTTCATGGATTTCAAAGCGGCTTTGAACACGTTGACGTTCAAGCCACCACAGAGGCCACGGTCACTGGAGACGATGATGTAACCCACCCGTTTGACGTCGCGCTCTTCCATAAAGCGGTTTTTGTATTCCGGGTTGGCGTTGGCAAGGTGGCCGACTACCGCACGCATGCGCTGAGCGTAGGGCTTGCCCAGCTCCATCCGCTCTTGAGCTTTACGCATCTTACTCGCGGCGACCATTTCCATCGCGCTGGTAATTTTCTGCGTGCTTTTAATGCTCGAAATCTGCGTCCGAATCTCTTTTGCGCCTGCCATACTCAAAGGCCCTCAAGCGTGAATGAAGCGGTGCCTGTTGGCACCGCCCGTCTTACCAGGTCTGGGTGGACTTGAATTTTTCCACCAGGTCTTTCATCTTGCCTTTCAGCTCGTCGTTCCAGTCACCGGTCTCGTTGATGGTTTTCAACAGGTCGGCGCCTTCACTTTCGGCGTAGGAGAGCAGGGCAGATTCAAAGTCCAGAACCTTGTTCACTTCCACGTCTTGCAGATAGCCTTCGTTGGCGCAGAACAGTACCAGGGCCATTTGCGCGATGCTCATGGGCGAGTACTGGTTCTGTTTCATCAACTCGGTTACACGCTCACCGTGCTCAAGCTGCGCCTTGGTGGCTTCGTCCAGGTCAGAGGCAAACTGGGAGAAAGCCGCCAGTTCGCGGTACTGAGCCAGCGCGGTACGGATACCACCGGAGAGCTTCTTAATGACCTTGGTCTGAGCGGAACCCCCCACACGAGACACCGAGATACCGGCGTTCATGGCCGGGCGTACGCCCGAGTTGAACATGGAGGTTTCCAGGAAGATCTGACCGTCGGTAATGGAGATCACGTTGGTCGGTACGAACGCGGATACGTCACCGGCCTGAGTCTCAATGATCGGCAGCGCGGTCAATGACCCGGTTTTGCCTTTCACTTCGCCATTGGTTTTCTTTTCCACGTAATCGGGATTCACGCGCGCGGCGCGCTCGAGCAGACGCGAGTGCAAGTAGAACACATCACCCGGGTAGGCTTCACGGCCCGGCGGACGACGCAGCAGCAGGGAGATCTGGCGATAGGCCCAGGCCTGCTTGGTCAGGTCATCGTAAATGATCAGGGCGTCTTCACCGCGGTCGCGGTAGTACTCACCGATGGTGCAGCCAGCAAAGGCGGCCAGGTATTGCATGGACGCCGGGTCGGAAGCGGTCGCGGCAACCACAACGGTGTGGTCCATGGCGCCGTGCTCTTCCAGCTTGCGTACCACGCCGGCGATGGAGGAGGCCTTCTGGCCAATCGCAACGTAAATACACTTAATGCCGGAGTCTTTCTGGTTGATGATGGCATCGACCGCAATCGCGGTTTTACCAATCTGGCGGTCACCAATAATCAGCTCGCGCTGACCGCGGCCGATCGGCACCATGGAGTCCACGGCTTTCAGACCGATCTGAACCGGCTGGTCGACCGACTGACGCCAGATAACGCCGGGGGCGACTTTCTCGATCGCGTCGGTCTGCTTGGCATCAATGGCACCCTTGCCGTCGATCGGGTTACCCAGAGCATCGATCACGCGGCCTTCGAGTTCGGGGCCGACCGGTACTTCCAGAATACGACCGGTACACTTACAGGTCTGCCCTTCGGCAATACCCAGGTAATCGCCCAGGATAACGGCACCGACGGAGTCGCGCTCCAGGTTCAGGGCCATACCGAAACGACCGCCTTCGAATTCGATCATCTCGCCGTACATCACGTCCATCAGGCCGTGGATACGCACGATACCGTCGGACACGGAAACCACCGTGCCCTGGTTGCGGGCTTCGGCGGACACATCGAGTTTGTCGATGCGCTGCTTGATAATGTCGCTAATCTCGGATGGATTCAGCTGCTGCATGCTTTTTTCCTCAATCCTACGAATTGATTGCTTTGGCGAGTTTCTCTAAACGACCGCGCATCGAGCCATCGATCACCAGATCGCCGGCTTTTACAATAACGCCCGCCAAAAGCTCCTGATCGACTTCGGCCCGGACACTCACTTTGCGCTTGAGCTTTTCTTCCAACGCCTTGGCCAGGTTTTCCTGGTCGGCATCGGCCAGTTCGAACGCGGTGGTCAATTCCACTTCCACGGATTGCTCCTGGAGGTGTTTGAGCGCTTCGAACAGCTCGTGAATTTCCGGCAGAAGGATCAGCCGTTTGTTTTGAGCCAGAAGCTGAACATAGTTGCGCACTGGCTCACTCAGTTCATCACCACAGGCGTCAATCAGTGCCTTGGCCTGCTGGTCGGCCGACCGTGAAGGCGATGCTATCACCTCCACCATGGCGCCATATTGGCTGGCGCCGGCCAGAGTCGCCAGTTGCCGGGCCCAACCGCTCAGATCCTGCGCGTCCAGGGCGTATTGAAACGCCGCTTTGGCATAGGGTCGGGCGAGGGTAGTCAGTTCAGCCACGGTTCACCTCACTTAAAGATTGGCAGCCAGTTTGTCGACCATGGATTTGTGCTTGGTCTTATCGATTTCCGCTTCCAGCACTTTCCGTGCACCGGCCAGAGCCAACTCGGCCACCTGGGCCCGCAGTTTCTCTTTGGCGCGGTTCACTTCCTGCTCAACTTCGCCTTCAGCCGCAGTGCGAATACGCTCGGCTTCAACCCGAGCCTGCTCTTTGGCTTCTTCGACAATCTTGGCGGCGCGTTTGTTGGCGGCGTCGATAATAGCGGCGGATTCCTGCTTGGCTTCGTGCAGGTTTTTCGCTGCTTTCTCTTTGGCCAGCTCCAGATCCTTGTCGGCGCGATCGGCGGCGGCGAGGCCATCCGCAATGCGCTTCTGGCGCTCAGCCATGGCGTCGGTGATGAACGGCCACACGTACTTCATGCAAAACAGCACGAAGAATATAAACGCGATGGACTGTCCAATAATGGTTAAATTAATGTTCACGCCGATAACCTCTGTTCCAGTAAAGCTTTTGGCTTTAACCGCTCATCTCGCTCCGCTACCCGAAGGGCAGGGAAGACTGTGAGCGGCTTGGGGTTGCTGGGGTTCTCCGAGGTCTTACGCCAGGCCCGGTACGGTGACGAACAGGATGTACATGGCGATACCCACACCGATCATGGGAACGGCGTCAAGCAGACCGGCAATCAGGAACATTTTGCCCTGAAGCATCGGAGCCAGTTCGGGCTGACGGGCAGACCCTTCCAGCAGCTTACCGCCCAACAGCGCGAAGCCGATAGCGGTACCCAGTGCGCCCAGGCCAATCAACAGTGCAACAGCAATCAGTGCTAAACCCATGGTAGTTCTCCTCAGTTTTAAAACGATTTAAAGATAAAGTGAGTTGTTAAAAATCAATGTGTGAACTGGTCTTCTTCTTCCACATCGTGCGCCATGGCCATATAGACGATGGTCAGCACCATAAAGACAAATGCCTGCAGCGTAATGACAAGAATGTGGAAGATGGCCCAACCCAACTGCAGGAAACCGCCGAAAATACCGATCAGCAAGCCTGCGGAGTACATGGTGGCAATCAGGATGAAGATCATTTCACCCGCATAAAGGTTACCGAACAGTCGCAGGCCCAGAGAGATCGGTTTGGCGATCAGGGAAATGGACTCCAGAGCGAAGTTGATCGGGACCAGCAGGATGTTCACGAAAATATTGTTGGTATGGAAAGGGTGGAGGGTCAGCTCTTTGACAAAACCCATAAAGCCTTTCTTGGCGATGCTGTAGCCAATCATCAGCAGGAAGACCGTGAAACCCATGGACAGGGTGATATTGGGGTCCGTGGTTGGCACAATCTTGAAGTAAAAGTGACTATCGCCGGCGATCCACATGGCCAGGGAGGGAATCCAGTCCACCGGTATCAGATCCATCAGGTTCATCAGGAATATCCAGACAAAAATTGTCAGGGCCAGCGGAGCAATCAACGGGTTGCGATGCTGGAACCCTTCTTTGACGGTCTTGTCGATAAACTCAATGATGATCTCAACAAAGTTGAGCATGCCGGTGGGCACACCGGAGTGGGCTTTCTTGGCCGCCCAGCGGAAAATCAGGACGAACACCAGGCCCAGACCGATGGACCAGGCCATGGAGTCAAGATGGATGGCGTTGAAGCCCATGGCTTTCATGGCTTCAGAGCAGTAGGCAACGGTCCAGCCAGTGGACTCCTGTACCTGAGCGCCATCGCAATAGCTGCCGGCGGGCAACTTGCCATAGGTCCAGTTGGTCAGGTGGTGCTGAATATACTCGGTTGTCGTGGGAGTGTACTCTTCCGCTGCCATCCAATCGATCTCTCTGTTAAGTGAGTCCTAACCCCGGCGGCTGCGCATGACGCGCGCGATCACCAGGCTGGTGCCTATGTGTGTTACCGCAAATGCCAGAAAAAACAACCCTGGGCGAACCTCGTCCACCCGGAGAAAAACGGCGGCGAATAACGCCGCCGTCAATAAAAACTTGATGGTTTCCGCCCGATAAATGGCGTGAACCGCGACCTGTGACTGTCGCGCACCGCCCAGTCGCCGAACACCGTACCACGCGAAGCAGGCACTCGGGAGGGCACTGACTGACACTCCCCACAACAGGGAGATTCCCGTTCGAGCATCCAGCGCTACCACCAGCGCGGCCGCTCCCAGAAGCGGCACCCAGAGCAACAACAGGCGCGATAGAACCGGAGGCCGGGCAATCGTTATAGTGCGGCGCTGTTGTGATGGTGGCGTAGCGTTTGTCAAAAGCTCGTCATTCAGCCAGTGAATCCAGCCCGGGGCGGTAGCCAAATGGGCCGCAGCATTATAGGGATAAACCCCCCAAGCTTCAACCGGCGCCGCACTGAATTCGGGCACCGGCCATTATCGTCGGATCGCTCGTATTTGGCCCTACGTTATCCGACGCAGGAATTGCTAGCTCACTTGATGTGCTCAAGAATCCCGTCGAGCTCATCCAGATTGTTGTAGCTGATGACCAACCGACCCTTTCCTTTGGCGGTGTGCTGGATGTTCACTCCAGCGCCGAGGGTATCGGACAACTGCTCCTCAAGGCGGCGAATGTCCGCAGAGGGCGCCGCCGGTTTAACGGTTTTCTTGTCTTTCTGTTCCTGCAGGTTGCGCACCAGCATTTCGGTCTGACGCACGGACAACCCTTTGCCGACCACCTGCCGCGCGGCGTTGCGCTGGTCTTCGGCCTCAAGGCTAAGCAGGGCGCGGGCATGGCCCATTTCCAGATCACCATGCTCAAGCATGGTGGTAACTTCTTCGGTCAACGCAATCAGGCGCAGAAGGTTGGTTACCGTCGTGCGGGACTTCCCCACCGCCTGGGCGACTTCTCCGTGAGTCAGTTCAAACTCGTCTTGCAAACGTTTGAGGGCCATGGCCTCTTCAATCGGGTTGAGATCTTCGCGCTGAATGTTCTCAATCAACGCCATGGCAATGGCGGCTTCGTCCGGAACGTCGCGAATGACGGCGGGAATTTTGTCCAGCCCGGCCAACTGGGTCGCTCGCCAGCGGCGCTCCCCGGCAATGATTTCGTATTTTTCCGGACCGACCAGACGCACCACAATGGGCTGCATGACGCCTTGGGCCCGGATGGAGTCAGCCAGCTCTTCCAATGCTTCCGGGTGCATGTCCCGGCGGGGCTGGTAGCGCCCGCGCTGTATCATTTCCACCGGAATATGGGCGAGCCGTCCGTCCGCGAGTGCTTTTTCCACCGCCTCCGGAGTGTCCGGGGTGGGTGCGTCCGTCGGCGCCGACGTCACTCCCGCCCCCAATAGGGCGTCCAAGCCTTTACCTAAGCCTTTGCGTTTTCCCGCCATTGCCTTGCCCTGTTAAACCCTGACTGAGGATAAGTGTGTGTTCACGAAGCGGCGGTGGCCGCCGCTTTTTGCTCATTTTCGATGCGCCGGATCATTTCTCCGGCCAGTGCCAGATAGGCAATCGCGCCCTTGGACTGACGGTCGTAGCTCAATACCGGTTGGCCGTAGCTGGGGGCCTCGGCCAAGCGTACGTTGCGTGGAATGCAGGTACGGTAGAGGCGGTCACCAAAGTGCTGGGACAGCTGTGCCGACACGTCATTGGTGAGGCTGTTGCGCGGATCGTACATGGTGCGCAGCAGGCCTTCGATTTTGAGATTGGGGTTGAGCAATTCCTGGATTCGACCGATGGTGTTCATCAGCGCCGATAGCCCCTCGAGGGCGTAGTATTCGCACTGCATGGGGATAATCACGCCATCGCAGGCGGTCAGCGCATTGACGGTCAGCATATTGAGCGATGGCGGACAGTCGATGATGATGTAGTCGAAGTCGTTTTTAATGGTTTGCAGGCCGTCCCAGAGCAGGCGTTCTTTGCCGTCGAGGGAGAGCATTTCCACCTCGGCCGCGGTCAGGTCGCCGTTGGCCGGCAACAGGTGATATTGACCCGATTCGGACACTTGCAGGCATTCGCTCGCGCTCGCTTGGCGAGTCAACACGTCGTAGACGGTGAGGTCGAGCTCACTTTTGTCCACCCCGCTGCCCATGGTGGCGTTACCCTGGGGATCGAGGTCGACCAGGAGGACGCGTTTTTTGGTCGCGACCAGGGAGGCGGCGAGGTTGACGCAGGTGGTGGTTTTGCCGACACCGCCTTTCTGGTTGGCTACCGCGTAGATTCGGGTCAATTCGTTATCCTTTGGAGGCCGTCAAACACAATCAAAGCCGGGTATTGTGTGGCAAGCGGCGGCTGGGGACAAGTCCAGAGTAGCATTGGTCTTCACAAATCGGGCAGCTTTACCGGCTCCGGCCCGAAGGGAGAACGGCCTTCCCGAGACACGCCGTGAATACATCCCTGTAGGCTCGAATCGCGAATCCCGCGCTCCACGGTCTCGGGAAGGCCGTTCTCCCTTCGGGCCTCAGTGCTAAATTTGGAGAGTGAGCTTTTTGGCGTAGGGTTGGTAAGCGAAGCGCCACCTACCGTAACTTCAATTCCAACAGATGCCTTTCCCCGTCATTGCCCGGAACCTGCAATCGGTGGCTATCAACCAAACGAGCCCGTTTTTCCACGCCGGCTAACTCTTCCTGGGGATAAACCCCTTTCATCGCCATAAACAAGCCTTCGGGGGAAAGTAAGTGCTCACACCCATCAACCATGTCCGCCAAGCTGGCAAAAGCGCGGCTGATGACGATATCGAAGGGTTGTTCGGGCTTGAAGTGTTCGACACGGCGGTTTTCCACCGTGACGTTGTCCAGGCCCAGTTGGGTTTTGACGTGGAACAGGAAGCGGGTTTTTTTGCCGGCGCTGTCGAGCAGGGTGATCTGGCAATCGGGCAGGGCGATGGCCAGGGGGATACCGGGAAGACCGCCACCGGTGCCCACATCGATCAGGCGTTTCGGAGCTCGAACTTGCACATGTTTCAGGACACTCAAACTGTCCAGCAGGTGACGGTCGAGCATGGCCTCAATGTCGCGGATGGCGGACAGGTTGTAGGCCCGGTTCCACTTGTGGAATTCGTTGAGGTAGGTGAGCAGCTGTGTTTTTTGCGTGTTGGACAGTGTCAGCGCCAGGGCGCTAAGCCCGGCATCAAGCCGGGCACTGAGAGCGTCGGTCATGAGGCGCGGCTGGCCTCCCGCTGCAGAAGGCCGCGTTTTTTGAGGTGAATCAGTAGCAACGAAACGGCCGCCGGGGTCACGCCGGGCACTCGGGAGGCACGGGCCAGGGTGGCCGGACGAGCGGCATTGAGCTTTTGCTTCACTTCGTTGGACAGGCCTTCGACCTTGTCGAACTCGAAACTGTCCGGAATCAACGTCTGCTCGTGGGCGCGCAGCCGATCGATGTCATCCTGCTGGCGATCGATGTAGCCGGAGTACTTGGCATCGATTTCAATCTGCAGGGCAACGCGCTCGTCGGTCACCGGCTCGCCCTTGAGCCCGGCGATATCGGCGTAGCCGAGTTCCGGTCGTTTGAGCAACTCGAACAGGTTGTACTCGCGATTCAGCGGCGTGTCGATTTTGGTTTCGAGCGCCTTGGCTTCGCCGGAGCCAGCCTGAACCCAGGTGGTTTTCAGCCGTTCCCGTTCGCGGGCAATGGATTCGCGCTGTTCGCTGAACTGCGCCCAATGAGCGTCGTCGATCAGCCCCATCTCGCGGGCCTGTTCGGTCAGGCGCAGGTCGGCGTTGTCCTCTCGAAGCAGAAGCCGGTATTCCGCGCGGCTGGTGAACATCCGGTAGGGCTCCTGGGTGCCCATGGTAATCAGGTCGTCCACCAGCACGCCGATGTAGGCTTCGTCCCGGCGGGGGCACCAGGCGTCCTGCTCTTTCACGCGGCGAGCGGCGTTAATACCGGCCAGCAGGCCCTGGGCACCGGCTTCTTCGTAGCCGGTGGTGCCGTTGATTTGCCCGGCAAAATACAAGCCGGCAATGGATTTCGTTTCCAGGCTGTACTGCAGGTCTTGCGGATTGAAAAAGTCGTATTCAATCGCATAGCCCGGGCGGGTGATATGGGCGTTTTCAAAGCCTTTGATAGAGCGCACCAGTTCCAGCTGCACGTCGAACGGCAGACTGGTGGAAATGCCGTTGGGGTAAAGCTCCCGAGTACCGAGGCCTTCGGGCTCGATAAATATCTGGTGCGACG
This sequence comes from Marinimicrobium agarilyticum DSM 16975, assembly GCF_000423345.1. Taxonomy (GTDB): domain Bacteria; phylum Pseudomonadota; class Gammaproteobacteria; order Pseudomonadales; family Cellvibrionaceae; genus Marinimicrobium; species Marinimicrobium agarilyticum. Next base: position 124,271 of record NZ_AUHU01000008.1, read on the forward strand.
GCTTGTCGGCAAACCGGTGAATTTTGTCTTCGATGGACGGACAGTAGCGCGGGCCAATGCCTTCAATCACCCCGGAGTACATGGGGGAGCGGTCCAGGCCGCCGCGGATCACGTCATGGGTGCGCTCATTGGTATGAGTAATCCAGCAGCACATCTGCTGCGGATGCCAGTCCCGGGAGCCGCGGGCGGACATGACCGGGCGAGGTTCGTCGCCCCACTGCTCCTGGAGTTCGGAGAAGTCGACGCTGTTGGCGTCGATCCGCGGCGGGGTACCGGTTTTCAGGCGGTCCACCCGCAGGGGTAGCTCTCGCAGACGAGCCGCCAGGGCCTGGGCGGGGGGATCACCCGCACGGCCGCCAGCGTGGTTTTGCATGCCAATGTGAATTTTGCCACCGAGGAAGGTACCGGTGGTGAGCACGACGGTCGGGGCGAAGAACTTGAGCCCCATCTGGGTTACAACACCTTCGATGCGATCGCCCTGGACAATCAGATCATCCGCCGCCTGCTGAAATATGCTCAGGTTGGGTTGGTTTTCCAGCATTTCGCGGATGGCCGCTTTGTACAGGGCACGATCGGCTTGAGCCCGGGTGGCACGCACGGCGGGGCCCTTGCGCGAGTTCAATACTCGAAACTGGATGCCGGCCCGATCCGTAGCCATTGCCATGGCGCCGCCCAGAGCGTCGATTTCTTTCACCAGATGGCTTTTCCCAATGCCCCCGATCGCCGGATTGCAGGACATCTGGCCGAGCGTATCGACATTGTGCGTCAGCAGCAGGGTCTTACAACCCATGCGAGCCGCCGCCAGGCACGCTTCAGTGCCGGCGTGTCCGCCGCCGATGACGATAACGTCAAAGTGCTCCGGGTAATTCATATCAGGGGCCTCTGAGAGCTCAGCCGGTGAAAAGGGGAGGCATTATAGGGGCATAGCGGGCATTTGTACAAAAGTTGTTCAGTTTGTATACAGGCTAATTTTTCAGGTTAAACAATGATTAAGTAATGAATATATAAATATAGAGTTATATAGATAAGTATTTAATGATGTTGTTATATATGGTGAACCACTTTTCTGTGCAAAACTCTTAAAATTCCTTTTAAAACAACACCTTGGAAGCATAACAAACGGCGGGACAAGACGCGGGCAACCGGCTGACAAGCTGACCGGAAGCTGGTGATGAAAAGCCGACTTATCCAAGGATTTTAGAAATCCTGACTTATCCCCAATTTCATAGTCAGCTTTTACCCCCACAGACTCACAGGGTTATCCCCAGAAAAATTTTTACCGACGAAGAATCAATGAGTTATGGGATAAACCTGTGAACGAGTGTGGATAATTGCTGTAAGTTTGCCTTGTTGCCCTTCTGTACGATGTGGATAAGTGTCATCCACAGGTGTGAATAAGTCCGTATTGAGGGGGGATTGTCGGAAATCCCCGTTGGGTGTGTAATACCGTTCACGCCGCAATAGCTCAGTCGGTAGAGCAACTGATTCGTAATCAGTAGGTCGGAGGTTCGATTCCTCTTTGCGGCACCAATGTTGTTTTATACGCGGCTTGAGGGCGTAATGGGCATGAATGAGGCCACCGACGTTCTGGATTTCTGGTTTGTGGAGTGCGAGCCGAAGCACTGGTTTCAAAAGAATAAGCACTTTGATCGAGAAATCGAGCGGCGTTTTTCCGAGGTTCATCGTCGGGCCTGTGCCTGCGAGCTAGCGCCTTGGCGAGAGCAGCCGGAAGGGCGCCTGGCGGAGGTTATTGTGTTGGACCAGTTCTCGCGTAACCTCTATCGGGACCGCCCCGAGGCCTTTGCCCAGGACGCTCTGGCGCTGGCACTTGCCCAGGAAGCGGTTGCTGCTGGCGCGGACGGGGCTCTCGAGCCAACGCAACGGGCATTTCTCTATATGCCTTATATGCACAGCGAATCCTTGGTGATTCATGCGCAGGCACTGGAGTTGTTTGATCAACCGGGGCTGGAAAATAACCTGAAATTTGAGCGACGGCATCTGGAGATCATTGAGCGGTTCGGTCGCTACCCCCATCGCAACGCGGTGCTCGGAAGAGTGAGTAGCGAGGAGGAGAGAGCGTTTCTCAGGCAACCGGGGTCGTCGTTCTAAGAAGACCTATTTCCCGATACAGAATGAAGAGAAGATACGTCCGAGCAGATCATCGGAGGTGAATTGCCCGGTGATTTCACTCAGACACTCTTGGGCATCGCGCAGGTCTTCCGCCAGAAGTTCGCCGGCGGCGTGCAGGTGCAGCTGCTGGCGACCGTTGGCCAGGGCGGTGCGGGCACGCTCCAGAGCGTCCAGGTGCCGGCGCCGCGCGGTGAACTGGCTTTCACCGGTGTCGGTGTAGCCCATGACGCTTTTGAGGTGAGTTTTGAGTTCTTTCATGCCCGCGCCGGTTGAGGCGCTCAGCGCCAGGCACCGGGGGGCAGCCGAACGTTCACCACTGGGCTCGCCGGTCAGGTCGATTTTGTTGCGAATCAGCGTCAATTTGCCCGGGTCTGGCAACTGGCGGACGAATTCCGGCCAGATATCTGATGGATCGGTGGCGTCCGTGCTCTGACTATCGACCAGCAGCAAAATGCGATCGGCGTTGTGGATTTCCTTCCAGGCCCGCTCTACCCCGATTTTTTCCACCTCATCCGGCGTTTCTCGAAGTCCCGCGGTGTCGATCACGTGCAGGGGCATCCCGTCGATGTGAATATGTTCGCGCAGTACATCCCGGGTGGTGCCTTCGATGTGAGTCACGATGGCGCTGTCGCGCCCGGAGAGGGCGTTGAGCAGGCTGGATTTGCCGGCATTGGGTCGCCCGGCAATGACCACGTTCATTCCATCCCGCAGTAAAGCGCCCTGCCGGGCTTCGGAGAAAACCTGGTTGAGTTGTTCGGTGATGGTGTTCAGGTCGCTGGCCACCTTGCCATCGCTGAGAAAGTCGATTTCCTCTTCGGGAAAATCGATCGCCGCTTCCACATAGATACGCAATGCGATGAGTGCCTCTACCAGCGCGTCGATTCGAGTGGAGAAGGCCCCTTGCAGAGAATGGAGAGCGCTGCGGGCGGCCTGCTCACTGGAGGCGTCGATCAGGTCGGCAATGGCTTCGGCCTGAGTCAGGTCGAGCTTGTCGTTGAGAAAGGCGCGTTCAGAGAATTCCCCGGGCCTCGCCAGGCGAGCGCCTTGCCCGGTGGCGGCGCGCAGCAACCAATCCAGTATGACTGGGCCGCCATGGCCCTGCAGTTCCACCACATCTTCTCCGGTAAACGAATGGGGGCCGGGAAAGAACAGGGCGATACCCTCATCGAGTACATTGCCTTCGGGACTGTGAAAGGGCAGGTAGTGAGCGTGACGAGGCTTGAGCGGTCGCTGGGTGATGTGTTCGCCGATGGCTCGGGCCGTCGGGCCCGAGAGGCGCACGATACCGACACCGCCCCGCCCTGTGGCGGTTGCGATGGCGGCGATGGTATCGGTCGCGTTCGGATTCACGGTTTAGCTTTTCGACGGTTCCCGTTCAATCTGACGGGTAATGTAGTATTGCTGGGCGATGGAGAGGGTATTGTTGGTTACCCAGTACAGCACCAGCCCCGCCGGGAAGAACAGGAACAGGAAGGTGAAAACGATCGGCATAAACTGCATGATTTTCGCCTGGGTCGGGTCCGGCGGTGTCGGGTTCAGCTTGAACTGGATGAACATCGTCAGGCCCATCAGAAGCGGCAGGACGTAGTAGGGGTCCTTGACCGACAGATCGTGAATCCAGAAAAAGAATGGTGCGTGGCGCAACTCCACACTTTCCATGATCACCCAGTAAAGGGAAAGGAACACCGGCATCTGGATCAGGATGGGCAAACAGCCGCCGAGCGGGTTCACTTTTTCCTTTTTATAGAGCTTCATGAGCTCCTGAGACATCTTCTGGCGGTCGTCCCCATAACGTTCTTTCAACTCCGCCATTTTGGGGCTGAGTTTGCGCATCTTCGCCATGGACCTATAGCTGGTGGCGCTTAGCTTGAAGAAAGCTGCTTTAATAATAATTGTCAAAGCAATAATTGCGAGACCCCAGTTGTTCAGGTAGGTGTGCAACCAGTCCAGTACGGAGAACAGGGGTTTCGCCAACCACCAAAGCCAGCCGTAGTCGACGGTCAGGTCCAGGTAGGGCGAAATCTCCTCCAGCCGGGAGGTGTCTTTGGGGCCCGTATAAAAGCGGGCAGAGAGAACGCCCTGCTCACCGGGAGCCACCTGAGTGGCCGGGCTGGTGAAGCCCAACAAGAACATATCCCGGTTGCCCAATTGGCGTAGATGGTAGTGATGGGTCAGCTTCGGGTCCGGAATCCAGGCACTGGTGAAGTAGTGTTGGACCATGGCCACCCAACCACCTTCGGTTTGGGTTTTGAAGGACTGTTCCCGTAAGTCACTGAAATCGAGTTTTTTGTATTTTTCCTCCTCAGTGGTGATGGCGGCGCCGAGGAACGGGTTGATGGCAAACAGCCCTCCGGGCCCTTCGCCAGCGGCCGAGCTGTCTCGCTTGATCTGACCGTAGAGGTTGGCTTCCCAGGGCTCGGCGCTCTGGTTGTCGATCAGGTATTCGAGCTTTATCCGGTAGTCACCCCGACGAAAGGTGTAGCGCTTGGTGATGCTCACTTCGCCCTGCTGGAGTGTGAGGTCGACCTGAAGTTCGTCCTGGCCTTCTTTTAAGGAGTATTGTTGCTGGGCGGATTCAAATACCGGACGACCGTCGCTGGTATCGGTGGCATTGGCTCCCACCAGACCACTCTGGGCCACGTAGGTTTGCAGGTTGGTCTGGGTGAGCAAGACATAGGGGTTGTTGGGCTCGTTCAGTTCCGCATAGTGGTCCCGCAACGCTGAGTACACCAGATCCCCGCCCCGTGGGTCGATTTTTACAATGAGCTTGTCAGTCTGCACTTGTACCGGCTGAATGGCGCTCGGGTTGTTGTTGGCCGTGGTCGGAACGTCTTGTGACTCTCCTGGTGCGCTTGGGAGTTCCCCACTGTCGCGGGCCACGTTGGGCACATCGCCTTCCGGCGGTTGGCTGGTGTTGCTGGCACTTTCGCTGGGCTGGTTGAGGTCGGCCTGGCTTTCCTGAAAGTCGTTCCAGCGAATCACGAGGGTGAAGACGACGGCGCACATGGCCGCGATTAACAGAGGTTTTTGCCAATCCATCTTAATTATTGCCATCAGTAGGGTGTGTGGGTTTGGGGTGGGCTGGAACCGGATCCTCGCCCCCGGGGTGCCAAGGGTGACATTTTAATAGCCTGCGCGCTGCGAGATAACCCCCTTTCAGGGCGCCATGTCGAGCCACGGCTTCTTCCGCGTAGTGCGAGCAGCTGGGGTAGAAACGACATTGATTGCCGACCCAGGGGCTGAGCAGATAGCGGTATAGCCATATCAGTCGAAGTATTAGCCAGCGCATGCGCTTACCCTGTCGTCGAAGTCGTATGGGCGGTGACTTTGCGAGCAATTCGTTGCCACTGGCGGTCGAGCTGGTCGATCAGCTCCCGGTTCTCCAGGGTATCCATGCCCTTGCGGGCCAATACAATAACATCAAACCCGATAGGGGTTGGCGGTAACCGGCGAAAAGTTTCCCGAATAAGGCGCTTCATACGGTTGCGTTCGGTCGCGAGGCGGATGTGCTTTTTCGCGATAATGAGGCCGAGACGGGGGTGATTCCGCTGGTTGGGACGAGCCAGAATCAGAAAGTACTTGTGGGAAGCGCGGAAGGGGGCGTCGGCGAAGACCGATTGGAAGTCGCCAGAGGTAAGCAGCCGGTTTGCTTTTGGAAAAGCCTCGGAAGCCACTTAACTCTGACAACTAGGGATGGCGCGGCGCAAAGGCGGGCACGCTTATACGGCCAGAGCCTTGCGACCTTTGGCGCGACGGCGAGCCAGAACGGCGCGACCGTTTTTGGTGGCCATGCGGGCGCGGAAGCCGTGAGTTCGCTTGCGCTTCAGTACGCTGGGCTGAAATGTTCTTTTCATGGAAGTAACCTGCCGTTCGAATTCCTGATTGTCCCCCGCACGCCTGTGGGCGGGAAAGGAGGCGGGATTCTATAGAATATCGCGGCTAAAGGCAACGTGTGGGCGGGTTTTTGTCGACTTTTATCGGCAAATTGACCCTGTTTTCATTTGGTCCCAGTTTATGCCGAGGGTGTCAATAGGTTGCTAACAGGATATCCACAGTCACCGGTCAATAATTGATCGGTTTTCAGTGGGAGCTCTGTGGGTAATGATGGCAGCTTTACATCGATAACTTATTGAAAAGACTCTGTTAATAAAGCTTTTCGGTTTAAAAAAAAGATTGCTGGACTGTGGATAACTGTATTTATAGGGAGTAAACTACCAGCCGTTTTTGTGAATAATAAGGTGCCGGGGGAGGTCTGGTTTGCCCGAGTCTGTCTGGAAGCTTTGCGCGTCAAGTCTGCAGGATGAATTGCCGTCGCAGCAATTCAACACCTGGATTCGACCGCTGCAAATCGATGCCGAATCGGATCCGGGTCTACTGCGTCTGCTGGCGCCCAACCGGTTTGTGTGTGATTGGGTGAATGAGAAGTTTCTCCATCGCATTCGCGAGCTGGTGTCGGATTTTCAGAGTGGTCAGGTTCAGAGCGTCGAGGTGGGCATCCGTCCGCGCTCGGGTATGGCGGCACGTCGTCCCGCGAACCAGCCACCGGCCTCCCAGGGATATCCCCAAGGGCAGCCGGGTACAGGAGCCGCTTTCAGTAACCCCCGCCCTATAAAGGAAGAAAGACCTTCGCCCCCCGGTTCGGCGTCTTCCCGAATGGGCAGCAGCGCGTTGGCGCCGGAAAGCGCCAGTAGTGGCGATTTGCTGGGGAATTCCTCCGCTCAGGTGGAGGTGGAAGGGGCACTCAAGCACAAGAACAACCTCAATCGTAGTTTCAATTTCACCAGTTTTGTCGAAGGCAAGTCGAACCAGCTGGGTCTGGCGGCTGCACGCCAGGTGGCTGAGAATCCCGGTGGATCCTACAATCCGCTGTTCATCTACGGTGGTGTTGGGCTGGGTAAGACGCACTTGATGCAGGCGGTGGGTAACGCCCTGGTGGACAAGAACCCCAACGCCAAAGTCATTTATCTGCATTCGGAGCGTTTCGTGGCGGATATGGTCAAGGCATTGCAGCTCAACGCGATCAATGACTTCAAGCGCTACTACCGCTCCGTGGACGCACTGCTGATTGACGATATTCAGTTTTTTGCGGGAAAGGAACGCTCCCAGGAGGAGTTTTTCCACACTTTCAATTCGCTGCTCGAGGGTGGCCAACAGATTATTCTGACCTGTGATCGTTACCCCAAGGAAATCAACGGCCTGGAAGAGCGGTTGAAGAGCCGCTTTGGCTGGGGGCTTACGGTCGCGGTGGAGCCACCCGAGCTTGAGACTCGGGTGGCGATTTTGATGAAAAAAGCCGACCAGGTGGGCGTCGAATTGCCCCACGAAGCGGCGTTCTTTATTGCCCAGCGAATTCGCTCCAACGTCCGCGAATTGGAAGGGGCGCTCAAGCGGGTGGTTGCGAACGCCCAGTTCACCGGCCGCTCTATCGACGTGGACCTGGTTCGCGAAGCCTTGAAAGACCTGCTTGCCTTGCAGGACAAGCAAGTGGGCATAGATAATATCCAACGGGTGGTGGGCGAGTATTACAAGATCAAGCTCAATGATCTGTTGTCCAAGCGCCGCAGCCGTTCCGTAGCGCGTCCCAGGCAGGTCGCCATGGCACTGGCGAAGGAGCTGACCAACCACAGCTTGCCCGAAATTGGGGAGGCTTTTGGCGGCCGGGACCATACCACGGTGCTGCACGCCTGCCGCAAGATCAAACAGATGCAGGAAGAAGACGCGGATATTCGCGAGGATATGAAAAATCTGCTGCGCTCCCTGACGACCTGATAACCGACGAGGAATCATTGATTCCGAGAAACTCCTTACAGGATTAATAGGAAGAGACCCCATCATGAAATTTGTCGTGTCCCGAGAGGCTCTGTTGAAACCCCTGCAGTTGGTGGCGGGTGTGGTCGAACGCCGCCAGACCCTTCCCGTTTTGTCGAACGTGTTGATGGCGATTGAAGGGGAGCAGTTGTCCCTGACGGGTACGGATCTCGAGGTGGAGATCGTCGCCCGAGTGGCGCTCGAACAACCCTCTGATGCTGGCGAGGTCACCGTACCCGCCCGCAAACTCGTGGATATCTGCCGCTCATTGCCCGAAGGCGCCATGATAGAGTTTTCCCAGGACGAGCAGCGAATGGTGGTTAAAAGCGGCCGCAGCCGGTTTACGCTGTCCACCCTGCCCGCCAGCGACTTCCCCAATGTGGAAGACGGCCCGAGCGATTTGCAGTTCGCATGCCCTCAGCGCGAGGTGAAGCGTCTGATTGAGCGTACGGCCTTCGCTATGGCCCAGCAGGACGTTCGGTACTATCTCAACGGTATGCTATGGGAAGTCCGGGAAGGGCAGGTGCGCGCGGTGGCGACGGATGGCCACCGCATGGCTATGTGCACGCGTCCCGTGCCGGTGGCGGCCGAGGACACCATTCAGGCCATCCTTCCGCGCAAGGGGGTGCTGGAGTTGTCGCGTCTTGTGGATGACATCGACGATACGGTGGATATTACCCTGAGCGCCAATCATATTCGCGTTGGCACCGGGGACTATACCTTCACCTCTAAACTGGTGGATGGCAAGTTCCCGGACTACGAGCGTGTGTTGCCCCGTGGCGGTAACAAGGTGGTTTTCGGTCCGCGCAACGAGCTGAAGCAGGCCTTTGCACGCACTGCGATTCTGTCCAACGAAAAGTATCGCGGCGTTCGGCTGCTGCTGGACGATGGTCTGGTGACCATTGTTGCCAACAACCCCGAACAGGAAGAGGCGGAAGAGCAGGTGGCCGTGGACTATACGGGTGAGTCGGTGGAGATGGGCTTCAACGTCAGTTACTTGCAGGATGTGGCGAACGTCATTTCATCGGATCACATCAAAATGACCCTATCGGACGCCAACAGCAGCGCCTTGCTCGAGGAGCCGGAAGAGGGCGACTCCCTGTATGTTGTTATGCCGATGCGCCTCTGATTGAGGCGTTTCGGCGCCCTCTATGACTTTATCCCGTCTCGGTATTCATACCCTCCGCAACCTGGAGTCGGTCAATCTTAGACCGTCTCCACGCATCAATCTGATCTATGGTGAGAATGGCTCCGGCAAAACCAGTGTTTTGGAGGCCATTCACACCCTGTCCCTCGGTCGATCCTTTCGCAGCCATAAGCACAAACCGCTGATTCAGTGGGAGAAAGACAAGTTCACGTTATTTGCCCAAGTGGTTCACGGTGGTGCTGAATTTCCAGTGGGTATGGAGCGCTATGGCAATGGTGACGTGAGCTTTAAGGTGAGCGGTAAACCGGTGGGCTCTGTGGCAGAGTTGGCGTCGGTACTGCCGGTACAAGTGATTGATGCCCACACTTTTCTGTTGCTCGAAGGCAGCCCCAAGGTTCGGCGGCAGTTTATGGACTGGTTAGTGTTCCACGTGGAACCTTCCTTCTTCCCGGCCTGGAAGAACGTGCAGCGCTGTCTGAAACACCGCAACAGCCTTCTGCGACGTGATAGAATAGAAACTAATGAGTTAGCGGTCTGGGACCGGGAGTTGGTGGAACTGACTCAGCGCATTCACGATTGCCGGTTGCGCTGCATTGAACGGTTTGAACCGGTATTTCTGTCGCTATTGGAGGCATTTATACCGATTCCCGGTGTCAGCATCTCCTACACACGGGGCTGGGATAAAACGAAAGAGTACCAGCAGGTGTTGGCGGACAACTTCGAAAGAGATCGACAGCTCGGGTACACCCAGTCGGGAAGCCATCGGGCTGACCTTCGCATTAACGTCGAAGGCCAACCGGCAGCGGACGTACTCTCGCGCGGCCAGCAAAAGCTGGTGGTTTGCGCGCTCAAGATCGCTCAGGGCTATGTCTACGCCGCGCAAACCAGCGGGCAATGCATCTATTTGGTGGACGACTTACCCGCCGAACTGGACGCTAATCATAGAGCCACGCTGGTGGATTGGCTCGATAGACTGAATACCCAGGTATTTATCACCGGTGTCGAAAGGGAGCCGCTCCTGGCCGACTGGCGAGACCGGACAGACGTAACGACTAAATTGTTCCACGTGGAACAGGGCACTGTTTCCGCCGAGGTGGAATCAGCACTGCAGTGAAATCGGAGCTAGTTTATGGCAGAAGAGAAAAACTACGACTCGTCCAGCATTAAAGTCCTCAAGGGATTGGACGCGGTCCGCAAACGGCCCGGTATGTATATCGGCGATACGGACGACGGGTCGGGCCTGCACCATATGGTGTTTGAAGTTGTCGACAACTCCATTGACGAAGCTTTGGCGGGTCACTGCTCGGAAATTCGCGTGGTTATCCATCCAAACGAAACCGTGTCCGTATCGGATAATGGTCGCGGTATCCCCACGGAAATGCACGAAGAGGGCGTTTCCGCTGCCGAAGTGATCATGACGGTCCTCCACGCCGGCGGCAAATTCGATGACAATACCTACAAGGTCTCTGGCGGCCTGCATGGGGTGGGCGTGTCTGTTGTGAATGCTCTGTCTGAGGAACTCAAACTGACGATCCGCCGCAACGGTAAGGTCTTCGAGCAAGTCTATAAACACGGCGTACCTCAGAAACCGCTGGAAGTGGTGGGGGATACCGATACCTCCGGTACCGAACTGCACTTCAAACCCTCGGCGGAGACCTTCACCAACATTGAATTCCAGTATGAGCTTCTGGCCAAACGCCTGCGGGAATTGTCTTTCCTGAATTCGGGGGTACGCATTGTCTTGAAGGACGAGCGCACTGCCAAAGAAGAGGTCTATCAGTACGAAGGCGGCCTCCGAGCCTTTGTCGAACACCTGAACACCAACAAAACACCCATTAACAAGACCGTGCATATTGTCTCAGCCGAGCGGGAAGATGGCATTGCGGTGGAAATTGCGTTGCAGTGGAATGATTCCTTCCAGGAAAACCTCTTCTGCTACACCAACAATATTCCTCAGCGCGACGGCGGTACCCACCTGGCGGGTTTCCGCGCCGCGCTGACCCGGACGCTGAACGGCTATATCGAGCGAGAAGGCCTGTCCGCCCGGGCCAAGGTGAGTACGACCGGCGACGACGCCCGTGAAGGGCTGACGGCGATCATCTCCGTCAAGGTTCCGGATCCCAAGTTCTCCTCTCAGACCAAAGACAAGCTGGTCTCCTCCGAGGTGAAGACTGCCGTCGAGCAGGAGATGAACCAGATTTTCGGCGAATACCTTCTGGAAAACCCGAACGAAGCCAAGGCCGTGGTCAGCAAAATGATCGATGCAGCGCGCGCCCGGGAAGCGGCCCGCAAGGCCCGCGAAATGACTCGCCGCAAAGGCGCGCTGGACATTGCCGGCCTCCCCGGCAAACTCGCTGACTGCCAGGAAAAGGACCCGGCGCTGTCCGAAGTCTACCTCGTGGAGGGTGACTCAGCCGGTGGTTCTGCCAAGCAGGGCAGGGCGCGCAAAACCCAGGCTATTCTGCCGTTGAAAGGTAAAATCCTGAACGTAGAAAAGGCCCGTTTTGACAAAATGCTCTCCAGTGCGGAAGTCGGTACCCTGATTACCGCCCTGGGCTGCGGTATTGGTAAACAGGAATTTGATCCTGAAAAGCTACGTTATCATCGCATCATCATCATGACGGATGCCGACGTGGATGGGTCCCACATTCGTACCCTGCTGCTGACCTTCTTCTTCCGCCAGATGCGGGAGCTGATCGAACGGGGCCATGTCTATATCGCCCAACCGCCCCTGTACAAGATCAGCAAGGGTAAGTTCGAGCAGTACCTGAAGGACGAGGGCGCCCTGACCGCCTTCCTGACCCAGTCCGCTCTGGAAGGCGCCAGCCTGCACATCAACGCCGACGCCCCGGGTATCAGTGGCGAGGCCCTGGAAAAGCTGGTGTACGAGTACCGTGATGTCATGGAGACCATCGATCGCCTCTCTCGGCTTTATCCCAGTGAAATCCTGGAGCAGATGGTCTACCTTCCTTCGCTTCGACCGGAACACCTGGCCGATCAGGGGCATATGCAGCAGTGGTGTGACCAACTCTTGGCCCGCCTCAGCCTGGATAGCCGCGACGGCAGCCAACGTTACCTGATCAGCGTGCGTGAGGACACTGAGCGCCACCTGTTCATGCCGCAAGTGGAAATCATTGCCCACGGCCTGTCCACTCACTATCCATTTACCCACGACTTTTTCCAGTCGGGTGAATACAAGTCCCTCATTACCTTGGGGGAGAAGCTGGTGACTCTGATTGAAGATGGGGCTTATATTCAGCGCGGGGACAAAACCCAGACCGTTGCGACCTTCGACGAGGCCCTGGAATGGCTGATGAAGGAGTCCCGCAAAGGCTACAACGTCCAGCGCTATAAGGGCCTGGGCGAGATGAACCCGGAGCAGCTGTGGGATACCACCATGAACCCGGAAACCCGTCGCATGCTGCGGGTCACGGTTCAGGACGCCGTGGCCGCGGATCAGATCTTTACCACCCTGATGGGTGACCACGTCGAACCGCGACGGGACTTCATCGAGTCCAACGCCCTGGCAGTGGCCAACCTGGACGTATAAGAGTCCAAAAAACCGCCCCACAGCTTGCGTTTATAGTATGTTGTGGGGTGTGTTTTTCCCTATATTTTTGCTTATTTTTAGCTTCCTCGTTTTCCTTTCCTCTGTTATTCAAAACGGTTTTAGCGCCGAAACGTCCCGCTTGCGTTTATAAGAGGGTCAGCCTATGCTTACTTCCCTTATATTCCGTGTGACAATAAGTGTGACGAAAGTACTCCCCCCATAAGGAATTCGTTCAGCACCATTATAATTTTATATATAACAATAGGAAATCATTAATGAAAATGAATGACAAATGGAATCCAGGTTATCAAGGCTTATTGTGGGGTCTGATTGTTTCCCTGTGGGGTTGCGGTAGCTCCGAATCCAGTCCCGAGAATAATAACCGCCGTAGCAACGCGTCCTTAAGCGTCTCCTTCGAAGCGACGTCTTCCTCCAGCAGCCCACTCGGCGACGGTGGCGATCCATCGCTCGTGTTGGCGTTAAACGTGGGCGCGTTCGCGAAGGCGAGCTACGAAGGTGTGACCTATCAGCCAGACCGATTTGCAGAGGAGGGGGCTCCCAACTCCACCATTGGGTCCATTGGTGGCACTGAGGAAGACGCGCTGTTCCAGACCGAGCGTTACGGCTCCTATACCTATGAAATTCCCGTAACCAAAGCGCTGTACGATGTGCAGTTACACTTTGTGGAAATGTACTGGGAAGCGAGCGGCGAGCGCTCCTTCAGCGTGATCGTGGAGAATGAGCTGGCATTATCGGAGATCGATCTGTTCAGCGAAGCCGGACACGACCAGGCGTACTCCTATACAGTGGAAGATATTCAGGTTAGTGACGGCCATCTGACGATTGAGTTGGAGGCCGTTGTAGACAATGGCACCTTGAGTGGTATTGCTGTTTACTCGGAGGGCGGCGCGTTTTTACCGCCACTGCAGGAGGAGCCGGAGCCCAAGGTACCGGGCGAACCGGGTGTCGCCAGCGCGGAAAATAGTGGTGCAGACTGTCCGGTCCCGACATTACCTGATGCCAGCAAACTACCCACTATTACGACACTGCCGGATCCATTTATGGGGCTGGATGGTGAGCGCATTGCCAGCAAAGACGATTGGCGCTGCCATCGTCAGAATCTGAACTGGCAACTGCAAGCGTACGAAGCTGGCATTAAACCCTATAAGCCCGAAACGGTATCGGGCAGCGTGGGCAATGACGCCATCGAAGTGACTGTCGGTCATGGCGGAGAGAAAATTACTTTCTCGGCCTCGGTGACGTTGCCCAGCGCGGGCGAGGCGCCATATCCCGCCATGATCGGAATCGGTGCGTCCAACCTGGACAACGGCTATTTAGCCAGACAGGGCATCGCGGTCATTAACGTCAATAACAACGAACTGGGTGCGCAAAGCGGCGGTGGTTCACGTGGCACCGGCCTGTTCTATGACCTCTACGGCAGAGAGCACTCGGCCAGCTCAATGACTGCCTGGGCCTGGGGGGTAAGCCGGTTGATCGACGTGCTGGAGACCCCGGAGGCGGAGCTGATTGACGCCACTCGGCTCGGAGTCACCGGATGCTCGCGCAACGGCAAAGGGGCGCTTCTTGCCGGTGCTTTGGATCAGCGTATCGCCCTGACCATCCCTCAAGAATCTGGGGCCGGCGGCGCGATGGCCTGGCGGGTCGCTCAGGAAATGGCGGACAGCGGTACCAACATCCAGACACTCAGCCACGCCGCCGGTGAGCAACCCTGGTTCCGGGAATCCTTCGGCGCCGACTTCGGAGGCCCGAACACCGTCACACTGCCATTCGATCACCACCAACTGATGGGTATGGTGGCTCCCCGCGGCCTGTTGGTCCTCGACAACAATATCGACTGGTTGGGTCCGAGAGCGGCCTATATTGGAACGGCTGCAGCGAAGGAAATTTACCGTGCCCTGGGTGCACCCGAGAACATCGCCTACTCGGAAAACGGCGGCCACGGTCACTGTCAGTTTCCGGCCCATCAGCAGGACATACTGGCGGCATTCGTAAAGCGCTTTCTGTTGGGGGAGCTCGGTAGCACCGAGGTGATGCGATCCACTCAGGCTGATGAAGAGGATGTTGGGGATTGGGTTGATTGGAGTACTCCAACGCTCGATTAATATTCTGAAATGCTCCTGATCGAAGCTTGTTTCTTTACCAACCGGTCCTTTTATCAAAGACGCTGGCTCCTGTTTGCCTGAAGGTGCGAGCGCCGCTTTTAGCGAGGAACAATCGGCTTGAGGGCCTTGAAAGCTCTGACGCCATTCTATGAAATCTCCCATCCAGTAAGTAGTATTTGGTTAGCATTTATGCGGTGAGTTCGTGTTGTGCCGTTCGCGGTTCAACAAGGATTTGGATCGCGCTCGATTTCGAATGCGACTAAGCGCAACCGGTGTTATTCCCAAGTATCTTGCTACATCATTCTGCGATAAGCGCCTAATCAGCTCAGGATCTCGCGTGCACAACATCGAGTACCGCTGTTCCGCCGATAGGCAAAGAAGCTCGTACTCCCTCTGTTCCTTCTTCATGGCCACCTGTATCAGCAGGGAATTGAGCGCCCTGGAAAAATGAGCTTCCTCCTCTATAACAGTGGTAAGTGTGTTTCCGGGAATCTCCAGTATGCAGCTGTCTTCTACTGTCATCAGGTTAAAGGGGCTGGGATTACCGGCAGCTATCACCTGCATACTCGCAATACATTCGTTTTCGCGGATAAAGGATTTTATGAATTCCCTTCCTTCAATGGTTTCGTAATAAGCTTTGGCGAGTCCGCGGCGGAATAGGAAAAAATGATCCGAATGGTCCCCCTGGCGCATCAGGAAAGTGCCTTTGGGAGCATAGCGCTCGGTCCCCAGAACGCTGATCCTCTCTATAAGCCTGTTATCAATCATGCGTTGATTCCTTCACTCGCTCATTACACCCGCTGATAGAATCATTCCAAAGTGGCGTATTGATATTCGGTTAGTAACAATAGTAGCAAGATTCATCCTGTCAGGCGCATACAAGCGCCAAAAAAAGACTTTTTGTCGTCTTTTAGAACATATCCGTTAACTTGGGTTAATGCCGAAGGGGAATAGGGCCTCTAAAATAGCCGAGCATTGCTAGGAGAGCATCAGAAACGCCATGTTTCCGCTCCAGAGCGACCGTCGCAATAGCTAGTTATGGAACTATTTCTCGGAGTCAGAAAACCATGGAATTAAAGAATAGAACAATTCTAATAACGGGGGGAACCTCCGGTATCGGTAAGGAGTTGGTCGCGCTACTGGCACCGATCAACAAAAAAATCATTGTTGTGGCCACCAATCCAGTCAAACTGGATGAAATCAAGAATAACTACAAAAACGTTGTGACCTACCAATGTTCACTCGCTAAAAAAATGGAAGTGGAAGAAACCATTGAAGCGATTCTGGAAGAGCACCCAGATCTTAGCGTTGTCTTCAACAACGCGGGTATTCAGAAAACCCCTATGTTTCATGAAAAGGAATTCAGTTTTGACAGTATCGATACGGAAGTGACCGTGAATTTAACCGCTCAGATCTGGATATCCGCCCTGACATTGGGCCATTTTTTGAACCTAGAAGCTCCTGCTGCCTACATTAATGTCACCTCGGGCCTGGGTTTGTATCCGAAAAAGAATTCGGCGGTTTATTGTGCTACAAAAGCCGGATTGCTCAACTTCACCAGAAGCTTTCGCTATCAGCTGGAATCAACTCCCATTAGAGCCTACGCAGCCATTATGCCACTGGTCGATACACCGATGACTGAAGGACGAGGGAAAGGAAAGATAACCGCCAAAGAAGCGGCGTCCCAAATAATAAAAGGCGTGGAAAAAGATAAAGACGATATCTATGTGGGGAAAACCAAACTAATGCCTATGATGTCGCGCATCAGCCCGACGTTCATGGCGTCCATCATGAAGGGCGTCTGACTTAACTCGAAACGGACTCACAGCATGAAACAATTGATCACCATTTCCCTGATCTTGGCAGCCATTTTCGCTTCCACTTTTCTAATCCTCACGTCGATGGGTTTATTAACCGTTGAAGGTATTGAGGCGGGGCTTAAGGCAGCGTCAGAAGCCAATGCGATATACGTCATTATTGGTGTTGTGGCGCTTCTTTTCGCAGACATCTTCATTGCCGTACCGACACTGACTATCGCAATTTTGTCCGGTTACTTTTTGGGCTTCGGTTTGGGAGCATTGAGCGCCAATTTAGGCATGGTGTTGGCCGGCGTTACCGGTTATGGACTCTGTCGAATCTATGGACCGGGGCTGCTGAAAAAGATATACAGCGATCCCCAAAAACGCGAAGAAATGCAAACGATCTTTAATCAGCATGGTTCTACGGTACTTTTGATCTGTCGATCAATGCCTATATTACCGGAAGTCTCCTGCTGCATGGCCGGCGCCAACAAAATGCGATTTGTTCGGTTTCTAACCTGTTACCTGATCTCCACTGTCCCTTACGCGACCATTGCTGCGTTCGCCGGTTCTCGAAGTAGCCTGGATAATCCCCAACCAGCCATTTACGCGGCCATTGGCTTGTCTCTGTTTTTCTGGATGGCATGGGTCATATTTATCAGGAAGACGAGAATGGAGGCACAACAGCTGCAGAGCGAGTAAGACGACAGAATAGCAATCCTTAATTTCATCAACCGTCTCCGCAGGGGCAGGGGAAGAGCGACATATAGTTGAGAGGCCAAAATTTAGTTGTATCGCAGTTGTTCAGGCGGGGACGGATCTCTTCTCAGAATTGAGTAAACAAGGTGAGTGATATGGAATTGACAGAGCGAAGCGGTACAGATCTCGCTTGCGAGCACTACACGGGAATTGACCAAGTAGAGGCCAATGAGTGGGATACCATCGTCTCCAGAGCAACAGGGCTGAAGCATTCTGTTCTGGAAACTTTTGAGTATTCTGACGTCAACAATCTGGTTTGCCATTACCTGATGTTTAGAGAGGACAACCAGGCTGTCGGCAGAGCCAACCTCTATGAGGTTTCTATGGATTTCAAATCCATGGACCAGGAGTTGTCGGAAAGCGCAGTGGAGTCCATTAATAGCTGGCATCCGGCGTTCCTTAACTTTTCTATGGCGGAGTGCGGCCTGTTTGCCATGAATGGCGATGGCTTGGTCGTGAAGCAGGAGCGGCACCTGACTTCAGCTATTCAAGCGACCAGTAAAAAACTTCACCAGATTGCCGATAAAAAAGGGTTGGATCTTTTGGTCTTCCGGGATGTTCCGGTTGAGCTCTATTCCCACTATGAAAAAGTTCTGGTTTCGGAAGGCTATGCTCCTACCGCCGGCTTTACCAATGCTGTTCTCGATATCCAGTGGAATTCGTTGAACGACTATCTAGAGAGTCTGAGAAGTAAAGACCGCAACAAAATAAAAGCTGCGTTCAAGAAACAAAATGATCTGGGGATTCGTCTTGAAGTTACCTCGGACTACACCCATCTCGCCCCCAAGTTGGCCCAGCTCTGGGCGAACGTAAATGCCTCCTCATCCGACTATAACCGAGAACAGCTCGATGAGGCTTTCTTCAGAGAATCGGGATATAGGCTGGCTGGGGACAGTGAAGTCATACTGTTTTATTACGATGACGCACTCGTGGCCTTTATGTGGAATCTCATCGGGGAAGAGGATTATCACATGGCGGACTGGGGAGTGGACTATGACTACCCTCACTACCGCGAAGCCAACTTCTACCGCGCCGCGTCAGTGTATTCGTTGGAGAGGGCGATTGCGTTAAAAAAGCAGAGAATGCAACTGGGTATGACCAATTACGTTCCCAAACAATTTCTGGGAGCGAAAATGCAGCCGTTGATATATTTCATTAAGCATCATCGAAAGCCAGAATACTCTGGCACCGTCGCTCGAATGATGACGGATGCGATACAGCAACCAGAGAACCTAAACTACTTTTCAGAAAGACCTGGCTTTCCTTGCCCGATATCGGATGGTGACTATAAGGCGGCCATTAACAGCCGCGCCAGGGAGTATGCCATGGATGACATACTGAGCGTAACGGAAGACAGTTACGATATTGACCTCCTTAAAGTTGGAGGGATGTACAGCTTCTACCCGGATAATCACTGTGAGCAGATAGACATGAGTACACCCTGCTTCATTGATTACACGCGTTTCTCCGAAGTGGCGGAACAGGGGGCCGCTGTGCTCCAGAGAGGAAGTGGCTATTGTCCAGGCCCTGCATTCGTATCCGGGCAGCCAGGCCCGGCACTTATATTGCAGGATCTGTTGGCTGACCTCTTTGGGAAGGACAGCAGCCAGCTCTTTGCCAATGCCTCCTCCATGTACGCCTCTGTGTTCGGCTCAATTTTGAGCGATCAGTCCACGGTATTCGTGGATGAGCAAGTCAGTCCGTTATTGATCAGTGCTGTGGCCGCTACCGGGAAGCCTATGAGTGTTTTCCGTCATAGAGATTACGCCCATCTGGAAGAGCTTCTTGGAGATCACAAGCACACAAAAAATCTAATAGTGACCGAATCGCTCTTCACCTTGTTCTCCGACGCCGCGCCTCTAAAACAGATCGTCCAGATAAAAGAACGTACCGGCGCTCGATTGTTTGTAGACGAATCCATGGCATTTGGCTTCTTCGGAAAACGTGGATCCGGGTTCTCGGAACAGCAGGGACTGGTTGAACACGTTGATATCCTGGGTGCCTCACTCTACGCGGGTTTTGGATTGCCTGGGGCCTTTGTTGCGGGGCCGAAAAAATTCATTGAGCACATGCGTCACCAAAGTCCCGAGCTATTGCTTTCCCCAGGCGTCACCAATGTGGATTGCGCCATGATGATTGAGTCCTTGCGGTTGCTCCAAAAGGGTACCGTTGACAGATCACCTATAACGGAGCGATCTCAACGTCTGGCCGAAGCGCTCGTTGCTGCGGACTACACGGTAATCCGAGGTGAGATGCCAGTAATCAGCGTTGTCATCGGCGATTACATCATGGCGTTAGCGATGCAGAAAAAATTCTTTAACCAGAATATCGTCGTTTCGTCCGTGGGGCCCCCACTGGTTCCGGAAGAAATGTCATCCCTTCAGTTAAGAATAAACCACTCCGTGGACGAATCGATGACCAAACGAGTAATAAGTGCATTTGAGCTTATGTCATCGGATATATACGGGAAATAAAGAAAACCACATTGTAAAAATTCTGTTAGTTAACAGCTAGGGGGCTAAGATGGACTTGAAGGAAAAAGATGCGCTGGCGGTGGTGGGTATCGGCTGCCGTTACCCGGGGGGCGCTTTGTCACCGGAAACGTTTTGGCAAATGATTCGGAGCGGAACAGATGCAATAACCGAAGTGCCTGAAGATCGGTGGGACTATCGAAAATTCTTTGACGGCAAGGGAAGTCGTCCCGGTAAAACCAAGGTGAAGCAGGGCGGCTATCTCTCCCAGAATCTTCGTGAATTCGACTCTATGTTCTTCGGTATGTCGCCCCGGGAAGCCGCCTATACTGACCCCCAACAGCGGCTGTTGCTTGAAACCACTTGGGAGGCATTTGAGGATGCCGGTATGACGGAGGAGCAATTCCGGGGGTCGAATACTGGTGTGTTCGTCGGGGCGTTCAACCTGGATCACCTGATTTTCCAGTTGAGCCGGGATAATCTGGAGCTGGTTAGTTCCTTCTCAGCGGCCAACTTCACCATGACTATGTTGTCCAACCGGCTATCATTCGCCTTTGACTTAAAAGGCCCAAGCGTCACCATGGACACGGCTTGCTCCTCCTCGCTGGTGGCCACGCATTACGCCTGCCAAAGTATATGGAACGGCGATAGCGAGATGGCCATTGCGGCGGGCGTGAATGTGATACATCGACCTGAATACATGGTGGCCATGAGCAAAGGCGGATTTCTCTCCGAACACGGTCGCTGCAAATCTTTTGACAGTGATGGCGCAGGTTACGTGAGAGGTGAGGGAGCGGGTGTCATCGTTTTGAAAACCCTCAAACAAGCGATTGAGGATAAGGATGATATTTACGCTCTGATTCGTCATACAGGTGTCAACCAGGACGGCCATACCAACAACGGTATTTCCTTTCCCAACGGCGATGCTCAGCGCGAACTCATTCAGAAGGTATATCGGGACTCGAATACTGACCCGACCAGCGTTTCTTACGTGGAGGCACATGGTACGGGAACCAAGGCAGGCGATCCTATCGAAATATCGTCTATTGCATCGGTAGTGGCGCAGAACCGAGACCGAAGTACTCCTTGTTATGTCGGCTCGGTCAAATCAAATATCGGTCATACAGAATCTGCCGCCGGTGTTGCCAGCATCATTAAAGCGTCGTTGTCGGTTCGCAAAGGGGAAATCCTTCCCAACCTTCATTTTAACAACCCCAACCCCGAGATTGACTTTGCTGACGGTCGCATTGTGGTTCCTACCAGGGTTATTCCTTGGAATGAACCGAAATATCAACCGCGGCGGGCTTCGGTAAATTCGTTCGGCTATGGCGGGACTAACAGCCACGCAATCCTGGAACAGTATTTTCCGCCGCAAGAGCAGCAACAACAATCGATCGTGGTGAAAGATGATGCTCGGTACTTGATTCCACTGAGCGGAAAAAATGCGAAAGCCATTCAAGAAAACTGCAAAAACCTTCACAAATTCTTGTTGGAGCAGGACTCCGATAAAATTTCGCTGAATGATATTTGCCATAGTCTGGCGTATCGCCGCTCGGGGCTGGAGGAGCGCATCGGTATTTATGCCCGTAACCAAGCCGATCTGGTGGAGAAGCTGAATGCGGTTGCCGACGGTGAATATCCGGACGGGGTTGTGGAGGGGCGGATCGACACTGCTAACCGGAACGGCTTAGTGTTTGTCTTTACCGGCATGGGCCCTCAATGGTGGGCCATGGGGCAAGCGCTTTACGAGAGCGAGCCGGTCTTCCGCGCTTCGGTAGACGATATTGACCACCATTTCAGAACCATTGCTGGCTGGTCCATTCGGGAAGAAATGCTGGCTGATGAAGAATGTTCACGCATTACCCAGACCAGCATCGCACAACCCGCAAACTTTGTAATCCAGGCGGCGTTGGTTGAACTTTATCGGTCGTGGGGTATTGAGCCTTCCGTGGTGGTTGGTCACAGCGTTGGTGAAGTGGCGTCTGCCTATGTTTGTGGCGCTCTGTCATTGGAGGATGCGCTCAAGGTCAGCTTCCATCGTAGCCGTTTGCAACAGACAATGGCGGGGCAGGGAGCCATGCTGGCTGTCGGGTTGGGAGGCGAAGATCTGGTCGACCTCATTGAGCTTTACAGCGGCGTCTCGATCGCGGCCATCAACAGTGCCTCCAGCGTCACTCTTTCAGGTGACGCAGAGCAGTTGCGAGAGATTGCGCAGTTGCTGGAAGAGCAGTCTATTTTTAATCGAATGCTACAAGTGGAAGTGCCCTACCATAGCCATCAGATGGATCCGATCAAGGACGAGCTTCTGGAGGTGCTCGATACCATAACGCCGCGTAAGGCCAAGTGTCCCGTTTTTTCCACAGCCAAGGGCCGTATGATAGTGGGAGAAGATTTTTCCGCCGAGTATTGGTGGGACAACGTGCGCCAGCCGGTGTACTTTGAGAAAGCGATCAAGTCCATGGTCGAAGAGGGCTATACGCATTTTCTGGAAGTGGGTCCGCACCCGGTAACACGCACCTTTCTGGGGGACTGCCTGGCAGACGAGGGTGTTATGGGACGCGTAATCACCAGCCTGCACCGCAAGAAGCCAGAAAACCAAACCTTTTATGAATCTCTCGCGGCCTTGTTCTGTGCTGGCTACTCGCTACGTTGGCCCAAAGCGGTTCGGGAAGGCCGGTTTGTTCGTTTGCCTACCTATGCGTGGCAGAGGGAGGAATACTGGAATGAGTCGCCTTTGTCGCGACGCTTTCGATTGGGCAGCGGGAACGGCCACCCCTTCATGTATGAGCGCGTGATGTCCCCTGAACCTGCCTGGCAAGTTCAGCTCAACGAAAACTTCTTCCCCTACATTGACGACCATCGAATTTCAGGTAACGTCGTTTTTCCCGGAGCGGGGTATATCGAGGCTGGCTTGGCGGTGCAACGTTATGCCAACGCGCGAGAGGGCGCCGTCAGTCTTGAGGGCTTGAAGTTCGAGCGAATGTTGATGCTGGATGACACACGTAATCAACAACTGCGGGTGGTTCAAGACCGGGAGAAGGGAGCGTTTTCAATATACAGTAGCGATGTGAATGAAGACAACTGGACCCGTCACGCGACCGGCTACCTGACGCCCTCTACGCTGAGGCGGGCCTCGGAAACGCTGGAGCTGGAGCGATTGAAGCAGGTTTGTAACCAAGCTGTTAATGTGAAACGCCTTTACACGGGATTTGCCGAGCGCGGCTTGGGTTATGGCCCACAATTCAAAACCATCCGTGAACTGTCGGTCGGTGAAGGCTGTGTGCTGTCGGCGCTGAGGTTGCCGGAAGAGATTGTCGATCGGGCTCGGGAGCACTATATCATTTATCCCGCGTTGCTCGATGGTGCCTTTCAAAGCTTGATTGCCCTGACTGACAGTGAAACCGGCGCTCCGATGGTACCTGTGGATCTGGCCCAGTTCACCGTTCACGGTGATATCGCGAATTCGCTTTATTGCTATGGCGAATTGGTTGGCTGTAGCGATACCACAATTCGGTGTGACCTTTGGTTGACGGACGAAACGGGGGTGGTGTTGATCGAAATGAAGGGTTTGGTGTGTGCCGAGCTCGGCCTCGATATAGGTGAAGACGCTTCCGATAGTCTAGAAGACAGCTTCTACCGCTATCAATGGATACCGAGAGATCTTCAGGAAGAGTCATTGGGGGCCGCCAGCGGGGAAGATGGGTGGGTTGTTCTGCATGAGCAGTCGGAATCTGACCTGGCGTGTGCGCTCGCAAACTCCCTAGAGAAAAAAGGAGAAGCGTGTACGTTGGTGAGTTTTGATGACCAGTTCGATGGGCCGGATCATTTGGAGCCGGGCAATCGTCATCTCGACGCGCTTCGTTCGACGCTCGCAAAATTGCTGCAAAAAGGCGTAAACCGCATTCTCTACGTAGCGGACGGCCAGAAGACTGTTGGTAAGGGTGAGGATCTGGGGCTGCCGGGGCGCTCGGTAAACCTCACCTTGCCACTTATCGCGCTTGGCCAAGCGTTGAGTCATGCCGATGAAGATCAAGGAGAGCGCAAGCCGGAGGCCGTTCGGCTCTGTTTGCTCACACGCGGAGCGGCGGCTGTCAATGAAGGGGATCAATTGGATCCGAGCTTAACTGGCATCGCATCGCTGCCTCACCTGTTGGGCAACGAATTCACAGAGATCCAGCCGCAGCATATTGATATCGCTTGCGACTCGCCTGACATTGGCAAGGATATAAAGGCCGTTGTTGATGAACTGTGTGCTGACCTGGTGGACGAGGATGTCAGTATCCGTCAGGGCCATCGGTATGTTCGTCGACTGGAAGCCATGCCCATGGAGAGCGGCGACATTGAAGCCTCCCGCTTGGTTCATCCTCAAGAATGGGACGCCTTGATCCGGGTAGTTTTTCCCGTGGGGGACAATCCCCGGCTGGTGTTGGAGGCGCCAAGCGACAAGCTTGGAAAAGATGACGTTCTCGTGCAAGTGGAGCGAATGGGACTTCATGCCGACACAGTCAACGAACAACCATCGCTGGATTGGTCAACATTTATCGGGCGGGTGGTCCAGACCGGAGAGAATGTTACCGGAAAGGAAAACGGGCAAACCGTGGTGGGCATTCATCCCAATCCTCAAGTGTTGGCCAATCGAGTTTTGGTCAAAGCCAACCGATGCGTCCCGCTTCACTCGGTGAATGGCCTGGAAGACGCACTGGATTTTGCGGCTTACGTCCAGGCTGCTCATTGGCTCGCTTTGGCGGGTTGTCGGAAAGGGCATTCGTTGCTAATCCAGGACGCCTGGTCAACGACCGGCCTTGCACTGATCACCTTGGCACAGCGTCTGGAGTTGGGGGAACTCTACGTAGCCGCGGACGACCACGCGCAGCGGGAGAAGCTCGCAACACTGGGTGTCCGGCGCGTGTTCGATAATAGCGACCTGTCCTACATTGATGAACTGCTGTCTGAAACGCAAGGTCGCGGCGTTGACCGGATCATAAACCGTCGGGCCGATGAGCGTTTTACCTATAGCTTTAAAGGACTCAAATCAGGCGGTTTGCTGTTGCACGCGGTCACGGACCAAGAGGACCCCTTGGTCTTTCCTGATGCGTCCCGTCGAAACGCTAACGTCGGGTTTCTCTTGTCTCAATTCGAAGACGCCCTTGAGGCGAACCCTACGCTCCTTGACGAATTGGGAGCGTCCCTTGAGCTCAAACAAGCGTCGCCGCTGCCGAGCTTGCCTCGTCAGGAATTCAACATGAATAATCTGATGGGCGTCGCCCGTACGCTTTCTGAGCCCGGGGCGTACCCGGAATGTGTCGTCTCCATGGACTCACCTGTTCGAATCACCGAGATCGAAACGTTGGGTGGTGTCCAGCGCGATAGTACCTACCTAATTACCGGTGGAACCAGTGGCTTGGGGTTGGCGTTGGCCAAATGGTTGGCGCATAAGGGGGTGCGCGGCTTGGCTTTGTCCAGCCGCCGCGGCTCCAGTCGGCCGGAGGCGCGGGAGTTCGCCGAGCAGCAGCGAGCGCTCGGTGTTCAGGTGGCCCTGTTTGATGTCGACATGACTGATAGTGAGTCGGTCGCCGGAATGATCGCGGACATCGGTACCACCATGCCTCCGCTCAAAGGAATCATTCATGGGGCCATGGTATTGGACGATGATCTGACCGTCAGAATGACGCCGTCGCGAATGAGCAAAGTTATGGCTCCGAAAGTTACCGGCGCGGTGAATTTGCACCGCGCGACGCAGTCCTTGCCGCTGGATCATTTCATTTCAATCTCTTCCATTTCTTCCATCATCGGTAACGTTGGTCAAACCAACTACATCGCTGCCAATGCGTTTCTGGATGGCTTTGCCCATTACCGAAGAGCGCTGGGGTTGGTCGCCACCACCGTAAACCTTGGGGTTCTTCAGGAAACCGGGGTAGTGGCGCGAGACGAAAATCTCGCCAACGTTCTGGATGCCAAGGGGATTCAGGGCTTCTCCACGCGCGATGTCATTCGGGGCTTTGGTCATATCTTGAATAACCGACCCGCCCAGGTCGGCTTCTTCAAGGTCGATTGGTCGACCTGGTCCCGGGAGTCTCCAAAGAGTGCAGGCTCCAGCCGTTTCAGAGAATTGGTGGAAAAGGCGCGCGCGCATCAAGACATGCCCCCAGCATTAGCCGAGTTGCTGGGGCAGTTGAAAGAGCAGGAAGATCACTGCGAGCACTTGACGAAACTGCTGAGCCAGGAGCTGGCCCATACACTCAAAATTCCCCTGGACGACATTCGCGGGGATCGCAATATGAGTGAAATGGGTATTGACTCCCTAATGAGCGTCGAGCTGTCGCGAGGTTTGCGTACCAAGTATGGGCTGGAAATTACCTCCATGGAGCTTCAAAGCGGCTCGTCGCTAAATCAGCTCTCGCAGACAATGGCCAGTCGGCTCCCCGATATTGCTTGACGCTCTCGACAGGAAGGGGAGTGCGGTTGACTGCGCTCTCCAAGGAAATGATAGCAAACAAAAAGGTGGATGTTATGAGTGCAAACCCTTCGAATACAGCCCAGCTGGAAGACCGACGACAATTGGCCGCCAGCGTCTTGGCCCGAAAAAATCGTCAGTCGCCTCGTCCTGAGTCAGCCATTTATTCCGCTGGATCAAAAACGTTCGATGTAAGAAATTTTTCGACCTACCCAGAAGTAAAGGCGTTTAACCAGCAGGTCGCTCTGATTGCGGAGTGTGGGGTCGCGAACCCTTATTTTCGAATCAACGAAACGATCACCGGTCATCGAACCCAAATAGAGGGAAACGACCTCATCAGCTATTCGGGTTACAACTACCTGGGCTATTCCGGTGAGCCGAGCGTCCGGGAAAAGGCTAAAGAAGCCATTGACCTCTTTGGCACCTCGCCGTCAGCCAGTCGCTTGGTAACCGGTGAAAAACCGGTTCATCAGCAGTTGGAAAAAGCGCTTGCCAGTTTTATTGGGGTGGAGTCGTCATTGGTTTTCGCGAATGGACACGCGACCAACGTCACCGTCATAGGCCATTTCCTGAACAGTGATGATCTTGTGATCTATGACGAACTCAGCCACAACAGTGTGATTGAAGGCTGCATATTGTCGGGCGCCCGTCGTATACCTTTCTCCCACAATGATGTTCGTCGGTGTGAACAGTTGATAGCGGAGAACGTTGACCGCTATCAGAAGGTGCTCATTGTCGTGGAAGGTGCTTACAGTATGGACGGGGATGTGTCGCCCCTAAAACAATTGGCGGCGCTGCGCCGAAAGTACCCGGTGCTGCTGTATGTTGATGAGGCCCACTCGTTGGGAACCATTGGACGGACTGGTCGTGGTATCAGCGAGTACGCCGGCGTTAAACCCGAGGAAGTGGACTTCTGGATGGGTACCCTTAGTAAGTCGCTCGCGAGTAACGGTGGTTATATCGCCGGAAAGCGGGAGCTGATTGACTACCTTAAATACACCACTCCTGGTTTTGTTTATTCGGCGGGAATAACGCCGGCGAACGCGGCCGCTGCACTGGAAAGCCTCCGGTTGCTTGAGAGCTCCTCTGAGCGTGTTGCTCGGCTCAACGCCAATGCGGACTACTTTCGGGAAAAAGCGCTTCAGGCCGGCCTGGATATTGGCCCCAGCAGGGACACGCCCATCGTTCCTGTCATTATCGGGGATTCGAAGGGCGCCATAAAATTGTCAGACGCCTTGTACAAGGCTGGAGTCAATGTACATCCCATGTTTCACCCGGTGGTTCCTCCCGAGCAAGCCAGGCTGAGATTCTTTTTAAGCAGCGAACATACTCGTGAGGAGATCGACTACACCATCGAACTGATCAAGCGCTATATCGCCTGATAGTTGTTGGTACTGCTCGCAAAAGAAACTTCTAATAAATACACGAAACCCTTGGGACACATTATGGAATTCACCAATCAACAAACAGAAGTTATCGCCGCATTGGCAGATGGAATTCTTCCGTCGACGGATAATTCGCCAGCCGCATCGGAACTTCCGGTACCGGAAATGTTTATCCAAATTGCCAAAACCTGGAACCCCTCGGTTCTTGCCGCGACGGCGAATGCGTTGGACATCATCCACGATATCGCCATGACGGTATTCGGTGTTCCAGCCTCGGCGATAAGCCGGGACAATCGTATTATGTTAGTAAAGATTGTGTCGGATAACGATGATCTAAAGCCGTTCTGGGAGCCGTTCCGGCTCCTGGTCGCCATGAACTACTACGCTTTGCCTCCTGCGTACAGCGCGATAGGGATGCCTGGACCTACTATTGACGAGGGTGGGTTAACGCCCGAGGGACATCTAGCATAGGAGCTAACTCATGCCACAGTTTCAAGAATATGACGCGATAATCGTGGGGGCGGGTGCCACGGGGGCCGTTTTTGCGCACGAACTGACGAAAGCGGGAATGGACGTTCTGTGTATTGAAAAAGGACAACATTTCACCAATCACAAGGAGGATTTTTACGAGAATGAACTGGAAACCTTTCGCCTGACCTGGGACTACAGTGATTACGAAATTACTGGTGATGCTTTCGACGCGGGGCCCAACTTGGGGGCGCATGTCGGGGGTGGTACTCTGGCGTGGACGGCTACGGCACTTCGTATGTTCGAGCGGGACTTTCGTTTCCGCTCTACCTGGGGCCAGCCCGCCGGTACCAATACCGCGGATTGGCCCGTCTCAAAACGCATGCTACAGCGTTACTACAACAAGGCAGAGGCCCAAATGGGCGTGGCGGGGGAGCTTACCTCGTGGGATGAGCCGGGAACCCGACCACCGGTGAATCCGCCAATGCCGTTTTATCCAAGCTCCAAGGCGTTACAACGCGGTTTTGACAGGCTGGGTCTGAGGTCTGCACCTGGACGCGTTGCCACGAACTCCCGTCCCTACGACGGTCGTTCCGAGTGTTTGAATTGCGGCTTTTGTCGAGCCGGTTGCCGTGTCGATGCCAAGTATCAGGCAGACGAAGTGCTGATCAAACCGGCGCTTGAAACCGGGCGTCTGCATCTGGAAACTGAATCGGTCGTCACGCATGTTGAGACCGCTCGTTGGGGCGGTTGGGCTAAGGGCGTTCACTACGTAAACCTTAACTCTGGCGTTGAGACTTACGCGAAAGGCCGTTATGTCATCCTGTGTAATAATCCGTTTGAAATACCCAGGCTGTTGTTGTCGTCCACCAGTCGGTTTCACCCCTACGGCATTGGCAATTACTTCGATCAAGTAGGTCGCAATTTCTATTCCCATGCCACCTGCCTTGGTATGGGTGTTACCGGAGAAACATTGAACTCCTACGTTGGTCACAGCATGTGCAATATCATGTCGTTGGATACCAGCTATAACCGGGAGCGAAATGACTATGTGGGCGGCTTTTCGTTGCTTTCTCTTCATGGTGCCGGTGCCGGTTCATTGGCTGCGTTTCCTTTGAAACACCTGAACGGTGACGATTTGCGACAGAGTATGGCCCGCTACAACAACAGCATGGTACTGATTGCCTTCATCGAAGGAATGCCGGTGTATTCCAATCGCATTACGGTTAATCGAAATAAAACCGATGACTTGGGAATGCCCCTGCCACACATTCATTATGAGTGGCATCAGAATGACCTCAACGCCTTTGAGCATGCGAAAGAAAAAATTCGGGATGTGATGGAGGCAGGTGGCTCGGAGGACGTATTCACTTCGGGTATTTTTGAAAGCCACCCGATGGGTACCATGCGTATGGGTCATAACCCTCTAACCTCCGCGACCGACAGGTATGGTCGGGTACACGGCGTACCAAATCTTTTCGTGGCGGGTGGCTGTCTTTTCCCCACCGGCAGTTCGGTTAACCCAACACTGACAATGCATGCTCTGGCGTTGAGGTCCGCCGAAAAAATTGCGTGGCAATGGCGTTTCAGGGAGCGTTTTGTGCAATGACCATCAATAGCGCCAAACGGGTTGTCATCGTCGGGGCAGGGTTGTCCGGGCTGGTGGCAGCCTTGACACTGCAAACGTCAGGGTACCATGTGACGCTGCTCGAACGGCGACAGCAGGTCGGTGGCCTTTGTGGGACCTTCTTCCGGGAGGGGTACGAGTTTGTCATTGCTTGCAATGACTTCGGTATTGGGCTGAACAGGCTGCTGGTTGAACTGGGCGTGCCGTTCGATTTCGAGCATAAGAAATCATCGGTGTTTTATCAGGGCGAGTGGTTCAATGCGGCGCCGGACTGGAAGATGCTCAAACAGCTTCGTCGAGAGTGGATATCAATTTCGTCACTCCTGTGGGGCGTGTTGAAACAGCAGCTACCAAACCGTAAGCCGATATCGATCGAAACGTTCGTGGACCGTTATGCCCGCCCCGGGAAAGTGAATGACTTGGCGAAAATCGTTGCGTACTTTATGGGGGTTGGCCCTTACGATTTGAAGACTTCATTTTTTGGGCTCGAAAGCCAGTATGATTACGGCTATACCAAAATGAGCTGCCCTCGAGGGGGCCCTCAGGCTCTATCAAACGCGATAGTGTCGCGGTTTCAAGAACAGGGCGGTACGCTTTGTTTGGGCACGAGTTATGTGGGCCACACTAGCGAGGGCGAGCACCACATGGTCTCGGTGTTGAAGGACGGCAGTGGTTGGGAGTTGGAGACGGACTATATTATCAATAGCTCCGAGCAGACGGCGCTCTATCCGAAGAATACCAAGCGAGGTCTTCCTCTTTCCATGTTGTGTATGGCTGTGGATGCCAAACTCCCCTACCCGGAGAATACCCACACTCTGACGTATTATGAGCCGGAAATTTCTCGCTGGTTTCGAAATCTTGACCAGGGTGAAGCGCCCGAGCATTTCGGGTTCCATGTCTTCAAGAACGAGTTGGCAGGAAACCCGAAAGGGACCTATACGCTGAATGCCTACTTTTACCTTCCCAGAGGTGTGAATAGCCTTGACGATAACTCTCGTGACTATTATCGAGGTTATTTGTTGGACAAGCTGGAAGAAATGCTCCCCGGCCTCAAGCAGTACTTGCGTTATACGGAACTTCTGACACCCGATGACTTTGCAGGCCTCCACGGGTTATCCAGCCGTGTTATGCCGTTTATTACCGCCGGACCTAAGCCGTCCATCACCACGAATGACCCGACACTTTTCCGTGCGGGGCACACGGTGTATCCCCCCGGGGAGCACGCTGGTGCTGCCGCCTTGTCGGGCCAATTGGTAGCCAAAGCGATAATGACTTCCTGACCCAATCACAAAATAGCGAGAATTGATGATGAAAAACTCAGTATCCAGACGCCGCTTTCTGGGAGGTGCTTTAGGCATCTCCGCGTTGACGCTTGTACCGCCGAGCGTGTCGGCACAAACCCGTAAGGAACACGGTGTCAGCCCTTATATCCGGTGCGGCCGGATGACGTCTGTGGATTTACGCAAATACTATCGCCAGCGCGTATAGGTCGTGTTTCTTCAAGAGCACTTCCGGCGCTGCCCTAGCTTATGGGGGGTGGAGCCGGTTATTTTTCAGTGTCGCTATGAATTGGCTGACTTTCGGGACGATGATTTTGCCACTCTGCATGTCCATAGGCCGCAGCGGCTAACCCAGGCGTGCCGCAAGCGTCGTGCGGAGTATCTGGCGGGTCGGTATGCTGCGAAACGTGTGCTTGAACATCTTGGTTACCCGTGGATGCAGGTGGGCTCGGATGAGGATCGGGTGCCAGTCTGGCCGCGTCGTCTCAAAGGTTCTATCAGTCACACCAACCACGAGGCGGTTTGCGCCGCGTTTGAAGGTGGTTCCGCTGGCGCCAGCGTAGGGGTAGATGTAGAGCGATACCTCTGTTCATCCAAGTTGGACTCGGTAAGAGAGCTGGTCGTAACGCGGAGTGAGCGTGGCTTGATTGCCAATAATGCCATTGATGAATCCTGGGCCCTCACACTTTTTTTTTCCGCTAAGGAAAGCTTGTTCAAAGCTCTCTACCCACAGACCAGAGCGGCATTTGACTTTCGAGAGGCAGAAATTACTGTTCTGAATCAATCGACCAAGACCTTCACCATTCGGCTGCGTACGTCGGTGCATGTGCGATTCCCTAAGGGCTGGACAGCGTTAGGCCGGTACTTCGATGACGCTGGCCACCTGACCACACTTGTAGTTCTTTAAGGCCCCCCCTGTTGCTGTGCTATGCCGCGTTGGACTGGCAGTTCAGTATTTCCCTTGCGCAGCCACCTAGCCTATTGGTAATCGGCGCCTTCCTGTCTCGCCAACTTCGGTTTGGAACACGAGCGGTTTTCGTGTACTTTTGGACTTAGCCGCTGGGTCAAAAACGCGGCTGGTGGGCCACTGGGGTTAGCGCAGGAGTGACCTCACTGCAAACACGGATAAAAATATTGAACCTGAACCGGACCTGTTGCGACTCACGAGTCTCAATAGGTTCTTGCAGAGTGAGCATTGGATGGCCTTGGCCGCACACCGATTTCTGAATCCCGCGACGGTACCGCTACTGCTTGGCGGTTGGCTGGCGTTTCACGTTGCCGCGGCGGCGGAGCCGTCGAGCGCGTTGTTGCAGGCGCCAGACGCCGAGCACTTCTATCAACCCCGCGAACCCCTTCATCTTTCCCTGGCGGAAAACGCCGTAGCCGAGGCCCCCGGCCAGTTGAGCCTGGAACTCGATGGCATGGACGTGTCGGCTCTGGTGCAGCGCCGCGAGTTGGACTGGACTTACGTGCCGGCTCGCCCCCTGGCCCCCGGCCTTCATGAGCTGCGGCTGATGTTCTATGGTGACCGGGGCGGCGTGCGGGAATTGGGCCGCTGGCGCTTCGAAGTGCGCCACTCGCGCGCCCTTCGCTCGGCCAGTGTCGAGGGCCAGCTGGATCTCGCGCTGAGCCAGCGCGTCGCCCAAAGTGATGACATCGGTGGGGACGACTTCGGCGCCCAGGGTGGTGGCTACCTGGCCTCTGAAGTCAGTGGCGATCGGTGGCAGTTACGCAGCAGCCTGGACCTGATGGCGGTTAACGATGAAGCCTTGGCCATCGCCGGTCGTAAGCTGGATCTGGCACGGTTTCAGGTGCGCGGGGATCTCGACCGATATCATCTTACACTGGGCGACCAACAGCTGGCGTCCGCGAGTTTGATACAGGATGGCTTCGAACGCCGAGGTATTTCCACCGGTGCTCGCCTTCCCTTATGGGACGGAGCCCTCTCGGCCTACCAGGCCACCGGTCAACAGACGGTAGGCATCGACGCCGGTCTGGGTACCGATGAGCATGACAATCGCCTGAGTGGCGGCCAACTGTCATTCTGGCCCTGGCGTGGGGATGAAGCCCAGGTGATGATTACGGGGGAACGATTGTCGGGCCGGATCAGCCAGCCGGGCTACGGCAGTCTGGAGCCCGCCGCCGACCCGGTGGTTCACGAGGGTGAGGCCTGGAACGTGACCATGGACGGCCAATTTGTTCAACGCCAACTGCGGGTGCGCCTGGAAAAAGCCGAAAGCGAGTACGACTTTGACGGTATCAACCAAGGGTTTGATCCAGAGGCGGGCGAGGCTTGGTCGGCGCTCATGATTCTGGACCCGACTCCCTCGGGGATGGACGCGCTCGATTGGCGGCTGGGTTTGGAAGCCAAAAAAATGGGGACCTGGTACAAAAGTCTGGCCAATCGATATGCGCCCGCCGACAAAAAACTCAAACGGCTGTTTTTCGATATGACCAAGAACCAATGGAGTTGGGATGGCAGCTATGCGGTGGAGGACAGCAATCTGACGGAGGACATCGACTACGCCATTTCCGAAACCCGGCAGTGGAACCTGCGCGCGAGCTATTTCGATTACGAACTGCCCAGTGGACCGGTGCTGACGTTTCTGGGGCAACCCAATTATACCCTGACCGCCAGTGGCACCACGCTTATCGATGACTACACCCCAGAGGGGTACCTGGCCAACGACCTGCAAACCCGGCGCTATGGTATGACGGCTGCCTTCACCAAAGCCCGGCTTCAGTGGTCAGCGGGCTATCATTACGACACCCTGGAAGATGCGACCGGCTGGCAGCCGGAGACTCGCACCCAAGCCACCCAACTGGACGCTGGCTGGTCCCTGACGGCGGAATACCATTTTTTTATCGGCTGGGAATTTCAGCACACGACCTATCCAGAGCAGGGGGTCAGCACCGACCGGCATATCTATTCCTTCGACGCCAACGCGGAATTCATTCCGGGTCGCTTACACGGTGGCGTCAGCGTCGGTTTGAATCAGACCAGCGCCAGAGATGATCCTTTTTACGCCCAGTGGGATCAGACCACTTACCTCAGTAGCCACCTCAACTGGCGCCTTCGAGAACCCGACCGTAACAGCGCTGGGTGGGAATTTATTCTTTCGGTGACCCGCAACGACTATCGGGACCAACTCTTTGTAGCCAACTCGGTGGACGGCTATCAGGCGTTTATTGAACTGCGAACCACTTTGCCGGTGGCCTACCCAGGAGCACGACCATGAGCAGCGCCCGTATAGCCATTATCTGTCTGTTATCTTTTTGGCTTGCTATCCCGGCCATAGCTCAGGAAGTGGAAATTTGCCCCTCTCTTCAACCCTGCGAGGTCAGTCGTCCGGTCTTGGTCGGACGCGAAACCACGGTCTCAGTGCTCTGGCGAGGGCGAGCCCTCTTTGACCAGATAGGTGCTATCAGCTCGGATGTGGGCTATTTTACCCTGGGAGATCCGGCCTCAAGCGAGCCGCTGGGCGTCGTTCGCCGTCCCCTGATGGAGCGGATCACCGGCTCGGCGGATGGTCGGGCGATCACCTTCAGTTTCAGTGAAACGCTGACTGTGCCGGCTGACGTCAGTCAGCGGGCCGCCGCCCAGGGCGCTCGGGAGTTGTCCTACATCCGACAATTCGGCATCAATGGCATCCCGGTGACCGGTGTGCAGACTCTGCGGCTTTCCTCGCCGATACCCAACGCCGCTCCCTCCGTTCCGGAAGGCTCAGAGGTAACCGCCAGTGGCCTGATTCTCCGCCGGCTCGCTCTGCGATTTGAGGACGGCGCCGCGGTGGCGTCGGTGGCGCGCGCCGAGCGTTTGCGGGCTTTGGCCCATATTGACTATGACCGGGCGGGTTTACTGGAAGCGGTCTGGGAGGTGGCGACCCCGGCCACCACCCGTGGAGAGCCGAGCTTCCGACGCCTGGATAATGTGCGCCAGTACCTCGGCGCCGGGCAACAGGCCAGCCTGCGCAGCCCGGCACTGCCCACCGACCAGCCCGGGCTATACCTGTTGCGACTGCGTCTGGTGCAGCCGACGATGGCACAGAACGATATTGTTTTGCGCTATCAGGTCAGCGGTACCTCGATGGTGGAGCCCGAACGGGTACCGGTGATGACGGCGGCCACCGTTCAACGTGCCGCGCTCGGCCCCGATGCGGAATTTCAGTGGCACCGGGTTCGGCGTGCGCATGTGTATCAGCTTGAGCTGTACGATCAGCCCCCCGAGCAAACCGCTGCAGAGCCGTTGCCACCGGAAACCGTGCCGGCGCAATTTGCCCGCGCCCCGGCCACGGGTTTGATGGTGAAGGGGAGTGCGGCTCGCGCCGGACTGTCGCCAGCGGTATTGCATCAACTGCTTCCAGCACACACCTACTATTGGCGGGTGGTGGCGGTCGATGCCAGCGGCACCGTTCTGGCAGCGAGTCCGCTCCAGAGCATTCGAACAGAACAATAAATGACCCGGATACCGATTATGGCTGTTTCGGAACAGGACACCGACGAACGCTTGCTGCTCGCCATGTCGGGCGGAGATATGGAGGCGATGACCGCCTTTTATCGCCGCCACGAAACGCGGCTGTATCGTTACTTACTGTCCAAATTGAACGATTCCTTTGCCGCGGCCGACTTACTCAACGAAGTCATGCTTGAGGTGTGGCGTTCGGCCGCTCGCTTTGCCGGGCGTTCGAAAGTCACCACCTGGATGTTCGGCATCGCGCACAACAAAGTGCTGAGCTTTTGGCGCAAGCAGGGCCAAAGGGAATTTACCGAGCTGGACGACAATCTGCCGGACGATGCGCCCGGTGCAGATTTGGAACAGGCGCTGTCCGCGGTCAAAGACGCGGAAGTGCTACGGGCCTGCATGCAGGCTCTATCGCCGCCGCATCGGGAAGTGCTGCACCTGGTGTTTTTTGAAGAGCTGGATTATGCGGAAATCAGTAGCATCCTGAAGGTGCCCGAGGGCACGGTGAAATCGCGCGTGTATCACGCCAAAATTTTGTTGAAGAAACAACTGACCAATGCCATGAGGTCCCCGTGAAAGACTTTGATGAACAACTGAATTTGTGGGCCAGCGGTCGCTTACCGGAAGCGGAGCGTCGCGCGCTGGAACAAAAAATGGAGGAGGACCCGGCGCTGGCCCGCGAAGCCGCGTTTGTGAAAGCACTCAAGTGCTCCATGCAGAGCGAACCCACAACGGGCCCCGGGGAGTTCGGCTTGGCACGGTTGCAGAAATCCTTGCGTGAAGAACAGGAAGAGGCGCCGGTGGTGTTGCCGCGAAAAAGCTTCTGGAAGCCAGTGGCCATTGCCGCCAGCGTGATTGTTGCTGTTCAGGCAGCCATGCTGATCGGACCGGCGCCGTGGGAAAACGGTTCGGCCGTGGATATGAGGCCTGCGTCCGGCGAGGCCATTGTCGAAGGCCCGAGGCTACAGATTGCTTTCGCACCCACCGCGACCATGAGCGATATTCAGACGGCGGTGTTGAGCGTCAATGGCAGTATCGTCGCCGGGCCGAGCGCATTGGGCGTATTCCGGTTGGCGTTGTCCGGGGAAGCCTCCACCGAAGCGGCGGTTCAGACATTGCGGGATTACGATTTTGTGGATGAGGTTATCGCGCCATGAGGGCGACGGCTGGTCGAGTCGGCCTATTGTGTGCGGGCCTGTGGGGCTTTGTTTTTTTTGCGCCACTGTTGTGGGCGCAGGCGCCGACCGAACCAGAGCAAACCCCGGCCCAAATGCAGCGCGCAGAGCCAATCGAACGAACGGAACGGCGAAAAGAGGCGGAAGCAGAACGAGAAGCAACACCGAGCGATAACGCCACACAAGAGCCGCGGTTAACAAAAGAACCAAGAGCGATCCCAAGCGCGAGACCGAGGGATGCCACTGGCAGAACACCGATGGCCGAAACTCGCCCGCTTGAGCAAGCCGACCCGGAAAAAGAAGGGCGCCCCGAACCTGCTCAACAGGCCCCGACGCTTGATTCCAAGCCAGCAAGACCGGCAGCTGTCGATTCCCGCAAAGAAACGCTTGCGGATCGAGAGCCGGAGCAAGACGCTGGTACCGAACCCGAACCCGAACCCGAACCCGAACCCGAACCCGAAC
>NZ_AUHU01000008.1:161380-241616 GCF_000423345.1 Marinimicrobium agarilyticum DSM 16975
CCGAACCCGAACCCGAACCCGAACCCGAACCCGAACCCGAACTAAGCCGCGATGTTGAGGAAACGGAATCGCCCGCAACGTCACCGGACGAACCGGAGGTCGCCGAACCGGCGTCCACCCGCCCGGCGATCCAGCGCGGCGGCAGTTTGTTGGGGCGTTCACCGCCACCACCACCGCCCGTGCCGCCACCACCGACTGATCGCTCAGATGATGAGAGCGCCGACCCGGATTCGCTGCCTTACGAACCGGGCGAATTGTTGTTGGTCAGTGCCGATATGGCGGGTGCCCAGTCGGCGGCGCGGCAACTTCAGCGCTATGAGTTGCGCATCAAATCCCGCCAGCGCCTCGATAACCTGGGGTTGGTGATCAGTGTGTTTCGCCTGCCTCCCGGTGCAAACACTCCGGCACTGGTGGCTCGCGTGCGCCAGGACCTTCCCGATCTGGACCTGGACACCAACCAACGCTACCAGTTGCTCAGTGACCGGCGTCGCTACGCACA
This sequence comes from Marinimicrobium agarilyticum DSM 16975, assembly GCF_000423345.1. Taxonomy (GTDB): domain Bacteria; phylum Pseudomonadota; class Gammaproteobacteria; order Pseudomonadales; family Cellvibrionaceae; genus Marinimicrobium; species Marinimicrobium agarilyticum. Next base: position 161,880 of record NZ_AUHU01000008.1, read on the forward strand.
GCGGCTGATGGCGTGGCCGGAGTCGGCCGGCGTTTGCCGGGGAGCCTTCCGCATCGGCATGTTGGACACCGCCGTGAACGACCGGCATCCGGCGTTGGTGGACGCCAATCTGACACGTCGGGATTTTGTCCGCGGTGAGTCCGCCGAGCCCGTACACGGCACCGCCGTGGCCAGCTTGCTCGTGGGAACGGCCGAGTCGGAAACGCCGGGGTTGTTGCCGGCCAGTGAGCTCTGGGCGGCGGAGGTTTTCCGGCAACGCGGCGATCACACCGACACCAGTACCGAGATTCTGTTGTCGGCGCTGGACTGGTTGGTCAGCCAGCGGGTTCAGGCCATCAATCTCAGCTTGGGGGGGGAGCGCAACCGGGTGTTTGAGCTCGCGTTGGAGAATCTGCTTGAGAAAGACATTGTGCTGTTGGCAGCCGCAGGCAATCAGGGGCCGGGTGCACCACCGAGTTACCCGGCCGCCCAGCGCGGGGTGATTGCCGTGACGGCGGTCGATGCCGCCGAACGTCTGTACAGCGAAGCCAACCGGGGCGATTACGTTGATCTGGCCGCACCGGGCGTGGATGTCTGGGCCGCCAATGGCGGAAGCGCCGGCCGCTACCACACCGGCACTTCCTTTGCGGCGCCTCTGGTTACGGCGGCGTGGTTGCTTGCCGAGAAACAGGGTGTGGACCTGATGGCAACGGCCAAGGACCTGGGTGCTCAAGGGCGGGATGACGCCTTTGGTTGGGGCTTGGTGCAGGTTGGTGATTGGTGTCATTGAAAAGACCTTTTCACGCAAAGAGGTAGGACGCTTTGATCGTAAGTCGCGTTCTATTGAGCCAAGGTTCAAAGGTTTCATTGGAGTTGGTTCATAAAAAAAGCCGGCTGGGAACAGCCGGCTTAAGCGGTAGGTTGATTGACTTACTCGGGGCAGGCGGCACCACCGTTAGCATCTGCACACTGGAGCTCCAGCTCAACGTTCTGGCCCTGAGTGAAAGTCTCGTAGGGATCAAACGCGTAGGTCATTGAGCCGTCGTCTCCGGTGGCCATGATCTGGACCCATTCGCCTTCGGCGGACATGCCCTCCGGAAAATCCAGGGTGACCGAGTCACCCAAGGCGACGGCCGGGAAGTTGCCGATCTCCAGGTAGCCCACTCGGTTGCCTTCCACGAACACTTCAATGTCACAGCTGCTGGCGGAGCTTTCCGGCCCGTTGATGCAAGAGAGGTTGATACTCTGCGCCGCCGCGCCCAGTACCGTTTCTTCGTCCAGAATTACCGAGACACTGCTAACCAGACCGGTTTCCATGGCGCCGGAGAGTTCAACGAATTGACCATTCTGGCTGTAAGCGCCGTTGGACTGAGCGGACCATTGGATCAAGGTGGCTTCCGCCGGAACGGTCAAAGTCTGAGTGTCCTGAATCGTGACATCACTGTCGGTAAACACGGTGCCGTCCGATAGGGTCGCGACCACATCAACAATGCAAGGGATGCTGGTTCCGGATTCGGCCAGGCACTGGACGTTCACTTCTTCGATCGGGGTGATTGCCAGTGACACGGTGACGTCCCCAGTGATTGTCGAGGTGGCCGTGCCGTCTGCCACGACTTGCTGACCGTCAACGGTGATCGGGTAGGGCGTATCCGCGCTCCAGCTCAGCTGAGTGTTTTCATCCAGGTCGGGCCATCCGGTAACGATGGTTGCGCCCTCGGTCGGAACCGAATGTGTAACGGTTTGGGTACCGTCGGTGAGCGTGACCGAGCAACCCACCGAGGAGCCGTCAGGCAGTTCACAGCGCACGAGGTTTTCGCTGCTCGGCTCGCCCAGGTCGATGATGACATCCCCGGACATGTCCGTGGTTTTTTCGCCAATCAGGCCGAACTCGGAAACGGCGTACCAGTCGATGGTGGCGCTGTTGGGCATATTGATGATGGTGGCGCCGCCGGCGGGCAGTTGTCCTGCGCGCGTAAACACAGAGCCGTCGTCCAGTTGAACTTCGGCATTGATGCCACAGGGGACGGCACTGCTGTCGCCCAGCCGACACTCGACGTTAATGCTGCCGCCATTGTCGAACTTGAAGTCCCAGTTCCACGTGGAGAAATGGCTTACCTCGGCGTGGACCGCCAGCCCCACCGGCGAAGTGGCCGAGGCGACAACAGTGCCGGTGATGGTGTCGTCTTCTACCCACAAGCCCTGATCTTCGTCGAAGTGCCACATGGGGATGGTGCTGCCGATTGAGAGCGCTTCATTGTTGATACTATCGACTGGCAAGTCCATTTGAATCTCGGCCGTCGCGCTGGGGGCAAGCTGCAGGTACTCGCCCTCGGCGTTGTGTACATCCACCGTGATCATCCCGGCGCTGATCAGCTCCGCCGAGTCGCCTCCGGCGTCCAGGGCCTGGCCATTGCCGGGCATGGCGTTGAGTTCGTCACTGGTGATGTCCCAGGGGGTAATCTGTATGGTGGCTTCACCGGAGGCGAGCTCGCCATCGGGTGTGACGAAGGCATTGGCGGGGAAGGTGATCCGTGCGCCCAAATCGACGGTGCTCAGGGTCCGCGCCGCTTCAATGTCCTCCAGGCTCAGAGTTTGTTTGATGGGCGTCAGGCGAATTGACATCACACTGTCGTCCTCGCCATCAACGTTCAACGTCTGGGGAATATACCCCTCGGCTTCCGCCCGCACCCGGTAAGAGTCCTGACTCTCGGGGCTGAATTGAACCTGGCCGGAGGCGTCGGTCTGGGCGGTATTGTCCTCGCCCAGAGTCACGGTGACATCCGACAGCCGGGCGCCGTTATGGGTTTGCACCATAAAACTCAGGTCGATGATCTCCGGCGAGGGTTCGGATGGGTCGTTATCGTCCACCGGGTTGGTGGGTAGTGGGTTATTGCTTCCGCCACAGGCGAACAGACTGCCGGCCAACAGGGCGACGGATAAGGCCTTCAGGCCGCTTGGGGTTTTGGAGGGGAGCTGATTCATAATAATTGCCTCTTCGGTGATGTGTGAGAACAGCATGTCCGATGAGGTAGTCGCCGCGAGTGCCAATCGGGTTCAAAGCGATAGTGAAAAAGGCAAATGCGCCCTGGTCTGGTTCCTGTTCCACATATGATCATATAGACTATAAGAAAGTGGTTTTTCCTCCTTGGCTTCTATGGCTACGCTGAGAGGGAGAGACAATTTTCGGAGAATCACCAGAGGTATAAGCAATGAATAAGACCCCTTGGATCAGCGCTCTGGCGTTGTTGTGTGCCAGCGTCGCCGCCACGGCGGATGTGCGCCTGCCACGCCTGATTGACGACGGCATGGTGCTACAGCGCGATACTCCCATTACGCTGTGGGGATGGGCCGACGCTGGAGAAGAAGTGAGCGTTCACTTTCTTGATAGGCGTCTGGGGACCACCGCCAACGACGAGGGTCGCTGGGAACTGACGCTCAAACAAGTGCCCGCCGGGGGGCCTCACGAGTTGGTGATTCGGGGAAACAATGAGATCCGGGTAAAGGACGTGCTGGTGGGGGACGTCTGGCTCGCTTCGGGTCAGTCCAATATGGAGCTCACTATGGCTCGTGTCCGGCCTCTGTATGAAGCCGAAATGGCCCAAGCCAACTACCCGAAGATTCGCTATTTCGAGGTGCCCGACCGCTTTGACTTTAACGCCCCCCAACAAACTCTGGACGGTGGCGAGTGGCAGACCGTCACCCCCGAGAGTCTGCCTGGGATATCGGCCGTCAGCTACTTCTTTGCGCGGGATCTGCACCGGGAACTGGATGTGCCCGTGGGTGTGATCAATGCCGCGCTCGGCGGCTCGCCAGCGGAAGCCTGGTTGAGTGAAGAAGCACTGGAGGCCTTTCCTGCCCATCTGAAAGAAGCTCGGCGCTGGCGCGACGAGGACCTGATTGAAAAGACCCGGGCGGCCGATCAAGAGCGGGCAGCGGCCTGGTACAAACGCCGGGACGAACAGGACCCGGGCTACAAAAATGGCAAAGCCCTCTGGGCTCAACCGGATGTGGATGACAGCGACTGGGAAACGGTCAATCTGCCGGGCTTCTGGGGAGACCCGGCAGAGGCCAACGGCGTCTGGTGGTTGCGCAGAACCATCGAAGTGCCTGAAAGCTGGGCCGGTAAGCCCGCCTTTTTGGAGTTGGGCCGGTTGGTGGATGCCGACGTGGCTTACCTCAATGGTGAACAGGTGGGGCAGACCGGTTACCAATACCCCCCGCGCTGGTATCCCCTCCCCGAGGGGCTACTCAAAGGTGGCGAAAATACGCTGGCGGTGCGGTTGACCAGCCAAAGTGGCCGACCGGGGTTTGTGGAAGACAAACCCTACGAATTGAGCTGGAAGGACGAGACGATTGATCTGACTGGTGAATGGCGCGTCAAGCAGGGCGCTCAGTTGGAGAGCCTGGCCCCCCAGACCTTTATCCGCTGGAAACCCATGGGCTTGTACAGCGCCATGATCGCGCCCTTGACCGATTATCCGGTGAAAGGGGTGATCTGGTACCAGGGCGAATCCAACGTTGGGCGTGCACAGGAGTACGCCGAGCTGTTCCCGGCGGTCATTGAAGACTGGCGCCATCAGTGGGATCAGCCCAAGCAACCCTTCCTGTTTGTGCAGCTGGCCAACTACCTGAAAGCGAAAGACGCCCCGGGTGATAGTGATTGGGCCCGACTGCGCGAAGCCCAGGATAAAGCGCTGGCATTGCCCGAAACCGGTATGGCGGTGGCCATCGACGTGGGCGAGTGGAACGATATTCACCCCCTGAACAAAGAGGCGGTCGGTTCGCGTCTGGCACTGGCCGCGCGGGCGGTGGCTTACGACGAGAAAGGTCTGGTGGCGTTCGGCCCGCGCTATCGGTCGCATCGGGTTAAAGACGAGCGAGTGATCATTCGCTTTGATTCGGTGGGGGATGGCCTTGAGTCCTGCAACGGCGAACCACTGGCGGAGTTTGCTATTGCGGGGGAAGAGGGCGAATTTGTCTGGGCCGATGCCCGAATCAAAGGCAAAACCGTGGTGGTCTCCAGTGACGCCATCGACAATCCGACGGCGGTTCGTTACGCCTGGGCCGACAATCCGGACGAGGCCAATCTCTGTAACGCCGAAGGGTTGCCCGCTGCCCCGTTCCGGACCGACCGGGATTAACGTGAGTACTAACTGACCGGAAGAGCGGTGCTGTTAATAGGACTTTTCAGCACGAAGGAGGAGTGCACACCGCTCACCCCCTCAATCCGGGTCAGTTTCTGCAGCAGGAATTGCTGGTAGGCGTCCATATCCCGGACGATCACCTTCAGCAGATAGTCGGCCGACTGACCGGTAATCAAATGACATTCCAGCACTTCCGGGTAGCCGGCAATGGTGTCTTCAAAGGCACTGAAGCGGTCCGGGGTGTGCTTGTCCATGCTGATTTCGATAAACGCCATCAGATGCAGCCCGAGCTTTCGGGCATTGAGCAGCGCGACATAGCCATCGATCAACCCCGCTTCTTCCATCTGTTTGACCCGCCGCAAACAAGGGGAGGGCGATAGGCTGATGGCTTCGGCCAGCTCCTGGTTGGTAATGCGGCCGCGCTTTTGCAGCGTTTCCAGGATTAAACGGTCGTAACGATCCAGTTCTTCTGTCATGGCAGCAGAATATTCCTATTAAAAGGTAAATATTGGAATATAATTCCAAAACGAATGCCTGAAGCAACATCTTAGCAATTTATCATCGCGTTGTAAGCCATATACTATCTCCATGCCTGACAGAGGAGGAGCGGCGGGCCACAAGCCCGGCCCTCTGGACTCAGGGCATCGCCACAAGCGGTGCCCTGAGTCCAACGCCCGACGCCTACCCGGCCGGGATCTTCCGCTCTCCCGTGGGCACGCCTGATACCCGTAAAACGCCTGAGCCCAATGGAGCCGAGCCATGATTGCCGACCCGTCCAAAAAATACCGCCGCTTTGAGCCGATCCAGCTCCCGGACCGTCAATGGCCCAACAAGGTGCTGGATAAAGCCCCCATCTGGATGAGTACCGACCTGCGCGACGGCAATCAGGCGCTGATCGACCCGATGAATGTCGACACCAAAATGAAAATGTTCAAAGCATTGGTGGCTATTGGCTTCAAGGAAATCGAAGTGGGCTTCCCGTCCGCTTCGGACACCGATTTCAACTTCGTCCGGCGTCTGATCGAAGAGGACCATATTCCCGGGGACGTCACCATCGAAGTGCTGACCCAGGCGCGGCAGGATCTGATCCAGCGCACGGTCGAATCACTGAAAGGCGCGCGCCGGGCCATCGTGCATATGTACAATCCTGTCGCACCGGCTTTTCGGCGGATCGTGTACAAAACCGACAAGGCGGGCGTGAAAGAAATCGCTGAGCGCGGCACCCGTTGGGTTAAGGAAATGACCGAAGCCCAGCCGGAAACCGAATGGGTGTACCAGTACTCCCCGGAAGTGTTCTCCAGTACCGAAGTGGAGTTCGCCAAAGAGGTGTGCGACGCGGTCTCCGCCGTCTGGCAGCCCACGCCCGAGCGCAAGATGATTTTCAACCTGCCGGCGACCGTGGAAATGTCCACGCCCAATACCTATGCCGACCAGATCGAATGGATGCACCGTAATCTGAACAATCGGGAAAGCGTCATCCTGAGCGTGCATCCGCACAATGACCGGGGCACGGCGGTGGCGGCGGCTGAACTGTCGGTCATGGCGGGTGCCGATCGGGTAGAAGGCTGCCTGTTCGGAAACGGCGAACGCACAGGCAATGTGGATCTGGTGACCCTGGCCATGAACCTCTACTCTCAGGGCGTCGACCCCGAACTGGACTTCACGGATATCGACCAGGTCCGTCAGCTGGCGGAAGAGTGCACTCAGTTACCGGTGCATCCGCGTCACCCCTACGCCGGTGAGCTGGTCTTTACCGCCTTCTCCGGTTCGCACCAGGACGCCATCAAAAAAGGTTTCGCGGTTCAGGACCCGAACGGTATTTGGGAAGTCCCCTATCTGCCCATCGATCCGGCTGACCTCAATCGCAGCTACGACGCGGTGGTACGGGTCAACAGCCAGTCCGGTAAAGGCGGCGTCAGCTTCCTGCTTCAGCAACAGGCCGGCTATGAACTGCCGCGCCGGTTGCAGATCGAGTTCAGTGCTGCCGTACAGAAAATCAGCGACGCCAGCAGCAAAGAGGTCAATAGCGGCGACATCTACAAGCTGTTTGATCAGGAATACCTGCAGGTCACTGCGCCCTATGGCTACGTCAGCAGTCGGGTCAGCGACGGGGAAGACGGCGTGGTGAAGACCCTGATTCTCGGCAAGTACCAAGGCAGCGAAGTCGAGTTGACCGGCTCCGGTAACGGGCCGATCGACGCCGCCGCCAAGGCCCTGGGGGAGCATGCCGGGCAGACCATCACCGTGGTGGACTACCACGAACACGGTCTGGGCGCCGGTTCTGACGTAGCCGCCGTCTGCTATGTGGAAGTCAAAGTGGGCGAGCACAAGCCCGTGTTCGGTGTCGGGCAGGACAAGAACATTGTCGCCGCCGCCATCAAGGCCCTGATCAATGGGGTCAACCGGGATATTGCCCAGGCGCACTGACCTTTCGTTGAAAAAAGCGTCAACCATCTGGGTAGGCGCTTTCTTTTCACCTATACTTCGGTCATATGTGTTTCACTATTTGGCCTTCCGATGCCCCTCTCATTTCTGCCTGATTATCGAGTCATCGTGCTCGGAGTGCTTGCTGTTCTGGCCATCGGCCTGTGCGGCTCATCACTGATGGCGCAGACCACCCCCGACGCCACCGTGAATGTGGGAAATGTGAAGCGAGTGTCATTGACCGGTCGGGCGGAACTCTGGTCGGCAAGCCCCGAGTCCCAGCTGGCTGACGCGATTGCGGGGGAATATAAACCACTGGCCGCGGCCGAGGTGAACCAGGGAATTTCGGGCCACGCCTTCTGGGTGCGCACGCGCCTGGTAAACCCCTCCGACATGGCCCGGGAGTGGGTCCTGGTACACGAGACCAGTTATCTGGACCACCTGGAAATCTACTATCGAAGCGCCGAAGAGGATCGATTCCTGCACCGGGCCCTGACCGACCGCGCTCCTTTCGACGCCCGGCCGGTCAACTATCGTACCCTGGCGTTCAGTGGTCGTGTTCCGGCGAACAGCCAAACTGAGTTATACATCAAAGCCTGGTACGAAAAACCTGACTCGGTCAGTTTGCAGTTCAGCCTCTATGAGCAAGCCCATTTCAATGTAGTACGCGCTCGGGAGAATCTGATATTTGGTGCCTACTATGGGGCGCTCGGGGTCATGATTCTGATTTCTCTGATGATCGGTTTGCTACTGCGCCGGCTGAGTGTGTTGAGCTACGCTGCGCTGTTGTTGGCGACGGGCACCATGTGGCTGTTACTGAATGGCTACGGCTTTCAGTACCTGTGGGCGTCACTGCCCTACTGGCAGAATGAAGGCTTCCACATTGTGTACCTCGGGTTCGCCCTTTTTGCCTTTGAGTTCTCCAAGCACTTCCTGGGCACCGCCAAGCGATTTCCAAGGGGCCACAAAGTGTTGCTCCTGCTTCAGGTGCTGTGCATTCTTGGCGTCGGGCTGCGACTGCTTGGCTGGTATGGTCCGATACTGCATCTCTCATTTGCGCTCTTGGCAGCGGTCGCCATCCTATTGCCTGTGCTCAGCGCCATGGCATGGTGGCAGGGGCTGCGTTATGCCCGCTGGTACTTTCTGGCCTGGTTGATCTACTCCTTCAGTCTGTTAATCGTGTTGACCAGCGCTTACTGGAGCGTGATGCCGTGGGGCATGCAGTGGCTTACGGTATTGCAGGTGGGCAGTCTGCTGGAAACTGTCTGTCTTGCCGTCGCCCTCACTGAACGGCTGCTCAACCTGGAGACCGAGCGACGTCATGCCCTAAATCTGGCGCAACAGGATCCGCTGACCGGTTTGGGCAACCGCCGGTTACTACAACTGGAGTACGAACGTTTTCGCCATCGACACTCAACGGATGGGAAGCACTTGTTCCTCATCATGATTGACCTGGACCATTTCAAACAGATCAATGACCGTTACGGTCATGACGCGGGTGATAAAGTGCTGAAAGAAGTGGCCCGACTGCTGCGCCAACACAGTCGTGACACCGACGTCTGCATTCGTTATGGCGGTGAGGAATTCGCGTTGTTGATCAAAGCCGACTCAATCGATATGGCCACGGTCGTGGCCGAGCGTATCCGCGAAGAGTTTGCTCAACATCCCACGATCTATCGGGGCCAGCCGATTATTCACACCTTGAGTTGTGGTATTACCGCCGTGCAACGACACGGTGAATCCATGTCGGTCACCGATATGATGAAGCATGCGGATCAGGCCCTATATGAGGGTAAGGCGGCGGGGCGCAATTGTACCGTTGTTGCTCGGGACAATGAATGGACCCGACCCACCGCCACACCGGTCAGGCCTTAATGAATCGAGCAAAGGAGTAAGAATAATGAGCGATACCGACCTGCGCGACCATCTGGCGGTGGAGCGGACACACCTCTCCAATGAGCGCACCTTGCTTTCCTATATCCGAACGGCACTGTCGTTGGAGATTGGTGGCGCTGTTGTACTGAAGTTCCTCCCGGAACAACCCTTTCTCAGTGTTTTGGCCTGGGTCGGTATTATCGGTGGAGCTGGTATTGCCGTTATCGGGGTCTATCGTTTTTTGAAAGTCAGAAGTGAAATTCCCAAGGTTCAAAGTTAGTTGGCCATCACTCGATGCGCTGTTTCCAGTCGGGATACTGATCCTGGAGCAACGCACGTCACCGGTTCGCTGGTAGGCATGGGACAGGCAGGTAGTTTGAGGATAGATATTCCGCTTATCAAAACTGGCGTCCACATTGTCCTTCAAAGCGGTAGCAGCCCCTTCCTCCTCCGAACTCAGGACTCTTTGAGGATGAATGTTTTCCCGCCGGCCTCCGCTGCGACGTTGATGCAGAAGAATGTTATCCGCAATGGCTGTAGTGCTAGTGGCCTTTTGTAAAGGGGCGCATCAAGCCGCTCGGTCTTGTTGTACCAGTGGTTAATAGCGTCCGAAAAGCCTTCCAGTGAGACGGTTCTTGGGGTGCTTCAATGGTAGAGAAGCTCCCCGTTGCTAATGCCGTTGCCAGAAAGATCGTGTGCGCCAATGAGTATTTTGTCGTCATAAAAATTCCACTTCGTAAGTCATACTGTCCTATGATGCTTCAGATTGGCAGCAGGAAGATGTTCCGCAAATACCGCTATTTTCTAGGACCTTTGTAGGCAACTAGACCTGTCAGCTATTAAAAATAATAGCAGTAAAAACCGTTTGAAATTAAGCCAAAAAACCGCCACCTTGCGCTTGAATTGTGTCTCGGCCTGTGCAAGTATCAATAAAAATTGCTGCCAGAAAAACCGTTATTCCTATCACAATCAACCAAAAAACGGGCTTTCTGAGATAGCAAAATAAAAAACGACTCAACCATTGAGCGCTACAACGGCGCTTGAAAAACTCAGACTTGAATTAACAAAAAAGAAGTCAGTCGAGGGAGACAAAATGTTTCAGAAACGTATGCTGTCACTGGCGGTGTCGCTGGTGGCGTGTGGCTCTCTGCCCGCCTTTTCTCAAGATCAAGCCTCCTCACAAGAGGATAAACCGCTCGAAGAAATCGTCGTTCAGGGGGTCCGTGCGGCGGAACTCAATGCGCGTGAGATTGAGCGGAACAAAGATATTTTCAGTTCCGTAATCTCCCAAGACGATGCCGGCAACTTTGCTGACCAAAACGTTGCAGAGGCATTGCAGCGTTTGCCTGGCGTCACTCTCCAAAAGAACGACGGTCAAGGCGAGTTCGTTAACGTACGTGGTTTGGGGCCGAGCTTTGTCGGCGTCAGTCTAAACAACTCTGAACTCGCCTCTTCCAGTACCGACAATCGATCGGTAGCGCTCAATTCAATACCGGCCGACTTGATGGGATCGATCGAGGTCTTCAAGTCACTGACACCGGATATGGATCTCAACTCCATTGGTGGTCGTGTCAACGTGAATTCTGTAACCGCATTCTCGCGCGGAGAAGACAGCGTTCGTCTTAGCCTTCAAGGCGCCATGCATGAGCAACGTGGTGAATTCTCGCCGAAAGCGACCTTGCAAGCCACCAAACTTCTGGCCGATGAGACGATCGGCATTGCGGTTTCACTCTCGCATGAAGAGCGCGCCACTGAAGTCAACCAGATCTTCCATAGCACCAGTAACGATCTCCGCTTTTTGCGTGTCTCCCAACCTCAGTTGGGCGATGACAGCAACAATCGCGAGAACAACGCAAGAAGCTCGCTGGAATATCTTCAGGAAGGTGTGGTTGACCCCTACATTGATGAGCCCCGAATCCTGGCTCCCTGGGAGTTCGAAGTACGCCAGGATGAAAGCGTACGGACAACCACTGCAGGTACCTTCAATCTTGAATGGCGACCGACTGACAACAGTGAGTACTTCGTTCGCTATGACCACTCCACCTTCACCGATGAAGAGTTGACCTTGCGCGAGTACTTCCGATTTGGTCAGGGTGACGCGCGTTATGTGTCCTATGTGAATCCTGAGAATAACAGTTTTGCTGTTTCTGATACGGATTTGCAGCAGCATGTGTTTATTCAGGAAGCTGAAGATCAGACGACGACGTTCGCGTTGGGCGGCGAAAACAATATCGACCTCTGGACTGTGGATTACGAGTTCCATAATTCGGTGGGGGAGCAAACCAACCCGGATGATCGACGGGTACAGTTCCGAATCCAGTCTCTGCCGATGTATGCCCGGTCTTTCCAAGACGACATTGAGGCCCAAGTACTGTCGCGCACACAGATTCGCGCATTGGCCGAACAATCAGGCGCGGTCATTCCAACATCCGGTGTTCCCGGAACCGGGGGCTATGCGGGGTTCCCCGGGTATGAGCTCGACGAGCGTCGACAGGAAGCCTTTGTGTATGACGGAATCTACTTGGAGGACGGTTTCCGGGAAGATGAGGTGGAACAATACAAACTGAATGTTCGTCGTGATTTTGAAGGCGGCTTCATCAATTATTTCAAGGCCGGTATTCTCGCCAAAGAACGTACGCGGAGTCGAGATCGGGCCCGTTGGAGTGTCAACCCAAGTGATTACCCCTTCGCCTGTGAAGGTGACGAAGAGTGTCTGACCTGGGCAAACACGGGGATTGGTCGTGGCGACTTCGAAACCTATACACCTCGAAATCCTCGCTTTGACCACGACTTTATCACAACAGCAGATGCCGAAAATCTACTCGATATTACGCGTCAAATTCCACTGAATCTGGATCCAAACCGGAGTGGCCACGCAAGCAAAAGCGATAACTACTCTATTTATGAAGAGAGTAATGAAGCTTACCTGATGGGTGAATTCAACCTGATGGACAACATGTGGCTGATTGCCGGTGCTCGCTATGTCGAGACGGAATTCGGTTCCACGGGTTGGTTTACGCTTCGCCACGATCGCTTCCAACGGGAAGACGGTGTGGTTCGGGATATTGTAATGCCCCTGGGCGATCCTGCTACCGGCGGATTTGTCGTCAATGAGTACGATGGTGTCTATCCGGGTCTGCATTTGCGTTGGGAGCCGACAGACGACCTGTTGGTAAGAAGCTCCCTTTGGACCAACTACAACCGTCCTGATTATGATGACGCCAGTGCCGATGCAGGGTTTGACGGCCGGGTCTTCATGAGCGCAGCGGATCCGATAGAGGGTCGGGACAACTGTAGCGACAACCTGCAGGACGATCTGGGTGCCCCCAACGATGGTTATGTAGAGTTCATATCACAGAATTTCACCCTGTGCGAAGGCAACGCTCTGGAGTTGGGCAACACCGATTTGAAGGCCATGGAAGCCACTAACTTCGATGCATCGGTAAGCTGGTATGGACCCAACGGACATTTCGCTGAATTGGCGGTTTTCTATAAACAGATCGATGACTTCATTGTTGAAGTGAGGGGCATTGACGTCTCGAGAAATGATCTTCCAGGATCGGTTCGGGTGGCGTTGGATCGTATCGATTCTTCAGATGGCGGCGAGCCGTCTATTACGGAAAATGTGTTTCGTATAGAGGAAGACTATGTTTTCCAGGATGTAAACACAACGCTCAACGGGGACACATCATCCGTGTACGGTGCGGAAATCAGCTACTCGCGCTACTTTGAGAACAACTTCTTTGTCAACGGCAATATGACCCTGCTTAGCAGTACCGCTGATGCGGGGGAAACAGTTCGTGCGGATGATATCAGACTGCCTAACCAAGCAGATCTGACGGCCAACCTGACTTTGGGTTGGGAAAACGAGATGTTCTCTGCGCGTCTGATCCAGAATTATCGCGGTGAAGTTCTCAAGCAGATCGGTTCCTGCTCCGCAGCCGATATCCAGACCGATAGAGAGTGGGCGGCGCTGAACGATGCCAGCAATCCTGACGCTCTTGAAGGCGCTGCTGGCTCAGGTGTGGTTTATCCTGAAAATTGCCGGCGCTGGGCAGACGTGTTTCACGATGAGATTTTCGGTCTGGACTTCAAGGCCACATATAACCTGAACGAAGACATTAAGTTCTACTTCGACGTCCTGAATGTGACAGAGGATGTAGATGTCTTCTATTTCCGTGGAAATGACTACTCCAACGGACCGGTGATGTATAAATCAGAAGGGCTGGGCCGAACCTTCCAGGTGGGGGCGACCATTCGCTTCTGGTAAAAGAACTCGTGGTTGATCACCCTGCTTCGAGCAGAGTGATCAACTAGGGTGTAGAGAGATATCATTAGATAAAAACGTAGGAGATCAACCGTATGAAACTTAAATTACTCGCAGCATTAATGCTGGGCAGCACCCTTGTCGCTTGCGGCGGTAGCAGCGGCGGCGGCGGTGGTGGTGGGGGCGGCAATGACGACCCCGATGACATTCCGCAAGATGATCCGCCCGAGGAAGGCACTCAGATTGAGATTCAGAATGAGACCTTACCTCTGGTAGAGAACTTCGAGGCGACCTCCACCCTTGATTTCTACAGTGAGTCTTATAAAGCACTGAATACCCCTGCATCCAATACCATTGCGGATGAAGACGGCAATGAGTCCACCCTGACTGACCCGCATCCGTCTTTCTACTATCCGACCTGCTGCCTGTGGGCAGAAGATCCAGACACCGGTGAAGTGTCCATTGGTGAAGTCGATCCGGAATCCACTAGCTGGATGGCAGGCAATGGTCATCTGGCCCTGATCGATAGTGCGCGGATGAGCATCGGTCAAATCCTGTCTGATTTGACTGACGAGAACGCCAACGACAGAAAGAGTGATACTAGTGATGGCGCTGAAGGCGCGACTGCTGAGTTGGGAAGCTGGGGTGAGCTGGATCTGAGTGAACCCTACCGAGTCTCATTCTGTTTGAACGACAATGGCCCCTGGGGCTCCGGCTTCAGTAACCTGGAGCTTTATGTCGATAACAACAGTGGTGGCCGTCAGGCAGACTCACTGTGGAGCACCGCTTCTTTGCTGCTGCGTGAAGAAATCGGCACCTTCCAGGCCGGTAATCGCGTCGTCGTAGACGTTCCCGGTGACGCTTACATGATGGATAACGAAGGTAACCGTGTTGGAGACACCATCGCTGTTATTCCGGCACTGGACGGTGACAGCATGCCTGTCGGTACTTCCACTTCTTACTTGCAGTTGCGGGTGAGCAGCGGTGGTTACGCGGTCATCAGCAACCTGGTGGTAGAGCATCAGGCAGGTGACGCCGTGGAATACGCCACTTGTGAAGTGAACGAGGAGTATGTGCAGCCGCCGCAGTTTGAAGGTGTTGCTTTTGAAGGTCTGCCGCTGAGTGTGAATCTGGATATGAGCTTTGAAGAATTCTTCGGTGAAGAAAACGAACTATTCCTGGCGTTTCCAGATGACCTGACCAAGCCGTTCTACAACCCGCGTGCTGGCTCCTCTCGCATGTATGTTGCGAACAATGCTATTACCTGGGGCGACGGTCGCTTCTATGTTGGTCATGATGAAGGCACCGGTCTCGACGCCGTGGGTGGCATTGACTTGAGCCAGCCGTATACCGTCAGCTTCACGGTTAACAAGGCGAACGATGCGGGCGGCAACTTCATGATATATGTAGACAATACCGAGTCCGGCACGGGTAGTGCGGAAGATGGTTGGAACTCTGTGCATGAAGATGCAACCAGTATTTACTCCACAACTCTGGACACGCTTACAGACGGTCAAGAGGTGGTCATCGAATCCGATGTCGGTACGGCAACGTCCTTCTTCCAGTTCCGCTGTGATTCTGGCTGCGGGCAACCAGAGGGTCCGGATTCAGAGCTGGGTATTACTCTGAGCGACATCGTGATCCAGTATCAGGGTGGCAATGGTGGTGACACCGGTCTGATCAATGAAGCGTTTGAAGGTATCACTTCAGAGGACTTCTACAGCACTGAATATCGCCACGTATCCACGGATGCCAGCACCTCCTTCTATTACGAGACAGGCGGTACCACCGCAGTAGTAGATGGTGTTCTGAGCTTTGATTCGTCTCGCTTCACAGCGGGTGATCGGACTCGTGCCGCTACTACGTCCGAAACAACTGAGCCTCAAGGTGATATGGATCTGAGCCAGCCGTTCCGTATTCAGTTTGATGTGGTTGCGGTAAACACCGTACCGGTTGAAGAGGATGCGACAGCTAACTTCTTTATTTACCTGGACAACAATACGACTAGCTCTTCGAATTCCTTGCATGACTTTGACTCTCGTATTGTAAATGTAGACTCTCGTTCCTATGAGGTAGGGCAAACCTACACATACGAGATTACCGAAGAGCTTGGTACCACTGAATCGTTCCTGCAGTTTCGTTGCGAATCCGGTTGTGCCATCGATATTGACAACCTGATCGTCGAACCGATGTAAGCTTATGTAAATCCATAACTCCCCCGGCGGAAGCCGGGGGAGTTATCAACTTCGAGCTCTTTTACATGAGGTATTGTAACGTCGTAAGAAGTCGACGGGAGGTTCACCAGTATTAGATAGGATGTCACTTATGAAAAGCACACACCTAAAAGCTATTCTGTTGTTAAGTTTTATTGTCCTTCCTCCTAAAGCCCTATCAGAGACGGAGACAATCACACTATTGGTTCTCTACCATCCTGAAGTACTCCAACTAGAAACCCACCAATCCATCATTTCTGAGGTATCACAACAAGTTCAGACTATTAATCAAATCTATGAAAATTCGCAAATAGATATGGAGTTGGAAATAGTACATTTTGATGATTATGAAATTGATTTCGACGATTATGAAGAACTAGTTCTTAATTATCAGAGCGATACTGATATTAAAGCTTTACGAAACGAATATTACGCCGATTTTGTAGTTTATTTCGCGACATGGAATATGAGTGATGAGTACGCCTCACTAGGTAATGCTCTTGGGAGTGGTTCTCCGGAAGGTGCGTATACTCTTATTCGCTGGAACGCTTGCTGGACTTGGTCAGGATGCGATAACGCCATGGTGTTAGCCCACGAGTTGGGACATACAATGGGATTGACTCACAGTACAATGGATGGCTGGACATACGATTATGGGAAAGGCCACGGTTTTGAGGGAAGTGGATCCAAGGCCGCTTTCGCTACTATTATGGCATATACAAGTGAGTTTGGTATTGGAGACCACTATGATAAAGAGTATGTCTATTCCAATCCCGATATTATGTGTCCATTAGATGCGGAGCCCTACGCACAATCGCCTTGTGGAGAAGAAGGAGAAGCGGATTCGGCAAGAGCTCTAAACAATTCAAAAGAAGATTTATCGAAGTTTCGTCGAGAGATACCGAGTTCTGTTTTTGTTTCCGGTTATGATATGGACGCCTATACGTTTAATAGCCCTAAAACTGTAACAATCAGTTACCCAAGCCATGATGAATATACCGAAATCTCAAGAGTGATGGTTGTAAAAGATAGCAATACGATTGTTGACGAATATACTTATCAAAACAACTATTCTTTCACATACCAAGAGGGGTCCTATACGGTAGTTGTTCAGCATTGCGAGGATACGTGGGGCCCAGCATTTTGCTACACACAGGGCCAAGTGAAATTTGAAGCCCAATGATTTAAGCTGTAGTGCTTGTTCAAGCTAAGCAAACCCTGAAAAGGTTTCTACTTTCAGGGTTTGCTTAGGCAGCGCAGATCACCTGTTTTTCAACGACAACAACAAATCCCGAGTCAACCGAATACCTTCGGCTTCCGAGTGTTTGTCCCCCTCGTACTCCACACCGATCCAACCGCTATAACCCACCGCCATCACGATGTCGATCATACGTTCGAAGTTGATCGTTGTTTCCGCTCCCTGCTCATTGAAGGCATAGCTCTTGGCGCTAACCGCCTTGGCGTAGGGCATCAGCTCACGCACACCCTGGTAGCGGTCATAGCTCTCCCCGGTTTCCCGGTTGATGGTGAAGTTACCGAAATCCGGCAGGGTGCCCACACGCGGGTGGTTAGCGGTTTCCATCACCTGGCTCAACCAACGGGCGTTGGAGGAGAGGCCTCCGTGGTTTTCCACCAGTACATTCAGACCCAGAGGCTCGCAATACTCGGCGAGCTTCACCAGGCCGTCAGCGGCCCGCTCGCGCTGTTCATCCCAGGAGCCCGCGCTTTGAGCGTTCACCCGAATTGAGTGGCAACCCAGTCCGTGGGCGGCGTCGGCCCATTTTTTGTGGTTGTTCACGGTTTCCAGCCGCCCGGCCTCGGTGGGCGCACCCAGGGCACCTTCGCCATCGACCATGATCAACAGGCTCTGAACGTTCTCATTCTCGGCACGGGAGCGAAGATCCTGGACCAGCGTGTCGGACAGCTTGTCCTTGTAGAACTGATTGACGTACTCGATCCCACCGATGTTGAACTCCTGGCGGGCGATCTGGGCGAAATTCATCGGGTCCGCCTCGCCGCTGAAAAATCGCCGGTGCAGGGACCACTGGGCCAGGGAGATGTCGTAGGTGTTCTGTTTGCCGATCAGGTTCATGCAGCCGGGCAGGGTACTGACTGCCGCCAGGGCTGCGGAGGCTGTGGCCGCCTGCTTGAGAAATTGCCGTCTTCCGAGGTGTATCCGGTCCATAGGGGCCTCACTTTATTGTGAATTGTGTGGGTTCGGTATCAGTGTGGAAGCCCGCTGCTGCCGGAGTAACCGGTCACAAAACGAGCTCGCAACTCAGCATTGTACCCCGAATTTTGCTGTGATTTGGGGAGGATGACTGGGCCGTTTGTGCTTGTAATCAATAACTGTTATCAAACGAATGTTTTGTAGTTACTTTTGGTTATAAATCGGGACTATTCATAGCGTAATATTCTGAATGAAGACGATTGCAGGAGCGGTGAAGTGCGTTAAGCTTGTTACAATGGCGCAATATTCAACAAAGTGACCTTTATGGCACATAATCGCTCTCTGCTGTTTCTACTGGCCGCGATCATCGGGACGTTGATCGCGATCGTAGCGCATCCTCTGGTTCCCGACAGAGAGCTCTCGATCGTTCCGGAGCCGGACCTGGACGTCATTTTTGCCCTATACGGCGACAGTGTCGAAGGCGGGCCGAGCCATTCAGAGTGGGTGGGCCCCGAGGAGGATCGGCTCTGGCGCTGTCGGGTTGAGGAGGAGGGCACCCCCGTCTATTGCGGCATGAACATTATTCTCTCGCACGACCCGCTCAAAGGGCTGGATCTGACTGCCTACCACGCTGTGGATCTGCGCCTGCACGCCGACGGTCATGACAAGAAAGTCCAGTTCTTTATGCGCCACTACGACGAGCGCTATTCCAACCCCGACGACAACAATAGTGCTCAGTTCAACAAGTTTGATTTTTTGCCGGGCGAGCTTGATGGGTCGATTCATCTGCATTTCGAGGAGCTGAACCTCGCTGATTGGTGGAGCCGTGAGCGTTTGTTGCCCCGCGAGTTGCGTCGTCCGGCCTTTCACAACGTGATCGCTATTGGTATTGGCTACTCCGACGCGATGACCCCGGGAAACTATGACGTAAAGATCGAGCGCATATCCTTCGTGGGCGACTGGATTTCGGCCGAGTTGTGGTATTTGAGCATTCTGTTGTTCTGGCTGGCAGGGCTGATGATCTGGGCACTTCGCCGGCTGCGCCTGTTGGCGGTCAAAGCCCGGCGTCAGAGGCGCAGCCTGGACCTTCTCACCAATCGCAATGAAAGCCTGAAAGAGGAAAGCGAGCGTTATAAGCATCTTTCATCTCGGGATCCGCTCACCGGTGCCTATAACCGCTATGGCTTCGAGCAACGGTTGTCAGAGTTGCTTCATAGTGAAGAGTTTCACCCCCTGGCCCTGATTTTGCTGGATGTGGACCATTTCAAGCAATTCAATGACACCTATGGCCATGATGTAGGAGATAAAGTCCTGCGCCACTTGGTGAACCTGCTCGATCGACATACCCGTCAGCAGGATGTGCTCTGCCGCTGGGGCGGTGAAGAGTTCCTACTGCTGTGCCCGGCGACTACGGTGGAGAACGCCGCTTGTCTGGCGGAAAAGCTCCGTTCGCTGATTGCCGAAGAGGGCCTGAAAGAAGAGGATATCGAAATCAGCCTGACCGCCAGTTTCGGCGTCTGCCAGTTGGCAGAGGGCGAGTCTTACGTGGATGCTTTCGTGCGTGCGGACCGGGCGCTCTACAGTGCCAAACACCAGGGGCGCAATCGGGTGGTTCCGGCGGACGCGTCTCAGTCACACTGAGTTCAGTTGACCGAAGCCGTGTCCTCGCATAGGCTTTAGCGGAACAATGGCGGGACCGCCGTTGTCTTGCCACCATGAATCGTCTATCGGCAAAAAGGACTCCGCATGCATCGTTTTTCCTTGAAATCCCCCGCGTTCACCGTCTTCTTCGCGCTTCTGACATCATTGTTGGTGGCCTGTGCCCATCAGGTGCCTGTAGAGGTGGCAAAAAGCCAGAATGACCCGCGCGAGTACCGTTACCTGCAGCTTGATAATGGCCTGAAAGTCATGCTGGTGCACGCCCCCGAGACGGAAATGACCGCCGTGGCCCTGGCGGTCGGAGTCGGCAGTTTTCACAATCCGCAGCAGTTCCCGGGGTTGGCCCACTACCTCGAACATATGCTGTTCTTGGGCACTGAGGATTATCCCGAGCCCAATGCGTTGCAAAAGTACCTGGAAGAAAATGCCGGCTTTGCCAACGCTTATACCAGTAGTGACCACACCAATTATTATTTTCAAACGCCTAACGAGCTGCTCGATTCTTCGCTGGACCGGTTCAGCGACTACTTCAAGGCGCCGTTGTTTGATCGGGAATACAGTGACAAGGAGCGCACCGCGGTGCACAACGAGTGGTCCATGGGCAAGAGCCAGGACCCTCGGATCATGTTCCAGCTGCTGGGCCTGACCGGCAACCCGGAACACCCGGCGGCGCGGCTGAGCGTGGGCAACCGGGAGACCCTCCCCGGTGGCGAGGACAGCGGTCTGTACGAAGCGATGCTGGATTTTTACCAGCGCTACTACGTCGCGGAACTGATGACCCTGACGCTGGTGAGCCAGCGACCCCTTGCCGAGCAGGAAGCGCTGGTGCGAGAGCACTTCGCGGCCCTGCCGGAGGAGGAGGCTCCCTCCGCCGAAATCACCCAACCCGGCCTCCCGCCCAGTGCCTGGGGCAAGCACATTTACTACCGCCCCCAAAAAGATCTGAAGCAGCTGATTCTGGAATTTCCCATTGAGGACAACAGCGATCAGTGGCGAGTGAAACCCAACGCCTACTTGAGCAATATTTTAAGCTCTGAAGAGCCGGGTACTCTGGGGCACTATCTGCGCGAGCAAAACCTCGCCAACAGCATGGGAGCGGGTATTCAATCTGACTTCTTTGGTCGGGACGGTTTTGTCCGAATTTTCGTCGATGCCACCGAACAGGGGATGGCGCAGCGGGACCAAGTGATTGCCGCCACCCTTGCCTACATTGAACAAGTGCGCCAGAAAGGGGTAAAGCAGCGTTATTACGACGAGTACCGGACCCTGGCACAGAGAACCTTCAATGAACAGTCTCCACCCCAGCCGATGCAGCAGGCGGTCCACATCAGCGCCCTGATGCACGAACTGCCCCCGGCCTACGTAAACTCGGCCAACGCGTATTTTGAAGCCTTTGATCCGGCGGCGATCAACGCTGTGCTCGAACAGTTGCGGCCCGAGCGGTTGCGTGTCTGGCAAGTCAGCCAGAGCGAGCCGGTGGATACCGACATTCCATACTATGACGGCCGTTACGCCGTGGCTGACATTGAGCCGGAAACTTTGGCACGCTGGCAGTCCATGGCTCAAAACATCGAATTGAATCTGCCGCCCGCCAATACTCTGGCCAGCGGTGGCGATGCCGAGGCCATTGAACACTCGGTACAGTCATTTACCCAATTGATTGCCGAGCCGGGGCTGGACGTCTGGTTCCGGCATGCCGAGTATCACCGGGATGGAAAAGGCTACCTGCACTTTGTCTGGAACACGGACCTGGGGGTTGAGAACGCAAAGCACTTCGCGCTGGGCGCGATCATGAATGGTCTGTTGGGCGAGCAGAACATGAGCCTGGCAGATCGGGCCGGAAGGGCCGGCATCGACATCGGCTTTGACCGTTCCGAGAGCAACATGCAAAACCTGACCTTGCACGGGCCCGTGGGGAACCACGAAGAGTTGGTGAATGAACTGATGGGTGACGTGGCTCACCTGAGCTTTACCGACGCCGAGTTCGAGCGTCAGCGAAACCGCCTGCAGGAGTGGCTGAGCGGTGAAGACACCGATGCCCCGATGCACCAGCTGTACCGCTGGCTCGACCGTCGCACCCAGCGCTTCGAATGGGATGTGTCCGCCATCCTGGAAGCCAGCAAACAGATTACGCCCGAAGATCTGAGGGCCTATTACCGCCAGTGGCGGGATCAGGTCACCCTACGCTTGTATGCCTATGGCCACTATCGACCGGAGCAGGTTCGCGCCATGGCCCGAAATGCAGAACAGGCCTTGGGTCCGGACCGCCACCCCGGGCCCTTGTATATCACCGAAACTGAAACGCCCGAACCGGACGAACATTGGAACATTGAGCGCACGGTAGAGCACAACGATGTGGGTTGGATGCGCGCCTATGTGGCGCCGGGCTCGAAGATGGAGCCCTTCGCCCGCCTGTTACTGCTCAACATGTTGATCAATAACCCCATGTACACCCAATTGCGTACCGAAGAGCAGTGGGGTTATGTGGTCAACGCCGGGGTGACCCGCCTTGGGGAGCAGCCGGCGCTGGTGCTGCTGGTCCAGAGTTCGGAAAAAACACTGCCCGCCATTCAGGAACGAGTCGAACGGTTCTTGACGGATTATGAGGCGACGCTGTCCGAGCTGGATGATGCCCAGCTCAATCCCCTGCGCGAGTCCCTGGTGGCCCAACTGACTCAACCGCCGAATGATTTTGCTCAGGAAGCGAGTCGATATCGGGGTGACTTCTATCGCAACAACACCGACTTCGACACCCGGGAACGCCTCGTGGAGGCCTTGAAAATGGTCACGCCGGAACAGATCAAACGGGCGTTCGAGCAGTGGGTGTTGGGTGACCACAGCGGGCTCATTACGCTGCAGGCCAAAGGTACGGGATTTACCGAGGCGGGATTTGCCGACATTGACGACTAGAAACCGGTTACACCTGAATTAATTCGCTCTCTTCCTTTGACGGCCAGTGTGACCTGATGAACCACAAATTCGTGGTGATTATCGGTTACATTGGCCTTCAGACCCTCATAAAGGCCCCTTGACGCCCCGTCTGCAAGCTTCCATATTCAGAACGTGGTCGGGCACGTATTCCCGGCTGCCCAATAACGATAGCCAATAATAAGGACTCACCGGGCAATGATCCGGGGGCCAACCAACAGAGAGAATCAACCATGACAATCTACCGCCTGATCGTTGCCGGGATGGTGGCGGGGCTGTTGTCCGCCTGTGGCAGCTCCTCATCCGACGGCGACACAAATGCTTCTTCCTCTTCAAGCCAAAGCGTTTCTTCCGAAACCAGTGTCTCTTCCGACAGCAGCGCCTCCTCTTCCGAGCCAGCCAGCCCGTGCGATGAAACCCTCTACCTGTGTGATGACTTCTCCAGGGGCGATACCGCACTGTGGGAAATTCTGTCGGAACCCGCCAACGTCGACGGGCCGGACGGCAGCTTTGCCGTCGTGACCGACGGGGGAAATCAGGTGCTGCAGTTTACGGCCAACAATCAAGGCGGGGTGCTGGCGCTGCTGACCGAGGAGGCCATGGCCGAAATCCCCGGTGCGGATTACTTCGTAGAAGCGCGAATACGGCCCCGGGAAAACAGCACCACCAGCAACAAGTTTCTGTTTTTGCTCGCCCGCTATCAGGACAAGGATGATTGGTACGGTGGCGGACTGAACGTGCAAAACGCTCTGACCAGCACCAAAGTGGAAGTGGCGGTGATGGAAGATGGCACCATTGACCGTCCGGTTCAGATGGGCCGCCCCATTGTTCAGGGTGCACGCGATGAGCTTGACGGGCAGTGGTACACCGTTCGCTTTGAGTTGATTGGCCCGGAGCTGACCGTTTACCTCGATGGTGAGAAAATCGGCACCACTACCGATACTGCCTTTACCGACAAGGGGCGGATCGGCCTCTATACCTACAACAAGTCCTTCGAGCTGGATGATTTGAAAGTCGGCGACCCGGTGATCAAACCTGTGCAGTTGACCTTTGTCCCCTCGGAAATCAGTTGGTCGGCCGAAGCGGGTGACCCGAATTACGTCATAGAAGTCACCGCCAGGCAGAATGATGGAGAAACCGCGGACACCTTTACCGTTACCTCCAGCAACGCCGCGGTGGTCAGTGTGGCGGTGGAGGGCACCACCGTAAGTTTGACCCCGGTAGCGGAGGGCACGGCGCAGATCACTTTTACCAGCGGCTCCGACCCCAGCGTGATGCGCACCATCAGCGCCGAAGTCGCGCCCGCCTTCATCCAGCCTGAGGCAACCTACAGCGCTCTGAGCGATCGGACCATGCCCGTCCCGGGTGCCACCGATGTGCCCTTGGATACGCCACTGCGCCTGCAGTTTAACAGCGAACCGACGTTGGGCGAGGTGGGTTCACTGCGCATATTCCGTGCGGACGACGACACCCTGGTGGATACCGTGCGTCTGTCCGATGAAACCGACCAGCTCGGTTACGAAGGGCAGGACCGACGGCGCGAGATGAACGTTCAGCCCTTCTTTGTGAAGGGCGACACCGTTACGGCTTCCCTGCACACCGGTGTTCTCGAACCGGGCACCGAATACTATGTGGCCATTGGCGATGGCGTCCTGAATGATGCCCAGCTCGGTGGCGCCAACTTTGTCGGCTTGGGTAAAGCCGCGCAATGGACCTTTACTACCCGGGCCACTCTCCCCGAGGGGCCGAACTTCACTGTGGACGATGATGGCGCCGCCGATTTCCGCACGGTGCAAGGTGCCCTCAATCACGTCATGGAATACCTGGCCAAAGACGACGCCACCACCATCAGCATCATGAACGGGGTCTATCACCAGCCTTTGTATCTGCGTAACAAAAACAATGTGACGCTCAGTGGCGAGAGCCGAGACGGCACTGTACTGCAATACCGCAATTCCGATGCAATCAACGGTGGCACCAGCAACCGCAATGTCTTTCTGGTCGAAAGTGCCGACATGCTGACGTTGGAAAATCTTACCTTGCGCAACACCATTCTGAGGTCCGATCCGGACGGTGCGCAGGCGGAGACCCTCTACTTCAATAGCGACGACGGCCGCCTGGTGGCCAAGAACGCGGCATTCTATAGCGAGCAAGACACTTTACTGATCAAAGGCTACAGCTGGTTCTACCAAACACTGGTGGCCGGCAACGTCGATTTTATCTGGGGGTATCCACAGGCCGCTCTGTTTGAAGAGAGTGAAATTCGCACCATCGGCGACAGCCGAGGCGGCAGTGGCGGAGGTTATGTGCTACAGGCGCGCGCTGGGGAGAGTGGCAAAGGTTTTGTTTTCCTCAACAGTCGTCTGACCAATGGCCCGGGCCCGGCGGGTAATACCGTCGCAGACGGCTCCACCTACCTGGCGCGCAGCGGAGGCAGTGAAAGCTACTACGACACCATCGCCTTTATTAACTGTGAAATGGGCGATCACATCGCTGATATCGGTTGGGCCGGTGAGGGCATCAACGATCAGCCCGCGCCCAATCCGGACCCGGCCACCGCCACCATGGGCTGGCGCGAGTACGGCAGCATCACCGTGGAAGGCCAGCCCATCGATCTGTCCGCTCGCCACGACAGCGTGTATATCCTGAATGACAGTGAAATGAATGCCGAGCTGTCGACCCGGGCGCAGATCTTTGAAGATTTCGGCACCGAAGGCTGGGAGCCTATGCCGTAAGGCAAGTGGGGTCATTTCTGGCCCCGCCTATTTCATAAAAACGCACTATCAGAACGAGAGTAATGAACCATGACTTTGAATAAACTAGCATTGGTGACCGCCATGAGTGCGGTTCTGACCGCCTGCGGCGGCTCTTCTTCCGGTGGAGACAATTCATCCTCCAGCTTGTCCAGCAGTGAGGCGTCCAGCTCCGAAAGCAGCGGCTCGTCACAGAGCAGCGCCGGCTCTGAGCCTACCACGGGGATCTTGAGCTGCGAGAACGCTAACCGCATTCAGGGCTTTGCCGCCATGGGAGACGGCACCACGGGCGGCGCCGGGGGAACCGAAGTGACGGTTACCTCGGGCCAGGAACTGGTAGCCGCGTTGTCGAATAAAGGCAGCGAACCGCTCACCATTTATGTGGACGGTACGATTACGCCGGACGGTGTATCAGATGGTAAGTTCAATATAAAAGATATGAACGATGTGTCTATTATTGGTGTGGAAGACAGGGCCTTGTTCGATGGCATCGGCATTAAAATCACTCGTGCGCACAACGTCATTATTCGCAATGTCACCATGCGTTATGTCAACATAGGCGACAAAGACCACATCAGTCTGGAAGGGCCGGCCACGCACATCTGGATTGATCACAACACTTTCTATAACAGTCTGGATTCGGAAAAGGACTTTTACGATGAATTGGTCAGTGGCAAAAGATCCGTGGACAATGTCACTATCTCCTACAACATTCTGAGAGACAGCTGGAAAACCTCCCTATGGGGTAGTAGCGACTCGGATAATTTCGAACGCCGTATTACCTTTTACGGTAACCATTGGAGCAACGTAAATTCCCGTTTGCCACTGTTCCGTTTTGGCCAGGCGCACATCTTCAATAACTATTATCAAACCGTATTGAGTACCGCCATTAATTCACGAATGGGGGCGACCATAAGAATTGAAGGCAATGTCTTCGAGGATGTGCAAAATCCCATTGTGGCATTTTACAGCGAGGAGGTTGGTTACTGGGATCTGGAAGACAACCTGTTTATCGACGTTACCTGGACGGAGGGTGATGGTGTGACCGCCGGCCCTAACCCTGAGTCAACCGTCAGCTATACGCCCGCCTACGACTACGACAAACTGTCCGCGGAAGATACCAAGGCGCATGTATTGAACAATGCAGGCGCCGGTGTTATCACCGACTGCCTGTAGCTCGAACGCCGGGGCTCGCGCTCAAGGCGAGCCCGGCGCACCTTTCAGCGCCGCCAGAACATGGGGCTGAACAACACCAACAAGGTGAACACCTCGAGGCGGCCCAACAGCATGGCAAAGGTCAGAATCCACTTGGCGGGGTCGCTGATGGAGCCGTAGTTGCTCGCTACATTGCCCATGCCCGGACCCAGGTTGGTAATGCAGGCACCGACGGCGGAAAAGGAGGTTTCCAGATCGAGACCGGTCATCAGCAGCATCAGAAACATGGCGATGTACATCACCACGTACATGGCAAAAAAGCCCCATACCGCTTCAATCACTCGATCCGGCACGGTGATTTTGCCAATCTTGACGGGAATGATGGCATTGGGGTGAATCAGCCGATTGATTTCCCGCACGCCCTGTTTATAAAGCAGCAGTACACGAATCATCTTCATACCGCCGCCGGTGGAGCTGGCACACCCACCCAGAAAAGCGAGAATAAACAGCATATAGGGTAGGAAAGAGGGCCAGTAATTGAAGTCCGAGGCGAAGCCCGCCGTGGTCAATGTCGAGGCCAGGTTGTAGAAGCCCAATACCAGACTGTCCGTGATGCCGTATTCCCGGGTGAAATAGAGCACACTGACGGTAACGATGGTGCCGAAGATTACCCAGCCCGAATAGAAGCGGAACTCCGCATCCGCCAGGTAGTGGCGCAGGCTCTTTTCCTGCCAGGCGACAAAGTGCAGGGCGAAGTTGGCACCGGCGATCAACATGAACACACTACAGATCAGCAGAATAGAGGAGCTGTCATAGTAGCGAA
This sequence comes from Marinimicrobium agarilyticum DSM 16975, assembly GCF_000423345.1. GTDB lineage: Bacteria > Pseudomonadota > Gammaproteobacteria > Pseudomonadales > Cellvibrionaceae > Marinimicrobium > Marinimicrobium agarilyticum. The sequence continues at coordinate 189,270 of NZ_AUHU01000008.1, forward strand.
GGCTTTGGTCATGGCTGGAAAAGCCACCGTTGGCAACGGTCGAAAAGCTGTGCCCGAGCGCTTCAAACCAGTTCATCCCCGCGAGCTTATAAGCGGCGAAACAGGTGACAGTGAACATCACGTACAGCAGGAACAGCGCTTTGGCGGTTTCGGTAATGCGGGGCGTGAGTTTGTTGTCCTTTACCGGTCCCGGGGCTTCGGCGCGGTAAAGCTGCATCCCCCCGATACCCAGCAGCGGCAGAATGGCCACGGCGATCACAATAATCCCGATGCCGCCGAGCCATTGGAGTTGGTGACGGTAATACAGAATTGACGGGGGCAACTGATCCAGCCCACTGATGACCGTCGCCCCGGTGGTGGTCAGCCCGGAGAGCGATTCGAAAATCGCATCGGTCACCGACAGGTTCAGCCCCATGGAGAAATACAGCGGCAGGGCCCCGAACAGCCCCAGTACGAACCAGAAGAGGGCGGTAATCAGGAAGCCGTCCCGCGTGCGCAAGTCGTGCCGGCGCCCGCGCACCGGAAACCAGATGCCGACGCCGGCGCCGAAGGTCAGCACGAACCCGATCAGAAAAGTCAGGTAATTTTGATCGTGAAACCAGAGCGAGACGCTGATGGGCACCAGCAGCGTCAGGCTGAACAGCATCAGCAGTACGCCCAGTACCCGTGCAATAGTGGCAAACTGCATAAGCGTCCCGGAGCTAGAAGAAGGTGAAGCCTACCTGGAAGAGTTTCTCCAGATCGCGAATGTGCTGTTTCTTGAGCAGGAAAACGATCACGTGATCGCCCGGCTCCACTACCAGGTGGTCGTGAGCGATCAGTACCTCGCTGGTGTTCTCATCCTTTTCCCGCACGATGGCCCCGATGTTGGCGCCTTCGGGCAGGTCGATATCCTCCAGTGCCCGTCCGACGACTTTGGAGGAGCTCTGGTCCCCGTGGGCGATCAGCTCGATGGCCTCGGCGGCGCCGCGGCGCAGGGAGTGGACGTTGACCATATCCCCCCGGCGCACGTGGGTGAGCAGGCTGCCGATGGTCGTGGTCTGGGGGGAGATCGCGATATCGATCTCACCGCCCTGGACCAGATCCACATAGGCCGGGTTGTTGATCAGCGCCATCACCTTGCGTGCGCCCAGGCGCTTGGCGAGCATTGAAGACATGATGTTGGCTTCATCGTCATTGGTCAGCGCGAGGAAGACGTCGGTGTCCTCAATGTTCTCCTCCAGCAGCAGGTCCTGGTCCGAGGCATTGCCCTGGAGGACGATGCTGCGCTCGAGCTGCTCGGACAACTGCCCGCAGCGATGCTTATTGTGCTCGAGCACCCGCACGTTGTATTTGCCTTCGAGTTTCTTGGCCAGGCGCAGGCCGATATTGCCACCGCCGGCAATAATGATGCGCTTGTAGGCCGTTTCCAGGCGGCGCAACTCGCTCATGACTGCGCGAATGTCATTCTTCGCGGCGATGAAAAACACTTCATCGTCCGCCTCGATCACGGTGGAACCGTGGGGCATGATGGCGCGGTTGCGCCGGTAGATGGCCGCCACACGGGTATCGACGTTGGGCATGTGCTGGCGCAGAAAGCGCAGCTCCTGGCCCACCAGCGGCCCGCCGTGATAGGCCTTTACCGCCACCAGCTGCGCCTTGCCCTGGGCAAAATCCAGTACCTGTAGTGCACCGGGTTGTTCAATCAGCCGATAGATATAGTCGGACACTAGCTGTTCCGGGCTGATCAGTACGTCGACCGGAATGGCGCTGTCGGTGAAGAGCTTGTCGTAGGTCAGGTAGGCGTTGGAACGTACTCGCGCGATTTTGGTGGGGGTCCGGAACAGACTGTGAGCGACCTGGCAGGCGACCATGTTGATTTCATCGTTGCTGGTCACCGCCACCAGCAAGTCCGCGTCCTCGATGCCGGCCTGTACCAGTATGTCCGGGTGGGAGCCCTCGCCGGTGACCACGCCGATATCGATGCGATCACGCAGCTCGCGCAGGCGCACTTCGTCGGTGTCGATCACAGTGATGTCGTTCGCTTCGCTGGCCAAATGTTCGGCCAGGCTGCCGCCCACTTGTCCGGCGCCGAGAATAATGATTTTCATAGGCTCGCTATTTCAGGCTGTGCGACTGCAAAGCGGTATTCTGCCTCAATTGTCGGGATTTTTCTTCCCGATCTTACGCAGTCGCGCGTAGTAAAAGCCGTCGTGGCCGCCCAACTGCGGTAACAACTGTCGGCCACAGGGCTGAGGCAAGCCCCAGTCGGCATCGAGGGTATCGTTGCGGGCGCTCGCCTCCCGCTGCAAAAATGCTTCCACCACCTGGGTGTTTTCTTCCGGCAACACCGAGCAGGTGGCGTAGACCAACACGCCGCCGGGGGCCAACGTCGACCACAAAGCGTCAAGTAGGCGCCCTTGCAATTCACTCAGGCGCTCAATGTCAGCCGCCGAACGCAGCAGCTTGATGTCCGGTTGGCGGCGCAGAATACCGGTGGCGGAGCAGGGCGCATCGAGCAGAATCCGGTCGAAGGGCTCGCCGTCCCACCAGTCGGACGGGCGGGTACCGTCACCGCAGACCACGTCGGCGGAAAGGCCCAGGCGCGCGAGGTTCTCCCGCACCCGGTCGAGGCGGCGGGCTTCACTGTCCAGCGCGATGACCTGTTTCAGGCCGGGCTCGGTCTCCAGTATGTGTCCGGTTTTCCCGCCGGGGGCGGCGCAGGCATCCAGTACCCGTTGCCCCGGCGCAAGCTCCAGCAGCCGGGCGCTCAGTTGGGCCGCCTCGTCCTGCACGCTCACGCCACCGGCTTCAAACAGCGGCAGTGTTGTGACATCACAGGGGGTCTCGATGGTAAAGCCGACACTGCTGAAGGGTGTGGGGCGTGCTTGAATCCCGTGCTCGTGCAAAGTCGCGAGGTACTCTTCCGGCTGTTGATGGGCCGGGTTGATCCGCATGGTCAGGGGCGGGTGGGCGTTGTTGGCCTCGATAATGGCCTCATACTGCTCGGGCCAGTGTTTTTTCAGCCGTGCCAGCAACCATTCGGGGTGAGCGCTCGCAAACTCGGGATCATCGGCCAATTGGGCCTCCAGCGACTCCTTCTCGCGTTGAAAGCGGCGCAAGACGCCGTTGATCAGTCCTTTCGCCCAGGGTTTTTTCAGCTCGCGGGCCGACTCCACCGTGGCGCCGATGGCGGCGTGATCGGGAATGCGGGTAAACAGCAGCTGGTAAAGGCCGAGCAACAGTAGCGCCTGGACATCGCTGTCTTTGGTCTTCAGGGGTTTGTCCAACAAAACACCGAGGTAGGCGTTCAGACGGGGGTACCAGCGGCTGGTGCCGTAGCTCAGCTCCTGCAGCAGCGGACCGTCCCGCTCGGGAATTCGGCCCTGATAATCCGATAGCAGGCTGGCAAGCGAACCTCGGTCGCGCAGCAAATCCGCCAACAGCTTCGCGGCCGCTGTGCGAACCTTCACGCTTGGGGCTCCGGCAAGGTAAAGCGATCACCCACCTGGAATAGATCGGCGCGGCCACGCAGCAGGTCCGCCACCGGCATGGCTTTTTTGCCGGGTAACTGCAGCTTTTTCAGGGCCAGAGCGCCTTCGCCGCAGGCGACCACCACGGCGTCTTTGGTGACCTCAGCCACCTCACCCGGAGTCTGGTCGTTGCGGTGGGGGAGGGTGCTTGCCTGCCAAACCCGAATCGGGTCTTTCTGATCATTCAGTCGGGTGTGGCAAATCGGAAACGGTGTGAAAGCTCGAACCTGTCTCTCAAGCTCGGTCGCGGGCCGCTGCCAGTCCAGGGCCGCTTCGGCCTTGGTGATCTTGGGGGCGTAATTGCTCAGGTTGTCGTCCTGCGGCTCCGGTTGGGCGGTGCCGGTGGCGAGCTGCGTCACCGCTTCCAGCAGGGCGGGACCACCCAGCTCGATCAGGCGGTCGTGCAGGTCACCGGCCGTGTCGGTCGCCTCAATCGGGCAGCGGGCCTTGACCAGCATAGCCCCGGTATCCAGCCCCACATCCATCTGCATGATGGTCACGCCGGATTCGGTGTCGCCGGCTTCGATGGCTCGTTGAATGGGCGCCGCGCCGCGCCAGCGAGGTAGCAGTGACGCATGCACGTTGATACAGCCCAGCCTGGGGGTGTCCAGAACGGCCTTGGGTAGCAGCAGGCCATAGGCCACCACCACCATCAAATCGGCGTCGAGCGTCGCCAGCTCGGCTTGCGCCGCTTCGGACTTGAGACTGTCTGGCTGATACACAGGCAAGCCGGCGTCCAGGGCCAGCTGCTTGACCGGGCTGGCTTGCAATTTCTTGCCCCGACCAGCGGGCCGGTCGGGCTGTGTGTAAACGCCCACCAACTGGTGATCACTGGCCAACAGGGCTTTCAGGTGATGGGCGGCAAAATTGGGCGTGCCCGCGAAGACTATTCGCAGGCGTTTGCGGGAATCGGGGTGCGGCATGGTATCCGTCTGTCTGGGCGGGCCCGGGTTCAGGCCTGCAATCGGTGTTGTTTTTCCAGCTTCTTGCGAATGCGCGAGCGCTTCATCGGGGAGATGTAATCCACGAACAGCTTGCCGTTCAGGTGGTCCAGCTCGTGCTGAATACACACGGCCAACAGGCCGTCGGGCTCCAGAGTGAAGGGCTTGCCGTCCCGTCCGAGGGCCTCAACGCGCACGTTTTCGGGCCGCTCCACGGTTTCGTAGAAGCCGGGTACGGACAGACAGCCTTCGTCGTAGGGGCGCAGGGTCTCTTCGTCCAGCACGGTCACTTCCGGGTTAATGAACACCATCGGCTCGCTCTGATCGTCGCTGACGTCGATCACCACGATGCGCTCGTGCACATTCACCTGAGTGGCCGCCAGGCCCACGCCGGGCGCGGCATACATGGTCTCGAACATATCATCCACGAGCTGGCGAATTCGCTCGTCGACCTCGGCGACAGGCTTGGCGACAGTCCTGAGGCGGGGATCGGGGAATTCCAGAATCTCGAGTTTCGCCATAATCTTTGTGACAAACCTCTAGTAAAAGAAGAAAAACCGTTGCTAACATGATGATCACACAGCGTTTACTTGCTATGCTTGGGGCTTAGCGCTCTATTTCCAATCCCTTGGGGGCATTGGTCGCGCTCGCTGTTAGCACTGAGACAGGATTATAACCGGTTAGGGCCTGTTTACCCTAATGCAATGGCCGCTTTGTGACGCGGCGGCCATTGTATTGCGGTAAACAGGTCGCACGCACCTCCGGGCCTAACAATACAGGATCGGTTTCTATGAAAAAGTTGATGCTGGGGCTACTCCTGGCCCCGCTGCTCGCCGTGTGGAGCTGGGCGGAAGATGCCGCCTTCCGGAGCGACCACCCGGATGAGTACATTGTGGAAAAAGGCGATACCCTCTGGGATATCTCCAATACCTTCCTGAACAGCCCCTGGCTCTGGCCCGAAATCTGGCACGTTAACCAGCAGATCGAAAACCCTCACCTGATCTACCCGGGGGATGTGATTTATCTGGTGTACGTCGACGGTGAGCCCCGTCTGACCATGGATCGGCCGGTCAAGCTGGCGCCGGGTACCACCAAACTCAGCCCCAGTGTGCGCGTACTGCCCGAAGACGAGGCTATCAGCACTATTCCCCTGGACCGCGTCAATGCCTTCCTGTCTCGCAGTCGCATCGTCACCGATGAGGCGCTGGAAGCGGCCCCCTATATGTTGGCGGGCCCTGAAAAGCGCCTGATTGTTGCGGAAGGGGACTATGCCTACGCCCGCGGGGACATCGACGAAGATGTCGCCAACTACGGCGTCTATCGCCGGGAGGAGGCTTATACGGACCCCGTCACCGGCGAGTACCTCGGTACTCACGCCATGAACATCGGCACCGTCAATACCGGTACGGTTGAGGGGGACATCACCAAGGTCCAGGTGCTGCGCTCGCGCGAAGAGCTGCGCATGGGCGACCGTCTGCTACCGAGTGAAGAACGCACCATCGAACCCAACTTCTACCCCAGCGCCCCGGACGATGAAATCAACGGGCTGATCATGGCGGTGGAAGGCGGCGTCAGCCAGGTGGGCAAGCTCGACGTGATCATGGTCAACAAGGGCGAGCGCGAAGGCCTGCTGGTGGGCAATGTGCTGGCGGTCTACAAGCGCGGCGAAACCACCCGTGACCCGGTCACCGGTGAGAGCGTCACCCTGCCCGACGAGCGGGCGGGCCTGGTCATGGTCTTCCGTACCTTTGAGAAGATGAGCCTGGCGCTGGTGCTGGAAGCCGAGCGGCCCCTGGCGGTCAACGACAAGCTGCTCAATCCTTGATAAACTCACCGTCGTTCGGTGGTGATCTCCACCGAACGACGGTGACAGGATCTTCTGTGATCCTTCAGTTTGTAACCTAAGCAACGTAACGTGTTTTACAGCATTTAAGGACGAACGAGGCGTTTATGGAAAAACACCATTATTTTCATCTTTTACTGCAACACCTCCCCGGCGCCGGCGCCGCCCGACGGGCCCGATTGCTGGAACGGTTCGGAAATGCATCCGCCGTTTTCCGTCAGACCCGGGACATGCTCCAACCCTGGCTCAACCCCGAAGCCCTCTCCGCGCTCTTCGAATATCAACAGGCTCCCAAAACCAGCCGGCTTTACCAGCGCGCCCAGAAAGACCTGGACTGGCTGATGGAGCACCCGGAAGTCTCCGTGATCAGTGTGGAAGACGAAGACTATCCTCCTTTGCTCAAGGAAATCCGCCGGGCGCCGCCATTGCTGTTCGTGCGCGGCTCGGTCACCGCTCTGAGCATGCCCCAGATCGCCATGGTGGGCAGCCGTAATCCCTCGACCGGCGGGCGCGACAATGCCCGCCAATTCGCCGCCTTTCTGGCAGGGCGAGGGTTTGCCATTACCAGTGGCCTGGCATTGGGCGTGGACGGCTATGCCCACAACGGTGCATTGGATGCGAGTGGCATCACCATCGGCGTATTGGGCACCGGTATTGATCGGCTCTACCCCGCCCGCCATAAACGACTGGCTCAGCAGATACTCGACAATGGCGGCGCCCTGGTCTCGGAGTTTCCCATCAATACCAGCCCTCAACCGGCCAATTTCCCTCAGCGCAACCGGATTATCAGCGGTCTGAGTGGCGGCACTCTGGTGGTGGAAGCGGCCCTTAAAAGCGGTTCACTCATCACCGCCCGCTATGCGTTGCAGCAAAACCGCGAAGTGTTTGCCATCCCCGGCTCCATCCACAATCCGCTCGCCCGCGGCTGTCACCGCCTGATTCGCGAAGGAGCGACTCTGGTGGAAACCGCGCGGGATATTGTCGAGCAACTCGGCGGCTACCTGGGCTACCAGGAGTCCCTGTTCGAGACCGGGGCCGACCAACAACCGGAGATGGACCTGACCAACGGCGAGCAGCGCGTACTCCAAGCCCTCGGTCACGACCCCATGGACCTGGACAGCCTTGCCGACCACAGCGAGATGGACGTGGGAGAACTCTCCGCCTGCCTGATCAGCCTGCAACTCAAAGGCGCCGTGGCAGAAACTGCGGCGGGGTTTGAGCGGACGACTCTGGCCAACCAGAGCGTGGGCGCCTGACAAAAAGGGCTACCAATTTTTACAGCGTTTCACGTTTTTATAAAACATGAAAGGTGATGCTTGACGTAGAGTAGAAGTCCCTCGCAATTAGTTGGCTAGAAGGAAACACCACTATGAGCTACCGCAGGACTTTTGGCGCCCTGAGCGCCGCTCTCACACTGATGTCACTTTCAGGGTGCGGTGGAGACGGCACGCCGACCATCGTGCTCTCCGAAGAACAGGCCCGACTCAATCAGAACCTCAGTCGTTGGGAAAACGCGGATATCAGTCGTTATGAGTACGAGTATCGCCGCTCCTGTTATTGCCCCGATCTGCTAAAGACCGTCGTCACTGTTCAGGGCGGGGAGGTCACCGAGGCCTTTTACAAGGAGGACGGCACCTACCTTTCCGACAAGCAGCTCGAACAACTTTATACCACCAACGAACTGTTCGATATTGTTCAGGATGCCATCAATGACAGGGTCTTTTCCCTGGACGTTGAGTACGACCCCACTCTGGGCTACCCCACCCGCATAGCGATTGATCGAGACGAACAAATGGTCGATGAAGAAATCACTCATTATGCGAGCTCGCTTCAATAGACGTGGCTTTGTCCGACAACAACCTTCGGGTATTGTCGGGCTCTTCGGTATCCGTTATTTTGCGCCCCTACGTCGGTCGTTGTGAGTGATACCTATGCCCAGTTCCTCGGTTTCCTTCAATCCCCGTATTCGCCGGGCCGCGCGCGTTATGGCCCGTGGCGGTGTGGTGGCGTATCCCACCGAAGCGGTCTGGGGTCTGGGGTGTGATCCTAACAACCCGGAAGCGGTCGGTCGTATCCTCTCCCTCAAGCAGCGCCCCTGGCAGAAGGGGCTGATTCTGCTGGCGGCTGATATTTCCGACTTCGCGCCCTTGGTGGATCGGCTGGATTCGGGGCTACGTCAGCGCCTGCAGGAAAGCTGGCCCGGCCCGGTGACCTGGCTGGTACCGGCGGCGGACCTGGTGCCGGAGTGGATTCGCGGTCGGTTTGAGACGGTGGCGTTGCGGGTCACGGATCATCCGCTCGCGGCGGGTTTGAGCCGAGCCTTCGGCGGCCCAATCGTCTCTACCTCCGCCAATCCCGCAGGCAAGCCTGAGGCGCGCACCGCGCTGGAAGTGCGTCGCTACTTCCGCGACCATCTCGACGAGATTACCCCCGGACGCGTCGGTGGGCGCGCTCAACCCTCGCAAATCCGCGACTTGGTGTCAGGAAAGGTTTTGCGTTAATTCGTCTCCTGTTCTGGCACAGGTTACTCGAGTTTTTGACCGTCCTTATTGCATACGTATTCAACCGCGCAGGCCCAGCCTTTCTGCTAGCGTAGGCACCTTCCCTGGTTTGCCGGCAATGACTCGTCGGTGCGAATTGGCCATGCCTGTTCGCCTTCAGGGAATAAACAGCAGTCTGCAAACGATTGCAAAATACGGTTCTTGTGCTAACGTTCATGAATGAGTTGAAGCGGTTTGGTGGCGTCGTGTGCGCTGAGCCCGAATAATAAGTGGAGAAGGCTATGGTTGATGCGCTGAGGGTGATGGGTAGGTTGAGAGGCCTTTGCGGTTTCAAGGGGGTCACCCGACGGGTTCGTCGGATCACTACGTGGGTGCTATTGCCGCTGGGGGTTCTGACCGGCTGCGGCGAAGAGCCGGCTCCCGTTACACCCGCCAGCGCCGAGGTGCTGACCGGTGAGATGACGGCGTTCCGCTCGGTCCTCGATGGCAGGGCCCGGATTCTCACCCTGCAGATGGGCAGCGACATTCGCGTGGCCTATGACACCGAAAGCGGCAACCTCTATCGTCTGTGGCGTGGCGATGTCGACCTCAAAGGGGCGGTGTTCGATACTCGCCACGGTCCTCAGCCCACCAGTAAAGGCGCCGTGTATGTCACCCAGCCTGATGCCGAGTGGCAGGTTCAGGGCGCCGACTGGCGCTACGCTGGCCACCGTTTTGAAGGCGAACAGGTCGTGCTTCTGTACGAGGTGCGAGGCGACGACTGGACGGCCTACGTCTCGGAAACGCCCCGAACAAATCGTAATGGCGATGTGGTGACACTGCGTCGCGAGTTTCTCGTGCATGGCCTGCCCGACGGCGCCGGTCTGACTCTGACCGGCCAGGTGTGGCCCGACGAAAAAAGCTTGGAGGGTGCCGCCCAGTGGACCGAGGCGGGGGGATTGGCCCTGAGCAATGGCTCCTCGACTCTGGCCCTCACCTATACCGATGCCGAACCCATTGAAGTGGAAGAGGAAGTCGACCCGGACCAACACCCGGGAGAGGCGCTGGTGGCCAACAGTGATTGCGCCGCCTGTCACAACCCTGAGACTCAAACCGTGGGCCCCGCCTATATCGATATTGCCCAACGCTATGAGAATACGCCGGAGGTGGTCGCGCAGCTTGCCGACAAAATCATCCGGGGCGGTGCGGGTAATTGGGGCCAGGTTCCCATGAGCCCCCACCCCGATCTGAGCGAAGACGATGCCGCGCAAATGGTCGGTTATATCTTCTCTTTAGTGGAAGAAGAGGGTGCCGAGGAAACTCGTTGGTTGCTGGACCAACCCGCCGAGGCCTACGAAGTGGTGGAGGAACCCTCCATGGCGGCCGGCAGTGGGGCGATGCTCTACCTGTATCAATACAGCGGAGACCAGCCCAATATCGATGCCATGCGCGCGTCGGACCCGGTCGATGCCGCCCGAGTGGCCCGCGTCCATCTGCCGACCAAAGCCGCCTTTGCCCCGCTCAATACCCGCTTTGCCATGCAAGTGAAAGCTCACTTGCAGGTTGAAAAACCGCTGGAAACCGAACTGCGACTGGTGAGCGATGACGGCGGCTTTCTTTACCTGAACGGTGAACCGCTGATCGACAATTGGGGCTTCCACGGTCCCCAACCGGTGGACGCCGAGGTATCTTTGTCACCGGGGCTCTACCCACTGGATATCTTCTATTTCCAGAGCAGTGCGGGCGCGTCCCTGTCGCTGCAGTGGCGCAACCCCGAAACCGGCGAGTTCGAAATTCTCCCTGAGTCTATGTTGCGCATTGAGCCGGAGGATCGTCTGGCGGTAACGCCAGTTGTCACCGACCCGAAGCGGATCAAAACCATTCCCGGAGATCAGCACAAGGTCGCCGGCATTCACCCCGCGTTCGATCTGCACCAGGCCCGCCCCGAAGCGTTTGAACCCATGGTGGGCGGCATCGATTTTCTGCCCGATGGTCGCATGGTGGTCTCCACCTGGGACCCGGAAGGCTCCGTTTACCTCGTAAGCAATTACACTGAAAACCCGGATCAGATTGAGGTCAAGCGTATCGCCCGAGGCCTGGCTGAGCCACTCGGCGTTCAGGTGGTCGACGGCGAAATCTACGTGCTCCAGAAACAGGAGCTGACCCACCTGCGGGATCTGAACGGCGACGAGGTGATCGACGTCTACCGCACCGTTTCCGCCGACTGGACCGTGACCGACAACTTCCACGAATTCGCCTTCGGGCTCGAATACGAAGACGGCCACTTCTACGGCGCCCTCGCCACCGCCATTCTCGCCGGCGGTGCCAGCGCCCAGCCCCAGGCACCGGACCGGGGCAAGGCCATCAAAATCCGCGCGTCCGACGGCAAGGTAACCTTCGTCGCCCACGGCCTGCGCACACCCAATGGCATCGGTTATGGCATCGATGATCAGCTGTTTATCGCCGACAACCAAGGTGACTGGCTACCCGCCAGCAAAATCGTCGAACTCACGCCGGGTGCCTGGTACGGCTCCCGCTCCGTGGATTACGAAGGCACCGCCGACCTGACCGAAACCAAACCGGTGGTCTGGCTGCCCCAGGACGAAATCGGCAACTCTCCGAGTGAGCCGGCGCCGCTCAATGTCGGCCCCTACCAGAATCAGATGATTCACGGCGAAGTCACCCACGGCGGTATCAAGCGGGTATTCGCCGAGCGGATCAATGGCCGCCTGCAGGGCGCGGTGTTCCGCTTCATGCAGGGACTGGAAGCCGGCGTTAACCGCCTGGACTGGGCACCGGACGGCTCCCTGATCGTCGGCGGCGTGGGCAACCCGGGCAACTGGGCCGACGAAGATAAACAGTGGTACGGTCTGCAGCGCCTGGTCTACAACGGTGAAACCGCGTTCGAAATGCTCAGCGTCAGCGCCCGCTCCGACGGCTTTGTTGCTGAGTTCACCCAACCCATCAAAGCCGGCCAGCACATCGGCCCGGACGACTTCCAGATTCAACAGTGGTACTACGAGCCCACCGAAGAATACGGCGGCCCGAAAAAGGACCTCGAAGAACTCCCGATCGAAGGCTTCGCGCTGTCTGAAGACCGCACCCAGGTGCGCTTCAAACTGGGCGGCCTCAAACCGGACCACGTGGTCTACTTCCGCATCAAACACCCCTTCGTGAGCGCCACCGACAGCAGCCTGTGGAGCACCGAAGCCTGGTACACGTTGAACGCCATCCCCGAGAACAAACCGGTGAAGCTGGAAGGGCACACCCCCCAACACAACGAACTGACCGAGATGGAAAAAGCGGACGGCTGGCAACGATTGTTCAACGGTGAAACCCTGGAAGGGCTGCGCAACTACAACGCCCAGACCCTGGGCAAACGTTGGACCGTCGACAACGGCACCCTACACTTCCAGGGCCGCGACGCCAGCGACGGTGAAGGGTGGAAATCCGAACAGGGCGGCGACCTGGTGTTGACCGAAGCCCCGGTGAAAGACTTCGAGCTCTACCTCGAATGGAAACTCTCCCAAAACGGCAACAGCGGCATCCTCTGCAGCGTCGACGAAGGTCACGAGCACGCCTACATGAGCGGCCCGGAATACCAACTGCTCGACAACATCGGCCATCCCGACAGCGAAATTTATACCCACAGAGCGGGCGACCTCTACGACCTCATCGCCGGCACACCCGTCACCGTCAACCCCGTCGGCGAATGGAACCGCACCCGCTTGGTCGTCAACGACGGCCACATCCAACACTGGCTCAACGGCTACAAACTCGTCGACATCCAAATGGGTTCAGACGAATGGAACACCTTGATCGCCAACAGCAAATTCGCCCAATGGGACGCCTTCGCCGCGACGCAGGAAGGGCACATCGTATTACAGGATCATGGGGACGCGGTGTGGTTTCGGAATATTAAGCTGCGGAAGTTGCGTTAGCGTTGGGTGGTGGCGGATGCGGCCTCATTATACGTAACTAATCGCGTCCGCTAGCTGCTTATGTCAGGTGGCGCGCTTCGCGCTTACCATGACCTACGTAAACATCGGTGAAGATGGCACTGAGGTGAGGTGTGGGGACCATCATTCCAAGACCGTGGAGCGGGGGACCCGCGATTCGAGCCTACAGGGATGTATTTACGGCGTGTCTTGGAATGATGGTCCCCACACCTCACCGGACGTGATGCAATGACCTAACTACAATTCAATCCGCTTTCCATTCTCCGAAGCCGATTTAAAAATCGACTGCACAATATGAATATCCCGCAGGCCCTCCTCGCCTGGCACCATCACCGGCTTATCCTGCAAAATCGCCAACGCATCATCATCCATCTGCTGCGCCTGCTGATCCGCAATCGGCTTATTCAACAAACGCCCATCACTCGTCTTCCCCTGCACACCCGTATAATTCGACATCGGCCGCAAATAATACCAACCATCCTCACAGGTCACATCCAACTTATTCCCCGGCTTCACAAAACTCGTCATGCAATCCGCCGTGGCCCCGTTAGGAAACTCCAACTGAAAATGCGTGGTTGAATCCACCTGCGTAAACACCTCCGGATGCGTCACCTCATGACGGCCACTCACCGCCACCGGTTCAATCCCCATCGCATAACGCGACCCGTTAATGGGATAAACCCCCATATCGTAGAGCGCACCGCCGCCCATCTCCCTCTGCATCCGCCAATTATCCGGCGAGCGATTCTCCCCACCGGAATAAGCCGCAATCGACTCCACCTTCTCAATCGCCCCAAACGGCTTCTCCTTCGCAAAACGCATCACCGTCTGGGTATTCGGCTCATGCTGCATGCGGTAGCCGATACTCAACTTCACCTTATTCTTAGTGCAGGCATCAATAATTTCCTGACACTCCGCCTCATCCATCGCCATCGGCTTTTCACACCACACATGCTTACCGGCGTTCGCCGCAATCACCGAAAACTTCTTATGCAACGACGTCGGCGTCACCACATACACCACATCAATATCCGGGTTATCCGCAATCGTGTGCAGATTCTCGTAGTTATACACATTGGCATCCTTGATGCCGTACTTCTCCTGCCACACCGGAACCTTCTCCGGGCTTCCGGTCACAATGCCTCTCAACTCGCAATACTGCGTCAACTGCAAACCCGGCGCCAGCTGGCCGGAGGAATAACCCCCGAGCCCCAATAGCGCCACCCCGATCTTGCGGGGCGGTTTGCCGAACGCATGAGAGGCCCAGCTGGAAGAGAGTAGGGCGGTGGAGGCGCCCATGGCCTGGAGAAAGCGACGGCGGTTGAAGTGTGGGGTGGGCATGGTTTGGGCCTCCGGGTTGAGAAACAGTGTTGGGTGGTCATATTGGCGTTGGGTTTGGTAGGTGGCGCTCGCTTCGCGAGCTTACCAACCCTACGCAGGTCCAGTTGTGGCACTGAGGGCGGGAGCGGGGCCTAGCCTTTCAAGACCGTGGAGCGGGGGACCCGCGATTCGAGCCCCCATGGATGGGTTAACGGCGTGTCTTGAAAGGCTAGGCCCCGCTCCCGCCCGGACCTGCCGACCCAACAGACTAAATCGATTCGTTAAGTATCATTCGACCATAACGGAATTTGGATCACAGCTCTATGAATTTCGCCTCATTTACACAGGGCGAGTACAATACCCGCAATCCCCCAAAACCCAACGTCGAGCCCAGAGGAACCCCCCAATGCCCCAAGACAACCCAGGGCCCCAGGACACCCAAGCCGACAAACAGGCCGTCAAAGACTACCTCCTAAACCTCCAGGACCACATCTGCCAACAACTCCAGGCAGAAGATGGCGGCGCCGAATTCATTGAAGACGCCTGGGACCGCGAACAGGGCGGGGGCGGGCGCTCCCGCGTACTCACCGAAGGCAACGCCATCGAAAAAGGCGGCGTCAACTTCTCCCACGTCTTCGGCGAGCAAATGCCCGCCTCCGCCACCGCCCACCGGCCCGAGCTGGCCGGGCGCTCCTTCGAAGCCATGGGCGTCTCTCTGGTCATCCACCCCAACAACCCCCACGCCCCCACCAGCCACGCCAACGTGCGCTTCTTCATCGCCGAAAAGCCCGGCGCCGACCCCGTCTGGTGGTTCGGCGGCGGCTACGACCTGACCCCCTACTACGGGAATGAAGACGACTGCCGCCACTGGCACCGCACCGCCCGGGACGCCTGCGCCCCCTTTGGCGAGAACATCTACCCCTTCTTCAAACAGTGGTGCGACGACTACTTCTACCTCAAGCACCGCCAGGAGCCCCGGGGTGTGGGGGGGTTATTCTTCGACGATTTCAATGAACTGGGCTTCGAGCGCAGCTTCGCCCTGATGCGCGCGGTGGGCGACAGTTATGTGCCCGCCTACCGCCCGATCCTGGCGCGGCGCAAGAGCGCCGACTACGGTCAGCGGGAGCGTGACTTCCAGCTCTACCGGCGCGGGCGTTATGTCGAATTCAATTTGGTGTATGATCGCGGCACGCTCTTTGGCCTGCAGACCGGGGGGCGCACCGAGTCCATTCTGATGTCCCTGCCGCCTCTGGTGCGCTGGGATTACGACTGGCATCCGGAGCCGGGCAGCGCAGAAGCGGTGCTCACCGAGTACTACCTGCAGCCCCGGGACTGGATCGAATAACAATAGCTGGATGGTTTTATGACTGATTCTTACGCCGTGTTTGGCAACCCTATTGCGCACAGCAAATCCCCCTATATTCACCGCCAGTTCGCTGAGCAGACCGGGCAGGAGCTGGCCTACACCAAACAGCAGGTGAACGAAGGCGAATTCGAACAGGCCGCGGACGCCTTTTTCGCTGGCGGCGGCAAGGGCCTGAACGTCACCGTGCCCTTCAAGCTGGACGCCTACGGCTATGCGGCCCGCCTGACTCCCCGGGCGCGCCGGGCCGGCGCGGTCAACACCCTGGCCAAGCAGCCCGACGGCACCTTGCTGGGGGACAACACCGACGGCATCGGCATGGTCAACGACATGCACAACCTGGGTTGGGAAATCGCCGGCAAGCGGGTGTTGTTGCTGGGCGCTGGCGGTGCGGTGCGAGGCGTTCTGCAGCCGCTGATGGAGCAGGAACCCGCCTCGGTCACCATCGCCAACCGCACGGTGCACAAAGCGGAGCAGCTGTCCAAGGGCTTCGCCGATCTGGGCGTCATTGAACCGGTGGGCTACGAGAACCTGAGCCAGAAAGAGCCGTTTGATCTGGTCATTAATGGCACCTCCGCCAGCCTCTCGGGTGAGCTGCCGCCGCTGCCGGATGACCTGCTCGCCGAGGGCGCGGCCTGTTACGACATGATGTATGCCGCCGAACCCACTCCCTTTCTGGCCTGGGCCGAATCCCACGGCGCCGAACAAAGGGCCGACGGGTTGGGTATGCTGGTGGGGCAGGCGGCGGAATCCTTTTATGTCTGGCGTCAGGTTCGCCCCGAAGTGATACCGGTCATTACCGCCATGCGGCACACTTTGAGTGCGAAAAAAGGCGCGTAATCAACCCCTTCTTTGATGTAAGATAAATAACATATA
This sequence comes from Marinimicrobium agarilyticum DSM 16975, assembly GCF_000423345.1. Lineage (GTDB taxonomy): Bacteria > Pseudomonadota > Gammaproteobacteria > Pseudomonadales > Cellvibrionaceae > Marinimicrobium > Marinimicrobium agarilyticum. The sequence continues at coordinate 205,564 of NZ_AUHU01000008.1, forward strand.
AGGCGGGGTGGTTTTAGAAACATCGGCCAGGCCCGCCAGTGATAACGAACATTCATACCATCGCGAGCAATGCAATGAGCAGACTAGAGGGTGGTCGCAACCTGACCCATCAGGTCACCTACCAGCTGGGGGCTGCGATCGTGCGCGGGGAGTACGGCATCAACGATCCCCTGCCGACCGAAGCCGAACTGTGCGAAGCGTTCGACATCAGCCGCAGCGTCATCCGCGAAGCGGTGAAAATGCTCACCGCCAAAGGGCTGATTTCTTCGCGTCCGCGCCAGGGTATCCGGGTCCAGCCCAACAACCGCTGGAACATGTTCGATGAGGACGTGCTCGAGTGGACGCTGAGCAGCCGACCCTCTCTGGAGCTGCTGCGCGAGTTCACCGAGTTGCGCATGGGCATTGAGCCCGAAGCCGCCATCCTGGCGGCCCGCAAGCAGAACCGTGAGCGCATCGCCGACATCGAAAAAGCGCTGCTGCGCATGGATGCCGCCGAGCGCGGCAATGATGACCCCCTGGAGGCGGACATCGCCTTCCACACGGCGGTATTGCTCGCCAGCGAAAACCGTTTTTTCATTCAACTGCGCAGCTTCATCCAGACCGCGCTGCGGGTGAGCATTACCTCCACCAACCAGCTCAAGGGAGTGGACGTGGCCAGTGAAGCGGACCACCGCACCGTGTACGAGGCGATAGCCGCCGGTGATGGCGAGGGCGCGCGCAAGGCGGTGGTGGCGTTGTTGGAAGAGGCGCTGACGCTGATCGAGGCATCCATGAAAGCCCGGCGGGCCGCGACGGCCTGAGCCCGGCTTCATTCGAGTTTTCCCTATGTCTGACCCCAAGCAGCCCAGGCGCCCGCTTCGCAGCGCCAATAGTTACGGCAAGCGTGATAAAGACGGCTTTATCCACCGCTCCTGGATGAAGAACCAGGGCCTGCCGGACCATGTCTTCGACGGTCGTCCGGTCATCGGCATCTGTAATACCTGGTCAGAAATCACCCCCTGCAACGGTAACCTTCGGGAATTGGCGGAATACGTCAAGCGCGGCGTCTGGGAAGCCGGTGGCCTGCCGCTGGAATTTCCCGCCATGAGTCTGGGCGAAACCCAGATGCGGCCCACCGCGATGCTGTTTCGCAACCTGCTGGCCATGGAGGTGGAAGAGTCCATTCGCGCCAACCCCATCGACGGGGTGGTGCTGCTCGGGGGCTGTGACAAGACCACGCCGGCCCAGATCATGGGCGCGGCCAGCGTCAACCTGCCCACCATGGTGGTCTCCTCCGGCCCGATGCTCAACGGCAAGTTCCAGGGCCGGAACATCGGTTCCGGCACCGACGTCTGGAAATACTCCGAGGCGGTGCGCGCCGGCGAGATGAGCATCGAGAATTTCATTGCGGCCGAGGGCGGCATGTCCCGCAGCCGGGGGGTGTGCATGACTATGGGCACGGCCTCCACTGTCTCCAACCTGACCGAAGCCATGGGCCTGTGCCTGCCCTACAACGGCTCGCTGCCCGCCGTGGACGCCCGCCGCCAGGCACTCTCGCACCTGACCGGTGGTCGCATCGTCGAGCTGGTGCGGCAGGATGTGCGCCTGGCGGATATCCTCACCCGTGAGGCGCTGGAAAACGCCATTGTGGTCAACGCCGCCATCGGCGGTTCCACCAATGCGGTGGTCCATTTGCTGGCCATCGCCGGGCGCCTGGGCATCGACCTGACGCTGGATGACTTCGATCGACTGAGCCGAAACGTCCCGTTGCTCGTAGACTTAATGCCCTCGGGGCGTTTCCTGATGGAAGATTTCCACTATGCCGGGGGGCTGCCCGCGGTGATGGGCCGGCTGCGCGAGCGCCTGCATACCGGGGCGGTCACGGTCTCCGGCGTCACTCTGGGAGACCAGATCGGCGAGGGGGAATGCTACAATGATGAAGTCATTCGCCCCCTGGACCGGCCGGTGAACGACCATTCGGGCATTTGGGTGCTCAAAGGCAACCTCTGTCCGCGCGGGGCGCTTATAAAACCCAGTGCGGCCAGCCCCGAGCTGATGGAGCACACCGGCCGGGCGGTGGTATTTGAAAGCATTGAGGACTATAAAGAGCGTATCGACGACCCCACGCTGGACGTCGACGAACACTCGGTGCTGGTACTCAAGGGCTGCGGCCCCAAGGGCTATCCGGGGATGCCGGAGGTGGGCAATATGGCACTCCCCAAGAAACTGTTGGAACGTGGTGTGCGGGATATGCTGCGCATTTCCGATGCGCGCATGAGCGGCACCGCTTTCGGTTCGGTCATACTGCACGTGGCGCCGGAATCGAGCGCCGGCGGCCCGCTGGCGGTGGTACGCGACGGCGACGAAATCGTGTTCAGTGGCCGCCAGCGCACGCTGTCATTGAACATCAGCGACGCCGAACTGGCTCAACGATTGGACCAGTGGCAACAAGAGCGACCGAAGCCGACCTACACTCGCGGCTACGCGAAGCTCTACATTGATACCGTGCTCCAGGCCGACGAGGGTGTCGACCTGGACTTTCTCAGGGGCGCCAGCGGCGACCAGGTGGATCGGGAATCGCATTGATATGAACTCAGACTACACCCGTTATGCCAGCCTCGCGCACCGTTCGGTATTTATCACCGGCGGCGCGACCGGGATCGGCGCTTGCCTGGTGGAGGCGTTCGCCTCCCAAGGCAGCTCCGTGGCATTCGTGGATATCAATGAAGACGCCGGCTATGAGCTGGTCAAACGGGTCGAGGCCCGCTACGACTGCAAAGCGGCGTTCAAACCCTGCGACGTCACCCGTATCGATGAGCTGCGCTCGGCGATCCGCTCCCTGGCGGAAACCTGCGGGGATTTCACCGTCCTGATCAATAACGTCGCCAACGACCAGCGCTACGATCCTCGCTACTTGTCAGAGCAGGCCTGGTACAACAGCCTGGCGGTGAACCTGCATCCGGCGTTTTTCGCTGCTCAGACGGTTCAGCCTTTGATGGCCCGCCAGGGGGGCGGGGTGATCATCAATTTCAGCTCAATCAACGCGCTGTTCGGGCCGAGCAAACTGCCCAGTTACAATACGGCCAAGGCGGCGCTGCTGGGTCTGACGAAGTCTCTGGCGCGGGATTACGGTACGGACAAGATCCGGGTGAATGCGATTGTGCCGGGCTGGGTGATTACCGAGCGTCAGTTGAACAAGTGGCTCACGCCGGAGGCGGAGGCCTGGTGGATGGATCAGGTCTGCCTGAAAGAGCGCATTCTTCCTGAGGACGTGGCCAAGCTGACACTGTTCCTCGCCTCGGATGATGCCCGCATGATCACCGGCCAGAAATTTGTGATCGATGGCGGGCGGCTTTAGTCGATTTTCCGTTGTTGTTAGTGGCACTGAGGGCCGATGTGAGGTGCACTATCCCCGGACCGTGGAGCGGGGGACCCGCGATTCGAGCCTACAGGGATGTATTCACGGCGTGTCCGGGGATAGTGCACCTCACAGCGGACCGGACTCGAAGCACTGAAAAAACGTTCGAATTCCCACTTTTCCCGCCTGAAAACCACTATCGGCACTCGCAGTCCAAGGTATTTCTACGCATAATAGGCACGCCAAAAACTCCGGCGGGACCCGTGCAACATCGGCAATACCAACTCGGTACTCACCCAACAACAAACAGAGACCGAGGGGCGAGGAAAGGGCGCCCATTCGCATCCCCCGGATAATAATCACATAACATGGAGTGCAACATGAGTCTGTCACCACTTGATATCACCACGTTCGCCATCTACTGCGTGCTGCTTGTCGGCATCGCCTGGTGGGTCTCCCGGGAAAAAGCCGGGCATGAGAAAAACTCCGAGGACTACTTCCTCGCCAGTAAGTCCCTGCCCTGGTGGGCCATCGGCGCCTCGTTGATCGCCGCCAACATCTCCGCCGAACAGATCATCGGCATGTCCGGCTCCGGCTTTGCCATCGGCCTGGGCATCGCCTCCTATGAATGGATGGCGGCCGTCACCCTGCTGATTATCGGCAAATACTTCCTGCCGATCTTTCTGGAGAAAGGCATCAGCACCATGCCCCAGTTCCTGGAGCAGCGCTACGACAGCCGGGTGCGCACGGTCATGGCCATCTTCTGGCTGGCGTTGTACACCTTCGTCAACCTCACCTCCATCCTCTGGCTGGGCGCGCTGGCGATCAATGCCATCACCGGGCTGGATCTGGTCTACGGTTTGACGTTCCTGGCGGTGTTCTCCATCGGCTACTCCATCTACGGTGGTCTGAAAGCCGTGGCGCTGACCGATATCATCCAGGTGGTGCTACTGATCATTGGCGGTCTCTTGGTGTCGTATCTGGCACTGGACCAGATTGCCGAGAACGCCGGCGGCGCCGGTGCCTTCCAGGGCTTCTCCATCATGCTGGCGGAGATTCCCGAGAAGTTCGATATGATTCTGGATCCGAGCAGCCCCCACTACATCAGCCTGCCGGGTATTTCCGTGCTGGTCGGCGGCCTCTGGATCATGAACCTGTCCTATTGGGGCTTTAACCAGTACATCACCCAGCGCACTCTGGCCGCCAAGAGCCTGGCGGAAGCGCAGAAAGGTATCGCCTTCGCCGCTTACCTGAAAATCCTGATGCCCCTGATTGTGGTATTGCCCGGTATGGCGGCGGCGATGCTCAAGCCGGATCTGGCTCAGCCGGACCAGGCCTACCCGGAAATGATGAAGCTGGTTCCCCAGGGTTTGCTGGGGATTACCTTCGCGGCCCTGGTGGCGGCCATTGCCTCGTCTCTGGGCTCCATGGTGAACAGTATCTCCACCATCTTCACCATGGACATCTATAGCAAGATGATCAACCAGAATGCCACGGAGCATAAGAAGGTCATTGTCGGTCGTACCGTGGCCTGCCTGGCCATGCTGATCGCCGTGATCATCGCCCGTCCGCTGCTGGGTAACTTCCCCCAGGCGTTCCAGTTTATTCAGGAATTCACCGGCTTCTTTACCCCGGGCATCGTGACCATCTTCCTGCTCGGCTTCTTCTGGAAGCGCGCGACCGCGACCTCCGCCTTGGTGGCGGCGATTGCCTCGGTAGTGCTGTCTGCGCTGTTCTGGAAGTTCTGGCCCGGCCTGCCGTTTATTGACCGGGTCGGTATCGTCTTTATCGCCTGTGTCGTATTGGCGGTGATCGTGACCTTGATCAGCGGCGCTAAAGAGCAGAGCAATGCGATCCACCTGGACAATATCGACTTCAGTACCCGCACCAGCTTCAACATCCTGAGCCTGGGTGTGGTGTTGATCCTGATCGTTCTGTACAGCGTTTGGTGGTAACCCCATGCGGCAGCCGGAATGGATAAAAAGCCTGCCGGTGGGCAACGAGCTGGGGGAGGGGGTTTTGTGGCACCCTCACCAGCAGGCCCTCTGGTGGACGGATATTCACGGCTGCCGGCTGTACCGCTATCACCTTGAAAGCGAGACCTTGACCCAGTGGCCAACCCCCGAGCGGTTGGCCACCTTCGGTTTTGTGAAAGACACCTCCCCTCAAACCTTGATCGCGGCCTTCGACAAAGGCTTCGCCCTCTATACGCCCGATACCGACGCCTGCCACTGGCTGGCACAACCGGAGATTCACCGGCCCGCCAACCGCTTCAACGACGGCAAGGTCGATCGTCAGGGCCGGTTCTGGGCGGGTACCATGGTAGAGGCGGGTGATCCACTATCGGATGAGGCGGGGGGGTCACTTTATTGTTGGAAGGGCGACGCTCACGTCGAACCCCAGCTCAAAGGCATCGGTATCAGCAATGGCCTGTGTTGGAGTCCCGACGGCCGCACCGCTTATCTTTCCGACTCCGCCCGGGGCGTTTATTACGCATACGATTTCGACCCCCACAGTGGCAGCTTCAGTAACCGTCGGGTGTTCGCGCTGGCCGACGAGGGGACGGGACATGATGGCAGTTGCGTCGATGCCGACGGCAATCTCTGGAATGCCCGCTTTGGGGGCGGCAAGGTTGTCTGTTACTCGCCCGAAGGAGAGATATTGCTGGAATTGACGGTGCCGGTCAGCCAGCCCACCTGCGTTGCCTTCGGAGGGCCGGACCTCTCCTGGCTATTTGTCAGCACAGCCAGAGAAAACCTCTCGGACGAACAGTTGGCCCTGGAACCGGAAGCGGGGAACCTGCTGATTTACCAGACCGGTGCGAAAGGGTTGCCCGTGGATTTCTTTGAGGGATAGCGTTCTGTAAAGGCGGATGCGCTTTCAGCTTATTCTCCCACGGATTTATCTTCGGATTGCACGACACGAAGGTTCCTGACGGTTTCCCGCTCAATCAGTTCAGAGATGAACAGGTGGGTCTGTTTGGTATGGGGATGCTCTTTGCGTGCGAGAATCAGCGAGAGCTCAACGGCGTAACGCGCCATCTCCTCCACCGGGTAGTTCATGGTGGTGAGGCTGGGAATACAGGCCCGGGCGATCGGCAGGTTATCAAACCCGATGATCGATACATCGTGAGGCACCCGGATGCCATGTTGATGCAACGCCTGCATGGCGCCGATGGCCATCAGGTCGTTGTAGGCCACAATGGCGGTAAAGTGTTGTCCCGAGGCGATCAGTTGCTCAGTGGCTTCTTTGCCACCATCGATATTGGCGGTGGACTCGATCACCTTGTTGCTGTTGAGCTCCAGCCCATGTTGTTGCAACGCCTGACGGGTGCCGACCACCCGGTCGGCCGGGTCCCCGTTTTGATAAATACTGCTGATGACCGCGATCTCGGTGTGGCCCCGCTCGACCAGATAGCGGGTTGCCTGCTGTGAGGCGGACAAGTTATCAAACCACACACAGCGTTGCGCGATCTGGGGGATAAACCGGTTAATGAGCACCAGACCGGAAATCTCCTCGGCCAGTGCGATCAGCTGCGCGTCGTCGGAATACTCGCTGTGCAGAATGATCGATTGGCAGCCCTGACGCCTCAGGGAATCAATGGCATCCAGTTCGGATTGGGTTTCATACAGTGAGTTGCACATGATCAGGCTGTAACCCTGTTCCCGCGCCATCTCTTCCGCGCCGGCGGCCAGGGTCCCAAAAAACGTCATGGACAGCTTTGGCGTGATGACACCCACCATTTTGAGTTCGCGCCTTACCAGGGCCTGCGCGGAACCGTTGGGCCGGTAGCCCAGCTGTTCGATCACTTTCTGAACGCGCTTGCGACACTGCTCGCCGACTTTTCCCTGACCGTTCACCACACGGGAGACCGTGGCGGTGGACACGCCTGCGACTTTTGCGACATCTTTAATGGTAACCACAGTCATACCCTCTGGACGCCGTGTGAAGGCGTTTCGGTTCTCGTCACGTCGATGTGGCGCATGATCCACAGCGGAAGCAGGCTGAACACCACGCTGCCGACCGAGAGTAGAGCACGCATAAAGTACAGTGTGCCTTCCGGTTGATCCCCACGCTCGGTGGACTCAAACCCGATGGCTTTCAGCACCAAGCCGGATAAAAGAAAGGCAAACACCAGGCTTAAATTCATCGCCCAATTGTGTCGGGCCACCACCACACCGTCGTGAAACTCGCCGGTTTTCTGCCGATTAAGATAACACAGATCGGCCAGCAGAGATGGCACGATGGTACTCATGGCGGTCCATATCCAGGCGCCGAGAAAGGCATCGAGCACCAACCAGTATTCGTTGCCGGGCTGATAAATAAACCACTTGGCGCCGCCGCCAATTGCGCTGATCAAATACACCGCGGCCAGCGTTCTCTTTTTGCCAAAATGGTCACTGGCTTTGACCAGTACCGGTATGGTCAACAGGCCGACCAGGGCGTAGGCGGTGGAGAGCACTCCCTTCCAGTTTGCGCCGGAGGCAATGTCGCCGGCGCCCACATAATAAACCAGTACATAAAAGTCCATGCTGACGCACAACCCGACCACACCGAACTGCAAACCGACCAGCACCAGCAACAAGTTCAACTGGCGTTGATACACCGGCAGAAGTGGCCGGGTGACCGGCTCGGAGCTGCTTTTTTCAGGTGGTAGCTGAGAGGGTTTGCTTTGGCTCAGAGGGGCGCGCCCGAACAGTCCGGCAATGCTGGCCAGACCGCCGATCAGCCCGATCGCGACGATCCAACCCACGTAGCGAATACCCTGATGCACGTTCTGGAACAACGACCATTGGGCGATGGGAAACATCCAGTAGTAGAAAATGGACCCAAGCTTTTCAAACACCGTGGTGTACCCCATGACGTGGGTAATTTCCCGGCTGTCACTACTGGCCTCGTACGCCAGGCAGCGCACGCTGATGGTTAAAAACGTGGCGGCCACAAAAAACAACGCGGACGACAACAAAAGGTAGAGCACAATCAGGTCGCTGTTCCAGCTTCGCGGTGCCATCCATATGGCGCCAAAACTGAAGGCACACAACCAGGCCGATATGAGGATGAACAGCTTCCGTCGAACCCCGCTGATCTGGTAGCGCTCGATTACCGCGCCGGCCCAGGGGCTGATCAGTGCGGAGAGCAAGACCGGCAGGGTGAGTACGATGCCCAGATAAAACGGATCCACACCGAGTGTCATCTGGTAGTAGGGAATCGCCAGGGCCCCGATACCATGGCTGGTAAAGAAAATGGCGAAAAAGCCCGCGCCGAGGACAACCCTCTGATTGGTAACCATCTAGTCCTGTGCCCTTGTTATTGCTTTGATAGAACACCGTGAGTATAACAAGCCCGCCTGCCCCCAAGTCTTTAGTTCCTCCGGGAGCTCCTCGCGGTTCCAGCCAGGGCCAAACAAAGGAAAACGTTTACCTACAGTTTACCCCGGAAGCGCTTGAAGTGCCACCCGCTCGCTGAATTTGAGGGCAAAGGTTGCGTCGTAAATGGCGGGGACTTCTTGGGTTTGCGGTCGTACGCGAACGCCCCGGCTGAAAAGCGCAAACATTTTATATAGCATTAATAATATTTTTGTAACTCATTGTAATATAAGGTAAAAATAGAAAATTGGGCTGATGTATTAGAAACCCGAAGATATAACAGACGTCCGTTTAAGAAAAAATGCTTATCAGAAGGGGCAAGAATCTACTTTACATTGATTCAGGGAAACTTTAACCTCATAAGGGTAAACGGTTTCCTTCTCGACCCTCGGTTCTGAGGCCATTGGATCGGTTGAAGGAACAGACAATACCAATAATAGCGAGTAACCATCCGAATGATCCGTAGTGGCGCCAAGTACACCGTAGTAACGATCCTCACTCTCTGGGCGGCGCTTGCCCATAGCGCGGTGCTGACCAGCGATTATCGGGCGCCGGTCAAGCTCAATGAGAACTGGCAGTTTTACAAAACTGACAGTCATACCACATTGGCCGACGCAAAAGCTCAAACAGAATGGGCCCCCGTCGATCTACCCCATACTCCGAATATCGAGCCCCTGTTAGTAAATGACCAGTGGCAGGGCGATGCCTGGTACCGGTATGAGTTGAACTACGATCCCGCCTGGGAGAACAAGCTGGTTTTCCTCGACTTCGAAGGCGCCATGCGTGTCGCCACCGTCTGGATCAACGGCGAGCAAGTGGCGCGTCATCTGGGCGGTTACCTGCCGTTCACCGCAGAGCTCACCGACCACCTGCGCAAGGGCGCCAATACCGTTTGGGTTCGGTTGGACAATCGCGACAATCCGGTCACCGGTCCCAAGCCTCTGGAAATTCTGGATTTCAGCACCTACGGCGGTATTTACCGCAATGTCTGGTTGCGGGTGGAAAACCCTATTCACATGGCCCCGGCGGTCGCCGCCGATCGTCCGGCGTCGGGGGGTGTCTTCATCACCTACCCCCAAGTCAGCAAGGAACAGGCGCAGGTCACGGTAAAAACCCATGTCTTCAACCGGGCGGGCACGGAAAAAGTGGTGGTGGTGAATGAGCTCTCACGCGACGGTACTGTCATTGCCCGCGCCCAAACCCGCGCCCGACGTCTCCAGCGTGAAGGGGAATTCGAAAGCACCTTGTCAGTGAGCGACCCGGCGTTGTGGCACCCCGAGCATCCGAACCTCTATGACCTGAACACTTACGTTCTGGTGGAGGACACCATTGTCGATCAGGAAACGACGCGCATCGGCATTCGCCGTTTCGAGGCCAAGCCCGGTTCTTTGACCATTAACGGCGAACCACTTTTTTTGCGCGGCGTGAATCGCCACCAGGAATACCCTTACATCGGCTATGCGCTATCGGACGAAGCGAACTATCGGGATGCGGAACGGATCAAGCAGGCCGGTTTCGATTACGTTCGCCTTTCCCACTACCCGCATTCCAAATCCTTTATAGAGGCGGCCGATGAACTGGGCCTGGTACTGATTGACGCGATTCTCGGCTGGCAGTACAGCTCGGAGGATCCGGCCTTTACCGAGCAGGTGCTCGACACCTGTGAAGACATGATCCGTCGGGACCGAAATCACGCCTCCATTTTTGCCTGGGAGTGCTCGCTCAACGAGTCCGCCATGTCAGAGGCGCTGATCGAGCGGTTCAAGCAAACCGTTCACCGGGAGTACCCCGGGGACAACGTCTACGCCGCCGGCTGGGTGGATGACTACGACATCTTCCTGCAGGCCCGCCAGCACCGGCTGGAGCACTACGAAACGCCGAGCAAACCCTACATCGTTTCAGAGTACGGTGATTGGGAATACTACGCGATGAACGCCGGTCTGGAGCAGGACAGCTGGTCCGACCTGCTACAGGAAGAGCGCTCCAGCCGACAGCTGCTTGAGTTCGGTGAGAAGCGCCTGCAGCAACAGCTGCACAACGTCATGGAAGCGCACAACGACAATTTCAACACGCCCGCCATCGGCGATGGCTACTGGGTCATGTACGACTACAACCGGGGCTACGCCGATGACCTGGAAGCCTCCGGGGTCATGAGCATCGATCGGCGCCCAAAATTTTCCTATCACTTTTTCCGCAGCCAACGGGCACCGGATGAGTGTGGCGAACTGAATGAGTGCGGGCCCATGGTGTTCATTGCCAGCCATTGGTCGGAGCAGTCCGCCCTTGAGGTGCCGGTGTTGAGCAACGCCGATGAGGTGAAGCTGTTCCTCAATGGCCGGGAACTGAAGGGTGAGCGCGCCGATGAGCACTACGAACATTTGAAGTACCCGCCGCACTATTTCACTGCCGAAGCATTTGAGGCGGGGACCCTGAAAGCGGTGGCTTATGTGGACGGCGATCCGGTGGCGGAGCACCGCGTAGCCACTCCGGGTCCGGTGCATGCCCTCAGTCTGCGTAAAGAAAAAAGCCCGACACATCATTACGGCAACGACGGGGATTACCAGTTTGTTTACGCGGATCTGGTTGATCAGAGGGGAAACAACACGCGCCAAAATCAGGTGTCGGTGAGCTTCACGGTCAACGGTGGCGAAATTGTCGGCCCTGCCACAGTCGACAGCAAGTTGGGGACCGCCAGCATACTGTTACGCACCGATACATCGACACCGCTCTCTGTCGAGGCGGCGATCACCAAAGGGCAAAGTGCCCAGCGTACTGTGAAAACGTTCTAGCGATCAGAGCCTGACAGAAGGAGGTCTGTCTGCTTGAGGGTGTAATTGGTAGTTATCAAAAGACCGTAAGGGAAGTGGAAAATAATAAAAGAAGAGCTGTTGGGAGGAGCAGCACATCTCCTCAAATCAATTTAACAATAATGCATTAGAGAACGAGGAAGCACGATATGTTTAAGCAAAAAACACTGTCTGCCGTGATCCTGGCATCGAGCACCGCGCTCGGAGCCACGAGCGCCTACGCCCAAGAAGAGCCCATGCTCGAGGAAATCGTGGTAACCGGTATCCGTGCGAGCCTGAATCAGGCAACGGACCTGAAGCGCAACGCTGATGTTATCCAGGATAGCATTGTCGCAGAAGACATCGGTAAATTCCCCGACCAGAACGTCGCCGAATCCCTGCAGCGCATCACCGGTGTCACCATTTCAAGAGCCGGCGGTGAAGGCTCCCAGATCAGCGTTCGCAGCTTCGGGCCGGAGTTCAATATTGTGAAGCTCAACCATCGCACCCTGGCTACTACCACGGGTGGTCGCAGCTTCGACTTCCAGCTACTGCCATCGGAGCTGATTGGCGGTGCCGACGTGATCAAATCTCCCACCGCAGATCTGAGTGCTGGCAGTATCGGTGCCTATGTCAACGTACGTACCGCCCGCCCGCTGGATGACCCGGGCTTCAACGCTGTTGGGGCGGTCAAAGCTCACTACCATGATATGTCCGAGGAAATCAGCCCGGAGGTCAACGGTCTGATCAGCAACACTTTCGCCAATGACACGATTGGGGTTTTGTTGGGTGTGACTCATAAGGAGACAGAGGGGCGTATCGACCTCTATCGCGCCAGTCACTGGAACGAATACTCTGGTAGTGGCTTCGGTTTCCCGTTGCCCGCCGATCAGGTAATGGGCGAAGATGGCCAGCCCACCGACTTGGAAGGCAGCCGCGGCCCGGGCCGTTCAATTTACAGTATGCTGGATGAGAAACGTGAGCGCACCGGTTTCACGACAGTACTTCAATGGGAGCCCAACAGTAATTTCTCACACACACTGGATTTGCTCTACACAAAGCTTGACCGGGAAGCTTTGGGTTCTGGTCTGCAGGTTCCGCTGCAGCACGAGAGCAAATATACCGACGTGGTTGTCAGTGACGCCGGTACAATGTTGGAAGCCACGGTGGCCAATACCGACCTTGAGATGAACGTGGACTATGCGTTGTCGGAGTCGATCACCTCTGCTGCGGGCTTTAACAGCGTGTTCACCGAAGGTGCCCTGACGCTTGAGTTCGATGTTGCTTACTCGAAGGCTGAAAGTGATTGGGAAGGGGACAATACGACCGCGCTTCACTACACTATGTACGACGACAACGGCAACATTGTCCCGAGTGAAATCCATCTCGACTACCGTACCGACGTGCCCGGCATGACGACCTCTGGGGGGCTGGATGTCACGGACATCTCAAAGGTACGCGCCGCCTGGCAGCGTTATGCGGCAAGCGACGTTGAGGATGAAATTTCGGAAGTGAAACTGGATGCACTGTACGAGATTGACGCCGGGATCGTTAAATCGGTCAAGGCGGGCGTGGCCTACCAGGATCGCACTGTGGCCTTCAATGGGTACGGTACCGAGTTTGATGCGGAAACCGGTCTGGCAAGTTGGAACGGTGCCGGTATGTGGATTGGTGATGGCAGCACTTGGGGCGGCGCCTCCGACATTGGTGTATTGCCCAGCAACGTGCTGACCCTGAGCGACAGCAACTTTATGGATGGTCAAGGGGGTAACTTTCCCCGCCAGTGGGTCCAACTCACAGACCATCAGGCGTATCGCGAGGCTACCCAGACCTACCTGGAAGAGCTCATTGCCAACGACCCCTCCCAGGCCTACCGCGCGCCTGTCGTTGAAGCTGGCTGGGATACCGTCAACCGGGACGCTGCGGGTACCTACGCCAACAGCGAGGAAAACCTTTCCGTCTATGCCATGGCCAATTTCGAAGGCGATCTGGGTGAAGTTTTCTGGTCGGGTAATTTTGGCGTTCGCTACGTCGACATTACCAACACCGCTTCGGGCAGCGCCTCGCGGATCAGCCTCCTGGAGCTGGACGAGGAAGCGTCGGATTTGCCGGACCTGGTGATTAACACCGCTACTGGCGGCCGGGAACCCCATGCGGTCGAGTCGACCGAGGACCACTTCCTGCCCAGCTTGAACCTGAAGTTTGATCTTGGCGGCGGGCATGTTGTGCGCACGGCCGCGGCGAAAACCATCTCTCGCCCCAATATGCGTGATGCGGGCGTGAATTACTCGGAGAGTCCGGGTGTCAACAGCCCCTTGGTGAACATCACTGGTGGCAACCCCCAGTTGAAATCCTATGAAGTGACCCAGTTTGATCTCAGCTACGAGTACTACGCCGACGATGAAAGTGCTTACTCGGTCGGCCTCTTCCACAAGGACATCACCAACTTCATCTCGACCATCACCACTGTTGGCACCTGGGACGGTCCGATCGAGCCCGCGCTGGCAGATGCCTATGCCGAGAACGGCGAAGTCGTCCAGTACAACTCCAACCGCAAGGAGAACCGCCCCGGTGGCGTGATCCAAGGGGTCGAATTGTCCGCGCTGCACTACTTCAGCTATCTGCCCGGTTTGTGGGATGGCTTCGGCGTGCAGGCAAACTACACCTACTCGGACAGTGAGGACAAGGACGCCGATCCGGTCAACCAACCGCTGGTACCCGAACCGGGCTCTGCCCTGGAAGGTTTCGCCAAACACTCCTATAACCTGATCGGTTTTTATGACAGGGAGGCCTTCCAGGCCCGTATTGCCTACAACTGGCGAGACAGCTTTATGAACAGTCGCACCGGTGATGGTCTTCAGCCCTCTTACACTGATGAGTACGGCCAGGTGGATATGAGTATGTCCTACGACTTCACCGATAACCTGACTGCGTCCTTTGAAGCGATCAACCTGACGAACGAAACCCGTCTCGCGTATCTGGGTCAACGAGATCGCGTCAGCTTGGTGGAGATGACCGGAAGGCGCTTCCAGTTGGGACTGCGTGCGACTTTCTGATCGCACGACCCGGTCTCCATTGATTCTCTCTCTTTGAGGCTCCTTCGGAGCCTCTTTTTTCTTCGTACTGAGCATTGAATGAACGGCTCCCTTTCGGGATGATTGTCCAAACGCTTGCGTCAAGGTGCCTCACCATGCATAACCATTGCCCCCTTCAATCCTTCGTCATTCTCGGTGGCGGTACCGCCGGTTGGATGAGCGCCGCCTTACTGGGCCGCATTCTCAAGGGGAGCGGTGCAACGGTCACTCTGATTGAGTCACCCGACATCAGCACCGTCGGCGTCGGGGAGGCGACGGTTCCCTCGTTTGTGGATTTTCTGCAGATACTCGACATACCGTTAGCTGACTTCATGCGGGAAACCAACGCGACGTTCAAGTTGGGAATCAAATTCAGCGAGTGGCACTCTCAGGGCCACCGCTACTGGCACCCCTTCGGCAATATCGGGGCGAGAATCGATGCCCAACCCTTTTTCCAGCAGTGGTTGAAATGCACTCACAATGGCGAGGCGGGCGCCTACACCGACTACGGCCCGTCCGCCGCCATGGCCCGCGAAGGCAAGTTTTATATCCCTGACCCTAAACGGCCCAACAACTTGAGCCGAATGGGTTACGCCCTTCACTTCGACGCCGGGCTCGCGGCCGAGTACCTCAAGCGCTATGCCGCGACGTACAACGTTCGGCACCTGGTGTCTACGGTTGAGCACGTCAGTCACACCCCCGACGGTGATATCAGTGAGTTGAGGCTCAACGACCACCCGCCGGTGAGCGGCGAGTTTTTCCTGGACTGCTCCGGTCAGCGCGCGCTGCTGATCGAGAAGGCATTGAAGGTACAATACCTACCGTGGGAGGCGTTTCTTCCGGTCAATGCCGCCGCTGTGGTGCAGTCCGAACCGGGCGAGACGTTACCGCCTTACACCGAGGCCATTGCCCACGAGGCAGGCTGGCGCTGGCGTATCCCTTTGCAGACTCGCACCGGTAACGGCTATGTGTTCTGTGATCGCTACTGCAGCGAAGACAAGGCCCGCCAGGCGTTGCTGGCCGCCTTGGCCGAACCGGCTTTGGCTGAGCCCCGAATCATCCGGTTTGCGACCGGAAAGCGCCAGAAAATGTGGCACAGGAACTGCCTGGCGGTGGGCCTGTCCGGGGGCTTTCTGGAGCCGCTGGAGTCCACCGGGCTGTACCTCATCATGCGGGCGATTCTGAACTTTGTCGAGCTGATGCCGAACCGGGTCGAGAGCGGCGCTACACGCCGCGAGTACAACCGGCTGATGGACATTGAGTACGAGAATATTCGCGACTTTATCGTGATGCATTACTGCACTTCCACCCGGCAGGATTCTCCCTTTTGGAGAGATTGGCAGGCGCGCGCGATTCCCGACTCCCTCAAAGCAAAGCTCGCGCTGTACCGCAACCAGGGCCGCCTGGTTCGCAATGACCTGGACCTGTTTGCCGAGGATAGCTGGTACGCGGTGCTGACCGGCATGGGGGTACTGCCCGAGGACTACGACCGGCGGGTCGACGCTTCGGACTACGCCACAGTGCGAACCATGCTCGCCAACGTCGATCGATCCCTGCGCCACTCGACCGCCCAACTGCGCTCCCATCGGCAATATCTCCAGGAGCTGCTCAACCTGTGAGGTGGTGGCGGATCGTCCGGGTTCTCGCTCCCGCGGGGCTGTGGTAAGCTAAATGTAAAATAATGCGACCACTTCTTTAAGGAGGAGAAACCCGTGGCAAAAATGGAGTGTCAGTTCTTTCCCGGAACAACCGCTACCTGGCAATGCGCCCGGTGCCAGACCTTTTACGGCGAAAAATGTATTCCCGCCGGCCATAGCAGTCATTGGGGCCGCCGGGGCCCGGCCTGCATTCGGTGCAATAACCCATTGAGTTACCTGGGGAACGCGGCCGATGCCAAGCCGTTCTGGCAGCAATTACCGCATTTCCTGACTTACCCTCTCCATACCCATGCACTGATTGCCATCGCGGTCGTCGCCGCCTTGAGCCTATTGCTGAGCACGGGCTTATTGGCGATTGGTGTGGCGCTGTTGATGGGTGCCATTCTGATCAAGTACGGCTTTGCCATTATTGAGCAGCGGGGGCTGGGGAAAACCACGCCTCCAACCTTGAGCGAGGCGGTCAGTGGCGATGAAGACCACTTGTTTCTGCGGCAGATGGCCCTGTTGGTGGGGCTCTGGGGAATCGTCGCCGGGGCGACGGGAGTGTCGGAGCCGTTCGGTCTGCTGGTGTCGGGCTTTGTGACCCTGGCGATGCCGGCCTCAACCATGCTTCTGGCCGTGGAGAAGTCGGTTCGTCGCGCCATGAACCCACTGGCGCTGTTGTCTCTGATGGTGACCGTGGGCTGGCCTTACTTGTTGCTGTGGTTTTGTGCTCAGGTCATCACGGCCGGGCCCTACTACGCGACGATGCTGTTTTCCAATGTTGCCGGTGGCTTGGTGTTGATTCCGATAACCATGGCGTTTACCGCGTACTTTACCTTCGTGATGTACACCATGTTGGGTTACGTTTTGTATGAGTATCAGCAGGAGTTGGGCTATCAGGTGGAACCCGACGATGATACCGATATGGACCCCGAGGCGTTTACCAAAGCCAAAGCGTTGGGCGAGTCCGCGGTGCTGCTCAGCGATGGCGAGTATGACAACGCCCGTCGCTGTCTGCGAACCGCCCTGGACCGGGTCCGGGACGACGTTGAGCTGCACTTGCAATACCACAAACTGCTGATGCTACTGGAGGACGATGAGTCGCTCCGCAATCACAGTAATTATCTACTCGATCTGTTGGCCCGGCGCGGGGAATTGGCGCGCGGTGTTCCAGTGTTGCAGGATACCCAAAAGCGTGTGTCGGGCTTCAAACTGGACCGGGCCGAGACCGCCGTGGAGCTGGGGAAAGTGCTTTGGCAGCAAGGTCAGTACCGGGCGATGGTGCGCCTGCTGCACAATTTCCACAAAGAACACCCCGGACACCCTGCGGTGCCGCGCGCCTATTTGTTGGTGGCCCAGGCGTTCAGTGAACCGCTGAACGATGAGGCCAAGGCACAGGCCATCGCGCAATACGTGGTAAAAAAATTTCCCCGCTGTCCGCAGCGCCAGCAGTTCGATCAGCTTATCGAGGTTCTGAATCAGGCTTCGGTCTCGGCGCCTCGCTGAGGCGTTGCAGGGCCTCTTGCCACTGGCGTGTTCGCGTTATGTCGGTGCTCTTTTGATAGTGTTGGTAAACGCGGTGAACCATATTGGCCAGGGGTTGAGGTTTGGCATTTCTCTCCAGGGCCCGTTTAAGATAGGTCTCGGCGTAGGAACGTTCACCCATCATCCAGAAGCGCCGGCTGAGCATCAGTGAGAGGTCACCGGTAAGGGCCGGGGCATTGGGGGAAAGTGAGCGGTACTCGCCCAGTAGCTCCTTGATCATGGCGGGCCAATGGGGGTCCGCATCGCCGTTCTGGCAGAAGGCGCGAAGGGCCGAGAAGGCCGCTTGATGAAAGGCCTTTTTCGAGGGTTGGGTTTTGTGCAGATCAAACAGGGTCTCCCAGGGGCGGGGGTCGTTCGGGTAGTGTTTGCATAACAGTTCGGTTCGTCGGCGCGCCTGCTCTACATCCAGGTTGGCCACCAGGGTTTGAACGTCGCGCAGCTTCTGATTGAGCGTATCCTCGCGCTCAGCGTCCTGTTCCTTTTGGGCAAAGCGCTGGCGGCTTTGGGGTAGCGCCAACACCATGGCCGAGCCCGCCAGGAGCCCTCCAATGTGGGCCCAGTAGGCGGTATTGGATTCCACGAACAGGTAACCGTAGAACTCCTTTGCCAGCCACGCCGGAAACACCCATAGCGCCGGCGCGGTAAACTCGCCAAAATAAAACAACACGTTGTAAAAAAAGCGAATGCGCCGGAAACCATAGAGCGCAAGATACATCCCCATCAACCCGGAAATAGCCCCGGAGGCGCCCACCACCGGTGCCACTGAATTCATATTGAACACCAGAAACAGGCCATCCGCGGCCAACCCGGCCGCCAGGTACATTGCCACATAGACCGAAGGCCGCAGCGCGCTTTCAAGAATAAAACCAAACAGAAACAGAAAGGCCATGTTGCCCAGCAGGTGGCCCCAGCCTCCGTGTAGGAACAGGCTGGTGATGAAGTCCAGCGGCTCGGGGTCGGCCGGGATCAAACCGGCCTGGAGCACGCTGATGGTATTCCGCTCGGCTTCGAACTCCCGACGTTTGCGTTGCCAGGTTTCGGTCTCACCAGCTTCGCGTTCGCGCCAGATGTCGCGCAGATAGGCATCAAATGAAATATCCTGAACCACCAGAGGCGCGATACTCAATGGTTCTGATGCGGACTCGGTAATAGCCTTCCAGCGCTCGTAGGCCTCGGGTTTTTCCTGCTGCAAGTAGCGGGTGTAGTGCGGCCGCTCGATCGCGCTCAGCTCCAGTTGCCGGTAGGTTTCGATCGCCCGTTCGCGCTTGCCCTCGTCCAGGCCCTGATAAAATACAAACACCAGCAGGTTGATCAGTATCAGCGCGAGGGTGATGACCGGTGGGCGGGACCAGTCGGGTTTGTTTTGAATGGGAATGATGAACACGCAACTATCCTTTCCTGAGAATCTGCCGTGGATTATTTGGGCCGCCGATCCAGCGTCCGATAGCCGAGCGCTTCGGTCAGATGCGCCGCTTCCAGCGCGGTACAGCCCGCCATGTCAGCCAGGGTTCGCGCGACTTTCAGAACCCGGTGATAGGCCCGACTCGACAGGCCCAGTGTTTCAATGGCGTCTTCTAGCAGGGTGCGGTTGGCCTGGTTCAAATCGCACACCCGCTCGAGCTCCGGCACGCTCAACAAATGATTGGCTTTGCCCTGGCGATCCAGCTGGCGTTGGCGGGCAGCGATGACCCGCTGGCGCACCGCCGTGCTGGGTTCGCCTTCGCGTTTGCCCTGCAGTTCGCCCCGCTTGAGTAGGCGCACCGGCACATGCATATCGATGCGATCCAGCAGCGGTCCGGAGATCTTGTCCCGATAGCGGCGAATCTGGTCCGGCGTGCAGGTACAGCCTCCGTCCAGGGCGCCGTGGTAGCCGCAGGGGCAGGGGTTCATGGCGGCGATTAACTGAAAACGGGCCGGGTAGACCGCCTGCGCTTTGGCCCGGGAGATGCGCACCTCGCCACTCTCCAGCGGTTCGCGCAGGACCTCCAGCACGTGCCGGTGGAATTCCGGCAGCTCGTCCAGAAAAAGCACTCCATTGTGGGCGAGGGAAATCTCACCGGGCTTGGGGTGGGAGCCGCCCCCCACCAGGGCAATCGCCGAGGCGGTATGGTGGGGCGAGCGGAACGGACGGGTGGAATGATGGTGCGCCGGTGCGCCCGGTGCCACCGAGTAGACCGCGGCCACATCCAACCGCTCGCGATTTTCCAGGGGCGGCAGTAGGCCGGGCAAACGGCTGGCGAGCATGGTTTTGCCGGTGCCGGGTGGGCCGTACATGAGCAGGTTGTGGCCGCCGCTGGCGGCGATTTCCAGGGCGCGTTTGGCTTGTACCTGACCCTTCACATCGCTCAGGTCCATGAGGGCGATGTTCGCCCCCGGCTCATCCGCCGCGGGCTCCGCCAGGGGAAGTTTTTCCCGTTGATGCAGATGGGCGCACACCGAAAGCAGGTTTTTGGCGCGGTAGATCGGCGTGCTTTGACACAGCGCGGCCTCCTCGGCGTTGTCCGCACTGACGGTGAGTGAGCGCCCGGCATCGCTTGCCGCCAGGGCCGCCGGTAGCGCTGCGGTGACCGGGCGCAGATCCCCGGACAGCGCCAACTCGCCCATAAATTCTCCGTCGCTGAGGCTGTCTTCGGGAATCTGACCCGAGGCGGCGAGAATGCCCAGGGCAATGGGCAGGTCAAAGCGACCGCCCTCTTTGGGTAAGTCCGCTGGCGCGAGGTTGACGGTAATGCGTCGGGCGGGAAATTCCAGGTGGCTGTTGAGAATGGCGCTGCGCACCCGGTCTTTGCTTTCCTTCACGGCCGTTTCCGGCAGGCCCACCATGTTCAGAGCGGGCAGCCCGTTGGACAGGTGCACTTCGACGGTAACCAGAGGGGCTTGGACACCGAGCTTGGCTCGGGAATAGACAATAGCGAGTGACATTCGCAATCCTTGCAGTCGTGGGACGAATCAATTCAGAGGGGCACTATAACGAACCCTGCCCAACCAAAACAGGAACTCAGTCGCTCTTTTGGCTTTGCTCCAGCTCCGTCAATTGTTGTTCGAGCTTTTCCAGTCGCTCGCGGGTGCGTTGCAGGACCGCCGCCTGGGCGTCGAATTCCTCGCGGGTGACCACATCCATCTTTCCAAGTGCCGATTGGACGGCTGCCTGCAGCTCTTTTTTGGGAAACATTTCCTTCAGGGCCGGCATTTTCCGGTCGAGCTCCTGAAAGACCTTTTGGGCAAAATCGCTGATCATATCCACTCTCGGTTGCCGGTACGTTGAGCTCCACAGTGTAGCGCTCCCGGCCCGCGCTGTCAGCGTGGATTGTCACGGCTGTCGCAACCTCCCGTTTGAAGGTCGGCTCAGTCTAAGGATCGGTCCGCCACAGGCGGTGGACGGGTTGTCCGCTGGTCCGTCAGCGACGGAGGAATGTCACCCAGCAGGGGGTGCTCGGCGACGACTTTACCCTGCTCAAGCACGGCAATTCGATCGGCCAGTTGCTCAGCCTCTTCCGGCTGTTGGGTGCTTAAAAAAACGGTGGTGCCTTCGGCTCGCAGGGCGCGCACCATGTCCCAGACCCGGCGGCGAGAGAGGGGGTCCAGGCCTTCGGTGGGTTCGTCGAGCAAGAGCAACTCCGGCGGAAGCACCAGTGAGGCGGCGATATCGAGCCGCCGGCGCATGCTTTGGGAATAGAGTTTGACGGGACGCGGGGCCGCCTCCAGAAGGCCCAAGGCTTTCAAGAGCGTATTGGTGCGCACCCGGGAGCCCAACCCGCTGATGCCGTGAAGCCGCGCCACCCGTGTCAGGGTCTCTTGCCCGGAGAGCGTGTCATCCACGTGGGTGAACTGGCCGGTGAGGTTGACCCGGGCGCGGATGGTCTGGGGCTCCCGCTCAAGGTCGTGACCGAGCACGCGGGCTTCGCCACCGCTGGGTAGCAGCAAGGCGGAGAGCATGCGCATTGTGGTGGTTTTGCCCGCTCCGCGCGGGCCTAGCAGGCCGAAGACAGTGC
Organism: Marinimicrobium agarilyticum DSM 16975; assembly: GCF_000423345.1. Lineage (GTDB taxonomy): Bacteria > Pseudomonadota > Gammaproteobacteria > Pseudomonadales > Cellvibrionaceae > Marinimicrobium > Marinimicrobium agarilyticum. The sequence continues at coordinate 227,304 of NZ_AUHU01000008.1, forward strand.
CGCGCGGCACCTGCAGGTCGATGCCCCTGACGGCGTGGGCCCCGTTAAAGTGTTTGCTCAGCCCCCGGGTGTCGATGGCCATTTCAGCAGACATGAGAGCGCTTCCTTCGTTCTGGTTGCCTTGGACGGTGGTCCTTTCGCTTCGGGCACCGCCAGCGTCACAAAGGGCAGGACGGTAGCACGAATACCCGAACCGAATTGTGAGAAATTGTTAGCTCATGCCGTGCCACTGTTTGACGGTGAGGCAGACTTTCTCCACCGGTTGCGGGCCACAGAAGTGGTAACCCTGCATCTGATCGCAACCGGCCTCGACCAGCCAGTCCCGCTGGGCCTGGGTCTCGACGCTTTCGGCGATCACGGTTTTGTCCAGGTTGTGGGCGAGGTGGATCATCGCGCGAACCAGTCGCTGATCCTCCTCGTTGCGATTGAGGGCGGAGAGGAATTGGGAGTCGATCTTTACCGACCGGATTGGCAGCCGCTGCAGTTGCAGAAAGGAGCAGAAACCGCTGCCGAATTGATCAAGGGAGAAGGTCAGCCCCAGATGGGACAGCGGACGCATGCACAGACTGACCAGCTCGAGATTGTCCATCAGGCTGGGCTCGGTCAGCTCGAACTCCAGATTGCGCCCCGGCACGTTGAGGGATTTAAGTGTGGCCGCCAGGCGGTGGACCAGTTGTTCGTCGCGAAACTGGCGTACCGAGAGGTTGACCGACATCAGCAGGTCCAGTCGGCACTCGTCTTGAAGCATGCGCAGATCCAGGCAGGCGCGCTCCACGACCCAGTAGCCAATGTCGTTGATCAGCCCGGTATCCTCCGCCACCCGGATAAACGCCTTGGCGTCCAGCACCCCCTTTTCCGGGTGGTCCCAGCGCAGCAGCGCTTCCATCGCGACGATCTCGCCGGTTTTGAGGTCTATCCGCGGCTGATACTCCAGATACAGTTGCTGCTCTTTCATGGCGGTGCGCAAATCCGCTTCCATCCGCAGTTGCAGGCGCACCTCTTTGTTCATCGCCTCGGTGAAGAAGCGGTAGCTGCTGTCTTCCTGCTGCTTGGCCTGATACATGGCCATATCGGCGCTTTTGAGCAGGCTATCGGCGTCCCGGCCCGCATCGGGGTAGACGGCAATGCCGATGCTGCAGCCGATGCTCATTTCGTAGCCACCAATGTGGTAGCGGGACGAAATACGCTCGATGATTTTCTCGGCCACATGGGCCATGTCGGTGGTGCTTTCAGTGTTTTCCAGCAGCAGGGTGAATTCGTCCCCACCCATGCGGGCCACCGAGTCCGAGCGGCGCATGCACTCCTTCAGGCGCTCGGCGCAGACCCGGATCATGGTATCGCCGGTGTCGTGGCCGAAGTTGTCATTCACTTGCTTGAAGCCGTTCAGGTCAATGAACATCAGGGCGAACTGGCCCTGCTCCCGGTCCGCGAGGCGAATGGCGTGTTCCAGGCGGTCCCGGAACAGAATCCGGTTGGGGATATCGGTGAGGGTGTCGTAGTGGGCCAGGCGGCTGAGGTGTTGCTCGGTGCGTTTGCGCTCAATGGCGTAGCGTAGCGTGCGCTCGAGCAATTGGGTGTTGATCTGGCCCTTGATCAGGTAGTCGGCGGCGCCGGCGCGAATGGCTTCGCGGTCCACCTCGGTTTCCATCTCGCTGGTCATGACCACGATGGGGGTGGTGCAGGCCTGGGTCTTGGCGGCGGTGAGCAGATCCCGGGCGGTCTCATCGCCCCAGTAGTAATCGAGCAGGATCAGATCGTAGTCGTCGCCAAAAATCGTCGGCAAAGCACCATCTAGCCGGTCATGCCAGACCAGCTGATAATCCGTGTGGTGAATTTTAGACAGCAAGTCGGCCAGCAACAGATACTCGCCTTCCTCGCGGTCTATAAAAAGAATCTTAACGATTCGGTCCATTGCCCACTTCCACTGTTCCTTCGGCGTCGCTTGGGGAGGCGCTTATGACGCCGTCTGTCTATCGACCTGACGGATCACACTGCATGAAGAAATCCGCGCCAACCTGCGACTTTACACCACCTTTCAAGCATAATAAACCACTTTTGCGGCCCGGCTTGCATGGAAGTTGGCCCCTGCTACAATGCCGCGCCGTGCGCATTGCCCGCGTCTGTATTGCTCAACTGTGAGGTCCCGTGGCCCAGCTAAACCCCCGCCAGCGAGAAGCCGTGCGCTACATTGATGGCCCCTGCCTGGTGCTCGCGGGCGCCGGCAGTGGCAAGACCAGTGTGATCACCCGCAAGATCGCCTACCTGATTGAAAAGTGCGACCAGCCGGCGCGCCACATCGCCGCCCTGACGTTTACCAACAAAGCGGCCCGGGAGATGAAAGAGCGGGTGGGCTCACTGGTGCGGGGCGCCGCCGCCAAGGGCCTGACCGTCTCCACCTTTCACAACCTGGGCCTGAACATCATCCGGCGCGAGTACAAGGCCCTGGGCTTCAAGCCGGGGTTCTCGATTTTTGACGCCGAAGACGCCCGGGCGCTGCTCAAGGAGCTGTTGCTCAAAGACGGCGAATTGGACAGCGACCACCTGAACCGCGTTCAACACCAGATTTCCAACTGGAAAAACGACCTCACCCCCCCGGATGAGGTGTTGGCCGTGGCCGAGAGCCCCGGCGAGCAGACCATCGCCCGGGTCTACGAGCGCTACAACCAGGCGCTGCGGGCCTATAATGCCGTGGACTTTGACGATCTGATCCTGATTCCGGTGCAACTGTTTCAGAACCAGCCCGAGGTGCTCGCCCGCTGGCAACGCAAGATCCGCTACTTGCTGGTGGATGAGTACCAGGACACCAACTCCAGCCAATACCTGCTGGTGAAGCAGATTGTGGGGATACGCGGCTCCCTGACGGTGGTGGGGGACGACGACCAATCCATCTACGCCTGGCGCGGCGCCCGGCCGGAAAACATGAGCCTGCTCAAGCAGGACTTTCCGGCGCTCAAGGTGATCAAGCTGGAGCAGAACTACCGCTCTACCAGCCGCATCCTGAAGGTGGCCAACCACCTGATCAGCCACAACCCCCACGAATTCGACAAGGCCCTGTGGAGTGAGATGGGCCTGGGCGACCCGATCCGTATCGTGCGCTGCTCCAATGAGGAGGCCGAGGCGGAACGCGTCGCCACCGAAATTCTGACCAGCCGGCTGCGCTACCAGCGCAAGTTCAAGGACTACGCCGTGCTCTACCGGGGCAACCACCAGGCCCGGCTGTTGGAGATCAAGCTGCAGCAGCACCAGATTCCCTACAAGATCAGCGGCGGCTCCTCGTTTTTCTCCAAAACCGAGATCAAGGACGTCATGGCCTACCTGCGCCTGCTGGTGAATCCGGATGACGACAACGCCTTTTTGCGGGTGATCAACACCCCCCGCCGTCAGATCGGCACCAGCACCCTGGAAACGCTGGGCCGCTACGCCACCGAACGCCACATCGGCCTGTTCAGCGCGGTCAACGAAATGGCCCTGGAGCGCCAGCTCAACGAAAAAGCACTCGAGCGCCTGCGCCGCTTTGTGCACTGGATTGAAGGGGTGCACCAGCGCTGCCACGGCGACAACCCCGTGGCCGCCATTCGGGAAATGCTCGAGGATATGGACTACGAAGCCTGGCTGCACCAGAACGCCAGTACCCCCAAGGCCGCCGAGCGCCGCTGGGAAAACGTCCACTACCTGGTGGATTCTCTGGGCCGGACCATGGAGCCCGACGAGGATGGCGAAGACATCACCATCAAGGAAGCCATCGCCAAGCTGGTACTGCGGGACCTGCTGGAGCGTCAGGAGGAAGAAGACGAGATGGACCAGGTGCAGCTGCTGACCCTGCACGCCTCCAAGGGTCTGGAGTTTCCCCACGTGTTCATGATCGGCATGGAGGAAGACCTGCTACCGCACCGCAACAGTATTGAGGACGGCAACATCGAGGAAGAGCGGCGCCTGACCTATGTGGGCATTACTCGCGCTCAGCGCACCCTGACCATGACGCTGGCGGGCAAGCGCAAACAGTTCGGTGAGGTCAGTGAAACCACGCCCAGCCGCTTCCTGGAAGAGCTGCCGGTGGAAGACATCGAATACGAAGGCTTTGGGGAACACAGCCCCGAGAAGAATGTGGCGAAGGGGGAGGAGACGTTGAGCAGTTTGTTGGGAATGTTCGATTGAAGGGCTCTCGGTAGGTGGCGCGCTTCGCGCTTACCAACCCTACGCGGACTATCGATGGCAGGTAAGCGCGAAGCGCGCCACCTGCCAAAACTACCGCTTAACTACTTTCTTCGATCATGTAATCCACGGTCGCCTTAATTTCCTCTTCAGAACAATCACTGCACAGCCCCATGGCCGGCATGGCGTTAAAGCCATTGATGGCGTGGTCGTATAGGGTCTCAGTGCCCTTGTCGATGCGGCTGGCCCAATCCTCCACGCTGCCCAGTTTGGGGGCGCCGGAAACGCCAGCGTTGTGACAGGTCATACAGGCCGAGTTGTAAATTTCCTCCCCCGAGCGTGGCTCACCACTGCTGGCGCTGGCCACCGGTGCGGCGGCGCAGTCTTCACCCGCCATGCAGACTTCACCCACCGGTGCCAGGCGGGATTTGATGGCTTCGGTCACTTCGTTGGACTGAGCCACCGCCAATGCGGAAAGCAGACCCAGACTGACAGCCACTAAAAGGCCGATGCGTTTCTTGACTAGACTCACGGTGCTTGGTCCTCGTTATGGGAGGCGGTGCCTCGCTTAGTATGTTCGCGAGGGCGCATTATAGCCACAAGAGCGCTGTGCGCAAAGTTAAGCCGCACACACAGCGCTCCGGGCCTACTATCAGGGTGCTTCGGCTGATGGAACCGCACCGCCAATCAACAGATATTGCGCCAGGTTACCGGTCCAGCGGTCCATTAGCTGGCGGAAGTGCCGGTAGTTTGATCCGCGGGTGGTCCATTCCAACTGGTTGGCCATCATGCCGTCGGCTTCCCGGTGATCCACAAACTGGGCGATGGGGTGGCCGTCGGGGCGGTGCAACACCAGATCAAAGGTCGCGGTCCCCGCGTCTTGAGTGTAGTGGCGGGTAATGCCCGGAACGCTCAGGTCCGGCCCGTAAATGTTCAGGTCCCGTAGCGTCGGGGTAAACACGATCTGCGCCTCCGCGCGATTGGTGGTCACTGTGACACCGGTGCGCTCGGTCAACCCCTCTTTCAGAGCCTCATTGAGCAGCCGTGCGTACTCGGTATGAATACGCTCCAGGTCACGGTCGGTGTAATCGCCCCGGTGGTCCCTCAGCCAATAGTCGCTCAGGGTGACCTCGGCGGGCTCGATAAACACCGTCTCAAAACGGGGTATGCGCTCGCCCTCGGCCACAAAAACGAAGTCAAAATTGCCTTTGGCGGTTGGTTTCAGGGTTTCGTCGGCGACGGGAATGTAAGGGCGCTGGCTGCAGGCAGATAACGCCAACGCTCCGAACAGTACTGAGGAAAGGGCCACACAGCGGAAGAGGGTGGGTTGCATAGAACCTCCAAGCGAATAAGTTATAGGCGCGGGGCGGCTGATGACAGGCGCCCGCGTTGTAGCATTGGACAGACACTATGCGCTGGTGTTGCGTAAATATTTGTCTATAAATTGTACGCTCCGGTTCAGGGGTGACGCTTGAAGTAGTCCTGCGCGGCGCGGTTCACTTTGGGGGCCAGCAATAAGGCTGACACCATAGTCGGAATGGCCATGGTGGCGTAGAGGCCATCGACCAACCCCACGATGGCTTTCAGGCTGACGATGCTCCCCAAAATGACCAGGGCCGTGTAAATCCACACATAGTGGTGCTGGTGCTGAGCCCCGACCAGAAAGCCCAGGCATTTGCTACCGTAGTACCAGAATGTAAATACGGTGCTCAGGGACAGCAGGGCCACCACGAGAGCCAGTAAATAGGCCCCGAAACCGGGAAAGGCGGTTTCAAAGGCCTGGGCGGTCAACGTCACCCCATCGATGTCGCTGTTCACCTGCCAGCTGTCGGTGACCAGTATGGCCAGGGCGGTGCAGGTGCAGACCAACAGGGTGTCGATCACTGGCCCCATCATTGCCACCAGCCCTTCGCGCACGGGCTCCTTGGTTTTGGCGGCGCCGTGGGCCATGGATTCGGTGCCGATGCCGGCCTCGTTGGAGAAAGCGCCTCGGCGCACACCCATCAGGATGACGGTGCCGATAGCGCCCCCGGCGGCGGCCTGACCGGAAAAGGCGTCGCTGATGATCTGGCCAAAGGCGGCGGGAATTTCGCCCGCGTAGCGAACCAGCAGAATCACGGTCATGGTGAGGTAGATCAGGACCATGGTGGGGACCAGCCGAGAGGTCACTTGCCCTACGCGGCGAATGTGACCGGTAATGACCAGTAGCACCAACCCCGCTATGATCAGACCCAGGGTCAGGTCGAAGGCAAAATGGCTGTCGTTCGTCGCCAATCCCGCCGGGATGGCGACCACTTCGCGCATAATCTGTACCAGCTGGTTGACCTGAAACGCCGGCATGGTGCCCAGCAGTCCCGCGACTGCGAACAGTCCGGCCAGTGGCCACCAGCGTTTACCCAGGCCTTCGCGCACCACGTACATGGGGCCGCCCTGGAGCTGGCCGAGGCTGTCTTTGCCGCGGAACATGACGGCGAGGGTGCAGGTGTAGAATTTGGTGGCGACGCCGATGACGGCGGTGACCCACATCCAGAAAACGGCGCCGGGCCCGCCCATGGTGATGGCGAGCGCCACGCCGGCGATGTTGCCGAGGCCGAGGGTGCCGGAGAGGGCGGTGCTCAGTGCCTGAGCGTGGGGAATGTCGCCTTCGTCGTCGTGGTCGTCGTAGTAGCCCCGCAGGATGTGGAAGCCGTGCCGGAAGTGGCGGTAGGGTAGGCCTTTGGAGTAGACGACGAAGAAGGTGCCGCCCCCGACCAGCAGAATGACCAGGGGCGTGCCCCACATAAAACTCGCAAATGCCGTAAATACCGCTTCCATAAACTATTTCCAGTCGTACTAGTCGTGTCCGGTCGGGGCGAGGTAGAGCCTTCGCAGACCCGCCGTGAACCCGTCCATGGGGGCTTCTCATCGGCATCCATGCCTCGGCTTTGGCTTCCTGCGTCGCCCTAACACCTACATCCATGTAGGCGTCAGAGAGTCTGCGAAGACTCTACCTCGCCCCGACCTCAGTGCCACATTTAACCGTCTAACCGTCTAACCGTCTAACCGTCTAACCGTCTAACCGTCTAACCGTCTAACCGTCGTGTAGGGTTGGTAAGCGCGCGGAGCGCGCGCCACCTACCAACTAACTCCCCGTCACCCACCAAACCCTCATTTTCCTATCCATTCTCCAATCACTCCGCCGCAAACTCCCCCGCCTCGTACCGCTGCAGTACCGCTTTGGCAGCCTCTACTTCGTTCTCATGCACCCATAACGAAATGTTGTTCCCCGCCGGCAACTCCCCTGCCGCTCCGGGTAGATATTCTCCGCGAATCTCGCACTCCACACCTTCGGATTCGAGCAAGCCCTGTACCAGGTAGGCTTCGATGTTGTTTTCCGGCAGATAGATCTCGTGCATAACCAGGCCCTCTAGTTGTTGTCGTTCAGGTAGGTGTCTTTGAGTTTCACGTAGTTGTTGGCGGAGTATCGGAAGAACTCCCGTTCGTTGTCTTTGAGTGGCCGGGCCGGTTTGCAGGGGGAGCCTACGTAAAGGTAGCCGCTTTCCAGGCGTTTGCCCGGGGGGACGAGGGTGCCGGCACCGATGATGACGTCGTCTTCTACCACCGCGCCGTCGAGTACGGTTGACCCAATTCCGACCAGCACCCGGTCTCCGATGGTGCAGCCGTGCAGCGTGGCGGAGTGGCCGACGGTGACGTCGTTGCCGATGGTCACGGGGTAGCCATCCGGGTTGTAGGGGCCGGCGTGGGTGATATGGAGGACGGTATTGTCTTGAATACTGGTCCTTTCGCCTATACGTATATGGTGCATATCGCCCCGAATGACCGCGCAGGGCCAGACTGATGAGTCGGCCCCAAGGCTGACGTCGCCGATCACCACAGCGGCCGGGTCCACATAGACCCGTTCGCCCAGTTGCGGCGTATAGCCCTGATAGGCCCGCAGGCCCGGGGCCAAAGCGTCAGATGCACTCATAGGACGTTACCTCGTTCAGTCATTGCGATACCTCGGGACCGGTGATTATGGTCCTACCGGTGTATCATGGTAGCGTTCCCGGAAGTTAAGCGCGAATGTTGAGAGTGAATTTTGGAGAAGTCATCTATGGCCAACCCCTTGTTGGAAGCCCACGAACTGCCCCCGTTTTCCGCCATCAAACCGGAGCATGTGGAGCCGGCCATCCGTCAGTTGATTGAGGAGAATCGAGCCCACCGCGAGCAACTGCTCAAAGGGCTCGAGCAACCGACATGGGACAATTTTGTCGCACCGCTGGAAGCGGAGGAGGACCGCATTGAGCAGGCCTGGTCCCCGGTCAGCCACCTCAACGCGGTGTGCAATAACGACGAACTGCGCAAGGCCTACAACGCCAGTGTGGCCTTACTGACCGAATACAATACCGAACTGGGCCAGGATAAACGCCTGTATAAAGCTTATCAGGCCTTGGCGGACGGCCCTGAATACAAACAGCTGACCCAGGCCCAACGCCAGGCGATTGATCACGCGCTGCGGGATTTTCGCCTTGGGGGTGTTACGCTTGAGGGCGAGCCGAAACAACGTTACGGCGAAATCAAAAAGCGCCTGTCCGAACTTTCCACCCAGTTCTCGAACAACGTGCTCGATGCGACCCAGGCCTGGTATAAGCACTTTACCGACCCGGCCGACCTGGAAGGGTTGCCGAAATCGGCGCTTGAGCAGGCCGCTCAGGCCGCCAAACAGAAAGAACTGGACGGCTATGTCATTACTCTGGACATTCCCTCCTTCCTGGCAGTGATGACCTATGCCGATGATCGGGCGCTGCGGCGCGAGGCCTACACGGCCTTCGTGACTCGCGCCTCCGCCGAAGGCCAGAAAGCCGACGGCAGCAGCGCCGCCGAATGGGACAACACCGCGATCATTGATGAGACCTTGGCGCTGCGCCACGAACTGGCCGGGTTGTTGGGTTTCAACGACTATGCCGAGCTGTCATTGGCCAGCAAAATGGCCGACAGCACCGAGCAGGTGATCGGCTTTCTGAATGAGTTGGCTGACAAGTCCAAACCCTTGGCGGAAAAAGACGTTAAGCAGCTGAAAGATTTTGCCAAAAAAGAAGGCTGCACCGACCTGCAAGCCTGGGACATGCCCTATTACAGTGAAAAGTTGCGGCAGGCGGACTACGCCCTGTCACAGGAAGAGCTACGGCCCTACTTCCCGGCCGAGCGGGTGATCGGCGGCCTCTTCGATGTGGTCAAACGCCTCTATGACATCGACATTCTGCCGGTGGCCTCCTTCGACAGTTGGCATCCGGACGTTCGGTTCTATCAGATTTACAAAGACGGCGAGCACATCGCCGGCTTTTACTTCGACATCTTCGCCCGTGAAAACAAACGTGGCGGCGCCTGGATGGCGGACTGCCGGGTACGCCGGCAAACCGAGAGCGGCGTGCAGCGGCCGGTCGCGTTCCTGACCTGTAATTTCACCCCGCCGGTGGGCGAGACCCCGTCACTGCTCACCCACGATGAAGTGACCACGCTGTTCCATGAATTCGGGCACGGCCTGCACCACATGCTGACCCAGATTGATGTCGCCGCCGTCAGTGGTATTAACGGCGTGGCTTGGGATGCGGTCGAACTGCCCAGCCAGTTCCTGGAAAACTGGTGCTGGGAGCCGGACGTCGTGCCGATGATTTCCGGCCACTACAAAACCGGCGAACCGCTGCCCAAGCCCCTGCTCGACAAACTGCTGGCGGCCAAAAACTTCCAGTCCGGCATGCAGATGGTGCGGCAGATCGAATTCTCCCTGTTCGACTTCCGCTTGCATGCGGACTACAACCCGCAGAACCCGAAAGCGCCCCAACAGCTGCTCGATGAAGTGCGCGATCAAGTCTCCGTGGTCAAACCGCCCGCGTTCAATCGCTTCCAGAACAGCTTCAGCCACATTTTTGCCGGCGGCTACGCGGCCGGTTATTACAGCTACAAATGGGCCGAAGTGCTCTCCGCCGACGCCTTCTCCCGTTTCGAGGAAGAGGGCATTTTCAATCGAGAGACCGGCGAAAGCTTCCTGAAAGAAATCCTGCAACAGGGCGGCAGTCGCCCGCCGATGGAACTGTTCGTCAACTTCCGCGGCCGCGAACCGAGCATTCAACCTTTGCTACGGCACAGCGGCATTGATGAGGAGGCCGCTTAGCCCATGGCTTTCAGCAAAACGCCCCGGTTTATCGCCGGGGCCATCTGCCCCCGCTGCTCCGAAATGGACCGCATCCTCGTCTACAACGACGAGAACGGCAAAGACTTCCGTGAATGCGTCAGCTGCGGCTTCAAACAGGAACAACACCTCCAGCCCCAATACCGGGAGCCTGAAACCCGCGTCAACACCACTGAGGAGGAGCGCAAAGCCCAGGAACAGGTCGTAAAAATCATCCCCTCGAACGACAGTGACCACTGACTTACTATTGAGCCCCCAGAGCATAACGGTTCGACGCGTTGAGACCCTGGAATTCGTAGGGTACGGTAAGCGCGAAGCGCGCCACCTACCATTCCAACCTTGCAATCCCCCCTTTATCTGATACGTTTACCAGACAAACCAACCAGCCCCGTTGCCACATGGACGATGTCGCACTACGGGAGGTAGCGTGCCTAAAGGTCTTTGTGGCGCATTAATCTACTATCGTGTCCAGCGGACTGCGGGTCCCTGCATAGTGTTTCCCCAGCACATGTGTATAAATCTGCGTCGTCTTCACATCGTTGTGCCCCAGTAGCTCCTGGACGCTACGAATGTCATAGCCGCTTTCCAGCAAATGGGTGGCGAACGAGTGCCGAAAGGTATGGCAGTTGACTCGCTTGTTGACGACCCCCGCTGCTGGCACAGCACGACGCAGTGCCTTCCGAACGACAGAGTCATGTAAATGGTGCCGGCAAAGCGTCCCGGTGAGCGGATGTTCGCTGATCGATTCAGATGGGAAAATGAACATCCATCCAGGTGTGCGATAGGCAGAGGGGTACTTTTTCGCGAGTACACCGGGCATGGAAGGGCCAATCCCGCTTTCGTTGTCTTTTTGCTGAGTCGCAAGTGCTTTTTCAATTGCTTCTTTCAACTCAGGGACCAACGACTGACTCAGAAGCGTTTGACGATCTTTTTTTCCTTTACCGTCTCGGACGGTCAGTGACATTCGATCAAAGCACACATCCTGTATCCTGAGGCGCAGGCATTCAGACACTCTTAAGCCGCTACCATAGAGAATAGAAACAATCAGCCGCTGAGGCTGAGGTAAATGGGACAGAATTGCGCGAATTTCTCTGGGCGCTAACGTTGTGGGTAGATGGCGTTGTTTACTCGCGGGTAAGAAATCAATTTCACCGAGCGGGGTATCCAACACCTTATGGTACAAATAGACCACTGCGTTCAACGCGACCTTCTGTGTATTGACGGCGACGTGACGATCCACCGCCAGCCAGGTTAAAAATGCCTTAACCTCGTTGACTCCCATAGCAGTGGGGTGTTGCTTGTCATTGAAGATAATAAACTGCTTGATCCAAAAGAGGTAAGTCTTCTCAGTCCGAAGACTGTATCCACGAAGACGAATATCGCGACGAATCATTTCCAGAAAAGGGCTGGATGGCATCAGAATCACTCCCTGTAATAACGATCAGTTTCTGTATTTTTATACAGTATATTTGCCAGTCTTGCAAAGCTTGTCGTATAGGTCGTCTTTACAGAGCACGTTTTTTGCGGTCCGATGACAATTTTTCTTTTAATATCAGAACATTAGAAACGCTACTGCGGTAAATAACAGGCGACGTCGGGTCGAAAACTGAGCTGGCACGGTTTCCCCCTGTTGTTTCTATGCTAAAGTTCATATTACATTATTCATTTCAATGAGTTAGCGGCATTTAAGCGGAAACGCGCATAGAGGAAAAGCGTGCCGGCTCGATATACAAATGTTCTGTGGTAAGGAAATTATGAAGGTATACGAGAAAGTCGATGTGGACCAGGCATTTGAATCGGTCATAAAATTGATCGATGATGGAGCCGACTTGCAAAGCCTGAGAACCTTTTGTGGTAGCCTTGCCATGACAGTCACCTCGCGATTGGAGCAGATTAGAAATGGCACTGCGAAAAGTGCCGAGAGAGAGTTTGAAATCGCCAAACTGGAAGCAGCAAGTTCCCTGCTTCGGTTCAAGTTGAATAGCAGCACTGCCGAAGACATTACCCGTGATAAAACCGAGGCCTATAAAGCCTATGCGCTGCACTAAAAGGTCGTCTTCGGGGTTACCAAGAGCACAGAACAATGCGTGCCAATACACCGCCGCAAGCGTCGGTGGGACGCTCGCAAGCTCGCGCCCTTGCACGCGGCGTTAAATGTACGGTATCTCATGACTGAGAAGTCTATCGCCAAGCTCACGTTTTCGATTGGTCTGGCCTTTTTGGCTAGCTTATATGTCGTTGATCTAGGGTTCGGCGGTTGGGATTATCCGCTTTCTGACCAAGCGGGTTATGGACTGAATACAGCGGCTAGAGCATACTGGGGAATAGGTGGTATAGCACTCATGACCAATTTATTTTTGATGTGGCGCGACATGTATAGGAAAGGAAAGTGGGCTTGGTTTGTTACTACGATATTTGTCTTTTTCTTTAGTGCGCTTTCTTACTACTTTATCGAGTATAGGAAGCAGAATACCCAAGACATTTAACCAATCGCAGCACTGCGCAGCCTTCGGCTGCCGGATGCTCGCACCGGTGTGCGCGGCGTTACGTATCAGAGTGAGCCTATGCCCACAGTAGAAGACGTGTACCGCAAGTTTGGCTTCGTTGCAGAAGCAGCCCAGCTCCTTGAGACGGAGCTTGGGACACTGCTTATCTATGAAGAGGCGGTAAGCGCTGATCTAATTGAGGCTCCAAATTCAGACATCGCAAATGATATATATAGCAAGATCGACAGATACACACTAGGGCGATTGATTAAGAATGCAAAGAATAAAGTGGCTTCAATCGATAAATTGGAAAACTTGCTCGCCGCAGCTTTAACGGAACGAAATAGACTATCTCACTCGTTCTATAGAGAGCACAATTTTCGGTTAAGAGCTGAAGCTGACGATGGTCGAGCCATCATGCTCAAAGATCTTGAACGTATGCATGAGGTCATTTTAGATGCCTATAAAGCAGTGATGCTGCTATCGGGCATTGATTTGGAAAAGCTTGATGAGGCCCCCGAGGAGTATCGGTCAATAGAATCGCTTGGGCACGTTAGAATATGACAATACGTAACAAAGCAAATCAGCATCGCACCAGCAAGCTGGTGCTGGACCTCGCTACGCTCGGCCGCTGTTTGCGACGTTATGTGTTTGGGTGACCGTGATACAAAGGAATTAGTCAAAAAATGAGAAGTGATCTAAGAGCCAAAATAATCGAAGTGTGCGACAGAAAAATAGCGGCCAAAGGTAGCACTGTCGGCCTTTCCTTCTATGCATTTTTCGCCAACAAAAATGATGATCCCAAGTTGCTAATGGAAGCGGCTACATGGTGGATTCAGACGCACGAACTTGATCATTTTGAAAAGGCACAGAAAATCAAAGGAATGATAAATGATGGGCTCTGATTTTAGGTGCAAAACACATAACCAAGCCAATCACGGCGACAGCTTTTCCGTTGCGGCTCCGCCTCCACTACAAAGCTGCGCGTGTTGGCGGCGTTAGCGAAAATATAAAGGAGATTTTAAGAATGCCCGATATAAAAGTTGCAAAAATTGGAGCGGGAACGGTATACAAACTCTTAGGCATAGGACTAACTGTTGGGTTTTTCCCAATTTTCGTATTATTTGGTGTAATGGCCGCAGCTGGGATGTCAACACTGACATGGAATGAAGAGCCTGTTACCGGCTTCAGCGCAATTTTTATCGGGCCGCTCATGGGCCTTTTTATAGCCGCGGTATTTACGGCCGTAATAGGTAGTGTTGCTACGTTTGGCCTTTGGTTATTTTCGTTCTACAAACCGCTCAACATCGAATACAAAGCCAGCAATGAAAACAACTCGGATCGCTAACAAGGCCAAGCACTTCGCCCCAGCGAAGCTGGGGCGGGACCTCGCTGCGCTCGGCCCGTGTTGGCGGCGTTGAGGCCGTAGAAAAACTCCAAAAATAAGGCACTTTTTGCTAAAATTCAGGCATCGTTTAAAGGATGCGACGCCATGCCAAACTTCAA
>NZ_AUHU01000009.1:0-65593 GCF_000423345.1 Marinimicrobium agarilyticum DSM 16975
GAAGGTGTCGGCGGCACTGCCGCCCATCAGCGCCGCCATGCCGGTCAGCGTCAGGGTGTCCGTGCCGTCGGCCAAGGTCCACTCGTTGGTCTCGAGAGTGGCACCGCTGTTCAAGGTCCAGGTGGTGGCCTGATCCCGTCCGTAGAAGGTGTCCGCACCTGAGCCGTTCAGGGTTTCCAGGTTCGCAAAGCTCTTGACGCGAACCGTCTCACCCTGGGAAACCGCCGGCTCACCGCTCGCGGGACTCAGTCGCCAGGTGTTGGCGGCATCACCGCTGTTGCTATTGATCGTCAGAGTGTCTTTGACAGGGGCGCTGCCTCCATCAAGGGTGCCGTTAAAACCGGTACCGGCGTGCAGGGTGAAGGTGTCACCAGCGCTACCGCCGATCAAGTGATTCATACCTGTGAGCGTCAGGTACCGGTCACTATTCCGCTCAGAGGTGGATAAATTCCATGTGCCTGTTGTCTCGGAGCTCCAATAGGTGGTTTCATTCTTACCCTTAAGCACGTCCGAGCCCGATCCGTTGAGCGCTTGGATATTACTGAACGCTGTTAGACGGGAGGCGTCGTCGCGTTCAATTCCATACACGCCCTCTGCGCTATGATCCAGGTTCCAGGTGTTATCACCGCCGATTACGGCCAGGGTGTTATTGGAACCGCCGCCACCGTCGATAGTGCCGGTAATGGAACCTGCAACATCGTTGGCCACGTCGGGCTCCACCGCCTCGAGGATAAAAGTATCCTCTCCACTGCCACCGTTCAGGTTACCGAAACCGCTGAACGTCACCGTGCCGGAAAACAACGCCTCGGACGCATCCGGATCGTCGGGAGCACCGGAAATACTGTGCTCAATACTTCCAGCATTCTCGTCCGTAATGGTCCAGGTGTTGGTACCGTACGCCATTAACAGGGACGCGTCCGCACCGCTGCCTGTTAAGCTATTGATACCGGCAATGTTCCAGGTTTCCTCCTCGGTACCAAAACCAATACTTAGAGGGTTTTCACCGTTGATCCAACCCGACAAATTTAAGGTATTGGTGTCGCCGCCAGCACCATTAACAAGACCGTCAAACGTAACATCACCGACGACCAAAAATTGATCGTTGCCCTCACCACCGGTAACGTTTTCGATCTGGGCGAAGCTTTCCACCACGGCGTAACCGGGCTCCTCGGGGTCATCGCCCTGTGGGTCACGGTTAATGGGCCCGCCGCTATTATCCGCGTTCAGAGTCCATTCGACGGTGTCCCCTACGTTGCTTTGAACGGCTACCTCGTCGGAGCCCCCGCCGCCCTCAATATGAGTAATGGTCGTTCCGGTCTGTACGGTAAAGCTGTCCTCTCCGCTACCCCCAATAAGATGGGTCACCCCGGTAAAGTTCAGCGCTGAAGACAGTGGAGAGGGGGCTCCATCTGGTTGAACGCTTTCCGCCGAGACTTGACCTTCAAAACCACCATCAACCAACCACCTGTTATGGCCCGATGTCACTTTCAACGTGGTGGTGCCAGTGCTACCGGTCAGATCCGTCAGGTTGCTTGCCTTCCACTCTGCGCTTTCCGTACTTTCTCCTACGACTACCGTTTGGTTGGCCATGTCGGCCAGGTTCAACGTATCGGTACCGGCCCCACCGCCATCGACTCGCAACGCACTGGTGGTGCTGGTCGGCGCAAAGGTATCATTGCCCTCGCTACCGAAAAGCGAACTCATTCCGGAGAATGTCAGAATCTCGTCCGTTTCGGTGTTCGTAACCGTCCACTGAGTGCCGGAAACACCTTGCCAGCTGTAATTCGTCTCTCCCTCTGGAGCCGTCAGGCTATCGTCATCGCTGCCGACAAGTGTCTGAATACCGGAGAAGGAGGCGATACGTGTTAGGTCCGAGTTTGAGCTGTCCGCGACGGAACCGGCCTGCAGCTCTGTCAGAGTCCAGGCATTGGAGCCGTGCTCAACCAACAGAGAATCTTCGGAGCCTTCCGCGCTCGTCTCTTCAGTTGTCGTTCCGACAAGGCTTCCTTCAAAGATAGCGCCTTGCTCCAGAGTAAAGCGGTCAGAGCCACTGCGGCCTTCGAGGGTGCTCATGCCATCAAACGTCATTTTGTCCGTGGCGACCGCGCTGTCGTCGTCTGGGTTCCACCATTCGACGCCTCCTGCCTTGGGCCCACTTAGTACCCAGTCGTTATCCTGAACACGGCCCTTCAAGGTATCGTCACCGCTGCCGATCAAGGATTGAATATTCAGAAAAGACGAAACCTTACCGTCGCCAACATGCCCCGAAAATGCCCCATCAAGCGTCCAGATATTGGTGCCATCCTCCACCGCCAAGGCGTTGGACCCACTGTCACCCCCGTCAACTTCCGTCAACGAGACGGCACCGGACAGAAAAACCTGATCGTTACCGGTGCCGCCTTTGAACATCTGTATGTTGGAAAATTGATTCAGGTATGTCGTGGCGGTATTCCGGTCAACGCCTTCGCTCAAAGTTGCTACCCGATCACCCTCACTCCCGGGTTCCTCATAGGACCAGATATTATCGACGTTGCCCGCCACCAACTGGTTGGCTCCCGTACCGCCGTCAATACCTCCCGTCAGGGCGCCGTTACCGTCACTGCCACGGAGGAAGGTAAACGTATCCCCGTCCGCGCCGCCGACCAGGGTATCTACGCCGGAAAAATTCAAGGTATAAGCGAACACAGGGGTTTCGTCTGAGGCAAGCACTTCCTGCGCCACAAAGCCCGCGTCTTCGTCATTGATGGTCCACTGGGTGTCATAAGAGGGAATACGCAAGGTGGTAACGTATTCACCTTCAACGCCAGTCAGCTCAGTGATGCCTGAAATCAGCCAGTTGGAGGCAGCGACATCTTCCTGCTCACTCCTTGTGGATTCCACCTGCACCAGTGTGTTGGACGTCAGGCCAGAAAGGTCCAGGGTATTGGTACCCTCGCCCCCCAGAAGTACTAATCGGCTATCGTGGTTATTCTGCGCGACAAAGTGATCGTTTCCACTGCCGCCGACCAGCTGGGTCATCCCCGACAATTCGATATAAGAGTCGGCGTCTTCGTTCTTTGAAAGAGCCCACCGAGCACCACCAGTTTGGGTCCAATAGGTTCTTTCATCCCGGCCATGCAGAGTGTCACTCCCACTCCCATTCAGCGTCTCCATCCCTTCGAATGCCGAAAGCCGGACAACTTCGGGGTCAACGGTGCCATCGACAACCGCTGGGGCGCCACCGTCATGCACCAAATGCCAGACCGAGAAGGAATCGCTATTGGCTTCAACGGTCAAGGTATCGGTGCCTTCACCACCGTCCAATGTGCCAATAAAGGCCTCGCCTGTATTGATGGTAAAGTCATCGCTTTCGCTACCACCGATCAGGTGGCTCACTCCCTCAAACGTCAGGTCGTGTATCGCCTCCCCACCGGTTTCCTCCAACGTCCACACCGACTGTGCTGAACTTTCACCCTCTAAGGTCTTGCTCTCCCTTGTCCAGCTCGTACTCTGGTTCCGGCCATGGAACGTGTCCGAGCCACTTCCGACAAGGTGTTCAAAGTTGCCAAAATCACCCAACCGATCAGCTGAACCTTCGGTGACCGCCGCGTCACCACCGGCATCCAAGCGCCACGTTAAAGAAGTATCAGCGTTGACGATTAGCCGATCAAAGTCACCATTGGCCGCTTGCTCGTTAAGGCCGCCATCAATGGAACCCAGGAAATTCACTCCGGCGTTCAGCGTGAAGATGTCGTTTCCAGCCCCGCCGGCCAAATCCGTAAAGCCGGAGAAGGTGAATGCAGGATTCTGACCATCGACGTTCTGGATGCTGGCGGTTGTGATATGCCCCGATTTTTCGCCAGTGACGGTCCAGTGATTGGTGCCGTCAAGAAACGTTAGAACGCTCTCTACTGATCCCACGTAGTCAACGCTTAAACCACCGGCATAGAGCTCATCACCATGCTCGAATGTAACGGATCCTTCATTCTCAATATTGAGTTGCTGGACAGGACTGCCGGAGCTGCCAACCGGCGATGTAACAGTAAGGTCAGATCCCGATTTAAGCGTTACCGTTCCGGCCGCCGTAAGCGCAACTCCACCGGCGAACTCGTTGCTAAGGGAGACCAGATCGGCGTCGCTAGAACCAATATCCAGAGTCGCCAATCCGCCTACATCCAAGGTCGTAAGTTCACCCTCAAATTCATTTTGGGAAACGCCGTTACTATTGTTCTGGGTATCTTTTTGAATGGTCAGGTTACCGGAACAACCTTCCTGGGATATCTGGCAAGTGGCGAGAGTGGTTATGTCGCCGAGCACCAAGGCAGTATCGCCAGTGAGTGTTAAGCTAACGTCACCGCCCGACGACGAGTATGAGCCAAGCCTATCAATAATCTCCTCGGAGGCACCAGACCCTCTTTCATTTTCGGCCCACAGTCCCAGCCCTGTCCTCTCTGAGCCATCATTGTTATCAAAGTTGGCATTGCGAGTATTGATGGCACCCTGAAAACTGTACGCGTTCGCTTCGGCGGTAAAGTTTCCACCACTGGTGAACACATCCTGTTGCACCGTTATGGTGCCGCCCGCCTTTAGATCAAAATCAAGGATATCGCGACCGTCGGCAAAAGTATCGTGAATGATACCCTGGAAGGTGATATTCCCCTCTGCATCCACATCAAATTTGGGGGGGGCAATCCAGCCGCCCTCCCGAGTCCCGTTGGAGGCAAAGGGACCGGTGTCGTTAAAGTCCCAGTCCGCGTGAAACGTGGCATTACCACCAGCGGCGATGGTCACCGAGCCGACTTGGGTGGCACCCTTAGCTTGATCCGTCTCGAAGTCAGAATGATCAGCGTCACTATCCACCAGCTCGTCGAGGGTTTTCCAGTCAAGGCTTAGGTCTAGCCCACCGATGTCTACATTACCGCCGGCATTGATTTCTATGGAACCTGCACTGGCGCCGCCATCCCCAGTGCTGATGGTAGCGTAGACGGAATTACCATCACTATCAGTGCCAACCGCGTAATTATTGGAGAATGAGCCAGGCTTCAGACCCTCAACGGCAGAGTCACCTACCTGAAAATTGCCGCCGCCAGTACTAGCGTCTGCCCTCAACTCTACGTTCCTAAGAGCATTTAGGGAAATGTTTCCTCCGTTGCTGCTCAGCTCCCCTCGGATGACCAGGTTCCCTTCGCTATAGTCGCTACCTTGTAATTGAAAATGATGATCAGCTGAAACAGTATCGCCGGTTAAAAGCCCGTCACCGGCGACCATGCTGATGGCGTCGCCCGTCGATCCGGTTGCGGTCGTAATATTAGCGCTATTTTTCAATTCGATATTGTTGCCGGCGCGAATGGAAACGCTGGAGGGAGAGTCCGAGCCACCGATCACCTTATTTATGGTGACATTATCAGCAGCTCTTAGGAACATGTTACCGGTCGTATCAAGCCGACCTTGAATATCAATATTGCGGCCGGCTAAATTGTTATCTGTATCGTCTAATCCGTCTTCAGCGCTGCAACTTTCACCACACGCCACTCCGGCGTAAAAGCTTAAGTCACCTTCACCTAAGCTTATACCTATATTATTTCCCACTTGAATATCATCGCCAGCTTTTAGCGTCAGGTTATTTGCGCTATCTGCACTAATGGAAGCTTTTACGAAAATATCCCGCGTCGCTTCTAAAATTACATTAGTACCGTCAGTGCTGTCCTTCCCTTCGAGCAGCTCTCCTATTTTCCCCGAGGTAAATGTGGCATCTCCACCAGTTCCAACGTCCTCGGAGAATGCTATCTTGATATTACCACCACTTTCCGCCGGGATCTTATTATCATCCTCGGTGCCGGCAGGGCCTGCAACAATAGAAATGTCCCTAGGATCCAGCAACAGCGTTCCCGCCCGTCCGAGGCCCGAGAGATTTGCGTTACCGTCAAAGTCTAGCAACCTTTTACCTGATACCTCGGCAAAGCCGCCCTCACTTAGAGCGCCTTTTCCCTTCCCCTCCAGACTGCCGTAATAACGGGTAATATCGTCAGCCCAAACGATAATGCGGCCGCCATCGCCTGCCTTCAGAGCATTGGCTGTCAAGCTGGCTTCAGGCCCAACATAGGTGCGCCAGGCATTGCGAATGGCGACATTACCGCCTTTATAATCACCGCCCAGTAGGATCTCGCCACCACCGGTCGCACCGGAAGCTTCCAGCAGAGACTGGTCCATCAACCCCACCTTATGCCCCAGCACTTTGACGGTGCCACCCTGGCTGGCTTGGCTGTTCGCGCCGAGCACGGCGTTTCCGGTCAGCAGCGCGGTATCCTGAGCGTGAAATTCAATATGTCCCGAGCCCGCTTGATTGGTGCCACTGGCGTGAGCTTCACCGCTATGGGTAATATTCTCTCCCAGCACGGCGATCTCGCCCGCTGACTGAACTCCACTGGACACGTCAAGGTTACCGGTATTGACCACGTCCGCTCCGGCGCCCAGCGTAAAACTGCCGTCCTCGTGGACAACCACGCTATTCGCCTGCTCCTGGTTGCCCCGGTTGACGGCCTGGGAGAACAATTCCTGGCTGGTGCTGGCGGTGAGCAGGATTTGGCCCCCCTGAGCTTCCAGCGTACCGCTGTTGCTCAGCGCCGCTTCGGCGCCCAGCTCGTCCTCCACCATGGCCCGGGTAACGCGCACGCCCATGAGGCCGTCCGGGTCAAAGGTCACCACCGCTTCTTTGCCAGCGGCCAGAGCAATCGAACCCAGACGGGCGGAAATCAATCCTTCGTTCCTGACCTGTTTACCCAACAGGGTGACGGAGCCTCCGGTCGCTGCCTGTATAATTCCCCGGTTGACCACCCGCCCCTCGACACCCTCCAGTGCCGAGAAGGTCAAGTCTCCCGCCATAAACTCGTCCACTCCGATATCCAGCCCACTGGCCAGCATACCGCCCACATTTACCTGAGCGCCCTCGCCAAAGACGATGCCACGTGGATTAACCAGGACCACTCGGCCATTGGCATTGATTTGCCCCAGAATCTCCGACCCGTTGTGACTCAGAATGCGGTTCAGAGCAATGGACTGCGCGCCCGGCTGCAGGAAATTAACCACCTCATCGGCACTGACATCAAAGCTGTCCCAATCTACCGCCAGCCGATCACTTAACTGCTCAATGGTGGTGACTTTGCCGTTGTACTCAATGGTGCCATTACCGCCGGTGACTTGACCGCCCTCCGGGCCAGCCATGGACGGTAATGAATACAGCGCCTGACCGGCCGCCACAATAGCGACGGATAGCAAACGGGGGCGAAAGCGACGAGCGAGAGGAAGACGGTCCCTGGTCAAGTTGTTAGGCATCGTTGCCGGCTCCTGAGAAAGCGATGGGTTTTTACGGTCTTAATGAATAAGAAGCTGGAGCAGGGCCCTTGAGCGGGGCCCAGTATTTAGTTTTTACTAAGAATCACGCGTTCGCCGGTTTTTATATCAATGACGAACAAGCCTTCTTGATTGGCATCCACACCAATAAGGTATTCGTTGTCGTTCGACAAATCCATGCCGGTGAAATTAATTAGCTCATTGTAAGCATGCGGTAGACTCGGACCTGAAATTACCTCATACGCGCCAGTTTCCGTATCAATGGACCAAAGCGCGTGGCTTATCCAGTCCACCCCAAGCACTCGTTGCTCGATATTGTCAGTGGCTATAGCTGATGAAAGGTAGAATCTTGGCGTGTCATTCGGCGTTCCTTCCGAAAATAACAAGGTCCGATCACCGCTCGCCAAATCCACCCAATATAAGGTTTCATGGGCATCCACCACCAGAGCTCGGTCATTGTCCGCATTGATCAACAGATCGTCGGGAGTGTCCATTACCGGCCCGGAGAAATCATCATTAGAGACAAGAGTTCTGACCCCTGAGGTCAAATCAAGCGAAACCATTGAGTCCATGCCTTCGTCCAACATGAAGGCTCGATCACTGTTGGTCGGATCCAGACGGAGACTGGTAGGCCGTGTTACCTTAGGTTGATCCTCCGGCTGGCTATCGCGGGTCAGCAACACCTCGTACTCTTTGGTGTCCAGGTCAATACGCAGCACTCCGGGCCCTTCGCTTTTCAATCTATCCAACAAAACCAACAGCTCTCCCCCTCCCGGGGTAATCTCGAGCCCTTCTGCGTGTTCGATGATATCCAACTCGGGAGCCATATCCTGTGTAAAAAAAGCTGACCGCTTACCCGTATTAATATCGACCGAGTAAATTACGGTATTAGTGATCCCTCCAAACAGCACCCGCTCACGCTCCTCGTCGTAGACCAACTTCAGCGGACCCTCGATGGGGAGATCGGCATCCGGAAAGGACTTCTCGATAGCCTGTCGCACCACCGTCACGCTTCCACCATCCGACAGCACATTCCCAAACTCGTCCTCGGCAGTGAGAGTAATGGTGTTGTCCCCATCGGCCAGAGTTACCGTTTTTTGCCAAGTCGCGAAGTCATCTTCGCTTTCCAAGTCCAAGTCGTTAGTACCGTTGTCGTTAGTGACTTGCAACGTCACTCGGGTAACGGTGCTGAGCGTGTCCGTGGCGGTACCCCGCACAATCACGGTATCGGCCTCGGTCGCCGTCATCGGTGTCGGAAACACAAATTCCGCCTCGGGCGGTTCGGTGTCCTCTGGCGTGCTGACGGTCCACACACCGGCCACACCGCCCACGGTGAGAGTCACTTCTCGGGTGGCGCCAGCACCGGCCGGGACGGTGGTTTGCAAGGCGATACTCTGGTTTTCCTGAACCTCGCCGGCCTCGGCGGTAAAGTCGCCGCCGTCGATGGCATAGAGGCCGTTCTCAACCGAGATGGTCGCTGCGTCGTTGATGCCGGTAATGGTGACGGTACCACTGGTGACCTCGGCTTCCGGTTCCTGATCGTTCAAGGGCGCGAAGCTGAAGGTATCCGGGGTGGTGTCTCGTTCCTGTGTGGTCACCGTAAAGGTGCCGCTCACACCCCCGATGGTCAGGGTGACGGAAGCTTCGGTGGCGAAGCCCTCTGGGGCGGTCAGCTGGACGGTGACGCTGTCGCCGCTCTCCACCGTTCCTTCGCCCTGTGTGTAGTCCCCGCCATTGACGGCATAAGCGCCACCGGCGATACCGATGGTTGTGGCCGCATCGATTTCGCTGACGGTGATGGCGTTGCTGGTGACGGTGGCACCACGTTCAACACCGGTCTGCGGCTCAAAGGAGAACTCGGCGGGCTCCACATCCGCCGGGGCGCTTGAGCTGGACGCAGCGGCGCTGGAGGACTGTCCAACACTGGAGCTTGAAGCCACGCTGCTGGAGGGCTGCCCGGCACTGGAGCTGGCGGCAGGTGGATTGGGACCGCTATCACTCCCGCCACAGGCGGTCAGTCCGAGGGTAATCAATGAGGCCAGGGTGAGTTGGCGCAACATAGGCAGGGGCATGACTTGCACTCCTTGTGTTCCATGTCAGTGGTAAATTCGGTTAGCGCCGAATTGTGCCACACTCTCGCTCCAGAAAGTGTGATCTGTTTATTAGTTGGCGCATTATCCTTCAAATTTTAGAGGTTGGCGCCTTACAGCTCTTTTATGTCGTGTTTCCCTAACAAACTAACCGATCCGCCGATATCCAGGCCGCTGGCCAACATACCGCCCACGTTCACCTGGGCGCTCTCGCCAAAAACGATCCCTCTGGGGTTCACCAGCACCACATGGCCATTGGCATTGATTTGCCCCCGAATATCCGACGCGGAGTTACCCAGTATGCGATTGAGCGCCACTGAATCCCGCCCCGGCTGCAGGAAGCTCACTACCTCATCCGCGTCCAGGTCAAAGCTTTCCCAATCGATGGCAATACGGTCCGAGTACTGCTCGATCAGCGTTCGCTTCTGCTCGGCAGTAATCTGCCCCGAACCGCCAACAATGCTCCCATCTTCACTTTCCCCCTGAAGCTGGGAGCGAGTTACACGCACCCCAATAAGTCCGGCCTCATCAAAGGTAACCACGCTTTCGAGGCCACTGGCGAGATTCACCGAACCCAGGTGCGCGGTGATCAAACCCTCGTTTTTGACACTTTTACCCTGCAGCACAACATTGCCACCGGTGGCCGCCGTGATCATTCCCTGGTTAATCACTTTCCCCTCTGTATTCGCCACCTCGGAGAATACAAAATCGCCATTCAAGAAGTCTTCATCGTTGATATCCAAACCACTCGCAATGATGCCACCCACATTCACTTGCGCGCTCTCGCCGAACACAATGCCACGCGGGTTGATCAACACCACATGACCATTCGCGTTGATGCGGCCCCGAATATTGGAGGCCGAATTCGACAGTATTCGGTTCAACGCCACCGCATCGCGCCCTGGCTGCAAGTAGGTAACCACCTCATCAACTGCCAGATCGAAACTGTCCCATTCCGCGATCAGGCGGTCCGAGCGTTGAGTAATCGTAGTCTGCTTTTCGCTCTTGGTGATCGAACCAGAACCAGCCACGACATTACCGCCTTCCGGACCAGCCAATGCAATGGGGGGAGCTATCAGCTGTCCGGCCGCCACAATAGCAGCGGGCAACAGGCGCTTGCGAAAAGCAGCCGATGGGAAGACGTTACGAGGGGAATAGGTGCGGCGGGTCATGCTACCTCCTTGCATGGCCCGCCGTGTAGGCGGTGGGCCATTAGCAGTGTATTATTTGCTGAGCTGGAATAACCTAGTTGGGCAGATCGCCCTCTGGCTTGGCGAGTATTACACGCTCGCCTGTTTGGGAGTCTACCACCCATACTGCCGTCGATTCGCTGTCGAGTCCAAACAACAATTGGCCATTTTTGGCTACTGCCATCCCTCTCATCACGCCAAGGGGATTGGTATTTTCGCGAATTTCACTACCGGATACTACGCTGTAGGTCTTAGTTCTAACGTCTATATCCCAAATTTCTTTTGAGTAGAAATTGCTTATGAAGATACGTTCTTTTATGTCGTCGGTCGCCATTGCAAATATCCACAATTGGGGCGTCCCTTCTGGAGAGTTTTCCACCATAAACGGGGTACGCTCGCCTGTTTCAAGGCTAACACTGTATATTCCAGCAGGTCGCGGAACCAAGAGAGCATTATTCGGCCCATCAACCAACATAGACATAACCGTACCCAAGCTATCTCCTGGCTCTTCATCGCTTGACACATATGCTCTATGGCCAGCCTCTAAATCGACTCTGCTTATGATAGTGCGACTTGACCCATCTACGATAAACGCTTCATTGGGGTTTTTTGGATTAAACACGGTTGCAGAGATGACATACAAGCTTGGCTCTTCTTCACTTGGAAAAATATTGCTGCTAATCACTTCTGCAACGTCATTTTCCAAGTCATAGCCGACTAGGCTGTCGCGATGCTCGGTGTTTCCTAGCAGCTCGGTTCCCACGAGCAGTCGATCATTTGTCTCACTCAAAGCCAGTGCTCTAGGTATTCCTAGCAACGCTTCCCCAACCGTATCGAGCAGTACAGAAGGGGTGGCAGTTTTCAGGTCAATGCTTACGATGTTTCTCCCCGAGCCGTTCGCCACGTAGACTGCGGCCCGTTTTTCGTCAACAACCACATCAAATGAGCCATCAAGGACGTCGAATTCCTGATCCGCAGGGAACGCCTCGACAAACGGCTGGCGTGTTACCGACAGCCTGACCGCCTCTTCGGTCACATTGCCATGCTCATCTTCGGCGGTGATGGAAATTATGTTCTCACCAGAGGAAAGGCTTACTTCGGCCGTCCATTGCTCAAAGCCATTGTCAGTGTTCGCGACCGACTCAGTGGCACTGGCACCATCACCCTGGCTCACGCTCAAGGTGACCGAGCGAACTGAGCTGATCTCATCATTCGCCACACCGCGGATCGCAATCGCATCGCCTTCAGTGGCCGTCGTCGGGGTGGGAAATATCACTTCAACCGTTGGCGGCTCCACATCCGCCACCGTCGTAATGGCAAAGGTCCCGGCTGTTTCACCGACATAAACCACCACCTCATGGGTACTCTCGGGCGCTTCCGGTGCATTGCCCCTCAAGGTCAATTGGTCACCGCCGACCAGCTGCCCTTCGGCCGAGGTGAAGGCTTGATCGTTGATTTGATACTCACCACCGGTTACGCGTACCGGCAGCGAAGAGTTGATACCGGTAATGGTTACGCTGTTACTGACAACCTTTTTAGCGCCCACTTCGATGTCAGTCTGGGGCGCAAAGCTGAAGGTATCCGGGGTGGTGTCGCGCTCTTCCGTGGTCACGGTAAAGGTACCACTTACACCCCCGATGGTCAGAGTGGCGGAGGCTTCAGTGGCGAAGCCCTCTGGGGCGGTCAGCTGGACGGTGACGCTGTCGCCGCTCTCCACCGTTCCTTCGCCCTGTGTGTAGTCCCCGCCATTGACGGCATAAGCGCCACCGGCGATACCGATGGTTGTGGCCGCATCGATTTCGCTGACCGTGATGGCGTTGCTGGTAACGGTGGCACCACGTTCAACGTCGGTCTGCGGCTCAAAGGAGAACTCGGCGGGCTCCACATCCGCCGGGGCGCTTGAGCTGGACACGGCGGCGCTGGAGGACTGTCCAACACTGGAGCTTGAAGCCACGCTGCTGGAGGGCTGCCCGGCACTGGAGCTGGCGGCAGGTGGATTGGGACCGCTATCACTCCCGCCACAGGCGGTCAGTCCGAGGGTAATCAATGAGGCCAGGGTAAGTTGGCGCAACATAGGCAGGGGCATGACGTGCACTCCTTGTGTTCCATGTCAGTGGTAAATTCGGTTAGCGCCGAATTGTGCCACACTCTCGCTCCAGAAAGTGTGATCTGTTTATTAATTGGCGCATTATCCTTCGAAACTTAGATCAAACGGACTTAGTGAGGCTACCTATTGTCGCCAGCTTCCTCCACTTCCCAAGGGAGCGCTACACCATTTGCCATCCCTTTGCTTGCAAATATTTATCTGGAATTCTCAGCCTAATTTC
This sequence comes from Marinimicrobium agarilyticum DSM 16975, assembly GCF_000423345.1. Lineage (GTDB taxonomy): Bacteria > Pseudomonadota > Gammaproteobacteria > Pseudomonadales > Cellvibrionaceae > Marinimicrobium > Marinimicrobium agarilyticum. The sequence continues at coordinate 12,937 of NZ_AUHU01000009.1, forward strand.
TCTATCCAGCTCAACAGGAGAGGTCTCTAATTCGTTCTCGGATAAAGGAGCCTTGAATAAAGGCAGCTGAAACCCGGACTGGACAATGGAGAAGAAAATCGTATTTTTTTCGACCGCAACCCTAACCACGTAGTAGTTGTAGAGGGTCATTTCAATAACCAACTGTAAAAATGGAGTGTCTGTTGACTCTTTAATGACATAGTCTTTCACAGCTCCATTAAAATAGTTATCCAATTTATCAATTATAAGATCTTCCAAGTCATTACTTCGCATACCAGACTCCATCAATTTCTTTCAGTCTCTTGTACCCATAGGTACTTTGAAGGTACTCCCACTCTTGCTGAAGGAACCCACCATTCATTCTAGGATCGTGTGTAAACTTTATCTGCTTTCCAGAACGTACTGTGTCATCCAGCACTGGGATATTGAATGCCCTAAACATCTCATCATCAGATAAACCATATTCAGACGTTACAGATTCCCATTCACCACCGAGATCAAAATATGTAGCGGCATCTCTTTTCGCTATCGCGACGTAAGAATCAGGGCCAGGAATGCTCCAATCTTCTACACCGTTCTCTACCGTAGGCCGGTATTTCCCCAGAACCAGCGTCTCGGATTCAACGTTGTGGACCGATCGGCCTTTAATTGCCAGGTAATCTGACTCCGGTATCTTTTGGAAAATATCATCAAGGCCGCTCGCAGCTTCCGCCTTCCGGCTTCTGTTTGACTCATTGGGGACCTTCGATTTTAGCTCAATAATATCAGGCTGATCCGTCTTTGTGGTGGTCGGGGTATCCACCGGTACTTCCAGTTGCTTGTTGAGCTTCTTGTTTTTTAGCTGCTCGGACAGCTTACGGAACAGCGGCGCCAGTTTGCGCATTTCGGCGGTGTGGTGCAACTTGGTGCTGGCCTGAGCAGCGGTGCCGATGCCGCCGGTGAACACGGCCAGCAGTGCCGCCAGCACCAGCTCGAACACAACGGCGCCGGCGAACCCGGCCCACTCCATGCTGTGCTGGGTGGCGGCCATCTCTTTGACAAACTGCTTGAGCATTGCCTGGGTTTTATCGTCATCGACAATGAAAGCGGCAATGTCGTAGGCTTCCGCGATGAGCGCCATCAGTTCCTTGAGCCGTTCCTTGCTCAGATCATCGGGCTCGATGCCGAAAATGCGGGCGAGGTCTTTCTGGTGTTCTTCCTTGAGGTTCTGGTTGATGCTGTCGTACCACTGCTCCCGTGTGAGCTCTCCGTCCTGATAGCTTTTATAGGCGGCTTTGAATTGGTCACCGAGTAAGTTGACCGGGTGTAGAAAATTGGAGATTTCGATGAGCTTGTGGGTGGCGGTTTCGGCCAGTTCGACCACCCCTAGCGCGGCGTTCCAGACGGAGTCGCCGACTTTATGGATATGTTGGTAGACCCGACGGGGGCCACCGAGGTTTTCCAGGTCCCGCTCGTATTCCTCAGCCTCCGCTTTTTGGTCCGCGATGATCTGGTCCAGCACCTCCTGGATGGCTTGGCGAGTGGCTTCAAGAGCCTTTTCATTACTGGTTTCGGGCAGCAAGTCCACCTGAACCTTGCCGTCAGGTAAGCCGGCCAGGCAGACCTGGCCCTGATCGTTCAGGCGGCCATTCCACTCCATGCCCTCGCTGTCGGTGGCCCGATAGGTGCCATAGAGCGGAGTACCGTTTTGGTAGAGGTAGTCGAGTTCGAGCCAGTGGTTGTCGTCGAGTTCGAAGCCTTTTGGGTCCTTGCCGGCGCCGGCGGCGACGCCTTCCCCTACTTGGGTCATGCGGTCACCCCTGAATTGGAAAACCGCACTGAGCCTGAAGCCCGGAAGGGGAAAGCGCTATATAGAGGTAAGAAAGCTTTGAAATAAGATGTCTAAATAGGCCCATGACTATCACTCCTTGTGGTTCCATGTCACTCGCGTTGAATTAGCGCAATATTATGTCGTCCCGTCGCCGAGGGCAATGTGACCCACCTTCCAATTGGGAAAACTCAATGTGCGCCTCCATTCAAACACTGGCCTGAATGGCGGTCAGTGCAATGGTGTACAGAATATCATCCACAGACGCACCCCGAGACAGATCGTTCACCGGCTTGCGCAAGCCCTGCAGCATGGGGCCGATGCTGACGAGGTTGGCGCTACGCTGTACGGCCTTGTAGGTGGTGTTGCCGGTGTTCAGGTCCGGGAAAATAAACACGTTGGCCTTGCCCGCCACCGGGCTGTCCGGGGCCTTGCTTTTGGCGACGGACGGGACGCTCGCCGCGTCGTATTGCAGAGGGCCGTCGATGACCAGGTCCGGGCGTTTTTCCTGGGCCAGGCGGGTGGCTTCGCGGACTTTTTCCACGTCGCTGCCGGAGCCGGACTTGCCGGTGGAGTAGCTGATCATGGCGATGCGCGGGTCGATGCCGAAGGCGATGGCGGAGTCGCCGGACTGGATGGCAATGTCGGCCAGCTCTTCGGCGTTGGGGTCCGGGTTGACGGCGCAGTCGCCATAAATGACCGGCTGTTCCGGCAGTAGCATAAAAAAAATGGAGGAGACCAGTGCGGCGTCCGGTTTGGTTTTGATCAGCTGCAGTGCGGGGCGAATGGTGTTGGCGGTGGTGTGAACGGCGCCGGAGACGAGGCCATCCACATCGCCCTGGGCGAGCATCATGGTGGCGAGCACAACGGTGTCTTCGAGCATGGCCTCGGCCATGGGTTCGGTCAGGCCTTTGTGTTTGCGCAGCGCGACCATGGGGGCCACGTAGCGGGCGCGGACGGTTTCCGGGTCAATGATTTCCACATCGTCCGGCAGGGTGACGTTGTGGCTGGCGGCCACGCTGTGGATGTCATCGGGTTTGCCGATGAGCACGCAATGGGCAATTTTTTTCTGGTGACACAGGGCGGCGGCCTGAACCGTGCGCGGTTCATCCCCTTCCGGCAAGACAATGCGCTTTCCGCCAGCCCGGGCGCGCTGCACCAACTGATAACGAAACGCCGGGGGCGAGAGCCGTTTCTCCAACTTCACTTGGGTGCGTTCAATCAGCCAGCGGGCATCCAGGTCCGCGGCGGCGGCATCCATGACGTTGTTGATCCGCTCGACGTCGTCGGGCGGCACTTCGGTGTTCATGTTGTTGAGCTGCTGTGCCACCTTGAAGGTGTTGCCGCCGACGAGCATGACGGGCAGGCCGGTTTTGAGCGCTGCCTGGCACAAGGTCATGACTTGGGGGTCGGGCAGGATGCTGCCGGTGAGCAGAACGCCCGCCAGCGGCACGCCGTTGAGTGCCGCCATGCAGCTGGCGACCAGGATGTCTTCCCGGTCGCCGGGAATCACGACCAGGGTGCCGGCTTTCAGGGTCTGCAGCATGTTTTTCATGGTGCGGGCGCAGACGGTAATGTTCTGGACGCGGCGCTCCAGCAGTTGCCCTTCGTTCAACACCTCCGCGTTCAGGTAATCGCACACGTCCCGCGTGCGCGGGGCGACCAGGTGTGGGTGCCAGCGAACCGCACCCAGGCAACGAAACCGGTCTTGAGAGAAAACCGGCAAGGAGGCGATGACCCGCTCAAGGCCAATGTCGACCGGCGCATCGTCGTTGGGCTCTTCGTCCGCGAGAACCTGTTGGTTTTCCAGGTCCGGCGCGCCCACTTTGTTGAGCACACAGCCGAGCAACCGGGGGTTGCCGAAGCCGCCAAACAGGCTGGCCGACATCTTGATGCGCTCGTTAAGTTGCGCGGTGCTGTCGGCGTTTTTCGCGGCCACAAGAATGATGTCCGCGTCCAGCGCTTTGGCCATTTCCTGGTTGAGGCGGTCGATGTAGTTGTTGTCCGCGAGCGGCACCAGCCCCTCGACAATCACCACTTCCGCCTCACCGGCGGATTGCTGGTAGACCTGAATCACATCCTCCATGAAGGCGTCGGCCTTGCCCTGGGCGAGTTTCTGCTGGGCATCGACCAGCCGCAAGGGTTCGGCCGGCCTTAAACCCAGTGTGGACTGGGCCATATGGGTGGAGCGTTCCGGGCCACGATCGTTGCCCGAACGCTGGGCAATGGGTTTGCAGAAGGCGACCTTCACCCCCAGTTGGTCCAGGGCCCGAACCAGCCCGAGGGACACAGACGTCAGGCCGGTGCCGGCGCTGGTGGCGGTGATGAAAAAGGTGTGTTGCACAGCCGTTTACTCCGCTTGCGTTCAGTGGTGTGTCAGTCGATAGGCGTCGTTGGCGATGACCCATTCCTCGCGGGTGGGTATGACCAATGCCGCTGGCGAACCGGGGGTGGTAATCCGGCCCAGGTCGTCACCGTGGTGGCGGTTCAGGTCGGCGTCGCACTCGAACCCGAACAATGGCAGATGCTTGAGTACCTGCTCGCGCACCGGCACGGCGTTTTCCCCGATGCCGCCGGTAAAGACCAGTGCATCGACACGCGTGAGGCTCGCGGCCAGAGCGCCAATATGACGGGCGAGCCGGAAGCAGAAGACATCAATCGCCCGCTGGGCGTTGTCGTTGCCCGACGCCGCCGCGTCGGCGAGGGTGCGCATGTCGTTGGACAGCTCCGAGAGCCCCAACAGGCCACTCTCCCGGTTCAGCATAGCCGTAATTTCGCTCAGCGTCAGACCCAGCCGCTCGGCCAGAAACTCGTGCAGGCCCGGGTCGACATCCCCGCTGCGGGTGCCCATGACCAGCCCTTCCAGGGGCGTCATGCCCATGGTGGTGTCCACCGAGCAGCCGTTGCGAACCGCCGTGGCGCTGCAGCCATTGCCCAGGTGCGCGGTGATCAGGCCGTGATCGTCCGGGTCCAGCTCGAGGCGGCGCACGGCTTCCCCCGCCACATACTGATGGCTGGTGCCGTGAAACCCGTAGCGGCGCACACCCTGCTCCCGATAGAGGCGAATGGGCACGGGGTACAGATAGGCTTCCGGCGCGAGCGTCTGGTGAAAGGCGGTATCGAACACCGCCACTTGAGGGGTACTCGGGTACAAGCGCTGCATGGCGCGAATGCCGAGCAGGTTCGCCGGGTTGTGCAGGGGCGCCAGGCTGGCGCAGCGGTCGATCCCCTCGATCACGCCCTCGTCAATGACCACCGACCCGGAAAACGCCTCGCCCCCGTGCACCACACGATGACCGATGGCGACCGGGGCTCCCATGCTATCGAGCAGGGCGTGCACTTCACGCAGCGCTCCTTCGTGCCCCTGGTCGGGGATCTTGCGGCGCTGCTTTTCCCCCTCGCCGCGCCAGCTCAGCAGGGCGTCGGGCGCCTCCAAACGCTCGGCCAGCCCGGAGAGGACCTCGCGGCCGGACTGCATATCGAATACCGAGAATTTGAGCGACGAACTGCCTGAGTTGATGACCAGGACAGGGGAATGAATCATGAACGACTCCGATAAAACCACGTCAGCTCCCAGTGTAGCTTGTGGGGGCGGGGAAGGTGAATCAATACAAAAGGGGTACGCCGGGCTACCACCCGCTTAACGCTGACAGTCCACGCAATACACCGTGGTGCGGTTGTTCATGCGGATTTCCTTGAGCGCTTTGCCGCATTGCTTGCAGGGCAGTGTGCCCCGACCGTAAACCATCAGCTGCTGTTTAAAATAGCCGGGCTGGCCATCGCTGCCAACAAAGTCCCGCAAGGTGGTGCCGCCCTGTTCGATGGAGCGCTGTAGCACAAAGCGGATATTGTCCACCAACAGTTCGTACTGCTTACGGGTCACGGTGCCGGCTTTTCGAATCGGTTTAATGCCGGACAAATAGAGGGCTTCGTTCGCGTAGATGTTGCCCACCCCGACCACGGTTTTGCTGTCCATCAGGAACTGTTTGATGGGGGCGGTGCGTTTGCGGCTGCGTTTGAACAGGTATTCCGCGGTGAATGCCTCGCTGAGTGGCTCCGGCCCCAGATGCGCCAAGAGCGAATGCGCGAGCGGGTCCCCCTCGACCCAGAGCATGCAGCCGAAGCGGCGCGGGTCGTAGTAGCGCAGAATGGTGTTGCCGAAGGCAATGTCGACGTGGTCGTGAAAGCGCGGCGGTTCCTCGGGCTTGACGATGCGCAGGCTGCCGGACATGCCGAGGTGTATCAATAAATTGCCGTTACCGAACCGCAGAAGAAGATATTTCCCACGGCGCTGGATGTCGAGCAATTGTCGCCCGAGGATGGTGTCGGTCAGGGTGTCGGGGATGGGCCAGCGCAGGCTGGGCTGGCGGATGTCGACTCCGGTGACTTTGCGGCGTTCGATGTGGGGGGCGATACCGCGCCGGGTGGTTTCGACTTCGGGTAGTTCGGGCATAGGGGGTTTTGGGGCCTGTGTTGCTGAGCCCGAACTATATCATGGAAGCGTTACTTATCTGAGGGCGTCTGGGTGAAGACGCAGGTGAAGATGCTACCTACGCCCATCTCGCTGCTGATCTGGAGTTCGCCGTCGTGGCGGAGGAGGACGTGTTTGACGATGGCCAGGCCCAGCCCCGTGCCGCCGGTGCCGCTGTTGCGGCTTTGTTCGACGCGGTAGAAGCGCTGGGTCAGGTGCGGGATATGCTTACTGTCAAAACCCGGGCCGTTGTCACGGACCGAAAAGAAAACCTGGCCGTGAGCCTGCCACAGACGCATGGCGATTTTGCCATCAGCAGGGGTGTACTTGACCGCGTTGGTGACCAGGTTTGAAAACGCACTGTGCAACTCCTTTTCACTACCCAGCAACTCCAATTCTTTGGATTCGCACTCCAAAGTGATCTCCTGATTTTTTTCGCCGCTGAGTGCCTGGGCTTCCGACTTGATGCTTAACAGCAACGGCTCCAGCTTGACCGGTTTGTGGTTGTAGCCGGACTCGGTGGTTTCGAGCCTGGAGAGGGTGATCAGGTCATTGATCAGCAGCGACATCCGTTTGGATTGCTGTTGCATCTGGTTGAGTGCCCGCTTCCACGGCGGACTCAAGTCGGCGCCGCTGTCGGACAGGGTTTCCAGGTAGCCGCTGATGACGGTGAGCGGGGTGCGCAATTCGTGGCTGACGTTGGCGACGAAGTCCTGGCGCATCTGCTCCAGCTTGTGCAGCTGGGTCACGTCGCGCACCACGATCAAACGCTCGTTGCGACCAAAGCGGGTGATCTGGAACTGCAGCTGTTTGGCGGTGAAACGGGGCGAGGGAATTTCCAGCGGTTCACCGTAGTTGCCCTCTTCAAAATAATTCACGAAGCGCGGGTGGCGGATGAAGTTGATGACCGACTTGCCTTGATCACTACTATGGAAGCCGAGCAGGCGTTGGGCCGATGGGTTCCACCAGTCGAGGCAGCCGCGCCAGTCGAGAACGATCACCCCGTCGCGCAGGGCGGAGCTGGTTTCCTGGACCCGGTTGATGACCGCCTGCAGGCTGTTTTTTTCCTGCATTTGTCGGCGCTGGAGGTGGTAGATGTTGTCGAACAGGTCGCCCCAGATGCCGCTGGACTCCGGCGGGGGCTCGTCGTTCATGTGCAACAGCCATTTGTTGAGACGGCGAATCTGCCAGACCATCCAGGCGACATAAAGGCCGCTGCCGGCCAGTAACGCCCAGACGACGTGGTCGAACCAAAGCCCGACCAGCGCACAAACGGAAAGCAGAATCAGCAAACGTCGGAGTTCGACGCTAAACCCACGAAGCAAAATAACCGGCCTCTTTGCGGCGTCGGTGTGCCGACCCCGCGCCTAAAAACGAATTCGTGCCCCTACCGGCCTGCAATGCCGGGCACGGGTTTTCAGCCCGCCTGGACGGAAAACCGGTAGCCGGTTCCGCGAACGGTCTGCACCAGATTTTCGTGATCATCCACGGCGAGAGCTTTGCGCAGCCGACGGATATGAACATCCACCGTGCGCTCTTCCACATAAACATTGCCGCCCCAGACGTGGTCCAACAGCTGGCTTCGAGTATAGGCTCTTTCCTGGTGGGTTAGGAAGAACTCCAGCAGGCGATATTCCGTCGGCCCCATATCCACCGGGCGGTTGTTGATGGTGACCCGGTGACTTCCCGGGTCCAGGCACAGCCCCTGTACCCGGATGGGATTACCGTTGACCTGTGGGTCGGCCCGACGCAATACCGCTTTGAGGCGTGCCACCAGCTCACGGGGGGAGAAGGGTTTGGTGATGTAGTCATCGGCCCCGACCTCCAGGCCCTGGACTTTGTTGTCTTCCTCGCCCTTGGCGGTGAGCATGATGATGGGCACTTCCGCCGTCGACTCCTCGCGTTTGAGTCGGCGGGCCAGCTCGATGCCGCTGGTGCCGGGCATCATCCAGTCCAGCAAAACCAGATCGGGTCGCTCGTCGACGGTCAGCTCCAGTGCTTCCTGGGCATTGCTGGCCTCAATGCATTCGTAATCGGCCATTTCCAGCGCGACTCGCAACATATCGCGGATCGCGGCCTCGTCGTCAACTATCAGAATCCTGCGCCCTGCCATAATACCTGCCTGTCATCAGTCGTCGATCGGGACGAGGCAAAACGCCGACGTCCCAAGGCTGAGAATCAACCTTTGCGCCAGCGTATTTAATAAACTCAGTGTTACACAATTATGACAAAAGCGGAATTCAGGCGGAATGAACCAAAGAATTATGACAAAGCGAGGTCAAGGACGATGCCCACAAAGACGGCGAAGCCTACCCAGTTGTTGTTCAAGAAGGCCTTAAAGCAGGGGGCCCGTTCGCGGTAACGAATCAGATATTGATGGTAAACGAAGAGCCCCGCAGCCACCGCCAGCCCCAGGTGATACCAGAGCCCCAGCTCAAAACGCCCTCCCACCATCAGCAGCGCGTAGAGCGTCAACGCCTGGAGCACGCCGATCATCACCCGGTCCATATCGCCGAACAGCACCGCCGTGGATTTGATGCCGATTTTCAGGTCGTCGTCCCGGTCCACTATGGCGTAGAGGGTGTCATACACCACGGTCCAGAGTATCGCGGCGGTGTACACCAGCCACACATCGGTGCCCAGGGAGCCCCGCTGGGCCGAGAAGGCCATGGGAATGGCCCAGCCAAACGCCGCCCCCAACACCACCTGGGGCAAGTGGGTGTAGCGCTTCATAAAGGGGTAGCAGAAGGCGAGCGCAACGGCGCCCAAGGACAGCAAGACCGTGAACCGGTCGGTGAGCAGCACCAACCCGAACGCCACCAGACACAGGGCGACGAACAGGGTCAAGGCTTCCCGCTCGCTGACCTCCCCGGTGGCCATGGGGCGGGCCTGGGTGCGTTTGACGTGACCATCGAGATGACGGTCGGCATAGTCGTTGATCACGCAGCCGGCCGAGCGCATGACAAATACGCCCAGAATAAAGATGATCAGCAAGTCCCAGTCGGGAATCCCCCCGGCCGCCAGCCATAGCGCCCACAGCGTGGGCCACAGCAACAGCAGGGTGCCGATAGGGCGGTTCATCCGGGTCAGCCGCCAATAGGCGGAGAGCCGGTTGCGCCAGTCGATCGAAGAACGGGACACTGAAGACTTGGGGCTCATGGGTTCAACCGTTGTACGAAATCGGGCAAAAACACCTCGCTGACCAGCAGCGGGCGACGATCCAGCCGGAATACCGAGCGCCTGCCCCACAGGGGCCTGCCACCCTGGAGGGCCTCGGGCACATAGCCACAGCGTGGACTGAGCTCAGCCACTTCCAGGGGCTCGCGCTCCAGATCCGGCTGGCGAAACAGGAAGCCACCCAGAGGCCGGGTATCCAGCAGGCGCAGTTGGCGCAGGCGCCCTTTCAGACTGCTGATGGGCAACAGGCTGCGGGCGAACACCCATGGCTCATCACACCCCCAGAGCACCACTTCGCGCACCAGCGCCCAGCGACCGGAGGCCATTCCCAGAACCCGGCCCTCGGTCTGATAGGGGCGGGCCAGCCCCTGAGACAGAACCTGGACGCGGAACCGGCCCTGGCTGCGCGCCCTGAGCGCGGCGGTCAGGGAGCCCTGGTCCAACAGCCAGGGCCCCAGCGCGGCCGGCCAGGGCGCGGGGGAGCGGGCTCCCGCCCAGTGCCAGCGCGGCTCACGCCGGTCCGGAAAGCGGGCGGTTTCACCGCCGCTGGATGCTCGATGCAGGGCTTGAAGCAGCGGTTGGTCCTGAGTCAAAACACCTCCTCTGGGGCTCGAAACCGGGTGCCGACGACTCTCAGGCACCGAGGGCCGCTATTCTAACAGCTTCCTTTCCCGATGCAGGCCATCGGCAAGCGGCTTTACCCAACCGCCCCGGGTTGCTTTAATGGCTCCTTTTGGCCAACAACACCGATAAAAGAGCTTCCTATGAGCCTGACCAAACGCATTCTGCTCGCCATGGTTCTGGGCGTCGCCACCGGCGTCCTGATTCATCTGATCGCCCCCTCTGAGGAGCATTTCCTGCGCGCCTGGCTGGCCCGGGGGCTGTTCGATGGCATCGGGCAGGTGTTCGTCCGCTCGCTGACGCTGTTGGTCGTGCCCCTGGTATTCGTTTCTCTGGTGTGCGGCAGCGCCGCGCTCGGTGGACACAGTCGCATGGGAGCCATGGCCGGTAAGACGATAGGGTTATACTTGGCCACCACGGCAGTGGCTATCACCCTCGCCCTGGGCATTGGCCAACTGGTGAAACCCGGTGAGGGTATCGACATGCCCGGAGAGGTGGAGAACTTCTCGCCCACCGACAACCCTTCGATCAAAGACACGCTGGTGAACATTTTCCCCAGTAACCCGGTGGAGGCAATGGCCGAAGGCAATATGCTGCAGATCATTGTGTTCGCCCTGCTACTGGGCCTGGCCATTTCCCAAAGCGACCACAAAGCCTCCCACTACATGCAGGAGTTTTTCAATCACCTGAATACGGTGATTCTGAAGTTGGTCATGATCCTGATGCATTTGGCTCCCTACGGTGTGTTCTGTCTCCTGGCCAAGTTGTTTGCCAACCTGGGTTGGCAAGCGATTGCCGACTTGGCGCTTTATTTCTTCACTCTGTTATTCGTGCTGCTATTGCACGGGTTAGGCACCTATTCCCTGCTGCTCAAGTCGTTCACCCGCCTAAGCCCGACCACCTTTTTTCGCAAGATGTGGTCGGTCATGGTCTTTGGTTTCAGCACCGCATCGAGCAACGCCACAATTCCGGTAACACTGCGCACCGTGGAGAAGGACCTGGGCGTGGACAACCGCGTAGCCTCTTTCACCGTCCCACTGGGCGCGACCATCAATATGGATGGCACGGCGATCATGCAGGGGGTGGCGACGGCGTTTATCGCGCAGGTGTATGGGATTGATATCAGTCTGAGCGGTTATCTGATGGTGGTGCTGACGGCGACACTGGCGTCGATCGGTACCGCCGGGGTGCCCGGTGTGGGGATGATTACTTTGGCGATGGTGCTCAAGCAAGCGGGTCTTCCGGTGGAGGGTGTGGCGTTGATTATCGGTGTGGATCGTCTGTTGGATATGGTTCGCACGGCGGTGAATGTGACCGGGGATGCGATGGTGTCGACGATTGTGGCCAATAGCGAGGGGATGCTGGATCGCAAGCAGTTTGAGCGGCCTTTGGAGTCTGATAACACGTAGGGCTGGTAAGCCGCAGGCGCACCTGCCATGGGGGTTAGAGCCAAGTCCGGCCCAAGGTGGGGTACACCCGTTGTAGACCCGCCGTGAACCCATCCATGGGGGCTTCTCATCGGCATCCATGCCTCAGAGAGTCTACAACGGGTGTACCCCACCTTGGGCCTCAGTGCCATCGAATTCACTTTTACACGCTTGGGTCAGTTGCTCCCACAGGTCAAAATTGGCGCTGAGGTTCGGGGTGAGGTGCACTCTTCCCGGACCGTGGAGCGCGGGACACGCGATTCGAGCCTACAGGGACGTATTTACGGCGTGTCCGGGAAGAGTGCACCTCACCCCGAACCGGACCCATTAACTCCGCACTATGGGAGTATCAATCGAACCAGGCGCGGACTTTGTCGGGGAGGGGGCGGGATTTGCCGTCGGCGCCGACCCAGACGACTTTTGAATGGGCTTCCGCGCAGGGTTTGTTTGGCTCCTCCTCGGTGAACATCCGGAAATACGCCATAAAACTCGAACGGCCCGGGTCCACCGCGTAGCAGTCGAGCCGCATCGTCGCGGGGTAGACCACTGGGCGCAGGAAAGTGCAGCCCACCGTAATCACCACCGGGTAACTCTCAGGCGTCATTTTCACGCCAGCGGCGGACAACCACAGAAAGCGGGCCTCCTCGCAATAGCGCAGATAAAGCGTATTGTTCAGATGCCCCAGGGCGTCCATATCGCCCCAGCGCATGGGGATCTCGCATTGAAAATGCGGTTCTTCCGGCAGCTCCGGCCGTTGGCTCGGGTCCGTCACGACTGAATCCTCGCTTTGAATGACACACTCAACTCGCCGAGCTCCCCGAACAACACCCGCACCGGTTCTTCCAGCGGCGCTTCCAATACGCCGGCGTAAGAGCCGGTAATCACGAATTCACCGGCCTTGATTCCCTCGCCCCGCTCGCGCAGAAAGTTGACCAGCCAGTACAGCGGGGCTCGGGGATGGGTGTTGGGGTGGCGGCCCTGATGGACCTCCGGCGCGGCGCTGCGGGTGCTCAGGGTGATCGTGAGTTCACTCGCCTCCCGGGCCATGTCCGGGTCCACCTCTGGGCCGACGAACAGACCCTGGTTGAGCAGGCCATCCGCCAGCATTTCGGGGAACTCCGCCGCGGCGGGATCGGAGTAGCGGCTGTGGATCAGCTCCAGCACCAGATGGGTGTGAGCAACGGCCTCATCCACCTCTTCTTGGGTGTAAGGTTCGGCGCGAGCGGGAAGATCTCGGCCCAAGACAAAGGCCAACTCGGGTTCAATGCGGGCGTGGCCCTCGGGGGCCCAGACCGACACGGGGGCCTCCCGGTGGATGTCCTGATGGTGGATGGGTGCCACCACCAGACGGTCCGGCGGCGGCTGCAAACATTTCCAGCCGCCAATACTCGCGCCCAGATCGCGCGTGACTTCACTTTGTATCGCCAGTGCGGAATCCAGATCAGCAGGGCGGCAGTCCTCGGGCAATCGCTCAGCCTGGACACCGCTGCGGCGCCTCTCTGCCAGAATGCGGGCCGCCTTGGCGACCCCGGGCGGGTTCAACATAGCGTCATCTCTCGGGTGTTCGGGCCACCGTGTTGGTTGGCCCCGCGCTAATGATGGTGGCGACGGTGTTTAGCGGGGGCTGAGCTGTAAAGCAATATGATCCAGATCGTCCAGGGACTCAATGACGTTGACCACTGTCGCCTCGGCTTTTTCCCGGTCCAGGTGCAGGTCGGCAAGCACCCGCTCAGGAATTTCCAGCTTGGGCCCCAGTCCTATTCCCTGCTGCAACAATAATCGCTCCGCAACATAGATCAGCTTGGCGTATTGGTGATGCTGGCCCTGATAATCCGGGTTGCTCTGATGGCGAAGCGCCACCACGACCTCCTCCGGCATGGACCAGAGCGACATCAGGGTGCTGGCCAGTTGCTCGCGGGTAATTCCCAACAGGTGGCGCTCGATGGGCTGGTGGGTGCTGTGGGGGTTGGCCTCGGCCATGCGGCAGTACTGGCTGAAGTGGGGCGGAAACAGTTCGGCCAGAATCAGAAAGCCGAAGTTGTGGAGCAGCCCGGACAGATAAGCCATCCCAAAGGTCGGCCGCCGCTCGCGCGGGATGGCGGTCACCAACCCCTCGATGGTGGCAGCGGTGTAAACGGATTTCTGCCAGTAACCGAGGTAACCCTCGGGGCCGTCTTTGGGCATGGACAGGCTGCGTCCCAGTGCCAGGCCGAGGGCCAGGTTGAGGACCATGTCGAACCCGAGCACACGCACGATGGCATCGTGAATGGATTTGATTTTGCCCGGCGCGGAGTAATAGGGCGAGGCCGCCCAGCTGACGACCTGAGCGGCGAGACTGGGGTCGGTTTCGACCACCTGGGCCAGGTCGCTGATGTCCGCGTTCGGGTCCACCCGCAGGTTGATGATCCGCTGCGCGGTTTCGGACAACGGAGGCAGCTCCAACGTCTCTTCAAGCCGCTGTTTGATGCGCAACTGAGTGAAGCTGCGCACCGCTCCCATGATCTGTTCTTCGTCCCGCTCGGCATTGATATCCTTCTCCAGGGTATCCAGCGGCGTGGCAATATCGCAGATCAGCGCATCTTCCAGGACCTGCTGGAAATCCTCGCGGTTGAGGTGCAGCAGTTGAGCATCGTCGCCGGAGTCGAGCAGCAGGCTCTCCTTTTTCAGCAACTGCTTGTCTACCAGAGTGGGCAGGCCAGCCAGTTTGGGCAGCGCCGGCACTGACTGCAGGCTGTGGGTATCGCAGAACTGGCGCACCGCGTCCTGATTGGTGGCCCGCAGCTCCCGGCCCAGCTGGCGATTGACGGCGTTCAGATCAAGCAGGGTGTCGGCGGAAATCACCGCCAGGATGCGTCCTTTCTCGTCTTCCAGCAGTACCGCTTTGGCGGCGCCGACATTGCGCAGGTGTTGATCGTGCCAGAGGAGTTGATTATTGGCATCCACCGGCGTCAACGCCAGGTCGTAGTGGATATTTTGGCTGTTCAGCAGAGATTCTACGCTGGAAGGTAGCGGCACGTTTGACTCCTTTTTGTTCAACAGACGCCCGTCTTTTTTGTTCAGACTATTCAGAAGTTCTGATCAGAGGTTCTGACTCGGCCATTGTCGCCAAATAAAACAACCCTTTCATGACAAACAGTGTGTAAGAAGCGCTGGCCATGATCAAGCGTTTTATTTTGGCGACCCCAAGCAAGACCGGGCGTCGCGAGCATTTTTACAATGACAGTTTAGCTGATGCACGTCGCCCCGGTGTCGATTGACGCACATTTTGACATTCGTTTTCGCAGAGCGCTTGCCCTCTGCACCGGGTCAATACCGACATTCCGACTCGAGCTCAGACACGAAGGTAGCGACGATTTTCACCCAACCAACGCTCCATGATCGGATTGCACAGGGCGGGGTAACGCTCCAGCAACTGCCGCGCGCCCTGCTGGACCCCGGGCAACAATTCGGCATCGCGCTGCAGGTCCGCTATCTTGAATTGCATATCCCCGGTCTGCCGGGTGCCAAGCACTTCCCCCGGACCGCGCAGTTCGAGATCGCGCTCGGCAATCTGAAAGCCGTCACTGGTATCGCGCATCACACCCAGTCGTTCCTTACCCTGGCGCGACAGGGGCGAGCCGTAGAGCAGCACACAGTGGCTGGCCTGGGCACCGCGGCCGACCCGACCACGCAGCTGGTGCAGTTGGGCCAGACCCAATCGTTCGGGGTTTTCGATGATCATCAGGCTGGCGTTGGGTACATCCACCCCCACTTCGATCACAGTGGTGGCTACCAGAAGATCAATCTCGCCCGCTTTGAAGGCCGCCATGACCGCCTCTTTTTCCTTGGCTTTCAACCGACCGTGGACCAGCCCGGTGCGCAGATGCGGCAGTGCCGCCGCCAAGTTTTCCGCCGTCGCTTCGGCCGCCTGAGCGGCCAGGGTTTCCGACTCCTCGATCAGGGTGCAGACCCAATAGGCCTGGCGCCCCTGCTCGCAGGCGCGACTGACCCGCTCGATCACCTCGGGGCGACGCTGCTCGCCGATGACCACGGTGGTGACCGGAGTACGCCCCGGGGGCAATTCGTCGATCACTGACGTATCCAGGTCCGCATAGGCGCTCATGGCCAGGGTTCGGGGAATGGGCGTGGCGGTCATGATCAACTGGTGAGGGCGCAGGCCGCCGCGACTGCCCTTCTGGCGCAACTCCAGGCGCTGGTGCACCCCGAAGCGGTGTTGCTCATCCACAATCACCAGGCCCAGGTTGGCAAACTGAACCCCCTCCTGAAACAGCGCATGGGTGCCCACAATCACTTGCGCCTCGCCGCTGGCCAGACGCTCCAGTTGCGCGCGCCGCCGGGCGGCGGTCAGTCGGCCGGTCAACCAGCCCAACTCAATGCCCAGCGGCTCGAGCCAGGCACCAAAATTGTTGCGGTGCTGCTCGGCCAGAATTTCCGTGGGCGCCATGATCGCCGCCTGATAGCCACTGGCCACCGCCGTCAGGGCCGCCAGCGCGGCAACCAGGGTTTTGCCGGAGCCCACATCGCCCTGCACCAGGCGCAACATGGGTAGGGGCTTCGCCAGGTCCTGGGCGATCTCGGCGCCCACCCGTTGTTGAGCGCCGGTCAATTGGAAGGGCAACGCCTTGAGAAAACGCTGTTGCAGCGCCGTGTCCGGTTTCAGCACCGGCGCGCCTTCGGCCTGGGTCTGGCGGCGCAGCAGCAACAGGCTGAGGTGATGGGCCAACAATTCTTCAAATGCCAGCCGCTGCTGGTAGGGGTGCTCACCCGCCATCAGCTGTTCGACGTTGGCATCGCGGGGCGGCGCATGGACATAGCGCAGCGCATCGGCGAGGGAGACCTGATCGAGTGCTCGTCGCATCTGCTCGGGCAGCAGCTCGCTCAGAGCGTGGCGATCGAGCCAAGTGAGCGCCTGCTCCGCCAATGCCCGCAGACGGGGCTGCGTCAGCCCTTCGGTGGCCGGGTACACCGGCGTCAGCCGTTGCTCCAGCGGGACGGCGTCGGCGCCGTCAAGAAATTCGTACTCGGGATGGTAGAACTCGAGCCCTGAAGCGCCACGTCGGCTCTCGCCAAAACAGCGCAGGCGGGTACCGGGGGTCAGTCTTTGCTTCTGGGCCCCCGAGAAGTGATAGAACCGTAGGGTGATGGTGCCAGTGCCGTCCTGTAGCCGACAGACCAGACTGCGGCGCCGACCGTAGACCACATCGGCGGCCCGCACTTCCCCCTCGATCACCGCATTGACGTTGGGCTGCAGCGCTCCGATGGGTGTGACCCGGGTGCGGTCCAGGTAGCGCAGAGGCAGGTGGAATAGCACGTCCTGAAGCGTATTCAACCCGATTTTGCCAAGTTTTTCGGCCAGCCGTGGCCCCACCCCTTTGAGGGCGGTGACCGGCATACGATCGAGGTTGGTGGCGTTCCCAGTCACGCCCGCGGCTCCCTATTGGCTCGCTTTGGCGGGCGTGTCTTCAGGGTCGCTCAGGCGGCACATGTTGATGGCTTTGCGCAGCGCTTCAATGGCTTTGTAGCGGGGAAAGCTTGCGCGCCAGGCCAGCGCCACCGTGCGGCTGGGCGCGGGCTTGGAGAAGGGCCGGGTAACCAGCAGGTTGGGCGTGTAATTGGCGCTGAGCGCCGCCGACATGGGCAGGATGGTGATGCCCAGCCCCGAAGCCACCATGTGGCGCAGGGTTTCCAGGGAGCTGCCCTCCGAAGCGGTGCGGATACGGCCGTGGGGATCCTCCATGGAGGACTGGAGGTTCGGGCAGGTGGCAAGCACCTGATCCCGGAAGCAATGCCCCTCACCCAACAACAGGACGTTGTGATCATCCAGGTCGTTGGGGTCGATTTCTTTTTTCTTCGCCAGGGGGTGATCGTGGGGCAGGAGCACGACAAACGGTTCGTCGAACAGCGGCTGAGTCACCACATCCGCCTCGGTAAAGGGCAGCGCGACGATAATCACATCCAGCTCGCCCTTGCGCAGCTTTTGACGCAGGGTCGCGGTATAGCCCTCTTCCACATACAACGGCATCTTGCTCGCGATCTTCTGCAGTTCGGGAATAAAATGCGGCAACAGGTAAGGGCCAATGGTGAAAATGGCGCCCACATGCAGGGGACTGCTGAGCTGGTCCTTGCCGGCGTTGGCGATATCTTTGATGGCCGAGGTCTGCTCGAGCACCAGATTGGCCTGAGCGACGATTTTCTCACCCAGGGGCGTGGCCTGAACCCGGGACTTGGAGCGCTCAAACAGCGCCACTCCGAGTTCCTCCTCCAGCTTCTTCACCGCAATACTCAGGGTGGGCTGGCTGACGAAACAGCGTTCCGCCGCTCGGCCGAAGTGCTGCTCCTGAGCGAGGGTTACGATGTAGCGCAGTTCTGTTAAGGTCATGCTGTTCCAGTCCCAGTGAGGCCCAGGCGACACCGTTGGGCCGCCGGTTCAATTCGAGACAAGTTTGCCCTTTTATGATCGGATACGCAAAGGTAAATAGCGAAAAACTATTGATGGTGGGATGCGGCGACCTCGGTCGCCGATTGGCCCATCGTCTGGCACCCAAGGGTTACGAGGCGACCGGCTTGCGCCGCCATCCGCCCGCGGACACCGAAACGTTGCGTTACCACGCGGCAGACACCGCCGACCCCGAGGCCATGAAACAGATACTCGCCGCCGGGTTCGATGTGATTGTCGTGACCATGACGCCCTCGGAGCGAGGCGATGAGGGCTATCGCCGGGCTTACGTTCAGACCTGTGAGAACCTGGCGGCCGGCTTGAAAGCCGTGGGGAAAACGCCCCGCCTGATTCTGTATGTGTCCAGCACCGGTGTTTACGGTCAAAACGAGGGCGAATGGGTGGACGAGAGCAGCCCCACTGAGCCCAACCGCGCCAGCGGCGAGCGGTTGCTGGAGGCCGAACGGGTCATTGCCAATAGTGGTTTTGCCCACTGCATTGTGCGCTTCAGCGGTATTTACGGGCCGGGGCGCAACCGCCTGCTGGACCAGGTCCGGCGCGGGCGGGCCACCCTGAGCGGACGCTACACCAACCGCATTCACGCCGAAGACTGCGCCGGGGTGATGGCCCACCTGATCGAACGCCACCGCCTGGGAGAATCCGTCGCGCCCCTGTACCTGGCCAGCGATTGCGAGCCCGCCCCGATGGCGGAGGTGGTCAACTGGTTGTCCATGCATCTGAAAGTCGACAAAGCGCGCTTCGCCCCAGACGAGGGCGGCCAGGGTAAGCGTTGCCTGAACCGCCGACTCAGGGATACCGACTACGAATTTCTCTACCCCGATTACCGGGCCGGGTATAAAGCGCTGCTGGCGGAGGAAGGCTTCTAGTGCTGGGTCACCCTTTGGCGCTATTGAAAGCGGTCAGAGAAAGAACCATCCGGTCACGGTGCCGTACATGATGAAACTCGCCCCCAGCATGTAGTAGCCCAGGGTAAACCACTCGGCGGTCATGTTCATGGCCGGACGCCACATCTGAACCAGCAGATAAATCGGAAAATAGTAGCGCGGCTCGATCAGCGGGTGGCTGATCACCGCGATGGGCGCGACCAGCAACAGCCAATAGCAGCGCTTGTCCGGATAGGGCATCACACACAGGGTCAGCGCCATCCAGGCGATGGGAATGTACAGCAGCGCCCGGAACACCACGTATTCCGACATCAAGTACAACAAGCCGTTGTGCATAAAGAAGTGAAAGAGGGTGTTGTTGTAGGGGTGTGGGTTGCTGAACGTCCCCATGTAAACCAGAAAGCCCCCCAGCACCGCCAGACCAATCCAGAGCCTGGCTCTGACGTTATGTCGGAGCGCGAGAATTCTGGGAATTTGTTGAATACACAAGGGGAAAAACAGCAGCCAGGCACAGGTCAGCATCACATACAGGTTACTGATGTTGAATTGAGAGATCTGATGGGCCGATCGATCCCCCACGGCGACGCCGCCGTTGTAAATCACAAAGCCGACGAACAGTAACAACAGGAGCGCCAGCGGAGCGCCGCGCTTGAGGGCGTTGCCCAGCAGGCGCCTGATCGGCAGAGGCCGGCGAAATTCCAGGTCTTCCGTGGCTACCAGCAAGTAGGCCAGCCCCACCCAGATGATTGAATCCTGACGCAACAGGACCGCGCCGAGCCCCGCCACACCCGCCAGGAGGTAATGCCGTCCGAGCGTCAGATAAAAACAGGTGCCGACAAACAGCAACGCCCATAAATCCGTATAAATCATAAAGAAATACGGAAACATTAACGGGGCGTAGAACAGTTGCAGGGTGCGCACGCTGGCATGGCCGGGCTGGTAGCGACGCACCGACTGGTAGAACACCGGCAGCACGCACAGGGCCACCATAAGATTGACCAGCCGCAACAGGTAATCGTGGTAATAGCCGAGTTGCCGCATTACAAACCCGATCACATAGTGATAGGTGGTGGGCACTGTAATGTTGTCGAAATGCTCCGTACCGCCGGTGTAATAGTGCCAGATTTGCGGAGCGTGGAAGCCTTCATCGGAAGCGGGGCCACCGAGGATACAGGAGAGCGAATAGCCAAGCGTGCAACCGGCGAGGACCAGCAGGGCAGTGTGCACGGTTTGTTCCGTATTGGGCGCAACGGAGACTTTGCGAATAGCGGACTCTTCCATAAGAGCGGCACCTGATTTTATTATCGAATGTTTTAAGGGTGATGGACCGAATACAGGAGCGATAGTCTACGCCACTGGGCTCGCCTTTTTGGGAACTGAATCAAAGTTTTCGGCCCCTCAAAAGGTTTTTCCGACTCTAAGACCGAAGGTTGGCACCGAATTAATCGCGGGCTTTACCGAATCATTGAACGAGGGCGCCCGTTTCCTCGAAGGACCGAAGCACCTCCAGAAAGTCTGTCCCAAAACGCTCCAACTTGCTATCACCCACACCACTGACGGCCAGCAAATCCTGCTCGTGCCGGGGGCGCTGCTCGAGCATGTCGCGCAGAGTCACATCGTGGAAAATGACATAGGGCGGCACGCCGTGCTCCTCGGCCAGGCGCCGACGGCAGGCCCGCAACGCCTCCCACAGGGGACGGTCCGCCTCGGGAATGTCCGCATCGGGGCGGCGCGCTGTGCGCGTGGTGGTCGGTTTGCGGGTACGCGTGTCCCGGCGTAAATGCACGGCCCGCTCCCCCCGCAAAATCGGGCGGCAGCTCTCGGTCAGTTGCAGCCCACCGAAGCCCTCGGGGTCCACATCCAGGTAGCCGGCCGCCACCAGTTGGCGCAGCACGGCTTTCCATTCATCGGCGCTGAGGTCGTTGCCGATACCGTAGGTGGACAGCTTGTCGTGCCCCTGGGTCAGCACTTTTTCGTTGCTGCTGCCGCGCAGCACATCGACGATGTGGGTCACGCCAAAGCGCTGGCCGGTTCGGTAGACGCAGGACAATGCCTTTTGCACCGCTTCGGTGGCATCCCAGGTCTGGGGTGGAATCAGGCAAGTGTCGCAGTTGCCGCAGGCTTCATCCAGCGTGTCGCCGAAATAGCGCAGCAGGGTCTGTCGGCGGCAGCTGGTGATTTCACACAGTCCGAGCATGGCGCTGAGGCGCTGTTGCTCCATGCGTTTGAATTGTTCGTTGCCTTCGGAGCCGGCCATCATCTGGCGCAACTTGACCACATCCTCCAGCCCGTAGAGCAGCAGCGCCGTGGCGGGCTGGCCGTCGCGCCCGGCCCGGCCGGTTTCCTGGTAGTAGGCTTCGATGCTTTTGGGCAGATCCAGGTGGGCCACAAAGCGGACGTCGGGTTTGTCGATGCCCATGCCGAAAGCGATGGTGGCCACCATGATGATGCCGTCCTCGCGCAGGAAGCGGCTCTGGTGGGTCTCCCTGAGCCGGGGGGAGAGGCCGGCGTGGTAGGGCAGCGCATTGAAACCTTCGCGGGTCAGCCATTCGGCGGTCTGTTCGACTTTTTTGCGCGACAGGCAGTAGACGATGCCGGACTGCTGCGGGTATTCGTCTTTCAGAAAGCCGAGCAGTTGGCGGCGCGGGTTGTCTTTTTGCTGGATCCGGTACTGGATGTTGGGCCGGTCGAACCCGACGATGAACTGGTTGGCTTCACCCAGTTCCAGCCGTTCGATGATTTCTTCCCGGGTGCGCATGTCGGCGGTGGCGGTCAGGGCGATGCGCGGCACCTGGGGGAAGTCGTTGTGGAGCAGGTCCAGGCGCAGGTAGTCGGCACGAAAGTCGTGACCCCACTGGGCCACGCAGTGGGCTTCGTCAATCGCGAACAGGGCGATGTCGGCCCGGTGCAGCAGGTCGAGGGTGCGGGGCTGGATCAGGCGCTCGGGGGCGATGTAGAGCAGGTCGAGTTCACCGTCCAGCAATGCCCGTTCGGTGTCGATGACATCGGGGTAGGCCAGGGTGGAGTTGAGGAAGCCGGCTCTTACGCCCAGTTCGCGCAGGGCGGTGACCTGGTCTTGCATGAGGGCGATGAGCGGCGATATGACGATGCCGGTGCCTGGTCGGGCGAGCGCGGGGATCTGGTAGCAGAGGGATTTGCCGCCGCCGGTGGGCATGAGGACGAGGGCGTCTTGTCCGTCGATGAGGGCGTTGACGATCTGTTCCTGTTGGCCGCGGAAGTCGTGGTAGCCGAAGACGTGCTGGAGGATGTCCTGAGGGTTTTGCATGGCGAGAAGTATACGGGGCCGACTGGGTCAAAGCCAGTGGGTGAGGTGCCAAGTGGCGGGGGTTATTTGAAGGGCAGGGCTTCTTGGGTGAGGGGACCTTGTAGAGGGGCGGCCGGAGGAGAGGCACACCACTTCAGGACACGCCGTGAATACGTCCATGTAGGCTCGAATCGCGAATCCCGCGCTCCACGGTCCTGAAGTGGTGTGCCTCTCCCCCGGCCTCTCTGCCAACTTTGAAGTTACTTCCTTGAATTAATCACACACATCACCCGTCACCTCGGGCACTTCGGCGGAGCCGCCGCTTCCTTTGCTGACCTGGAAGCCGAACTCGACGGATTGGCCCGGCTGTACCGTGCCGTTCCAGCCCATGTCGGTGGCGGTGTAGGGGTTGCTGCCAGAGACCTGGGCGTTCCAGCTGTTGGTGAGGCTGGCGCCGTCGGTGAAGTTCCAGCTGACGCTCCAGCCGTTGATGGCCTGGCTGCCCTCGTTGCTGATGCGGATGGCGGCGGTGTAGCCGTCGCTCCATTCGTTGCTGATGACGAATTCGCACTGGGACTCGCCGGCCGGTGCGCTGGAGGCAGCAGAGCTGGCCACGGAGCTGACGGCAGAGCTCGCCACCGAGCTGGCGATGGAGCTGCTTTCGCCGGCTTCACTGCTGCTGGATTGGGCTTGGGAGCTGGAGCTTACGGACCCGCCGACGATGCCGTAGGGCTCGGGCTGGGATTCGCAGGTGCTCGGGGAGATGCAGCTCTGGTTGTTTTCCCAGCCCCAGCCGCTGGCGGTGTTGTCGCACAGCTCGTAGAGGGTGCCGTACCAGTTGCATTGCTGGCCGGTGGTCGGCTCTGAAGAGGACACGCTGGAGGCGGCGGAGCTACTGATGCGGCTCGAGACGCTGGAGCTCACGCTGCTGGCCACCGAGGAGGCGCTGGAGGAGACCGCTGAACTCGATGAGACCGAGGAGCTTGAGGCGCTGCTGCCGCCTTCGGCGTAGTCGTCGTGGAAGGCCAGGACCCAGGCCAGGCCGCTGTTCCAGTTGATGGTGATTTCGTTGGTGGACCAGGCTTCGATGTCGTCAATGTAGCAGGTGGCCGGGTTGGCTTCGCAGCCGCCCAGAGCTGCAGCGGAGACACTGTCTTCCAAGCCGTCGTTGGGACCGCCGGCCAGGGCACCGGGTGGCAACCAGGGGTAGCTGCCGTCAAGGGCGCCGGCCCAGAAGCGGTGGTGTGGTTCGGTCAGGGCGTCTTCGCCATGGCCGGAGACGAAGGAGAAAGACAGAGTGTTGCGGCCGAACAGGTAGTCGATACCGAAGTTGACGCCCCGGGCGTATTGATCGTTGCCGGTGAAGTCGTACGCCAGGCCGAGCAGGAACAGCTTGTTGGCGATGACGTTGTTGGAGCCCCAGTAGAACTCCTCGTCGGTATTGGGAATCCGGTAACCGGTGCTGTCGATGGTGCCCAAATGGCTATCCGCCACGTTGATGATGTGCTGCTGGGCATCGGCACGCAGGGCTTGGGTATGGGCAGCGGGCACGGTGGCCAAGGACATGACGCCGGGCAACTCGGTGTCGGGCCAGCCCCAGTCGGTCCGTTCAAGCTCGTAGTTGTTCAGAGTCGGCAGATAGCGCTCATCACCGGTGGTGATGTAGAGTTCGGCCGCGGCCCAGTAAAACTCGTCCGCCGCGACCTCATCGCCGTAGGCGCCGCCGCCGTTATCGTAACCGCCGGTGTAGATGTCATCCGGGTTGGCCTGTGCCGCGTCCCAGGCGCGCTCGGCGGCGCTCAGGCACTGGCTCGCGAAGCTATCATCAATGCCGTCCCAGATACGGGCGCATTGGGCAGCGGTGGCCGCCAGGTTCAGGGTCGCAGTGACGCTGGGCGGTACGAGTGCTCTCTGGCTGCTGTCCTCATGGGGGGCAAGCGGCAGGCCGGTCCAGCCCACATCGTGCATCTTGTGGTGCGCCATGCCCGCTTTGGCTTCGCCCTCAGGCACCTGCATGGACAGCAGGAATTCCATTTGCCAACGCACTTCGTCCAACAGATCGGGAATGCCATTGCCGCTCTCGGGAATGTTCAGCGCACCGTCGGCGAAACGTGCTTCGTTGTCGCCCAGGTATTGCGCGCGCTCGTACATGTTGAGCAGCTTCCAGGCGGAAATGCCACCGTTCACCACGTACTTGCCGTGGTCCCCGGCGTCGTACCAGCCTTTGATCACATCCAGTGAATAGTTGCAGGTGCCTTCCCAGCAGGGCACATCGTAGTCCCCCTGATTTACGCCCTGGTTGATGTGGCCCGCCGGCCGAGACCACTCGGCGCTCGGTTCATAGCTGGTGTTGCCACCACCGGTGTACTGGGTTTCAATTTCGATACCGCTGCGGTTGTGGTAAAAATATTTCAGCGCGTCGTACATGGGCGCGGTGAAGTTGTCGGCGGAAATGGAAAATGGATAGCTTTCATCCGCGCCGATCATCAAGACATAACCGTCGCCCTCCTCGGTCACGTCGGTGAACCCGAGTTGATGCACATTGTCACCCGAGGCGGCGTCGGTGCCGATGGGCACGGTATTGCCCTGATCGACCAGCTCTCCGTCCCGGTACAGGCGCCAGGTTTCGGCGACCTCGCTGTCGCTGACATAGGTGGCGATTTTTTCACCGTTGGGCAGGTAACCCACCTGGTTAACGCGGGGGTTGCCGACCTCGGCATGCGCCAAGGCAGCGGAACCGATAAGAAGCGAACCCGCGATGGATTGACCGATCACGCGGGCGAGCGTGTTTTGCCGATGCGATGTTGGAAACTGCATTGTTGTTATCTCCGATTTTTTGGGTTTGTGGAACTCCATTGCAACGTCGACTCGGGGGCGACGCGGTCATACAACACCCGTTCTTCCGTGCCCTCGAGGTTCGTGGTCCGCAAGGACAAACGCCTCGCGTCCAACTGCTCCGCATAGAGGTACGCGATGCGTTCCTCTCCCGGAGAGAACACCGGTGCTCCGTGTCGGCCGGGGCCACTGGTGACCGCCTGGCGGTGCCCCTGCTCGTCGACACGAAAAACCTGCATGCTGCCGCGGTAGACTTTTTCGCGCTTTTTCTCATCGTAAAAAAACTCGAAATCCACCAGCGCCGAATACAGAATGGTGTCACCGTCGTCCGACCAATCGATGGGTTCTTGCACGTCGGCGTCCGGATCGGACAATAAGGTGCGCTCGCCCGTGGCAAGCTCATAGCGATAAAGCCGTCGGGCATCATCGGGGCTGTTGACGATATAGGCCAACGCCTCTCCTGTGGGTGACCAACTGACCGAGGTGATAACCGCTCCGGCGGCTTCGGGCGTTATCGCCACCACCTCCCGGTTGCCCTGCTCCAAGTCCAACAGCGCCAAGTGCGACTGGCCCGGAGAAAACAATACAGCGGCCAACTGGGTACCGTCTGGCGACCAGCTGAAATCGAGAATATCGCGCGCCGAGGTGACCGAAACCGGCTCGGCGTTTGCCTCGGGCACGTACTGAAGCCTGGTCCGATTCGACTCGGCGAGCAGAAACGCAATGCGCTGGCCCTCGGGGCCGAACTGCGGCGCCATGGTGCTGCCAGCACTCTCGGTCAGCGCGGTGGGAGACTCGTCGCCTGGCGCCCAGAGAAACACCTGAAAGCGCTCACGGCGCTGACTCAGATCAATGCCGCTTTGCGGACGACGGTTGGACATAAAAACAATGCGGCCGTCATCGGCCACATCAGGATGTAGGTCGCGCCAGTTTTGACTGACAAGAATAGGGCTGACGTCGCCCTGTTCGTCGGCTCGTTGCAACTGCGTTGCAGGACCCAGGGTCTGGGCCAGAAAAATCAAAGAGCCGTTATCCACGGCTGAGGACGGACCAGAGGTTTGGCAGCCCGCCGAAAAAATCAACATGGCACTCAACAAAAGCAGGTGCCCTTTTACCGATTCAATGCTTAACCATTTAACGTTCATGAAGTGTTTGGACACTCCCTTTCAAAGGTGGGGGATCAGACAGACAAGCGCCGCCCCGAAGGGCAGCGTTGCCGGGCTCGCTGAAAAGGGGGTCAACAGCGAGCCCTCATTCGCCTTTCTTATCGCACTGGTTTAATCCAGCGGAGGATAGGCATTGTCGAGCAGCAGATCGAACGCTTCGGGGAACCAGCGGCCCGCGTGAGGCGCGTTGGGCAGTGCGCCCGTGGGAACACCCGCGTCCGGATTGTTTTCGTCAGGACCGCACATAGGATCGTGCTGCTTGGCGGGATCGTTCGGGTCCGGCTCGAAGTCAGCAGTGGAGATACCGTCGGACTCACCCTGCGGTTTCACCCAAACATAGGCATCGATACCGGGAGCCGGATTGGCCTGTGGACGCTCACCGACACCGCCGGGCTGGTTACACCAGTTACCGCGATGGTAACGACGGTCGATACGGGATTCGTCGACATAGGTATCCAGATCACTGCTATCGGAGACGCCCGTGGGACGATCCGGTCCACCCCAACCGTTACGGCCAGTATCAATCAGCATACCGATATCACTCGGGAAGCCGTTCTGGATCATGGCATCGCGCCAATCCTGAGCAAATTCCAACTCGCCGAAGTAGGGGTTCCATTCGTAGAACGACGCGGAACGCACCGGCTGACCGCCCACCTGCAGGCTGGGATCGGGCAGATACGGCTCTTCCAGCGGTGTGTAGTTGGCCGAGTTGGTGACATAACCGGCAATACTATCAACGCCTTTTTCAGTGCCCTTCACGGTATCGCCAATCAGCTGAACCGCTTCGGAGAAGTTGTCGCTCCAGCCGAGCCAGCCACTGTGGGCAATGTCGACATAAGAGTAAACGTTGGGCAGATCGCCCAACTCGTTCAGCGCATGCTGAATGCCATCAGCGTAGCCGCCGGGACCGGCCGCTTCCTGACAGTCGGGCTCATCCAGATTGGTGACCAGGTTGGGCAGAGAATCCACCTCGATGATCGCCACGATGTGCAGGTCGCTGTACTTGGGCAGGCTCAGGATCTCCTTGATCGGTGCGATGTATTCGTCCTGGTAGAGCTGGAAGCCGTTCTCAGAGATGCGCAGCTCGCCGTTTGACGCCAGCGCTGCACAGTCGCGGTTGGGCAGGTTGTAGACCACAAACATGAAGGTCTCGGCACCCTGGTTCAAAGCTTCATCCAGATGTCCCTTCAACCCGATGCCATCGGTGATTGCGCCTCGGCGGTCCATCCACACGGCGGAGGGCTCGTTGGCGATAGCTTCGCCACCGGGCCGAGCCATGGCATTTTCGGACCACATCGGGTTCACGTACATCTGAGTGCCTTCAAACGGATTATCCACTCGCACGTAGTCACCATCGGGAGCGCTTGAGGAGGCACTGCTGGCGCTTGAGCTGACCGAGGAGCTAACCGATGAAGAAACGCTGGAGCTCACGGAACTGCTCACGCTGGAGCTGACGCTCGAGGCGACGGAGGATTCGCTGCTGGAGTTGTTTCCTCCCACAACGCCATAAGGAGCGGGCTGCGATTCGCAGGTGGTGCGCGATACACAGCTTTCGCCGTCTTCATAACCCCAACCGCTCTGGGTGTCTGAGCACAAGGAATAGGTGGTGCCATACCAGTTACACTGCAGACCTTCCCCGTCGGGCGCACTGCTGACGGAGCTGCTCTGGGCTTCAGAGGACGCCACGGAAGAGGCCACTGAGCTGGCGCTGGACGAGGACGTGCCGCCGTCACACAGCGTCCCTTCCAACGTGGGCTGCTCTGCGGAACCGCCGTTTTTGTTGCCCTGAAAACCGAAGCTGACCGACTGGCCTGGCTGCAGGGTACCGTTCCAGCCCATATCGGTAGCAGTGTACGGGTTGCTACCGGAGATCTGGGCGTTCCAGCTGTTGGTCAACTGGTTGCTGTTGTACTGCCAGTTTACGTCCCAGCCGTTTACGGTACTGTTACCATCGTTGGTAACGGTGATTTCTGCCGTGTAGCCTGAGCTCCATTCATTGCTGATGGAGTAGCTACAGTCAGCTGCCGCGCCGTGACTGGCGGCGGCAATAGCCAACCCCAGTACTGCCGACAAACCACTGCCTTTTTTGAATGTCGTTATCATTGTGTGGAATCTCCTTAACACTTATTGTGAGAGAATAAAGTACTGCCGTTTTCAAGGCGTCCTTCCCCTCCCTGTCGAACCGCGCCGCGTCTTTTCAAAATAGTCACGGTCGGTTGTCTGGCCCTGACGGGCGCCTGTGCCCGCGCCGTAACATCTCCGGCGCGGGCACCCCCTGACCGCCCGCTATTTTTAAACAGCGCACGGCCGGAAGTTCTACATAATCAATTGCAAGGTCCGCCCGTTACCGCCGGTACCGCGGCGGCGCTACTGCCTTTGCTGACCTGGAAGCCAAACTCCACAGATTGGCCCGGCTGGATGGTGCCGTTCCATCCCATATCCGTCGCGGAATAGGGATTGCTTCCCTCAATCTGCGCATTCCAGCCATTGGTCACTTGTGAAGCATCGCTGTACTCCCAGTTCACCGACCAGCCGTTGATGGCGGTATTGCCGTCGTTGTGAATGCGGATCGCTGCGGTATAGCCAGTGTTCCATTCGTTGCTCACCAGATACTCACAGTTGCCTGTCGTGTCGGGCTCCGAACTGCTTGAGGAGGAACTGACGCTGGAAGAAGCCACTGAGGAACTTACAGAGGAGCTCACCGAAGAACTGGAGGATGAGGGGACGGATGAACTGGAGCCGCTTTCACCCACGATCCCGTAAGGCGCCGGTTGCGATTGGCAGCTGACGGGCCCGACGCAACTTTCACTATTTTCCCAGCCCCAGCCACTTTGTGTGTCTTCACACAACGGGTAAAGCGTGCCGTACCAGTTGCACTGTTGACCGCTCGCCACTGAACTGCTGCTGGAGGAAATGCTGGAGCTGACCGACGAACTTGAACTGATTGATGAGCTCACCGATGAACGGGACGATTCACTGGAAGAGCTCTGGCCGCTGTACACCGATGCGGTTTCGGCCGTGGCTCGAAGACCATTGCTGCTGTTAATCAGAAAATCACCCCAACCGGACAGGTTGTTCACATCCCAGTTCAGAGCAATATCGAGCGAGTCCACCTCACTGCTGTTTCCGGACCAGGACCAGCCCGCATAGCCAATATTGTACTGCTCGGCCACCGCGAGAATGGAGGCTTCATCCACGTCATTCCCGTAATGGTCGGCGCCGAACTCGCCCACGATTAGCGGCAGATTGTGAGTGTCCAGGAAGGTGGAGACATAGTTTTCAATGGTGCTTCGATCCTGGTACACCTCGTACATGTGCACGCTGAACATAGTGTTGTTCAACGCATCGGCGGCGGCGACGGTCGAGGCGTTGTCGCGCATAACGTTCTGCCAATCCTGGCCCCAGTTGGCGGCATCGACCAGCAAAGTGTGAGTCAGGCCAGCATCACGCAGGCGCTGAATGGCATCGACGTGCCCGTCGATCCAGGTACTTTCGGGAACACCATTGCCGAAGGGCTCATTGGCAATATTGATGATGACGTAATCTTCCTGACCCTGTAGGACATCTGCAATATCGATCCAGTAATCCACGGTGGAGGACAGTTCTCCTGCGGCGGACTCCTCGCCGGACCCGGTCACATCATGCACTTCGAGAATGGCGACCAATTCGTTTTCTTTACACCACTCAATCACTTGTGCCACATCCGAGGCGCTGTTGCGATTCCAGCGCTGTCCGTCTGACAGAACGATACGAACCGCATTCGCATCGACGCTGGCAATGTCCTGCAGCGCCTGCTCGGTACGGCTGGTAAACCAGGTGTGGGCGTGGTTGATCCCTCGAATCACAAATGGATTGCCGTTATCGTCCAGAAGCTGGGTTCCCGATACCTGAAAACCTGCCTGAACACTCATTGCCGTTGACAGTGCCGTGGCGCAAACGGTTGCGCCCAGCAGTGCTTTTTTCATAACACGCATGGCTATTGCCTCTTTATTGTGTTGATGGGGTTTTGTGGTGTCACCGGTTTTCGCTCCTCAAAAAGAGCGAAGCGGCTGCACTCACAGCGAGTGACTTCAAAACAACCCAAGCACCCCGAACGGCTATGATTTTCCTTATCCCACCGTGACTTTTTATTATCGATTATTGGTAGCTGTCGCGTTTATCTTCATGGCGATAACGCTTTAGCAATTTATCTGAAGGCGTCGTCACGAAAACCGCAGACACACTAAGACACTCTTTGACTATAAGACAAGAAGAAGAGAGCAGAACTGGCGTCAAAACACGCGCACTGCGTCACGCTTTAAAAAAGTCAACATGAAAGTAACGAAACGATCACAAAAAAGACGGCATCATCGTCAAAAGTTTTCGATCCGTGCTATGACTTTTTCTAAATAATGCAGCTGGCTGTTATTTAGTTTCTAAATATGAAGAGGCTTTACACGAAAAAGCCGGCGCAAGGCCGGCTTTAATCAGGAAGGAAAGAGCGGTTACTATAGCGGTTGAATAGGCACGAATTCGCTGTAGAGACCGTTGGTGTCGTAAACCGCAATGGAGAAAAGATAAACCCCCTCGCTCACCATCAACTCATAATCCGTTGCGTACGGATCTTCCACCATAATGGTAGTGGGATCAGCATCCACACCCGTTTGATAGCGAATCTCATAGCCACCGATCTCAGACAGCTCCAGATAATGACCGTTCTCGCGCTGATCCGGGGTTGTCCACTCCAGTCGAACGGCACCGCTGATTACCGACGCATCCACTGTGGATACGGAAATCACATCACTCAGTGCTGACCGGTTCCCCGCCGCATCGCTGGCCCGGACCTGATAGTCGTATTCGGTCGCAGGGAGCAAGTTTCCGTCGTGGTATTCGGTCACCGGAGCCAAAAGCTCCGCGACCATCTGGCCATCGCGATACACTTCGTAGCTCAGCACGCCTTCATTGTCTGAGGAGACGTTCCATTGAAGCGCGACGGAAACCGGTCCCTGCATCTGACTGGTCAGACCCGCAGGAACGGTCGGCGCGACCGCGTCAACGACCGGCTCGGTGCCGCTGGTGTCGCCATCATCGCTGCCAGAACCGTCGCCACCGCTTCCAGTTCCACCGGTATAGCCGCCGCCAACCCCCGGGGATACACTGGCGTAGCCATAAGCTTCCAATTCCCAGAGGGAGTGGCCCCAACGGGTCGCGCGGCTGAAACCTTCCACCCGCAAGTAACGTCCGTGGCCCGACAAGCTGAGCTCGTCCAGCCCTCCGTCGCTGTCACTCACGCTGTCAATCGTGGTCCAGGTGGCCCCATCGTCGGAGGTTTGAATGTCGTAGTCCGTCGAATAGGAGTTCTGCCAATGAAGCTTTAGGCTGGTAATCTGGTGGCTCTCACCCAGGTCGACCGCAATCCACTGGTGATCGCTGAACTCACTGGACCAGCGGGTATTCGGGTCACCATCGATCGCATGGTCTGCCACAAAGCGCGGATCCCCTTTTTCGATGCTCGATGCGTTCGCTGCTTTGTTTAATGCAATCGGACCGACAATCGGGTGGCCGTGCACTTCCAGCTCCCACAGAGAGTGTCCCCACCGAGTGGCGCGACGATAACCCTCAATGCGGACATAACGAGCCTGGGCTCCAAGCGCGTGCTGGTCCAATCCACCATCACTGTCGATCTGAGAGTACACGGTTTCCCAGTTCTCTCCGTCCACGGAAACCTGAATGTCATAGTCCTTGGAGTAGGAGTTCTGCCAATGAAGGTTGATACCAGTCAGTTGATACGTTGCTTCCAGATCAACACTGATCCACTGGTGGTCCGAGAATTCGCTGGACCAACGACTGCCGGCATCGCCGTCAACGGCGTAAGACGGTGCCAGAGAGGCCAGGCCTTTCTCAATGCTGGAAGCCTGGACAGGCTTTCCCAGAGCAAGGTTGGTAGAGGCAGAAGCCAGGACAGAGAGCGGCGCCAGGAGCGAGGTGGCCAGTACAGCGGAGACGATTTTTTTCATTTGAAACCTCTAAGGTGGTCGATGGTTATCGCTCACCTCCAAGGTTCGCGGGTCAGGGGTCGTCAGGCGGACTCCCGCCGTCGCCCTCAACCCACCGGGAAGAAGCGATAAATCTGTTGCAGGTACAGCCCGTTGAGCTATTCATAAAGGGATTCCATCCGACCGTTAAATAGCGTGCTCATGTGTGACAGGGGCCTGTTGCCATCGCTGTCGAAGTGGAGAATAGGGATTTTAGGATCACTGTCAAAAGAGCTTTTAAGCGTCATTACCGCAAGAAAATTGACAGCCCATGCCGGCTTAAAGTTAGTGAGCGCAAACTTTTTAAACTTCAAATAAATGAAGAGATGGCACGCAGTTATTCATCGAACCCGTGCATGGCATTAAAAGCTTCTTAAAATTTGATTTGTGCGCCGGCCGAGCCGGCGAGCGCGCCAGCAAACTGACGCTTTCTGGAGTGTGCTCAGAACCAATTGATAACGAATCTGTTCGCAGAGAGAGGGGACGGTATATGTCGATTTAGATTCATAACCGGATTATCAGGTGGAGGGGGTATTTATAATGAAATAATTGAATAAAAAGCAGATTATGACATCGTTTGCAGTGAATTTAAGACCGAAGAAAACGAGGGAGGCGCCAGCTTCCGACGCCGCCCTCTCCGCGATGTCAGGGCTTTATTTTGTAGCCGGTTTTGAACAACCAGGTGACGATACCCAGGCACACCAACATAAACACGACAATCATCGTCAGACTGATCCCTACACCCACGTCCGAGACGCCGTAAAAGCTCCAACGAAAACCACTGACCAGGTAGACCACGGGGTTGAACAGGGTGATGGTCTGCCAGAGCGGCGGCAGCATCTGAATCGAGTAGAAGCTGCCACCGAGAAAGGCCAGCGGCGTTATAATCATCATTGGCACCACTTGCAACTGCTCGAAACTCTCGGCCATGACGCCGATGATGAAGCCGAACAGACTGAAGCTGACGCAAGTGAACACCAGAAAGCCCAGCATCCAGAAGGGATGCTCAATCGAGTAGTCGACAAAAATCCGGGCGGTCAGAAGAATGATCAGACCGAGAATCACCGACTTGGTGGCGGCCGCCCCAACAAAGCCGATGACAATCTCCAAGGAAGAGACTGGTGCTGACAGAATTTCATACATGGTGCCGGTGAATTTGGGCATATAAATACCGAAGGCCGCGTTGGACGTACTTTCGTTCAGGACGGTCAACATAATCAGCCCAGGAACGATGTAAGCGCCATAGCTGACCCCATCAATCGCCACCATCCGGGAACCGATCGCCGCCCCAAAGACGACGAAATAGAGCGAGGTTGAGAGCACCGGTGAGGCAATGCTCTGCATCAGCGTTCGCCAGGCCCGGGCGAGTTCGAACAGATAGATGGCTCTGATCGCGTGACCATTCATACTTTTTCCTCCACGAGGCTGACAAAAATATCTTCCAGGGAGCTTTGGGAGGTATGAAGATCCCGATAGTCCAACCCCTCATCCGACAGGGACCGAAGCAGCCGCGCGATCGCCGCCTGGTCACTCTGGTGATCGTACTGGTAGGTCAATTGCATTCCGTCCTCGGACAGGGACAGTGAGTAAGCGCTCAAGGCAGAGGGAATCTGTTCGATCGGCTCGACCAGCTGCAGACTAAGCTGCTTCTTCCCGAGCTTTTCCATCAGGTCGTGCTTGTCTTCGACCAGGATCAACTCCCCGCGCTGGATCACCCCCACCCGGTCGGCCATATCTTCAGCTTCTTCGATGTAGTGTGTCGTCAGAATGATAGTGACACCGTTATCCCGAAGCTGGCGAATCATCTCCCACATATCCCGCCGCAACTCCACATCGACGCCGGCGGTCGGTTCATCGAGAAACAGGATCTTGGGCTCGTAGGCCAGTGCCTTGGCAATCAATACCCGGCGTTTCATCCCGCCGGACAGCGCCATGATCTTGCTGTCCTTTTTATCCCACAGGGACAGGTCCTTGAGTAACTGTTCAAGGTAAGGACGATTCGGAGCCTTGCCAAACAGCCCCCGGCTGAAAGTCACCGTGCTCCACACGGTTTCGAAGATATTGACGGCGAGCTCCTGGGGAACCAGGCCGATTAATTGCCGGGCCCGCCGGTAATCCTTGACGATGTCGTACCCATCGGCCCGCACCTTCCCGGCCGACGGATTCACAATGCCGCAGATAATGCTGATCAGCGTTGTCTTGCCCGCGCCGTTGGGGCCTAACAGCGCGAAAATCTCCCCTTTACGGATACTGAGGTCGACGTTTTTTAATGCTTGAAAACCGGACTGGTAGGTCTTGCTGAGATTCTGGACTTCGATAATCGGCTGCACCTTGCCTCCTAGAGTGTTCCTGTCATTGTCGCTGTTTCCGCTCGTTCAAGAGGAACCCACACCTGAATATCTCCCCAGCCGGTTCGCGGGTCAAACGATTCCGCATACCGCTCCAACAACAGGGGACTCTCGTCTCCCTGACGGTTCGGTGTCAGGTGCAATGCCGGCAGGCTGTGCGCAAACACCCGGTGCAGTGTCTGCCGTAGCTCCGAGACGTGTCCCTGGTGGGGAAATACCGCGTAGCGTTGCCGGGGAATGTCGAAACAATCCCAGTCGTCATTGATGCGTTGGAAGTCGGTGACCTCCACCGCTGTGAGATAGTCAAAGCCTTGGCTCCCTCGCTTGAACAGCGCCCCATAGCTGGATTTGTCTTTCTGCCCCGGCAGCCACCCCTGGTAGGGAAGAAAGCGATTCCATAGACTGGGGATCACCTGATGGGGCAGCCCGTCGATGGGTTCGCGCAATCCGGCGAGATGAATCGGTCCTTCTTCACTGATACCCAACAGCACCGGGATCGCCGTCGCCTGGGACTTGATTCGTTGCATTCCTGTCATAACGTCCACCTTTTTGTTCAGTGTCTTACACCCTTACGGTCGACTGCTGGGAACCAAAATCGACACGTTTCTGCAACCGAGGTGGAATCTAACCGATAAATACGACATTATTTGACGTAGTTTGCCTTCACAATCGACCAAAATATCCAACCGAGGGGTAGAGACATGGCCAATACTGCTACCCGCCTGTTTAACCTGATCGCGTTTTTGCAACGCCACCCCAACAGCTCCGCTTCCCAGTTGGCGCATGCCCTTGAGGTTTCTCCACGCACCGTCCAACGTTACATCGTCGCGCTGGAGGAGATGGGCGTTCCCATTTATGCGGAGCGGGGTTCTCACGGCGGTTATTCTCTGGTGCGCGGTTATCGCATGCCCCCACTGATGCTCACGCCCGAAGAAGCGGTGGCGGTGCACCTGGGTACCGGTCTGATTGAGTACGTCTGGGGGAAGCTCTTCCGCGGCTCCGCCATGAGTGCGCTGACCAAGATCGAAAATGTGTTACCCGAGGAGCAACTACAAGAGATTGCCTGGGCGCGGGGCAACCTCATCACTCAGGGCATTCCGCGCATCAACCCCAACCTCGATATGGAACAGCTCGAGACCCTGTATCAGGCCGTGCGCCAAGGGTTCCAGGTAGAAATCCTGTACCAAGGAAAAAACCAGGACTCGGCCATATGGCGTCGAATTAACCCTTACGTCTTGGTGTACAGTTGGGGCCAGCAGTACTGCGTCGCCGACTGCCAGCTACGCGGTGCGATGCGATCGTTTCGGGTGGACCGCATCCAGGCGATGAAGCGCCTGGATACGGTTTTCGCAAAACCGACGGATTTTGACCCGGCACAGTACCTCGATGACCACTTCGAAGGGCAGTCTGCCCACGAGGTCCGGCTTCTGTTCAGAGCCGACACCGCCAACGTGGCGCATGATTATCGCTGCTGCTGGGAGAGTTTTGAAGAGCGCGCCGACGGCTCGGTCATTGCCGGCTTTCGAGCGCCCGACCTGGATGCCGCCACCCGCCGCGTCATGTGCTTTTTAACCGATGCCAAAGTCATTGCCCCGGTGGAACTCAAAACGCTGGTGGGCGAGCGCGCCCGCGCCATCGCCGCCCAGTACGCGCCGGAACCACGGGAGGATGCCGCGTTGGTCAGCTGATCCGGCCGGGGAACGTCACACGTCCAGCGGTCGCACCGGTCTGACTTCGATGCTACCCACCCGGGCGGGGGGAATACCCGCCGCGATGCGCAGGGCCTCATTCAGGTCCCTGGCGTCGATCATATAAAAACCGGCCAGTTGTTCTTTGGTTTCCGCAAAAGGGCCGTCGGTAATGCTGAGCTGACCGCCCCGCACCCGCACCGTGGTCGCCGTCGACACCGGCTCCAGGGCTTCCCCGGCCACCAGTTGACCACCTTCCGCCAGGTTTTGCGCATAAGCGTGACATTCGGTGTCTTTCGGGCTGTCCGGCAGGCTGTGCAGGTCGTTTTCGTCGCTGTACACCAGGCAGAGATATTTCATGACCAGAGTCCTCTGTGAACGTCGGAAACAGAATGTAACCATCGACTTGTCGTTTACGATGCGCCCGAATCGACCTTACCCGGCCAGGGATTTCAACTGGGCCTCTAAAAACCGTCGTTCCGGCGCCTGCCGACAGAGTGCGATCGCCTGTTCATAGGCCAGCCTGGCTTCATCGACACGGCCCAATTGGCGACACAGGTCCGCGCGAGCGGCGTGCAGCAGATGGTAGTTGTTCAAGCGGCCACCCGCGCTCAGTTCATCAATCAGGTTCAGCCCGGCCCTTGGCCCGTCGCGCATGGCAACCGCCACGGCCCGGTTCAACTCCACCACCGGAGAGGGGTGAGCGCGGCGCAGTAAATCGTAAAAGCCCAGGATTTCGTTCCAGTCCGTTTCCTCGGCAAAAGGCGCATCCGCATGCAAGGCCGCGATAGCCGCCTGCAAGGTATAAGGCCCAACCCGCCGGGAAACCAGCGCCCGCCGGACCAGGCCCTCCCCCTCGGCAATCATGACCGAATCCCACAGGGTCCGGTCCTGATTCTCCAGCCGTATGAGATCTCCCCCGGCGGAGGTGCGCGCCGCACGCCGGGACTGGTGCAGCAACATCAGCGCCAGCAACCCCTGGACTTCAGGGTCCGGCAGTAGCTCGGCCAGCAGACGCCCGAGGCGAACGGCTTCCTCAGACAGATCATGGCGGGTCACCTGGTCACCGAACGAGCTCGAATAGCCTTCATTGAACACCAGGTAAATGACCTGCAGCACGGCGTCCAGCCGGTCGGGCAGTTCCGCCGGACCCGGAACTTCGTAAGGAATGCGGGCCGACTGAATTTTTCGCTTGGCGCGGACGATTCGCTGGGCGAGCGTGGCGGGGGTGGTGAGAAAAGCCCTGGCAATCTCTTCGGTGGTCAGGTCACAGACTTCGCGCAAGGTCAGCGCGATCTGCGCCTCGGGAGCCAGGCTGGGGTGGCAGCAGGTGAATATCAGCCGCAGTCGATCGTCCTCGATCCGGTCATCGTCATCGAAGACTTCCCGCTCTGACTGCTGATACAGACTGTCGGCGACGTGATCCAGAGACTCGTCAAAGCGGGCCTTGCGCCGAAGCTGGTCGATGGCCTTGAAGCGCCCCGTTGACACCAACCAGGCGCGTGGATTGTCCGGCACTCCCTCTCGGGGCCATTGGGAAGCGGCGGCCAAAAACGCATCGTGCAATGCCTCCTCCGCCAGGTCAAAACTGCCGAGCAGGCGAATCAGCGTGGCCAGAACCCGCCGGGACTCGTCCTGGTAAAGCCTGGCCAACCGCTGTTGAGTATCCGAGTGCACGCTTTCGCCTCGCTGTGCCTCCATTCGCCAGGATAACGCTAGAAGCGGTAATCCCACTGAATGGTGAGGGCTTCAAAGCGCTGGTCATCGGCGTTCACCAACTGCCGATATTCAATATTGAAGTTCACGCGCTCATTGACATACCAGCCCGCCCCGAGGCCATAGGATCCGCCAGAGACAGATTCGGTTTGCTCGGTGGAGCTGTTGCCTTCCCAACGAGTCACGGTCGTATCGAGTTCCGCGTAGCCGATCAATCCGTACAGGCGGGCACTCTGATTGATCAGTTCGGGACGATAGTAGACCCCATAGAACTGATCGACCTCACGCTCGATTTCACTGAGGCCACTGTTGTTCTCCTGCTCGTCCCGGAAATAATAGGACTCGGAGTCGTCATCTTCTTTTATACCCACGCCTGCACGGACTTCCAGGCCAAGCAGGCCGTTGTATTTATAGCCGCCGGCGAGTTCCAGCACGGGCATCCGGGCATCTTCGTAGGGGGTATGATCTCTTCCGCTTACCACGCCGGTGCCGAGCCCCGCGTAGAAACCCCGTTCATTATCGGCCAGTGCCGGTACAGCGACCAGGGCGAGGGCCAAACCGCTTATCCAGACTGTTTTCATAGGTTGCTCCCTGAGGTCAAATTCTGGTGGGGAAGTATCTCACAGCGGGGCGGTGGATCAACTGGCAGGGCGGATTTTTGCCGGACCGGATCACGTTTGTCTACGAACCGAGCGAAAGAGAGGCCCCACAAACGACAAAACCCGGCCGAAGCCGGGTTTTGTTCAAGCGGAAGCGCAAAATCGTTTACTTGATTTTGCCTTCTTTGTAGATCACGTGCTTGCGAGCCACGGGATCAAACTTTTTGATTTCCATTTTTTCGGGCATATTCCGCTTGTTCTTGTCAGTCGTGTAGAAGTGACCGGTGCCCGCGGTGGAGTTCAAACGAATCTTATCGCGCATGGTAAATTCCTCCTGTTATACCTGTTCGCCACGAGCACGCAGTTCGACCAGTACTGCGTCAATGCCGCGCTTGTCGATGACACGCATACCTTTTGAGGAAACCTTGAGCTTCACGAAACGCTTCTCGGATTCCACCCAAAAACGGTGAGAATGCAGGTTGGGCAAAAAACGACGCTTGGTGTGGTTTTTTGCGTGAGATACATTGTTTCCAGTAACGGGACGTTTGCCGGTTACTTGACATACCTGGGACATGGTCTTGCCTCGTCGTATTCAGCGCGCTGCGCTGCGGGTTGGTTTGTTGCCACACCACAGCCCGGCACGGGGTGTTTTTGCAGCCTAAATTCGATCATCTTGCGGCCCGGAACACGATGTCCGGGGGCGGTTCCTGGCGCGATGGCCGGCTACCCAGCCGCAGAAAGGCGCGTTTTATACCAAAACCGGGAATCAATAGCAATGATTTCTCTCTATTTTGGTGGTTTTTTGCTCACATCCTCTGGGACCTCTTTCATTTTCAGAGCATCTAGTCCGGCCCGACATGGGGTAGACCCTTCGTAGACCCGCCGTGAACCCATCCATGGGGGCTTCTCATCGGCATCCATGCCTCAGAGAGTCTACGAAGGGTCTACCCCATGCCGGGCCTCAGTGCCAATAGTGACCTCCACGGAGATAGAACGTAGGGTGCGGTGAGCGCGAAGCGCTCCACCCACCGTTCAGAGTTGATTTAAATCTTTGGTAGGCGGCGGCCTTCGGCCTTACCAACCCTACAA
The DNA here is from genome assembly GCF_000423345.1 of Marinimicrobium agarilyticum DSM 16975. GTDB lineage: Bacteria > Pseudomonadota > Gammaproteobacteria > Pseudomonadales > Cellvibrionaceae > Marinimicrobium > Marinimicrobium agarilyticum. The sequence continues at coordinate 52,501 of NZ_AUHU01000009.1, forward strand.
ACGTTAAGCGTGGCACTGAGGTCCGGTGTGGGGTGCACGGTTCCCGGACCGTGGAGCGGGGGACCCGCGATTCGAGCCCCCAGGGATGGGTTTACGGCGTGTCCGGGAACCGTGCACCCCACACCGGACCGGACTCTATGCACCAACCTCAATCGAGTCAAAGCCACCCACGCTCGGCAAAAGAAACCACTTCGCCGTCGCCCACCACCATATGATCCAGCACCCGGACCGCAACCAGATCCAGCGCCTCACGCAGCCGAGTCGTGATCCGGCGGTCCGCCTGGCTGGGCTCGGCTACGCCGGATGGATGGTTGTGCGCCAGAATCACCGCCGCCGCATTGTGAGTAAGCGCTCGCTTCACCACCTCCCTCGGGTACACACTCGCCCCATCAATCGTCCCCTGAAACAACTCCTCAAACGCTCGCAGCCGATGCTGGTTATCCAGAAACAACACCGCGAACACCTCATGGTTCAGGTGGCGCAACTGAGCGACCAGGTACTGGCGTACCAGATCCGGGCTGGTCAGCGAGTCCCCGGTCTCCAGGCTCGCGGACAAGTGACGCCGACCCATTTCCAGCACCGCCTGCAACTGGGCAAACTTCGCGCTGCCAAGCCCCAGGCCCCGGCAGAACTCCGATTGAGAGGCCTCCAACAGGGGGCGCAAACCACCAAACTCGGTCAATAGCTCCCGGGCAAGATCAACGGCGGACTTACCGGCACAGCCGGTACGCAGAAAAATCGCCAGCAATTCGGCGTCGGAGAGGGCGGCGGGGCCGCGGTGGAGAAGCTTTTCCCGAGGGCGCTCGGCCTCGGGCCATTGGGCAATGGACATGATGACTCCCTGTCTGTGATTGATTGACTTCCTAGTGATACGGGGGCAGAGAATGGTATCTTAGCCCCTGATCTGTCAAGCCTCGGGAGCCGCGCCGCATCGCCACTATGAGTTCTCTGACCAACAAACGCATTCTGCTGGGAGTGACCGGCGGGATTGCCGCCTACAAAAGTGCCGACCTGGTCCGCCGCCTGAAAGAGCGTGGCGCGGATGTGCGCGTGGTGATGACCGAAGCCGCTCGCGAATTCATGACCCCCCTGACCTTTCAGGCGCTATCCGGCAACCCGGTCCATACCGACCTGCTGGACCCGGCCGCCGAGGCCGCCATGGGCCATATCGAACTGGCGCGCTGGGCCGACCGGATTCTGGTCGCCCCCGCCAGCGCCAACTTCATGGCCCGCCTGGCCGAGGGCCGGGGCGATGACCTGTTAACCACGCTCTGCCTCGCCACTCGCTCGCCCTTGAGCCTGGCCCCGGCGATGAACCAGGGGATGTGGCAAAATGAAGCCACTCAGGCGAACCTCTTGCGGCTTCAGGAGCGTGGTGTATCAGTGTTCGGACCCGGCGACGGTAGCCAGGCCTGCGGCGAAGTGGGTCCCGGGCGTATGCTCGAGCCCGCCATGCTCGCCGAAGCGCTCGCCGCCCAGTTTGAAAGCGGTCGGCTGTCGGGCCGAAAAGTCGTGATTACCGCCGGCCCCACCCGCGAGGCCATCGACCCGGTGCGTTACCTGAGCAACCACAGCTCGGGCAAAATGGGCTACGCCCTGGCCGAGGCCGCCGCAGAGGCGGGGGCGCAGGTAACGTTGATCAGCGGGCCAACGCATTTACCCAGGCCCGATCGGGTGCAACGTGTAGACGTGACCAGCGCACGGGAAATGCACGAGGCCAGTTTGAGCCACGCTGCCCAGTGCGACCTGTTCATCGCGGCAGCGGCCGTCGCCGATTACCACCCGGCAGAGTACCTTGAGCAGAAACTGAAAAAAGGCGACAGCGACCAGTGGCAACTGACCCTGGTCAAGAACCCGGACATCGTTGCGGCCGTCGCGGCACTTGCTGGCGGGCCGACTACAATCGGTTTTGCCGCCGAGAGCGAGAACCTGCTTGAATTCGCCCGCGCCAAACTCGAACGCAAAGGCCTACGGGGCATTATCGCCAATGACATCAGCCGCGAGGGGCTGGGGTTTAACAGCGATGACAATGCCGTCATTCTGATCGATCGGGAACGGGCTCTGGAACTTGGGCCCATGAGCAAAACCCAACTGGCCCGGGCACTGATCCATGAACTGTCCGACTATTTACCGGCATCCGCCTCCGACTCATAACGCTTTTTGACAACCGGAATCCGATAACTGTGGCACGAAAAAATCAGAAGGAACAGCAACGAAAACGCGCCCAACAGGCACGCCAGAAACTGATTGGCGCTCTGGTCCTGGCAGTGGTCCTCGTCAACGCTGCTCTGGGGTACTGGCTCTATGGCGAACTGGTCATAAAGGTCCAGAATCAGCGCCTTGAGGAAGCCACGCGTGCCCAGGCCGAACGGGCCGCTCACCCCTTGCAGGATTACCTGAAGACCCAACAGCAAAGGCTGCGGGAGCTGGCCGGCGCCCCGCCAACCCTGGCCGCCCTGAAGGGTGACGCCGTGGAACGGGAAGCGCGCGCGGCGGCCATCGGTTCCGAATTCAAAGAGAGCCTCGCCGTGCGGTTGATCCCCACCGGCACCGCCCGGCTGGAGCGCGAGCATGTCGCACCGCTGCGTTTTGGTGAACTCGATCTGATCCGTCGGGCTGAGCGCCGGGAGACCCACTACCCGGAACTGGCGAAGGTCGACCAGACCTGGCAGTTGCAACTGATCCAACCGGTGCCACCCGAGTCCGATGCCCCGGTGGTGGGCACGGTCCTGGTGACACTCAGCGATGACGGCTGGTGGCCTCTGCTGGAACGCCTCGATCCCGCTCTCGGGCGCATCGAGCTGCGCCAACAGATTCCCGGCAGCGGCCAGTTGACCGCCTATCAGAGCGGCCAGGCGGGGGGTGGCGAGTCCCACTCGATCACGATCGCCAACAGCCACTGGGAACTGACCTATACCGCCTCACCCCAACTGGTCGAACAAACCCGGGAACTGCCCACGCTATGGCTGTTGATTCTTTCGGCCACCAGCATCGGCGGTCTGATTCTGGCTTGGGTAGTGGGCCACCTGGTCATGCGTCAACGCGGCCACGCCGCAGGCGCCTCCAAACCCGTCCCGGCAACCAATCGCAACGCTCAGCAGGAAGAGGGCGAGGAGAGATACAAAGAGGAAGAGGTTGAGATGATCAGCAACCTTTACCAGAATCAGGACATTCTGGATATCGAGGTTCAAGACGAGGACGAGGACATTCTGGCGCTGGACCGGGCACCGTCCAAGCGCGCCGGTAGCGCGGCAGATAACGCCGGCAGTGCGGCCTCCGGGCCCACTATCCCGCCCGATGTCTTCCGCTCCTACGACATCCGCGGGCTCGCCGATACTGAAATTACCCCGACGCTGGCGGAGCATATCGGCAAAGCCCTGGGCAGCGAGGCACTCGACCAGGGCGAAACCCACATCGTCGTCGCTCGCGATGGCCGCACCCATAGCCCGGCCTTGGCGGAAGCCCTTCGCCAGGGAATCACCAGTACCGGTTGTCATGTCATTGACCTGGGCACGGTCCCGACGCCGCTGATGTACTTCGCCACCTTTCACCTGGAGGAAACCAGCAGCGGGGTCATCGTGACTGCCAGTCACAACCCGCGGGAATACAACGGTTTCAAGATGGTCGTCAACGGCGTCACGCTCTCGGACGATGCCGTTCTGGATGTGCGCTCGCGTATCGAGCAACAGCAGTACCACCAAGGCCAGGGCGAGACCCAGAGCCACGATATCGTGGCCGATTACATTGAGCGGATTTTCTCGGACGTGGCACTGGTGGGCTCGGTCTCTCTGGTGATCGACGCCGGCAATGCGGTGCCCGGGATCGTGGCCCCGCGACTGTTCGAGGAACTCGGCTGTGATGTCACGCCGCTGTACTGCGACCTGGACGGCGAATTCCCCAACCACGACCCGGACCCCACTCAGCCGGCCAACCTGCAGGATCTGATCGCCAAGGTTCAGGAAGTGGGCGCCGACCTGGGTGCGGCTTTTGACGGCGATGGCGACCGGCTTATTATCGTGACACCACAAGGGCGCATCATCTGGCCGGACCAGTTGCTGATGTTGTTCGCCCGCGACATTCTCGGCCGCAACCCCGGCGCCGACGTTCTGTTCGATGTGAAGTGTTCACGCCAGTTGAACCAGCTGGTCACCAGCTACGGCGGTCGCCCGATCATGTGGAAAACCGGCCACTCCCACATGAAATCCAAGATGGTTGAGACCGGCGCACTCATTGGCGGTGAATACTCCGGCCACATTTTTATCAAGGACCGCTGGTACGGCTTTGACGATGGCCTCTACACCCTGGCACGGCTGCTGGAAATCATCACCTTGCGCGATCAGCCCATAGACGATATCTTCGCCGCCTTCCCGGATATGCCCTCTACCCCGGAGTTGAAAATTTCGGTGCCGGAGAGTGAGAAATTCGCACTGGTCGAACGGCTGATCGCCGAGGGCGACTTTCACAGCGGCAAGTCGACCACAATCGACGGCTTGCGGGTGGACTTCGGCAAAGGCTGGGGCCTGGTCAGGGCCTCCAACACCTCCGCAGCACTGACATTGCGCTTTGAGGCCGACACCGAGGATGCCCTGGGTAAGATCCAACAACTGTTTAAACGTGAGCTGTTGAAAATCGACAGCTCACTCAAGATCGACTTTTAACCGAACGGACCCTGCTATGTCATTGAACCGGACCCAGGCCATGAACGTGGCTCAGGTGTTGACCGAAGCCCTGCCTTACATCCAGCGCTTTACCCGCAAAACCATCGTGATCAAATTCGGCGGCAATGCCATGGTGGACGAGGAGCTGCAGAACAGCTTCGCGCGCGATATCGTGCTGATGAAGCTGGTGGGCATGAACCCGATTGTGGTTCACGGCGGTGGACCGCAAATTGGCGACCTGCTCAAGCAGCTCAACATCGAGTCGCAATTCGTCGACGGAATGCGGGTAACCGACAGCAAAACCATGGACGTGGTAGAAATGGTGCTGGGCGGAACCGTGAACAAACAGATCGTCAGCCTGATCAATCACAACGGCGGTCACGCCATCGGCATTACCGGCAAAGACGGCCAACTGATTCGCGCCCGCAAGCTCTCGGCCAAACGCCAGACGCCCGACATGAAGGCACCGGAGATCATCGATATCGGCCACGTAGGGGAAGTGGCCAGCATCAATACCTCTGTGATCGACATGTTGATCAACAGCGACTTCATTCCGGTTATTGCGCCCATTGGCGTCGGTGACGACGGCGCCTCCTACAATATTAATGCCGACCTGGTGGCCGGAAAAATTGCCGAGGTGTTGCAGGCGGAAAAACTGATGCTGCTCACCAACGTCGCGGGCCTTCAGGACAAACAGGGGCAGGTGCTGACCGGGCTGACGACCCAGCAAGTGGATGACCTGATTGCCGATGGCACCATTTACGGGGGCATGCTTCCCAAAATCGGCTGTGCCCTGGATGCGGTCAAGGGCGGCGTCAACAGCGCGCACATCATTGACGGCCGGGTGGCCCATGCGGTGTTACTGGAAATTTTTACCGACGCCGGTGTGGGCACGTTGATAACCAACAAGGCCTCCGAGCTGGCCCCGAAGACCCCCTGAAAACCGGAATGGCGCACCGATTTGCCTAAAGAGGCGCCAGAATAATTGAAGAGAAAGGGCGATGGGGATAGGATTACCTCACCGTCCTTGTCGCCCGACGGCCTCCGTGCCGACGGTTTCACTCGCCCAAAACATGTATGGACCGCCATGAGCAAGCCCAGTAACAAAGCCTCCCGCCGCCAACAGATTCTGGAATCCCTGGCCCATATGCTGGAAGCCAGCCCCGGCGCTCGCATCACTACAGCGGCGCTGGCTCGGGAAGTGGGCGTCTCCGAAGCGGCGCTCTACCGCCACTTCCCCAGCAAGTCCAAAATGTTTGAGGGGCTGATCGAGTTCATTGAGGACACCATTTTCACCCGCATCTCGCTGATCATTTCGGAAGAGCCGGCGGCACTGCGTCGCTGCGAGAAGATTCTTCTCCTGCTTCTGACCTTCACCGAACGCAACCCGGGCATCACCCGACTGCTCACCGGCGACGCCCTCACCGGGGAAACCGAGCGCCTTCGCCAACGGGTGGCCCAACTCTTTGAACGGGTGGAAACCCAGTTGAAGCAAGTATTGCGGGAAGCGGAATTGCGGGAAGGTTTGCGGCCCAATCTGCCGCTCTCAGCGGCAGCCAACCTGCTAATGGCGGCGGCCGATGGGCGCATCACCCAGTTTGTCCGCAGTCAGTTCCGGCGCCTGCCCACCGAGCATTGGGCGGAACAGTGGCCGGTGCTGGTCAGTGGTCTGATGCGGGAGCAGCAACTTCAGCCCGTTTGAGGCAAAGCGGCTTATCCAGGACGGCCGTTCAGGGGCTCCCCTTGGACGACGTTGAAATCGGGCGGTTCTCCGCCGCCTGAATCTCTTTGAAGCGCTCAATATCCTGATCGTACTTTTCGGCAACCTGATCGTATTCCTTCTGGCGGTTGGCGATCTGTGCCTTGACCTCTTCTACTTCAGCTTTCAGCGTCTCCAGGTTCTCCAGCACACTGTCGGAAACCGTTTGCCCGCTGCGCTCCATGCGCGCGGCGCGCTCTTCCAAGTCCCGGATCTGAGCGCGAATATTACTCAAGCTACCCTCAAGGATGCTGATATTCCCCTGCAGCTCCGCCAGGCTACGACGCTTGGCGTCGCGAATGTCCTTGACCGTGCTATAGCGCCGCTTCAGCTCCCGATTGTAGGCTTCACGCTCGCGCCGCAGACGCTCGGCCTCGGCCTTCTCCTCCACCTCCTCTGCGGAGGGCGCCGGCGGCACTGTCTCCAACACTTCGCCATACATTGAGACGATCTCATAGCCTTTGGGCACATACTTCGGGGGAATGCGATCCTCCAGCACTTTCACCCCTTCGTCGTTGACGTAGCGGTAGTAGACTTTTTCCGGGGCCTGGGCATAGCTCACCATCGCCCACGCCAGGGCGGCGATCAACACGCACCATCGAACCATGCTAGCCATACAGACCTCGCTGCCGTTTATTCACTCGCTTGCCGTTCCAACCAACACTATACGCCATACTCAGCGCGGTAGGCCTCAATCTGGCCCACAATCCCGGCGCGCGAGGGGTCGGATTTCAGGTAGGCGGTCACATTGTCGAGATTGACAATGCTGATCACCGGAATGCCGTAGATATCCTCCACCTCCTGGATCGCCGAGCGCTCGCCCTTGCCACGCTCCTGGCGGTTTAGACCGATCAGCACCCCCGCCGGTTCAGCGCCGGCGCCGCGAATCAGCTCCATGGACTCGCCCACCGCCGTACCGGCGGTGATCACATCGTCCACAATCAGGACTTTGCCTGTCAGCGGCGCCCCCACCAGCGTACCGCCCTCGCCGTGGTCTTTGGCTTCCTTGCGGTTGAAGGCATAGGGCAGATCCGTACCATGGTGATCCGCCAGGGCCACCGCCGTGGTGGTCGCCAAAGGGATACCCTTGTAGGCCGGCCCGAAAATCACATCCACCGCCAGCCCGGACGCTTGGAGCGCCGCCGCATAGCACCGCCCCAGCTGCGCCAGTGCCCGGCCGGTCTGAAATTTGCCCGCGTTAAAAAAATAGGGACTTACCCGCCCGGATTTCAGGGTAAATTCGCCAAAGCCCAGAGCCTGATGTTCAATCGCCAACTCAATAAAGTCGCGCTGGTAGTTCTCCATGCAAAACTCTCACAAATACGCTAAATTGAAAAAGGAATCCGGCTGAACCGGTGGGTGCTCCATGACACCGCTTCGCACCAAAAGGGCATAATTATAACGCCCGAGCAGCCCCATGCACGGCCCAGCCGTCCTGCAGTCCCGACCGAGCGTACCGAAAACGCCTCCAACGCACTGAATTTGGGGGTTTTTACGCCTCTAATTAACACAAAGATAACGAGCTCGGGTATCATACACAGTCCGTAAACAAGGGGCTAATATGAGAGTTATCAGTCTTAGCGTCGATGGTATATTCCAGGCGGCTCAGCGGGGTCTGTTTGACTGGCTGGACAGTCAGGACGCAGACGTCATCTGTCTGCAGGACCTGCGCGCTCTGGAATACGAAGTGGAGAACCAGGACGTTTTTCACCTGGAAGGCTACTTCGCCTACTATTTCGACTCCGGGACACCCCACTACAACGGGGTGGCAATCTATACCCGCAAGCAACCCAAGGCGCTGATCTTCGGCCTGGGCTTCTCGTCGGGTGTGGATATGGAAGGCCGCTATCTGCAAATTGATTACGAGCAGTTGAGCATCGGCTCAATGCTCGCACCCAGCGCGACCTCAGAAATGGAATCCCAGGAAGTGAAGATCAAATTCTTCGACGACCTCCAGGGCCATCTGGACAAGATTACCCGGAAACGTCGTGAATTTATCTTCTGCGGTAATTGGGCCATGGCCCATACACCGCGTGACGTCACCAACCCGGAGAAAAATGAACACGAATCCGGCTTCCTGCCCCATGAGCGGCAGTGGCTGAGTCAGGTGTTCAACCAGATCGGTTACGTCGATGCCTTCCGCAAAGCCAACAAGGACCCGGACGAATACAGCTGGTGGCCCAGCGGCGCGATTAACGAAGGCGAGGGTTGGCGCACCGACATGCAGATCGTCTCAGCGCCCATCGGTCACCGCGTGGAGCATGCGGCCATCTACAAAATTCAGCAGTTCTCCAGCCACCTGCCGGTGATTGTCGACTACGACATCGAGCTGTAAAGAAAACGAATGGCGGATGCGCTCCGCTCCGATACGTCGGACCGATCCGCCCTACGCCAACTGAAGCAAGCGTCGGAGCGATCCGCCCTACCAGAGCTTCCGTAGGGCGGCATAAGCGAAGCGCATCCGCCAACAGCCAGCTACTCCGCCAGCGCCTTCTGCTGCAACTGCGTCAGCTCCCCGATCCCTTTCTTCGCCAACGCCAACATGGCCGCAAACTCGGACTCAGAGAAGGGTTCGGCTTCAGCGGTGCCCTGAATCTCGACAATACCGCCATCATCCCCCATAACGATATTCATATCGGTATCCGCACTGGAATCCTCCGGATAGTCCAGATCCAGCACCGGCACGCCCTGATAAATTCCCACGGAAACAGAGGCGATGGCGCGCTTGATGGGGCTTTTGGTCACCAGCCCTTTCTCCTGCAAGAAGCTCACCGCGTCGGCCAGCGCCACCCAGGCCCCGGTGATGGACGCCGTGCGGGTGCCACCATCCGCCTGGATAACGTCGCAGTCGAGCTGAATGGTGTTTTCGCCCAAGGCCTGCAAGTCCACCGCTGCGCGCAACGAGCGGCCAATCAGACGCTGGATCTCCACGGTACGGCCGCCCTGCTTACCGCGAGCCGCTTCGCGCCCCATGCGGGTACCGGTGGAGCGGGGCAGCATGCCGTATTCCGCCGTCAACCAACCTTGGCCCTGGCCGCGCAGAAACGGTGGAACGCCTTCGATGACACTGGCGGTACAAATTACTTTGGTATCTCCAAACTCCACCAGCACCGAACCCTCGGCGTGCTTGGTGAACTGGCGGGTCAGGCGCACATCGCGCAGTTGATCGGGTTGACGGCCACTGGGGCGCTGCATCTGGCTATCCGACATGGTGTGTTCCTTAATGCTGAAAAGAATGGGGTGGGGGCTGTGGTAAGATCGCCCTCTTGATGGAGGCGAAGCCTACCAGCTCTCGCCTTGTATGGTAACCACTCACCGAACACAGAGGACCTTCCATGCCACGCAGTATGACCGGTTTCGCCCGCAAAGCGCAGCAATACGATTGGGGCACCCTCACCTGGGAGATCCGCAGCGTCAACCATCGCTATCTGGAACCGGCTTTCCGGCTCCCGGAAGACCTGCGCGAAATCGAGCCCAAACTGCGCGAGCGCATCCGCAAGGCGCTATTCCGGGGCAAGCTGGAAATGAGCCTGACTGTGCAGAAGGAAGAGGCCTCCGACCAGAGCCTGGGACTGGACCTCAGGCGCGTTCGCCAACTGGCCGATGCCGCCCAGAAAATCGGCAACGAACTGCACGACGCCGCGCCCATCAACCCATTGGAAGTTCTGCGCTGGCCGGGCGTGCTGCAGCAGTCCGAGCTGAACCGGGAGACGCTGGTCGATGCCGCGCTTACCCAGTTCGATGAGGCGCTGAAACAGCTGATTGAACACCGCGAGCGCGAAGGCAAAGAGCTGGCCCAGTTTATTCAGCAGCGGCTGGACGGCATCAGCGAACAGGTCGCCAAACTGCGCGAGCGCCTGCCGGAAATTCTCGCCTCCCAGCGGGAAAAACTGCAAACCAAAATCGAAGCCCTGCAAGTGGAGCTGGACCCGGAACGGCTGGAGCAGGAAATTGCGCTACTGGCCCAGAAGGCCGACGTGGATGAAGAGTTGGATCGCCTTGACACTCATGTCACTGAAGTCAAACACACCCTCACCCAGAAAAACTCCCTCGGTCGCCGGCTCGATTTTTTGATGCAGGAACTCAACCGCGAAGCCAATACCCTGTCGTCAAAGGCGATTGTGGCGGAAACCACCCAGTCCGCCGTGGAGCTGAAGGTGTTAATCGAGCAGATGCGGGAACAGGTCCAGAATATCGAATGACCATTCTTAGCTTTCCCTTGGTCGCCTTTTCCTTCCTTTATTCCCGTAACTCACTGATTTTAGTAATATTTCTAGTTCAACGCGTTTCAACGGATTTCAGGCTGTTTCAAACAAACGGTGAGTAACACGGTGACTGAACTTGCGATAGACTCATCTCAACTGGTGAGTAAATCGGAGTTTGATATGCCCCTCAACGCCAACCAAGTGGCCAAACTGGCCACCGGCGACCCTATCCGAAAATCTGATGGCAAAGGCCTCTATTTCGTCGTTCCGGAATCCGGGGAGCCGTTCTGGGCACTGCGCTATACCGTCAACGGTAAGCGCCGTCAGATGACGTTGGGCAACTATCGAGACCTTCCGCTTGCCGACGCACGCTTGGAGGCTGAACAGCAGAAGAAGCTGGTTCGGGAAGGGAAGGACCCGCTGGTGGTCAAGGAGCGTCATGCGTGGACCGGCATTTCGACGATCTCCGACGTTTTCGAGGACTGGTATGCAACAGATCTCGTCTTACGACTTAAGCATCCACATATTCCCCGACGAGTCTTTCGCAAAGAGATAGAGCCGGTGATCGGCCGAATGGGGGTCAATGACGTCAGCCCGTTGGACATCAGAGAAGTCATCCGGCGCGTCAAGATCAGCAACCGACCCACCATTGCCAATGACGTGCTGATGTACGCGAAACAATTGTTCAGGCATGCCATCAAGCTCGGACTCATCACCTACAACAATCCGGCGGCAGCTTTTACGGTCAGCGATGCCGGCGGCATCGAAAACAGTCGGGATCGATCCCTGGCGCCGGAAGAAATCGACCACGCCTTCCAAGTCTTCAGAGAAAACTCGGTGGCCTTTGGGAGGGACAACTATTTGGCCTGTTGCCTCATTCTGGTTTTGGGCGTGCGGAAATCTGAGCTCTGCGAGGCCTTATGGAGTGAATTCGACCTTGAGGTAAAAACCTGGGCGCTTCCCTCCACAAGATCCAAAACCGGTGCTCCCATCGTCATCCCCTTGCCTAACCAGGCTATCGTCTGGTTGGAGGAGCTGAAGGTGCGCGCCCTGGGGTCAGATTATGTGTTCCCGGCCCGTCGCTCCAGCAAGAAACCCCACATGGGGACTGACACGCTCAATCGCGCTATCAGTAAGCTGTTTGGTCATGAGGCAGGCCGTAAAGTACAGCCACCCAATAGAATGGGCGACCTGGGCCATTTCACCGTTCACGACCTGCGCCGATCGTTCCGCAGCCTAGCCTCTCAACTGGGAGTGCCCGGCCACGTCGCGGAACGGTGTCTGAACCACAAGTTGCAGGGCGTAGAGGGCATTTATGATCGGTACGATTACTATGAGGAAAGGAAGCAAGCCCACCAGACGATAGCGGACTACGTCAGCCCACTAGTTCAGCCCGACGCTATGGATGCTAAAAACGAAATCTTTCACATGCGAAAGTGTGGTGAAGAAAGCGCTTCCACAACAGCCAGCAATTACAAACTGGACAATGTCTTCGAGCTAAGCGAAAAACGCATTGCTAGTACGGGTTAGGCAGAAAACCCGGCGTCAATTCTGTACAACAGCTCCTCCACGGTTTTGACCCCCTCAGGCTCATTCAGAACCCGTCTGGGGGCTAAGCCGCGCAGCGCTTTGCATGGTGCACTCATCCAGCGGCCTGCTGAGTCTTCGCCACCAAAGACCTTAACTGCCAACCGCTCGATACGGACCCGTTCCCCACCACCACCGATTTCAGCCTCCACTTTATCCATGCCCCAGCCCCCCCGGATTCAGTGCTAAAACTTTCGCATGCGAAAGTTTTTCGCTGCAGTTTGTGGTAATTATACTCGGAGTATCAAGCTCTTTCACATGCGCTAGCCATCGTCACTTTAACTATGACGCCTATTGCAGGAGGTATCGATGAAAACCTACCAAGTTTCGTTCTCTGACCGAGAAACTCTCCCTGACCAACTGGAGTCCGTTGCCGAGTCCCTTGAGCTGACACCGGAAGAGCTAATCAAGCGATTTATAGCGGAGGGAATGAGGTCATACCGGCCCATTAGCGGCCCCAGTGTACTTGGCAACTCGCTGGATGATTTTTTTGTTAAAAACGGCGTAATTAAACCAAAGAGATGATCGAAGATCCCGATGTGTTGTCACGTTGCAACAATAGGTGGTAGAAATCTTTCGCATGTGAAAGTTTTGAGGCGGATACCGTTAGCTCGCTGTTCAGACTCGTCACCCAGCAAAGGCAACTGTGCGTTAAACCTATGAGCACTTGAGCTTGTTCGGTTATCGGTGCAATGAACCGATAGTGGCCGCCGTCAGGAATCCCAACTGTGCAGCGAACCTATAGTGGCGCCTACCGAGGGCTATGTCTGTGCAACAAACCTACCACCCTTTGAAATCCCCATTTCTCGCTTCCCTAGCCCCCCAAAGAGGGCGATTCGCACCGAAAATAGATCAGTGATTGAACAATTACGCAGCGAAATGCC
>NZ_AUHU01000009.1:65603-180858 GCF_000423345.1 Marinimicrobium agarilyticum DSM 16975
AGGGCGATTCGCACCGAAAATAGATCAGTGATTGAACAATTACGCAGCGAAATGCCACCTCACTCGCAGTGGGACACCCGTCCGGTGCAGCAAACCTATATGTTTCGGTGCAACGAACCTATAGTGGGGCTCACCGAGGGCCATGTCTGTGCAACAAACCTACCACCCTGTGAAACCCCATTTCTCGCTTCCTTGCCCCCCCAAAAAGGGCGATTCGCACCGAAAATAGATCAGTGATTGAACAATTACGCAGCGAAATGCCGCCTCACACGCAGTGTGACGCCCGTCCGGTGCAGCAAACCTATATGTTTCGGTGCAATGAACCTATAGTCGTCCATGAATGGAGGTCCTTGGCAACGGTAGAGAATGCCTTCAAGACTCGCCTAGTTGAATTGTACTGTTGTCACGTCGCAACAAGTGGATGCAGAAACTTTCACATGCGAAAGTTTGGGGCGGTTATTATTCTGATTTGTCCCAACGAGAAAATCGGGCGTTGCAGTCATGCTCAGGAAGTCGCCCACCTGCTTCAAGCACTTTCTTTAGTGCTTGAGACAGTGTATGCCCGGCAACCACTCGGCGTTCGTAAAGCTCGTCCATTAACCACAGTGTGCCACGAACTTCCAGATTCTCGGCGTGGCAAGCTCGTCGTACCGCCTTATCGCCAGTGAGTAGCGTCCACCCTTGGGAGGCCGCCAAGTAGTAGCAGGACACATCGGCCAACGATGGGTTTTTAAGCGTTGCTCTTAGCCCGAAAATCTCCAAGGTCGCTTCACCGGACAGGACTTCAACCGACAGGCCGAGCGCCACTAGATCGGCACCAGGTGGGCGACGAAGCTCGCTCCACGCAAACTCCGTCGTCACAAACTGGTACGGGAGCTCAAAGACTGACTCCAGCAAACCGCCACGATGCAAGTCGATCCAAATATTGGTATCAGATACCAGGACTTTCGTAGGCATCCTTTCCCTCTTCCGGATCTTCGTTGGCCAGCACCTTTTCAATACTGTGGAGGCTGGTATTCAGTAATTCCGCCGCCCGGGAGGGAGTCACCAAGTCTTCCGCCAAGGCGCGGTAAACCATCTGGCGCAAGCGGTAAGACGATTCAGGCTTTAGCTCACGTGGCTCGCTCTTTCTCCAACCTTTGATAGAGAAGAACTTTGCGGTCGACTGGTAATAACTTTGAGAAACAACCTCAAGGTCAAACAACCGCCTTAGAATCGCTTGAATCGAAATACCCCATTCTTCCTTCGCCAGCAGGAACTCTTTTAGCAGCACCCGGTGACGGCTTTCGCCGAAAGTCTCTCTGACCTGTTCGGCTGGAAACAGAAAGGCACCAGAAAACCGGTGGCACCAGTTTTCTTCGTCGCGGGTGCCATGGACTTTCTCTGGAATTTCCATAAGCAGATGGCCTAGCTCATGTGCAAGATTGAACCGTTGCCGCTCGCCTGGCCTATTGATATTAGAAACCACCACTGCATCAGCGCCATTGTTCAACTCAGCACAAAGGCCGTCAAACTGCTCATGGGCCTCCAGCCCCACGACCTTGACGCCGTTCTCTTCTAGGGTCTCGGTCATATTGGAGATCGGGTTGGTGCCGAGATCCCATTGTTGTCGAAGCTTTTCCGCTGCTCCCTCTGCATCAGAGGGACTTCCTACGGGGATGGAGTGGAGCCAACGAGCGACCGAGTGCTCCTGAGCTTCAGAGTCGAAGAGCTCCTCCACGGAGAAATAGCGCTCCAGATGCTCTCGCACCTGCTCCTTAACGGCTTCCTGCTGGCGCTTACCAAAAGTTGAGTGCTTCCGGAAGTCGACCTCCCCAAGCTCTACATCGCTATGACGGAAAAAGTACTCGGGCTTGACACCTAGCACTTCTGCCAGCCGGATCAATCGAGTGGAATTAGGTGCATCCTTACCCTTTTCGTATTTAGAGAGTGCCTGCTTGGAGATATCTCCCAAGGCGTCCGCCACCTGCTGGAGAGACATCCCTTTCAGTACCCGCGCACGCTTTATGCGCTCATGTAGCATTTTAGTATCCCCTGGGTTGTCGACAATTAGTTATCCACAGGCTATTGACAACCTATGGTTGACATTATTGTTAAAGGTTGACTTTTTGTCAACTTCAAGAATAGACTAGCCCTAGATCTGGTAGATATATGTGAATCAGTTGGCAAATAAGGGATTTTTACAGAAGGCAGGAGGCCATGAGAATTCCCGGCTCGGGCGGCAACCCGAGCCAGGATACGCAAAAGAGGCGGACTTACCATGGCGGCCCACCTCTCTCGAGTGCTTGCAACGTTGTGATTGCAGGATGAAATGTAGTATTCGTCCCGCGAATAGTCAAGCCAGAGTTTCCAAGGCCATGCAGGTCGAGGGTAGTCTCATGGCTCGCAAAAACGACGAGTACGAGGTTATTTTTCGCCCTTACATTCGGAAGAATGGCAAGATCATTCGCCCCAAAAAGGGCAAGGTCTTCCCGATCCGGGTCCGTAAGCGGCGTTAACTGACCGGGGGGAGGGGATCATCTCTCCCCCCTCAATCAGCTTTCTCAGCACCCCAGCGGCGGCCTAAAACTTTCGCATGTGAAAGTTTTTAACCTCTTCTAAAAGGTAGATGTCATGCCATGAGCCGCGCCATCAGCCTTTCGGCATCTTCTGCGGCGGACAAAGCCACACATCCTACGCCATGACGAGCTTGGTATCCCTCATCCGCTAATAGGCTAACCGCCTGGTTGGTTGGCACCAGAATGATTGATAGATCGGGCGGTCGACCATCCAGCCTGAGGGAGTCCCGGTAGATGTGAGCAGATGCCATGGCATCCAGTATTCTGGCCTTGCTGGCGGAATACTTGCTGTCCAGACAGATAAACCGCTTGCCCTTTGAGTCATCGAATTCGAGCACTAGGTCGGGCCGGCGTTCCCGGCTGATTGAGGTGTAACCGTGAGCGTTGGTTCTCTCCATGGACGGACACACGAGCTGCGAATAGAGGGTAATGGTGTGCTCACCCTTGCGGCCCACCAGGGTTCTTTCAGCGGCTCTGGGGTTTTGACGCAATCTCCAGTCGTACTCAGGGTGCTGCGTTTCGAGCTGCTGGGCCAGCGCGACAAAGCACCACGCCTCATAAATCTCCCAGGTGGGCGCCAGGTAGTGTTGCTCATCGTCGGCCAATGCCGAGAGCCCCTGTCGCAACAGGCGGACGCCGAGGCGGTGGGTCATGCTGTAGTGAGGGTTGCCCGATACCGCGTTCAACTCAGCGGCGCTGGATTGTCGTGTATCCACCCTGCTAAAGGGCTCCTGGCGGAACAGACGGGCAAGCTGCTTCTCCACCCGGCGCAAATACTTGATGCGCCGAGGCAGACGCGGTGTCAGCTCGGTGACGGTTTCGGAAACTTGTTCGGTATAGTCGACCAGGTCGTTAATCAGCCGCTTCGCCAGGCGGCGAACCTCGCCCAGCTGGCGGGTGATCAGGCGGTTGGCAGGATTATCGAAAGTCGGCTCGTGAAACGGCACATCCAGTCGCTGTTCATGCACGTCACTCGGTGACACAGGAACGTCCGACAGCGCTGCCATCATTTGAGGGGATTGCGCTAGCTGACGCAAGGTCGTGCCGTCCACGCGACGGACTCTGGGGAGCGCGAGTTGTTCGCGTCGGCTCCGGGTACGAATGATCGGACGTTCGATGATGTGCTGTAAGCCACGCCGGTACCGTTCGATAAACTGTCGCAGACGAGCGTAGCGCAGCCATAGGGACAGCGCGGTGCCCGACGTCCCACCCAGTCCGTGTCGAGCGGGTTCGGCGCCCAGCAACAGATCCGGGGCGTAATCGACGATCTGCGCCAGATACTCTACGTACTGCTCGCGGCCGGTTTTGTGGGGCGTCGGGCCTATATCGGCGACGTAGCACAGTGGCGCGGCCCGATGGGGCAGCTCCAGCTCCAACGCCACTTCCCCGGCATAGTAGCCGGGCGACCAACACCAGTGATCGCCCACGGCATCCCTTGGCAGGGGCGCATCATCCACAAAGAGCTGGGCGCCCTCGCAAGGGCAGGCAATCCGATAGTCGCTGGCTTCTTGCAGCCCACGCAAGGTCGCCTCAGCGAACAGAACACCAACGCCTTGATGCTCACCCTCACGAAACTGAAAGACCTGCAGCTCCATATCAGCGCCAGAACCGCATCATGCCGGTGTCGGACAGATCGGTCTTCAACGCCTGAACCTTGGCCTTACAGCGTGACAAGCCGTGCTGATCCAGTACCGTCAGCGCCTGAGTCAATGCCGCCTGTAGCCGCTCACTCTCCGAGCCGCGCAGCTTGGGCAGAATGCGGGCATAAACCACATCATCCAGCGCTTCGCGCATACTGAAGTTCGGCGCCTCCCTCGCCAGTTGCAAATAGGACAACACATCCTCAACCGAACGCCAGCCAAAGTGCAGGCGCTCCGGCGCCAACGCCGTGAGCAAACCCGACAGGCATTGACGCACCTCCGCCAGTTGAGCCGGCTCCAGACCGAATTGCTCCCAGCGCGGATAGTCCGCTAAATCAATATCCCAGAACTCCAGAGTAAAGGCCCGGTCCAGCACCTTATCCGACAGGCCGTGGGTGGTTTCGTCCATATTGACCGTGCCAATAAAGGCCACATTGGCGGGAAAAGGGATGACCTTGGGGACCCCGTCAAAGGTATCGGCTTCATCATGGAGGCGCAGTTGATCCCCTGACTCCATGGAGGACAGCACTGGGGCAAAATAATGCTCCGGGTGAGACAGGTTCATCTCGTCCAGAATCACCACAAAGGGTTGCTCCGGGTGGTTGGACGCCTGCAATAAAAAGTCCAGCAGGCCGGAGCGCTCATACTTCTCCGGCACCAGCGGGTTGATGTAGCCAAACAAGGGGGAAGGGTCATACCAGCCGGGCTGCACCGCCTGCACAAATACATGGCGTGCTGGGTCGGCCTTGAACTGCTGAACCAGTGCCGCACCGTAGCGTTGCGCCAGCAGCGTTTTACCGGAACCGGACAAGCCCGCCAGAATGGCAAAGTGTCGGCGCGGGCGGGACCAAAGGCCCAGGTGAAGCTGGCTCACCAGGCGCTCGGCGAACGCGGTATCCTCCACGACAGATTGAATCAACTGAGTTTGGTCGACCGTTGCAACCGACAACGCCTCACCGCTACTCTTACTCAGCTCAGGCTCTTCTCCCAGCGATCGAACCTCCAGAAACTCCGGTTCCCAATGAATCTGCTCGACCCAATCCCGCCCGATGTCCGTCAAACGATATTGGCCATTGGCCTGCTGCTCCAGCAATTCAAAATCCCGCAACCACTTGAGCATCGCCGCCGGCGCATAAGTGGTCGTCCAGCCGGGGTTGACCTTTTGTAATAATTGAACCAACTCGGTCTGGTTTTGCTCCTTTTCTTTAAGAGCACAAAGAACATGATCTACCCCCAAGGTGCGGGTAATAAACAACGGGATCAGTTCTTGTGGGTCCTGGGTTTCCAAGAAAAGCTCGCCGCGCGCGGTCTGCGTAAATATACCGTCCTGTTCCTGAATCACATAGAATTCATTTTTCAGGATGGTGATCAAGGTGCGCAGGCTGCTGTCCCGGTAATCCGGCAACTCCGAGCGCAGATAGTCCATCAGCTCCTCGCGGCTGACGCCATCCACCACAAAGCTCAGCGCACTGATAATTGAGGCCAGGCCGCCCCGGATGCTGGTAAAACCTTTACGACGCTGTAGCGCGGGCAACGGCTTCAACGTAATCTCGCCCTGATCCGTCGTGGTTTCCGCCTCGGCTTCCGTACTGACGCTTTGGACATACTCCTGGTACACCATCCACGGCAGGGTCATACGCTCCGCGAGCAAACGGGGGCTGTCATCGGGTGGCCCCAGTAAGTCGTGCAACCGTGTCATCAAGTCCAACTGGCGTTTGACTCCCCCCGGTTTCTTTTGTTTGCCAAACCAGGCCCGGTGGCACTCGAGCGCCATACGTCGATAAGTAATAGTGGTAAAGTAGCGGGGATAAAAGGCCGCTAACACCCGAAAAATCTTCACCCAAGCAACCCGCTTGCAATAGGTTTTCATCTGCGAGACCAGGCCATCATGGAACGCCTGAAAGAATGCCAGCCGCGCCTCGGGGTCCTCCGGCACCGGACGCACGGACTGCTCCGCCACCCACTCGCAAAACTCGGGAGCCTCCAGCGCCGCACTGACGTCGACCGTGCCCATGCCGACACCGCTCACCCGGCTTTCCTCCCACAGCACCTGCTGGAACTCGCGCGTTTTTCGGGTTTCCAGATCGGCACTTTGAACAAACTCCAGAAAAGCAGTAAGCCCACTGAGCCAGTCGGGGTTGCGCTCAAAGGGCTTGATGCCTTCCAGGGTGGCCTTCAGGGTTTCGTCTTCAGTGAAATTCAACTGCGTCGCCATTGTTTACCTCTTGTTATGGGTGATCAACCGGCTTCCGTACTATTTGGATCTTCGTTGTCGCTTGGGATTTTGGGCGATTAACCGTTCGCGTTCGGCTTTGATTCGCTGTAATAGCGCTTCGGCGCTGTTTTCGCCGGACATCAGGTCCGGGTTATCGTTGCGCCATTGTTCGGTGAGCTCGCCACGGAAAGCCTTGGCCAGGATGGATTGAGTGAGGTTATTGATCCGGACCAACGCATTATTAACCTGCTTTTCGACTCGTTCGGCATAGTTGAAAAACTGATCTACTTGACGAACGATTTCGATTTGCTCCTCGACTGAGGGTAGCTTTATCCTCATTTGCTTCAAATCTTTACCGGATATTCCCTTCTGGCCCGATGTTGATTTTACGAGGGAGTAAATATACTCGCGCGCCTCTTGGCTCGCTGCAAACAATTCCAAGTATCCTGGGACGAGCTGATTATCATCTACCCGAACACGAATCAGCTTATCTGGATAGAGAAGAACAGGATGGTCAAGACTCCTTACTCGGGCGCAAACGCCAACAAAATCAACACTCCCATTGTAGCGGGTAAACAGTAGGTCATCTGGGGATATTGCATATCGCTCCTCATCTTTCTTTGAGACCTCAAGATTCCGAATATCGTCTTGGTTGACTGTAAACGGCCTTACTGAGCTTATTCTAAGAATAGGGTGACCAACCCCTTTCGCATTTGGCTTAGACGATAGCCCGTTACGCATTTCGAAAATGACTTCCGATAAACTGCGATTTATATATGGAAACGTGCAACCCTTAGACTTTCGCCACTCTTCAGTCAAATCACCTTTAACTGCTGAAGCAAGGACAGATTGGCGGAAGTGTTTTAGGATTTTGGGGATGCGTTCGAGGCGGGCTTTGGTGGCTTCCACCTGGGCCAGGAGGGCATCGAGCTTGTCGGCGATGGCTTTTTGTTCGGCGAGCGGGGGAAGCGGAACTCTAACCGCCTCCAACCCTTTACCCGTAATTTGAGGCTGCGCAGATCCCGAGATTGTGTCCTCTAAACCTCTGGCTTTAAGCACATAGTAAAGAAACTTCAGTCCGACCAGGTCAATTGGTTGATGGTCTAGCGCCATCGCATTTCCGTTTATGTAAGAGTAGGGCTTTGAGATATGTAAATTTCCGCAAGTTGCGCCACGGCAGGTGATCATTATGGTTGGACTTGCGTGAGTGTATTCACTAAAGAATCCAATTTCACCGTTAGCCCCATATACGGTGAACCCTTCTTTTAACAAAGCAGTTTTCGGAATAGTTTTCCACTGTTTTGGAGTTGTCAACTCAGCGAGTAGGGGAGCGCACCATAGTTTTGGGAGCGAATCTCCAAGGTACCCAAGACTCATTGTCCAGCCTCGCTCATACATTCGCTCAGTAGTACCCGCTGAGCATTCGCCTCCTCCTCAGCCCCCAACTCCCTCATGAGCCCATCCAGCTCACCCAACGCCTGCACAAGCTCGCTCATGGCCTCACCCGCCAGCACTTCCGGCCCCGGCAAGTTAGCGGCATCCACACTGTCTTTATCTTTCAGCCAGCTGATATCGAGGGAGTCGTCCTTGTTTTCGGCAATCCACTCACGGGAGAAACAGCGCCAGCGGCTGTGGGCCAGGCGTTCATCTACACTCTGGTTTTCTTTGGCTTGCTTGGCCTCGTCGGACAGGTCGATGTCTTCGGCGTTAAAGCTCCACTCGCCTTCGGTGCGTTTGCTGGTGCCGTCGGGCTTTTTGCCGTACACCTTTTCAAAGGGTTCTAGGTGGCCTTCAGTAAAGGGGGTGCGTTTGCCGAAGTTGGGCATATTGGTGCGCAGGTCGTATACCCAGACGTTCTTGGTGCAGTTTTCGTCCTGAATTGGGTTTTTAGCGGTGCCCTTGGTGAAGAAAAGCACATTGGTTTTTACGCCCTGGGCGTAGAAGATGCCGGTGGGCAGGCGCAGGATGGTGTGCAGGTTGCATTTGTGCATCAGGTCCCGGCGAATGTCAGTGCCTGTATTCGCCTCAAACAGTACGTTATCCGGCAAAACGATAGCGGCACGGCCGCCGGGTTTCAGGCCCCGGTAGATGTGTTGCAAAAAAGCGAGCTGCTTGTTGCTGGTTTTGTAGGTGAGGTCATCCCGAGTGATGCTGGCTTCGCCGCCTTTGGAGGTACCAAAGGGCGGGTTGGCCAAGATGATATCGGCCTTGGGCAGAGTGCTGCCCGCCTGGCCCAAGGCGTTGCCCATGTGTACTACGCCTTCGTCATCGCCTTCCATGCCGTGCAGCAGGCAGTTCATCAGCGCCAAGCGGCGTGTGCCGGGAACCAGCTCAATGCCGACAAAGGCTTTGTTCTTCTGGAATTTTTGATCTTTCGCACTCAGGTCGAACAGATCATCGGTCTGGTCTTTGATGTACTGGTCGGCGGCGATCAGAAAGCCCGCCGTACCGGCAGAGGGGTCCTGAATGACTTCCAGTGGCTGGGGCTTCAGACAGCGGACCATGCTGTTGATCAGGGCGCGTGGGGTGAAGTACTGGCCAGCCCCGGATTTCGTCTCATTGGCGTTTTTCTCCAGCAGGCCCTCGTAGAGATCCCCCAACCCGTCTTGTTTGGCGCTAAACCAATCAATTTGGTCCAGAGTCTTGATCATTTGCTCCAGATGACGGGGCTCGCGCAGCCGGGTTTGGGCGTCGGCATAGATGGCGCTGATCAGCGGGTCTTCGTGGACCTGGTTGCCCTCGCCGTCGGTGCCGGTGGACAGGCTCAGGAGTATGCGTTTGTAGTCGTTAAGCAGGTTGAGGCCGGATTTTTCGTTCAGGTCGGTCCAGCGGCAGCCTTTGGGCAGAGGGTGCTTTTTCAGGGTGCCCGCTTCAGTGTTCTCGTGGACCATTTTGATAAACAGCAGCAGCACTAGCTCGGTGACGTAGTCCGAGTAGTTAATGCCGTCGTCACGCAGGACGTCGCACAGGTTCCAGAGTTTTTGGACGATATCGTTGTTGGTCATAGTGATTCCGTTGAGTGATGCTTAGCGATGGTCGACCAGCAGGTCGCACAGCGGGGCATTGATGTAGTAGTTGGCTCGGCCAATTTTCTGCTTATCCAGAAACTGGTGCTCGACAAGCTGGTCCAGGTATTTGGTGGCGGTAATCCGCGATACATCCAGATCGCTCATGACGAACTCGATCTTTGTGTAGGGGTGATTGAACAAGTTGTTCAATAGCTCCTGTCGATAGATTTTGGGTAGCTGCGCTCTTATCCGGTGTTTGTAGTCTTTCATCAGTTGCTTGATGGCGGTGATCAGCTCAATGGTGTTCTGCGCGGTATCCGACACGCCGGAGAGCATGTACAGCAACCAGGGTTCCCAGTTGCCAGTTTCCCGTACCGCCTGAAGTTGCGCGTAGTAGTCGGCTTTGTGGTGAATGATAAAGCGGCTCAGGTAGAGCACCGGGAGGTTAAGCAGATCCTTGGCCACCAAATACAGGATATTGAGTATGCGGCCGGTGCGGCCATTGCCGTCATAGAACGGATGAATGCTCTCAAACTGGTGGTGGATAATGGCCATTTTTACCAGCGGATCGGCATCACAGAGATCATCGTCGTTAATGTAGTGAACCAGGTTGTCCATTAAACGGGCGACATCGTCTGGGTGCTGCGGTGGTGTATAGACGACCTCGCCGGTTTTGGCATTTTTCAGCTCGGTTCCCGGCAGGCGACGCAAACCGGCATTGTTCTTCTCCAGGTGCTGCTGGATCTCCAGAATATCCGATCGCCGTATCAGCTTCTGTTGGCGTACCACTTGAAAGCCTTGGCGCAGGGCGAAGGCGTAATTCTGTACCTCTTTGGTGGCCGGGTTGGTGATGCTCTCATCAAACAGGTCCGCCCGGTAGAGCTCGTCGTGGGTGGTCACGATGTTTTCGATTTCGGAGCTGTCCTTGGCCTCTTGCAAACTCAGAGTATTGATCAGGATGGCTTCATTGGGGATGGTGGCGGCCACGCCCTTGAGCTCCGCTAGGTGGCGGTGCGCCTCGGCCACTTTCTTCAGTACCGCGCGGGTTTCCAGGTCAGCAATTTGGGCCAATGGGAGGCTGGGGAGCTCGGTGGCCATGAGTGTGTTCCTGTACCGTCGGGTCGGAGTTTGGTCAGCAGACCTTATTTATGTATAGAAAACGCGATATTTTATATATTTTTTTCGGTTAATGTATACTTATTGTCAACATCTATAAACGTTTTTCAAATAGGTATAGCATTTATGCGCCTTCAGAGGACCAAATAGCATCCCCCAGCTCTTCCAGAACGCTATCCAACTGATCATCAAGGATCTTATCGAGGTTTTTGGCGCCACCGTAGTCCGCAAAGCGGTCATTGACGAACTCCCAGTCGATAATCACTTCGTGGACAAGTTGTTTGGCCAGCCGGTCCAGCCATTTACGCTGCTTGGGGTTCCACTGGTGCTGGGCGTAGAGGCGCTCCATCCCCTGCTGGACCCGTTGCTCGAATGGAATAAGGGGCTCGCCCAGGGCAGCGCGGCGGATATGGCCGATGACGCTGGCGGCAATGTCCTGGTTGGTCTGGTTGCGCACGGCGGTGCGGAGCCTGGTTTCCGAGTAGCCTGCATGGTCGAGGAGCAAGCGGATTTCCCGGAGTTGCTCGCGGGTCAGGTCGCGGGGCTTATTCACCACCACGGAAAGGGCGGCGGACTGGTTTAATTGCTCCTTGATGAACTGGTTGAAGCTGTCGAGGTAGTCAGCCGGTTTCTCATGCACACCGTAGCTCTGCTGGCGCCTCTTAAACTCATCGTCATGGTAGGACAAAACAGGCTGGCGCTCACTGCCCAGCAGGGTGTTGACCTCTCCCAGTTGGCTGACCAGCCCGGCATGCTGGCGGATGAATTCCGCCGCTTGGGTCGGGCCGAGCTCCTTCAAGTGCTTATGCAGTGACTTCGGCTCCACGCCCCAGAGCTGTTCCAGCTCGGTGAGCTTTTCTTTCACCGCCGGTTTGCTCTCGGCCTTTTTCTCCGCTTTTCGTAACACTCGCATGACTTTCTGGCTGAGCTGGCTCAGCACCACATCGGCCTGGCTTTCGCCCTGCTGCTCACCCGGTGCATTCAGGGCCCGCTCCAGCGTGGGTGGGTCCGTGAGTTCACCGGTCAGCTGCTCCAGGGTTACGTTGGGGTCTTTGACCAGGGGTTTCATGGTATTGACGTCGGCCAGGGCAGCGAATATATCCACGGGGTCGAAGATTCGAAAGACGGTTTTGCCGATGTCGTCGCAGCGGCGGGTGGCGCGGCCTATCATCTGCTCGTAAAGGATGCGCGAACGGACCCGGCGCAGGAACACCAAGTTGCAGATGGCGGGCACGTCAATGCCGGTGGTGAGTAGGTCCACGGTGATGGCGATGTTGGGGTTGCGCTCGTTCTTGTACTGTCGAATGAGTTGGTCGACTTTGTCGCTTTCGCCGGTAATTTTGGCCACAGCGGCCTGATTGTAACTTTCCCCGTACTCTTCCTTGAAGGCTTCATCCAGCAGGCGTTTGACCATATCGGCGTGCAGGTCCGTGGCGCAAAAGATCAGCGTTTTTTCATCGCCGAAGGGCTCCAGCTCGTCTACCAGCTGTTCACAGATCACCCGGTTGAAGTTTTCGTTGATGACCCGGCGGTTGAAGGATTCCACATCGAAGCTGAGCTCATCCTCCAGCTCGGCCGCTTCCACTTCACCGGTCTGGGTGTTGATGGCGCTGACCTGTTCGCCTTTTTCAAAGCGGATTCCCTGCTGCGTGAGCAGGGTTTCGTAGCGAATCGGAGGCTCGTAGTCGATCAGCCAGTCATCGGCCACGGCTTCCCGGTAGGAATAGGTGTATACCGGGCGGCCAAAGATGTCGCTGGTGTGCTTGGCGGGGGTGGCGGTCAGCCCGATTTTGATGGCATCAAAGTAGTCCAGCACCCGGCGGTAGCTGGAGAGGTACTGACCGGTATCTCGGGTGGCCAGCTCACCTTCGGTCATGTCCTGATCCAGGGTGTAACCCCGGTGGGCTTCGTCCACGATGATGCAGTCAAACTGGTCCACCGGAGGCGGGTCGTCGCTCATGAATACCCGCTTGACCATGGACTGTACCGTGGCCACCTGGATGCGGGTTTCGGCTTCGGCGGCCATATCGCCCAGTTCAGCGATGTTGTATATCTGGGATAGGGACTGATTCTGCTCCAGGGGCGCCTCTTCAAAGGCATCCAGGGCTTGTTGGCCCAGCGTTCGGCGGTCCACCAGAAACAGGATGCGGTGGAAACGTTCCGCACTCAGAAGGCGATACATCAGACCAAGAATGGTGCGGGTCTTGCCGGTGCCTGTCGCCATGGCCAGCAGTATCCGGCGAGCGTCGGCGGCCAGTGCCTCTTCGGCGGCCACGATGGCTTTTTCCTGATAGTCCCGCAGCTTCAGGTAGCCAAAGGGCTCTTTGGCGAGCTTGGCCTCGGCATCTTCCCGGCTGCGCTTTAGAAGGTCCAACAAGCCGGCGGGGGAGTGAAAGCTGGCGATGGCCCGCTTGGTATTACTGGGTTCACGGACATCCCGGAACCAGGTGCCGGACTGCTCGGCGAGCTGCTGGACGTAGGGCCGTCCGTTACAGGAATAGACGAAGGGGACCTTATAGTGGCCGTCTGCCTCATCCGGCCAAGCAATGGTGCGGCCCTCCAGCTCCCAAGCACCCGCCAGAGGCGGCGCCACCTTTACCCCCCGGCTGTAGCGCTCGGCCTGACCGATCTTGCCGGCGACGTTTTTGTTCTCTTTTTTGGCCTCGACCACCGCGATGGGCGTCAGGCCCGCGAACAACAAGTAATCCGCGGGGCCATGTTGGGTGGGCCACTCGGCAATGGCTTTGTAGGAGCCTTTCTCAGGGCGTGCGCCTTTCTGATAGGTGAGATCCTGGCTGTCGGCGTCCCAACCGGCTTCCACCAGTTGCTGGTCGATCAGGATGCGGGTCAGCTCTTCACTCAGGACAATGTGCTGGCTGGCTGCATGAGTGCGCCTGGAGACCTTTTGCCGCTCAGCTGACTGCGCTTGCGGACCCTGTGCTGCAAGCTGTGCCTGCAAGTCCCGAATTTTCTGTTCGTAGCCGGATCGCTGTGCCGCCAGGGACACCTCGTGAGCTTTGGCTTGCTCGGCGAGTGCTCGGGACTCTTCGTCCATCGCTACCGCCAGAGCCTCGTATTCCTCGCGCTCCTGGCTCACCAGTTCATTGAGTTGCTGGCTATCCTCCAGTTGGATATTGGTCTGCAGCAGGTCGTGTTTCAGCTTCTCAATATCGTTTTGCAGCTGGCGCAACTGGCCACTGGGGTCGCGTGGTGGGGTAAAAGGCCCGGCTTTGAACTTGGTCCCCGCCTTGCTGAACGAGTCGTGAAACCAAATGGCGAGCTCGCGAGCAATTTTAAGGCCGTCCATGGCCTCTTTGTGGCGGGTTTCGAACTGGTGGGTGGCCTTGTTGCCCTCGATCCGCAGGGTGTGAAACATCTCCCGCACCCTGGGGTCCAGCCGCAGCTCGCGGTTTACCCGGTAGAGGAGCTCCGATTGACTGGTTTCGCGGTCAAAATCAACCCCGGAACGCGCGGCAAGATTCTGAGCGAGGGCTTCGCCGAGCTGACGCAGTTTGATCAGGGTGGTGTTGGGGTCGCTGGAGAAGGCGCGCTCGGCGGCGGTAGCCAGCTGGACGAACAGGGCATCGTGCTCTGCGAGAAAGCCGAAATTCACTGAATCCGTGTTGTGCTTGTTCTCCACCGGCTAGCCCCTGTTCCGTATTCTCGCGAACGCCTCATTTTGGAGTGGCTGATCACATATTTTGACGCATTAAGTGCTTTGTCGCACCGAGACAAATGATTGGCGCCCAGAATAACCTATGATCTCAGTCCGTGACCAGACCACTCCAAGCCCTCAATGACACGGTGTTATCCCCAAATTCCACAGCCCCAATACTATTTGTCATCTTTCACTATTTGAACCCTACTTGTATAACTACTTGCCAACCCTCAACAACCTGAATAAGTCGTTATAAATCAATCAGTTATCAATCACATGAGCCCGGAGTGCGTAACCGAATGTACAAATACCCGTAATCAAATATACAAACAAGGTGTAAACGATTGTACAAACGGCACAAATCCAAGCGTAACTGAATGTACAACCAATAATCTCGTATCCCCAAAGTTATCCACAGGACGGTTTACGCCCCCTTCTCACCGGAGACGGCAATTTCAGTAGAGTAAAATGCTTTGCGTCAGCGGAGTACCTGCCAGACAGTTCTGGATAGACAAGTTCAACACGCCTTAACACCCTCAAAAACCTCGACCGAAATGCCCTCAGTGACTGAGTTTGTGAACCAAACTGGTTTCGCAAGTTAAGCCAGCCAACACGAATCAACGGGCCAGATATTGAGCCCGACCTCCATGAGATCCACAGATATACATCCAGCGCTAGTGGCGACCTAAGGCTGGTCAGTACCTCAGGTTTTACCGGCATCGCGTTTCGTAGCGCATCAGCTAGAAAATCCCCGCTTAACACTATTCGTGCCGGCCAGAACCCGCCTTTTGGCACTTTTTTCGATATTGATTCCTTCACCGGAAGGTGGTTTCTTATCGATATAATCCTGTTTCCTTCCTGATGCCTAATGCAGATGATGCAATGAGATAGCGCTAAGATCTGCTTTCGAATAGCCCTATAGTATTCTGCACTTTTGGGTGTTCGAAGTGCATCCAATACCTGTGCTATTGACCCAAGATCAATTTCAGTTGTTTTCTTCACACAGCCAACTGTGGTTATCAGTATCAGAAGAAATCGGCAAAAAATACCATATGGCATTCCATAGTCGTCATGGCAGACGACAGATACCGAATCTCGTCCATTCTCTCGAGAAAACGTATCCCCGCCTTGACCTGAGACTATAACCTCCGGGAACGGCGAAACCTTACAAATGAAGGTGGGTGCGAACAGAAGGCGCCGATTGGCCATAAATTCGCTTAGGCTTTCCTCTCGGAGGGAAGCAACTGTTTTCATAATGTTCTCGCATCAACTCTCTAACGGGAACAGCTATAGTAAACAGCATCGTATGGTTGTTGGCCTCGGTTTCTCGCCCATTTTGGGTGCTTTACGCGACCTAGTGGTTAATTTTTTCTCATATCCTCATTTTTTGTCTATTGGACGCTCTTAGTCGCGGTTTCCCGCCCAAAATGGGCGGGAAACCGAAGCAAACTGATAAATTATTTCTGAGATAATTAAACCCTACTTACAACGAGAGGGTAACCTTATGGATACAAATGATCTGATTAGCTCCCACCAATGCGCGGAGCTACTGGGAGTTAGTTTGTCCTACCTGTACAAACTTACCAGCTCTAGAAAGATTCCCTACTATCGCCCAAACGGAAAGAAAATCTACTTTCTACGGCCGGAAATCATTCAGTGGATAACGCGAAATAGAATTGAGGTATCAAATGACTGAGAATGTAATGAATATTGAGGACAGACTGATAGATGAGCAAGAGCGCCGGAGAATCACCGGGATCAGCAAAACCACGTGGTGGCGAAGAGAGCGTCAGGGGCTTGTACCTAGAAAAATTCGTGGAATAAGAAAGGCTCTGTGGAGGCTATCCGATATACAGTCATGGATAAAAAGCATCTGACAATCTGAGAGCCAGATTTTCTGACTGCGATCAAATTCCCAAAAAATAGGTGGCCTCAATGGCTACCTTTAAACTTTTTGTAAGCCAACCGCTCAAGACGGTCGCCATGAACTATTCCGAGAACACATACCACCGTGAGAAACAGGATGAATGATAGATAGGCTGTTAGCGCTAAGGTCATGGACATATGAATATACGTACCCGGTAATTTCCAAATATTCTGAGAGTTGGACTCTCTCAAGTCAACTGCGGCAATCCGAATTCTCTTCTGGATCTAGCCCCCCACTCTGACGTCAATTGTACTACTGGTACAATGCACCAACGGAACAATTTACGATCCTCGTGCCATTTCGGTGAGGTTATTGGTGACTATCGTTCGCTTTCGGGTTATCAAACCGAGTCAGAGCTCTGATTCACCTGGCTTACCGGCTCCTACTCAATATTCGGGGCTTGAATATAGATTACAATTATCTGAAATTTCACATAAGCGTGGAGTGTCACGATGTCCTTAAGCGAAAGTCAAATGAGAGCCTTTGAAAGATTAGACAATCACGAGACGGCATTTAGGTCTGAGGAAGGTCAGCTTTATTCAGAGCTAACCAAGCTAGTCGTAGACTTGATAGCTGCCAACAAGGAAATGGAGAATATTATTGCTCTCAATGAGCATGCCACGACAGTTAAGCCAAAAACAAAAGCAGATCACATCGAGTACGCCAGGTCGTTTCTCGTCTTAACTATAGTGTTTGCATATATGAAGAACGAAAGCTTGGCGAAGAGCCTCCTAAACCTCAGCCCAGGGCAACATTTTGCCATACAACTTTTTCGCAACAATGTTGCTCACGAAGGCCTTCTCATTCCAACCAATGCGGCAACTTTCAAACGAGATGACTACCTACTCGTTTACAGTGGTTTTGCTATCGCAAATAGTAATATTTTTGAAATGGCGGGCAAGCTGACCGACAACGGAGTACAAAGGGATATCAAGAGGTTCAAAACGAAATCGCCAGATTTGATTCAAAACAAACACTCTTGCAAGGAAGAAGCTTTTAGAAGCTATATTTCAGGGTTTAGTTGCGGAAAATATACTTTCACCACGCCTCTTTTGTGTGACATATACTTCCGAATCGAGAGTCAAATTAGAGGCTACTTGAAAACTGACAGTCCAGATTTACTGAAGGTGCGAGATATTAGAATTAAAGAAGGGTGGAGAACTGTCGAAGACTTTTTGGACAGGCTGGGCTCCCTAGACCAACAAGAATTTCCAGTCAAATCCAAATAACTTGGTCACAGCGACAGAAACCAATCTGGCTTTACCGTCACTTTCTCTACCAGCTCAGTGCTCACCCCGAGTTGCAGCTCCTTTAGCTTGTCTGCCAGCTGCTCACCATCGACCAGATCAATAGGGGCAACACCGTCCCGGTTAGCTTCATCGATAGCGGCCTTGGTGAATGTACCCGTTGTGAGAAAAAGTCCTCGGTCTGACCGACCAATCGTCGCGCCTCGGAAGTCCCTGATCTCTCCAGCCCCCACGGAGCCTTTGTATTTCTTACATTGAAACGCAATATGAAAGCTCATCAATCCATTAATTCTAGCTATTCCACGTCCATCAATCCCTCCATCTCCGGTACGTCCAGTTACTTCGACATGGATGAATCCCGACTCCCGTAGAATTCTCTGTGCTAACCTCTCAAAAGCGGCTGGCTCCATTTTATCAATCAAGATCTCGTGGAGCATTTCTCTCCACTCAGACGCCTCGTCTGGGTGCGACTGCATATCGTTGGCCCCACCTTCGACCTGCGGGGAGGATCGCTTGCTATCCATCGCCCTGACGAGTTGGACAACCTCAGAGGGATCAACATGGGGTTGCTGCCTGCCATGGTCGGTTAGAGCCCATACACCACGAGAGGAGTTTTCAAGGTATCCCGCTTTTTTCAGGTAAGTGCGTGCCCAAGCGAGACGGTATGCAATTTTTGTCTGGTTGGAACGCTCCGGGTTCTGCATCTGTGACAGCACGTCATCTGAGAACCCTTCCTGCTCAACAACAGCCTCATACATTTCATCGACTGACGCAGAGCCCCCGAGATTGACCAGAGCCGCCAGCAATGGGTTCATTAGTTGATCAAAGGTAACCAGACCGTTGTCGATAGTATCCTTCAATTTCAGTCTCTCGCGCGAGTGGGTTGATATTTGGGCGCCGCCCAGATTTTCCGAAAGACTGGCATGTAAGCAGCCATAAATCAACCAGCACTAAACCGAAATCTAGGCATCAAGGGTATAGGGTTCGGAACGATTTCGGGACCTCTACCAGAAGACTTCTACAGTCGGGTACCCATGTAATCTAAGCGTGTCTGATACCCCGAAGCAATGTCGTAACGTGTCAAATGAAGCGTTAGAACACCAGGGAAGCGCTCTTGAAGCTCGGGAATTCGGGGTATCAGACACTCCCTAGGACTGTCGCGTCAATTACGTCCTGCATGCCTACTCGCTCCAACCCACTGGTTCCAACGGGTTTATGTAGCTAACGACACTGCCTCGGAGAACCTCCAGAGGAGGACGTTTGCCGGAGCGATAGCGGCGAACCTCAATAGTTGGTGCACCAGAGTCCGTGATCACAACGGTATGACCCGATGTTTCGACGCGTTGGATATAGGCCAAAGGCTTTAGCATGAATTCGGATTTTGGAATGTACAAATGGGACATTTTTCACCATCGACGTGAGGTGCAATCAGAACAACCTTCCGGAGATCAGACTACACCAAAACGTCAGTTACTCTCCACATTACTATCTATGTGGAGAACTGCTCGGGTTCTCCACCAATTTATAACAGTTAGCGAAATATTGAGCTGGCGGAGAATGCCCACCCGATTCCGCATCTATGTGGAGAACCGGAGCCCCGTTCACCATGTCACGACAATTGAAAGGGATCAACCGAAACCACGTCTGTAGTTTAGGCCGCGAGTTCCAGCGGATAGCAGACACAACTGCCTGAGGTTTCGACATAACGGATATAAGGATGGCTATCGCACGAACTGGGAGTTTGATTTGTACCAACGAGACGCTTTTAACCATTGCCGTGCCGTTCAATCAAGCCAACTCTCCGGAAACCAAACTACACCACAATGCCAGTCACTCCCCACATTACTATCTATGTGGGGAACTGCTCGGGTTCCCCACCAACTTAAGGCGGTTAGCAAAATATCGAGCTGGTGGGGAACGCCCTCGGGTTTCCGCATCTATGTGGGGAACCCGACCCCAATTCCCCATGTGGCGACCATTCGAGCGGAAACTGCCAGGGCCGTTCCCCACATAGATGCGGAACCGGGGTATCATTCCCCACCGGTAAACACCAAGAGCCGAGATCAAAATTCTGATAAAATCGGTGACAGGTCACTAAAACGGTGAGTAAACGGCAAAATCTTACCCACAACACCCGCAACCTGTTGTTTTTATTAATATTTTTTCAGCACTCAACAAACAGATCCAGAATATTGAGTAGCCTGCCTGAGCAGTGCTACTCAAACAACGGAGCGAGACTAATACGTCGGTTCATCCGAGAACGGCTTGGGCCCAATCAATGCCTGGTGCGCTGATGGAGCCTTTCCCACTCTTCCTCCAAGGTATTATCGGGCATGGTTTCACCCGCCCGGCGGTACCAGTAGTTGGCGTTTGCAAGATCCCCTTCTTCCCGGTGCAAGTACGCATGGATCAAACAGGACAGTGAGTCACTATTAGCCTGCACCAGGCTGTGGGCTTTGTCCCACTCCCCGGCGCGAGCCAATTCCAGAGCGCGTTCTTGATCAGTCACAGTGTCATCCTCCCCAATCGTTTCGTCGTCAGGAGAAATGATACGCAAGCCCGCCTTTTATGGCGAATGCGTCGCTTCCATCTGCTCGCGTTCAAGGTCCAGCTGGGCGAGCGCCTGCTCAGGTGTCATGCGCTGTGCGGGAGTCATGAGGCTTACCGCAACGCCCGTCGTCAACGCCGCGACCACAGCCGGAATGACCGGGTTGCCCCAGAACGCTGTGAAGGACTTCATAACCATCAGCGAGGCGACGGCGCCACTCACCAACGAGGCCACGGCGCCCTGCCAGTTATACCGTGGCCAGAAGCGACCGAGCAGGCCTACCGCAAACATGCCCGCCATTACGGTGGAAATCATGCCGGTGATATAGCCGATCAAATCGTCAGAGAATGAGGCCATCAACCAGGCGGTACCGATGACCACCACCAGACCCCAGCGGGAATCGCGCACCACCGAAGCCCGCGGCGGCATTCGGCCGGTGACCATCACGAACAGGTCGCGCATGAGTACCGCCACACCCGCCATAGCGTCGGAGCTGGCACTGGACATGGTGGCCGATAAACCGGCGATCAACACGACCAGGCCCACCCCCACCGGCAATACTTCCACGGCAATAAAGGGAAAGGCGAAATTGCGATTGTCGAGCTCGGGGTTCAGAGCGTAAGCGCCCATTCCGATAATGGCGGGCACAAAGGAGAAGAACAGATAGAGGGTGCCGGAAATAAAAAAGGAGCGGCGCACCGCCCCAACACTCCTGGAGGAATAAATCCGCTGACGAAACGAGGGCGTCGCCAGAACGCCCACCGCAATAACCAACACCAGCGAAAGAGCGGGCAGCCCGCCGATGGACTCGCGCGCAAGGGTCGTGACGTTATCATCAGGCTGAGCCGCCATCAGCGCCTCCCAGCCTCCGACCGCATGAACGGCCATGGCCGCCATCAACAAAAAGCCACCGAACAGAACGATCGCTTGCAGGGTGTCGGTCCAGACCACCGCCCGGTAGCCGCCGACGATCACATAGACCGCAAAGCCCAACGCCACAATGGTGCGCGCCCAACTGAGCTCAATATCCGCAATCCAGGCCAGGTACAAACCGCCCCCTAAAATGTGCGCCCCAAGCCAACCGATGCAGGCCAGAAAAATCAGAACCGCCACCAGGTTCTTCACCAACCGGTTGGCACCCACGTAGAACGACAGCTCCTCGCTCATGGTCATGAAGCGCCAATCGCGCACCGGTGCAAACCAGAGCGCGAGCAACAATATGCCGATAGCACCACCCATACCGTACAGCGCGCCGGCCCAACCGTTGGCATAACCAAACCCCACCGCGCCCATTGAGGAGCCGGTGCCGACCATGGTCGCCACGGTGGTGCCGATCGTTAAGAACACCGGCAGGCTTCGGCCGGCCAGGAGGAAATCCTCACCGCCTTCATGGCGACGGGTGACCCACCAACTGAGCCCGATCAGAAACACAATGTAGGCGGCAAATACACTGAGAAACAACGTGGGGCTCATGCGTTATCCGCTTTGTAGCACACCAATCCCACTTCCACTTTGCAATCCACTACCAGATCGCACACCGAGCAGATGCGGGCCGGGGGGTTAGCTCCGAAATTTTCCTTGAACACTTTGTTGAACGATTGAAAATAACGGGCGTCGGTCAAAATCACCGTGACATGCACGACGTGCTTCGGGCCGTAACCGGCGTCGCGCATGATCGCAAAACAGTTATCGATCGCCAGTTGGGACTGCTCGACAATGCCGCCTTCGACCACCTCCCCGTCGCGCATGGGCGTCTGGCCCGAGACGTACAGCCAACCATCGGCGCCTGCCGCTTTGGCGAAGGGCAGGGCCTGGCCACCGGTACCCACACCACCTTCCGCTCCGTATCGTTCAATACTCACGCCTGTTCTCCTCCGTTAATGATCTCGCAACAACATTCGCCCGTTTCGGGCCAGTCCGGTTTTGCCGGGCTCATAACTCCGGGTGCCATTGACCCATACCGCCTCAATACCGCGAGCGGCCTGCTGCGGCTGCTCAAAGCTCGCCGTGGATTCAATGCGTTCAAAGTCCAGTAGCACCAGGTCGGCGAAGGCTCCTTCTTTCACCACCCCGCGATCGCGCAGCCGGAACTGTTCGGCGGATCGCCCCGACATCTTGTAAACGGCCGTGGCCAGATCGAACAGCTTTCGTTCGCGGCAGTAGTGCGCCAACACTCGCGGAAAAGCGCCCCAAAGACGGGGGTGCGGGTGTGGGTCTTTGGGTAGGCCATCGGAGCCGATCATGGTCAGTGGGTGACGCAGTATCGTTTCCACATCATTCGGGTCCATGCAGTGATAGACCGCACCGGCCGGCTGCAGCTTTTGAGCCGCCTCCTGCAGTGACAGCCCCCACTGCTCTGCAATATCGGCGAGCGGGCGGCCACCCTGCTCGGGGAAGGGGCGGGACCAGGTGATGGTCACTTCACTCTCCGGCGTCACCTGTTCGAGATCCAGGGTGCTGGAGCTGGCGCTGTAGGGGTAACAATCGCAGGCAACCCGTTGCCGCGAGGCGGCGCTTTGCAGATGCGACAAGACTTCGCCACTGCGACCCCAGTTACCCTTGCCGGCACACTTCAGATGCGACACCACCAACCGAACCTGCCCTTCCCGGGCGGTCTCGAGCGCTTCATCCATTGCGTCAATGATCTGATCAAACTCGGTGCGAAGGTGCGTCGTATAGATGGCATCAAAGGCGGTGAGCTCTCGCACCAGCGCCATCACTTCCGCGGTGTCCGATTGCTTGGCATTGTAATAGGCGAGCCCCGAACTCATACCGATGGCTCCCTGCTCAAGCGCGCCTCGCAGCTGCTCGCGCATGGCGACAATTTCAGACTCAGTAGCCGTGCGCTGCAACTCGCTCATTTGCGTCACACGCAACGCCGTGTGGCCAATCAACGCCGCCACGTTAACCGCCGGCCTAGCGGCTTGTACCGCTCGGGCGTAATCAGAGAATTGGGGAAACCGAAAGTCGGCACGCTCGCCGAGGAGGTTCAACGGATCGGGCGGCTCGGAACCCAGTTTGACGGGGCTGGCGCTGATGCCACAGTTGCCGACGATGACCGTGGTCACGCCCTGGCTCAGCTTCGCCGTCATTTCCGGGCGGTGAATCACTTCCAGGTCGTCATGGGTGTGCACATCGATAAAACCGGGCGCAAGGTACAGCCCCTCGGCCTCAATCACATTCCGGGCGGGTGCATCGATGTGTTCGGCAATACGCACCACACGCTCGTTCTCAATCGCCACATCGGCACGGTAGGGGGGTGCGCCGGTGCCATCCACCACCTGCGCGCCACGAATCAGCGTGTGATACATCATGACTAGCCCATTGACAGAGCCGGCTCAGTCCCCCAGCGGCAGACGATCCTGTCCGCGTTTGTGGCTGTCCAGCGTGTGTTTTATTCGCCGCAACGCTTCCCGGCTTTTGCGCTTATGCTTGGCCGCCAATTCCGTGGCCAAGACATCAATGGCCGCGAGCATCACATAGCGGGATGCACTCGGTTTAAAAATATAATCGGTCTCCAGCGGCTGCATCGGAATCAGATGATCCACCGCCTTACCCAGGGGCGAATCCGCCACCGTAATCCCGATGGTGCGCGCGCCATACTCTTTCGCAATTTCCGCCGCGTCCTGCACATCCGGACTGTAGCCACCGAGCGACAGGCAGAGCACCACATCGTTGGTATCAATGGCCGACGCCGCCATGCGCATCAACATCGGGTCCGAATAAGCGGTGGCCGCGAAGCCCAACCGAAAAAACCGGTGCTGACACTCCTGCGCCATCACCGTCGAGCCGCCGCCCACCCCGAAAATCAGAATCTGACGGGACTTCGACAACCACTCCACCGCCGGGCGTATCACTGCCTCGGTCACCAACTGCGCGTTGTGATCGAGCGTGGCCTTGATGGTCTCGTACACTCCATAAATACCACCCGGCTCGGGACGCACCTCGGCATAAAACCGCTGCCCCACCGCCTCGGCCTGAGCCAGACGCATCTTCAAATCCCGCACGTTCTTGCACTCAATGGCCTTGGCAAACCGGGTGATCGTGGCTTCACTCACCCCGGCCCGCTCCGCCATCTCACTGATACTGGCCTGAGCGGCAAAGCTCATATCATCCAGCACCAGCCGGGCAATCTTCTGTTCCGCATCGCGCAAGTGGCTGTACAGGGCGTTGATCCGGGAAATAATATCTGGCTCGTGACTCACGGGCACCGTCCTATCGTTATCAGATCGTTCGTTTGAGATCGTCGCTCCAGGATTCACCGACATCGCGCTCCCGAAGCCCCTGCGCCGATCATACGAAACTTGAGCTCAGTATAGGTACCGTGTTTGTTATTTTCAATACTTGACTTTGATTTATGGTAATTTCTATCATTGAACGCAAGGTATGGTGCCAATAGAAATTTTCGGCCCGGAGTGGGTAGCACCGATTCGGACCCGCATGAATACATCCATGTAGCTCTGCGTCGGCGTCCTGCCTCCGACGGTCTCGAATCGGTGCTACCCACTCCGGGCCTCTGTGCCAAATTAACGTTTGGAAACAGACCATGGCATAGTTCACTTCAACCTTTGCTGAATGGCACTGAGGCGGGGTCGGGGTATACCGTTTGGTGACTCTCTGAGGCATGGATGCCGATGAGAAGCCCCCATGGATGGGTTCACGGCGGGTCACCAAACGGTATACCCCGACCCCGCCGGGCTTCCCGACACGATGAAGTCAATAAACATTGGACAAGCTACCAAGGCCAATTTATGAGCAAACCGAACTTACTCGACGAAAGCCTCCCGCTGCCCGCCGCCGTCATCTACCAATCCCGGCTCGACAACAACGTCCAGTGGATGCAACGCTTCGCCGAACACAACGGCGTCTACCTCTGCCCCCACGGCAAAACCACCATGACCCCCGACTTCTTCCAACGGCAAATCAACGCCGGCGCCTGGGGCCTCACACTCGCCACCGTCCCCCAAATAAAAACCGCCGCCGACGCCGGCCTCACACGCCTGCTCATGGCCAACCAACTGGTCGGCAAAGCCAACATGAACACCATCAGCGAACTGATCGCCCACGGGCTCGAGTACTACTGCCTGGTCGACAGCGCCGACAACATTCGCGCCCTCAATGACTTCTTCCACCCAAAAGGCCAAACCCTCAAGGTCCTGCTCGAGATCGGCGTGCCCGGCGGCCGCTGCGGCTGCCGCACGGCCGAACAGGTGCACACCGTGCTCGACGCGCTGGCGGACGCCCCCGCGCTGACACTGACCGGCATTGAAACCTACGAAGGGGTCATCCACGGCGACGATCCCGAACCGGCCGTGCGTCAACACCTGCAGTGGGTGCGGGAGTTAGGCCGGGAGCTCAAGGCCGCGGGCCGCTTTGGCGATGAAGCCCCCATCCTCACCGGTGCGGGCTCCGCCTGGTATGACGTCGTCATGGACGAGTTCGGACCGGCCAGAGCCGATGGCTTCCGCCCGGTGTTGCGCCCCGGCTGCTATCTGATTCACGACAAAGGCATTTACTGGGACGCCCAGAGCCGCATCATGGACCGGCTACCTCGGGACTGTCGGCCCGGCGGCGACCTGGAGTCCAGCCTGGAGGTCTGGGCCTATGTGCAGTCGATACCGGAGCCGGCGATGGCGATTCTGACCCTGGGAAAACGGGAAGTCGCCTTCGATGCGGGGCTGCCCCAGCCGGTTCTGCACTTTCGCCCCGGCGCCGACACCAAGCCCAAGGCCGCGCCCGCTCTGTGGAAGCTGGACCACATCATGGACCACCACAGTCGGCTGGTGATACCGCAGGACGCCGATCTGAAAGTGGGCGACATCATCGCACTCTCCACCTCCCACCCCTGCCTGACCTTTGACAAGTGGCGCGAGCTGCTGGTGATTGACGACCAGTACCAGCTCCTGCGCCGCGTTGACACTCACTTCTAACGAGTCCCGCTCATGCCCCAGAATAAGAAAACGCTATTCAGTCTCTTGCTCCTCGGACTGCTGGCCGGCAGTCCCGCCCACGCCGCCGCCCCTGAGTGGCCGCTGATGCCCTATCCGGCTTCCATCGAGATCGCCGAGGGCGAGTTGGTGCTCTCGGATACCTTCCAACTGACACTCGCCGACGGCGCCGCAGAAGCGCTCCCCGAGCCGGTACTGGCAAGCTTCACGCAACGGCTCCAGCGCCAGACTGGAATGAACGTCGAGCGCATAGAGGGCGAAGGCCACCATCACGGCGCTCACGGCACCCATCACGCAAGTTCACATGGACAAACGCCCACTGAGGGCGCCACCCCCTTGATGATTCACATCGAACAGGGAGCGCCGCGTTTTCGCACCTCCACCGAGCTGCAGCCTCAGGTGGAGGGCTATCAGATTCATGTGGTGGACAGTGGTATTCACATCCAGGCCACCACCCAGCTCGGCGCCGGCCACGCGTTGGAAACCTTGCTGCAACTGCTGGGAGAGGGCGATACCGACACGCTCCCGGTGATGTGCATCGACGATCAGCCGCGCTTTGGCTGGCGGGGTCTGATGTTGGACTCGGTGCGCCATTTCTTTTCCGTCGAAACCATCAAGCGTCAGTTGGACGGCATGGCAGCGGCCAAGCTCAATATCTTTCACTGGCACCTGACCGACGACCAGGGCTGGCGTCTGGAATCCCGCGCCTATCCCAAACTGCATCAGAACGCGTCAAATGGGCAGTACTACACCTGGGAGCAGGTAGGGGAGGTGGTGAATTACGCCGCCGATCGGGGCATTCAGGTGATGCCGGAAATCGATATGCCGGGCCATAGCAGCGCCATCGCAGTCGCTTACCCACAGCTGATGTCCTCAGACGGCCCCTTCCACCCCGAAGACCGCTGGGGCGTTCATCAGGCATTGCTGAACCCGGCCAACCCCGCGGTGTATGAGTTCGCCGAGGCCATACTGACCGAAGTCGCGGCGCTTTTTCCCTTCGACTATATCCACATCGGCGGTGACGAAGTCGACCCGGCACACTGGCACCAGAACAACGAGATTCAGGCGTTTATGCGCGAGCAGGATTTGGCGGACGCGGGCGACCTTCACGCTTACTTCAATCAGCGGCTGTCCGCTATTCTCGGCCAGCTCGATCGTAAGATGATGGGCTGGGATGAGGTGCTGCACCCGGCGCTACCGAAAACTACCGCCGTACAGTCCTGGCGTGGCCCGGACGCCCTGGCCCAAGCGGCGGCGGCCGGTCACCCGGCGGTGCTGTCCACCGGTTTTTATCTGGACCAGCCCCAACCGGCCGGTTATCACTACCGTAACCGCCTATTCCCCGAACCACTGTCGATGGAAGCCACTGCCAGCGCCGACGAACAATGGGAGAGCTGGACGTTTGAATTCCCACGCAAACGGGGCTCGGCCGTGCGGGGCACCTTCACGCTGATCGAGGGGCCGGCCAACCAGCGACGGGGCTTTATCGACTTTGCCGGCAAATCCCGCCAGGCGCTGGACCGACTGCGACTGATTGATGACCGGATTACCTTTGAACTGGACACCTGGATGGGTCCGGTGCGGGCTCGGCTGAAGCGGAGCGATGCCGTTTTGAGCGGCGACATGGTGGTGGGTAATGCCGCCTACCCCGTCACCGGCAAGCGCAAAGCCCATAGTGGCCAAACCGGAGCCCAAATCCCCGAGGCCATCGCCAAGCCCGAACTCTCCGACGCGGATCGGGCTCGGATTCTCGGTGGTGAAATCGCCCTCTGGGCGGAGTTGATTGACGAGAACAGTATCGACCATCGCCTATGGCCCCGTGGTTTTGTGGTGGCGGAACGGCTTTGGTCCCCCGTTGAGCGACGGGACCTTGACCCTCTTTACCAACGCCTGCCAGCGGTCTCCGACTGGGCCGCCAGTTCAGTCGGTCTGCGCCACCAGGCGCAGACTCGTCAGGCCCTGGAGCGGCTTTTCCCCGTCAGCCAACGGCCGTCGGTGGAGGTGCTGCTCGAAGCAATCGAGCCCGCCCAGTATTACCACCGTCACCACGAAAAATCCGTCAATGAAACCTACTCCCGGCGCGACCCATTGAACCGATTGGTCGACGCCCTGCCGGCCGAGAGCCTGGCGGTACGTACGCTGTCCCAGCAGATCGACCAATGGCTGGCCGCCCCCAACGACACCGAGCACGCCCGGGCCATTCGCACCACGCTGACCCGCTGGCGGGATGCCGCTCAACAACTACTGCAACAGCTGCCGTTCGATGGCGACCAAGCCATTGAGAATCAGGCGGAGCAAGTGCTTACTGTCGCCGAGTGGGGCCTCGTTTTGTCGGACCATTGGGAACAGCATAAAGGCCTGAGTCACGGGCTGCGGAGTGCGGCCCAGCAGGCCTTGCGGCGGGCACAGAGGATCGACGAGGAAATGGTGGTGGCGGCCGCCTATCCGATCGAGCAGCTGCTCAATGCGGTGCCCGAACCAGCCCAGACCCGGGACTGGATGCCCGACGGCAGCTTCACCTCCGGGATCGAAGGTCCCGCCGTGGGACCGGACGGCCACCTCTATGCGGTCAACTTCAAGCGGCAGGGAACCATCGGCCGGGTCACGGCACAGGGAGAAGGGGAAGTGTTCGCCGCCCTGCCAGAGGGCAGCACTGCCAACAGCATCCGCTTCGACTCGGCCGGACAGCTCTGGCTGGCCGACTACACGGGTCACACCCTGATCCGCCTACATCATCAAACCGGAGAGGTACTGGCCATCCACCACAACCCGGACATGCATCAACCCAATGATATCGCCGTGACCCGCTGGGGCGCGATCTTTGCCAGCGACCCCAACTGGGCCGACAGCACCGGGCAGCTCTGGCGCATGGACCCGGACGGCACCTTTACCCGCCTGGAAGCCGATATGGGCACCACCAACGGCATTGAGCTGAGTCCGGACCAGCGCCGCCTGTACGTCAACGAAAGCGCTCAGCGCCGCGTCTGGGTGTACGACGTCTCGGCCCGAGGGGCGCTCAGTAACAAGCGGCTGTTTTTCGAGTTCGACGATTACGGTCTCGACGGCATGGCCACGGACCCGGAGGGCAATCTCTATATCGCCCGCTACGGCGCCGGAGAAATCGCCGTGCTTTCGCCTCGGGGACAATTGATCGATCGCATCCAGCTCAAGGGCCGCTACCCCACCAATATCGCTCTGGATCTGGGCGACCAGCCCCGCGCCTACGTCACCCTGCAGCAGCGCGGCGCGGTGGAGGTTTTCAACCTCGCACCCTGACCGAGACGATGGGCATCAGCCCCGGGGAAAACCTGGATTGCTAGGGGTACGGCGGAAGCTGCGTGGCGGCGCGGTCGATCATCTGGCGCATTTTTGCCAACTCGTGAGCGACCGCCGCGGGCTCGCGCGCCGAGACCTGAGGATCGCACGCCTGCGGCCACAGCTGGTGACCCAGCAGCAACGAAACTCGCAGGGCGTCCGGCAGGGCCTGAAGCTCTCGGGAGGCAACCAACCCGGCGGTTTGAAACAGCGTCAACCAGCGCAGCAGCTCGGGGTTATCGACCTTGTGCCAACGCTGGCGCCAGACATCGGATGCGCCCTGGGAGTGCGCCGCCAGATAGAGGTGGAGCTCAAAAAAGGCCTGTCGATCTCGCCACTCCAATAACGTGCGCCGATTGTATTCCGCGCGGGTCGCCCGCCAATCGGTGCTGGCGGGAAAGGCGTCCAGCAGGCGGACGACGGCGGTCTGCAACCAGTGCAGCGGGCCGGTAACAAACGCCTCCAACTCTCCCGCTGCTTGACCGACCGCGAGGGTGTTGCCCATCCAGGGCGTGGGGCAGTAACGACCAAATTCCGAAGGCGAGTCCTCAGCGCCCAACCGAAGGCGCTCAACGCACGCCGCGGTCCCGCGTTCCAGCTCCCACCCCTCCTCCCTCTGGGTCACACGAGTACAGGGACAAGCCACTTCCGTCTGCGGGGCGACGAGGCGCTCAACCGCAAAACCCTCTGCGCTGGCGAGGCGCTCGGTCTGTTCCTTCTGTGCATCGCTCATCAGAGCGCCGTCGGCGTCGACAAACAGCTCGGCACTCAAACGCTCGCCGTCCTCCAGCAGAAGGCTTTCCACATCGTCGCCCGCCCGTTCTACCTTCAACAGTGCGCCGGTGCGACGGTGCACTCCCAACTCTTTGGCCAATGCCATAATCACCGAGCGGTATCGGTCCCGGTCCAATTGCAGGCCGCTATTCAATGTCGCCAAAAGGGAGCCGGCGTCGTTCGACTGAGGGTGATAACGCTGCCGACGCGCGGCCTGAGCCGGCAGCGAAAACGCATCAAAAGCGGCCTCCAGACGCCCGTTCAAGTGGCCGTACACGGCATAGTGATGAAAGGGGAGACCATCGAGCGTGAACCCCGGCGCCTCGAACGGCACCCACGAATCACTGGCACGGTAATGGGTGGCCAACGTCGGAGTCGCAATGCCATTGTCTATCAAAGCCCGCTCATTCAGCCCCAGGCGGTGGTGAAAGCCGGTAATGGCGGGCAGTGTCGCTTCCACGCCCGACTCTTGGGGTTGTGTATCCAACACCGTGACGGTGAGGGGCAAACTGCGGGCGAGTAACGCCGCCGCCATCCAGCCGTCGAGGCTCCCGCCATATACCAGAATCGAGTTCACCGCTGTCATGAAAAAACCCCGTACAGACTC
Organism: Marinimicrobium agarilyticum DSM 16975; assembly: GCF_000423345.1. Classification (GTDB taxonomy): domain Bacteria; phylum Pseudomonadota; class Gammaproteobacteria; order Pseudomonadales; family Cellvibrionaceae; genus Marinimicrobium; species Marinimicrobium agarilyticum. The sequence continues at coordinate 96,165 of NZ_AUHU01000009.1, forward strand.
ATGGCGGCCGGAGGCCAAGGCGCTTCATCGGCCTCCATACCGAGTTGCGTCAGGCAGTGGTCGTGGCCCGGCAGGGTATCCACCCACCGCGCCGTCTCCTCGCGGAAGCGTCGGAGCGAGGCGAGCAATGCCCCCTCAGCGGCTCGATCCGCCGCGGGGTGCCAGCGCTCGGGTAGCAACCCCTGGCCCTCGTAGACCGCCAGCCAACTCGGTTCCAGAAACATGCCCAGCTCATAGTGTTCAACCTGGCCCTGCTCGCGAAATAAAGCGATTTTTCGCTCCAGGCTGTGCGGCCTTTCCAGGGTGCGCATTCTGTGCCAGAAGGCACTGTCATCGCGGGTAGTCAGCGTGTAGTGCAGAATCAGAAAGTCTCTGACCCGCTCGTATTCCAACGCCATCCGACGATTGAACTCATTCCGCAACGCCTCGACCGCGTTCTCCTCGCCACGGGGCAGACACTCAAGGAAATTCATGATCGCCGATTGAATCAGGTAGATACTGGTCGACTCCAGCGGCTCCAGAAAACCGGCCGACAGCCCGATGGCGACGCTGTTGTGGGACCAGCTTTTCGAGCGCACGCCGGTGGTAAACTGCAAATGGTTGGGCTCGGCCAGCGGCTCTCCATCCATCGACTCCAGAAGCTTTCGGGTGGCCTGGTCAGCACTCATATGTTCGCTGCAGTACACCACGCCATTACCGGTTCGGTGTTGCAGAGGAATCTGCCAACGCCAGCCCGCCGCATGCGCTATCGCCCGCGTGTAAGGGCGCGGCGCCGATTGACTGGCAGAAGGAATCGCGACGGCCCGGTCACACGGCAGCCATTGGCTCCAGTTTTCAAAGCCGACACCCAGTGTCTGGCCGTGGAGCACTGCCCGAAAACCACTGCAATCAATAAAACCATCGCCCCACAGCCGCTCGCCAGAGTCCAGGGTCAACTGCTGAATGTCGCCAGTAACCGAACTGCGCTGCACATCCGAGACTTTACCCTCGATCCGGACCACGCCTCTCGCTTCGGCGTAACGACGCAGAAACCGGGCGTACCGGCTGGCATCGATGTGAAAGGCATAGCTGTATTTGCGGGAAAACGGATGGGCACTGGAACCCGGATAGGCAAACCGTTCGTGCCGGGCCATGACGGCACCGGGGGCGTACGCTTCCAAAGGCGCTTTATCTCCCAGCGAGCGGGCTTTCAACCAGCTTTGGAAAAAACCAACCTGATGAGCGGGTTCACCGTAAACGCCGAAAGGGTGGAGGTATCGATCCCCAACATGGCCCCAGTCGACAAATTCAATGCCCAGCTTGTAGGTGGCCTGGGTTTCGCGCATAAAATCACGCTCATCGATACCCAGAACCTGATTGAAATAACGAAGGTGCGGCACGGTCGCCTCGCCAACGCCCACCGTGCCGATGGCATCCGACTCGATCAGCGTAATGCGATGTTCCGAAGCGTCCAATTTGGCGGAAAAGGCGGCAGCGGCCATCCAGCCTGCGGTGCCGCCGCCGACGATAATCCAATGATGAGTCCGGTTCGCTGTATTCATAAAAAAAGAGGAGCGCGTCCCTGCGCTCAAGTTCGCAGGCATACCCGTTAGAAGTTTACGCGAAGACTCAGCGCATAACGCCGGTCGGTTTTAAAGTTCAACGCTTCGGTGCGATAGCCTTCCTGGTTGAACTGTGCTTCTGTGGTGGTAATCGTATCCAACAAGTTACTGCCCTCCAAGCCAATCTTCAGATTGTCATTGATGGTGTAATAAATGGATGCATCCATGTAACCGGCATCCTGGCTGTAAATGGGTGCGAACTCGTTGGAGTCCCGGCGCGTAACCAGGTAATCCGAGCGCCAGGTATAGGCTATACGAGCCGAGATTTTTTCGTACTCGTACATACCGACGATGTTGTAGTTTTCATCGGAGTAGCCTGGCAGCGGCAATCCAGTAAACGCACGAAATGAGTTTCGCTCGTCACTGATGGGGTTGCCCGCCGAATCAAACCGAACCTGGCCTTTCTGATCGTCTCCCGCTGGGTCGTTCAGATCCTCTTGATCAATGTAGGTATAGTTCAGTTGAACCCCCAGGCCACTCCAGGCGCCCGGCAACTGATCAAAGAACTGGGAGTAGGCGACTTCGAAGCCCTGGATGGAGCCAGAACCCTCGTTGGCCGGACCGGTGAAACTCACCACTTCGGTCGCACCGTTGTTTTCGTTGGTCACCGGAGCCCGGAAGCTACGTTCGCGGAACAGGTTTTCAATCTCCTTGTGGAAGAGACTGAGGGTCAGCGAGCCACTCTCGGAGAAATACCACTCTGCCGTGAGGTCCAGGTTGGTGGACTCTTCCGGTTCCAGAAATGGATTGCGGGCAACACCATTGAGCGCCACATTGTTAAAGCCCACCACGGGGTTGTCTTCACTGGCCGGCTGGGTATTGTCTTCAAGCACGTCGTTTTTGGTCAGAAACACCACGCGGGAGTTTCGTGTTTGATCCAGCGTCGGGAAGTACAACCCTTTCGAAGCGCCGAAGCGCAACATGACCTCGTCCGTCACATGAAATGCCAGGTTCAAACTCGGCAACACTGTGTCATAGTCTGTGCCGTCGACGGTTTGCAGCTGACCGCTGCCGTCCGCCAGAGCGGCCAAGTTCGGATACTCCTCGGCAAAAAGCTCGGCGCCGTTGCCGCCGACCGCCGCGGGCATGATGGTGTAACCCGTGGAGGACAGTTGATAGTTTACGTAGCGCAAACCCACGTTACCGTCGATGGGCAGGGCAACGTTGTCAAACCCGAAATCAAAACGTACGTAGGCTTCGCTGCGCTCTTCAGTCGACGAGGAGATATGATGCGGCGCGTAGGGGCTTCCTTCGGCGACACGACCGCCAAGATCCGGCTGGGCCAAGTAGCACTCGGGATTGTTCTGCGCATCTTCGGAAGCGACATTGCCACCATAGGCGGCCACAATAAAGTCACCGCAACCGCGGCGGGTGAACTCGACAAAGTTCTCCGCGTTGCTCATCTTGGGAAACAGGAAGTCGCCGCGGCCATCCAATACGCCACCGCCAAAGAAGTTGCCAAAATCCACCCGTTCAAACTCGTCTGGGTTGTTAGCATAGCCGCCGGCGTTGATGCTCGTGGTCATCCAGCCTTCGTTAAGCGCGCCCCAGTTCGAATATTCCGTATCGCGAATGGTCAACTCTTTTTCAGAGTAGTAGGCGCCGGCTTTTACGCTTCTCGCCCAACCATTATCCAACTGATATTCCACGTCCAGCTTGAACGCGTCCGAGGTCGCATCCGAATCGACGTTCTGATCCAGCGCCGTGGCCAGGAACAGGTCGTCTCTATCGCCATCCCAGTTGGGTGTGGTTTCCGGCTCATAGAAACGACTGTTCATGAACTCAACGGTGGGATACTCACCTCGCAGGTCAAGATACGCATTGCTGGTAGGGGGTTGATGCCGGGCGTTGACGCCATAGTTCTGTACCGACTGGGTCGCTTCAATGCGCTGGAAGTCCAAGTCGACCGTCAGCCGGTCGGTGGGCGTCAGCTCAATATTGAGGGACAGGTCCTCCACGTCGTTGGAGGTTTCATTGAATCGACTGGACGCACTCATGGGCAAGTTGGCCCCGGCGGCCAAGACACCACTGGTAAAGAAACCGGCGTTATTGAACGTGGGCTGATATCCCGGCTCATCAACAACCGTCACGGTGTTTTTCGTGGCCGCATCAAACCCCTGACCCTGAGTACCGATAACGCGCTCGCGATACTCCAGAGAGGCCTCTGACTTTATGTACTCCACAGTGGTGGCAACTGTGCCTTCATTGTTTCGCCACTGAAAGGATGTCGCAACGCCGGTACGCTCGCGATCATTTTCCGCCGACCTGATAGAGAACTGGCCGGGTACAAACACCACACTGCCAGGCTCTTGGCCATAGACGGCCGGTCCCTCCAGGGGCGAATCTTCCGCCGTTCCGATCAGGCCACCCCACTGGTCATAGATGCCCTCGAAAGCGTCACCACGGGAGTAGTAGTTGGCTACCCCGACACCATCGCCACGGGTTTTGTACTCGGAGTGCGAGCCTGAAATCAGAAAGCCGAATTCACCGGCGTCGGTTTGCCAGTTGTTGCTATAGAGCGCGGAGGCGCTGGGCGTCCACTCTTCACGAAAGTCGCCATAATTGGCTTTGACCGTCGCGCCGAACACCTGACCGTCGGTATCAAAAGGCTTACGGGTGACGAGGTTCACCGTGCCGGCAATACCGCCGGCGATCATGTCGGCCGTCTGGTTTTTGATCACTCGCACAGAGCCGAGCAGCTCCGGGGGAATGTCTTCGAAGTTCAAACCTCCGCCGGGGTTAGCACTGAATGAATCGCGCCCGTTGATTTCACTGCGCACCCGGTCCAGACCCCGCACCAACACGCCGGTACCTTCGTCTGCATAGTGATTCGGATCATCGGAGGCGGCGAAGCGCTCGATCGTTACGCCCGGTACGCGCTGCAGCGCTTCGGTGACGCTTTTGTCCGGTAGAGCCCCAATGTCCGACGCGGTAATCACGTCCATCACGGTACCGGCGTTGCGCTTGATCTCTTGGGCATTTTCGATACTGACCCGCATGCCGCGGACGACAATTTCCTCCAGCATGGCGGTGCCTTCTTGCTCCTCGGCCATCAACGGCTGGGTCGCGGAGGCGATCGCACCGCAGACGGCCAGGCTCAGCAGTTTTTTGTTAAACGCAGTTGGCATGTGTTCAATCCCCTATTTTTTGGCTTTTGGTCATACAGAAATTGTTGTTCTGGCGCGATGAGATCACTCCGGGGAGTCCGCCCCGGCCCCATCACTCAGGCTCTTTTCCCAAGGCAATACCCCCTTTTGAAAATGGGTCAAAAAGAGGTCATGAAACGAACATAGCAATCGTGAAATAAAATATCAACACTTTTTTGTTTTTGTGAAAGTAATTTTCAGGTCGCCTGATTAAACACTGCCTCCGCGTAAAAACGTAACGCAACGACCGAATAAAACAACGCCTCCTTTATTTCTTTTTTTGCTAAGGGCGGCGCCCACTTTTCGATCCATTTTTGTTTGATCTGCATCAAAGCAGAGCACGCGATCTGTACTACGCTGTAGAAGCATGCACCCATTTAATACTCGCAGACGGAGCGGCCATGTCAGATTTCGAGCGCGCCCCCAACGCTGACACACAGGACAACAAGCGCCGCGAATGGCGTTTGTTCATCTTCATCGTCGTGTTCCTGTTCCCGATTCTCACTGTGGCGCTTGTCGGTGCCTACGGCTTTTCCATCTGGATGTATCAATTGATCGCCGGCCACCCCGGCGGCTGACAAGGAGTTCGGATGTTCATAGCAGACTCGGAGCACCCCGCCCGTATTCCGACCAAGAGTCTGGGTACTGAGTGGCATGTGGCCAGCGTGGCGATCCATGCCCGACCAGAGGCGCTGGGCCAGACCATTGAGTGGCTGGAGCACCGTCCCAGAACCGAAGTGCACGCCCAAAGCCCCCAGGGCAAACTCGTCGTGGTAACCGAGAGTGACAACCCACAGGACATCCTCGACCTGATTGATGACGCCGTTGAGCAGCCCGGCGTCGTCAATGCGGCCCTCGTCTATCACGAAGTCATTCCATCGGAAGAGGCCACAGCATGAACCTCACTCGCCGTCAATTTGCCAAAGCCAACGCCGCCGCCGTGGCGGCCTCGACACTGGGTATGGCTCTGCCCGCCGAGGCCAGCAACCTGGTAGCCAACCGCGACCTGACCGAACTGAAATGGAGCAAGGCGCCGTGCCGCTTCTGCGGCGTCGGCTGCGGCGTCATGGTCGCGACCCATAGCGACCGGGTGGTGGCGACCCACGGCGACACCAAGGCCGAGGTGAATCGCGGTATCAATTGCGTCAAAGGCTACTTCCTGTCGAAAATTCTGTACGGGCGGGATCGTCTGCACCAACCACTGCTGCGGATGAAAAACGGTCAGTACGACAAGCAGGGCAGCTTTCAGGAAATCAGCTGGGACCAAGCCTTCGACATCATGGCGGAGAAAATCAAAACAGCGATTCGCGAAGACGGACCGAAAAGCGTGGCCATGTTCGGCTCGGGCCAGTGGACCGTCTGGGAGGCCTATGCCGCCAGCAAACTGATGAAGGCCGGTTTGCGCACCAACAACATTGATCCCAACGCGCGGCACTGCATGGCCTCGGCGGTTGCCGGCTTTATGCGCACTTTTGGCATCGACGAGCCCATGGGCTGCTACGACGATATCGAGCACGCCGACGCCTTCGTGCTCTGGGGCTCGAACATGGCCGAAATGCACCCCATTTTGTGGAGCCGGATCACCGATCGCCGACTGTCCTTCGACCACGTCAAGGTCGCGGTGCTCTCGCCCTACGAGAACCGCAGCTTCGAGCTGGCCGATCTGCCACTGGTGTTCAAGCCGCATACCGATTTGTACATCCTCAACTACATCGCCAACTACATCATTCAGTCCGGCAGTGTGAACAAGGACTTCGTCAACCAGCACACCCGCTTCGCCAAAGGCCAGCAGGACATCGGCTACGGCCTGCGCCCGGAAGACCCCCGCCAGCAGAGCGCCGAAGGCGCGGACAAGGCCAACACCTGGACCGACATCACCTTCGAGGAGTTCGCCGAGTTCGTAAAGCCCTATACGGCGGAGAAGGCGGCGGCGGAATCCGGCGTCCCCGCTCGCCGGCTGGAAGAGCTGGCAAAGCTCTACGCCGACCCCAACACCAAGGTGATGTCCACCTGGACCATGGGTTTCAATCAACACACCCGTGGAGTCTGGGCCAACAACATGGTTTACAACATCCACTTGTTGACCGGCAAAATTTCCGAACCCGGCAACAGCCCGTTTTCGCTCACCGGCCAGCCCTCGGCCTGCGGCTCGGCGCGCGAAGTAGGCACCTTCGCCCATCGACTGCCGGCGGATCTGGTGGTCACCAATCCCGAGCACCGAGCCCTTGCGGAAAAGATCTGGAAGCTGCCCGAGGGCACTGTGCCAAGCGAGGTCGGTTTCCACGCGGTCGAACAAAGCCGCAAGCTGAATGACGGCGTCATCCGCTTTTACTGGACTCAGGTAAGCAATAATATTCAGGCGGGCCCCAACCTGATGCAGGAAACCCTGCCTGGCTGGCGTAATCCCAAGGCCTTCGTGGTGGTCTCCGACGTTTATCCGACCACGTCAGCCCAGGCCTCGGATTTGATACTGCCCAGCGCCATGTGGGTGGAGAAGGAAGGGGCCTACGGCAACGCCGAGCGCCGCACTCAGTTCTGGCACCAACTGGTGCCGCCGCCGGGCATGGCCCGTTCAGATCTGTGGCAGCTGGTGGAGATTTCCAAGCGCATCAGCACCGACGACGTCTGGCCCGAGGAGCTGCTCGCCAAGGCGCCGGACTTCCGCGGCAAAACGCTGTACCAGATCCTGTTCGAAAACGGCCAGGTCAACGCCTATCCGAACTCGGAAATCGAAGAGGGTTTTCGCAACGACGAGGCCGACGCTTTCGGTTTCTACATCCAGAAAGGCCTGTTCGAGGAATACGCCCGCTTTGGTCGGGGCAAGGCCCACGATCTGGCCCAATTCGAGCGCTATCACGACGAACGCGGCCTGCGCTGGCCGGTGGTCAATGGAGAGGAGACCAAATGGCGCTATCGCGAAGGCTACGACCCCTATGTGAAGGAAGGCACCGGCGTGCAGTTCTATGGCAAGCCCGACAACCGGGCGATCATTTTCGCGCTACCCTACGAACCGCCGGCGGAAATGCCGGATGAGGAATATCCTTTCTGGCTCAGTACCGGACGGGTGCTGGAGCACTGGCACACCGGCACCATGACCCAGCGGGTCGAGGAACTGAACCTGGCCGTGCCGCATGCACTGATCTACATGAACTTCGACGACGCCCGCAATCAGGGTTTCCGACGCGGTAGTGAAGTCAGGGTGATCAGCCGCCGCGGCAGCATTCGCGCCCGCATTGAAACTCGAGGCCGGATCAAGCCACCGCCGGGCCTGATCTACGTGCCGTTTTTTGATGCCAATCGACTGGTCAACAAGCTGACCCTGGACGCCACGGACCCAATTTCCAAACAGACCGATTTCAAGAAATGCGCCGTCCGGCTCGAACTGATCAGCCTGGCCTGAGGGGGTTACCGATGAAAAGCCAAAGCATGAGGACTCTGGCACTGATGACATTGCTGTTACCACTGGCGTTGCTGGCGGTAGACACGATTTCGCAAGACGATGACACTGAGGCCGGGCCGGTAACCCAACGCGGAAACGCCCCCGCGCCCGACGGTGTGCGGCCCGGCGGCACGCTGAAAGAACACTTTGAGGCACCACCAATTGCCGCCCAAGACACCAGGCTCCCACGCAAGGTCCGCAACTGGCCCCAGCAGCCACCAGTGATTCCACACAATATCCGCGGGTACCAGGTGGACAAGAACTTCAACCAGTGCCTCAGCTGTCACAGCCGCTCCAACACTCAGGTCAGCGGCGCTCCAATGGTCAGCATTACCCACTTTCGCGACCGCGAGGGTCAGTTTCTGGCCGCCGTGTCACCGCGCCGCTACTTCTGCCAACAGTGCCATGTCCCCCAACACGACGTTCAACCGGTGGTTGGCAACACCTTCCGGACCATGGACCAGGTACTGCAGAAGGCCATTGAGCAACGGCAGTCGGAAGAGCAATAACCAGACCGACCCAAGCGTTACCAACATCAGGCAATGACGGTAACGACCGAGCAATTACGGGCAACTGAGCGATAGCGGGTAAACGAGGACCGGCAACTTATGTGGAGAACCATCAAAGCCTACTGGCGCACCTTCAACCGTCCCGCCACCCACATTAGCCTTGGCGTACTGGCCATGGGTGGCTTCATCGCCGGAATCATCTTCTGGGGCGGCTTTAATACCGCGCTCGAATACACCAACACCGAACAGTTCTGTATCAGTTGCCACGAGATGAAAGCCAACCCTTACGAGGAACTGATTCCCACCATTCACTATACGAACCGCTCAGGGGTTCGCGCGGTCTGCTCGGACTGCCACGTGCCCCATGACTGGACCTACAAAATCGCCCGTAAAATGGAAGCTTCCAAAGAAGTCTGGGGCTGGATCTTCGGAACGATCGATACCCGGGAGGAATTCCTGGAAAAACGGCGCATGCTGGCGGAAAGGGAATGGGCCCGACTTAAAGCCAACGATTCTCGAGAGTGCAGGAACTGCCATCAGGTGGAGTCCATGGACTTTACCCAGCAGTCACCCCGCGCCCGGGAAATGCACAGCACGCTGCTGGCCAGTGGCGAAAAGACCTGCATCGACTGCCACAAGGGCATCGCCCACAAACTGCCGGATATGGAGGGCGTGGAATCAGGCTTTCATGGGAATTTGACCCTGAACACTCGCCCCTACGACCCGGTGGCCGCCTATATCGCAGGGGGGAGCGAGGGCGCTCAAAGCGACTAACTGTACCTTATCTTCAATTTGGGGTAGCGTTCAGGTGTACCCGACTGTATTGAAGAGGTGCACCATGACCACCCCCGTTAAAGCCCTGTTTATCGACCTTTCCGGTGTTCTGTACGATGGGAAAGACGTCATACCCGGTGCGCTGGAGGCGATGAGCCACGCCCGGCAAAAAGGGCTGACCCTGCGGTTTGTCACCAATACCGCCACCCAATCCCGGGAGACCATTCTCGAAAACCTCGCCACCATGGGATTTTCCGTTGAGCCGGAGGAGCTATTCACTGCTCCGGACGCGGCCTTGTCCTACCTTCAAGCCCAAAACTTACGCCCCTACGCCCTGGTACACCCCAGCATCAAGCCCATGTTTGACGCCCAAGCCGAAGAGGAGCCCAACTGCGTCGTTCTGGGAGATGCGCGCGAAGATCTCAACTACGCCAATTTGAACCAGGCCTTTCGGTATGCCCTGGAGCACCGGACTCTGATAGCCATTGGCGACAACAAATACTTCTCCGATGGGGATCAGCTCTGCCTGGATGCAGGCCCGTTTGTCAGAGCGATCGCCTGGGCCTCTGACGTCGAACCCGTTATCATGGGAAAGCCAAGCAGCGCCTTCTTCAATCAAGTTGTGGCCTCCACCGACGTCACGGCTGAGCAATGCATGATGATCGGCGACGATGTCTTCGGTGACATCGAAGGCGCTCTCAACGCCGGTCTCCAGGCCCGACTGGTCAAAACCGGCAAGTACCAGACGGGCGATGAAAACCGCATTGCCCCCTGGGTAAAAACACTGAAATCCATTGCTGAACTGGACAAGTTACTGTGAACGATAACATCATCCCCTTCAAACGCCCCAGCGCCAAGGACAAACACAAGGGCAAAACATTGTGCCGCTCCGGATTTCACAAATGGAAAATCGTGACCGAGAAAAAGTTTGACGTCAAACAGGGGCGGCTTGTGACGGTTTATGAATGCGCTCGCTGTGGAAAACAGAAAACCACAGCTCACTGAGGTTTGGCTCACTTCCTAGAAAACCTTCCCGCCCTATTATCGATTCCTTTTTTCGCCCGGCTTCTCAGCCCTCTGCCAATAGCCGGAAAACTCCTCATTACATTTAGTTCGAATCGATATATCACGTCATTCGAAAGTAGTCCATGAGTTGGCGTCCGTCTCCGTTCTACAGTTTTCGCCCCCGTGATATATTCCCAAAGACATTAAGGTTAGCCATAAAGTTCGAAAGTTCGATCAAACGACTCGAATTGGAGGTCTGAAAATTGAAATTTGCCCAAGCGCTTGTTCTTATCATAATCAGTGCAGCTTTCGGGGCCTGGATCACCTCTCTCCAGTACGCTTCTGAGAAAAATTCAAAAACGTCAGATGAGGATTCTTCCCGGAAGGAGACAATCGAGTTAGCTGAGCAGCAGGCCCATCAATCCAGCGACAGTTGTTTCGCCAAGGCACCTGCAACAAATCAAGACAAGAACCACAATCGACATCCAACGGAAACATTAGCAAGAGAAAGCCGCCCTCAAGAAAACCAAGCTCCGAAGATTTCTTTGGACCAACTTCGTCACCAGGAATCCCAAGTAAGCAGCTTTAGAAAGAACATTGCAGCATTGAAAGAAGAATCGCCCCTTGAAGCCGTAAAACACCAATATCAATCTCAGCCTGTGGACTATCAGTGGGCCATGCAAAAGGAAGAGCAATTGCTCTCGTTGTTTGAAAGCCAAGCGGCACTTGATAACTACGCCCCCTTGGATGTCAGCTGCAAATCCGAAACGTGTCAGATAGTGATGGCGGCCGGTAACGAACAGAAAGGCAGGGCCATTTACAACGCTTTTCTCAACGCTTCGATACAGCAGTCCGGAGAAGGAGAAAACACGTCCGTCTCCTACTTCAACGATCCACAAAACGGGCAACTCCTCATGTACGTCTCTGAGAGTGGAGTCGAAACCTTATTCGGACCTTAGGCCTGATAAATAACAAGGAGTGGTATCGCGGTAAATCTTGGCTGGATTTATCAAACCCTACTCAGGGGCGAGACAGGACGCACAGCCGTCATTCTATTAATATGAATCAGGAGGAATCATGAAGTATAAAATGCTGTTCGCCGCCGCGGCCATTGCGGCTTCCGCAAACGCCTCTGCCACGAAAGTCGCCGAATACGGCGACCCCGTGATCGGCAATGACTACAACGATTGCGAGTTCGAAAAAGTCTATGGAACGGGGGGGGCCGGTTACCTGTACGATGAGTACGAAATTACCTGTCCCTCATATGGCACCTACGAGGTTGGAGTGTATACCGCCATAACCCCGATCTCATGGGGCCAAGATTGGACATCCTGCACATTCTACCCAGGAGATGACAGCTACTACGTCAGCGGGAACTGCGATAACTGGCGAGTTTATCTGAACGATTAACTTGATCAGGAAGCCCCTTTGACTCACAAGTCAGTCGAAGGGGCCTCTAGAAAACCGGATCGATAAAACCATTAATGGAGAGACGCCCGGTATCTGGGCTGGGATCCGGCACGAATTGTTCTTCAATGTTACCAGAGTGAAGGGAGTTCCTCCGGTAGACCAGAAGCCTATTGAAAACCCCCTCCATAGAGGCAATACGCTGAAACAACTCGGTATCACCATTGATATACGCGGCGGGGGGCTGCCTAGCGCCACTGACCTCACGTTGCAGGGCACCAAAATAATGTGATCTTCTATCCTCATTTACGACTTCGTAACCTGTCTCACGGTGTCGATAGAACGATGTTCCTCCGTGATTTCCGTGAAACAGATAATGGACGGTTGCCAGCTCTTCAGAAGAAAAAGAGTCCACATGTGGCACCCTTTGAACAACGGAAAGTTCTTCTGGTGCGGTCGTCACCAGCGAATAATGACACATCGACAGCTTCAGGCCACGGGGTCGGATGCCGAAATATGGCTCGACCATTGCGCCAACAAAGGATAACAGAGCCTCCTGGTAACTTGTCGGAGCAACCGCTCGAACTCCGGGGTACGCCATTCTGGGCGGTTTAAAATCGAGGTCTCGAGCGAGCGAGACCAGATGGTCCGGGTGGTCAACGAATGAATCTACAACGAGTAACGGCGCCTTTTCCTGCCCAAGCCGGTAGGCTTGGATTTTTGGGCTCCGATTCACACTAACGCTCGTTTCCGTCGCCATAAATCCCTCTTTCTCTACGCGCTATGGGCATTATTAGAAGAGCTTGGGCAGAACTTTTCAATAAATGCTTTGTGGCTAGGCATACTATCTACCATTCTGGCGATGTTGGTCTCAAGGTCGTCCAGCATTCCCCGCAGCTTGTCGTCGGGCATTGCTCGCGCCAAATGATGATGGCTTCTGGGTTCTATACCCTGGCCCAGCATCACTTGTAGCCAGGAGGAGATTTGGAATAAATCGGCTTCAGCCTGCTCAATCTGACCGGTCTCTTCAAACAGCTTTAGGCGGTGCGCCAGCGTATCGGGAATGGCCTGTTGCTGGCGGTCGCGCCAAAAAGGGGTATCTGAACGGTTCGTCACTTTATAGTGCAAGATAATAAAGTCCCGGATTCGCTCAAGCTCAAGTCGGCACGTCGAGTTGTACTGTTCCATGGCGGACTCGGTCACGCCGTCGAAAGGGAACATTTGCATGAAGCGGCTGATTCCGATCATCACCAGATAAATACTGGTAGATTCAAGCGGCTCGAGAAAACCACTGGCTAACCCCAAAGCCAAACAGTTCTTGTTCCATTGTTTACGCCGGGCTCCAGTGGTGTAGCGAATCGGTCGGGGCTCCGATAGCATCTCGCCCTCAATATTGGCCAGCAACTCCTCTCTGGCTTGATCGTCGTCCATATAGTCACTACAGTAAACCATTCCATTCCCCACCCGGTGCTGTAGAGGAATTCGCCACTGCCAGCCAGCTGAGCGAGTGGTGGAAACGGTATAAGGAACAGGGTCGCTCACAGCCCGAGTCTGAACCGCAAGCGCTCTGTTGGTAGGCAACCAGTGACTCCAGTCATCATAGCCGGTTTTCAAAGCGCCCTCTATTAAAAGCCCCTTGAAACCGGTGCAGTCAATGTAAAAATCGCCTTCAACCAGGCTGCCATCTTTCAAATGCAGTCGTCGGATAAAGCCATCGTCCGGATCCAGTTCGACCTGCTCAATCATTCCTTCGCGACGTTTAACTCCCCGTGCTTCACACTTGCCGCGCAAAAATTGCGCATAGCGTCCTGCATCCAAGTGATAAGCAAAATTGGGGCCCCCGCGCTCGGAGAACGCAAATTTGTGCTCCCACGAAGCGGTTGCTTCCAGACAGTACCGATCCAAAGGCCCCGCCAGCCCACGCTCTCGCGCTTCGAGCCAAAGGTGATGGAAATGAGTTAACCAAGTACTGGCCTTTCCCACTTCGCCAAAAGAGTGTATGTACTCCGATTGTTTATCCCGCCATCCTTTGAAAAGGATACCCAGCTTAAAGGTTGCACTGGTTTCACGCATGAATTCCTGTTCGTCAATCCCTGCGATTCTATGGTAAGAGCGCATGGGAGGAATCGTTGCCTCGCCCACACCGACGGTGCCAATTTCCGCTGACTCAACCAACTCAATATCTATCAAATGACCCAGTTGCTTTGACAAGCCAGCGGCCACCGCCCATCCAGCCGTGCCACCACCGGCAATCACCACTTTCTGAACGGGCTTCGACTGCTTCACTGAGCGTCTCCTTTATCATGTGATTAACGATTGAATTTGGACATCAACTGAGCTCGCAGACGGCGGGCGGTTGTTTCATCCACCGGTGCAAGGGGCCCCTGGGCATGCTCTGGAATGTGGGCCCTGGAGCGTTCGATTTCGCCGAAAATATAATAGTCAAACAGAGCGCGCCAGGCGCGCTTTTCGTGCTCAGGGCGGTCGCGCAATGATAACATCGCATGTAGCAAGGTATTTTGAGGTGTATCAATATAACCGGGTACGGTATTCCACCAGTAGTTAATCAGCACATTAAAATCGTCCAGCCCCTCGACGTTGTGCCACCACATGCTCGGATAGACCAATACATCTCCGGCTTCCAGATCAGCCACCTGGGCTGCTTCCATCGCCTCCGCGAACCTTGGATAGCGATCCAGGTCCGGGTTGCGAAAGTCGACCATGCTGATCACCTGTCCGCCCGGAGTGGGTTCAAGTGGACCGGGGTAGAGGTTGTGCACCTGCTCGGGCGGAAAAAGGGTGAAGCGTCTGCGACCAACTGCGCAACATGCAATATTATTTGCCAGATCGTAATGCGCGGAGGCGATGGTTCTGTTTCCCATCCAAATGCTGACCAAGGGAGGGCTGGCCTTCAAGGCGGGATCCGAGAGGTTCAAATCATTCTTTTCACGTATACCGGGGAAGTACCTGTCCAGGGTGCTCGAGCCGATATACAGATATTGACCCTCAGACCCTTTTTGCTCGGATAGCCGATCCATGAACTCATTGAAACGGATACGTCCACTGCTAAAATTGAAGGCTGTTAGATCCTCGTTATAAGCGAAGCGCCCTCGCATTTCAGGTTCTCCCTCATAGTAGGTGACGGGCGTATCCACCGAGAATTGCTGCAGGTAAGCCATCGCCTCTCCAGAGGAGACCAGGCCAGCCTGAACCAGGGGCCAATTCCTTGCATACCCTTTGAGGATCACCGGCTCGCCGGCGTCTACCCACTCCTGAAAACAAACGGGCTCACCGGGTTGGGCTTCGATTGTTCGGGTCCGGCGCTCTGTCACGGCCATAGCGACACCTTCGAGTAGTCTTCAGGTCGGAAATTCATTTATCACGCATGTTCTTTGGCGCGCTTACGGTTTTTCATTCCGATCAGACGTGAAATATTGGTTTGCGATGCCAGCAAGTGATAGGCCGACTCAAGATAGCCCACTTCATTGAGCTTTTTCAGTTGATCGCCGCTCAATTGGGCCAACTTTTCTTCGCTAATGCTGAAGTAATTAGTGATTGAGTAGGTCTGATTATCGCTCAGATCGACGTTGATGGTGACCGGCTCAATCAATCCCATTTCATCCAAAGTCGGATACAGTGTTTTGGCCACCGCCCAGCCTTCATGGATGACTTTCAAAACTTTGGAGATCTGTTTCAGGTAGGGGCTGTAACCGCCATGCTCCAGAAACACTGGCATGCCCTCTTCGCGAACTCTCGGGTCGTTGCGGTCTACTTGGATCATGGCCTCAACAGTTTTTTGAGCGGCTGTTTCCTCGCGTCGTAGACCAATGGAAAAGGGCCCCCTCGCCTGAATGGCGGGCACATAGTGTGCGTTCCAGCCCGAATCATCCAGAAACAGGTTCTCATCGAGATCCAACCCCAACAAGACCACAGCCATAAACTGGCCGGTCTCCTTATCCTTTTTGAGTAGAATGGGGTATTCTTTTTGCAGCTCAGCAAATTCCGAGGGAAACACCAATACCTGATTGATACTATCGCCGTACTCGGCGCGGTAGCGAGGATCGACTTTCAGATCCTTGTGTTTGACGTTATCCAGTAATTCTACATTTGACATAGTAACGACCAATAAGCGATTTGATTTGCATTTATTTTGACACTAATGGTGCCCTCAAGCGCACATCATGAAATATTTGCACCCTTCAGGCAAGAAAAAAGGCCGCTGCTATGCAGCGGCCTTTCCGGCAGAGTCCTTTTGCCGTTCCCCGGTCTAGAAGGAGTAACGAGCACCCAGCATATAGCGAGCGCTGAGTTCCTGCTTAAACCAGATATTGCTCTCGTCGCGGCCAAAATGACTTACATCTTCGCCGGTCAGGTTAATGGCCTCGAAAGTGACCTGGAGATTATCGGTCACCTCATAACCAACATTCAGGTCATATTGGTAATACTCATCAACAAACACTGGGCTGTTGCTACCGCCACGACCTGTGCTGTTGAGGTAAGTATCGCGCCAGTTCCAGGCCAACCGCGCGGAGAAGCCATACTTCTCATAGATCAGAGAGGCGTTGGCGGTGTCGCTCAGCCCCGTCAAGGCAAATTCATTCTCACTCGGGTCAGCGGCAACATCAATACCCACATTGCCGTTCACCGTCGTGTAGTTAGCCTGAACACCGAAGCCGGAATCACCAAAGAAGTGCTGAGCGGCCAGCTCCATACCGTGGATACGAGCTTCCTCGGTATTGATCGGCTGAGTCATCCGGAATTGCATATACGGATCGCTGTCGTTCGGCGCCAAGTTGACCTCTCCGTAGACATCGTCAATAAAGGTCTGTGGCAGATTACCGTCACCATCCAGATTGTTCTGGAAGCAGACGCTGGCCTGGTCGCCGGCCTCACAACCCGGGATATTGCCAATCGTTCCTTTCTGCTCCTGATCGACCAGAGCGGTCATTGTGAAGAAACGAGTTTCAGTCGGGTTGATGCCCAAAGCTTCCAGTTCATCCAGTGCGATACCAGAACGGCTACCCTCTGCACCGGCGGAAACGTCACGAAGCGCGACTTGCAACGGAGAGTTGGGACCGTCTGCAGTCACGACGGTTGAGCTAGTACCGACGAAGTTCTCAATTTTCTTCTCGTAATAGCCGGCGGACACATAGCTCGCATCCCCGTAGTACCACTCCAAAGAGAGGTCCAAGTTGCGCGACTCCAGCGGAGCCAGACCCGGATTACCTTGACTGGCGCTCGCAACACCACCAAGCGCTGTCGGCCGAGGCGGAGTACCTACGCTGCGCGCGGCGATCAGATCGCCATAGCCCGGGCGGCCGATGCTCTTACTGATGGAAGCACGAGCAATAAGGTCGCTAGTCAGGTTAACTGAAAAGTCCAGGCTGGGCAGGACGTTGTCGTACTCGCCTTGGATACTGTCGGGCTCAGGCTCGCCTGCCCCCCCCTCGAAGTCAGGCTGGAAGTCTTGGTCCGAGGTCCAGAGAATCTGATCGGGCAATGTAACATAGGAGGTAGAGGTAACCGTGGTCTCCTCGTAACGAACACCCGCGAGCAATTCAGCGTCAAGCCCCGCGATCTGGAAGTTCAGATCCGCCTGAGCAAAGACCGCGGAAATTTCTTCCTCTACCCAGTTGTTTTCAGTACCCGTGACGTTGGGGCTGGCAACACCATAGTAGTCAAAGAGATCAGTGAACAAGGCGGTTGCGTCGCCCTTGAAAGAAGTTCCCTCGCTATCTCCTGAGTCAGCGTAGGACTTGAAGTCGTCGAAAAGGCAGGCCAAGCAGTAGGTCTCGACCAGATCGGTATTTAGGTCACCCGGGTTTTCGATGCCCCAACCGCCCAACACGTCCTGAGTTTGGATGCGAGTCTGGTTCATCTCCAGGGTGCGCTGCTCAACACCAAAATCAAATCCGACATTCTCGTTCAGATCCCAGCTGGCATCCAGGCTGAACTGGTCCATGGTTGTGACCTGATTCGCGGTATTGGAGCGCAGCACCTGACCACCCAGGTCACCCTTATCAATCATGCCATTACCGTTCGGCGCTGGATGACGGTCCGAACCTGGTTCGGTTTGCGGGCTGTCATCAATATCGATGATATTCCAGACGGGGAAGTACTGATTGCCTCGCTCCAACTCCAGCGAATGCTCGGAGATGACAACCGCACCCATACCAAACAGGGTGGAACTGTGGCCGAGAGGGTTATTGGGTGAAGTTTCATTCTCGCTGGTATGCGCGTCGAAGGTGAGCGTTAAGTCGTCGGTGAGATCCCATTCGGCATTGAAACCAAACGATTCCATGGAATCTTCCATGGCACGATACTGCTGCTCAAAACCAACATCTTTGACGCCATTAATGTCTTCGCGCAAGAAAGTGGTGGTTGGCAGCGTAATATTGTCATTGAAACGCACGTGGCTGAACGGTGTATTGAACCACATGGTGTGGTCCGCACGCTGCTCTTCCTGTTCGTTGTTTGCGAAGAAACCGTCGACAGTCAATGTCAGGGTGTCCATCGGGCGGAACTGGAAGGTGGCGTGAGCGTTCAAGCGTTCGCGTTTCGCTTCGGCCAAGTGGTAGCGAGTATCGAGGGGCCGGGAAACCAACTGATCGGGATTGGCCGGAGCATTCTGGATCACGGTATCTTCGGTAACCAAGCCAGTGGCAGGATCGGAGAACACCGAGTAGGGCATAATCGCCCAGTCATTACTGGTCGCGCTCGGGCTGGCCGACTGACGCTCCTGGTAGCTGGCGAAGAGGGAGAAACCAATCGTCTCGTCGTCATCAGTCCAGCTGAACAGACCGGAGACCTCCGGAGTTACTTCGTCACCATCAACCACGCTGCTGTCGTTGACCAGCTTGCCACCAAGACTGAGCTGGGTACCGGGATTGTCCAGCGGCTTATGAGTTGTCACGTTGATGGTAGCGCCCAGGCCGCCAGAGGGGAGGCTTGCACGAGAAGTCTTGTAGACCTCCAAACCACTTACCCCTTCAGAGGCGAGCAGACCGAAATCAAAAGAGCGGCTCAGAGGCTGGCTGAAGTCACCGCTCTGGTCAGCACCAATGATGCTTGAGTTAGAGGCGGGCATGTGACGACCGTTCAGGGTCACAAGGTTGTAGTCACCGCCGAAACCACGCACGGTTACCGTGGAACCCTCGCCGTTTACACGGTCAATAGACACACCGGTGATCCGCTGCAGCGACTCAGCCAGGTTGGTATCGGGGAATTTACCGATATCTTCAGAGGAAATGGCATCGACCACGCCCGAGGCGTCACGCTTGATGTCCATTGCCCGCTCAAGCGAGCCGCGGATACCGGTGACGACCACTTCTTCCAGCACCGGCTCGCCCTGTTGCGCCAAAGCACCACCACTGAAACCAGCGAGGGCCGATGAGGCAACCACAGAAGCGATCAGGCGCTTTTGGAAATACTTTCTATTGGGATTCATGGAACTCTCCTTAAATGAGACCAGGTTATTATTGTCGGCAATCGACATGCCGCAAATCATTCGCCAGCAATCCGAAAATAGCTGTTGTACAGTGTTCCAGTTGATTATTACCGCTTTTAGAGCCCACCCGTGCTTCCCTACTGTTTTTATTAAGATCCTGTCGGCATCTTGACGCTCCCACACGCCGAACACCAACCACCATACGCTCCGTAAACGGTGTCATTTCTTCTGGACAGAGGGCTAATCGCTTTTCAGTATTAACATACCAGCAAACTATTCGGATTAGAAATTTACCGGTTGTCATGTGCTAAAAAGCGACCACTGCTGCCGCCTAAATCAACATAAAAGTACTTTTGACTATAATTGTTAGTCTTCGAGACTATTACACCCGAGACTATGCCTTGTCAATAACCAATCCTCAGAAATACTGAAGAGTTTATAACCGAATGTCGCGCCAGAGCTGCCTTAAGCGTAGAAGTACTCTTTCCGCTACGCAATGAGAAATGACGTCCTCAATGCGAAACCCATTAAATACTATGATCTTATAAATGTGTGGTGTCGATTTACCGTTAAGATTTTACTGCCCAAGGTTTGTTACGTCCCGGTACAATATCACCATAACAACCAAGCGATAGTCCCACCCCGGGGCGAGGAAGTTATCGATGTCCATCAAGCCCCACCCCCGCAAACACCTCTGGGTCTGGTTTCTTTGGGTTGTCCTTTTTTACGGCGTCTGGCTGCTTCTCCTTCAGGCCGATGGCGCCTGGGACAGCGCTCGGGAACATTGGCCCATTGCGTTGGCGATGGCGATTGGTAGCTATGCGGCCGGATCGACGCCAATGGGCGGGGGCACGGTGGGTTTTCCTGTACTGGTTTTGTTTTTCGATTTGCCCGCCAGCCTGGGCCGGGATTTCAGCTTTGCGGTTCAGTCCATCGGTATGGTCAGTGCCAGCATCTTCATTCTTGCTCGTCGTCAGCCATTAGCATGGCCACTATTAAAGGGCGCAATGTTGGGCGCCATCATCGGTACGCCCCTTGGCATTCTGTGGTTTGCACCACTGATTCCGGACTTGTGGATCAAAGTCACCTTCGCGGTACTCTGGGGAAGCTTCGGCGTTCTTCATTTATACCGATTGAATGAAATCGCCGGTCACACGGGCATGACCGACTTCGACGAGCACTGGGACCACAAGGTGGGCTTTTCCCTGGGGTTGGCTTCCAGCGCCATTGCCGTTTCGGTCACGGGGGTCGGCATCGATATGGTGATCTACGCCGCACTGGTTTTATTGTGCCGCGCCGACCTCAAAATCGCGATTCCCACTTCAGTGCTGATTATGGCGTTTACCTCGGTGTGTGGCGTGGTGGTCAAATCGCTCTCGGGAAGTTGGCAGCCGGGAGTGTACGAAAACTGGCTGGCCGCCGCCCCGGTGGTAATACTGGGCGCTCCGCTCGGGGTTTTCATCGTGGAGTTGATTGGACGTCGGCCCACGCTTCTTGTGGTAGCGTTTCTTTGCGTCGGGCAATTTGTCTGGACCTGTTACGACGAGCGCAATACCTTGGGGATGGCCGGCATGGTGCTCTCCGTGATGGCTTTGCTCCTGTGTCTACTGGGCTTTGAGAAGCTGAGAGCCTGGGGCTCTGTCCTGGTCAGAGATGTGGAGGAAGCACGCCGAATCCACACCCACGCCAAGGAGCCCGAAGTAGAATCTGTTATCGCGGCCGGTACCAAGACAGCGGAGCCTACGACCCCCAACACTTGATTGCCGATCAGTACCCGACTGCCTCAAATGCTAGAGGGCGTAGTGGGCTAGTGCCCCACTGCACCATCGCCCCCTGCAGTGTCCCACCCAAAACGCAAACACACCATCGCCGACAAGCAACGCATAGCCTCAACATTGGCACGCTCCTCGCAACACCTTCTCCGAGTGGTTCACGCCCGGATTCAATCCAGGTATCTGCCTCAAAAGAGGACCGCTCGATACGTTTGCCCGGATTTCGTCCATTCAGTACAGCCCGGGCCATACACACCTGATTCTGGAGACTCATCATGAAGAAACACGAACTGGTAGAGACCGTCATACTCGCCAAACAGGCCAAAGGCCTCAGTTGGGAGAAAATCGCCGCCGAGATTGATATGTCACCTGTGTGGACCACATCGGTTTGCCTGGGTATGAACTCCGCACCGGAGCCTCAGGCAAACGCGCTGTGCAAAGTACTCGGATTGCCAGACGGCGCCAAGGAAGCCCTGATGGCTTTCCCCAGCAAAAGTTGGGAAGCGGCCGTTCCCCAGGACCCACTGGTCTATCGACTGTATGAAGTGGTGGGCGTCTACGGCACTACCATGAAGGAGCTCATCCACGAAAAGTTTGGGGACGGCATCATGAGCGCCATCGACTTCACCATGAACATCGACAAGGAGGACCACCCAAAGGGCGACCGGGTGGTGATTACCCTGAACGGGAAGTTTCTTCCCTACAAGCACTGGTAAACCCTCCGCGCCAAAACATCGAAGCGCCCGAAGGCACCGCTTTAGTGCTCGTCAAGGACGACGAGAGCCAACCGTGCCTTAAAAGAGCGCATTAGAAATTCACAATTGCTGTTTTATTTTCGCGCACACCGGCGTCAAAAGTGAACGAATATGAGGCAAGCAATCCAATTTTCAGATGAGCCATATTGACGCACTGCCATATTTCGAATCCCAATAAAGTGCAGGCGCTCCGAAAAATCGTTTGTAACGGGAGAAAATCAGTTTTTTTGGCCTTTTTCCGGCCTTTGGCACAGAGTTTGAATAGACCAAGGCGTGCACACGGAATGAAAACTTCCAAATTTTTGCGATCGCAATTCGAGCCATGGTCACGTTGACTTCAGGGCACAAGCCCAAGCGCGTTGGCTGAACCAAGCCTGTTACGTCAGGAGCACACTATGCACGCTTTTATTCACGCTCTATGCTCGAACTGTCGATCATTGTTGCGTCGATCCAACTCATTGAGCACTGTCACCAAGCACCTCGGTATGGCGGCCTTGTTTGTCGCAGCCAGCCAACAGACACTGGCCGTCGGTCAGCCGGAAAGAACCGACCTGAAGTTCGGGTTTATCAAATTGACCGATATGGCGCCGCTGGCCATCGCGCTGGAGAAAGGCTACTTCGAGGAAGAAGGTCTGTTCGTCGAGCTCGAAGCGCAGGCCAATTGGAAAGTGCTTCTCGATCGAGTAATCACCGGTGAGCTGGACGGCGCCCACATGCTCGCCGGCCAGCCCCTGGCCGCCACCATCGGCTACGGCACAAAGGCCAATATCATTACACCTTTTTCCATGGACCTGAACGGCAACGGCATCACCGTTTCCAACGAGGTCTGGAAGGAAATGGAGAAGCACATTCCCAAACGCGAGGATGGCCTGCCCGAGCACCCCATTCACGCCGACGCGCTCAGGCCCGTCATCGAGCAGTTTCGCAAGAAAGGTGAGCGGTTCAAAATGGGCATGGTCTTCCCGGTCTCTACCCACAACTATGAGCTGCGCTACTGGCTCGCCGCAGGCGGTATTCACCCGGGCTACTACGCCCCGCACAAGGGCGACACCTCCGGGCAGCTTCAGGCGGACGCGCTGCTGAGCGTAACACCTCCGCCGCAAATGCCCTCGACCCTGGAGGCTGGCACCATTCATGGCTACTGCGTGGGCGAGCCCTGGAACCAACAGGCGGTGTTCAAGGGTATCGGCGTGCCGGTCATTACCGACTATGAAATCTGGAAGAACAACCCGGAGAAAGTCTTTGGCATCACCAAAGAATTTGCCGAGAAATACCCCAACACCACCGTGCGGCTGACCAAGGCGCTGATTCGCGCGGCCAAATGGCTCGATGCCAATGACAATGCCAACCGGCCCGAAGCGGTGAAGATTCTGTCACAACCATATTACGTCGGGGCGGACTACGAAGTGATTGCCAACTCCATGACCGGCACCTTCGAGTATGAAAAGGGCGATAAGCGCTCGGTACCGGACTTCAATGTGTTCTTCCGTTACAACGCGACTTACCCCTACTACTCCGACGCCATCTGGTATCTCACGCAAATGCGTCGCTGGGGCCAGATCAGTGAGCACAAGTCCGATGACTGGTACTTCAAAACCGCCGAGCAGGTTTACCGTCCGGACATTTATGCGAAAGCCGCCAAAGCGCTGATTGAAGAAGGCCACGCCGACACCAACGAGTTCCCCGACTTTGCCAGCGAAACCGGCTTCAAGCCACCGCAGACCGAGTTTCTGGACGACATTACCTACGACGGCAGCAAGCCCAATGCCTATCTCGACAAGCTGAACATCGGATTGAAAGCGGACGAGACCCTGTAATACCACGGTCTACCCCGGCGGCGCTTCGGCGTCGCCACGACCGGACGCCAACAGCTTTAGGAGCAAAGCCCTCATGAACCCCGCAACCATTGTCAAACACAAACTGAGCTGGGATCTGGAGCGATTCCAAATCGGTAAAATTATTCGTGCCGTGACCCTCCCCATCGTCGGCCTGGTTCTGTTTCTGGGCGTCTGGCACTGGGGCGCGCAACAGGTCGACACATCTCTGGGGACATTCCCCGGCCCCCAGGACGTATACGAACAGTGGAACAACCTGGTGGACGAGCACCAGGCCGAGAACCTCCGGGCGGCGGCCTTCTATGAACGTCAGGACGCGCGGCATGAGCGCCAACTCGCCCAGGACCCGAACACCGAGCTTCGCTTTCGCGAGTACAACCGCCGGCCCACTTTCTTCGATCAGATCTGGACCAGCCTGGGCACCGTCATGACCGGTTTTTTTCTGGCAACGGCCATCGCGATCCCGCTGGGTATTGTGATCGGGTTGAGCAACACCACCTATCGCGCGCTCAACCCCATCATCCAGATTTTCAAGCCGGTCTCGCCGTTGGCGTGGCTACCCTTGGTCACCATGGTCGTGAGCGCGGTTTACGTGACCGACGATCCGTTGTTCGCCAAGTCATTTGTCACCTCAGTCATTACCGTCGCGCTGTGCAGTATCTGGCCGACAATGATCAACACCGCGGTGGGGACCGCCAGCGTCAACAGCGACTTGCTGAACGTCAGCCGGGTACTGCGCCTGAACTGGCTCAGCCATGTGAAAACCATTGTTCTCCCCTCCGCCATACCCATGATGTTCACCGGCTTACGCCTCTCTTTAGGTATCGCCTGGATGGTATTGATCGCCGCCGAGATGCTCGCGCAGAATCCAGGCTTGGGGAAATTTGTTTGGGACGAGTTCCAGAACGGCTCCTCGGACTCTCTGGGTCGCATTTGCATGGCGGTACTGATGATCGGCTTTATCGGCTTCCTCCTGGACCGAGCCCTGCTGTTCCTGCAGAGCTGGGTCAATTGGGACAAGTCCGCCGTGGTCCGCTAATCGCACACCGAATTCAGAGGAAGGAGCAACCAATGTCACAGACTCATCTCGAACTGACCCAAGTGGGTATTGATTTTCCCACCCCCAAAGGCCCGTTTCGCGCGCTGGACAATGTCAGCCTGAAAATTGACAAAGGCGAATTCGTTTCATTGATCGGACACTCGGGCTGCGGCAAATCCACCGTGCTCAATATCGTCGCCGGCCTCTATCAGGCCACCTCCGGCGGTGTGGTGCTGGGCGGAAAGGAAGTGAACCAGCCCGGTCCGGAACGCGCCGTGGTTTTCCAGAACCACTCTCTGCTGCCCTGGCTTTCGGCCTACCAAAACGTTGAGCTTGCCGTCAAACAGGTCTTCAAGCGCCAGAAAAGCCGGGCCGAAATGCGCGAGTGGATCGAACACAACCTGGCACTGGTACAGATGACCCACGCCATGCACAAAAAGCCTCAGGAAATTTCGGGCGGCATGAAACAGCGCGTCGGGATTGCCCGGGCGCTGGCGATGGAGCCTCAGGTACTGCTGATGGACGAGCCTTTCGGCGCTCTGGACGCCCTCACCCGCGCCCATCTGCAGGATTCGCTGATGGACATCCAGAACGAGCTGGGCAATACCGTGATCATGATCACCCACGATGTGGACGAAGCCGTGCTGCTCTCGGACCGCATCGTGATGATGACCAACGGCCCGGCCGCCACCATCGGGGAAATTCTGCCGGTCAACCTGCCCCGCCCTCGGGAGCGGTTGGAACTGGTGGACAGCCGCGAGTACAACGAATGCCGCAGTGCGGTGCTACGCTTTTTGTACGAAAAACAGAAGAAAGTCGAGTCCATTGACGCCAAGCGCAAACCGCGCAAATCCTGGGCGCAAAAACTCAAAATTACCGGTTAATTGGGTGGGGCCCTGCCTCGCCAGAACACACACACATTTTTTGACTGATTGATGAACCGTTACGGAGAGACCCAGCATGACCCAGACACTTCGCCCGCTCGCGGCCTGCATCGCTCTGACAACGCTATCGGCCACGCCCGCCCTGGCGGCGGATACCTTGACCGAAGCACTTGAGAACAGCGACACCAAATTGCACTTACGCACCCGTTTTGAAGACGTGGACCAGGACGGCGTGGAATCCTCCAGCGCGCTGACCCAGAAGACGCGACTGACGTTCCAGTCAGGCAGCTTCAACAACCTGAGTTTCCTGCTGGAAATGGACGACACCACGGCCATCACCGATGTGGATTACAACGACGGAACCGGCTCAGGCATCAATCCCGGCACCGCGGTGATCGCCGACCCGGAGGGCACGGAAGTCAACCAGGTTTATGTCAGTTATCAAATGGGGGGCACCGAAGCCCGCTACGGGCGCCAGCGTATTCTGTTGGACAATCAGCGCTTTGTCGGAGGTGTGGGTTGGCGTCAGAACGAGCAGACCTACGACGCCCTGTCGTTTACCAACAAAAGCATCGACAACGTCGAGCTGTTTTATGCCTACGTGCACAACGTCAACCGTATTTTCGGCGAAGCCTCACCCGCCGGCGACCACAACCACGAAACCCACCTGCTCAACGCCAGCTTCAGCGGTCTCAATGCCGGCAAACTGGTGGGCTATGGTTATCTGATTGAAAACAAGACGGCGCAGACCCTATCCAGCGATACCTTTGGGGTACGCTGGGAAGGCAAACTGACCGACAGTCTTGGTTACAACCTCGAGTATGCCAGTCAGACCGAGGCGGGCGACAACCCCGTGAACTATTCCGCCGACTACATGCTGGCCGAAGGCATCGCTGGCGTGCAGAAATTCAAGTTCAAGCTGGGCTACGAAGTGCTGGGCTCTGATGAGGGCAACGCCGCCTTCACCACCTCTCTGGCGACATTGCACGCCTTCCAGGGCTGGACCGACAAGTTTCTGGGCACCCCCGCCACCGGCGTCGAGGACCTCTATGTCAGTGCCGGCCACCCGATCGGCCCGGTGAACCTGACCGTGGTCTACCACAGCCTGAGCGCCAATGAAGGGGATATGGATTACGGCACCGAGCTGGGCTTTGTCGCCGGCACCAAAGTGGGACCGGTGGGGCTGACCCTCAAATACGCCGACTACAGTGCCGATGAGTACGCCACCGATACCTCAAAGCTGTGGCTGATGGCGGCCATGACGTTCTAAGTCAGTGCCGCTCCTCGGGCCCGAGCTCCTCGCCAATCAGACCAATCACCGTGCCCACCCCGTTGGCACGGAGTCGGTCCAGGAGCTGGGCCAGATCCGCCACCCGTTCCGGGTCCAGTAGACCTTGCTCGTCCGGCACCAACCGGCCTTTCTGAATCATCCGGCGCACGAACGCCTCACTGCTGTTGAGGCGTTCCGCCGCCGCTTTTTGTGTCATGCCTTGGGTCACTCGCCACCTCAATCGGGGAATGTTGGTCGGACTATTCTGACAATGAAGCCCGGCAAAAGCTGTGTCATAATGCCTTTTTTTAGCGTCAAAGTCCTGTTCGTGCCCCTTGCCCTCTGCAGGCCGCACCCTAAAACGAAGAGCACCCCATGACCAGCAAAGGCATCCTTTACACCGTCTCTGCCCCCTCGGGCGCCGGTAAAACCAGTCTGGTGAACGCCCTGGTAGAGTCCAACCCGGAAGTCTGTGTATCCGTCTCTCACACCACCCGACCCATACGGCCCGGGGAAGTTGACGGGGTCAACTACCATTTTGTGGACCACGCCCGCTTCGAAGCGATGCTCGCCGAGGGCGCCTTTCTCGAGCACGCGCAAGTGTTCAGTAATCTCTATGGCACCTCTCGCCACTGGGTGGAACAAACCCTCTCTGAGGGCATGGACGTGATCCTCGAAATCGACTGGCAGGGTGCCCGCCAGGTGCGCAAATTGTTGCCCGACACCGTCAGTCTGTTCATTCTGCCGCCTTCGCTGGCCGCCCTGCGCCAACGGCTGACCGGACGGGGACAAGACAACACCGAGGTCATCGAAGCCCGCATGAACGAGGCAATCAGCGAAATTTCCCACTATCGGGAAACGGACTACCTGATCGTCAACGACGATTTCACCACAGCCTTGGCCCAGTTCCAGGCACTGATTACCAGCCAACACCTCAGACGCGATCGGCAGGAACAGGTTCACCATGCGATGCTGGAGGAGCTATTGGCCTGAATCGCCGCGATGGAGCTGACGCCCGACGCGCAAATTGTGTACAATACTTGGTTCGATTTCCCCCGCGATGGGAGGGTGCCGGCTTGAACGCCGACCCACCCGCCGCCACATTAACACTGTGAGCAAGTAACTCTATGGCACGTATTACTGTTGAAGATTGTCTGGACCACGTTGATAACCGTTTCGAACTGGTGATGGTCAGCGCCAAGCGGGCTCGTCAGCTCGCTGTCGGCGGAAAGGACGCCCTGGTGGCGGAAGAAAACGACAAGCCTACCGTGATCGCCCTGCGCGAAATCGAGCAAGGCCTCATTGACGCCAGCATTCTGCTCGAAGCGGATGAGCCAGTGCGCCACGAAGCGCCCTCGCACGAGCACATTCAGGAGACTGAGGCCCAGCCCGGCAACGAGTAAACGCCTCGCCTGAACGCCCGGCCGGGCTCCTGCCCGGCCCTATTTGGAGGACGGCCTTGCAAACGATCGAAGCCTTGAGTCACAGGCTTTCATCTTACCTCGAGTACAGCCAAATCAATTTGGTGAAGCGGGCCTACTTCTACGCGGAACAAGCCCACGACGGGCAACGGCGGCGCAGCGGCGAAGCCTACATTACCCACCCCCTCGCGGTCGCCGACATCCTCGCCAGCATGCACATGGACCATCAGAGCCTGATGGCCGCCATGCTGCACGACGTGATTGAAGACACCGGCATCAGCAAAAAAGCCATCTCCAAACAATTCGGCGAAACCGTCGCAGAGCTGGTGGACGGGGTGAGCAAGCTCACTCAGATCGAGTTCGAATCCCACGCCGAGAAGCAGGCGGAGAACTTCCAGAAAATGGCGCTGGCGATGGCCAACGACCTGCGGGTCATCCTGGTGAAACTCGCCGACCGCCTGCACAACATGCGCACCCTCGGAGCCATGCCGCCGCACAAGAAGCGGCGCATCGCGAAAGAAACCCTGGAAATCTACGCCCCCATCGCCCACCGCCTGGGTATGAACGACATGCGCCTGGAGTTCGAGGACCGGGGCTTCTACGCCATGCATCCGCTGCGCGCCAGCCGCCTGCAGGCGGCCCTGAAAACCGCCCGGGGCAACCGCAAAGAGCTGGTCGAACAGATCCAGACCGCCATTGAAAAACGGCTGGATCGGGAAAACCTCACCGCCCTGGTGATCGGCCGGGAGAAACACCTGTACAGCATCTACGAGAAGATGCGGCAGAAGAAGAAATACTTCAAAGAGATCATGGACGTCTACGCCTTCCGCATCATCGTGGACAGCGTAGACACCTGTTACCGGGTGCTGGGTGTGGTGCATAACCTCTACAAGCCGGTGGCGGGGGAGTTCAAGGACTATATCGCCATCCCCAAGGCCAACGGCTACCAGTCCCTGCACACAGTGTTGCTGGGGATGCACGGCGTACCCATTGAGGTCCAGATCCGCACCAAGGAAATGGACGAAATGGCCAACAATGGCATTGCGGCCCACTTCCTGTACAAGAACAGCGGCGCGGATGAGAGCATCAGCCACAATCGCGCCCGTCAGTGGGTCCAGGGGCTACTGGAAATGCAGCGCCGGGCTGGCGACTCGCTGGAATTCATCGAGAACGTAAAGATCGACCTCTTCCCCGACGAGGTCTATGTCTTCACCCCCAAAGGCGAGATCGTCGAGCTGCCCCACGGTGCCACCCCCATCGATTTTGCCTATGCGGTGCACACCGACATTGGCCACAACTGCGTCGCCTGCCGGGTCAACGGCCGGCTGGCGCCGCTGTCCCAGCCGCTGCAAAGCGGCCAGAAGGTCAGCATCATTACCTCCCAGGGGGCGCAACCCAACCCCAACTGGCTCAACTTCGCCATCTCGGGTAAGGCCCGCAGCGCCATCCGCCACTTCCTCAAGCATCAGCGTCACCATCAGTCGGTGGCCCTGGGCAAGCGACTGCTCGGTCGCGCCCTGAGCGAGGTCAGCCTGCAGTTGGACAAGCTCACCGAGGAACAGGAAAGGCAGTTGCTCGCGGTCACCCAGATGAAGTCGATGGAAGATCTGCTTGAGGATATCGGGCTTGGCAACCGTGTCGCCCAAGCGGTGGCCAAACTGCTGCAGCCCGATGCGGACGTGAACCCGCCCAGCGGGAGTATCTACTCGCCCCTGACCATCGACTCGGCCGAGGGCATGATGATCACCTTCGCCCGTTGCTGTCGACCCATTCCCGGCGACCCGATCATCGGTCATATCAGTTCCGGCAAGGGCCTGGTGGTACACCAGGACACCTGCCGCAATATCACCGAGCTGCGTCACAAGCCGGAGAAGATCAGCTATGTGAACTGGGCGCCCACGGTTTCGGGGGAGTTCCTCGTGGATGTTCGGGTGGAAGTGGAATCCGAGCGGGGCATTATCGCCACCCTCGCCACCCGGGTGACCGAACAGGGCGGCAGCATCGAGCACATCAAGGTCAACGAACGGGATGCCCACAACAGCGTCATCAACCTGTGCATCGGGGTGCACAACCGGGTGCACCTGGCCAACATCATGCGCCGGGTCCGTAACCTGAGTTTTGTATTGCGGATCAACCGCAGCAAAAACTAGCCTGCTTCGCCCAGTTTGTAATGCGTTGCCGGCAACGCCCTCAGGCGCTCCGCCGCCTGCTCCGGGGTCAGGTCGCGCTGGGCTTCGGCCAGCATTTCATAACCCACCATAAATTTACGCACCGTGGCCGAGCGCAGCAGGGGTGGAAAAAACTGCGCGTGGAGGGTCCATTCCGGGTGCGCCTCACCATCAAACGGCGCGCCATGCCAACCCATGGAGTAGGGGAAGGAGACCTGAAACAGATTGTCGTAGCGGGCGGTTATCTGGCGCATGATGTCGGCGAGGCTCGCGCTTTGAGCCTCGGTCAGCTCCGGCAGGCGGGCGACGGCAAACCGGGGCAGAAGCAGCGTCTCGAAGGGCCAGGCGGCCCAGTAGGGCACCACCACCAACCAGTCCGCATTCTGACAAACCACCCGTTCCTCTGCCTCCAACTCGCGGGAGGCATAATCTTCCAGCAGAGAGCGGCCCTCGCGCTGGCGATACTCGGCAAAGCGCTCCGCTTTGCGTTGGGCCAGGGTCGGCAGCTGCGTCTGGGCCCAAATCTGACCGTGTGGGTGGGGGTTGGAACAGCCCATCATGGCGCCTTTATTTTCAAAGACCTGAACCCATTGATAGGTTTTCCCCAGGTCCGCGCTCTGCTCCCGCCAGCAGCGCACGACCGACTCCACCTCTGACTGAGACAGTTCCGGCAGCGTCTTGCTGTGGTCGGGCGAAAAACAGATGACCCGGCTGCAGCCCTGCTCGGCGGCCATACGGAATAGCGGGTCCTCGCTCTTTACGCTCGGCGTATCCGGCTGCAGAGCGGCGAAGTCATTGCCGAATACGAAGGTGGCATCGTACCGGGGGTTTTTCTCGCCATTGACGCGGGTATTGCCGGGGCACAGGTAGCAGTCAGGATCGTAGGTGGGCCGCTGTTCCTGATCAGGCGTTTCGGACTGGCCTTGCCAGGGGCGCTTGGCGCGGTGCGGCGAGACCAATACCCAGTCGCCGGTCAACGGGTTGAAACGACGGTGCGGGTGCTCGGTAGGGTCAAACGGGGCGGTCATGGTCAGCGTTCCTCTGGCAATCCAACATCAGCGTGATCGACAGGCGCCAGTTTACGCAACCCCGAGCCCGGAATCTATAATAAATATGATTTATAGGCTTTTATTCGGCAATCGATCGCTCCAACCGCCACGCCAGCGCGAAAAAGATCAGCCCCGATACGGCGGTGGCCGCCCCCACATAGCCGGTGACACTCCACCCCAGCCCAGCGGAAATGGCCAGCCCACCCAGCATGGGTCCAATGGCATTGGCGGTGTTGAAGGCGGCGTGATGGGACGCCGCCGCCAGCGTCTGAGCGCCCACCGCCACATCCATCAGATGCGTCTGCAGGGGCGGGGAGACCGCCGCGACCGTGCCCACCAAGAAGGTCATCAGCAAGATGCTCCACAGTTCGTGGGTCGCCGAGGGGAAGATCAGGTAGACCACGAGGCTCCAAAGCAGGGCGCCGCCCACGGCCTTGAACTGGAATTTATCGAACAGCCAGCCGCCGACAATATTCCCGAGAAAGCCGCCGGCCCCGAAAGTGGCCATGGCGATGGGAATCCAGCCTTTTTCCACCTCGGTGACGTACAGCAAAGTGGGTGCCAGATAACTGAAAACGCAGAACACCCCGGCAAAGCCGGTGGCACCGATCATCAGAGCCAGCCAGACTTGCGGTCGCCCAAAGGCCTTCAGTTCTGCCATGGGGCGATTGCGCGGCTGTTGGCGATCCAGCGGGAGGTAGATTACGATCAGCACCACGGTGAGCAACGAAATCACCGAGACCATTCCAAAGGCATAGCGCCAACTGATGGACTGCCCCAACCAGGTCGCCAGGGGGTTACCGATGAGCACTGCCAGGGTCAGACCAATCATCACGCGGCTAACCGCTTTGCCCCGGTCAGCCGGTGGCGCCAGGCTCGCCACCACCAACGCCGCGACCCCGAAATAGGTGCCGTGGGGCAGCCCGGCAATAAACCGGTAGGCAAGCAGAGACTCGTAACTGGGAGCCAGGGCACTGGCAATATTGGCGAGGGTGTAAAAGCCCATCAACCCGATCAGCAAGTGCCGGCGAAACAACCGGGCGCCAAAGACCGCCAACAGGGGCGCACCGACCACAACCCCCAGCGCATAGGCGCTGATCACATGGCCCACCTGGGGCTCGGTCACGCCCAGCCCCTCGGCAATGCCGGGCATCAGCCCCATGGTGGCAAACTCGCCGGTTCCAATCCCGAAACCACCCACCGCCAGGGCGATTTCGATGAGCCACATCTGGGCCTTGGTGAGTTTGGGGCTGGTGGCGGGGGAAACGGCTGTCATTCACGGATCCAAAAGTCGGGCAAAACCCACCCCGGTCACACTGTCACGGCCAGTGGACGGGGGCGGGTTTTTGTTGTTAGGGGAAAGCGGCTTATGGTGGTGGTTACCACAAAGGCCGGCATTGTACAGGATTCGCATAAAAGGCGCTCTGCAGCGTGCGCGCCCCCCCCCCCCCGGTGGGTGGCTCCCGGGGGCCTGGTTCCTCTATACTTGATGGTTTTCCTCAACTGAACGATGCAAGGATCCCGTTATGACCAATCGCGCCGTGATTCATAGCAAGCAGGCGCCGGACGCCATCGGCACCTATTCCCAAGCGGTCAAAGTGGACAACACCGTTTACCTGTCCGGTCAGATCCCTCTCAATCCCGAGACCATGACGCTGGTGGAGGGCGGATTCGAAGCCCAGGCGGAGCAAGTGTTCAAAAACCTGTCAGCGGTCTGTGAAGCGGCCAACGGCAGCCTGAATCATATCGTTAAACTGAACCTCTACCTGACCGACCTGGAAAACTTCGCGGTGGTGAACGACGTGATGACCCGTTATTTCCGCGAACCTTTCCCCGCGCGCGCCGCAGTGGGCATCAGCCAGTTGCCCAAGGGGGCGCTGTTCGAGGCCGAAGGGGTCATGGTGCTGTAGCCCGGCGCCGACCTAGGTTTTGTCCGAAAGGGTATCCAACAGCTGTAACAGGGCGGCCCGTCGCTCGGCAGCCAGCGCGGGCCAAACCGCCTGAAGAATCGATAGCTCCTCCTCCAAGGCGGCCTCGGCAGGGGCCGATTCCACCCGATAGACCCCTCGCCGGTCACGAATGGCCGGCGCTTCCTCAATCTGTTCGGCCCCCTGAAAGAACCACGCCAACGGGGTGTTCAGACAACTGGCCATCCGGTATAGCTGAACCGCCGCCAGCTTGTTCTCGCCGTTTTCGTAGCGCGAGACCTGCTGTTGGGTCAACCCCACCGCCTCCGCGAGGACCGCCGCGCTGACGCCTTGCTGCTGTCGACGCTTTCGCAGTCTCGCTCCCAAGTGACGGTCAAGTTCGTGAACGAGCGGTTTCGGCATACCGGTAGAATCTCTTTGGCGGGTTATTCAACATACTTTACACGCTTGACGGGTATGCTAGCGAGCCGCTATGATTCTGACATCAACACTATTGTTGTAATTATTATTCATGTACACGATTAAAGGTATTTCACGTCAATTCCCGCTCTCGCCGCCTTTCAATTTTCCGCAAAGACGGATTGAAGGGGTCTTTTCGGGAGGATCCAAGGGAGAGAGGGCGTGAACCACCAGATCGGGCTAACGGAGGAGTCACCGTGTCGGACATCATTCAACGCAATCGTCTCGCCGAAAACGGCAGCGTCGGACTGGAACTGCTGAATTTCGATGACGACCTGGCGGAGCTCAGCGACCGGTGCGCCTTTTTGTGCGACGCGGTGGTCTCCATCCTGCAGCGCAACGACTGCATCGACCCGGCCACGCTCGGTGGCATCCATTCCTATTCGGAGTATCTCAAGCAACACATCGGCCAGATGCGCAACCACCTGAACAGCGTCCGCTCCCGAGTCCCGATAGAACGCCAGGAGCGACACTGAGCTCGCCGGAACGCCGTCCGGCTCCTGTAAAAGACAAGGGTAAACTTAGGCGGAGAGCCTCCGCCGGGCTCCCAGCGCTACCAATCCTCCAAACAACAATCCCAGCGTGCCCGGGCCGGGCACCGAAACCGGAGACGCCGAAGTAATCGCGCCCACCGCGTCGATGTCCGCGCCAGCGTAGGTTACGTTACTCGTATTTTCATTTGGATCGTCCTGTAATCGGACATAAGAAAACCGTGTGAAGGGGTCGATTCCCGCAGCCCCCAAATAAGCGTCAATATCGATGCTTGAGGTAGCACCAAACACCTTGCCGAGGCTGAGAAAGCTTTCGTTGTCCTGACTGATCCAAACGAAGGTGTCCTCAACCAACGGGCCCACCTCAAAGATATGCAGGTCGGGCGTACTGTCGCCACTGCCGGTCAACGAATTATCCGTGAACCGCAGAGTCATAAACCCACCTTGCCCCAACGAATAGGCACCGTTGTCGGGGGCCCCTAAAGAGGCGGCGGGATCGAAATTGCCAGCGGTCGGTTCGGGTGTACCGAGTTCAATATCGAGGTAGGCATCGGCGAATGAGACATCGCCATCCGGGAAAGTAATACCATCGTAGGTAACGGGTCCGGCGCTTGCCGAGAACGGCGCCGTTAACAGAATGCTTGCCGCGCCCAAAAGTGAGGCTTTGAGTTTCATCATAAGTTTCTCCCTAGTCCTTGCGTGATTTTGCGTCGTCGACAGCACCTAGGAGCAGCATTGACGACCCAACAGAATAAAGGGCAAATAACCTTGCCCTCAGCACCTACGCAGATTCTGTGCCAGTAATATTTTTTCAATATTTTCAATCACTTGGCGCCACCACTAAACGCTGATCGGAAGAAACTGTAAAGTCATCTGACGGTCGCAAAACGTCCTCTTCGACGTCTTCCCCATGAGAGTCTGAAGCAGTTCTCATATTTAGAAAAGAGGGTATTGTGGCATCCAAATTTCTACCCAACCCTCAGGGGTCACTTTTATACTGATGGCTCAAATGGAGTCGGCAGAGGAGCGGGCTTCGTTCGCACTGATCACACCCTCTAACGGTATAAGGAACGACCATGACCCTTCGGATTTCGTCGTCGAGACTGCTTTGCGTCGGCTTGCTGACGGCCTTCGCCAGCTTCGCCCACAGCCAAGACGCCTCGACTCTTGTCGAACTCAGCGAACAACCTCAAATCGAGCAACATACTCGCCCGGGCGCCGCGCCCCTGTCGTTAACTCGACTGGAACGAACATTGAACGCCCGTGGCCTTCGTTTCTCCAACCGAGAGAAACGCGATACTTCCACCGGCCGAACATCGACCATCACCCCCAAAATTGTCGGTGGGGAACCGACGCCGGAAGGTGAACGACGCTATCAGGTCTCCTTGCAGGACCCGGAAAACGGTCACTTTTGTGGTGGTGCCCTGATCGACAGCCAGTGGGTTCTGACCGCGGCCCACTGCGTTCAACAGTCGTTCGATGTGTTTCTCAACAGCACCCAACTCTGGGGGGATGGCGGCTTCTGGATCCCCGTAGCGCAAGTAATTGTGCACCCCGAGTTCGATCCGGCCACCCTAGATCACGACCTGGCATTGGTACGCCTGGCTCAGGCGGCTCCTCAAACCCTTGAGCCTCTTTCCCTGGCCTCTCCCGCGATCATGGCCGCCACTCGACCGGGCGATCTGGTTCGAGTGTCTGGTTGGGGCGCGCTTAACAACGACGGCGAGTTCCCCATCGATCTGCAGCAGGTGGATGTGCCATTGATCGGCCATACACAGTGCCAGGAAAGCTACCTGGAGCTGTACGGGCCGGACGCGGTCACCGACAACATGCTGTGCGCCGGTTATCCTGAAGGGGGAAAGGACTCCTGTTTCGGAGACAGCGGGGGCCCGCTGACGCTGACCGTCGATGGGCGGGATTACAGCATTGGGGTGGTTAGTTGGGGGCATCAACAGTGTGCCTTGCCCGGCTATTATGGCGTCTATGCCCGCACGGCCACCCACCTCGACTGGATCGAGCAGGCGATGGGCTCACCGCTACCCGAGGTGACCAAACTGGGTAACGGCACGCCCATCGAGGGGTTGTCGGGCAAGATTACCGAGCGCTTACAGTTTCATTTTGTCGTGCCCGAGTCCGCCGCCTATCTGCACTTGGCTATCAATGGCGGCACGGGAGACGCGGATCTTCGAGTTCACTACGGGGAGTTCGCCAACAGTCTGAACGAAGTGTGCTACCCCGCTGCGGCCGGTAACGATGAGCAGTGCACCTTTACCGACGCGCCCGCCGGCGTCTACACGGTGATCGTCGAGGGTTTTACCCGCTTTGCGGATGTCACTCTACGGGGTGACTACACCTTGAAGGCGTTGAAGAACCATCAGACGGTCAACGGTATTTCCCTTGCCCAAGACACAGCGTTGTCGTTTTATCTCGACCTGGACGAGCGGGCTTCCAACCTCCAGTTTCAGTTGACCGCCCCGACCGGCGATCCGGATCTGTATATTCGCCAGGGAGAGGCGGCCTCAGAAAAGGCCTACGACTGCCGCCCTTACCGGGGCGAAGGCGAAGTGGAAAGCTGCCTGTTTGAGGTGGCCGAAGCCGGGCGATATCATGTTCTGGTGCGCGCCTACACCGATGTGGTCGACGGCCAGCTCTCCGCGAGCTACGAACCCTACCAACCGGCACCGCCGCCCGCACTGTGCGAACACGAACTGATTGCCCAGTTCGGCCGGACCTTCATCGCGCGGGTTACCGTGCACAATCAGAGCGAAGAGCGACTCGAAGGCTGGGCCGTGGACTGGCAGTACCCAGAGGGCACAAACATCTATGTTTCCGACGGCGCCCTGTCCGGTCGTAACCCTTATCGATGGCTGGGGCTGGAAACACCGCTGGCCGCCGGCGAACGACGGCAGATCCGGTTTATTGGTCGCAGCGATAGCAGAGATTTGACCGATCCAACCGTCAAAGGCGACATCTGTCAGTAAATAGACCACCTCACCGGGGCTTAGACCCCGGTGAGCGCCTTCGCGCCCCGCAGCATGGCATGAACCAGCTCTTCGGCGTCGAATTTGGTCAGTGCCTCGTTGGCCCCAACTTGGTGGGCGTAGCTGACGCTCATTTCACTGTTCAGCGAGGTGTGCAGAATGATATAGGCGTGTTTCACCGCGCTATCGTCCCGCACACTGAACGCCAGTTCGTAACCATCGAGCCCCGGCATTTCAATATCACTCACCAGAATGTCGATGGCGTTGTTGTCCTTGGCCGCCTCGCGCATACGCTCTAGCGCCTGCTCACCGTTGGTCAACACCTGGTAGGGAATACTGATGCTATCCAGCGCGTCCTGTAGCTGTTTTCGTGCCACGTGGGAGTCATCCACCAGCAGAATGTTCAGGGGTTTGAGCTGCTCTCGCTGGATATCGGTCAGCACCGCCCGGCGTCGGTCCGGGGGTTCGGGGTAGACCTGGGAGAACAGCAGCTCCAGGTCAATCAGCTGAACCGCCTGGTCCTCGACCATGCACAGCCCGGTCACAAATGCCCGCTTTCCCAGCATCTCCGGCGGCGGCTTGACCGATTTCCAGTCGGCGTCGACAATCCGGTCGATGCCCCGAACCAGGAACCCGATGTCCTTGCGCTGGCAGTCGGTGATGATGATCGAACCACGTTTCATTTCCTCTTCGCTGAGAGGCTTGTAGCCGACCGCCGCCGCCATATCGATGACCGGGATGGTCTTGCCCCGCACGGTGGTCGCGCCCAATACCGCCGGATGGTCCTGGAGCAGCCGGTTAAACCGGGTATAGGGGATAATCTCCCGCACCTTGAGTGTGCCCATGGCAAAACTCTGGGTGGGCGTCAATTTAAAAAGCAGGAGCTTCTGGGTGTGTTGGGCCTTACCGTTCATGGCCTTTCCGTTCGTGGAGTGAATCGAGAGTCTGACCGTCTTTCTACCTTAGCCTATCGGCAGGAAGGACGTAAACCGAAGGGTTCAGGCGGTTTTTGCCGCCACTCCGATCGCGGGGTCGTCCGGCAATGGTTCAGCAAACGCCTTCATCACGTAATCCACCCGGGCCTCCGGAGTTTTATGCTGGCGGGGTTTGAGCTTCTCAAGCTGGCGCAGTCGGGGCACCAGCCCCATTCCGTTGGCGACCTGAATGGACAACCCCGGACGGGCGTTGAGCTCCAACAGCTGAGGCCCGCGGCTCTTGTCGAGCACGATGTCCGTACCGATATAGCCCAAGCCTGTCATCTCGTAACAGCGGGAGGCGAGCACCAGCATATCCCGCCAGTCAGGCACCTTGATTTCGTTCAGGGGTTTTTTGGTGTCCGGGTGCAGGGTCACCCCCAACCCAAACTGAACCGCCTTGAGGCAGCGGCCAGTCGCAATATCCAACCCGACGCCGACCGCGCCCTGATGCAGATTGGCTTTCCCATCCGAGGCGTGGGTCGCCAGGCGCAACATGGCCATGACCGGGTAGCCCTTGAACACGACGACGCGAATGTCCGGTACGCCTTCGTGGGAGTAGCCGTCAAAGATGTTGTCGAATTCGATCAGATCCTCGACGATCACCACATCCGGCTTGCCCCCCAATGAGTAGAGCCCGGCCAGGGTGTTGGACATGTGCCGACGGATCTCTTCGATACCGATCTCCGCGCCGGAAGACTTGACGAACTTGTCGCCGTGTCGGCCGGTAATCACCAGAATGCCTTTGCCACCGGAGCCCTTGGCAGGCTTGATGGCAAAGCCGTCGAGATCGTACAGCTGCTGTTCGATATGGCTGATGGCGTGTTGCTCGGACACCACCAACCGCAGCGCCGGCGTGGCCAGCCCGTACTCTTCCGTCAGTAGCTTGGTTTTGAGCTTGTTATCCACCAGCGGGTACAGATGTCGGGCGTTGTAGCGGCCGATAAAGTCCCGGTTGCGGGCGTTCATCCCCAGAATACCCAGCTTCTTGAGCCGCCAGGGGCTGATCCATTTCATGGTTTGTTGGCCTCCGAAGCGGCCTCCTGCTCAAGGGCCATGGCCCGAAAGCGGCGCAGTTCGGAGAGTTTGTAACCCGTGTACTGCCCCATGACCATAATCAGGGCCAGAATCACCAGGTTGAGCTCGGGGAAATTGAAGCTCAAGTGGTTGGCAAGGGGCAGCTTCATCAACAGGTAGGCCATGACCGCCACCAGCAGGCTACCGCCCCCCTGAATCACCACTTCTCGTGGGCCTTCTTCTTCCCACAGAATGGACATGCGCTCAATGGTCCAGGCGATAATAATCATCGGGAAGAAGGTAATGGTCATGCCGGCGCTGAACCCCAACTGATAGCCCACCAGGCTCAGCATGGAGATCAGGAAAATCACAAGCACCACCAGAGTCGCAATGCGGGCCACCAGTAGCAGGTTCAGGTGCGAGAGGTAGCTGCGCAGCATCAACCCGAGGGAGACCACCACAATGAAACTGATCAGACCGGGGAACAGGGACGTCTGCAAAAACGCGAGGGAAATCAGCACCGGCATGAAGGTACCTGAGGTTTTCAGGCCGACGATGATGCGCATAAACACCACCACCAAGGCTCCCAAGGGCAGGAGAAAGAGCATTTTGAACATGCTCTGCTCTTCAATCGGCAGTTGTTGAACGCCCAGCAATGCAAAGGCGCTGCTGGTGAACTGAGCCACCGCCAGTTCCTCGGCGGGGACGCTCTGTCGAATCATCGAGAAGCTCACGCCCGAATTACTGCCGCCGGTGACATCAATCAGGGATTCCCCTCCGCGGTGCCAGAGCAGCAAGTGATCCGGCACGCCCTGCTCGCCGGTGTCGGGGTTGAACAATACCCACTCTTCGCCGCTGTAGGCTTCCACCATGGGCGTGAGGGTCTGCCGCCGGCGGGCGTCTTCCAGAAACAGGCCCATGACCTGCCGGGCCGGAATATTGGCCTGGTTCAGCAGCCGCTCCAGCAAGCGGGAGCGACTTCCCACCGACTCCAGCAGCAGCGAGGCGTTCTGGTCCGATGAGGGCCGGTTCAGACGCTTGATCAGTTCCCGTGTCAGACTCTCGGGGGTGCTGGAGGTGGACAGAGCTTGGGCCAGCAGTTGGCTCGCGGCCGTTTCCTGAGGTTCTTCCCAGAAAATCGAACGAGCCGTCGGGGGCGAAGCCTCCTCCGTCTCGGCGGGCCCGGACTTGGATTCAGGCACGCCGCCGATCAACTGCACTTTGTAGTACAGCGTTTGGGGTCCATCGGCCCGACGCTTGGACCACTCCCCGCGCCGGTCACCATCCTGCTCAATGATGGAGAAGCCGTAGCCGGGGGAGGTGGCGTGCTCGGTGTGAATTCGAAACCCCGGAGGATTATCCGGCAGATCGAGGCTCACCAGAACTTCATCGTTCAGAGCCTGGAAATCTACCCGCGCTTCCACCAGCCACACCGGGCGGCGCTCCCCGGGGAAAAAGGGCAACTCCATTTCGACATGCCGCGCCCAGGCGGTCGCCAGACCGGCGATCACCAGGCCGGCCACAATCAAGTAAAAAGGAACACGGGACTGGGTCATTCAGTCGCATCCACCGCTTTGCCGGAAGGTTCAGGCTTCTGGGGCTCGGTAATGTTTTTGCGAGCCACATCCACCAGCATCAGATCGCGCAGGACATTGCGTCCAATCACCAACGGAAACTCGTTTGACTGACGGTCTGACAGGGCCAATTCCGCCATTTGCGTCAGGGAGCCCATGGTGATTCGCAGCTCCACCACCGGTCGGCGCGCCCCCTCTTCCGGAGCAGCGCGGGAGCCCCGAAGCCGGGGACGTTCCACCTCGACCGGCTTTCCCGTGTCGGGATCAATCACATCGAAACGCACCCACTCTTCGCCGTTGCGCTCAAAAAACTCTATGTTCCGGGCGTCGAGCTGCGATACTGCTTCACCGGTATCCACCCGCGCCTGGAGGATGGCGCCCAGATCGGTCAACAGGACGCGCTCAGCGCCGCCAACCACCTTCTTGTCCAGCACTGCGTTGGACGAACTCGCCCGGGGGCGGGGCGCCGGCTTGCATTCCGGCGCGGGCTTGTCTTCCGGGCCGAGCCGCGCCGCTTCCATGAAGTTTCGTAAAGCGGTGTCACCCTGCTGTTGCAATTCAACGGTCTGGCGGAGCAGGCTCAACGCTTCGGACAGTTGTTGCTGCTGTCGGGCGATCGTTTCTCGTTGGTTCTGCTGCTCCAACAGGCACTGTTCCGCCGCACTGACATCGGACTTTTTCACCAGCGCGTAGTTGGAGCTACAGGCGGTCAACATAGACAGCACAGCGATCGGCAGCAGGGATTTCCACAAGCAGTGACTCATTGTTCTCTTCCGATGATTGATCGAGCCGCCATAGTGTACCGCAGCGTGCCGCGGCTGCGACGGATACTCAAAAATTTCATGGGTTAAACGGTGTAAATAAATCAGCGTGGTGATTCGTTATAACGAG
Source organism: Marinimicrobium agarilyticum DSM 16975 (assembly GCF_000423345.1). Lineage (GTDB taxonomy): Bacteria > Pseudomonadota > Gammaproteobacteria > Pseudomonadales > Cellvibrionaceae > Marinimicrobium > Marinimicrobium agarilyticum. Next base: position 138,001 of record NZ_AUHU01000009.1, read on the forward strand.
CTACACTTCGGTGGGCGCGCGGCGAAAACGCCGGTATTCCCACTGGTACTGAGTGGGCGCGCGCAAAACACAGGTCTCCACACTGAGGTTGAGTCCGGTCACCGACTCAGTCACATCCTCGGAGTAAATGCGCTCATCCGCTGGCAGTACCACCATCTTGAAACCCTTCGGCACCCGCTGGGCAAACACACTGACGACGCGACAGCCCGTGCGTTGAACCAGGCTGTGTACCAGTGTCATGGTCAGTGCCGGGCGGCCAAAAAAGGGCGCCACCTCGCCCCCGTTGCCGGGTTCCGGGACCTGATCGGGCAGAATGCCCACGATTTCGCCCCGCTTCAGCGCTTTTAGCAACTGGCTGACACCGCGCCGATTGGTGGGAGCCATATCGATATTGTCTTTGCTGCGACCGGCCAGAATCAACTGGTCCAACCCCGCCTGCCGGGGCGGTTGATAGAGCGCCGTCAAGCGGGCGTAACTGGCCAGAAACGGGGCGACCACCTCCCAGTTGCCCAGATGTGGCGCCAGTACCAACACCCCCGCCCCCGATGCCAGCGCCGCCTTCATGGTCTCGTCACCTTCTACGGCCACAATATGGCGCTGCAGCCACGCCCAGGAACGCGCCCAGACAGCGGCGGCCTCCGCCACGGTTTTGCCCGTCTCGGTGAGACTCCGGCGCACCAGTCGCTCCCGCGCCCGCCCCGTAATATGGGGCTGGCAGGCCGCCAGATTTTCGCGGGTAATCCGGGCCGACCGGCCGCCACTCAACCACATCAGCCAGCCGATGAAGCCGCCGATACCCCGGCCCACCGACAACGGCAGACGGCCGAGCCCTTTTAATAACCACAGAGCCAGCGTTTCTTTCATGAACCACTCAACGTCTTATAAACAGGAAACGGCCCGCAGTTTACGGGAAAATTGGGCCCAACTGAACGAAAAGCCCGGATATCACCCTCTGTGCCGTACCAATCACCCCCCAACTACCGCTATAATCGCCGGTTTTATGCACTTCCGGGTGCAGCCACTTTTCTCGACCTCATGCTCGGAGGCAGCTTACCCGTGACCGACAGTCAGACCGCCGATAAACCCGATATCGGGACCTTTCAGGGCCTGATCCTGGCCCTGCAGTCCTACTGGGCCCGCCAGGGCTGCGTGATTCTGCAGCCGCTGGATATGGAAGTGGGCGCCGGCACCTTCCACCCGGCCACCTTTCTGCGGGCCATAGGCCCCGAAACCTGGAACGCCGCCTACGTTCAGCCCTGCCGTCGGCCCACCGACGGGCGCTACGGGGAAAACCCCAACCGGCTGCAACATTATTACCAGTTCCAGGTCGCCCTGAAGCCCAATCCTGACAATATCCAGGAGCTCTACCTGGGCTCCCTGCGAGAGCTCGGCATCGACCCACTGGTCCACGATATCCGGTTTGTGGAGGACAACTGGGAGTCTCCCACGCTCGGCGCCTGGGGCCTGGGCTGGGAAGTCTGGCTCAACGGCATGGAGGTGACCCAGTTCACCTACTTCCAACAAGTGGGGGGCCTGGAGTGCTACCCGGTCACCGGGGAGATCACCTACGGTCTCGAGCGGATTGCCATGTACCTGCAGGGGGTCGACTCGATTTTCGACCTCGTCTGGACCATCAACCCCGCCGGGGAGAAAGTCACTTACGGCGATGTGTTCCACCAGAACGAAGTGGAAATGTCCCGCTACAACTTTGAACAGGCCGATACCGAGTTCCTGTTCCACAGCTTCGATGTCTGCGAGCGCGAAAGTGAGCGTCTGATCGAGCAGGGCTTGCCACTACCCGCCTACGAAATGGTCATGAAGGCCTCACACGCGTTTAACCTGCTGGACGCCCGCCACGCCATTTCCGTCACTGAGCGTCAACGCTTTATTCTGCGGGTGCGCAGCCTGGCTCGCGCGGTGGCGCAGGCGTATTTTGACGCGCGCAAAACCCTCGGTTTTCCGATGGCCCCCGAATCACTGCGCCACGAACTGCTGGCCGCGGAGGGAAACGAATCATGAGTGCCGACTTTCTGTTTGAACTGGGCACCGAAGAGCTGCCCCCCAAAGCCCTGAAAACCCTGATGAACGCCTTGCGCGACGGTGTCCAACAAGGCCTGAAGGCCCAGGATCTGGGCTACGACGCCCTGCACGCCTACGCCAGCCCACGCCGCCTGGCGGTGCTGGTCAAAGACCTGGCGGAACAGACCCCGGTGAAGGAAGTGGTCACCTGGGGGCCGCCCGCCAAGATCGCCTTTGACGGCGACGGCAACCCCACCAAGGCCGCCGAAGCCTTCGCCAGCAAAAACAATCTGAGCGTGGCCGAACTGACCACGGAGAACGACGGCAAGGCCGACAAACTGGTCGCACGCGCCAAGGCCGGCGGCCAGCCGGTGATGGAGTTGCTGGGCGATATCGTCAACGACGCATTGGCCAAACTGCCCATCGCCAAGCGAATGCGCTGGGGGGCGAGCCGCACCGAGTTTGTTCGGCCCGCCCACTGGCTGGTGATGCTTTACGGCGACGAAATTGTCGACGCCGAAGTCCTGGGCCTGCGCGCCAATCGCTGCACCCGCGGCCACCGTTTCCACTACAACCACGAGCTGGATCTGTTCAGCCCCGGTGACTATCTGGAAAAACTCGCCTCCACCGGCTACGTCATGGCCGATATGAACGCCCGCCGCGACTTGATTCGCGAACAGGTCGAGGCCGAAGCGAAAAAGGTTAATGGCACGGCGGTCATTGATGATGATCTGCTGGACGAAGTCACCGCGCTAGTGGAGTGGCCCGTGGCCTTGCTGGGTAACTTTGAAAAGCGGTTTCTCAATGTTCCCGCCGAGGCGCTGATCGCCTCCATGAAAGAGCACCAGAAATATTTTCACCTGGTGGACGCCAAAGGCGAGCTGATGCCGCACTTCATTACGGTTGCGAACATCGAAAGCGAGGATCCGGCCCAGGTCATCGACGGCAATGAGCGGGTGATCCGCCCGCGCCTGTCCGATGCCGCTTTCTTTTTTGATACGGACCTCAAGCACTCACTCGAAAGCCGTCGCGAGGCACTCAAGCCCATTGTTTTCCAGAAGCAGCTGGGCAGTGTGTTCGAAAAAACCGAACGCATCGCCGCCCTGGCAAAAACCATTGCGGGCGACCTCAATGCCGACCAGGCACTGGCGGAACGCGCCGGTCAGCTGTGCAAGTCGGACCTGGTGACCGAAATGGTGCTGGAGTTCGACAATATGCAGGGCATTGCGGGCTACTACTACGCTCGCAATGACGGCGAGAACGAAGACGTCGCCCGGGCGATGATGGAGCAGTACCTGCCCAAATTCGCCGGCGATGCGTTACCGGAAACCACCACCGGCGCCATCATTGCCCTGGCGGACCGGCTCGATACCATCAGCGGGATTTTTGGCATCGGCCAACAGCCTACTGGCTCCAAGGACCCGTTTGCTCTGCGTCGCGCCAGTCTCGGTGTATTGCGCCTGCTTGTAGAGAAGGAACTGGACCTGGACCTGCGCCAACTGTTGGAGCAGGCGGTTGCCCAACACAGCGGCTTGACCGACACCGACGGCCTGGTGGATCGCATTGTGAATTACATGCTGGAGCGCTTCCGTGCCTGGTACGAGGACGCAGGCATTCCGGTGGAAGTGTTCCAGGCCGTGAGCGCCCGCGGGGTAACCTGCCCGCTGGATATTGATCTGCGGGTCAAGGCCGTGCATGAGTTCTACCAGTTGCCTCAGGCCCAGGCCCTGGCCGCCGCCAATAAGCGGGTGTCCAATATATTGAGCAAATCCGGCGCACCCGGGGCTGCACTGGACGAAACCCTCCTGCAGGAAGAGGCCGAGCTGGCCCTCGCCAATGCGGTCTCCACCAAAGCACAGCAGGTGACGCCGCTGTTCAGGGAGCGCGAGTATACGCGCGCTCTGACAGTACTGGCGGACTTGCAGGAGCCGGTGGACCGTTTCTTTGACCAGGTCATGGTCATGGCCGACGACGAGAAGCTGCGCACCAACCGGCTCGCCCTCTTGCAGCAGTTGGGCGACCTGTTTCTGGCCGTGGCCGACATTTCCCTACTCGCGCCAGCGAAGGGCTGATTATGAAGCTGATCATTCTGGACCGGGACGGCGTGATCAATGAAGACGCCGGTGACTACATCAAATCCGCCGACGAATGGGAGCCCATTCCCGGCAGCATTGAAGCCATTGCCCGACTGAGTCGGGCTGGCTTCACGCTGGTGGTGGCCACCAACCAATCTGGCCTCGCCCGAGGGTTGTTTGATCTGGATGATCTGGAGGCCATGCATGCCAAGCTCACCGGTTTGGTGGAAGAACACGGCGGTAAACTCGAAGCGATTTTTTACTGCCCGCATCATCCGGACGATGGCTGCAAATGCCGCAAACCCCGAACCGGCATGCTCGATGCCATCGAAGCAGAATTCAACACTTCGGTGCAGGATGCCTGTTTCGTGGGGGACCGTCTCAAGGATTTGCAGGCCGGTTTGGTCAAGGGCTGTCGGCTTGTTCTGGTACGCTCCGGTCGCGGGCACATTACCGAAGCGGCGCTGGCTTCCGAGCTCAGCCCGGAAGAGTGCGCCCGGATTACCGTATTCGATGACCTGAAGGCGGTCGCGGACCACGAGCTGTCCGTCGACGCTGAAACTCACCGCGAAGGATAGTGTTCACCGTGTTGTATAAAGCCTTTCTCTACGTTCGCACCACCGTTTTTGATATCGGCTACTATGGCTCGGGCATCGTCTTCGGAACCCTCAGCACGCTGATCTGGCCTTTTCTTCCTTACCACTGGCGTTACCGGCTGATCAATCAGTGGAATCGCTTTGTCATGTTCTGGCTGTGGTTTTGCTGCAACATCCGTATTGAGGTCAAAGGTGATATTCGCAAGGACCTCCAGCCCTATGTGGTGATGTCCAAACACCAGGGGGTTTGGGAAACGCTCTTTTTGCAGCTTTTTTTCCAGCCCATTTCCACCATTCTGAAAAAGGAACTGTTACGCATTCCTTTTTTTGGCTGGGGGTTGGCGGCCATGAAGCCCATTGCTATTGATCGGCGTAATAAAACCCAGGCGTTGCGCGATGTAAAAAAGAAAGGGGTTCAGGCCATCAAGGACGGCAATAATGTGTTGATTTTCCCGGAGGGCACCCGCACCCATCCCGGTCAGGTGGTGCCTTACGCCCGCAGCGGCGCCGATATCGCCTGCACGGCCGGCTGTCCGGTGATTCCGGTGGCCCATAATGGCGCCGAATGCTGGCCCCATAAGGATTATTTAAAGTACCCGGGCACCATCACAATGGTGATTGGCGAACCCATTCCTAGCGAAGGGAAAGACCGCAAGCAGCTGACCGAAGAGGTCAAGGAGTGGATTGAGTCGACGGTGAAGACGCTTCCCGTTGGCCGCAAAGATGGTAAACGTCCCTGGTTTGAAGAACCTTCTGAATAAGCACCCCGCTGTAAACCGGACTGGATGCTTGAGCCTCGCACAAAAAAGGCCGGCTTGAAGCCGGCCCAAAAACGCGAGGGGACTCGCTAACGCGTTACTGGCAAGGGACTTTGCCCAAGCTCAGACGTAGGGTAGGTAAGGCGTTAGCCGCCACCTACCAAAAAGGTCAAACACAACCCCAATCATAAACATTATTGGCAGGTGGCGGCTAACGCCTTACCTGCCCTACGCGCCGAGATCATAGACTCTTTTAATAAGGCACTACTGGCAGGGCACCTTGCCCAAGCTCAGTACGTAGTAGATGTCACCGGCCAGCGGTGAAGTAAAAGGCAGCTCGCCGTATTTGCCCGCCGTGGCGCTGACGTAATCCACCAGATCCTGACCGGCATCCAGGCGGAAGTCATTGATGGTCGACTGTGACGCACCGGAGTAATCCTGCGCCAGGTCGCCCACGCTGCCCGAAGCATCCGTCAGCGGCGTTTGCGTGCTGGCATTCAGTTCGCAGGCGCCATCGGCAAACCACAGGTAGACTCCATCCGCGCGGTAATTGCCGCCGTCCACATCCCGGGTCAGGTTTTCAGACAACTCGCCCAAGGCGTCATTGACGTCATCCTTCTCCTGATGGATCTGATTGACCACCACCATATTGTCTTCCCACAACAGATCGGCGCCCACACGCACGCTCAGAATATCTTTGCGATAGTTCACGAAGACGTTGTTGAACATGTGGGAGGTGCCGCGGCGGATCAGCGGAACCCGACGGCCGGTGTTACCCAAGCTGTCGTAGTGGTTGTCATCGGTCACAAACGCATTGTTGTGCATGGTGGTGCGAATCTGCGCGTTGATCTCACGACTGTCGCTGGAGCCATGCAGCGAAGCGCGTTTTACATTGCGCACTTCGTTGAAGGACATGGTGATATCGTAGGCACCCACCTTCACATCAAACGCGGAGTCACCGGTCGTATCAAAAGTGTTTTTGTGAATCCAGATATCGTGGGACGCACCGGTGGCGCGAATCATATCCGGATCCAGACCATGGTCCTCAGTGTGGCCCGCACCCAGGAAGCTCAAGTGGGTCAGGATCACATTGTTGGAGGTCTTAACGGGCTGACCGGAGCTGTCGCTACCGATGGCAAAACCGTTGAACCGGAAGTAGGCATTGCTCATGCGTCCATCGATAGTGGTGTTGCCGCCAAGGACGATATTCCGAATGGGCAGATCGTTGTCGTTCAGTCGGTTGTTGAAAAACTCGTCCATACAAGAGGCGTTATCACCATAGCCGTTGTTGTCACACCACTGACGATAGTCCACGCATTCGGCTTCACTGCCACCGATGGCGTTCTGCACGTCGGCGTTGTCGCACTGCAGACGGTACATGGCCACTTCGGACGCGTCCGCAAAGTCGGACTTGTCGAAGACCACCCAGTGGTGTTCGTCAGAGGTGATCGCGTCGAACAACTGCTGCTCCACGGAGGTGCTGCCGTTTTTGGTAATCACGGTCAGGGTGCTGTTGCCGTTGGGGTCATAACCCCCGAGAGCGTTTTCACCGTAACCCACCGGGCGACCCAGGGTCTGGGAGAGGCACTCGACAATTTCCTGATCACTCTGCAACGCGCCTTCCCGCCAGTCGACGTTCGGATCAGTCACCAATTCAATACAGCCGTTGCTGATCGGACCGGAGTAGTCCGGCGGAGTACCACCGTTGCTGCTGGATTGGCTGCTGGAACTGTCGCTGGAGGACGACGAGGACGATTCGCTGGAACTGCTGCTTTCACCACCGCCATCGCTGGACGAGCTGTCTTCGGAGCTGTTGGCGCTTGAAGAGGAGCCGCCGGAAACATCGCCACTGGCATTGTAGATTTCGAATTCACCAATGCGCGGCGCGCTGGTGGCACTTTCAATGATCAGGTTGACCTTGTACAGGTCGCGATCACCAAAGCCGGTGATGACACGCTCGATGCCCAGAGTGGAACCGGTCGCCAGTACTTCGTTGGTTTCGTGATCTTCCAGACGCCAACCGGTGGTCGCACCGTTGAGCTCACGAATAATCACGGTATTGAACGTACCGCCGAAGTTCTTCACCCCGACGCGTTCACCGCTGGTGCCTTCCGGCGCCCAGTAGCTCGCCAGGTTGCCGTCGTTGACGTTACCGAAGCTGCTGCCATCGCCTTTGCTGCTGCCATCCGCACCACCGCCAAGCGCCATGTTGCTACCCAGCTCGCCGGGTTGCTGATTGCCATTGTCGGCGGACGAAGAAGCATCGCTGCTGGACGCTTCACTGCTTTCGCTGCTCGAGCTGGATGAACTCTCACCGGAACCGCCGCCGGAAACCGGAGCATCCAGACAGTCGCTGACCACATCGGCACCGGCGTTAGCCAGCACGTGCGCTTTGACATCGTTTGCGAACAGGCGACTGTAGCCGTAGGGTGGCACATAGCTGGTGGTGGACTGCACATCCGGTCCGGCGATGATATCGCCACCGGAGCCTTGCTCCCAGGTTACGTTGGTGAAGATATTGTCTTCCACATCCCAGTAGCCGATATCGTCGCTGTAGAAAGAAACGATCGGGTTGTGGGCATTCTCAAAGACATTGCCCTCCACCCGGAGGGTCGCGCCCATTCGGGAGTTGATCCCGGTGCTGATCACGCCGTCGTAATAGTTGTTGACCACGTGGCCTTCGCCAAAGCGGAACAACGGCAGGCGAGAGTTGGCGTTCGCCCAGTGGTTGCCCCAGAAGGTCACCCGGCGGTGGAAGTCATCGCCATCGCTGCTGCCCCACAGGGACGTCTTCCAGCTGTCGCGCAGCACGTTGTAACTGACAGTGATGTTGTCGATCTCGCCCTTACCACTGACCAGCTCGTCGTAGTAGTCCTTGTCGACATCCAGAGAATTGTAGAAGGTATTGTGGTCGATCCAGATATTGCTGGAAGGCCCGTCCAGGGTGATGTGGTCCTTATCCCCAATGCGCACGTATCGCATGGTGATATTGCGCACAATCACATTGTTGGCCCGCCAGATTTTGATGCCGATGCCATCGAACAGGGCATTGTCGCCCACGCCGATGATCGAGACATCGTTCATGTCCTTGATTTCAAACTTGCTGACGCCCGAGTTATCCGCGGTGATGGTACCGTTGACGTAGATGGTCAGCGGCTCGCTGCCTTTGTTGTCCAGGGCCGCCGCCAGATCGGCGCCGTTGGTGACGGTGATTTCGGTTCCGCCCTGGCCGCCGGTGGTGCCATTGCCCATGGCCGCGAAGCCCTGAACGGTGTTGGCCTGCTCGCACGAGAGCTCCTCTCCCGGATTACCGCTGGCTTCGCTGGAACTGCTGCTTGAGGAGCTTTCGGAAGAGGACTCTGAGGAACTTGCAGAGCTGCTGATCTCTGAGCTGTTTGCCTCCGAGCTTTGGCTGGACGCTTCGCTCGAACTCTCGCTTGAGGCTTCGCTGCTCGATTGGTTTTCCCCAACCACGCCATAAGGGTCGGGCTGGGACTCGCAGGTACTGCGAGAAATGCAGCTTTCGCTGTTTTCCCATCCCCAGCCGCTTTGGGTATCCGCGCAGAGGGGATAAGTGGTGCCGTACCAATTGCACTGGAGGCCGGTGGCTGGTTCGCTGGCAGCGTCAGAGGACTCGCTGCTCTGCTCGCTTGAAGAGGCCTCTGAGGAGCTACTGGAACTAACCGGCTCCGACGAGTTATAAACCTCGAATTCGGCGATCTGCGGCGCTTCAGTCGCCGTCTCTATTACCAGGTTGACCTTGTAGAGGTTCTGCTCCCCAAAGCCGGAAATCACACGCTCCGCACCCAATGTGGTGCCACTTGCAAGCACTTCGCCTGTTTCATGGTTTTCCAGACGCCAACTGGTCGTGGCGTTATTCAACTCGCGAATGACAACCGTGTTGAACGTACTGTCAATATTCTTGACGCCGATACGCTCGCCACTGGAGGATTCCGGCTGCCAATAGCTACCGAGGTCACCGTCGACGACATTCCCATAGGAGCCGCTGCCTTTACTCGACCCATCAGCGCCCGCGCCGAGCGCCAGATTGGTTCCCGTTTGAGCGTAGGCAATTGCCGAGGATAATGCAGTGGCACAGAAAAGCACTGAGGCGTATCGGCCGATACGCCCAGGTTGGTTGATTATCTTCATGATGCTAAACCTTGTTTAACGTTATAAGTGTAATGGTCCGCGTCCTTTCAGCACCGCTCCTTTTTCTCTCACGGTGGCATTCAATCATAAAGTCTGCCGCCAAAAGCGAGAACTGGCTCACAATTATTCTCGAAGGAAAGATGCCTCCTACATCACTTTGCTATGTAAAAGGTCGGTGTATATTTAAAAAAATCATTAGAAGGCTGCAGGCGATGCCCGCAGCCTTGGCCTAAACCAGAGATGTTCAGTGCCCAGCCTTAGGGGCTGACACAGTCACTGATGACGCCGGCACCGGCATTGGCCAAAACGTGGCCCTTGGTATCGGCGGCGGATAGTCGGTTGTAGCTATAAGGCGGGGTATAGCTCACCGTGGACTGCACGTTCGGCCCGGCGATAACGTCACCACCTGAGCCTTCCTCCCAGGTCACGTTCGTGAAGATGTTGTCTTCCACATCCCAATAACCGATTTCATCGCTGTAGAACGACACAATCGGATTCTGGGCGTTTTCGAAGACGTTACCTTCAACGCGCAGGGTGGCACCCATGCGGGAATTGACGCCGGTGCTGAGGACGCCGTCATAATAATTATTGACGACATGACCTTCGCCAAAGCGGTACAGCGGCAGGCGGGAGTTGGCATTCAACCAGTAGTTGCCCCAGAAGGTCACCCGGCGATGAGAGTCATCCCCGTCACTGCTACCCCAGAGAGAGGTTTTCCAGCTGTCGCGCAGAACATTGTAACTGACGGTAATGTTGTCGATGTCGCCCTTGCCGCTGACCAGCTCATCATAATAATCCTTGCCCACATCCAGTGAGTTATAGAAAGTGTTGTGGTCAATCCAGATGTTGCTGGACGTGCCGTCAATGGTGATGTGGTCTTTGTCCCCGATACGGACGTAACGCATGGTGATATTGCGCACGATGACGTTATTGGCCCGCCAGATTTTGATACCGATACCATCGAACAGGGCATTGTCACCCACACCGATGATCGAGACATCATTCATGTCCTTGACATCAAATTTGCTCACATCGGAATTTCCGGGTGTGATGGTGCCATCGACATAGATAGTCAGCGGTGTAGCACTGTCCTTTTTGGCATCAAGCGCCGCTGCCAGCTCGGTGCCAGTGGCGACCGTCACCACGTCACCGCCAGCGCCACCGGTAGTACCGCCGCCAAGGGATGCAAAGCCTTGAATGGTATTGGCCTGCTGGCAAGACAGCTCCTCACCGGGTTCAACGGGAGGGATGGAGCTGGATGAGCTCGAAGACGAAGAGCTCTCAGAGCTGGACGAAGAACTGCTGGACGCATCGCCGCCACTGACCTCAATCCAGTCAAAGTTGGGACCGCCTTCACCCACATTGGCATCGAGCCGAATCACGTTACTGCCCGCAGCCAGATTGATCGTGACGGTTTGCGTGCTCCAACTGGGCCAACCGCCAGTGCCATTGAAGTCGACACTGTTATCAACCACCGAGCCGTTGACGCTGAGCGTCATGGGACGATTGCTGGTGGTGCCATTGGCATAGCGTAGCGCCAGTGTGGCGCTTCCGGAGTCCGCCTGGTTGACCACCCATTCGATGTAGCTGTTGCTCTGATTCTCCAGATCGACAAAGCCGCTACCACTATAACCGGAGTGGTTTGAGGCAACCACGCCCGTGTAGTTCAACGCGTTCTCTCCCTCGTAGCGAACCGTTTCCCCACCCGGGTTCGGCGCGCTTGAAGATGAGGAGCTGCTCTGACTACTGGAGCTGCTTTGGCTTCCACCTCCGTCGCCATCGGCGTCGTAGAGTTCGAATTCGGCAATTTGGGGGGCAGTGCTCGCGCTGTCGATCAACAGGTTGACTTTGTACATCTGTCGTTCGCCAAAACCGCTGATCACCTGCTCGCTGCCCAAGCTCGAACCACTGGCGAGGATTTCGCCGGTTTCGTGATTTTCCAGCCGCCAGCCGGTGGTTGCGCCATTCAGTTCGCGAATGATCACGGTGTCGAACGTCGCCTCGAAATTCTTCACGCCGACTCGTTCGCCGCTGGTGCCTTCCGGCTGCCAGAAGGAATTGAGGTCACCGTCAACCACATTGCCGTAGCTGGAGCCACTGGCTTTGCTGGAGCCGTCGGCGCCGCCACTTAACGCAAGGTTTGACCCCAGTTGGGCGTGGGCAAAAGGAACCATTGAAGAACATAAAACAATAGCGGATAACCGGCGCAAGGTCCGGTTTGGGTTGATTGCTTTCATAGTGCTTGAACCTTTTGATTAACGTTATGGTTTTGGTTTAGGCCAAAAAACGTCTCCCTATTAACACTGCTCCTCTCTCACAGCGGGATTCAAGCACAGGGGTGGTTTTCAAAAATGAGAACGTCTTCGCAGTTCAAATCAGTCAAGGCATAGACGGGAAAGACTAGCGTCAGAATCGTCATTGACTAGATGGATTTGAAATTTGGAAAACTTTTTATATTAAGAAACATTTTGGCTCGCCGGGATTAACGACGGTCAATCCCTTCGGTCGAGGTATGTTGTTGAAGCCGGGTTTTGGCTTCGATCCACTGGCTCATGTACTGAGTGCTGCGGTGGTGGTGATGGCGCAGCATTGCGCCGACGAAGTTGGCCTTGCGGTGTGCTTTCAGGCCCTCTTCCAGCACTCTGATTTGATGGGCAAAGGCGGACTGATAACGCTCTCGAGAGAAACCGTGAGTCAACACACGGGCCGCGCCTGCTTGGGCGAGACGCCACGCCCGCTCGTTCTGATACAGGTTTACAGCGGCCTCGCAAATTGCTTCCGAAGTATTCTCCACCCGGCCCGGCCATTGATCTACCGACGCCATGGCTTCCGCGCCGATGGCAGTGGTGACACTGGGCGTGCCCGTTGCCATTGCATCAAGAAGCTTGCCTTTGATACCGGCGCCAAAGCGCAGCGGCGCCAGGCAAACCCGGCTGTGCGCCATTGTTGCCAACGCATCCTCGACCCAGCCTTTTATCAGAAAGCCCTCGCGCCGATTCTCCAGCACCGTTGCTTTGGGGGGCGGGTAGGCCCCGACTACGTGCAACTCAGCGTCGGGAAGACTGGCGCGAATACGCGGCCATAAATCCTGCTTGAGCCAGAGCACTGCATCCCAGTTGGGGGCGTGACGGAAATTGCCGATGCTGATGAAGTGCCGACGCTGCTCAAACCCGGGGGACGTCGTAGGTTTCGCAAAAATGGGAAGAGTGTGCAGCAACGCCGCCGGGACACCAAACTCTTCGCGCAGCAACGCTACCTCAAAAGACGATACCATCAGGCTCAAATCCGAACGATAAATGGACGCCAATTCTCTTTGCGTGATGTCCAGCTCTACCATGCGCTCATACAGCGCCCGCCTGTCATCAATGACCGGAATTGCGGTATGGGCATTACCGCCCGAGCGGGCCTTCATTATTTCCCACCGGGCCGCCCGCAGGCAGTGAAGGTCTTCGGTATCCAGAAGGCGAAGCGCGTCGGGACAGGTCCGGCTGACCCGCCAGCCAAACTGCTCCTCGGTCATGAAACGATCAAACAGCACGGCGTCCGGCTGCTGTTCGGCCAGCCACACCTCAAACTCGTCGGAATTGAGTGCTATCTCCGCCTCTTGAACCGAACGGGCTTTCAGGTCAATTCGGTGGGCCGAGGGTAGGGCCGCACTGGCAAACGTAATGCTCCAGCCACTGTCCTGGAACAGGTCCATCAGCTGGCACATGCGTGTGCCCGCGGCGGAGGATTGGGGTTCGGGCCAGACGCTGCCGAGAATAACGAGGTGTTTCATCCGCCAAGGTTACCAGAGTCCGGCCCGTCAAATCAGAGTTTCCAGCCCAGTTTAAGGGCGCCAAATTCCTGCCGGGCGCTGGAATTCTTATCCAGCTTGGAATTATTGACGTAGCTTAGCGTCAGGCTGAACCGCTTCCAGGCGTAGGACGCGCCAGCGTAGAACGCATATTGGTCGTGGCGCAGGTCCGCGCTCTGGCCCGAGCGCAGGCCGCCACCGCTTACGAAAATCTGATTGTAGACATAATCCGCACCAACCCCGGTATAGACGTTCCAGCCACTGTCGATGGCCATGGGGTTGCTGACCCGTCCGATGACCTGACCGGCCGTCCCGAAACTGCTCTCCAGGCCGCGACCGTAACGCACAAGCACCGCACCGCCCAGGGAGCTGCCGAGATTACCCAGAGAACCGCTGCCAATAAGCAGCAGATCGCTGCCCACACCTTCGTGATCGCCGCCACCGTAGCGCCAGACGCGGGTGCGCTTAATCTGCCCCACCGGCTCATCCTTGATTTGATAGTCCCAGCCCTGGGGCTCATTGGCGCCCACCAGCTTGTGAATCGCCCGTTGGGCCTCCTCGGCTCCGGAGGAAGGGCCGACAATCCCCACAGTGACGGCGAGTGTATCGGAGATACGCTCATCCACCAGGGTATAGGCCGAACGGAACATCAGCAGCCCGCCGTAAGGCGCATCATCCTCGTCGGGAACGGCTTTTTTGATGTTTTTGGGAGTCATCATCGCCTGGCCGAAGGTGAATTCATTGACCTGCAACTGGCCGTCGAACTCCGGCATCAACCAGCTGTTCAGCGGGCGCGTCAACAAGGCCGGCTTGAAATCTTCATCGCTGCTTTCGGAGAGGTCGAACCAGGAAAAGTAGAGGCCGTTGGTGTAGCCACCGCCATCTTTATCAAGGAACACGTCGTTGTGCCACAGGGTGGTAAACCAGTCAACATCGGCCCTGGCTGTCGTCACACAACAAAGAAAAAAGGTCAGCATCGCCGAGGCGGCAACACGCTTTTGCATAGACACAACTCCTGGCTGCGTCGGAGCGTTCCAGCACTAAGCCAGGGCGCCGACGGTGAATACTGTCAATGAGTACGAGGAATAAAGAGCGATCGATGATTGCTCAAAATATTATAGAAAAGGGTAGCATGCCCCCACCATAACCCATGTTAACAACTGTAATGGCAAGGTTGATGGGCGCCTGAAACGCGCTCGGGGCCCATTTCAACGCCTCATTGGGCCCCGCGGGTCAATTTTTAGCCAACGGCTAATGGAGGGGATCCTCGGGGCGGTCTTTGGCGATATAGACCTTGTAATGCTCGCGATAATCCTCCAGGTCGGCTTCCAATTGTTCCCGGAACTGATCGCTCAGAAACGACAGGGCCGAGGGCATCTCCTCGGTGTATTCCTTGCGATCCAGGGAGGCCGCCGCCACGACAAACGCGTTGAAACGCGAGCAGGCCTGAAGCAGAGCGGCGCTGACCAGGGCCGGGTCCCCGGCCTGATCCACGGCGTTGTTCGCCTGCTCAATAAACTGGTCCACCAGGTTCCAGAAGGTTTCTTCATCGTGTTCAGGGGGCTGATTCATTCAGGACTCCGTCGTCGTCAGTGGGTCAATGCCCTTCCGGTCATTGCGCTGGCGCCAGCGCTGCCAACGCTCACCCACCCGGTCTGCGCAGAGGTAGAGGGTGGGCACCAGGATCAGGGTCACGGTGGTGGCAAAGAGTACCCCAAAGGCCAGGGAAATGACCATCGGAATCAGAAAGCGCGCCTGCACACTCTGCTCCGCCATAATGGGCACCAGTCCGATAAACGTGGTCACCGAGGTCAGAACAATAGCCCGGAAGCGGTCGCGGCCGGCCCGCAACACCGCATCGAGCACCGCCAGCCCCTGATGCCGAAGCGCATTGATTCGATCAAGCAGCACCAGGTTGTCATTGACCACCACGCCGGCACAGGCCAGAAAGCCCAACATGGACAGCATACTGACCTCCCGCCCCATCACCAGGTGGCCGATGACGGCCCCCATAAAGCCGAAAGGAATGGCCGTCAGGATTACCACCGGCTGCCAATAGGAGCGGAAGTTGACCGCCATCAGGCCGTAAATGATCAGCACCGCGAGTAGGAAGTTCTTGCTCAGGGAGCTCATGAACTCCGCCTGGTCCTGCATATTGCCGTCCGGCGCCAAAGTCAGCCCCGGGTACTGTTGCTGCCATTGAGTCAGGTTGCGGCGTAGCAATTCCTGCACAATCGCATTGGCATCGCCGCCTTCCTCGACGCTTGCACTGATGCCGATGGTGCGTTTGCGATCGCGCCGCTCGATGGATGAATAACCCGGCACGAATTCCACCTCGGCCACTTCCATGAGCGGGATCTGGCTGCCATCCGGCAGACGGATGCGCATGCGCTCGAGCTGGGAAACGTGACGGCGCTCCTCTCTGGGGTAGCGCACCAGCACCCGAACGTCCTCAATGCCGCGCGGAATGCGCTGGACTTCCGCCCCGTAGAAGGCCTGACGCACCTGCTCGGCCACCTCTCTCAAGGTCACCCCCAAGGCTTCGGCGCCCGGGCGCAGGTTGATATCGATCTCCTGGCGGGCCTCCTCAATGGTGTTTTCCACCTCGTACACATCGGGGAAGGTACCGAGCGCCTCGCTGACCGCCTCGGCCGCCCGCTGCTGGGCTTCCAGGTCATTGTCGGCGATACTCAGGTTCAGGTTAATATCGTCGCCCGCGGCGTTGATGGTGTACTCCAGCCGATATTCCTTGGCTTCCGGAATATCGCCGATCAGCTCCCGCCAGCGTCGGCTGACATTCGGGCTGGAGACCTCCCGCTCCTCCGCGCCCACCAGCCCGACGGAAACGTAAATATTGTTCTCCCAGGCCCAGGTCTGAATACCGTCGATAAAATCCGCACCACCGTCACGGGTCAGTTGCTCATCCGTCTCGAGCTTAAGCGCAGCCGACTCTACCTGACGCATGATCCGGCGGGTTTCCTGGAAGGGGGTTCCCTCGGGCAGGGTCACTCTCGCTTCAAGGTAATCCGAGGGCACCATGGGCATAAAGCTGATGATCAACCAGCCCCCAATAAACACGGCCAGAGACAGAAAGAATGCCACCGCAAAACCGGCCAACGTCGCCAGTTTGTGCTCCAGGAACCGGGTCAGCCCCCGAAGGTAAACACGCTCGGCGAACCAGTCCAGACCGTTGGCCACTTTTTGGCGGGCATGAGAGAGGTGGCGCAACGCTTGCCAGCGGCTTTCACGCTCAGGCTTCAGGTGGGAAAGGTGGGAGGGAAGGATGTACAGGCTTTCCACCAAAGAGAACGCCAGGCACAAAATGACCACCACCGGAATCGCAAACGTGATGGTGCCCATGGCCCCTGGAATCACCATCATGGGGGCGAAAAAGATGATGGTGCTGATCACCGCCAGAAAGACCGGTATGGCCACCAGTTTTGCACCGCTGGCCGCACTGGCCGTGCCCTTGAGACCCTGCTGATGGCGGGTGTAAATACTCTCACCCACAATAATGGCGTCATCAACGACAATCCCCAGAACCAGCAGAAACGCGAACAGGGAGATCATATTGACGCTGACCCCGGTGTAGGGCAGCAACCAGACCGCACCGGCGAACGCCGTGGCAATACCGATGCAGACCCAGACCGCCAATAGCGGCCGCAGAAACAGCATCAGCACAATGAACACCAGAATCAGACCGGTGACGGCGTTCTCCAACAGCAGATTGAGGCGACCTTCATAGAGCTTCGACATGTCCCGCCAGACTTGCAGGGTCAAACCGGCGGGGAGTATCTCCTGGGTGCGCTCGATATAAGATTTGACCTCGCGGGCCGAGGCGACGATGTCCGGGTTTTCGGTGATCGACAACTCCAGAAACACCGCCGGCTTGCCATTGAACTGCGCAAAGACGCTCCAATCGTCGAACCCGTCCCGAATCTGTGCCACATCGCGCAACAGAACTTGGGTGCCGTCGGCTTGGGTGATCACCGGAATCCGCCCGAAATCCTCCGCGCTGTAGGCCTGATTGCGGGTCTGAATCTGGATATCGCCGCTGTGGGCCCGAATCACTCCCGCCGGCACGTTCAAGGACGACTGGGAAATCGCCTGGGCCACCTGATTAAAGCTCAAACCAAAACGGCGCAGACTCTCCTCGGACACCTCGATGCCCATTTCGTAGGGGCGGGTACCATTGAGTTCGACGTGGGACACCCCGTCCAGCAGGGTCAGTTCGTTGCGCACCCGATTGCCGGTTTCCTTGAGAGCCGCTTCGCTCACCTCGCCATAGAGCGCCAGGCTCATCAGGAAGCTGCGGCCCACCCGCTGACGGGTGACCGGCCGCTCCACATCCCCCGGGAAGGTGTTGATGGCATCCACCTGGGTTTTGATGTCGTTAAGCACGGTCTGGGGGTCGTAGCCTTCGACCACTTCGGCGGTAACGGTGCCGTAGCCCTGGTTGGCGACGGAAGTGATCTCCTCAATGCCGTCGATATCCGCAATGGCCTCCTCGATTCGGATGACCACCTGCTCCTCCACTTCCGAGGGGCCGGCCCCCGGGTAGCTCATGGAGACTTCGATAAAATTCAGCGAGACGGTCGGGAAGACTTCTTTATCCAGCTTGCCGATGCTGGCCAACGCTCCCAGGAAAATCAGAACCATCAACAGGTTCGCCGCTACCCGGTTTTCCACAAACCATTGAATCAACCGGTTCATGCGTCGGCTCCGCCAGGCTCGGTGGGCGTTTCGGGGGTCTCCTCAGCATCGGCTGCGTGCTCCGTTTTACCTTCAACACTGGAAGCTTCTGAGGAGGAGGCCTCCTCCTCGGGAAACCGCACCGCCACGCCCGGGCTGACATACCCCTGGCGGTCCACAATCACGGCCTCCCCCTCGGTCAACGGGCCTTTGACCCAGATCCGGTCGCCATCCACCTTCAGCACCCGAACGCGCTTTTCCTGGACGATTTTCTCCCCACCGGCTTCACCGCTTTCGGCTTCCGTTTCCTTCACGGTGTAAATCCGATCTCGCTCGAACACGGCGGTAATGGGGAGCGAGGTGATGTCGTCCAGCTCACGACCGTCGATGTCCGCCTGGACAAAAAGGCCCATCAACAGTGGCGCCGGATGGCGCTCGGTATTGAACGGCTCCGGCACCTCGGCAATCGCATGCAACATGCGGGACTGGGCATCCAGGCTGGCCTCGGTGCGCACCACCGCCCCCTGCCACTGATGGCGCTCGCCCAACACCCGACCTGAGAACGTCACTGCGGGGCGCTCCGACGGTTCGATGGCCGTACCCAGGGGCAAGTCCAACAACGCGGCCTGATCATCCATCAGCGGCAGACGGACCTGAGCCACCGCATCGTCATAGATTTCCGCGATGGCGCTGCCGGGGCTGATGAACTGGCCCAGATCGGCCTGGGTCTGGCGAATACGACCGCTGAAAGGCGCGCGGATTTCCGTACGCTCCAGGTCGAGCCGGGCCTGGTTCCGCTCAGCCCGCGCCGCTTCCACGGCGGCTTCGGCGGCGGCGATCTGGGGACGGCGAAGGAACAACTCGTTGGCCTGCTGGTTGCCCAGATCCCGCCATTCACGCTCGGCCTGCCGCGCCCGACCGCGCTCTTCGGCCAGGACCCGCTCGGCGTCTCGCAACTGGGATTCGGCCCGTGCCAGTGCATTCTGGTAGTCCCGCCGGTCCAGGCGCACCAGCCAGTCGCCCTGGTCGAAACGCCCCCCGGCCACAAACTCCGGCGCCGCCTCTACGATCTGCCCTCCCACCTGACTGATCAGCTGGATATTCCGCCGCGGCGCCACCGTGCCTTGGGTTTCCACTGTCAAGGCGCGGTCTTCCAGGTTCACCCGGACAATCTGTACCACCGGCTCGGGCGGGTCCACCTCGGGGTGAGGCGTCGGCCGGGGCTTCAACATCAACAGCGCCGCGACCCCGACCACACCGATTGCAATAATGACCAATACCAGCGGCACGCGTTGTACCCCATAAGACGCTTTCAAAACGCTCCTCCGTTATTCTGCCAGCCCCACCATTGGCGCCAGTCTACTCATACACTAGGGCGCAGCCCCATACAGCCCGGAGCCCGGCTTACCGAGCCTGACCGTCCGCTTTTACAGTTCATACCGATAGTTGCGCAACCAGATCGCCCCTGCCGTGAAGCCGGCCGTCACCACCGCACCGAGCCAGAAGGCCGGAGCCGATAGGGCATGCCCCCAATGCTCCAGCAGCGCCCAGGGGCGGAGCTGGGATTGAACCAGCGCTTCGAAAGACTCGTGAGACGGCACCCAGACGGCGTTCCAGAGGTTGACGCTGCGCAGCAGCCACAGTTCCACCACCATCAATACCACCGGCACCCCAAAGGCCACCAGAAACGGTGACTTGCGCGACCAGGCCGAGGCCAGCAGCAGCCAGGCAAATAATGGGGCGAACCAGAGTGCAAACAGCAACCACCCGGACATGAGGCCCAGACTGTGGCCGACAAACGTACTCAGCAAGGTCCCCAACCCGGGCATCTCAACCCCCAGCTTGAGCGAGGCGAAGCCCAACATCATCAACAGGTGTAGCAGACCCACGGCGAGGGAGGCCACCAGGAAAATGGCCGGGCCCAGCAAGGCCCCGAACACCAGTTTGGTCAGCACGACGCGCGTTTCCGACACCGGCAGAGACTTCCAGAACAGCACACTCTTGTCTTTGCGGTCGCCATAGAGGCAGCCCAACAGATACATCTGACTGATCAGCAGCAGGGCGAAGACAAAGGGAATCGATATCGCCGCCAGAGCCATGCGCAGCACTTGCGGATGACTACTGAACAAATCCCCCCGCATCAACGCCTGCAGCAACTCGGCACCCTCTTCGAACTCGTTCATTTGCTCCGGTGACTGGCGCCACTCGTTCAACGCCAAATCAATTTCAAAGCTCGAGGTCAGCATGCCCATCAGCAGAAGGGCGGCCAGCACCAGCGCAATCCAGATCGGCGTGCGCACAAAGCTGCCCCGACTCTCCCAGAACTCCCGCTGAAATTGTATGGGTAAGGGTAAATGGTTCATCAGGCTGTCCTCCCTTGGCTGGCGCCTTTTTGGGCGGGGGTTTGTAGCTTGGCCACAAACAGGTCCGCCAATCCCGGTGTTTTGACCTCACCCAGAGGCGAGAGCACCTCGGCGGAGACCCCTTCATAAATCAGGCTTACGCCTCCGAGCAGGGTGCGTTCGTGAATCGGCCCGAACCGGCGCGCTTCCGCTACCTGCTCGGGCGCCACCTGCAATTCCACATACTCCCGCTCCAGCGCTTCCATCGTGCTATTGAGCTTGAGCTCGCCGTCACCGATAAACACCACGTCGGTGAGCAGGTGCTCGATCTCCTCCACCTGATGGGTGGTAACCAGAATGGTTTTCTGTTCGTCGAAGTAATCATTCAGCAGGCTGGTGTAGAACTGCTTGCGATACAGAATGTCGAGCCCGAGCGTGGGCTCGTCAAGCACCAGCAGTTGGCTGTCGATGGCCATGATCAGCGCCAGGTGCAACTGGGTGATCATGCCCTTGGACAGCTCCTTCACCCGGCTGCGCCGCTCGATGCCGGTGCGGGACAGGAAGTCCTCCGCGCGGGCGCGGTCGAACCGGGGGTGAACCCCCTCCATATAGGCCAGTGCTTCGCTGACCTTCAGCCAGCCCGGCAAAATGGCGGTATCGGCGATAAAGGACACACGCTCCATCAGCGCGGTGCGATGGCGCTGCGGATTCAGCCCCAGCACCTTCAAGTCACCGTCCACCGGCGCCAGCCCCAGAATGCCTTTGAGCAAAGTGGTTTTGCCGGCCCCGTTGGGGCCGATCAAGCCCATGATCCGTCCCCGCTCCAGGGTCAGATCAATGCCTTTCAGTACTGTTTTATCGCCATAGGCCTTGCGTAGCCCGCGAGCTTCGATCACCGCATTCATTCGCTTTTCTCCTTACACTGTTGCGTCACGGCGTCCTGCAAAACCGCCGGTTCAATACCCAATTCCCGCGCCCGACGTATGAGCTCGGGCAACTCTTTTTCCAGAAACAGCTGGCGTTCACGGGCGAGTAAGCGCTCACGTGCCCCCTCCAGCACGAACATGCCCAGGCCGCGGCGTTTCTCCACCAGCCCCTCATCAACGAGAGCCTGATAGCTCTTCGCGACCGTCAGGTGGTTGATGCGATAGTCCGCCGAGAGCTGACGCACTGAGGGCAGGGCGTCGCCCTCGGCAAAGTCACCCCGCAGGATCAGGCGCACGACCCGCTCGTACAGCTGGCGGTAAATCGGCTGGTCATCGTTCCAGAGGTCGGTCACAATCACTCCTACAGTGAACTGGTGTTATACATAACTATAACAGCATAAATCGGAAGCGCAAGCGTTTTTTGCTCTCACAAAAACGGCGTAAAAACAAGACTGGTCTGGGCCGCCCATTTGCGGATAATGAGCGGCTTCTGTAACTCAATTGATGGAAACCCAGGTGCCGTTATGACCAGCATCTCCCAGCGTATCGCCGACGAGCTCAGCTGTCGGGAACAACAAGTCGCCGCCGCCGTCGCCCTGCTCGACGAGGGCGCCACCGTGCCGTTTATCTCCCGCTACCGCAAAGAGGTCACCGGGGGCCTGGATGACACGCAAATGCGGACTCTGGAGGAGCGGCTGCGCTACCTGAGAGAGATGGAAGACCGGCGCGAGACCATTCTCAAGAGCATCGCCGAGCAGGAAAAGCTGACGCCTGAGCTGGAGCGCGACATCAGGGCCGCGGATACCAAGACCCGCCTGGAAGACCTCTACCTTCCCTACAAACCCAAGCGCCGCACCAAGGGCCAGATCGCCATCGAAGCCGGCCTCGAACCATTGGCCGACGCCCTGCAGGCAGACCCCACGCTGGACCCGGAAGCCGAAGCGGCCAAGTTCCTCAACCCCGAGCACAAAATCGAGGACACCAAAGCGGCCCTGGACGGCGCCAAGTTTATTCTCATGGAGCGCTTCAGTGAGGACGCCGAGCTGCTCGGTAAGCTGCGCCACTTCCTGTACCAGGAAGCCCAACTGAGCGCCCGTGTGGCCCCGGGCAAAGACAGCGATCAATCCCAGGAAGTGCAGAAATTCCGGGACTATTTCGAGCATGACGAACCGCTCAAAAGCGTCCCCTCCCACCGGGCGCTGGCCATGTTCCGGGGGCGCAACGAAGGCATTCTCAACCTTGCTCTTACCCTGGGGAAGGAGGAAGACCGCACCGCCGCCCACCCCTGTGAGGGCATGGTGGCCGAGCACTGGGACATTCGCGACCAGGGCCGCGCCGGCGACAAATGGCTGAGCGAGGTGGTGCGCTGGACCTGGCGGGTCAAGCTGCTCACCCACCTGGAAACCGACCTGCTCGGTGAGTTGCGCGAGAAAGCCGAAGAAGCGGCGATCAAGGTCTTCGCCGCCAACATGAAAGACCTGTTGCTGGCCGCTCCCGCCGGCCAGAAAGCCACCATTGGCCTGGACCCCGGTCTGCGCACTGGTGTGAAAGTCGCCGTTGTGGACGCCACCGGCAAGGTGCTCGATCACGGCGCGATTTTCCCCACAGCCCCGCAATTCAAAATGGCCGAGGCGGAAGCCAAGATCGTTCAGCTCTGCAAGAAATACGACGTGGCGTTGATCGCCATCGGCAACGGTACCGCCTCCCGGGAAACCGAAAAGTTCGTGCAGGACGTGCTGAAAAAACACAGCGATCTCAACGCCAAGAGCGTGATGGTGAACGAGTCCGGCGCTTCGGTGTACTCCGCTTCGGAATTCGCCGCCAAGGAATTTCCGGACCTGGATGTAACCATTCGCGGCGCCATCTCCATCGCCCGCCGCCTGCAGGACCCTCTGGCGGAATTGGTGAAAATCGATCCCAAATCCATCGGCGTCGGCCAGTACCAGCACGACGTCTCCCAGACCCAACTCGCGCGGGAACTGGATGCGGTGGTGGAAGACTGTGTAAACGCCGTGGGCGTAGAAGTGAACACCGCTTCGGCGCCATTGCTGGCTCGAGTGTCCGGTTTGAACCAGACCCTGGCCAACAACATTGTGGAGTTTCGCAACGCCAACGGCGTCATTCGTTCACGCACCGAATTGAAAAAGGTGCCGCGCCTGGGCGACAAAACCTTTGAGCAAGCAGCGGGCTTTTTGCGAATCGCCGGCAGCGATAATCCGCTCGATGCCTCGGGCGTTCACCCGGAAGCCTACAGCGTGGTGGAAAAAATCGCGCAGATTAATGCTCGGGAGCTGAAAGGCCTGATCGGCGACTCGGCGTTTCTGCGCAGCTTGAAAGCGGGTGACTATACCGACGAAAAATTCGGCGTGCCCACCGTCACTGACATTATCAGCGAACTGGACAAACCCGGCCGCGACCCGCGCCCGGAATTCAAAACCGCCCAGTTCCAGGAAGGCGTGGACACCATCAAGGACCTGGAGCCGGGCATGATCCTGGAGGGTTCGGTCACCAACGTCACCAACTTCGGCGCCTTTATCGATATCGGTGTCCACCAGGACGGTCTGGTCCACATCTCCGCCCTGTCGAACACCTTCGTAAAAGACCCACGGGAAGTAGTGAAAGCCGGGGACGTGGTAAAAGTGAAAGTCATGGAAGTGGATGTGCCGCGCAAACGCATCGGCCTGTCCATGCGCCTGGACGACGAACCCGGCGAGAAGACCGAAGGCCCCAAGGGGGGCTCGCGCCGCGCGCCCAAAAACCAGGGTGGCCAAAAGAGCCGTCAGGGTGGCAACCAGGGGGCAGCGCTAGGCAGCATGGGCGCGCTGCTACAGGAAGCGATGAAGAAAAAATAATCCGACCCGGCCCGCCCGAGTTGGTAAAGCCGGGCGGGCTCAACGGTTGTTATCCCGGTGGGCCCGCCACAGCAAATACCCGCCCCACAGCATAGCGGCCAACATGATCAGCCGGCCCAGGTTCAGCACGATCGCCGCCAGGGTCTGATCGTACGCCAACAGACCGGTCTCCCCGAGAAGATACTCCCAATCGTGAACACCGTAGGGCGACGACTTGCCATAATTGCCGCCTAACAGGGGCAACTCCCCGGCCCGCGCATCCGCCATATAGGGCGCTATATCCAGAAAGTTTTGTCCAAACCACCACATACAAAGGCTCGCACCAAAGGTGTCGTGACGGGTTTTCAGCAGTGCGATGGCACAGATGAGCGGAATCGCCAGTTGCCCCAGGGTGCCCCCCAAGGAGCCGATAAACTGTCCGAACAGGCCAAATATTACATGCCCCGCCTCGTGAAACGGCAGGTTCACTTGATGCATAAAGTGAAACCCCCGGCCAAGCTCCTCCACGCTCAGTATTAGGTAACTCATGCCCCACACCACAAACAATCCCCAAAGCACCAGATACCCGCCCAAGTAGCGTTTCATGGACGGCGTCGGTACAGCAAGATAGGCCCTGAGGGTGGTCAGCCACTCGCCCCAACCGGATCGCCGAGCCGGCCGGGTCAACTGTTCCCGCCGACGCAGGTAATCATCGTATTTATGAAACACCAGGCCGCACCGGGTGCAGGTCATCTGCCTTTCAGAACGAGGATGTTGGCATTTGGGACACTGCATGAATGTGCTCCAGTTGGAAAAGTACCGGCGCTTTCAACACCGAACAAACTGTATTTTAAACTCATTCGAAAACGCACCACAGCATCCACACGCGCTCGGTAAGTGGACCGTTCTCGATGAGCCATCGTTTATTCTGCATTTTCATACTCGCGATGCTTGAGCAACCGTCTCATTCTAACTGGAACACAAGGCGGCAAACCGGGTCTACAATGAGTAACACAAGGCAATGAGAAGTCGGCTTGGGCCGACGCAAAATTCCGCTCATAGCGCGGAGTGCCTTTTTGACGTCGGCGTTTTCGACACTTGTTTTATCGGCCGGTAGGCCTTGTCGCACAACTGAATTTCTAGCCGGTCGGTACGGAAAAGAAAGGAGGTTGTTATGCAAGTTCGAGACGTGATGACCCAGTCCTGCGAGTTTATTGCACCCAACACCAGCATCAGCGATGCCGCTCGGCGGATGCGCGACCTCGACAGTGGCTTTCTGGCCATCGGAACCGAAGCCAAAGGCCGGTTGGAGGGCGTTGTGACCGACCGAGACTTGGTGATTCGGGCGCTGGCCGAAGGCTGGAACCCGGACGAGACACCGGTCGAACGGGCGGAAACCCATCAGGTGTTGTATTGCTTTGAAAACGACAGCTTGGAGGCGGCCACCAAACGCATGCGAGAGCAACAGATTTATCGGTTGGTGGTGCTCAACAATCAGGATGAGAAGCAGCTCAGAGGCGTAATCAGCCTGGGCGATATTCTTCGCCGCCGCGAGACCGACTTGGCCGAACAGACGGCTGAGGCGATCGCCTCGAAAGCGGCCTGAACTCAGAACAGCCCGATGCCACTCGGCCTCTCAATTTTTGGAACGAAGCAACCAGGAGGTACCTATGCAAGCCATTAGCCGCGATGAATTGAAGATCATGAATGAAGCCGAGCACGAAGATTTTGTGCTGATCAATGTGCTTCCCAACAAAGCATTCAACGACGCTCACATTCGCACATCCATCAACGTGCCGGTGGATGACGATGACTTTGAGCAGGTTACTGAGAAAGTCGTCGGTGACAAACAACGCAAGGTGGTGGTTTACTGCGCGAACTTTGATTGCGACGCCTCACCCCAGGCGGCCAAAAAGCTGGAGAACGCCGGTTTTACCAGTGTCTTCGATTATGAAGGCGGCACGAAAGACTGGTTTGAGCAGAAAAAAGCGGCGTAACCGGATCACCGGGTGACCCCACCAAGGGAGCGGCTGACACCGCTCCTTTTTTATGGCTGCAGGATATGTGGCGTTTCGGCATTGCATTGAGAGCACCACCTCGAAAACGCCAGGAAAGCCCTCAGTCACACCGGTCGGACGCCATGGCGTTAATCCATTCCCGCAACAGCGCTTCACCTTCCTGATCCACCCGATGACTGCCAATGGGCGGCATCTGATCGGCATGATTGCGCAGGCTCATCCGAGTCACCAGCACCGAGGCATTGGCATCGCCGGGAAGCAGCCGGCGTTCCTCCGGCGAGCCGCCGTTCTGCGGCGCCACATTGCAAATAGTCATCGCCCCCAACGCCGTTTTGTAGCGCAGGTCCATGTTGAGGTTGGTCGGGCCCTGCGGGCGATGGCATTGGGCGCAGTTGGTATGCAGGTAGGCGCGCGCCTGATCGGCTAACCGGTCGGCCTGAAGATCGGCATAGGGGTCGGGCAATCGTTCCGTTCCAGGCTCAGAGTCAAGTACTTCGATGGCATGGAGGGTGACTAACTGATTGGCACGGCGCCCCGTACCTGGATAGAGGAAGGTCCCGTTCAGCTGAGCGGTTTCCAGGCCCAGCGTCCTTCCCGCCGCCGCGGTATGACACTGCAGGCATTCGCTGCCAGTGGGGTAGATCCACGCTTGACCCTGTCGGGTTTCCACTCGGCCGCCGTGGACCCGTTGGGCGTCAGTGCCATCGTCATTCCAGGCGTAGGTGTAACCGGCCCAGCGACCGTCAGTGTGGTGCATAAACAAACGGGTTTCGATCAACACCTCCTGACGATAAAAGTTTTTCATGACCACGCTGCCGGGCGGCAGTTGCCAATCACCCGTTTCATCGATCGCAATAGTCTGATCATTCGGCAGCGCCAACCACCGACGCTTGTCGGCGCCGTCGGACCAGAAAGGCGCGTTCACCCGGTAGGGAATCAGCCCCTCGGCCGGCTCCCAGGGTGCATCGGGATTGACGCAGCCGGTATCGGACAGCTGCGCCGGCGGCCCACCGGTCTCGTTTTCCGGATCGTTGGCGACCACACGGTGCACGCCACCACCGTAATCCACCAGGTACACCTCGCCCGCCGGACCCTGCGCGAAGGAGGCGATACCCAAGCCGGTGCTGTCGTCCAGCACTTCGATTTCCAAACCCGCTTGCTCGGGGTCGCTATCCGCCAATGCGTAGAACCGACCGGTGACGTAATCGCCGAACAGGTATTTCCCCTGCAGTGACGCAATGGCACTGCCCCGGTAAACCACACCGCCGGTAATGGACCGGAAGTCCGGCTGAGGGACTTCGGCGACCGGGTCAATCAACCCGCTGGTGTCGCAGTTACTGGCACTGTAGCAATGCGCCCCTTCGCGAATGTCCCAGCCGTAGTTGCCGCCGCGTTCAATGCGGTTGACTTCCTCCCAGGCGCCTTGGCCCACATCCGCGAGCCATAGAACGCCGGTATCCGAATCAAACGCCCAGCGCCAGGGGTTGCGCAGCCCCCAGGCATAGAGCTCCGGACAGTCACCCCCGGCGGCCTGCTTTTGCTGCATTTGGGTATCCGAGTCGCACAGGAAAGCCGACTGGTCCGCAAACGGGTTGTCGGCGGGAATGCCATAGGGTGAGCCGCTGTCGACGTCTATACGGATCAGACTGCCCCAAAGGTTGGCGGTGTTCTGCGCTCGATTGTCGGGGTCCCCGGCCCCGCCGCCATCGCCAATGCTCAGATACAGGTAGCCGTCGTCATCAAAACCCAAGCGCCCCCCGAAATGGTTTTTTGAGCGGTAAGGGGCCGTGTAGCGGAGTAGCACCTCGGCAGAGTCGGCATCCAGAGCGGTGCCATCGGCGTTGGTCTGGTAGCGAACCAGCTGGCTGACGCAGCAATCGTCCTCGATCGGCGGGGTAGTATCTTCCGACACCTGGTAGTACAGAAACACCTCGCCGTTCTCGGCAAAATCCGGGTGAAAGGCCATGGACAGCAGTCCGGACTCGGCGGCGCTGTCATCCACTCGTTCGCGCAGGTCGGCAAACACATTCGTCGAACTCACGGCCGGGTCGTTGGCAAACATCTGAATACGGCCGGGCTGCTCCACCACAAACCACCGACTGTCATCCCCCGGTGCCTGGAGCATCGCCACGGGTTGATTGAAACTCACTCCGGGAAAGGCTCGTTCCAGCGACACGGCGCTGCTCCCATCCGGAGATGCACCAGCCAGACAAGTCTCATTGGACGGACGCGTATTCAATCCAATGCTTTCCGAGGAGGATTGCTCACGACTGGAACTGACGGCGACACTGGAATTGCTGGTTGAAGAAGAAACCGACGATTCGCTGGAAGTCGCAGGGGTGGAGGAGGAAACTGCCCAGCTGGAGGCATCGCTTCCTGCCTCCCCACCAGAGCCGCCGCAGGCCGACAACATTAGGCAAAGCAGTAACCAGATCACCAGGATGCGCATCGGAGGCCTCCATCGAGAGGGTCATCGAGTACCTCTCAGTCTAGTCGCCCGCAACCGTCGTTACTGTGACCCGGTTATGATCCTGACGTGCCTATAGCGGGCAAGGGCTTTGGGTAACGGTACTATCCATCCCCTTGCGACAAGGCCCATACGCGGTACAATCTTTGGCACCTCATAATCACAATAGAGTAAGGATACGCCATGGCGACCACCTTGGAAGACCCCTCCCTCGACAGCCGGCGGTTACCGCCGCTTGAGCCCGAACCCTGGGAGCCCATTCACCCTCGCTACCGAAACGTGCTTCGACTTCGGCTGGCCCTGATCGGCCTGGCCGTTACCCTCGGACCCTGGTTCCCGGTTTTCTTCTCAACGCCAGTGACGCCGTTCAGTTGGGGGCCTTCGATCGCTGGCGCGTTGGTAGTGCTGTTTTTGGTGATGGTCTGGGTGCCGCGCAAAGTGCGGCGCACTCAGTATCTGTTGCGCGAGCGGGACGTGCATTTGCGCACCGGCTGCTGGTGGTTCCGCACCGTCTCGGTGGCGATCAACCGTATTCAACACGTGGAAATCACCCAGGGGCCGCTGGAACGCTTCAATGGATTGAGCGAGCTGGTGGTGTACACCGCCGGCGGCTTCAAGTCGGATGTCAAAGTGCCGGGGCTGGAAACCAATCTGGCCCAACGACTGAAAGCCCATCTCACTCGACGTGCCACAGAGGAAGCCAGCTCGGCCCCTATCAATGATACCCCGGAGGGAGACAGGCATGTCGACACCGAGCGAGAGTGAGTGGCAGCGGGTCTCGCCGGTCTCCGCGGTCTACTTTTTTCTGAAGGCGATCCCCAACCTGGTCAACCTCTGGCCCCTTCTGGCAGGCGCGCTGGCGGGCGGTGAGAAAGGGCGCGAGCTATTGTTCATTTATGGCGTGCCCTTGGTGCTGGTCGTGCTACTGCTGAATGCGGTGGTGCAGTATTGGGTCTTTCGCTTTAAGGTGGAGAAGGACCGCATTCAGATTCGCTCGGGTCTGTTTCATCGCAAACGCCTCAGCCTGGATTTCGAGCGGGTTCAGCAGGCCGACATTATCAATCCCTTCTACTTTAGGCCCCTCGGGCTGGCCACCCTCGGTTTTGAAAGTGCCGGCTCGGGACAGCAGGAAGTGAACATCCCGGGTATTCCCGTGGCGGTGGCAGAACAACTGCGCCAGCAGGTTCTCGACCGCAAAGCCTCCGCAACCTCACAGGCCCAGTTTCAAGATTCCGACTCGAAGGGAGATGACGCTCCGGATTATGAGTTGAGGCTGCCCTTCAAAGAAGTCGCCCGCTACGGCCTGATGCACAACGCCTTGCTCTTTCTGGCGCCGCTGGCGGCACCCCTGGGCCAGTACATGGGCCCGGCCATGGAAAGCTGGCTCGCCTGGCTGCGAGCGCTGCCCTGGGTGGAAACACTGACCCATTCCGGTTGGTCGGCGTTTTTGGCGGCTTTCTTGGCCGGCGTGGTGTTTATCGTTGTGGGTATCGTGCTGCTGTTTGCGGTATCGATGATCGTGGCCATGGTGTACTACGGCAACTATTCGCTGGCGCGCCATGGCGAGCGCTTTCAGGCCCACTTTGGCCTGGGCACCCAGCGCACACGGGGGCTGCGCCTTCCCAAGATGCAGCGCCTGCAGATCACCCAGGGCATGATCGCCCGGCTGCTGCGACGCCACAGCCTGTTGATCAGCAAGGCCGGGCATTTCCAGCAAGGCAACGCCCAGCTGTCTCAGCGGTTTGTGGTGCCGGTGCTCACCACCGAGCGGCTGGAAGCACTGCGGGAGCAGTTCGCGCTCCCGAAGCCCGCCTGGAAAGCGATCCACCCCTGGTACATTGTCGATTACACCCTGACGTTCGCCACGCTTTTTGCGCTCATCACCGGGGCGATTCTGCTATCGACCGGTCAGCATTGGTCAGCCGCCGTTGGCTGGGCGCTGCTGTGGTACCCGGCGTTTGTCCTGATACTCTGGCGGCGGTGGTCGCAAACCCGATACGACATTCAGAACGATTGGCTGGCCGTGCGCCATGGCTTTATCGGACGAAAAGAGCAGTGGCTGCCGACCGGCAAGCTGCAAAAGATCGCCGTGCACGAGCCACCGATTCTTCGCAAACTGGGGTTGAGCCACCTGATGGTATGGACCACGGACGGGCCAACCACCATTGGTTACCTCCCGATCTCGACCGCCCGAACACTACGGGACCGATTAATGGGGGACGTGACGGAATTTCAGCGGGCGTGGTTCTAGTCGGTTACTAAAATGACCCTCGGCGCTCAGAAGGGGGGATGGACCGGCTTCAGCGGCGCACGTTTTTCTGCAACCATCGGTCGAGGTAGTCGGCAAACTGCTTTCGATCGGTTTGGGAAAAGCCACTGGGCCCGCCAGTCACCTCGCCGGTACTGCGTAGCTCTTCCATCAGGTTGCGCATGGCCAGGCGCTGACGAATGGTCTCTGCAGTGTAGGGCTGACCCCGAGGACTCATTGCCACGCCACCCTTGTCCACCACCTCCGCCGCGAGCGGAATGTCCTGGGTAATGACCAGATCCCCCGGGTTCATCAACCGCACGATTTCATTGTCCGCCACATCAAAGCCGGCGCGCACCTGACGGGTTTTGATAAACGGGGAGGGCGGCACGTTGATGCCGCGGTTGGCGACAAAGGTCGTGGGTACTTTCCAGCGCTCGGCGGCGCGGCACAGAATCTCTTTGACAACAACGGGACAGGCGTCCGCATCAACCCAGATTGGCATAGGTATTTCCGGTTCAAGTTCGCCCGAATGGTATCACTTTCCGTGTAGAGTCACAGGGGGCGTCAAGCGTTAGCGATCTCCCACATCTTGCGAGACACGATTTCGCCCGCTTTGCTTGGCACTATGAAAGCCAGGCGTCGGCCCACTCTATGAAGAAGACAGGCGGATTGACCGCCCCCGCGAGTGGCGTTGCGTTTGCCTTTACCAACCCTTAGGATCTGCGCTCTACGCCCTCTAAAAAGAGCTCAAACCACAACGCAAGAGGATTGCCCGTCATGACCACTGTTCTACGCGCCACCGGGGCCGCCCTGGCTCTGCTGTTCACGCTCTCGGCCCACGCCTCGACCACGCTTTTCGAAGTGAGTAAGGGAGGGCAAAGGATATTACTCGGCGGCACCATCCACCTATTGCATCCCACTGAGTTTCCTCTGCCCGCCGAATTCGACGCCGCCTACGAGGAGGCCGACGCGTTGTATCTGGAAGCGGATATGGCCCAGATCCAGGATCCGGCCTTTAGTCAACAGATGATGCAGCTGATGCTCTACCCGCCCGGAAAATCTCTCAGCACCGAGCTCAGCGCCGAGGTATGGGAGTCACTGGCGCGCTATTCCAAGCAGAATCAGTTTCCCATCCAACAGTTCGTCGGTTTCGATCCGGCGTTCGTCAGCATGATGATGACGGTGATGACCGCCCAGCAAAAGGGAATAACCAAAGGCGTGGATACCCACTACTTCAACCGGGCCAAAGCCGACAACAAGCCCACCGGACAGCTCGAATCCACCCAAGCTGTGCTCGGCTATATGAAAGCGCTGGCCGGACATGATGGCGACGAAATCATCAAAGCGACATTGCGGGACCTGCGCCGCTTTGACCAGATGATGGAAACCACCGTGTCGGCGTGGAAGGCCGGGGATATGGACACCCTCTACCGGGACCTGGGTAAACCCATGAAAGAAGAGGCGCCGGAGATGTATCAGACCCTGATGGTGGAGCGAAACAAGGACTGGCTGCCCGTGATCAAGGGGCTATTTGAGGACGAGGCGGTTGAACTGGTGCTGGTCGGATCCCTGCATCTGGCAGGAGAGGACAGCCTGCTGGAGCAACTTGAGAAAGCGGGCTACCGGGTCAAGTCTTACACCATCGGCGAGTAAATGACCGACCGTTGTGCACCACTGCAGTGCGCAACGGCGGCTCCTCTCTGCGGTTTCAACGCTTTCCGCCTCGCTCAACGCCCCGCCGCGGCTGACGCCCGGCCAAAAAAAATGATTATAGCGCCACATGGCACTCTATTTGCTGGATTTCCTTGCAGCCCCATTCCCCGGGGCATTTCCTACCTATCCTGCCTTTGGAGCGCGTTATGGGAGCCATCAATTGGCCATGGGGTCGTGGCGATGCCGAGGAACCTCTCTACGAGTTACTGCAATCCCGGGATCTGACCCGACGACTGGCCCGGCAAGATGCCTCCAGTCTTGCCATTGATCAGTTTGTGCAGGAGCTGCACCATCGAATCGAGCTCAGCGTCTCGGCGGCCGTCACCATTGCCGGAGAAGCACCGCGGTTGCGCAAACTCGCCGAAAGCGCAGACGATAACGGCCAGGCTCTGACCGGGGCCGCCGGTACCTTCGCCAGCACCAGCGAGGAGGTCACGGCCACACTTGAGGCCGAATTGGTACCCGGCGCCGCCGAGGTAGCGCGGCTGTCGTCCCAGGTGGCCACCTCGCTGCGCCAATGCGAGGCTGGCAGCGAAAGCGTTTTGGGAAACATCCGGGCAATCAGTCACAGCGAACAGAGACTTGGCAGTGCCATTGGAGAACTTCAAGCCCAATTGGAGAGTGTGGTCAATGTCATCAGCGTGATTGCAGACATTTCCAAGCAGACCAACCTGCTCTCCCTGAACGCCGCCATCGAAGCCGCCCGTGCGGGCGTTCACGGCGCCGGTTTTGCCGTGGTGGCGGAAGAAGTACGACGCCTGGCCCACCACACCACAGAGGCCACCGATGAGGTCGCCCAGATCATTGATCGCTTCCGTCAGGAAGTGACGCAGTTGACGGAGGCGGGCCACCAGATGCAGGGAGCGGTTTGCGACGGGGAGCAGGGCGTGACTCAACTGCGCACCGAACTGGGGTCGGTGCGCAGCGCCATGGATCAATTGGATGGCCAAGTCAGCGGCATGGCCACGGGCATTTCTCAAATCGGGCAGGCTATCGGCGACCTGAATCAGCAGGTTCACACCGTTTCCCATGCCGCCGCCGACCTCAGAAGCAGCGCCCAACAAATGGGGACGCTGGGCGATGCCGTTCACCACCAGAGTGACCGACTGCTTGAGGGCCTGGGCGGCTTTCAACTGGAACTACACCGAGAGGCTCAGCGGAAGGTCGAACAGCTGGCCCGGGACCCCGCGCTGCGCCAGGACGACCTGCCCCAGACTCACGCCGCGCTGCGCCGGGCTCTGGGTCGGGACAAAACCTTCGAGCTGGCCTATCTGGTGGACGGCGCCGGCCAACAATTAAGCGACAACATTTTCTGCCAAGCGCTTTCCCACCTCGATGGTACCGTCGCCCGCGGTACAGACTGGCGAGAGCGTCACTGGTTCAAGGCCGTTCTCAGTAGCGGCAAACCGCATATCACCGACGTTTACCGCTCAGACGCCACCGATGACTTCTGCTTTACCGTCGCGGTGCCGGTGACAATGCCTGGTGGGACGCCTCGAGTACTCGGGGTGGATGTACGCCTGTCCGCACTGGCCACCTCTCGATAAATCCGCCAAACCGTCGATTTTCGCGTCGGCCAACTTTACAAACTGCTCGTTTAAAAAATCACGGAGCCGAAGCAACGGCATGCAACACAAGGAGTTAGAGAATCTGGCACAGTACCTGCTTTGTTCTGGGCGATGCCGGTGTTAGACCGGCAAGAGGTTTTAAAGAGACGCAGTACGTTGATTCGCAGGTAACTTCCATGAAAATTTCAATGCAGGGACTTCGCTACGGTATGGCCGCGCTGGTATTGGTGATCGCCGGCCACGCGCAAGCATTGATGCTAATGCCCTCGGATGCCGACTGGACCAGTGATCAAAACGGCACACTTAACGCCAGCAATGTAGCCTCGATTGTCGGCACCAGCTCCAGCCTTGATCTGTTTTACAAATCGAATTACCAAGGTGTAGATGAAGGAGGCTTCGCCGGCTCTTATTCAACGGAGTACTGGGGCGACCCCAATGACGCACTGATTACCTTCACAGGCGGTCCGTCCATTATTTGCCCCGAGTGCTACTTGATCGTCAAAGATGGCAACCTGCCTCAGTACCTGTTCAGCCTGGCAGACTGGAATGGCACCGACAGTCTGGACTTACAAGATTTCTACCCCGGACCGGGTGGCGCCATTTCACATGTCGCGATTTTTGGAAAGACCGTAGTAGACGTACCGGAGTCGAGCGCTCTGATACTGATGGGATTGGGATTGATTGGCTTGGGATTGGCCCGGCGCCGGGTAGCCCACTAAGGAGAGTGGATCAGGCAAGGACGGAGTACCCAGATCAAGGAAGATGCAACTTCACGAAAAAAGCCCGCAAGGATTTGCGGGCTTTTTTTTGTTCTGGACAAAAGGCTCATCCAAACAACAGAAGCTCCCTCAAACAGCTTTAAGTGTCACCGATGCCTGCTCAGCCTCCACCGTCTGAGCCTGGTAGCCCGGAACCCGTACTTCAACCCTGGAGGGAGCATCTCGCCAATCCGCCTCCCAGTGCACGCTCACCCCGGTGTCGGTTTTTTGAGCAGTGACGGTAATGGCACCGTAAGGCGTCGGTGCGGGCCCAAAGCGCACGGGCTGCCCACCCTCAACCCAACGCTCGGGAACGCCACTGGCCAGAATCAGGCCGTCGCCTTCCTCGCGCACAAACCAGTTGCGAATCATGATTGCCCACTCGGCCGCGGCCCAGACGTGATGGCCATCGCCCATGCAGCCGCCGCCGGTGGCCGGATGAATGGCCTCGGGCCACTGGCCGGTGGAGGTGGCCAGATCCGCAACGGTATCCACCAGTTCCAGATAGCGCGGGTCATCGGCCCGCAACAACACCTGAGCCACGTGCAACGTCAGGTAGGCATTCAGGCCCGAGTGGATCATGTCCTGATAAAAGGCGCCTTTAACGAAGCAGCGCTCCAGCAGGAACTCCACGGTGTCCAGCAGGCGAGGATCTTTGGGCTCAGACAGGCGAGTCGGGTAGCCTGTCGCCAAAGAACCGATGGCACCGGCGTCCATCCGGCGGTGGGGGGAAGCGGGTATGGCCGGCCGCTTCAGACGCTGCTCGCAGTGCTTCAGCGTGCGGTCAATCGCCGCCTGAAACTTCTCGGCCTCCTCGGCAAACTCGGCGCTGGCTTTCGGGTCTTCGTCTTTTAACAGCTCAGCCGCCGCTTTAAGGCCGGCGACACCCCAGAAATCATCCCAGTAGTAATAATCGTTGGGCCCCAGGTGCTCAGCGCTGAACCCGGCCGGCAACAACCCGGCATGGGGCTCGTTAAGATCGTCGGACAGGCGCTTGCGCGGAATCCAGCGAGCCCCCTTGACGATGGGCCCCCACCACTCGGGATCGGGCGGCCGACCGGTCAGCTGACAGTACCGCTGAAGCACCCAGAGCACCTCGCCGTTGGCATCCCACTCGCCTTCCTGAGAGCGGAAGTAACCGCCGAGGGTCTGGCGGGCAGGGAAGCGAGAAAGCGCGCGCTCGGCTCGTTGGGTCAGCCCAACGCTCAACAGAGAATCGATGATGAAGGCGGCATCCCGGAACCAGAAGCGCTTGTAAGTAAATGGGCCCGGATAGACATCATCGGGCGAATGCAGGATCAAAGAAGCAACGGCCGCCTCATACAGTTCGGTATAGCGCGGCTCCGGGCATTCCAGGCGCGCGTGTTTGCGCTCGGTTTCCCAGGCGTCTGCCGGCAGCTGGGCTGGCGTATCCGACAGAGGAATGGTCGCGGTCATCTCCCGCTCCTCCCCAGCGCTCACCGGAAAGAGGGCGGCAGCGGTCACCATACCGACATCACAGCGGCCCTCGGTCTGATCCTCTCGCTCGTTCAGATGGATATGGACATCGCCCTGGCGGTAGTCGGACACGTGGTGGCGTTTCGCCGGCTCACTGAAACTCACCGCACGGGTGTCATCCACCACCCAGCTTCGACGATCCTCCGAGAGCTTTACCTCGTGTATAAAGCTGACGCCCTCGGGGTTGCTCGGTCGCAATGCCAACACCAGGGACGCGTCGGCGTCCGCCTTGGCATTGAGCCGAAACTTGCACACCGGCAGGCCGTGATCCAACTCCACCCACGCCTCGGTTTTGAGGTACAGGCCCTCGTGACGGCACTCGGTAATAACGCTCTGACCAGACGCCAGCTGCTGGCGCTGCTTCGCCCATTCTGCCCGAGAGGGCAGCAGGCAGCGGCCGTCCTCCGCGAGCAGCCAACCGTCGAGGGACCAGCTGTCAAAGAAGGGGGTCAGGAGCCCACGCGGGTCGACCACCGGTAATTCGTCCACATCCGGATGGCCCACCGCCGTCCAGTTGCGATGGCTGAGGTTGATATGCGTGATGGAAAAAGCGCGCGGAATAAACGCCGGATCGAGCGGGTTGAACTGGCGCTCGATCCAGAAGGGCCAGACCCAGTCCAGGTTGTGCTGAATCACCCGGCTGTTGATCAGGCCACGGGCGTGAAACACCACCCCGGCACGCAACAGCTCAATGGGCTCACCCACTTCCGAGGGCTGGGCAAAACTATGCACCCGCCCGAGCAGCGCGATGGGGTCGAGGAACCCGTGCTTTCGCGCCGCCTGCTTCACCAGATAGCGCCAGGGAAGCCACTTCATCCAACTCACGTTACCTCCTCAATCGCTTCGTCGACAGACTCGCGATCCTTGGTGTATTGACGAAGAATACGCCGTGCCAGCACATTGAGATAAACCACGGCCACCACCGTGGCGATAAAGCCCGCGGCATAGATGGCCCACTCCAGCGGGGTTCGGCCGGACTCGCGAACCCCCAGGGTCGTCAGATCCGCGGCCAGAGAGCCCAGATAGACGTTGTGCAGTGTAAACGGGATATAACCGATACTGCAGCCGGCCACAAACCCCCAAAAAGAGAAACTCGTCAGGCCAAACAGATAATTGGACAGCTTGCTGGGGAAAAACGGAATCAACCGGGTCAGCAGGACAACCTTCCAGCCATGGGGCGCCAGCTCCTCATTGACCAGGCTCAGCTTGGAGCGCGAGGTTATGAAAGCCCGGGCCCGTTCCCCAAACAGGTAGCGCGCCATCAGAAACGCCAGGGCACCACCGAGCACTGTGCCTGCCACCACATAAACCGTGCCCTCAAACAACCCGAAGACAAAACCGGCACCCGTGGTGAACAGAACGCCGGGCAGCAGAAAGATCATGACTAATGCCATGACCAGAATAAACAACACCCCGGCCCACGCACCCTGGCGCTCAAACCATTCCAGCAAACGCACCACTTCCTCGTGAATGCCCAAGCTATAAAGCACCGCGAGTACCAACGCCACAAACGCCAGGCTGGCCAGCATGCCCACCAGGGGCGAGCGCTTCCAACTTCTGACGGGGGCGGTCTCGCTGGATTCCGGTAACGCCATAGGCTAGAAGGCCACCGGTTTGCAATCGCTCTGGGCAACCTTCTGGTAAAACTCGCCCATACCGCCCATGCGGCTGGGTTCGCGCAGGTTATCCGCCAGGATACCGCGCACCTGCGCGCAGGGTTTGCAGACAATGATCTCGGCATTGGGGTGTGAAAACACCTCGGAGAATTTTGCCGGCGGCCCGCAGGGGACCACATTCTCATAGACGCCGGGCACCGCGAGCGACACCGCATCGTGGAACAGCATGAGGGTCACCGAATCACCGGCTTCCAGTGCGGTGGCGGCAAATATAAAGGGAATGGCCGCCCGAGTGGTGTCGGTGGGGCCCCAAGTGGTGGAAATCGCGTAATGCATAGAAACGCTCCTTTGACTCAATGAATACAGCATAGACTAGAGACGGCTGCCACTACCAACCAACGCGCCAGTTCCACGCCAGAAGAGGCGTATGGCGCCGAGACGTGCCAAAAACCGCGACCGGAAACCTTTGCAGATAGTGGCTGTCAGGCAGGCTG
The DNA here is from genome assembly GCF_000423345.1 of Marinimicrobium agarilyticum DSM 16975. GTDB lineage: Bacteria > Pseudomonadota > Gammaproteobacteria > Pseudomonadales > Cellvibrionaceae > Marinimicrobium > Marinimicrobium agarilyticum. Next base: position 176,570 of record NZ_AUHU01000009.1, read on the forward strand.
TGTATTATGAATACAGACTAACACCCCTGAACGGAGGTTCAACCAATTGGAGAACGAAGAGCAGGTCGCCAACCTTGAAGAAGTGATGGACCGTGTCGTTGAGGCGGCTCACGAGCGTGAAACCATTTCCGTGGACGACATTCTCAATGCCATTGGCCAGCGGTCGTTCGGCCCGGTGCTTTTGCTGGTGGGGCTGATCGTTCTGGCGCCCCTGATTGGCGACATTCCCGGCGTACCCACCCTGTGCGCCATTATGGTGTTCTCGTTTTCCATTCAACTGATGCTGCACCGGGAGCACTTCTGGCTGCCCCAGTGGATGCTCAGACGCTCCGTCAAAACCCGAAGCCTTCATAAAGCCGTAAAACTCTCCCGCAAGCCCGCGCGTTTTATCGATCGGCTGGTCAAGCCACGGCTGACGTACCTGATCCGCGGCTATATCCCCACCCGCTGCGTCGCCCTGGCGAGCATGACCATTGCGCTGATGATGCCCCCGATGGAGTTCATTCCGTTCAGCGCCAACCTGGCCGGCGCCGTGCTGACCTGTTTTGGCCTGGCGCTGATCGCGCGGGATGGAGTCTTGGCACTGTTGGCGTTCGCGCTGACCGGAGCCAGCGCGACGGTGGTGATTTATGGGATTTGGGGTTAGTGGATCTATTAGCCCGAGAGGGATTATAGGTTTAACCAGAATAACGGTCGCAGAGGCGGTCCAGGTCTAGCTCCAGGTTCTTCAACGATTGCCACATCGATTGACTGAGACTGTTTAGCTGAGTTTCTTCCCTACCAAACACCGGAAGACGGGCAGCAAAGCCCCTGTAATGGAGCGTTTCAACCACTCTTTGATTGTCGATAATTGTCACATTCAGAGCCGATACAGCCTCATAGCCGCCACCAGCTTCGTAGGTGTACAGACGAGTAAGAGAGGGTTCCAGCGTAAAATCAGGACTTGCCAATTCCGGCTCATAGATGGGTTTGGTCAGTTCGTGAGAATACACATCTTCAAGCCAGGACCCCACGCCCGAAACTCTTATCGACCGCCCACGATGAACACCCACCGTAATCGTATTTTGTCTTTTATCTTCGATTGGCTTAAGCGCGACCTCACAGCCTTCTAAAGCATCGATGTATCTCCGCATTTCCTTAACGTACTGCTTCTTTCGATGAAACGTCATCTTTTTTTGAGGCTGATAAGCCTCCGGAAAATAGTTCAGTGTCGGCAATACGCCCCCATCATCGGCCATCGCAATGCCCGCCCCTGAGGCGAAATACACCCCACTTAAGCAGATCAACCAAGCGTAAACGTTACAGATCCGGTTCTTCACTGCAGCTCCCCTTGTGGCCTTTTAAGCGATAGACAACTCGTCCTTTTTTTGAATAGAAAAATCCGCTATGGTCTTGCATGATATGTCGGCCAGTATGATCTCCCTCTATCAGCCAGCCCTTAATTGCGTTCGCGGGAGAGTCGCCCACTGGCCCCATGACGGAGCGATAACACGACTTCTCCGAAAACTTACCCAATATGCTCCAGACCATCATTCTGGATACCTCTTCGATTCCAGACACCAGCGCTTGCTCATATGCTGCTCCGTTGTCATGGACCCAATAATCAATCAATTCGCTTTCTGATCCAACAGCGCGATCTGACTGATACGTCGACCGCACGTGGTAAATGGGTTCGGCGTCTTTATACTCTTTACTGAGTTTGTACCGCGGTATATTTTCATCATACAAACCTGCATCCAGTTCCACGAGCATATACCGGTAGTTTTCTGAAAAGTGGTAAGTCAATTCAGCGTAAATAAAATGCTCTCGATCGCCAAGCGATAAAATTCGCTTCTTAATCTCCTCCTTATCCATAATAACTGCATTTGCAATATGATCTATTCCGTTAACTTCCCAAGTTTCAGGCACGAAGTGTTTAACATCAGAGGCGAACATGCGCCGAGCGTCTAGATGTCCTATTTGCTCGTACAGCGGTTTTAAGCTTTGGTGAGCTTTTCGATTGGATTTGGCATCGATGTCCCCCTCCAGTACTGAAGGAAACAGCCCGTTCCCAGATTCCGCCATAATGTTTCGTTCATCGATAATGGGGAAAACCTCATCCTGAACAACCAACAAATACACATCAACGGTTTCGATTGAGGAGCGTTGAGCATCCGACAGCTTTTTATGACCAGTTGTGCAAGAGGACACTAGCAAAATCGCCAGGCTCAGCGAAATCGTTCTAAAAACCATAAATTTCCAACTTAAACCATCGACTCTAAATTTCACCTGTTGAAGTTTCACTATAACTTCCCTGAAAAACATGCCCCACTAAACCGTGTGATCGATTGAACCTCTTCGTATACATCCCGTTACGGTGGCGCATACCTTTAAAGAGATTTGCCTTCGGAGGCTCGATCAGAGGATGATGGTAATTGCCCATCAGGCAATAGGCATGACACACCCAACTTCAGGTCTTGCAAACCTCTTCGAGCACGCCTATGAACTCATCACGATCTGCATCATTCTCGTAAATTGCCTCATGCCGATCGCCTAGGACGGTGGTGATTTATGGGATTTGGGGTTGAAGCCAAAGCTCAACCCCACTTATCATTGACCGTTCGCGATTATCCGCCCTCATGCAACGCCTCAAGCGCCATCATAAGGTCTTCATCGAAGGTAATGTCCTCAATAAGCTTATTAACCGCTTGGCTCATGATCGCCTCCCAGGTTCCACTTAACCCACCCCCTTTTTTCTCGGAATGGGAACCCGAATAGGTGGACTGATAGAAAACCTCACCCGTTCGTGTATCGATGAACGCCAGGCTACACTGAACATCCCCAATAAACTCAATGGTCCAGAAGTTCTGATCTGTCTCAAACCAAAAGCGGTCGACCGAACCCTCAATTTTGACGCGACCGTCCTCGACGATATGATGCCCATTCTGGGACAAGCCTGTCTCAATGGCGTCTGAAATGATGGTTGTGACTGGCTCCGCCGTGGTCATATCCGCGGTATTCTGCCCGAAACCATTTTTCTTCCATCCAATGCGCGCCTTGTCAGAGCGATTGTCCTCAAGGGTGGCCGGAAGAAAGCGGGTGCTGGGCGCCTCAGAGATGGGACCTTCAAAGCTTATTGACGGGTCGTGCTGTACGTCCAGCGTCGCATCCGTAAAAGCGCAGGCTTGAATCAGTGCGGCGAACGCCAGTGCGATCAATTTTTTCATAGTGCTATCCTCTTGATTTATCGGTATATGATTTTATTGGCCAAGCGGACGCCCGCTTTTTGGAATACTTTCTTATGCGCGCTGTTGATATCGCCCTCCATATCGACCAGTTCAGCGAATTGATAGCGCTCCTTCCCATAGAAATGAAAGGTCTCATCGTTTAAGGAAAGCAGCGCCGTATCGTCGGAGCGCGTCTCAAAATTGATAAATGCGGCCATTGCCAGAGTTTGTGAATTCACTACTTTGAAGCCGCACTCCTTTATTTCGAGCTCAACAGTCAATGCATTGGATTTTGAAGGGGCTTCATTTTCAACGGTGTAGCCTCGACCACTTAGCTTCTCTTCAAACGCCGACAGCAATTCAGTCTCACAGGTCTCAACCGATAAAAACGGCCGCAACTGTTCCAGTTTTTCCTCATCGTTGCCGCTACGGACCGCCGCCTCAACTCCAGCGCCAATAAGGCCGCCTACCGCCGCCCCCGTAGCCGTCGACTTGGCACGGTCGAACAACAGATCGAACTTCCCTTTGTCTTTTACATCAATAAAGACCGGGGGCTTAACGTCGTCAGAGAAGGCGGCTGGAGGAAACAGAAGCGCGGCCAAAAAAAGAGGTTTTTTGAGCATAGGTATCGTCCTTTTTCGATCATTATAATTAAAATTGACGCAGCAACATCCAGGCGGCGTTTCGCCTTATTGGCATCGCGAGAGAATCTCAGTGAAGGACCAAAACAGGGAGGGGGAGTTACTTGTCAACACCGGCGCACTTTGTCCGCATTTTACCGGTTTAGATTGTCCGGTTTTTAACGATTTCAGCGTCAGTTGATGGCAACAGTTTCCTCCTCTGGGTTGGGGTTGTCGGTATTCACTTTCGCGGTATTGGCCGCGATCAGTCCGGCCTTTCGCTTGTCCTTCAGCCGGTAGCTTTCTCCTTTGATGTTCAAGGTCGTCGAGTGGTGCAGTAGCCGGTCCAGTATCGCGGTGGCAATGACCTGATCCCCGAACACCTCACCCCAGTCGGTAAAGCTCTTGTTGGAGGTCAGGATGATACTGGCCCGCTCGTAGCGCCGGTTGACCAGCCGGAAGA
>NZ_AUHU01000010.1 GCF_000423345.1 Marinimicrobium agarilyticum DSM 16975
TCCTTTTCCAGCTCGGCCTTCTCCCGGCGGAGCTTTCTAAGCTCAGCGCTTTCCTTCTTCGAATAATCGATCCCATCAACCGAGTTGAACTGTTTATCAGATAATCGGTTAAACTGACGTCTCCAGTTATATATCTGCTGTGGGCTTATTCCCAATTCTCTGGCGACCGAGGCCGTCGTGCAGCCTTCTTTCTGGGAGCGATTAACCGCTTCCCGGCGAAACTCTTCTGTGTAGGCTTGTCTCTTTTTACGTGCCATTTTGAACACCTCAATAGTGGTTTATCTAACTATAGAAGGTGTCCACCAATTGTGGGTAACACGGCACTATAACGCGGCACCGAAACCCACTCAAGGTAATGGATTGGGATTTGGGGGCGACAAAACCATAGTTATAAAAATCTGGCAAGGGCTTTTCATAGGGTTATCAGCACATTGCTAATACTGATCGGTACACACCAGCATTTTTCAAACCTATATCACCCCCATGACCCCGGCCCCAGCACGCCGGTAAACCCTGGTTGATATAGGAGATACGGCTATGCACACCGCATGCCCTCGATGTGATTCTCACCGCATTATTCAAACCCACTACGGCCGCAAGGTCGGTGGCACTGTTGGCACCACCGCTGGCGCGATCAGCGGAGCTGTAAGCGCCTCCAAGGGCGCCCGCTTGGGCTACACCGTCGGCGCTATTGCCGGTCCTACCGGCGCGGCATCCGGCGCCGTCCTGGGCGCCATTGTCGGCGGCCTCTCCGGCTGCGTGGTGGGCGTCAGGCTCGGCGAGAAGCTGGATGAGGACGTCCTGCAAGGCTATCGCTGTCTGGCCTGTGAACACCGTTTTTCGCCTCACCCCTCCTCTTGATCACTTTTTGCTCAGGTCGCTTCGGCGCCTGGGCCCTTTATGCCCTTGGAGAACACTATGGCACATTTAATCGACTCTATGGCCTATGTAGGCCAAGCCCCTTGGCACGGCCTGGGCCGTGAGCTGGACACCGGTCTACCCATTGATGACTGGGTCGTCCAGGCCGGGATGGACTGGGAGGTCCAGGAATCCCCGGTGCGTTTTATCGCCGGGCAGCGGGAGTACCTGGGGGAGATCAAGCCCTTCTCCGATCACAAGGTGCTCTACCGCTCGGACACCCACGATCCGCTGTCGGTGGTGGGCAGCCGGTACAAGGTGGTGCAGCCCCGGGAGATCCTGGAGTTCTACCGGGACCTGACCGAGCGCTCCGGCTTTGCGCTGGAGACGGCGGGCGTGCTCAAGGGCGGGCGCAAACTCTGGGCCCTGGCGCGCACCGGCCAATCCACCACCCTAAAAGGCAAGGACACCACCAACGGCTATGTGCTGCTGGCCACGGCTTGTGACGGCACCATGGCCACAACTGCTCAGTTCACCAGTGTGCGGGTGGTGTGCAACAACACCCTGGCAGTCGCGCTGGGTAGCGGCGCCGGTGCCGTGAAAGTGCCCCACCGCTCGGTGTTCGACGCTGAGGCCGTGAAGCGCTCGCTCGGCATTACCGTCTCGGCCTGGGACGATTTCATGTACCGGCTCAAGAGTCTGAGTAACCGCCCCGTCAAAGACAGCGAGGCCCGCAACTATTTGCTGCGGGTAATGGCCGACCCGGAGAAGGCCTCCATCAGCAAGGGCGCGGAGCGCAACATGGCGCGAGTGCAGGCCCTGTACGACGGCCAGGGGCTGGGCGCGGACCTCGCCTCCTCGCAAGGCACCGCCTATGGACTGCTCAATGCCGTAACGCAGTTTGTGGACCACGAGCGCCGGGCGCGCAGCCAAGACAATCGGTTGGATTCGGCGTGGTTCGGCCAGGGCGCAGCGTTGAAGAACAAGGCGCTGGACGAGGCGCTGTTGATGGTGGCCTGACCGTTCTCTATTACCCCTTCACTCACTCAAGACCATAAAGCCCCTGCCGCGCGATCGTGGCAGGGGCTTTTTGCGTTTAGGAGACTTGCTTATGAAAGCCCCAAGATTGAACACCCCCAAAGCACGGCCCGCGCTGCGCCTGGTATCCACCAAAGCCATGAGCCGGGAGCAGTGGCTCAAGGTACGCCAGACCGGCATTGGCGCGAGCGATGCCGCTGCGGCCGTGGGCCTGAACCCCTACCAGTCCCAATTGGAGCTGTGGATGATCAAGACCGGCCGGGAGGATCAACTGCCGAGCATCGACCCGGAGGATGACAGCACCCCCATGTACTGGGGCCACATCCTGGAGCCGATTGTGGCCACGCACTACACCAAGCGCACCGGCCACAAGGTGCGCCGGGTGAACTCGGTATTGCAGCACCCGGACAAAGACAAAGCCTGGATGCTGGCCAACCTGGATTACTCCGTCGTAGGCGCCTCCGATGTTCAGATCCTCGAGTGCAAAACCGCTGGAGAGTTTGGTGCGCGGTTGTGGCGAGACGGTGTGCCGGAGTATGTGGAGTGCCAGGTACAGCATCAATTGGCGGTCACCGGTAAAGCGGCCGCCGATGTTCGTGTGCTGCTCTGCGGCCAGGAGATCCAGATTCACCGCATTGAGCGGGACGAGGCTCTGATCGAACGGTTGATCGAGCTGGAGCGTCGTTTCTGGGAGTACGTGGAAACCGACACGCCGCCCCCGGCGGATGGTTCCGAGTCGGCCGGTGCCGCCTTGCGCTACCTCTACCCACACGACGATAACGAGACGGTGGATCTTACCGACGACCCGCACCTGTGCAACGTGTTCGACCAACTGGTCACCGCACGCCACAAGCTCAAGACCCTGGAGAAGCAGGAGTCGCTGTTAAAGCAAACGCTGCAACAGGTCATGGGCGAGGCAAGCCGGGCGACCTTTGCCAAAGGGTCGATTTCCTGGAAGCGCAGCAAGGATAGCCAGGTATTGGATATTGATGCCGTTCAGCGGGACCTGCCCGAGCTGATGCGCGAATACCGGATCACCCGCCCCGGCAGTCGACGGTTTTTGATTCGCTCCTGACTCCTTTCCCTTCTTGTTCCATTTATTCACGCACAACCGGGCGAGCCAGCTCTGGCCTGCCCGCACGCCTATGAGGACCACACCATGATTAAAGGCCTAGCGATTACCCCGCCGGTGATTGGCCGGATCAGTATTGGGCGCGTGACCGAGAAAAACGACATGCGCCTGCCGGAGAAAGACGACCAATTCACCTTAACCACCCAAGTGCAGCGCCCGGACGGTTGGGTGCTACATCCACTCGATGCCGAGCTGCGGGACCAGACCGAAAGCGGCAAGCTGCGGGTGATTCCCGTCACCCTGTCCTTCAACGATCCGGAGCTGAACTTCCGGGCGGAGTACACCCTGTTCGATCGCACCAACGGTCGCCCCGTGTGTGCCGGTGACGGCCAGCAGTGTCGCCGTCGCCACGACGAGAGCATAGAGCAACTGCCCTGCCCGGGCCCGACACACTGCGCCTTTGGCGCCAACGGCAAGTGCAAGCCCTATGGGCGGCTCAACGTAACGGTGGGCGATTACGACCCACTGGGTACCTTCATCTTCCGTACCACGGGCTTCAACAGCATCCGCACCCTGATGGCCCGGCTGATGTACTTCGACGCCGTCTCCGGCGGACTGCTCGCCTGCATGCCTCTGGAACTGCGCCTACGCGGCAAAAGCACCACCCAAAGCCACCGCGCACCCATCTACTACGTGGACCTGGGCATTCGGGAGGGGCTGACGCTGGAGCAGGCCATTGAGCAGGCCAGGCAAACCCATCAGGCGCGCGCGGCGTCCGGCTATGACCAGGATGCCCTGGATCAGGCGGCCCGCACGGCGTTGCTCAACTCGGAGTTCGAAGAAGACGACGAAGAGACCCCGGTCATTCTGGAGGAGTTCTATCCAGAGACACCGAAAGCACCCACTCCTAATAAGCCTCGACCACTCACCCTAGCGGACAAGCTTGAACAACGTGCTTCTGCGCAATAACCCCTTTCCCCCTTTGAACCGGCCCTTACTGAAACCGACAGCGTTGCATCGCTGCCGGGGGCCGCCCTGTATGAGGACATTCTCATGACTGACTGTAATGCCCCTGAGGCCCTGCCCTTCTACGCACCGGCTCACAAAGCCGATACCGAACACTGCCTGTCCGAAGCTCTGGTACTGGACTGGGCCGAGGTCATCCTTCACGAGCGCTTTTTGCGCAGCAACTACCTGGTCAGCCCCGACCTTGCCCGCAGCTACCTGCGGGTAGCGTTCGGCAAGGAAGACCGTGAAGTATTTGGCATGGTGTTGCTCGACAACCGCCATGGCGTGCTGGATATTACCAAGCTGTTCTACGGCACCATCGACGGCGCGTCCGTTCATCCCCGCGAGGTGGTGAAGACGGCGCTGAGCCACAACGCTGCAGCGGTGCTGCTGGTTCACAACCACCCCAGCGGTAATCCCGAGCCCAGTACCGCCGACCGGCGACTGACAGACCGGCTGAAAGAAGCCCTTCAGTTGGTGGGTGTTCGGGTCATTGACCATATGGTAATTGGGAGTGATGAGGTGGTGAGTTTTGCGGAGCGGGGATTGATTTGATCTTTCAAGTACTCCCAACTAGCCAACCCTTAGCCTCAACAGACCCTATCGCTTAAGGAGCCCCAGAATAACCACTGCAATTAAACCCTAGGACTAGTAATCAAACAAAGCGGAGAAATCCCATGAAACTAAAACTCACCGTTATCGCCTCAATGGCTTTTCTTGTGTCGGCCTGTTCTAACAGTGGTGCTCCTTCGTGCACTGACAGCGATCTCAAAGAAGATTTTTTAGCTAGTTACAAGCAGCAGTCCATTGATAATGTCACCAAATGGTTCAGTGAAGAGCGTGGCCAGAAGTATGACAGCGACTACACCTACTACCTAGAGAGTATTGTCACACACGAGAAAGACGAAGAGACCAACCGTTCTCTGTGTTTGGCTGAGCTCGTTAAGCACCACCACGAAACTGGGGGGAAAGAGAGAGAAAGCCTGTCCATTATGGCCTACCGTGATGAAGACGGCTCTCTCCTATATCGGGTCCAGAAGAACTAGGGGCGGGGACTTAAAGTCAAACATTTCCCGAGGAACGGACTCCTCGGATTAGCTAAGCTCTCATCGCCGCTTCACGCCGAATCATTGATGGGACACCCATGCCTCTGCCTCATCCGTCCCGGCATTCCAGGTCGCTAGAATGATATCCTCAAAGCACTCCTCTCCGAGGCGGCCTGGATAGCCGAGTAGCGCTACCACCTCTTTTTGGATGTACCAGCGCTGGCTGTAAATCGGCCTTCCCGATTTGTTGTCATGTAGCCGCTCCCATGACAAATAAGCCCGTACCGACTTTTCCGGAACAACATACCGTTTTGGATCTATGCGCCGCAAACGGCTGTTCGTTCTGGCAATTACTGCGTGATAGATACGCTCTACTATCTGATGTCGCCAAGAGCCCTCTCCCAGGCTCTCGTAGTCCGGGAATTCGGTGATGATATCCACCGTAATGAATGAATCACCTATTTTTTTTAGCCATTTCTCTCTCTTTTCCCGGCAAGCCTTATGTTCAGCGCCGCTAACGTTCTCGACGAATACGTTATTCAGCGGGGTGACGGTTCCGGTCGCTACGGTTTGATAATCAGTGTTCATGATGGGCTCCTGTAAATACGTCTACATATCTACAGGGTTGCCCGTACAGATTTACTACTCTCGGGCATAAGGGCGCCAGTGAGGCGCCCATCCTTAATTACCAAAAGCTTCTTCTGATGGACACCTGGCTGGTCCGGAATGAGTGTAAGCGATCGTCAAAGCGCTTGGTTGCTGCTTTGGTCAAGTAGCTCCCTCTCAGAAACAACTCTTGTAGCTCCCACTCCACCCCTCGGCGCAAAAGGTACTGACCGTGATGCGGAAAGTAAGCCAAGCCTTTCCCTTCCAGCTCCGGCAGCATCAAGGCATTCGCCCAGGACTCGGTAATGAGGTTGTACAGGTTATCTCCCCCGTAGTTGAAACTACCCAATCTATTGAAGGCATGACCGTTTAACAGAATCAGTAGGTGAAAGTGGGGCTTGGCCTCTCCTGCTTTGTATTCACGTGCCCAGGCATAGCGGAGGTTGGCCGGGTGCATGCGATGCTCCCTATCCTCGTATCGAGAGAGTTTGTATTTGAGTACATCCCAAAAACGCCGGATATAGCTGTTGCCCAGCGCCTCTCCCTCAAGCGGCCAGTACGCCGCCGGAAACCTTAAGTCGACCCTAACGGCGAATATACGGCTATTGTCCATCAGCGCTTCTTGAACAACCTGATAGAGCCGTTCCAAGTATTCTTCAATGAGGGGACCACGGCTTACCTGCACTGGCAAGCCTCGGTAGTAGTGTTCGTGAAATAGGTTCAGGTGACCTTGCTTGGTGTTCTGGTCGTCTGTTGGCGTGTTGCTCATGCTTACCTCCGGTGGGTATGTGTGTTAGTTACATACCGTGAGGAGGTGTTGTCAGCTTTTACTGTGTTTTCTCCCTGCTCTGCTCTCTCCCATCATCGACGTCAATTAGGGCTGCTGTTGGGGCAGCCCATTACTCCGCTGCTACCCCCTATTCATGCTTACTATCGTGCATGATTCTACCTGCACTGGTGGGCGTATATTATTATTTCCCTACACTCCCTTCCGGTCGGACACTAGGCGGAGACTGAATCCCAGATATTGGATTCCAGTAAAACACTGGCAATTGCGGACTAAGGACCATTTTGAAGAGTTTTTGGAAAAGCCACCGATAAGTGGGGGTGCAATCTGATTACTGAACCGACCCGAACGACTCCCCGACGGGGTTGGACACATCGGGACTAAAAGTCACGCCTGTCAAGCCTTCCGCGATGCTGAGGTCCCTTAATCGCTCTCCGCAAAAGACCCCCTTATAGAGGTCCAGATTGGTCTTGAACACCGAGACGCTGGCCAGCCTTTCCTCGTCGAAAGCGAAATGAGCAAGGTTCCCGTGCTCATCATAGGCGATCACAGACTGAATAGCTGCATCGTGCTGCTCCGCCGTGGCAGTGGGGTTGAAAATGTACCCTTTGCGGCCACCGAACGTCACCGGCAGACACTCCCCGTTCTGTTCCAGCAGCTCGCCCAGGACCGAAAACGCTCTTTCGGACAGGAATAGCCGCCCGAAGTTTTCCGACACGTCCGGCACTTCAGTCGCCTTGGAGCCCTCACAGGGGCGAAACTCAATCTCCAGCGGTTTCCAGACCTCCTGGTAAGGCTTGGGCTCAGCGTTAAAGGCAAAGGTGCCATGCTCCTCTCCCAGCTTGGCCATAGACTCCACAGGGGGAATGACATGCATCAGGTATGACTCATCGTGCAGAATTCGGTAGATCATTTGAGTTGGCTCGCTGGAAGCATCACGTAACTGGGAAAGCTGGAGGTCTGGAGCTTGAAGCGGATCATGCGTAGCGCCTCGGCCAGAGAGCGGTCGTCCTTGATCCGCACATGGTCAATGATTGTGCCCAGCCAACGGTAGTAACCGTTCCGGTGGATGCGGCTGTGGGGGATGGCTTGATTTAGGTGTCTAGGCATATGGGGCTTCGCCGCCGTATTGTGGGGGAGCCAGGCGCCGTTCAGCGGGAAATCGATTCTCATCTTCACCCAGGCCATAACCGCTCGCATCGGCACTGATCTGGGGTCCTTACCGGCGATGATGGCGTGACAGTCACACTTCTGGCTGGGCCTGGGATCTCCGTTGGCCGCCATATGGCGAGCTAGGCGCTTGCAGTCGTGGCTCTCGTTCATGAGCTGCTCGAAGGTCATTCCCCGGCCCTTGGCCTCATATTCCGCCAATCCCCGCTGGACTTGAGAGAGGGTTTTCAGGTGGTTCCAGTCCAGCAGACTGGGCTGTTCTTTGTTGGCGAAGTTGCTGATGGCGTGGTCAACAACGTGCTCGTGGGGTAACGGCATACACAGGTCCCTTTTGTGGTCTCCAGAGCCGGAAAGTTTGTCCGAAGAAGTCCAAGGTTGCAACGAGCCATAATCTGCCAAATTCACGGATGTGAAGACCGTCACACAGCCTTTCTCTGCGATGGACGCATCTAGCGTCATAGGGTGGGGCTCAGCCCCACCCTATGACACGTGCTCAACCAACCCACATTGGTTTCTGATCACATTTCAACGACTTGCCCAGGGCCGCCGGCTCAGGCAACTGCTCGGTCGGCGAATGCCGGCTTGTTCTGGTCCCGCTCCTCAATCCGGGCTAGCACCCAGTCGTGGACCTCCTGGTCTACCCAGGCAACGGCCCGTCCTCCTAAAGAGACTGACCGAGGGAATAGCCCGTCTTCGATGTATTTATAGATAGTGGACCGGCTCAGACCGGTCAGCTCAATGACTTCTTTGAGGCGTAAAAATCTCATGGTGGACTCCTGTAAATCCGTTCATGAGATGTGCCTCATCAGTACGGAATTACGCACCAAATCGAGGGACCTTTATTCATTCCCAATTATTCTTAGTAAAATCATAGGCACACCCTAGTAAAATTGCGGCTTATAGAACGAATCATTTATTATTTAATCTTGTATAGATCTGTCATATTACCGCTATATGCTACATTCAATAATGCTAAGATGATTGTTGAATGAACCTAATTAGTCACCTATAGATATAACTTAAAGGCATAAAAATGGGAATCACTAGAGATGACGCTCCAGAGGAAGAACGCTTCATTGGGCCCATTAACCATCGGGAGTCAACTTGGCTCTGGGTAGCTTTGCTAAAGCGGCAGATGCCAATGCAAGAGGAAAGGTTTGGAACCTTGTTTAGCCGACGGGAGCACATTGGGTCGCAACTATTGACCTTACCCAACCCGCACGCAGCGAAAGCTGAGCTGATGGGTGAGATGCGTTCTCACATTGTTCCGAGCGGAGAGCTCGATTGGATTCAAGATGATTCGAGGCTGCTAACGTGGCTGGAGTGGCGACTATCGAAGGAAAGTAGCTACAGTGGTTTTCACTTGCCAGCACAGCTCCCACTCAAGGACCGCCTCATCGCAGCAATCGATACCGCTGAGACCGGCCTCCAACTCAAGAAAGCCACAATGGCACAGCTCCGAGGTGAGTGGTCCACTCTCTTGACCGACAAAAGCTGGGAGATTTGGTGCCAAGAGAGCAAAGCAGAAAAAGCGTGGTTTGCATGGACCTGGCTAAATCGGCAGAAAATGGCTTGGGGACGCAAAGCACCAACCAGCGACAACGACGTCTTTACATGCGTGCTGTCGGCCTTCGACTGCTCCAACTACACAACCAAGGAAAAGGCATACTTTTTGGAGAAAATAAAGAGAGGTTGGAGCCAGCATAAATACCAGGAAAAGCAAAAAAAGGAGGGCAAAAAGCAATACAATTTTAGCCTCAACCAGGACACAAACGAGAAGATTCACCGGCTGTCAGAGGAGCTGGGGATACACCGGAACCAATTGATCCAGCTACTGGTCGACGGTGAGTTCAAAGAGCGTTACTACTCCTCCAAGCACCCACCGCACAGCATCTAAGGAGCGATGAATCACAGATCGCTTCGCGATAGAACGCGAACACCTAAACCCCTCTTACTCCATCAAGATAATCGGCCCACCACTGCATCATCGTGGCCCTCTCCTCCAGATACTCAGCTTGGTGTGTGTAGGCGGCGCGCACACCGTTCCGCTCCTGGTGGGAGAGCTGGCGTTCAATGGCGTCGGGCTTGAAGCCCTCCTCGTTGAGGATTGAAGATGCCGTGGCCCGGAAACCATGAGGCACCGCCTTGCTCTTGCCTGGCGTTTTACCGTCATAGCCCATTTTGAAGATGGCCCGCCTCATCGTGTTGTCGCTCATGCATTCGGTACGGCGCCGCTCTGAGGGGAACAGCAGCGAATATTTACCGGTTATTGGGCGTATGGCTTCTATGACGCCTATTGCCTGCCGAGACAGCGGGACAATGTGAGGGGTACCCATTTTCATGCGCTCGGCTGGAATGTGCCAGACGGCGCCCTTTAGGTCGAACTCGTCCCACCGGGCGCCTCGCAGCTCACCAGAGCGCACGAACGTGAGGACCAGCAGCTTGATGGCAAGCTTGGTGAGCAGCCGGCCACGCAGTTCGTAGGTTTCCAGCTCCTGCAGGAAGCCCGGCAGCTCTTCTCGTCCCAATGCGGGCCTGTGTGACCGTTTCCGGGATTTAAGTACACCCCCAAGGTCACCCGCCGGGTTGTTGGTCAGCAGGCCCATATGGGTGGCGTAGCGGCATACTCGCCGGATATCTTGCTGGACACGGGACGCGACATCCAGGGAGCCCCGGCCCTCAATCTTCCGTATGACCTCGATAATGTCTTGTGGCCGAATTTCGGAGATGAGCAGATGGCCGATATGGGGCACAACGTCGTTTTCCATTCGTCCCCAGATCCGATCCGCGTGGTCTTCGGTCCAGGTACCTTTTTGTTGCTCCCACCAGTCGCGAGCCAGGTTTGAAAACCGGTTGGTGTCCGTCACGACCGCCTCGGCGCGCTTGCGGCGTTTTTCCTGAGCAGGGTCACGACCATCAAGCAGTTGACGCCGGGCCTCATCCAGCGCGCCTCTGGCGTCCTTGAGCCCAACCAACGGGTAAGTACCCATGGCCAGCGTTTTACGCTTGCTGGCAAACCGATAGTTGTACCGCCAGCATTTGGTGCCGTTAGCCTGTACCAGCAGGTAGAGGCCGTTTCCGTCGGTGAGCTTGTAGGCCTTACGGTCCGCCTTGGGTTTGGCGTTTTTGACCTTGGCGTCTGTGAGCATTTGGGCAGGCATGGCGGTATCACTCAAAATTGAACCCTGATACCGCCAACGATACCGCCAGAGGGGTCGGATGGCAATGGATTTTACCGGACGCTAACGGACTGAAAAGACACAAAAAAGCCCCGCATGGCGGGGCTTTTAGGACGATACCGGACGGTATCGGATGTTGAAATGGTGCCCAAGGCCGGACTTGAACCGGCACGGCTTGCGCCACTACCCCCTCAAGATAGCGTGTCTACCAATTCCACCACTTGGGCATAATAAGGGGTCAATCTAACTACTTGTTTAACTTGCTTAGTTTGAAGATTCCGGTACTTCGGGCACTTCGTCCGCCGGGGCGGTTGAGCTGCCCTCTACCTGAGGAACTTCTGATTCTTCCGCGGCGGGGGCACCCTGCTCTACCGCTGACGGGATGTCGGCGTCGCCTGCGACACCGGCTTTGTTTTTGGCGATGATGGCCAAGCCAAAGCTGGTGGCGAAGAACACGACGGCGAAGATCGCCGTCATGCGGGTGAAGAAGCTGCCGCCGCCCTGGCTACCGAATACGGTTTGCGAGGCGCCTGCACCGAAGGAAGCACCGGCGACCGCGCCCTTGCCCTGCTGAAGCAGAATCAGAGCGATGATGGCCAGGGCTGCCAATACGTGTACCGCGAGAACGAGGTTTTCCATGGTATTTCTCTTCTCTCTAAGCAATAACGCTCCGGGAGCGTTTCAAAGCCACCGCATCAAGCGGCGGCTTTGCAAATGGCGACAAAGTCGTCGGCGTTTAATGAAGCGCCGCCGAGTAAGGCTCCGTCAATATCCGGCAGTGCGAACAGTTGTTCGGCATTACCCGGCTTGACGCTGCCTCCGTACAGTATCTGCGTTTGTGGCCCCAACTTGCCCAGTTCGGCGCGAATGAAGCGATGCACTTCTTCCGCCTGCTCCGGGCTGGCCACTTTTCCGGTTCCTACGGCCCATACTGGCTCATAGGCCACCACGGCGTGCTCGAAGGCCTCAAGGCCGACTCGCTCCACCACGACCCTCAACTGGCGGCCGATGGTTTCCAGTGCCTGGCCGGCGTCCCGCTCTTGCTCGGACTCTCCCACACAAAGGATGGGTGTCAGCCCGACCTGAAGCGCGGCGTGAAACTTATCCGCCACCTGGGCGTCGGTTTCCACCTGCATCCGGCGCCGTTCATTGTGACCGACGATCACATAACGGCAGCCTACATCCACCAGCATCTCCCCAGAAACCTCTCCGGTGAAGGCGCCCGCGTCGTGTTCGTTGACGGTTTGGGCTCCCAGCTCAACCACGCTGTCTTTCAGCGCTTGAGCCGCTTGGCTGAGGTAGACAAACGGAGGACACACGGCGGTATCCACATTGCCCTTACCTTCACCAGCGACAGGCCACTGGGTGGTGATGCCTTTCAGCAACGCGGCATTATCGGCCAGGTTACCGTTCATTTTCCAGTTGCCGACGACCAAGCGGCGGCGTATTGTTCTCTCGTTCAAGGGGTCCCCCTTAAAGCGGGCGCCAATGTTAGCGAAGTTGGGGGGAACATACAATCCCAAATCGCCCCCGGGCCCCGCTTTTCTCTCAGTTGGTTGATTTTGGTTTCTCGATCTCTCTGGGCACGCTGTGCCCTTGCTTTCTTGTTTTCAGTGTAGCGCTTCTAGTTGAGTGCTTTTTCCACTGTGGCGGCCAGTTCCTGGCACAGTTCCTTGACCTTGGCTTTGTCCTCTCCCTCTACCATTACCCGAACCACGGGCTCCGTGCCGGACGGGCGCAACAGCACCCGACCGCTGCCCGCCAGCTGCGCCTCGACGTCGGCAATCGCCGCCTGGATGGCGGCGTCCTGGTCGAGGTCGATCTGGCGGGACCGGCGCACATTGATCATGGTTTGCGGCATTTTGTGCATGCCTTTTTTGATGTTATGCAGTGAGTCGCCCATGGTAGTGAGCGCTAACAATACTTGCAGGGCAGAAATAATGCCGTCTCCGGTGGTGGTGACGTTGCTGCAGACAATATGGCCTGAGGATTCCCCGCCGAGGGTCCAGCCCTTTTCGCGCATCATTTCAATCACGTAGCGGTCGCCGACTTTGGCGCGACCAAAGGGAACACCGATTTCCTTCAGCGCCAGCTCCATGCCGAAGTTGCTCATCAGGGTGCCGGCCACACCATCGCAGCCACCGCTGTAGCGCTGCTGGTAATCGGCAATGATGTAGAGCAACTCGTCACCGTCCACAATCTCTCCGCGATGGTCCACGAACATGACCCGATCGCCGTCGCCGTCAAAAGCGATGCCCAGGTCCGCGCCCAGTTCCATCACTTTCTCTTTCACCATGTCGGTCTTGGTGGAGCCACAACCGCGATTGATATTGGTGCCATTGGGGTCGGTCGCGACCGGAATCACCTTGGCGCCGAGTTCGCTGAACACGCTGGGAGCGATGTGGTAGGTCGCGCCGTTGGCGCAATCCACCACCACCTGAAGCCCCTGGAGACTGAAGCCCCAGGGCATGGTGCCTTTACAGAATTCGATGTACCGGCCGGAGGCATCTTCAATCCGACGGGCCTTGCCCAGGCGTTCGGCGGTGGTCATGGGCTGCTGGAGCTGCTCTTCGATGGCGAGCTCCACATCGTCCGGCAGCTTGGTGCCATTACCACTGAAGAACTTGATGCCGTTATCGCCGTAGGCGTTGTGAGAGGCACTGATCACGATGCCGGCCTGGGCCTGGAAGGTTCGGGTCAGGTAGGCGATGCCGGGAGTGGGCATGGGGCCCAGAAGGCCCACATCGACACCGGCATTGATCAGCCCGGCCTGCAGGGCCGACTCGAACATGTAGCCGGAAATCCGGGTATCTTTGCCAATCAGGATCATGTTGGGGCCGGAGAAGCGGTCCACCAGTACCCGACCGGCGGCCCAACCCAGCTTCAGCATGAAGTCGGGGGTGATGGGCGGTTCGCCCACTTCACCGCGGATACCGTCGGTTCCGAAATATTGTCGCGCCATAAGGATCCTTGCTCCCCTAGAATTTTTGCTTGTTAATCTTACACACCCGCCAGGGCCGCCTGAACGCTCAGGACATCGCGCGTAGCTGCGACATCGTGAACCCGAATGACCGACGCGCCGCGATGAACCGCGGCCAGCGCCAACGCCAGGCTGCCGGGAAGGCGCTCATCAACGTCCCGCCCCAACAATTTGCCCAGCATGGACTTTCGGGACAACCCCACAAGGACCGGAAAGCCCATGGCCCCGAACTCCTCCAACCGGCGCAAGAGCGACAGGTTGTGATCCAATGTTTTGCCGAACCCGAACCCCGGGTCCAGCAGGATACGGTCCGCGGTGATGCCTGCGGCCAGGCACGCGTCAACCCGCGCGGCGAGGAAGGACTTCACATCGTCCACCGGATCCTCATAGCGCGGGTGGGCCTGCATGGTTTCCGGTGTGCCCTGCATATGCATCAGGCAGGCCGGCAACCCCGTAGCGGCCACGGCCTCCAGGGCGCCCTCTCGCTGGAGCGCCCTAACGTCATTGATCAAACCGGCACCGGCCCGGGCGGTTTCGCGAATGACCGCGGGACTGCTGGTATCCACGGACACCAGCGCGCCAAGCTCGTTCACCAGGGCCTCAACCACCGGGACGACTCGATCGAGCTCTTCCGCCTCGCTCACCGGTGTTGAACCCGGACGGGTCGACTCGCCGCCGACATCAATGATATCAGCACCCTCGGCCAGCATTATTCGGGCCCGCTCCAGCGCCAGGTCCAAGGCCAAGCGACCGTCACGGTAGTAGCTGCCGCCGTCGGAAAACGAGTCGGGCGTGGTATTCAGAATGCCCATGATCCGGGGCTGAGACAGGTCCAGTGTATGGCGGCCAAAACGCATGGGCTGAGGTGTCGGCAAAACTATGGTTCCAAACTATTGGCTGGCAGTAAGGGGCGCAAAAACAAATCCCCGGCCAGCGCCCTCAATGACTCATCAAGGACACGTTGACCGGGGATTATAACAGACGACTTAGTGATCTTCGGCAGGGCCACCGATCGGACCGGACTTTTTGTCGTCGGCGCCTTTATCAGATGACTTGCCGTCGGCGGATTTGCCGCCACCGCTCTCGCCGCCTTTGCCTTGAAGATGGCTATTGAAGTCATCGTCATGCCAGTCGCGCGGGGGGCGCACTTTGCGGCGGTTCATCAAGTCATCCACCTGCTCGGAGTCGATGGTCTCGTACTCCATCAGCGCGTCTTTCATGGCTTCCAGAATATCGCGATTTTCGCGCAGGATCTGCTCGGCCCGCTTGTAACATTCGTCAATGATGCGGCGCACTTCCTGGTCAATCATCTTCGAGGTTTCGCCCGAGTAATTGACCGAACCGGTGCCGGGCATCACGCCTTCGTCTTCACCGTAGTGCAACGGCCCCAGTCGTTCGGACAGCCCCCACTTGGTGACCATGTTGCGCGCCAGCTCGGTGGCCCGCTCGATGTCGTTGGAGGCACCGGTCGTAATCCCTTCCGCACCGAGGGTCATATCCTCCGCGATACGACCGCCGAACAGCGTGCAGATGCTGGATTCGATCGAACGTCGGCTCATGCTGTACTTGTCGCCTTCGGGCAGAAACTGGGTGACACCCAATGCCCGCCCCCGGGGGATGATGGTCACTTTGTGGATGGGATCGTGCTCGGGCACGATCTTGCCCACAATGGCGTGGCCAGCCTCGTGGTAAGCGGTGTTTCTCTTTTCCTGCTCGCTCATGACCATGGAACGGCGCTCGGCGCCCATCATGATTTTGTCACGGGCTTTTTCGAACTCCTCCATGCTGACCAGACGCTTGTTGCCGCGGGCGGCGAACAGCGCAGCTTCATTGACCAGATTGGACAGGTCTGCCCCGGAGAAACCGGGCGTGCCGCGAGCGATCACGTTGGCTTCAACGCTCTCATCGATCGGCACCTTGCGCATATGAACTTTCAGGATCTGTTCGCGCCCGCGAATGTCGGGCAGTCCGACCACGACCTGACGGTCAAAGCGGCCGGGGCGCAGCAATGCCTTATCCAACACGTCCGGGCGGTTGGTGGCGGCGATGACAATGACGCCTTCGTTGCCCTCGAAACCATCCATTTCCACCAGCAACTGGTTGAGCGTCTGTTCACGTTCGTCGTGACCACCGCCGTGGCCACCGCCACGATGGCGACCCACTGCGTCGATTTCATCGATGAAGATGATGCAGGGCGCCTGCTTTTTCGCCTGATCGAACATGTCGCGCACGCGCGAGGCGCCCACGCCGACGAACATTTCCACGAAGTCGGAGCCGGAAATCGAGAAGAAGGGGACCTTGGCCTCACCTGCGATCGCCTTGGCGAGCAGGGTTTTACCGGTACCCGGAGGGCCCGCCATCAGCACGCCGCGCGGAATCTGGCCGCCGAGACGCTGGAATTTGGTCGGGTCTTTCAGGTACTCCACCAGTTCCTGTACCTCTTCCTTGGCTTCGTCCACGCCGGCCACATCGGAAAAGGTGGTTTTGACCTGGTCTTCCCCCAGGAGCTTGGCTTTACTCTTGCCGAAGCTCATCGGGCCGCTCTTACCCCCCATGCCACCTTGCATCTGGCGCATGAAAAACAGGAAGACCGCAATAATGATCAGGATCGGGAAGCTCGCCACCAACAGCTGATGCCAGAGGCTTGGGCGCTCTGGCTCCTTGTTGAAGACCGTCACATTGTTGTTCAGCAGATCGTTCATCAACTGCTGGTCACCAATCTGCGGCAGGGTGGTCTTGAAATCAGTGCCGTCCGAGTAGGTACCCCGGGCAGTCAACCCCTGAAGCGTAACCTCACGCACACGGTCATTCTGCACGGCCTGAACGAAATCCGAGTAGCTGAGGGACTCGCTCGTGGTCGGCTGATTGAACCCCTGGAACACCGTAAAGAGGACGGCGGCGATAATCAGCCAGAGGATGAGATTCTTGGTCATGTCGTTCAAGGAGGTACCCTCGTTTTTTTACAGCAAGTCGGTGACAGTATAGTGCCCAAAGGCGCCCGCATACCAATAAACGCACCCTATCAGGCAATAGATCAGCCTTTATAGCCCCGCGCGACCAAGTAAACTTCCCGGGAACGGGCGCGAGAGGCATCGGGCTTGCGCACTGCCACCTTGGCAAAGGCGTTGCGTGTATCCTGCAGGAGGGGGTCAAACCCCTCGCCATGGAAGACTTTGGCAACAAAATGCCCCCCAGGTTTCAACACCTGGCGGGCCATATCCAGGGCCAGCTCCACCAGATACATGGCGGCAGGCTGGTCCACAGCGTTCATACCACTCATGTTGGGGGCCATATCGGAGATTACAAGGTCGGCTTTGCTCTCCCCCAACCCAGCCAGAAGCTGCTCCAGCACGGCTTCTTCGGTAAAATCACCCTGGATGAACGTCACTCCGGCAACGGCATCCATGGGGAGTATGTCCGAGGCCAGTACTTTGCCATGGTCCCCGACCCGTTCCGCCGCCACCTGGGACCAGCCGCCGGGCGCCGAACCCAGGTCCACCACGGTCATTCCCGGCTTGAAGAGCTTGTCTTTTTTGTCCAGCTCCACCAGCTTGTAGCTGGCACGGGAGCGGTAGCCGTCCTTCTGGGATTGCTTGACGTAGGGGTCTTTGAAGTGCTCGTCCAACCAGCGGTTGCTGCTTTTCGATCTGGCCATGATGGTTCCGGCGGAGATGGGTTACAATGACGGGCTTTTTCCACCCGAACGATTTGAAGGTATTGTCATGCCGCTGAGCGCCGACCGCAAGAAACAGTTCCGAGCCCTGGGACACAACCTCAAACCCATTGTCACTCTGGGCGACAATGGCTTGAGCGACGGGGTACGCGCCGAGCTTAACCGCGCCCTGGATGACCACGAGTTGATCAAGGTCAAGATCGCGGTGGCCGAGCGCGACGACCGCAAAACCCTGCTCGATGAACTGGCGGCCCTGCCCGGGGTGGAGCTGGTGCAGCAGGTGGGCAAGGTCGCGCTGCTGTATCGGGCGAATCCGAAGCCCAATCCGAAGTTGTCGAATTTGTTGCGGTAGAGCGGAACGGGTTCATTGGGCCGGGATGGTAGGTGGCGCGCGCTCCGCGCGCTTACCTACCCTACGCCTACGCGACGCTTTCGCACTTCTTAAATGTGCTCCACTTTGTCGATTTCGTATTCGACTTCGCCGCCCGGGGTTTTCACCATGGCGACGTCCCCTTCTTCCTTGCCGATCAGGGCGCGGGCGATGGGTGAGTTGATGGAGATTTTGTTGTTCTTCACGTCGGACTCATCGTCCCCCACGATCTTGTAGCGCACTTCCTGTTCGGTTTCCGTGTTGACGATGGTCACCGTGGTGCCGAAGATCACTTTGCCCGAGGGCTGAATGGCCTTCACATCGATAACCTGGGCATTGCTCAGCTTGCCCTCGATTTCCTGAATGCGGCCTTCGCAGAAACTCTGCTGCTCGCGCGCCGCATGGTATTCGGCGTTCTCTTTCAGGTCCCCGTGCTCGCGCGCTTCGGCAATGGCCTGAATAATGCGTGGGCGCTGAACCTTTTTCAGATCATCCAACTCGTGGCGCAGAGCTTCCGCGCCTTCCACTGTCATCGGTACCTTGATCATGCACCAATCCTCCCGTGCAGCTCCTGCAGGCGCCGCACTTCTGTAAATTGACCAAAACGCAGCGCCATACAGACCGCCTCACCGGCAGCCAGGGTCGTCGTGTAGTAGACCCGGTGATTTTCAGCACTGCGACGAATGGAAGCGGAATCGCGTGTGGCTTGCCGCCCTTCGGTGGTGTTGACGATCAGGTTGATCTGGTCGTTCTTGATCATGTCCACGATATGAGGGCGCCCCTCCACGACCTTGTTCACAATCTCAACATCCAGCCCTGCCTCTTTGAGGACAGCGGCGGTACCACGGGTCGCAACCAGCTTAAAGCCAAGGCTGTTCAGCTCCTTACCCACCACCACGACGCCGGGCTTGTCGACATCGCGCACGCTGATAAAGGCGGTGCCACTGGTGGGCAGCTTACTGCCCGCCCCGAGCTGGGATTTGGCGAAGGCTTCACCAAAGGTGTCGCCCACGCCCATCACCTCGCCGGTGGATTTCATTTCCGGCCCGAGGATCGGATCCACCGCCGGGAATTTGTTGAAGGGGAACACCGCTTCTTTCACGCTGTAGTAATCCGGCACGATTTCTTTGGTGAAACCCTGATCTTTCAGGCTGATACCAGCCTGGCAGCGCGCGGCCACCTTGGCCAGGGAGACACCGATGCACTTGGAGACAAACGGCACGGTACGCGAGGCGCGCGGGTTCACTTCAATCACATAGATCACACCATCCTGGTAGGCCAACTGGGTGTTCATCAGGCCGATCACACCCAGCTCCAGCGCCATGGCTTTGATCTGCTCGCGCATTTCATCCTGCACCGCATGGGGCAGCGAATAGGGCGGCAGGGAGCAGGCGGAGTCACCGGAGTGCACCCCACATTGCTCAATATGCTGCATGATGCCGCCAATCACGACGTCTTTGCCGTCACACACCGCGTCCACGTCGACTTCAATGGCCGAACTCAGGAAGTGGTCGAGCAGTACCGGCGCGTCTTCCGACACTTCCACCGCGGTGGTCATGTACCCGCGCAGCTCATCTTCTTTATACACGATTTCCATCGCCCGGCCACCCAGCACATAGGAGGGGCGAACCACCAGCGGGTAGCCCACTTCCTTGGCGGCGATCAACGCCTCCTCGAAGGAGCGGACAATGGCATTGGGCGGCTGCTTCAGGTCGAGCTTCTGAATCATGCCCTGGAAGCGCTCGCGATCTTCCGCCCGGTCAATGGCGTCGGGCGTGGTGCCAATAATGGGAACGCCTTCGGCTTCCAGCGCGCGGGCGAGTTTCAGCGGGGTCTGACCGCCGAACTGGACAATCACGCCCTTGGGCTTTTCTTTGTGAACGATCTCCAGCACATCCTCAAGCGTGACCGGTTCGAAGAACAGGCGGTCGGAGGTGTCGTAATCGGTGGAGACCGTCTCGGGGTTACAGTTGACCATGATGGTCTCGTAGCCCTCATCGCGCATGGCGAAGGCCGCGTGCACGCAGCAATAGTCGAACTCAATGCCCTGACCGATACGGTTGGGGCCCCCGCCGATTACCAGGATCTTCTGCTTGTCGCTCGGGTTGGCCTCGCACTCTTTCTCGTAGGTGGAATACATGTAGGCAGTGGAGGTGGAGAACTCGGCTGCGCAGGTATCCACACGCTTGTAGGCCGGGCGGATGTTCAGCTCGTGACGATGGCGGCGTACCGCCTGCTCACTGGTGTTAAGCAGCTTGGACAGACGCTTGTCGGAGAAACCTTTGCGCTTCAGCCGGAACAACAGGTCGTTGTCCAGATCCTGCACGGCCTTACCCTCGAGCGCTCGCTCCGAGTCAATGAGGTCTTTGACCTGAACCAGGAACCAGGGGTCAATTTTGGACAGCTCGTACGCCTCTTCCACGCTCATTCCGGTGCGGAAAGCGTCTCCCAGGTACCAGAGGCGCTCGGCGCCCGGGGTGCTCAGCTCGCGCCGCAGGCGAGAGGGGGTATCACTGTCCTGCAGGTCCACCCGGGATTCAAAGCCGGCAGAGCCCACCTCCAGTCCGCGCATGGCTTTCTGCAGGGACTCCTGAAACGTGCGACCGATGGCCATGACTTCACCCACGGATTTCATCTGGGTGGTCAGACGGGCGTCAGCGTCGCCAAATTTTTCGAAGGTGAAGCGCGGGATTTTGGTGACCACATAATCGATGGTCGGCTCGAACGACGCGGGGGTTGCCCCACCGGTAATGTCGTTCTGCAGCTCATCCAGGGTGTAACCCACCGCCAGCTTGGCCGCGACCTTGGCGATCGGGAAGCCGGTGGCCTTGGAGGCCAGCGCAGAGGAGCGGGACACGCGCGGGTTCATTTCAATGACCACCATGCGGCCATCTTCCGGGTTCACGGCAAACTGGACGTTGGACCCGCCGGTTTCCACGCCGATTTCACGCAGCACCGCCAGGGAGGCGTTGCGCATGATCTGGTATTCCTTGTCGGTCAGGGTCTGGGACGGGGCCACGGTAATGGAGTCACCGGTGTGCACGCCCATGGGATCAAAGTTCTCGATCGCGCAGACAATGATGCAGTTGTCGTTCTTATCCCGAACAACCTCCATCTCGTACTCTTTCCATCCCAGCAGGGATTCGTCGATCAACAGCTCGTTGACGGGTGAGAGGTCGATACCGCGCTGGCAGATTTCCTCAAACTCTTCCCAGTTATAGGCAATGCCGCCGCCGGAGCCGCCCATGGTGAAAGAGGGGCGGATAATGCAGGGGAAACCGAATTCCTTGGGCACTTCCAGGGCTTCTTCCATGGAGTGCACGATTTTGGCTTTGGCACATTCCAGACCGATGCGTTTCATGGCCTGGTCAAACAGGTCGCGGTCCTCGGCCATGTTGATGGCGGCTTCATTGGCACCAATCAACTCGACGCCATACTTTTCCAACACGCCGTGTTTGGCCAGGTCCAGGGCACAGTTCAGCGCGGTTTGACCGCCCATGGTGGGCAGGACCACATCCGGATTTTCCTTCTCGATGATTTTCTCCACCGTCTGCCACTCGATCGGCTCGATGTAGGTGGCATCGGCCATGGCCGGATCGGTCATGATGGTGGCCGGGTTGGAGTTCACCAGAATCACCCGGTAGCCCTCTTCGCGCAGGGCCTTGCAGGCCTGGGCGCCGGAGTAGTCAAACTCACAGGCCTGGCCGATCACGATGGGGCCCGCGCCCAGAATCAGAATGCTGTTGATGTCGGTACGTTTTGGCATTTCAGTCTCGCTCTGCGAATCGGTTCAAAGGGTTTTAGGTGCCTCTATCGGTGCCTGGGCGCCAGCTTCAGCGCCTCCCGTTCACCGTTTCGCGTCTTTCATCAAATCAATAAAGTGGTCAAACAGGCCGTCGGCGTCGTGTGGGCCAGGGCTCGCTTCCGGGTGGCCCTGGAAGCTGAAGGCAGGTCTGTCGGTGCGGTGGATGCCCTGCAGAGAACCGTCAAAGAGTGAGCGATGGGTCGCCTTCAGGTTATCCGGCAAGGTAGCCTCGTCGGCGGCAAAACCGTGGTTCTGGGCGGTGATCATCACCCGCCCGGTCTCCAGATCCTGAACCGGGTGGTTGGCGCCGTGGTGACCGAACTTCATCTTCAGGGTTTTGGCGCCGGAGGCCAGGGCCAGCAACTGGTGCCCCAGGCAAATGCCGAACACCGGGAGGTTGGTGTCCACGATCTCTTTGATCGCCTCAATGGCGTAGGTGCAGGGCTCCGGGTCGCCGGGGCCATTGGCCAGGAATACGCCGTCCGGCTTCATCGCCAGTACGTCCCGGGCGGAGGTCTGGGCCGGGACCACGGTAATATCGCAACCGCGATCGACGAGCATACGCAGAATATTGCGCTTCACGCCGTAATCGTAGGCCACAACCTTGTAGGGGCGCTCGCCGCTCGGCGTGACATGGCCTTCGCCCAGCTTCCAGGTACCCTCGGTCCACTGATAGGACTCTTTGACGCTGACCTCTTTCGCCAGATCCATCCCCTTGAGGCCCGCAAAGCCCTTGGCCTGCGCCAGCGCCCGGTCTTCATCGATGTCCCCGGCCATGATGCAGCCATTCTGGGCGCCCTTATCCCGCAGGATACGGGTCAGATGGCGGGTGTCGATATCGGCAATCCCGATGATGTTCTGCGACTTCAGCCATTCCGGCAGCGTCTGTTCACTGCGAAAGTTGCTCGCCAGCAGCGGCAGGTCCCGAATCACCAGGCCGGCGGCCCAGCTCTTTTCACACTCCGAGTCCTCGGAGGTGGTACCGGTATTGCCGATGTGGGGATAGGTCAGGGTCACGATCTGACGCGCGTAGGAGGGATCGGTCACGATTTCCTGGTAGCCGGTCATGGAGGTATTGAACACCACCTCGCCCACCGACAGGCCTTCAGCACCAATGGCGGTGCCGCGGAAAATACTGCCGTCTTCTAGTACAAGTACAGCGGGTGTGGGAGCCCCAGTAGTCAAGTCAACCTCCTCAAGCATGGTAACAGCGGCCATGGTGCCGGGCATTTCACGCCTTTCGACAGGCTCAGCGAGGCAGCCGCACAACCCGAGGGGTGCGAAATCAGCGGTGTGCTAGACGGACTGCGCGCGAGTGAAAGCCCGGCCGCGGGTGCAAAAAAGCGAGATGACATCGAACACCCCTTGGTGAGGGTTTCTAAGCCCATCTCGCTTAATACATTCCTGCTGACCGGCGTTTAGGCCAAGTGTAATTTCGCCGGCAATTTTACGCGAGGAGGCCCCTGCTGTCCAATAAAAAATCCCGCCCAACCTGTCCGCCGGTTTGCCGCCCAGCGCGGCATCTGCCACGATTCGCGGCTACAATAAGAGCAAGAGCAAACCCCGTACCGCCCACACGACTCAGCGAGCCTCCATGCTTTACCGGTTGCGGAACGATTTTCAACTATCCGTCATCTCCTTATTGGGTATTTTTGCCATTCTTGGCATCACACCGTTCGCCATCTGGCGGTTCTTGGTCGGTGATACGCTGATCGGCGTTATTGATACCACCATCCTACTTAGCATCATTTTTGCGGTGGCCTACGCCTGGCGCACCGGCCAAAACGACCACGTCGGCTTCTTCCTGGCCGCCGTCCCGTGCACCATGGGGGGCATCGCCGTCGCCACCCTGGTCGGTGAGGCGGGTCTGTTCTGGCTCTACCCGGCACTGATCTGCTCCTACTTCATGACCCGCCCCTGGATTGCCACGACGCTGGCACTGACGGCACTGGTTTTCCTGGTTATCGAGGGCTCAGCGTTCAACTCTTCGACGCAGCAATGGTCCTTCGTCACCACAGTGGCGGTCGTGAGCATTTGCGCCTACGTCTTTGCCCGTCGCAACGAGGACCAACGCGTCACCCTGCAGCAACTGGCGCTCATCGACCCACTGACCGACACAAAGAATCGCCGCGCAATGGATGCGGCCCTGGAGCAGGCGTTGGGGGATCGCGACCGCCAGACCGGGGATTACGCCCTGGCGTTGGTAGACCTTGATCATTTCAAAGCTGTTAACGACCAGCACGGACACAGTGTGGGCGACCGTATTCTGGTGGAGTTCTCCAGCCTACTGACGTCGAATACGCGCCGTTCGGACCAGGTATTCCGTTTCGGCGGCGAAGAGTTTGTTCTGTTGCTCTCCGGCGTCACCGAACAGACGCTGACCGCCGCCGTGGACCACCTGCAGCAAGCGGTTCGTCGATCGCTAAAAAGCCCTTCCGGCGACGTGACAGCCTCTTTCGGCGTTACGCTCCTGCGCCCGTCCGACTCTCCCCAAAGCGTGCTGGAGCGCGCCGATCGAGCGCTGTATCAGGCCAAGAAAGAAGGGCGGGACCGGATCGTGATTGAGGGTCACGCTTGAGGCTGCGACATAAAACGCAAAACCAACCAGAAGCTCTCAAACCCTCCACCGCTCTGGTAGCTGTTCAACGAGATAGTCACTGAACGCCCGGACTTTGGGCGTCAGTTCTCTTCTGTGACGCACACAGAGGTAGAACTCCAAAGGCTCGATTTCAGCCTGCACGTCGGCCTCAGAAGTCGGGGTAAACAGCTCCACCAACTGGCCCCGCTCGATCAGCGGTTCGGCGATGAAGGCGCCCAATCGGGTTATGCCACCACCAGCCACCGCCATTTGCGCCAAGGTGTCGATATCATCGCTGATCAGGGTCGCTCGCACCGGGGCGTCAAAGCGCAGGCCATTGCGAACAAACCCCCAGCGCAGGATGCGACCGTCCACCGGAAAACGGAACACCAGGCAATCGTGCTCGCTCAGCTGCTCCGGAGCTTCGGGCCGACCGGCTTTAGCCAGGTACTCGGGGGACGCGCAAAAAATTGAAGGGACCTTGGCCACCGGCCGCGCGATCAACCCTTCCTCCAGCGCCGGACGGATTCGGATACTGGCATCCACGGACTCGGCGATATGATTGACGTTGCGGTCCGTCACCATCAGCTCCACCAGAACATCGGGATAGCGACGGCTGAACCCGGGAATCATCGGCGCCAATACGTGGCGCGCGAAAGCGCCAGTCGCCGCCACGCGCAGGCGCCCGCGCGGCTCTGCGTGCAGCGCATCAACCGCCTGGCTGGCCAGCTCGAGCTCCTGAACCAGTTCGCGGACCCGCGAGTAATACGCCGAGCCGCCTTCGGTTAACGCCAAGCTCCGGGTGGTGCGCGTCAGCAGGCGCACCCCGAGATGGGTCTCAAGGCGGGCAATGTTCTGGCTGGCGGCGGCGGCACTGATACCCAGAATGCGAGCGCCCGCCGCGATACTGCCCGCCTCGACGGCTTTGACAAAACTTTCGATGCCACGCAACGGAGCCATAAGCTAAACCTTTCATCAAATACGATTCGTAAGCTTAGCTTAACACTCCAATCAAGTGACCTCGTCTTCTGTTTGGTCAGAGCCCCCCGTAAAGTGCCGGTCAATCCACACGGGAGAATTCTTATGACACGTTATTTGCTCAAAGCGGGAAAGCTGCATCCACGGCTCACTTCAGTCGTGTTCGCCCTTTACATGGCCGCCATAATGGCCTTCTTGATGACACTGCTCATTACCGCATTAAACAGCGGTATCACTCACCACTACCTGAACCAGGTGTGGGACGCCTACCGAGTGGCCATGCCTTGCGCTTTCGTCTGTATTCTCGGGGTACGCCCACTGGTCACCCGACTGGTCCAGTGGAGTGTGTATACCTGACCGTTCGCGTTTACGCCACGGTACCGGCCAGCCAGCCCCCAGCCAGCCACAAAGCAGCAATACTCGCCAGAACCTGCAACACCCGGTCCGTGAGCGAGCTGCCACCGTGATGATGGTGGTGCTCATGGCCGCCGTGGGAATGCGCTTTTTGGGCGCGTCGCCACAGCCACAGCAACACCCCTGTGACCGCCGCGAATACCAGGTTCAGAACCAGTTGATAATTCACCTGGAAAAACTCGCGCTCACCCGGGCTCTTTGCGGCGGAGGAGTCCGGCAATAAGTCCAGCGCCGCCAGGCCGTAGTGCATTACCAGGGCAACGACGACGATGCCCGTCAGCATCAGGGCGAGGATATACAGCGCCATTTTCCAGCCGTAATAGGCGGCGTTGATGCGCAGCACCGGAAGAACCACCAAGTCAGAAAAGATAAACGCCATGACGCCCGCAAAGGTCACACCCTGGGCGAACAGCACGGCAGCGAGGGGGATGTTGCCCATGGAGCCGATAAAGGTAAAGAAGGCTGCCAACGGCCCTACCAGGGTTTGCGCCAGCACGGCCCCAAAACCGGGGTTGGCGGAATTCTCTGCGCCGGAACCGACAAACAGCGCCTGAAAGAAACTCTCCGGCACCATGGCGGAGATGATGCCGGCGACGGTGAACCCAATCAGAACGTCTTTCCAGACCATCTGCCACTCCATGACGTAGGTCTGCCCGATCTGTTGCCAACCGGCGAGACTCGTGGCTTTTTCCTTCCAGCTTTTATGCTCCCCGTGCTCGTCATGGTCACCGTCATCCATCTTTTTCCGGGCCTGCGCTTCGAGGCGGCGTGGGCGCGTTATACGGACCAACAGCCAGACCACCAGAATCAACAATATGCCGCCGACGTACTCGCCCACCACAAACTGCCAGCCCAGAAAAATCGCAATGACCATGCCGAGCTCAATCACCAGGTTGGTGGAGGCCAACATAAACGCGAGAGAGGGCGCCAAGCCGGCGCCTTTGTTGAACAGCGCCCGAGTGGTGGAAAGCGCCGCAAAGCTGCAGGAGCTGGAGAGAAACCCAAAGAAGGTGCCGAGCCCGACGCTACGCGGTCCATCTTTGCCCATCAGTCGCTGCATTCGCTCCTGGGTGACGAGCACTTGGATCAGACTGCTGATCAAGTAGCCGAGTGCAAACGCCCACAGCGCCATCCAAAAGAAGCCCACGGAGGTGCGGGCCGCTTCATGCCACAATGAGAGAAACTGATCCATCCTCATCTCCTGTTTTTCCGCCAGCGATAAAGCTCCTCACTTTAAGCGTCACGCTCTTGAAACACAAACGGACGACTGTCACATTTCACGATTTATCTCGGACCCACTGGTCTCCCTCTTTGTGATACTCCTCTTTGACGGCGGCCCAGGCAACGCGGTGCGCGACCTCTTCCCGGCTTGCGTTCCCTCGCCGGTCTTCGCTGTCTTTATATTCATCCCAGGCGGAATTAAACGCCTTTCGATAAATGGTCTGCCCGTGAGATGGCACGTTATTTTTCACTCCATCCGGCAATTCTGAATTGTTTTGGTAAGGCATGGATTTTCCTCCTAAACTGAGCGAGCCAAGAAAAAAAGCGCGCACTCAACACCATTGTTTTCCTCGCTGTGAACCACGCGAGAACTGTCAGGTCACGATGTTAATGGTCTGGCCATAACCCGCATCCGAGTTATGGCTTTGGACACAGAGAAAGCAACCACGTTCCTCAGCGGTCCGGGCTACCGGTCAACTCCTGAGAATGCACACATACGTGCCACACATTGGAGAATTTACCATGAGCGACGATTACCCCAGCAAGCAAGGCAAGGGCGGCGAGCTACATCAACAAGCCGAAACTGATGCCAATACCATGACTACTCAGCAGGGCGCGCCCATTGCTGACGATCAAAGCTCCCTGAGCGCAGGCCAGCGTGGCCCCACGCTATTGGAAGACCAAATCCTGCGTGAAAAACTGTTTCACTTCGACCACGAACGCATACCGGAGCGGGTGGTTCACGCCCGTGGGTTCGGCGCGCACGGTTATTTTGAAACCTACGACTCGCTGGCGGACCTGACCTGCGCCGACCTGTTTCAGCGCAAAGGTGAGAAAACCCCAGCCTTCGTTCGATTTTCCACGGTGGCGGGCAACAAGGGTTCCGGCGACCTGGCCCGCGATGTTCGAGGTTTCGCGGTCAAGCTCTACACACAAGAGGGCAACTGGGACATTGTGGGCAACAATATTCCGGTCTTTTTTATACAGGACGCCATCAAATTCCCCGACCTGGTCCACGCCGCCAAACAGGAACCCGATCGCGGTTTCCCGCAAGCACAAACGGCCCACGATAATTTCTGGGATTTTGTGACTTTGACGCCAGAAAGTGTTCACATGCTGATGTGGACCATGTCGGACCGCGCCATTCCCCGCTCGTTTCGATTTATGGAAGGATTCGGCGTACATACCTTTCGGATGGTGGACGCCAAAGGAAAATCCACGTTCGTGAAATTCCACTGGAAGCCCAAAGGGGGGCTCCAGTCCGTTGTTTGGGATGAGGCCGTCAAGCTGAACGGCGCCGACCCGGATTTCCACCGGCGGGACCTCTGGGATGCGATCTGCAATGGCCACTACCCGGAATGGGAGCTGGGCCTTCAGGTGTTCGACGAGGCGTTCGCGGAAAAATTCGAGTTCGACGTTCTCGACCCTACCAAAATCATTCCTGAAGAGCAGGTACCCGTTCGCCCCGTCGGGCGTCTGGTGTTGGACCGCGTGGTCGACAACTTCTTCGCGGAAACCGAACAGGTCGCGTTCTGTACCCAGAACATCGTTCCCGGCATCGACTTTACCGACGACCCTCTGCTCCAGGGCCGAAACTTTTCCTACCTGGACACCCAGCTTAAACGCCTTGGCGGCCCCAACTTCACCCACATCCCCATCAACGCCCCCAAGTGCCCGATGCACCACTTTCAGCAGGACGGGCACATGGCCATGAAAAACCCAACCGGTCGGGCCAACTACGAGCCCAACAGTTGGGGCAAAGAGACAGGCGGTCCGCGGGAGAATCCGGAGAAAGGCTTCACCAGCTACCCTGCGAATGTCAGTGGCGACAAGCAGCGCATTCGCTCTGAGACCTTTGCCGACCACTACAGCCAGGCACGCCAGTTTTATATCAGCCAAACCGAGGAGGAGCAGACCCACATTGCCGACGCCTTTGTCTTTGAGCTCAGCAAGGTGGAAAAAGTGGCCATCCGCGAACGGATGGTGGCGCACTTGCTCAATGTGGACACAGCACTGGCCCGCGCCGTCGCCAAGGGGCTAGGGATCGACCCGCTGCCAAACGCGGCTGAACCAGCGGTGCCCCCTCGCGATGATCTCCCGGCCTCGGACGCACTCAGCATCCTGAAAAACGGGCCCAAACGCTTTCAGGGACGAAAGCTCGGCATTCTTCTTAGTGACGGCGCCGACGGCGAGTTGCTCTCCACGATTGAAAGAGCCC
Source organism: Marinimicrobium agarilyticum DSM 16975 (assembly GCF_000423345.1). Classification (GTDB taxonomy): domain Bacteria; phylum Pseudomonadota; class Gammaproteobacteria; order Pseudomonadales; family Cellvibrionaceae; genus Marinimicrobium; species Marinimicrobium agarilyticum. The sequence goes on from NZ_AUHU01000010.1 coordinate 29,002, forward strand.
TGAAAAAGGAGGGCGCCGTCGGAGAAACCGTCGCGCCCCACAGTGGCGAGATCAGGGATGACAGGGGACGGGCCGTAGCAGTCACCCACAAGGTGGACGGCGGCCCCTCGGTCTTGTTTGATGCGGTCGTGGTGGTGCCGGGTAAAGAGGGCGCCAAGGTACTGGGTGCTCTGCCACCAGCGCAGAATTTTGTGCGGGATGCCTTCCATCACAAAAAATTCATCGGTTTCAACGCCCAAGGGCAAACACTTCTGGACAGCGTTGGCATCGCCTACGCGAAGGACCAGGGATGTCTGTCACTGAAGGATGAGGCTTCGGTTCAGGCCTTTCTTCGGCAATGCGCCGAGCTCCGGCACTGGGCCCGCGGATAACCTCTACCCTGCCCCTTTGACCGTCAGCCTGGGGGAACTCTTCTTGGCTGACGGCCTTCCTTTGTGCCTTTTCACGCCGGTCGTGGGCGCTTGACAGCGTCACAACGACGCTGGATCATGCGGCGCTCTGTTTTCTGATGAGGTTTTCCCAATGTTGCTTGCCTTAGGCGCCGTTATTGTCGGCTTGATCATCCTGGTCTGGAGCGCCGACCGCTTTGTGGACGGGGCCGTTTCCACGGCCAGTCACCTGGGCATGCCCCCACTGTTGATCGGTATGGTGATCATCGGCTTTGGGACCTCCGCCCCGGAAATGGTGGTCTCCGCTTTGGCGGCCTCCCAAGGCAGCCCTGGCCTCGCCCTGGGCAACGCCTATGGCTCCAACATTACCAACATTGCCTTGATCCTCGGCCTGACGGCCATCCTCAGCCCGATTGCGGTGCACTCTCAGGTGTTACGCAAAGAGCTGCCGATACTGGCGCTGGTAACGGCTCTGTCCGTCTGGGTGGTGTGGAACCTGGATATCAGCCGGTTCGATGCCATTGGCCTACTGGTGGTGTTCGCCGTGATCATGGGCTGGAGCATCTGGCAAGGCATGCGTGGGAAAGGCGACATGCTCGGCGGTGAGGTGGATAAGGAGCTTCAGGAGCATCCCATGCCACTGCCCAAATCATTGATGTGGCTGACCATCGGGCTGGTGCTGCTGGTGGCCAGTTCGCGCCTGCTGGTCTGGGGGGCGGTGGATATCGCCACGGCGCTGGGTGTGAGCGACGTGATTATCGGCTTGACCATTGTTGCCATCGGCACCTCACTGCCGGAATTGGCCTCATCCATTGCGGCGGTTCGCAAGGGCGAACACGACCTGGCGCTGGGCAACGTCATCGGCTCCAACCTGTTCAACACATTGGCCGTGGTGGGTATTGCCGGTGTCATTCAGCCGATGGTGGTCGATCCCGATGTATTGAGCCGGGACGTGGTTGTCATGAGCGCACTGACGCTTTCACTGTTTGTATTCGGTTACGGTATTCGGGGCCGCCAGGGGCGCATCAACCGCATCGAAGGTAGCCTTCTCGTGCTGGCCTATGCCGGTTACACCACCTATTTGATTTACACCATGTTTGCCTGACGCAAGCCAAGCCCGCGGCAAAGAAAGCCGCGGGCTGCTATTCCCTCCATCACTACACCACGAATATCGCCCCGAGCAAAATCAAATTCGCCAACAGCCCCAGCAGATAAAAATAGCTGCGCGGGCTCGGGTTGCGTTCCGTGGCAATGGCGTAATACAGCAGCATGTGGGCGAGACGGGACACGGCGAACGCCCACACCAGCACCCCCACCCAGGTGGGGTCGGTTCCGACAAACAACGCCAGAAACACTGTACCCAGAAACAGCGGCAGGTTTTCCAGAGAATTCATGAAAGTTCGATGTGACCGGAACACAAAAGAGTCATGCGAGAGAGACTCATCGATTTTACCGGGCACCGCCCCCGGTTGACTGCCCTTGCTAACGCTTGCCGCCAACATCTGGACCACGAGGGTGATCAGTACCAAGTACAGCCCCCAGAACGCCGGCTGGTATTCCTCACTCATTGCGCTATCCTCCTGTTACGATTGTGACCGTTTCAAAGCTTCCCTTTAAGGAAACCCGTATGGAAATTCTGCTTCTCGGCCTGGTAATTTTTCTCGGAGTCCACTCAATCGGACTGTTTGCTCACGGCTGGCGTGATCATATGGTAAACCGCCTGGGCGAGCCAACCTGGAAAATCGCCTTCTCCGTGGTCTCGCTGATCGGTTTTATATTGATCATCTGGGGTTACGGCGCAGCCCGCGGCGAGCCCATCTGGCTGTGGCACCCACCGGTGTGGACCCGTCACCTGGCAGCGCTGCTGACCCTACCGGCCTTTATCTTCCTTGCGGCTACGTATGTACCGGCCAGCCGGATCAAAGCCAAAGTCGGCCATCCCATGGTTCTTGGGGTGAAGATCTGGGCGTTTGCCCATTTGCTGGCGAATGGAACCCTGGCGGACCTTCTATTGTTCGGCGCTTTTCTTGTATGGTCGATCGCCTCCTTCGCCATCATGCGTCGGCGCGACCGGCTCGCCGGGGTGGATCGTGGCCCCGGGTCAATCGGGCGCGACGGCATCACTCTTGTCGTGGCGCTGGTCGGCTGGGCGCTGTTCGCCTTTTACTTGCATCGGGTCCTGATCGGCGTCTCGCCGATGGGTTAAACCGACGACTCCGGCTACTGGAAGTCGCCCTGCAGGTAACGATAGAACGCGGGGTTGACCCAGACCGCCGAACGTTCGGTTTCCCAGGGTCGGCCCAAGGCATTGATGTCTCGAACAAGCGCCTCTGCCTGGGCCGGCAAGACCAGGATTCTCGCGGTTTCCCGACCATCGCTCAGCGCAACGCTGGCCACTTCGCCAAAGGCTGGGGCCGCCACTCGACTTCGGTAGAATGGCTGCCACCAGGCCCCGGCGATCAAGGGCTGGCTTTGTCCCTCGGCCTTTTTGGCATAGCGATTGATGATGGCCATAAACCTGGCCTTATCGTGCGCTGAAGTGAGCTCGAAGTGCAGATCAAACTCCATCGCCTCGATCAGGAACCGACCGCCCCCCAAGTCAACCGCACCGGCGGGCACTTCGCCCCAGCCTTCGCGATGTCGAAACGCCGAAGTTTTTAACGAAAAGCCCACCCGCGCCTGTAACCCTTCGCTGGCCAACAATGCCAACAATTGCTGCGCATGAGCGATATCACTATGGCCGTAAATCAGGTGGCGCTCCGGGTCAAACGCGGGCCAAGGGGTGGTCACGATGTTGTAGCCGTTGGCCACCCCCCGCTGAATCAGGGCTCGCAAATCGTAGGAGAAATCCGAACGGGGGCGGTGACCGCTTAACGACCACACCGCCGCCAACCGTTGGTATATCGAAGCCTCTCCCAGGTATCCCAGAAAAGCCCCGTCCGGCTCGGCGGCTTGCGTTACATAGAGAGAGAGTGCCGGCTCGGTTTCGGGCGCGCCGAGCACTCGCAATACCGCCAGCGCGCGCCGCTCCTCTGCGGGTAACCCTTCGGGCATATTGGGCGAGAGAATGGCCTCAACTTTCTGCTCTGTAAAGGTTTCACCCAGCGCCTCGAAGCCGAGAAGCGCGACGGCGTCCCGATAAGTCTCGGCCCAGCCTGGAGGGCTGGCCAAGGCCAGCGCGATGATCCATAGAACCCGACGGACCACAGTCATCATGCGGCCACCGCCGTCAGGTACTGGTTAAGCTGTGTCAGGTAATGACGTTTGCGCTCTTCGGGCAACCAGGAAACTTCAAAAGCGTTGGCGACCAAGGTAGCAATTTCATCCCGGGTGAAATCACCCTCGGCCTGCAGCTCCAACAGATTTTCATTGAGGTAGGCTCTGAAATAGGCGGGGTCGTCGGAGTTGATGGTGGCTTTCATACCGTTTGCCAGCATCTGGCGTATTTCCCCGGACGTGAGCGACTGGACCACAAAACGGTTGGACACCGGGCATACGGTCAAACCCAGCCCTTTGTCCCGGATGGATCGCCACAGGCGCTCGTCTTCCAATGAGTTGACGCCGTGGTCGATCCGGTCCACACCGATCTCGTCCAGACATTGCCCGATATGGGCGAGCGTGTTCTTCTGGTTGACGTCGCAGTGCATGGTCAGCTTGAGGCCCATGCCCCTGGCCTCCCGGAAGACGCGCTCGAACTTGATGGGCGGGTTGTCTTTCTCATCGGAATCCAGCCCGACACCCACAATCCAGTCGCGGTAAGGTTTGACCAGCTGCAAATGCTCCCACGCGGAGTCGGCATCCATATCCCGCAGGAAGCACATGATCAGTTGGCTTTCCACCCCCAGCTCCACCCGGGCCTGCTCCTGAGCACGACGGATACCGGTGATGACAGTATCGAAGGACACGCCCCGGCTGGTGTGCGCCTGGGGGTCGAAGAACAACTCCACATAGAGGGTTTTTTGCGACTGCGCTTTTTTGAGGTATTGCCAGGTTAACTGATAGAAGTCTTGCTCTTTCTGTAACACGGCCATGGCGGCGTAGTAGATTTTCAGAAAGGACGGCAGGTCGTGAAAGTCGTACGCCTGAATCATTTCCTCCGGCGTACGATAGGGGATGTCGATACCGTTTCGTTGGGCCAGTTCAAAACTGAGTTCGGGCTCGAGGGTGCCCTCCAGGTGGACGTGCAATTCGGCCTTGGGCATGTTTTCGATGAAAGTTTGCATGGGGCGGGCTCCAGTCAGCAAGGGTGACTGGAGCTCAGCAACATCTGTGCCTTTTCACCTATTTCCTGACCAGAAGGCCAATATTTACAAAAAGCTGACCGTTCAGGCCTTGAAACACCCCTGGCACTGCCCCAAAAAGTGCGGGGCCTGCACCAAAAAAGACAGCCTCACGCAGGGTTCGCTATTCGGGAGGATGCTCCAGCTCTTCCACATGAACTTTCATGCGCGTGGGGTACAGAGCCGGCCCAAACTGGTTGAACAGGGCCACATCCGCCGCGTCGCGCCCGTAGGCCACGCGCACTCGCCCGCCCCGGGGCTCTGACTGAGTCGGGTCAAAAGTGTACCAGCGGCCATCCACGTAGGCCTCGAACCAGGCGTGGAAATCCATCGGTTCGAGCTTGTAGAGGTAGCCCACCACCATACGCGCTGGAATGCAGAGCCCACGGCACAGGGCAATGCCCAGGTGGGCAAAATCCCGGCACACGCCTTCGCTCATCTGGTTGAAATCCGCCGCGGAAAGCTGGAAGTGCGCGGCGTCCGGGTTATACAAAAACTGGTTACGAATCCACTGTTCAATGCGGGCCACCTGATCATAGCCCGGCTTGGCGTCGCCGACGATTTCCCGCCCCATCAAAATAAATTGGTCCGACTCGCAGTAGCGGCTGGGCAGCAGGTAGGTCAGCACATCGTTGGGCAAGTCCTGCACGGGTACGAAGGGCGCACCGGGGGCCACTTCGATGGAGTCCTCCGTCAGCACTTCCGCCGAAGTGCGGATGACAAACTTGCCCGGCGGGGAAATCAGCCGCTGGCAAAGGTTGTCGTAAGGGTCGGTGTATTCAATCGCCGGAATGCTCGGCGAAAAAGTATAGGTCTCTTTGGCCACCCACTGGTGCGTGCCACTGCGCGGGCGCAACATCAGGATAAACGGCGCGGGCTCACTCTCGTCAAACTGAATTTCGCAACCGGCGCGTAGCCACATCTCGGCCTCCAGGCTTTTGGGTTCTAGACGTTCGGGTTTAGGGAACGGTTTTGTAGTGGTCCTGCTCCCACTCTAACTCAATTTCGGCCAATAGGGGCTTATGATCGGATAATCCGGACCAGGGCTTGCGGGGCAATACGATGGGCGCATGGCCCCGGGCCGAGCGCACGTAGATTCGATCCAGCCGCAACAGGGGCCAACCGGCGGGGAACGAGCGGGCCGGGCGGCCATGCTCCTGAGTGAAGACCTCCCGCAGGCCGGCGTGCTCTGCCAACAGTTTCTGAGCACGACCACGCCAGTCATTGAAGTCCCCCGCCACCACTACCGGTTCGTTCTCCGGAATGCTGTTGACCAGCTCACACAGGCGACGCAATTGCCGCTGGCGGTGATGCTCCCGCAAATTCAGGTGCACACAGATGGCGTGTAACGGTACCGGCTCGGTCACCAGGTCCAGGGTGCAGTGCAGCATTCCGCGCTGCTCGAAACGGTTGAGGGAAATATCGTGATTATCCCATTGCCTGATCGGGTACTTACTGAGCAAGGCATTGCCGTGATGCCCTTTGGGGTAGACGGCGTTACGCCCGTAGGCAAAGTCCTGCCAGATGGTGTCGGCGAGAAATTCGTACTGGGAGGCCGAGGGCCATTGATGGCCGAGGCGGCGGGACCACCCCTCATGCTCTCCCAGCACTTCCTGCAGGAAAACAATATCCGCCCCCACCGACCGGACCGCCTCACGCAGTTCCGGCAGGATAAAGCGACGGTTAAACAAGCTGAAGCCCTTGTGGGTGTTCACCGTCAGAATGCGCAGCGTGCAACTCATCGTCGGACCTCGCGCCGGAGACGCATTCAGTGCAGGTCCAGTACGTCCTGCATGTCATACAGGCCGGGCCTTTGCGCGGCCAACCAGAGCGCGGCGCGCACCGCGCCACGGGCGAAGGATTGTCGACTGGAGGCTTTGTGAGTGATTTCCACACGCTCGCCATCGGCCATGAACATCACGGTGTGATCACCCACCACGTCACCGCCGCGCACGGTGGCGAAGCCGATGGTGTCCCGGTCTCGGGCACCGGTCTGGCCCTCTCGGCCGTAGACGGCGGTTTTGTTCAGATCGCGCCCCAGCGCGTCCGCGACCACTTCACCCATGCGCAGAGCAGTACCGGAGGGGGCATCCACCTTGTGCCGGTGGTGGGCTTCGTAGATTTCCACATCGACATCATTACCCATGACCCGCGCGGCCGTGTCGAGCAACTTCAGGCAGAGGTTGACGCCGGTGCTGTAGTTGGCGGCGATGCACAGCGGCGTGGCTTTACCTCGCCCTTCCAGCTCGGCCTTTTCCGGGTCGCTAAAGCCGGTAGTTCCGACCACCAGGCCCTTGCCGTGCTCGGCGCACAGGGCGGCATTTTTCAGCGTTGCTGCCGGTGCGCTGAAGTCGATCAGCACGTCGAACTGCTCAATGACCGCTTCGACATCGCCACTGAGGGCAACGCCGAGCTTACCGATACCGGCCAGCTCACCGGCATCCGCGCCGATCAGCGTGCTCTCGGGGCGTTCGATGGCGGCGGTCAGAGCGGTCTGGTCATTGGCGCTGACGGCTTCAATCAGGGCTTTCCCCATACGGCCGGAAGCGCCACTGATGGCAATCTTGATGGTCATAGTGTTTCCTTCAATCTGGGTACTGGTAGAAATCGTGTCATCTCATCACGTCCGGGTCGCTTCGGGGCAAAGCCTTCCAGGACACGCTGCAAGTACATGACGTACATGGATGTACTAATGCCGCGTTGGCAGGAGCCAAAGAGCGGCCCCTGTACGCTCGAAAGCGCTAGTCCCACGGCTTACGGTCCTGGAAGGCTTTGCCCCGAACCGCCCCTCAGCACCCAGGAATATCTTCACCTCACACGCCGGAGTCATTCTCCTTCGAGGGCGGAGGCTCCTGGGAAATCCAACTATCGTCGCTCTCTTCAAACAGATGCCCAAGCTTGCCCCGTTTGGTTTCCAGGTAGCGGGCATTGTGTGGGTTGCGCCCGGTCTGGTGGGAAATGCGCTCTGCCACGGTGATGCCCATATCCCGTAGCGCTTTCACCTTACGTGGGTTGTTGGTCATCAACTTCAGAGATTTAATATTCAGATGCTCCAGCATCGGCTTGAGGATGCTGTAATCACGCATGTCGGCGCCAAAACCGAGACGTTCGTTGGCCTCCACGGTATCCGCCCCACAGTCCTGCAGGTGATAGGCGCGGATTTTGTTCAACAGGCCGATGCCCCGCCCTTCCTGGCGCAGATAAAAAATTACGCCCCGTCCTTCCAATGCAATTTTGTGCATGGCCGCCTGCAGTTGGGGTCCGCAGTCACAGCGCATGCTGAACAGCGCATCCCCGGTCAGACACTCCGAGTGAATGCGCGCCAGCAGAGGCGCATCGCCACTGATGTCGCCCATGGTCAGGACCAAGTGCTCTTTATCGGACTGATCGTCGGAGAACCCGTGCATGGTGAACATGCCCCAGGGCGTCGGCAACTTGGATGATTCTACAAAGCGTATGGTCACGCACAATCCTCTCGAACGGGGTGGCTCGCCATTCTAAACCAACAAACCGTTAAACAAAGTAAACCACCAGTTGAAGCCCCAACCAGGCGTAGACCGCGGCCAGGACGTCATCGATCATGATGCCGAAACCGCCGTGAACGCGCCGATCCAGCCAGCTGATGGGCCAGGGTTTGAGGATGTCGAAAAACCGGAACAGGACAAACCCGAGGAGCATCCACTCCCAGCCCGCCGGGGCGAGAAACAGGGTGAGCCAGTAGCCCACCATCTCATCCCAGACGATGCCGCCGTGGTCGTGCACGCCCAAGGCTTTGGAGCTGCGATCACACCAGTAGACACCCAGGACAAAGGTCACCAGCAGCCACAACCCGTAAATGGGCACCGGGAGGTCCTGAATCAGCCAGTAAATCGGCACCGCCGCCACAGTGCCAAAGGTGCCGGAAGCCGGGCGCAGGAGCCCACTGCCGAAGCCAAAGGCGAACAGGTGGTCCGGGTTGCGCCAGAGGGCGCCCAGGGTCGGGTATTCGGGCTTGGGTTTACGCATCAGAAATGGGTATAGCCTTGTTGGGTCGCAAAGGGTTCGCCGTGCAGCCGACAGTCTACGCCAGTTCCCGCTCGCATGCGGCCGACAACGCTCGCCTGAAGCGCGCCGGAGGCGATGAGCATACCGAGTTCGTCCATACGGTTTTCGGGGACGGTAAAGCACAGCTCGTAATCATCGCCGCCGCACAGCGCCCATTCACGGGCCTGGGCGTGATCGGTCGCGGCCTGTAGCGCGGGGGACAGTGGCAGATCCTCCACAAACAGCTCGGCACCCAGGTCGCTGGCTTCGCAGATGTGGCCGAGGTCCGCCACCAGCCCGTCGGAAATATCCAGGGCGGCGCTGGCGATGCCGGTCAGTTGCTTCGCGGCTTCCAGGCGCGGGGTGGGCCGCCAGTAGCGGCCGGAGAGGAAGGCGCTCGCGTCTTCGCCCGGGTCCTTGGTCAGCCGGTGCAGGAGTACCGCCAGACCGGCGGCGGAATCCCCGAGAGTGTGGGTCACCAACACGTAATCGCCGGCACTGGCGCCATCGCGGCGCAGCGCCTGCCCCGCCGGAACCGACCCCATGAGCTGAATGGTAATGGACAGGGGCCCCCGGGTGGTGTCCCCCCCCACCAGCGTACAACCAAATTCTTCGGCGGCGGCGAACAGGCCCCGGCTGAAATCCCTCAGCCACTCATCAGAGGCCTCGGGCAATGTCAGAGCCAGGGTGAACCACAGCGGCTTGGCGCCCATGGCAGCGAGGTCACTGAGGTTGACCCGCAGGGCTCTCTGGGCAATTTCCTCGGCGGGCGCGTCCTCGGGGAAGTGAGAGCCTGCCACCAGGGTATCCACCGTTACTGCCAACGCTTCGCCCGCCGGTGGCTGCAACAGAGCGGCATCGTCCCCGACGCCGAGCAGCACCGACTCCGGGGTGGACTCGACGCTGTGTTGGCGGAAGTAATGGCGGATCAGTTCGAATTCACCCATGGTGTTTTGTTCGATTGGCGACCTTTTCGAAGGGGGAGAGCCAAGCGGGCCCGGCAGCGCTATCGAGCGCTTTTTTCGATGGCACGGGCGTCGTTGGCCGCGTGGTCCAGCACCCCATTGATGAATTTGTGGCTTTCGGCGGCGCCAAATTTTTTGGCAAGAGACACCGCTTCGTTAATGACCACCTTGTAGGGGACGTCAATGCGGTATTTGAGCTCGTAACTGCCCAGGCGCAACAACGCCAGTGTGACCGGGTCCAGCTCTTCCAGGCTACGGCCCTGCAGGTGAGGCACAAACACCGACTCCACCTCGCTCAGGTACTGGGGCACCCCGTGCAGCAACTCGTGGAAGTAGTCGACGTCCACATGGGTCATGTCGTTGTCCGTGCGAAACTCCGCCTCGATGGCGCCCAGGTTGGCGCCCGCCATCTGCCATTGATACAGCCCCTGCATGGCATAGTGCCGGGCCTTTCGGCGAGCAGCGGGGGTGGGGGCTTTGGATGCTTCCGCCATGATCAGACTCGTCCCAGCAGTGAAACCATTTCCAGGGCGGTCGTAGCGGCCTCCACCCCTTTGTTACCGGCCTTGGTGCCGGAACGCTCGATCGCCTGCTCAATGGTATCCACGGTCAGCACACCGAAGGTGACCGGCACGTTGGCATTCAGGGAAACCTGGGCCAGGCCTTTGGTGCACTCTCCCGCCACATAGTCGAAATGAGGGGTGCCACCGCGGATCACCGCTCCCAGGGCAATGATCGCGTCGAACTCTCCTTTGGCGGCAATACGTTGTGCAACCAGCGGAAACTCAAACGCGCCCGGCGCGTAGTATAGGGTCACCTGATCGTCTTTGATGCCGTGGCGGCGCAGGGTATCCAGGGCGCCTTCTTTCAGACTCTCGACCACAAAACTGTTCCAGCGGCTGACCAGCAGTGCGTAGCGGCCCTTGCTGGCGGCGAAATCGCCTTCTACAACCTTGATTTGACTCATAGCGGTGTCTCTTGTCTCTATAATTAGTAGCGATCAATAATTGAGGAGGCGGGCTGCCTCAGTGGTCGCCCGGCTCCAGATGTTCAACAATTTCCAGGTCAAAGCCCGACAGCGCGGTAAAGCGCATGGGCGCGGACATCAGGCGCATTTTGCGCACCCCCAGGTCCCGCAGGATCTGCGAGCCGGTGCCCACCTGCTTGTAGACCTGGTCCGGGCTGCGCACCGGCTGCTTGCCGGAGAGCATCCAGTCAATGCCCTCCTCGACGTTGCCGGTGCTCTCATCATGGCAAATCAGGACCATGACACCCTGCCCTTCCTCGGCAATGGTCTTGAGCGCCTCCCGATAGCTCCAGGAGCGACTGGCTCCCTCACCCGGGCGCTTAAGGCCAATCAGATCCCGGGCCATATCCATGACGTGCACCCGTACCAGCGTCGGCTCAGCCGGGTCCACATGGCCTTTGAGCATGACAAAGTGCAGGTCGCCGCGGGCCAGGTCACGGTAAGTCAGCAGCTCAAAGGGGCCAAACTCGGTTTCGACCTGACGGCGGTTGATGCATTCAACCGTTTTTTCTTTCACGGCCCGGTAGTGGATCAGGTCCGCTATGGTACCGATTTTCAGGTTGTGTGTCTGGGCGAATGCTTCCAGATCGGAGCGCCGCGCCATGGAGCCGTCGGCGTTCATCACTTCCACGATCACTGCCGCCGGTTCAAACCCCGCCAGACGGGCCAGGTCGCAGCCAGCCTCGGTATGCCCCGCCCGGCTCATTACCCCTCCGGGCTGGGACATGATCGGGAATATATGCCCGGGCTGGACGATATCCCGCGGCTTGGCGTCCCGGTCGACCGCCACGCGCACGGTGCGGGCCCGGTCCGCCGCGGAAATACCGGTGGTCACCCCTTCGGCCGCCTCAATGGAGACCGTGAAGTTGGTCGAGTAGCGGGCCTGGTTGTCGGACACCATCAGGGGCAACCCCAACTGCTGGCAGCGCTCGGGGGTCAGGGTCAGGCAGATCAGCCCACGGGCATGGGTGGACATGAAGTTGATGTCCTCCGCCCGCACCTGCTCGGCGACCATGATCAGGTCCCCTTCGTTTTCCCGATCCTCGTCATCCATCAGGATGACCATTTTGCCCTGCCGCAGGTCGTCGATCAGCTCTTCCGGCGTATTCAGTTCCATACCTACCTTCATTTCAAGGCCGCTGCACTCAGCGGCGCGTAAAACCATGCTCGGCCAGAAAGTCCAGGGTAATGCCCCCCGCGCTTTCCGCCGCCTTGTCTCCCAATAATAACCGCTCCAGGTAACGGGCCAGAACATCGACTTCCAGGTTGACCTGTGTGCCCGGCTGATAGCTGTCCATGATGGTCCATTTGAGGGTATGGGGGACGATATTCAACTCAAACTGTGCGCCGTCCACTTTGTTGACGGTCAGGCTGGTGCCGTCCACCGTAATGGAACCTTTGTGCGCGATGTATTTTGCCAGCGCGTCCGGGGCGCGAATGGTGAAGCGCTCCGAGCGGGCATCACGGTGGCGCTCAACGACTTCGCCGACGCCATCGACGTGACCGCTGACAATATGGCCGCCCAGGCGGGTGGTGGGCGTCAGTGCCTTTTCCAGGTTGACCGCCTGCCCCGTCGACCAGTCGCCGACGGTGGTATGTTCCAGGGTCTCGCCGGAGACGTCGGCCCAGTAGCCATTGCCCGGCAAATCCACCACCGTCAGGCAGACGCCGTTGGTGGCAATGGAGTCGCCCAGCTGCACGTCCGCCAGCGGCAGGTCACCGGTTTCAACCAGCAGCCGAAGGTCTCCGCCCTTGGGTTCAAGGCGGGCCACCCGGCCCTTGGCTTCGATAATGCCTGTGAACATGTGGTTGTCTCGTCTAGCCTTCCGGGTCGGGGCTGGCGGTAATGCGCCAGTCCTGTCCGATGGCACGAATGTCGTGAATTTTCAGGGGCAACTGCGCCGCCATGGTATCCAGCGGTAACTGAAACAGAGGCCGGGCGTTGCTACCCAGCAGCTTCGGCGCCATGTAAATGATCGCCTCATCCAGCAGCCCCAGCCCAAGAAACGCCCCGGCGAGAGTCGCGCCGGACTCGACCAGCACGTCGTTGCACTCCCGTCGGGCCAGCTCTTCCAGCAGCGCCCTCAGGTCGATACGCCCACCCCGCCCCGGCAGGATCAGTGTTTCCACCTGCTCGGGCCAGGCCTGCGGTCGCGGTTCGCTCCCATGCACCAGCAATACCGGCCCTGGATGCTGCAACAGTGGCGCATCGGGCGTCATCCGGCCGCGAGAATCCAGCACCACTCGCAGCGGCTGGCGCCGGGCAATGCGTTCGGCATCATCCAGCTTCAACTCGGCGGCGCGCACCGTCAGTGCCGCCTGGTCCATCAGTACCGTATCCACCCCGGTGACAATCGCACAGCTGCGGGCGCGCAGCCGCTGCACATCTTCCCGGGAGCGGCGGGAGGTTACCCATTTGCTTTCACCACTGGCCATGGCAGTACGTCCGTCCAGGCTCATGGCCAGCTTGCAGCGTACCAGGGGCAGCCCTCGTTCCATGCGCTTAATGAAGCCAGCATTCAGGGCTCGGGCCTCGTCTTCCATCAGCGGGCCTTCGACCTCGACGCCGGCCCGACGCAGCGTGTCCAGCCCCTCACCGGCCACCCGCGGGTTCGGATCTTCCATGGCATAGACCACCCGGGCAATACCGGCATCCACCAGCGCCTGACTGCAGGGGCCGGTGCGGCCGGTATGGTTGCAGGGTTCGAGCGTGACGTATGCGGTTGCCCCCGGCGCCCGGGAACCGGCGTTGTTGATCGCGTTGATTTCCGCATGGGCCTTGCCTGCCCACTCATGCCAGCCTTCAGCAACCTGCTCGCCGTCGCGCACCAACACGCAACCGACCCGAGGGTTGGGCATGGTGGTATACCGACCGCGCTCCGCCAGGCGCAGGGCGTGCGCCATGTAGTGGCTGTCCAGCTCCGTCAGGGGCATGGGGTTAAATCTTTGCCTTGGTGTCGTGAACGTCAGAGGTTCGGGTGTCGGGTTCATGCCGCTCGAGCCGATCGATTTCCTGGCGGAATTCGTTCAGGTCTTTGAACCGGCGGTATACGGACGCAAAGCGCACATAGGCCACTTCATCGAGCTTGCGCAGTTCATCCATCACCTTTTCGCCCACTTTCAGCGAAGGCACTTCGCGCTCACCAGTGGCCTGGAGGAAGTGCTTGATCTGATTGATGGCCGACTCGATGGACTCAATGCTGACGGGCCGCTTTTCCAGCGCCCGCAACAGGCCGGCGCGCAACTTGGCTTCATCGAAAGGTTCGCGGGTACCGTCCTGCTTGATGATGCGGGGCATCACCAGCTCGGCGATTTCATAGGTGGTAAAACGCTCGTTGCAGGAAAGACACTGGCGACGACGCCGAACCTGGTCGCCTTCGGCAACCAGTCGGGAGTCGACCACTTTGGTGTCTTCAGCGCCGCAGAAAGGACAGTGCATGGCACGGGGCCTCGTGGGTTCTCAAACTGCGCGCATCTTAGCACAGTTGCCACTAACGCCCCAGAACGGGGCTTGTCAGCTTGCCGTGGGCGCCGGTACGACTTCGCCCGCCTCAACCAGCTCCCCTTCGATAAAGGTGAGGGCCTCATCAATCAATAGCAGCATGGCCGCCTTGGCCCGATCGGGGTTGCGGTTTTTGATCGCATGATAGACCTTGGCGTGGTCTTCAATCACCGCGTCCTGGTCTCCCTTGATCACATTGGTATGGCGAATACTCACGTTGAGCGCCGTCTGGATAAAGTCGCGAAGGCGGATATAGAACCGGTTCTGGCTGGCGTAAAGAATACTGACATGGAAGTTAATATCGGCCTGCAAGCCCTCTTCCGGTTTGAACTTGGCCTGACGCATCCCCTCCAGTGCATCCTCGATCCGTTGGATACTGGCATCATCCGCGAAGCGCGCCGCGAGCGAGGCCGCTTCGGGCTCGATGGCGATGCGCATCTGCAGAAACTCGCGCAGCACACGCAGGGAGGGGTTGCCTTCCAGGGACCAGCGCAGCAGGTCGGAGTCGAAGATGTTCCACTCCTGCTCAGGCAGAATACGAATGCCCTGGCGCGGGCGGCTGGATATCAACCCTTTGGCCGAGAGCATTTTCACCGCTTCGCGCACGGCAGTACGGCTGACGCCAAACTGCTCGCACAACTCCGCCTCGGTGGGCAGACTTTCGTCCTTGGGGTAGACACCGCACACGATCGCCTTGCCCAGCTCCTGGGTCATACGCTGGGATAGGTTAAAATTGCGTTCAAATACGGCCATAACGGTGAATCCAGGTGTATTGGGGTTAAGCTTGAATTATTGGTATCGAGATCTAAGCCTGCAAAGGTAGCGCGTTACTCAACAAAGTTCAATAAAGGGATTATCAGACAATAGGACGTTTTGGCGAGAATGATTACCACTGGTAAAAAAAGCCCTCGTACCTTTCGGTACAAGGGCGAGGGAGACCTCGATATCAACCAACATCGAGTGAGAGACACGAAACCCGTCGACCTGCCTGTCATCGCCGACGGCTTTCAAAGCCTTAAGGAGAATCCAAATGAACCCCGGTGACCTCGTGGGAGAGGAGATCACCGCTGCTCCAGCGCTTCGGCCCAATTTCCGAATTGCCTTTGGATACCTCGTATTATAATACAATAACCAAAATCGTCAACCATCTCATCGCAAATCCATCGTCGTGTAGGGTCATCCCCCTGTTGACAAAAAAGCCCGGCACAAAGGCCGGGCTTTTTGGGCGCGCCCCCGTCGAGGACGGGGGCCGTTGCACTTACTCGATTTAGAACGAGTAGCGGGCTCCAAGCGCAAAGGTTCTTGAGTAAATACCATTGCTGAAGTTGAACAGGTTCTGATTTCCTTCCCCGTAATAGCTCTGGTAAACGTCATCCAACAGGTTGGTGGCGTCGAAAGAAACCACCAAACTGTCCGTTACGTCATAGCTGAACTGGAAATCCAGACTTTGCTCGGGACGATTCCAGAACTGGATGGGGTTGGCGAAAATGGCTGCCTCGTTTCCTGTATAGAAGGCTTCACGCCATACATAGGAAAGACGAGCGTCAAACACCTCTTTGTCGTACGCCAGCACAACGCTGTAAGAAGAGTCGGATACGCCGCTCATCTCTGAGTCAACATAGCCACTGACGCTACCATCTTCAGCGAACTCGGGCGTTTGCTGCGAAGAGTCAAGCGCGGTATAACTCGCCTGAACGCCCAATCCATCCAAAACCTCTGGCAGGTTATCAGGGAAGTATACCAACCCGAGTTCCACCCCGGACAGCTCACCATCCGCCGCGTTTACCGGGGCACTGAGAACGTAGGGGCGCTCAACGCCGTCATTCCCAGTTCTGACAATGGTGGTCCGACCGGGAATCACCAGCCCTTCAATTTCACGCTTGAATACGGCGCCATAGAGCGAACTACCTTCGGCAAAGTACCACTCCAGCGACAAATCATAGTTGGTGGACTCAGTCGGCTCCAGGTCTGGGTTACCGCCAGTACCTGTGCCGTATACAGCACCTTCCGTCAGCGGATCCTGCCAGTACTGTAGAGCGTTCAAATCGGCAAAGTTGGGCATACGCAGGGTTTGCGTGTAAGCCAGCCGGGCTACAACGTCGTTAGTGATATCCCAGTTGACGACTACGCTTGGCAGCACATCGCTGACTTCGGCGGTGTCCTCACTGAACTCATACTCGTTGGTTTGGGCTGCCGTCTCTGCCCAGAACTGCATGTCCTGCTCATAAGAGACGTAGCGAGCGCCCAGTTCGCCACTCACGCGATCCCCAAGGGTGAAATCAGCAGTGACATACGCCGCCGCGGACGTTTCTTCGATGTCGAACGTTTTGTAAACTGCCTCTGCCTCCAGCCCATAAGCAGAGCGAACCGCAGAAGCATTGTCCAACATGTAAGAGCCATCGGCCGTTATATAACTGTCGAAGATATCCGCTCGCCCATCAAAGTAATCGTTAACCGTGAACACCAAGCCAGAACCGTCACCCGCTCCCGCCTCAGCCAACTCATCCATCAACGCCTGAAGCGGCTGGCTGCCACCGGCATCCTGCGCGCGCGTGAACTCTTCCGCCGTGCGAACTTCATAACGTCCACCGACTTTAACGGCATTGATAAAGCGGTTATCCAATTGCCAATCCGCGTCGACGGTGAAGGTCGATGCGTCACCGCTGTTGCCGCCACCATTGTCATAAATGGTTCCGGCATTCCAGTTGGCGACCGCCGCCATGTCTGACTCATCCACATCCGTCGTTTCCGGGTTGTCCCACAACGTCAAGCTCGGAACACCATCGTTGTCGTTGTAGTCGACATCAAGACCGTAAGACACTCGATCAAAACGCATTGCGAAGAAGTCGGTGGTGAACTCGCTGTCCTGATAAATCAGTTCCGAGTTGATGGTCAAGCTATCAGTCGGTTCCCAGGTAGCACCCAGAGCGTAAAGGAAGCTGTCAGTTTCACCATAGGAATAATCCCCACTTTGAAAGCCACCATTTCGCTTACCCTGATGCTCCTTCACGACATTGGTGCCATCGTAAATGGTGGGTATTTCGATGTTGCCATTCTGGTTCTCGAAGGTATTACTGAACCACATGGCATTCTGCGAAGAGTTTCTGTAGCCGGTGTAAAACATCTCGCCGACAAACTCCAGCTCATCGTTCGGTGCCCACTGCAGCGAAACACTGGCCGCCGGACGCTCACGTTTGCCGGTAAATGCCGTACCGAAGATCGCATCGCGCATCATCAGGTATTCAACGTCTGTTCCGCCGACATTGAGGGTGGAACCCTCCGCATAGGGGATGCCCTGTTCCAGACCGGCCTGCCAGATAGGACTGCCATCGGAATGATTATTGGGGATTCTTTCATACGGCGCGTACTGATAGTGCGGGTCCGCGGTAAAGAACGGGAAGACTGCGCCGGCCGTCATTGTATCGTCGCGATAGTTGGTTTCAGCGTAGGAAACATTCAGCAGGGCGCCAAATTCCCCGGCAGCACCCAGGTCCCAGCGGTTACTGAACAATGCACTGATATTCGGATCCACTTCCTTTGCCTGGTCGGCATAGATCGCACGCCCAGCGACAACCACTTTCGAACCATCAAAGTTGAAGGGACGGTGCGTGAGAACGTCGATCGAGCCAGCGATACCGCGCTCAACCTGCTCCGCTGAACGTGTTTTGTAAACCGTAACACCAGCCAGCAGGCTGGCCGGAATGTCTTGAAGTGCAACCGCACGACCTGCCCCGGTGAAAACATCACGACCGTTAACAGTGGTATGAACATCCGACAGGCCACGGATAGACACGGCACTTACCTCTCCCGCTCCGCGACCAGTGGTTTGCACACCAGTGACGCGCTGGAGGGATTCAATGACGTTGTTATCGGGAAACTTACCAATATCTTCAGCAACAATTGCATCTACAATTTGTGTGCTGTCACGCTTGATATCAAGCGCCTTATTCAAACTGCTGCGAATACCGGTTACCACAATCTCTTCGAGAAGCGGCTCTTCCGTTTCTTGGGCGGACACTGACTGGGCCAGTATGGCCGCCAATATTGCACTGGACAAAGCTGTTTTTGAGTACATTATTCGACTCCAGAATTTTTATTAAAATTCACTTTTCTGCCAGGAAGCATTTTCAAAACTATTGTTCATACGCTCATTGGCAAATATTGGGCTAGCGGGCAGAGGGGGCCATAGCCCCCAAGCCTTCTTACTCGCTCGCACCCTCTTGGTACAGTTCCCCTACCGTGTCGGCACTGATGGCTTCGGCGTATACTTTCAGCTCATCAATGGCGCCATTAAACGGCGTATCCCAGTAGTTGACACCAAGCGCAAACTCGTTGGTTTCACCAAGCACGGTAAATACACTTGGCAGCCCAGTAGTATCCAGCTCCAGCGCGCCATTGACGTAGATCTTAAGCGTGCCTGCGCTATCACCCTCAGCAACAATGACAATGTGTGTCCATTCATTGGCTGGGATACGATAGTCCAGAGCGCCAGCATCAAAGAAGCTGCCCATATTGGCCCACAGTCGCGTAGTGTTGGAGTCGACCATCGAAGGAACCAGGCTGATCCATGCGGAAGCAGAAGCCCCGGCAAAAAACGCGGTAGTGTAGTCCGTAAACGCGGTAGGCTTCAGCCAGAGTGATACCGAATAATTACTGCTGGTGATCAAGTTGTTAGGCAACCGCACACCGTTAGCACCGTTGAGATTGACCGCGAGACCTTGCACACCATCGACGTAATCAATGTTGCTCGCCGTGTTATCGATACGGTTGCCGGTCACTGATCCAGAAGCGTAAGCACCAGCAAGCTCATCCAGGTCGCCCTCGAAACTATACTCAGCCGGCGCCATGGACTTAACGATCACCTCAAACTCTTTCGAGTCGGTCACATCTTTGTAGGTAATGGTCGCGGTCAGCGTGACTGTTTGATCCCCCTCCAGGGCTGTAGGCTGGTTGACGACCGCAGTTCCGTTCACAGGATTCAGGAAGGCTTCATTGTCTGACTCCCAACTGATGCCGGAGACGAACGGACCAACGCGGGGCAACTCGAAGTTCGCGCGAACAGCGGATAGGTCGCCCAGTTCCAGAGCATCTTTTACGAAACCTGCAAAATCGGCGGGATTGGTCAAGTTGTTCATGGCGGCGCCACGAATATCCAGCCCACTCAAGGCGTAGTCATACACGATAAACTCGTCGATTTGACCGTTAAACGGTGTGTCCCAGCCGTAGTTCACACCCAGTGCGAAATCGCCTCCAGTTTCACCGAACATATCGGGGCGAGGCATGGTTCCTACCAGCACACCGTCGATGTAAAGGGTCATGGTGCCTTCGCCATAAGTAATTGCCACGTGCTGCCATTCGTTCAAAGGAGCGGTGGTCGTATTTGCGATCCACGCATCGTCCTCTACATCAATTAGCCGGCTCCAAAGTGTTGAGTTGGGAGTAAAGTGAACATGTCCTGGGATATAGCTAATCCACCGCGAACCTGTCTCAGCTGCGAAAAACGCGGGTGAAAAAATTGTGTTCGCTTCGGACCTCATCCAGAAGGAAACGGAATAGGCATCGGACTGAATGATATTGTCCGGCAGCCTTACCCCGTTGGCACCGCTAAAGTCATACGCTTGTCCATCGATACCCTCACCGTAAGTCTCCGCCGTCGCATTCACGTTGGCGAGATTGTTATCGGTTGTGAGGGCATCGGCATAGTCACCCAGCGTGTCTGACATCAGGCCGTCAAAGGTGTAATGCGCCACGGCATTCTGGAATTCAGGCCGGGCCTCCAGGGTTACGACGAACTCTTTAGTCGTAGTCTGACCATTGAGCTCAATCGTCGCCATTAGAATGACGGATTGATCACCACGATCCGGCGTTGGGATAAATACCGAACCATCCGTTCCGATGTAATACTCGTTACTGCTCTCCCAGGAGATGGTAGCGCCGCTTCTACCAATCGTCGGCAGAGAATAGCCGTCATCGGCGACGGTGAGTTCGGTCTTGATATTCAGCGTCTCTTCCACAGTTGCCACTACGTCAGCAGTCGCTGAAATTGGATCGACTCGGCTACCCCAGACGGTCGCACCCGTCGCAGACAAGGCAGAGAATGTTGGTACCAGCTCGCCTTTCGCATCGTTCCACTGCCACTTCACGACACCGTTGTAAGTGCCGGACTCCAGCTCCAGGCGAATGGCGTCGCCGCCTTGAGGAAACCAGGAACCCGTATCCGCACCTGTGACAGAACGGTCCTCATGCAGAGTGACGTACTCCGAATCAATCGCACTGGTATTACTTTCGATACCGTGGTTGATAAACTTGTAGTAGCCGGGGATTTCTGCCACGTCAGGAACATTCTCGCCCTCCAGCGGAACATAGCGATGCGGCGACGCAACCAACCAGCCGGCCTTGTTCACGAACATTTCGTGCACACGAACCGCATGAGCTTCCGCATTGCCGGGATAATCAGTGGAGGTCGAAGGGAAGCGGGTGTGCGTAATCAGGATATGACGCCCGGTTTCCTCGTCATATAGGGCGGAGTTATGGCCGGGAGACTGGTAGCCCCATGACTCCCCTTCTTCGCCGAGCGCCTTGTTAAACTCAAAGCCCCCCATCAACTTGCCACCAATTTCCAGGGTACCGCCTATATCCGCGATATTGTTACCAGCCGGGTCCATGTAAGGACCTTGCGGGTTTCTGGAGCGTGCGATGCGGATGTTGTACCCATCGTTCGCCGCAAAACCGGCAACGGAGTAGAACAGGTAGAAATAGTCGCTTTCCGGACTGTACATCACGAAAGCGCCTTCAATGGCTCTGAAGTCACCACCGACAAGACGGGTACCATAGCCCTGCCCCTCTTCGGGCATGCCGGTGGTTTCATCCATCGCCAAAACAAAAATGCCACCGGAGTAAGAGCCGTAGACCATCCAGAGATTGTCGTCTCTATCGTAGAAAGCGGTCGGGTCAATCACGTTGGGATCAACCGCCCCGTCCCAGGTCGTTTGGCCATCGTCGAGTGGAAACTCTTCGAACTCAGCCGCCGTGCGGTAGCCGCTCCGCAGAAATATGCCTTTATTTTCGTAAGGCCCCTTGACGGAGTCAGACTCGGCCAAACCCAAGTAGGAACGGTTCCAGCAACCACCTTCGGCTTCGGTTTGTGCGCAGTGGTTATAATAGAACCAGTATTTGCCATTCGGAGCCTGGACCACATCCGCCGCCCAGTTTCCGGTATAGCCGTCGGTCCAGGCGATGCCTTCCGCTATTTCGCCCGTGTAGTTCTGACCAAACAGCGTGCTCTCATCGACCAAATCATTTCTGGTGAGCTCGGCGAAAACGTCCCAGTGAACCAGATCCTCAGATTCTGCGGCCGCCAAGTGAGATCCGAAGATGTAATACTGGCCATTCGCCTCAATGACCGATGGGTCATGAACGCTGATATCCTGCCAGCCAATCGACCCCTCCTGATTGAGCTCAACTTCGCTCGATAGAGAAGGTTTGCTATAGGTGGGCTCCTCCGAAGCGGGAGAAGTGGTGTAGGTCTTGCCGTCATCGCTACCACCGCAGCCACCTAAAATCAGCAGGCTGCCCGCGACAAACACTAGGCTTTTACGCTTCATGTGGTTGTACCTCTATGGGTTGTTATTTGTTATTTCAATAATCACGTACCGGTGGCACCGATACTTATTCGATAGAAGTATCATTGATCTTATAATGTATGACAATAATACTATGTTAATATATTGTCACATTAATACTCCCAAGTAAAGCCATAAAGACCACATAAGCCCCCTGAAACGGCCTCGCCAAAATGTTTATTTTCCCTTTAAAATCAGATGCTTACATATTTATAATATAAATTAGACCACAATCTGCTCTTTTTTAGCCAAACCAAGGGGAGGATCAAGACGTACAACAAACGCCCAGGCATAGGTCCAGTAATTGCTATCAATGGACTGCCCATCAAACAGCTCCTTCCTCCTTCAGGGAGCCTGCTTCAAGGCGAAACTCTGAGTCACTTAAGGTGGGAAGCGCTGATGCAGAGAGCGGATATCTGGTTCGGGCCGGCGATGAATAGTATTAGGGAGAGGGCACAACAGCATCCATCACTTTTATGGGAAGGATTTCTTACTACTTCATACGATATTTGCAGAAATGGCCGACCAGAGCCAGCCACAAGACACCATTGCTCATCAGCTTTACTAATAAAGCTGAGCAAAAGGGTCGAGAAGCCTGGACGATTCCGGCTTTTCGACCCTTTTGCCGCCAGACTGACTAGTTAGTCGGCAGCCCGCAGATGGAACCGCTGGCACTTGCTTTCCAGGTCCGGCCCCAAGGCCAGGTTGGTGCCATCGGCTAGGCCGCAGTTGGCCAAGTCCACCACCTCGGTGGTGTAGCGGTTCACCAAACTCACAGCGCCGCCGTTCAGGTACTTCAGGCCCCACTGGCTGGTTTTAGTGCCGCACTCATCGACTTCCAGGTTCGCCCCGGGAACAACTGCTTCATCGGTTACCGCAAGGCAGAGGTCGTCGGCACCCGCCGGGCTCAGCTCATAGTAGCCAGAATCGGTGGGCGTGAAGTGCCATTTCTGGTTGTCGCCGTAGCTCCAGGCGTGCTGCTCAACGTTATTCTCGCCTCCGGCAACGCTAATCACCCGACCGCTCTGCTCGCTGATGATCGCCACCGCGTTCATCGGCTGAAGGCGCCACTGTTTGCAAACACTGTCTGTGCTCTGCTGCAGCACCGACTGGTTCTCGTTGGCGGAGCAACCGGCCACCGCCAACGGTTTGCCGGTGGCGCGGTTACTAATGACGCTATGACCGCCCTCGCCCATTTCCAGGCTCCACTCCTGACAAGCATTGTTGCGCCAGGCCGCTTGCTGCACACGGGCGCTGTTCCCGGTGCTGCAGTTTTCCACTTCCAGGAACTTGCTGTCATGGTTATTGGCGATACGGAAGTAGCCGTCGGTCACCGGATCCAGCACCCACTGGCCGTTGTTGGGGTTACAGGTCGCCTGTCGAGTGCGGTTGTCTTCCGGCGCGGTGGCGATGTCCAGGCACAGGTCGGTGGTAGCGTTCACGATTTGGTAGTGCTGACCCTGAATACGGGTGACCAAGGGGCCATTTTCACCAGAGGGACGCTGGACCGGCTCGCCTTCGGGCACCGGTTCGCCAAAGTTCGGCGTGCCGTCTTCGTTCCAGGTGAACTTCTGGGCACGGAGTGAACGGGTCGCACTGCAGCCGTGCTCCACGGACGAGTTGCCGTGGTACACCAGCCAATCTTCGGTGCCGTCGGGCGACTGAAAGAAGCCATTGTGGCCCGGTCCGTAAACGCCATTGCCACGCTGGAAGACGGGCTCCGGATACTGTTTCCAGTGATCGGCGTTGAGTGGGTTCTCACCCACCAGCTCGAGCATGCCCAGTTTGTAGTCGGGCGTGTTGCAGTAGCTGGCCGAGTAGATCAGGAAGGTCCGCCCGTGGCGCTGGAGAATCTGCGCCGCTTCGGTCACCTTGCGGCCACTGATTTCCCAGTCCAGCTCAGGACGGGTGACCACGGTTTTGGGCGACCCTTCTTTCAGAGTCCAGGGGTTTTCCATCTCGGTGATCAGGTTCAGTTGCTCGTCACCGTGCCACTGGGAATACAGCAGGTACAGCTTGCCGTCGTGCTTCAAGTACGTACCGTCAATATTCCACTGGTCCGGCATGATGGATGCCTTGTATTCGTAGGGGCCCATGGGGTCGTCCCCCACGCTTTCCAGCACGTTCAGGTGCTGGTGGTCCAGGGTGCCGTCCTCACCTGCGGTGTACATGACGTACCATCGATAGCCATCAGGACCTTTCAGACGGTGAAATTCAAACGCCCAGAAGTTGGCGTTTCGCACTGGATCGGTATCAGACCAGATGTTGACCGGGGTCGCATCGGCCAGGCCCGCCAGGGTGGGCGACTTACGCATCACCAGTTCAGCGGTCCAGGTGGTGGTGGTCAGGTAGTAGTTACCGTCCCAGTATTCCAGCCAGGGATCCGCGCCATTGGGAAACAACGGGTTGGTGAAGGTGCCGTCGCGGGAGGTGACGTCACCCTCATCGTTATTGGCATCGTTCTGGGTCGCGCAACCGGACACCAGAAGCGTCGCCAGGGTGACCGCCGCTGCGCTGCGCCACCAATATTGTAAAGACTTTCTCATGCTCTACCTCTTACTGTTTTTAGTCAATATGGTTACTTATTCATTCAGAGCGAGCTGGCAAACCGGTACGGCGCAGGCCCATCAACAGCAGAAGGCCGAACCACGCAAGGCTGCCCATACCGCCACCCGAGCTGCCCGAACTGGGCGTCGCCGGTTCGGGTTCGGGCGCTGGTTCTTCTTCCGGTTCCTGAGTCTCTTCTTCCTCGGGTGCATCCTCCACCGGCTCCTCAGCGCTGAGGTTGGCACACTCGCCCACCGTGAAGTCCCGCGTCAGGAAGGGCATGCCGCTGGCGTCGTAACCCAATGCGAGGATGTCCACTCTCGGAAAACCTTCGCTCTGGCGGTCGTAGTAGTGAGTGGACACATACTCGCAACTGCCTTCACGCAGCAAGCCCACGTGACCGGGGCCAACATGGCGGGTACCCGTGTCGTTTTCCAGAATGGTATAGGCGCCGGTGTAGGGCCCCTCGATGTTCTCGGACCAGGCAACGCGAATTTCGTAGGTGCTATTCAGGCCGTCGCAACAGCGGCCCTCGTTAAAGTACAGATAATAATAGTCCCCTTCCCGAATCAGATAGGGCGCTTCAATGTCGTCGAAGTTGCCAGCGTAGATGCGGGTGGGTTCAGTCTCTGGATTCAGCAACAGTCCCGTTTGCGGGTCGATCTCCACCAGGGCGATGCCGCCGAAAAACGAGCCGTAAGTCATGTAGACCCGCCCGTCGTCGTCCTCAAACAACGCCGGATCAATCGCGTTAAAGTCGTTGTTGTCGTCGTCTGATTCCTGGGATGTCACAACCGGGCCGAGATCTTCCCATTCGGGTTCAAGCAACGACGGGGTCCGCACCACGCCGATAGCGGACTGCTGGGAACCAAAGCTCGAAACCGAGTAGTAAACGTAGTAATAGTCGCCCATGCGGATCACATCCGGCGCCCAGAAATCATTGCCGAGGTTTTCAGGCACCTGAGTGTCAATCCAGTCGGGGGCCGTAGCGGCGGTAAAAACGGTGTCGGAGTTGCCCCAGTGGGTCAGGTTGGTCGACGTGTTGTACCAGATGCCCGCACCGGTCGTGAAATAGAAGTAGGTATCGCCCTCACGGACAATAGCGGAAGGATCGTGGGCATTGGTCACGCCGGTCAGCTCAATCGCCGAAACCTGGCTGGAAAGACCGGTAAACGCGAGCGCCGCGGTCAACAAAAAACGGGGGGTGATACGCATAAAGCACCTGTGTCGTCTGAATTATTCGGCATTATCGATCCTTCAGGTGCACCTATAATATACTATGATAATTTGTATTACCAATAAGCCGCCCCGGCTCTGAAGACATTATCGATGCCGAGGCGACCTTTGGAGCGCCAAGACCTCAGAGGACGTCGAATACCACCACAAAGCCTCCGGCCGGCTGAAGGGTCAACTCCAGCGGCCCGGCCTCAACGGACCGACGCTCGAATGAACGTAGCGCCTCGCCATCGGTGATCAAAGTGCCCTCGGCCTTACCGATGAATGACAGATCCAACGCCAGGGTCTTCGGCTCATCCTCCCCATTGATACCGCCGATAAACCAGCGCTCGCCGGAGCGGCGGGCGAAAACCGCGTATTTTCCCGGATAGCCGGATAACAGGCGGGATTCGTCCCAGGTACCGGGCAGCTCTCGCATAAAGTCCCGCACATAATCCGGCACGGTCGCCATGCCTTCAGGGGTTTCCGCAATGTGCTGAATGCCCGAGACAAACAGGACCGGTAGCGCCAGCTGGAACCCGTTGGTCGTTTTTCGCTCGATATTGGGAATCTCATGGAAGACGGTCGGAGTGAAGTCCATGGGGTCGAAGACGTTGCGCGTGTATACGAGCGCGGCGGCATGACTGGGTTCAAGGTCAGCGCTGGATTGCATGAAGCTGATCATTTCAAAGCCGTGGACACCTTCGGCAGTCATGAAGTGCGGATAGGTCCGGTGCAGGCCGCGCGGCAGGGTGGCGCCATGGAAGTTCACAAGCTGACTGAAGTCCGCCGCATCTTCCAGAATATCGATGTAGTACTGAATGACCGACTGGCCATCTCCGGGGAAGAAATCCACTTTGATGCCGCTCACCCCCATGCTTTCAAGACGAGCGAAAACGCGGCGGCGGCTCTCGCGGGTCAACAGTTCGCTTTTCGGGGTCAGCTCGGTGTCGTTCCAGTCACCGGAGGAGTTGTACCAGAGCAGTATCTCGACATCCTTTTTCGCCGCATAATCGACAAGTTCCTGCATTTTCTCGTAACCGATCTTGGTGTCCCAGGCGGCATCCACCAGGGTATAGCGCCACCCCATAGCCGCGGCGTAGTCGACGAAGCGCTTCTGGTCGTCGAAGGTAATCGAGTCGTCTTTCAGCAACGCCCAGCTCCAACTGGCCAAACCCGGCTTGACGAAATCGGTGTCCATCTCGATACGCGGCGCTGCGAGATCGGTCCCCAGCGTCGACTCGAACACCGTGGCCAGATCACCAATGGCGATCACCCGCCAGGGAGAGTGCAGTGGCAGCGTGCCGTGGGCGAGACGCGCCCCTCCCGTCGTGGTTTCTCCCTTCGCCGGGGAGCCGATGTGGTATTCACCACCAGCCGATTCCGCCTGCAGACGGGACGCATGAAAACGTCCATCCATACCCGCCTCGGTAATCAGCGCCCAGTTGTCACCTTGCTGAAACAGTGCGGGGAAGACCCATCCGGCCTCGGAGGGCGACGGTGTACCCACGGGAACGCCCATTTCATAATGCTCTTCATAGGCGGGATTGGTGCGCTTCCAGCCGGTTTTGACCATCTGCATGGGTTGCAACCAGCCTTTGGCGGTATCCGGGAAATGGAATGAAGTGGACTCCTCCACCACCTGTTTTTCCTCGGACGAACGACCCACTACTTCGTAGCGAAAGGCCACCCCGTCATCGGACACACGAAATACGATATTCAAAAGCTGCCCTTGAGCGTTTTCCAACGAGACCGTCCGCTGGTTGGCCCGATAATCGATCTCACCCTGCTTGCCGTGCACCAGCGTGTAGTGATCGTTCACTCGCTCAATATCCGAAACAGAAACGATGCTCAAATCGCGAGTGAATACACGATCATTCAGAGCCAGACCCAGAGAGGAGGTCACCAGCACTGGCTTCCCCCTGCGGCTAACTTCGTAGCTTGCCCGCCCCTCTTCATCCAGCGCAAAAGCCACAACAATCGACTGGTCCGGGCTGCTCACCGCGCGTAACGCATTATCGTCCTTTCCGGGCGAGATCAAACCACAAGCGCCGAGGAGTATCACCGCGACTATCGCCATACTGATTCGTATCAATTTACTGCCTCCTGATTATTTTGTTTGGCCACACTGTATGCTTCATCATAAAAAAAGCGCCCGCCCCAAACGGCCGGACGCTTAAGAAAAGAAAGAGCAGCGCGTTACTCGAATACCGCCACAAAGCCGCCAGCCGGCTGCAGCGTCAGTTCCAGAGGACCCGCTTCAACGGCCCGCCGCTGGAACGAGCGTGGCTCCTCGCCATCGGTGATCAAGGTGCCCTTCTTCTCACCGATGAATGACAAGTCCAACTGCAGGACCTTGGGTTCATACTCACCATTGATGCCGGCAATGTACCAACGGTCACCGGAACGACGAGCGAAGACGGCGTGTTTTCCCGGATACCCGCTCAACAGCCGGGACTCATCCCAGGCGACGGGCAGATCCCGTAAAAAGTCCCTCACATACTCCGGTACCTTGGCCATGCCATCCGGGGTTTCCACGATGTGGGTCTGCCCCGAAACGAACACCACCGGCATGGCCAGTTGCATGCCGTTGCGACTTTTGCGAGTCACTTCCGGGTTATGCAGGTCATTGAAGGCGGTCGGCGTATAGTCCATGGGGTCGAACACGTTGCGGGCGAAGGGCAGCATGGCCGCATGGCTGGGTTCTTTGTCCGCGGTTTCCTGGAAGAAGGTCACCATTTCCATGCCGTGTACGGACTCCATGGTCATCATGTTGGGAAAGGTACGCTGGATGCCGCGCGGCAGCGTGGAACCGTGGTGGTTGACCATCAGCTCAAAATCAGCCGCGTCCTGAAGTACGTCCCGATAGTACGCAATGGCCGATTGCCCGTCGCCGGGAAAGAAATCCACTTTGACCCCACGCACCCCCATCTCTTGCAACCGAGCAAACTCTTCTCGGCGGGACTCTCGGGTGAGCAGTTTATTGCGGGGCGTATAGGGGGCGGTGTTCCAGCCTCCGGCGGAGTTGTACCAGAGAATCAGGCCCACGTCTTTTGAGGCCGCATAGTCCACCAACTCCTGCATGCGCTCGTAGCCGATGTTCTGGTCCCAGTTCACATCCACCAGTGTATATTCCCAGTCCATATCCGCGGCGTAGTCGATGTACCACTTTTGGATATCGTAGGTAATGGACTCATCTTTGAGCAGGCCCCAGCTCCAACTGGCCACACCGGGTTCGACGAAGTCAGTATTCTCAATCACAGCCGGCTCGGCCAGATCGGTTCCCATCGTGGAGGCGGTAATGTCAGCCAAGGAGCCAACGGTAATCGTCCGCCAGGGCGAATGAAACGCGCCGGTGTCGTTTGCCAGGCGGTCGCCCCCGGTGAATACCTCACCTTTCATCGGCACGCCGACGCGGTACTCGCCCTCGGGCGATTGCGTTTGTAAGCGGGCGGCGTGGAAGTTGCTTTGCATTCCGACTTCACTCAACAACACCCAGTTGGCGTCGTTTTTGAACAGCGCGGGAAACACCCAGCCGGCCTCGGTGGGCGATTCGGTACCGACCGGAATGGCCATTTCATAGTGTTCTTCATAAGCGGGATTGGTACTTTCCCAACCGGTATTCACCACCTGCATACGTTGCATCCAGGCCTTCGCCGATTTGGGAAAATCAAACGAGGTACGTTCACTTTCGAACCGCTGAAGCGCGCCGTCGTTCTCTGGAAACTCGTAGCGAAACGCGACACCATCATCAAAGGCCCGCAGACGCAAGGTAATTTCTTCTCCATCAGGGTTGGTGAGCCGCACGGTCTGCTCGTTGGCCGCAGTGTAGATATCCCGTTGTTTGCCCTGGAGCATCTGGTAGTGGTCTTCGATCTTTTCCGGGGAAGACATGCTGGACCAGCTGAGTCCTTCACTGAACTGAGCGTCTTCCAGGCTTATTCCCAGATCCGAGGGCTCCAACACCGCTACGCCCTCGTGGAACACCTGATATTGAAGTTCGCCGGCCGGCGTCAGTTCCAAAGCCACCCGAACACTGCCATCGGGGCTTTCCAGGATCGCGCTACCGTCTCCGGGTGGTTCGGAGGTTGAGCAGCCCACCAGGCACAGCGCGCCTATCGTCAGACTCAGTGTCGATCGTCTCATTTTCTTTACTCCGATCAATGGGCCGGGCGCACCCGGCCTCGGTTGTTTTCTGAGGTTTTTGGGGTCAGAATTCAGCGCGCAGACCGACGGTATAGCGCGGCCCTGTCTGTTCACGCAATAGCACGTGATTGTCGTAACGACCGACTTTCTGATACTTCTCGTCGGTAATATTGACCCCTTCGAGGAAAACTGACACCGCGTCGTTGATAGCGTAGCTGACACGCGCATCAATCTGCTCGTAGTCGGTCACGTAGGTTGGCTCGCCACCGAAGCCGACGGCGGTCTGCAGGAAGCGGTCCCGACTATTCCAGGCCAGACGCGCCTCGAAGTTGCCGTAGTCGTAAAAGCCAACAAAGTTGTAGGAGTCGCCCAAACCTTCCAGCGCAAATGTCTGAGTCAGGTCGTTAAGATCCAGCTCGGCGTTGCTGTCCACCAAGGTGGCATTGGCGGTGAAACCAAAGCCGCTCCATGCCCCCGGGAGCCAATCAAAGGTATGCTGGAACCCCGCTTCAATCCCATCAACCGTCGACTCCTCCAGGTTGTCTTGCAGGCTGACTTCAAACACCGGGTCGCCTTCGAACAGGTCATCGGAATCTTCAATCGGGAAGGCTCGGTTGGTCACCGTGCTGACCAGGAAGTTCTCCACGTCTTTACGGAAGAAACCCAAAGTGAGGTAGCCACTTTCCTGGTAGTACCACTCCAGGGCAAGGTCCAGGTTCTCTGACACAAAAGGCTTCAAGTCCGGATTACCACTGGAAGCACGCAGGTTTCCAGGCCGTGTCGTGGTGACGATGGTCCGGGGTGAGAGTGCGCCGAAAGGCGGACGGGTCATAGTGCGCGATACCGCAAAGCGCCCAATCAGATCATTCGTGATGTTGAGCCGGAAATCCAGGTTGGGCAGCAGGTAATCGTAGGTATTGGTCTGCTCCACCGTGGTCGGATCACCCAGAACGGACAGATACAGCGTCGGGTCACCACTATCCACCAGATCTTGCAGCGGACGGGAAATACCGTAAGCCGTGGTTTCGGTATCCACGTAACGCAGCCCGGTATTCATGGTCCAGGGCATATCGACCAACTGTCCCTCCCAGTTCAGGTTCACATAGAGCGATGTGACCTGCTCGTCGATCTCAGTGGAGTCCGGCTTTTTAATAATTTCAAAGCCATTGGTTTCCTCCAGCGCCGCCGCCGTTGTGCCCGGGTCCAGCCCCAGCGCCTCGTCCCGGGCCGCCGCGGCCTCGGGCGATTCCAGGAAGGTAATCAGATCATCCAGGTTGGCGGTCTGCCACGTATCCGGCACGGAAATTTCACCGTCTAAATAACCGGCACCTTCATAGGCGGTCTGAATCAGCTCGTTCGGCACACCGACGAAATACCCACAGTACAGGCAGAGCGTCCGGTCATCGGTAGAGCGGTTGGTGGTGCTTTCGGACTCGTCAGAGTAATGCGCACCGAAGCTAACGGTTTTCAGGTGATCGAAGTCCGCCTCCCACTCCACATCCACTCGCTGCTCAAAGAGTTCGTGCTCAATGTCGGAGGCGCCGCCGAGGGGGCCACCCCCAATACCACGCATGGTAAAGTGTGCCTGGGTCAGGTCGGGGTTATTGATTTGCGCATCGGTCACGCCGCTGTACGAGGGAAAGCCGTTTTCATCGTAGCTAAGGGTGAAACCGTCATCCCGAAAGCCCATCACCGCGACGTTGGTTCCGCTGGCGCCCCCGGACTCGGCCTTCGAATAGCTGGTATCCACGGCAAGGTTCCAGCCCGGCGCGAGATCCCAGTCGGCATTGAAGCCCAGCGCGTGGGACTCGGTTGGGCGGCTGCGCTCAGACATTGTAAAGTCCGTCGCGGCATCGCTGTTCTGAGTAAACTCAACCGCCGTTCGGTTTTCATCGAACGTGGCATCGGTAATGATAGAAGGTGTCACGAAAAAGGTCAGCGTATTGGACTGGGTCTGAACGTCGAATTTGCTGTACATACCATCCAGTGTCAGCGTCAGATCGTCATTGGGCTGATACTGAAACGTGGAGTTGACGTTGACCCGTTCACGCTGTTCATCGATCGGGCTGATATTGAAGACCTGGGGGATAAAAAACTGGTCGTCCGCCGAATAGCCTTGAGCAGCCAGGTCATCAGCGATCAACGCCATGCCGTCGCGCGGCGACGTTAAAATGCCGTCGGTCAAGAAGCGTTCAATGCGATTCTCACGTTCCTCGTAGGTGACAGATAGCAGGAACCCGGCCTTATCATCAGCAAAGGTGTTGCTGACCATACCAAAAAGCTCGGGAGTCAACTCACCGGAGAGCTCTTCATATAGCCCCTTTACGGACCCGACCGCTTTGAAACTGCCAATATCCAACGGCCGCGGCGTGTGCATAACGATGGTGGAACCGATACCGCCGGATTGCAAATGAGCGGCCGAGCTTTTGTACACATCCACTCGGGAGACCAGTTCGGCGGGCAAGGCATCGAAGTTGAAGGCGCGGCTGCCGGTATCAGAGACGATACGGCGGCCATTGAGCAGTACCGGGTTAAATTGCGGGCCAAAACCTCGCACCGTCACACTCTGCCCTTCCCCGCCACTGCGATCAATGGCAACGCCGGTAATGCGCTGCAGAGACTCGGCAATATTGGTATCGGGAAATTTGCCCAGGCTCTCCGAGGCGATGGAGTCCACGATAGCATCGGAGCTGCGTTTGATGTCCATGGCCTGTTGCAGACTACTACGGATACCGGTGACCACCACCTCTTCGACCCCCGCGTCTTGAGCGGTTGACTGCGCGGAGACTTGTGTCCCGGCCAGAATTAAGGTCGCAATGGTGCTACTTAAAATGGATTTTTTGACAGTCATGTTATGTCTCTCCAGAGCATTGTATTATTGGATTATTGACAGACGTCGTTGTGCCACGAAATCGCCTGAGACTCACAAACGAGGCTTCAGGCGACAGCAACCTTAAGAATTAGAAATTGGTTGCTACCAAGTAGACTATTACGGACAAAGGAGGCCGTCTTGTATATTGTCGATTCAAAGTTGTATTTTTTCGACAAGCAGCAACGAGGGCCAATGATCCGCCAATCCGGGCATTGGCGCAGGCGATTGAACAGGTAGCGAGAGAGACCGAGGACTTGCCGGGTGCAAACCGTGGGGCGGGAAGGGCCTCTAGCGCCCGCTGATTAGCGGGCGGAGGGGGGGGCGGGCGTTTTTAGTCGGTGTAGAAGCGAAAACTCATTCGCGTATGGTAGCGCTCGCCCGGGCGCAGAATGGTGGAGGGAAAGCGCTCCTGGTTGGGGGAGTCCGGAAAATGCTGCGGCTCGACGCAGAAGGCGCCGTGGCGGACATGGCGAACGCCTTTGCCCTCCGTCGAACCATCGAGGAAGTTACCGCTATACAGCTGAAAGCAAGGCTCCTCGGTCCAGACTTCAAGCACGCGCCCCGAGACGGGCTCTATGGCTCTGGCGGCCAAGCTCTCACCTTCGCTGGCGCGCTCATCGACCACGAAGTTGTGGTCGTACCCGCCGTTCGCCCGCTTGAGCTGAGTCTCATCCGCATCAATATCAGAACCAATTGCCTTGGGCTGGGTAAAATCAAAAGCGTTGTTGGTCACCGCCTCCAAAGGCCCTTCAGGAATCAGCCCCTCATTGACCGGGGTATACTGCCGGGCATTCAGTTGCAACTGATGATCCCGCACGGTACCGGAGCCGGCGAGATTGAAGTAACTATGCTGGGTCAGGTTGACCGGCGTGGCTTTGTCCGTTGTGGCGGTGTAATCCGTGATCAGTTGGTTGTCCTCCGTGAGCCAATACTCCACCACCACTGAGAGGGTGCCGGGGTAACCCTGATCACCGTCAACACTGATCAGTTTCAGGCGAAGCCCTACCCCGAGGTCACCTTCTACTGGCTCGGCTTCCCAGAGTTTTTTGTCGAACCCTTCCACTCCGCCGTGCAGGTGATTATTACCGTCATTCTGATCCAGAGAATAGGTCATACCGTCCAGCTTAAAGCGTCCACCGGCAAGACGGTTGCCGAAGCGACCAATCAACGCGCCAAAATAGGGAGAGTCCGTCAGGTACGGCGCAAACTCATCGAAGCCCAGCACGACATCAGCCATCGCTCCATCCCGATCGGGAACGAACAGGTGGGTGATGATGCCCCCATAGTTGATGATGCGCGCTTCAGCACCGGAGGCGTTGCGCAGTGAAAACTGGGTAACCTCCCGCCCGTCGGGCAGGGTTCCGAATACCCGATGAGAGACCGAACCTTTGGCCGTCGTAATATCTGTCATGGTGCAATTCCTGAGCGCAGGGCGCTAAACTCGTGAAGCGCCAAACGGCGCAAAAAGGCAGTGTCAATTTAGGGGGAAATGGTACCGTAAGGCGATGCTTTTGATAAGCCAAAAAAAGGCCAACCCCTATTTCAGAGTTGGCCAAGCGCATTCCGCCGGAGCCGAGCTCCAGCCTCTAGCACACACTCATCAGAACGTGTATCGGGCCCCCAGCGCAAAGGTGCGGCTGATCTGCCAGGTACTGGCGGTATGCAGCTCGCTATTACCGTAACGGCTCTGATACACCTCACCCGTCAAGTTGGTGGCATCAAAGGTGAAGGTCAGGCCATCGGTGGCGTTGTAGCTGAACTGATAGTCCAGACTCCCCTGCGCATCGCGATAAATGCCGGTGGGGTTGGCGAACTGCCCCGAGTCATTGGTGAACAGGAAGTCACTGCGCCAGACGTAGGACAGGCGGGTATCAAAGCTCGGGCGCTCGTAGGCCAACGTGACGCTGTAGGATTCATCAGACACACCGAACATATCGCTTTCGGTGTAGCCGGTGATTTCACCGTCAGTATCCACTACGGGGTTAACTTGCTCGGTGTCCAGGAAGGTGGCGCTGCTTTGCAGCCCCAGCCCATCCCAGGCGCCGGTCAGGTTTTCGGGGAAGTAGTTAAAACCAATTTCCACACCTGAGAGCGTGCCCTCACCGGCATTCTCCGGCCGGGTCAAAACGAAGGTATCGGCCTCGAAGCCATCAAGGTCGCGCTCCAGCACACTGCGGTAGCTGACCACCAACCCTTCGATATCGCGCTCAAACCAGGTCAGATACGCCGAGCTGGCGTCGCCAATGTACCACTCCAGAGACAGGTCGATATTCTGGGAGCTGGTCGGTTGAAGATTGGCGTTACCGCTGGTGGCAGTGCCATAGCCCACGTTGGTGGTGTCGTCCAGGTAGGTGATGGTCGGGTTCAGGTCCCCGAAGTTCGGCATACGCAGAGTTTCACCGTAGCTCAGACGAAGCAGGACATCCTGGCGCAGATGATAACGCAGCGCCAATGTTTTCAGCAGCTCATCGGTGTCCGTGGTCGCCTCGGTCACGTCCCCCGAGACGCTGTCATGAAACTGGGTATCGGTCTGGACATCAACGTAGCGCAGGCCGATTTCACCATCCAGCCGAAGCCCGGCGAGACGGGTTTCAAACTCAGAGCTGGCGTAAAGGGCCAGATTGGCCTCCTCAACGGCGAACTCCTGACGCAGAGTCTGCTCCGGGTTCAACCCATAAAGACCCAGGAATTCGGAGCGGTTATCCGCGATATAGGCACTGTCCGCAACCATCCAGGAGCGGGGCACGTCGGCTTCGCCACCGAAAAAGTCGTTGTTAATATGCGCAATGCCTTCATAGAGGTCAAAGCTGCACTGGCTGGGCTGAGCACAAGCGCCGGTTTGCGAATAGCCGAACTCCTCGGCGTCACGATCGTCGTAGCGAACACCAAACTTCACCAGAGTGAACACTTCGTTATCCAGGAAGTATTCACCATCCGTGGTGAACGTTACGGCGGAACCCTGGTCTTTCGCGGCGTTGTCGTACATTACGCCCATGGTGTACTGACTGGCATCCGCCAGATTGCCCTCGTCCACGCTCTCAGTGGCGGGATCATCGGCAAACTCAATGCCCGGAATACCATCAAAGTTCACGCTGGTCATGTAACGGGCCGTATCGTTGCGCATGGCCACAAAATGAGTGTCGTACTCGCTTTTCTGGTAAACCACCTCCGATTCAAGGTAGACGTCATCGGCCAGCTGCCAGTCGCCACCGAGCGCATACAGAAAGCTGTCAGTCTCCGATTTGGTGTAATCTCCGCTGCCAAAGGTCCCGTTGGCACCAACGGTACGGGATTTGATGATATTGGTCCCCTCGTAAGTCTCGAAGGTCTCCTCAGGGCTGGAACCCAGGGCCCACCAGCTATCAACGTAGCTGAACATCTGAGAGTTCAAGCCCTCGTTGCGATAGCCATTGTAAAACGCCTCGAAGGTGTACTCGGAACTGTCGTTGGGCGCGAACTGCAAAGAAAGGTTCGCCGCCGGGCGTTCACGATCACCGGTGATGTCGTTGAGAATAAAGGCATCGCGGGAGAGGTAATACTCCGCCTCCTCGCCATTGATGCTCAGCGTAGAACCCGCCTCGGTGGGAAGCCCCTGCTCCAATCCCGACGCCCAGATAGGAGACTCACTCACGTCAGGATGATCGAGAAAGATACGCTCCAGAGCCACGTAGGGCGCTACCGGGTTTTCGGACATGAAGGGAACTTGCGCTCCTGCCGTGACCAACTGATCGCGAGACTCTGTGCGGGCATACGAAACGTTCAACAACGCACCAAACTCACCGGCCTCACTGCTCCACCGGTTGCTGAACAGCGCGCTGATGTTGGGGTTGGTTTTTTCCGACTCTTCCATATAGACGCCACGAGCACTGACAGAAACATGGGCTCCGTCGAAGTCGAATGGCTGGAAGGTGTGCACATCAATCAAGCCCGCAATGCCATTTTCATAATGTTCAGCGCCACGATTCTTGATCACATCCACCCGGGAAACCAGTGTGGAGGGCATATCGGCCAGGGCCACTGCCCTGCCGGCAGAGATGAATACCGTCCGTCCATTGATGGTGGTACTGATATCGGTCAAACCGCGGATGGAGACCGCATTGGCTTCACCGGCTCCGCGGTCGGTGACCTGTACGCCAGAGACACGCTGCAGGGACTCGACCACGTTGTTGTCAGGTAGCTTGCCGATGTCCTCTGCCACGATGGAATCCATGACGTGCATGGAGTCACGCTTGATACTGATGGCTTTATTCAAACTGGCGCGAATGCCGGTGACCACAATCTCTTCCAACAAGGGCTCGTCGGGGAAACTTTGGGTCAGGGCGGGAGTGCTCGCGAACGCGAGGGTGGCCGCAATACTGCGACTCAGATAGGAACGCTTCATACTTGGGTACATCTCCTGGAATCCGTTTTTTAGCGGCTTGGTGTGCCGCTCGTTCACTTTGTGGGTGTCCTACAGAACCGTTCGTGAAACCGGTTCCGTGCGGATTTTAGTCATATAAAATGATATTTAGAAGACAAGTTGTATTTGACGCCCAACCGATTGCACGGTTTGTGATGGGCGTCACAAGAAGGAGTGGGGCAGTGAGACAGGAGAGGGAACTTTTCGGAGGACGAGCTAACGCGTCGGGGGCGGTCCAGCCCCAAGGGAGAACAATTTTGGCAAAAAAAAGGCCAACCCCGAAGGGTTGGCCAAGTTTCGGCTTGGATTCAGCTAACCATTGCCCTTAGTAACGGAAACGTACACCTACCGAGTAAGTACGTTCGCGAGCAAACGTGTCTCTGGGGTAGAGATACTCATCGGCGGCGGAATCGCCACCAAAGTAGTCGCTATATACAGAGTCAGTCAGGTTTGTACCCTCGACCAAGAAGGTCAAGT
Organism: Marinimicrobium agarilyticum DSM 16975; assembly: GCF_000423345.1. Taxonomy (GTDB): domain Bacteria; phylum Pseudomonadota; class Gammaproteobacteria; order Pseudomonadales; family Cellvibrionaceae; genus Marinimicrobium; species Marinimicrobium agarilyticum. The sequence continues at coordinate 66,466 of NZ_AUHU01000010.1, forward strand.
TGTCATTGAAGTCATAGTTCAGAGCCAGATCAAGTGAATCAGTCTCTGTCACCACAACGGAATTACCCGGTTGGGCGCCCGCAGCATTAAAGCTCAGATAATACTCACTGCGCCAGTTGTATGCCAAACGCGCGTTAAACGGTCCTTTTTCGTAGAGAACGATAAAGTTATAGGACTCGTCCGACACATTCTGCAACGGCTGCATCTCTGTGTTGCCTTCCGCATCGGGCGGTGTCTCAGCCTCGCCATCCATAAAGGTGGCGTTTGCCTGAATACCAAACCCGGACCAGGCTCCCGGAAGGCTGTCGAAGAATTGAGTATAAGCGAACTCAAACCCTTCCAAGAAACCGTCGCCGGTATTTTGCGGGCGAGTTACTTGATAGGGAACGCCATCGCGCATCTCCTCAGAGGCGTACGACTGAATGTACCCCTGAATATCACGATAGAAGTATCCGCCGCTTAAAGAACCGGCCGCATCAAAGTACCACTCAAGAGAAAGGTCGAAGTTATCCGACTCAACAGAGTCGAGCTCCGGGTTACCACCAGTGCCTGTCCCAAAGTCAGGCTGTGTTGGCGTCGGCTGAAAGTACGCCGTCGACGGGTTCAACTGAGCGAAGCCCGGGCGGGTAATGGTCTGACTGACCGCGCCGCGAAGGAACAAGTCTTCAGTCAATTCAAGACGGGCACTTGCACTTGGGAGCAACCGGTCATCGGTAGAATCTTCGTTTACAGGCTGAACCTCACCATCAACGGTGCTGGTACCACTCAAGCTGGAGTCTAAGCGGACCAGGCGTGCGCCAAACTGACCATCCAGCGGCAGTCCAGCCAACTCGGTTTCATAGTTGGCTTTTGCATAGAGTGCGTAGTTATTCTCTTCGTTGTCAAAAAACAACTCTGGAATATACTCCGGCCCCTCAGGCAACCGGTCGTACCCCAACGCCTCTCGAATATCTTCACGATTGCGCAGAAGATACTCACGGTTTGGTGTTAACCACTGAGTAGTTTCCAAGTCTACCACGTCATCCAAGAAACCGGCGGGTGTCCGATCTTCCAAGCCAGGGAAGTCCGTCAAAGGCACAACAGAACCGGAGATGTTCGGGCTACCGCCCGTATCCGCTTCCTGATTGAACGCACTACGCTGAGCAACGCGGAAACCGAAGTCCACGGTATTGATAAAGCTGCTGTTTATTTCGTAGTTGAAGTCTGTTTTCCAGGCAACCTCCTCACCTTCTTGCCGGCTGCGCTGGTCAAAGAACTGATTGAGCTCATACTGGGAAGGGTCAAAAAGGTTGTATGGCGTTCCATCCGCGTTACGAATCTCTACGTCAGAGGCACCACTTCCGTTTTGGGAAAAGTCATAAGTGATCTGAGGCGCGAAGAACACCAAGTCCAAAATAAAAGAACGGTTGTCAGCTTCACTAGTGGTGTAAGCCAGGTCAGAGGACACCGTCATATTGTCAAAAAACCATTCACCACCGACAGCAACCTGGGTTGTGTCTGAGCTGTTAAAGAACGCCTGATTACTTGTAATCGTACCGGGCGCGTTATCTCGCTCGAACTCCTTCACGACATTGGTGTCGCCTTTGAATTCTGTCACGCGTCCTGCTGGGCCGCCCCAAGTCGGGAGAGGTACCCAAAAGTTAAGCTGCGAGTCCTGTTCGTAGGACACATGGAAAAACTCTGCATAGTACTCACTGCCAGAATCAGGACTGAACTGGAAGGCACCATTTGCAGACGTACGGTTGCGATCCCCATACCGGAAATAAGAACCGATCACATTAGGCATCAATACCGGCTCGTCCGGGTTCGGAGGAGTCAAGGAGCCCGGATCGGTAACGTTCTGCAGCTCCGGCGCGGTGTTGAAATTGACCTGATCCATGTACTGACGATCTTGATAGGACACACTCAACAGAGCGCCAAAGTCGCCTGCCGACGAACTCCAGTTGTTGTTGACAGTGAGACTGCCGATCGGGTCGGTCGCGTCAGCCTTTTCGCTCCGCACGGCCCGGAGACCACCAGCAACGGTCAAGCCGTCATCAAAGTCGAAGGGGCGGCGCAGGTACACATCAATCACACCCGCGAGGCCGCCAGACAAATCATCGGAACTGGCAGATTTCTTGACGTCTACTCGGGCCAGCAAGTCGGCAGGGATGTCGGCGAGCGCAATACCACGACCCGTTGTAGTAAAAATGTTTCTTTCATTGATCGTGGTCACGACATTCGGCAAGCCGCGCACCAGAACCTGGCTGGCTTCGCCATTAGCGCGGGTTATCTGCACACCGGGAACACGCTGAAGAGCAGCTGCCACGCTGTTGTCTGGCAGCTTACCAATGTCTTCAGCCACAATGGAATCAACGACTTGCTGGGATTCCATCTTGATGTTCTGTGCGCTCATAACACTGCTACGAACGCCGCGAACAATAACCTCTTCCAGAAGAGGCTGTGCTTCGGATTGATCTTGATTGTCTTGGGTGTCTTGAGCGTGCGCCAAGATAGGAAGCCCTGAAAGGGCGATTGAGGCAGCGATACTGCGACTCAGTAGGGAACGCTTAAACATATTGCAACTCTCCTGCGGTTTGCGTACGTACCCCGAAGAGGGACCGACATATTTCGGCTTGCTTTCGAGGCACCTGGTTATTTTTAAATCGGAGTATCAAGGATACTATCGTAATATAAAAGTACCATCAATACTTTTGTATTACATTTGTCACCTGAATTTGATTTAAATTACAGAATCATAGCCATAACACTCGTCAATTGTCGCCATATTCATCTTTTTACTCTAAAAATAAGATTATATATAATATAAAATCAATATATCCCCCTGCACTCTCAAGGGTATTTATAGCTCCAAAGTACATACTCTTCCAGTAATTAGTCATAAAATATGCTTATATTCATTAAAACCATAACCCTGCCAGGGTTGAAATGAGACGGAATTACCCCATTCCTAGTCATACTTAACTGTTTTAGGAGAGCTGTATGAGCAAGACTGTGGTAATCACTGGTGCCAACCGGGGTATCGGCCTGTCGTTCGTAAAACGTTATCTGGCGCGGGGCGATACTGTTTATGCGGCCTGCCGCCAAGCCTCGGACGCGTTGGCAGACAGCGGCGCCAATATCATTGACGGTGTGGATGTCAGCTCCGAGGAGGGCATTGCCCGGCTGACCAAAGCGTTGGAAGGAGTCACTATCGACCTTCTGATCAACAACGCGGGCATTCTGCGGAACGAGTCTTTGGGTTCACTGAGTACCGAGACCATACGGGCGCAGTTTGAAACCAACGCTTTAGCGCCGCTCCTGGTCACCGATGCGCTTCGGGGCAACCTGGCCGGCGACGCAAAAGTCGCTCTGATTACCAGCCGCATGGGGTCTATCACCGACAATACCAGTGGTGGCCGCTATGGCTATCGTATGTCCAAGGCCGCCTTGAACGCGGCCGGTAAATCATTGAGCGAGGATCTTAAGAGCCAGGGGGTGGCCGTTGCCATTCTTCACCCCGGGCTGGTCGGTACCGAGATGATTGGCGGGCATGGCGACATTACGCCGGACGAGGCCGCCCAACGGTTGGTGAAGCGGATAGATGAGTTGACGCTGGAGAATACCGGGACCTTTTGGCATTCGAATGGGCAGGAGTTGCCTTGGTAAGCAAACGACAGAGTCGATCGGAGCGATAAGGGGTAGGTGGCGGCTATCGCCTTACCAACCCTACTCGGAGGTCAACTATAGGTGAAGACGGATGCGGCTGGAGACTGCATCCGCCTTCACCTGAGTTATGGTTTGTCGCGTAGCAGGCGGACGCCGTAGATGCCCCCGGCAATCGAGCCCGGCTTGGCTTCAAACTTCAACGTCAGGACACCGTCTTCCGCCTTACGCACCAGGTCAACCGGTAAGGGGTAATCGACATAATAGAAGTTGGCCCCTTTACCTTCTTCCAGCTGAACATCCGCCACTTTCTGGTCGTTGATGCTGATACTGAACTCACGTCCGGCGTCCGGCCCGAAGTAGGTGATGCGCAGAAACTTGGCTTGGTGCTGTGGGTCCCGCAAGTCATAGCTGAACCAACCGGCCGCGTGCCGCCAGTGCCGGCCGAGATGTACACCGGCCTCGGTATCCTCGCCGTCAAAGAAATGGTCTGCTTCAGGCTGCTGCTCACCTGGAGCCACGCTGTCGATGGTCAGAGCTTCCAGCGCAAGCCGGGCCCGTTCCTCTTTGATACGCGCTTCACTCTGCTCACCGCCCGCCTGAGGCCAGTAAACCGTATAACGGCTGTCGTGGACCCGGAAAAAAGGCACCAGCTTTACCGTTTCCTGATTCGGCACATCCAGACCGGCGTTCGCGGAAAACGTCAACGGCTGGCCCGCCACAGGTTTCAACTGAGCCAGAAATTCTTCCGGCTCCGACACCATGACGGGAGTCGCCTCCGGTGGGCACAGGGCGCCTTGGGCAATATGCCCCATGCGGCTGTCGTCGCTCAGAAAGTTCAGAGTCTCGTTTTCGAACACATCGGTTTTAGAGGCCAGAACGATGGGGCCGTGAAGCACGGCGTAATAATCCGACCCGTCCGGCAGCTGTTCCAGACGCGTGGTCATCGGCAGGGTCACTTCAACCTTGTCACCCGCCTGCCAGTCCCGATCGACAGTCACGTATTCACCGGGTTCGGCATTCACCTGGACGGACTGTCCGTTGACGCTCACCTGCATCGCCCCTTCAGCAACCCAAACGGGGTAGCGAAGATTCAGGGCGAAATCGCCACTGCCTTGTTCAAGCGTAAATCGCGTGGTGTCGGAGTCAGGGAACGCGGTTTCCTGAGCCAAAGAAATACCCTGCTCTTCCCACGTTAACCGAGAGGGTATGAACAGGTTTACGAACAGATTCTCACCCCGGTGGGCGTAGATCATTTCACCGTATTTGAAGTGATTTTCGATACCCGAGCCGACGCAGCACCACATAGCCTGCTCCGGCTGGGAATACATGCGGTAATGGGCCGGGCGCATGGAGGTGAAATACACCAGACCACCGTGCTCGGGATGCTGGCTGGACAGGATGTGGTTGTAGAGCGCACGCTCGTAGTAATCAATGTACTCAAGCTCCGCCGCATCGTCGTAAAGCATTTTGGAGAGCTTGAGCATGTTGTAGGTGTTACAGGTCTCCGGCCCTTCCCGGTCACTGACCATGGAGCTGAAGTCGTCAGTGGGATGGAAGTGCTCGCGAACACTGTTGCCGCCGATGGCGACGGAGCGCTCGTAAACCACCGTGTGCCAGAAAAAGTCGGCGGCTTCACTCCAGCTTTCATCGCCGTTGAGTTCGGCCACACGCTTGTAGCCGATGACCTTTGGAATTTGGGTATTGGCGTGTAGACCGTTCAACTCATCCGCGTCTTGCAGCAGGGGATCGAGAATCAAATGATGAGAAAACTGCTCGGCCAACCTCAGGTATTTATCCTCACCGGTAATCTCGGCCACATCGGCAAAGACTTCGTTCATGCCGCCGTATTCGGTGCGCAGCATGGCCTGAATTTGCTCATCGCTCAGACCATCCACCAGATCAATCGCCCAGTCGGACAGGTTTACCAACATCCGTCTGGCCTGTTCACTGCCTGTATAAAGGTAGGCATCCCGCAAACCGGCAAACACCTTGTGAACGTTGTACCAGGGTACCCACTTGCCATTGAGCGCAAACAGGTCGGCATCGATATTGCCGCTTTCAATCTCTTCCCACAGCGCCGTGCTCCCCGGCACGCCACCCAGATAGCCATTGCCATTGGCCTTCTGCGCCCGCTCCAGCTCGTCGAGCATATAGTTCAGGCGGCTCAAGGCTTCGCCGTTGCCAGTGGAGGCGTAGGCCAACGCCAGTGACGTCAGATAGTGCCCGCCAATATGACCGTCCAGGCCCGACCCTTCCCAGTTACCGTAGGTGTCCGCTTTTGGCTCCAGCCCCGCTTCGCGCAGGTACGGCGCCAGAAGGCGGTCCGGATCCATGGTGAAGATGTATTGCAGGTTGGTCTGCTCAGCGTTTTTAAACGGACTGCCGTCGAGGAGACGGACGCTGCTCAAGGGAAACGTTTCAACGGCCGCGGAGGTCGGTTCTGTGCGTTCGTTGGTTTGGGTACAGCCGGCGATCAGGGTGGCGGCCAGCAGTGTGGGGAGGAGTTTTCGCATAGAGCTCACCAAGTTATTTTAGGCGTGGTGGGACGATTGGTTATTTATGGCAGGTGGCGGCTATCGCCTTACCGTGCCCTACGCGGGATCCAGCGCTCGCGCAGGGCATAGGTTTTCGGCGGTTATTCCTCGATCAGAACGCTCTGGTACTCGTTCAGTACAGCGGGATCGATTTCCGGCCAACCATCGTCGGTCCACTGGATTTCGGCGATTTTGAGTTTCTGCAAGCCGTTATCCGCCGCCTCGTAGGCATGGAATACCAGGTAGTCCTTGCCATCAAAGGTGTACGCGCTGTTGTGGCCCAGACCGTACCACTCATCGTTACCTTCGAGAATGACGGTGCCACCGCCCTTGTTCATCGGTGTGCCTTCTTTATCCACGTAGGGGCCGGTCACGTTCTTGGAACGACCCACCACCATATGGTAGGTGCTGTCAGCACCGCGGCAGCACAGACCCCAGGAGACGAACTGGTAGTAGTAGTCCCCGTGTTTGAAAATGAAGGGCCCTTCGATTTCCGCGGGACCGGCTTCAGTGTCATCCACCAGAATGGAGCGCTCGCGCTTGGAAATGGTGTACCACTCTTGAGGTTCGGCCGGAGCGGTCCAGTCTTCGTTGAGCTTGAACATCTTCATGCCGCCCCAGAAAGAGCCGAAGCTGAACCAGGCCTCTCCCTGCTCGTCGACGATGACGTTGGGGTCAATGGCGTTCCACATATCCCGATTGGGGACAGACTGGATCACCATACCCTGGTCTTCCCAGCCGTAATCGTCGGACTCGGGGTTCAGGGTTTTGGTGGTAGTGACCCCCATACCCGAGGTGTTTTTGCCAAAGGCAGAAACCGAGTAGTAGAGGTACCACTTTTTCTCGTCTTCATTGTAGATAATATCCGGTGCCCACAGGTGGCCGTTGAACTCAGGCGCGACGTCTTTTGCCCAGTCCGGCTGCCCTTCAAAGGCTCGGCCCTGACGCTGCCAATGGACCATGTCCTCGGAGCTGTAGATGGTGATACCCGGACCGGTACTGAACAGGTAATAGGTATCCCCTTCTTTGGCCATCACCGGATCGTGAATGCTGACCTGCTTGCCCTGTTCTGCCTGACAGCCCAGAGCGACCAGCGCCATCAAAGAAACCGCCGTGTTTTTTAACCACTGTGTTACGTTCATTATCTCGTACCTCATTCAGAGAGCGTGGTCTAGCTTATTCCACCATGGACGGTTTGCCGAAAACCGGGAAACCGTCGTTGTCCCACTTGATGGGTTTAATAAAGGTATGGCGATCGGGGTTCCACAGCGGGTCACCTTCAATCTCGGTGTAGGTTCGCGCGTGGTAAACCAGCATGTCGGTCTCGCCGTCTTCGGCCACGGTAAAGCTGTTGTGGCCCGGACCATAAATGGCGTTTTCCATATCGCTCTGGAACACCGGCTTTTGGGATTTGGTCCAGCTGTTTGGGTCGAGCAGGTCCGCATCCTGATCCGCCCAAAGAATGCCCATGCAATAGTTCTCATCAGTCGCGCTGCCGGAATAGGTGAGAAAGATACGACCATTGCGAATCAACACCGCGGGGCCTTCGTTGACCAGAAAGCCTCGCGTTTCCCACTCCAGCTCGGGCACGGTCAAGCGCACCGGCTCACCGGCAATCGCATCGGGCGTATCCATGGGGGCAATGTAAAGGTTGGAGTTACCGGGAATCCCCTCTTCCTTCTGGGCCCAGACGTAGTACAGCTGATCTTTGTGAGTGAAGGTGGTCGCGTCCAGGCAGAAGGTGTCCATGCCGGTCTCGATCTGCTTGGGTTCGGTCCAGGTCCCTTCCAGAGGATTGGCCGCCTCGGTGCTGATGCAGTACATCCGGTGCTGGAACAGACCATCTTTGATTTCGCGAGTCGGCGCCGCCGCAAAGTAGATGTACCAGGCGCCCTGATTGAAGTGAATTTCAGGCGCCCAGATCAGTTCGCTCAACGGACCGGTCTCCGGTTTGTGCCACACGGCCACACGCTCGGCATCGGGCAGGCCGGCAATGGTTTTGGCGCGGCGCAGCTCCAGGCGATCATAAGCCGGTACCGAGGCAGTGAAGTAATAGTAGCCGTCGGTGTGTTTGTGGATGTAAGGGTCCGCGCGCTGTTCGATCAGGGGGGTCAGCATTTCAGCCATTTCATTCTCCAGTTCGGTAATCGTGGCAATGGTGGATGCGCAGCGGTACAGACCGCTGCGCTCGGCTCCGCCGTCACCAATCTATGAAACGTTCGGGTCAGCCTCAGCCAGAGCGGTATCTGCCAAGCTCTCCCGCTTCATTTCTTCGTAGTATTTGTCGGTAATTTTGTACTTGAACATCAGGCCACCCATGATCGCGTGGAAAACGCCCGGGATCACGGACAACATCAGGGCGATGCCGGTCAGAGTGAACGGGCTCTGTTCAACGTTGGCTTCATAGTTGAAGTAGGTGAGCAGCAGACCGACGATGAAACCGGCCGCGCCCATGCCTGCTTTCTGGAAGAAGCTGATACCGCCGAATGCCAGGCCGGATACCCGCTTGCCAGTCTTGGCCTGGCCGTAGTCCACCGCCTCCGCAATGGCGCTCCAGAAAACCGGCGCATGCAGGTCAACGACGAAGGAGATCAGGAAATACAGCGCAAAGGCCAACCAGACATCGCCCGGTTGAACGGCGAAGAACATAATCACACTCAGAACGCCAACAGCCAGTTGGGTCCAGCGGAACAGCTGGATCTTACAGAACCGTTTCGTGATCCAGGTCGAGGCGATCATCGCCAGCAGTGCCCCGGTCACCCCGGTCGTCATAAAAGCGGACAGCATGGTGGCGTCGGCGCCCAAGTAGTACTTGGCGTAGTACGCGGCGACGGAGCTTCGGACGACGTATCCGAGCGTTCCGGTGAAACAGACGGCGCATAGAATCAACCATTGGTCGTTTTTGATCAGAATTTTGAACTGCTCGCCCAGGGTTTTATCTTGTACCTGGTGCTTCACTCGCTCAGTGGTGGTGAAAAAGCAGAACAGTAATAGCAGCGTACCCAGAATACCCATCAGCCCCATGGACGCCTGGTAACCGACCGCCAGATCACCGTCGCCCCAGCTCTCGGCCATGATGGGAACAATGATGGTCACCAGAAAGGCCGCCACTTTGGCAAAGAACAACCGATACCCGTTAGCGGACAAACGTTCTTTCGGGTCGGGCGTCAGCACACCGATCAGGGAGATATAGGGAATGGTCACCGAGGTGAACATCACCGTTACCAGGATGTACGTCGCGTAAGCCCAGACCAGCTTGGCGTTGTAACTCCAATCGGGCGTGGAGAACATCAGGAAGATGGACAAGCCGAAGGGGATCGACATGAACAGGAAGTAAGGACGGTAGCGACCCCACCGGGTGTTGACCTTATCGGTAATCAAACCCATCAACGGGTCGGTTACCGCATCCACCAACCGGGCCACCAGAAACAGGATACCCATATGGGCGGGCTTGAGACCAAAAATGTCGGTATAGAAATAAGAGACGATCAGGAACATCGAGGAGATCACGAGGTTCACGGCGGTATCGCCGCTACCAAAACCCACTTTCTCCAGAATCGTCAGTTTATTCGTTTTCATAATCGGGCAGCCTTTTGCGGGGTTTTATAGTGGAGTGGCCCAGATAGAAAAAACCGGCGAGTGTCCGAAGACACTCGCCGGCTGTTCAGCCTTATACGCCTTGCTTCAAGTGGTAGTAAGCGGCGTTTTGACGCAGTTCGTCTTTGAATTTGCGGACCTTGGTGTCCTCGTCGATCACCACGGCCTCGACGCCCGCCATTTCGGCGAAGTCGATGATCTGCTCGGTGGTCACACCCTGGCTGTAAACACTGTGGTGAGCACCACCGGAGTGAATCCAGGCGGCGCCGGCAATACCCAGGTTCGGGCGCGGCTCCCACAACGCGGAGGCAACCGGCAGGTTGGGCAGGTCGGCCGGGGGCGCGACGGTGTCCAGCTCGTTCACCACGATACGGAACCGGGTACCCAGATCCACGGTGGTGATGTTCATGGCCGGCCCGGGCTTACCGGTAAACTTCAGGCGGGCGATGTCTTTGCGAATGCCGATGGTGTGCAACGCCACTTCCAGACGGGGTTTCTCCGCCGCGATGCTCGGGCAGATTTCCAGCATGTGGGCACCCAGCACCTGATCGCGAGCACCCAGGTTGTAGGTGTAGTCTTCCATGAAAGAAGTGCCACCTTCTTTGCCCTGACTGATCACTTTCACGATGCGAGTCATGGCCGCGGTTTTCCAGTCGCCTTCACCGCCGTAGCCATAGCCTTTGGCCATCAGGCGCTGGGTGGCCATACCGGGCAGGCCAGTCAGGCCAGTCAGGTTTTCAAAGTTGTTGGTAAAGGCTTTGAAGCCGCCCTTTTCCAGGAAGCGCTCCATGCCGATTTCCAGACGCGCTTCGTTCTTGATCATGGCCATCTGGTGCTCATCTTTCAGCACCTCTTCGGCCACTTCGTAGGTCTTCAGGTATTCGTCCACCAGGGCGTTGGCATCGTCGTCGCTCACGGCGTCGACGATTTCAGCCAGATCACCCAGGCCAAAAGCATGCACTTCATAGCCGAAGTGAATCTGCGCAGCGACCTTGTCACCTTCGGTCACAGCCACTTGACGCATGTTGTCGCCGAAACGAGCCACTTTCAGACTTTGAGACTCGGCCCAACCCATGGCCACGCGCAACCAGTCATCGATTTCCTGCTGAACGCGATCCTGCTTCCAGTGACCCACCACCACGCGACGCTCCTGGCGCAGCCGGGTGCCGATGTAGCCGAACTCGCGGTCACCGTGGGCACTCTGGTGCAGGTTCATGTAGTCCATGTTGATGTCGGCCCAGGGCAGCTCGGCGTTGAACTGGGTATGCAGATGCATATAGGGCTTGTTCAGGGCTTTCAGACCGGCGATCCACATCTTCGCCGGAGAGAAGGTGTGCATCCACAGAATCAGGCCGACACAGTTGCTGTCGTTGTTCGCGCGCAGACAAACGTCCAGGATTTCATCCGGCGTTTTCACCGTCGGCTGAGCCACAATCTTGGCGGAGATTTTGTCGGAGCCGGTCAGGCCGTCGGCAATTTCCTGGCTGTTGGCCGCCACTTGCTCCAGGACCTTGGGGCCGTACAGGTGCTGAGAGCCCGTGACGAACCAAATTTCTTTCTCACCGTAAATTTTCATGTCTGTATCCCGCAAAAATATATCAAGTTAAATCAATTCTGCCCGTAGTAAGCGTTCTTGCCGTGCTTACGCAGATAGTGCTTGTCCATGATGCCCTGCTTGAGCGGCTGCACGTTGGGCTTCAAGGTGCGAGTCAAGTAGGCCATTTTCGCCATTTCTTCCAGAACCACCGCATGGTAGACCGATTGCGCCGCGTTTTTCCCCCAGGTAAAAGGGGCGTGGCCGGCGATGATCACCATCGGGGTTTCCACCGGGTTTCTGTCTTTAAAGCAGTCGGTAATCTGAACGCCGGTTTCTTCTTCGTAATCTCTCTCGATCTGAGCGTCACTCATCACGGCCGTGCAGGGAACATCCCCGTAGGCATAGTCTGCGTGGGTGGTGCCCAGGCAGGGAATCGGCTCCTGAGCCTGGGCCCAGGCCGTGGCATAGGTGGAGTGAGTGTGGGTCACACCGCCGATGTCTTCAAAGTGACGGTACAGGTGGGTGTGGGTCTTGGTGTCCGAGGACGGACGCATCTTCCCTTCCACCACATTGTTGTCCAGGTCGACGATGACGATGTCATCAACCGTCAGGTCTTCATAGGCGACACCGCTGGGCTTGATGGCGACAACCCCCTTTTCGCGGTCGATCTGGGAAACATTGCCCCAGGTGTACACCACCAGGTTGCGGTGATGCAGTTGCATATTGGCTTCGTACACCTGCTCTTTGAGCTCACGGTAACTCATGCGCAATCTCCTTCTACAAAGGCTCCCAGAGCCTGATACTTCTGATACAGCTCGTCGTACTGCTTGGCATTGCCGGCATTCGGGGTATAGGTTTTACAAACCGGAGAAGCCATGACTTTCTGCGCCTCTTCCACGGAACCGTGCACGCCGGCGATAGTGGAGGCAAAAATTGCCGCACCCAGGGCGCAGCTCTGTTCACTTTCCAGCACGTCGATCTGGCAGTTCCAGACGTCGGCACAGACCTGCATGACAAAGTCCGATTTCTTGGAAATACCGCCGATCACCACCACGGAGCTGATATCGACACCTTCGCTTTTGAAGCGCTCAATAATGGCGCGAGCACCGAAGGCCGTCGCTTCCACCAGCGACCGGAAAATCTGCGGTGCCTGGCTGCCCATTTTCAGACCACTGATGGCCATACTCAGGGTCTGGTCGGCATCCGGCGTGCGGCGGCCGTTGACCCAGTCCAGGGCGGTAATACCATTGGCGCCCAGCGGCACTCGATCAGCTTCCGCGCCCAGGGCGGCCAGCGTTTTGTCTTCAATCTCTTCCACCAATGCCTTGCGGGTCGCCTCATCCAGCTTGTCGGTGGTGGCCAGCAGGTTTTTCACCGGCCAGTTGACCAGATTGCGGAACCACGCGTAGAGGTCACCGAAGGCGGACTGACCCGCCTCCAGACCGACCATTCCCGGAATGACCGAGCCGTCGACCTGGCCACAGATACCGCGAATGCACTTATCACCAATGTCCTCATAGCTGGCGACCGTGATGTCACAAGTGGATGTACCCATCACTTTTGTTAGTACGCCCGGTTTGACGTTAGCAGCCACTGCGCCCATATGACAGTCAAAGGCGCCAAAGCCCACCGGGATGCCAGCGGGCAAGCCCAGTTTATCGGCCCACTCGTCATTGAGGGGACCCACACTTTCGGCGGAGGTATAGGTGTCGGCGGGCAAGCGATCTCGCAGGCCATCCAGTACCGGATCCAGGCCGGTGAAGAAATCGTTGGGGGGGTAACCACCCCAGCTTTCGTGCCACATGACTTTGTGGCCGGCGGCGCAGCGGCCAGCGCGGAACTTGCTCGGGTGGGTGGTACCGGTCAGTACGGCCGGCATCCAGTCGCAATGCTCGACCCAGCTGTGAGCGGCTTTGTGCACAGAGGCGTCTTCACGCATGACGTGCATTGCCTTCGCCCAGAACCACTCAGAGGAATAAATACCACCCTCATACTTCAAGTAGTTGACGTCGGCGGATTCGGCCGCGGCGGTAATCTGCTGGGCTTCTTTGATCGCGGTGTGATCTTTCCACAGCACGAACATGGCATTGGGGTTTTCGGCAAACTCGGGCTTCAACGCCAGCGCCGTGCCTTCACTGTCCACCGGAACTGGAGTGGAACCGGTGGTATCAAAACTGATGCCCACTACCTGACGGGCCGCGCCTTCGGGCGCCTCTTTCCACAGCCCCGTAACGGCCTGCTCCAGGCCCTCAAGATAATCGAGCGGATGCTGGCGGAACTGATCTTTGGCCGGATCGGAATACAGACCCTGGTTCCAGCGTTTGTACGGGACCACTGTGGTGGCGACTTCATCGCCGTTTGCGGTATCAACCAACAGTGCTCGAACCGAGTCAGACCCATAGTCCAGGCCCAGCGCGTAAGACGTCATACGTTCACCTTAATTATCGAGGCCCATAGGGGCCTCATCGTTACCGACATTTATTGTATTATAATATGCGAAAGTGGCGAATTGTCAACGAGTTTCGCGGCCTGGAGTGCCAAAAACCCAGGCCCACTCAAGGGCCGATCAATGCCCCCTCAATGCGAATGAGCGGGAACATCAGCACCACGACAACCCACCAGAAAATCAAAATCACACCCCTCATCGGCCTGTAGCACATGCTCAAGGTACAGCTGCATGTAGCCGCCCACTCGGGCGATCGGCTGCTTCTGACGTATACACTCAAGGCGCTGGGCAATTTCCTCGTCAGACAATTCTACCCGCATCTCACCGGCACCGGCATCGAGTACAATCCAGTCGCCATCCTCGACCGCCGCCAACGGGCCCAGTTCCCGTGCCTCAGGGGTGACGTGCAGCACCACGGTACCAAAGGCGGTGCCGCTCATGCGGGCATCGGAAATACGGACCATATCAGTGACCCCCTGCTTCAGCAGTTTGGGCGGCAAGCCCATATTGCCGACTTCCGCCATGCCCGGATAACCCTTTGGACCACAGTTTTTCAAGACCATGACCGAGTTGCGGTCCACATCAAGCTCCGGATCCATGATACGCGCCTTATAATGCTCGAAATCATCGAACACTACAGCCCGCCCCCGGTGCTTCATCAACCCCGGAGAGGCCGACGAAGGCTTGAGCACCGCCCCTCGGGGGGCCAGATTACCGCGCACAATGCAGATGCCACCGCTGACGCAGAGCGGGTTGTCCAGCGGACGGATCACTTCATCATCGAAGCATTCGGCGCTGCGGCTGTTTTCCCAGATTGTCTTGCCCGTGACCGTCATGGCGCCCTTTTCCAGCAGCTCCGCCTCTCCGAGTCGGCGCAACACCGGCGGCAGGCCGCCCGCGTAGTAAAACTCTTCCATCAGAAACCGCCCTGAGGGCAACAAATCGACGATGGTCGGCACCGGTTGACCGTAGGTCTGCCAGTCATCCAGCGATAGCGGCACCCCCACCCGTTGGGCAAGCGCCTTAAGGTGAATGGTGGCATTGGTGGAGCCGCCCACGGCGGCAATGGTGCGAATGGCGTTAATAAAGGAGGCGCGAGTCATGATATCGGACGGCTTGAGGCCCTCCTTCACCATCTCCACGATGCGCATGCCGCTAACATACGCGTTGGCATAACGGCGCGAATCCACCGCCGGAATGGCCGCACTACCGGGCAACGACATGCCCATGGCTTCGGCCACGCAGGCCATGGTGGAAGCCGTACCCATAGTGTTGCAGGTGCCGGTGGAGCGAGACATGCCGGCCTCGGCGTCCATGAACTCATCCAGGGTAATTCGGCCGGCTTTGTAGTCTTCATGCAGATTCCAGACCAGAGTACCCGAGCCAACATCCCGCCCCCGGTGCTTGCCGTTAAGCATGGGGCCTCCGGTTACCACAATGGCCGGCAGATCACAGCTGGCGGCGCCCATCATCAGGGCCGGAGTGGTTTTGTCACAGCCGGTCATCAGCACGACGCCGTCAATGGGGTTACCGCGAATGGATTCCTCGACGTCCATGGCTGCCAGATTGCGGGTCAGCATGGCCGTCGGGCGCAGATTGGACTCGCCATTGGAGAACACCGGAAACTCAACCGGCACGCCTCCGGCTTCGAGGATGCCCCGGCGGACGCGATCCGCAAGGTCGCGAAAGTGAGAGTTACAGGGGGTCAGCTCGGACCAGGTATTGCAGATACCAATAACGGGCTTGCCCTGAAAATGGTGCTCCGGGATGCCCTGGTTCTTCATCCAACTACGGTACATGAAACCGTTTTTGTCGCGCTCGCCAAACCACTGGGCGGAACGCAGAGGTCGCTTGCCTTGTTTATTATCGCTCATGGCAGACAGCTCGAGTTCGATGCTCTGATTAGTATTATAATATAATCGGCACCACCCGGAACTGCAAGTAAATCAGCGCGTTGCGGGCCGGAAAAGGCGTATAAAAGTCGTTTCCATCCACAAAAATACCCGTTCAGGCCGCGAAAAAGCACAAACTGGCTGCCAAAAATCACCTTATAGTCATTAAAATCATAAGACGATTAAAGCCACTTTTTTAAAAGAAAATTCTTCTCTGCAAAGGGAAAAACCCTCTTCGCGTCGCTCAACCTCTTTGCCGAACCGCCTCAAACAAACAGACGCCGGTCGCCACCGACACATTCAGGCTGCTCACCGTTCCCGCCATCGGGATTTTGATCAGGTAGTCACAGGTTTCCCGCGTGAGCCGGCGGAGCCCTTCGCCTTCGGCCCCCATCACCAGAGCCAGCGGCCCCTTCAGGTCACTTTGGTAGAGGGAGGCCTCGGCCTCACCCGCAGCGCCCACCAGCCAAACCCCCTGCTCCTGGAGCTTTTTCAGGGTTCGGGCGAGGTTGGTCACGGTGACGAAGGGCAGCACCTCGGCCGCGCCGCAGGCCACCTTGCGGGCCACAGGGCTGAGGCCAGCGGACTTGTCCTTGGGGGCAATGACCGCATCAACCCCGGCAGCCTCGGCACTGCGCAGGCAAGCCCCCAAGTTGTGGGGATCAGTAATGCCATCCAGTACCAACAGTAATGGCGGGTGGTCCAGAGCTTCGATATGACGAAGCAAAAACGCTTCATCCTGCACCGGACCCGGGCGACAAACCGCTACAATTCCCTGATGATTTTCTCCCTCAACCATAGCGTCAAGCTTTGCGCGCCCCATGGTCTGAACGGAAATCCCCTGCCCTTCGGCGAGTTTCAGCACCTTACTCAGACGCTGATCGTCGCGACCCTGCAAACAGTACAATTCAAGCACTCGCTGTGGCGAGCTTTTCAACAAGGCCTGCACCGAGTGCAGGCCAAATAGCCACTCTTTTTTACTCACCCATCAATCCTGTTCCTGTTGGCGAGCGGCACAGACCGCTCCCGGGGTTTCAAACCAACCTTTATCTCTTCTTTTTAAATTTAGCCAGCGCTTTTTTGACACCAGCTGCCGCCGTCGCAAATAGAGAGCGGCCCGCAGGCGCCACATCCTTTTTCTCCGATCGAACTGCTCCAGCTTTCGTCGACTCCGAAGTGTTCGAGCCTTGTGTTTGATCATAACGTTTCGACGGTGCCTCCTGTTGGTCCCGACGGCCTCGACCTCTGCCTCGGCCTTTACGGCCCTGACCGGGTTTGCCGGATCCTTTTGTACCCTGGGCATTCTCCTGGTTTTTGCCTTGGGTTTTGGCTTTGCCTTTGCCTTGAGCTTTAGTCTCAGCCGGTGGCTTGGCGTTTGCCTTCCCCTTTCCGCGACGGGTGGCCGTGACGGACTCCAGCTCAAAGTCGATTTTTCGGCTGTCCAGGTCGACCTGAACAACCCGAACGCGCAACTCATCCCCCAAACCGAACACCTTGCGGGTGCGATCACCCACCAGGCGGTGCTGCGCGGGGTCAAAGCGGTAGTAGTCGTGTGGCAACGCGGTAATGTGTACCAGGCCCTCGACGTACAGATCCTTCAGCTCCACAAACAGACCGAAGCCCACGGCAGAGGCCACCACGCCATCGAACACTTCCCCGACATGATCCTGCAAGTACTCGCATTTGAGCCAGCTGACCACATCCCGGGTGGCGTCGTCGGCGCGCCGCTCGGTCATGGAGCAGTGCTCGCCCAGGGCGACCACATCGCCGGTTTCGTAGGGGTAGATGTCTTTCACCGCCAGCGGCTTGGCGCCTTCCACACGGGCCACGTGGCTCGAGGGCCGTTCGCTGCGAATGACCGAGCGGATAGCCCGGTGAACCAGCAGGTCCGGGTAACGGCGAATGGGGGAGGTAAAATGGGTGTAGGCGTCAAAGCCAAGGCCGAAGTGACCCTGGTTCTCCACCTGATAAACCGCCTGCTTCAGGGTACGCAACATGACCATCTGGATCAGATGGCTGTCCGAGCGGTCCTGAATCTGTTGCATCAGGGCCTGGAAATCCGCCGAGGTCGGCTCCGAGCCACCCCCCAATCCCAGTCCGAGCTCGCCCAGGAACTCGCGCAGGTTGGCCAGCTTTTCTTCAGTCGGCCCCTGGTGCACACGGTACAGACAGGTGAGGTTGTGCTTTTCCAGAAAGCGCGCGGTACACACGTTGGCGCACAGCATGCACTCTTCAATCAGTTTGTGGGCATCGTTGCGCTTGACCGGCACGATTCGGTCGATTTTCCGGTCTTCATTGAAGACAATCTGGGTTTCGGTGGTTTCAAAATCGATCGCGCCGCGCTCATCCCGAGCCTGACGCAGCACCTTGTACAGCTTGTGCAGGTTGTGTAGCTGCGGCAGAACCTCGGAAAACTCCTTGCGCAAGGGGTGTTGATCATCCCCCTCGGCTTCGAGAATCTCCCAGACCTGGTTATAGGTCAGACGCGCGTGGGAGTGCATGACCCCTTCAAAGAACTTGTAACCGGTGATGGTGCCATCCGCGCTCAGGGTCATTTCGCACACCATGCACAGCCGGTCGACGCTCGGGTTCAGCGAGCAGAGACCGTTGGACAGGGCCTCAGGCAGCATGGGAACCACATAATCGGGAAAGTACACCGAATTGCCACGCTTGCGCGCCTCGGTATCCAGCGCGCTGTTGCAGGGCACGTAGTGGGACACGTCGGCAATAGCGACAAACAGGCGCCAACCGCCGCCACGACGTTTTTCACACAGCACCGCATCATCGAAATCCCGGGCGTCGGCACCATCAATGGTGACAAACGGCCGATCGCGCAAGTCGATGCGATTGAGCTTGTCTTCCTCCCGAACGCTGTCCGACAGGGTTTTGGCTTCCTCCGTGACGGATTCCGGCCAAATATTGGGGATGCCGTGGGACTGGATCGCCAGCTCAATCTCCATGCCCGGCGCCATATGGTCGCCCAGCACCTGAATGACACGACCGGTGGGCGGCCGCTTCTTCTCCGGCTGCTGGGTAATTTCCACCACCACGATCTGCCCGGGTTCCGCCTTGCCCTCGGCGCCGGGAGGAATCATCACATCCTGGGTAATGCGGGCATTCTCGGGGGAGACGAACTGAACGCCGTCTTCCCGGAAAAAACGACCCGCGATTTGCTGGGTGTTGCGGGCCAGGATCTCAACGATCGCCGCCTCGTCCTTACCGCGGTAGGAGCCCGTCACCCGGACCAGCACCTCATCGCCATCGAAAACCCGGCGCATCTGCCGGTTGTGCAGATAGAGGTCATTGCCGCCCTTGGCGGGAATGACGAAGCCGTAACCGTCCCGGTGCCCCTGTACGCGCCCGCGGATGACGTCGATTTTGTCCAGGCGGGCGAAGGCGCCGCGCCGGTTGCTGACCAGTTGGCCATCGCGCGCCATGGCGATCAGTCGCCGGCGCACGGCCTCTACCTGGTCTTCATCCTGAATGTTCAGCATGTCGCAGACTTCGGGATGGGTGACAGGGCCCTGGGCGCTATCGAGCAGTTCAAGAATGAACTCTCGGCTCGGAACCGGATTGTCGTATTTTTGCGCCTCGCGCTCGGCGTGGGGGTCCTGCTTGGGATGTTTCTCTTTACTCAAAACGTATCTGTCCTGTAACGGAAAATGTGAGCCCCTTTTGAGGGCTTCGTGTTCGCCTACCGCGAAGTTTGAAGGACATCTGAATAAGAAAGGTAGGCGTTGGAAGGGCCCTTTTTGGGACCGTTAGTTGATCTTTCGCGGACATTATAGGCCAGTTAAACCAATAAACCCATGGATGGCCCGGAATTCCCTCAAAATATTCTGAAAATCCGACAACCGAACCGTTGACAAGGTTCCAATCTGACATTATAGTGCGCGGCCTCAGCTCACGACAGCCGAGAAAAGCACAGCTCAGCTAAAGACGCTGACCGCTATATGCCCAGGTGGTGAAATTGGTAGACACGCTAGCTTCAGGTGCTAGTGGCCGCAAGGCCGTGGAGGTTCAAGTCCTCTCCTGGGCACCATCTTTAAAAAAGCCGAGCATTCGCTCGGCTTTTTTTATGTCGGATCTACTCAGTACCGAAGAGCGCACCGGCCGACCTTAATCCGGTTCGTGATAAAGTCTATGGCAGCCCTTGCCCGCGGCCTTGGCATCGTACATGGCTTCATCGGCCTTCTTGAGAAGTCCCTCAGGCGTGGTGTCATGGTGAGGGTAAAGCGCGCTGCCGATACTGAGATTGATGCTATGGTCCACTCCATCAATCGTCACGGACTCGGCCCCATCATCAATCAACGACTGCGCGACACCGCCAACCGCATGGGCGCTATCGGAATCTCGCAGTAGTACGACGAACTCGTCGCCGCCATAACGAGCAACCGTATCACTGTCACGGCACCGGTATCTCAATCTCTTTGCCACCTCCTGCAGCAGCAGGTCGCCAACCCGATGACCATAGTTGTCATTAATAGGTTTGAATCCATCCAGATCCAGAAACAGGATCGCAAACCCCTTTTTGTCCCGTTTGGCTACCTCAATGGCATGACCGATCCGGTCAAACAGGAGGCTGCGGTTGGGCAATCCCGTCAGGGCGTCATGGTACGCTTCGTAGCGGGCCCCTTCCTCGCGCTCGATCTGCTCTGTGACGTCGGTATACACCGCCACGAAATGCTCTACTTGGCCCATGTCATCGGTGATTGCCGACAGGGAGACCTGCTGAGCCGATAGCGCATCATTCTTCTGGCGATTCCAGATGATTCCGCGCCAACGACCCTCTTTTCGCAATGTCGACGCGAGCTCTTCGAAAAACGCGTTGTTATGACGGTCCGAGGCGAGCTGCGCCGGTGTCTTGCCGTACAGTTCATCCATCGAGTACCCGAGCAACGCTTCAAACGCCGGGTTGCAACGCTGGATTCCAATCTGCGGGTCCATGATCAGCATTGGCTCGGCCGATGTCTGAAACACAGCGGCAGCCACACGCTGCTCCTCTTCTCCGGCCTTTCTTGCACTAATATCGGTATACGTGCTGACCACACCACCGTTGGGCATCGGCCCGGAGCGAACTTCCAGAGCCCTGCCGTCGGCCAGGACGTATTCGCCACTCTGCTCCTTGCCGTCGCGAGCCAGCAGGATATTTTCAGCCACGCCGGGCCCATCTCTTCGGCTCATAGATCGGGCGTTCAGTAAAGGGAATGACGACAAAGGCGTGCCCACCACGGCAAGATCCTCTGGGCACCCCAGCAGGTCCACCAAAACCTGGTTCCAGGCCTTTAGCCGAAGATCCCGGTCAAATACACTTAACCCTTCCGCAATACTGGCGAGAGTAAGGGAGAGGAGTTCAGTTTTCTCCTGCAACTCTTGCTGTGCGGTTGCCGCCGCTTCCCGCAGCCGCTGCTTTTCAAGCACTTTCTCAATCGTGCGGGGCAACAACTCAAGGTAGCTGCCATCCACTGTCTTCACGACATAATCGGCGGCTCCGGCTTTCATGGCCTTGATGGCCGTATCCATATCTCCAGCGCCAGATATCATGATGGCAGGGGGCGTATCCCCGGTGGCCTGTATTTTTTCCAGTACCGCAAGACCGTTCATTACCGGCATTTCGTAGTCAATGGCGACCACATCGAACGCATCCCGCTGCAAGCGCTCCAGCCCGGCTCCACCATCCGTGGCCCATTCCATTTCGTAGCCACTGCGGTGCAAGCGCTTCTTCATCAGTTGCGCAAGCCCAGCATCATCCTCCATGCAGAGTATGCGGATTTTACGATCACTCATCTCGGAAATGACTCCAATGATGCATTTACTGGCCTCTGGCCAAACTCTTCTGGCGAGAGATCATAGTCATACTCAGGGCACCGCCATGACATTCAGTAGCAACCCCAGCTCACGGATCGCGGCCGAAAACTTCTCGTATTCCACCGGCTTGGTAATGTAAACGTTGCAGCCGGCATCGTAACAACGCTCGATTTCCCGGGGATCGTCGGTGGTAGTCAGAACCACCACCGGGATGCGTTTGAAACGTTCGTCCGCCTTCATCCGGTTAAGAACCTCATAGCCATCCAGTACCGGCATATTCAGGTCCAGCAGAACCAGATGATGCCGCGCCTTGGCTTGCTCGGTTTTCAGGTAGTCCAGAAAGAGCTGGCCATTAGAAAACCGCTCCACCGTATTGTTGATATTTCCCCGGCGGAGGTTTTTCTTGATGAGATGAGCATGCCCATCATCGTCCTCGACAATGGCAATCGTTACATCGTGCATAGAGCTTCTCCTGTGTTTTGGTCACTCGTAGCCATCAGCCGTGGCTGCGAGCCGCCCGTTCGCTCGCGTTCTTCGCCAGAGTAAAGCTAAAGGTGCTGCCCTCGCCGACCACGGATTCACACCAGATTCGCCCCCCGTGACGGCGCACCAATGTTTTGACATACGCCAGCCCCATACCGTCGCCAGCGACTTCCGTATTACCGACGCGTCGGAACAGTTCAAATACCTTGGTAAGGTTACTGGGGTCAATTCCCGGCCCGTTATCACTGACATGGAAGGTCCAGTAGAGGTTGTTGTCCTCGCTTCGAATGACCAGATGCCCCGGGGTCGTGTCCATGTATTTAACAGCGTTGTCCAGGAGATTGCGGAAAACCTGCTCCAGCGCGAATACATCTGCCGTGACGACGGGCAGTTCGCCGATGTCCACCTCAATCTCCTTGGCTTCCAGTTGATGCTTGAGGGAGGCGAGCTGCTCAGTGACTACCGCTTTGCTATCGACTGACTCCCACACCAGCTCCCGACGACCCAACCGCGACAGCGCTAAAATGGCCTGAATTTGACGATCCATACTGGCAACGGAGGAGTGCATGAATTGCAATGCTTCGGGAATGTCCTGCTCCCATATAACGGCCGCCTCATCCCGAGTTGCCTGTGGCAGTGTTTGCAGCGTTGGCTCCAAAAGCGCCCTGAGTTCATCGTTGGAGTAACCGAGCTCGGTGGCGAAGCCTTTCAGGTTGACGAGCGGGGCCCGCAGGTCATGAGACACAATGTAGGCGAAAGCACGTACCTCCTCGCTGTTTTCCTGAACCTGCTCTATATAGAAACTGATGTCTTCCGCCATGGTGTTGAAGGTCTCGCCCACGCGGGAGATCTCATCGTCGGGCCTGGAGCCCAGATCCAGCCTGGCCGAGAAGTCTCCCTGAGCAAAGGCTCTCACCTTGCCACTCATTTCAACCAGGGGGCGCATCAGGTAAGTGACACTGACGTACAGCACCCCGCACAGAACCAACACGCCCACCAGTGCCAGCAACGCCAGCTGGTAAGCAAGCCGATAAACCGGCGCCAACATTGACTCAAAAGGCACCTCCAAGACCAGGGTCCAGTCTTGGCCCTCATAACCCAGATGGCCCTTCTGGTGGACCGCTACCATTATGCTCGAAACTTCCTCGGGCTCATCCCGATTGTCCAGCACGATACTGCCCGAACGGGAGCTGAAGCCGGCTTTTTGCAAAATCGGCCATTCCGAGGCTTTTGAACCGACCCGGTCACGGTAGTGCGATGAGGCCGCAATAACGACGCCATCCGAGCGCAGCAGCTGCGCCCCCACATCACGATCCACGTCATCGAGCAGTTGGTTAACGGCGGGCCACGCATATTTGCCCAGCGCAACGCCGATAACATCACTTTCTTCCAGGCCGCCGGAATAAACGGGCGCGGTGAATATAAGAGACGCTGCTGCCCCCTCGCCCACGAACCTCAGTTCAGAGGAGTAAATCTCTCCCTTTTTGGCCGCCTGGAAAGCGGCATTGAACTCGGGGTGCTCCTGAACCAGGCGCCCGGCTCTTTCAGGCATATTGGAAACCAGCAGACGACCTTGATCGCTCAGAACACTGACAATTTTCCAGGGTCCCGTGAGAAGGCTGATGCTTTCCAGATCATCTGACATTTCTGAAGCCTGGGGTGTCGACTCAGTACCACCCGCCGACAGGAACTGAATCAGCGGGCGCTCCTGAGCCACTACCTGGATGCCCTGACGGGCCGAAAACAGGCTGCGATCGACGTCCTGCATCAGGTCCCGTGCCTTCGCAACCTGTTGCTTGGCAAGCTGGTCTTCGAGGCTGTGTTTGGCGACCTGATAAAACACGCCGCCAAAAACGAGCCACACCAGCCCGCTGGCCAGAGCCGTTATCAGGATCAACTTATGAGTAAAACCCAGTCTCACGGTGAATTCTCTTCGCGAGCCAGCTCCCGCACAAACCGCCCCTCCAGAACATCTTCCGGCGTCTGGACCGGCGCGCCCTCCCCGTATCGTTCGGTCAGAAAACGCTGGATTTTTCGGGCAGAGCCGAATAGCGACTCCAGGCCAGAGGCATAAGTAAAGGCCTGCACATTATCACGCAGCCCCAGAATCTGATTGAGCTCGGCAAAAGCTTTGACCTCCTCCGGCGACACTTTCTGAGCCTCCGCCACAATTTCAAAGGCCGCCTCAGGGTGGGAGTGAATGAAGGTCGTGGCGCGCCACCAAACCTGAAGCAGGCGGTTGATGTCTTCCGGCCTTTCTTTGATAAATTCCCGGCGAAAGATCATGCCCGCGCTGATCAGACCCGGTGTCTGCGCAGTGTCGTAAAGAGGGTTGCCATTCTTCGCGGCGGCGGTGGCATAGGGCTCCCAGGTCATCACTGCGTCCACATCTCCGGCGGAAAGGCGCTCCGCGGATTCTTCCGCGTCCATATCCACCAACGTTACGTCCTCAACGCCCATGCCGAAGCGTGACAGCATAACGTCGAGGGCATAGACCAGGGCCGTTTCTTCAGGTACGCCAATACGCTTGCCCCTGAGCTGCTCGACGGTATTGATGGCGGAAGACCCCACTAGAGACTCCGATCCCCGGGATTCGTCTGTGGCCAACACCATAACCACCTCCGCCCCCTCCTGACTCATCTGCATCACGTCAAAAAGCCAGACCGCCAGCGTATCTACGCGGTCGTCCACCACACCGGCCACGGCCCCATAATAGTCTTGGTTGGCATCAATAAAAGTGACCTCCAAGCCGGCCTCTTCGAACCAGCCTTTATAGCGCGCGATATCTATCCAGTACATGCCGGGCCAGTAATAGGTGGCAATGCGCATGGGGTCTTTGGACTGGGCTCTTTCCGCTCCCTGAAAGGGGAAAGACAACAAAAGGGCAAGTGCCATCACCGCGCCGACGGCGGCCAACACCGATGAGACTATTTTGGTGTTTTTAGTCATGCTGAACCTGCCCCTCAAAACGCTGACACATGGTTCAACAGAAACCAAGAACCACGAGACCTACTGCCATGCTTTCAGCGTAGAACAAATACCGCAATGAGTCCAAACGCGTGGCAGTGGTCCCACGTGCCTTACGGATACACGAGCTCTAGCCTTTCTCCGCTGGACAGTGACGGGCGATAAAGTCCGCGTGCGAAGGCATATACTCCACTGAGCGCTGAATGACCTGGCGGATGTTCTTCAGGCGATGAGCGATCTCCTCTTTGGGCAGAGCATCCACGAGCGGGTGATAGGCGCGGGGGCGCAGGCCCTGGCCGTGCATGACTTCAAGCCAGCTCAGATCGTTGAACAGTTCCTCGTTGGTGCGAAAGATGCGGCCGTTTTTCTGATATTGGTCGATTTTCTGCTGGAGCGTGTCGGGAATCGACATGGTGCGGCAGTAGTTCCAGAACTCGGAATCATCCCGCCGCGTAATGCAGTAGTGGGCGATCAGAAAGTCCCGGATACGGTCGTACTCAAAATTGACCTGGCGGTTGTATTCGTCAATGTCTTCCCGATCAAAGTGGCGGTTGGGGAACAGGCTCATCAATTTCGCAATGCCGGACTGGACCAAGTGGATACTGGTGGACTCCAGCGGTTCCATAAAACCACCCGCCAGCCCAAGGGCGACACAGTTCTTGTTCCAGAAGCGTTTGCGCTTTCCGGTGGTAAATCGCAAGGGTTTAGGGTCCGCCAGGGGCTCTCCATCGAGATTATTCAGCAGAACATGGGTGGCCTCGTCCTCGCTGATGTACTGGCTGCTATAGACGTGACCGTTGCCGGTGCGATGCTGCAATGGGATACGCCACTGCCAACCGGCCTTGTGAGCGGTGGAACGGGTATAGGGGGTGGGGTCCGCGACTTTGGTGCACGGCACGGCGACGGCTCGGTCGCACGGTAACCAGTGGGTCCAGTCTTCGTAGCCGGTTTTGAGCGCCCCCTCGATCAACAGCCCCCGGAAACCGGAGCAGTCGATAAACAGGTCGGCATCGACGGTATCGCCGTCTTCCAGAGTAACGGATTCGATAAAGCCATCGTCCGGGTTCAGTTGTACATCGACAATTTTCCCCTCGCGCCGACGCACCCCCCGCTCCATGGCGAAGTCCCGCAGGAACATGGCGTAGAGGGCGGCATCGAAGTGAAAGGCGTAGGCGATGTCCGACAACGGCGAATTGCCGGCATCCACGGGCCGCATGAAACGCCCCTGCTCGGCCGCCAGGCAGTTGAGCGTATATTGATCAATATCCGGCGCTTCGCCCGCCTGATGCATTTTCAACCAATAATGATAAAAGGAAATGCCCTCCATATCCTTGCCGACACCGCCAAAAGCATGAAGATACTTCTCACCAAGATGCCCCCAGTTCACGAACTGGATACCCAGCTTGAAGGTCCCCTGGGTTTTGCGAACGAACTCGTTCTCATCCAGCCCCAACATCTGATTGAACAGCTGGATCTGCGGGATGGTCGCCTCACCGACACCGACAGTGCCAATGGCATCAGACTCGATCAGTTGAATGTCGCAATACTGATTCTTCAGCACCCGAGCCATCGCCGCGGCCGCCATCCAACCGGCGGTGCCGCCGCCGACGATCAAAATTTTTCGAATTCGGTTGTCTGTCATTACACCTATTTAACCTCGTTGCCCAAGCCTTTGTCAGAGCCTTTTAACACCGACGTCAGTGTCGGCATCGTCTCGGCCACTTTCACCAGCGTCCGATAAATTGTGTCATGTTTGTCTTGCAAGCGCTCAACCCCGATATCCGCCAGGGTCACGTCGTAACCCTTGGGGTGCCACCCCAGACCCAGCGCCAGCGCCACCCAGGCTTCGTCGCTGAGTACTTCGTCGTCCCGACGCCAAAGTCGGCCGAAAGTACGAAACACCGACAGGCGCCACTGCAACGACTCGGGCAGTGACGCCTCGTCGCATTCGACGTTCGCCGCGTGCATCCAGTGCACCTCGTTCAGAATCTCATAGAGCCCTTGCCGGCGTCGGTTGTACTCCGCTCTCAGTGCCGGCCGGCCGGTAGCGTCCGGTAACAACTCCAGCCACAGCAACAGACAGCGAGAGGCCCAGAACCATTCCGACAGAGCCAACTCCCCCGGAAGGGCATCGGCGTGACCCAACGCCAGGCAATTGTGAGCCCAACCACTGGCACGACGACCGGCTCCGAGCACCTCCACCGTCGCCGCCTCGCCGCAGGCTCCCAGCTCCTGTTGGAGTTGCTCGAGCGCCGCCTCATCACGCACCCAGCAGTCCACCACCCGGCGACCCTGCAAACCGGCACGGCGCCGCCACCCCCAGGGCTCACGGCTCATCTGCGCGCGCGGTTGCCACGGGTGCTCCGCGGCCTCCTGATAGGTCAGGCGGTAGCGCCAAGGGGCTACCCCGCTCTGCTCGAACGGAACCCCGAGCGCCTCGCCCAGCAATAAGGCCGACTCCCCGGTGGCATCCACAAAAAAGTCACCCGCGACTTCGGTGCCTTCATCAACACTCAAATG
The DNA here is from genome assembly GCF_000423345.1 of Marinimicrobium agarilyticum DSM 16975. GTDB lineage: Bacteria > Pseudomonadota > Gammaproteobacteria > Pseudomonadales > Cellvibrionaceae > Marinimicrobium > Marinimicrobium agarilyticum. Next base: position 93,898 of record NZ_AUHU01000010.1, read on the forward strand.
CCGGATGCCGCTGTCAGGGTCTCCATTAACCTCAAACGTTTTGCAGTGCAGACACTCGACCCCCAGCGAGCGGGCGAACTCGCCCAGACACCGAGCCAGTGCCGCGCGGTCCAGGTGTAAGCCGTAGCGCAAGGTCGATTTTGCCGAGCGCGGGTCATCCACCGGGAAGTCAAACCGCCCTCTTCGGGCCGCCTGAGTCGCCAGGAAGTGATTGGCGAACGCACGCTGCTCCGCGCCCTGAAACCGCTTGAAAAACTCCTGCTCGAAAGGCGCGGGCGAGGGCCGGATACCGTGGGTACCATAGGGCAGGAAGAAGGTTCCCGCTCCCGTCCGGTACTCTGTGCCCAGACTGTAGAGCCCCTCGCAGGCCCGAACCAACTCGCTCTCGGGATACCCCATCATGGCCAACCAGCGTCCCAGGGCGGGATCGGCCACTTCGACGCCGCCCTCCTGAGAGCCTCGCCCGGTCTCGGGGCGTACCCACATCACCTGGCAGGCGTGCGGCCTCAGCAGGCGCGCGAGTGTGACGGCAGCGCCGGCGGCCACAAGCCCGTCGCCGACCACCACAAGGCGCTGAAGCGCTCTCGGTTCACTGCCCATGGCGCTCTCCGTATAGATTCATCGCCGCTGGTGGCTCCCGCTTCAAGCCGCCGCGGAGAATGACCTCGCGGTGCTCGGGGGCACCCCGCGCCAGCTCGCGTAATCGAGCGGCCATGGCCTCAAGCGAACGAACCATGGTCGTCTGCGCCGCCGGCATCGCGCGGGAATCCCACCCCTCTGGCGACAACCCTTGTCCGAGGTATACTGCCAACCAGCTCGGCTGAGCGAACAACCCCTGCTCGTAATGTTCCACCGTGGAGGACTCCCGAAAGAGGTCGATTTTCCGCTTCAGTCCGTCAGGGATGTCCATTGACGCACAGCCGTTCCAAAACGCCGAGTCAGTGCGGCGGTTCAGATGATAATGCAGAATCAAAAAATCCCGGACCCGTCGATACTCCAACCCCATCCACCGGTTAAAGGCCTCGCGACTGAACGTCTGATCCCGCGCTGCGGGAAAAAACTCCACACACTTGATAATCGCCATTTGTATCAAGTAAATACTGGTGGATTCCAGCGGCTCCAGAAAGCCGCTGGACAGCCCAATGGCAACGCAATTTTTCTCCCAACTGCGGGCCCGGCACCCCGCCTCAAAGCGAATCAGGTTCGGCTCTGACAGGGGGTGACTGTTGAGCGACTGGCGCAGTTGCTCGCAGGCTTCGTCGTCGCCGAGAAAATCGCTGGCATAGACCTGACCGTTACCCGTGCGATGCTGCAGAGGGATGCGCCACTGCCAGCCGGTCGCGGTCGCCGTGGAGCGGGTATACGACGGCGGGGTGTCGAGGGGTTCACTGGCCATGGCCACCGCGCGGTCACAGGGTAACCATCGCTTCCAACTCTCGAAAGGCACGCCCAGCGTCTGGCCCAGCAGCAGGGAGCGAAAACCGGAGCAGTCGATAAACAGATCGCCCTCAACTCGCACTCCCGACTCAAGCACCACCGCTTCAATGCGACCGTCCTCCGGGGCCTGAACAACGCGACTGACTTTGCCCTCCCGACGGGTCACATGGCGCGCCTCGGCATAGCGGCGCAAAAACAGCGCATAGCGCGAAGCGTCCAGGTGAAAGGCATAGCCGTAGCCAAGGTCAGAATCCGGAGGCGGTGGCGCAAAACGGTCGGCGCGCGCAAGCTGGGCGGCCAGCGAGAAGGAATCCAGGCTGAGATTGGGCAGCGCCCCTCGGGCGCTCAGCCAGTGATGATGAAAATCAACGCCGCCCATATCCGGGCCAAAAGCGCTGAAGGGATGCATGTAACGGCTCGAGGCCTCGCCCCAGCCGACAAACTCGATGGCCAGCTTGTAAGTGGCCTGCGTCGCCTCGATAAATTGCCGCTCGTCAATACCCAGTAGCTGGTTGAAGTAGCGGATATGGGGAATGGTGGCTTCGCCGACGCCCACCGTGCCAATTTGTTCGGACTCCACCAGCGTAATCGAACAGCCCGAGGGAAGCAGGCGGGCGAATGCGGCGGCCGTCATCCAGCCGGCCGTGCCGCCTCCAACAATCACGACTTGCTTTTCGAGTGAAGTCACCATGGGCGTCTCTGCTTTTCCAAAAAAAAGGCGCAACCCGGAGGTTGCGCCTTTCTTGGCCTCAGATCAATCCGTCTTAGTAGACGTATTTCACCGTGAAGGCCAGGCGACGGTCACTGACGAACCAGGAACGACCGGTCTCGCGACCATTTTCGTCCAGTGTCATCAATGTTTTCGTCTCGGTGTTGAGCAAGTTAGTGGCCTGCAACCCAAGAGTGATCTCATCGGTCAGGTTGTAGGACACAGAACCGTCCAGGAAGCCGGCATCGTCGTTCCAGATCGGTTGGCCACTGATCACATCACGAGTGGTCACCAGATACTTGGAGCGCCAGTTGTAGGCCAGACGGGCTGCCCAGTCGTTCTTCTCGTACATCAACACCAGGTTGGCCGTGTGCTCGGACTGACCGCGCAGCGGCAGGCCTTCGAGCAGGCTCAAGTCAACCACTTCCAGACCGGGCTGAGGAGTTTCCGTTTCCTCTTCCGCTTCGGTGGCAATACCGCTTCCGGAGAAGTTCGGTACACCTTCTGAATCAATAAAGGTGTAGTTCGCCTGAACACCAAAACCATCCCAGGGCTCGGGCAGCATATCGTAGAACTGCTGGTACGCAATTTCGATACCCTGCATCGTGCCTTCTTCACCGTTACGGGTGGTAGTGAAGTCCACGGTCTGGCTCACTCCGGTTGACGGGTTAGTGAAGGTTCTTGGCAGCGCCCCCTCAATAAAGAAGTTGCTCAGATCTTTATAGAAGATGCTGGCGGTCAAGGAGCCGACCGGTGCGAAGTACCACTCCAGAGACGCGTCGTACTGAATGGACTCCATCGGCTGCAGCGCGGGGTTGCCACCGCTGCCGGTCCAGACCACGTCATTCACATCCAGAATGTTGACACCGTCATCCACCGGACCGGGCTCAACCGTTTCGCTGGTGTCGGTTTCACGAGTCACCACCAACTGCCGAGCGCCGAGCACCGCCTGGTTACGAACCTCCGACATATCCGGTAGAGCGATGGCCTTGGCAACCGCAAAACGGGAAATCAGGTCGTCGGTCAGCTCAACCTTCAGGTTGAAGCTGGGAAGAACGCCGTCCCAAGACGCGCTGTCTTCCTGATACTCGTCCACGTTGTTGCCAAAGTTCTGTTCAGTCTCGGACAACCAGTTATTGGCATCGCGGGAGTAGGACATGAGGTCGTTCACCTCATCCAGCCAGTCCTGCTCGCTGGGGAACAGGCCGGGATCAAACGGACCCACTTCCTCTTCCGCCCACTTGCGAATGGCACCGCTGTCGGCCAAGTCGGTGGGCGCCCCTTCCGGGTACGCCTGGCCGATCATGTCCGGATACTGAATAGAACCGATGGCATCACGAGTCAGCTCGACATAACGCAGACCGACGTTACCCGAGAAGCGCAGGGCGGTGGCATCGGAACCGAAGTCCACACGAACGTAGGCCGCCTTGTTGGTCTCGGTGGTATCGTAGATCTCCGCGTCGGTGAAGTAGGTGTTATTGCCATCTACTTCCGGGCGCAGGTTGGCCGGATCCCAGGCGCCTTCGGCTCCGGGGTTGTTCTGCGGCACGGTGCGACCGGCAATCACTTCCTTCAGAAACTCTTCTTTCGGGAAGATGAAACCGTCACCGGGAATGTTAACCACATCACCGCGATGGAAGTCGGACCAGTCCACGTACTCGTAGGCATCGCGCAACTCTTCGGTTTCAGACAGCCAAAGCGCGCCTTCACCCCCATTGGGAGCCCACTCCGCACCGATGCTACCCCAGTTATAAGGCGTGGTGCGAACGATCTGATTACGATCCGCAAAGCGAACACCAGCCTTCACGGAGCGGAAGAAATCCGAGTTATCCAGGAAATGGGTCACATCGAACCGGGCGGCTTTGGACTCACCCTCGGAGCGCTCGTAGTGGTCCATCGCCGAACGCCACCAGTAGGAGTCCAGGTCCTGGAAGTAGTTGCTGTCACCATTGGGGTCATTGGAGAAGCCGGGGAAATCTTCGGTATAGTACTCGGGGTTGGCATCACGACGGCCGTCCCAGGGCTCAACCACCGCCAGGCGCGGAGTGTCGTCACCCGACATGTCGAAGTTCTGCAGGGCATAGAAGCCATTGGCGACCTGCAGATCGTCGTCTTCGGTGGTCGCTTCCACCAGTTGGAAGTCACCCTCGAATTCCCAGGCGTCACTCGGGGTCCACTTCACGTTGAAGCTCAGGTCATCAACGATGGTGCGAGTATCCTTATAGCGGGTATCTGCCTGGTACTTCTGACCAAAGTAATCGTTCTGGGTTACGTAATCTTCAGGAGCGTCACCTTCGCCGGACCAGCCGCGTGGCACACGACCTTCACCGCCGCGCCAGCCACCACCATCGGTAATGTAGCCAGACTCAAAGATTCCCATTTCATCAAAAGCAAACTCGGTGCCGGGGTACGGACGAGCCCGACGGGTTTCGCTGACGGAACCATCATCGTTCTCTTCGCCGTAGCCACCCTGGTACTTGACGGCATTTTCTTTCCAGCTCAAGCGGGCGTCGGAGCGGATAAATTCTGCGGTGGCTTCCCACTCTTCGTTGGGGCTTGCCCACTGGAAGGAGGTTGCGAAACCCTTACGGATCCGCTCATCTTCTTTGGTAAAGAAGTTGGAGCCGTTGGTCATCCACACCTGGTTATCAGCATCAGCCACGCTGGAGGGCGCGCCCAGAGTATCGGCATTGTATTTCACAAAGGCGTCACTCTGAATACCGTTGGATTCCCCAATCAGCTCAGAGTAGGAGGCGTTGAGCAGCCAGCCAAACTCGCCCATGTCTTCGGTCAGCCAGCGGTTGCTGTACAGCGCGGAGAAGGTCGGGGAGCTCTCTTCGGCCATATCGCCGTAAGAGACATCGCCGGTGAAGGCGATCATCTGGCCGTCTTGGTCAAAGGGCTTGCGGGTGCGCAGACTCACGGTACCGCCAATACCACCTTCAATCATGTCGGCGGTCTGGTTTTTGTACAGGTCTACACCGGCCATCAACTCGGGGGGCACGTCCTGGAAGTTCAGACCCCGCCCGGAGTTGGCGGTAAAGGAGTCGCGGCCGTTGAATTCGCTCCGCGTCGCACTCATACCACGGATAACAGCGCCGCTGCCCTCAACCCCGAAGTGATCCGGGTCCTCAGGTGCCTGGAAGCGCTCGATCGAGACACCGGGCATACGCTGCATGGCTTCGAGCACACTGCGGTCCGGTAGCGAACCGATGTCCTCGGCGGAGATCGCATCCACAAAGGTGTCTGCATTGCGCTTGATGTCCTGGGCGTTCTCCAGGTTCTGACGCACGCCGCTGACGACGATTTCTTCCAGAAGCGGTTGTTGTTCAGACGCATCCTGCGCAAGGGAAGGGGATCCCATTGCCATAACACACATGGCAAGCATCGACTTTTTAAAAGTGACACCTTTCTTAACGTTGTCGCGATAAACCATAGCGCTTTACCCCGTTGTTATTATGTAACACAGCATCGACCGGCAGCTTTCCACACGTGTTATGCAGGAACTGCCTGTAAACACTCACCTAATTATTGGTATTACCTGACTCGTGAGTCATAAAAGCACCTGAATCCCATTACGGCTTTATCATTACTGTTCAGCCTGGACCATAAGTGCCACTACGGCGACCCCTGTCCTGTAATAGTCATTCAGACCACTATATTGATAGTGCATCATGTTCAACTAATAGTCAAATAGTAAATTAGACGAAAAACTGTCGTCTTACCCAACATTTTTCACGCCGCCTGCTGACGGCTGTCCCTGGGGCAAAAACGGGCTTTCACATAGAAAATGTCATACAAATTATGGCTAGGCTCGACCTTTATGGTCAGCATCGATATAATCGCCGCTTCCATTAGCGCGTCAGGTTCTGAGCGAATCACGGGCTGTTTTCGGAAGATCGCCAAACTTTCAACTCAAACATTGGGATGTGCGCCGTGGCCTCTAATAAATCGCCCTCCAAGCGACCACACAGCCGGGTCGAGCCGCTGAACCAGCCGGAAGACGTCCTGCCGGGACTGTCCATCGACAACGTGATTTTCGGCCTGGACCATGGCCAGCTGAAAATCCTTCTGGTCAAACATAACGTCGGTCCCGGCAAAGGCCACTGGGCGTTGCCGGGGGGCTTTATCCACCGGGATGAGAACCTGCGCGACGCCGCCTCCCGCCTGCTGGAGGAGCTGACCGGGGTGCGCGACCTGTTTCTGGAGCAGCTCAAAACCTTCGGCCGGGTGGACCGCTTCCCCAACGAGCGGGTGGTGACCATCGCCTATTACGCTCTGGTCAGCGCCGAGGATTACACCGTCGTGGCTGGCCGCAACACCACCGATGCCGTCTGGTTTGACGCTCAGGACCTACCGGAACTAATCTACGACCACTCGGAAATCGTGGATCACGGCCTACACTTCCTGCGCCACAAAGTCTGTCACGAGCCTATCGGCTTCAACCTCCTCCCCGAGAAGTTCACTCTGCTGCAGCTTCAGGAGCTGTATGAGGCCATACTGGACGTGAAGCTGGACAAGCCCAACTTCCGCCGAAAGATGATGAAGATGAACCTGCTGGCGCCGTGCAACGAAAAGCAGAAGGGCGTACCGCACCGGGCCGCCAACCTGTACCGGTTTGACTCAGCGGCCTACGAGCGGCTTACAGAGAAAGGGTTCTCGTTTGAATTCTGAACCGAAGCGTTCTTAGCCGACCAAAACGGTTCGCCTACTAGACAGACCAGACCAGCGGTTAAACCCCTGGCGTTCTGGAAAGAGCAGTGAGGATGGATAGGGCCTAGACAACTCATCCTAATTTAGCGGTGTTTCATAGGAGCTATTGGAAGTATTCAGGGTGATCTGAGGGCAAAGTATCCAGCACTTTATAGATTTCCCGTAAATGGGTACTCATTGCCGCTACAGCATCACTAACCGAGCCGGATTTAATCGCCTGAATAATGGCCCGATGCTGCGTGAGCACCCTTGTATATTGTCCGGTCATATGCAAACTCAAATTGCGAACGCGGTCCATATGTGCTTTTTCTTGGTCAATCATGGCTGCCACCCTTAGGTAGCCGGTAGAACCCACCAACAATTGATGAAACTCGTCGTCAAGTGCTTGAAATAGAAGTGCATCGTCTGCTTCGGCCGCCATTTTTTGCTTCGCAACGACCTCCTCAGCTTCGAGGACCAGAGAGGCGCTGGGCTTTTCGGCCAAAGCACTAACCACAGAAACTTCCAGTGCCTCTCTTATAAACCGCGCTTCCAGTATTTTGTCCAAGCTGAAGCGAGACACATAAGTACCCCGTTGCGGCCGAACCTCGGTGAACCCCAGATTGGATAATTTAATCAGCGCTTCACGCACTGGCGTGCGACTGACGCCAAACTTGTTTGCCAATGCGGTTTCCGAGATAAGCTGGCCTGGCTGCAACTGCATGCTGACGATGGCGTCGCGAATAAAACCATAAATTTGGCCACTGGCCGGTCGGTTATAGTCTATTTGCTTCCCGTACTCTGCGGCTTTTTCTAAAAATGGAACGGATTCTTCAGACAAAACCGCATCTCCTTCTTTAAATCGATTCGGTTAAACCCATTCTAATGGATTTAACACCACGGAGCATCCAGAGATTACAAGGTGAAAAGCCAAGCACGGCAACGGTAAAGATCGATTGACACATCGGGCCCGGGCACTGAGCCGGTATCACGTCATTGGGTAGCGCATCGACGCCTGATGTAGTCTTCATGGGGCGGCAGGGCGGCCGCTGTTTTGGCCACAGCCTGTTTCAGCAGGCGCATATTTTGAATCAGCGTGTCCTCAGGAACACGGTCGACCAATGCATCGTAGCTGCGCGGGCGTACCCCCTGCCCCAGCATAACCGCCAACCAACTATGAGGGGTGAACAAGTCCTCCGGCGAGGCAATAATCCTTCCACTACCACGGAACATCTCCAGCTTTGCGGCCAAAGTCTCCGGAATCTCCATATTGCCTACATAACGCCAGAAAGGCGTATCCTCGCGCTGCGTGGCGTTGTAATGCAGGACGATAAAGTCCCGAAGCCTCTCATAGTCCGCCGTCATTGCTTTATTGTAATGGGCGATCTCGGCCGAATTGCAACCACGACCCGGCCACAAGTTAATCAGTCGCTGGATGCCCACCTGAGCAAGGTGGATACTGGTGGACTCCAACGGCTCGATAAAGCCGCCTGCCAGGCCAATAGCGACACAGTTTTTCTCCCAAAAGGCGCGGCGATGACCGGTACGGAAGCGCAACGGCAAAGGGTCGGCCAAAGCCTCCCCGTCGACCCCCTGTACGAGTCGCCGGTGCACATCGTCCTCTTCGGCAAAAGCACTTGAGTACACATAACCGTTGCCTTGGCGCTCCTGCAAAGGAATGCGCCAACGCCAGCCCGCCACGTCGGCGGTAGCGCGCGTAAAAGGCTTTGTCGGCCCAATTCCGGCTGTGGGCAGGGCAAGCGCCCGATCGCAGGGCAGGTAGTGGCTCCAGTCCACGAAGCCGCTTCCCATAGCACCCTCAATCAGCAGCGATTTGAAGCCGCTGCAATCGATAAACAAATCGCCCGCGAGTACCTCACCACTGCGCAACGTTACGGACTGGATCGTGCCATGATCCGGGTTTTGTTGAACGCTCTCCACCAGACCTTCTACACGACGAACGCCTCTTTGCTCCGCATACCGGCGGAGCATCTGACCGTAACGCTTGGAGTCCAGATGATAGGCGTAACGCATGGTAGACAAAATCGCCTCACCACCACCCTGCGGAGGAGAAAAGCGCCCAAGGCCGGCGGCAACCGCGCAGAGGTTGTACTGATTGATATCTCCGGGAAGGTCAGAGGGCGTTTTACCTTCATCAGATAGTGCTTTCAAGCGAAGCCATAATTGATGAAAGGCAAACTCCGGGGTATCGCGTCCGTAAAAGCCGAACGGGTGGAAATAACGCTCACCGATATTCAGCCAGTCAACAAACTCAATACCAAGCTTAAAGGTCCCCTGACACTCACGCAGAATGTCGTTTTCCTTCAAACCAAGAAATTCGTTGAACTCGATCAGCGGCGGGATGGTCGCTTCGCCGACACCGATGACACCGACCTCATCGGACTCAACGAGCGTGACGGACGCATTTGGCGGCGCTATGCGGGCAATGGCCGCCGCGCTCATCCAGCCCGATGTGCCGCCACCAACAATAACAACGCTGTTCATCCTCGGCGTGTCACCTGCCTTCGCGGACTTGGACTCGGTGTCAGGTTTCATGCGCGCGCGGTGCTCTTGGGGCGAAAGCCCCGCTCAACCACCTCGCGCACCAAATCCCGATGGGGCGGGACGGCATTCATGGCATTTTGGCTCTGTTGGCGAATACTTTCGAATTCCTTTTTCGCATCTTCGTAAAAACGCAACGCACCGGCGCGTGCCGTGATGTCGGTCTTGAACTCCATGCCGTACAGTATGTACTGCCAGCTATTCTCATCAAAGATATCGTGACTGGCATCAATATCGAGAAAAGATGGGGGCCTGTGCCGCCACTGCTCCAACTTTCCTTTCAGGTAGTCGGACGCCGACGCGGGGTCACGATTGTCTCGCCAGAAACCGGTGTCCGTCCGTTGGCTCAAAAAATAGTGAAGCTTGATAAAGTCGACAACATGCTCGAAGCGCTTCGTCATGGCCTCGTTGAACTGCTTGGCCGAGCGCTCGGTATCCCCGGACCAGGGAAAAAGATTGCAGAGCATGAGCGCAGCCACCTCAGCAAAGCTGATGCCGGTCGCTTCCAGCGGCTCAATAAACCCTACCGAAAGGCCTATTCCCACACAGTTCTTGTGCCACTGGACCTTTCGAAACCCGGCCTCAAATGACAGCTGCCGGTGCTTCAGTTCGTTCGCCGCCGGCCCGATATAACGCTTCAAAGTGTTCAGCGCCGCATCGTCACTGCAGTGGCGGGACGAATAGACGTAACCGACGCCGCGGCGATTATGCAAGCCGATATCCCACGTCCACCCGGCTTCCTGCGCAGTGGCGTAGGTGCAGGAGGGAATCGGCGCATCGGGCCGATCGTAGGGCACCTGCATGGCCACAGCGCGGTCGCAGAACAGCTGATCCTTGTACGAGGTAAACTCAGACCCCAGAGTCTCCCCGATCAACCGCGCCCGGAAACCGGTGCAATCGATGTACAGGTCGGCCTTGAGCGCTCCATGATCACGACCCTGCACGGAGGCGATAGCGCCGTGTTCGTCTAGTTTCACATCATCGACTGTATCAATCAGCCGCTTCACTCCCATTTCCATTGCGCGGCGGCGAACGACCTGGGCAAGCTTTCCGGCATCGAAATGATAGGCGTAGTTCAACGGCGCATTGTAATTGGGATGGGTAATGAGTTTTGGAGCAAGTTTCGCATCCACGACCCGCTCCTGAACCGTACACGCCTCCGCCCACGGTACGTCCCCGGCAACGCCGAGAAGCCAATAGGGCAAGAGGTCCATATCCGTGTGCTGGGAGCTGACCTGGAAAGGATGAAAATAGGTGTCATCCGGCTCATCCGCCGGATTCTTTTTCCAATTATTGAACCGAATGCCTTGTTTAAAGGTGGCATCCGCCTCACGAATCAATTCGCTTTCATCAAGGCCAATCCGGCCCATCGTTTTACGGATGATGGGAAAGGTACCCTCGCCTACGCCGACAGTACCAATCTCATCAGATTCAACCAGGGTAATGGAAACCCCGCCCGGGGTGTCCGCCGCTAACATCCGCGCCATGTAGGCCGCGGTAATCCATCCTGCGGTTCCACCCCCGACGATCAGGACACTCTTGCTCATCTCGGCTCCTCTTTATATATAGTCAAGTCTGTTCAAGAGCGTCCTTCACCGCTCGCTTAGAAGTCAACCCCCAAGTGCAAGCTGATGCGGCGGTCCGTCACAAAGACCGCACGGTCAACATACCGTCCGTCCAGGATTTCCATCTCGGTTCTCTGATCCTCATCGGTGATGTTTTGTACATTCAGCTTGATATTGACCGAATCGGTCAATTGATAGGAGATGCTACCATCAAGCCGGCCAGACTCCGCCGCATAGACCGGCAATCCAAATTGAACCTCATTGCCGCTAAACGGATCAGTATAGACGTTAGTAGTGCCCGAATCGTTCGTGGTCGTCAAGTAGCGATCACGCCAATTCCACGCCAGACGCGCACTGAACTTGTCCCAATCGTACAGCAGGGTCGTCGAGTAAGACCATTCCGACAGCCCTATGACCGGCACGTTGAGCTCGCCCCCATTGATGTCCTGGGCAAAGGCGTCCGGCGAGTCGTTGTCGATGTAGGTGAGGTTCGCATCGACACCGAATCCACTCCACCAGCCTGGGAGCGTGTCGAAATACGTCCTCCCGCCGAACTCAAAGCCGCTAATAATCGTGTCTTCCCCGGCATTGAAGTTAGTCCGGCTGGAAACAGCCCCTTCAAGGAAGGTGGTACCGTTTCCGTCCACCGATGCCGATTGCGGGTAATCCTCCTCAGAAAAGAACTCACTCGCTGGGGCCGAGAAGTTGTTGAAGGTAATGTAGTTGTCGATCGTCTTGTGGAACAGCGAAAGGTGCATCGAAGCCCCCTTGCGTGGATACCACTCGAGCGAGATGTCGTGATTCAATGATATTTCTGGCTCAAGGAACGGATTGCCCGTTGTATTGGTGTAGCCAGAGAACAGCGCGGGGATCGACACGTCCTCGTCAGGGTATTCCGCGGCCAACTCATCGTTGATGGGGTTTTCCGTCGTCTGAACGCCCGCCGTCCCCTGCGCTCTGATATCGGGGTATCGTGGCGGAGTAAGTGTTCTTGTCAAAGCGTAGCGCAACACCCAGTCCTCGGCTGGCTCGAACTTGATATTGAACGACGGCAGGAAGTAATCCTTCTCCAGACTTCCCATGCGTTGTTTCTCGTAACCAACACTCTCTTGAGTCAACGGAGGCTGCTGGCCTTCGTTCTCTTCTTGCCAGGTGGCTACATTCTCAATGCCGCCCATTGCGTCGACAGAGGCCTCGGCATCGGCCAGGCTCGCGTAGTAGCGAGAACCACCACTGAAGGTGAAGTTACCCTCACTTTCAATGTCGTAGTTGACCCAACGCACGCCGACATTACCGCTGAAACTTTGGAACCACGAGTCGCCAAAGTTCTCGAAACCCAGCATGGCATAGGCCGACTGCGTTTTGTGGTTTGTCTCGTAGAAGGACGGCAACTGATCGAAGTTCCGGTCAGGGGGGTTACCATAGATGTATGTGCTCGCCTCCGGGTCGCTGCACTGATAGTAAAGGTCCGGTGCGCAAGCCGCGTAGGTGTTGACGACGCGCTCGAACTGCTCGTCTGAATTGACCTGATCGGTTCCAACCCAGACACCACCGAGCGGTGGAATATCTCCTTTAAAGAAATCCGAAAACTCTTCGAGATAAAAATCACCGTCAGGAGCCGTATCCACGAAAGGTCTTGGCACGCCATTCCAACCGCGTCCAGTCGCCGACCACCAAGTCCCGACAAAACTATCAGATTCTTCACGGTCCGCGACGCGTCCGCCGATAGCAAGCTTTTTAAAGAAGCCGTCACCAATTTCGAAGTTTGCGTCCAGTTGGGCCGCGTGCGCCTCGCCTTCGTTCGACATATTCAACCAGTTGATTCGGGAAAGCCCAGTATCCGCCGGATCTGTCGAAAGCGGAGTTTGGAAGCTGGCTACCGGCCGGTCACCGGACATATCCAGGTTGGTTTGAACGATTGCCGGGATAACCGTGCCGCCAAGGCTATACTTACCCGAGCGCGACTCGGCTTCAACATATTGATAGCTACCACTCAGATCCCAACCCTCATCCTCATACTTGAAACCTGTGCTGTAATCCGCAGTCCGGCTGAAGGAGGGCGTGAAGCTTGAGTTCGGAGACACATTAAGACCGGACGTAAGGTTCGGGCTCGAGATTGCACCCCGGACGAATACCCCGTTATCGAATACGGCGCCGGGCATAACGCCGACAGGGGCTTCTGCCAATGACAGGATCTGGCTGTGGCGGTTGCTTTCACGCTCTGAGATAAAAGTAGTGTGGAAGAGCTCCAGGTTGTCGTTCGGCCGCCACTGAAGGGCGCCGTAATATCCATCCCGTACGCGTTCGAACTGGTCCTGCGTATAGCGAACGCCGCCAGGCGCGTAGACCCGCTCGTCGTTATACTCGGTTGCGTAGTAAGGCGGAACAATAATGTTGCTGTCGTGAGAGGCGATCTTCGAGTAAGCCACATCGAGAAGAACACCAAATTCGCCCATATCCGTATCGAAACGATTCGAAATCATACCCGAAGCAGCGGGAGTAAACTCCTCCGAGAAATCCCCATAACTACCTGAAATCGCCGCGTTGGCCTGAAAGCCATCGAAGTCGAACGGCATGTGCGTCTGCAGGTTGACAGTGCCGGACACCCCACCTTCGATCAGGTCCGCACGACTCGCCTTGTAAACGGTAACCGCCGAAAGGAGTTCCGGCCCGACATCCGCCCAACTGAGACCTGACCCGCCATTTGCGGAAAAGACTTCACGCCCATTGATCAGTGTCTTGGTCTTGTTCAGACCGCGCACCTGAACCCCCGAGCCTTCGAACGCAAAGCCGTCCGGGGAACCTTCACTACCGGCGCGGATACGATTCATGGTAACCCCTGGCGTTCGCTCCAGAATTTCGAGAAGCGAGGTACTGGGCACCTTGCCCGCCTCATCCAGAACGATCGAGTCCCCAATGGTATCCGATGCACGCTTCAATTGTGCCGCGCTTTCCAGCGCGCTTCGCTGTCCTGTAACCGTGATTTCCTCCAGGCGCGTAGACGGGTCTTCAGTTTCCTGGGCCAATAACGGTGAAGAGCAGCTCATGATGGCAACCGCCAGCATGGAGCGCCGGAAGGCAGGGCTGGTGCGATTGACACTGGCTTGGCTTATACGAGAGTAAAAGGGGTTCGCTTTCATTATTTCTACAGCCGCCACAATTGACGGCTCCTCCTCTTCGCTGTTCGCCGCCATTCGCCATTATGAAATGCCTGGGGAGGACGTCGTGGCGGCGTAATTATTAGTGATTTACCGGAGTGCCCGGGCCTTGATACTGCGACCAGCAAATAGTTGCACAGACTATTTCTGCAAGTCAACATACTTGTGCTCTTGTACTCTTGTATGCAAGGTGGATATACTAGCCTTTGCCAGCCAAAAAAATTGACATTTTTGATACTTTGCAACAATTTCGCAGAAGATGGCAGCATTTAAAGGATAATTAACGTGACTCTCCCGACCATCATCAATCGATCATTCGGTGAAGCCACTGCTGAGCAACAAGGGGTGAAGCACAGGCGGAGGTGGGTTCTTGAGCCAGCGCTCGCAAGATACTTTCACCCCTGATTCTCTTTTCACCCCCTTGTAATCCAGGGTCGACTCATTTAATCTTATTGTTTATTTGACTAGAAGATGATTGAGCGGCGAACTCTACATTTTTAATAAATGGTTTTTGTATGTCTTTTCACCGAAATCTGACGTGCGCCCTACTGGGAAGCTTCCTTGTCGCAGTTCCCGCCCTTTCGTCGGCACTGGAAGGGCCGAACTACGTTCAATCCAGCGTATCGACGAACGCCTTGAGCCTGGTGGGCAAAGAGCACCTGTCCAACCTCTATGTGGACCCACAAGATGACCCAGGCGTCATCCGGGCGGTGCACGACTTGCGAGACGACATCGAGCGGGTCACCGGTCAGCAACCACAGATTGTGCGCACCGCTGGCGGTCTCGGCTCCCAGGGCGTCATCATTGGGGTGCTGGGTCAAAGCGAGTTACTCGATCAGTTGGTGGAAAGTGGCAAGCTCGACCCCAGCGCCATTGAAGGCGAGTGGGACGCCTACCATATGGAAGTGGTGGAAAACCCCACCCCCGGACTCGACCGGGCTTTGATCATCGCCGGCAGCAACAAGCGCGGTGCTATTTATGGCACCTACGATCTATCCGAAGAGATCGGCGTCTCTCCCTGGTATTGGTGGGCCGACGTGCCTGCGGACCAGCAGGAGCACCTGTATGTGGACGGGGACCTGAAGCTTCAGGACAAGCCCAAGGTGAAGTACCGGGGCATCTTCCTCAATGACGAAGCGCCAGCGCTGACCGGCTGGGTGAAGGAAAACTACGGCGACTACAACCACGAATTCTACGAACACGTCTTCGAACTGATTCTGCGCCTGAAAGGCAACTTCCTCTGGCCCGCCATGTGGAACAACGCCTTTGCCGACGACGACCCACAGAACATGATTCTCGCGGACGAGTACGGCATCGTCATGAGCACCTCTCACCATGAGCCCATGATGCGGGCCGATAAAGAGTGGAACCGCTATGGCAAAGGGGCCTGGGAATACTCCACCAACCCGGAAAACCTCTACGACTTCTGGCTCGACGGCGCCCAGCGCAACAAGCCCTACGAAAGTATCTACACCCTGGGCATGCGCGGCCAGGAAGACACCCCCATGAGCGAGGGCCAGAACATCGGGCTGCTGGAAAAAGTCGTTCACGACCAACGCGAAATTCTCGATACCGTCTTCGACAAGCCGATTGAAGAGGTGCCCCAAGTGTGGGCGCTTTATAAAGAGGTGCAGGGCTTTTACGAAAGCGGCATGCGCGTGCCCGACGATGTCACCCTGCTCTGGGCCGATGACAACTGGGGCAACATTCGTCGGCTGCCCACGCCCGAAGAGCGCGACCGCGCTGGCGGCGCCGGAGTCTACTATCACTTCGATTACGTCGGAGGCCCCCGCTCCTACCGCTGGATCAACACCGTACCCGTGGCCAAAATCTGGGAACAGATGAACCTCGCCTATGAGTACGAAGCCGATCGCATCTGGGTCGTCAACGTGGGCGACCTGAAGCCCATGGAGTACCCGATCGAGTTCTTCCTGCGTATGGCCTGGGATCCTGAGTACTGGAACCGCGAGCGCATGGCTGAATTCGGCCCCCGCTGGGCCGAGCGCGAATTTGGCCCCGAACACGCCGACGCCATTGCCCAGCTGATGACCGACTACACCCGCCACAACGGCCGGCGCAAGCCGGAGCAACAGAGCGCTGACACCTACCGCCTGCTCAACTACCGTGAGGCGGACCGCATTGAGGCGGAAATGGAAGACATGATCGAGCGCGCCAATGCGCTTTATGAGCAAATGCCCGAGGCCAAGCGGGACGCTTTTGACCAACTGGTGCGCCACCCGGTGCGCGCCAGCGGCAACATTACCCAGATGTACATCGCCCAGGCCCGTAACCAGCTCTACGCCAAGCAGGGGCGTTCCTATGCCAACGACATCGGCGCGCTGGCACGCGAGCGTTTTGAGAAAGACGGCATGCTGGAGGAGCACTACCACACCGAGATCAGTGACGGGAAGTGGAACCATTTCATGTCCCAGCCGCGCATCGGCTACACCCATTGGAACAATCCGCCGGAAAACACCGCGCCGCTGATTTACGACTACAAGCCTCACAGCAAGCCCGATATGGGCGTCGCGGTAGAAGGCATGGCAAGCGCCTGGCCCACCCCCGGCACCTACCGGCTGCCCACCTTCAGCCCGTACGGGCGCGAAAGCCGCCAAATCACCGTCTACACCAAGGGCGAGGCGCCCTTCGATTTTTCCGCCGAGCCCAGCCATGACTGGATTCAGCTCAGCCAGAGCGAAGGCACGGTAGACGGCGAAGCCACCATCGACGTCAGCATCGATTGGAACAAAGCGCCAGCGGGCAACCATAGTGGCCATGTTTTTGTGCAAGGCACCGGCTGGGGCGGCGCCCGCGTTCAAGTAGAAACGTTCAAGCCCACGGACAAAGTCGCCCGCAAGGTGAAAGGCTTCTTGGAAGCCAACGGTTATGTCAGCATCGAGGCCGCGCATTTTGACCGTAAAGAGGACCGGAACGGCCACCACTGGGCAGTGATCCCCCAGCACGGTCGCACCCTCTCCTCCATCAGCAGCTTTCCGGTCACAGACAGAACGTTTGAAGATCCGACCCACGGTCCTTATGTTGAATATGACATTTACTTTTTCTCTACCGGGGCGTTCGAGGTACACTCGCTCTTCGCGCCCAGCCTGAATATAGTGCCAGGTCGCGGCTTACGCTACGGCATCGCCTTCGACGGCGAGGAACCTCAAGTCATCGACATCCTCGAAGACCAGAGCCAGAAAGCCTGGGAAACTGCGGTCAGTGACGGGGTTCGCCAGTCTGTAAGCACTCACACGATTGAGAAACCGGGGCTTCACACCCTCAGGATCTACCGAGTCGACCCGGCGGTGACTCTGCAAAAAATCATGATCGACACCGGCAACTTGAAGCCCAGCTACCTGGGACCGCCGGAAAGCCAGCGGCGCTAAGCGACAGTAAATGGCAACGATCAAGTAGGACAACGGTAAGTAGGATTGATATGAAAATCACAGACGCCAAGGTCATCGTTACCTGCCCGGGCCGCAACTTCGTGACCGTGAAAATCACGACCGAAGACGGCCTCTATGGCATTGGCGATGCCACCCTCAACGGAAGGGAGAAATCCGTCGTCTCCTATCTGGAGGACTACGTCCTGCCGGCACTGATCGGCCGGGACGCCCGCCGCATTGAAGACATCTGGCAGTTCGTCTATCGCGGGCCCTACTGGCGCCGGGGCCCCATCGGCATGACCGCCCTGGCCGGGGTCGACGTCGCACTGTGGGATATCAAAGCCAAAGCGGCCAACATGCCCCTGTACCAACTGCTCGGCGGCCGCAGCCGCGACCGCATCATGACCTACACCCACGCCAACGGGGAAGACCTGGACGCCACCCTGAAAGCCGTAGAAAAGGCCCGGAAGCAGGGCTACCAGGCCATTCGGGTCCAGTGCGGCATTCCCGGCATCGACAAAGTCTACGGCGTGCCTAAGGGCGGCAAAGACTACGAGCCCGCCGATGCCGACCTGCCCTCGGAAGAAAGCTGGTCCACCCACAAGTACCTGAACTTTATTCCGTCGGTGTTCGAAGCCATCCGCAAGGAGTTCGGCCCGGACCTGCACCTGCTGCATGACGTGCACCACCGGCTGACGCCCATCGAGGCGGCCCGGCTGGGCAAAGAGCTGGAACCCTACCACCTGTTCTGGATGGAAGACGCCGTAGCAGCCGAAAATCAGGAAATGTTCCGGCTGATCCGCCAGCACACCACCACACCCATTGCGGTGGGCGAAGTGTTCAACAGCATTCACGACTGCCGGGAGCTGATTCAGAACCAACTGATCGACTATATCCGTACCAGCGTGGTTCACGCCGGCGGCATCACCCAAATGCGTCGCATTGCAGATTTTGCCAGCCTCTGGGGCGTACGTACCGGTAGCCACGGTGCCACCGACCTCTCCCCCGTGTGCATGGGCGCCGCATTGCATTTTGATTACTGGGTGCCCAACTTCGGCATTCAGGAGCATATGCCTCACAGCGAACTGATGGAGTCCGTATTCACCCGCGACTATCGGTTCGAGCAAGGTTTTTTCACCCCCGGCGACGCGCCTGGCCATGGGGTGGATATCAACGAAGAAGAAGCGGCGAAGCACCCGTACAAACGAGCCAGCCTGCCGGTGAACCGGCTCGAAGATGGAACCTTATGGCACTGGTGACCGTGCCCCACCCTATTCAACGTTTGACTGGAAAAAGCGAGAGTTAACGTGACAGAAAGCAACCCAAAAACCCAGCACAAATTCTCCAGTTCCCCACTGGTGACCCACATGTACACCGCCGACCCCTCGGCCCACAACTTCGAGGGTAAAATCTACATTTACCCCTCGCACGATGTGGAGGGCGGCGTTGCCTTCAACGACGATGGTGCGCACTTCCAGATGAAGGACTACCACGTCTTCTCCATGGACGAGCCCTTCGGCAAAGTCACCGACCACGGCGTGGCGCTGACCGTTGAGAACGTGCCCTGGGCCGAACGCCAGATGTGGGCGCCGGACTGCACCGAAAAAGACGGCAAGTATTACTTCTACTTCCCGGCCAAAACCGCCGAAGGCGTCTTCAAGCTGGGCGTGGCTGTGGGCGATCGCCCCGAGGGCCCGTTCACCGCGCAACCCGAAGCCATCAAAGGCAGCTTCAGTATCGACCCGGCCGTTTATAAAGACGGGGATGACTACTACCTGTATTGGGGTGGTATCTGGGGCGGCCAGCTGCAGCGCTGGACCACGGGTGAATTCAGCCAGGAAGACCAGTACCCGGCCGACGACGAACCGGCCCTGTGCGCCAAAGTCGCCAAGCTGCGGGATGACATGCTGGAGTTTGCGGAAGAACCCCGCGATATCGAATTGCTGGACGAAAACGGCGAGCTTTTGAAAACCGGTGACAACAAGCGCCGCTACTTCGAAGGCCCGTGGGTCCACACCCACAACGGAACCTACTACTTCTCCTACTCCACCGGCGATACCCACTGCATCGCCTACGCCACCGGTGACAGCCCCTACGGGCCCTTCACCTACCGTGGCACCTTGCTGGAGCCGGTATTGGGTTGGACCAACCACCACTCTGTGGTGGAAAAGGACGGGAAGTATTACCTGTTCTACCACGACTGCGAGTTGTCTGAAGGGGTCACCCACCTGCGCAACATCAAGATGGCCGAACTGATTCACAACGATGACGGCACCATCCAGACCATCAGCGCTTTCGAAAAGTAAACCGCCCTGGCACACGCTTGCCTAGGGTGGGTCATTTCGACGCACCGGAGGGGCTCAGGCCCCTCCGCCCACCAGTAAAGAAACCTCTCCCCCTCTTGCAATCGCCCGAGATTTGCATTATTTTCCCTGTAACCGATTACAAAAATGCTCAAACCACTAATAAGGTGACGATCTCAAACAGGCTTTTGAGAGGCCCATCTCGATAAAGATCCCCTCATTTGTCTGATTTATCCGCGTTTTACCCCCTTCAATCATTATTTCGCGTAGGGGCTAATAGTCACCAAGAAAGTAACCGGTTACAAACAGGCGGCCAATACCCGCCCCTAAAGCAATAATGAAATACTAGGAGAATGAACCATGAAAAACCCTCGCCTGTTCAAACGGCAGCTACTCGCCAGCAGCATTTCCGCCTGCACCTTGGCGCTGGCCGCTACCACCGCCTCGGCTCAAACACAAAATGACGATATGTCGATGCTTGAAGAAGTCGTGGTCGTCGGCATCCGCAGCGCACAGGAGACCGCGCTGAACGTTAAGCGCGATGCCACCTCGATTGTGGATGCCATTTCCGCCGAGGACATCGGCAAGCTGCCGGACGTCACCATTGCCGACTCCCTGCAACGCATCACCGGGGTCCAGGTCCGTCGTTCCGCCGGTGAAGGCGCCGCGATCAACGTGCGCGGCATGCCTCAGGTGCTGACCATGTTGAATGGGGAGTCCTACCTCGGAGCGAACTCCCTGACCACTGTTCAGCCCAACTTTACCGACATCCCTTCGCAGCTGTTTTCCGGTGCGGAAGTCGTCAAATCCCAGACCGCCACCCAGCACTCCGGCGGTATTACCGGGGTGGTCGACCTGAAAACCTACCGGCCTTTCTCCTTTGACCAGGGCCTGACCGTCTCCGGCGCCGTTCAGGCGAGCCAGGGCGTGGACAGCGGTGAAACCGACCCGTCCATGAACGGCCTGATCAACTGGCAGAATGACCGCATCGGCTTCCTGGCAGCGGTGTCCCACCAGTCCGCCAACCTCGCCAACTACTACTCCGGTATGGCCGGCGGTGGCAGCAGTGCCGGCTGGACGGGTTTTGCCGGGGAAGACTGGTCCTACGGCTGGGTCACTCCTGACGCCTCTCTGGGGGACCTGGGTGGCCAGGTGGTTGATGGCGGCGTCGACGCTAACCAGGACGGTGACCTGGGCGACGCCTATTGGGCTTACCAGGGGCACGTGGCCTATAACCGCTTTGAAGAGCGCGAGCGCAACGGCATCAACCTGGCCTTCCAGGCGGACCTGGGCAACGGTTTCGAGCTGGTGACCGAAGCCTTCTACACCGACATGGAAGGCTTCGACCGCATCATGGGCATGGCGCACTCGGACAAGTGGCAGCGCTGGGGCTGGTTTGACCCCACCCAGTACACCGCCAAAGACGCCATTGCCAACGAGCGCGACCTGCACACCGTGCAGGAATACACCGGCAATGGCCGCCGCTTTAAATCCTACGCTTCGGTCGCCGCCAACGAAGCCAACTCCACGAATGTCAACGTGGAGCTCAACTACGACAACGGTGGCGCCTTTACCGGGAGCGCTCGCCTGATCAGCGGCAGCGCCGAGCAGTCCCAGTTGAACAGCTATATGGACATCGACGTGGCCGATGGCAGCCAGTGGGGCGTCGATTGCCAGCACTACCCCGCCGGCACCGAAGGCACCCAGGGTGATTGCGGCCCCGGCCAGCTGAAAACCAACCCCAACGGCTATCAGGGCTACCCGGTGCTGAGTGTGAACTACGCCGGTTCCGACCCGGTCTGGAGCGGTTTTGACAACAACGCCAACACCGACTTGCAAGGTGAGCCCATTGCGGGCGCTCCGGACCGTTCGCTCGCCAGCTACCTGGAGTCAGTCGACAACTATTCCCTGGGCGCTTTCAGCTCAGAGAACAATTACGACCGCGAAGGCGACCTGAACGTTGCCCGCTTCGACGGCAACTACGCCTTTGACGAAGGCTTCCTGACCTCGGTCGATTTCGGCATTCGCCACAGCGCCCGCGAGGTGAAAAACTCCGAGTTCGACCTCCTCTCCCCGATGGGGCCCGACAACTGCGGCGTGAAGTGGAAAGCCACCGACGTGGACCTCAACGGCGGCGGCATCGAGGGCGCCTGCACCTGGACCGATGGCGACGGCAATGCCTACACGGCGGGCATTCCCACTCCGCTGTCTGAGCTGAACCCGACGCAAATTACCGACTTTGGCAGTGTCTCAGGCCTGCCCGCTATCTGGACCGCGGACCCGGCGAGCATGGACGACGTAGAGTCGTACCACAACCGTCTGTACCCCGGCACTGCCCGCGCCACCAACCCGGGCCGCTCCTACGAAGTAGAGCTGGATGAGCTGAGCTATTTCGTTCAGGCCAACTTCGCCACCGGCATCATGAGCGGTAACTTCGGCCTTCGCCAGGTCAACACCGACCTGACCGTGCTGCGCAACGAAGTCGGCGCCGCCCGGCCCTATGGCGCGGCCGCGCAAGACGATGGTGACATCACCACCAAGCGCGAGATGGATGAACTGCTGCCATCACTGAACCTGCGCTTTGACCTGACCGATGAGTGGGTGCTGCGCGCTGCGGTTTCCCGCACCATGGCACCGCTGGACCTGGCCCAGTGGGGCGGCGGCCTGTCACCCAGCTACGCCATTGACTCCGAGGAGGGCAGCCCCACCGAAGGCCAGTTTATCGTTATCGGCGCCAGTGCCGATGGCAACCCTGACCTGGAAATGTGGAACGCCACCAACTTCG
Source organism: Marinimicrobium agarilyticum DSM 16975 (assembly GCF_000423345.1). Taxonomy (GTDB): domain Bacteria; phylum Pseudomonadota; class Gammaproteobacteria; order Pseudomonadales; family Cellvibrionaceae; genus Marinimicrobium; species Marinimicrobium agarilyticum. Next base: position 116,495 of record NZ_AUHU01000010.1, read on the forward strand.
ACCTCTCCGCCGAATACTACCTCGGCAGTGCCAGTGCGTTGACCGCCGGCTGGTTCTATGTGGAAGTGGACAGCTTCATCGAGTCCGGCACCGTGGAAATGGCCCTGCCGGACCAGGATGGCGTGGTGCGTCGTACGGTTGATGTGAGCACCAGCGTTCAAGGGGACGGCGGTGTACTGAAAGGCACCGAACTGGCGGCCAAACTCGCCTTCGGTGATTTCACCGATGGCGCGCTGCGCGACTTCGGTACCGACATCAACTACACCTACTCACCCAGCAACTCCGGCAACACCGGTCTGAACGGCGAGACGCTGCCCTTCCAGGACAACTCTGAGCACGTGTTCAACCTGGTCGGTTGGTACGAAGCCGGCCCCTGGCAGGCCCGTATCGCCTATAACTACCGCAGCAAGCGCGTAGTCGCCTTCAATCAGACCTGGGGCGAAGGCACCCTGTGGCAGGAACCCACCGCTTACGTGGATGCCTCCTTTAGCTACGACATCAATGATGTCGCCAGCGTATTCTTCAACGCCTCGAACATCACCAATGAGCAGGAAGAATATTACCTGGAGTGGGAGGACCAGTTCGCCTGGCAGAACGAGTACGAAGCCCGCTACACCGTTGGGGTTCGCGCAACGTTCTAAGGTGCAAAGGCAAGGCGGCCGGCCTCCTGAACTCGTTGGCCGGCCGCCAAGCACTCCGCGCTGAATCAGTGTGGAACTCTCCGAACTTGGCGCACCGGGCTTCTCTGGTGCGCCTTTTTTTACTTCTTCTTCGCCTGCGGATTCGGCAAATCGGTAATGGTACCGGAGGCAATCTCCGCCGCCAGGCCCACCGTTTCGTGCAAGGTCGGGTGCGCGTGGACCGTCAGCGCCAGATCTTCCGCCGAGGCACCAAACTCCAGCGCCAGACCCAACTCACCGAGCAGCTCACCAGCGTTCAAACCGACAATACCCGCGCCCAGCAGCTGGTCGTTTTCCTTGCGGTAAATCAGCTTGGTCTTACCTTCACTGCGACCGGCACCCAGGGCGCGACCACTGGCGGACCAGGGCATCACCGCCGTGCGGTACTCCACGCCCTGCTCCTTCGCTTCCTTCTCGGTCAGGCCCACCCAGGCCACTTCCGGGTCGGTGTAGGCAATCGAGGGAATGCAGCGCGGCTCAATGTGCTTGTGCCCGGCAATGATTTCCGCCGCGGCGTGGCCTTCGTGGCTCGCCTTGTGCGCCAGCATGGGCTGGCCGATGATGTCGCCAATGCCGTAAATGTGCGGCACATTGGTCTGCAGGTCGTGGTTGGTGGGGATAAAGCCACGCTCATCCACTTCAATGCCCGCTTTCTCGGCGCCGAGCTTCTTGCCATTGGGTGCACGGCCCACGGCCACCAGAATCGCGTCGTAGTCTTCGGGCTTCTCCGGCGCGTTCTTGCCTTCGAAGGTCACCTTCAGAGCATTCTTGTTGGCCTTTACTTCAGTGACCTTGGTAGAGAGCATCACATTGAAGTTGTCTTTGTTGTACTTGGTGTAGACCTGCATCAGGTCTTTATCCGCCGCCGGAATCAGCTGATCGGCAAATTCCACCACGCTCACCTGACTGCCCAGCGCCTTGAACACGGTCGCCATTTCCAGGCCGATGATGCCGCCGCCGACCACCAGCAACTTCTTGGGAATCTCGTTCAGCTCCAGCGCGTCAGTGGAGTCCCACACGCGCGGGTCATCGTGGGGAATAAACGGCAACTTCACCGGCTGGGAGCCAGCGGCGATGATCGCGTGCTTGAACTCCACCTCGGTGGTCTTGTCGTCGTGGGTCACGGCCAGTTTGTGATCACTTACAAACTCACCCACGCCCTGCAGCACGGTCACCTTGCGCTGCTTGGCCATACCGGCCACGCCCTGGGTCAGTTTGCCGACCACGCCTTCCTTGAACTTGCGAATGCCGTCCAGGTCGATCTTCGGCTTGCCGAAGCTCACGCCGATCTCTTCACCGTGGGAGCCTTCATTAATCACCTGTGCCACGTGCAGCAGCGCCTTGGAGGGAATACACCCCACATTCAGGCAGACACCACCCAGCGAGGGATAACGCTCCACCAGTGTCACGTCCATACCCAGATCCGCTGCGCGGAATGCGGCGGAATAACCACCAACGCCGCCACCCAATACCAATACTTCGGTTTTCTGTGTGTCTGCCACCTGCTTGTCTCCTCTCTTTGTAACAGCCATCAGCCGCTCGCGCGGCACCGTCGCCTACAAGACACGCCTGCAAGACGAAAGCCCAGATACTAATGACTCCGGGGCCAAAAGCCAATAAACTGGCCCAAACCCCTTACAAAAAACTGACAATCCGCCAATAACAGGGCAGTAATGAGCGAACAACGCGGACAATTCTCCTCCAAAATCGGCTTTCTGATGGCCGCCACCGGCTCGGCGGTGGGTCTGGGCAATATCTGGGGCTTCCCCACCCAGGCCGCCAGCAACGGCGGGGGCGCCTTCCTGCTGGCCTACCTGATACTGGCCTTCCTGCTCGCCTACCCGGCCCTGATGGCCGAACTGGTCATCGGCCGCCACGCGCGGGCCAACATCGTTACCGCCCTGGATGAACTCGGACAAAGCCGCACCACCAAAGGCCTGGGCCGCGCCGTGGGCTACTACGGCGTCGTGATCGCCAGCCTCATCCTAAGCTTCTACGCCATCGTCGCCGGCTGGATGCTGGCGGAATTCGGTCGCCCCCTGGCGCAACTGCTCGGCTGGCAAAGCGCGGCGGACTGGCTCGGCAGCGACGCCATCAGCCGCAACCTCATCGTCTGCGCCCTGTTCACCGCTGCCACCGTGGCCATCATTGCCAAAGGCGTGGAAGACGGCATCGAGGCCTGGTCCACCCGGCTGATGCCGCTGTTGTTCCTGATTCTGGTGGGGCTGATCGTCTACGTCTTCACCCAACCGGGCGCCACCGAGGGCCTGAAAAACTACCTGATTCCCGACTTCGCTCAACTGACCAACCCGGCCCTGCTGCTGAGCGCCATGGGCCAGGCCTTCTTCTCCCTGTCACTGGGCGTGGGCACCATGCTGATTTACGGCTCCTACCTGCGCAAAACCGACAGCCTGCCGCGCCTGGGCGCCGCCGTCACCCTGCTCGATACCGGCATCGCCTTCACCGCCGGCCTGCTGATTCTGCCGGCCATGTACGTCGCCCAGGCCCAGGGCATCGCCATCTATGGCGAAGGCGGTGAACTGCTCGCCGGCCCCGGGCTGATCTTTCAGGTACTGCCCGCCCTGTTCAACAGCATGGGCGCCGCCGGCGTCTGGCTCAGCATCGCCTTCTTCGCGCTGATGAGCATCGCCGCCCTCACCTCCTCCATCTCCATGCTTGAAGCCCCGGTGTCCGTGGTCACCGAACGCACACGCCTGAAACGCACCGGCGCCGCCTGGACCATCGGCCTGATCATCTTCGCCGTAAGCACCGTCCTGCTTTTCAATATGGGCACCCTGTTCGATGCCACCGTCTCCCTCACCACCGAATACAGCCAGCCGCTGCTCGGCATCGCCCTGTGCGTATTCGTCGGCTGGGTCATGCGGCGCGACCAACTCCTCAAAGAACTCAAAGCCGGCCACCAGGACATCGAACACAGCCTGTTCTGGAGAATCTGGCCCTTCTACGTGCGCCTGGTGTGCCCGGTGCTGATCCTACTAGCCTTTATACAGACACTACGATGAACCCCGACCTGAACTCACAAGACCTGCTCGACGCCGTCAACCAGACCATGCCCTTTGGGAAATACCAGGGGCGAAAGCTGCTGGAACTGCCGGAGCCGTATTTGGTGTGGTTTCATGGGCAGGGGTTTCCGAATAGTAAACTTGGGCGGCAGCTGGCGTTGATGTATGAGGTGAAGGTGAACGGACTTGAAGAAATGTTGCAGCAACTGGTCGGCCGAGGTCGTGCCTAATACGGAGCCTGTATAGCAGTAAACAGACGCGCAATACGTGGGAATCCATATGGAAATTTTTATGCCAAATCGCTCTAACCCACTTATGACGGGAAGCTTGGCGGCGTGATATAACGAGTGCCAGTGACGACAAAGGACAAAAAAGGTTTCTTCCCCCATGAGCGGCTCGAACCCCCAATCGCTACTCCGCGCCAATGTAACCGACGGCGAGAGCAGCCTTCTGTACTCTCCAGCTGTTTAACAATCTAGACGGTGATAAATATTTTCCTTAGCCACGTTCAAAATACAAGATAGTCTTCTGGATTGGGAACTATTCGGCGCCGCGCGAACGCCCGTTTTCGACCCATAGCGGACTTTTGATTTCAGAAGAACGATTAACCTTTCTACATAAATTCGGTAGGATTTTACTTTGTATCTAAAAAAACTAGTAATCTCAAACTTCAGAAAGATCAAAGAAGCTGAGTTTGAGTTCGCTCCGGGCCTAAATATTATTGTTGGCGCGAATAATATTGGCAAGACAGCAGTAGTAGATTCTCTTAGATCGTTATTGGCAGGACATGAAGAAGCATACTCACGATTTAGTATGGATGATATTCATAGGCCTATGGATGGCTCTCTTCCATCTGGAGATATAGTTTTTCAGTTTGTATTTTCAGGTTTATCTATTTCTGATGAAGCTGATTTCTTGCCAGCACTAGTACCTGTTGATGCTGGTTATTTTGAAGCCCACATTTCAGTAAGTTATAGCTTAATTGATAAAGCCAGTGGCCGTATGCGACCAAAACGCTGGTGCGGCGAACATGAAGAAGTTAGTTTGAATAGCGATATGTTAGAAAATCTTAGAGGTGTGTATTTACAGCCTCTGAGGGACGCATCTCAGGGATTAAAGCCTGGTCGTAATAGTCAATTGGCTAGGCTGTTACGATTGCTCGGAGAAAACGATAAAGCAGGTAAGGAAAATGTTGAGAAGACTCTCGAAAAGTTTGATCAGGATTTAAAAAAATCTTCTCCAATTGAGGCAACTCAAACTGCGATTGTGAGCAGGCATGAAACAATGCTCGGTAAAAAACTGGCTCAATTGCTAGCTCTTGGAATTAGTGGAACTGACTTTAATCGACTATCAGCAAGAATTACATTGCAAGCAGATACTTTTGATATCGATCAGAATGGTCTCGGCTTTAACAACTTGGTTTATATGGCTGTGGTTCTTAGTGAAATGGCTAGAGATCCCACAGTAGTGTATCGTGGGCTTATTGTAGAGGAGCCTGAGGCGCATCTACACCCGCAGCTTCAAGCAGTTTTGCTGGAATATCTTCAGAGCATAAAGTCAGAAAATAGTGATAGTTCTGTGCAGGTATTTGTTACCAGCCACTCCCCAAATTTTGCGAGTATCGCTAGCCTAGATTCTATTGTGTGTTTAACTGAATCCAAAGGCGACGTTAAGACTTTTCATCCCCGTGAAGTTAGGTTTGATTTAAAGAATAACGACCATTTAAAAAAACGTCAAAAATTAGAACGATATCTTGACGTGACACGTGCCGAGTTCTTTTTCGCTCGCAGAGTAGTCTTTGTAGAGGGTGCCGCAGAGCTAATATTAATAAGTGTTCTAGCGAAGAGGCTTGGACCAGAATTCGATCTTCGAAAGCAAGGTATCAGCCTCATCAGTGTAGAAGGCTTAAACTTTGATTCATTTTTGCCTCTATTTGGGGAGAGCGCATTAAAAGTTCCTGTTTCAGTAATAACCGATGCTGACCCGCCTCACATAAAGAATGATCTAGAAGATATTGAAAAGCAACCGGTATATCCCGGCCTGGGTGACGACATTGCAGTTTCCGATAATACTACTGCCATGAAAAAGTATGAAGATAAATTGGTTAAGGTTTTTCACGGGGTAAAAACCTTTGAGTATGATTTGGCTTTGCATGAAGACAATAGAAGTGTAATGATTTCTGCGTTAGAGGAGCTGCACCCTAATATTAGCAAATCCTTAAACAAGGAAGTTGATATAGCCATCACAGAAACGGACAAAGCAAAGACTCTTTTTTGTGGCATGTTTGACCGAGGAAAGGGTAAAGCAAACGTACAGAAAGGGCGGTATGCGCAAGTGTTGGCGCAGACTATAGAGGATAATAATTCAAAAATTACAGTCCCTGAGTACATAGAGAAAGCTCTAAGGCACGTTTGTGCATTTGAAGGAGATGTCTAGTGGTTAAATTATCTATTCAGCAGCAATGTATTGTTGATTATCCATTAGATCCAATGTGCGTTATGGCTTGTGCAGGGAGTGGTAAAACGAGAACAGCCGTAGAGAGGCTTGCAAAGATAAGAGGAGAGTTGGGGGATTCTAGATCGCATGTCGCTTTGTTATCTTTCTCAAACATTGCAGTGAATACGTTTGAAAGAATATATTCTGAAAAACAAGGACCACATATCAATAATCGAGTAACTATAGATACGTTCGATAGTTTTATTACGAGTAATATTCTAAGGCCGCATGCATATCGTACAATGGGATGTGACCGAGTACCATTTCTTCTGAATGGGTCGGAGCCCTTCCTTCAAAACAAACAGTTGAAATATTGGTATGAGCCAACATCTACATCTAAAAGGCCTGTAGAGGGAGTAGGTATAAATGATATTGTGGTCAGAATTAACGATAAAGGATTTGATTTTCGCTATAGATTCGGGAAAAAGGAGTATTTAACCAATAATGGACTTGAAGTGACCAAAAGTTTAGGCCGATTCGGAGCATACACTCATGAGTTAGGTAAGTTTTGGGCATTGTTAACGTTGGCTTGTCAACCTGAGATACTAAGAGTTTTAGCTAATCGGTATCCTCATATAATTGTTGATGAGGCGCAAGATGTTGGTGAGCTTCATCAAGCGATTCTTGAGCTGTTGATTGAGCAAGGTGTCAAGGTCACATTGATTGGAGATCCCAATCAATCCATTTATGAGTTCGCAGGTGCCGCTGGTGAGTTTATGGTCTCATTTAACGGCAATCCTGACATAAAAAGCTTCGATTTGTCGACAAATTATCGTTCTATTCCAGAGATATTGCGGGTGGCAAACGCGGTATCTGGAAGAAGCGATAAATCAGATATAATATCTGATAATAGTTGCCACGGTGCGTACTACAAGGTTTATGATCCCAAGCAGATTAGACAGTTAGTGAAGTTTTTCGAAGGCAGGGTTGGGCAATCAGATTTGTCTGTCACTGATTCTGCTGTTCTATGTAGGGGGAACGCTGGTGTTGAAAAAATACATATGGATTCAGAGTGTGTAGGACAAGGAAGAATAAAATTACTTGCCTTGGCAGCCATCCACAGGGGTAAATCCGAATATCAAAAAGCGTTTAAATTACTTGTAATTTGTATAGTTTCATTATTAGACGACGCACCTGACGACTTGGGCCCTATGCTTCTCAACTCCAGCAGATATCCTGAGGTGAGAGGTATGTGTCAGGATCTCTGGTTGTTTTTGAGATCAATAAATGATGGCTTACCTTCTGCCTTTCTAGAGGGGAGTACTACTTGGCACCCCTTGGTTAAAGAAAGGTTGATCCGGCTGCTAGATACTATAGAAGAGAAATATGGGTATTCTAAAACAAGTAATATAGGAAACAAGTTATCTAGAAAAAGACTAACAGAAGAACCCCTAATGTTGGATCCAGAGTTGGCTTTAGGTGAAAATCTTACTATACGAGTAGATACCGTGCATCAGGCAAAAGGGGAAAGTCTAGATTCCGTCCTTTACATTGCAAATAAGTCTCATATCGATAAGTTGCTAAATGGGGTGGGCACGGAAGTTGGTCGTATTGGATATGTGGCGGTAACCAGAGCAAAAAAACTTTTTGTGTTAGGTGTTCCGAAGAGTGCAGCTAAAGAGTTGGTGCCCAAGCTGCATGAGATAGGTTTGAAAGAATTGAAATGATATCGATCTGACGTAGCCAAGTAGGTTTTAACAATCCAATTAAGCCACTTATTTCAACGCTAAAACTTTTCGTTCACAGTAGGCGGGGCTTTTTCCCCAAGTGCGAATGTCCGCTTCTGGCCGGGCGCTGACGTTATAATCTAATATATGACAACACCAGAATCCAGCATAAAGGATGAGCAATGAATTCGGATCAATATACTCTTTTAGAGGAAATTTTGGCGGCCACGACGTCCCAATCTGACGCTGTCAACGCACAAAAATTCAGGGCGAAGAACCACGTATATCTGAATGACCTGGACGAGTTGGAACAACAGCATTACATTGAAAACACAGAAGGTCGCTACCGCGTTAAGATCCGTACATTATCGAAACTTGATAAACCAGGCTCCAAAGCCAACCATATCATTTTCTTATGTGAGCTCTTATTCAAAGTTTTACGCGGATTATATCTTGAACATGCAGGGGACAAAATCACACTGAATTCTTTAGCAAAGGAAGCTGATATTTCACGAAGTGATGTCAATAGAGCATTTCCCTATTTGTCCCAAGGCGGGATCCTAGGAGGTTGGACTAGCAATTTTGAAGACAACGAGGCTTTTGCAACGCCTAGCGAACAGATTCTAAGATACAACTCTTTTCAGGAGGTTGTTCACCGCTACGACAGGGTGAGTAGTTCATTCTGTTTGCCCGTTGAATCTCAGAGCTCAATTCCATCACGTGATCCATTCGACGGACATGACTACATCAGTCAGATTAGAATTTCAGAAATTGAAATGCTAAAAAGTGATGACTTTGATTTTGGTCGTCTAATTCAAATTTGCAAGGAAATCAATAGCAACGCCCATTACCGAAATTATTTAGCTTTGGGAGCATTAATCAGAATACTGTTGGATCATGTACCTCCGGTTTTCGGTTTCAAGACATTCAAAGAAGTTTCTGCAAGTTATCAATCTGGAAAGTCCATCAAGGCATCGCTTAAAAACTTGGAAAATAGCAGCAGAAATATTTCAGATGGTCTTCTTCATCAAAGGATTCGAAAGAAAGAAACATTACCAACTCTAAATCAAGTTAATTTTGCGCCTGATATTGATGTTTTGCTTTCTGAAATCGTTCTTATAACACAATAAGGATCGAGATTTTCCTTACGTCCGCTTCTGGCCGAATGCGGACGGCTGGTATGTATTGACGAATCTTGTATATACTGTGCGGAATCTCACAGAAGGTTTAAAAATTTCCAGTGTGATGAAGGCTAATCCGTCTTGCTATTCTTGAGATGGCGCGACTCACTGTATTCGCTCACCAGAACACCATCAACTAGCACATCTCGATAGCGCCAAGAAGATCACGCCGCCGTCCCATAGCCTTAACCTTGGATGCTTAACCTTTAGCCCGGATCTTCGTACCATTCAGATCAATATTTTTCAGACCAGAAGCATATTCCACCCGTGTTGAAAAATGCGAAACTAACTAGATTCCATTGACTGATGCACGCAATCAGAGCAATTCATTATTGCCGTTCATGTCATCAAGAGGGTAGCATTACCGCTGCCAACGCTAATACGCCAAATGCCAAACTCTAACGGGCACTTCTACTATGCCGAGCCGTCGGAGAAAGGCAAAAAACGCCGAAAAGAGCTCGCTAAACAGTTGTACGAGATTGGGTTAAGATGATGAAAAAGAAAGATGTTCTTTCACCGCTGCTGTACTGTCTGGCGCTAACGGCAGTCGCTAGCATTCAAATTTATCTGCTTGTTATTTTCTTTGACTATATATCCGCAGGCCTTGGCGTCGGGGTATTTGCCGTTTATGGCTATTTATTGACTCTTATACTCGCATCTTTGGTGTGGCTCGTATCCTTCTGGCGCAAACGAAACCTATTAGCGGCGGCAGTGTACTGCGTGGCTGCTCTCGCCATCACTCCCGTTCTGATAACCCAGCCGGTATGGTGGTCTGCGCCACCCCTGCAATGATAGGCAGTGCTGGGCCCAAACATGGCGGATTTCTACACCGCCAAGATATTTACCCAGCAATTGCGGCTGTAGACCGTCGGAATTCTGGCGAGGATTGAATAATGGCTGCCGTTTACCGTAACCCCTGGCTTTTGCTAGCAACGTTAGTCTCACTCGTCGCTTGCAGCCAAGCTTCACCGGAGCCGTCCAGTGACAGTAACTCCGCATCTCAACTTGTGGCAAAAAGGCTTGCCTCATCGGTGTCAGACTTGAAGTCGGAGATAGAACGCTGCGACAACATTGAGGAAGACAAAGGCGCCATCGCTTTTGATTCGGCCATTCTGGAAGGTTCACCCAGGGAACAGTTGCTTATAGGCATCGGGCACCTTCACTTTCACAATCGATTTGAGTGCGAGAAGCAAGCTCGCCGGGCGGTGGCGTTCGATATCGGGACCATGCAAGCACTAGGCAGTTCGGATGTATCACCCGAGGAGCTGCAATCCGTGAACCGGTCACTGATTTACCCCTCGAAACAACAGTTGGAGTATGAGCTTCGATATCTTGAGCTCCCTAGCGACTTGAGGTCCGATCTGGAGGCCACCGTGGGTCAAGAGCCGTTTCTGTTAATGGAGACTCTGAAAGCGAACGACCTTACTGAGCGGGGCTCATAGTATGCAAGCTGATACGGACCAGTCCCGTGGACGCCACTGGCTTGTACACGGCTTTCACTCTGGATGCGGCTTTGTACCTTGGCCGCTCATGATGCGTCAACCATACGGTGATTGTTAAGTGCATCACAGTTTCACGGAGCCGATGTCTGCTAAAGTTTAGGCCAGAAAAATTGCCTCTACCCAAACATGGAGTGTCAACGTGAGCGCCCTTCCCGATCAAAATCAGACAATGAACGTCCGCCATCAAGGCCTAGAAGGCCGGTACGGTCTCAAGCTACCCGATTGATTTAGCGATGTGAAATTTACGGTAGAGCGGCTTCATTCAATACCCCAAGACACCCTAGGAACGGCCTGAGCGCCACCTCGTTCCAACACCTTGACGATGTTACGAACTAAAAACTAAGGATACAGGATGAAGAGCTTTTCAGAGTACGCCTATGAAAAAATGATTGACCTGTTCAACAATCACTCTCACGAAGTAGGAAGTCAGCTTAAGAAAAGAGAGCCAGTTAAGTATGAGGATTACGAGTCCACAGACTGTATAACTTATTCACTCAATGTAATCAGCTATGCTTTTAAGAAAATAGGTGAAGAAGAGGCGGCTCGTCAGGTATGGAGAATCGGCGCCAAGGGTACCGATCTGGCAAAATACTTGGTTAACTCCCATAACTGGAAAGGCGTTTATATCAATCCCGATGCCAAACACCCTGTTGACTCTGACCCAGAACATACTTACACAAGCCATATCGCCACACAAAACTGCAAGTACTACCAAATTCCCTTGGAGTATATCGTTCAGAACTACTCAGTCACCCCAAAAAAACACTCCGCATTTCAACAACTTAACGAAAGCTCCCCTGTCACCACATTAAACGAACTAGATATAGCAAGCCTGGAACAGGTATCGTTTGGCTTTGGTATATCGAGAGGCGGTATGCATACGTGGGTTTACGCTAAAGGAAAGGTTTACGAGGTTCATTGGGATAAAGTTGGCTCGGAACTGTACGAAGCCACATCCCTACGTGCCTTCCCTTGGATTAGCGGCGCAATATTCATTCCTTCCGATCAGTCATCCTATCTGACAACATCGTCTAAACTAAAGTGCGGGTCGTAATATGTTTCGGTATATAGCCCTTATATGTTTCTCTGCGATCGTCGGTTGCGCAACCATTGGCAATAAAAACACAGTTGTGTTTGATTACAACGATTTCGGGCCTCAGGTCATTGCCCACGAAGTCATCGGAATGGAATGGTGGCAATGGCAGCCCCACGGCGACTCAAGACCCAAGGACTACGACGTTAAGGTCGTCGTCTACCGCAACGTGACACTGGAAGACGTCAAAGCGCAGTTCCCTGTTGTTCCTGAGGAAGAACAGGATTATCGGTATTTGGAGTACGGAACCGCTCTGGAATACCTGAATGATAAAATTTCTGATGACGTATCTAAAAACGTTACGGATCGTCTTAAGGAAACCAGGGAAAGAGTCGTGAATACGCTAGGCTATAAATATTGACACACTTCACGGAGAGCAGGACTCAATCGAGCTCTGGCGCAAACGAGACCTATTGGCAGCGGCAGTGTACTGGGTGGCTATTCCTCAGCCGAATGAGTTGGAGGAAATAAAGGATCTTTACCCGGAAAATAGAACATACCTACCGCGTTCAGCCGTGTGCAAAGGCAATACGCTTATCGTATCTTACTGGTCGGGCGGTAACTGCAAGGAGTGTGAGGCGTTTGTGGTGCACTATGGGCATGTCAGGAAGCTTAAGCAACAAGCCCCATGAGGGCTAACCCACCAGCAGCGCCAAAGTGCAGCGCATGCTCCGCTGGAGGGCACCCGGCAATTCGACAATGGCCTACCCGTTACGATGCCAGCAAAGCGGCCTCAGCACCGTCTGCCCGGTTCTGGCGAGCCGGTGGGGGATACCGTATCGGCCGCTGACTGTTGGGCTCCAGCTGCTCGGCGAACTCGTCACAGGCGTTCAGGTACAGGGCGCCGACGCGTCCACGGATAGCCTGAGTGAACGTCTGGAACCGCTCGTAGGGGATGACCAGCTCCACTTCCGGTCTAGCCTCCCAGAAAGCGGCCGACCGATCCGTCTCGATCAAGCACCAATGCAGCTGACATTCGGCCTTGCGGGCCACCCGGTAGCCACCACCTTGGGCCTCCTCAAGCACTTCTCCCACCCGGACAGGGGGTAGGCTGCCACGCTCCTGGTGGTACCCGATGACGTTCTTCAGGGCCTGGTGCAAGCGATCAACATGAGTGTCGACCAAATGGCCAAGTGGTTTGCCTGAGCGGTCTTTCTGTTCAATGCCCGGCCTTGCGTGCGACTGGCTAAACAGCCTAAGAGCGATAATAAGGTGCATACTTCTAACTTCTTAAGTTAACGGCGTGGAGCGAAAAGTGGGGCATGATCCGGGATTTTGACGCCTCTGTCCAGCCTGGGCCCTTGGCACCGCCCACCGGTAGCTGGTCGCTACGCGCCGTTTACGTCGGACGCCAACTGGGACGGAGCTAATGCTGAAGTGATTTGTCATCCCTCCCAGGAACACCGGGTTTGTAAAAGCCCATAATCTCCGTAAGTTTTCAGCGGATCATTCAGCTCACAACACAGCTTCATAGGCTGACCTTGTAGCCCTTCCCGTCTGTCTGGGTACGCTGTTCGTGTTGCTCTTTCCACTCCCAGCGCCGAATGACTGTCGCATTCTTCAAGGGTTCGCCGTCATGTGTCAAATGCGCCTTGACCTCTGAGAATACGCAGGTCTTTCCGGGGTTAAAAAATGACATGGCGAACATCTCCTGTGACAAAAGACTCGGTAAAAAGAATATGGCCTGAAGCAGAGGGCTGATCCAGTGCCATAACTGCTGAGCGCGCGCTAGACACTGTCATAATTCCTTCGCTACACTTCCAGACGACCATACCCGCAAAGGACCGATCATGCGCTTCCCCCTGTTACTCGTCGCCGCCACCGCGCTTGCGGCTTGCTCCCAGACACATCACTCGCACTCCGATCACGAGCATCACGCTTCAGCCGCCGCGTCGTTTGGCTCACAGGGGCCGGTCACGCCCTGGACCCATCTGAATTTCGTCAATGATCCGGAAGCCTTTCAGTTCGCCATTGTGACCGACCGCACCGGAGGCATGCGCCCCGGCGTCTTCTCCGAGGCGGTGGACAAGCTCAACCTGCTACAGCCGGAGTTTGTGGTCAGCGTTGGCGACTTGATCGAGGGCTACACCGAGGACCGGGCGCAGCTCGCCAGCGAATGGAACGATTTTGACGCCATGGTGCAACGCCTGGATATGCCGTTTTTTTATCTGGCCGGCAACCACGACTACACCAACAACGTCATGGCGGAGGTCTGGGAGGAGCGCTACGGCGAGAGCTACTATCACTTTACCTACCGCGATACCCTGTTCGTGATGCTCAACTCCAATGACGGGGGCGAGACGCACACCTTCTCCAAGGGGCAAGTGGACTGGCTGGCAAAGACGCTGAAAGACAACCCCGAGCCGCGCTGGACGCTGATTTTCACCCACTCCCCGCTGTGGGACCGGGAAAACAAGGACCGCTGGGGCGAAATTGAGGCGCTGCTGGAGGACCGCCAATACACAGTGTTTGCCGGGCACCATCACCGCTACGTGAAGGACCAGCGCCACGGGCGCAAGTACTTTACCCTGGCCACCACCGGGGGCGTCAGCAGCATGCGCGGCAGCCGCTTTGGTGAGTTTGATCATGTGGTGTGGGTCACCATGAGTGACGACGGCCCCATTATCGCCAACTTGATGCTGGACGGTATCTGGGATGAGGACGTCCGCACAGCCGAGATGCGCGACCGCCAAAACAATATGATCGACCGTGGGCGACTCTCCGCTCCGGCTTTATTGCATCGCGGTGACTTTACCAGCGGCACCGCTGAGCTGCGCTTAACCAACGACGCCGACATTCCCTATACCCTGACGGCTCACCTGAGCGCCCGGGCCGGTTTCACCTTTACGGGGGAATCCCACCGAACGCTTACCGTGCCGCCCAACGAGGTGCGCACTCTTCCCATTGAGGTGGCCAGCCTTGAGCCACGTTCGGGCGACCACAACGCCATTGATGTGGAGTGGGAACTGGAGTATCAACAGGGCGACTCGCCCATCCACTACGAGGGCAGCCGCACCCTGGCGGTCAGCCGCGAGTACCCGATCAAGTCCCTCGACAATATCGAGCTGGACGGGCGTTTGACCGAGTGGCAGACGGGCGCGTTTTTTACCGCCGCCGACAATCAATACCTCCAGGCAGAAAATTGGAGCGGCCTGAGCGACGCGGACTTTTCCTGGTCCGTGGCCGAGGGCGATGACTATGTTGTATTGGCACTCAAGGTAACCGATGACAACATCGTCCGCAGCGAGAGCCAGGATGTCTGGGCCGGAGACACCATGCTGATCACCCTGGACGCACGGCCCAGTACCCGGCGCCGACTCAAGAGCACCTATAACAATCGCGTACCGGGCGAGCGCTTTATGGTATTGCAACCGCCCGCTCAGGGGTTGGACGGCGACCTAAAAGGCAACCCCAAGGTCCCCGACGCCATACAGCAGGTCGTTCATTTAACCGATACGGGCTATACGGCTGAAATCGCCATCCCCCACGAACTGCTGAACGAAGACCACGGCAGCCAATGGGACGGTTTGCGCTTGAATGTACTGTTGCGCGATGTCGATCCGAACGAGCCCGGAATGGTCGGGCGAGAGTGGCTCCCCTCCTGGGATTACGAGGGTTCAATCGGGGGAGCGGGGAGTTTTTACCGGGAGTAGAAGCCCCTATGACTTAGGGCTTTCTGAGGCGATCAGGCAAGCCCCACCGAAATAGAATAGTCCATGGCTGTGGCCCTTTGTCTATTTACTCCACACCGACGCGAGCACAGACTGACCTCGAAGTTCTTTTAACTTCATATAGATAGCCCACCGTTCAAGTACATGGGTGTTATGGAGAGGAAAGTGGTCATGAAGCAGCTGGTCGCCCGACGAGCTATGACTCGCTTCAATATCCATCGACGCGTGCCTTGCTGTCGCATAGCCACTGTACTTCGCCACCGACGGGGGCTCACTCACCCTTAATCGGAGATAATAATTATGACTCCATCTATATATAAACGCCACAAATGGCTAACGCGATTGAAGTCTACTCTATCGCTAGCGCTTCTTTCCACATTACTGACTTTTTCTTCTTTTTCCTTTGCGCAAACCCTGGCCGACGGGACTTACACGATCACATCCCGCTTCAGCGGCAAGGTTATTGATGTTGCAGGCTCAAGCACGGACGATGGCGCCAATATCCAGCTGTACAGTGACTGGGGCGGCGACAACCAGAAGTGGAACGTAACCAACCTGGGCAACGGCTACTACTCCATCCGCGCGGTACACAGCGGCAAGTCGATGGATGTTTTTGAGTGGTGCGAAGAGCCAGGCTGCGAGATCCGCCAGTGGGAGTACCTGGGCGGCAACAACCAGCAGTGGGACATCGTCGACGTTGGCTCTGGCTACTACAAGATCGTGTCGCGCTACAACGGTCTGCCGTTGGACGTGTGGGAACTGAACACAGGAGACGGCGCTGACCTGCGGCAATGGAGTGACACCGGCGGCAATAACCAGCAATGGTCCTTCACGCCCGTCGGCGGCGGCAGTACCGGGGGAGGCGAAACCATTTTCAACGACACGTGGTGGAAAGACAACTCTAATAACCCCATCTTCTCCCAGGGTGGCGGCGTGTTGAAAGTTGGCGACACCTACTACTGGTATGGAGTTGAGTACACAGGCGCACAGCTTTACTACGATAACCCAGGGGCCGGCAAACGAAACAATGATGTCGCTTTTGCTTCAGTCAATACATACTCATCACAAGACCTTGTTAATTGGGAGCTCGAAGCAAAAGACGTGCTGGCAAATCCCGGCGGTTGGTTTGGGCGCCTGGGTGTTGCCTACAACGACAATACCAACAAGTATGTTCTGGTCTCTCAGACTTGGAACCCCACAGATGGCAATGCCATGTACTTCGCCACCAGTGACTCACCGGCGGGCGGCTTCGAGTTCAGTAACATTCAGAACAATCTTGCAGGGGTCGTTAATGGTGCCACAGGTGATCAAACCATCTTCATCGACGACGATGGCAAGGCTTATGTGGTTGCTTCAAGTCTTAATGGTCGATCCAATCGTTACATCATACCGCTGAGAGAGTCTGACTACTTGAGAGTAGAGGACCCCATCTATGTGTATGGGGGCAACGGTCGCGAAGGCAACACAATGTTCAAACACGAGGGAACTTACTACTTCTGTTCATCCGACCTTCACGGTTGGAATACGTCGCAGACATACTGCGTGAGTTCACAGAGCATTTATGGCCCGTGGAGCAGCGAGTTCGTGATGGAGGGGTCAGAAAAAGACTACAGTCATGTCACTCAGGCAGGCTTCTTTATCAAGGTGAACGGCACTGAGAAGACCACGATTATCTATGCAGGTGATCGCTGGGCCGACTTCGCTGGCAATGGCATTGGCTATAACCAATGGGTACCCATCAGCTTTAACGGCACAGAGCCTTACTTCAACTCGTTAAGCGCCTGGACCTTGAACGCCACCACCGGCAATTGGTCTGTCGCGCCGGAAAACAACTATGTGCTCAACCCATCCTTTGAGGCCGACCGCATTAAAGTGGATGAACCCAGAGGTTGGTATGCATCGAACGCCTGGCCCAGCGACCAAGTGGAAGGTCACACCGGTAAATGGTCATGGGATATCAGCGGTTCAGGTTGGATGTATCACAATGTCGACTCATTGCCCAACGGTACCTGTGATCTTTCCGTTTGGGTTTCGCAGAGCAGTGGTGGCGAACTGTACGTGAAAAATCATGGCGGTAGTGAGATGAGCACAAACATCCCATCGAGCAGTGGCTGGACTCGCGTAACACTCCAGAACATTCAGGTCACGGCAGGTACGGCTGAAATAGGCGTGCGGGCCAATGGAGCGAGCCTCAGAGTTGACGACTTCACCATGATCTTGAGCGGACACGATTTTCCGTACTATCAGTAGTATGTTTGTTCATTACTGTTGATTAGATTCAGCAGTAATGCGGTAGGTGAAGTGAAGGGGAACCAAGATTGGTTCCCCTTTTTCATTACTGGCTTGGCGCTAGTGTTGTTTAGGTTAGCGCTTAAAAGGCAATGATGGCCTTGTACTCATTGACGACGTCGATGCCCCTGACATTCAGGTACTTGCCGTCTTCAAAATCCGGCAATTCGTCAAAGTCCACCAGCGTTTCCTGATCGTCGTACAACGGATGGAAGATCAGCACCATTTCCGTTCCGGAGAGATCGGACATGAAGCGCTTCAAACCGATTTCCCACGTCTTCTGGTGGTAAAGGTGGTCGGTCACCAAGAGCCCATCAATGAAGGCCATGCCCCTGTCCCCAACATAGTCCACTTCGATGAAGACGTCATTCAACGGATCAAGATTGCCTTTAGCCTTGATGGAGTACTTTCTGTCGGTGACTTTCTCAACAGTAACACGCGGGTTCTGCTTCTCAAAAGTCAACTGGTAGGAGGACGCCCCCTTAAAGCGAGGCTCAGTCCGGCTCAGCGACGCCCGTGAAACCTTGGGAGCTTTGCTGACGGCGGGGTAAATATGGACGTTTGGTGTCTGCGCTCTGGTCACCAGGCTGACCTGACCTTTTTCTTTCAGCACCACGCCCTCGGAGATGACAAGCTGGTTGTCGACCTTATAGGTGTTCAACGCCATTTCATGGGGAATGACCAGGAAGTGATCGCTGCCAACTTTGAATGAAAATACGTCGTTATTTTTCCCTTTGACGAGGCTCAGGTCTCCTTTCTGTTCTTGCGCGGCATTCTCCAGCGCCGTGACGACCGTACCCGCCGGGAAGACCAATTCGGGCGGAATGCCTTCAAAGGCGTGGAATATAAAATGATCGGCCTCTTCGGTCTGTAGTCGGGTCAGAGGTTGGACAGTGGCGGACTTGATCAGGGTTTCACCCAGTGTCAGATTGAAAGGGAGAATGGCGCTGGTGGATTTTTTGAGATCAAAGGTACCGGTCGACGGGAAGCGGATGGTCTCATCCTCGGCTTTCAGCTCAATGCTGACGTCGTCAATATCGGCGATCTCGATATCGTCCTGGAAGTTGATCATAAAGACAAAGCCTTTATCGTCCTTCTCCCGAACGGCATAGCGCAACGTTCTGGTATTCTCGGGATCTATATCCTTATTTCCTTTCGGCAGAATGGTCCGCATCGGCGCGAGTTCATTGGCGTACTCGTCCAGGAACAGGTGAAGCGTTTTCAGGCTTTTGTGGTGATGCCGAACCTGACCAAACTGGCCCACTGGCGCCTGAAAATCGTAGTTGATTTTGGGAATGCCGTTGACGTCTTCGTTATAGAACTTTCCGTCAAACACCGGCGTCGATCCGCCGTGGTACATGTAGTAGCCGATACCGTTGGAACCGCTGCCCACGGTGCGCACCATCAGGGGTAGTACGCTCTCGGGATCGACCTTTGGTCGGCGACTGTACTTCACTTGAATGCCGGGGCCGATTTCCGCTGGGATCGCCGGATACAGCTCGGGCTCGTAGCTCACCGGCGCGTAGTCCGGGTTCTTGTGAATGTCTTTGAACAGATAGAACTCAGAGGGCGACGGTGGCGCCCAGAACGGATAGGCATAGGCGGCGGTGACCGGAAGGCTACCCTTCTCAACGATCGCGGCGTTGCCCCAGCCGGTAGCGGTGTAGAGCGGAACGTCCATGCCATTCTTGATCGCCAGTTCCTTGAGCTTTGCCATGTGGGCCTGGCCCTGCTCGGCTTGGGGGTTGTGACCGTCGGTTTCTGAAATCTGCTCGTGGGTGACGCCGGCATTGATGTCGGCTACCGTGTACTCTTTTTTCGCGCCGGGATAGGTGATTTCCCAAGGAGCGGCGGAATGCTGAAACTCGTTTTCCAGTTGGACGCCGACGATGGGGCCGCCGTCTTTGTATAGCAACCCTTCGGTCTGCTTGCCGATTTCGCCATACAGGCGGTCGACGTAGGACAGATAACGCTCGTCGTTGGTACGGACTTCAAAAGTCCGACCGTAGAGCCAATCCGGCATACCGCCGTTGCGCATCTCGCCGTGGCAGAAAGGGCCCATCCTCACAATCAGTTTGATGCCGTTTTTTTCGACCAGTTCGGCGAAGCGACGGAGGTTGAGGTTGTCGGACCAATCGAATTTGCCCTCTTCCCGCTCGTGAAGGTTCCAGAAAACGTAGGTGGCGATCACATTGATGCCACCCGCCTTCATCTTCTGGATGGATTCTTCCCAGTATTTGGCGGGGTATCGAGAATAGTGGAATTCACCAATGACGGGAAAGAACGGCTCGTCGTTTTGGGTCAAGTAGTAGCTGTTGACATCAATCGAGTCGCCACTTGGGTTAGTCCCACCCAGGTCCAGATGTCCTGTGATGATTTCCTTATCGGGCACATCCAAGTCCATCGAGTAGTGGTTCTGGCTGGCGCAGGAAACGGTGACGGGAGCCATCAGCAGTAACGCTAGAATTGGTTTTCTCATTGTTGTCATCCTGTTCTTATTGGTCGTTCAATGTTTTGTGGGCACTGGTCATTCAGTCCCGGTCTTGTCCGGTCCATTTCGCCAGGCGCAGGTATACGGTGTTGGAATAGTTCGGCCCGATGAGAACGGGCGGCTTCATGTAGTTTCCAAGCCCGAGGTGCCGATAGTTCCATTCACTGATGACATGCAGCATCACGCCGCCCTGCGCTGATGAGTCCGCCACCGGAAGCTGCTCGGCCAAGCTTGCCTGATCGACCACCTCCAGGCGGACCGCGTCTTGCGCCGCGGATTCAGCACGCACGCTGGCTCCGGCGTCGCTGGCGATAGCCGAGGCGTGATGGATGTACTCCTTCATGCTTCGGAAATCATTGGTGCCCCGGCGGCCCGGATCGTCGGCGCCAAACAGATGAAAGTCAGTTTCATCCAACGACCAGGGCCAATCCGGTTCGACGCCCACCCTCATGCTATTGGGCTTGGAGCGTGGCGCCATGCCCGCATTGCGGCCAATGTGGTCCTCGGGATAAACGGACCAGAGGCCGTCTCGCGCCCAGGCCAACTGGTCGATGCTGTCCGTCAATAGATAGCTCACGCCGACTTCACCGTAACCGCCCGCATCGGTCTCGTTCCAGGGAACGAGGCGGGTCTCGGGCGGCGTGAGCGGAAAGTCGGCAATCGTATAGGTCGTGGTAAGCAGCCCCTGCCCATCGACCCGAACGATGAATTCCACATCGACGTCAACAGGCGCCTCTGTGACCGGTTCGTCGCTGCCGCGCGGCGGCTCGGGCTGTGCGAGGTAAGAACCCGAAATCCGCACCACGGCTTCGTTGCCATCCGTATCAGCGGCGATATCTTGCAGTGACCAGTCATCCAGGGTTACACCGATAATATTCAGAAACGGCCCGCTCTGGATCAATGTCGTCCCATTGTAGGTGCCGGAGTCTATGAGGCCGTTCCGCTTGCTGAACGTTACCGTGAAATCCGCACCTACGATCTGAATCGATTCGGCGGTTTCGGTGATATCGGGCAGCGCGCCGGCGGGTGTCGGCGCGGCCGGTTCTGGCGGTTCCACCGCGAGGCGGTATTGGTCAATGATTCTTTCGTCCCGGTTGTGACGAACAACAATGTCTAGCTGGTCGCCTTGCTGCCAATTCCTACCGGGAATAACGAGGCGACCCTCGCCGCGGGGGGCAACGTCGGGGCCCGGAATCTCACCGGACTCTTCCGCCACGGACCAGAAAAAGGTGACCGCATTCAGGTTGGTGTGATCGAACCAGTTACTGACGGGCAGTTCAAGCGGGTTCCCGGCGCCGGGGTTGCGCAATGGCTGGTTCTCAAGCCGCACGGGTGAAAACGCCTTTTTTGTGTGCCAGTACTCTGGCTTGGGCCTACGCCATTTATCCAGAATCCCCCAAGGGTATTGGCGGGTCAGATTCAAGGGGTGATCAATACCCGCAAAGATGGCGCCGCCCAAGGAGCCGTGCGTCGTGAACATGCGTTCCCAGAAAATATCGATGGTCTCGCCCCAGAAGTTTCGAACATTCGGGTCCCGCCGCATTTCCTCATAATTGTACGAGGACGGGTGAGCAAACTCATCCGCGATCACGGGCATGGGCGGAATAGCCTGGCCCGCGCTCAGACTATTGAACGGGGATATGTCCCTTTCCGCCAGGTCCGCGTCATAACCCGGGTAGTGGTAACTGTAAATATTGAACGGAAGAGGCTGGTCCGGTGGCACTGACTGGGACCAACTGTAGGCAACCGGGAGCGATGGATCTTCGCTAAAAACATAGTCGGCCATTTTTCCGATATTGAAGCCGTAGTGGGTTTCGTTGGCCAGCATCCAGAAGAGGATGCTGGGGTGATTCCTCGCCTGCTCAATGGTTTCCGCTGTCTGTTCCATAAAGATCGGCAATAGCGATTCATCGTCGGCAGCGACGTGGGCAAAGGTCACCGGCATTTCGCCCATGACATAGATCCCGATTCTATCGGCGGCCTCAAGGAAGTCCTCGTTGGCTATGTAGCAGGAGGGGCGAACGAAGTTGTGATTGGCCTCTTTATAGAGGTTCAGGTCCCGAATGGCCTCCTCTTTCGTGAGCGATATGCCATTGAGCGGGTGGCTGTCAAACTGAGCGGAACCTCTTAATTTGACCTCGTTACCGTTGACCAGCAACCGTTGTCCGTCGATCTCCACCTCCCGGAAACCGATCTGGCGCGTCACACTTTGGGTGACAACCCCGTCGACGGACAAATCCGCACGGATCCTGTAGAGCTGAGGATGCTCCGCGCTCCATTTTCCGGGGTTGGCCACCGGAATGGAGACGATACGCTCTGCCTCTCCACTGGACAACGTGTCGGGCCCAGGCCGGCAATCGCGACCGGGAACGCAGGGCACCGCCTCCCGGGCGGACAGCTTCAGCACCGAGGGTGTGATCTCTGTGCTCTGGCCAGAGGGATCTTCCAGGGTCAGGTGTAGCTCAGCATTTTCGGTACCCTCTGCGAACGCCATCGCAACCCAGACATTCATCTGCGCATCTTTGTACTGAGAGTCCAGATCGGAATCGATATGAAACCTTGTGATGTGGTTCTTCGGTAAAGCCATCAGGTCCACACCACGAACAATGCCGCCGTGGTAGGTGTTGGTGGATTGGCCTTTTTCGGGCTCATGGACAGAGACGGTAATGACTGCCTCTTCGCCCGGAGTCACCTGTTCTGTGATGTCGGGGTTCCAGATGGTAAAACCACCATGATGACGCCCTACTTCCGTTCCGTTAACCCAAACAGTGGCATCACCAGTGACTCCCTGGAAGCGCAGCTTCACTCGCTTTCCAGTGTAGTCCTCAGGGATGTTGATAACGCGCTTGTAGACATAAGAAGGCCGCAATTCGTTTCTTCGAATGGCGAGGTCTTCGATGTGAAAACTGGCTTGAGCCGGGACCCTGATATCCTGCCAGTTACTGAAGTTCACCGTCTCAAGCCAGAATTCTTCAGGCGGCTCTGCGGTGAATTTCCAGGTGCCGTCCAGCGAAATGACCGGCGCCGTAACGCGGCTTACCTGTGCCGGAACGGGAATGATCTCTGGCCTGGGCCAGACACCGTGGTCGGGTATCTGGGCCTGGTGGACCTGAGCCTGTTGGCAACCGAACGAACCCAGTATCACCAAACCGACCAGGAAAGTTCGTAAGCCCGTGCGTGTTGTTTTGTGCGATGTCATTGGGCCAAACCCTATTTAATTATTGATTGTATAAACCGCGAACCGCATCCGGCTCGAGCGGCAGAGCCGGTTGGAAGGCCTCGCTGTTCATGTACGCCATCAGGCTGCGGTAGAGTTGACGAGTACCGAGTCGCTCGTCCAGATCCCGGTCGAAATCAATGGAGGTGACGAGAAGGCGCCCCTCCCCGACCCTGCCTTCAAACATCAGCCCCAGCTTTCTGGCCTCGGACCAGGTGTCGATCATCTGTACCAACGGTGTCAGCTCCGGGGAAAGGTCCCCCAGGTTCATGGGCTGGATACCGTGGAGGATGTCCCACCACTGCCAGTTGGTATGAAACTCTGTGGGGAACCGATTGAACACCGGATGCTCGGGCGCCACCAGAACGCCCATGGTGTGGGGCTCCTGGCCGCCAGTCCATTCGGTATTCCAGAATATTGGTGAGAAGCCGGCTGCGATGTCACCGCCTTTATCGTCGCGGATACGGCCGTCGAGTTTTAGAAGCACCCGAGCACCAGCCTTCAGCTTTTTCTCGACCTCAGGGGTCAGCCGGTCGGTGATGAGAATGTCGCTGGGCTCCGCCTCGGGGCCTGACTGGGGATAGACCCAGAAGTCCCAGTGATTCCACCCCAGGTCCCCCACCCTGACTTCGAGCGTCAGTTTCTGTGGCGATGTAAAAGCCGCGAGCTCAAGCGCGGCTTGCCCGGCCGCAATGTTGTTCCCGCGCGGCAGATCGACCGCGTACTGTTTGGACGCAACGACCTTGTTGCGCTCGTTGATGATCCGCCATTCAACGGGAACCGCCTTCATCGGTGATCGGCCAAGATGGGCGACTTCCAAATCGGCGGTAAAGGTTTCCGCGTCCGTCCAGAGATGTTTTTCCAGTCGGGCCAGCGGCACCGTCTGGGAACTGAACTGGCGAAACTCCCGCGCGCTCGTGTAGGGCTTGCTGTCCCAGAAGGGGTCTACCACCCCTACCAGTGCCGTGCCCTGCCCCGGAAAATCTTTCAGGTCCAGCATCTGAAACCCTGCCTGGCCGGGCGTTCTGAGCGCAGCTTCGATGTCCGCCTTGTAGGCCAGCACCTGCAGTCGGCCGGAGGCCATCAGAAAATCTTCCGCCTGGTGCAACAGGTGATTCTTTTTCAGGAAATCCTGAAAGATTTCGAAGTTATGGGGGTAGAGAACGCCGGTGTACTTGGACATTTCATTGAAGTTCGGGTAGACCGTCCACTGCCCGATTTCATGGGCGACCACCGGTCGGTCGTATTCTTCAATCACGTCGCCAAAATCCCAGTCGGTGCTGGGAGGCTGGGAGTTGATTCGACTCTTAAGCCCAGCCTCCCACTGCTGGATTCTCGGGTCGGGAATCACGTGGTATTCATTTTCAGGGAGGACCGGCCAGCCCACTCCGCCGGTGTAAACAAGCCGGTCGTCATAGTCCTGCAGCGTTTCTATGAATTCCGCCAGGTAGGTTTCCTGATTTTTACCGGCGGGTTCATTGCCGTGCGCGAACATGACAAATGACGGATGGTTACCGTACTCATCGAGAATGCGTTTGCTTTCACTGATGACGAATTCATCCACCGGGCCGCCATTGCCGACCGTTGCTCCCTGGTTGGGCCAGACCGACGCCTCCGGTTGCAGGTAGACCCCGGCCTCGTCCGCCGCTTGAAAGGCGGCTTCTGGAGGGCACCAGGAGTGGAACCGCACGTGATTCAGGCCGTGTTGTTTGATGACGTCGAATATGCGTGCCCACTCTTTCTTGGATGTTGACGGATAACCGGTGAGCGGGAAAATCGCGGACTCGAGGGTTCCCCTCAGGAAGACCTGATTACCGTTCACTGAGAAGCGTTGGCCATCCACTCGAAAGTCCACCATTCCGAAATCGGTCTGGTATGAATTCCGGTGCACATCGTCACCGGCGAAGATGAGATCCGCGCGCATGCGGTAAAGGTTGGGTGTGAACTCGTCCCACAACCGCATCTTATCGCCCATGGGGTAATCGACTTCGACCACGCCAGACGCATCAACCGAAAAGAATCGCTCGACCACCGGAAGCTGTTGCGGCTCGGCGGCGTTTTTCGAGGTTGCCTGCAAACGCAATGTTCCCGCCCTGGGGCGTCCACTATGGTTCTCGACCCGCACGGTGGTTTTGGCCATTCGCCCGGGAACATCCGGGGCGATCTTTACCTCCGATATGAAAACCGGAGACGTGGCCTCCAGGGCGATCTCTCCCACGATCCCGTTCCAGTTGGATTGGGTGTGATCGCTGATGCTGTGGGAGTTCCGGCCGATTTCCAGCAACACCCGATTGTCGACCCGGATACTGAGCCGGTGTGTTCCCGGCTCCAAAGACTCCGTAAGGTCATATCGGTGGGGGGTGGCGAGACTGTTGTTTGAGCCGACTTTGCGGTCGTTGACGAAAACGGTGGAGCCCCAATGAACCCGCTCCAGGTGCAACGTGACCCGCTTGTCTTGCCACTCCGGTGGAATAACAATTTCCCTCTGAAACCAGGCGACACCCTTGTAGTGGGTATCAGGGGTCAGCCAGTAGGGAAATTTGAAATTATCGTCGGTCCGATACGGGGCGTACTTGTCGAGCGCAACAAAGCGCTCGTATCCGGCATAGCTACTGGACACCCACTCCGTTGCCATGGACACCGGCTCTCCAAAGCCTGACTCCTGCAGGGAGCCAGGCAGGAGGATCGACTCCGAATAGGTTCTGTTGTACCACCGCTCCTTGAGGCCCTTATCGGATGGGTCCAGCGCAAGACTCCAGTCCCCCGCAAGGGACAGGGTCTCCGGGCTTTCCTGCCCAACGGCAGGAAAGCCCAGTGACATCGCCAAGAACAGAACAATGGCGAGTGTCGGCCGCGTTCCACTTCTATTATTCATTATTAGGCTCCATGGTACTCACCGTTTTCCGAGCAACCCGACGTTTTACTAGGCGGAACAATCAACGTTTGTCGCCTGGCGGGTTTCCATCAGAGACGGTCGGTTCGCAAGACGCAGGTGGCTAATGGCCCCGAAGTGCGCTTCATCCAGGCGCACCGCTTCTTCCAGTGCCAACTTGGCCTCGCGGGTTTGCCCTCGGCCGAGCAGCCCCAGCCCCGTGACGTAGAGGCAGTGCACTCTGTTTCTCAGATTGAGGTCATCATCAAAAATCAGCATGTTAGGCAGAGAGACGGCAAAGTAGTCGATCGCCACGTGATCGTCCTTATGGACTTCTCCGTGGTGGACCAGCTTGCGGAATATGGCGTCCGCCTTTGCCGGTTCGTTCAAGTTACGCCAGGCCAGCCCCTGATACAGAATGTGCTCTGGCGGGGTATCGTTATAGAAAACTGCGGCTGCCGGTTCGTCGTCGCCTTGCGTGGCCTTCTCCCAATAATCTTTGGCCTTCGCTTTGTTCCCGCTCAAATCATGGGCAACACCCAGCCAGTAGTTGATGTCATTTTCTCTGGCGGTATAGAGTTTGCCCTCGCCCAGGTTTTCCGGATAGACGCACGCCTGACGCAGCTTTTCGATGGCCTGTTCGTACTCTCCGGCGGCGAGATTCTCCTTCGCCATTTCCATCAGGCTGTAGACGTATTGCCCGGAAACCCGGCCCTCTCCCCCTTCCCAGGGATGGAAGGTGCGCTCGGTGATGAGCGTGTAAGCCTCTTCGTGATTTCCCAGAACATTGTGCAGTCCGATCCGCTCCAGATAGACATCATCCCGCTGATCGACCAGGTCCAGATGAGACTCCAGGAACGCGAGCCTTTTCTCCGGGCGGTGATTCATCCGCTTATAAAGCTGATCCAGTTCCATGAAGACCCGAGCATCGGACCGACCCAGGGAAAAGGCTTTCTCAAAGAGTTCCAACGCCTTCTGGGCATCGCCTTCGTGGTTGAACGTGGCGATGGCAAGATTCCGGTGCACCGTCGGGAAGCGGGCATCTTTTCGCGCCGCCTCTTCCCAGAGACCCGTGGCGAGGTCATATTGCTGCTTGTCGTAGAACAGGCATCCGAGGTAGTACGGTGCTCTGGCGTCATGCTCATCGGCCTTCATGGCCTCTTGCAGCGCGGGTATCGCCTCCAGTCTATTGGGGAAGCAGTAGTCCGGGGAGGCCTGCGCCCCCATTCTGTAATACTTCCGAGCTACATCAGTATCGCCCTTCATTTGGCAGAACCAACCCGTGTGGTAGTACACCATCGGGTGGAGCCGTCCGTCCTGACCGGGGCGCACGAGGGCGAGCAGGCTGATGGCTTCATCAAACATGCCTGCGTGAGCATATTCTGATGCGCCGTTGATGAACGTTTCCACGTCATTGCGGAAACGCTCTTCGAGCAGCTCAAGGGAAGAAGACGCTGCCCCCCGCTCCCCTCTGTCTGACTCCGCGAGGTAGTGCTCAAACCGGGCAGTGAGGTTGAAGCCATCGAGAGCGATCGCGGCTTCACTCACCTGCGTCGCATCCAGTAGTCGGCCCAGCTTTCGAAGAAGCGCCGCCTTCAGCGCCCACGCCGCGGCATTGTTTCGATTCAGATCCAGGGATTTATTGATGTGCTCCAGGCCCCGGTCATAGCTCCCCCGGTAGGTGTCAATTTGGGCCAGACAGAAATAACTCGCATCCTGCCAGGCACGATTCCAGGCCGCTTTGTAGAAGGCGTTATAAGCCCCTGACAGCTTGCCCTGGAACTTCATGGCAACGCCAAGGTGGAAGTATGGCTCCCCGACATAGGGGTTGGGGTTGCGATAGGTGAGCGTTTCAATCGCTCTTTCAAAAAAGTCCTCACTTTCAGCGAACCGGCCTCGTCTTAGGTGCCACAGCCCCAAGGCGGAGTTGTTCCGCACGTCCCCGGGTTCCCGACGCAGTGCCTCTTCATAATAATCGACAGGGCTGTACGTCGCGTGCCGATACTGTTCCAGATGAAGCCCGGTCAGGTAGAGCTTCTCGATGCTCGTGACTTGACTGGGCTCCTCTGCGGCATCTGCCGCTTCCGGGATCTCATTCTTCTGAATACTGGCTGGCTCGTATCGGACCAGCTCTTTGCCAGAATGATCCAGAACCACCAACACGTAATTGGCCTCACCGAGCGTCTCGCTGCATGATATCGACTTCTGGTAGAGTTTCTCAGGAGAAACACTGAAGGACTCTTCAAATACCCGACGCTCGTTGATATAGAGCTCAACCCGGTTATTCTGCTCCGAACTCGCGTAGATGGTGATGAGGGCGGCATGGGGCCCCTCCGGTTCAATACCGATCACAATATCCCGAGTGGCATTCTTTACCATTCCCACTTTCTGATACGGCATGAAAACCTGCGAGAAGGACTTTTCCTCGAAGGGCATCAGCCACGCAAAGTCTGGCTGGTTATCGGTGTACACTCCGGTCATCAGCTCGACATAGGGGCCGTCTTCATCGGTGAGGTTTCTATCCCACGCTTTGCCAAACTCCCCGTTACCCCAGGTCCATTGCTTCTTGCCCGGCGATACGTGATGATCCGCCACATGCAAGAGCCCCGACTCGCTGTCGTGCTCATAGCCACCGATAAAATCGAAATCGGATTCCATTGCCATGTAGGAGGTGGGTACCGGAATATTCCTGAAGCGGGAAATATCAGTGCCCGGCGAATAGTCGATCTTGTAGTAGGTGCCGGTGGCAATGGGAAATGTGGAAACGTCCCGTTTTCCATGGTCAAAAACGGCATTGACGTCGGGTGGAAACACCGACTGGTAATGATCATTCACCGCGACGGCCGGGTTCGCCCACCAGAGAAACGTTTGAGGCAGGTAGGTTGAATTGAAAATCTTGGCTTCTACCTCCAGATAGGCCTTCCCCGGATACAGGGTAAAGCCGGCGGCGCCACGGGTATGGGACATAATCTCAAATTCGTGCGTCCATACGGTTTTTGAGCCGTCGCTGTTTTCCTGAACGGCGAAGTCGACCGGCTTGAACGTCGTCGGCCGATGGTGCTGCGGCCAGTTGAATTCTATACCCCCCGAAATCCAGGGCCCGAGAAGCCCGACCAGGGCGGGTTTTATGACCTGGTTGTGGTAGATGAAGTGGCGTTGTTTAACTTTGTCATACGCCATCTGAACCCGTCCGCCCAGCTCCGGGAGGATCATGACTTTCAAATAACAGTTTTCCAGGAAAACCCCGTTGTAAGTACGGTCTTCCTTTTGATCGAGTATCTTTTCGGTGATCGGGTGCGGGTATACTTTACCGCTGCTCCCCTGATAGACCCGCTTCTCGAAAAACATCGGATTCCGTTCCTCTTCTCCGACCGGATAGGTCGGAATGGTAACGGCTTCCTGCCACGCTTTTACGGTCATTTTATCGTCGTACATCGATTCTACTCCTGATGATAAGCATCGAAAGAGGTTCCAAGTTCCCTCTCCAGCTCTTCGAGAGATTTTCCTTTGGTTTCGGGAAGCTTTCTGAGAATCAGCACAAAGCCGACAATGCAGATCAGCGCATAAACCCCAAAGGTAAGCGCCGTTCCCTGTGGCCCTTCACCGAGGCCTTCGTTCAGAAGGGGGAAGGTGTAGGTCAGGACCAGCGAGGCCGTCCATAGGGAAAAGACACAGACGGACATGGCGGCGCCCCGGATCCGGTTGGGAAATATTTCGGAAATGAAAACCCAGGTTACCGGTGCGAGTGACATGGCATAGAACGAGATGGCGGCCACCACCAGAACCAGCATGTGCCACCCGATGATCTGGGTGTAGTAGAAAAACGCCATCAGCAGATAGATGACCGCCAAGGCGCCTGAGCCGATCAGAAGCAGGGTTTTTCTGCCCCAACGGTCCACGGTTCTCAGGGCGACAAAGGTAAACACAAGGTTGGCAATCCCGGTAAAAATGATGTTCACCAACATCTGATTGATGTCGTAGCCCGCGCTGGTAAAAACTTCTTCGGCGTAGTTAAAAATGACGTTGATGCCACACCACTGCTGGAAAACCGCCAGGCCAATGCCGATCATCAGTACCGGCAGAATCTTGGGGCTGAGCAGCTCCCTCAGCCGTACCCGCCCGCCGTCATCGGAAACCGTCTCCTGGATCAGAGTGGATTGCTCTTCGGCATAATGGCCGCCACCGATCTGGGACAGGACCCTGCAGGCTTCCTCCACACGGCCCTGCTTTATCAGCCAGCGGGGGCTCTCCGGTATACGAAAGGCCAGCAAAAAGAAGGCGATGGCCGGCAGAGCTTCTGCGGCGAACATCCAACGCCAGCCGAACTGACCGTTCCAGGAATCGAGAATCGTAGCTCTGGTGGCGGCCTCAGGGATGGTATCGGCAATCGCCCAGTTCGCAATCTGCGCCGCCAACACGCCCAACACAATGGTCAACTGGTTGATGGACACCAACTTCCCACGGTGGCTCGAAGGCGCCATTTCGGCGATATACATCGGGGAGACCGTCGAGGCCAGACCGATGGCCACCCCTCCCGCCATCCGCATCAGAACAAACACTGAAAACGTCTCTGCAATGGCGGTGGCAACGGCTGACAGCGTGAATAGAAAGCCGGCAATCAGCAGGACCTTCTTCCTTCCGAGCTTGTCTGTTATGTAGCCTGAGATGGCGGCCCCCACCAGGCACCCCACCAGAGCATTGCTCATAGCCCACCCTATCTGAAAGGAGGACGTCAGATTGAAGTAGGCCTCGTAAAAGGGCTTGGCCCCGCCGATTACCACCCAGTCATAGCCAAAGAGAAAACCGCCCAGTGCAGCGATGAGTGAGACATACGCAATGTAGCCATACCTCAAACCGGCGCTTTCCGGTTCGGCGTAATTTTTTTCTGAACGAGTCATAGGCGATACTCTCTCGAGGCATACCCACAACGACCAGGTCGACTGGGCGGGATGGGCATCCGAAAACTTATTATTGGAAGCTAGCGAGCGCTCAAGCCACTCGCAGACTATGGTTAGAGTGTGTATTCTCGACACCATGAAGTAAATAGACAAAGGGGCACAAACATGGATTATTCTATTGGGAGGGGCCGGTAAATGAGAGACGGTTTCATGGGCCAGAAAATGGTGGTTCTACCCCGGGACGTCCGGGAATCCATCAAGAAAAACCCGCTCATCAACGAACTCTACCTCACGGATATTGGTTATTACCCCAGAGCCGGGAATCATTTCAGGCGCAGAAACCAGGGTGCCGATGAGTACATTCTGATTTATTGCCTGGAAGGGGACGGATGGATCAAACTGAACCGGAAAAAACACCTTATCACGCCCAACTCCTATTTCATCATACCCGCGGAAACCCCTCATGAGTACGGGTCTGAAGAGCAGGATCATTGGAGCATCTACTGGGTGCACTTTACCGGCCCCGGCGCCGAGACCCTATTCAAAAAACATTGCCAGAGACAGGCGATCAACGGCAAAAGCGCCGCCCCCTGTGTGGTCAAACTGCCGTTTGAAGAAGAGCGAGTCAGCTATTTCGACAGTTTTATTTCCCTGCTCGAAAGTGCTCACGGGCCAGAGCCCATCGAATACGTCAACATCAGTTTATGGCAGCTTCTGGCCTCCTTCGTCTACCATGACTATTATTCCAAGATTCGGCACGAGGACCGGAGCACCAACATCATCGACTCCGCCATCCGGTATATGCAGGAGCATATGGATCAGTCCATCCGCATCGACGAGCTCGCCGAGCACCTGAGTCACTCTGCCTCCTACCTCTATTATCTTTTCAAGCGCAACACCGGCTACTCCCCCATCAGTTACTTCAACCACCTGAAAATACAGGAGGCCTGCAAGTACCTCAGCTTTACCAACATGAGCGTCAAGGAGATCGGCTACTCTTTGGGCTTTCAGGACCCGCTGTACTTTTCCAGGCTTTTCAAAAAAAGGATGAGCCTGTCGCCCACCCAGTACAGAGAGAGGCTCGGCAGTCAGATGGAGCCACAATGAACCGGTTTTCTGAAAGAGCCAAAAGGCCACATTGCGCCGCGTAAGTCGTTGATATTTTGGACTATATTACATATTGGAGTATCAGCCGGCAGAAACCTTCCCAGAGAACGGGTTCAAACGACTCGTTCGCGCCAAGCCATTCGCACCCCGATACGCCATGCTACGCCATCGGCTCAACCGCCCGGAGAGTTGCACGTCACCGCCCACATGCTGCTATGGCGCAATTTTTCTCTTTGTGACAGCGACCCGAATGAAGCGCCTCTCCCCAGAAAGCGCTCGTCAGCCCGGCCCTGTCAGCGCTTCCAACTTTCCGCCTCAGCGCTCCCCGCTCGCCATGACCACCAAAATAGAATAGTCCATCTTTGTGAGCCATTGTCTATTTACTTAACCCGGACGGAAACACACACTCACTCAAGGTTTCCATCTAATTCAATAACGGAAACCCATCAAAGAAGTGTGTAGAGGAAGAAGGCGGTTAGCGAACAGGCTGCCCATAGAAAACGTTCTTCTCTTCTAGCTGTGCCACCCTTGTCGCCGTCAACAGTGCACACTGAAGAGGGGCTCCCCGTACCGTCGACCCCGGCGTCGCAGTTGCAGGGATCCAGTTGCCAGCAACCTGGCGGGACCCTATGACTCCAACGTCATAGGGTCTGAACGCCGAAACGGATTTTCACTAAACAATAACTACCAATGAGTATTGGAGATAGCATATGTTCAAACGAAACGCGTTATCGGCAGTCATTCTGGCTTCCGCGGGTACATTGATCGCGCCCACCCTATACGCGCAAGACGAAGAGGCCATGCTTGAGGAAATCGTGGTCACCGGTATCCGCGGCAGTCTGAACCGGGCCACCGACATGAAGCGCAACGCTGATGTCATTCAGGACAGCATCGTCGCGGAAGATATCGGTAAATTCCCTGACCAGAACGTCGCTGAGTCACTGCAGCGTATTACCGGTGTGACCATCTCACGAGCGGGCGGTGAAGGGGCGCAGATCAGTGTGCGCAGCTTCGGCCCGGAGTTCAACATTGTGAAGCTCAACCACCGCACGCTGGCCACCACCACGGGCGGCCGAAGCTTCAACTTCCAGCTACTGCCGTCAGAGCTCATCGGCGGTGCTGATGTCATCAAATCTCCTACCGCTGACCTGAGTGCAGGTAGCGTCGGCGCCTATGTCAATGTCCGTACCGCGCGCCCGCTGGATAACCCTGGCTTTAACGCCGTCGCAGCGGTAAAGGCAAACTATAACGATCTTTCTGAAGAGATGGGCCCGGAAATCAACGGCCTGATCAGCAACACCTTTGCCGATGACACCATTGGCGTTTTGGTCGGTGCAACCTATAGAGAGACCGACGGGCGTATTGACCTCTACCGCAGTAGCCATTGGCACGAGTACGCGAATGATGGTTTCGGCTTTATTCCGGGCACCGTCGGCGAAGATGGCCAACTACTTGCCGACGAAAACGGAGAGCCGACCACGGACCTGCCCGGCAGCCGCGGCCCGGGACGAACAATCTACTCCACCATTAACGACAGTCGCGAGCGCGCGGGCGTCACGGCCGTCATCCAATGGGAGCCCAGCAGTAATTTCTCGAACACTCTGGACTTACTTTATACAAAACTTGACCGCGAAGCTCTCGGCTCCGGCCTGCAGATTCCAATGCAGGAAGAGAGCAAGTATACGGATGTGGTTGTCAACGACGGAGGCACATTGCATGCAGCCACTCTTGCCGACATCGACGTTGAAATGAATGTGGACTACGCTCTGTCCGAGGACACGACCATTGCCGTTGGTTACAACAGTATGTTCACCGAGGGTGCTCTTACGTTGGAATTCGATGCGTCCTACTCCAAGGCCGAGAACGATTGGCAGGGCGACAACAGCACGGCATTGCACCACACGATGTATGACGAAGACGGCAATATCGTGCCGAGCCAGATCATGCTCGATTACAGCAGCGACATTCCGAGTCTGTCCACCACAGGCGCCCTTGATGTCACAGACATATCCAAGGTAAGAGCCGCCTGGCAGCATTGGGGCGAAAGCGATGCCGAGGATGAAATCAAAGAAATCAAACTGGACGCGCTTTACGAGATCGACGCCGGTGTGGCCCGCTCAGTGAAGGCAGGTGTGGCCTACCAGGACCGCACCATCGCTTTCAACGAATACGGCACCGAGTTCGATGCGAACGGCTGCCCCTGCTGGCCCTACCCCGGAGGCATGCAGATCGGCTTTGGCAGCACTTGGGGCGGGCCATCCGAGCTCGGTGAATTGCCCGACAACCTGTTTACTCTAAGTGACGGCAACTTCATGGACGGCGTATCAGGAGATTTCCCTCGCCAGTGGGTCATGCTCAAAGACCATGCGACGTATCGCGCTGCCACTCAGGAAATTCTGGAGGAGATACGCCCCGAATCACCCATCGTACAAAAAGGCTGGGACACGGTTTATAGAAATGCCGCCGGAAGCTTCGTCAACAACGAAGAGAACATTTCCGCTTATGCAATGGTGAACCTTGAGGGCGAGCTGGGTGACGTCATCTGGTCGGGCAATGTAGGCCTGCGTTATGTCGATATTACCAACAAAGGCCAGAGCAACGCGTCGAGGATCAGTCTTCTGCGGCTGGACGAAGAAGGGTCGAACCTGCCGGAGCAGGTCGTCAATACCGCTGATAGCGAAGGGCTACAGCCACTTAGTGTCGAGACGACCGAAGAACACCTCCTACCCAGTGTAAACCTGAAGCTGGATCTTGGTGGTGGCCACGTCGTACGGACGGCTGCCAGCAAGACCGTCGCTCGCCCCAACATCAGGGACATGAGTCCGAACTACTCTGAGAGTGCGGGCGTCAACAGCCCGGTGGTTCAGGTCACCGGTGGTAATCCGGACTTGGAGTCCTATGAAGTGACATCGTTTGACTTGGGCTATGAGTTCTATGCCGAAGATGACAGCGCTTACTCTGCGACCCTCTTCTATAAGGATATCACCAACTTTATCTCGACCTTCACGGATACCGGCCCTTGGGACGGTCCGATCGAACAGGCCCTCTTGGACGCCTACGAAGAGAACGGCGACATTGTTCAGTACATATCAAACCAGAAGAACAACCGCCCGGGCGGCACGATCAAAGGACTGGAATTGTCCGCTTTGCACTACTTCAATACTCTTCCAAGTTTTTGGGACGGCTTCGGTGTTCAGGCGAACTACACCTATACGCACAGCGAGGACAAGGAGGCATTGCCTGTAAACTCCCCGCTGGTACCAGAGCCCGGTTCATCCCTGGAAGGCTTCGCCAAGAACTCATATAACATTATCGCCTTCTATGACAAGAACAACTTTCAGACGCGTATCGCCTACAACTGGCGGGATAGCTACATGAGCAGCCGCGTGGGCGAGGCCGGCCAGCCCTCTTACACCGACGAATACGGCCAAGTGGATATGAGCCTGTCCTACGA
Source organism: Marinimicrobium agarilyticum DSM 16975 (assembly GCF_000423345.1). Lineage (GTDB taxonomy): Bacteria > Pseudomonadota > Gammaproteobacteria > Pseudomonadales > Cellvibrionaceae > Marinimicrobium > Marinimicrobium agarilyticum. The sequence continues at coordinate 152,136 of NZ_AUHU01000010.1, forward strand.
CTTCACCGACAACCTCACTGCTTCGTTCGAAGCAATCAACCTGACCAACGAAACCCGACTCGGGTACTTGGGCCAACGGGACCGGGTCAGCCTCGTGGAAATGACAGGACGGCGCTTCCAGCTCGGGCTGCGCGCCACCTTCTGACCGTAAGTTCTCTCTCGCAGCATCGTGCTTTGAGGCTCTTCGGAGCCTCTTTTTTGTTCCTCTCAAAGCCAAACGGTTTAGATCAGATCAACCAGAGGTCGATCTATCCGGCGTAAAAATCCCCTTTTTTGCCTCCATCATGCCAAACAGATCACACTTTTAGGTAAACGTTTACCTATTGGTATTACTATACGTCCTTCTTATTATAATTCAATATACGGTAAACGTTTACTTGCCCAAGCTTAAGGGCCAAACTTTATCGGGCTACAAGAGGTCCAGCGCTGGCAGGTCACTGCCACGATGTCTGTGGAAGCCCAGCCACATTTCGCTTGCCCTCCTCGCGCGCCGCATTCGCCGACTTCCGGCCTGCGCCGATTCAAAACTCGCTAGATGTTGAATCATCACCCGATCCTACATCGGAGGAATAATAATGACTCGTTCACCAAAACCAAGACGTCGATTTTCGCAGAGCTGGAGGCTGACAGCGTCTTTAGCCCTTGCCCCCGCATTGCTGGCTTTCTCATCCCTGGCGTTTTCCCAAAACCTGATAACCAACCCCGGCTTTGAGAACGGGACCAGCGGCTGGACCCTGGGAGACGAGGCCTCCGCCCAGTACACCGAATCCAGCGGCCGCAGTGGCGACCGACTGACCCACTGGTCCTCTAACACTTCCTACCGGGCGGAGACTAAACAGACCATTACCGGGTTGTCGGCCGGGACCTACCGGCTCTCCGCGTACACCGTCGGCGGCAGCACGGCCGGCGCCTGGCTCTGGGCGTATTGCGACGGCCAGGGCTACTCCACCCCGATTCCCTCCAGCGCCTGGGGCAACTGGGCCGAGGTGGTGGTTGAGGGTATTGATGTGAGCGGTGGCAGTTGCGAGCTGGGGCTAACCACCGAGGACAGCGAGTGGAGCAGCTTCGACGACGTGGTCTTTGAGCGCGTCTCTGGCGATGAGCCGGTTGAAGTTGTGATTGAGGAAGGCGCAGGCTCCTGTAGCGTGGACGGCTCGGTCGACAGCAATCATTCAGGCTACAACGGCAGCGGCTTCGCCAACACCGACAACGCCACCGGAACCGGTGTCGACTGGCAGGTGGCAGTGAGTCAAGCGGGAAGCTACACCCTGCAATGGCGCTACGCCAACGGCGGCGGCAGTGGCCGCCCCGGCGACATCTCTATCGATGGCCAAACGGAATACCAAGGCGTGCCTTTCCCTGCCTCCGGTAGCTGGAGCAGCTGGGCGGATAGCGACACCGTGGAATTGTGGCTGGATGAGGGGAGCCACACCGTTCGCCTGGAGTCCGTCACCAGTTCTGGCCTGGGCAACATCGACAGCTTTACCATTACCGGAAATGACGTCAGCGCCGAAGCCTGCGGCAGCGCTCCACCGGACGGAGCCGGCGATGATGGAGACTACTACGTCTCGCTCAATGGCAGTGACTCAAGCTCGGGGTCGCTCAACCAGCCTTTCCGCACACTGCAGCGCGCCATTGATGTCGCCGGGCCAGGGGATCTGGTGTACGTCCGGGGCGGTGTCTACAACATCTACAGCCCCGCCATACCCGAAGCCGGTATCAATTTTTGGAAAAGCGGAACCTCTGAGAGCGCGCGCATCCGGTACTTCGCGTACCCGGGTGAGCAGCCAGTGCTCGATTTTTCCAACCTTCAAATTCAGCCGGACCCCAACTATACCTTCGGCGTTTTGGTCACAGGTTCTTACCTCCACCTCAAGGGTTTCGAGATTCGCAATCTGCCCATGAACACCCGATCGAATGTGGGCCTGAGAGTCGGCGGCGACGACGCTTACCGAAATATCTTCGAAGAGTTGGACATTCATCATATTCAGGGCGCCGGTGTGTTCGTTCATACCACCCGAGGCGGACATCTGTTCCTTAATTCGGACTCCCATGACAACTACGACCCCTGGTCCCACCAGGGCGACGGCGAGAACGCTGATGGCTTTGGGGTTCACTACCAGTGGACAGGAGAACCGACAGTCTTCCGTGGCTGCCGCGCCTGGTGGAACTCTGACGATGGTTGGGATTTTATTTCGCAGGAAGTTCCCGTGATCGTTGAAAACAGTTGGGCGATGGGCAATGGCTATATCAACTCAGGCTCTGCCACCGCAGGCAACGGCGCCGGGTTCAAAATCGGGAGTAGCAAAACCGGTATTCGCCACGTGGTACGCAACAACGTGGCCTGGAGTAACCGCAACCAGGGCTTTTATGCCAACCACTCCGCCAGCGGAAACGACTGGTACAACAACACCGCCTACAACAACCGTGTGCAGTACGACATGTGGGCCAGCAGCTGGGACTCGAACGGCAACCGGACCGACGGTGTGATCTTGACCGGTAATGATCGCCACCGCATGAGGAACAACATCGGCTTCCCCAATGAGAACCGACATATGGCCGGTGTGGATGATCAATACAACACCTGGAACCTGGGTATTTACCCAAGCAGCAGTGACTTCCTGAGCACGTCCGACGAAGACTTCATGGGGCCGCGTCAGGCTGACGGAAGCCTGCCCGAGCTGGACTTCCTCAAACTTAGCCCCAACAGCCAGATGATTGATCGCGGTGTGAATGTCGGGCTGCCCTACAACGGTTCCGCACCCGACTTGGGGGCTTACGAACAATAACCCAAACAACAATAAACGGTTTTTAGACTCGTCTCTGCTTCTCCGCCCCGAAGTAACGGAGAAGCTGATTCGACACTGTGTGATCCTTAAATAGAATCACCTAATTCAATCGGAGGAACGAAAATGACTCACCCTATAAATATAAGAGGTAGATTTCCCAAGGGCTGGAAGCTGGCAACACCGCTAATGCTCTTTTCCACGTTGCTGACTTTCTCATCCTATTCGTTGTCGCAAAACCTGGTGTCCAACCCCGGGTTCGAGAACGGCACCAGCGGTTGGACGCTGGACGACGATGCCGCGGCCCAGTACACCGAGTCCAGCGGGCGCAGTGGCGACCGACTGACCCACTGGTCCTCAAGCGCGTCGTACACCGCCAACACCAACCAGACCATTTCGGGCCTGGCGAACGGTACCTACCGTCTGTCCGCTTACACCGTCGGCGGCGCAACGAGCGGCGCATGGCTCTGGGCCTACTGCGACGGAAACTCCTATTCATCCACGATCCCCGCCGCAGGCTGGGGCAACTGGACTGAAGTGGCCGTCGAGGGCATTGAAGTGAGTGGCGGCAGCTGTCAGATCGGTATCACCACCGAGGACAGCGAGTGGACCAGTATCGACGACGTCGT
>NZ_AUHU01000011.1 GCF_000423345.1 Marinimicrobium agarilyticum DSM 16975
ACCCGGCAACGCCTGTTGACCGAAACCCGTGAGCTTCACGCTACCAACCGGGGGGGCGCCATCTCGATGGGTAATACCGGTGAGCTGAGAGTGGAGCGCCTGGCCAATAATGGCAATATAGACTTCGAAAACCTGGGAACCGTGGTGTTGGATAACCGTAATGGGCCAGTGTTTGATCTGGAGGCCACGGATGCGCTTCAAGCCGGCGGCACGGGGAACGCCAACTACGAGCAAGGCACGCTGCGCATGGAGTTAGAGGATGGCAACCTCATTGCTCTCGGCTCTCGGAGCTCGGTCCGTCCCGATCTGGTGGGCAAGCGGGGCATCTTCTTTGTGGATGGCGACATCGGCTCCGCGAGTCGGCCGCTTGTCATGTACTTTAAAGATTACCTGTTCATGCGGGGCCAGCGCAGCTTTAGGCCGAGCTGGGCCTTTGATACCGCTCCGGCGGAAGTAGAGGACGAGTCAGTCGCTCGGTTTAGCCAGGACTTGAGCACCGCCGGCGACCAACTGGTGGAAGTGGAAGGCCTGGAAGAGATTGACCCGGCGATCTTCACCGAGGTGCGTAACTACAGCTACGATGAGGTCTCCATTCTGATGCCGCCGGACCAACGCTACGGCGACGAGGAAGACGACGATGAGCGCTACTCCGCAGACTACTGAGCGGGGCAGGGAATCGAGAACAGGAAAAGACGGAAAGAGTATGAACGCAGTACCCGGAAAATTTTGGTTTTGTGGTTTGATGTTGGCCTTTGTCAGTGGCACTGCAGTGGGAGGCAGCTTCTTGGAAATGCCGGACACCACCGAGGTGCCGAGCTATGAGGAAGAGAGCCTTTTGCTGGATATGGATGTGCCCGGTGTGCGGGACCGAAGCCCGGACCCGCAAGCGGGGCCGCGTCTGAACGTGCGCGAGTTTCGAGTACAGGGTCTGGTGGAATACCCGGAACTTGGCATTACCCGTGAAGCGGTGATGAAGAAGGTTGAAGCCATTCGCTTTGACATGATGGCCGAGGACGAGATGCTTGAGTCCGGTTACACGCTGGAAGAGTTGGCTTCCTTGTCTGACTTGATTGCGGAAATCGAGGAGGAAACCAAAGAGCGCCACGTCGGGCCACTGGAAGTCCAGCGGGTCGTGTTTCATGTGCGTGAGCAGAGGCGCGAGCGCGGCGTCACCCTGGGCATGATTGAGACCGTCGCCGACACCATCACGCAGTATTATCGCGAACGCGGTTTTATTCTGGCCAAGGCGTACATTCCGAAGCAGCGTGTACGCGACGGCGTGGTCAATTTGACCGTGCTCATGGGTGATCTCGGGGAAGTGCGTGTTGAAAACAACCAGCGCTACCGCGACCGGACCATTGAGCGGTTGTTCGATGGCATTCTGGACAAACCGGTGAAGGCAGGGTTAATCGAAGAGCGGCTATTTTTTGTCAATGACCTGCCCGGGCTGCGCGCGCGCGGTTTTTTCGAGCCCGGTCTTCAGGTCGGTGATTCGCGCATGATTGTAAATGTCACCGATGAGCGCCGGCTTGATGCCAACCTTCGGATCGATAACCATGGCTCGGAGAACTCGGGCGAATATCGACTTTACGGAGATGTGTATTGGCACAATCCGACGGGCATGGGCGATCAGCTGCAAGTCGGGGTGTTGAATTCCTATGACCCGGACAACTCCCTTTATGGCATGGTTCGCTATCGGGTGCCTGCCTATTTCCCGCGGTTGAAGTTCTCCATGGGGGCGTCCAACAACGACTTTTTAGTTGGGTCTGGCTCGGATGACATCAATTCTTTGACGATTGAAGGCAAATCAACGGTCCTCGATGCAGGCTTTGACTACCATCTGTTACGAACGCGGTTGCGCAACCGCTCACTCCACCTGAATTGGGCCCAAATCGAGTCAGAAATCACTTTTGATGGCCAAAGCTCTGGTGACGACTCTGTGGTTGAGAATGTTACGGTTGAATATCGATTTGAACGGCTGGATGAAAAACGTCGCCTGCTGCACCAGGGTGGCATCAGTGCCACCGCCAGCCGTCTGGTCGAGGCCACGCAGCAGGAGGCGGAGTTGGACCAGGCGCCGGAATTGCTCAACCTGGATTACACCTTACTTGCGTTCTGGCGGCTTCCCTTCACCGAAATCAATACTCGGGTTATCAGCCGGACCTCGCTGCAATACTCGGGCACGGCGCTCTCATCCGTGAACCAGTTCTCCCTGTCCGGCCCGCGTAAGGCGCGCGGCTACGCCCTGAATGCTTTTTTTGCCGATGATGGTGTTCATACCGGTATCGACTGGATTTTCCCGGGCGTGGGGCCTTTGAAAGATATGGTGCAACCCATGCTGTTCGCCGACTATGGATATGGCTTAGCTTACAGTGTTCTGGAGGACGACGACGAAAGCGAGGGCGAATACAGTGATGTCGGGTTGGGCTTTCGGATCAACGTGGGAAGAGCGATAAGGGGCTCCGTCTCCGTGGCCCAGCCGTTAAGCGCACGTAATACCGCGTTGGAAGAGGGCCAGGAAATCGAAGATGACGTGCGCGTTTATTTTGATTTGCAATACAGTTATTAGCGGTTGTTGCTCGCTATAGTGACTGGTTGGCCGGCCGGGTTACTAACCAGATGCCGGTACAGACTGAAATCAGCGCCGCGAGATTTTTCCACTCGAGAATCGTCTCACCCAAAAACAGGGCCGAAAGGCCGGCGCCGAAAATGGGAATCAGAAACTGAAACGGCACCACCTGCCCGACCGGGTTGTGCTTGAGCAGAAAGCTCCACAGCGCGAAAGCGGCGGCGGAGAGCATCATCAGGTAAATCAATAGCGAGCCACTGGCCAGAGCCAGCCCGGTGACCGCTCCGCCGCCGCCCAGGCCGATGCCGATCAACACCAGACCACCGATGCTCAACTGCTGCGCGGTCATGACCATCGGGTCCAGCGTCTGTGACAGCCGCTTGCCGTAAATCAGCGCCACGGCCAGCACCAGCGCGGCAATGGTAATAAACCCCTCCCCTAGCAGGGAAAAGTCCAGATCCAGAGCGCGCTCCCCCAGGTTGATCAACACCACGCCGGCAAACCCGATCAGGCAGCCCAGGCTGCGCCCGGTGCTGAGTTTGTCGTTACGGTAAATGAAGTGCGACAGCAGCACACTGAAAAAGGTGCCGGTGGAGACCATGATGGCGGCCTTCACCCCGGTCGTGTGGGCCAGGCCGATGTAAAAGAAGACGTATTGCAGTGTGGTCTGCATCAGCCCCAGCAGCGCCAGTTGCCCCCATTGGCGGGATGAAAAGCGCCAGACGGGTTTGCCCATGAGCGTGGCAAGCAGCAGCAAAATAACGCCGGAACCAAAGAACCGGACGCCGGCGAACAGCATCTGGGAGGCGGTGTCATCGGCGGCCATGTCCAGCCAGCCGTAGCCGATCTTGATGGCCGGGTAGGCGCTGCCCCACAAGAAGCAGCAGAAAATGGCGGTGGCGATGACCGCGTAACGGCTTTGAAAAACGGAAGGGGTGCTCATTCCTCAGTGGTGAGGTTTGAGCCCAAACTTGTGTGCCAGGGCCGCTTCCACCGAGGGCGTCACGAACTTGCTGACATCGCCTTCGAGGCTGGCGATTTCCCGCACAATGGAAGACGAGATAAACGACAAGTGCTCGGCCGGGGTCAGAAACAGGCTTTCCATGCTCGGCTCCAGTGCGCGGTTCATATTGGCCAGCTGGAATTCGTACTCAAAGTCAGACACCGCCCGCAGGCCCCGCAGGACGGCCTGGGCTTTCTTCTGCTTGACGAAGTCCACCAGCAGGATGTCGAAGCCGCAGACGTCCACATTGTTCAAATGGGTGAGGTTGTCGCGCACCAGGGAGACTCGCTCCTCCAGGCTGAACAGGGGCTTCTTTCGAGCACTGTCCGCCACGCCAATGATGACCCGATCAAACAGGCGGCAGGCGCGTTCCACCAAGTCGATGTGGCCATTGGTAATCGGGTCGAAAGTGCCGGGGTAAACCACTGTGCGCATGGCGTTGTCTCTCAGTCTGGGGTTGGTGTCGTGCTTCCGGGCTGGCGCGATGGTAATGAATTTGCCCGTCGGGCGCCAGTCGCGCCCCGGCTGAAGGGGGTTACCGCTCCAGAAAATATAGACGATAGCGCACCTGGCCGCTGGTCTTGTCCCGGTGCAAATGCCAATGCGCGGGCACCTTAAATGAGGTATTTGGTTCGGATTCGATGTAGACCGCTGCCTCGTTCGCCAGCCAGTCACCGGCCGCCAATTGGTCAATGCTCGCTTGCCAGAGCTGTTGTTGAAATGGCGGATCAATAAATACCATATCGAACGCCGTGGCGGGTTCGTTTGCCAGCCATTTCAGGCTGTCGCCTTCGGTGACGCGACCGTCGGCACTGTCCAGTGTCGCCAGATTCTGTTTCAAGCCGCGAGCGGCGCCCGGGTCCCGCTCCAGCAACACAACCTCGGCGGCGCCGCGCGACAAGGCTTCCAGCCCGAGTGCGCCCGAACCGGCGAACAGGTCCAGGCAGCGGGAGTCAGGCAGGTAAGGCGCGAGCCAGTTGAACAGCGTCTCGCGAATGCGATCCCCGGTGGGGCGCAGTCCCTCCACCGCCGGAAAGCTCAGTTTTCGGCCTCGCCACCGCCCCCCGATAATGCGCAGAGGACGGGTGTCGGATGGAGCGGAATTTTTTACGCTTCGCTTGGCGGCTTTCAAGGGGGCCTCTCTTTCAGCGGGACAGAAGTGGTAGGATAGCGCCTTTCCGCCCGTACCATAAAGGTAGAGCCATTCGTCCATGAAGTTTTTCAAGCGCAAGAAAAAGGCCGAAGAGTCCGCTTCCCCGCAGGAAGCGCCGGAAACCCAAGTCACTGAGCGTTCATCGGAGCCTGCCGAGCCCGCTGCCCCTCCAGAGCCGGTGGCCGAGACGGCGCCAAAAAAGGGATTTTTTGCCCGCATCAAGCAGGGGTTGAGCCGCACCAGTAACCACTTTGCCGAAGGCATGGGCAATCTGATCCTGGGCAGCAAGGCCATTGATGATGAGCTGCTTGAGGAAATTGAATCCCAGCTGTTGATCGCCGATGTGGGCTACGAGGCCACCACCGACATCATTGATAACCTCACCCAGCGCGTGGCGCGCAAGCAGCTCAACGATGCCGAATCGCTCTACAGGGCACTGCGAGAGCAGCTCTCGGACCTGCTCAGGCCGGTCGAGGCGCCTCTGGAAATCGATGCCTCCAAACAGCCCTACGTCGTCCTGGTGGTCGGGGTGAATGGCGTGGGTAAAACCACCACCATCGGCAAGCTCGCCAAGCACTGGCAGAAGGCGGACAAGAGTGTCATGTTGGCCGCGGGTGACACCTTTCGGGCCGCCGCCGTGGAGCAGCTACAGGTGTGGGGTGAGCGCAACCAGGTGCCGGTGATCGCCCAGCATACCGGGGCGGATAGCGCCTCCGTGGTCTTCGACGCGCTTCAGGCCGCCAAGGCCCGCGGCACGGATGTGCTGATTGCCGATACGGCTGGCCGGCTCCACAACAAAAGCCATTTGATGGACGAGCTGGCCAAGGTCAAGCGTGTCATGGGCAAAATCGATGAGTCGGCCCCCCACGAAATCCTGCTGGTGCTGGATGCGGGCACGGGGCAGAACGCCGTCAGCCAGGCAAAAGAGTTTATTCAGTCCGCCGGGGTGACCGGCCTCGCGCTTACCAAGCTCGACGGCACCGCCAAGGGCGGTGTGATTTTCGCGTTGAGTAAGGAGTTTGGTCTGCCGGTGCGGTTTATCGGTGTGGGTGAAGGGGTGGATGATCTCCAGCCGTTTGCCGCCGAGCCCTTCGTCGACGCCCTGTTCGGCGAACGCCGTGACTCTATTGACTCTTGAATAGGAGGAGCCGGGCGTGATTCGCTTCGACAACGTCAGCAAACGTTACGGCAGCGGGCAGGACGCGCTCTCCCGGGTCAGCTTCGACGTTGCCAGCGGGGAAATGCTGTTCCTGACCGGTCATTCCGGCGCCGGCAAAAGCACCCTCATGAAGCTGATCATGCTGATGGAGCGGCCGACCCAAGGCCAGGTGCTGATCGACGATCGCAACCTCAACCGTCTCTCCCGCCGCCATATTCCCTATTTCCGCCGTAAAGTCGGGGTGGTGTTCCAGAACCACCAACTGCTGTTCGACCGGAGCGTGTTCGAGAACGTTGCCCTGCCCTTGCAGATCGCCGGCTATCAGGCCGGGGAAGTGGGGCGCCGGGTCCGCGCCGCGCTGGATAAGGTGGGGCTGCTCGATAAAGAACGTCACAACCCCATTATGCTCTCCGGCGGCGAGCAGCAGCGGGTGGGTATTGCCCGCGCCGTGGTCAACAAGCCGCCTTTATTGCTGGCGGATGAACCCACCGGTAACCTGGATCCGGAGTTGTCCGCCGATATCATGAACCTGTTTGAACAGTTCAACGATGTGGGTGTGACGGTTATGATCGCCAGTCACGATCTGTCACTGCTCAAGCGGATGAACAAGCGCGTGCTCGGGCTCTCCGGTGGCCAGATTGTGCATGACGGAGTGCTGGCATGAGCCCGCGTCGTCCGTTGCCCAGAACCGCGCCCAAACCCCCACCCAAGCCACGCCCCAAAGGCGCCAGCCAGAGCCGCACCCGGCTGGCGGACCGGCTCGATTCCTGGCAGGCCCACCACAGCACCACGGCGGTGGAGAGTCTGCAGCGCCTGTTTCGCACGCCCCTGCAGAGCCTGCTGACCTGGTTGGTGGTCGCTGTGGCGGTAGCTCTGCCCGCCGCCCTGTACCTGGTGCTGAACAATATTCAGAACCTTGGCTACAGCTGGCAGGACTCAGGCCAGATGTCGGTGTTTCTGATAGAGGACGTTCGCCCGGAAGCCATTGACGCCCTGCTGGCCTCGCTGAACGAGGATGCCCGCATCGATCAGGTGTCTCATGTGCCTCCGAACGACGCCCTGGAAGAGTTCAAAGCTTACTCCGGCTTGGGCCGCGTGCTGCAGGGGTTGGAGGAAAACCCCCTGCCCGATGTCCTGCTGATTCGCCCCGCCACCAACAATCCCGATGCCCTGGGTGAGCTACGCGAGACCATCGCCGCCGAACCCCTGGTGGCAGAAGTTCGTCTGGATATGGCCTGGGTACGACGGCTGCAGGAAATGATGGCCCTCGGCCAGCGCGTCGTGCTGGCCCTGGCGACCCTGCTCGCGCTGGGCGTGCTGCTGGCGGTGGGAAATACCATTCGCCTGGCGATCGAAAACCGACGGGACGAGATTCTGGTGGTCAAGCTGGTGGGCGGAACCGATGCCTTCGTCAGGCGTCCCTTTCTTTATACCGGGCTCTGGTACGGCCTGGGCGGTGGGATCCTGGCCTTGGTGCTGCTCGGCGCCGGGCTCTGGTGGCTCTCCGGCCCGGTGGCGCGATTGGCGGATCTCTACCAGAGCGATTTTCGGCTCCGGGGTCTGGACCTGACGGAAAGCCTGCAGTTGGTGCTCCTTTCCGGCGTGCTCGGTCTTCTGGGGGCCTGGCTGGCGGTGGCGCGGCACCTGATCCAGATCGAACCTCGCTGACGTATATTTCATCATGGTGGGCGCTGGTTCTTTGCGCCGTCTCTAACCTTATGATTTAAAAGGCTTTTGTGGTTTTGGGCGGAACTTTCCGGGGCTTGGCAGTCTAACGCCGTAGTGCTACACTCGCTAGTCAAATACCTAGGAGGTAAGTGAATGAACACTGGCCTAATGCCAGCTGGGGTCTTGTCCCCCGGCTCGAATCTCAATGGCTACGTTCAGGTTGTCGGTGGTTTCCCGGTTCTGTCCGCAGAAGAGGAAAATCGCCTGGCGGAGGATCTGTACTACAACGGCAACCTGGAAGCGGCCCGACACCTCGTGATGTCGCACCTGCGCTTTGTGGTTCACATCGCTCGCTCCTATAACGGCTATGGTCTGCCTTTGGGCGATCTGATCCAGGAAGGCAATGTCGGCCTGATGAAAGCGGTCAAACGTTTCAATCCCGAGAAGGGTGTGCGTCTGGTCTCCTTTGCGGTGCATTGGATCAAGGCCGAGATTCATGAGTTCATCCTGCGCAACTGGCGCATTGTGAAAGTGGCCACCACCAAGGCCCAGCGCAAACTGTTCTTCAATCTGCGCGGTGCCAAGAAGCGTCTGGCCTGGCTCAACAACGACGAAGCCCACGCGGTCGCTGAAGATCTCGGCGTAGATGTCAAACACGTACGCGAGATGGAAGGTCGTCTGTCCTCTTATGACGCCGCCTTTGATGCGGGCGAGGAAGATGACGACGATAGCCACTACGTGGCCCCGGTGCACTACCTGGAAGACAAGCGGTACGACCCGGCCACCCAGTTGGAAGATGCCAATTGGGAAGAGAGTAGCGTCAATAACCTTGAGCGCGCGTTGGAAACATTGGATGAGCGCAGCCGCGCGATTCTGCAGCGCCGCTGGTTGAGCGAAAGCAAGGCGACACTGCACGAGCTGGCCGACGAATACGGCGTTTCCGCCGAACGTATTCGCCAGCTTGAGAAAAACGCCATGAAGAAAGTGAAAACGGCGATACTGGCGGCCTGATACGGGCACTGGTTCGTTGAACGCGAAAGCCGCGCCGAGCGCGGCTTTTTTGTGTCACCGCGCAACCGATGACTGACCTCCGAGAGACAATGCCATGTTGGCCCCTCTGTTTTTGATGCTTGCGGCCCTGAGTGGCCTCTCTGCCGTGATGTTGGGCGCCTTTGCCGCCCACGGTCTCAAATCCCGCCTGAGTGAGTCCGCATTGTCGGCGTTTGAAACCGGAGTCCAGTACCAGATGTACCACGCCCTGGCGCTGCTGGGGGTGCTGGCGCTGATGCGCTGGCTGGGCCCGACCCTGTCTCTGCAAGTCGCTGGCTGGGCCTTTGTGGCGGGTATTGTGCTGTTCTCCGGTAGTCTTTATGGCCTAGCGCTCGGCGGCCCGCGCTGGTTGGGGCCGGTCACGCCCCTCGGCGGTCTGTTGTTTATGGTGGGGTGGGCGGCTCTGGTTGTTGTGGCTGCCCGCGCCTTTAAGGGGTAGTGCGCCTGCGCCCCTCCCCTTCTCTAATAAAATGATTTCAACTCAAAGATGTAGCCCAGAACCCATGAGTGAGCAAGACGCGCAACTGTCCATCAGGCCCGAATACAAGCCCAAAGCGATTCGCAGCTATGTGATTCGGGCCGGCCGAATCACCGAGGGCCAGCGTGCGGCGTTCGATCAGTGGTGGCCCGAATACGGTTTGAGCCTGCACGATGGGCTTCTTGACCTTGAGCAGACCTTTGGGCGGCAGGCGCCGCTGGTGCTGGAGATTGGCTTCGGTATGGGAGATTCCCTTCTGACCATGGCCCGGCAGGAGCCGGAGAAGAACTTTATTGGTATTGAGGTGCATCCACCCGGTGTGGGGCGCTTGATAAAGGGGGCGGGAGAGGCAGAGCTCACCAACCTGAAAGTGTACATGGCCGATGCCATTGATGTGCTCGATGACTGCATCCCCCAGGCCAGTGTGGACCGCTTCCAGCTGTACTTTCCCGACCCCTGGCACAAAAAAAAGCACCACAAGCGTCGGATCGTGCAGCCCGCTTTCGTGCAGAAGGTCCGTGGCAAGCTGACAGCCGACGGCGTTTTTCACTTGGCCACTGACTGGCAAAACTACGCGGAAACGATGCGGGAGGTCATGGAAGCCGCTCCGGGCTGGGAGAACGCCGTCGCCCCCGGAGCCTATGCTGAACGGCCCGACTATCGCCCGATTACCAAGTTTGAGCAGCGAGGGGCGAGGCTGGGGCACGGAGTCTGGGATCTGCTTTACCGGCGTTTGGCGCAAGATTGATTGCCCGGCGGCTCTGAGGGCCGCGCCAAACGTGACTTCTGTCGCGATTCTCACCCATACTCGGTTTCAATTGCCCGGCAGAGACGGTATGCTCGCCAAGCGTTTGCGCGGCCGGTGGAATTTACCTTGGCATCAGACTGTCATACTCATCGGTTAAAAGCCTGTGCATCCTTGGCGTATTTTTAATTGTCTGGTCAGGCTGAGGTACAATCAGCTGGCTGAATAAGAATAAGACCACGGTAGTGCCGCCTGCAAGGTGCCTGTGGGGAACGCGTTCCAGCGTGCGTGGAGTAGTCAATTTTGTCGAATACGGGAATACAACAAAACCAGTCCTCCTCCGGTATGGCGGCGGACTGGCGCAGTGAGCGGCTGGCCCATTGGATGCGGCAGGGCAGCGTGTGGCTGGGCCGTATTCCGGCGGGCTTCTGGCGGTTTTGCGCCAAACTTCTTATTGTCCTTTGGTTGAGCCACACCCTGGCCCAGTTGGTCTGGGTAGTAGCGCCAGCTCCCAAGATTCCCGATGCCCGAATCGCCCCCAATGCGCTGAGCACCGAGCGGGCCGGCGGTGGCGCGCGCGAGGTCGACATTGCGGCGCTCTCGGGCCTGACAATTTTCGGGGAAGCGGCTGAGGGCGACGCCCCCGAGGCATTGGCTGAGACCGAAGTCCCCAGCGGCCCCAGCATTGAAGACCAGGCGGTGGATACCGACCTCAAACTGGTGTTACGCGGGGTCATGGGCAGCAACGACGAGAAGGCCGCCCGGGCGATTATTGCCGATGGTTCCAAACAGGATATTTACGCCCCCGGTGACAAGCTGCCGGTCAGAGGCAGTGTGACGCTGGAGAAAGTGCTGCCGTTGCGGGTCATCCTCAACAACGCCGGCCGCTACGAGTCGCTCTGGCTGTACTCCGATGATGACTGGGCCTCTGACTTGGCGGCAAGCGGCCCTGTGCCGGATACCCCCAGCCGAAGTTGGGAGGGCGATGACGAAACGGTCAATGATACTCCGGTGCAGGAGCCCGATGCGTCGGAGCCCAGCCCTCGGGAAGAGGTACTGAACGAGGCGGCCGACGACGTCGCCGAGCGCATGGGTAGCCGCTCCCTGTCTGATGTGGTGTCCATGAGCATTCACCGGGAAAACGGCCAGATCGTCGGTTACAAAATTCGCCCCGGTCGCGACCGGGCTCTGTTTGACTCCCTCGGCCTTGAAGCCAATGACGTGGTCAAAGCGGTTAACGGGGTGGCGTTGAGCAGCCCCCAGAAAGTCATGGAAATTTATCGCGAGATGGGCGATGCCAGCTCCGCAAGCCTACTGATTGAGCGGGGCGGCGAAGAATTGACCATCGATATCGAGCTCGAATAATAGCGAGGAAAACCAGTGAAAGTGTGTGTGCAACGTCTGGCGGGAACCATAGCGACGGCTCTGTTGTGTGTCAGCCTGTCTGCCTGGGGGCAACAGACCTGGACGGTGAATTTCAAGGACACCGATATCCAGGAGGTGATCAAGTTTGTCGCCGATGCCACCGGCAAGACCATTGTGGTCGACCCCAAGGTACGGGGGCAGGTCCGCGTCATCTCCCAGGAACCGGTCAACAAAGAAGAGCTCTATCAGCTTTTCCTTTCCATGATGGATGTGCAGGGCTTCACCGCTGTTGAAAATGGCGATGTGGTGCGTATTGTCCCCAACCGGGATGCCCGCTCCCTGCCGGTACCGACGACCATGGGGCAGCAGCCCGTCGGGGACGACACCTACATCACCCAGGTACTGAAGCTGGAAAACATCAGTGCTTCGAAAGTACTGCCCACGCTTCGTCCCCTGGTGCCCCAGCACGGCCACCTGTCCGCCTACGACCCGAGCAACGCGATCATCGTCACCGATACCCGTTCGAATATCATGCGGCTGAAGGAAATCATCGCCCAGATCGATCAGTCGTCCATATTGAAAACCGAGGTGGTGGAGCTGGAATTTGCCATGGCCGAAGACGTCGCTCGCTATGTGACGCAAATTGAAAAGCCCGGTGCCGCCGACGGTGGTCAGTCGGAGCTGACTGTGGTCCCGGACAAACGTACCAACTCGGTGTTGATTCATGGGGATGACCTGCAGCGCCAGCGCATCCGGCAGCTGATTGAGCAGCTTGACCGACCGCGCACGAAAGACAGCAATGTGCGTGTGGTTTACCTGAAATACGCCAAGGCGGAGAATGTCGCCACAGTGCTGAACGGCGTGCTGCAGAATATGGCCCGCACTGAGGAAAACCAGAATCAGCGTCGGGAAGTGAACGTTCAGGCGGATGAAGACACCAACTCCATTCTGATGACCGCGGACAGTGACACCATGGAATCGCTCCTCGCGGTGATCGACAGGCTCGATATTCGTCGCGCACAAGTCCTGGTGGAAGCCATTATCGTTGAGGTGGAAGACACCGATGGTCGTGAACTGGGCGTTCAGTGGATGTATCGGGACGATGAGGCCGGGTTTGGAAGCTCTACCACGGGAGACGGCCAGCTTGGCGCATTGGGCGCTGGTGCCTTGTCCGATACGGACGAAGGTCTGGTCAGTCTGGCCGAGACCTTGTCCGGAGCCGCCGGGCAAACCTTCGGCATCGGGCGGTTGGGTGAGCGCACCGACTTCCTCGGCATTCTGAACATGCTGCAGGAGCAGAGCTCCACCAACATTCTCTCGACGCCGAACCTGCTTACGACGGACAACCACACGGCATCGATTTCCGTTGGGCAAAACGTGCCGTTTGCCACTGGCTCCTACGCTTCCACCGGTAACACCGCCAACCCGGGGAATCCCTTCCGGACCATCGAGCGCCGGGACGTGGGCATCCTGCTGGAAGTAACACCGCACGTAAACGCTGGCGACAGCGTGGTGTTGGATATCAGTCAGGAGGTATCCAGCCTTTCCGCTCTGAATAGCCAGGATGGCCCGATTACGAATCAGCGTAAACTGGATACCCAGGTGCTGGCCGGCAATGGGGAAACCGTCGTGCTGGGCGGCCTGATTGAGGAAGAAATCCAGACCACCACCCAGAAAGTTCCGTTTCTGGGGGACATTCCCCTGATGGGGCGGCTGTTCCGTAACCAGAGCGATGAAGTCAGCAAAACCAATCTGTTGATATTCATTCGCGCGACCGTTATTGAAGACGACAAGATGCTGACCGGCGCCACCGCCGAAAAATACAAGGCGCTGCGCGCTCAGCAGGAGCAGCGTCGACGGGAAGGGGGAATGCTGTTTGGTCGCGACCAGATTCCGGTGCTGCCCGAATGGCAGGAGAAAGTGGACGAGGCCGAACGTATCCGCATGCTCAGCCCCCGCAGTGGCGAGGGCGAAGAGGGCAGCACCGAACCGGACAATGCCGCCGAGGCCGAGGAGTAAGCCGTGACTGCCGAGTCGATATTGGAGGAGTACGAAGAGCCGCAAGTCCCCGCGTCGGAAGAGGACGAGGATGAAGTGCAGGCCGCCAGCGCGGGCGATGATGTCGCCCACGCCCGGCTCCCCTTTGCGTTCGCCTCCAACCATGGCGTCATGCTCGATGAGGAGGAAAACGAGGCCACACTGCTCTATCGTCCCGGTTTGAACCTGAATGTGTTGCTGGAGCTCCAGCGTTACCTCGGGGCCGAATTCCGGCTG
Organism: Marinimicrobium agarilyticum DSM 16975; assembly: GCF_000423345.1. Lineage (GTDB taxonomy): Bacteria > Pseudomonadota > Gammaproteobacteria > Pseudomonadales > Cellvibrionaceae > Marinimicrobium > Marinimicrobium agarilyticum. The sequence continues at coordinate 13,465 of NZ_AUHU01000011.1, forward strand.
AAAGAAATTCCCAATGAAGACTTCCAACGTCGCCTGACCCAGGTCTACCAAAGTGGCGACGGCGCGGCGCAACAGGCGGCGGAAGACTTGGGGGCGGAATACGATCTGTCCTCCATGGCCGAGGATCTGGCCGACCGGACCGACCTGTTGGCCGGCAACGACGACGCCCCCATCATTCGACTGATCAACGCCATTCTGTCTCAGGCGGTGCGCGAAGGCGCCTCGGATATTCACCTCGAACCCTTCGAGGACCGGGTGTCGGTGCGCTTTAGGATCGACGGCGTCCTCAGTGAAATCCTCTCGCCCAAGGCGGAACTGGCACCGGTACTGGTTTCACGCCTGAAGGTGATGGCGCGGTTGGACATCGCCGAGAAGCGCCTGCCTCAGGATGGTCGCATCACCGTCCGTCTGGCCGGTCACGCGGTGGACATCCGGGTGTCGACCATCCCCTCGGCTCACGGCGAGCGCATTGTGCTGCGCCTGCTCGATCAGGCCGCCGGACAACTCACTCTGGAGCAGCTCGCGATGCCGGACGGTGTGCGCGACAAACTTGCCGGCGCTCTGCTCAAGCCCCACGGCATCATCCTGGTCACCGGGCCGACCGGTTCCGGTAAAACCACAACGCTTTACGCCGGCTTGAGCCATATCAACACCCGCAGTCGCAATATTCTGACCATTGAAGACCCAGTGGAATACCTGCTGCCCGGCATTGGCCAGACCCAGGTCAACTCCAAGGTCAACATGACGTTTGCCCGCGGCCTGCGTGCCATCCTGCGTCAGGATCCGGACGTGGTCATGGTCGGGGAAATCCGGGACGGGGAAACCGCGGAAATCGCCATTCAGGCGAGTCTGACTGGTCACCTGGTGCTGTCGACCCTGCACACCAACACGGCGATTGGTGCCGTGATGCGTCTGAAAGACATGGGGGTTGAGCCCTTCCTGCTCGCCTCCAGCCTGGAGGTCGTCATGGCGCAGCGGCTGGTGCGCAAGTTGTGCCCGGCCTGTCGTGAGCCCCATCCCGCCGATGAAGCCGAGCGGCAACTGATGAACCTGCCCGAAGGGGCCACCATTTATAAGCCGGTGGGCTGTAAGCAGTGCAACAACATGGGCTATCGGGGCCGGAAAGGGATTTACGAGCTGATCGAAATCAACGAGCGGATGCGCCATCTGATTCACGAACAGGCCGGTGAGCACGACCTGCTGGCGGAGGCGCGCAAGCACAGCCGCTCCATCAGCGACGACGGGCGCCAGTGTGTACTGGATGGCGTAACCAGCCTGGAAGAAGTGCTCCGGGTCACCACCGCGAGTTAGGACGAATAGACCATGGGTGCCTACAGTTATCAAGCGCTGAACGAAGCCGGCAAGACCGTCAAAGGCATGCTCGAGGGAGACTCCGAGCGCCAGGTCCGCAGCCAACTGCGCGCGAAAAAACTGAAGCCGCTCTCGGTCAGCAGCGTATCCGGCGGGCGCAAAGCCGCGGCGGCGGGTGGCGATGGCATCAGCGGTATGCGCCAGCGCTGGCGCGCCAAGATGAACGCCCGGGATCTGAGCCTGGTTACCCGGCAGCTGGCGTCCCTGGTCAAGTCCGGGCTGCCCCTGGATGAGGCGTTGCAGGCGACCGCGAAGCAGCAGCAGAAGCCCAACAACAAGCGCATACTGCTTCAGGTGCGCACCAAGGTGCTCGAAGGTTTCAGCCTGGCCCAGGCCCTCGGGGAAATTCCGGGCGCCTTCGACAATATGTACCGGGCCATGGTGAAGGCCGGGGAAAGTTCGGGCTTTCTGGCGCCGGTGCTGGAGCGCCTGGCGGATTACACCCAGAGCAACCAGCAGATTCAGCAGCGCCTGAAAATGGCCATGATCTATCCGCTGGTGCTGCTGTTTATCAGCGTCTCGGTCATTATCGCCCTGATGGCGTTTGTGGTGCCCAAACTGGTCAGCGTGTTTCAGCAGGGCGAGCGGGATCTACCGGCACTGACCCAGTTTCTGATCTCGGCCAGTGACTTTATCACCAGCTACGGGCACTACACATTGCTGGTACTGGTTGCCCTGGTGTACGGGTTTAACCGGCTGCTGCGTAACCCATCCCGGCTGCGACGGTGGCACCAGATCAAATTGAAAATGCCGGTGATCGGCAACCTGATTCTGCAGATCAACTCGGCCCGGTTTGCGGCGACTCTGGCGCTGTTGTCTTCGAGCGGTGTGCCCTTGCTTCAGGCCCTGCGCATTGCCGGGCAGGTGATGACCAACAAGATCATGCAGGAGGCCTGCGAGCGGGTCGCCGAAGACGTTCAGGAAGGGACCAGCCTGCACCGCTCGATGGAGAACTCCGGCTTTTTTCCACCCCTGCTGGTGCAACTGGTGGCCAGTGGTGAAACCAACGGCACTCTGCCTGAACAGTTGGAAAACGCCGCTCAGGACCAGGAACGGGAGTTGGAAATGATGCTGGGCATGGCCATGGGCCTGCTGGAGCCCTTCACCGTGGTATTTATGGGTGGCGCGGTCTGCCTGATCGTGATGGCGATCCTGCAACCAATTTTTGAAATGAACAGTCTAATCTAACGCGAGAACGACACAGTGAGCGGAGTAACAGCTATGAACCGGAACATCCAACGCGGCCAGGGCGGCTTCAGTCTGATTGAAATCATGGTGGTGGTCATCATCATCGGCCTGCTGGCCAGTATCGTCGCCCCTGCGGTGCTCGACCGTGCCGATGAAGCGCGGATTCAAAAAGTCCATGCGGACTTCAAGGCCATTCAGACCGCACTGAAACTTTACCGGATTGATAACTACACCTATCCGACCACGGAGCAGGGACTGGAAGCACTGGTCAACAAACCGACCATGGCCCCGGAGCCGCGCAATTGGAAACAGAGTGGCTACCTGGATGAGCTGCCGCAGGACCCCTGGGGCTCGCCCTATCAGTATCTGAGCCCGGGTGAGACCCGCGAGTACGACATTTACACCCTGGGTGCCGACGGCATCAGCGGGGGCGAAGACCAGAATGCCGATATCAGCGTCTGGGACGAGAGCGCGCAAGGCAACTGATGAACACCGTCGCCGCGCAACAGACTCGTCAGTCGGGGTTTACCCTGGTCGAGCTGTTGGTGGTGATGATGATCATCGGCATCGCCATTTCCATGGCGACCCTGTCCATCGGCGGTGACGATGCCGCCAGCCGGGCCGAAGAAGAAATTGAAAAGTTTCTGTTGGAGGCCAGATTCGTTTCGGAGCAGGCGGTGCTCGACTACGAATTGATCGGCCTGTTCTGGACGCCGCGAACGCCCGGAAACAGCACCCGCCAGCGCTGGTGTTACGAGTGGCGGCAACAGCGCTATCAGGAATGGACTCCCGTCAGTGATGCTCTCGAGGAGCATTGCCTTCCCGAGGGCATGCAACTGGAAATCCGGGTGGAAGGCGAAGAGTGGGAATATGACCCGCGGGATGAGGAACCCTCGCCGGTGCTGATTTTTGCCCCGAGCGGGGAAGCCACGGCCTACGAAATGGCCATACTGCCCGATGGGGTCGATGCCGGTGAGGCCCAGCGGGTCGAAGTGTCGCCCCTGGGGGATGTGACCTGGCTCAATCGCGAAGAACGGCGGAAATGGGAGCAGGATTTATGAGCCCCAAAGCCAAGCGTCAGCGAGGGTTTACATTGGTCGAGGTGATGGTGGCCCTGATTATCGTTGCCGTTGCCCTGCCGGCGTTTCTGACGTTGGTCATGACCCAGCTCGATGGCACTGCGTCCATTCGCGATAAAACCATGGCCTACTGGGTCGCGGAAAACGAACTGACCCGGCTACGGTTGCTTAAAAAGTACGGAACGGATTATCGCCTGCCCGACGAGCAACAGGGCACGGTCACTCAGGCGGGCCTGGAGTGGCGCTGGCAGTTGGAAAATGGGCCCATGAAGCTGGGGGAATTCGGCGAGATGCCCGAGTTTCGGCAGATCGAAATTTCAGTATCGCCTGCAGCCCAGGAAGACAATGTCATGGCCAGGCTGACGGGAGTCTTTCGTGAAACGACCCCGTAGCGGCGTGCGTCAGCAAGGTTTTACCCTGCTGGAAATGATGGTGGCGCTGGCCATTGCCGGTGCCATTGCGGTGATGGCCTATCAGGGTTTGACCGCCGCCAGCAACGGGGCCGAGCGCAGTCGGCAGATCATGGACCAGATCAACAGCCTGGATCGGGCCTGGCAGTTGATCGGGCAGGACTTTCGGCACATCGTGGTTCCCAAAATGGGGCCAACGGGACTGAGCAACCCCTTTGAGGGGGATCCCGAAGGGGCGCTGGCGAACGAGGAGCGCATCCTGCGGTTTACGCGACACTCCTGGGCCAACCCATTGGAGCGCCTGCGCAGCGACCTGCAGGAAGTACAGTACTGGCTTGATGAGGACCGGACCCTGTGGCGCCTCTACCGGCCGGAGCGAAATGAGCCCTACGATGAGTACGAGTTTGAGGAAGAGGCCGTCAAGATGCGTTTGCTGGAGGACGTGAAACTCCTGGAGATGCGGTTTTTGTCTCAGGCCTACGTAGCCCGCTCTGGTAAAGGTGCTCTGCAGGGCGATGACTATACCCGCGACTGGTCCAAGGCCTGGCCGGACCCGGATCAGGTTGGCGGTGATCCGGCGGCGTTGCCCTATGCGGTGCTGCTGCGGATTGAAGTAGAGGGGGTCGGAGTCAGTGAACGCCTGTTCGAAATCGTCAATCCCTAGGGCGGCGGTGGGCCCGGGCAGAGAAACCGGTGCCGTACTGATTATGGCGCTGCTGATTGTCAGCGTCGTGGCGGGCCTGGCGGTCAAGTTTACCGCCGACTATCAGCTCGGTCTGGCCAAAGCGGAAAGCCGCTGGCTCGGGGCGCAGGCGCGCAGTCACTTGCTGGCGGCGGAGAGCATTGCCGAGTTTGTGCTATCGGAAGAGATGGACCCGGACCCGGCGGTGGATTATTACGAAGAAGGATGGGGTGTGACCCAGGATATTCAGCTCGACGGCGTTTGGGTGACCGTGGCCATTACCGATGCCCAGAGCTATATCGATCTGAACAGCCTTGGAAAAGATCTGCCGGATGACAAAGCCATCACTGACCCGACCCGGTATTCGGCGGCCCAGCGGCGGTTTATCCGTTTGTTGCAGACCTTTGAGGACCAGATTCCTCTAAACCCGGCGGAGGCCGCGGCCGTGGTGGAAGCGATCGTCGATTGGATGGATACAGACAATACCCCCAGCGGCTTCGCCGGGGCCGAAGCCGACTATTACATCGGCCTGGAAACCGAGTATCAGCCGGCGAACCAACCGTTCTCCTCGGTCGATGAACTTCGGTTGGTACGGCACGTGAGCGAGGACTTGATGCAATTGATCCGGCCCTACCTGGTGGTTCTGCCCGGCCAAGGGCAGGCGACGGTGCCGATGAATGTGAACACCATGCCCATGCGATTGTTGCGCACCATCAATGGGGAGAACGACCTGACGCCGCTGGATCCGATGCAGGTGGAAATGCTGCTACAGGATAAGGCGCAGCAGGGCTTCTATCAGGACGTGAACACCTTTCGGGGCAGTCAGATCTGGCAGAGCCTGGGCGTGACCCCGAATACGTCGGATTTTGGTGTCACCACCAGTTATTTCATGCTGGAGGCGGAAGCCACCATCAATGAGCAACGACGTGCGATGCGCAGTATCTTGAAGCGTCAGAACGACACGGTTGAATCGATACAGCGCAAAGATATTTACGAAATCACCCGGTTCCCGGAAACGGCAATGCCGGCGAACTCTCAATCAGCGACGACACAGCAATAAGCGAATACACAGTTTATGGCCAATCAACTTGTGCTTTACGTCAATCGGGCCCAGGACCAGTTCCGCTGGTGCTGGCTCGACAGCGAATCCCGGCCGCTGCTGGACAGCTCGGCTTCCGGGGACCTGGAAACGCTGGTGAATACCCTGGGCGAGGGGCATCACAGCGCCTGGCTGTTGGTGCCGGGTAATCAGGTGGTCACGCGCGAATTGGAATACGCCGAGGCGGAGAAAAAGCACCTGCGCAAGCTGTTGCCCTTTCAACTGGAAGAGAGCGTCATCGGCGATATCGATCAGTTCCACTTTGCCCTCGGTCAACCGAAAGACGGTCGGGTGATTACCGCCTATATGGAAAGCGCCTGGTTGCACGAGTTGTTTGGCCGTCTATCCGAACACCACATCGAAATCCAGCATGCCTGGCCTCTGCCACTGGCGTTGCCACTACCCAAGGAACCGCAGCCGGCGGAGTCCTACCCCTACTGGACACTTCAGCTCGAGGGTGACGTGCTGATGGTTCGCTACGCGCCCAACCTCGGTTTCAGTGTCGAGCGCGAGCAGGCCCGGATGAGCCTGCAGATGTTGCTGACCGCCCAGAATCGGGTGGACAACCTGCCGCACCTGTCCCTGCGGGCTGCCACCGATGCGGATCTGGTGGCCTTGGAGTCGCTCTTGCCGGAAGAGCTAAAAGACCGGGTCGACGAGCAGGCGGTGGTGCAGCTCTGGCAATTGGACCTGCACCAAACCGGGCTGCTCGACCTGTGCCAGGGCGAGTTTTCCCAACGTCTGCCGGTGGAGCGTTGGTGGCGGGACTGGCAAGGGGTGGTGGCCGCGGCGGCCGCCTGCCTGGTGCTCTACATCGGCGCCACCGTGTACGAAGTGAAAACCCTGGAGGCGGAGAATATCGAGCTTCGCCGCAACATCGAGCAGGTTTACCGGGGCGTCGCCGGTCAGGGCAACCTGGTGGACGCCGAGCGCCAGCTCAAGCAGCGCCTCTCGGAGCTGCAACCCACCGCGAGTGGCGGCCGGGTGACTCCGTTTTTGGGGGATGTCTTTCCGGTGCTGGCGGGGACTGATGGGGTGACAGTGAGTGCAGTTTCCTACTCCGCCCGCAGCGGTGAACTGAGCCTCAACATCCGCGCCCAGACCTTCAACGCCATTGAAACCCTGCGCAGTCAGATGCAGGAGCAAGGGCTGGAGGCTCAACTGTTGAGTTCCAGTTCGCAGGGCGATGCTTACAACGCCCGGCTGAAAGTCGGCGGAGGTCGCTCATGAAGGCTTTTTTTGATTGGCTCTCCCGCTACAACCGGCGCGAACAGACGGTCATGCTGGTGGGCGGTATTGCTGTTGTGCTTTATATCCTGTGGAAAGCGGTACTGGTGCCGGTGTCCGAGTGGCGCGAGCAGCAGGTGCGCTCCAATAACGCCGTGAGCCAGAGCCTTGGGCGCGTCGAGCTGCTGGCGGCGCAAATGCGCCAGGCCGAACAACAGGCGCAATCGGCCACCCGCGACGACAGCAACATCAGCGCCCTGGTGGACTCCAGCCTGCGCGCGAACAACCTCAGCATGAGTGGCTTTCAACCGGGAACCGGCGGCCAGGTACGGGTCCGTCTGGACGAGGTACCTTACGACCGTTTTATGCAGTGGCTGTATGAAATGGAATACCAGCACGACGTAAGCGTGGTGGATTTCTCCATGGCCGGTGCCAGTGAACAGGGCCGGGTAACCGTCAACATTCGCCTGCAAAAGAATTAACTCGACGACCTGACTATGTGGACTAACTTTTCCAAATTCATTCCCTCGCTGCGCTGGATTCTGGTGCTCGTGGTGTTGACGTTGATTTTCGCCATCGCCCGGATTCCCGCCACCTGGGCGGCGCACTTTATGACCCAGGGCAACACCCTCGGCCTGAGCGGGGTACGAGGCACCGTCTGGGAAGGTCAAGCTCGGATGGCCAGTATTGAAATCGACCGGCAGCACTATTCTCTGGGCACCCTGAAGTGGGACTTGAGCCCGCTGTCGTTGTTGACCCTGACCCCCTGTGCGGACGTTAATGCCAGCCTGGAGACACAAAACATTGAAGGCCGGGTCTGTGCCGGACTCGGCGGCAAGGTTCGGGTGAGCGACACCAGTATCGACGCGCCCGCCAATCTCGTACAGGCCGGTCTGCCGTTTCCGGTGGATGGGCAACTCTCCGCCAATATCCAGTCCCTGGCCATGGCGGGCGGGCAGATGCAGAATCTCAAAGGCAACCTCAGTTGGACCGGGGCTCGGGTCCAGGCCGAAGGAGCGTGGGTGACCCTGGGTAGCTATGCCGCCGAAGCCCGCTTTGATCCGGAACAGAACGCCATTGTCGCGGACGTCTTTGACCTGGAGGGGCCCATCGACATTGAGGCGGAAACCCGCCTGCCGCTGGCCGGAGGCATATTTGTCAAAGGTCAGATGGAAATAACCGACGACTTCAGTGACCAGATTCAGGCGCGCGAGTGGCTGCCGATGGTGCTCGACCATCAGCAGGACAACCGCTATAACATCGACCTGCAGTTCTAACAAACCGGGGGTGCCATGAAAACCCGACTCGTCGCGGTGCTCGCGTGGCTGCTGCTCAGTCTGCCAGTCTCGGCGGAGTGGTTCAGTGATGAGCAATCCATCATGGGGACCCAGATTGTCGTTCGCCTCTGGCACGCCGACGCCGAGGTGGCTCAGGCCGCCATAGCGGCTGTTATGGAGGAAATGCACCGGATCAACCGCCACTTCAGCCCCTATCTCGAAGACAGTGAACTCTCCCGCCTGAATCGCGAAGCGGTGACCGCTTCAAAACAATCCCCTCTGTCCATTAGTGAAGAACTCACCTGGCTCCTGGCCCAGTCCCTTCGTTATGGGGAGCTGACCGATGGCGCCTTCGACGTGACCTTTGGTTCGGTGGGTCGGTATTACGATTACCGCAAAGGGGAGCAGCCGGATAAGGCGGCGAGGGAGGCGCTTCTGGCCGCCATTGACTACCGCAAAATTCGCTTGAAGGCCGAGGCGCGGGAGGTTTACTTCGAGCACCCCAAACTCTATGTGGATCTTGGCGGTATCGCCAAGGGCTATGCGGTGGACCGGGCCATTGCAGTGTTGCGCGAGCGCGGCATTGAGCACGCCAGCGTCGGCGCCGGCGGCGATACCCGCCTGCTGGGCGATCACCGGGGTCGCCCCTGGCGGGTGGGCATCAAGAATCCGCGCGCGCCCGATGATGTGGCGATCATGTTGCCGCTTGAAAATGAGGCGATTTCCACCTCCGGGGACTATGAGCGCTACTTTATCAACGAGGAAGGAGAGCGGATTCATCATATTCTGAACCCGCGCACCGGTGCTTCTGCCCGGGGTGTTGCCAGCGCCACGGTGCTTGGGCCCAACAGTATCGATACCGACGCCCTGTCCACCAGTGTGTTCGTAATGGGCGTCGAATCGGGGCTGGCTCTGATTAATGGCCTTGCGGGGTTTGAGGCGATTGTCATCACCGCCGAGGGCAAGGTGCACTATAGTGAGGGCCTGATGGCTCCTCAAGCGGGTGAAAGCGGGCCTTAAGAAAGCCAAGTGTGCGCGCCGTCACAATTCCAAAGGCTTGGGGCCACTAGAATAGAAAGCCGTTGTATGCTGCGCCAGCACGCGCGTTATTTTCGCTTGGGAGAACACTCCATGTCGTCTGACTCACCCCGCTCTCGGCGGCGTCTGTTCCTGTTGCCGGGCTGGTGTCTGGTGCTCGTCAGTTTGTGCCTGTTGCCCTTGACGGTGACGGCCCAAGAGGAACCGGACGAGGCGGCCCTGGAGGCCTCCCTCGAACAACTGAAAGAAGATACCCTGGCGCTCAATCGCGATCTGTTGATCCTCGAAGAAGAGCTGCTCTACCCCGCCAGCAGTCAGGTGGCGGTGTACCTCTCAATGGACCTGGGCGAGCTGTTTCATCTGGACAGCGTTCGCGTGCAGGTGGACAGCGAGCCGGTAGCGGCGCAACTGTATACCGATGCCCAGCGCGAGGCTCTCCACCGCGGCGGTGTCCAACGCCTGTACCTGGGCAATCTCAACTCCGGAAGCCACGAAATCAGCGCGGTGTTCACCGGTATCGGCCCCGATGGCCGGGACTATAAGCGTGGTGCCCGGCTCGAGGTAGAGAAAGGCCAGGAGCCCCTGATTCTGGAACTGAAGATCGTCGACTCCACCACCAAGCTCCAACCGGTGTTTGCCATTGAGGAATGGGCGCTGCAATGAAGCAAGGGTTGCGTCGGCTGGGCCTGATGTCAGTGACGTTGCTCCTGCCCGCCTTGAGCGCGGCGCAGGAAGCCACTGACGGGCAGGCGGCGCTGCACGAAGGCGTGGCGCGCTACCATTACTATCAACAGGAGTACCTGTCGGCCCTGAGCGAGCTGATGGTGGCCCGCTCCCGGGGGCAACTCGAGGCGGGGCGGGGCGCGATTCTCGAAGGCGCCATTCGCCTCGCATTCGGTATGTCCGGCAGTGCCCAGCGCCAGCTTGACCCTGCCCTTCAGGACAAGCCCGAACAGCGAGCGGCCGCCACCTTTTACCTGGGGAAATTGCACTACCTGCGTGGTAACTGGCAGGCCGCCTCCGAAGTCTGGAGCGGGCTGACCGACCTCGATGCCCTGGCACCCGAGCTGGCCCGCGAGCAGCGGGCGCTCGAGTGGCAGTGGCGGCTGCGTACCAATGCTCCGCGCCCGGTCGACGCCGATAGCCTTTGGGACGAGCTGGGCGACTGGGCTCCCCAGATTCTGTACAACCTGGGGGGCGCCTATGCCCGTGCGGGAGATCACCGGCAGGCTCGAGTCTACTACCGGGCCCTGGTGGACTCCGCGCCTCCCCGATTCTTTTCCGATACCGAATACCTGGCCCTGCGCGATCGCGCTTTCACTGCCCTGGGGTTCAGTCATCTACTTGCTGGCGAGTTCGCTCGGGCCGAAGAGGCCTTCGATCAGGTCCGTCTGACCCGCGACGATGCCGAACAGGCTCTGCTCGGTTACGGTTGGGCCGCGCTCGAGCGCGGCGACCCGCGCACCGCCGTGCGTGCCTGGCAGGCGCTCAGCAAGCGCTCACTGACCCAGAGCGCGGCTCAGGAAGCGTTGGTGGCACTTCCCTATGCTTACACTCAACTGGAGGCGCCCGCCTCGGCCCTGGCAGCCTACGACAGTGCGGAGCAGCGTCTTGAGGCCGAGTTGGCACGAGTGCGTGAACTGGCCCAAGTGCTGACCCCCGAGTACCTATTGGCCCAATTGGGGAGCGATGAGGCCGACAGCCATATTGTCATGCGCGGCCAGGAAAACTGGCTGACACTCACCGAAACCGCGGTGGCGCTGAGCCCCGACCCTTACCTCGCGGACTGGGTTAACCAGAGCCGGTTTCAATCCCGGGTTCAGGCGCTGGCGGACCTGAAAGATCAGGAGCACCTGCTCGCGCAGTGGCCGGACAAGTTGTCTCACTACGCCGAGTTACTGAAGAGCAAGCGCGATCTGCGCCAGGCCCGGCAGGCGGATGTTGAGCGTGAGTCCCTCTGGCAGCAGGCCGAAACCTTGCGCCAGCGCCGGGCGCCGTTGGCCAGAGAGCTTGCCCGCATCAAGCGCGAGCGAGATGTGATCGCGCTCGCAGACGAGAACACCCGTGCGCTCTATGAGCGCACTCAGGGAGCGCTGGCCCGCCTTGAGCGGCTGATCGCGTCGGGCAGAACCGATGGCGCACGCGAACAGCGCGCGCGCCTGAAACTCTACGAGGGCATCCTGTTGTGGCGGGCCGCCCAGAATTACCCCGCTAACCTCTGGCGCACCGAGAAGCCCCTGCGGGATCTCGACCGGGCACTGGAAACACTGGCGGAACGTCAGGCGCGGGTCAGTGCGATCGTGAATGAGAATCCGGATATCGCTCCAAGCCTGGCGCGAATGGCCGGCCTGGAAGCTCGTGTGGCCGATCAACGTGCCCGCCTGAGCGCGGCGCGCCAGAGTCGGGCCCAGGCTCTTGCCGATAGCCTGCAAGGGCATCTCGATCGGCATCAGAAGCGCTTGACCCAATACCTGGCCCGGGTGCGCCTGGGCGCGGCGCGGCTGCAGGATCAGGCGCTGCGCGCCGGGGAGGCCGGCCAATGAAGTGCTCCCGCTTGTCCCTCACCATAGCGCTGGTGGGTGGCACGTTGTTCCTGTCCGCCTGCGGAAACTTTGCGCCGCGCTCCCAGGGGCTGTCCGCGCTGCCCGAAGCCACTTTGCCCGAACGGGGACAACGAATCACACCCGAGTCGGCGGATCGCATCGCCCGCCGTTATGAGCAGGCCCTGGTGGCGACCGATGACCCGGCGATGCAAACCGATATTCGCTGGCGCCTGGCGGACCTGGCCATGGCGCGAAGCGAACGGGCGCTCGCCGAGTCCGATAGCGTGGAAGCTCAGTTCGAAGCGCCCATTGAGCGCTACCGGGCGTTGATTGGTGATTACGAGAATGGGCGGTGGCCCGAGGGCCTGCCCGAGGCGGACAGTCTCTATTATCAACTGGCCAAGGCCTACGCCCTGGACGGGCGCATGGTCGAGGCCAACGCCACGCTGGCGTCCCTCGCCCAGCGCTTCCCGGAATCGCCCTACTACGCCGAAGCGCAGTTTCGCCGGGCCGAGCGGGCCTTCTCCGTGGGGGACTACGCCACGGCCGGTGCGCTTTATCGGGAGCTGCTGCCCGGCGAAGGGCCCATGCCCGAGTTTGGCCAGAACGCGCTCTATATGCGCGCCTGGGCGCAGTTCAAGCAGGCGGAGTACGAGCGGGCACTGGAGAGCTTCGCTCAGGTGCTCGATTACTTATTGCCAGAGACGGACACCCCCGTGGCGCTGGAGCAGGCCTGGAATAGGCTCGATAGTGCCCAAGCGGAAGTGGCCGGCGACGCGCTGCGCGCCATGGCACTGTCGTTCGCCTACCTGGAAGGGCCAGATAGTATTCAGGCACTGGAGGCGCGCATCGGCCCCCGGGTCTACGAACACAAACTCTATCAGCGCCTGGCGGAAACCTACCGAGAGCAGGAGCGTTTCCGCGATGCCGCCGATACCTACATCCGCTATGTGGAGGAAAACCCCAACAGCGATCTGGCACCGGCATTCAGCCTGAGCGAAATCGAGACCTATCGGGAAGGGCGCTTCCCCAGTCTGATCCTACCCGCCAAACAGTCCTTTGTCCGCCGCTACGGCTTGCTCAGTGCCTTCTGGTTTGAGCGCGGCGGTGAGCCGGGCGAGCTAGTGGAGCAGCACCTGCACGACTTCCTGACCGAGCTGGCCAACTACCAGCACGCCCGGGCCCAGCGCCTGGCCGATGAAGGCGTCAGCGCGCCGGAACGTCGCCAGGCCTTTGCCAATGCCGCCACCTGGTACCGGGAGTTTGTCGCCACCTTCCCGAACGATCCGGCCGTACCCGAGCAACAATTCCTGCTGGCGGAAGTGCTCAACGAGGCCGAGCAGTGGCCCGAAGCGCTGGAAAACTATGAGCAGGTCGCCTTCGTTCATCGGGACGCGGAGTACGGCCGCGAAGCCGGCTACGCCGCGGTACTGCTCTCCGGACAGCTCTCCGAACGGGCTGGCCCCGAGAACCTGGAGTGGTGGCAGCGCCGTATGACCGTCGGTCGGCTATTCGCCCAACGCTACCCTGAAGACCCTCGCTCCACTGCCGTGCTCGCCAGTATGGCCCGCGGGCAGCTCGAACGGGGCTATTTGGAGTCGGCGTCGGACCTGGCCGAATCGCTTTTGGCCTGGCATCCGCCGGCGAGCGAGGAGGAGCAATTTACCGGCTGGCTGGTGTTGGGCCACAGCCGCTTTGACCTGAACCAGTACGCCGCCGCCGAGAATGCCTATTGGCAGGTGCTGGAGCGCTGGCCGGCCGCCGGCGTCGCCTCGGACGGCGCGCCCACGCAGGCCGAAGTCCGGGAGCGGATCGCCGCCAGTCTCTACCAGCGGGCGCGCACGCAGCTCGATCGGGGCGAGACGGCCGAAGCGGTGGCCTTGCTGCAGCGCATTCCCGACGAACTGCCCAGTACCGATGTGGCGGTTCAGGCCCAGTTCGACGCCGCCCACTACCTGCTGGCACTGGAGCGTTGGGACGAAGCACAACAGGCCCTGGAGCGGTTTCGCCGCGTGTATCCCGACAGCCCGCTGCAGTCCCAGATTCCGGCCCGGCTGGCCAAGGTCTACCGACAGCAGGAAAACTGGGTGGCCGCCGCCGATGAGCTCCGCCGGCTGGAGCAGACCTCGGACGATCCCGCGTTGCAGAGAGAGTCGCTCTATCTGGCCGCCGAGCTCTATCAGCAGGCGGGCGAAGTGGAGCAGGCCATCGACAGCTACCGCCGTTACGCCCACACCTACCTGGAGCCGGCCGCGGACCGGCGCGAAGCGGAATACCAGTTGACCGAGCTCTACCGCCAGACCGGCGAGCCCGAGAAGCGGGATTTCTGGTTGCAGCGCCTGGTGGACAGTCACAATGCGAACGATGGTCGATCCACCTATCTGGCCGCGTTCGCGGCGAGTGAATTGGCCGAAGACAGCTTCCAGGCGTTTTCCCGTATCAAGCTGAATCTGCCCCTGAAACCCAGCCTGGATCGCAAACGGGCCGCGCTGGAAAAAGCCCTCGCGGAACAGCAGGCGATTCTGGATTACGGCGTGGCCGAGTTCAGCACCGGTGCCAGCCATCGGATGGCGGCCATTTACCACCAGCTCAGCCGGGACCTGATGGACTCCGAGCGACCCGAGGGCCTGGGGGTGTTGGAGCTGGAGCAGTACGACATCCTGCTGGAAGAGCAGGCCTACCCCTTCGAGGAGAAAGCCATCGATCTGTATGAAATCAACGCCCGGCGCACTCAGCGGGGCGTCTACGATCAGTGGGTGAAACGCAGCTTCGAGGCGCTGGCGCAGATACTGCCGGCGCGCTACGGCAAAGAGGAAAAAGTGGCGGAGGTCAGTCGTGGGGTGTATTGATCGCCGCCGCCTCGCGCTGGCCGCCATTCTGATCGGGTTGTTGACCGGTTGTGCGACCGCGCCCGACACGGCCCCGGAGACGGTCGATGCCAGTGAAGCCAGTGCGCCTTCGGCTCTGCCGGAAGGCCCGGTCACGCCCAACCCCTACGCACAGATGGAAGTCAGCGTCAGCGCCGAGGCGCGGGCCGAGTTCGAACGGGCGCTTGACGCCATGCAGAGCGAGCAGTGGGGTGAGGCCGAGCAACGCCTGCTGGCGATGACCGAGCAGTACCCGACGCTCTCAGGCCCCTGGGTCAACCTGGGCAAGGTGTATGCGCAAACCGGCCGCTCCGACGAGGCGGTGACCGCGTTGGAAAAAGCAGTGGCGCTTAACCCCAATAACCTGGATGCCTACAACCAATTGGCCCTGCTCAAGCGCGAAGCGGGTGAGTTCGAACAAGCCGAGGCACACTATCGGCGGGCCCTGAGCGTCTGGCCGTTTCACGCTCGAACCCATCTGAACCTGGGGGTGTTGCTGGATCTGTATCGGGGACGGGGTCAGGAAGCGTTGTTGCATTATCGCGCGTATCAGCAGCGCCAAGAAGAAATGGACCGGCAGGTGGCCGGCTGGATCGTGGACCTGGAGCGCCGGTTGGCGGCTGAGGAGGAACAATGATACGTGTTTGTTGCTGGCTTGCGGCAGGACTGAGTCTGTTGCTGACACCTATTGCCTGGGCCCAGGACGAGGAGCGCTTGCAAGGGCCGATTATTGAACTGGAATCCCAGGTCACCGGTAATCGGGAGCAGCCTCAAGTCTTTAACGTGGTGCCCTGGCAGACGCCGGACAGTCCGGTTCCGGGCTACAATCCGCTGCAACGCCAGTTGGACACGGTCTTTGGGCATCTGGAGCGGGACGAACTGCAGCGTTCATTGGAGCAATCGCAGGAATCGAGTGACGTTGATCAATAGACGGCGCAATATTCCTCTAAAAATACAACCTGAATCACAGATTGGCTGTGGCCAAGTCGGCATAATCATCCGACGGGCGCCAGCCTGACACGACAACAAACGATGGGCCTTTGCCGCTTTGCCGACTGGCAGCGAACGGGCCGACGACACGCTTGAATCTTGAGGGCAATACGCATGGATTTCATCACTGTACCGCTGCGCTTTTTTCAAAACGGCGGCCCCTTTATGTACCCCATTGCCATCGTGCTGGTGGTTGGCCTGGCGGTCGCGCTGGAGCGTTGGATCTATCTCAGCCACGCCAAAAGCTCCAATCGCAAGGCCTTTCAGCAGCTGATGCCGCTGCTGAAAAAGCGCGATTACGCCGGCGTGATGAAGCTCGGACAGACCTCCAGCGCGCCGATTGCCCGTATCATCAGTGCCGGGGTGGCCCGTATGAGTCAATCCCAGCGCCGGGACGATATCGAACTGGCCATGGAAGAAGGCGTCCTGGAAGCCATGCCCCGCCTGGAAAAGCGCACGCCCTACCTGGCGACCCTGGCCAACATCTCCACCCTGCTCGGCCTGCTCGGCACCATCATCGGTCTGATCGCCGCCTTTACCGCCGTGGCCGAAGCCGACCCCTCCGAGAAAGCCAACATGCTCTCGGGCAGTATTTCCGTGGCCATGAACACCACCGCCTTTGGCCTGATGGCAGCCATCCCGCTGTTGCTGTTCCATGCGACCCTGCAGACCAAGACCACCGAGATCATCGACAGTCTGGAAATGGCCGGGGTCAAGTGTCTCAACCTCATGGGCGTCGGCACGGTGCAACGCACCGCCACCAAGCCCGGTACTGCCGATACCGCCGCGAGCAAAGGTTGATCGTCCCCCGGGGCGGTTTCAGAGACCACTAAAGGACAGCAAACGCGATGTTTCATCGACGGCGCCATCGACACAAAGAAGAGGCCGAGCTCGACATCACCTCCTTTATGAATCTGATGATCATATTGGTGCCGGTGTTGTTGATGAGTATGGTCTTCGCGCGGATCACCGTGCTCGATATCCAGTTACCCAAAAGCGTGACCAGCGAAGCGAGTGAGTCCGACGAACCCAACGAGCGGCTCGAGCTGGTCATTCGCGAGGACTACTTTCAGGTCAACTTCCCCGCCGGCCAGCCGGTAGACCGGGTGCCGTTTGTGGACGGCGAGCCGGATACCGAAGCGCTCTCCAAACTGTTGCAGTCGGTCAAGCAGACACTGAAAAATGAAGGCATTGAGAAAAACGATATCCTGATTCTCTCAGAGCCCGACACCCCCTATCAGACGCTGGTCAGTGCCATGGATACCGCCCGCTCTTTCAAGGCGGTCGTGGCGGCGTCCGTGGTGGATGCGGAGCTGTTCCCGGTGATTTCCCTGGGTGATGCCCCGGCGCAGGAGGCGAGCGAATGAAACAGTCCATGCGCGCTCGCCGAATGGCCCGGCACCACCGGCGGATGAGCAAGTTGCCCAAACTCAACCTGGTGTCCCTGATGGACATCTTCACCATCCTGGTGTTCTTTCTGCTGGTCAATTCCGCCGAAGTGGAAGTGCTGAGTCGGGACAAAAACATCGAGCTGCCCGCCTCGGTGGCGGACCAGCAGCCGGATGAGAGTCTGTTGCTGGTGGTGGGCGGCGACCAGATTCTGGTGAATGGTCGCCCCGTGGCCTCGGTGGACGAGGTGATGGCCCAGGAGGAGGAAGAAATTCCCGGCCTGGCGGAAGAGCTGGCGTTCCGCGCCGAGCAGGCCCGCCCACTGACCGAAGCGGAAGAAGACGTTGGTCGGCCGATCACCATCATGGGTGACAAAGGCATTCCCTATCAGCTACTCAAAAAGGTCATGGCGACTTGCGCCGCAACCGATTACCGGGACATCTCGCTGGCGGTGGATCAACAGGTGGCGTCCGGGGGTGAGGAGTAATGGCTCTGTACCTCGGCCCCAATACCGAACTGCCCTGGGAATCCAGCGTCGAGGAAGACCGGACCTTCAAGCGTCTGCTGCGCGCGCTGCTGATTGTGCTATTGGTGCTGGGGTTGATTGTTCCTTTCGTGCCCCTGCCGGAAATCAGCCGGGAGGAGAAGCAGGAACTGCCTCCGCAATTGGCGCGGGTGATTCTGGAAAAAGAACAGGAGCCGCCGCCTCCACCCCCGGAGCCAGAGCCCGAACCCGAGCCGGAACCGGAGCAGCCCGAGGAAGAACCGGAACCCGAACCGGAGCCCGAGCCGGAACCGGAACCGGAAGAGCCGCCTCCGCCGCCGCCACCCAGTCGCGTTCAGGAAGCGCGGGAAACCGCCTCGCGCAGCGGCCTGATGCAACACCGGGATGCCCTGGCCGCCATGCGCGATACCCTCGACACCAGTCGGGTGGAACAGGCAGCGTTGTCGGAAGGCCAGTCCGAAGCGGAGCGTCCCGAGCGCAACGTTATCGAAGGCCAGGTCGCCAGCGACAGCGGCGGCATCACCACCGATAACCTGAGCCGGGACACCGGTGGTGGCGGTGAACTGGCCCAGCGTCAGACCACCCAGGTGACGAACGAATCGGAAATCCTGGCCGCCGCCGAGGCAGCGGAGGAGACGGCCGGTGGTTCCCGCGAGCGGGCGGCGCGCAGCGACGAGCAGATTCGTCAGGTGATTGACCAGCATATGGGCGGCATTTTCGCCATCTACAACCGGGAGCTCCGGTCTGATCCGCTGCTGAAGGGGAAATTGGTGGTGCGGATGGTGATCGAGCCCAGTGGTGAAATTTCCGAGGCGAGAATCGTCTCCAGCGAGCTCAACAACGACACTCTGGAGCAGCGCCTGCTGGCTCGCATCCTCCTGATCACCTTCCCGGATGCGGATGTGACTGTCACCCAAGTGAACTATACTTTCGATTTCTTGCCTAGGTAAGCGCTGGAATCTCTGATAGTCTCATTGACTTGTGGGATTATCAGAGATCTCTTACACCTGAAAGGAGTGAGCGTTATGTCAATCGAAGTAACTGGTATTCTGGGTGCGATCCTTCTCATCTGTGTGATCTACGCCCTCTTGCAAGTCGCCCAGAGCAGTGAATCCAGTACTGCCAAACTGGTCTGGATCCTCGCCCTGCTGTTCATCCCCTTCCTCGGTTTTGTCATCTGGTTGTTTATCGGCCCGCGCGCCAAGTAACGCCGGCATGGAGGTCTTGTCTTTTTGTCGCACAAGACCGTTTTAGCATCGACTGCCCTGGAAAAGTTATGTCAACGCATGGCGAGGTTGTGGAACTTACAAATCATTTGCGTACACTAACCAGTCGGGCCCAAGAGTGAGGGGCCGTTACGGGATATGGCATCAGGAGTTTTTGCCAGATCGATGAAATGCGATTTATGGAGATTTTTATGACTAGAACGACGCAAAGAATAACGAAGTATATCCTCCCTGCAGTGTTTTTGCTTCCCGCCGCTAATGGCCTCGCTGATGAGTATCAGTGGGAGCTCGATGCGCACTTTCATCAAACGGATACGTCAACGACGGACATAGACAATATGTCCGTCTCGGGAACGTATTATTTTTCACCGGTGGAGACTCGTGATCACCCTTTAGCAGAAGCGGCGTTTCTGGAGCGCCGGAGCAGCTTGAGTGTCAGGCAGTCTCGTGTTGATCGTTCATCTCGCGACCGCGAGATCACGACGGAGCTTGGCAGCTATACCATCCGCGGCACGGACTCAACGATCGATACAACGGATGTCAGTGCCGAGGTCTATGTGCCGGGTGACCTTTTTTATGTTGGACTGACAGCCCGTCGCTTTGACTATGGGTCGGGCTTGCCGTTGTCCAGTGACACGACCTGGAACGCATCGCTTGGCCTGACGCCGATGGAGGGGCTTTTGGTATACAGTTCCTTTTACGAGGATCAGGATCTGGACGAGAGCTGGAACCTGAACGCCAAGTATGTGTTTGATCATTTCGGGCCAACGCTAGCCATCAGGGCAAACTACGATTACAGCGACTTCGGTCAAGACCAGGCGTCGCTCGCCTTGGATTACTATGTCGACCGGACACTGAGCGTGGGCTATCGACGCTCTGAGGGAGTGGGTAGTGGGCCGAGGGTGACCGATACCCATCAGCTGAGCGTCAGAAAATTCTTTACCGATCGGTGGAGCCTCTCCGGCTTTTACTATGACGTTGGAGAGCTGGACGGTTTCGGTGTCGAGGCTGCGGTCCGGTTTTAACTATGCAGGCGTTATCCGAACAAGCGGATAATGTTAAAACCAGAACGATAAATAAAACCGAATGACGTTGGCGTCGAACTCGTACAAGGGTTCTTCGCCGGCGGCGTATTCTTCCGGTGATACGGTCACGTCTCTGAAGTTGTCGTACTCGAATTGGATGTGATCCCAGAACAGGTTGATGGTGCTTTTCTCAAAGCCGGGAACAGCGCCTCTGGGCAAAGTGTAGGTCACCCCCGCCGCTAATGTTGTCGAGTTGAACGGCCCCATCTCTTTATCGCGGGCCATATAGTTCTGGGCATCCCGGAACGGAAACAGGTCGCTATAGAAATCCGCGCTGGTCTGTTGGTAATCCCGCCATTTGAGTTCCACTAGCCAATTGTCCTGCAGACTGTGGGTGTAGCGCAGCTCAATGGTGTCCGCTTCGATGGCCCAGTTGTCTTCAAAGTAGCGGTATTCACCCCGAATGGCCGAGCGCCGGTTGGGCAGGTGGTAAATGGCCCGCAGGGCGTAGGCGTCGCTGTTGCGGGTGTTGGGGTAGACTTCCGGCTGATAGCTGTAGCCGCGCGCGCTGGTGGGGTCGCGGTAACGGACCTGGCGATAGGCGTTATTGAGAAAGCCTTCATCCACCACCGCTTCGTAACTGAAACCGGCGATCAGGTCCGTTCGTAAGATCTGGGAAATGTTGATGCCATAACGACGGCGTTCAAGAAAACGCTCGAAGTCGGGACGATCGTTGCGGCCGATCACATCGTCGCCATAGCTGGTGTTCAGGCTGATGGTGGTCAGGTCCCCAAAAAAGGTCTGGGTGATGCCGAAACTGTAGGTGGTCGCGTCGTAGTCGTTTTCTTCACTGGACGCCCAACCCAGGCTGATCAGGGTCCGGTCGTTCAGGTATTGCAGACCGGCGTTGTACTCGGTGCGTTCTTCGGCGTAGGGGCTCGCGGCCGAGTTTACATCGACGCCAGCGGCTTCCACATCGATGGACGCGCCGCTGACGGTGTCCACATAGTATTTGCCGGACACCGATACCGACTCGCCCAAACTCTTACGCACGAGAACTGACGGTCCGTCGATTTTTACGCCGCCGCCGTCGTAGCTGTGATAGAGGATATCGATGCGCTCCTCCGGCAGCACGGCGCTGAGCGCCGGGGTGCTGAACAGAATCAGCAGGAGGGCGAAGCAGCACTTGAGCTGCTGCTTAGTTACAGCCACAGCCGCCTCCCGCACTGCCGTCGGCACCGCGACCGGCTTCCCGAGCGTCGTGAACGTGACCCAGGTAGCTGCTGGCGGCCGGGTCACGGTCAAAACTCATGATCGGGTCGGCCAGTTTCTGGCGCTCGTAGGGTTGCACCCAGGGCTGCACACTGCAGGCGCCCAGGAAAGCGCACAGCGCGCAGAGGAGGAATGCCCGGCTGTAATGGTTTTGTTTCATTCCCGAATCAATTCCCGGATCTGTTTGCGGTATTTTTCTTCGTCACCTTCTTTATAGCCTCGGTTGACGTAGCGAACCTCGCCGTCGCGATCCACCATGACGGTGGTGGGCATGGCGCTGACCTGGTAGGTGCGGCTGACGTCGCTTTCCGGGTCATACAGAATCGGGAAGGAGACACCCACGTCTTCCAGAAATTTCTTGGCGGCGGCAGGGTCCTGCTCGACGTTGACGCCGAACAGGGTGAAGCCCGCATCTTTATAGCGGTCGTACAAATCGTCCAGTAGCGGCATTTCCTTGCGGCAGGGCGCGCACCAGGAGGCCCAGAAATTGATCATCACGACCTTGCCGCGCTGCTCTTCCAGGCGAATGTTTTCCCCGCTGTCGCTCTTCAGGGTGAAGTCCGGCGCCGTTTCGGCGTGAGCCATGGCGGTAAAACCAAGGGTGGCGAGTAACAGGATACGAACCAATCTCATGGGGTTGCCCTCTTGTATCAACACTAGAAAAAGACCGAGACGCCCAAGCGCGCCTCGAGATTATTCACTTCCACTTCCCGGCCGAACAATTCGTGCGTAAACACGTGCCCGCGCATGCCCAAATCGAACGCCAGCCAGTCGGTGGCAAAGAGCTTAAAGCCGGCACCCAGATTGTAAGTGAAGTATTCCTGCCCGGCGAACTCGGTATTGCCGGCGCCGCCAATCACATAGGCGCTGGTATTAAAGCTCCAGTTTTCACTCAGGTAGATCTGCCCCGGCAGAAAGTTATAGCCGAGAGACAGATTGTAATAGGTGTACTCTCGCTGGTCTTCGGTCAACAGCTCCACGGCGCCGCTTAACAGCTCGTAGCTGGTTTCGCGGGTTTCGGTAATGCCGTAGTTGGCCTGCAGGAAAAAATCCTCACTGACGTGATAGCTGAGGCTCGCCCCGGCGATGTCGTTGCTGCCAAAATCCTCCACGCTCATCAGGCCGTAGAACACCCCGAACTCGAAGTTCTCGGTATCGAGATCCCGTTCACTGAGCGACCGGCGTTCTTCGTCCGGGCCGACGATATCGCCCAACGGGCCATCGTCCTGGGCGACGGCCAGCGGCGCGCTACCGGCCAGGGCGAGCCCTAGAAGTAGACGTTGAAACCGATTTGCCATTCGATGACCTCTTCGTTGGTATCACGGCTGGTGAGTATCTGATGCTGGGTGGCGTCCAGGCGCAGGAAGAAGCGCCGTGTCAGGTACACGTAGGTGCCGAGGCTGGTTTGAAACAGGTTGTCTTCCCGGTCTTCGGCTTCAACCAAAGTGGCGCTGGGTTCGATCCGTATTTGTCCGGTGCCGAGCCGAAAGTAGGGGGACACGCGCCATTCGGGAAAGGGTTGGTGCATCAGGCCGACGCTGAGTATCTGGCTGTCGGAGAATTGCCCGGTGTTTTGCGACAGGCGCAGGTCGGCGGTCAGGTGTTCGGTAAAGCGAAAGCCGGCGTTGAGGCTGAGGGCGTCGGCGCCGTCGAAGTCGCCGGTGGCGAAGCCGATTTCCCAGCGCCGTTCGAGGTAGTCGTCCTGGGTGGCGGCGGCAATGTCGGGGACCTGGCCGCTGGCGTCCTGGGTGTGGGCGAGGTTGTCGATGTGGATCCAGCCGCTTTTGCCGCGCCGTGTGGTCACTTTGATCCAGTCGGTGCGGCGTTTTTCCAGGGTGATTTCTTCGTCTTTTTCGATGATGTAAAAAACGGGATAACCACGACCGGGGCCGGTGTGGACGTCGATAAAGGTATTGGCGACGGTGACTTTCGGATCATCGGCTTGGGCACTCAAACAGAATAGAGTGAGGAGAACAGCCGTTAGAGACGAAATAAGCTTCTTTGCGGCGGAGGGTCCGGGCCAGCGAGGGAGAGACCTTTCCAAGACACGCCGTGAATACATCCCTGTAGGCTCGCAACCGCGAATCCCACGCTCTACGGTCTTGGAAAGGTCTCTCCCTCGCTGTCCCTCAGTGCTGCGTAGCTCGCATTTTCCACCACTCCTACCTTGGGTCGGGTTGGCTTTTGAGTGCCTACAGCGTGCTGAGGTCTTGGGTGGGGTATACCCTTCCAGGACCGTGAGTCGAGGGACTCGCACTCTCGAGCGTACAGGGATGTATTCACAGCGTGTCCTGGAAGGGTATACCCCACCCAAGACCGGTCGCAATGCCGCACCAAAGGGTAAAAACCTAGACAACAAAGAAACCAAGTCCCTCATTCTTCGTCCTGTCGCGCCCGATCGAATTGATTGTTGTAATAGCGGGCGCCGGTATCGAGCCATTCCCGCAGGAGTCGGAGTTCATCGGGGTTGAGCATATCACGGTGGTCTACGGTTCCGGGAGCGCTCAGGTCGTTTTCCTGGGTGAAGCGGGCAAAGAACGCCGCACTGGCGGCCCCCCCGCCGCGGGACAGCGGAGACTGCACCGGCACGGGAGCCAGAATTGGAATGGGGTTGCCTTCCTCATCCAACACCAACTCGCCCTCTTCGTCGGTCAGGAATTCACCGGTTTCCACTAAAAGATCCACAACCGCGCCATCGACGATCGTGACTTCGTTGTCCCGGTTCAGCAGCTCCTCATAAGACACCATTTCGCCACCGCCGGCCGCATCGCTCACCAGCTCCAGCTGGCCCGCCGGGATCCTCGGCTCGTTATCCGGCCCGAAGCGGGTGTGACAGCCGGTGCAGGTGTGGTCGATGGGCTCGCCCAGGCCGTCGAGCACCAACTCCGCTTCGCCATCGGCGTTGTTCTCGGTGAGCAGACGGGTGCGGTCCCACAATGGCTGAATGTGATTCTCGTAATTGATGATCACCCGGCACTGCGGGGTCCACTGGGTCAGGCAGCCTTCGGTGGTGGGTGGGTAAGTGATCGAAACGGTCAGACCTTCGTCGGCGTTTTCGCCGTTGACATAAGTCCGGTACCGGTCGGCGGCCAGGGCGCTGTACAGGTGCTGATGCTCCTCATCCGGCGCACGCACGGTCGGGTCGGTCCAGTCGTCGGTATAGATAATATTGACGTTCGGTTCCCGGGGCCCGCGTTCGGTGCAGGTGCCGGGGTCTTCCGGATTGCTGCATTCCACCGCAATGCGGGCATCGAACTGCGCCATGGTCTCGCCCATGTCGGGGAACACCGGGGTGCCGAAAGCGTCGGTTCGCAAAGTGTTGGGGAAAGGCTGGCCGGAAGTTTCTGCGCCGCTGTAGGCGGCGTCAGGGCCGTACTCGGGGTGGCCGTGGGGCACTTGGCTGTCCCCGGTATGACAGCCGGCGCACTGGCGCTGTTCGCCCGGGCGCAGCTGCAACCAGTTGCGATGCTGGGGCATGATGCGGGTGCCCTCTTCGTTGACGATGTCGAAGCTGAAGGCGACATCGGCGGGGACCTTGGTCATGACCGAGCCGTCGGGCTCGATGGGGACGTAGCCCAGAATCTCCAGTAGACCGCGATTGGCGTTGAAGCGGTTGCCGAACACTTCGCCATCCTGGTCGTTCAGGGTGTCGTTGTCGGGGGTGGACACCGCTTTGAGCAGACGCAGGAAGCGGGCCGGGCGCTCATCGGCGGTGGTTTGTGCCGGGTCCATCAGGGTGTCCACATCCTCGGTCAGGGTGCCGTCCAGATCGTAGACGTTCTGAATATGCAGCACGCCCACACCCTCGTTCACCCAATCGGTGTTGGGCACGGCGGGCTCCTGATAGTCCGGGCGGGGGCTGGGTTCCAGAGCGACCGGCTCGGTGACCATCTGGTCCTCTTCGGCCAGCACCACCGGCTGCTGGGTCGGGCCTTCCGGGTCGAAGACCCAGAGGCCAAACACCGGTGGCGCCGGTTCGGTGCCGTCGGTCGCCAGCCACTCGTCGGTGCAGGGCACCAACCGCTCTTCTTCCGGCAACGACAGCCGACACGGGCTCCAGCTCACGAGTAAACGCTCACTGCCATCCTGCATGGGGTAGGCACTGTGATACAGACCCGCGCGGGAAAGGTCGCCGTTCAACGGAATCGGCTGGTCAGCCAAAGACGTTTGCGCCGGGCCGCCTTCGTCACCATCGACCGTCTGGTTAGCCTCGACAAAGGCCGTAATGTCCACCTTTACCAGGTCACCGCCCAGCAAATCTTCCCGGGGCTTGGCGATGGCCAATAGCTGTCCGTCCAACATCAGCTTGGGATAGAACAGCGCCGGTGTCTCATCGTCCGCCAGGCTGTGGTAACCGTACTCGGGGGCGAGAGTCGTGCCGTCCGGGTTCATCCGGTAGAGGCTGATCCGGTCCTGTCCGAAACCGTCCCAGCGGGAAAACAGAACCTGACCTTCATCGTTCACCAACGGCTGCAGGTCATGGCTCTGGTTGTAACTGATTTGCTCAATATTGCGCCCGTCACTGTCCATCACATGCAAGACAAACGCCGCCTGATTGTCATTTTCGGTCTGCGCGGCGAATTGCGGTTTGCCGTCATCGAGCAACACCGCACGGCTCCGGGTCTGACGGGTAGAGGTAAAGAGAATCCGGTCGCCGGGCAGATAGTGAGGGCTCACATCTTCACCGCCCTCGGCGCTCAAATCCGACGGAATCACCCGCCGCAATTCTTCGGTCTCGAGGCTGTATTCCCAGATGTTCCAGGTGGGCTGTTCGTCCTCGTCTGCATCCTCAATCTCCGGCGCCCGCAAAGCAAACAGAAAACGGTCCCCGTCAGGATGCACCGACAAATCCTTCACATCATAAAGCGCTTCGCCCTCAAACAACTCACCGGTCAGCTCCCGCCGCCCGGCCGTCGCCGTGGCCCGATCCTGAAAAAACAGACGAGCCCCCGGCCGAAACTCGGCTGGATCCGTCAGCACCTCCGGCAGAATCTCCATGGAATCCTCATCCCGAGGCACCGGCCGCACCACATACGCCAGCGGAAAATCCACCACCACCGGATCCGCCTCCTGGTCCCCACCGGTCTCGCCCTGAACAGGCTCACCGACGCCACCGCCACAGGCGACGAGGGCCAAGGTCAAGGGCAGAGGTAGTAATAGACGGTGAAAGGTGGCAAGTGACATGCAGTCAATCTCTATGAAGAGGGTTATGTCGTTGTTTATTGAGCCCTAACCGGTCATCGCGAACCTTGGTATGCAATAACGTTACATCGGTAACTACAACGTGCGGAGGCCGGCTGTGAGGTAGATCCCATCAAGACCGTAGAGCGCGGGATTCGCGGTTGCGAGCGTACAGGGATGTACTTGCAGCGTGTCTTGATGGGATCTACCTCACAGCTGGCCGGGGTTCAGTTACTCCCAAGAGCCCACTACCAATAAAGTTACTCATTATCGACGCTTTCCCGCCCGAATGAATGGGGTCTGGCGCCAAAAAGCGGGATTGAATGCCGTATTTGTGACGGCCTTAACAAAAACACTGGCTATACAAGCACAGGAAGTGACCCCCTTCACCCCTATAATGAGACAAAAGCGCGACATTATTAAACACGCAACCGCCACCACCTTGCCTCCGCCCTCCCAGGCCGCAATAGAGGCAAGCCTTGGCCTTGGGGAGCAACCGTGAAAAACACCCACCCACCCACGGCGAAAGCCGCGCGTCTGGGCCTCTGCGCACTGCTGATAGGCGCCAGTCTGGCCGCCAATGCGGGATCGCGCGAACAGGCCCTGCAAATCCACAACCGCATCGCCGGCGTTCCGCCCAGCGAAGCCGTGCTGCTCGACATGGCCGAACTCATCGACGAGGGCAACGTCGACGCCGCCGTGGAAAAAGCCATGGAGAACGAGGGCTTCTACAGCGTCACCCTCAAAAACATGGCCACCCCCTGGACCAACCGGGACATGAACGTCTTCGCCCCGTTGAATGACTACACCGCCACCTTCATCGGCATGGTGCGCGACGGCGAAGACATCCGCGGGCTGCTCTACGACAACATTCTCTACACCGGCAACGGAAGTGGCCTGCCCGCCTACGCCAACGACAACAACAACCACTACGAAGCCCTGGAAGAGCAGGGTCTGCCCCTGGGGGATCCCGAGACCCTGGTCAAGCGGACTCAGTCCGACGTCACCGGCCTGCCAGCCGAGGCCACCGCCGGCATCATGACCAGCCGGGCGGCCGCGCGCGCCTTCTTCTATGCCGGCACCAACCGGGCCATGTTTCGTTTCACGCTGCTCAACCACTTGTGCCGTGACCTGGAGCAGGTGCACGACACCAGCCTGACCCCCGATCGCATTCGCCAGGACGTCAGTCGCAGCCCCGGTGGTGACAGTCGCGTATTCCTGAATAACTGCATGGGTTGTCACAACGGCATGGACCCCTTGGCCCAAGCCTACGCCTATTACAACTGGGACTACGATGCCGAAGCCGATCCCACCGGCGAGAACGGCCAGATCACCTACAACCGCGAGGGCGAAGTCGAGCCTGAAACCGGAACCCGCGTGGTGCCCAAGTACCACATCAACGCCAACACCTTCCGCTACGGCTACGTCACCATGGACGATGGTTGGGACAACTACTGGCGCGAGGGCAACAACCGCGTGCTGGGCTGGAGCGATGCTCTGCCCGGCAGTGGCGAAGGGGCGAAAAGCATGGGCCGCGAGCTGGCTCACAGCGATGCGTTCGCCAGCTGTCAGGTGGAAAAAGTGTTCGAACAGGTCTGCCTGCGCGAGCCCGGCAGCGAAGCCGACCACGAGTTGATTGATAGCGCCACAAGCACCTTGGCGTCCAGCGGCTATGACTTGCGTCAGGCCTTTATTGCCACCGCCAGCTACTGTAAAGGGGAATAAGCATGACTTACATCCGCCATTCCCTCATGACGCTGGCTGCGGTGCTTCTGCTTTCCGCCTGTGGTTCCGACAGCGGTTCCGATGTTCAGGAGAACGTCGACCCCAATGATGAAGTGCCTACGGTGAACTACACCGGTCCGGCGCCGCAGACTGACGATGTGCAGCAGTTCAAACTCTCGGTTTGGGACCCACTTGCCACCGAAAACCGCTGCGGCAGCTGCCACGGTACTGGCGGGCAGGAGCCGACCTTTGTCCGCGCGGATGATATCAACCTGGCCTACTCCGACGTCAACGCGGTGGTGGATCTGAGCAGCCCCGCCAGTTCCCGAATGGTTACCAAGGTGGCCGAGGGTCACAACTGCTGGCAGGCCAGCGCCGATGCCTGTGCCGATATTATTGCCGGCTACATTGAAAGCTGGGCGAGCGCGTCCGGGGCCGTGGTCAATCGCGTCGTATTTGAAGCGCCGGACGACCAGGACGTGGGCAGCAGCAAAATCATGCCCTCGGAGCCGGGCGAATTTTCCTCCACGGTGTATCCGCTGTTGCGGGATTTCTGCAGTGAGTGCCATACCCGCAGCGCCCCGACCGCACAGCAACCGTATTTGGGCAGCCCCTCCCTCGACATTGCCTACGAAGCGGCTCGTACGCGGATGCGCCTGGATGCACCGGCCGATTCCCGTCTGGTACAGCGCCTCGGCAATGAAGGCCACAACTGCTGGAGCGATGACTGCCAGGCCGACGCCAATGAAATGGCGCAGGCCATTGCCGACTTTGCCGACAGCATTCCGGTCACTGAAATCGATCCCGACCTGGTTGTCAGTAAAGCATTGGGCTTGGGCGATGGCATTGTCGCCAGCAACGGCGGTCGGGTAGACAGCCATATCATCGCCAAATACGAATTCAAAACCGGTGATGGCGCTATCGCCTACGACACCAGCGGTGTTGAGCCCGCGGCCAACCTGAACCTGAGCGGTGATGTGGCGTGGATGAGTTCCTGGGGGGTTCGCCTGAACAGCGGCGGAACGGACGGCAAGGCCCAAGCGGCCACAAGTGGCAGTCGCAAGCTGCACGATCTGCTCACCGCCACCGGCGAATACAGCATTGAAGCCTGGGTCATCCCGGATAACGTCACTCAGGGCGATGGCGGCGGCGACACCGCCCGCATTGTCAGCTACTCGGGCAGCAATGATGTCCGCAACTTTACCCTGGGCCAGACGCAGTACAACTATGAATTCCTCAACCGCAGCAGCGAGACCGACGTGAACGGCTTGCCGGCTCTGGCCACCAACGCTGCCGACGAGCGCTTGCAGGCCACGTTGCAGCACGTGGTGGTGACGTTTGATCCGGTGGACGGTCGTCAGATCTTCGTCAATGGTGAATTTACCGGAGACACGGATCCGCTGGCGGGTGCGGCCATGGAAGAGTGGAGTGAGACCTTCGCTCTTGTGCTGGGCAATGAGGTCTCCGGCTCCGAGTACGCCTGGAGCGGCAGTATTCGCTTCCTGGCCATCCATAACCGGGCCTTGAGCCCCGAAGCGATCAGCGCCAACTTTAATGTCGGGGTGGGGGCGCGTTACTTCCTCCTGTTCAATATCTCCCACCTGATTGATGTCGACGGAGCCTATATCAGCTTCGAAGTTCAGCAATTCGACGATTATGGTTACCTGTTCGCCGAGCCTTTCTTCCTGACGCTGGACAGCGACACTTCTGTGCCGCCCACACCGGTCGAGGGTATTCGCATCGGCGTCAACGGTCGTGAGTCCCCCACCGGTCAGGTGTTTGCCGCGCTGGATACCGAGCTGAGCACAGACGCGATGGTCGATGGCCGCCAGAGCCTGTCGGGGCAGGGGGCGGTGATCGAGCTGCAACAGGGGCCCGAAAGTGACCAGTTTTTCCTGACCTTCGACCGCTTGGGTGAGCACGAGTTTGTGCGCGTCGATGCCGAGCCGCCAGCGCCATCGGAGCCCGCGATCATTGAAGACCAGCCCACGTTGGGCCTGCGCTCATTTGCGGCCATTAACGCGACCTTGTCGACGGTGACCACCGTGCCGCAAACCACAACAAGCGTGGCCGAGACCTACCAGAAAGTCCGCCAGCAGATGCCCACCGAACCCCAGGTGGACGGCTTTGTTGCGGCTCACCAGATGGGGGTGACCCAGTTGGCGGTGTCCTATTGCTCGGCCCTGGTAGCCGATGCCAGTCGCCGCACTCAGTACTTCGAAGGTTTCAATTTCAACGCCGGTGTTGGCACCGCCTTTGACGACGCTGGTCGGGGCGCCGTGATAGAGCCCTTACTCAGCCATTTATTGGCGGCGGAGATCGAGGGTCAGCCACTGGCCAGTCAGGCCGACCCCGCTGCGCTGCGCACCGAACTCAACAGTCTGATCGATACCATGACCGCGGGCGGTGGCGATACTCAGCGCGCTAACCGCATCGTCACCGCCAGCTGTGCGGCCATCATGGGCAGCGCTCTGACGCTGTTGCAATAAACCGGATTTGGAATAGGCAGATTCTTATGAAACTACGCAAAGCGCCACTGCATCCGGATGCACCTCTGCTGCTGGAAGGGCATCACCGGCCCATGACTCGACGGGAGTTGATTGCCCATGGCTTCAAGGCGGGCGCCGGCACCATTGTCGGCGGGTCTCTGAGCGGACTCATGGTGAACTCGGCTCTGGCTCAGGAGGTGAATCTCTCCAACGATATCGAAGCGCTGCGTCAGGCCTGCGGTATCGCCAGTGCGGGAGCGGGGAAAATCCCGTTTATCTGTTTTGACCTGGCGGGCGGCGCCAACATGGCCGGCTCCAATGTGCTGGTGGGTGGCCCGGGCGGCCAGATGGATTTCCTCAGCACCGCCGGTTATAACAAGCAGGGCCTGCCGGGGGATATGACCCCGTCTTCCTCCACCGAGGATTTCGTCAACACCGACCTGGGTTTGGCCTTCCACAGCGACAGTCAGATGCTCGCCGGTATTCTGGAAAAGGCCGGCGGCCGCTCGGACCTGGTCAATGGCTGTGTGATTCCCGCTCGCTCGGAGAACGACACCGGCAACAACCCCCACAACCCCATGTACGGTATCAACCGCGCCGGTGCCAACGGCGAGCTGCTGGCATTGATTGGCTCGCGCGCCAACGATTCCGGGGGCAACTCCATGGCGCCAGCGTCATTGATCAATCCAGAAGCACGGCCCACCAAAGTGGACCAGCCCAGCGATGTGACCGGCCTGGTGGACACCGGCGATCTGGTAAACCTGCTCAGCCAGGAGGATACCGTGCGGGTGATGGAGTCCATGACCCGCATGAGCCGCGAGCGGCTCAATAACCTCAGTTTTGATACCTCCCAGGACGAACAGCTCAAGGAACTGCTGAGCTGTGGCTACGTGAAAAGTGCCGACCTGGCGGCCCGTTTTGGTGATCCCGCCTCCATCGACCCGGAATCGGACGCGGATATTGTCGGCCCGACCGGCGTGTTCTCCGATGAAGAGTTCGAGAGCGACCGGGAATTCCGCAAGACCGCCTCGGTGATGAAGCTGGTGGTGGAGGGGCGTGCCGGGGCCGGAACGGTCACCATGGGCGGCTACGACTACCACACTGGCGACCGGGCCACGGGCGAGATTCGTGACCTGCGGGCCGGGCGCTGCATCGGCGCCTGTCTGGAGTACGCGGCGCGCAAGAATGTGCCCATCATGATTTACGTCTTCAGTGACGGCTCGGTGTTCAGTAACGGCATGATCGACGATTCCCCCGAAGGCCGAGGCAAAGGCGTCTGGACCGGTGACAACCAGCAGACCGCCGCTTCCTTCTTCCTGGTTTACAACCCGACAGGTCGGCCCCAGTTGATGGACACCGGTGGCGGCACCGCCACTCATCAGCAGATTGGCTATATGCGCCCGAGCGGCGACGTGGAGACGGCCTCGACGCCCGCCGCCAACAACGTCAACCTGCTGGTGGAAACCGTGGTGCTCAACTACATGGCGCTCCACGGCGAGCAGTCACAGTTCGAGCAAAAGTTCGAACGCCACGGCCTGGGCAACAGCACCATGATGGACCGGCTGACGGGCTTCCAGCCCATCTGCAACGGCACCATCGACCAACCGACCTAAACCTTCCGTAGGGCGGGTAAGCGAAGCGCACCCGCCATCACCGACATAGGGCGACGGCGGATGCGCTTCGCTTATCCGCCCTACGGCGTGTTGATCCCTTCTTTCCCTGACGAACGTATAGTGTAGAGTGTTGTGAAAATCTGCTAATCTCCTGTGAGGAGGTTCGGTTCTATGCGACGACTTGGCGATGGACTGTTGGTGGTCGGCCTTGGGCTGTTGTTACTGGTCTGGGCGGGCCTATTACAGGCGCAGGCTTCGGAAGAAGCCGTGCCACAGGGGCCCCATGTCGCTGAATTGACGATCGACGGACCCATCGGCCCCGCCACCAAGGATTACCTGCTCCGCTCTATCGAGGAAGCTGAAGAAAACGGCGCTCACGCCGTACTGATCCGCATGGACACCCCGGGCGGCCTCGACGCCGCCACGCGCGATATCATCAAAGGCCTTCTGGCTTCACCCCTACCGGTTATTACCTATGTGCACCCCGCCGGCGCGCGAGCCGCCAGTGCGGGTACCTACATTCTCTACGGCAGCCATGTCGCCGCCATGACACCGTCCACCAGCCTTGGCGCCGCCACTCCTGTGCAGATGGGCGGGCTACCTTCGCCGGGCGGTGAGCCGCAACAGCCCGGCCGTGAGGAAGGAGCCTCGGAAACCGGGGGCGAAGAAGCGGCCGCGGGCTCTGACGAAAACCAGGACAGCGAGACCACGCCGCAGCCGGGCTCCGCCATGGAGCGCAAGGTCATCAACGACGCTGTGGCATTTATCCGGGGCCTGGCAGAACGCTACGGGCGCAATGCCGACTGGGCCGAGAAGGCCGTACGCGAGGCAGTCAGCCTGACCGCTACAGACGCCCTGGAACAGAACGTCATCGATGTGGTGGCGGACAACCGAGAGGACCTGTTGGCCCAATTGGACGGACGGGAAGTCGAGCTTGAGCGCGGGCCGGTCACTCTGGCGACGGCGGATCTGCCGATCCGCAGCTACGCGCCGGACTGGCGCAACGAGCTGCTGAGCATCATCACCAACCCACAAGTGGCGTCCATTCTCCTGCTGATTGGCGTGTACGGTCTGATCCTTGAAGGCTACAACCCCGGCGCCATGGTACCGGGGGTTGTGGGCGTTATCTGTTTATTGCTGGGGCTTTACGCCCTCCAGGTGTTGCCGGTGAACTACGCCGGCCTCGCGCTGATCGTGCTGGGCGGTTGTCTGATTTTGGCTGAGGCTTTTATCCCCAGCTTCGGGGTGCTGGGCATTGGCGGGGTGGTGGCGCTGGTGTTCGGCTCCATCATGCTGGTGGACACCGACGTGCCGGGCATGGAAGTGTCCTACGAAATTGTGGGCGCCGTCGCGGCGGTTGGTTCACTCGCGGTGTTGGGTATCGTCACCATGGTGGGCCGAAGTTTACGGATGCCTCGTCGGGACGCGGCCCACGCGATGGTGGGCCGCGAAGCCGAGCTGGCCCAAGTGTCCGGACACTCGGGCAAGGTACGCATTGATGGGGAATTCTGGAACGTCACCAGTGAACAACCTTTGACACTGGGAGATCAGGTCGAGGTGGTGGATCAGGACGGGCTACACTTGAAGGTTCGCCCAAAGTCGTAATCGGATGTTGAAAAAGTGGTATCTCGCTAACCGTTTTGAATCACTGAAGAGGGAGTATTCCCGATGATGGTTGAATATTTTTTTGGCATACTGGCAACGTTTGTTGTGCTTCTGCTCGCCTATGCGATTCGCATCCTGCGCGAATACGAACGAGGCGTGGTGTTTATTCTGGGCCGCTTTCAGTCGGTGAAAGGCCCCGGGCTGGTCATCATCATTCCGTTTATCCAGACGATGGAGAAGGTGGACCTGCGGACGATTGTGATGGATGTCCCCAGCCAGGATGTGATCAGCCGGGATAACGTGTCGGTGAAGGTGAACGCGGTGGTGTATTTCCGCGTGGTGGACCCGCAGAAGTCGATCATTAATGTTGAGCATTACTATGAGGCAGTGAGCCAACTCGCTCAGACGACGCTGCGTTCGGTGCTGGGTAAGCACGAGTTGGATGAGATGCTGGCGGAGCGGGATAAGCTGAATCAGGATATTCAGGAGATTCTGGATCAAAGTTCTGACAGTTGGGGCATCAAGGTCAGCAATGTCGAAATCAAGCATGTGGACATTGATGAGAGTATGATCCGCGCGATTGCCCGCCAGGCGGAGGCGGAGCGTTCTCGCCGCGCGAAGGTGATTCACGCGGAGGGTGAGTCTCAGGCGGCCGCTAAGCTGACGGAGGCGGCGGAGGAGTTGTCGAAGAATCCGAATGCGATGACACTACGTTATTTGCAGACGCTGATTGATATCGCCGGTGAGAAAAACTCCACTATTGTCTTCCCGCTCCCGGTAGATATGATTGGCAGCATCATGGATCAGTTTAAGTCCAGGAACTCTTAATCACTGCGGGCTTCCCGGCTCGGGCCTCAGTGCCAATCTATCTTTCCAGCTAATGTAGCTCGTAGGGTAGGTAAGCGAAGCGCCACCTACCAAAAAAGTAGGCCCAACATACCAACCACAAATACTATTGGTGGGTGGCGGCTAACGCCTTACCCACCCTACGCGTTACCGTCCGCTCCGTGCCATCGAATTGGCTCGCAGCTAGATGTAGGGCGGATAAGCGCAGCGCATCCGCCACTCCCCTCCAACAGTTAGTGGTTGGCACCGAGGGTCGGCGTGGGGTTTGCCTTTGCAGGACCGTGGAGCGGGGGACCCGCGATTCGAGCCTACAGGGATGTATTTACGGCGTGTCCTGCAAAGGCAAACCCCACGCCGACCCAGACGAGACGACGGCCACCAAACTACTCATTCTCCTGCCGCGCAAACACCTCAACCGCATCGGTCTCATCGATGACCACATCCAACAGAATGGGCTGACAACAGACCTGACAATCCTCCACATACGACTGCTCTGAAACCGACGTATCGATCAAAAGCCCAATGGGCTCAGAACAGTAAGGACACAGAATTTTCTTCTCAACCAAGTCCGCCATAGCAACCTCCCAAAACCGCATACAGGGTATCTCTATTGGACGACGTGCGGTCTTCGCCGTTCCCTATCGTGACAAAGAGGGAATAGCCGCCATCAACTGACGAGTGTACTCCTCATTCGGGTGATCGAAAATCGCCTGAGCATCCCCCGACTCGATTACCTTGCCATCCTTCATGATCATCACCCGGTGGCTCAGGGCGCGGACGACACTCAGGTCATGGCTTACGAACAGATAGCTTAGCTGACGCTCACGCTGGAGGCGACGCAACAGCTCAATGATGTCCTTCTGAACGGAACGGTCCAGCGCCGAGGTGGGTTCGTCCAGGATGAGCAGCATCGGGTCCAGGATGAGTGCCCGGGCGATGGCGATTCGCTGCCGCTGCCCGCCGGAAAACTCGCCGGGGTAGCGGTGGCGGGTGGTCGGGTCCAGTTGCACCGCTTCCATGGCTTCGACCACAGCCTGGTCCAGAGCGCGGGCATCCAGCTTGGTGTGAACCCGCAGCCCCTCGGCGATGATCTGGCTGACCGACATCCGTGGGCTCAGACTGCCGTAGGGGTCCTGAAAAATGATCTGCAGCTTTTGGCGCAATGGGCTCATGGCCTTGTGGTCGAGGGTGTTCAGGTCGAACCGTTCGTTTTCGTCCGACAACCAGATATGGCCCTCGCTCGAAATCAGCCTCAATAGCGCCCGTGAAAGAGTGGTTTTGCCGGAGCCGCTTTCGCCCACAATGCCCAGGGTTTCTCCCCGCCGTAGTGACAGGGTGATGTCGTCTACGGCTTTGACGTGGTCGTAGACGCGCTTGAAAACGCCTCGAGTCATAGGAAACCAGATGCGCATCTGCTCGGCCTGTAATAGCATCGGCGAACCCTCGGGGACCGGGTCCGGCTTGCCTTCGGGTTCGGCGTCGAGCAGTCGTCGGGTGTAGTCGTGTTCGGGAGACTGAAAAACGGCCTCGGTATGGCCGGTTTCCACCACCTCCCCCGCTTTCATGATGGCGACCCGATCGGCGAGGCGGCGGACAACCGCCAGGTCGTGGGTGATAAATAACACCGCCATATTCAATTCACGCTGCAAGTCCTCGATCAGTTCCAGAACCTGTGCCTGAATGGTCACATCCAGAGCAGTGGTCGGTTCGTCGGCAATCAAAAGGTCCGGTTCGTTGATCAGGGCCATGGCGATCATCACCCGTTGCCGCTCGCCTCCGCTGAGCTCATGGGGTAAAGCGTCCAGACGTCGTTCCGCATCGCGCAGCCCTACCCGATTCAACCAGTGCAATACGGTCGATCGGGCTTCTTTGCGGGGGAGACCCTTGTGCAGAAACACCGCCTCGGCTAGCTGCTTTTCAATGGAGTGCAACGGGTTCAGGCTGGTCATCGGCTCTTGGAAAATCATGCTTATCTTCGAGCCGCGCACATGCCGCAGCTGGCTTTCGGGGAGTTGAAGCAGGTCCTTCCCCTGAAAGTGGATCGCGCCCTCGGGGTAGCGGACGCTGTGCTCAGGCAGCAGCCGAAGGATTGACTGCGCGGTCACTGACTTCCCGGAGCCGCTCTCTCCCACCAGCGCCAGAATCTCTCCTTTGTCGATCGAAAAGCCCACTCCGGAGACCACGGTTTTGTAGTTGTCTCCCGTGCGAAACTGAACGGACAGTCGGTCGATGGTCAGCAACGATTCAGTCATGACTAGCGGGTCCGGTTCGGGTCGAGCGCGTCGCGGGCGGCTTCGCCCACGAATACCAGAAGCGTCAACAGCAGTGAAAGCACAATAAATACGGAAATACCAATCCAGGGTGCGTGCAGGTTGTTCTTCCCTTGGCTGACCATTTCGCCGAGTGAAGGTGAGCCCGGTGGCAGGCCGAAGCCGAGGAAATCCAGGGCGGTCAGACTGGTAATGGAGCCCACCATAATAAACGGCAAAAAGGTCACCGTGGCTACCATGGCGTTTGGGAGCAGGTGGCGAAACATCAGGGCCCGGTCAGAGACGCCCAGGGCTCGGGCCGCCAGCACGTAGTCGAAGTTGCGGGCGCGCAAGAACTCGGCCCGCACCACACCGACCAGAGCCATCCAGCCGAATAGCAGCAGGATGAACAGCAGAACCCAGAAACTCGGGGGAACAAAGCTGGCGAGAATGATCAGCACAAACAAGGTGGGCACACTGGACCAGACTTCCAGGAGTCGTTGCCCGAACAGATCAATCTTGCCTCCGTAAAAACCCTGAACCGCGCCTGCGGCGATACCGATAATCGAGGTCAATACCGTGAGAACCAGACCAAAAATCACGGAGATTCGAAAACCATAGAGCAGTCGGGCCAATATGTCCCGGCCCTGATCATCGGTCCCCAGCCAATTTTCCGTGGTGGGAGGGCTGGGTGCTGGGGTCGGCAAGTCGTAATTGATCGTGCGGTAGTTGAAACGAATCGGAGGCCAGATCATCCAGCCATTGTCCCGAATGAGCTCGGCAATATACGGGTCCCGATAATCCGCCGCCACGGCAAAGTCACCCCCGAACTCCAACTCGGTATAGTCATTCCAGAGCGGGAAGTAAAGCGAGTCTTGGTAACTGACAAGTAGCGGCTTTTCGTTGGCGATAAAGTCCGACAGGAGACTCACCGCGAACAGTCCCAGAAAAAGCCACAGGCTCCAATAGCCGCGACGGTTATTGCGGAATCGATGCCAGCGTTCTCGGTTCAGTGGGCTTAACGTCATGACCAATCGGAAACCTACCGGGATTCAAAATCAATGCGTGGGTCGACCCAGGTATACGCCAGGTCGCTGATGATGCCGATCAACAGACCAAGCAGGCCGAATATGTACAGGGTGCCAAACATCACCGGGTAGTCGCGCTGCAGTGTTGACTCAAACCCAAGCAGGCCGAGGCCATCCAGGGAGAAAATTACTTCGATCAGTAGCGAACCGGCGAAAAAAAGACTGATAAAGGTCGCGGGAAAGCCGGCAATGACAATCAGCATGGCATTGCGGAATACGTGCTTGTAAAGCACGCGCTTTTCGGTCGCCCCTTTCGCTTTCGCCGTCATCACATACTGCTTGTTGATCTCGTCCAGAAACGAATTTTTGGTCAGCATGGTCAGGCTGGCGAACCCGCCAATGGTCATGGCCAGAACCGGCAGCGCCATGTGCCAGAAGTAGTCGAGTATTTTCTGATACCAAAGCAGCTCGTCGAAGTTCTGCGACACCAGGCCGCGCAACGGAAACCAGTTAAAGTAGGACCCGCCCGCGAATAAGATGATCAGCAGGATGGCGAACAGAAAGCTGGGAATCGCGTTGCCAATTACCACCACCCAACTGGTCCATACGTCAAAGCTAGAATGGTGGCGAACAGCCTTTCGGATGCCCAGTGGGATTGAGATCGTATAGATGAGCAGGGTGCTCCAGAGCCCCAGAGAAATGGAGACGGGGAGTCGTTCAATGATCAGGTCGATGACTGAACGCGCGCGAAAGAGACTATCCCCAAAGTCGAATCGCAGGTAGCTGCCAATCATCGTCAGATAGCGCTCCCATATTGGCTTATCGAAACCGAACTGACGCTCAATTTCAGCGATGACTTCCGGGTCCAGTCCACGGGAGCCACGGCTGTTTCCAGAGTTGGCGACTTCGGACGCTTCGCCCGCACCGAGGCGCTGCATGTCGGCCGACTGGATATCCATGCTCTGGGCCAAGGCTTGCTCAACCGGCCCTCCAGGGGCCGCCTGGACAATAAAAAAATTGAGCGTGATGATGGCCAGCAGCGTTGGGATCAGCAATAACAATCGACGGATCAGGTAAGCGGTCAACGAAAACTCCTTACTGCGTCTTAACCGTGTTTAGCGTTCGACCGACTTGGCTTTCTCAGCGTCGTACCACCAGGTTTCCAGGCCAAGGTCATACTTGGGGCGCTGCTCTGGGCGGGAAAACTGATTCCAGTACGCGACCCGGTATTCGCCGGAGTGCCAATGCGGAATAACATAAAAATTCCACAGAGCCAGCCGATCGAATGCCCGGCCATGGGCCAACAGAGCTTCCGGGTCCTGCTGGTGCTCCACGATTGCCTCCATGAGCGCATCGACTACGGGATCATTCACGGCCGCCTGA
This sequence comes from Marinimicrobium agarilyticum DSM 16975, assembly GCF_000423345.1. GTDB lineage: Bacteria > Pseudomonadota > Gammaproteobacteria > Pseudomonadales > Cellvibrionaceae > Marinimicrobium > Marinimicrobium agarilyticum. The sequence continues at coordinate 52,772 of NZ_AUHU01000011.1, forward strand.
TTGTAGCTGGAATCCATATAGTCCGAGTGCCACACGATGGGCAGCGTACTAGAGGGATAAGGACTTGCCTGGAAGCCCCGGTCAATCATGGCGTAATCCTGGTCGCGCATGCGGCTCAAAAATTGAGAAGAGTCCAACTGGCGCAAGTTGACCTCAATGCCCAAACGCTCCAGGTTGCGCTTGAAGGGCAAGGCATACCGCTCAGTGGTCGGGCTGTAATAAATGAGCTCGAAGGAAAACGGTTTGCCAGTTTCACCATGCACCATTTTCCCGTCTTTAAGTTCCCAGCCTGCTTCTTTCAAAAGCGCCATAGCTTTGCGTAGGGCGGTACGAATGTTGCCGCTACCGTCGGTGACGTTGGGTCGCCATACCTCTCCAAACACCTCTTCGGGAATTGATTCCTTGAAGGGGGTCAGAATGTCTTTCTCCCTTTCTGATGGCTTGCCTTTCGCCATGTAAGGGGTGTTTTGAAAGTAGCTGACGGTCCGCTCGTACTGGTTGTAAAAAAGGTTCTGGTTCAACCATTGGAAGTCAAGTGCGTAGTTGAGCGCCTGACGGACTCGCCGGTCCTTAAACAACTCATGTTGCGTGTTGAACACGAAGGCCTTCATAGCCTGCGGTTCACTGTGAGCCAGCTCTTCTTTCACTATGTCGCCGCGCTTGACGGCGTCGATGTCGTAATCTTCCGCCCAGTGTTTGGCGACGCCTTCTTGCCGGAAGTCGTATTCCCCCGCCTTGAAAGCCTCTAGAGACACGGTGGTATCGCGGTAGTAGTCATACCGGATAGTGTCGAAATTCATGGTGCCCTTTCGGCTGGGGATATCCTTGGCCCAATAATCTTTTACCCGCTCATAGGTGACAGACTGGCCCATCTTGTAGCTTGCTATTTTATAGGGGCCTGTGGCGACCGGAGGTTCGCTCAGCGGATCTTCCAGGCTGCGCTCTTCCCAGTAGTGTTTAGGGAAGACCGTGAGGCTGATCAGGCTGGCGATGTCGTCGCGATTGGGTTCTTTCAAATGAAACTTTACTCGTTGTTTATCGAGCACTTCCGCTTTTTCCACATTTTTGAAGTATGAACGGAATTGCGGTACACCTTGGGTCATGAACTTGTTGAAGCTGAAAGCGACATCTTCTGCCGTAATGGCATTCCCGGAGTGGTCTTGAGCGCGAGGATCAATGTGGAAGATGACCCAGGCGAAGTTTTCCGGGTACTCCAGAGATTCAGCAATGAGGGGATAATGAACGTCGATCTCATCCAGACTGGGAACCATCAGGGTGTCGTACAGCTCGTCGCTTCTGACAACGGGGTTGCCCCGCATGGCATAGCGGTTGAAATTGTCAAACGTACCGACCGAGGAGAGCCGCAGCTCTCCGCCCTTGGGGGCGTTTGGGTTCACGTAGTCAAAGTGTTTGAAGTCGGGCTGATATTTCGGCGTTCCCTGAACGGCGAAGGAGCGGCTTTTGATGATCTCGACCTCCGGGTCGGTGCTTTTTCCCTTTTCTTCCTCCGCCATGCTCCAGGGACTGATCAGCAGCAGCGCGATCAGGAGCGTAGTCCAGCGTTTGACAAGGTTCAGATCGGACATGGTTACCCTCACGATGGTCGTAGCAGCGGTGTTAGAGTCCGGAGACGGTCAGATGTTCAAGGCTAAGGTAATTCAGCGCCAATTTCCATCTCTCATCGGTCTTACTCGCGTCCCAGTATATCGGACACGCGGCTTCTGAGCATGGGAATGATTTCCGCCTCGAACCAGGGATTGCGCCGCAGCCACAGGTTGTTACGGGGGCTGGGGTGAGGCATGGGCAGCTTCTGGGGCCAGTAGTCCCGCCAGTGGGCGACCCGTTGGGTCAGGGTTTCCCGGCTTTTCCCCAGGTGGTAGGCATGGGCGTACTGGCCGATTACTAGAGTCAGCTCCAGATTTGGGAGCCTTTCCAGCAGGTGATGGTGCCAGGTCTGGGCGCATTCGGGCCGCGGCGGCATGTCCCCCGAGCGGCCGGTGCCGGGGTAGCAGAAGCCCATGGGGATGATGGCCAGTTGCTGGGGGTCGTAAAAGGTGTCGCGATCGATACCCAACCAGCCACGCAGCCGGTCGCCGCTGGGGTCGTTAAAGGGTAAACCGGTTTCGTGAACGCGTTTGCCGGGGGCCTGGGCCGCCACCAGAATCCGGGCGGCGGGGTTGAACTGAAGCACCGGGCGCGGGCCCAGCGGCAAGTGTTCGGAGCAGAGTGTGCATTGGCGCACATCCTTCAATAACGAACGCCAGTCATTGGTCGGGCTCATAGGGGCGGACGTTCTCCAAAAAACTTAGGGACGCTGAATGTCGAATTGGTAAATGTCGAATTGTAGAGGACTGCCCGCCCCACTTCTATCCGCGTTTTACAAAATGAACGACGATGCTGGCACGGCGTTAAAATTGCCATCTCACGATTTGTTCAACCCTCTCCTCAAATCGCTTTGTGGTATTTGACGTCGATATGTCGAATATTCGGTCACTCTCTGTCGGAGATGTGGGCGGTTTCATATTTTTTGTGCGCCAAAATCTGGAAGCTAGGCGTCCTGAAAACAAAAAAATGTGTGAGCCCCTGACTTAGGGTCACGGGCTCATAATTTTGCCTGAATCTGTTATGTTTATTAGGACCATAAGTGAGCTTCGGTTAGGAAGAATCCGTCTAACAGAGCCATGGGTAAGTGAGAGGGTCTGTGCTAGTTTTTCGGATGCTTGATGGACGCGGTATTTACAATAATAGCCGAAATAAGGGCGTCGACGTCACATTCAAAAACGCAATAAGCGTTTTTCGAAACTCAGCATCCCTTCGAAGCAATGGATTGTAGAACAATGGATTGGCTTCAAGCAGTTTGTTAAAGGAGTCGGTCGCGCCGGTAAGTGCGACCGAAGCAGCGTCAGTCGTAGGCCCTGGGAGTGGCGTAGTCACGCTGACGTCAGGTAAGTCCGATACGCGTCGGTTGTCGGTACCCGAGCAATGAAACGGGTGAACGGCAGCGTGCGTATTTTATGAACGAGCGAATTCGCTCAACGACAATAAGAGGGATAATCTATGCGGTATCAAAATGTGTTATTCGGTTCAATGGCTTTAGCATTATCGGCCAGTGCGGTGGGGCACGGGCTGGTATCCGAGCCGGCTTCGCGCGCCTGGTTTTGTGGCGCGATTACCAAGCCGGATACAGCAGAACCCGGTAGCGCCTGCGCCGAGGCGTTTGAAAATGATTTTACCAGCGGCTACCAGTTCATGAGCATTCTCACGCACGATGTGGGTCGAAAAGGTGTAACGCCACTGCCCGACAACGTCTGTGGTTTTGACAGTGAAACCTGGGATGGTGGCGCTACCCCCTGGGACAAACCCATCGACTGGCCCACCAACCAGATCAGTGCGGGCGAGCAAACCTTCACTTGGGATATCTCCTGGGGGCCGCACTTCGGCGATACTGAAGAGTTTGTTTATTACATTACCAAGCCGGGCTTTGACTATCAGGTTGGTGAGCCCCTGAGCTGGGATGATTTCGAAAGCGAACCGTTTTGTGACCTGACCGGTTACGACGACAGCAACCCCAGTGCCACACCAAACATCGTTCCGGAGAAAGGCGAATCGCTTTTCCACACCACCTGTACGGTACCCGAGCGCGAAGGTCGTCACGTGATCTACGCCGAATGGGGCCGGAACTACTTTACCTATGAGCGCTTCCACAGCTGCGTGGACGTTGAGTTCGGCGGTGGCAATGGCGGACCGGATCCGGTGGTGGCCAGCATCAATGCCAACCCGGGCAACAGCGTGTTTGCTGGTGCGGGTACGATTGAGCTGAGCGCCTCTAACTCTCAGGGCAGCAATCTCAGCTATAACTGGAGTGTTGAACCCGGTGACGATGCCACCTATAGCCTGAGTGGCACCGATGGTGTGAGCACGACGTTGACTCTGGCGGAGACTGATGTCGAGAATGACGTAACCGTTCGTCTGCAAGTGAGCAATAGTGATGGCAGTGACAGTGCCGATTACATCTTTACTCACATACCGGCTACTGGCACCAGCTGGGAAGCCATCGGTCCTCTCACCAATGAGGCACAAAACCTGTCCGAGGGTGACGAAGTGCAGTTGCGGTTGGTGACCAACGATGGTGAGGACGTGTACCTGCCTACCAATCCCCTCGTTATCTCCAGCGATACCACGACGGCCAGCGCCTGGTCTTATGCGCTCGCCAACGAGGTCAACAGCGAGAATACCGACGTTCGCGTAGGCGTGCTCAATGACAATGGTGATGTTGAAGCGGTGAACAGTGCAACCGAGAATCGGGTGTTTGCACAGGTGCCGTCCAACTACACGGGCGCTTATCTGCAGATCGAAACGCAGGACGACTCCAGCTCCTCTTCTTCAAGCTCCGAGCCGACCACCGGTCAGCAGTGCAACTGGTACGGAACGACCACTCCGCTGTGTGACGGTCAGGACTCCGGCTGGGGTTATGAGAATGGGCAGAGCTGCGTCGGCGCAACCACTTGCAGCGGACAGCCGGACCCTTACGGCATCATCGGTGGCGGTGACAGCAGCTCTTCTCAGAGCAGCTCGGTCGCCTCCAGCGTAGCCAGCTCTGTTGCATCCTCCAGCGCCCCGACCGGTGGCAACTGCGAGTATGTTATCCAGAATCAATGGAACGGTGGTTTCACCGCCGCTATTGTGATTACCAATGACGGTTCCAGCGCGATCGATGGCTGGAACGTTTCCTGGGATTACAGTGGCAGCACTCAGGTGACCAACAGCTGGAACGCGGAAGTATCGGGCTCCGGCCCCTACACCGCCAGTGATATGGGCTGGAACGGCACCATTCAGCCGGGCGAGTCTGTAGAGTTTGGTTTCCAGGGCTCAGGCGCCGCAGACGTGCCGGAAGTCACTGGCAGCGTTTGTAACTGATCAACTCGCTGTTAAAGCCATAAAAAAACCGGGGGCCCATGGGCCCCCGGTTTTTTTATGGCAGGTATTTTTTTGAGTTAGCGGCGCTGACGAAAGCGAAGCGACAGCGCAGCCATAACCAGTAGAATCAACAGATTAACGCTACCGCTACCGCTGTCGGGCAGTTCGGGCCGATCCTGATCATCATCGCCATTTCCGTCGTCGTTGTCGCCGCTTCCATCTCCGTCAGAGCCATCCTCGTCAGGCGCTTGCGTGACTTGAAAAACAGCGGTAGTTCGGGCCGGAACCGTAAAGGTGCCACTCTCCGCTTCGAACGCAGCGTCCTGAAGGCGTGTATCCGCCGACGCTTGCTGTACCGGATGCAGTTCAAATGTCATGCCTTCCCAGTCCGCCTTGGCCAGTGTTTGTGCCTCGGTGTGGGCGTTGAACAATACCATGACCATTTCCCGTTCCGGGTCCCAGTCCGCTTCGCCGTCGGTGATTTTCATGGCGATCAACGCGGGCTTCTGCTCGGCGCCGGTGTTCTCAAAGCTCAGGTGCGCCATGACGTCAGCGCCCGTCTCCAGGCGGAACAATTTGGAGCTCTTGCGAATGGCCAACATTTCACGGGTGTGGGCGAAGGCCTGCTTGATCTGATCGCTGCCCACGGCGAGGGTGTCGTCCGCCAGACGCGGGCTGATCTGATCCCAACTGGCCTCGGTGGAGTGAGCCGGTGGCAGACCGCGACCCCAGCCATTGTCGGTGTAGCTGTAGTCGAGCAGGTTGAACCAGTCACCGGAATCGTAGCTGTCGCGATCCATGGATTTGGAGCGCAGCATTTCCTGCCCGGCGTGCATAAACGGAATCCCCTGGGAGAGCAGAATCAGGCTGTTACCCAGGTTCTGTACCCGAACGCGAGTCTCGAGATCCCGATCCAGTGGAATTTTATACTGGTTGATATCGAACAGGGTTTCGTTGTCGTGGGCGGCGATGTAGTTGATGGTTTCCTGAGGGTCACTGGTGTAGCCCACCTGGGCGCCGTAGTCGCCGGTCACCTCGGTGCCCTGCCAGTCCACAAAGGTAAAGTCCTTCAGGTTGCCCGTCAGGCCGATGCGGATGCGATCGGTGCTGGTGAGGAGCCATTCCAGGTCCGCTGTGCTTGCGTTGTTTTCCGCGTTGGGGTCGTAGTAGAGGCCGTTGATAAAGCCCTGGTTCTGAACGTGGGCGATGCCGGTATCAAAAGGGCTGCCGCCGCGGACCGCGTCACGAAAGCGGTCGTTAAAGGTGCCGATGCCGGTGCCGGCCATGTTCAACTGGGTGGCTTGTTCGAAGCGGGCATCGTCGGCCACTTCGCCGAAGTTCCAGCCCTCGCCGTAGAGGTAAATGCTGTCGCCGTTCACCCCGTTGGCTTCTTCGGTCAGCGACGCCAGTTGCTCCTGTACGGCCAGCATGTTGGCTTTGCTGTGATGACCCATCAAATCAAAACGGAAGCCGTCCACCTTGTACATTGCCGCCCAGGTTGTGAGTGAATCCACCATGAGTTTTTCCATCATGGCATGCTCGGTGGCGGTGTTTTCACAGCAGGTGCTGCGCTCGATCTCGCCACTGGCATTCAGACGGTGGTAGTAACCGGGTACGACTTTGTCGAGCACCGCCTTGTCGCCGAGCAGCGCCTGACTGGTGTGGTTGTACACCACGTCCATCACGACCCGCAGACCGGCATTACTCAGAGCCTGCACCATTTCCCGGAACTCCAGAATGCGGGCCACGCCTTCGGCGCTGGTGGCATAGCTGCCTTCCGGTACCGTGTAGTGGTGAGGGTCATAGCACCAGTTGAAGGCGTCGGTCGCCCGAATGGCCTCAATGGCGGCCTGCTGTTCGGTGCCGTTGGGCTCATAGACCGACAGGTCCTGTTCCAGCTGCGAGCGATCGGCCGGGTCTTCCGGAATGGTGGCACAGTCAAACGCGGGGAGCAGGTGCACGTGGCTTAATCCCGCTGCTTGCAACTTCTTGAGGTGGGTCATGCCCAGGCTGTCCTCAACCGTAAAGGCTTTAAACGTGCCGCGCCACTCAGAAGGAACCTCCGGGTCGTTCACGCTGAAATCGCGCATGTGCAACTCATACACCACCATGTCTTCCGGGGCGGCCGGTGCGGGTTTTTCCAGTTCATCCCAGCCCTCGGGTTTCAGGTCGGCATCCTTGAGGTTGACCAGTTGACTGCGGGTCCCGTCGGTATTGGCGCCGAGGGTGTAGGGGTCGGTGACCAGGTTGCTTTCAATATTTTGAGTGTTGGGCACATACACATCGACGTTGAAACGATAGTACTGCCGGTCCCAGTCAGCGGTGCCGGTAACACTCCAGACCCCGGTGTCCGGATCGAATGTCATGGGCAGTTCGGTGGCGGTGTCGGTCTGGCCGTCGGCGTATAGCAAAAAGGTCACCGACTGCGCCGTGGGTGCCCAGAGATGAACGGAGGGAACGCCGTCGCTGTATACCGGTCCGAGGGAGCCCTCGTAGGCGTATAGGTCATCCAGCACACCGGGAATCTGAACGCCGGTGGCATCGATCAGGCTACCGTCCCCGTTGCTGGCGGAAACCGCAATTTGTTGCTTCAGGATGGCAGGAACTTGTGCCACGTCCGCGGGCTGGAGTTTGAACACCGGATAATCGGCCAGATGCGGAAATTGAGCGGCCAATACCTCGCTCATGCCAGCCGGATCATGGGTCAGTGTCAGGCTTTCCCCTCCGGTGACGCCGTCCGTGCCGCTGCTCAGCGCGGCGTCAGCGTCGTAGTGTAACTGGATCTCGGCGTCGGCCGGCACAGCCCAGGCGATGGTTTCCTGATCGAGCCAGTAGGCCTTGGCGCTGGTGAGGTCACCGGTCGAGACCACGTCACCTACAATCACACTGTTGTCCAGACTGTTATAGGTGAAGGTGACCGCCTCTCCGGCTTCACTCACGGAAAAGGCGACGTTGCCGCCGTTGCCATTGCCGTAACTGACATCCCAGGATTCGTTGAGCGCAATCTTGGCCTGGTAATCACCGGGTGGGATTGCAGTCGTTGTGAATTGATAGATGCCGGTATGGTTCGGGTCCTGCACCCAGGCCCGCAGGCAATCCGGCGCCCAGTTGGTGGGGCATCCCAGTGCGGTTTGAAAATCCCCCACGGCTGCCGCGATCACATGGTTCTTACTATCGGCCACCCAGTGGCTGGCGTGGCTGTAGTAAAAACGCACCGAGGCGTCGTTCTCCAGGCTCAGGGCGACATTACCGCCGTTGGGTTCGGCGCCCGCCCCGTAGTTCTCATCCCAACCGTTATTGAGGGCGACTTTGTATTCGTAGTCGCCAGCGGGGAGGGCAAAGGTTCCTCGCCACACCCCATCATCCGCGCCGGTCAGCTGCGATTCGGCGCAGTCCGGTGCCCAGTTTGCCGAGCAGCCGAGGGCGGTTTGCAGATCTCCGGGAATTGAAACGGCGGTGGGGTCGGGGGTGTGGTCAGCCCATAGGGTCGTCGGTGCGAGAGCACTGAGGGCCAGCACTCCGGCCGCGAGCCAACGTGGCGCGGATCGGTTATATCGAGTATTCATTATTAGTTCTCCAAGCTTGTTTATGATTATTGGGGCCCGGCACGTCTCGGGCAGCCTCTGTGGGTAAAAAAAAGGCGCAGTTGACTGCGCCAAAGTTTCCCAACACAAAGCAATGAGAGAGTGGAATAAAACGGTTAAAGGAAACGCCCGCTGGTCAGTCGAGAGTGTCCGAAATACTGAACCGTTCATTGATGCTAGAACGCGGCGGGTGATGTCTCAATAGCTTGCATACGTATGCAGGCAGGAAGAACTCATGAATACGTATGCAAGCCGGAGCTGTTGGTCAGGTTCTCTCCCTGTTCAGTGCTTCAGCTCAAAAATGTGAGCGGACATGGGCTCCAGCGCCAGCCCATCCTCGACCGACTGACTGACTTTTCGAATAACGTCGGTCGCGGTGACTGCATTGGACAGGGCTTGTGAGTAGCGATCGGTGGACAGGTGCTGTTTCTGATCGCTGTGATTGATCGCTACCAGAACGCGTTCCTCTTTTGTGTAGCGAAGGTAGACGTAAACCCCGTGGTGGGGAGCATAGTGCAGAAGCTTGCCGTTATGGACCGCATCGCTGGTTTGTCGCCACTGCAACAGCGTCTGCAGATAGGATTGCGCTTGGCGCTGAGGTTCACTCAGCCCTTTTCCGGTAAAACCGTTGCGTGTGTCCCCTGGCCAGCCACCGGGGAAGTCACTGCGAACGGCACCATCGTCACGGGTCTTGGGGCTGGTGGCCAGCAGCTCGGAGCCGTAGAAAAACTGCGGTATGCCCCGCATGGTGGCGAGCAGACTCATGGCAATATTGAACCGGTCGAGGTCTTCATCAAAGAGGCTGTAAAGTCGACTGGTATCGTGGTTCTCGGCGAAAATTACCAGGCTCATCGGGTCCGGATAGAGGTTGTCATCCGCGAGGGATTCGTACACCCGGATAAACCCCCGGTTCCAGGCTTCCTCTTCGGTCAAGGCCGTGCGTAAACTGTCATAGAGAGGAAAATCCATCACGCTCGGCAGATAGGAAACGTAGCCGTCGCGATTGTCCTTCCCCCGTTGCCAATAGGAGACGACGTTCGGGTTGGTGCTCCACTCTTCGCCCACAATGTTGAAATTCGGGTACTCTTCCATGATGCGCCGGGTCCAGTCGCTCAGGAAGTCTTTATCCGAATAAGAATAGGTATCGGTGCGGATACCGTAGAGATCGGCGTACTCGATCCACCATAGGGTGTTCTGGATCAGGTAGTTGGCTACCAGAGGATTGCGCTGGTTCAGGTCGGGCATGGACTCGACAAACCAGCCGCCTTCAAATTCCCGCTGGTCGATATCAGTGGCATAAGGATCTTGCACACTGGTGCGGTAATGGGTTGTTGGCTCAAAATTGCCTTGGTAGTTCAGCCAGTCGTTCGTGGGTAGATCGTCCATCCACCAGTGGTTGGAGCCGATATGGTTGAGTATCACATCCTGAATCAGTCCCACCCCAGCCCGTTGGCCTTCCAGGCTCAGTTGTCGGTAGTCGGCATTGCGTCCGAAACGGGGATCGATCCGATAGTGGTCGGTAATGGAGTAGCCGTGATAAGAGTATTCCGCCTGATTATTTTCCAACATGGGAGTTGGCCATATGGCGGTGAAACCCATGTCGGCGATGTACTTCAGGTGTTCCGTCATGCCTGCGAGGTCACCGCCATGTCGGCCGACTGAACGGCTTCGGTCGACTTTTTCAAGCATGCCCGGTACCGAATCATTGCCCGGGTTGCCGTTGGCGAAGCGGTCGGGGGTAATCAGGTAAATGGCATCAGTGGTGTCAAACCCTCTGCGTTCGGCAGACCCTTTTCGTCGGGTACGAAAAGCGTAATCGTGCACAAAAGTCCGGTTGTCGCCATCGGTGAATGTTAAGGGAACAGTGCCGCCGTCGAAGTCGTTGGACAGCGTCAGGTCGACAAACAGGTAGTGGGGGCTGTCTACCCGGTGCACGGTATCGAGTCGAATGCCGGCATGGTCCACGGTGACATCGAGCTCTCCCACGCGGTCGCCGTGTACCATCAGTTGCAGTCGCGCAGAGGCCATCCCCGCCCACCAGAACGGCGGGTCGATACGTTCAATGGATTGCGCCAGGGTCAGGGGGCTTAATAGCACCAGAAAAACAAGGATCGCTTTCATAGGGACTCTTACTGAAAAGGTTTGAGAAAATCGTCATGGTTGGGTAGTTGCACCACGGTTTTATCCACGATGCGTTTCCAGGAGGCGAGGAACTCCTTGAGTTCGTCATCAGACAGGTTGTTTGCCAGCGGATGAAAGTCCTCGGGCGTTATGCCTTGGCCGAGCATGACTTGCTCCCAGGCGGTCTCACTGAAAAGCTCGTCCTGTTCGCGGAAAACCCGGCCGGAGCCGGCAAATAATTCAATGCGGCGTAACAGGGACTCGGGCTTGGGCGACTCGCGGCATTCGCTCCAGAACGGACTGTCTTTCTTCTCGTTCAGGTGATAGTGCAGAATGATGAAATCCCGGATTTGCTCAAACTCAAGTGTCGACTGCCGGTTGTACTCCTCGATGTCACTGGGCTGAATACGCTGGTGCGGGAACAGCTTGATCAGGCGGGTCAGGCCCTGCTGTACGAGATGGAGGCTGGTAGACTCCAGTGGCTCGAGAAAGCCGCTGGACAGCCCCAGGGACACCACGTTCTGGGACCACTGCTGGCGCCGCCGGCCTGTGGTGAAGCGAATGGGGCGTGGCTCATCCAACGGTGCCGTATCCAGATTGGACAGAAGTTTGTGGCAGGCTTCGTCCTCGCTAAGGTGGCGGTGACTATAGACAAGACCGTTGCCGGTCCGGTGCTGGAGGGGGATGCGCCATTGCCACCCGCCTTCGTGTGCGATTGATCGGGTGTAGGGCGCTATCGTGTCGGCGCGTTCGCTGGGAACAGCCACTGCCCGGTCGCAGGGCAGCCAGTGCGACCAGTCTTCGTAGTCAACGCCGAGCGTCTCGCCGATCAGCAAGGCGCGAAAGCCAGTGCAATCAATAAACAGGTCGCCGGCGACGATCGTACCGTTGTCCAGCTGTAGGCCTTTCACGTCGCCCTTTTCTTCATTCCGAAGGACGTGCTGGATCGTCGCATCAATTCGCTTGACTCCCCGTTCCTCACTGTACCCCCTCAGCATTTGAGCGTAGAGGCCGGCGTCGATATGGTAGGCATGGTTGAGCCCGGGCAGCTTGGTTTGCGGGATCAGGGGCAGGGGGGTGAACTTTCCGTGCTTGGCGGCCTGATAGTTGAGCGAGTAGTCCCAGAAGTCGCCCCCGACGCCGGACTGTTTGGCCCGGCGCCAATAGTGCTGAAAACTGGCGATGCCGAGGTTGCGCCCGACTTCTCCGAAGGCGTGCATATAACGGTCGCCTTCTTTCCCCCAATTCTCGAATTCAATACCGAGCTTGATCGTTCCTCGGGTCTGTTTGAGGAAGTCACTTTCATTGATGCCGAGTACGTCGTTGAACGTTTTGATGGGCGGGATAGTGGCCTCACCCACGCCAATGGTGCCAATCGCGCTGGACTCCACCAGCGTGATGGAAACCTGCTTTCCAAAGAACCGAGACAGAACGGCGGCTGCCATCCAGCCGGAAGAACCCCCGCCGGCGATGACCACCTTTTGAATGGGTGCATTCACGTTATTTCTCCAGCCAAAAAAAAGCCCCTGCTACAGGGAAAACTATAGCAGGGGCCTTCCTTACGCGACGGATTTAGAACTTGTAGTTCACACCGAGCATGTAGTTTGCACCGAAGTGCTGGTAAGTGGATACCTGCCGGGGATCGTTCTCGTCGGCGTTGATGGTCTCTTCGTCTGTCAGGTTCTGGGCTTGCAGAGTGACTGTCAGGCCGTCGAGGGAATCAAAACCGCCGGCGCCGAAGTCATAACCGATTTGCGCATCCCACAGCTCAGCGCCCTGGCTCGTTGTTTCGACCAGTGCGAGGCTGAGTCCGAGGTCTTCGGTCAGGAATTCGTCACGCTTGCGTCCGCTCACCCGGAATTCAAAGCCGTTCTTCTCGTAGAAGAACGTCAACCCGTAGGATTCCTCGGACAGCCCCGGAACTCGCTGAAGTTCTCCCTCGTCGTTCACGATCTCGCCTTCGAGGAAGGTCGCACTGGCGATCAGACCAAAGCCGTCGAGCAAGTCGCTGAAGGTGTAGAACGGCAAGCTACCCTGAAGTTCGATACCTTCCACTTTGCCTTTGCCGAGCTGGGCCGTGGAGGAAACTGGTCCCTGGGTCGACACCAGTTCATCAATGCCGATATCGTGATAGCCGGGGATGATGTACTGCGAGAAGTCTCCGATCACTTCGGTATCCAGGTGCCAGTTCAGCAGATCCTTGTAGAACCAGGAAGCCGCTACATAGCCGTCGTTGGCAAAGTAGTATTCGTACGACAGGTCGGTCTGAATGGCTTCAATCGGACGCAGCTCGGGGTTACCAGTACGGCCGCTCCAGGCACTGAATTCCGGATCGGCGCTGGTGCGACGCCCGTCATCGAAGGTAAAGCCGATGGTGTTGTTCGGGCGCATATCGTCCATACGGGCGCGAGACATGGTTTTGGAGGTCGCGAAGCGAACGATCTGGTTTTCCGTCAGTTGGAAGTTCATGTTCAGGCTTGGAAGTACCTTCACATAATCCGCCCCGCCGGAGGTCGGCGTCGGTACGACACTGACAACGCCGTTATCGTCTTCCTGGGAAACTGTATCAAAGCCGGTCGCGCTCTGGTCGGTATCGACGATCTGAAGGCCGATATTACCGGTCAGGATGCCGGTCTCAAAATTGGCCATGGCGTAGGCCGTCAGCACTTCTTCGCTCACTGAATAGGTGTCACCCAGTCGGTCAGTTTCAAACTGGCTGGCATCCAGGGAGTCGTAGAAACCGCTGCGGTACAACGCTACCCCATCGTAGGCCAGCATGCTTCCGAGACCGGCGAAACCCAGGTTCGAGGTGCCGACAATGTACTCTTGCGGTACCGCAACATCGCCCTGCTCATTGGCAGGGAGGTCGGGGTCGAAACCGGGTGCGATCAAATAAGCGCCGAAGTTGACCTTGGATTTGGTGCGATCCGAGTAGTTCAAACCCATCTCGACGCCAGTGACGATGCCGAGATCGAGATCACCGGTAAAGTCGACGCGGAAGGTATCCAGCTCTTCTTCGAAAGTGGGGTTGTTGACGAAGCCGTCCTGAGCGTTTTGCTTACCGCCTACGCGCTGGGCAATAGCGCCGCCCCAGGCCTGCGGTCCGGCCAACCGAATGACATCCGGATCGGTATAGTCAGGCATGTCGATGCTGGAATGCTCGCCAAACCGGATGCCGGTTGAAGAAACCATTTCCCAGGAGCGCGCAGCGGGGTCGCCTTGAGTATCGGTTTGCGCACGCCCGACGCCGGAATAGCTCTCCATATTGATCAGGTCTTTGCTGGATTCACTGGTCGCGGCGTCGACTTCCATGGTCCAGGCATCGCTCAGGCGGTACTCGACGTTGATGCCGAATGTGGACAGGTCGCCGTCCTTAACTTCACCGTCGTTGCGAATGACGGAGTGGAAACCGTCGAATTCACCGGAAGTGACCAGACCGTCTTGAACCTGACCGACATCGAAGTTGGAACCGCTCCAAATTGGGCCGCCTTCTTCAAAGCCGCGGAATACTTTTGACTCCACGAAATCGATGTACAGTGCATCGGCGGTAATGGTCAGGTCTTCGTTGGGTTCGAATTGGAACACCGTGGACACGGTATCCCGCTCCATCAGGGCGGATCGGACAAAGGTATCATGCCCACCAAAAATGGCATTGCCCTCAGCGGTCTCGGGATAACCCCATACTCGGATCTGTTCTTCCTGGCTCGGGGATTCCATGGTGGCGAGCGTCAACGCCAGGCCGAAGGTGTCTGATGCAAAGGCATCGGAGTAAGTAAAGGAGAGGCGATGGCCGGTGTCATCGTAGTCCGGATTGCCGGACTCTAGGCCATTCATCTCGTAGTTGCCGTTGATGCTGATGATTCGATCGCTTTCCAGCGGCCGCAAGGTGCGCAGATCAACGATGCCGCCGAGACCCTGATTCATCAAAGAGGCGTCCGGCGTTTTATATACCACAGCGCCGGAGACAATTTCGGAGGGGTAAAGGTCGTACTCTACGCCGCGATTGTTGCCAATGCCCAGCAGCTCTCGGCCGTTCATGGTGGTGGCGACGTAGTTTTCATTGAAGCCGCGAACAGAGATACCGCTGGTGCGGCCGTTTTTACGCTCGCCAGCGACACCGGGCAGACGGGCCAGGGACTCGGCAATACTGGTGTCGGGTAGCTTGCCGATATCTTCCGGAGAAATCGCTTCTACGATTGAGGAAGAATTTTCTTTGATCGCGATGGAGTTGATCAAACTGCGGCGGATACCGGTGACCACGACCTCTTCAAGCGCGCCAGCGGCGGGAGTGGCCGGAGCGTCGGTCTGGGCCAGAACCGCGGTCGACAGGCCAGCGGTAACACAGCCGATCACGTAAGGTAGAACGAGCTTTTTGGTGTTCATCATCTAACATCCCCTTTCATCGGTTATTATGGGTAAAACTGCTAAAAATCAGGCTATCCCATAGGGGTGGGGTGGGCAATTCATTGCATACGTATTCAAAGGCGCCAAGGCAGGATTTATGGGTTGAATACGTATGCAAAGCGAATCCGTTTCTCTGCGCAATTATCCGATTTAATCGCCGCACTAATGAAAAACCGCCGCTACTTTAAAAGTAGTCGGCGGTTTAATCGATGTCCAAGCTGCATTCAGCGACCTGGTTGTGAAGCGGAATTGACTCAGTTTTTCAAACCAAGGAACGCCGCGCCATAGGGTGGTAGAATGACGTGTTGTCCCTTCCGAAGGGCTCCTTCAAACCCGTGCCCTTCCAATACCTGATCAAGAGCAAATGATCCGATATCGGCGGTAACCGGCTCATTGGTAAAATTCATTGCGACCAGAAGTGCCTGTTCTGGATGACGCCGGGTAAGCAGCATAACCCCCTCTGGGGCATCCAGAAACTGGATATCACCACTTCGTAGCGCCGGCTGATCTTTCCGCCAGGCCATAAAGCGCCGGTAAGCATTGAGAATGGATGCCGGGTCGTCGTCCTGAACCTCAACCGCCTTGGGGTAGTGCGCCTCTGGAACGGGCAGCCAGGTGCTGCTTGCGGTTGAGAAACCGGCGTTTGGATGGTCCGCTTTCCAGGGCATGGGGGTACGGCAACCGTCACGTCCTTTGAAACGAGGCCAGAAGGCAATGCCGTAGGGATCCTGGAGCTCGTGCTTCTGGATGTCCGCCTCGGGTAGGCCCAGTTCTTCGCCCTGATAAATGCACACACTGCCCCGGAGTGACAGCAGCATGGCATTGAAAAGCTTGGCCAGGGCGTCGGGCTGTTCCGTGCCGCCCCAACGGGACATGACGCGGGAGACATCATGGTTGCCGATGGCCCAGCAGGGCCAGCCCTCACTCAGCCGGTCCTCCAGTGTTTCAACGGTGTCCCGGATGTAATCTGTTGAGAAACGATCGACCAACAGCTCGAAACTGTAGGTCATATGCAGTCGGTCGTTGCCCTTGGTGTACTCGGCCATGGTGGCGAGCGAATCTTCGGTGGATATTTCACCCAATGTCACAGACCCCGGGTAGCGATCCATAAGGGCGCGCAATGATTCCAGAAACTGCAGGTTTTCCGGCCGGTCATTGTTGTAATAATGGTATTGATAAGCGTAGGGGTTGTCTTCGCTGAACCCGCGGCCTTTGCGCTCGGCTCTGGGTTTGGCGGGGTTGTCCCGCAGTTGCTGATCGTGAAAGCAGAAGCTGATGGCGTCCAGGCGAAGACCGTCAACGCCCCGTTGCAACCAGAACTCAACCTCCTCCAGTATTTCCGACCGCACGGAGGGGTTGTGGAAGTTCAGGTCAGGTTGGCTCTTCAGAAAATTATGCAGATAATACTGCTCGCGGCGGGGTTCCCACTCCCAGGCGCAACCTCCGAAGATGGACAGCCAATTGTTCGGAGGGGTGCCATCTTCCCGTGGGTCGGCCCAGACGTACCAGTCAGCTTTGGCGTTGTCTCGGCTCTGACGGCTTTCCTCAAACCAGGCGTGTTGATCGGAGGTGTGGCTCAACACCTGATCAATAATGATCTTGATGCCCTTGGCATGCGCCTGTTCGATCAGGCGATCAAAATCCTCGAGCGTCCCGAAGATAGGGTCGATATCGCGATAGTCGCTGATGTCGTAGCCGAAGTCTTTCATGGGCGATTTGAAAAAGGGCGAAATCCAGATGGCATCGACGCCCAGGCTGGCAATGTAGTCCAGTCGGGCTATGATGCCGGGAAGGTCACCGATACCGTCGGCATTGCTGTCCATCAGACTTCGGGGGTAGACCTGATAAATGACGGCGCCGCGCCACCAGGGGTTAGTCTGCATTGCGCACCTCCGCAGCAGTCGTTGCTGCGCCAGAACCCTTTGGCAGCGCGTGGTTGATGTCGATTGAAGTCATAGCGAAACAGCCCTGAAACTTTATTGTCGTCGTTTTACGTTGCCCGATTGCAGTGCAAACGGACACTATTCACGTTAAAACCAATATACGTTAGCGCGGGAAGGGGCGGCAATACGCTACATACGTATGCATAAGTGAGCGCATGCCCAAAAGGCGCTTTTCCCCGTGCCAATTGCCATGAATACGTATGCAGGCTATTGCCCGGAAGCGCGCGTTTCCTTAATTTGAACGATCGCCCCAACCGACGCGAGCGCGCCCCTGGCGTGCTAAGCTATGGTGCATCGCATAATTGATAAAAAGTGACTTCAATGACTCAAAAACCGCAACTCAGTTTCTGGCAGATCTGGAACATGAGCTTTGGATTCCTTGGAATCCAGTTCGGCTTTGCGCTTCAGAATGCCAATGTCAGCCGTATTTTTCAGACACTCGGTGCCCCCATTGATGACCTGGCGTTTCTTTGGTTGGCCGCGCCGATTACCGGTCTTCTGGTACAACCCATTATCGGTTACCTGAGCGACAACACCTGGAACCGGCTGGGACGCCGTCGTCCTTATTTTCTGGTGGGCGCGGTTCTGGCCAGCCTGGCGTTGTTGTATATGCCACACTCGCCCAGCCTCTGGGTTGCGGCGGGCATGTTGTGGATTCTCGATGCGTCCATCAATATTTCCATGGAACCTTTTCGTGCGTTTGTGGGCGATATGTTGCCCGATAAACAACGCACTAAAGGCTTTGCCATGCAGAGCTTCTTTATTGGCGTGGGGGCGATTGTCGCCTCCTTTATGCCATGGATCATGACCAACTGGTTGGGCGTGAGCAATACCGCCGAGGCGGGTGTCATTCCGGCGTCGGTGGTTTACTCGTTCTGGATCGGCGGCGCGGTGCTGCTACTCGCCGTGCTTTGGACCGTGTTCACTACCAAAGAGTACAGTCCCGAACAGCTTGCGGCGTTTGAGCGATTTCAGGAAACCCAGCGCCGGGAAGCGGGCCCTGAGCGGGAAAACCGAAGCGTGTCGTCCTACCTCTTATGGGGGGGTGGTTTTGTACTGGTGGCCGCACTGGTAGCGGCTTCTGTGGTCGCGTTCGAGCTTGACAAGGAAATAGTGGTGCTGGCCCTTCTGTTGGGAGGCGTGGGCCTCTTGCAGCTGATCGCTGGATTTTTTCTCAAACAGGGCAAAACCCGTAATGGTGTGTATCAGGTCGCGCACGACCTGTTCCATATGCCGAAAACCATGGCGCAATTGGCCGTGGTGCAGTTCTTCTCGTGGTTTGCATTGTTTTCTCTGTGGATTTACGCCACCAGTGCCGTCACCAGCTTTCATTACGGCACGCTCGATACCACCTCCGAGCTTTACAACGACGGTGCCGACTGGGTTGGGGTCCTTTTTGGGGCTTATAACGGTTTCGCGGCGCTGGCGGCCATTGTGATTCCCTGGCTGGCGCGCAAAGCCGGACGCAAGGGCGCACACATGATCAACCTGTGTCTGGGCGCGGCCGGCCTGATCTCGTTTATCGTTATTCGCGACCCAGTGTGGTTGCTGGTGTCCATGGTGGGCGTTGGGTTCGCTTGGGCGTCGATCCTGTCAATGCCCTACGCGATTCTGTCTTGTTCCCTGCCAGCGCACAAAATGGGCGTTTACATGGGCATATTCAATTTCTTTATCGT
This sequence comes from Marinimicrobium agarilyticum DSM 16975, assembly GCF_000423345.1. Taxonomy (GTDB): domain Bacteria; phylum Pseudomonadota; class Gammaproteobacteria; order Pseudomonadales; family Cellvibrionaceae; genus Marinimicrobium; species Marinimicrobium agarilyticum. The sequence goes on from NZ_AUHU01000011.1 coordinate 71,417, forward strand.
AATACCCCAGATTATTGCCGGCAGTTTACTCGGGGTTATTCTCAACGAGCTTTTTGGTGGAGAGGCGATCTATGTTCTGGTTGCGGGCGGAGCTTCCTTTCTGGTCGCGGCGGCGGCCACTCTCCTGGTTAACGACGAAGGGGCCGAAGTATGAATTTAACGAATCAACGTCTTGCTATCGCGGGTAGTGCGCTATTACTGACCGCCTGTGCCTCCCAACCCGATTCGTCCACCCGGGCCCACTACTACGGTACTCAGGAGGCGTTCGCGGAGGAGGCCATTTATTTTTTGTTGACGGACCGCTTTGTCGATGGGGACCCGAGTAACAACCATGGAAACCAGGGCGGCGAATTTCCCACCTTCGACCGTCCGATGAAAGGCCCGGATGGCAAAGAGGCCAATGTAGGGTATATGGGTGGCGATTTTAAAGGCATTCTCGACAATGCCGATTATCTCGCGGACCTGGGTGTGACGGCGTTGTGGATTTCTCCGATTGTGGATAACCCCAATCAGGCATTCAGTGGCGGTGATCCGGTCGGCTTTGCTCAGCCGGGCGACGGTGGCAAAACCGGTTTTCACGGGTATTGGGGTACAAACTTCTATCAGGTTGATGAGCACTGGGAGTCCCAGGGCCTCACCTTTGCGGATTTGACCCGTCGACTGCGCGAGGAGCACGATATGAAGGTTGTGCTCGATATTGTTGCGAATCACAGCTCGCCGTCCTATTCCATGCCGGAAGATCAGCCCATGTTCGGCGAGGTCTATGGTCCCAATGGAGAGCTGGTGGCGGACCATGAAAACCTGCCACCGGAGGAGTTGAACCCCAACAACCCCTTGCACGCATTCTATGAGCGTGAGAAAGACCTGGCACAACTGGGCAAGTTTGACGATGCCAATCCGCGAGTGATGGATTACGTGGTGGATGCTTACCTGCAGTGGATTGAGCAGGGCGCGGCCGCGTTTCGAATCGATACCCTGAGGCACAAACCCCACGCGTTCTGGAAGGCGTTTACCGATCGTATTCGAGCGGAGCATCCAGACTTCTTCATGTTTGGCGAAAGCTTTGTGTTCGACGCTGAATTTCTCGGGCAGCACACATTACCCGAGCACGGCGGTGTCAGCGTGTTGGATTTCCCCGCCCAGAAGACGTTGACCAAAGTGTTTGAAAACCCCCAAAGTGATTACGCTGAAATTCTGAGCTATCTGCACCTGGAGAACAGTCCCTACCATAACCCTTATGAACTGGTGTCCTTCTACGAAAACCACGACATTCGACGTATGGATGGCGACACCAAGGCTTATATCAACGCCAATAACTGGTTGTTCACCGCGCGCGGTATTCCGTCAATTTACTATGGCTCGGAAATCGGGTTTATGCCGGGCACGAAAGAACACGAAGGCAACCGCAATTTCTTTGGCGAGAGCGGGATTGCGAAGGCCCGCAACAGCGAGATTGCAAAGAACCTGAAGCAGATAGCCCATATCCGCCAGGACTCGGTCGCTTTGCAGAAAGGGCTTCAGGCCAACCTTGAATTTGACGGGCAAACAGCGTCTTTCTTGCGGGTCTATCAGGATGACCACCAGGCCCAGACGGCACTGGTGTTGTTGAACAAGGGCGACGATGAAGCGAGCTTGACGGTCGATCGCTGGTTGAATAGCGGTGAGTGGTACGACGCTCATACCGGTGAACGCTATGACGTCGATACGTCGCTGACGCTGGGTGTGCCAGAAAATGGGGTGCGGGTGTTGTTGTTCGATGGAGTGGTGAATAACGAGGCGTTGGCGCGGCGGTTGGATAAATTGCAGGCGTTTTGAGAGTGGTTTGTTAGGTGGCGCCCCCTTCGGGGGCTTACCTAACCTACGTTTTAAGCAATGCCTGAATCACGCGTAGGTCGGGTAAGGCCCGAAGGGCCGCCACCCGACACATTATTGCATGCTCGCCCCGCAGGATCCCCGCACTATCAAGTCCGTCGGTAACAGGAAGGATTCGGGCTTTTCCCCCTCAATCATTTTCAGAAGGTTGTCGACCAGAAGCTCCCCCGCCAACTTGGTATTTTGTTGCACGGTCGTTAATGGCGGATGGGTATAGGACGCCGCTGGAATATCATCAAAACCCACCACGGCCACATCCGCAGGAACCGTCATCCCCGCCGCTTCAAGCCCCTGAATGGCGCCAATCGCGATCAGGTCGCTGGCCCCGAACACCGCATCAAACTTCGCGCCCCGCGCCAGTAAGGTCTCTATTCCGGCGCGGCCTTCAAATTCCGACGTCTCGGCCGGAACCTGCAGCGCCGGGTCTGCATCAATACCAAACTCCTCCAGCGCCCGTGCATAACCCTCATACCGACGCTTGAATTCGGGGGCGTGTTCACTTGCCTCTCCAATAAACGCGATACGTCGGCGCCCCAAACGCAGAAGGTGACGGGTCGCTTTGTAGGCGCCATTGTAATTGTCGCAACCGATGGACATGCCCGGCTGGCCGGGCAGTACGGGGCCGAAGGTAATGTAGTGCGCGCCCACGGTGTTCAGGTGAATCAGTTTTTCCACGTAGGTGACGTAGTCGCCATAGCCGAGAAAAATAATGCCATCGGCGCGGTGCGCATCCTCAAAATCTGCATGCCAATCGTCACTCATCTGCTGGAAGGACACCAGCAGGTCAAACTGCCGGTTGGCGCAGGCCCGGGTAATGCTGCCCAGCATGGACAGGAAGAAGGGGTTGATCATCGAGTCCCCTATACCCTGATCCTCACACAGCAACAAAGCGATGGTGCGGGTCTGCTTGGAGCGGAGATTGCGCGCGTTTTTATCGACTTTGTACTTCAGTTCACGGGCAATGGCCTGAATGCGTTTGCGGGTGGCTTCATTTACCAGAGGACTGTCGCGCAGGGCGCGCGAGACCGTGGATTGGGACACCCCCGCCCGGTAGGCGATATCAAAGGAGGTGGGTTTTTCGTCTTTCATACACCGACAATCCCCGGCCGAATCAGCCGACCGCTGTTGTTGTTATAGGAGGTGCCCTAACGCGTCACGCGTGGGATGGTCAGAATATAGCACAGTGCCGGCGGTGGGCGCACGTGACGCTTGGCTCGACGCCACGACGGCCGCCCGGTGAGCCGGACGGCCGTGTCATCAGGTGTTGCCGCGGTGGGTTTACTCTTTGTCGCCCTCAGAGGTCTCGGCGAACGGGTCGCGTTGCTCGTGGTGGTGTTTCCTCATGCCGCGATGATGGCGCGGCTGGTGCGCGTCCAGATAGGTGATGAACGCACTGGTCTGAGCTTCGGTCATAACGGCGTTCAGCCGGTCCGCCAGCTCTGCACGATGTTGTTCGCGTAGAGCCTGCATTTGCTCTCGGCTGGGGCGCCCCTCGCCGCTTTGCCGGCGGGCCTGCATGTCAGTGCGACGTTCTTCCATCAGTGTTTTCAGTACATCCAGCGTCTGAGTCCGCTGTTCATCGGTCAGCGCCATCTGGGTGAAGATGTAGTCCAGGCGTTGCCCCCGGTGTTCACCGGTACTGTCTCCGGCCCAGGCCGGAGAGGTCATCAGTGCGCTCAGCAGCGCGGCGGTCAGCAGTCGGGATCTGATCATGGTGTGTATCCTCTTGGTTCACAGTCGAGGGGCGTTTGCCCTTCGTCACTGTTGATCATGCGCCCCAAAATCGCAGGAAATGGGGAGGCAATGAGGATTTATTCATACTTGTAGCCCGCCCCGTACACGGAGCGGACAAACTCTTTTTCGGGCGCCAGCTCATGTAGCTTTCGGCGCAAGTTCTTGATGTGGCTGTCGATGGTGCGGTCGCTGACCAGGCGCCGATCGGGGTAAATGTCATCCATCAGCCGGTCCCGGGAGAAGATGTGACCGGGTCGATCCATCAGGGTGTCCAACAGCCGCATTTCCACCGCTGTCAGCTCAACACTAGCTTCCCCCAGAGAGACCCGGTTGCCCTGTCGCTGCAGCTCCTCCGCCGCTGCCACCGCAGGGGGTGCGGCCCGCCTGAGCACCGCTTTAACCCGGGCCACCACTTCGCGGGGGCTATAGGGCTTGCAGATGTAGTCGTCCGCCCCGAGCTCCAGCCCCACCAGACGGTCGACCTCCTCCACTCTGGCTGTGGTCATGATGATGGGTACCCCGGAGCGCTGGCGTAGCTGCCGACAAAGGGTCAGTCCATCCACGCCGGGGAGCATCAGGTCGAGCAGCACCAGGTCGGGCTTGTGTTGTTCCAGCCACTGTTCGGCTTCGTCGCCCCGATGGCAAATGTGGGTCTCATACCCTTCGCGCACAAGGTACTGTTGCAGGACCGTGGCGAGTTTGATTTCGTCCTCGACCACCAGGATACGGGTCATTGGCTATTCTCCGGTGAGGGGCAAGCGGGCGTGGATGGCTCAGAGAACAGCGTCACCGTGATCGTCAAACCGCCCAGCACTGAGGCACTGGCTTCAATCGTCCCCCCGTGGGCTTCCACCACATTGCGGGCAATGGCCAGCCCCAGACCGGAGCCACCGGTGGCGCGGCTGCGGGAGTGCTCGCCGCGGTACAGGCGGTCAAACAGGCGGGGCAGGTCTTCCTCGGGCACACCGGGTGCAGAGTCGGACCAGCGAAGACAGACTCCCGGGGATGCCTGAGCCAGTTCCACCCTGAGCAACCCCGGTGCCGTCTCTGAGCCGGCGGTGTAGTGCAAACTGTTCTGCATCAGGTTGGTCAGTAACTGGGTCAGTCTTTTGGCGTCGCCCTCCACCCATAAAGACGTGGACGGACGTTCCCAGTCGAGCGTCAGGTGGGCCTGGCGCAAGCTGGAGCGACTTTGCTGACAGACCATGTCGATCAGCTCACCCAGATCCACCGGCGCCATCTGATAGCTGAGCGCTCCGGCATCGGACAGCGACAGTTCGTGTAAATCGTCAATCAGGTCTCCCAGGCGACGAATCTCCTGGTGAAGCGATGCCAGCGTGGCCGGGCCGGGTTCGGTAATCCCGTCCTGTAACGCCTCCAACTCTGCCTGAAGTACCGCCACGGGGGTGCGCAGCTCGTGGGAAATATCGGCGATCCAGCGCTGCCGGGCGTCCAGGTTCATCTTGAGCCGCTGCCCCAACCGGTTGAAGTCGTGGGCCAGGTCGCTGAGCTCGTCCGAGCCGCGACGGGGCAGGCGCAGATCGAAGTGACCATCGGCCAGCTCCCGGGTCGCGTTGCGAAGCCGGGCGATGGGTTTGACCAGTGCGTGGGCGAAGGGAATGGCGATCAGGCCGCTCAATAGCAGAGCGATGGCCGCAATCCAGAGGAAGTGCCGGCGCTGCTCAAGGGCAAAGACCTGGTCGAATTCCTCGGTCAGGCGCAAGTTGGCGGGCAACCCGAGGGCGCCCACTTTTTCGCCGCTGACCTCAATGGGCAGCCAGGTGGTGCGACTGTCGGGCCGTGGACGGCCCCAAAGCAGTTCGCCCCGGGCGTCCTGGAGTTGGAAAATGGGGAAGGGCCGGCGTGAATCGCGGCGCGGGGGGTGGTGATCCCGGCCGTGGCGCGGTGAGAGAAAGCGTTCATTCAGCTCCTGCCACCGCTCCGGCCGGTTGTTGACCCACTGCCAGCCTCCCTGGCGCTGATATTCGTCCGCCAGGGCGTCGAGCAATGGCGCCAGGCGCCGGGATTGGACCTGGCTCAAGTAGGCATCGAAGCTGGTATTGAAAGCCCGGTTGTTGGCATACAGCATGGCGCCCGCCAACAGCCCATTGGCCAGCAAAATAACAAAAAAGACTTTGTAGCGAAGTGACAGGCGCATTAAGAGAGCACACTTTTTCCCGCGAAAGGCCCACCTTAACCCAGCTTTATGCAGAGAGTGTGGAATTTGAGTGACCTTATGTTGATCCATGCGACAGGCGTGCCCGTATATTGTCGGAAATTTTGACAACTTGGCCGTCGGCTGAGGCATTCACTTGTGGGGAGATCCTGTGAACTCGAACTCTTTGACACTGGCTCAGCGGCTGGGAATCGGTTTTGGTGTGATTGTGCTACTTCTGGTAGTGGTGACGTTATTAGGAGTGCATCGAGTGGGCGTGATGGATCGAACCCTCACATCAGTCAACGAGGGTGCCACGGAGAAGCAGCGGTTCGCGATCAACTTTCGCGGCAGTGTGCACGACCGGGCGATCGCCATTCGCGATGCGGTGCTGGTGACCCGCCCGCAAGCCCTGGAACGCCACCTGGCGGATGTCGAGGAACTGGCTGCCTTCTATCAGGAGGCGGCGCGGGGGATGGACCGCTTGTTCAACGAGCGCGGCGCGACTGAAGAGGAACGCCGTCTGCTAGAGCGTATTCAATCCATTGAGCAGACCACCCTCACACTCACGGCCGAGTTGATCGCGCAGCTGTATGCCGGGGAGCGAGAGCTCGCCCGGCGCTTTCTGCTGGAGGACGTGTCCGCGGCCTATACCGACTGGCTCGCGAGCATCAATGCCTTCATCGACCACAAAGAAGCGGTCATACAGGGCGACGTCTCGCAGGTACAGGAGATCGCGGGGACCTTCGGGCAGACCATGGTGGTGTTTGTCCTTCTGGCGACGGCCGCCAGCGTACTGATTGCCTGGTTGATCATCCGCCACATAAAATCCGTGCTTGGCGCTGAGCCCGCGGCGCTGTCGGAGGCGATTGAAGCCTTCGCCGCCGGCCGACTGGATGTGGTTGAAACCAGTCGCTATCCCAACAGCGTCATGGCCAACATCAACAGCACGCTCAAGCGTCTCGCCGCGTTGATCGCGGATGTCACCGAAGCGGCGCAAACGCTCAGCCGCGCCTCGGAGGAGCTCACCCAGACCTCGAATGACAACAGCGCTCAAGTACGGTTGCAATCGTCCGAAACGGACCAGATGGCCGCCGCTATTCACCAACTGAGCGCTTCGGTGGTGCAGATTTCCCGCAGTGCCTCCACTGCCTCTGAGGCCACTCAAAGCGCAGAGAAAGAAGTGGCTAAGGGGGATCAGACAGTCAAAGAAACGGCCGAAGCCATCGAGCAGTTGGCCCAGAGACTGGAGCAGGCCACCGAGCAAGTGATGGCGGTGTCGGCTCAAAGCGGTGAGATTGAAAGCATTATTGAAGTGATCAACGGCGTCGCCGAGCAAACCAACCTGCTAGCGCTCAATGCGGCTATTGAAGCGGCCCGCGCGGGGGAGCACGGCCGGGGCTTTGCGGTGGTGGCGGACGAGGTCCGTTCGCTTGCCACGCGCACGCAAGAGTCCACCCGTGAAATTCGCGAAATGATAGGCCGCTTGCAGGAGGGCGCCGGAAGCGCCGAACAGATGATGGAAAGCAGCCGGGATCTGGCGCAGTCGACCGTGCGCCAGACCCTGGCCTCAAAGGAAGCGCTGGCCGGTATTCGCAAAGAAGTACTGGCCATCACGGACATGAATGCCCAGGTGGCGAGCGCCGCCGAGGAGCAAAGCCAGGTGGCCGAGGGGGTGAATCAGAGTATCCACCAGATCAATACCGCAACGCTGGCCTCTTCCGCCGCGGCCGACCAGGTCTCCGGCTCAAGCCGGGACCTGTCGGTGGTGGCCGATCAACTGTTTCAGCGGGTCAGCTACTTCAGCGCCAAATCTTTACCGTGATGCGCGCCGCAGTTCGTAAGCGCGCCACAGGAAGTAGGCCACGGGCAATATCAACAGGGTGAGCACCAGCGTCGAAAGGGTGCCACCGATCATCGGTGCGGCGATGCGCCGCATCATGTCCGCCCCGGCACCGCCGCCGAGCATGATGGGCAGCAGCCCGACAAAGAGGGTGGTGGCGGTCATGACAATGGGGCGCAGACGCAGCCCCGCGCCCTGAAGCACCACCGCTTTCAGATCTTCGCCGGTCATTCCCCTGTCCTCGTTTTCACAACGGCGTTTGCAGGCTTGAAGCTCCAGGTTCAGATACACCAGCATCAAGACGCCGATTTCCACAGCAACGCCAGCCAGGGCAATAAAGCCCATGGCCACCGCCACGGACAGATCGTAGTCCAGCGCCAGCATCAGCCAGATGCCGCCCAGTAGGCCAAAGGGCAGCGTCGCCAGGATCAACGCCACCTCCATCACGCTGCGGAAGTTGAGGTACAGCAAAAGAATGATAATGCCGAGCGTGACCGGCAGCACCAGCGCCAGTCGTTCCTTGGCCCGTTCCAGGTATTCGTACTGCCCGGCCCAGCGCAGCGAGTAACCCGCCGGCAACTCCAGCTGTTCCGAGACCGTCTGTTGGGCATCGGCGACGTAGGAGCCCAGGTCCCGACCCTCGATATCCACAAACACCCAGCCGTTGAGCCGGGCATTTTCGCTTTTAATGGCGGGAGGTCCGTTCTCCACATACACATCGGCCACGGCACCCAGAGGAACGTGCTCGCCATCGGGGGTGACCACGGGCAGGGTTTCCAGCGCCTCGGGCGAGTCGCGATACGCCGGCGGGTAGCGAAGGTTGACCGGGTAGCGCTCCAGCCCCTCCACGGTTTCGGTGATGTTGACGCCTCCCACCGCACTTCGAATTACCTCCTGCACATCGGCGATATTCAACCCGTAGCGAGCGGCTTCGGTGCGCTTGATGTCCACCTTCAGGTAACGCCCACCGGCCACCCGCTCAGCGTAAGCCGACAGGGTGCCGGGCACTTCCGCCAGTATGGTTTCCAGCTCTTGGCCCAGTTCCTGAATCACGCCCAGATCCGGCCCGGCGATTTTGAGGCCCACGGGGGTTTTGATGCCGGTGGCGAGCATATCGATACGGGTTTTGATGGGCATGACCCAGGCATTGGTGAGCCCCGGAAAATCGATCAGGCTTTCCAGCTCCCGACGCAGGTCGTCCTCGGTGATGCCGGGGCGCCACTGGTCTTTGGGTTTGAACTGGATGACCGTCTCGATCATGGTCAGCGGCGCCGGGTCCGTGGCGGTGTCGGCCCGGCCCATTTTCCCGAAAACGGTCTCCACCTCCGGCAGGGTTTTGATCAACCGGTCGGTCTGCTGGAGAATCTGCCGGGCCTCCCCGATGGACACGCCCGCGTAGGTGGTGGGCATGTACATCAGGTCACCCTCATCCAACGGCGGCATAAATTCGGTGCCCAGTTTCTGAGCGGGCCAGAAGCCGGCGACCATGATTATCAGCGCCAGGGCGACCAGTGTTTTGGGAAAGCGCAGGGCACCGCGCAGCACTGGCTGGTAGCCGGCAATCAGCAGGCGGTTCACCGGGTTTTTCCCTTCGGGCAGAATACGCCCGCGCACGCAGTAGCCCAGTAGCACCGGCACCAGGGTAATGGCCAGTCCGGCAGACGCTGCCATGGCGTAGGTTTTGGTGAACGCCAGGGGGGCGAACATCCGCCCCTCCTGCGCTTCCAGGGCGAACACCGGCAGAAAGCTCAGGGTAATGATCAGCAAGGAGAAAAACAGCGCCGGCCCCACTTCGGCCGAGGCCCGGGCCACCAGTGGCCAGCGCTCCTCCGGGCGCAGGGGCCCTTTGTGTTGTTCGAGGTGTTTGTGCAGGTTCTCGATCATCACCACCGCGCCGTCCACCATGGCGCCGATGGCGATGGCAATGCCCCCCAGCGACATGATGTTGGCGTTGATGCCCTGCAGGTGCATGATGATGACCGCCACGAGCACACCCAGAGGCAGGCTGAAAACCACCACCAGAGAGGAGCGCAGGTGAAACAGGAACAGGGCGCAGATCAGCACCACCACCAGCAGTTCCTGGCCCAGTTTTTTATAGAGGTTCTCGACCGCGTTCAGAATCAGGCGCGAGCGATCGTAGACGGTGACCAGCTCCACGCCCTCGGGCAGGCTCGGGCGCAATTCGTCCAGCCGCTGCTTGACCCGGCCGATCACCTCGGCGGCGTTTTCGCCCGAGCGCATCACCACGATGCCGCCCACCACTTCGCCCTCGCCGTTCAGGTCGGCAATGCCTCGGCGCATCTGTGGCCCCAGCCCGATCTCGGCGATATCCCCCAACAGCAAGGGCGTGCCATTGGCGCTGGTGCGCAGGGGAATGCTTTCCAGGTCCTCCACGCTGTCGATGTAGCCACTCACGCGCACCATGTATTCGGCTTCCGCCATTTCCACCACTGAGGCGCCGGTTTCCCGGTTAGCCCGCTCAATGGCCGTACGAATGTGGGACAAGGGCACCTGGTAGGCCCGCAACTTCTCCGGGGAAACGGTGACCTGATACTGGCGGACCATGCCGCCCACGGTGGCGATTTCCGACACGCCGTCGAGCGCTTGCAGCTCGTATTTGAGGAACCAGTCCTGCAGGCTGGTCAGCTCGGAGAGGTTGTGTTGCCCGGTGCGGTCCACCAGGGCGTATTGGTACACCCAACCCACGCCGGTGGCATCGGGCCCGAGTTCGGGTCGGGCCGCATCGGGCAGGTCGCCGCTCACCTGGCTCAGGTACTCCAGCACCCGGGAACGCGCCCAATAAAGGTCGGTATCGTCTTCGAAAATGACGTAAACGTAGGAGTCACCGTAGAAGGAAAAGCCGCGCACGGTTTTGGTGTTGGGCACTGACAGCAGCGCCGTGGTCAGCGGATAGGTGACCTGGTCCTGCACCACCTGGGGCGCCTGCCCCGGGTAGCTGGTTTTGACGATCACCTGTACATCCGACAGGTCCGGGATGGCGTCTACCGGCGTGGTGCGGGCGGCGTAGATGCCCCAGCCGGCCAATAGGAAACTGGCCAGTAGGACGAACAGCCGGTTGTGAACCGACCAGCGAATGACGGCGGCGATCATTGATCACCTCCGGTCATGTCGTCGTGGTCCATACCGTCATGATTCATGCTTTCGTGGTTCATGTCGCCGTGATCCATACCCTCATGGTCCATTTCGTCATGCTCCATGTCACCGTGGTCCCTATCTCCGTGTCCCATCGCGTCGTGGTCCTTTGAGGGAGTCGCGTCATCACTCGGGTTGGGCGCGGTTTCGAACCGGCTCAAATCCGCCTCCCGGCTGGACTCGGAATCGATCAGGAACTGCCCGTCCACGACCACCTGGTCACCGGCGTCCAACCCGGCGAGGATTTCGACCCGATCGCCGGCACGGTGGCCGAGCTTGACCGGTACGGAGCGAAAGCGCTCGGGGCCGACTTTCAACACCACGCGAGCCCCCGCGCCGGTGCGGATGACAGCCGAGGCGGGGGCGGTGAGCACCGCTTCGCGCGGTTGCGTGTGAACGCGAGCTTCTACGTACATGCCCGGCTTCAGCCGGCCGTCCTCATTGGGAAACACCGAGCGGGCGCGCAGGGTGCGCTGGTTTTCGTTCAGTGTGGGGTAAAGGTAATCCACTTGACCGGACCATTCCCGGCCGGGGTAGGCGTCGGCCGTCAGGGTCACCGGCTGACCGGTCTCCAGCAGCCCGGCCTGGTGTTCGAAGAATTCCAGGGTCACCCAGATGTCCTCCAGCGAACCCAGGGACATCAGGTTCTGTGGGAGATCGACGAAATTGCCTTCGCGCACACCCAGGTTGAACACGTAGCCGTCGCGGTCGGCGTAGTAGTGCAGGCGTTGGCGGATTTCCCCGGTTTCCTGCAGCCGTTTGATTTCCCGGTCGCTCACGCCCTTGGCCCGCAGGGAGGCAATCGAGGAGCGCGCCAGCGCCGGGCGTTGCTCACGCAGTGCCTGCAGGTACTCCTTCTGGATGTTCACAATTTCCGGGGAGTAGAACTCAAACAGTTTTTGCCCGGCCTTCACCGGGTCGCCCTCCGTGGCCACCGAGAGCTCACTGATCCAGCCCTGGGCCCGCACGTGGTAGTGCTTGAGCCGGTCCTGATTGGCCACCACATAGCCGGTGGTGCTCACCGGGCGGTGGAAGGGGCCGCGACTGACCTCGCCGAGTTTCAGCCCCAGGTTGTGCTGTACGGTGGGGGCTATCTGGACGTCACCGGGTTCGCTTCCCTGGTCCTCGGCGTACACCGGCACCAGGTCCATTCCCATGGGAGACTTGCCCGGCTTGTCGCGCCGGTAGCTGTCGTCCATGGGCGCCACCCAGTAAAGCGGCTCTTTCTCGGAGGCGGCGGCCGACTCGTCTTTGTTGGTGCTCACCCCGCCACCGGTTAAAGGGGCGGGTGAAAAGAACCAGGCACCGGCGCCAACGCCGGCAACCAGAGCACCCAGCAGGGCGCCGGAAAAAAACAGTTTGTTCATGATACCTGTCCACTAAGGGTTCAAACGGGGGGGTGAAAAGGTGCGTTTTTCAGGCGCACTGACCCTGTGTTCAGGCGAAAGTGGGTGGGCGAAGCAGCTCCGCCGGCGAGCGGTGAGGGTATCGGCTTTGGTTGGCCGCAAAATGGGAAACGGTTGTGAAAGGAATCGCCGCGGGCGCGGTGCTCAAGGCGACCGTCCCGGAGCAGGTGCCGGGGCAGCAGAGGCATTGCGTGTCGCAATCCTGTTCAGGGACACTGGACGAGTTCGACATGGCGTCATGGCCGCCAGCGTGTTGCATCATTGCCATTGACGGGCCCATCTCTTCGCAGTGCGGCTCCGGCGCCGACATCTCCGCATGGGAGGCGCTCACGGGCCCTGCTATCACCAGCAGTAGCGCAAACAGAGTGTGGAACAGGAATCGGCTCGTCATGGTCAGCAGTGTAGCGCAGCCGTTCGGGTAGGCAAAGCGCTAAACCGTCGAAGTGAGAAGCTCGTATGCTAGTCTTTACCCATAACTGATTCCGTCTCAGGCGACAAAGGAGAGCCTATGAAAGCGTTTTTCCACCCAAGCCAGGACAAGCACGCCCCGCAATCCTACCTGACTCGCGGCCAGATGCGGGCGCCCCAGGAACTGCCCACCCGAACCCCGGAACTCATCAAGGGCCTGGAAGCTCTGGGGGTGAAACCCGAGCAGGCCCGCGACTATGGTATGGACATGATCGCCCGGGTGCACGATCTGGGCTATCTGCGTTTTCTCGAGTCCGCCCACCGACGCTGGCCGGAAGACTGGGGCGAAGAAGTCATGTCCAATATTTTCGTGCGCTCCCCCAACCCCCTGCGGGGCATTCTGGCCGAATCCGCCCGCTACCAGGCGGACGGCAGTTGCCCCATCGGCCCCCATACCTGGGAGGCGGCCTACTGGTCCGCGCAAAGTGCCCTCTCAGGCGCGGATGAGTTACTGGCTGGCGAGCGCCTCGCCTACGCCCTCTGCCGCCCACCGGGCCATCACGCCCGGCGCGACGCAGCCGGGGGCTTTTGCTACCTGAATAACGCCGCCATCGCCGCCGAAGCCTTGCGAACGAAGTACGACCGGGTCGCGATTCTGGACCCGGACATGCACCACGGCCAGGGCGTGCAGGAGATCTTCTACGAGCGGGACGACGTTCTGTATATCTCCATCCACGGCGATCCCACCAACTTCTACCCGGTGGTAAGCGGCTTTGAAGACGAGCGCGGTGCCGGCCCGGGTTACGGCTACAACATCAACATGCCCATGCCCCACGGCTCGCCCGAGTCCGTATTTTTCGAAAAACTGGCGGACGCCGCCGATGCCATTCGCTTGTACGAGCCTGATGTCCTGATTGTCGCCCTCGGCTTCGATGTTTACCACGAAGACCCGCAAGCCAAAGTCGCCGTCAGCACCGAGGGCCTGGGCCATATGGGCGAAGGCATTAAAGCGATGGGGCTGCCCACGTTGGTGGTACAGGAGGGAGGTTACCATCTGGAATCCCTGGCGACCAACGCCAAGCATTTCTTTGATGGCTTGCGTTGATGCTTTGGTTAGGCGTTCCTTTGGCGTTGTTGCTTCCCATCTACGCCCACTGGCGGCTACCCCCGCTCGCGGAAAACCGCTGGTCGCGCTGGCTGACCGGCGGTTTTCTGGTGTTGCTCGGTGTGGGGGTCGGTTGGGCAACGGCCTTCCGCTATTTCCCCATGGTGGATGGCGCAGAACGCTGGGCACTGTTTCTTATCGGTTTTGGCGTGGCTCACTTTCCGGCGGCCGCTGTTCTGTTTCTGAAGCATCGCGAACATCGCGAGCGTCGGCGCTGAGTTTCACTGCGTAGCGATAAGCAGACGAAGTGAAATTTCTACTGCTTTGGGGGTTGAGTGGGGCTAACGGGATGCTTCCCCATGACCACCGTCCGGAAGAACAAATAGGCGGCCGCCACAATGAAAATATGAGTGAAGTCGAACGAGTAAGGATCGCCCAACCAAAGGCTATATATCTGGAGGAACAAAAGTGCCCAGAAAGGCAAGGAGACTATGAAAATTAATAACCTAACGTTGGCTTTTATCTTGACGGTGTTGTCCATAATAAAGGCTTCCTTATATTTTCTGCCCAATGAATCACTAAGTTCACCAAATAAGATAATTATAAAATCAATAAAAGCCCAAATGTCTAGACCGCCTAGAGTTAATAATTGAACTGTTGCTGATTTCATTTTTCCAGTGTAAAAGCGATGAGCTCCAAAAACCCCAAAGAAAAACGCAAGTATTGCTGTCAGAGTTCGGCTCTTATCGCTTCTATCTTCTACAGTTTTTATTTCCATTTCCTTTTTTAAATTGACGCATTTAGCTGATGCCGGAGTTAGAGGGGGAAGGGGTGGCCAGTGAAGGTGGGCTTTTACAATGCTGGCAACCTTATTAAATACGTAAGCAATATGATTTATGTCGTCGGTCTGCGGAGTCACTCTAAACTCTGATCTACCGATAAAGCGCAGTTGTACGAATAGCTTTCACCAGTTTTGGCTTTAGAACATAAATAACGTTTTCCTTTGCATGTGGCCATCCATACATTTGAGGTCAGCCCTATTGATAACTCATCGGAAACAACGCCGTCTGCAGTTACAAAATTAATGTCATTATCATTAGGAAAGCAACCAGTGTAGCCGGCGCTTATAGTTTGAAGGCTGCTCTTTATTAAATCCGAATAGGCTGTGGTTGTTGCTGTACTGCAGCCAGAAAAAAATAGCGGAAAAGTTACAATAATAAGATATTTTTTGTGGTTGATTTGCATCGAAATTCTCCTTGTTTAACTACACTATATGGGTGGGGGTGCCGTTTCTGGTGTTGCGGGGCAACCTCCACTCAACGTCGCCGACGGGACGGATGTCTCACTTAATGGAATGGTTATGAACTCCTGCCATATCGCTAACCCTATTTGGCTAAAGGGCTACAACTTGCTGTATTTTCATCTACTCCAGCAGCCGAACATACATGAACAGTCGACGTGCATGTTACGGTCCATACGCCATGAACGTTCCATTTTGGGTCGATAAACTCTACTTCCATGTCAGCTGGTAGACAACCAGTAGGTCCAGCACTCATGTACCTGATCTTCTCTTTTGCAAATTCCGAGTTATTTACGTTATATGGTGTCACACAACCAGCCATGAGAAGCGAGAGACACAATGTGACGTTAAAATTGAACGTGTTGCTCATGTTTTTTCCTTTCTCAAGGGTAACAATATTATTAGCCGGAGGGTTTCCGTATTTCGCGTTTGGATGTTTTTATATCATGCTCAATGGGCCGCGTCACTCGCGGTTTAGAATGTATCGAAATAAGAATGACGGGGTAAGAAACGGAAAGTGTCGTTGCTGATATGTTATACGGAAATATGTAGGGGGCATTACCATTCACAGTTAGCTGCGGGAAGGTTAATGTGCCAATAATGCTTCTACAGGAAGTCAATGATGAAATGATGCGTCGGCATTGCGCCAATCGCACCACTTAAACCTTCATTCGTTGGATCAGGTGTTTTATCCTGGCCCATCAGAAGTGCCTTCCAGCCCCGCAAGGGCTGGCTGGTGAGATCAAAGCCCTTGGCTGCGTAAGTACTCCTCATAGGAGCCGTGAAAGTCCACCAACCCTTCTGGTCTCATATCGATAATTCGTGTCGCGAGGGAAGAGACAAATTCCCGGTCGTGGCTGACGAACACCAATGTGCCGGGGTAATTCTCCAAGGCCAGGTTCAAGGCCTCGATGGATTCCATGTCCAGGTGGTTGGTGGGTTCGTCCATCAGCATGACGTTGGGGTTGAGCAGGGTCAGCTTGCCGAACAGCATCCGGCCCTGCTCGCCGCCGGAAATCACTTTCACGGATTTTTTCACGTCGTCGTTTGAGAAGAGCATTCGCCCAAGCGCGCCGCGCACCACTTGCTCATCGCCGGTGGTCCACTGTTGCATCCACTCAAACAGTGTCGCCTCATAGGCAAAATCGTCGGAATGGTCTTGTGCTACATAGCCTACATCGGCTTGCTCGGCCCATTTGATGGTGCCGGCGTCCGGGGTGACGTCGCCGTACAGGCAGCGCAGCAGGGTGGTTTTACCCGCGCCGTTGGGGCCGATGATGGCGACCTTCTCGCCGGCTTCAATACTCAGGCTCAAGTCCTTGAACAGAGACCTGTCAAAGGCCTTTTCTGCTTTTTCCGTCACCACGGCCAGGCGGTGCAGTTTCTTGTTCTGGGAAAACCGGATAAAGGGACTGATCCGGCTGGAGGGTGGTATATCCTCAAGTTGGATTTTCTCCAGCTGCTTGGCTCGCGAGGTAGCCTGCTTGGCTTTGGAGGCGTTGGCAGAGAATCGACTCACGAACGCCTGCAGATCGGCGATCTGGGTCTTTTTCTTGGCGTTTTCGTTGTGCAGCCGTTCGCGGGCGGCGGTGGAGGCCGTCATATAGTCGTCGTAGTTGCCCGGATAGATGCGCAGCTCGCCAAAGTCCAGGTCTGCCATGTGGGTGCACACACTGTTCAGGAAGTGCCGGTCGTGCGAAATGATGATGATGGTGCTGTTGCGCTGGGTCAGAACACCTTCCAGCCAGCGGATAGTGTTGATGTCCAGGTTGTTGGTGGGCTCGTCCAGCAGCAGTACGTCCGGGTCCGAAAACAGGGCCTGGGCCAGCAGTACTCGCAGCTTCCAGCCGGGGGCGATGGCGCTCATGGGGCCGGTATGTTGATCCTCGGGAATTTCCAGGCCCAGCAGAAGCTCGCCCGCGCGGGCCTCGGCGGTATAGCCATCCAGCTCGGCGAACTGCACCTCCAGCTCGGCGACCTTCATGCCATCGTCTTCGCTCATCTCCGGCAGGCTGTAGATACGGTCGCGCTCGGCTTTCACTCGCCACAGCTCGGTGTGCCCCATGATCACGGTATCCAGCACTGTGTACTCTTCATAGGCGAACTGGTCCTGGCGCAGCATCCCCATGCGGACGTTGGGCTCCAGCATGACCTGGCCGCCGGAGGGCTCCAGCTCGCGCCCCAGAATCTTCATAAACGTGGACTTGCCGCAGCCGTTGGCGCCGATCAGGCCGTAGCGGTTGCCGTTGTTGAATTTGACGGAGACGTTCTCGAACAGGGGCTTGGCCCCGAACTGCATGGTAATATTGGCGGTAGAGATCACAAAAAGGGTCCAACTGGGAGGTGAGCGCCGGAATCGGGCGAAATGGGCGCGCAGTCTACCGGATACTGGCGTCCAGCCCAACCGGAATCGATGAGCGGGCGTTGTGGCTATGCCACCTCTGTCGTCTATACTCACGCCAGTGGGGCAAGGCGGCGCTGCCGTTTGAGGGTTGTTTTGCGGTAAACCACCGTTACCATTATTGTCATTTCATCAGGAGAGGGGAGAACAATGACGAGTACTTCAGGATACTCCGCAATTTCCATTGTCAATCACTGGGTGACGGCCTTGCTGGTCGTGGCCATGTTGCTGTTGGGCTTTATGGCCGCAGCGGCGCCCTCAAGGGAGGTCGGTGGTTTCATTATGTCGGTGCACATCAGCCTGGGGTTCTTTGCGTTCTGGTTCGTGCTCTGGCGGGTGGCCTATCGCCTTTATCAGGGCTTTCCCCCGACCCAGGGTGATGTTCGCTGGCAGCGGCTGCTGGCCTGGTGGGTGCACCGGCTGATGCTGTGGCTTCTGTTGCTACAGGTGTTTACCGGGCCGCTCTACCTGTTTACCGAAAACGAGGGCGTGAATGTGTTTGGGTGGTTCACGGTGATGATTCCGCTGGAGAGCCTGGCGGTGATCCACGAGCCGGTTGAAACCCTTCATGTCATCACGGGCCTGTACATTATTCCTGCGCTGATTGCGATGCATTTTGTTGGGGCCGTTCATTACTTCTGGAATCGTTCGAAAACGACACCCACCGAAATCTCTTGACCGCTCACTCAGCCGGGCCGGGGTAACATACCGGCCCGGCTGAGCTGAAAGACCCGGTTACTGGGCTTTGAGCTCGTCAGAGCAGCCTTCTTTTAGAAACTTCCCCGTAATATCCAGCGTGAGGTTGCCCGACACACCGGGAAACTGAGAGGGCATGGTCACATTCCCCTTATAGCGCTCACCATTCTCGATCTGGAATTCACCCTTGGCCCCCGACTCGGGGCAGGTCAGCGTGATGTCCGAGTCTTTTCCGTCCCGGGTCACTGTGTGTTCGCAGCTCGCGTCATCGGCGAAATTGAATTCGACGTTGTCTATCTCTTCCTGGGTCATGCAGTCTTTTTGGGGCTCTCCATTAAAAAGACTGAACGGGTTCATTTGCTCGGCCATGGCCCGGCTCTGCTCGGGCAGGGCGGCCAGCTGCGCTTCCATCTGTTCGATTCGTTTCTCCAGCTCGCCGGAGTCCGAACTCATCTGCATGGTCATTTCCCAGGTGCCGGGCTTGAGGTAGACGGATTCGGCCTGGGCGGAGCCGCCAGCGAGCGCAAGGCAGGATAGGGGCAGAAGAAGGGCGCGTTTTATAAACGTCGGGATAGCATTCATAACAAAACTCCTTGTTAACCATGTTGTGGGTGGGGAGGGGCAGACGTTGCCCACGTTTTGGATTGTGCCCCGCTTGCTCGCTGAGTTCAAACAGTCTCTCTGTGCTCGGCAGGTGCCTTTATTAATCTGAATGTATCGGTTGTTTGGTGTCGATAGCCATTAGCTATTTATGTCATTGATATATAGAATTTCAATTAGTCTGATATTCCTAATAGTATAGCTATCGTTATCTAGTCATTCATTGAAACCAACGACGAGGAGCTATACCGAATGTCTCGCTACATCGAATCCGAACTGAAACCCTTCAGCGCCCAGGCTTACCACAATGGTGAGTTCACCAAAATCAGCGACAGCGATGTCAAAGGCAAGTGGGCCGTGGTCTTCTTCTACCCGGCTGATTTTACCTTTGTCTGTCCCACCGAGCTGGGCGACTTGGCGGATAACTACGCCGAATTCCAGAAGCTGGGTGTGGAAATCTACTCCGTGTCCACCGATACCCACTTCACCCACAAGGCGTGGCACGATTCCTCCGAGACCATCGGCAAGATCCAGTTTCCGATGATCGGTGACCCGACCGGCCAGATCACCCGCAACTTCAATGTGATGATTGAAGAAGAGGGGATCGCTGATCGCGGTACCTTTGTGATCGACCCGGAAGGTCGTATCCAACTGGTGGAAATCACCGCCGGCGGCATTGGTCGCGACGCCTCCGAATTGCTGCGCAAGATCAAGGCGGCCCAGTACATCGCGGCGCACCCGGGTGAAGTCTGCCCCGCCAAGTGGAAGGAAGGTGAAGAAACACTCGCTCCCTCCCTGGACCTGGTTGGCAAAATCTAAACCCGGTTCTCCCTTCTGGCTTTTCACGCTTTGGCCCACCTCTGGGTGGGCCCTTTTTACCTAACGACTGTTAACCGACGAAGGACACACTGATGTTGGATGCAAACCTGAAACAGCAACTGGACACCTACTTGCAGAAAATCGTCAACCCGATCGAAATTCGTGTGTCCGGTAACGAGTCCTCCAAGTCTTCCGAGCTGGAGAGTCTGGCGAGCGAAATCGCCGAGCTTTCCGGTCAAATTGAATTGAAACCCGGTTCCGGCAAACGCCAGCCGGCCATGGCCATTGCCCCGGCCGGGGAAGCGCCGCGCGTGAGTTTCGCCGGTATTCCTATGGG
This sequence comes from Marinimicrobium agarilyticum DSM 16975, assembly GCF_000423345.1. Taxonomy (GTDB): domain Bacteria; phylum Pseudomonadota; class Gammaproteobacteria; order Pseudomonadales; family Cellvibrionaceae; genus Marinimicrobium; species Marinimicrobium agarilyticum. The sequence goes on from NZ_AUHU01000011.1 coordinate 91,246, forward strand.
GCATGAGTTCACTTCTCTGGTACTGGCATTGCTGCAAGCCGGTGGTCACCCGTCAAAGGCGGACCCCGAGGTGTTGGAGCAGGTGCGCCAGCTCGAGGGTGAGTTCCACTTTGAAACCTATATTTCCCTGTCGTGCCAGAACTGTCCGGACGTGGTACAGGCGCTGAACCTGATGGCGCGGTTGAACCCGAACATCACCCACGAAATGATCGACGGGGCATTGTTCCAGCAAGAAGTGGACGAGCGTCAGGTAATGGCGGTCCCGGCCGTCTACCTGAACGGCGAGCACTTCGGCCAGGGTCGTATGAGCCTGGAAGAAATCGTGAACAAGCTCGACACCGGCGCCGCCAAGCGTAAAGCGGCCGCCCTGAGCGAACGCGACCCCTATGACGTGTTGATTGTCGGCGGCGGTCCGGCCGGCGCGGCAGCGGCCATCTACGCCGCTCGTAAAGGCGTGCGTACCGCACTACTGGCGGAGCGTTTCGGCGGCCAGGTGATGGATACCATGGGTATTGAGAACTTCGTCTCGGTCCCGTACACGGAAGGCCCCAAGCTGTCCGCCGGTCTGGAGCAACACGTGAAAGAGTACGGTGTGGACATCATCACCGAACAGCGAGCGGCCAGTATCAGCCGCCATAAAATGCTCGACCTGGAGCTTGAAAGCGGTGCCACGCTGTCCAGTAAATCCGTGGTGCTTGCCACCGGCGCGCGCTGGCGCGAGCTGGGTGTGCCGGGCGAAGCCAAGTACCGCACCAAGGGTGTGGCTTACTGCCCCCACTGCGATGGCCCCTTCTTCAAGGGCAAGCACGTGGCGGTGATCGGCGGCGGCAACTCCGGGATTGAAGCGGCCATTGATCTGGCCGGCATCGTCAAACACGTCACCGTGCTGGAATTCGGTGATCAGTTGAAGGCGGACGAGGTCCTTCAGAGAAAAGCACGCTCCATGCCCAATGTGGACATTCTGACCAGCGCTCAGACCACCGAAATTACCGGTGACGGCAACAAGGTCACCGGTCTGACCTACACCGATCGGACCTCGGGGGAGAGCCACGATGTTGAGCTGGCCGGCGTGTTTATTCAGATTGGCCTGATTCCCAATACCGAGTGGTTGAAGGGCAGTGACCTGGCGATGAACCGCTTTGGCGAGATCGAGATCGATGAGCGCGGCGCGACTTCCATGCCGGGCGTCTTCGCCGCCGGGGATGCCACCACCGTGCCCTATAAGCAGATTGTGATCTCCATGGGGGCGGGGGCAACGGCCGCGCTCAGTGCCTTTGATCACCTGATTCGCTCTTCCATGGAAGAGAGTGATGACGAAAAAAGTCAGTCCCCCGCCAAAGCAGAGATCGCCTGATCCATTGCAAAGCCGGGTTTCTCAGAGCCACCTTTGAGGGTGGCTTTGGGGTTGGCATTTTTTGGCTTTAGGGGCGGCTCGTCAGGCTCAGGTGGGCGCCGTCAGGTGGTTGAACAAGATGGCGCTCCCCAGCCCCATCAGCACCAGACCGCCGATGACTTCAGCGCGTTTTCCGACCACTGCTCCCAGAACGCGGCCGAGCATAATCCCGGCGGTGGCCATCAGCAGAGTGGCCACGCCAATCGCGACTGCGGTAGCCATAATGTGGACGTCCATAAAGGCCAAACTGACCCCCACGGTCAGTGCGTCCAGGCTGGTGGATAGTGCCGTAATGGCCAAAAGCCAAAAACCGTGGCGTGATTGTTTGGGCGGCTGGGCGTGCGCGGTATCAGTTTTTAACCCTTCGACCACCATATGACCGCCCAGGCAACCGAGCAGGGCGAAGGCGATCCAGTGATCCCACTGCGAGACGCTGTCGGCGAAGAGCATGCCCAGTGTCCAGCCTAAAAGGGGGGTAAGGGTTTCGATAACGCCGAAGATGACACCCGTGCGCAAGGCTTCGCTAAAGTGAGGCTTATTGAGTGCGGTTCCTTTGCTGATGGCGGCTGCAAAGGCATCGGTTGACATGGAAAAGGCGAGTAACAACGTAGAAACGGGAGACATTCAGCAATAACCCCGGCCGGTGTGATGAGCCCACGACACGCCTACACCACCGGCCAGTAGCGCATGCGCGTCGATGGTCTCGCCAACCGTTATGGCCACCCGCACCACGGCAACTCGCCGATTATGTTGATGCGGGGACTTCCCCTGGCTGAGCCATAAGCTCGGCTCCGGGGGAAGCAGGCTACTCCCCAAAGACGGCGGTAAATTACCAGATTGGAGCCAGACGCACAACAAATGGCAGTGACATGCTGCGCTCCAGTCTCTTCTGAGCAGGTTGCTCTCGCTGCTCAATAAACGAACGCCGTGCCTGTGGGATCGCTTGTGGAGAAATGTGTAACGTGGTTTCATACGACGAGGTGACCGAGAGCGGTCTTGTGTAAACCAGGATGTCTATGAACCAGCCCCCAGCCTCCGATACCGACAATGTGCTCTTGGCGGCCCAGCCTATTTTTGACCGGTCCCAAACCACGGCAGGTGTCGAACTGCTGTACCGTAATGACAAGGGGCAGACAGCGTTTGACATTGGTGAGCACCAGGCGACCAACGAATTGCTATTCAACTTCTGCACCGGGGTGAGCGAGCACATTCAAGACAGTCGTTACCCGGCTTTCATCAATGTGTCGAGAAGCTTCCTGTGTTCAGGCTCCTTCCTGCCGATTGACCCGACACGCGTGGTGGTGGAGCTGGTTGAGCGCATTACTCCCGACGCGATGGTCGTCTCCGCCGCACAGCGCTGGCATCAGAAAGGCTTCCGTTTTGCTCTGGATGATTTTGAGTTCCAGCCCGAATGGGACCCGTTATTGAAGTTGGCGTCCTACATCAAGGTGGATGTGGAGAAAACCTCCTTGGAACGCGCGTTGTCGAAGCGTCGGGCTTTGGCGCGCTACGACATCAAATGGTTGGCCGAAAAAGTGGAAACGGCTGAAATGTATCAGCAGTTTTACGATGCCGGATTTGACCTTTTTCAAGGGTATTACTTTGCCCGCCCGGTGATCGTTCGCGGCAAAAAGCTGAGCCCGACGGCGATGAATATCGCGCGACTGATCGGCGTACTGTTTGCGCCGGAGCCGGATATGGACCGCATCACCGAGGTGCTTTCGAGTGACCCGATGCTTTCGGTCAGCCTTATTCGCATAGTGAACAGTCCACTGTTCAAAACCCGGTATGAAGTTCGCTCCATGAAGGAAGTGGTCATGCGTATGGGGTTAGTGGCGGTTCGCCGATGGGCCGTGCTGATTGCGTCATTGCAATCGAGCTCACCGGAACGGGCCCGGCTGGTGCTGGTGCGGGCCCAGGCCAGTGCCGCGCTGGCCGAGTACTACCGGAACGAGCCACTGGATGCCGGTAGCGCTTTTCTCGCGGGGTTGCTGTCCGGCGCCGATGTCTTGTTGGATGTGGAACTGAGTCGCTTTCTCGAGTCGGTGGACATCTCGGAAGACATCAAAGCCGCCGCCCGTTCGCGCGCCGGCGGGCTTGGCAAGGTCGTGGAGGTCATTGAGAAGCTCGAGCGCCGGGTGGCCATGAAGCGCGACCTGGCGAGGGTCAACAAAACACTGGTACGTCTGTATTCGGAAAGTACGCACAATGTGCAGGCGTTATTCAGCCATATAAAGTGATCGATATTGGCAGTGAAGAAGTAACGTGTTCCCATTGCTACACTGATATGACCACTAACGCATTGATTGGAGGTGCTGTCATGAAGACCATTGCCGTTCGCAACCCTGCTACGTTGGAATCCCTGGAAATGCAGGACCGCCCGGACCCGGGCGACCCGGGCCCCGGGGAAATTCGGGTGCGAATTCACGCCAGTTCCCTCAACTTTCATGATTACAGCGTGGTCAGTGGCGTCATGCCCACCGAGGATGGCCGCATTCCAATGTCGGATGGGGCCGGCGAGGTCGAGGCTGTTGGGCAGGGCGTTCAGGAGTTTGCTGTGGGGGACTCGGTGGTATCCACCTTCTTCCCGCCCTGGCTGGCCGGGCCTCCGCCGCTGGGTGATTTCTCGCAGACCCCGGGGGACGGCATAGACGGCTACGCCCGTGAGGCGGTCGTGCGGCCGGTCAACTACTTCACCCGTGCCCCCAAAGGCTACACCCACGAGGAAGCGGCCACGCTGACCACGGCCGGGCTGACCGCCTGGCGGGCGCTGGTGGTGGACGGCCCCATCAAGGCGGGGAACACGGTGCTGACCCTGGGTACCGGTGGCGTCTCCATATTCGCCGTGCAACTGGCGAAGATGATGGGTGCCAAGGTGATCTCGACGTCTTCCTCCGATGCCAAACTGGAGCGCCTCAAGGGGCTCGGCGCCGATCATGTCATCAACTACAAGACCGAGCCCGAGTGGGGCAAACGGGTAATGGAGTTGACGGGTGGTCACGGCGCCGACCATATCGTGGAAGTGGGTGGTCCGGGGACGCTGCCCCAGTCCATTCAGGCGGTCGCCATCGGCGGTCACATTGCGTTGATTGGCGTGTTGACCGGTGTCGCGGGTGATATTCCCACGGCACGCTTGATGGCCAAGCAGGCACGGCTCCAGGGTTTGATTGTGGGCAGCCGCAGCCAGCAGCAGGAGTTTGTCCGTGCGCTTGAGGTCGGCGGGTTGAAGCCGGTCATTGATCGGACCTTTCCGCTGGAAGGGCTTGCCGAAGCGTTTCGCTACGAGGCGTCTGGCCAGCACTTCGGTAAGATCTGCATCGGGATCTAAAAACGTCAGGCTTATGCCAATAAATTGGATGTACGGCGGGTCGCCTCCCTATACAATATGTTGATTATTGCGCCATACGCTTGTTAATAATGCGATCCATTTATGAGTGACATCCGCCCGCCGGGTACCAATGCGCTATTGGCTTCTCAGCCGATTTACGACCGTGACAACCATATCGCAGGGATGGAGCTCTTGTATCGCCATGATTCAGGGAAGAATGCCGTTGAGGTAGGGGAAGACCGTGCCACCAGCGAGGTGCTGTTCAACTATTGCACGGGTGTGACCTCTCAAGTGGATCACTACCAACAGCCCGCCTTCATTAATGTCTCACGAGAGTTTCTATGCTCCGGTGCTTTTCTTCCGATTGATCCTCGAAGCGTCGTCGTTGAGCTGGTGGAGCGCATTGAGCCCGACGCCGAGCTGATCGAGGCTGTACGGAAGTGGAATAAGAAAGGCTTCACCTTCGCGCTGGATGATTTCGAGTTCAAAGACTCCTGGAAGCCGCTGCTGTTTCTGGCATCGATCATCAAAGTGGATATCGAACAGACGCCATTGAGTGTGGCGCTCGAAAAGCGCAAAAAACTCGCGCGCTTTCCGCTTCGGTGGCTGGCGGAACGGGTGGAAACGGCGGAACAGCATCAGCAATACCTGGACGCGGGCTTCGATTTGTTTCAGGGCTATTTCCTGGCCAGGCCGGCCGTGCTTTACGGGAAAAAGCTCAGCCCCTCCGCTCTAAACCTCGCTCGCCTCATCAGCCAGCTTTTCGCCGACGAGCCGGATATCGACCAGGTAACCGACCTCCTGGCTCAGGACCCGCTGTTGTCGGTCAGTTTGATTCGCATTGTTAACAGCCCACTGTATAAGGGGCGGCACAATATCAGCACCATGAAAGAGGTGGTGATGCGTCTGGGTATTGTGGCGATTCGACGCTGGGCCGTGCTGATTTCCTCCTTACAGGCCAGTTCGCCCGAGGTGGCGAGAACCATCCTGATCCGGGCTCAGGCCTGCGCGGCTCTGGCGCCGCTGTATACCGCGGAGCCCCTGGACTCTGGGCGGGCGTTTCTGGCAGGGCTGCTCTCGGGCGCGGACGTCCTGCTGCAAGTGGAACTTCCCGCGTTTCTGCAAGAGCTGGATTTGGCGGGCGACATCAAGAGCGCCGCCCTCGAGCGCACCGGGGGCCTGGGCGAGCTGATCAAAGTGGTCGAAGATCTTGAGCGGCGCCTGGCGATGAAAAAGGATCTGGCCACCATTAACCGCAAACTGCTCAAGGTTTACCAGGAAAGCGCGGCCAATGTTCAGGCCCTGTTTAACGAGTTGAGCTAGCCGGCATTGTGCTTCTGTGATCGAAGTCACAAAATCGGAAACAACCGTTTGTTGGCGTCAGAATCCTAACCTAGTATCAGGGGGTTCCACCCGCACTTAATGAATTGATGATGCGACCATACAGACAAGGACGGTTGATGGTACTTCCCAGCCCCGCTTATCGCTTTCCCTGTCCTAGATTTTGTTCTCGCGTTTTCTCTTTGGCGTGGGTGGTTATTCCGTTGGTGAAGCACCTATAAAAAGGACCCCGAACCCATGACTTCCGCACCGAATAGCGCTTTTTCTACGTTAAAGATTGCCTTGGCGATACTACTGTCAGCAATCCTGGCTTCTTGCGGGGGCTCCTCCGGAGGAGCAGATCCGCAGCCGCAAGTCGGTGAAACACCCTCTACGAATATTGACGGAGATGACACAGGTGACGTTGACGAAGGAGACTCTGAGGATGACGATGGGGCAGAGGAAGAGCCTCCCGAAAACGAAGAGCAGAATAACGACGAGGAAGCTTCGAAAAATATAACGCCGACAATAGACGCCGGTAGTGACTTGAGCCCCGAGGAGGGGAGCGTTGTTCAGCTCCGTGCTACCGCAAACGATTCCGATGGCACACTGGGCCCTCTGCAGTGGCGTCAGACGGGTGGTGCTGAGGTCAGTTTTGAAGTCAATGCCACGGGAGTACTGCGATTTCTGGCACCGACTGTTTCCGAAGAACGCCTTTTAACCTTTGAGGTGCAAGTAGCAGATGATGATGGGGGCACGGCCTCCGATTCGGTTCGCGTGACGGTGATGCCTGTTAATTTGCCTCCGACTGTTGAGGCGGGGAGCGATATAACGCTCAGAGGATTGTCTGAGGTGAACCTGTTGGCTCAAGCGACGGATTCGGATGGTGAGTTATCCGCCTATCAATGGCAGCAGATCGACGGGGAAGCGGTTGATCTGGACGAAACTGCGGCAGCTCAGCTGTCCTTTCAGGCGCCTTCCACGCTTGTTGATGTGGAGCTGGCATTTGAAGTGATAGTCACCGATAACGAAGGAGCGACTGGGCGGGATACTGTCCGAGTCACCGTTACGCCGGAAGATGCCCCTGATCTCAGCATTCATTTTCCACCGGCCAAAGGCCTGTATGAGGAAGAGACCGTAGATGTATTTGGCTCCGTTCAATCCCGCGGCTCGGCCCAAATAGAATCGGTCATGGTGAACGCGGGCAGTGGTGCTACGGAGGCGGACGTGGGCCCGGATGGGAGCTGGCGAGCCTCAGCGGTGGCTTTACCCTCAGGTGTTACTGAACTGACCATCAAAGTGACGGCGACTGATACCCAGGGGCTCGACCAGACAGATGAGGCTGTCCTTATGCTCGGACAAGAGACGTTGGGAGAGGGGCCCACATGGGAGGAGTCGCCTGGTCTAGCACTGGCACCTTCCGGTGACGTGGCATATTTGTTGACTTCGGGCTTTTGGCTCAGTGATACGAAACTCCTTGCTGTTGACCTTGCCACCGGAGATCGGTTGGACACCGTGGCGGACCTTAGCGACGAGACGTTGGGCACGGTCTACGGAGCTTATACCGACATGGAGTTCGACCCGGTGGCCGGGCGGTTTTTGTTGTCGTCGGCGCCTTCGGGGGAGGATCACCTCATCATTGAGCTGGACATGGCAACGGGCATGAGATCAGTTATAACGGGCGGAGACATCGGTGATGGGCCTGCCCTTAATTTGCCGAATGACCTGATGCTGGACGGGGAGGGGCGCCTATGGGTGACGAACAATGGTGGCTCCGAGGGTGTGCCGTCGGTGATGACGGTTGACTTGGCCACAGGTAAGCGAACCGTGGTCGTCGATGAAAGTACGGCGCCGGTCACCGTAGACGCCCCGCTAAGCGGCATTTTTGATGGTAAAACCGGGCAGTTCTATGTCTCTGAGAATATTTTCAGCGACTCTCCTATTCTCGCGTTTGATGTGACGGATGAGGTGGTCACCGGGGCCAGCTTGAGTGCGACGGACTGGTCAGTAACGCCGAAAATAGCTGAAGGTGCTGAAAGTCTGCACCTGGATGCGGCTCGTAAGCGCCTTATACTAAGGAGTCGGGGCAATGACACTATCATTGCGGTTGACCTTGCGACGGGTGAACGAACCTTGCTGGCTTCGGATGTTCTGGGCAGCTCGTCAACGATATTGGACAGTACTGAAACCGCATACGATGCGAACCGTAATCTCTTGTATATAGCCGGGGGGCGAAGCCGTGACGCTCTGGTCGTCGTGGACTTGGAAAGTGGTGATCGAGTGACTATCAGCCGCTAAAGGCTAAAGGCTAAAGGCTAAAGGGTACAGCCCAGGTCCACCCACACCAGCCGGTGGTCCGAGCTGGCCTCTCGGCTTTCAATCAGCCGATGGAGAGGCTCTTCTTTGATGGGCCAGTAGACGCCGCTGTTCTCAATGCCAAGATGCGTCGAGGGCAGCACATAGTCGGCCCGCATTCCCCAGCTCACGGTGTGAGAGGCGCTATGGGGGTCGCCGGGCCTGGCTTCCCGGCCGCCCTCGCTGGTGGGAGTGAGGGCATTGACCGCCGGGTGTGACAACAGGCCCGCTATGGCCCCGGGGCGACTGTCCCCTTCGACCGGGGAGGCATTTAGATCGCCCAGAACGACGAAGGGCGCGTCGGCGGCGAGCCCGCCCCGCTGGCCCTGGTCATCATAGAGATAAGCGGCGTTGTTCAGGTAATCCACCCAAAAGCGGATTTCATCGTGGTTGCGCTTGCCGTTGCGATCCTCCGGCCCATCGAACACCGGTGGGGTTGGGTGGCTTGCCAGCAGGTGCAAGGTTTGCTCGTGGAGTTGAACGGGAATGCTCCAGTGCGACTTGGAGGATAGCCGGAACTGTGACCACACCGCCTCTGAATAATACGGGGTACCATCGGCGTTGAAAGGCTTTAATGCGCCGGGCATATCCTTCCATAGAAAGTGCTGAAACGTTCGGACCTTGTCGGTATCAATCGGGTAGCGGCTGAGCACCGCCATACCGTATTGGCCGGGGTAGTGCCCAAACCCGTAGGCGTCTTCTGGCAGAGTAATCTCACCATCGCCGTTACTGTCGAGCGGCATGGCCACTCCGGTATTGACCGGCGCGACGAAGCGGTAAGCGTATTCGATCGGAGGCTGGCCGGCTTGAGATTGGCTTAAATAGTTTTCCTGAAACAGATCCAGCCCTGCCGAGCGCGGTTGAATCGTGTCGAACTCATTCAGCAGGAGAATGTCCGGCCGCACTCGCTGAATGATTTCCGCGATGTTGCGAATCTGGGGGTGATCACCGGCCTGCAACCGCTGTTGAAGTACGGCGGCCGACAAGGGCTGGTCGGTGTTCTCGTCGAGGTAATTGCCCGCCTCCATACTGACGTTGAAGGTGGCCACTCGAATGGATTCACTGCACGGGTTCATTCCGGTATTCATTTCTCGCTCTGTTGTACAGCCACTGATCAACAGCGCCGTCATTAGGGCGGCTAACCATCCCGATTTCATCAGGCTCCCCCTATTGCGTCTAAACCGGTGACAGAATAGCGGGCACGCCGCCTCAATGCACGGACTTTTCCCTGCCATCCAATCGTAACCCAGTGGTCACATTCCGGTCACTGAATCGTCGCTTTTCAGTCTTATAGTCCCTGACCCAGACCACACGTAAAAGTGTGCCAATGACCTTGCGCCCGGAAAGGGTGCCTTATCGCAGTATTCAGGGGATTGATCTATGAAGAAGGCATTGATTCGACGCTCTCTCGGCCTCGCCATCGCGACCGCCATGGGTGTTGCGACTGCGCCGGGCCTGGCCCAGCAAACCAGCTCCGCCATTCAGGGGTTTGTGACCGACGCCAGCGGCAATCCGGTGGATGATGCCCAGGTGGTGGTGACCCACACGCCCACCAACAGTCGCAACCAACTGATGACCAACGACGCGGGTCGCTTCAGTGCAGACGGTCTGCGTGTCGGGGGGCCCTACACGGTCACGATTCGCTCCGATGAAGGGGAGCGTACCCTTGAAGATCTCTATTTGACCCTGGGTGATGCCTACGCCCTTGAAGTCGTGCTTCGCTCCGTTGCCACCGAAGATATCGTGGTGGTGGGCAATATTCTGGAGCAGGAGTTTGCCGCTGTTGGCCCCAGCTCCTCGTTCGGGGTGAGTGATCTGCGCAACGCCCCGGCGATCAACCGGGACCTCAAAGATGTGGTCCGCCTCGATCCGCGCATTTATGTGGACGAAGCCTTCGGTGACTCGATTCAGTGCGCCGGTGCCAATCCGCGCTTTAACAGCCTGACTGTCGATGGCGTTCGCATGAACGACAACTTCGGTTTGAACAGCAACGGCTACCCCACCGAGCGTATGCCTTTCCCCTACGACGCGATCGAGCAGGTTGCCGTGGAGCTGGCGCCCTTTGACGTTCAGTACGGTGGTTTCAGTGCCTGTAACATCAACGCCGTCACCAAGGCCGGCAGTAACGAGGTGCACGGCTCCGTTTTCTTCGATTACACCGATGACTCCCTGACCGGTGACTCGCTGGAAGGCGACAAGATCGATGTGGCGCCGTTTGATGAGCAGCGCTATGGCTTCAGTGTGGGCGCGCCTTTGATTCAGGACAAGCTGTTTCTCTTTGCCGCCTACGAAAAACTGGAAGGGGTCGATACTTTCGGTCGTGGCCCGGTCGGGACCAATGTGGCCACGCCGGTGGAAGGCGTCAGCGTAGAACAGGCGAATGACATTGCGCGTATCGCCAACGAACTCTACGGCTACAACCCGGGCGGTTTCCCAACCAGTTTGCCGGTGGAGGACGAGAAATTTCTGGTGAAGCTGGACTGGAATATCAGTGAAGATCACCGCGCTGCTCTGACCTACAACTACAACGACGGTTACAGTATCGCCGAATCCGATGGCGACCCGGATGAGTTGGAGTTCTCCAACCATTATTACGAACGCGGCGCGGAGCTCACCAGCTACGTTGGGCAACTGTTTTCCGACTGGAGCGACCGCTTCTCAACTGAAGTGAAACTGGGCTACCAGGAGCTGGACAATCGCCAGCTGTCGCTGGCGGGCGTGGAATTCGGTGAGTTTCAGATCACCACCGAAAACGATCACGACAACGATGGTAACCCCTCCGAGGCCACAGTTTACCTCGGGGCGGATGACTCCCGCCACGCCAACAAGCTCAGCTACGAAACCTTCAACCTGAAACTGGCGGGCACTTACGCGTTGGATATGCAGACCTTCACCGTCGGTTACGAGCGTGAAGAGTTCGACGTGTTCAATATGTTCATCCAGGAGTCAGAAGGCGAATACCGGTTCGACTCTATCGACGCCTTTGAAGCGGGCACGCCCAGCGCCATTATTTATGAAAACGCGGCGAACACCAACGTCAAGGCTGACGCCGCTGCCGAGTTCGGTTACGTCATCAACACGCTGTATGCCCAAGATGAATTCTATTTTGGCGGAAATGATCTCACCGTGGTGGCCGGTCTGCGCTATGACTGGTACGAGAGCGATGACGTTCCGGCCTGGAACCGCGACATCTACTTGACCTATGGCCTGGACAACGAACAGAACCTGGACGGCAAAGACCTGCTTCAACCGCGCCTGGGCTTTAATTGGAATGTGACCAGCGCGATGGAACTGCACGGCGGTGTAGGGCTGTACTCCGGCGGCAACCCCAACGTCTGGATTTCCAATAACTACTCCAATGACGGCGTCACGCAGATTGAAGTTCAGGATCGTTCCGGAACCTCGGTGTTTGATATGGAATTCACTGGTGAAGGGCGTCCGGGTTATGACATTCCTCAGGATCTTTACGACCAGGTAGCGGCCGGCAACGGTCAGGCCGGGGGCGTCAATCTGATGGACCCAAACTTCAAGATCCCGTCGTCCTGGAAGTACGCCTTTGGCGGTAGCTACGATTTCGGAAACGATCTGGTACTGTCCGCCGACTTGTTGTACAGCGAGATGGAAGATGCCGCCATCATCAAGGACATCTCCCGCGTACAGACCGGCACGGCCATAGACGGACGCCCGGTTTACGGCAGCATCGACGGTCGCAGCCAAGACTTCATGCTCACCAATGTGAAAGGCGATTCAGGCAAGGCACTGACTTTCTCCCTGGGCCTGAGCAAATACTTCGATTTCGGTCTGGAAACCGCTTTTGGTTACGCCTACAGCGATGCCGAAGACGTCAACCCCATGACCAGCTCCGTGGCCTTCTCCAACTACACCAACATCGCCGTATCCGATCCGGAAAATCCGGGTGCGGCGACCTCCAACTACAACATTCCCCACCGCTTCACAACGAAACTCGCTTATGAAAAAGCCTTTTTCGGAGATTACCAAACCCGTATTACGCTCTTTGGCTCAGCCAACGAAGGTCGTCCCTACAGCTACGCGGTCGATAATGGCTTCCTCTTTGGAGACTCCACTGGGTTTATTGAACGCCACCTGCTGTATGTGCCCACCGGGGTTAATGATTCAGCTGTCGTATTTGGCGACGAATTCGATACTGACGCTTTCTTTGCCTGGGTAGATTCCGAAGGCCTTAACCGCGGCCAGATCATGGAGCGCAACGACCTGTACAGTGACTGGTGGGTCAAGTTTGACCTCAAGCTGGAACAGGAGCTGCCGGGCTTCTCCCGCGACCATCGCTCTTCGCTGTACATGGTGGTGGAGAACCTGGGCAACCTGATCAATGATGACTGGGGCGTTCAGTACGAAGCCGGCTTCCCGCGGATTCAGACCGCCGTGGACGCTTCCATGGATGATCAGGGCCGCTACGTGTACGAGAGCTTCCGTGACCCCGCCGGCCCCACCCGCGAGGGCGAGCCGTCTCTGTGGGAAATCCGTCTCGGTGTTCGCTACGACTTCTGACGCCTGAAACCTCAAGGAACAGGGAGACTTGTATTGCGTGATGGGCTGGCGGTAAACTCCGGTTCATGAAACGCGTCTCCCTGCTCCTTTTTTTAGTGCTCGTCTCGTTTGCGAACCTCGTGTTCGCGGCGGACTGGCACGAGCGTGCGTCGGGAGACGAGCTCGCGTTGGCGGCCATTTTTGAAGACGGCGAGGCGACGGAGCACTCGGAACATCCCCATCCCCCCGGCGGCAACTGTATGCACAGCCACAGCTGCCACGCCCACGCGCATTTGTTTTCTATCGATACTGACGGTTACAGCGCTATTGTCACCGAAGGTGATCGCTGGCAGGCGGTGAACCTGCCATTACCTCCCCAGCACTTTATGGCACCGGATGTGCCCCCTCCCATTGCCTGACGTTTTCTCTGAACCCTCTCGACCGGTGATTGACTCTCGGGTGTAGCCCGCGTCGCACCGGTTTTGGCTGACATTGGAAAACAGGCAGGTTATGCATGTTGCTTTCTTATATATTCCCCCCGTCGGGACGGGCGGGGTGGCTGAGCGTCTGGCTCCTGACATTGTCACTGCTCAGTATCTCCGCCAATGCCGAGCCGGCGCCGTTGTCACTGAATGAAGCGTTGGCTCGCACACTGGAAAGCCACCCGGAGCTGGCTCAATTTCCCTATCGGCGCCGCGCCTCTGAGGCGCGGGAACTCCAGGCCGGTTTAAGGCCGAATCCGGAATTGGCCCTCGAGGTGGAAAACATTGCTGGCAGCGGTCGTTTCTCGGGCACCGGTTCCGCCGAGACGTCGCTGGTGTTGAGTCAGGTGCTTGAACTCGGTGGTAAGCGCTCGCAGCGCGAGCAGGTCGCTCGCCATAGAACCGACCTGCTCGAGCGGGAATACCAAACGGCGCGCTGGCAGGTATTGGCGGAGACGGTGCGCCGTTTCCTGCAAACAGCCCAAGCTCAGGAGCAGATTCGTCTTGCCGAGCTGTCACTGGAGCTCGCCCGCCAAAGCCGAGACACCATTCAAAGGCGTGTTCGGGCCGGCACCACCAACGACGCGTCGCTTCAGCGGGCCACCATTGCGCTTACGCGCTCGGAACTTGCGCTGGCAGGTGCCCGACAGCAGCTGACCTCCGCCCGGGTGTCGCTGGCGGCCCAGTGGGGTGAAAGCCAACCGTCGTTCGAGCGGGTCTTGGCAAGCCTTTACCAGTTGGTGTCATTGCCGGATTTCGCGCAGGTTCGTGCTCACTTGGCATCGTCACCCGAATTGACACGCTTTCTGACTGAGAAACGGCTGCGCGAGGCCGAGCTGCAACTGGCGCGCGCTCGTGGCCGACAGGACCTGCGCGTCGGTATTGGTGTGAAACAGATGCAGGATACCGATGAGCACGCTTTTACGTTGAGCCTCTCCATGCCCATCGGCACGAGCGATCGCAACCAGGGCACCGTCGCCGCGCGACGGGCGGAGTACGAGCAACTGGCACTGGAAGAGAAAGCCGCCCGCGTTGAACTGATGGCACGCGTTCAGCGCCTCTACCAGGAATTGACGGTGTTTCGACAGACTGCCGAACAGCTCCGACTCAAGGCCTTGCCCGCTGCGCGCGACGCGCTTGAAAGTATCTCCCGCGGTTACGAGCGGGGCCTTTACACCTACCTGGAACTGGCCGAAGCGCGTCGTGAACGGCTGGCAGTGGAACGCGATATCTTGACGGCCGCGGTCAACTTTCATCAAACACTGGTCACGCTGGAACAGCTGACCGGTACCGGTATGACCGGGCAGTGGACGCTTGAACCCGACGCGGTCAAACGCGCTGGCGGCTCCTCCGGTATCAATAATGACGAACAAGCAGGTGAATCATGAAGCACACACTTCCTTCTTTGAGCAGGCTGATTTGCGCCGCTCTGGTGATGGGCATGGGTTTGCCGGCGTTCGCCCAAGGCGACGCCGGGCATGCTCACGAACAAAAGGCTCAGAAAAAGCACACTGAAGCACATGCCGACAGCGGTTCCGACACGAAGCACGCAGGCCATGAGGAACACGAGAACGCCGCCACAGAGCTTGCGCTGGACGAGTTGAAAGCATTGGGGGGCGTTGTGGCAATCGCCGGACCGACAACGCTGAAGCGAACGGTCACACTTCCTGGCGAAATTCGTCTCGACAAAGAAGCGGTGGCGCACGTCAGCCCGCGCTACGCAGCGCAAATTGTTGAGGTGAATGCGCGCATTGGCGATGTTGTTGAGGCGGGCGATACCCTGGCGGTGGCGGAAAGTTCCCAGACCCTTCAGCGTTTCGAATTGAAGTCGCTGGTTGGAGGTACGGTGATTGACCGGCACGCCAGCCTCGGAGAGCAGCTGCAGCCTTCAGATGCGGCCTTCGAAATCGCTGACCTGACCCGCTTGTGGGTGGACATTGCCCTGTATCCTCGCCAGATAGGTCGCATCAAACAGGGTCAACCGGTGCGCCTTACCACCGCCTTTGGTCCGAAGCCGGTCACTGCCACTGTCGACTATATCGCACCGCTGGTGGATGAGCAGTTGCGCACCGGCTTGGCCCGGGTCTACCTGGACAATGAGGCGGGGCACTGGAAACCCGGTATGTTTGTGGAGGCGGAGGTTACTTTGGCGGAGTCCCCTGTTGCGGTGGCGGTGCCCCCTTCGGCCCTGATCAATTACGAGGGTGAAACCGTTGTTTTTGTTCGAGAGGGCGAGCGTTGGCACCCTCGACCGGTGACGCTGGGAGAAGAAAGCCGCGAGCAAGTTGAAATTCTCTCGGGGCTTGAAGCGGGAGAGGCGTATGTCTCCGAGGGTGGGTTTGTGGTGAAAGCGAACCTGCTTAAAAGCGAGCTTGAAGCCGGACACCACCACTAACCCGCGGAGGACTTATGCAAGCAATTATTCGAGCGGCCTTGCAGAACCGGCTTCTGGTGGTGGTGCTGGCGCTGGCCACCGTTGCCGGGGGTTATGCCGCCTACCGCAGTCTGCCGGTAGATGCCTACCCGGATATCTCCCCATCGCTGGTGCAGGTGTTTGTGGAAACCGAGGGCCTGGCGCCGGAAGAGGTTGAAAAGTACGTGACCTATCCGCTGGAAAGCGCGATGAACGGACTGCCGAAACTGGATCATATCCGGTCCGTCTCAAACTTCGGTCTGTCGGTGGTCAATATTTATTTTGAAGACGGCACCGATATCTATTTTGCCCGACAACTGGTGGGCGAACGATTGCAGGCCGCCCGCGAGGCCATTCCGGAGGGATTCGGCAAACCGGAGATGGGCCCGATCACTACCGGCCTGGGGCAGATTCTGTTTTATGTGCTGGAAGATACCACCGGCCAGTACAGTGGTACGGAGTTGCGGGAGGTGCAGGACTGGATCGTCAAGTTCAACCTGCAGACGGTCAAGGGCGTCACCGAGGTGTTATCCATTGGCGGGCACGTCAAACAGTTTCAGGTGCGAATCGACCCTCAAGCGCTGTTGCGTTACGACGTCTCCCTGCCGCAGATCAAAGCCCGCATCGAGGCCAATAACGCCAACGCCGGGGCGCAGTTTATTGTGCAGAATGACGAACAGTATATTGTTCGCTCTGTGGGGCTTGCCAAAAACCTGGACGACCTGCGTCAGATTGTTGTCAAAAGCATCGATGGTGTGCCGGTGTACTTGCATCAATTGGGCGAGCTGACCATTGGCGGGGAAATCCGGCGCGGGCTTGTGACCAAGGATGCCGAAGGCGAGGCCGTGGTGGGCATGGTGCTGAAACTGATAGGGGCCAATACGTCCAATGTGATCAGCGCGGTCAAAAAAGAACTGGCAAGCATCAACGCCAATCTGCCGGAGGGGATGACAGTCACCCCTTACTACGACCAGGCGCAACTGGTCGAGGCCGCGGTCTCGACGGTCACCAACGCCTTGCTCCAGGGCATCGTTCTGGTCGCCCTGGTATTGATTGCCTTCATGGGCGGTTGGCGTCCGAGTCTGGTGGTGGCGTTGTCCATTCCCTTCTCGGTGTGTTTGGCGTTGATCGGCATGAAGTGGTTTGGTATTTCCGCCAACCTGATGTCGCTCGGTGGCCTGGCTATCGCGATCGGCATGATGGTGGATGGCGCCGTGGTGGTGGTGGAGAACATTGATCGCTCATTGCACCACGCAAGCCCCGAGGAGTCGCGCCTCCATATCGTCGCGCGCGCCAGTCAGGCCGTGGCCCGTCCGATTCTGTTTGCCATCAGCATTATCATCGTCGTGTTTCTGCCGCTGTTCAGCTTGCAGGGCGTGGAGGGCGCGACCTTTCGGCCACTGGCTTACACGGTCTCCCTGGCGATGCTCGGGTCCTTGATTTTTGCCCTGGTGGTGGCCCCGGTGGCGGCGTCTCTGCTGATGCGCCGGCCCAAGGTGGCAAGTGAAGAGGACGAGCCCAAAGGGCTGATCGGTTATCTCGCTCGCGGCTACCAGCCTTTGGTCCAGCGCTTTGTGAACCACCGTTGGTTGGCGTTGGGCTGCGCGGGCCTGGTGCTTGCGGTGGGGTTGGTCATCGGCCCGCGACTCGGTTCCGAGTTTGTGCCGCGATTCAATGAAGGTGACCTGTTGATTCGGGCCACCATGGCGCCCTCTATCTCTCTGGAGAAGGCCAAGAGTTATGTCCACCTGCTTGAACAGCGGATACAGGCGCGCTTCCCCGAGGTGACCCAAGTGGTGACCCGCCTGGGGCGGGGCGAGGTAGGCGCCCATGCGGACCCGGTGAACAACGCGGAAATTTTTGTGGCACTCAAGCCCAAGGACGAATGGCAAACCGCCGACACGCTGGACGGCCTGTACCGGGCCATCAGCACCGAGCTCGAGGACTTTCCCGGAACCAAGTTCAACCTCACCCAGCCCATTGCCGCTTCGGTGGACGAACTGCTCACCGGCACCAAGGCCGAGCTGGCGGCGAAACTGTTCGGGGACGACCTGACGGTGTTGGATCGAAAGGCCGGGGAAATCGCCGAGGTGCTACGCGGGATGAAGGGCGCGGAAGGGGTGCAAAAAGATCAGGTGGGCGGCACGCCGCAAGTGCGCATTCAACTGAACCGGCGGGCGATCGCCCGCTACAACCTGAACATTTCGGACGTTCAGGAAACTCTTCGTATCGCGGTGGGCGGAGCCAGTGCGGGACAGGTGTTCGAGGGCATTCGCCGGTTTGATATTTATCTGCGGCTGCAAGCGTCGGCCCGGGACCGCACCGAAGTGTTGGGAGACCTGAAAATACGCAACCCGCAGGGCCTGGAGGTTCCGCTGAACGAGCTGGCGACCATCGAAGAGGTGGTTGGCCCGCGACAGATTACCCGGGAAAACAACCAGCGCTTTATCACCATTCAGGCCAATGTGCTCGGTCGGGATATCGGCTCGTTCGTGGCCGAAGCGGACCGGGTGATTGCCGAGCAGGTGGAATTGCCGCCGGGCTATTTCCTCAAGTGGGGCGGTCAGTTTGAGTTGCAGCAGCAGGCTAACAAGCGGTTGATGATCGTGGTGCCGATTACCTTGGCGCTGGTATTCTTCATGCTCTATGCCAACTTCGGCTCGCTGCGCAACGCCCTGTTGATTATGCTCAACATTCCCCTGGCGCTGGTGGGTGGCGCCGTGTCCTTGTGGCTGGCCGGGTTGAGTCTGTCCGTACCCGCGTCGGTGGGCTTTATTGCGCTGTTCGGGATTGCGCTGGAAAACGGGCTGGTGCTGGTCAGCTACCTGAACGAGCTGGTGCGTAACGGTGTGCCTGTGGCCAAGGCCTGTGTTCAGGCCGCCATGGCGCGCTTGCGTCCGGTGGTCATGACCGCCGTCACCACCGGCCTGGGGCTGATGCCGTTGCTGTTTGCCACCGGAACGGGCAGTGAAGTCCAGCGGCCCCTGGCAGCGGTGGTGATTGGCGGGCTGGTGACAGCGACTATACTGACCTTGTTGATCTTGCCCGCGTTGTATCCCTGGTTTTCCGACCCGAAGAACACGGAGCAATAACGGCAATCCGGTTTTTGTCAGTGCGGCACGCAGGAGTAGTGGTATGCATGAGCACGGTCACAGCCATGAGCGTATAGACAGCCATGAGCGGAAGAGCAGCCATGAGCGGGCAGACAGCCATGAGCGTACAGAGAGCCATGACGGTAGCGGCAGTCGCATCGGCTGGGCGTTTTTCCTCAATCTCGGTTTCACCGTTATCGAGTTTGTCGGTGGCGTCCTGACCAACAGTACCGCCATCATGGCCGATGCCGTGCACGATCTGGGTGACAGTCTGTCTATCGGCCTCGCCTGGGTGCTGGCCCGCTTGAGTGGCCGGGAAGCGAGTGAGTCGTTCACTTACGGCTACCGACGCTTCTCGTTGCTGGGTTCATTGATCAACGGGCTGATTCTGGTGGCGGGCTCCATCTGGGTCATGGCGCACGCCATCCCCCGGTTGTTTGAACCGGAAATGCCGGTGACTGAAGGCATGTTCGCACTGGCCATTTTCGGGATTGCCGTGAACGGCTTCGCCGCCTACAAGCTCAGCCACGGTAAAACCCTGAATGAGCGTGTACTCAATTGGCATTTGCTTGAGGACGTGCTCGGCTGGGTAGCGGTGCTGGTGGTGTCTGTGGTGCTGATGTTCGTGGAATGGCCGATTCTGGACCCACTGCTGTCCATCGGGTTTACGCTCTTTATCTTGGCCAACGTTGTGCGCACTCTGTGGCAGACGGTGCGACTATTTTTGCAGGGAACGCCATCCGAAGCCGTGCGGCAAACCATTGAACAGGCGCTTCGGCGCCTGCCGCGGGTGACCAATGTGCACCATCTGCACTTCTGGTCGCTCGATGGTGAACACCATGTGCTGACAGCGCACGTGGTCGTGGAGCGGGTCGAGGATGTTGAGCAACTGCGGGAAACCAAGGAATGCATCTCCAGTACTCTGGCCCGCTACGGGCTGGCCCATACCACCGTGGAGGTGGAGCTTGCCGGAGAACCTTGCCGGGATCAGTAGGGAGAAACCGCTGCGGTGCGGCGGTTTCTCCAGCGTGTTCAATAACCGTCAGGGTTATTCCAGTTCCCAACCGGCCAGCTGAATGCGGGCGGCGGCGCCGTAGAGCTTGCTGGCGTCGCCGTCCAGCTTGCCTTCCGGGGCCAGTCCGGACCAGAGTCCGCTTACTGTGTTCAGTTGGTTCTTCACTTCCGCGACCGCCTCCGGGCTCTCTTCCCGCTGCAGGTCGCTCAGAACCGCGAGGCGTGCCTTGGCCGCTTCCACGAAGCCGTAGGAGTCCTGGTATTCGTGCATGTTGACGATGTTGCCCCCTTTGACCCCAATGGCATACTCATCGGCGGCGGTGCGCACCATGCGCTCAATGCTCGCCAAGATCGTGCCCAGGTCAGCGGTATGCAGGTTTTCAGCGTCGGCAATGCCCTTTTCCAGCTCCATATGGCGGCGCTCGACGACGTCGATGGCAAGCTCCTGCTCCACGGCGTCGGCCAACGCCGTCAGGGCGTCTGCAAAGCCGTCTTCGTCGCGGGCGGCCAGGGCGGGTTTGAGCCCCGCATAGAGTTCGTCACCCGGGTGCTTCATATGGGTCAGGGCCATGTCGGTATGGCCGGCCTTGTACAGCTGAACCCCTACCCAAAGGTGGCCGCGCACCAGGCCCAGCTGGCCCAGGTAGGCGGCATCGTTGGTGGTCAGGTCGACAGCACCGCCGCCTTCACCCTCACCACCTTCGCCTTCGCCGCCTTCACCCTCGCCCATGGCCGCAGCCATTTGCAGGGTGCCGTGGCTGGTGTGGCTGTTAAAAGGGTCGGTGTCGGCGGCGTGGCCGGTCAGAGCGCTGCCGGCAATCAGGGCGGCGCCCAGGCCGACCCAAACTTTGCGTTGTTCGTTCATAAGGTCATTCTCTTGATGGCGGTTCGTGGCTATAATGCGATCGATTCTGGCATAAATGAGATTGAGTCTCAATATAGGCAGTTAAATGATTTTATACCTCCAGCAAATCCTGGACCCCGGCACCCTGGACGCCGTGCGCGAGCGCCTTGCCGGGCAAGCGTTTGATGACGGCGCAAGCACCGCCGGCTACGCGGCGCGGCAGGTCAAGCAGAACGAGCAGGCGCGCTGTGGCAAGACTCGCGCGGCGGTGCTCAAGTTGGTGGAAAGCCAGCTCCGCAAGCACGCCCTGTTCTCCAGCGCGGCTCAGCCCAAGAGCTTTCCCCGGCTGTTGATCAACCGCTATGGCCCCGGTATGCAGTACGGCTCTCACGTGGATGATGCCGTCATCAATGGTGAGCGCACGGACCTGTCTTTTACCCTGGGCCTCACGCCGAGCGCTGAATACGAAGGCGGCGAGCTGGTACTGGAGGACAGCAGCGGCGATCGGGCCTGGAAAGTGGGCGCGGGGGACCTGTTGCTTTACCCCACGACCTATCTGCACCGGGTGGACCCGGTGCGCTCGGGCGAGCGCATGGCGGTCGTGGGTTGGGTGCGCAGCTACCTTCGCCACGCGCATCAACGGGAGATACTGTTGGATCTGGAAACATCGTTGCGAGCCGAATTTGAGCTGAACGGAAAAACCGAGCAGTTTGACCGGCTCAGCCGAAGTCGAAGCAATCTGTTCCGAATGTGGGCCGAGGATTGAAACGGCCGGTCACCGCCCACATTATAGGGGTTATAAAGTTTTGTTCAGGTGCTTGTGCCGCTTGAGGCCTTGCGCTAATTTGAATGTACAAGCTTTTGTCGGGCCCTCCTTTTGAGGCCCTGAATGGCTCCAGTGACGAGGCCCTATGTTTAGATCCTGGTTAGCGATACTGACCGCCCTGTTGTTAGGGGCCTCGCTTGCAGCGCCTACCGCTGCGGGCGACGGGGGGTATGAAGAGGGCCACGGGCCGTCCAACGTCTCCCTCAGTGTGGCAACCGATACAGGGGGCGGCTTATTCAACGGGACGGATACCGATTCGGAGGATGGCCAGCACCCTGTACCGCTTACCTCGCACGGCCAACGGGGGGTTCAGCCCCCAAGTCTCCCGGTACTCACCGCCTTTGCCACCGGTTTTGTCGAGCTTCCCCCCGCCCGCGCTTCTCCTGCATACCTCTAGACCACCGCATTATCGATTGCCGGTTTCTCGCCGCGCCGTCTTAAATGAATTTGTTTCAACGGGTTTAGCCGTTGAGGTGTAGAGGTAGTACCCATGAAAGCATTGAAAGTGTATCAACTGGACTCTGTCGACCATTTGGTCAAACCCCGGGAATTTTCCGATATCGACGAACACTCGCCCGCTCTGAATCTGATGACCGACTTTCGCCAGCACCAGCCGCACACGGTGAGTGCCAGTGCGCGCGCTCTGGGGGTGGCGAAGCTGATGGCTATGGAGGAGGTGGACAGCAAGCTGGTGGTGGATCGGGACCAGGAATTTATTGGCCTGCTCACGGCCGAACGGCTGTCCGAACAATACATCCTGGTGACGCAGACGATGCAGGGGCTCGACCGTGACGAACTGACCGCGGCGGATATGATGCTGCCCCGTTCCTCGATTCCCGCGCTGGATTACGACGCGCTCAAATCGGCCACCGTTGGGGATCTGATCCGCACCTTGCGCGAAGCGGGGGAAAACCACTGCCTGGTGCTGGATCGGGATCATCACCACATTCGGGGGCTGATTTCCATTGAGGAGGTGGCGGAGCGCCTGCACCGGGCGGTGGCCGTAACGCCCAAGCGCTCCATTGTAAAAGCGTTGAGCTTCTGAGCAGCGCAGGCCCTCTCGGTGAAGCCGTCGGGGCCTGCGATGGCGCCGCCTTGCTAGCGATTGGCGGTGAGCCGTTTGAACCGCCGCCAGGTGACCACCATCATGGCCAATAGTGCCATCAGGCCGCCTATCGCCCAGAGGTTGCCCTGGTATAGTTCAAACAACAGGTAGCGAACCTGATGACCGCCGTCGGTAAAGGCGGTGATGGTGCCCAGACCTTCCGCATCGAAACCGGAGGTCTGGTTCGCCAGCTCGGTATAGAGCGGAGCCAGATGGGTGGAGATCAGCAGGAAGGTGACGATCACGGGAATGCCTGCCAGCACCGCACGCAACACGTTGCCGCGAAACATCAGTACCGAAATGGACATCACCGAAATCAGGTTGGGTAAATCCCCGAGGGGCAAAACCCGGTTGCCCGGCAAGACCAGTGCAATCGCGACCGCCAATACCATCAGAATCAGACCGGTCACAATCACGGATTTGTGGCTCATCAAAAATCCCGTATCGAGCGCCACCACCAGATTTTTCCGGCTGGGGAAACGCCGCTCGACCTGAGCCCTCAGTGCATGGGTAATGGGCGCCATGGCCTCACCAATCAGCCCCGCGCTTTTCGGCAAAAGGAACATGACTGCCGCAATGTGAACGGCCAGCTCCAATGTTTTCTTGGTGTCGTAACCAGCGGCCACCGCCAGTACCAACCCGATCAGAACGCCGATGACCATCGGCTCGCTGAAAAAGGCCAGCCAGGTCATTTTGTGGGTCGGTGTGGACCCGTCCTCCTCGGCCGGCGTGTCGTGAGTGGCGGCGGCTTTCTCGGGGTTATAGCTCAGTCGATTAAAACCGGGGATGCGGTCAAACAGCCAGTTGACGCAGGCGGTGTAGGGCACGATGCCGTTGACCGAGACCGGTGAGGCGGAGACGCCTTCCAGGCCGATTTCCCGCTCCACATCCGGCGCGGTCCACTCGGTCATCTTAAAACAATACACGGCCAACAGAAGCGTGGCGGACAGGCCCCACAGCATGCTGCCGGTGGTGGCCATCACCAGAGCCCCAATCAGCGCGAAGTGCCAGTAATTCCACAGGTCAATATAAACCGTGCGGGTCCAGCCGAGGGCCAGCATGGCGATGTTCATAAACAGGACCAGCGGAATCGACAGGGCGGCCAGAGGGGAGGACCAGGTAATGGCGGCCAGCGGTGGCCAGCCCACATCCAATATGGTGTAGTTGAGCCCGCGCATCACCATCAACTGTTCGACCGCCGGCTTGATATTGGCTACAAAAAAATCGAAGGCAATAAACACCCCGGCGAAGCCCACGGCGAGCTCAACCGTGCTCAACAGGGACTTTTTAAAGGGCAAACGCACCGCCAGCGCGATGATAAAAATGATCGCGGGCAGCATCACATAGGCTTTAAAGCTGAAGAAGGCGTCGAGGAGGTGTTGGATAGTGTCCACGGCAGGGTCCTGTGATGATATGTGTGCCGTGCACTCTAGTCGGCTGACAATTAAGAGTCAATTTGACTTTAAGGCGGGCAGGTCCGTCTGCCCTGTCTATCGGTCAGTACTGCCAGCGAAGGGTGAGCCCCATCAGGTCGACCGTCTGGTCTTTAAGCAGGACCTGACGGAAGCGAAAACCGGCCGTCACTCGCTCGTTGAGGGGCAGCTCGAAGCCGGCCCCGAGCATCGGATCGACGCCGTCCCGGGACTGAGCCGGCAGGTTGGGGCCCAGGGAGCGGGTTTCGCTCTCCCAGCGGTACAGCCCCACCTCTGCGGTGACTGCGATGCGCTCAGCAAGCGGCACTTTCAGCTGCGAGCTGACCGTCCACCCCGTTGTGCTGTAGGGGTAGTGTTGTGTCAGGCCTTGCGACAGAGCCTGTGCGGTGGCGCCGTCTACCTGAAAATCCGCCGTCACATCACCCAGGTTGAGGTAACCGACCCCCAGGCGGAAGTGCGGGGCCAGCGGCAGTCCCAGCTCGAAACTCAACGCCTGGCGGTCGATATCGTAACGGCTCAGCGTAATCGGGACGCCGCGGTCGCTCATGCTGCGGGTAAAGTCTGCCGCGCTGGTCGAGCTTTTGGCGCGGTAGAGCCCCAGTTCGAACTGAAGCTGCTCGAATATCGGTGTCCCGGGCGCCTGGGCACTGGCTTGCGGGCTGGGCAGCAGCAGGCTGCCCAACGCCAACATGGGCAGCCAGGCCAATACGCGGCGGCGCTTGCGAGCCCGGCGAGCGACCCAGCGACGGCCGAGGCCCAGACTCAGCAGCAGGCCGGTAAAGAGGGCGCCGTTACTGCCACCGCCCCCGGAACTGCGGGTGGTGACCTCACCATCGTACTCCGGCGTGCCGGTTCCGGGTTGCTCAGGCTCCTGCTCCACCGGGCGGCTTACCGCGCCCGGGTCCGAGACACTGCCGTTAACCAGGCCATCGGCATCGTTGGGGCCGCCGTCTTCAAGGGTGAGCTGGACGCAGTGATGGCCCTCGGTCAATCCGTCTTCCCACTCGTTTGAACCGACGGGCGGGCAGTAGCCCGGTTCACCGTCGGCGGACTGCAACCGGTTGTCGGCGTCTTCCACGAAGGTGACCCATTCACCGCCGAGGAACTTGCGGTAGACCGCGTCGGCTGGTATCGGCTCGCGCTGGGGGATCACAACGCTCACGCTTTGTCCGAGTTCGGGCAGTTCGGTCATTTCGAAGTCAAAGATGCCACCCACCGGTTCAAAAGGCACATCCCCCGGAATCGGGTTGCCTTCGCCCACGGTTTCCTCGCCGAGCTCGGTGCCCCCCTTGCCGGTTTGCAGGGAGAACTCGCCCAGGCCGCAAGCCACGCCCGGATCGCATTCCATCAGAAAGGCATTTTGCCGCTCGGCGCTTTCCAGCAGGACGTTGGTGCTGGCGAGGCTGTCCTGATAGTTGGGAATGCCATTGCCGTTCTCATCCGCAAAACCTTCAGTGGCGTCATCAATGCCGTCATCGTCACTGTCCAGGTCCGGATTCAGTGTGGGTGGCGCGGGCACCACGACGAAGTGGCGGCTGACTTCGGTGGTCGCGCCGGCGCTGTCAGTCACTGTGGCGGCCACGCGGTACCGGCCTGGATTCAGCGCCTGTGGTTCGAACACCAACGTCTCATTGCCCGTATCCTCATCGGTGTCGATCAAGGTGCTGTCAGTGGCTGACCAGTCGTATTGGTGGCTGTCGCCGGTATTGGGGTCGGTGACCACGGCGGTGGCCCTGACCGCGCCCCCGGCGCGCGGAATCAGCAAGCGGCGCTCCTCGTTCTGTACCAGTTGCAGATTGACCCGCGGTGCCACGTTGCCGCTGACAATCTCGATCCGATGGCGGGTCTTGGCGCCACTGTTGATGTCGTAAATGTTCGGATCGTTCTCGTCATAGCCCTCAGCAAGGTCCTGCGCGTTGGGGGTGCGGTCGTCCAGCGCCACGATCAGGGTCGAGTCGCTGCCACCGTCGTTCGGTGCCAGCGTGATCGACAGCGTTTTACGGCGTTCGCCTTCCTCCAGCACCAGAGTGCCATCGGTCAGGTCGTGAGCCTCGCTGTCCGCTGTACTTTCACTGGCCACCCGGTAGGGAATGGTGAGCGGATAAAAGGGTGACCGGCCATTGAGGACGACCGAGAGCTCCACCGTGTTGCCGGCGACCGCCACCTGGTCTTTGCTCAGAGACACCAAGGGGCGGATGTTCACCACCTGGGTCGCTTCGGCGCTGTTGTTCTGCCGATCCTCCGCCAGCCAGGTGATTTCGTGCCGACCCGGTGCCAGGCGAAGGGTGTTGCCCTCCATGCCCATCACCCTAGGGTTGCAGCAGGCATTGCCATCGATATTGTCGCTGGCCAGCGGGTTCAGCGCCGCCTGCAACTCGGCTTCTGTTGCATCGTTCGCCAGTCCCAGCAATTGTCGCAGGGTGATACGGGTGAACAGTGCGTCGGCATCGAGGACTTGAGCGGCTGGCGCGGCCAACTGCGGCGGCATCAGGTCCAGATAACTGGCCGGGTCGTTCGGGTCAGTGCCGTCCAGGCCCTCCTGATAATCGCTGAAGCTGTCGTTGTCACTGTCCACACCCGGTTCCACCGTCAGACTGAAAGCACCCAGAGTGTCGGTGGCCGTGCCATCGCTGACGCTGACCTGCAGGCCGGTGTAGTTGCCGACATCATCATCAGCGGGTGTGCCGGACAGCTCGCCGGTGGCACTGTCGAGTGTCAGCCACTCGGGCAGGCCGGTGGCGCTGTAGCTCAGAGTGTCGGTCGCGTCCGGATCCGTCGCCGTTGGAGCAAAGGTATAGGCCTGCCCGACGGTGGCGGTGGTGGGCGCGGTACCGCCGATGGTGGGCGCGTTGTTCACATCCATGACCTGGATGCTGAACGCCGTCAGGTCAGTGGTGGCATCCCCATCGCTGACACTGATCACAATACCCGGATAGTTGCCGGCGGCGGAGATGCCCGGTGTCCCGGTGAGAGTGCCGGTTGTGTTGTCAAACTCCGCCCAGGCAGGTAACCCGGTGACACTGAAGCTCAGCGTCTCGTTGGCGTCCACGTCGTCGGCGATCGGAGTGAAGCTATAGGCCTCGCGTTCGTTCACGCTGGCCGTTGGCGTGCCGCTGATCGTGGGCGCATCGTTGACCGGAGTCACGGTGACCGAAACGGTTGCCGTATTCGATGGTTCGCCCATATCGTCGTTGACTGTGTAGCTGAAGCTGTCCGCCCCGTTGAAATGCTCATCCGGTGTGTAGGTCACGGTGCCGTCGCCGTTGAGATCGGCGCTGCCGTTGCTCGGGCTGCTAAGGGCGATGCTCGTCGCGTCCACAGTGCCGTCCACATCATTGTCGTTGGTCAGCAGATCGATGGTCGCGGGTGTATCTTCCTCCGTGGTGGCATCGTCATCGTTGGCTAGAGGCGCGTCGTTGACGCCCTCTACGGTCAGGTTCACCGTTGCCGCGTTGGACCAGAGGCCTTCGTTGTCCATGACCCGGTAGGTGAAGCTGTCGTTGCCGTCGAAGTTTTCCTCTGGTGTGTAAGTAATGGCACCGGTCGTGGTGTCGATGGTGGTAGCGCCGTCGCTGGGCGCGCTGACGATTTCCACCGAGGCGATGTCCAGGCTGCCGTCCACATCCGAATCATTGCCCAGCACGTTAATCTCGTGCGGCGTTTCTTCCTGCAGTGTCGCGGCGTTGTCATCGGCCACCGGGGCGTCGTTGATGCTGTTGACAGTGAGCGTCACGGTCGCCTCGTTGGAGGTGCCGTCGGCATCGTCCTGCACCACGTAGGTGAATGTATCCGTGCCGTTGAAGTTTTCATCGGGCGTGTAGGTGACGACGCCGGTGGTGGCGTCCACCGATAGGGTACCGTTGGCCACATCATCCAGCACTTGCACGGTGGTGGCATTCACCGTGCCGTCGACGTCGGAGTCATTGGCGGTAACGTCTACGTCCACCGGGTTGTCTTCATCCACGCTGGCGGAGTCATCGAGGGCGGTAGGTGTGTCATTCACGCCGTTCACATTGATGATAACGGTCGCCACGTTGGACACGTCACCGTTCTGATCTTCAATGGTATAGCTGAACTGATCTGTTCCACTGAAGTCGGTATCCGGCGTATAGAGCACCTCGCCGCTGACCAGCTCTGCGCTGCCGTTGGCGGGTTCGGAGGTAATGACGATGGTGCTCGGGTCGACGCTGTCACCGCTGTCGATGTCGGAGTCATCCGCCGCCACGTCGATGCTGATCGGGTTGTCCTCCGGCGTGTTGGCGGTGTCGTCGTTCGCCGTGGGCGCATCGTTCACATTGTTGACCGTCACGGTAACCGTCGCTTCGTTCGAAGTGCCGCCGTGCACATCGTCGACGGTGTAGGTGAAGGTGTCGGTGCCGGCGAAGTCGGCGTTCGGAGTGTAGGTAATCACCCCGCTGCCGGTATCGACACTGGTGCTGCCGTTACTCGGCGCTGTACCGACCTGAACACTGGCCGAGTTCAAAGTGCTGTCCGGGTCCACATCGTTGCCCAGAACGGTGATGTCGACGGACTGCTCTTCGTTCACTGAAACCGCATCGTTATTCGCCGTCGGGCTGGTATTGGCGACGGTGAAGTTCAGGGTGGTCTTGTCAGCGATGCCGCCAAAGAGGTTGCTGGCGCTGTCCGCGAACGCCGTGCCGGAGACCTGCACGTAGTAGCTCATGGTCGGTACCAACTCCGCCACGAAATCGATGGTGGCGGTATTGCCACTGACCGAAGCGTTGGAAGAGGTGACCGCGACGCTGTCCACCTGGTTGTCCGCGTCATCAAAAATTTCCACCACCGCGTCCGAGCCGGGTTGGGCGACAATCGCTTCGTCGAAGGTCAATTGAATATCGGCGTCGTACGGGACGTTAGTGGCACCGTCGGTGGGTGAGGTGCCAGACAGCGTGGGCAGGGTGCCATCGTAGTCTAAGCTAAATTGACTGGCGGCCTCGCTGTTATTGCCGGCCGTATCCTGCGCCGCGCCAGCACCGATATCCAGTGTCACGGTGCCTTCGGCACTGGGTGTGACTGTCATATCGAAACTGCCATCGCCATTGTCGGTGAAACCGCTCAACGATGCGTTGCCAGCGCTGATATCGCCGACCGCAAAGCCAGTGACTGTTTCGCCAAAGTTGACGGTGGCGGTAAAGCTGGTGCTGTTGCTCGGGCTGGGTTCCGCGCTGGTGATGGTCGGCGAGGGCGCGGTGCCGTCGTAGGTCAGGCTCAGCGTTGTTGCCGCCGTGTTGCCGTTGCCCACCGAGTCCTGAACCACGTCCGCCGCGATATCCACACTCACCGAACCATCGGCCGTCGGCGTCACCGTGGCGGTGTAACTGCTCCCGCTTCCGCTGAAGTTGCTCAAGTCGGCATTGGTTACGGTGATATCACCTATGTCAAAGCCGCTGACGGTTTCACCAAAAGTGACGGTGATACTGAACGCGCCATTGGTGGGATCGCTGGCGGCCGTGCTCAGGCTGGTGGTGGGTGAGGTGGCATCCAGTGTGGCGGTATCGGTCACGGCGCTGGCGGTATTGCCTGCGGTATCGGTCAGTGTCACCGAGAGTGTCAGTGTTCCATCGGGAAGGCCGCTGACGTCGATGCCGGTGATTTGCTCGTCGGTGGTGGTCACGGTGCCCGAGCTGGATACCGATGTGCCGCCCTCGCTGCTGGAGATGGTGTAGGTGTAGTCGGCACCGACTTCGGCGCTGGCGAAGGTAAAGCTGGTGGAGCTTGCCTCGGTACCGCTGAGCGTGGCGTCATCGAAGCTTACGCTATGACCACTTGGCGCCAACGCGTCGACGATGATGCCGGCTGTCGTTCCGATATTGTTCAATGCCGTGCTTAAATCATTCCCCGCGCTGTCTTTGAGGCTTCCACCGTTGGTGTCGAGAGAAGCCACCACCGTTATACCGTCGGCGTCTTCGTCTCCGGATTGGACTGTATGGCGGAACACGAGGCTGGATGTGCCACTGCCGCTGATATAAGTGGCGTGACGAGTGGTGGAGCCTACCGTTATGGCGATCTGCGGAGCGCCGCCGCCAGTGTCCACCGTTACGCTCTCGTCGGTATTGACCGTGAAATCAAGGAAGTCGCCCTCGATATAGGTGCTATTGGCTGGGACGTTTACGCTGCTGACCGAAGGGGTCACGTTGTCGATGGTGACGTTTAACGCGCTTGATGAGCCGGACACGTTCCCCGCCACATCGGTGGCATTGGCAGTGAGGCTATGGGTTGTCGCGCTGATCGCTGAGCCGGTAGTAAACGTCCAGTTTCCGCTGCCGTCGGCTGTTGTGGTCCCAAGGCTTCCGTCCTGGTCGCTGATAATTTGTACGGTGCTGTTCGCTTCGGCCGTGCCAGCCAGTGTGGGAGTTGTATCGGCGGTCAGGTTATCGGTGCTGGAAGTACCCGAATCGGAAGCCGCCGACAGATCTGGTGCGGACGGTGTCGAAGTTGAGGTATCGACGGTTACCGTCAATGCGCCCGAGGGGGAGGACTGATTGCCCGCCGAGTCTTCGGCCGTTGCCGTAAGAGCATGAGCTGCCTCGGTCAGCGTAGATGCGGTCGCCGTCCAGTTGCCACTGCCATCCGCTGTCGTGCTCGCCACCGTGCCGTCCTGGTCAGAGGTTATCACTACTGTACTGTTCGCTTCGGCGGTGCCGCTCAATGCGGGGGTTGTCTCCGAGGTAAGGTTGTCGGTAGAGGAGTTGCCCGTATCGGACGCCGCGTTCAGGTCCGGTGCTGAGGGGGCACTCGGGGCAACGCGGTCCACCGTGTGCTCGTTACCACTCGTATACGCGGATACCCCACTATTGCCGCTGTTATCCGTGATATTGGTGCCAGAGGGTAGATCCAGTCGGAGCGTGCCTTCGCCGGAGATACCGTTGACCGTGACGGTGACGGATGTACCCGAGCTCGCACTGACGGTATCGATAACGCCGGAGGCGGAACCCGTTGTGGTTAACGCAAAATCGTCCGATGACAGGTTGTTGGCGCTTTCGTCAAAAGTGACATTGAAGTCCACTGAGCTGGCGTTGGCGTTGGGCGTCCCACTCAGCGCTATACTCTGAACGACCGGGGGGGAACTATCGGCGCCTTGGGAAGCTCCCGTGGTGAAAGTGCGGAACTCAAAGAATGGCACATCCTCGCTATTTGTAGTTGACTCAAAGTAGAGTTTGAACCCTGTGAGCTGCTCTCCAGAAAAGCTGGCCAGTTCGCCGGAGCCGAAATTAAAGGATTCGTTGGTGGCGCCGGTACCATTGATCGTGGATGAGGTAACCTGTCCTCCACCGACAAGAACGCCAACAATATAAACGTTGGTGAATTGACCGAGTCCATATTCAGCAGAAGTTAACCCTGTTAGCTCAAAGGATCCGGTATTCGTACCGTCGGCATTAACATAAAAGTAATTGTTTACAGACTGAGCGTTGAGTGCATAGGCCGGATTGGGAGGACCTGCGTAGACGCTGACATCTAAGCTAGAGGAAGAGCTGGCGTCTTTAGCCCCCACAACAAAATTTGTTGAGATGAGCGTGTTGCCAGTGTCCGTCCACCCGCTGGAGAAGTCCTTTGTGCCGGGCGAGGCTTGCAGTACCGACCTGAAATCCCTCAGCGCAATCGACTCTGATAGCAACGCGGTTTCGATGGAGCCTTTTTTTATTTCCAGGTCCCAGTCGCCGCCGTTTTCCGGGTTGCCGGTCAAATCCTTCGAAGCGGCTATGTCCACGTGAGTGTTTTCTTGCAGAATATCCAGAAACGCCTCACCGTCCGGCCCTTTGGCAAGGTCGCAACCGTAAAGCATAAAGTCACCGCCCTCGCGGATCGCTGAGTTGATGGAAGAAAATGCGGACGCCTCCTCAGTCAGCTGTTGTTGATCAATCTTGTGGCCGCCAATGTATAGAACGCCTGCCTCGGCATGGGCCACAATGTGCACCGCATCAAGTCCGTTATAGCCCTTGAGTGCCTGGGTGAGCGCCGCCAAGCCGCCTTGTTCGGTTGCCTTTATCTCGACAACCTCGATCCCTGGTCGGGACTGCTTCATGATCAAATGTTTGTCCCGAACGCTTGCGTCGACAATAATCAGCTCGCGCGTCTTGGCGCCCTGAACGACTGACAGCTCTTTCGCTCCCGTAATGGTCGAAGGCTCGGTAAACTGGCTTGGCCCCGATGGGATGGGAAGGGCCGAAATAAGATCCGCTCTGGAAGTGTTCGACCGCTGGTAGGAGCCGTAGGTCGGCGTTGCTCCATACGCTGCAAGGGGGAGCAGTAGGCTGGTTACGCTGCTGAGAAGTGTTTTACGCATGGCTGTTGATCCTGAGTCACTTTTGGGGCTTCGCGGCGACAATGTTGGCGGCCGTTCCGTTGGTGTCTTGCCAGAAGCTCATTTCCTGGTACTTGCTGAACAGGTCCGGGGGCAAAATGCTGCGCCTCGGTGTAAATTGTACTTTCTTTCGGACGGTGTGCAGTCCCTTGACGCCGAGCTGGTGGTCAAACTCGCTATCCTCGTACTCCACGGCGTTAAAGTCGTGGTCGTACAACGGTTCGTTGATAAACCGGTAAATCAGCTCCACGGTTTTCGCCGGGTGTTGAGCCAGTATGTCGTAGTCCACCAGAAGCAGTCGGTCGGAATACTCGCCGTAATAGGCTTCTTTAAGGGCGGTCCAGGCGGAGCCTACTGTGCTGCTGGCGTTGATCAGAGCCTCGCAGCGGCTGTATACCGTTTGACGGTTGGCCGCGTTGAACATGCGGCTGTAGTCAAACGGATTCTTTCGGTAGATGACCTCGAAGCTGTCCATGATCCAGGCGGGATTGCGAACACAGCAAATAACTTTGAAGTCATCAAACAGTTCGACGAGTTGGTGGAGTCGGGCCGTCCAGATCCGGCTGGTATCGAAAATCACCTCGTACTTGTCTCGGTCGCTGTAGTAGGCGTCAAACAGGGATCGGCAGATGCGCTTGCGCTTGGCTTCGTCAAAAAATGGGTAGAACTCGCTGCCCGCCCCCATTTGTTCCAGTGCGCCATTGAGCAAGGCCGAGACCGGACTGCTCATGGCGGCGTGGAAGCGGGGATTCTGCCGGAGTATGCCGGCCAGCAGCGTTGAGCCAGCGCGGGGCAGTCCGGATATAAAGTGGTATTTCGGATTCATAAGTTTTTTAAAACGACTGTTCCTTCATTCGAAAGTGGCGGTGCCTTTGGGGCACCAGCCTCGTTGCGGCTCAGGATCGATTGGGGAAAATGCCGTTAACGGCAATGCAGTACATCATGGTCAAAAACGGTTGACGGTTCTCGTGAGGCTGGCCGCTACCGCTGGTAGTGGTTGCCTGCGAGGACAGCTCGGTGTTGATCGGACTATCTCCGCCTGTCAGGTAGTTGACAACGCCACTGCCAGCCCGGTCATCCTGGGCGAGAAACGAGTCCGTCGCCCTTTTTTCGCTGCTACCCGGGCTATTCAGCCCTCTTAGCCCGTGATTGTGTTGGGGCATTTCGGCTTCCGTAATAGCGACGGTGTCCTCTCCCCTGGTTTCTCCCCAGGCCCAGGGCGTCAATCCGGGGCCCGAACCGATACCCGGTACAACCTGCCCTCGTAGGTCCGGCAACCGGAAGTTGGTGCGCCCATCGCCTCCATAGGTGATCCCGATAATGGAAAAGAGAGCGGTGTTCTGTGACACGCTCAACAACTGGCCGGCGCACAGCTCCCAGCCGCGAGGAACAAAGCTAATGGGCATCAGTTGAATTTCACCGATAAATGGTTCCATGGTTCGCTCCTGCGATTAGTTTCTGCTTGGATAAACGCCCCAAATACACATGATGTAGTGCATGGCGGTGCTTCGCATGATGTTGTCGTGAGGCCGGCTCCCGCCCGTTGAGGACACTGTGTCTGGGCTCAGGGCCTCAAGCTTGTCCATCGATGAACCCGGGGCGAAAATGTTGTCCTCACTATTGGATGAGAGCAGATTGTTTTCCGGGCTGTCGCTATTTGGGGCGGAGGCGGTTACTACAAACCTGTGGTTGTGGCTGGGTAGTTCTGTCTCCAGCAATGTCACCGTTTCGCTTCCAAATCTCTCCCCAATGCTTCGCACGGACAGTCCTGGCCCTTGCCCCTGCCCAATGGGAACTCGACCACGCAGATCCGGCAGGGCGAATGTCGTTCTGCCGTCGCCGCCATAGGTCGTGCCGATTAATGAAAAGAGGGCTTCGTTGCTAGAGATACTCAATAGGCTGCCATCGCATAAGTGCCAGTTCTGGGGTGCGAAATTTCCCGCAAACAACCGAATTTCTCCAATAAAGGCTTCGCTCATTGTGATTCTCCCTGATTAGCCGCGTTGCGGAAACACGCCCTGGGTGGCGATGCAAAAGCTCATCACCAACGTGGGTTGCATATTGTTGTGGGGCTGTGATCCACCTGTATTGGTTAGGCTGGTGGAATTCAAGGTTTCAGGTGATTCGGGGGGAGCGTATAGGTGAGCGGTGCCCCGGGGGCTTGAGGAGCTGGCCAATACCGAGCCGTCGAAGGTTTTCAGGTCGCCGGTGTTGGTTGAGGCGCCAACCGCATGGCTATGTGGGGGCATATTTAGCTCCGTCAACGTTGCGGTTTCGGTACCGCCCTTTATGCCGCTCTTGTTTTCATAAGTCGTAGAGGTCTGCATTGCCGCTCGACCTCTCAGGTCCGGCAGAGCGAAGGTCTTTACGCCATCGCCACCGTAAACGGTGCCCAGTATGGAAAACAGAGCGGTGTTGGTGCTGATGGGGAGTATGGCTCCATCGCAGAGCGCCCAGCCTCGTGGGGCCCACTGGAAAGGGAAAAGTTTGATTTCTCCAAGGTATGGCTCGGCCACATGACCTCCTTATTTCATCCTGAAGCCGGAGAGCCGGTCCGGTGCTCGGACTGAATGATTCCGGAACGGGTGGGATTGTATAAAGACTAAAAGTCGATATCTGATCGGAATTATTGCTTGTGTTGGCGGATACCACCAGTCGAAATCTAAGGGTAGTAAAGGGCTAGGATTTGTGCAAATCCTTTTACACAATTCAGCGAATATTCATGGCGTTCTGGCGAGGCGCGCCTTCTCCGAATGTCGTAGTATTGTCGGTTTATGTGCGAACGAAGCCGATACGTTCCAGAGTGTCAAATATAAGGTGTTTTCGAGGAGGGCTGGCGTTTTCTGGTGTGTTCCGGGAGTGGTCGGTGGTTGGGTCCTTCAGACGCTTGTCGCCGGGGAGCGCTTCCCAGCGTGCCACTTCATATCCTCCTGGGTTTCCGAATAACGAGACGTGTAGAAGCCGAGCGACAGGTAGAGCGCCCGTGCCCGAGGGTTTTGCCGGTCCACGGAAAGCTCTATTGGCAGGTTTTTGGCTTGAGCGGCTGCCTGCAAGGCCTTGATCAGGGTTGCCCCGACTCCTTGACCACGATGTTCGGGAAACAGTACCAAGTCAATGAGACGAATTGCTGAGGAAGATTCATCAATCGCCATTTTACCTATGACTTTATGCAAACGCTCAACAAGCCAGACTTGGTGCTGTGGCCACCGCTCTCTGTAGTGAACCTGTTGTAAGCGGTACTGCTGCTGTACTAATGTGAGAGCCAACTCAGGCGGCAGGTCGACTTGCTCGAGGTGCGGTCTCGCCGAGCGGAACAATGCCTGTAGCGACGCCTGATCCGTGTCCCTGGCTGGCGTCAGCTTTAGGCTTTCAGGGAGATCTATCAAGGCGTTAAGCCCAGGTTCTTCACAATATTCGCCGTCGGCGCATACTGATTCATGGTGTAGAAATGTAGCCCCGGTGCGCCATTCTCCAGTAGCGTTTCGCACAGCTCGGTCACCAGTTCTTCGCCAAATGCTTTGATGCTTTCGCTGTCATCGCCGTAGGCTTCCAGCCGCTTGCGCATCCAGCGGGGGATTTCCGCGCCGCAGGCGTCGGAGAAGCGGGTGAGGTTATTGAAGTTGATGATCGGCATGACGCCCGGATAAATCGGTTGCGTGATTCCGGCCTTGTGGCACTGGTCCATGAAGTAGAAATACGCGTCGGGATTATAGAAGTACTGGGTAATAGCACTGTTGGCACCGGCGTCAAACTTTCCTTTCAGGAATTTAACGTCGTCGTCGTAACTTTTGGCCTGCGGATGAATCTCCGGGTAGGCCGCCACTTCCAGGTGGAAATGGTCGCCAAAGTGTTTGCGAATGAAGGCGACCAACTCGTTGGCGTAGACCATCTGGTAGCCACCGCCGACGCCCGAGGGCATGTCACCGCGCAGGGCGACGATGCGGTCGATGCCAGCGTCTTTGTATTCCTGAATCAGGGCTTTGATGGTTTCTTCCTCATCGCCCCCGAACGAGAGGTGCGGCGCCACCGGCACGCCTTCTTTTTTGAAGTGCGTTACGAGGCCTTTGGTGTTGTCCCGGGTGGAACCGCCGGCACCATAGGTGACGGAGAAGAAGTCCGGTTCGAACTCAGAAAGTTTTTTGCGCACGTTCAGCAGCTTTTCCCTTCCCTGATCCGTTTTCGGGGGAAAGAATTCGAAGCTCAGGCGCGGTTGATCGTTGTCAGTCATTTTGGTGGAGCTCTGTTTTTTGGATCGTGTTTTGGGGTTTTTGGTAGGTGGCGCTGCGCTTACCGTACCCTACACTTACCCGTAGGGTTGGTAAGCGCGTAGCGCGCCACCTACCGTTACTCAATTAATATTTGTAGCTTTCCGTCTTGAACGGCCCATCCACCGGCACGTCGATGTACTCGGCTTGCTGCGGGGTCAGCTTGGTGATCACGCCACCGAAACCTTCCACCATGTCTTTCGCTACTTCTTCATCCAGCTTTTTGGGCAGTACTTTCACGTACAGGTGTTCTTTCTTCTGGTCCTTGGGCAGGTCGGCGAACTTGCGCTCGAACAGATGCATCTGGGCCAGTACCTGGTTGGCAAAAGAGCCGTCCATGATGCGCGAGGGGTGACCGGTGGCGTTGCCCAGGTTCACCAGGCGACCTTCGGACAAGAGGATCAAGTGATCGTTGCTGTCCTTGTCGCGGTAGATTTTGTGCACCTGGGGTTTGACCTCTTCCCAGTGCCAGTTCTTGCGCATGTAGGCGGTGTCGATCTCGCTGTCGAAGTGGCCGATGTTGCACACCACGGCGCTGCTTTTGAGGGCCTTCAACATGGGGGCATCGCACACGTTCACGTTGCCGGTGGTGGTCACCACCAGGTCGGTGTTGCCCAGCAGGACTTTATCGATGTCCGCATCTTTACCGGTGTTCACGCCATTTTTGTAGGCGGAAACCACTTCAAAGCCGTCCATGCAGGCCTGCATGGCGCAGATCGGATCGACTTCGGTAATTTTTACGATCATGCCTTCCTGACGCAGGGAAGCGGCAGAGCCTTTGCCCACATCGCCGTAGCCGATGACCAGCGCTTTCTTGCCGGCCAGCAGGTGGTCGGTACCGCGCTTGATGGCATCGTTCAGACTGTGACGACAGCCGTACTTGTTGTCGTTCTTGGCCTTGGTGACCGCGTCGTTGACGTTGATGGCAGGGACCTTGAGTTCGCCCTTTTTCAGCATATCCAGCAGGCGGTGAACGCCGGTGGTGGTTTCTTCCGAGATGCCGTGAATCTTGTCCAGCTGTTCGGCGTACTTCTCGTGCATCAGGCCGGTCAAGTCGCCGCCATCGTCCAGAATCATGTTGGAATCCCAGACCTTACCGTCTTTCTTAACGGTCTGTTCAATGCACCACCAGAACTCCTCTTCCGTCTGGCCCTTCCAGGCGAAGACCGGAATACCCGCGGCGGCGATAGCGGCCGCAGCGTGATCCTGGGTGGAGAAAATGTTGCAAGAGGCCCAGCGCACTTCCGCGCCCAGCTCCACTAGGGTTTCGATCAGAACGGCGGTCTGGATGGTCATGTGAATGCAGCCCATGATCTTGGCGCCTTTGAGCGGCTTTTCCGCCTTGTATTTGCGGCGCAGCGCCATCAGTGCGGGCATTTCGCCTTCGGCGATGTCGATTTCACGGCGACCGTATTGGGCCTGCTTTTCAAAGTCTTCCGCGGTTTTGGCGGCGACTTTGTAGTCGGTAAAGTTGGCGGCGATGTTCATATGGTGGCTCCAGTTAAACTTTTGAATTCGGTTTGGTGTGTTGGTAGGTGGCGTTTCACTTACCTACCCTACGCAAAAAAGGATCGTAGGGTAGGTAAGCTCAGCGCCACCTACCGCTTTAACCCTTTTACAAATACTTCTTCAGCAACTCGGCCTTGTCGGTTTTCTCCCAGGTGAACGCCGGCAGCTCACGGCCGAAGTGCCCGTAGGCGGCGGTGGCGCGGTAAATCGGGCGCTTCAGGTCGAGCATATCCACCAGACCTTTCGGGCGCAGGTCGAAGTGCTCACGCACCAGCTTGGCGATTTCGTCGTCGGGCAATTTGCCGGTGCCGAAAGTGTTCACGGAAATAGAGGTGGGTTCGGCCACGCCGATGGCGTAGGACACCTGAATTTCACAGCGGCTGGCGAGCCCGGCGGCCACAATGTTTTTGGCCACGTAACGGCCAGCGTAGGCGGCGGAACGGTCTACTTTGGACGGGTCCTTGCCGGAGAAGGCGCCGCCACCGTGACGGGCCATGCCGCCGTAGGTATCGACAATGATCTTCCGGCCGGTCAGGCCACAGTCGCCCACCGGACCGCCGATGATGAACTGGCCGGTCGGGTTGATGTGGTAGCGGGTGTCGTCATGTAACCACTCGGCGGGCAGCACCGGCTTGAGGATTTCCTCGCGCACGGCTTCATGAATCTGGGCTTGGGTGACATCGGGGTTGTGCTGGGTCGAGAGGACCACTGCGTCCACCGCCACCGGCTTACCGTTTTCGTAACGCAGCGTGACCTGGCTTTTGGCGTCGGGGCGCAGCCAGGGCAGACTACCGTTCCGACGCAACTCGGCCTGCTTTTCCACCAGCCGGTGGGCGAAATAAATGGGTGCTGGCATCAGCACGTCGGTCTCGTCGGTGGCGTAGCCGAACATCAGACCCTGGTCGCCGGCGCCCTGGTCTTTGGATTCCGCTTCGTTTTCATCCACGCCCTGGGCGATATCGGCGGACTGTTTGCCGATGGCGTTCAGCACGGCGCAAGAGGCCCCGTCAAAGCCCACATCGCTGGAGTTGTAACCGATATCCAGAATCACATCGCGAATCAGGTCTTCGAGGTCGACGTAGGTGGAAGTGCGTACCTCACCAGCGACGATGGCCATACCGGTTTTGACCAGCGTTTCCACGGCCACGCGGGCATTGGGGTCGTCTTTGAGAATCGCATCCAGCACGGCATCGGAGATCTGATCCGCCAGTTTGTCGGGGTGGCCTTCCGAGACGGACTCCGAAGTAAACAACGAATATTCAGCCATGAGTGGCTCCTTACACGGGTGATAAAGGGTCGGATGATGAACGTTTAAAAAACTGTCGCAGTTGAATCTGAAAACCGTTGCGCAGAGCGAAGTAAACGCTCTGGCCTTCCTTCAGGCCGGCGTCGCCTGCCCAAAGGGATAAATCGTCCGGCTCGAAGCCCTGCCAGAGGTCTCCGCAGGCTTCCCGCGCCCAGGTTTGTTCATGACGGCAGAGGTCGGTCACCAATAAGGCGCCTCCGGGGACCAGCACACCGCTCAAATCCTGAAAAATGTCGGCGGGCGAGGGGGTGTGGTGCAGCACCATATTCACCACAATACAGTCCGCCAGCACTTTGTGTTCTTTCAGTCTGCGGGTGTCGCCCAGAATAAATTCGACATTACTCAGGCGCTGCTCTTGAGCGCGCTGTCTGGCTTGTTCCAACATTTTTGAGGCATTGTCCAGTGCCACCACCTGCTTGAAGCGTTTGGCCAGCGCCGGCAAAAACTCGCCCTCACCCGGCCCGACTTCCAGTGCCAGGTGGCGATCCGGCAGGGGCGTGTTGGCAAGCAGCTGACCCACCTGTTCGGCGTATACGGGATAGCTGGCAATGAGGTCTTGTTGCGCCCGAAATTTGTGGGCGTTGTCGGCGAAAAAATCCCGCGAAGCGAGCGCTCGCTCACGCCGCAGCTCACTGAGTTTCTCATTCAGATCACCCGGTAGCGGCTCGACGTCCAGGGTGGCGAACAGCTGCTGTTGCAGTTCGCGCAACGGGTTCGCCGGCGCCAGGTAGGCCCGCCTATAGAAGATGGAGTTGCCTTCCCGGCGTGAGGTGAGCAGCCCGGCGTTGGTGAGTACCTTCAAGTGGTGGCTCATGCCGGATTGTTTGCACTCGAGCAACTGGCATAGCTCAAGCACCCCGAAGGAGTCGCGTTTCATGACTCGCAGGATGTCCAGGCGCAGGGGGTCGCCCGCGGCTTTGAGCAGCAGGGGCAGGGCCTGGGGGGCGAGGCTGTCCTCGGGTGGGAGTGCTTGAGCTTGATTCATAGAGCGGGAGTCTAGCAGGAGTTTTCACCTATATCAAAATATTTTGATATAGAGTGGTGCGTGCGGAGAGTAGAGTGTGGGCGGGGGTATGGTGTTTGGAAACCCGCCGTGAACCCATCCATGGGGGCTTCTCATCGGCATCCATGCCTCAGAGAGTTTCCAAACACCATACCCCCGCCCACACCCTATGAACTTCGTAGCTCCCAATAATCCGTCAACTCGAAATGGTGGGTGACGCGTTCCGCGATTACCGCACTATACGCACCTCTTTGGTTGGCTATTGGCACTGAGGGCGGGAACGGGGCATACCCTTCGGAGACTCTCTGAGGCATGGATGCCGATGAGAAGCCTCCAGGGATGGATTTACGGCGGGTCTCCGAAGGGTATGCCCCGTTCCTGACCGGTCTCGAAGTGAGCATCAATCGAGTTCAGTCCCTTGAACTATATAGTCATAAAAACTATAACAAGGCTTTACTGTCTGCGCTCGGTAGGGGAAAATAGCGCGCTTTGAAATCTCCACAGCCTATTTGTGCGGTTAGAGTTAAAAAAAGCCGCCAAATGTCATACAATTATCGGCTTTGTACTGAAAGCTAGGAGCGGTCCGAAGAGAACCGCGGGCGCCGGAAACGGTCGACAACCCACAGCAATGAAGCTCTGGCGCCCACCAATCGCGTGACAAAGACAGCCCTGCGAGGCTCGGTGCCCAACACCACACTGGCGCCAGGAAAGCCCCGGGGTCCGACAGAAAAAGGGTCACTGAAAGGCCCTAAGATTCCAGAACATCCAACTATCATCGAAGGAGCTACTGACAACATGCCCACTCGTACTGAACTTGCCAACGCCATCCGCGCCCTGAGTATGGACGCGGTCCAGAAAGCCAAAAGCGGCCACCCCGGCGCGCCCATGGGCATGGCGGACATCGCCGAAGTCCTCTGGAACGACTTCATGAAGCACAACCCGACCAACCCGGAATGGGTGGATCGTGACCGCTTCGTCATGTCCAACGGCCACGGCTCCATGCTGGTCTACTCCCTGCTGCACCTGACCGGCTACGACCTGCCGATGAAAGAGCTGGAAAACTTCCGTCAGCTGCACTCCAAAACCCCGGGCCACCCCGAGCTGGGCTACACCCCTGGCGTTGAAACCACCACCGGCCCGTTGGGTCAGGGTCTGGCCAACAGCGTCGGTATGGCACTGGCCGAGAAAAACCTCGCCGCTCAGTTCAACCGCGATGGCCACACCATTGTCGATCACCACACCTACGTGTTCATGGGCGACGGCTGCCTGATGGAGGGCATCTCCCACGAAGCCTGCTCCCTGGCCGGTACGCTGGGGCTGGGCAAGCTGATCGGCTTCTACGACGACAACGGCATCTCCATTGACGGTAAGGTCGAAGGCTGGTTTACCGACGACACGCCCAAACGCTTTGAAGCCTACGACTGGCATGTGATCCCGAACGTCGACGGTCACGATCCCGCCGCCGTGAAGGCCGCCATCGAAGAAGCCCAGAAAGAAACCGAAAAGCCCAGCCTGATCTGCTGCAAAACCGTGATCGGCTTTGGCTCGCCCAACAAGCGCGGCACCCAAGGTATACACGGTGCTCCGCTGGGCGAAGAGGAAATCGAGCTGGCTCGCAAAGAGCTGAACTGGAATCACGCTCCCTTCGAAATCCCCGACGACATTTACAAAGGCTGGGATGCCAAAGAGAAGGGCGCCGCCTCTGAAAGCAGCTGGCAAGAGCGCTTCGGCGCCTACAAAAAGGCCCACCCGGAGCTGGCCGAAGAGTTTGAGCGTCGCGTGATCAAGGGCGAGTTGCCCAAAGAATTCGCCGCCAAGGCCGACGCTTTCATCAAGGAGTGTCAGGAAAAGCAGGAAGCCATGCCGAGCCGTAAGGCCTCGCTCAAGGCCATCGAAACCTTCGGTGCCATCCTGCCCGAACTGCTGGGCGGCTCTGCCGACCTGGCCGGTTCCAACCTGACCATCTGGTCCGGCTCCAAGCCGATCACCAAAGAAGACGCCTCCGGCAACTACATCTACTACGGTGTGCGTGAGTTCGGCATGAGCGCCATGATGAACGGTATCGCCGCCCACGGTGGTTTCATCAACTACGGTGCCACCTTCCTGATGTTCATGGACTATGCTCGCAACGCCG
Organism: Marinimicrobium agarilyticum DSM 16975; assembly: GCF_000423345.1. Lineage (GTDB taxonomy): Bacteria > Pseudomonadota > Gammaproteobacteria > Pseudomonadales > Cellvibrionaceae > Marinimicrobium > Marinimicrobium agarilyticum. The sequence continues at coordinate 133,900 of NZ_AUHU01000011.1, forward strand.
TGCGCATGTCCGCGCTGATGAAGCTGCCCAACATCTTCGTTTATACCCACGACTCCATCGGTCAGGGCGAAGACGGCCCGACGCACCAGCCGGTCGAGCACATGGCCACGCTGCGCGCCACCCCGAACATGGTGGTATGGCGCCCCTGTGACGCCGCTGAAACCGCCACGGCCTGGAAAATGGCCATTGAGCGCAAAGACGGCCCGAGCGCACTGGTCTTCAGCCGTCAGGGCCTGGAGGCGGTTCAGCGCAACGCAGAGCAGGTGGAAGCCATCGCCCGCGGCGGCTACATCCTGCGCGACTGCGACGGCGAGCCGGAAGTGATCCTGATGGCCACCGGTTCCGAAGTGACCCCGACTCTGGAAGCGGCCGACCTGCTGACCGAAAAAGGTCGCAAGGTCCGTGTAGTCTCCATGCCCAGCACCACGCTGTTCGACCTGCAGGGTAAAGAGTACAAAGACGAAGTGCTGCCGCGCAGCGTGACCGCGCGAGTCGCTGTGGAAACCGCTCACGGTGACCAGTGGCGCAAGTACATCGGCCTGGACGGCGCCACCGTGACCCTGGACACCTTCGGTGAATCCGGCAAGGGCGGCGACCTGATGAAGCACTTCGGCTTCACTGCTGAAAACATCGCCAAGACCGCCGAAGGCCTGCTCTAAGACGGCGTGAGCGATATCACCCGGCCAGGGTCGGTTGATATCGCGCTCGGCGACCGCATCTTTTAATGCGGTATCATTAGCCCGACAACTCCGTTGTCGGGCTTACTTGTTTCCGGTGGATGGGAAATGCCCGGCCACCCCGAATACCAACCAATGGGAGCGATTCATGACCGTAAAACGTATGCAAGACCAGGATCTGTCCGGTAAGCGCGTATTGATCCGCGAAGACCTGAACGTACCGATTCGCGATGGCAAAATCACCAGCACCGTTCGCCTGGACGGCGCCGTGCCCACGATCAAGAAAGCCCTGGAAATGGGCGCCAAGGTCATGGTGATGTCCCACCTGGGGCGTCCGGAAGAAGGCCAGTTCAGCGAAGAGGATTCCCTGGCGTTGGTCGCCAAGGCACTGGGCGAGTCTCTGGGTAAAGACGTACCACTGATTCGCGACTGGGTGGACGGCGTCGATATGGGCGGTAGCGATGTGGTGCTGCTGGAAAACGTCCGCTTCAACAAAGGCGAAAAAGCCAACGACGACGAACTGGCCAAGAAAATGGCCAAACTGTGCGATGTGTTCGTAATGGACGCCTTCGGCACCGCTCACCGCGCGCAAGCCTCGACCCACGGTGTGGCCAAGTACGCCCCCATCGCCTGTGCCGGCCCGCTGCTGGCCAATGAGCTGGATGCCCTGGGCAAAGTGCTGGACAACCCGGAGCGTCCGCTGGTGTCCATCGTTGGCGGTGCCAAGGTCTCCTCCAAACTGAGCGTGTTGGACTCTTTGTCCAAGATTTCCGACACCCTGGTAGTCGGCGGGGGTATTTCCAACACCTTCGTCGCCGCGGCCGGTTACGAAGTCGGCAACTCCCTGCATGAGAAGGATCTGATCCCCGAAGCGCAGCGCCTGACCAACACCACCGAAGTGATCTACGCCACCGACGTGCGCACCACCACGGCAGGCTTTGATGACTGGGCCAACGACACCCCGACCGAAGTGAAAAAGGTCGACGAGATCGGTGCCGATGAAGAAATCATCGACTATGGTCCGGAAACCGCGCAGAAAGTGGCGGACATCATCAAGAACGCCAAAACCATTCTGTGGAACGGCCCCTGCGGCGTGTTCGAGTTCGACGCCTTCGCCAAGGGCACCAAAGTGGTGGCCGATGCGATTGCCGAGAGCCAGGCGTTCTCCGTCGCCGGCGGTGGTGACACCCTGGCGGCCATCGACAAGTGGAACCTGGCGGACAAGATCTCCTACATCTCCACCGGCGGTGGCGCCTTCCTGGAATTTGTGGAAGGCAAACCCCTGCCCGCCGTGGAAATACTGGAGCAGCGCGCGAACGACTGATCATTGTTGTTACGCAATCGTTAAAAAAGGCGGCTCCAAAATTGGGGCCGCCTTTTTTATAGGTTCGATTTGTCAGGTGGCGCGCTTCGCGCTTACCTGACAAAATTACTGTTTCGGGAGGCCTGAATCCTTTCTCCCCAAATGCACCGTCACCGGATACAACGTCTGCCCCACCACACTCCTTGGCAACCGCTTGGTGGTGCCGTACTCGGCGGGCCAATGCTCACCGGGAAAATGGTAGGTTCCAAACAGCCGATCAAAAATCACCGTGTGTGCGGAATAATTGGTATCAATCGCCGGCTTCTCCGAACTGTGGTGCCAGTGGTGAAACTGCGGCGTCACAAACACATATTTCAGTGGTCCGAATGGTAAGCGGGTATTGCAATGAATCAGCACCGCCTGCAATGCTGCGAACACCACATACGCGTTCAGCGCCGCTTCATCCGCACCCAGTAAATACAGCGGAATCATTACCATCGCCCGCTCCGAGAACACCTGAACAAAGTGCCCGCGCGAACCCGCCAGCCAGTCCAGATGCTCCACCGAGTGATGTACCGCATGGACGGGCCATAGCAGCTTTATCTCGTGGTAAGCGCGATGTTCCCAGTACAGCACAAAGTCCGCACACAAGATGATCAATGCCACTTGCAGCCAGATCGGGATCGACTGAATCGTGGCCTGAACGTCCTGGCTGATTGCCCAGTGAAAATGACTGGCGTGATAGTTTGAGAAAATCAATATGGCCGAAATGGCCAGATGGTTGAAGCAGAAATAAAACAGATCCACGTCCCACTCCGGGCGCATAATGACCTGTTCCCGATATTTGGGGAGCAGCTTTTCCAGTGTAAGAAAAATAACAACCGACCCGAGGAAAGCCAATATCAACCAGTCCACGCCCAGGGAAAGTTCACGGGGCTCAACCGAACCCACCGGAACCCGATAGCCGCCGAGCGCCAGTGCGATCAAGCTAAAGCCAATGCCGAAGCTTCCCAAATGTCGGTACAGGCCGCGATTCAGAATAAACGTCAGGCAACCCAGTAAAATGGAAAAATAGATTCCATACTTGAGCAGTATTTGCAGTTGCTCGCCGTCATAGACCTGCCGTAATTCCGTGGTCGTGAGGTAGGAGGGGTACAGGTAGGCCAGTACGGCCAGCACACTGAGAATGCCCAGGGTAATCGAGCTGATCCCGCTGATCCTCCCCTCCCCGAGACGAAGCTCGCGCTCCGGCAATGGCTCGGGGGTTCGTTCCCTGTATTGATAGTTCGTTTCCATAAGCTCAACGGTCCTCTTTCTCGGCGCTTTGTCTGACGTATCCGGCCGACATTATACAACGCCCAACGTAGGTCGCGGTAAGCCAAAGGCGCACCCGCCAAACAGCGTCAAATTCGGCCGAGTAGGGCACGGTAAGCGCGAAGCGCGCCACCTGCCGCTCAATGTGTTTAGCCGGGTTGGCTGAATGTATCAATGAGCGCCATCACCTGTTTGGCCTCTTTCATGCTGCAAGGGTTGTCCCGCTCGCCGCGAAAATACCGGACAACTTCTTCAATCATCGGCTGCTGAATATGGGGGGGATTCGCGAGTTCAAAGGTCTGGGATTCATTGTCCGTGTAAAACGTTAACACCTGCGCCCCAAAAAAGTTGATGGTGATTCGCCCCTCGGTGCCGATAATTTCACACTGGTCCCGCGCTTGCGATTCCGGCACGGCAAAATGCCAGCGCCCCTGTAACACTACGCCGCTGTCGAACTCGGCCCAGCCGTGGACGCAGTCGTCGGCCGCGTAGTGTCCGCCCTGATTTTTACCAAAGCCGCTCGCCTTGGTCACTGGGCCAAACCAGTGAAGCATTAAATCCAGCTGATGGGGCGCCAGGTCGTGAAAGAGGCCCCCGCCGGAAATGGCCGGGTCGACCCGCCAGTTCTCTTCGGTCTGCGCAATCAGTTTGGAGGCGGCCGGCTGCAGCATGTCCAGGCGCACCAGCATCGGTGTGCCAATCGTGCCGCTTTCCAGCAGCTCTTTGACCTTCATGAAACTGGGCAGAAAACGGCGATAGTGGGCCGCGCAGAGTTTACCGGCGGAGGTGCTTTCGGCCGCGATCATGGCTTCGCACTCGGCCGCGTTCAACGCCACCGGCTTCTCGACGTACACGGACTTTCCTGCCTCGAGTGCGGCGACCGTATAGTCCTTGTGGCTTGCCGGTGGTGTGGCGATGTAGACGGCGTCAATCCCCGGGTCATTGATAAGCGCCTCGGCGTTGTCGCTCCACTGGGGTACGCCGTGGCGGCGGGCAAAATCCTCTGCCTTTGCGCCATTGCGGCGCATTGCGCTGACCAGCTCGGAGTGGGCTGCTTTCTGGAGGCCCGGTCCGCTTTTCACCTCGCACACATCGCCCGCGCCGATAATGCCCCAACGGAGGTTGTTTCCTTTCTGTGCCATGAGGGCCTCTGATGTCGGTGATCTTGAAGGTCTGAAAGGCGTAAACTATAGCAGTTAGCCAACGTAGACATACACTCACGGAGACAGGAGACGCATCATGGCGGTGAAGTTACTGGCATTGGCGGGCAGTGCCCGAGAAGGTTCCCTCAACAAGAGGCTCGCGAGGGCGGCGGCGCTGAGCGCTGAAGCAGCCGGCGCCAATGTGACTTTTGTGGATTTAAACGACTACGCCATGCCGCTTTATCACGGCGATCTGGAGGCGAAAGAGGGCGTGCCGGAGGCCTCTCGCGGCCTGCGCAAGCTATTGCGGGAAACCGACGGTCTGCTGATTGCGTCCCCCGAGTACAATGGTTTTGTCACTCCGCTGCTGGTCAATACCTTTGACTGGCTGTCCCGCAAAGACGGTGAGGAGAGCGGTTTGGACCTGTTCAAGGGCAAGTACGGGGTGCTGATGTCCGCCTCGCCGGGCCCACTGGGCGGCATCCGTAGCCTGGCGGCAGCCCGCCAGTTTATAACCACCTTGGGCGTCACTCTACTGCCGGACCAACTGGCGGTCTCCAAAGCGCACGAGGCGTTTGATGAGGAGGGACGGCTAAAGGAGGAAGGCCAGCGGAGCCGCTTGGACGGAATGACCCAGCGCCTGGTGACGACGCTCTCAGCGTTGGAACATTCATAGAGGACAAGTGCCATGACCAATACTGAATGGCCGGACGAGCTGGCTTCGTCCCTGGAGTGTCCCAAGGTGGACGGCCGTTACCAGATACAGCGGGTCACGCCCCGCACGGCGGATGTGGGCGGCATCCCCGTCAACCGCATACTGCCTCGCCGTCAAAGGCGTACCATCGGGGCCTGGTGTTTTCTCGATCACGCCGGGCCCAGCCACTTTCCCGAGGATGCTCCGGGCTTTCGCGTAGGGCCCCATCCACACATCGGGCTGCAGACCTTTACCTGGATGATAGAAGGCGAGGTACTGCACCGGGACAGCCTGGGCAGTGAGCAAGTGATCCGCCCCGGCCAGGTGAACTTGATGACCGCCGGCCACGGGATTGCCCACACTGAAGAGGCCACCGGCCCTGAAGCGGTGCTGCACGCCGCCCAGCTGTGGATCGCGCTACCCGAAGCCCACAAGAACACCGCGCCCCGGTTTGACCACTACCCCACTCTGCCCCAGTGGCAGGAAGCGGGCATTGACGCCACCCTGCTGGTGGGAGAATACGCCGGTCAGAAAGCCCCGACCTTGAGCTACAGCCCCCTGGTGGCCGTGGAATATCGTACTCACCCGGCAGCCGATCTCACCCTCACCTTGGACCCGGAATTTGAATATGGGGTGGTGGCCCTGGAAGGTGGGCTGACAGTGGAAGGGGAGGTCTTCGCGGCCAATGAGCTGGCGTACATCGGGGGCGGGCGCAATAGCGTCTCTGTGTCCCTCAGCACCGGTACCCGCCTGCTTGTAATGGGGGGAGAACCTCTGGAGGAGGAGATCATGATCTGGTGGAATTTTGTCGGCCACAGCCGCGAGGAAATCGCCGAGGCCCAAGCGCAATGGGAGTCCGGCAGTGACCGCTTTGGCCCCGTCCCCGGCTATGACGGGGATCCGCTTCAGGCGCCACCGCTACCCTGGAGGCGTTGATCAATGTCGACACTCACCCTACCGAAACTGACCTTGTTGCAATGGCTGGGGTACCTGGGTCTGATCCCTTTTGTACTGCTCCCTTTGCTGGGTGCCGCCGGCCTGATGGAGTTCGGGCGAGCATTGCAGTTGTTTCAGCTATATGGCGCCTTGATTCTCGGATTTATGGCCGGCGTGCTCTGGCCGGTACTTTATCGGCCAAAGGTCCCCGGTCGGCGGGCGCTGGTGGCGGTGGCTTTTCCTGTGGTCAGTCTGGTGGGCTTCGCGTTGATGACGCCGTCCCAGGCCCTGGTACTGCAGGCGGCCTTGTTTCTGGGGTTGCGGCTGTTTGAGTACCTGGCCGGGGTTGATCGCCAGTACCCCGTCGGCTACCCGGTATTGCGCTGGCAGCTCACCGGTGTGGTGGTGCTGATGCATCTGCTCTTTGCCCTGGCATGGTGAAGGTGGCGGCGTACTGCTGGGACCTTCGGGTAAAGCCGCCAAATATGTTATTTATGTGACAAGTTCCACAGTTTGGTAATAATGTAATACAAACAGGAACAAAAGTTTTGTAGGGTCAGTCTCCCGACCTGAGTGGGGGGCCTGAGTAGGGGAGTGTCCCGTTCGGGCGTCTACTGTCCCCACAAGTGGTATCTCTCGTCGGGCCGGTGCGTCAGGCACCGCCAACACAAATCCATAAAAATTGGAGAGAGAACCGATGTTAAAGACCCTTCTGCAGCGCTCGCCGCTGTTCGCTTTTCTATGTCTGATGATCCTGTCGCCCAATCTCTGGGCGGATGCCGAAGTGACCCGCACCAATGGTCAATGGCTATCCCGCGTGGACGGTAATACCGTGTATCAAGGTGGTCGCTATTTCGACGCGATCAACGCCGCCATCAATAATATGGGCAACGGCGTTGTAAACGTTCGCAACTCCGGCGACAGCGGCCCTGATGGTGGCAACGTTTACTCCATTCGCCCTCAAGCGGGACAGACCCTGGATTTTCATGGCCACACTGTTCACGCCAATGGTGGCGACCTGGTCGTGCCCGTGTACTGTGACCGTCGCAACAACATCACTGTGCGCAATATGCACGTGACCGGTAACCCGCGCTACGGCGTCTGGTTCCGGGGCTGCTCTAACGTCACCCTGGAAAACATCACCATGGATTTGAGCAACAACAATCCGGTGGGCCTGGGTATTCGCGTGGATGACTCCACCGGCGCGGCCAGCAACCTCACCATTGCGGGGAACATTAATATCAATGGGGCCAAGGGCCACGGTGTGGAAACCTATGGCGTGGACGGTTTCAACATCGGTGACGTGACGGTCACCAATAATGGCGGCTGCGGTCTTCTGCTGAACAACTCCCGCAACGGCACCGTGGGCAATGTCACCGGCCACTACAACAACCAGGGCGGCGGCTACGCCACCTTTCGTGTGGCGAATAACAATGGTCCCAACGTGACCGTGAACAGTGTTTACTCGCGCAACTCCGGTCGCGGTTTCTTCAGCGTGTCCGGTAGCCATGGCACTACGGTGAATTACGTGGATATTGCCAATACTACCTCCCACGGTATTTTCCTGGAAGATGCGTCCAATACCCACGTACTGAGCGGCTCGGTATCCAACGGCAACCCCAACTGCCAACTCGTGCGCACCGACAGCTCCAGCATTCGCGTCTCCGGCTGCAATGACATCGGCACCCCTCCTGGTGGTGGCTCCGGCGGCGGTGGTGGTAACTACGGCACCGTTGACGGCATCTACCATATCAGACCCGTGCATAGCGGTAAGGCATTGGATGTCGCCAGCTGCGGTAACAGTGCCGGCACCAACGTGCAGCAGTGGAGCTGGCTCAACAACGACTGTCAGAAATGGAACATCACCCCGGTCGATGGCGATTACCATCGCATCTCCCCGGTGAACGCCGGTAACCTGGCCTTGGATGTGGACAGCTTGTCCACTGATAACGGCGCGAATATCATGCTGTGGGATTATCTCGGCGGCCACAACCAGCAGTTCCGGTTCCAGAGCGCCGGCGAAGGCCGCTGGCGGATAATCGGCCGCCAGAGTTCCAAATGCCTTGATATCAGCGGTATCAGTCAGGACGATGGCGCCAATGTGGTTCAGTGGGAATGCATTGCCGGCAATACCAATCAGCAGTTTGAGCTGATTCGGCAGTAGTCTGGAAAGAAGATCGGCGGGTGACGGCCTTCGGCCTTACCACACCCTACGGGATAGTAGCGTAGGGCATGGTAAGCGCGAAGCGCGCCACCTGCCGTTTTAGGTTGGAGTGTGGCTCCGTACCCCCAACCAGAACGCCAAGGGTTTAACACGCCGAATCACCAACCACTCCAATATCAATAGCGCCATCAGCGACAGCTCTACCAAGGGTAAAACGACGCCCAATACCAGAATGCCTGCTCCGACCGTTTTCGCTTCGTGCTCGTCCAACGCAAAGGGTGCGCCTTGCGTGTAGCTGGCAGGGCAATCGCTCGTGAATTTTCCAGCGTGTGAGGATTATTTTTTATTTATAAGATTTTTAATAGCAAAATGTTATATTTTATCTGATTGTCTTGGAAATGTTGTGGTGATAAATTGTAGTACGTTAAATGCCGCTAACACCTCAGCTAAAAGAAGGATTTTTGTCATGTTCTCAATTACTTCCGCCCCGCTGCTACTTCCGATTTTTTACTCTTTTGAGAAGAGTTATTTTAATTGAAAAAATATGGTAACAACGGGTTTCGTGAATTGATCGAGATGCGTCGTTGATTCCTGAAATAATTTTTGGAATTTTAAAAAGCTATAATTAATAACTGTGAAGGATCTAGCATGAATTTTCGACTAAAGCTTTTTGGGAAGCTGAAGTTTTCTAGTGCAACTGTTTTGGTTTTGTCATTTCTAATCTCAACCTTCGGTCAAATGGCTTCAGCGTCCTCGGTAAGTAGTTTTGAATACGCTGGAAGCCTTTTGGTTTCCGTGAGTTGTAGTGCCTCGTACTGCGCTCTAGATAGGGAAGGGCCTAATGGTGCGACGGTAGCTGTCGCTAGTTATGCTCCTCCTAATACTTCTGGCTATGTATCCGTTTCCAATCTTCCACCTGGGGAGTACATATTTAGATTGAAGGAAAACGGAGCTAGAGGCGGTTATGTAGTGGTGGATACAGAGACCATTGTGATAGCCGGAGCTGTTACCTACGAAACATCGTATGAATATGACGCTTTAGGAAGGCTAAAGAAGGTGGTTAGGCCTGGAGGGAAATCGACGAGTTATGAATACGATGACGCTGACAATAGAACATCGAAAAGCATCTCCAACTAGCAGTTTGAATGTTCATAACACTTAGTCAGCCAATAATCTCCACAGTAAATGGATGTTAGTCATGAAAAATAAAATTACCTTTCTCGTGAAGATCGCTTTGGCCGTGGTTCTTCTAGTGGTCACGGTCACAGGACACGTTTTTGCCTCAGATGCGGGGCCCGTCGTGCCTCCTCCCCCTGTACAAAGCACCACCGACTCTTTAGGCATTGACCAGATATCAGGCACAGCGTCGTATCCTGGAATGGAACTCTCGCTTGGTAATGATGAGAGCGGAATCGAAAGAAACCCTCTAGGAGTGTGGAGAGGTCGCGATAACTTTACTGGGTCAGTAACAGAAATCACAAAAACCGGGACCTACGGCGGAAATTGGGCTGGATCAGGATTGGATAATGGGGTCTATCTCCAGGTGTCCACTGGTCAGTCATCCTACATATTCGAAGTCCAAGGCGGTACGTACGAGCCTGTAAAAGGGGCGACCGGTAAACTGACTTGTAATTCAAGTAGCTGTACCTATACCTCCAGAAGCGGCGCCGAATATATATTCAAAAAATCGATTTCTAATGGCTATTATCAGAGCTTTAGGCACAGCGGTGCAGTTGTAGGGACCATGGATAATGTTGCCATGATGGAGAAAATTACGAATCCTGATGGCGAAGTTATCACCTTGTTCTATGAAAACAACCCCTTCTACCCTGGGAGTAATAAAAAATCTGTGGCGGCAGTGTCGACTTCGTTGGGATGGATGCTCAAGTATAACGCTAGTGGATTGAACTCGTATCCAGCAGGCTCATATACGGTGTATGAATATACGTCCTCAATTAAAGCGATTAACTCCCGGTATGACTATTGCGCCCCTTTGTCTGCTTGCGACTCGTTAAGTTACTCATGGCCAGAAGCGGAATTGCAGTCGAAGACGCAGTATGGAGTTGTTCAGCCAAGCTGGCCCGATGGCGGATCGATTACCAATACGATTTTAGAATCTTCAATAGAAAACCCCGCGGGCGATATTTTTTCACGCGAGTACGATAAAGAGGTGCCTCAGGGATACTACGATGATGTGGTAACATTTCCAAGTGGTAAAACCGTTTCCTACCGAATTGGATTGTGTGCTTCCTACCCTACGAACCAAACTTGTCCCTCCAACGCAAGCACGGGTAAAGTCACCAATGTGGACGTCGGAGGTCAACAGCAGGCGGGTTATGGTTGGACCGATACTTACAATACGGTTTCCAGTGGCTTTAATGGAGATGTCACAAGCTTTCAATCTAGGATCGAGAGCTACAAGGACAGACTGGGTAGGTCCTACGTTTATACTTATAACTCCGACGGATTCATCAAGAGGGTGATTGCTCCGGACGCTACGCCAGATCAGGTAAACCCTACGGGCGGCTACACAGAGTACTCTTACGACACCAGAGGCAATATCACTCATGTGAGGCGATACCCGAAAGGCGGTGGCTCTCCTTTGGTGACCACGGCTGACTATCCAGATAGCTGCAGCAACTGGAAAACGTGTAATCAACCTACATATATTATTGATGAAGCGGGTGTTCGGAGAGACTTTACTTATCACGCACAGAGTGGAAATGTGGAGTCCGTTCGGTGGCCTTCTGTAGATGGAGACCGCGCCGAGATTCGTTATACATACGAACAGAAAACACCAAAAATAAAGAACAGTAGCGGAAATTTAGTTAATAGCACTCCTGTATGGAAGTTGGTTAAAACGTCAAAGTGCATTAGGGGCTACCTTAATTCCTGTGAAGGCACTGTTGATGAACTGAAAACAACGTTTTCGTATGATTCTAATAAAAACCTTCTTATGAGCTCGGTAACGGAGGCGCTCGGTGATGGCTCTGTCTCTCGAACGACTACTATGGGCTATGATAGATATGGAAATTTAACTTGGGAGAATGGCCCCAGACCGGGAACCTACGATACCAAATATTACTATTACGACATTCTCAGGAATAAAATTGGTGAGATCGGTACAGACCCCGATGGCTCCGGACCGTTGCGAAGGCAAGGCAAGCGCACGTACTTTAATGAAGATGGAAAGGTTTCCAGCATTAAGGAAGGTGTGGTTAGCTCATTGGGGATAGCTTCTTTGAACAGCATGTATGCCGATACAAAGAAGGTGTTCGAGTACGATCCAGACTCTGGCTTGAAAGTTAAAGAGAAGCTGTATGCGGCTGGATCACTGGAAAATGTTATCCAGTTGAGCTACGACTCTAGGATGCGCGTGGACTGTCGCGCTGAACGACTCAATAGTGCGCAATATGGCAACCTCCCGGGATCCGCCTGCTCTCTGTCCCCGGCAGGGCCCGATGGAAACGACCGTATTACTAAGTACGAATACGATTCGGCGGACGAGATATTAAAAACCATCCATGCCTACCAAACGTCAAATGAAAGGGCCACCCGCACTAATAAGTACAGGTCAGATAACGGTCTTTTAGAGAATGTAAAGGATGGGAAAGGCAACACTACGTTCTATACGTATGATGACTTCAACAGGTTGGAGTACACCAAATTCCCCAATCCCAGTAATGGTGCGGTAGCTAGCTCGACCGATTTCATCAAGAACACGTATAACGCTGCGCAGCTTCAGTCTACCCGATTGCGAGATGGGCAGGTGGTCAGCTTTCTTTATGATGCTAGAGGAAGGCTAAGAGAGAGCTATGGCGCCATAGATAAAACGACCAAGTATGATAACTTTGGAAACGTAATCGAACAGAACAGCTCTAGCACCGGGGGAGATTTATCAAGAATAGAGGAGGAGTACAACGCTTTTGGTAGTAAAAAGTGGGAGAAAGCATTCTATGATAACAGCTTGGTGTCTACAGTTAGCTATGGCTACGACAACTATGGTCGAATGACAAAGCTGACATGGCCGGATAGCTTTTATGTCACTTACGATTACAATGTAGGTAGTTACCCTTCTGACTATGTAAAAAGAGTGAGAGAGAACGGCAGCTCTGTTCTCGTAACTTATAACTATGATGATTACGGTCGAATTTCCAGTCTAGTGCGAGGCAACGGAGTGACGACTGACTACGTATACGACGACCTTTCCAGAATAGAATTAATGGGTACGGATTTGTCGGGAGAACAGGATGACATATACGAGTCTTTCACTTACACCGCTGCAAGCCAGATAAAGACACACACACTAGAAATTGAAAATGTTGATTACAGGTATACCCCGGGCAGTTCAGCGAGCATTAGCTACACGCCCAATGATCTTAATCAAATAACGCAGATCAATGGTAGTAACGTAAGCTACGATGGTAGAGGAAACCTAAAAAGTAGGAGCGGCAGGTCGTATACCTATCAAGCCGATAATTTGATGACCAAAGTCGTGAGAAACGGAACCACGACTAACTTGGTGCACGACGCCCGCAACAGATTGTTCAGTGTCTCTGGAACGCGATTTGTCCACAGCAACCAGAACGTCATTGCTGAAACTAACTCATCAGGAGCTGTACAGCAAAGATATGTACATGGAATGGGCACCGACAGCCCTGTCGTTTGGTATCAAGGCTCTGGAACGAGTTCTAAGCGATACTACACAAAGGATTATAAAGGCAGTATTGTCGGAGCGACCAACCAATCAGGAAGCGCTGCGTTCATCAATGCTTACGACGAGTATGGGCTGAATGCCTCCTACAATCAGGGCAGATTTCGCTACACTGGTCAGATGTGGCTTCACGAAGTGGGCTTGTACTACTATAAAGCGCGAATGTATGATCCTGAGATAGGAAGATTCTTGCAAACCGATCCGGTGGGCTACGAAGACCAAATGAATTTGTACGCCTACGTAGCAAATGATCCGCTGAATCTTAGGGATCCTACTGGGATGTATGTTGAGGCTGGTTTTGAAGCCGCCAGCCTGGCAATGGGAGTAACATCATTTGTTAACAATGTTTCTGAAGGAAATTGGGGCGCTGCCGCTGTAGACGCAGTTGGTGTAGCCGTGGATGGCGTCGCAGCCGCAATACCTATAGTTCCGGGTGTGGTTGGTGCAGGCATTCAGGTTAGCAGGGGTGCAGACTCTGCGGTTAATGCTGTAAAGCTGGAGAAGCAGTTGGCTTCTGAATCTCAAGTCAGCCAACTAGCTGAAGGTGGTGGTACAGTTATTAGCCAGCCAGCTAATCAGGCAGACAGAATAGCGGCACAAACTGGCGCAAATCCGGCTGATATTCAAAAGGTGAGTTCTGACGCGCATGTCGCCAGGGACGGGCAACAAGTTCAGACACACTCGTTTCGTGATGCTTCGACAAATGAGCTCATTGAGCCTAAGACAATTATTGATGATCAAAGGTAGCATGAGTAATTAACTAATGGAAAAACTAAAGCGGATATCCTCTAAAAGTGGCACTCGGTTTATTGAAATTATGAAAACCGATAACGGCTCCTTATTACTTCAAAAGTTTGTTCAGCAGTATGATCCGGAAGAAGATCGAATCTATGAGATTCGAGAGTTTCCTGACCCCGAGGGTAGATATGGAGATTTAGATGCCGCAATTGCAGAAGCGATGAGACTGCTTAAGTAAAGGAAGAAAAAGGGGATGTATGGGTAGTCTGATATGTATTAGTTCAGACCAAATCTGACACTGCCTCTTGAAAAAGGGAGGGTTACCGGTTTTGATTGATGGTGACGAAACCTGAAATCAAAACACATTAGAGGTAACCCTCATGCTCAATAGTAACGAACGTATCATTAAACACAAGGTCGGATTGCTGAATTTGGCGGAGGAGCTGGGTAACGTCTCCAAGGCCTGCAAGATGATGGGCGTCTCGCGAGACACCTTCTACCGGTACAAAGAAGCGGCTAACGAGGGCGGTGTGGAGGCCCTGCTTTACAAGGATCGTCGAGTGCCGAATGTCCGCAATCGAG
>NZ_AUHU01000012.1 GCF_000423345.1 Marinimicrobium agarilyticum DSM 16975
TGCTCAATGGCGTACTCGATGACAGCAAATTCAACGGTTGGGTCGACTCGATTGCGGACATTCGGCACTCGACGATCCTTGTAAAGCAGGGCCTCCACACCGCCCTCGTTAGCCGCTTCTTTGTACCGGTAGAAGGTGTCTCGCGAGACGCCCATCATCTTGCAGGCCTTGGAGACGTTACCCAGCTCCTCCGCCAAATTCAGCAATCCGACCTTGTGTTTAATGATACGTTCGTTACTATTGAGCATGAGGGTTACCTCTAATGTGTTTTGATTTCAGGTTTCGTCACCATCAATCAAAACCGGTAACCCTCCCTTTTTCAAGAGGCAGTGTCAGATTTGGTCTGAACTAATACACATCAGAGTATATTGCAATGGCATTATCCAAAGCCAAAAACTCTACGGTCATCGGCTGTCAGACCGCCGGCGCCGATGGCAATGTCACATTTCTTCCATTACCAGGCGGTATCACCATCCGCTTCACTGGTATAGAGGTGCGGTACCCTGATGGCACGCCCACCCAAAAAGTCGGTGTTGCCGTCGATGTTGAGGTTTGTGACAGCCAGAAATCTGTAGAGGCCGGAAAAGATATTATTCTTGATAGGGCGCTCGAAATGGTCGAACGCCCTCGATAGCGTCAAGCGCAAGCTTCCGACTTTTACGGCCGCTCCGGCGGTAGGCCAGTGGGTATGTGCCCCCTGGAACCACAGCGTTGGCTAATGGTCGAGCACTGACGTTCAGAAAATCAATAAAGTTGATCTATAAGATTATTATTTTTAATAGTTTATGGCTGCTGCTCTGCAGAAATAGCCCAAGATCGCATTCTGGGCTAAGCTATTGCGATAGAGCAAAAGGGGCGTCAGAGCCCATCAGGACCAGTCTGGAGGCAGCATGGCAGCAATTATCCCGAGCCTGAGTACCATTAGGAGTATGACAACGGGCGAGCGGCGTTTCGGACGTCGCCTGGAGGCGCTTCTCGAGGATGATTACACCGTATGGTATGACATACCTGTCGGCCGCCAGAGACGGTATCCGGATTTCATTATTCTCCACCCATCCCGTGGGCTGCTGTTTCTGGAAGTCAAAGATTGGAAGTTGGCGACCCTGAAGAAAATCAGCAAAGATCGGGTAACGCTGCAGACTCACAACGGTCTGGATGTTGTCAGTAACCCCCTGGAGCAGGCCAGGCAGTATGCCCAGACGACCGTTAATGTACTGAAGGCTGACCCTCAGCTCCGACAGTCAGAGGGCCGCTATCAGGGCCGACTTTGCTGCCCTTATGGTTATGGCGTGGTGCTCACCAATATCACGCGACAGCAATGGAACAAGGCGCTTCCGGAGGATCATCAGGACCTGGTCTTGCCTTCCCACAGAGTGATCTGTAAAGACGAAATGACGGAGTCCGTTGAGGCGGAAGCGTTTCAAAGTCGCCTCTGGGGAATGTTTGAGTACAGCTTTGGCGAGAAGCTCTCCCTGCCTCAGATCGATCGTGTTCGCTGGCACCTGTTCCCCGAAGTTCGTATCAACGCGCCGCAACAGGATTTGTTCGGAGAGCGTGAAGACGATAGGGATGACTCGCAGGATAATGCGTCGAACGTGAATCAGGCTCTCGTTCCGGAAATTGTCCGGGTGATGGACATTCAGCAGGAGCAGTTGGCGAAAAGCCTCGGGGACGGGCATCGCGTTATCCATGGCGTGGCGGGTTCAGGGAAAACCCTCATTCTTGGCTATCGCTGTCTGCATCTCTCCCAGGCGACCCGCAAGCCCATTCTTGTGCTCTGCTTTAATATCGCGCTGGCAGCCCGGCTAAGAGCTTTTATGGTGGAGCGGGGCGTTGATGAGCAGGTTCAGGTGTATCATTTTCATGAGTGGTGTAGTCTTCAACTAAAAACGTACCACGTGGATATCGAAGAAGGTGACAGGCCTCATTGGGAGCGGCAGGTAACCAGCGTGATTTCCGGGGTGGAGAGGGGAGACATTCCGCGTGCGCAGTACGGTGCCCTGATGATTGACGAAGGTCATGACTTTGAACCGGAGTGGTTAAAGCTTGTGGTTCAAATGATAGACCCGGATACCAATTCATTGCTCCTGCTGTACGACGACGCGCAGTCTATTTACAGCCGTCAACAGTTGGGGTTTCCTCTCTCCAGCGCGGGCATCCAGGCGCGTGGTCGAACCACCATTCTCAAGCTCAACTACCGTAATACGCGCGAGATACTGACCTTTGCCTATGACTTTGCCAAAGAGCATCTGCAGGCCCAGGACGCTGATGACGATCATGTCCCCCTGATACAACCGGAGATTGCGGGGGCCAGTGGACCCATGCCGGTGTATCGACCTTTCGCGAATGCCAAAGACGAATATCACTACATCGTCCGATGTATCGAGAAATGGCGTAGCGGAGGGAAACCACTGAACAGTATTGCCATTATCTATGCGCATCACTACCAGGGTGAGCAGTTAAAGGCAGCGCTGGAACGGGCCGAGATTCCCGCCGCCTGGTTAAAATCATCCGCCCATAAGAAAGCCTACAATCCGACCGAAGAAACGGTGACCTTGCTGACGCGTCAGAGTAGCAAAGGACTAGAGTTCGATACGGTCGTTTTGAGCGGAATAGGCGGCTTAAAAGACGGCGAAGAGGATAGGGCCAGAGAGACCCGTCTTCTATATGTGGGGATGACTCGCGCCAAACATCAGCTTTTGGTAACCAGTGGAGGAGCCAATCAGTTCACTGAGCGGTTTACGCAACTGACTCGGGATGCCGCGTGATAGAGAATATTTCTGAGGCGCCAGATGGGTTTCTCGAGGGGTACCAGAGCACCCTTTTGTGAATGGGTGCAAGCGATGTCAAAAGGGCAGACGATGATGGTAATAGGCTCTTTGTCTTTCCACCAGCTGTATCGAGCGCTTCGCCCACTACGTTTCACCAGCCCCGGTATTCGGCTGGCAAGTAATAATTTATCCCGCGCGGAGATGACGGCCGAAGGGAGTATACGTTATTGACCAATCGGTAGCACTACGCCTTCTTTCTCTATGATGTCCCGGAAGGTGTCATTGACGAGAGACCAGTCGACAAGGTCAACCTTCCAGGGGAGATCGGACTCGGAAAAGGCTTCCGCCAACTGGGCCACGGAGTCGATTGAAAGCGGTTGGTCGGTGATGATCGCCAGATCGAGATCCGAGTAGGGCTTTGCGGTTCCCCTCACGCGGGAGCCGAATGCTTTTACCTGTTTGTCCGGCATGAAGGTTTTGAGAATGCGCTCAATGATGAGCCATTGAGCGTGGGTGATGTCTAGATTGGGCGGGACGCGACTCATGAATTGCGCTTTTGTAGCTCATTGTGTAGGTGCTCGGCTTCCCGCAAGAAATCGGGAATCTCTGCCACCACCAAAACTGCCACGTCTTCGCTATAGGTGTGGCTGGTTTTGGCTCTGAGTTCACGATAACGGCGCCACACAGGCCAATCGCTGCGCAGAAGACCGGTTTCGTTTCCCGAGCGGATCAAGTCTTGAAACGGCATCGCGTCAAATTGCTCTGGTGTGGCGGAAGTCATTTCCAGGTACCGTTTCAGCATTTTGTGACTGATCTCGTAGGTGAATTCGAAGCGCTGAATCAATCCATCCCGAATCTGCGTGTCTGTAGTGTCCCGCTGATAGCGGGCAAGCCCCTCCTTAAGCCGGGCTACGGCGTTGGTTAACGTCGTGAGGTCAAGTTGCTGCTCCAGTGTCATTCCGTCACCGTGCTTATGTTGTCAGGTCATTGCCCAACCTGAGTTGGGCTGTCAGTGATCAATAAAGTTTGAGACTAAACGCGTAGGCATTCCGCGACTTCCAAAGAACCGATAATACAATAAAGTTTGAGACAAGTCTTTATTGTACGAAAGATTCCAATAATTGAAAACAATAGAGTTTGAGACTGATTCGTGATTTTGCGTTTTAGCAGATTTCTGGCGTGATATTTAGCTAATATCAACCCATTTTAAAGCGGTCGGATAGATTCCGATTAGTTGGACGATATTTAGCCAGTTGGCTGGATGGTGGGGTGTTCAGGGGAAGGAATCAGGTCATGTAGACTGGGACTTCGACCTGCGGAGCTGTCGCGGAATTTCCGCTGGGATTAAGGAATACAGAAAATGGGAATTGTTCTTATATAGCCAAAGATAGGCAGATCCGAGCGCTGTTCTAATGTCATTCCTGCTGCAATTCGGATGCTCTTTCATGTAATCGATAATCATTTTCTTGTGGTGGCATAGTTTCTTGTAGAATCTGATCTTCTTCCTCAGTGGAATCAAATATTGATGAGCCGTGAGCTCTTGTTCTACGAGACCAAGAGATACACTGCAAGAAGTGGATATAGCATCAGTGCTTTCTCCGATGTGTAACTTTCTCCAGATCGCTCTTCGCTTATCTTCAAACAGCAGTTGAGGTCGAAGTTTTACGTTAACCCCCATACCAGTTGCCAATGCCTTCGTTTTCACGAAGGACAAACCTGAAAGCTTTGATGCTTTTCGAATGCTATTCCCTTTCTTAAGTAAGGGGATAGCCTTATCGATAACCGACTGTTCGTCATCGTCTGTGTGTTGATTGTCGGGATTTGAACCAAGTTGGTCTGCTCTACAACCATCAGCTCTAAAGTTTATGTAAGAAACCATAAAGTCGCTCCACTCGTTAAATAGGAAACCTATAATGAGAAGGTGTTTTATTGGAAGGTAGTGAGATGGTCGACGGTAGAATATTGAAGACGGATAAGAAAGATCATTGCTTGAGTTTATCATTCTCTCTACGGTTCCATATACGGTAAGGCTTTCCCAGAATCTAAGGAGTTTTGATTTTAGCTCTCTCTGTCGTACTTGGCCGCACTTCGTAATCAGATCTTTTCTGATAAGCTTTGATCTGTAAATATCGGCGGCAATAGCTGCGTTAATAGAGCCCCCACATTGGAGTCTCATCATATCGCTGCTCAGTCGAGCTAATTGAACGTCTCTATGCGAAGCGTAACGAGCTGAATAAGAGGGGTGTCCAGTAGGTGGAATTTCCATTGCGGACCTTCTAGGAGCGATTGATTCTAGCTGAACGTGATGTAGTTCGCATGCCCAGACCCCCGGAGCCTGATGATCAACATGCCAGAACGTTGTACCATATATGTCATAATCTTCGAGTGCGCATAGAGGACAATATCGCAGTGGACGGTCAAGGGAAATGCGTGATGCGGAGATTCCGGCCATAGCATGCGGGATCCGCTTGGTCCCCAGTAACATTGATTGCTTTATCAATTGAGACCTTTCATTTGATAGCCACGGCTCATAATATGAAAACAATGTGGTGTCTATTGCTTTGTCCCTTTCCAGTCCAAAGACATCGGTGGCAGTAGAACAAACACTTGGTAGATCGGCGTGTAGTTGATGGCTTCTATCGCCTACTATTCTAGTAATGGCTTTTGCGTCAGTCGGGTATCCAAGGTAATGAGAGGCTCGTGCGACAATGCTATAAAAGGTCTCCCTAGGAAAGGGCATCATGAAAAACGAAATCAACTGTTTAATACGCATTCTTGAAGTCCTATATATCGGGCGAAGTTGGTATCGAGTCAACCCAAATGAACTCGTATTAGATCTGTTAAAAAAATATTGAAAGGAACGCCGCAGGGCGCATAGAAAATCTTTTTCCAGGACCCTGAAGAATATATATGGTGTTCCTGGTTTCGAATATGCAGTTCTCCCTGAAGTCGACAAGAGCCGTAGATCTTATGCATTCCCCTGGGTTTGCTCGATGCAGCTCGTCATGAATCACGTGATTCGAATACACTCCATGAGGTTGATTTCCTTGGCGCTCGAAGAAAATTCGGTCATTTTCTGTGACCCTAAAATCAACCCATGTCCAATCAGCGATAACGCAAATTGGCTTTCTTCGCTGTTCAGCCTTTAATCTATCTATGATTTCTTTAACTAATCCCTCGCTGGCTCCAATATCAAAGGGAGACCCAGCTCCTGCGGTAAGGTCGGAAATTTCATCGATTGGTGTAATTTTATTTACCTTTTTGTCTTCGGCCATACTGTTGTCCTCTGCTTTTGTTAGAAAAAGGTGCGATTGGCATTTCAAAGATTCGCTCTGTAATATCTTAAAGTTCACCCATCCCAGATTCGATCATTGATTGGAATATCCTGTTCTTTCATAAGAAATCGCAGTGCTGCTATGTAGCTTATTGCACTTTGACCCGATGTACTTTCAGCTATGTGAAGTAGGGAGTCCTTAGTTCGATGTTTCGAAACATAATCTTTATCTCCTTGTCGTGAGAAAATTCTATCTATCTGTGAATCGTTACTGATAAAATATCGAAACTCTTTGTTAACCTGGATTCGAGCGTTCTTATTGGAAATTTTTAAATCGGACATTCTTTGATGAACTAGATCGCTTAGTAAATTTCTCATTTTATTGATTGTCCGTTCGAGGTTGGAATTATTGTTGTTGAGAAGTGCTGAAACACTCATTATTTCTATATCCGAAACCGCTTCTGACAGTGGTGAATTTGAACTGGCATCTGACATGGGTTGGCGGCAGAATCGGCACACTCCGTCCGGCGAAGGGAGTGGTAGATCATAGATATCCCATATAGACTGATCGCAGTGAGGGCATTGCCTATTCAGTGTCCGTCTATGGTGACGGCAGTGAAGCACGCTGGGGAGTTGATGTTCTCGATGCCAGTAGGTTATCCCGTAGTGGTCGTAGTCAGAAGAGGCGCACTCTTTACACCATCTCCAACTCTTGCAGAGTTCTGAGTGATTCTGGACCGTCGAAGTCAGTGTAAAGCGCTTCTTTGCGTCTGGAGCCCACTTCATTCCGATGACGTTGGACTGAACTTCAGTGTTTAAGAATGGCCTGAAAAACGGCCACAACGTATATCGGTTGGCGAACTCTTCGACAGATAATGTGTCTTTAAATACGCTGTAGATATCAGTGTACGCGACGCGCCATGGAGTGGTTGAATCCAAGCTCCGATAATCGCGAGTTATGATGTTACGTCCGGACGAAAGGTTGCACTTCCCTGACAATCGGAGAAACCTAGTGAAAGTACTGACGATATGCTCATCAGGCAACGGTGTTGGAAAGAAGGAAGTTTTTCTGTTCATTGGCTGGTTGAATTCCTATATAGATCAGTTTTCAGAAACCGAAGGGGGGTTCTTAGGGTTGAGGAACGGCAGCTGATTTGGATCGGGTTTGGGTAACCTCGATTTCGAAGCGCGTTTAACCTTCGGTTTTGTTCCACGATGTTTAGCGTTAACCAGTTCTCTCATGGCGGGGAGGAAGGACTCGTGTGACGCCCCCTGTGACTGATGAACATGCCTCAGGAGGTCGATCGCAGGAACTGGCTTGGTAAGCGCCTGGTTGTACTCGTGAAAAAGATGCGCGACCTTGGCGATGAGCGCCGGTATCCCGGCTGTGCAATAGTGGAAAAGCTGCTTGAAATCCTGATCTATAACAAGACCATGTGTTAGCGACGTTGGAAAGAACGCCTCGAATAGTTCTAAAAACGCTTCATCGTTGATATAGTGGCCCTGAAATTTGTATTCATGATCTGATAGCATACGTCGAGCCGTGGTGAAGTCTGGAGGTTTTCTAGAATTTGTATGGCCACTGGCCTGAAATATTTCCATCCCATTGGATTCGCAGCTTAGTAGACACGGTATCCCAATCTTGTTGAACAATGCCTCGATGGTAATTAGGTTTGGGCAATTGGATTTTGTACCGTATGTTTTAATCCACTGGATTTCGTCAATGTGAACAAGCCCTATGTAGTGCACGGCGGCAACCCTCTGAACACCGCTCAAAAAATCATCGACGGATTTGTATTTTGCGTTTGACCAATGCTGGCGGTAATCTGTACCTAGAGCGTTGTCAACAGCCTCGAAAAAATTCAGTGCTAAGGACTTGAATGAGGGTGTGGATGGAAAATCCAGAGAAATCCACGTAATCTGCTTTTGAATAAACGGGGATCCTCCGTACTCTGAGTGATTTATAACCTGAGGTATCAGGTTTAAAACATTTCGAATGGTCGTGGTTTTTCCAGTGCCAGAGGGGCCATGTGCCACGCAGGAGTCTGCTGTCGTTCTCCCGGTGACTTTATTTCCGTTGAACTCGGACGGTTTTGTCCACCCCTGTTCTGCGATGTCATGTAGACGACGCTGTGCATTTGCAGTGAACGGATTTTTGTCTCTGTATCCACACAGGATTTTCTCTAGGATTTTGTAGTAGAGTGAAACGCTCAATGGATGAGGAATGTGTTGATTTCTCAACTGTTCGAGAATCGTACTTCTGAATAATCTCGGAATTTCATTGAAGTTACTGGGTACCTCCACCCGTCTCGTAAGTCGATGAGCTATTGTGTCGGGATCCATGATTACGGAGACTGCTTCGATTAGCGGATTTCCGTTCAGAGAAGTATCGGGCTTTTCATGGTATTGTGCGTCGATTACCCACGTGGATTTACTGTTCATAGTTGTTATAGGCCTCTTCAATAGAATTTATGTTCATTTCCGTTGTAGGATCCAGTGCGATACCTCCGTCAGATAACTGTTTTACTGTTTCTGCATCATTGACACGCTGATTGATCTCAGCATGCAAGGACTTTTGATCCTTGACGTCGCGTGGTATGCCTTTGGTGCGGTCAGGACTTTTCCTCATAGAGGCTTTCGCACGCCTTATAGTGTCAGCGTCTTCAGCCATGTTTTTGGCTCTGACGTTTGCTTTTTTAATTTTGTTCTCATGTATAGTTTGTTTTTCATTTTCCAGTTGGTCGATAACAATATCCCAATGTTGATTCATGTATTGCTCATCAATGTCCTGAAGTACAAAAGATAAAATCTGGCCCTCATCGGTACGATAAAATATACAATCGGTTGATGATTGAGTTACCCTCACCATAATGTCAAACCGTCCATTTCGGCTAGCCGTTGTATACCAGTTTTGTTCCTCAGCGTACGGATGGTGATAACGAAGTCCTCGAAATAGGACGCAGTTCTCTGTTACCCGAGCTCGCTCCTCCGGTAGAACGGACCAACGTACCTGCTTCATTTGTTCCTCAGTCTCAATTGGGTACCCACCATTCATCCTCCGTTCGAGCCCAAATATGAATTGGTCATTGGGATTCGAGCCAGTGCCATGTGCCGCCATGTCGAAATCCCTCGATTTTATTCGGTTTTTGGTACTGTTTGCTCCCAGCATCTCACGTATTAGAGAGCGATAGAGGTCATCGAGAGTGAACATGGCACCATTCGCAGGGTGTTCCGCTTCTTTTGCTGTATCCGGGGTCACGCTGCCAGGTAGTCTGTTGACATTTGGTGTCAGTGATCCTAGCGCCCGCTCCACGATGGATTTGCAGTCTCCTCGGTAGGCGGGTGTCCACGATCCAGTCTCAATGTTAGAACCCGCCCTCAGAACGCTCTCAGTAAACTTCGGACTGTTCTCGGTACCATTGTCCATAACTAACTGGAGAGGGCGATGATGCGCTGGCCACTGATGATCCTCAATCTCGATCCCAAATCGTGCGGCAAAAGGAACTTTTGGCATCATTGCGTTGTATAGGGCTTCGGCGAATGCCGATTGTTTCGTTCCAGTCAAAGAAATGTAGACCCCCGCATATAGCGTGGTCCATACATCGACAACGATGTAGACGGTTGGTCTTCCAATCGAAAGAAGGGTTTCGCCAGTGTACGGACTGATGACATAGACATTGATGGTTGTGGAGTCAATTTCGTATCGGTGGGTCGGCCCAACAACTCCATCTCGTGCGCTCCCAGGTTTTTGTGAGTAATCTTTCGCATAGGTAATTTCTCCGACTCGACGTCTGAGGACTGTTTCAACGCCAATAATTTTTCGAATGTGGTATTCGATCTGCCTTTCAGAAAGTCGTTCTTCCTCAGGTAATGGCTCTCTGTAAACACTGGGTTTACTGGGGTCGGATGATTGGATTTCTACCATTTGATAGCAGGCATTATAATAATCCACTAGAGAGCGAATCGTTGGCCTGCCGAAGATTCTCATATACTCGTTCAATAAGGTACTAATGCGGTCTTTGTCAAGCAGTGTTATCCCGCGACTCTTTGATAACGAGTTCTCATTGTTGTTGCCGCCCCGTCCTCGTTTGCTTACAGGGCTGTCTGTGTCCGAGAAAACTTTGTAATTATTTCCACAGTGTCGAAGTTTGAATGGGAGTAAGGCATTTCTCGTTTGTCCCATTGTGATAAAACGGTTTAGCGCACTGTAGTAAGCTGATCGGACGATTAAGGTTTTCTCGCACAGTTCTTTAATCTCTGGCGCTATTCCATATCCATAAAGGTACTTTCTTATAATCTCATCCGACGTTAGACTTGAGATAAGGTCCATTTTTTGGTCGCGCTTATCCAGCCATTTTGCGCGACCTTTCATACGCAATTGATCATCGCTCATTGTTATTTCTATTGGAAGCTCTATAGATTCATCGTGAATCATCTGCTCTCTATGGATGTGGTCCAGGAACTCTTCGATTTTCCATGCTCGTGGCTTAGATATATGAGTGGCATTAAGCGATTTTGTCATATCGGCTACAGCGCACCAGGAACCTTCCAGCCAAACATGACAGACTCGATAGACGATGGATTTGTTCTTGTTTCGGTAATGCATGCCCTTAGGTATCATATGTTCATCTCCACGGCTCTGTAGAACTCAATTCGATTGTCGAGATTGATGGGAAGTACTCTGTAAAGAATCGCGTTTTTAAAAATCGTGATGGCGCGCTTTGATGTAATTCCCATAGATTTAGAGGTCGATTCGATGATCGTTCGTAGATCCACGAATCGGTTTTCACACCATGTGGCGCTAAATGATTTCGAGAACTGGCCTAGGACATCAAGTTGAGCGTCAGGGTCATACTCAAACCGACATAAATCAAGGTTGTATGCGATGGGTTTAGTGGCGTCACGTTCCGTTATGACCCGGTACTCAACGTTACGGCGTCTCCAGAACTCTTTCTCAATATCCAGTTTTTGCCAGGTCCGCCGAACGCTCCGGTTCAACTCCAGGGGATAAATGGAGTTGTGGTATTTGAATGTATAGGCCGTTGAGATTGTCTCGCCTGTCCTGCAGTCTAGGTGGTTGACCAAGAAATCGGTGGACATAACGTGTGCGTAGCGGATACGAGATTTTCTGTCCCATCCGTTTGGGTGAATGACTCCCAATTCGTCAGAAATATCAATCGTTTCCTCGATATCGAGTGGGAATTGCTCATAGATTGCCGTTGCGTTCGATCGCCAGAGCAGCATCTGGTAGGCTCGATACTCTCCGTCGGACAGCAATGTGATGGGTCGATTTTGACGCGGGCACAGATGTAGATGGCGGCGGCCGACAAATTTTGTTTGGGATACACGCACGAACGAGCGATACTCGCCTATGGAGGCGCAGAGCGTCCTCCATTTGCCAAGCTCTTTAATGGCTTGGTCCGTGTTTAAAGCGTAGTTTTTAGTCATCGGTTAATCGGTCTCTAGTAGGTTGCTTTTTTAGAAATACCATAAATTCAGCGATTGTCGAGACCGGGTTTTATGCTGTAAGTCATTGATTTATATACTGTAATATATAAATCGTTGATCGATAGACTCGCGTAGGATGGGACCAATGAAAATGGATCAAGGATTTTTTCGAAGGTTTTCAATGACGTAGATAAAGTAGAGCGAATCATCTACAGGCATGTAGAATAGGAATATTAAAAGTAATATATACAACTTGTAGTTATTAAATTTATTGGGGTTAATCCAACATGGTCTTACCAGCGGGAAGAAATTTATATGGTGGTCCTAATAAACGGTGAGTTTACCGAGATTTAGGTTTCGAAAAGGACTTTACAGTAGCATTGACGACAAGGTTGCTGCTGGATACCTCGACCGAAGATCATGAGTTTTCATCACAGGATATCCAGCAGAGCTGGGTGTCAATGGCCATCTATTTTGACCCCAGGGACGGTGGGTTAGTTTATATGGCCATTAGCAGGCATAGGACTGGAGAGCGCAGAGTTCTGAAGAATTTATAGGCGCTGTAGTCTAGCTCCTCAATTATACATTCACGTCATCTTGGCACATTGGGCAAGTGACCGTGCTTGGTCTCCCGGAACTTATGTCCACCTCCCAGCAATGACGACATGGGCGGCAGTATGCCCAGAGAGTGGTTCTTGCCTCTGGCGGAGGGGTATTCGATGGACGGGGAAGTGGTTTGGGTTGGCGTACAGGGTGCTGTCGGTTACTTTTCATTCCGGGAGTTCGGTGCCGTTCTCGCAGCTTACGCTTCTCCCGGAGCTTACGCTCCTCCCCTAGAACCTCTGACGTCAATGCGTCCTTGAGCGCTGTTTCGATTGCCGGCGCATCCCGGTGATAGATCCAGGTACGCTTTATCTTACTGTCGTAGAGTAGCTCTCGGATGTCATTCTCCGTAGGGAGCCAGTTCTCTTTTGGCCTTGCAATCTCGGAAAAATCGATTTCGATACAGCTGACGCTCAGTCTGGCGTATGCCTGCTTGGCTTTAGGCCGTGGGAGGCCAGTCATATTGAGCTCAATGGCGAGCGGTCCGAATCCGTCGAGGGTGCAAAGCAGACTTGGTTGGGCGTCTGGAGAAAGAGTCGGGTTGTAAAGAATTTGGGTGATAGCTAGGGTGGCGCCCGCTGCGACCACTTCCTGGTGCTTTCGGCGTAAACCTACAAATCGGCCATGATGCTCTGCATGGATGGTCAACGGTGGCAGGTTGAGCTTTTTCCCGTCTGAAAGCAGTTGACCGGCCATTTTCTGCAGGGCGACGCGGTATCCCAGCGTACAGGGTGATCTCCCACCGGGCCCAGTCTGATGGCCATCATGAGCGAAGTGGTGGACCAGCACCTGGCCTTTACGTGCCACCAATGGTCCCAAGCAGCTAGGGCAAAGCGCCTCGCAAGCCCGGCCGGCCTGTACTTCATTGATTGAAACCAGACGCCCCTGAATCAGGCCAAATGGCAGTTTCATAGTGTCAGACACTCCCGGCGATCGTTAAACACATCGGTCACCTGATATTGACAACGTGCTTGGCGGTTGCCTGAACTTCTCCAGCTTTCACGATCCTGCAGATCAGCTCGTGACGCCCTCGGTATGACGTATGCTCCCAATGCATTAGATCGTTGGATGTCGCTTGGTGGCCCATGTCATTAGCCGCCTCAGCTTCGTCTCCAGAGTTTATGGCTTCCCACATCACGGTATACGGAGGAGGGGCATTCGTTTGGGCTTTAAATCGAAGATGAACTCGCTTGGGAAGAAATCGACCACTACGAACGTTCCCACTCTTAATAAAGCCACCTTTTGATCCGGCAATAGCCATGGTGAGCTCGAGGTCATAGGGGTAATGGTTTGCTTGGCTCTGGGATGCGTTGGCGCTCGCTTGCGGCGTCCAGTATGTGTGCTGAAACATGTAATGCCAAGCCTTGTTCGCCTTCCCATTGTTGCAGTTGTCATCAAATAGTACATCCAGCTTGGATAGTACTGATCCAAGGCGTCGCCTAAGGTTTTTCACCTGCTTTAAGAACTTAGGCTTATCGGTAAGCTCTTGCGAACTGTCTACGGGGTTGAAGACTCTACAGTCCAGTTTTAAGCGGGACTCAATAGCCTCTAGTGTATTGTATAGCGCAATGTCATCTCGATCATTGTGGGGTCGATAGCATTCGCAGACGAGTGCAGAGATGATGAACCCGCCGGGTAAGTTCCAGCCCTCCCGGCCCTTGGTAAAGGCTTTTATCCAGCGGACAATCCGCCGCATCTGCTTAGGGGCAACCTGGGGGGTCACAAAGAGCCCCTTTTCGGGGCTTTGAGTGGATACTTCCCCAATAAACCAGTCGGTCACGGTCTTGGGATCCCTCGGTGTCCAGTCGGCTCCGGCATGTTCAATAGTCTCTTGGCCGAGCCAGTTCTCACGTCGGCGATAGACCGCGATATCAACGTGATATCCTAGTGAATACCAGATGGTGACCGCGTTGGTCCTGGCCTCCGGGTCCCGAGAAAAGCCGTTCGCCTTTCGTTTGATGGCTTCCGCCACCCGTTTTCGAGCTTCCAGCGGTGAGGCCGGAAGGTCACCTTCCTCAAATATGACGGCGATATCAATATCGTAGTCGTTGTTGGTGGATTTGTTCGCGGTATGCATCGCAATACTCCCTTGCAGCAAACTCTTGGCGAAGGTCGGTCGACCCATTTCCTGTAGGCCGTCGGTCAACCGTTTCAGGTTTGTATCGCGGAGGAATCGTAAACGGTCGAACTCGTCTTTTAGCCGAACATGATTCTCGTAGAAGGTGTTCAGCTCACTATGCATATTGTACTGAGGCATTGTCGGCTCCTTGTGGTACGTGAGAGGAGAAGGTAGCTGACAGGGCCTCGGGGCTATTTAACGTCAACGACCAGGCGTAGCGGGGGCGGCTCTTTGCTGAGAAGTTGTAAACCATGATCTCCGGGTCGATTCTCTCGCTGATGCGCTGTCCCAGCGCGAAGCAGAGCGATACTGGTCCGGCATAAAACAGGTGGATGCGCTGGCGGTTTGGAAACCGGTTTTTCGTCTCTTCCAAGGCGCGTCGGAACTCGGTGCAGATCTTCTCGACTTGGTCCAGGTTAGTGACCACTTCCCTTTGAGGGTGGCGAGCGTTGATTTCTACTTTTGCCAGAATGTCCGGTATATCTAGCTCATCAATCTCGG
Source organism: Marinimicrobium agarilyticum DSM 16975 (assembly GCF_000423345.1). GTDB lineage: Bacteria > Pseudomonadota > Gammaproteobacteria > Pseudomonadales > Cellvibrionaceae > Marinimicrobium > Marinimicrobium agarilyticum. Next base: position 14,717 of record NZ_AUHU01000012.1, read on the forward strand.
CTTGATGGATGGGGTAGCTAATACCAAAAGCAATAATTATGTCCCCGCTGGCATCTGATGGCGTAATCTGGTCTAACGTAGAATCGACCTCCAGAGACTCCTTTCCCGCTGTCAGGCGGTTCCAGCGATGGGTCTGATTGCCAAGTTCATAGAGATCTACATTGAACTTGTTATCTGAAAGCAAATAACCGAGGTAAAAGGCAAGGGGAACATGGGGTAATCCGTAGTAAGCGATCAAGGAGCCGGACGCGGAGCCCAGTAGCCCTCCGAGTTCTTGGGGGACCTTATCCAGTCGTCGGATGACTGAGCGATGGTCGTTTAGGAGGCCATTGGCGTAGGAGTCGCTGTGGTCGACGTCGATTTCCCGGTAAGTTTCGAATCGTTGAGCCAGGGGTAAGTCCTTCTTGAGATCATATTTTGGGAAGGTCCCCAGAGAGTTATGACGGACGCCAATAACCTCCTTACGCTTTGGAGCCCAAAGGTGGTTGATGACGACCAAAGCTACCCCTGGGAATATAAGGAGCACACTGAGTATCGGCATAGGTTCTTGCGTCGGCAGTCGTCCTAAGTCAATTTCCTCGAGGAGTAAGTTAAGTAAATCAACATAAAATGGTGGGGATATTAGGTAGATTCCCGCGACAACAAGGATATAGCCAACCCAGCCGGTGGCGCGTCGAAAGTGGAGTCTCAAAAGCAGTTCTAGGAAATCAGTAAAAATTTTCAAAGTTTTCACCCGGTCAAGATATTAAAGATAAGGTATCATCATCAAAATGATGATGTCAATAGATCATATTGACGGATATTGGTTCAATCGGGTATCCTCTCTAACTTATTCTCATAACGAAGAAGATATATCCGTGGAAGACTTAGCCCAGGCACAGAAAGAGCGTTTGGCCCACATCGATTTCAGGCTCTACTTTCTGGGATCGGTGGGACGAAATGATTTGGTCAAGCGGTTTGGTATCAAGGAGGCCGCTGCTACTAGGGACTTGGCTCAATACCGGGAATTAAAGCCCGGCAATATCGAGTACGACACGAAGGCCAAGCTTTATAAGGTGACGGAGGGATTCCAACCGCTATTTGACTATCAGTCGGAGCGGGTGCTGTCCGCGCTGTCGAAAGGTGTGGGTGACGATACCGTGTCTGCCCAGAAGCCGTTTATACCCTGTGAGACGCCTTCTCAGCTCAGTAAACCAGACCTGGATGTCCTCTCCGTACTAACTCGAGCGATCTATAAGAAACAAGTCGCTCAAATCGAGTATCGTTCAGTATCGAGCGGCTTCACTACTCGAGAGGTTGTCCCTTTCTACTTGGTTGATAACGGGCTGCGCTGGCATATCCGAGCCTATGATCGCAGGCGCAATCGCTTTACAGACTTTGTGCTGACTCGGATTACTCGGCCAAAGCTACTCCCGGATAGCCCAATCGAAGATCACGAGCTGTCATCGGAGGACATTCAGTGGAATCGGATTGTGGAGCTGGAGATCGTTGCGCACCCGCAACTGGACCATAAAGAGACGATAGAAGCGGACTATGGGATGGAAAATGGGGTGCTGCCGCTAAAGATCCGAGCAGCGGTAGCCGGCTACTTGCTTCGGCGATGGAATGTGGACTGCACCTCCAAAGGATCGCTTAGAGGAGCAGAATACCATTTGTGGCTAAAAAATAGGCAAGCATTGTACGGTGTTGATAACCTGAAAATCGCCCCTGGCATTGAGCAAGACCCGGTGCAGTAACTGAATAAACCTGCAGATTTAACGGTATATACTATTGGGGCCGCAATTTGTCTACACGCCTATCACCAGACGCTCGTTTCAACACCCTTTCGAGTGAAGGCGTCTCACGGTGAAAAGGCCGGCGCTATTTAGTCTTCTCGCCGCAATACAGGTGTTCTGTAGCCGTTAAGCGTTTAAGTAAAAGCTTTTGTATGTAATTTGAGAGATAGCCATGCTTGTTGATTCGTCAGAAAAATTTCATTGGTATGTAACGTTGGGAATTTTTTCATCGGTAACGGCCATATTGCTTGTAGTTGGACAAATTCATGCACGAATGGAAGCCTCTTCGGTGTTTGATAGGGCTTATTTGCCAGTGTTGTCTTTTACGGAGCCGGTATTCGCACCAATGGTGGGGTTCCTTGTGATTGTTAAAACCTGTGTTTTCGCATATCAGAAAACAGGTGATGATCGCTGGATTCTTTCCAAATCTTTCTGGGGGAAACAACTAATTGTGGCTGCTACGATTTTCCTTACTTTTCTTTTTGCCATGACTTTACCAAGCGTTTTTCCTGGTTGAAAGCGTGCTTAGTTCCGAATTTTAGGGGTTAGTGAATGAACAATCTAGTTGAGATAGTACTGTTTCCCATACTAGATTTCCTTGGTTGTTTTAGGAACCTTAATTCCCCGGATTTGGATAAATCGATTAACTTTATCTAGGTTTAGGTCGAGGGGGGGGAATTGAAGATTGATTCAGCTTTTCTAGATACGGAAACCTTAATTCGTGCTGCGGAATCGGAGGACGAAGTGGGAACAGTCCTTCGTATGCATTTGGTGCTTGATAATATACTGGATGCTTTCCTTCGTGAGAAAATAACGGAGGCTATGAGACCATATATAAAAATTCCAAAGTACTTCGGACAGAAGATTCCCTTGGTTACGGCATTTGGTATGCCTATCCCCTTTGTCAGAGCGTTGCGGGTAGTCAATACCATTCGAAATGAATTGGCACATAACACCAAGGTTCTCTCGATGGACCACCTGAGCAAACTTGCGCAGCAGGTTAACCTACTAAGTGAGATCGATCCGTCGGTCAAGCCACTTAATAAACGATATATAGAGCTACCCGTTGCTCGGCCTGGTGAACGTATAACGTATGGCTGCGGAGATTTAAGGCTCGATTTCGTAATCGCAGCCATGGCTATTATTCATGCAATGGTACCGTGGTTAGCCAAGCAGTAATAAGGCGCGCACTCATAGTGAGTGTGTGAGGATCCTTAACTAAGAATAAAAAATCTCTGTTTATTCAAAAATGTGATAATTCTAATGTTGTGACGTGGTTCACATTCTCGGGTCGACATGATTAAATCTCCAGCGGAGCAGCTGGGAGACATCGATCGTATGGTGAGTGTTCGCATTACACCCTTCTCTTGAGTTAGTCCTAGCCGTTATTCCCCTGAATCTCGGGGTGTTTAAATAGTAGTATCTACCTCATACGTCTTAATTCTGCGAGGATAGTGTTTTATGGCTCGTTATTATGTGAATCGGAACGCTCAAGCGAACGGTGATCACGAGGTGCATGTCACCGGATGTAATTGGATGCCTGATCCGGGTAATCGTAGCTACCTGGGTGAGTTCAGTAGCTGTGCGCCTGCCGTCAGAGAAGCAAAGAAAACCTATGCTCGATCAAACGGCTGTTTCTACTGCTGTAAACCCTGTCACACGTCTTAAGTTAGTTTGTTTCCAGATATCCTTTTTTAAATTTTGATTTTAATCTCTTTTAGGATTATTGAAATGATCGGAAAAGATCAACACGTCATCCCACATGAAGCTGGTTGGTCCGTCAAGGGTGCAGGCAATGATCGAGTGACATCAGTGCACAACACACAAAGCAAGCAATAGATGTCGCGCGAGAGATTGCGCGTAACCAGCAGTCGGAGCTTGTTATTCATCGAGCTAATTGTCCGATCCGCGACAAGGACAGTCATGGAAACAATTTCTTCCCGTCAAAGAGGTGAGCTATGAGTTATTGGGAGCCGGGCTAATTTTCTATCTGGGAGTAGAAATTATGGATTGGAGTGTGATGTTGTCCTTAGCGGAATTCTTTAAGGGTACCCCGCTGCAAACCGCTGTATATGCTTCTATGGCAGCGCTGTTTTTTCTCTTGTCGGCCAGGCGAGCCTTGTTTCTTATCAGACCGCTTGCCAGGCTTTTAGAATCTGTAGTCATGCAAGTTCAGGAAAGTGTTCGAGAACTGCTATCGTTGCCTGCTGATGTTGCACGGAGGCTGGCTTCTATTGAACCGTACTTTGCCATCGTTTCTTCTGTGGCGATGATGGTAGCCGGTGTTTCTATCGGGGGTATTGCAGTTTTGGCTTTGAGAACCTCTGGCGAAACGGTTTCAGAAATGACTCAGCTGTTGGCCCTGGGTACATTGCCGTTTTCTGCCCTTTATTGTCGAATCAGCTTCTGCGAGCTTTGCAGGGCGGTGGGCAGGGTTCGTTATTGAAGTCAGGGGATTGAGGTTTAACAATTGCTTTTAAAGGTGGCAATGGCCATCTATTTAGACCCACTTGAGGGTGCGGCAATTAATCTTGACCCACCGTACGTCGTTTAGTTAGTTGCCCTATGTGTCAACCTGAGTCCATACGCTGGCTCGATGAGCTAAACTCCTTTCGGGAATTCGAGATCCAAAAGCATTAGCACGCCCAAGCCAGCTCGAGCTGCCCGAAAGCCAAGTGACTTTTATGCCTAGCCTGGAAAGATACAACCGGGCGATAGTTCAACACCGAGTATAAGCCGAAATTTTCGGCTTAAGCCGATGAGTCCTTTCCCTGAGCGGCTCTTCATCAGCCGCTAGCAGGTGATCGCCCAGCACATACAATAAGCGCTTGATGCGCAGTTCTCTGCATATCCCGAGTGCTGTGTAAGATGAGCACGGCGGAAAACTCACCTTACCCTCGCCGAAGCACACAGCCATTGAATCGACATTAGCTGATTAATTCACTGTCCAAGTCAGGTTGCGTTCGCGATCAGTAAGCCCACAACTCCCCCGTAATGGCGAGAAATGGCCTCGCTGCAACCCGGTCATTTTGGCCGTCCGGGGTGATTCGTTCTAATCTAAATTGATTGTCTCCGATGGATTATATCTCGGGATATGCCCTAATTCAGACGGGTAGCCGAGTTGATTGCTAACCAACCTAGTAACCCCATTTCTGATATCCTTACTGCAATGGTTGTGGCCATAGATCCACAGCGCGGGTTGGTATTCATTAATGATATAATCGACGTTCGCCTGAAAATACGCGGCCATATTGTCGAGAGGGTATTTTTTATTATGGGTCTTAAGGCCCGGAGGGAAATGCGTTATCACAACCGCCTGTTCTGGCTCGCTATTTGACAGCTCCTTTTTTAGGTATGCTGTGCTCTCTTTGAACTTCTCCGCTGCGTCCTCCGGCGTAAAGCGGTCATCCTTTCTGGTTCTGATCAAGCGGAAGTCATTGATCCCTCTGTTGGCTACATACATCGCCCGATCGCTCTCACCCAGGACCGAAAAATCTGTCCACAGCGTGCAGCCCACGAACTTTACAGAGTCGATCACGATTGAGTCATTTTCCAGAAAATGTACCCGCTTGTTCCCCTCACAGGCGGATCGGTACTCTTCAATTTGGTGGTCTATATTGTGGTTATAAAACTCGTGGTTTCCCGCAATCCATACGATGTGAGATGAAGGAAACTGAACCGATAAGTCTAAGGCGATTTGCACGGACTGTTTGCCCACTCCTATGTCTCCGGCGAGTACAATTACGTCCGTATCGGTGGGAAATGCCAAAGCGTTGGACCGGTTGGCTTGGGAAAACTCTAGATGTAGATCTGATGCTGCAGCCAGTTTCATAAGGGGTTCCAGTTGCTAAAAATTCGATTCTTCTAATCCGTTGATGCCTGAGCTAATAACGTTGTTGTATAGACTGCATTCACTGTTGGTTAGGATTTCATAGAAACCTTGTCCGGCGCCTCGCAACGCCAATCTATGACCCGTCGTGCTTTTGTACGTATCCGGTGTGCTCATGCCCCGGGATAAAAAATTTGGCCCACTCATCGGGGGAAAATTCTGCTTGAGTCCAGTGAATCCAACACCCCATCGCTGTAGGCTGGTTTCGTCCCCCAGGTGAGTCTGGCGGCGTTCTGCCAACATCGTAGTCTGGATTAATTTCCCCTGAGAAGACGATCGCTCCGTTTTTATCGCGAATCTCCACCCAGTCCTATTTTTCAAGTATTACGAGCCCCTCCAAAGAATCGTCATCTGTCGGTTTGAGTGCCCATACCAACTCCTCAAGGCCGGTTTCGAACCAACCAAAAAATGTTCCATGGTGAATGCCGGTTTGCTCGGTATCGGATGCCATTTATATTCCCCCTAATACGATTTCTGGAAAGGCTACCGTCCATCTTCACGATTTACCTCTCATAACTTAGCTTCGGGACTGATGAAGATCCGCTTCCCAGACTTACGTATGGATTCGTCGAATTCGGCGGGTGAAACACTATTCCGGTGGCAGGCTCAATTTAGGTCGAACGCAATCTCTTTGCAAGCGCTAAATTCCGTAACCTATTGATTTTACAGTATATTTATGTTCGCGGATAATATGTCCGGCAAACGACAAGTGGTTGAACTCAAAGGATATTTCAGAAGAGGAATTCTGATGTACATTTCACGGGTGTGAGTTCTTATAGTAAGTGTGTCTTTCTGGAGCCTATTTAATAATAAAATGATCTATAACTGGGGGCTCTAGTACAGCATTGGTGAAGGAGCATCTGATGACAGACTCACCCTGATCTGGTGCATCGGTGTTGAGCACACTAAGGCAAATTGCCGAGAGTCCTATACCAAATGTAACTGGTTGTATATACAACACCCAGTGGTTATGATCGCTGCTTTCCACCTTTCTGGAGGGTTCATTATGTGCGGTCGAATGGATGTAGGCGCCGATATGATAAACCGTTGGGTTCCAGAAACCTTGGGGTTAGCGTTCAGGGCTGTGGCGAACCATGACCTGCGGCCAACCCAGTCTGTTGCCACTGTGGCGGCAGTCGGTAGTTGGTTAGGCCAGCTAGATACGACTTGGGGGATAAAGCCTGAATGGGCGACCTCACAACTCGTTAACGCCAAGTGCGAGACCGTTCGGACCAAGCAAGCGCTCGTGGAGGCTTATGTTGAACGCCGGTGCCTGGTCCCATGCAGCGGTTTTTACGAGTGGCGAGCGGAGCTGAATGGGAAAAAGAAGCACCGGTTCTCAGCGATCAATCAGCGGCCCCTCTATATGGCGGCGTTCTGGTACCCAGGAGAGACACCGCAGATTGTTACCCTTACACGAGACGCGCCTTCGTTGGGGACTAGAGCTATTCATACCCGGTCTCCGGTATTCATCAGGGCTCAGGATGCTGAGCAATACGTTCTGGGGTCTGCTGATGAGGCAGACGAGGTCTTGGGTGCTGTGGGAGATTCAGGAATTGAAGTGACGCCGGCGCAACCCGACTAAGGCGAGCGCATCGATAATCAGAAATGCTCTCGGCTAAAATGAGATAGCTCGGTGGGGTGATCAGCGCGACAAGCTGATCATCAATACTCGCTATACACGATTAAGGGCGGGGCTTACCCTGCTGAGCCGCAAGAATCGATGCGGGATGGTCCTCAGGCAGGTGAAGGCCTAGCCGCTTCCTCATCCGAGAGACCGGATGCTCGGCGAGCTGTCGGGAGAGGGAAAAACTCCCCTCAGCCTGCTGCCTGAGGATATCTGCTCGTTCTTCTGCCGGAGACATGTGCTGTTTTGGTTCTTTCATGGGTTGTTGCTCGGTCAGGATTCGAAAGGAACGCATACTTCGGATCATACCAACTGGTTAAAATTTAGTCATCCAGTTGGTGCCCAATAAGAAGCGCGTGTATTCCGCCTCGGCCCTTTCCCTATTCGTGTGGCATCATTGGTCCATTAATCTTCCGCCATAGGCGGCTGATTATATCCGATGGCTATTGCCGTCGTAGTTGTAATGGTAAAAGACTATATTACAGTCAGATTGACTTAAGGATCGTTCGGATGAGGCCTTCCAACGCCTTACATCAGCATCGCGAAGCCGTTCTGCAAATTGTCGAGCTTCACCGTGCAACAAACCCTCGCGTTTTCGGCTCGGTTCTTCACGGTCTCGATACTGACCACAGTGACCTAGATATCCAGGTGGCGGTCACCACCCAGACAACAATGCTAGATATCGGGGCAATTCGTGCAGAGCTTACGGACCTGCTTGGAGTGGAGGTTGAAGTATTGACAGAGGAGGCTCTACCGGACGAATGGAAGGACAAGATCTTGAGGGAGGCTCGGCCGATATAGCTATATGGGACTATTCAGCGCTCAATGGTCAGCTCAGACAGAGGCTTTGATCTACACTGGGGAAAGCTTGTTGGGGGTATATCCAATTGTGTTTCCCTGGAGAACGGCTTGTGAAATAAGCCCCTGGCCGTGTTCTTACCGATAAGCCAAGAGATCCCATCATGTGCGGCTGGTATTGCGGACGACTCCAATTCCAACTTGGGAAAACAGTCATTGGTTTCAGTCACGTTGTCGTTCGCTTGTCACCGGCATTAGCTGTACTCCTGCTAGCTCAATGTCCGAATTAAATCGACCACTACAGATTAATAGAGTGAGGCTCTTTTCTTCATAGGGAACTAGACCTGCCTTACCCTTTTAAGGAGAGCGTGAGATCGTCTTCGCCCTCTGCACGAACTCACCCTGATCATTCACCAAGCTGAACTAAACGAATCAAATTGCCATTCCACTGCCAGGTTGCACTGCCGGCGCTCTGAATCCTGACGGTGTGGGTGCCAGCGGTGAGCGTTACGGGGGTGTCGAGGCTGAACGTTTCGTACGTCTCCCAGCCTCCTGTTGTGGTGATGGCGATTTGCCCGACGTCGGTTTCGTCGATCATGACATTGGCTGCCAGACCGGATTGAGTGGGGGAGGCCACATTGACCTCTACCCGGTAATCGCCATCCTCCGGTACGGTAAGGCTGTAGTCGCCCCAATCACCCAAGGTGTTGTAGTTGATCTTGCCATCGGCGGCGGGGTTGAATCCCTCGACGCTGTCGTCGGCGACGGGTTCACCGTCTTTGCCCGTGGCGAAGAAGGCGTCGAAGTCGGTGGTGACCGTTGCGCCCGTGTTCGAGGCGGTGTCGTCGTCGCTGGCGTCGGGGGTCATGGACGCTGGCTTGTAAACCCGAATCCAGTCTACATAGAACCGGTTTTTATCGGGGTCCGACAGCTCTTCATCGGTGGCCATGATGCCGTTGTCGGAGCGCCAGTCCTGATCCTCTGCGTCAACGATGATCTGCATCTGCTTGCTAAGACCTGTGCCGTTTGTGTAGCCCTCCGGGTCGATGATTTCCTCGCCGGAGACGGTGCGAACCAGCTCGCCGTCGATGTAGTACTCCAGGTGCCATGGGTCGCGCCAGTAAACGCCGACTCGGCTAAATTGTTCGCGCCACAGGCGACCATCCGTGTACCAGGAGCCCTCATCTTTGGGCTGATAGTCCTGAAACGGGTCGCGAATAAAGACGTGGTGCGACAGGTGCATGCGCTCTGCGAACCAGGTCTGATCCGGGCGGCTGCTACCGTAGGCTTCCACAATGTCAATTTCTTCGGTGGAGTCGGCGCTCAGCATCCAGACGGCGTTGGCGAGGACCTGGTCCATGATTTTAACACGGGCTTCGACGTAGACCGGGTATTGAACGCTGGTTTTGGAATGAATGGCGCCGGTGTATACCTCGTCGGTGTCGGGTTTGCGGGTGGCTTCGATAACAAGGTTCCCCTCGGTCACAGAGGAGTTCGGGTCGTGGTAATCCGTGAGCCCCGGCCCCTGCCAGCTATTGATAAACCCTTCGGACCAACGCTCGTAAAACGCCTGGCCTTTGTCGTCGCCGGGGGCGGAGTAGTTGAAGTCATCGGACACGGCGTCGACCAGCTCCCAGGTATTGCCGGCGCCGGGGTCGGCGGGTACCACCAGGCCGTCCCAGTCGGCGGCTGTGGAAGCGCCCTCGCTACTGCTGGAGGACGAATTGGAAGAGGAGGTCACCGCTTGGTTGCTAGAAGCTGCGGCGCCTTCGCTACTGGAGGAGACGGCGCTTTCGCTGCTGGAGGAGGAAGCGCTGCTGATCGCCTGGCTTGATGAGAGGCTGCTCTGCTGGGATTGGGCGCTTGAGGAGGTGCCGTTCTCCGAAGTGTCATCCGAATCGTCGGAGCTGCTTCCCCCACAGCCATGGAGGCCCGTGCTTAGAAGGGCGACGAGGAGTAGTGAGAGCGGCTGCCGCAGGGAGCGTTGCGGGGCATAGAGCATTCTGTGACCTCTTGAGTCGTTATCGTTAGAGTGTTGGGAGTCGAGGGCGCTTCTGGCCTTCAATCACGTCAGAGGCCTATATTTTATTAAAAATAGTCAATTGTCAACAATATGATGCGTCTTCGCTGTTATCGCCGCTCGCGGAGGTGAAGCGACTATTGTCGCTTCACCAGGATTACCCAATCGTTCTCTGTGTCTCTGGGTGGTTTTCCCAAGTCGACCGTTGCCATATCGCCCCAATAGGTGGTCACTTCCTTATCGACCCTGAGCTCTGTAATAGAGCCGGTTTGCAGCTCGCCGCCGTTGCGCGGGTCGAACCACTGTACGCTGTAGTCGGATTTGCCTGGCAGTAAACGAAGCGTTAGAGCTTTTGAGGCGTCTTTCGCATAAATGATATAAAACTCGCCGACTTCCGCTAACGCCCAGGCGTTGCTGATCACTTCGTCTCGGCTAACCGCTTGTGAAAGCTCCACATCGGCCAACGCGAAAAATTCTACAGCGTGGCGAGCTTGATCCCAGAAGAGGTCTCGGGTGCGCCAATCCTGAGCGGTCAGGTCCGAGTGTTCATGTTGGTAGCCGAAATACCATTCCGTTCCCCAAGCGCCGGCGGTCAAGGCCCCCCAGAGCCCGTCCATGCGGGCAAGGTTGTGCTCGGGGTCTTCCGAATCGGGCACAAGGGAATGTTGTGCGTCGCCCGGCTCGTCGACGGCGACGGCCAGTGGTCGCCCGTTTCTTCAAAGCGTAGATAGGGCTCGTTCACATAGTTCAGGCGACCACGCTGACGAAAATCTGGCCACGTTTTATTGGTGTCGTGAATGGTTAGGGTACCGTTTTCGTCATCCATAAAGCCTGCGCTTATGCCGCTGATTGGCTCGCTGGACACGGCGACAAAGGGCCCTTGTCTAAAAGACGCTTCCCATTGCCACGGCCCGACCTGATCCGGTGCGAAGTGGACTCGCTATTTATTCTCCTCAGTTGCGCCGGTATTGGCGGCATCTCAATCCGCTGCGAAATAACCGGGAACAATATTGTCATTGTTGAGCCTGGTGGGGTAGCAAGCCCTCTTCCGTGAGGGCTGATAATTTCTATTTGATTTTCTGAAAGCAATGATTGCGATGGTTAGTCGGCGACTTTCACAAACCGGATGACATCACCATTCCACTGCCAGTTGGTATTCCCAGCGCTTTTAATCCGAACGGTGTGGGTGCCTGCGCCGATAAAAAAGTCGCTGTCGAGGCTGAAGGTCTGGTAGGACTCCCAGCCGCCGGTGGCCGAAATATTGATTTGGCCAACGTATACGCCGTCGATAGTGACCTCAGCTGCCAGCGTGCCGCTGGAGGGAGAGGCGACATTGACCTCTACCCGATACCGACCGTCTTCTGGCAGAGTGATGCTGTAGTCGCCCCAGTCACCCAAGGTGTTGTAGTTGATATTGCCCTGGCCTGAGGGGTTGAACCCTTCGACGTTGTCGCCCGCAACCGGACTGCCGTCTTTCCCCGTGGCAAAGAAAGCGCCGAAATCGGTCGATACGCTCACATCGCTGCCCGAGCCGCCGCTGTTACCACCATTAGTCTGGGTGACGGGTTTGTACACCCGAATCCAGTCGACGTACATCCGGTTCTTGCTGGGGTCGGAGAGCTCTGCGTCTGTGGCCATGATGCCGTTGTCGGAGCGCCAGTCCTGGTCTTCCGCATCGACGATGATCTGCATGGGCTTGCTCAGGCCCGTGCCGTTTGTGTAGTCGTAGGGGTCAATGATGTCGGGCCCGGAGACGGTGCGAACCAGCTGACCGTCAATGTAATACTCCAGGTGCCAGGGGTCTCGCCAGTAAACGCCGACCCGACTGAACTGATCGCGCCAGATACGGCCATCGGTGTACCAGGAACCCGAGTCTTTGGGCTGGTAGTCCTGGAAAGGGTCACGAATGAACACGTGATGCGACAGGTGCATCCTTTCCGAAAACCACGTCTGGTCTGGGCGGCTGCTGCTGTAGGACTCCACGATATCGATCTCCTCGGTGGAGTCTGAGCTCAACATCCAGACGGCGTTGGCCAGCACCTGATCCATGACTTTAACGCGGGTTTCAATGTACACCGGGTATTGAATGCTGTCATTGGAGTGAATGGCGCCGGTATATACCTGATTGGTGTTGGGTTTGCGGGTGGCTTTGATGACCAGGTTTCCGCCAGTCACTTCCGAGTTGGGATTGTGGTAATCCGTCAGGCCGGGGCCTTGCCAGCTGTTGATGAACCCTTCGGACCACTGGTTGTAGAAGGTCGGGCTTTTGCCGTTGGCTGGGGCGGAGTAGTTGAAATCGTCGGAAACCGAGTCAACCAACTGCCAGGAGTTGCCTGCGCCGGGATCGGCAGGCACCGGTATGCCATCCCAGTCGGCGGCGTGAACCATGGAGCCGTAGGCAGTGACGGCGGCGATACACAAGAGTTTTTTCATAAATCCTCCATCGCGTTTATATCATTATCGCTGTGGGGTGTTGTGTGACCTGGGGCGCGGAACCCAACAGGCGGGCCGCGCGAGTCGGGGCACGCGAGCCAAGTCACGCTAGATAGGAACAAGAGGAAAAGCGCTCTTGAACCCCTCAAAGACTATAGATAGATGACTGTATAAAGTAAACAATATTGCTGGTTAGTTTCTGAAATCGTGATGTAGAACTCAAGGTTGAAAGCGGCGCCCAAGGGGGAGTTAAAGGGCTGAGCGGGAAAGGGAAGAGGAAAAACCGCCCTGGCCGGATTAGGTCCGGGCAGGGCGGTCAGAGGCGGTTGTTGTCCTAGAAAGCCGTTTTTGGACGCAACAGGGCGGTTGTAGACGCGCCGTAACGAATCGCGAGTGAGCTCACGTAGCCACCGCTGTCGGGAAACTTAATGCGAACGGTGTTGTTGACGTCGATAAGCTCTACGGGGAGCGGAACCTCGATCACCCCAAAGAAACTCTCGCGGCCTTTTCCGTCCAGGTACTGGTCTCCACCACGCCAGTCGGTCGGTACCGTGACCGGCTCACCATTGACAGTGATTTCCGGTTGAAGCGACAGGCCGTGCTCCCGTCCCAGGCCCACGCGTAGAATGGCAAACCCTTCGGCTGACGTGTTGATGTCATCCACTTCGAAGGTGATCGGCCGTGCGCTTTCAATCGGTTGCTTGTAGGTGTTGGCGTAATAATTAGTCTCTTGCAGCTCACCCAGCGGTGCGTTGCCGGTGTTGCTGTAGCGGATGACCATGGTGGCTTCCGACTCCAGAGTCAGCGTTTGAGGCAGCTCGCTATAGGTCTGGTTCTCAATCATCGGCGTCCTGTCATGCAGGGGCAGCTCTTGGTCACCCAGGAACAGCTGTTTGGTTTGTATCTTGGCCGGGGCCGCGCCATCTCGGAAGTTTAGGGCGAACTCTTGAGTCTCAAAATCAAGGTTGTTGACGATGATAAAGGTTTCAGTATCACTCCGGTAAGCGTCGACTCGCAGATCCGGGTCGTCGGTGGCGGTATCCAAACGGGTGCCTCCAACGTCTTTCCATAGCTCGTACAACTTCACCAGTTCGGTGTATACCCATTGCTCACCGGATTCGCCTTCGGCTTCAAACTGTTGCCGCATTAAGCGGAAGTTATAGGGGACCGTTGGGCTTATTCTGCCCCATTCTGCCTTGACCGTAATGAACGGGAGTGCTTTTTCCACCTGGTGAGGGCGCTCCATAAAGGCCATCATCATAGAATTGATGGAATTGATCGTCAGCCAATCCCGATAGGGGAACCAGGGTTCATTTCTCAGCCGATGTACTTGGGCTCCGTACTCGGAAATGATCAGAGGCATCTCCTTGCCGAAAGAGAGATCGGTGTAATGGTTCAACATGTCCAGCGTCGCTTCCATGTTGGCGCCTTTGCGGTATCGCTTGACCGGTACACCATTGTCGGTAAAGTCCGGGAAGTCGTACAAGTGCAGGGATATGAAATCCATATTACTGCCAGCGACGTCCAAGAAATGCTTGTCGCGCTCCTCCCAGCGGTTGAAGTTGTCTTTTTCGAAGTCGGGGAAGGCGACGGTGTACCCGCCCAGAAGCACATCTGGGTTAAGGGCCCGAACCTCTTTCGCCACCGTGTTATGAAATTCAAAAATGGTGGTCAGGTCGACCGGGTCCTCGGCCACTGTTACCAGCTCCCACAGCGGCTCATTCATCACTTCGACGTATAAAGGTTTGGGCTGGCCTGGCTCGCCTTCGCTTTGCCGGAAGAAATGCTTGAGGAACTGACTCATGTACTGCCCGGTCGCTGTTCCCAGTGGCTCCTCGGGGGTATCGGTTTGGGAAAAGGTCCACCCCTGTCCGGTGGGCGTGCCGTTCGGCCAGTAGGGGTGTTGCTGTGCCGCAACAATCATTTGCTGGTTGCGATGTTCCTGGGCGCGTTGAATGGGTCCGCGCACGTCTTGGCGGGCGCTATACCAACCGGTGGCGTCGTTGCCTCGGCTCTCAATCGCTTCATCATCAGCGTACCCGGGCTTCTCCGGGTCCTCGGGTACCTGTGACAGTTGCCATGCCATACCCCCGGTGTCGCGGCCGAAATACACATCATATTCAGTCACAAATTCGGCCATCAGGTTGTCGCCGCCGACTGAGTCAGCATTCTCTCCCAGCCACCAGTCCTGCTCGGTATGGGAGGCATGTAGGGTAATAAAGGCTTCCCGGTGGAAGGTGTCGGCATCGCCCACGGCTCGAGTGACGTCGGAATCAACATAAACCTGAGTGGCGCCTTCTGACGCAGCGGCGCTGGAGCTGCTTATGGAGGTGGTACTCATACTGCTGCTGGACGAGGTGCTCGTCTGGCTGCTTGAGCTGGCGCTTTGCTGCGAGCTCGAGGCGCTTGAAGGGCTTTCCGAGTCGCCATAGCTCCCTCCGCAGCCCTGAAGGCCGGCGGTCAGTAGCACGGTGAGTGCGAATGCTGATCGGTTGCGGGACAAAAGATGCGTGCGATTGAGCATGCTTATACCTCTTTATCGTGTCAGGCATCGGGCTGGAGAAACCGCCCTGTTCTGCCTGCCTGGGTTTTTATGTCGCTATAGCGTGCCCGGCTGAACCAGGCCAGACCGAGCACGCTGGGTGCGATACCTTTACTACGGTCTTCACTATATAGTATATTGTCGACAATATATATGTGTCGATAGCTGCATTGCGCCGCAATGCCAGATAACGGTAGGATGCATTAAATATTGTAATATTGTTGACAATATGCAAATTCAGGCCTACAGTCGTTGTAAAGACCGTTTTATCAATAAGAGAGATCGATAATGAGCAAGCTTGACGTCGTTCCGGGGTGTGAGTCGCGCGCCGCATCTGAAATCGTTGATGTAAGAATCGAGTACTACCGGGTACCGTTGGAAGAGGTGCTCGCTGATGCAAAGCATGGGAATCATACCCATTTCGAGCTGGTTCTTTGTCGTATTGCTTGTGGTGATGGCCGTGAGGGTGTCGGCTACACGTATACTGGCGGCACCGGTGGTCGAGCCATTTATTCTTTGTTGAAGGATGAGTTGGCGCCCGGACTAATAGGGCTCGACTCTTCTGAGATTCTGTCGATTTGGGAAAAAGTGCAGTGGAAACTGCACTATGTGGGGCGCGGTGGCCTCGTCAGCTTCGCCCAGTCCGCTATTGACATTGCTTTGTGGGATCTGAGGTGCAAACGGCTGGGGCTGCCTTTGTGGAAAGTGGCCGGCGGAGTAAATAACACTACCCGTTGTTATGCGGGCGGAATTGATCTTAATTTCTCCAAGGACCGGTTGCTGGAAAACGTCAAGGGTTATCTGGATCGGGGGTTTGATGCGGTCAAGATAAAAGTTGGCAAAGCGGACTCCCGCGAAGATGTTGATCGGGTTAGGGCTGTCCGAAAATTGATCGGCCCCAGTCGCGGATTCATGGTCGATGCCAACTATTCCATGACGGTCGAGGGAGCAGTGCGCTTCTCTAACTCCATTGTCGATCAAGATATTACCTGGTTTGAAGAGCCCACTATCCCTGACGATTACGACGGATATGCTCGTATCGCTCAATCAACGTCTATTGCTTTGGCCATGGGTGAAAACCTTCACACTATTCACGAATTTACCTACGCGGTCTCTCAGGCCAGGCTTGGTTTTCTTCAGCCTGACGCCTCCAATATCGGTGGTATCACAGGTTGGCTGAAGGTGGCGGATCTGGCACAGGCGTTCAACCTCCCTGTCTGTAGCCACGGAATGCATGAGCTGCACGTTTCTCTCATGGCGTCACAGCCCAATGCGGGCTACCTGGAAGTTCACTCCTTCCCGATCGACGCCTACACCACTCACCCCTTGAAACTTGAGAACGGTCGTGCCGTGGCGCCGGACATTCCCGGCACCGGTGTAGAGTTTGATCACGACCTTCTGCGCAAGCATCTCATTCAAGCTTATTAAATAGAGGTATCCCATGAAAGCTTCTCAATACGCAGGCAACAAAAAATTCACCATCGTTGAGGGCGAAAGAGTCGCACCCGGTGCCGGTGAAGTGTGCTTGAAAGTCGGTTTTACCGGTATCTGCGGAACCGATATGCACATCTATCACGGCGTAATGGATAAGCGAGTGTCCATTCCCCAGACGACCGGCCACGAAGTGTCCGGCGTTGTGGATGAAGTCGGTGAGGGCGTCACCGACTACAAGCCGGGCGACCGGGTTGTAGTGCGCCCGCTGGATTATTGTGGAAGTTGCCCGGCATGTGATGCCGGGCATTCACACATTTGCCACAACCTGAAATTTATGGGCATTGATACGCCAGGGTCCTTCCAGAACTACTGGACAGTGAAGGCCAGAACGCTTCACCGCCTTCCTGAGAACGTCTCCTTGCAGCAAGGCGCCCTGGTGGAGCCGCTGTCGGTTGCTTGCCACGACGTGGCTCGCGCGAAACTGAAAGCCGGTGAAAAGGCCGTGGTTCTCGGTGGTGGCCCGATCGGTCAGCTGGTGGCAGCGGTCGCCAAGGGTATTGGTGCCGAAGTGATGGTATCGGAACTCAATCCGGCACGCCTGAAGTTCTCTGAAGATCTGGGCTTTGAGACGGTAAACCCCAAAGAGGAGGACATAGAAGAGAAAGTCAAAGCTTGGACGAACGGCAAAGGTGCGGATGTCGTCTTTGAGGTAAGCGGTGTTCAGGCCGCCGTAGAAACCATGACCCAGATCGCGTCGGTACGTGGCCGTATCTGCATGGTGGCGATTCACGCGGAAAAGCCTCTTGTCAACCTCTTCCACTTCTTCTGGAAAGAGCTGGAGCTGGTTGGCGCTCGCGTCTATGAGGCCGAGGATTTCGACCAGGCTATCGATATGATTGCCTCCGGAAAGATCGATATTGACCGGTTTATTACCTCAGTCTCTCCGTTGGATGAGATCGACGAGGCGTTCGCCAATATCGATGCAAACCCCGAAGGTATGAAATCTCTGATCAACTGTGGAGGCGTTCAATGAACGACATGTTTAACCTGGAAGGAAGAGTTGCTCTGGTAACCGGCTGTAAACGGGGTATTGGCAAGGCCATGGCTGTAGCCTTGGCTGAAGCGGGCGCTGATATTATTGGTGTGTCCGCGACTCTGGAATCCTCCGGCTCCGAGGTGGAGAAGGAGGTTACCGATAAAGGCAGAAAGTTCTCGGCCTATCAGTGCGATTTCTCCAATCGCGAGAACCTGTACGCTTTCATCAAGTCGGTCAAGAGCGATCATCCGAAAATTGACATTCTCGTGAACAACGCGGGAACGATCCGCCGGGAGCCCGCGACCGATCACGGCGATGACATCTGGGACGAGGTGATCGAAGTGAACCTCAACGCCCAGTTCATTCTGAGCCGGGAGATTGGCAAAGAAATGGTCGGTAATGGCTACGGCAAGATTATCTTCACCGCCTCGCTGTTGACCTTCCAGGGCGGGATTACCGTTCCGGGGTATGCGGCCAGCAAGGGGGCGATTGCCCAGGTGGCCAAAGCGCTTTCAAACGAATGGGGCCCCAAAGGGGTCAACATCAACGCCATTGCACCGGGCTATATTGCCACGGACAACACCCAGGCGCTGCGTGACAACAAAGAGCGGGCCGACGCCATTCTGGCGCGCATCCCTCAGGGTCGATGGGGTGAGCCGGAAGACTTCAAGGGACCGGTGGTGTTCCTGGCTTCCAAAGCATCCGATTATATGAATGGCAGCGTCGTTCTCGTTGACGGCGGTTGGATGGGAAGGTGATCTCATGATTAAGAACAACCTCAACTTCATTGGTGGCAAGTACGTAGCGTCCAACTCGGACTCGACCATCAAAGTCTATAACCCAACCACGGGTGACGTAGTCGGTGAGGTTCCGGGAGGAACCAAAGAGGACGCTCAGAGCGCGCTTGATTCTGCCAGCCAGGGTCAAAAACAGTGGGCCAAGCTGACCGCTCGTGAGCGTGCGTCAATCCTTCGTGCGTTTGCGCAAGGCATTCGAGGCAAAAAGCAGGGCCTGGCGGAGCTTCTGGTAGCGGAGCAGGGCAAACTGCTCTCCGTAGCAGAAGCCGAAGTTGAGGCGACCTGTACCTTCATAGAATATGCCTGCGACAACGCGCTGACGATCGAGGGGGATATCCTGCCCTCTGATCGTCCGGGTGAGAAAATTTATATTCACAAAGTGCCGCGTGGCGTGGTTGTCGCGATTACCGCCTGGAACTTCCCCCTGGCGCTTGCTGGCCGGAAAATCGGCCCGGCGTTGGTGACCGGGAACTCCATTGTGGTGAAACCGACCCAGGAGACGCCTTTGGCAACATTGGCGCTGGGTGACATTGCGAACGAGGCGGGCATTCCTGCCGGCGTTCTGAACATTGTCAACGGTCATGGCTCTGTTGTGGGACAGCATTTGTGCGAAAGCCCCTTGACCAAGCTGATTACCATGACCGGCAGCACCCGGGCGGGGCAGATCATTTCCCGCACCAGTGCGGACCTCCTCACGCCGGTTATGCTGGAACTGGGTGGTAAGGCGCCTTTGATCATTATGGAGGATGCCGATCTTGATAAGGCAGTAGAAGAAACCTTCACAACGCGTTTCAGTAACTGTGGTCAGGTATGCACCTGTGCTGAGCGGGTGTATGTGCATGAGAGCCTGTACGACCGGTTTATCGAAAAGCTGGTTCCAATGGTGGAGTCGATCAAACTGGGCGACCCGATGGACCCGGAAACGACCATGGGTCCCAAGGTGAATGCCCGGGAAATTGAAAACATCGACAAGCTGGTGAAAGAA
This sequence comes from Marinimicrobium agarilyticum DSM 16975, assembly GCF_000423345.1. Taxonomy (GTDB): domain Bacteria; phylum Pseudomonadota; class Gammaproteobacteria; order Pseudomonadales; family Cellvibrionaceae; genus Marinimicrobium; species Marinimicrobium agarilyticum. Next base: position 34,053 of record NZ_AUHU01000012.1, read on the forward strand.
GGCGTAGAGCAGGGCGCCAAGGTGCTAACCGGTGGAGGCGTTGCAGAAGTGAAAGCGTTTCCCAATGGCCATTGGTATCAGCCGACGGTGCTGGGCGATGTGAAGCAGGATAACGTTCTGGTTCACGAAGAAACCTTCGGCCCGATTCTTCCGGTGGTAAAAATCTCCAGCATTGATGAGGCGATTGAGTACTCCAACGACAGCATCTACGGTCTCTCCACGTACCTCTTTACCAATAACTTGAACTATATCCATCGGTACATTGATGAAGTCGAAAGCGGTGAGGTCTATGTCAACCGCGGGATCGGCGAACAGCATCAAGGATTCCACAACGGCTGGAAACTCAGTGGTGCCGGTGGTGAGGACGGTCGCTATGGCCTTGAACAGTACCTCGAAAAGAAAACGGTTTACTTTCAGGAGTAAATTGGTTCGACTTCTTCCCGCTCGGAACGATAAGCGGGAAGAAGTGGTTCGCACCAAAGCAGCCGTTTTGAGTAAAGCGGACTTTATTACAATAAGCTGTATTTGACGCCAGTTACGGCACCGTAACTGGCTTTTTGTGTAACTAGAATAAAGTGGTTTACGATGAGACTCCTTACGATTAATAAAAGTATCTCAATTCTGATCTGTTCCCTGGCGCTCGCGGCCTGCGATTCCGACACGAAAGAACGTGAAAGCGACCCTAAGCCCCAAGCGCAACTTCTGGAAGTGTTGTATGACTTTGAAGAGGGAGTCAAAAGCAGCGTAAAACCCAGTAGTGCCAATCTTTCGCTGCAGCCCGGTCCCGAAGAAGGCAATGTGCTTTCGGTGGAGTTCAAAGCCACTGAAAGCAGCTATTCCGGCGTGACCTTTAAGCCGGAAGCCCCTTGGGATTGGAGCCAATATGAGAGCTTCAACCTTCGGATGGACATGAAAAGTATCGGTGAACACTCGACGCAGATTTACCTGAACGTGGAAGACGCGGATGGCAATGTGTTCACCCGAAGTGTGAATGTTCCGGTGGGTGATTTCAAAACCTACTACGCCAAGATGTCCGGCCACGACATCGAAGGCACCTATGACGGTGACGATACCGAGCTTAACTTCTCCTCCGGTCTGAGGTCCAACCCACCCACTTGGGATTCAGAGGATGAGATGTTCGTCTGGATGTGGGGCACTCAACAGCTCAACACCGCCAAGATTACTAAAATCAGCCTGAGCGTTCAGGGCGCCTTGTTCGATAAAAAAGTATTGATAGATGACATTCGGCTCGAGTCCAACCCCCCCATGAAGAAGGACTTCCTGGTGGGGATCGTGGACCGGTTTGGTCAGAATGCCAAAGTTGACTATCCGGGAAAAGTCCAATCCGAGGACGAGCTGATTCAGCGCCGAAAGGAAGAAACCGCTTCTCTCAAAGAAGGAATGATGGCGGATCGCTCCAAGTTTGGAGGCTGGAAAAATGGCCCACAGCTGGAGGCAACCGGGTACTTTCGTACCGAAAAGTACAACGGCAAGTGGTCCCTGGTGGACCCGGAAGGCTACCTGTACTTCGCCACCGGCCTGGATATTATCCGACTTTCAAACACCACTACCATGACCGGCTATGATTACGATCAGGACTTGATCAAGAAGCGGGATAAAGACGAGCTGACCCCGGAAGACTCGATTGGTATGATTTCTGTCAGTGACGAAGCAAAGGCATCACGGTTTGTAGCGTCAGAAACACGGGCGAATATGTTCAAGTGGTTGCCAGGTTTCGATCATGAGCTGGCCAATCATTACAGCTACCGCCGGGATGCCCACTCGGGCCCACTCGATCATGGTGAAACCTTCAGCTTTTACCAGGCCAACCTGGAGCGTAAATACGGTGAAGAGACACCGAGCTCCTTCCTCAAGGACTGGGAGCGGGTCACTATTGCGCGCATGCTGAATTGGGGGTTCACGTCATTGGGCAACTGGACCGACCCACAGTTCTACGACAACGAGACAATCCCGTACTTTGCCAACGGCTGGATCATCGGTGATTTCAAAACCGTATCCAGTGGCAATGACTTCTGGGGGCCCCTTCCGGATGTCTTTGATCCAAAATTCACTGAGCGTGCCAATGCCACTGCAGCGAAAGTCGCGCGCGAAGTGCAGGGCAGCCCATGGGCTGTTGGGGTCTTTATCGATAACGAAATGAGTTTCGGTCGTCCCGAATCCGATCAGCTGCGCTATGGCATTGTGATTAACACTCTGGGTCGAGATGCTAAGAGTGTGCCCACCAAGCGTGAATTTACCCGTGCGATGCGTGAGCGGTACGAGAGCATCGAAGCGCTGAATGCCGCCTGGGATATTGATCTGGCGAGTTGGGAAGCATTCGCCGAAGGCTTTGACCCCAAAGCGATTACCCCAGCGCAGCGCGAGGATTACTCCTCAATGCTGGAGCTTTATGCGTCCGAATACTATCGGATAGTCGACCAAGCGCTGGAGAAGCACATGCCGAACCATTTGTATTTGGGCTCTCGACTACCGGATTGGGGGATGCCGATTGAGGTAGTGCGCTCTGCCGCCAAGTATGTTGATGTCGTAAGTTACAACGCTTACAAAGAAGGGTTGACCAAAATCAAATGGGACTTTCTGAAAGATATTGATATGCCGAGCATTATCGGCGAATGGCACATTGGCGCTACTGATCGCGGACTGTTTCACCCGGGGTTGATTCACGCCTCCAGTCAGCAGGATCGGGCCCGGATGTACAAGGACTATATGAAGTCTCTGATCGATAACCCGTACTTTGTGGGGGGGCATTGGTTCCAGTATATGGACTCGCCCATTACCGGACGCGCTTACGACGGGGAAAACTACAACGTCGGCTTTGTGGATGTGACCGATACCCCCTATCCCGAAATGGTGGAAGCGGCGAAGGAGATTGGTGAATCTCTCTACCAGCGACGTTTTGACGCGAAGTAATTTTCAGAGAAGGCCAACACTATGAAAAGACGAGACTTTATTAAAGCCGCTTCGGTCAGTCTGGGGGCGGCCATGGCCGTCCCAAGTGCTGCGGCACTCGCGGCGGCTAAACGCGAAAGGCTGACATCTGTGCGACCGCTGGCAGCGTCAATTCCCGTTCAACAACAGACGTGGCTCGGGGCTGATTTCTGGGGCAACCGTCTGCAGGATTGGCAAGCGCGAGACGGGCGCATCGAGTGTCTTCGGGGCGATCAAAACTTTGAGTGCCGCACAGTTTCCCTGCTTACGCGTTCGCTCAATAATCGTCACGAACCCGCCAGAATTCGAGTCACGGTGGGCACTTTGGACCCCGGCGCCGGTGGATTTTGTGGTCTGTTGTTAGGCGTCGGCGGCGGTAAATTGGATTATCGCTCGGCCTCCTTGGCTCAACGGTTTTCCGGAGTCGGCGGTGGCTTTATGGCTACCCTGGATACCAACGGAGGCTTGGGGTTCCGGGACTTCAGTGATCACGCCCATCCTCTGGCGTATGAAGCCATTGTTCGAGAGCGAGCGATTCAGGGCGCACCCGTGGGTGAACGGGAGATCGTATTGGATTGCCATATCGATCCGGTTCCCGGTGGACGTTTCGACGTGCGACTGGTCGCGTTTGATGCTGAAAGTGAGCAGGAACTGGGCTTTGTGGTCCGTACAGGAGTCTTGCCCCACGAGCTGGAAGGCGGCGTTATGCTGGTGTCCTCTCCTTCGGCAGAGGAGGGCGCAGGGGCCCGTTGGTGGTTCAAGGATGTGCAAACCGGTGGCAAGAAAGTGACCGAAGCGGATGGAAATGCGTTGGGGCCAGTCATGGGGTGCATGTACTCTCTGAATGGCAAGACCCTGAAGTTGACGGCGCAATTCATGCCGCTCTCGACCGACGCTCACCCGGCCGCTTGCCTTGAAGTGAAGCGTAAAAAAGGTGACGTCTGGCAGCGAATCGACACCGCTCGGATCGAAGACGGCTATATCGCCCGGTTTCGCCGCGATGACTGGACCTCGTCGGAGGCTTACGACTACCGAATCACTTTCGCCGAGTCCCAACCATCCCCGCTGTTTGAAGGGAGCATAGCGGCTGATTCCGGCGGCGAACATCCCCTGAATATTGCGCTGTTCTCCTGTATTTTGCCAACCGCGAAAAGTCTGGATGATGGTTTTTACAAACCGGCCATTCCACAGGAGCGAACGTTGGGGCGTTACACGCTGGACAACATTCTGTTTCCGCACCGGGAGCTGGTGTCGAACTGCCAGACACACGACCCGGACCTGTTTGTGTTTTGTGGTGACCAATACTACGAGACGTATCCCACTCGGGTTGGCCGTAATACCCCGGATGCGAAGCTCGATACCTTATATCGCTGGTACCTGTGGTACTGGACCTTCCGCGACTCGATACGGCACAAACCCTCCATTGTGTTGGTGGATGACCACGATATTCTCCAGGGTAACCTCTGGGGGCAGGGCGGTGTTTCCGGTGGCGACGCCGAGGAAGATGGCGGTTTCAAACACGAAATTGACCTGGTGCGGATGGTCTATCGGGTTCAGTGTGGCCACAACCCGGATGGCTATGACCCTACCCCGATCAAGGGCGGAATTCCCGTCAGCTATGGCTCGTTTATCTATGGCGGTGTGAACTTTGCTTTCGTGGAAGATCGAAAGTTTAAATCTCCACCCGACTACGATGCTGATCCGTTGACCGTGAAAGGCGAACTCCTGGGCGAACGTCAGGAACGTTTTCTCGCTGAGTGGGCAGAAACCTACCCGGAACTACCCAAGATGGTGTTGACCGCCTCGATTTGGGGTTCCCCTCAAACAGACGAACACGGGAAGCCGCTGCTGGACTACGATGCCAATGGCTACCCACCCGATGGGCGTCGGCGGGCACTGCAGTTGATTCAGAAAGCCGGTGCGATTGTGCTCTCTGGTGACCAGCACCTGGGAATGATGTGCGTTCAGGGCGTAGATGATTACGAGGACGGCCCTCTGTTTTTCTCTGGGCCCGCAGCGGCCGCGTTTTGGCAGCGCTGGTTTGAGGGCTATGGAAAGTTGGAAAACCCGAGAAATGACGACCCCAATACCGGCCATTTTGTCGATACCTTCGGCAACAAGATGCGGGTGTTGGCCGTGGCCAACCCGAGAGTGTCCCACGCGACCTTCGAGGAGGGTAATGACAGCTGGGGCAAATTCTTATTTGACCATCGTTTAAAAAGCGAGGGCTATGGCTTGGTTCGGGTCAATACTCGGAAGCAGAAGGTCGTGTTTGAGTGTTGGCCCTGGCAGGCCGATCCTAAGAAGGACGATCAGTTTGAAGGGTGGCCGTTGGAGGTGTCGCTGTAACCTAGTCTTACACGGCCCTGTTGCGACACTTCCTGCTGGAGATCTGGTTTATGATGCGCCAATACCGCGCTGCTCTGATTCTGTGCACGACAGTCGCGGTGACTCTGCTACTGATTATTCTCTGGCGTGTCGAGGGCACGCGGACGCTGCGTTGGGCACATGTTTATGAAATCAGTTCGCCGTTTCATCAACAGACGCTTATAGCGGCCAGGGAGTTCGAAGAGCGGACCAATGGCCGTTATCGTGTGCGTGTCTATCCGGCCTCGGCACTGGGAAAGGAAAGCGCCATCAACGAGTCACTGGCGCTGGGTGCCATTGACATTATCTATACTGGCGCTTCACTCGTCGCGAACGAGTATCCGCCGATTGCACTGTCTGATTTTCCGTATGCCATCGATAATTTTGAACATTGGCAGGCATACCGCGACTCGTCGTTGTTTGAGGAAATGGCGACAGCGTTCGGCCGGGCAACGGACACGGAAGTCATAGGGCTGACCTATTACGGTTTCCGGCATGTCACTGCAAACAAGCCGATTTTGCACCCGGATGACATGCGGGGCCTGAAAATTCGCGTACCGAATGCGCCAATGTATCTGATCTTACCTAGAGCGACGCGTGCCAACGCAGCTCCGATGCCATTTTCGGAGGTTTATCTCGCATTGCAGCAGGGCGTGATCGACGCTCAGGAAAACCCGCTGACAACCATCCGGTTAAAGCGCTTTTACGAAGTACAGTCGCACATCAATCTGACAGGGCATATAGCTCCCTCACTGCTGACTCTCGTGTCGCACCGGACTCTCGATGAGCTAGGCGAAGAGGATGCAGCGTTGCTCAAGGACGTAGCGGACAGAGCGGCGCGGCGGGCCTCTGAGGAGATTGCGGCCGACGAGGTTGAGCTGGTCGAGTGGTTTGTAGATAAGGGCCTGACTGTCACTGAGGTGGATCGAGACGCGTTTCGAAAGGCTGTCGACGCCTATTTTGAGGACCATGCCTATCCATTCGATGCGTCTTACCTGACGCGACTGAGGGAGCTTGCGAAACCATGAATAGTAGGTCGGCTGCCCGAATCCACTGGATCGACTGGCCTGCATTAGCGTTATTTGTGGCACTCGCCGCCATTGTGCTATTGCAGTTCCTGTCGAGGTACGTCCTCAATGACAGCGTCGCCTGGACAGAGGAAATTGCCCGGTACCTGTTAATAGGTGTGGCCTACGCCGGTTCGACGACCGCGCTTCGGAAAGGCGAACACATTTTTCTTGAGGTCATCTACCGTCGCGTGTCCCTGGCCAGTATAAAACCGCTGGCGATTATGGTCGATCTCGTCAGCGTTGTGTTTCATGCGGTGCTGACGCTGCTTGCCGTCTGGCTCTCGATTGAAGCAGATCGGCGTATGATTTCGGTCGATCTGCCAAAGAGTATCGTCTACTGGTTTGTTGCGGCAGCGCTGTTTTCCACCACAGTCGTTGCGGTATGGCGTCTCATCCAGAGAGCGGGTCTCAGTAGCCGTGAGATCCTGAGCGAAATCGATAGAAGTGCCGGGGACGAGGACGCCGTATGATGATATTGCTACTTGTACTGGTGCTTCTGTTTGCGCTGATTCTTTCCGGGGCGCCGGTTTATGTCGCACTGGGTCTGTCATCGCTCGCGTATTTTCTCAGCGAGGGCATCGCTGGGGTTGCTGCCGCTCATACCATGATCGGCGGACTCGACAGCTTTACGCTGAGTGCCATTCCGTTTTTCATTCTTGCTGGGCACCTGATGAATGCCGCCGGCTTTACAGAGCGCATATTCGCTTTTGCGCGCGCGCTCGTCGGCTGGGCTCCGGGCGGCCTGGGGCATGTCAACATCGGTGCCAGCGTCGTGTTCGCCGGAATGTCAGGTGCTGCCGTTGCCGATGCTGGCGGTCTCGGCGCCGTCGAGATCAAAGCCATGCGCGATGCCGGCTATGAGCGTGGCTTTTCCGTGGGTGTTACGGCGGCCTCATCGACGATCGGACCGATCATCCCCCCTTCGTTACCACTGATTGTTTACGGCGTGGTCGCCGAAGTGTCGATCGGGAGGTTGTTTGCAGCGGGTTTGCTGCCCGGGCTGATCATGGCGATCGCGCTGATGGTAATGGTGCATGTTACGGCGGTCCGCCGCGGCTTTCGGCGCGAGGCGGCGTTTTCGGTGCGATTCGCGCTGCGTGCTGCCAAATCCGCGATTTTGCCACTATTAACGCCGATCATCATTGTCGGCGGTATCGTATGTGGGGTTTTTACGCCGACCGAAGCGGCCATTGCCGCGGTGGCATTCACGATGCTAGTGGGTTGTGTCTTGTTCAGGACGCTACGTTGGCGGGCGATCCTTGACGCCATGGTGGCAACGGTTGAGACAACAGCGTCCGTACTCATGATTGTTGCTTCGGCGGCGTTGTTCGCCTGGGTACTCACGGCGAATCAAGTCGCGGATGGGCTCGCCAGTGGCTTGTTGGCCATGACCAGCGACAAGACGGCCGTTCTGCTGTTGATTATGGCCATTGTCTTTGTGGTCGGTTTTTTCATGGAAACGATCGCCGCGATTACAATTCTCGCACCGCTGGTGCTACCTGTCGCGCTGTCTGTGGGCATTGACCCGGTTCATCTTGGGGTGGTGTTCGTGCTCAATCTGATGATTGGCTTACTGACGCCGCCCGTTGGCATGGTTCTCTATGTATTGGCAAAGGTATCCAGAACGCCGTTCGAAGAATGTGTGCGTGCGACGCTGCCCTTTCTCGTGCCACTGTTCGGGGTGTTGTTATTACTGGTTTTCGTGCCTGAGATAGCGCTGTATTTGCCGGGTCTTCTGTTTGAAGATTGATCGGAATTCTTTAAAGTACCTGGCCTTACACGGCCAGGTTACTGAGGGAGAGCTCTGTTGAGGGGTTGGCTAACGTTTCTTTGTTCACGGGTCGCCCCTCTTTAATCAGCTTGGTGCCGATAACGTAGGCTTTGGGTTGGTTGACGGCATCCACAGAGAGAAGTTGCTCGCCGCGGAAATACCATACCGAAAGCCGGGGCGGAGAGCTTTCGCTTTCCGTGCGGGTGACGATATTGTCATAACCGGCGGACAACCCCACAATCTGTAGCTTCACGTCGTACTGGTCGGACCAGAACCACGGAATGCTGTCGTAGTCACGTGGCGTTGCCGCAATGGCCGCTGCTGCAATTTTGCCTTGATCCACGGCATTCTGTACTGACTCCAGGCGTACCTTGCGGTCGTAGCGGGGGTTGTAGTGGAAGGTACAGTCGCCGATCGCGTAAATATCCGGATCACTGGTCCGGGCATGGGCATCGACCGCAATGCCGTTTTCAATGTCCAGGCCCGCCTCTTCAGCCAATTCAATATTGACGACGATGCCTACCCCGATAATCACCACATCGGCCTGGTATTGCGCGCCGTCCTCACACCTGACGCACGGTCTACCGTCGACGTCGCCGAGTGAAACCACATTCTTCTGCGTGTGAATGGCAACGTTATTGTCCCGGTGTAACTGCTCGAAAAAAGCGGACAACTCCGGGCTGGTCACTCGCGCCAGCACACGCTCTTCCCGCTCAACAACGGTCACAGAAACCCCCATTTTGGTGAGCGAAGCGGCCGCTTCGAGCCCGATGTAACCACCCCCGATCACCACAGCACGCTTGCCCTGGGCAGGTGCAACGGCGGCTTTGATGTGATGAACGTCGGTGGCGGTTCTGAGCGGGAATACAGCGGCCGTAGTATCAATGCCCTGAATGGGCGGGATAATGGGCGAGGCTCCAACGGCCAGAATCAGTTTTGAGTAGGCCAGCGTCTCGCCGTTATCCAGCAGCAGTGTTTTTCGGCCGCGATCAATAGAGGCCACTGTCACGCCGGGCATCAATTCAATGTTGTTGTGGTGGTAAGCGCTTTCAGGCTTGAGAAGAATGCTGTTGATACCGTCGTCCGAGGTCAAAAATGCCTTTGACAGCGGTGGCCGGTGATACGGTAAAGCGTCATCTTTGTCGACCAGTATGATGCGTCCGGTCCAACCCTCTTTTCTCAGCGCAAACGCGCTATTGACACCGCCGTGGCTTGCACCAACGATGACACAGACGGCCTCTTGTTCGGAGGAATAGGCCATGTTTAGTGAGCCACCTTGAGAATGATGCCATCCAGTGCTTCAGACACGTCCAGCTGGCAGGACAGCCGGCTGTATTCGGAGACTTCATCGTCCAGCTCAAGCATGTCTTTCTCAATGTCATTGGGACCACCGGTTTTCTCGAAGTCTTCCGGGCGGACGTGTACATGGCAGGTCGCACAGGAGCAAACGCCGCCGCAGTCCCCGTCAATACCCTGCACGCCGTTGTCGACGGCCAGCTCCATAACCGTGCCTGTGGTGGCTTCTGCGGTGATGGTGTCGTTGTCTTGGGTAATAAAGGTAATTTTGGCCATAAAAGTCACCTGATACAGTCATGATCGGTTTGTCGGTTTGTCGGTTATCGTGTTTATGACGTCAGAGCATCAAACGCGAGTTGAATGTTGTTGTAGCCCACTTTTCGGTCGAACGGGCCCCAGTGTTCAATGTTCTCTTCCTGGTCCTTGATCTGGATGCGCCCGACGTTTTCACACAGCTCTTCAATCAAAATTTTGAGGATGGTGCGGGCGTGAGTGGCTCCCAGGCAGTTGTGGTGCCCAAAACCAAAGCTGATATGCGGGTTCACCTTGCGGTCGAGCACCACTTCGTTGGGTCTTTCAAAGACGGTGTCGTCCCGGTTGGCCGATGCCCAGCATAAGGAAATTCTCGAATCTTTTTTCACCGCGTGCTCGCATACGCTGCTCTCTTCGGTCGCCACACGGCCCATATGGGTCAGGGGCGAGAAGTAACGAATCAGTTCCTCGATGGCACGCCGGTGGATCTCCGGCTCGCTTCTTAATCGCTCCAGCGCTTCCGGGTGGTCCGCCAGGTAGGCCAGGGTATTGGTGACCATGTTAATGACCGTGTCCCGGCCACCCGCAAAGGTCAGCACGATTGCGCCCATCACTTCTTCCCGAGTGACGGGACGGTCCTCGACGGTGGACGCAAGCAGCACGGAGAACAGATCGTCCCCGGGGTTGGCCTCGGCCTCGTCCATTTTCCGGTCGATATAGTCGTACAACACCTGGGCCTTTCCGGCATCGAGGGGGTTGTCCTCACTGCGGAACACGTGGGTACCCCAACTGATGTAGGTGTCCGCCTCCTCAAAGGGCACATTGAGCAACAGGGTCAGGGCGCGGGATTGAAGCGGCAGGGAAAAGTCGTGAACGGCCTCGACGGCGTCACTGTTATTGGCCGCTTGAATCAGTGTGCGAATCTGCTCTCTCAATGCGTTCTGGTAGCCCTCTTCCAGGGGGCGTTTGAACCAGGGGTCCATAATCTGGCGAAACTCACCGTGGAGTGGGGGGTCCAGCTCGAACGGCACCTGGCGAATATCGCGAATGTTCACTTCTGAGGGAACTACAATACGACCCGCTCTGGCTTGAGAGGAGTAGGTTTCCCAGTTTCGAGCGCACTTGCGAACATCCTTCAGGCGCAACACCATGGCGACCGGGTCACTCTGATCATCAATTTCCTGAACGCCGGTGTTCGTGCGAGCCTCTTTGAACGGATCGGGATGATCTGACTGACTCATAAGTGGGCCTCCAACGTCGATAGCATCGTTTTAAGCCAGGAATTCCTTTACCGGGTTCCTGGCTGCTATCTGTCATATTATGGTTCTCTGTGGCGCAGTTATAGGGTGAAACCACCAAAAAACATCATAAATATGCTCTCTGGGGGCGTCGGCTTCAGACTACTGGCTATGCGTTCGCTTGAGCCAGTGAGCGAGCTTTTCGATATGGGTGCGGGCGTTCAAGAGGGCGTAACAGGTGCGTAAGGCGCCACTGTCATGAAGCGACTTGAGCGGCTCCGGTTCGAGCGCGGCCAACGCGGCTTCATCGATCTGATAAAACCCGGTGAGGCTGACTTTTTCGCCCGTCGGGTTTTCGTAATCAATGGTAACGGGTTCGAGCAGTTGGTGGTGCTGTATCTCGGTTAAGAAGCGCTGGGTCGCCTCGGTACCCTGCATCAGCGTTGCAAAGCATTGTTGTATGCGCGTGAGCATGGGGCTGGGCTCTCCCGAGGGGGTGAATAGTGCGGTGCCGCCCTCATTGCTGAACGCCGGATGGTTGGGGTCCAGGGTAATGAGCCCACGGTCGCTACTGTCCGCTTCCGGGAGGTAGAGCCGGAAAGGGTAGGTTGTGCATTCCATCGGCAGAAAAAACGCTTGCCACTGGCCGTTCTCAATAAACAGGTTTTGACGTTTATCCAACCCCAGGAGGGCAACCAATTGGAATTGGCCCGTGGTGGGGTTTTTGGTAATGAATAGCGGGTACTCATTGGCGAGCGGGATCACCTCCTCAAGCACAATAAACGCTGTGTCTTTTTGTGTCAGCGCCTGCAGGCGGGGCGCCGTATTGAGGGTTAAGTGGCGATGTTTCTTTTCATCGAGAGGGACGTATTGGGGTGAGGTCATACAATGCTCCAGTGCCGCTAGATGCTAGCGAGGCCGTATTTATGAATTTTCTCAAGGAGGTCGCGATGGGCGGGCAATGTTTCGGTCAGCCCATGAATCATTTTCTGGTTTCTGGCCATCACAGTGTCCGCCAGGTGAGCTTGTCTATGGCTCAACGTTCGAACCGTCGCGGTGGGGAACGCCATCCCGTACAGGATGTATTGATAGCTGATGGCTTGAAACAGCTCGCTCCGACGCTCGAAGTCGCTGTTCCTGGGGGCGCGATGGGCCCAGAGTGCCAGCAGGTCGGCGAGGCGTGTGGGGATACTGTCCGGGTGACGGTTGTCCTCCCAGAAAGGCGTTTGGCGCTTGCTGAGAACATAGTGCAACTTCAGGAACTCGACCGTGCGTTGCCAGTGGTAATCAAAGGTGTCGTTGTAGCGCTTCGCCGCGATGGGGATATCGGCGGTGACGCTCGGTAGCTGCTCGGCAATGGCTTCTGCGGCCAGCTCAATCATGACCATGGCAGAGGCTTCAAGCGGCTCGAGAAAGCCGGCGGACAGACCGACGGCGACACAGTTCTTGTGCCAAAAGCGCGCCCGCCTGCCTGCCTGAAAGCGGATGTCTCGAATGTTCTGATCCGCAACCGTTGCGCCCGACGCGGCGATATAGGCTTTGAACTGATCAACGGCTTTTTCGGTTGATAAATAGTCGTTGGCGTAGACGTGGCCAACGCCGCGGCGGTTCTGCAGACCAATGTCCCAAATCCAGCCGGCCTCTTGAGCCGTGGAGCGCGTGTAGCCAGCAATCGGTGCCTGGGGTGAGGGGTACGCCACATGGGCGGTGATCGCCGCGTCGGCCATCAGCACGTTGTTGCAGGGTTGAAACGGCACTTGCAGTTGTTCACCCAGCAGAAATGAACGAAAACCGGTGCAGTCGACAAAGAGCTCTCCCAGAATGTCACCGTGTGCTTTGGTCTGAATATGAGTGATGGCGCCATCCTCACCGAGAGGTGCGGCGACAACGTCATCCCACAAGTGTCGAACACCGAGCGTCTCGGTGCAGTGCTCCCGCAATAGCTGGGTGAAAGCGCCCGCATCCAGGTGATAGCCGTAGTTCACCGCACCTGAAAATTCGGGGTGAGTGATCTGTTTCGGTGCCAGGCCCTGCTCGCACAAGGAAACCTGAGCCGATATCAACGCCGCGAAGGATTGGGACGGTTTTTCGGTGCAATAAAAATCAGCGAGATTGACCTCGGACAGGCCTTCGGGAACCGCAAAGGGGTGGTAGTACACATCCGACGCTGTGTCCTCGTTCCAGCGGTCAAAGCGCGAGCCCTGCTTAAAGCTCGCATGGCAACGGCGCACGAATTCGGTTTCTGACAGCCCCAGTTTTTGCAGTGTCCCACGCATGGTCGGCCAGGTGCCTTCGCCGACGCCTACAGTCGGCACGGAGGGGGATTCACAAAGGGTAATCGTCAGCGCTTGTTGTTGGATGCGGCTTTGGTGTTCAGCGGCGATGAGTCCGGCGGTCAGCCAGCCAGCGGTCCCACCTCCCACCACCACGATGGATTGGACCAACGAAGCCATAGCGGAAACCTTTTGGTTCTGGCCCCGAGGCCCCGCTCTTTAGTGAGCGGCCGTCTTAATACCAAAGGGCTCAATTTGTTATCAGTGTACCCTGAGAATTCCACAATGCTGGAAAATTGTCAACAAAATACAGGTCGGGACGGAGTATAACGGGGCGGTCGAGCAGAGGAGGGCCGGCAGAGGCCGGCCGAAAATGAGGGCGGAATGACTCAGCCCTACTTAATATTGGCCAGCAAGCACTTTTTGGCCAGTTCCAGGTCGTCTGCTTTCAGCGCGTCGGCGATGGCCTGGTGCTCCTGAACACACTCTTTGGGCGTGGACAGACGCTTGTAGTTCATGCGCATGCGCAGCACGATCGGGTACCACAGGTTGACCAGCTCGGCACCGCCGGCCTTAAACACCAGATAGCGGTGAAAATCGATATCCGCCTTGGTGACTTCGGTAAAGTCTTCCTGGGTGAAGGCGGTCTGAATACGATCCAGAATGGTATCCAGGTTTTTGAAGTCCTCGTCATTGAGGGCGCTTTTCAAGTTTGACAGTGCAAAGGTTTCAATCTTCCGACGAATGTCGATCATCAACTCTTGCATACTGCTGCTGAGCGCGCTGTTGACCGAGACACCGCAATTGTTTTTTGAAACCAGCAGGCCTTCTTTGGTCAGTTGCAAGAGCACTTCCCTAATGGGGCCGCGAGAAACGCCAAAACGCTCTGAGAGCGTCTGCTCACTGAGCTTGGAGCTGGGGGCCAGCTCTCCGGAAATGATGTCGGAGCGAAGCTGGTCGGCGATTTGATCTTTGACGGAAATTACTGGGCTGTTGAACATAGGCTTATCGCGTTGGTGGTCGATTGTGTACAATTGTAAGTGACGGCAAGCCTAATGTCTATTGTGAACATATCATAGGACTAAATTATATAAATCATATATATTCAAGGTCGCTCAAAAACCGAAAAGTGCGCTCCACAGCCCTGTGCCAGTAGGGCCACTCGTGCCCCCCGGGGAGTAGTTGGAAGTCGTGCGATTTGCCGAGCTGATCCAACAACCGTGAGTACTCTACATTCCCGCCACGCAAGTCGTCATCTTCTCCGCAGTCGAGGCGGATTGGCGGGAGCTGGTGTAGATTTTCCTGCGTCCAATAGCGCAGGTCGGCCTCCTTGGGGTGCCCACACTGGTACAGGCTTAAATCCTCATCGACGAAAAGTGCCATTTCGTCCAACCGGGTAATGGCCGAATGAGCCGAGATGCCCTTGAACCGGCCCGGGTACTTGGCCCCCAGTCGCAGGGCGCCATAGCCCCCCATGGAAAGCCCGCTGATGTACACATTGGAGCGCTCGGACACACAGGGAATCGAGCGCAGAACCGCCTCCAGGCAATCCTCGACGATCCAACGCTCGGCATTCGGTCCGTGGCTCAATGGCAGGTAGCCCGAACCGGCGTAATAGCTGCCGTCCTCCGGCATGACCAGGAGCATCTCGCCAATATCGGCGCTTGCCCGCAGGCGATCGTAGACCCGGTCAACGCCCCCCAGGTTCATCCAGACCCAGTGGTTTCCGTAGACTCCGTGGAGCAGGATGACGATGGGGATATCGCGCGCGTCGCTAAACGCGTTGTAGCAGGCGATATTGCCGCGCCCTTTGAGAGCGGAAGAGTGCACCGTCAAGAGGCTCAAACCATCCTGAGTGTACTTGGGGTCGGACTGCTCGATTTGCTGAAGGCTCATGGCGGCTCCTGTGCGTGGTTTTAACGTTGGCGGTGAGTATCACAGCGCATCATCAATAACGATGACGCCCTTGGCCAGACGGCCCTTCAGCATGTCATCGAACCCCTGGGCAGCGGACTCCAGGGTATAAGTGCGCGTAATCAGCTCATCCAGCTTAAGCTTGCCAGCGGCGTAGAGGTCGAAAATTCGGGGGAAGTCCCGGGTTGGGCTGCATTGGCCGTACAGGGGGTTAATGTAAATCTTGTCCCACTCGAACAGTTCGCAATCAAAGTCAATCCGTTGCTCGATCCCGCTGGCCTGCACTGCTGTGCCAGCGCTGCGGATCAACTTCAGCGGGGCCGAACCCAGCGCGGGTACCGCCGTGCATTCGAACGCGTAATCGGCGCCGCGGCCGTCATTCAGGGCCAACACGTCCTGCAGAACGCCGTCGAAGTCAGTGTCTTTAGGGTCGGAGAGTACCGTATGGGTGGCTCCGAATTGGCGTGCCTGGGTCAGGCGTTCCTCGCTGATGTCAATGGCGATGACCCGGGCAGCCCCTGACAGCGCTGCGGCCTGGATGACATTCAGGCCGACGCCGCCACAACCGATCACACAGACGCTGGAACCCGCCCGGACGTTCGCGGCATTGACCGCGGAGCCCCAGCCGGTCATGACGCCACAGGCAATAATGGAGGCGGTGTTGAACGGCACGGCGGCGTTCAACGGGGTGACGGCCTGTTCTCGAACGACCGTGTACTCGGACATGGTGCCCAAATGGAAAGAGCGCTCGAGCGGTTTACCCTCCAGTTGGCAGGCTTCCGGGTGGGCGTGGCCGGCCAGGGAGCCGGAGCAGACCGGGGAGTGGTTCTCGCAGATGTGGGGGTTGCCCTCCCGGCACTGAAAACAGGCGCCACAGGGAATGGCCCAGTTCAGCAGAACCCGGTTCCCCACGGCACAAGTGGTCACGCCGGTGCCTACCGCCTCTACCACGCCCGCGCCCTCGTGGCCCACGATAAACGACCGGTCCCAGTTCTGGATGGAGTCCCAGTCCGTGTGACAGATGCCCGATGATTTCAGCTTTATGCGAACCTCGCCGGGGCCCGGCTCACCGACCTGAACCGTCTTGAGAGTGAATTGCCCGCGCCCGTCAGACACCAGTGCTTTACAGTCAATCATAGGCTCTCCCTTTGGGTAAAAGTGTCAATGTAACCTCATTCAGGCGCGTTGACTTTCGGTAAAAGGCTCATTAATGTCATATTTTTGCGCTCTCCGATGACGAGGGCGAGCCTTGCGTCGGCCTAAGAGGCGACTGAAATGAAGCCAAGCAATATCTACTGTGAACCTTTTTGTATTCAAAAGGGCTTTAATTTCGAAGTGCATCACGTGGTTTATAACCAGGGAGACCCATACTCCTGCTTCATGCACTTCCACGAAGTGCATGAGCTCATCGTGTTCCAGGATATCGAAGGTGCGTTTTTTTATAACCAGGGCGAGTCGACCCTGAATGATTCGGACATTGTCTTTACGCCCGCTCTGGAAACTCACGACTTTGAACTCTCGGAGCGGCCCAAGTCCTGGTACATCATTCAGTTTCTGCCGAGTCTTTTGGAAGAGCCGGATATGGCGACCGTGGGCTCGTTTTTCCAGTACGGTATGCACCTGAGGCCAAACCAAAAGGCGGTACCGGACATCAAACAGTTGGTGGCGTGGCTGCTGCAGAGCTATCAGGAAAGCCCCCAGAGTGAGAAGTCCCAATGGTTGCTGAAACTCCTTTTATACTGGGTTGCTGATGCCACTTACCCGGTCAAACCGCCGCATACGCTACCGATACAGCGAACCGTTGGCTACGAGCGGTTGATGCCCGTGATCAACCTCTTCCGTCACAGCCGCAGCGTCTCGCTGCCACTGAAAGAGGCGGCCGCCAAGTGCAACCTGTCACCCTCCTATTTTTCTCGGCTGTTCAAGAGTGTGTTCCGCTACAGTTACACGGAATACAGCATTCGTCACCGGCTCTACAGTGCTGCCAGAATGCTCAGCCAGAGCCGCCTGTCGGTCACCAATATCGCCTACGAGCTCGACTTCTCCAGCCCGTCCCACTTTATTGCGCTCTTTAAACAGCAGTTCGGTGTTACCCCCAAGAAGTATCAGGGCAAAGTGACCGATCTGGCACTGGCCGATGTGGAAGCGCAATCTCCGGCGCAGCCCTGATCGCTTGTGCTGGGCAGGCATAACGAGTATATTGTATACAATATACAAATGCGAAGGGTTGGTCGATTTATGCCTCAACAGCAGCAAGTACTTGTCACCGGTGGGGCCGGTTATATTGGGAGCCACGTGTGCGTTTCCCTGATTGAAGCCGGATTCACGCCGGTTGTGGTCGATAATTATTCCAACAGCCATGAGGTGGCGCTGGATCGGGTGGCTCAGATCACCGGTGTTCGTCCCTCGGTTTACACCGTGGATATTCGGGACGAGCAACGCCTGGGAGAGGTCTTCGCCGCCCATGACATCAAGGCAGTGATGCACTTTGCCGGTCTCAAGGCGGTGGGGGAGTCCACGACCTTGCCGCTGGAATACCACAACAATAATGTGGGTGGGTCAATCACGCTGTTTCGGGTAATGGAGCAACACAACGTTCGGAAGCTGATTTTCAGCTCCTCCGCGACCGTCTACGGTGACCCAGCCTCAGTACCGATCAAAGAAACCTTCCCCTGTCAGGTTACCAATCCCTACGGTCGGACCAAGTTGATCGTTGAAGACATCCTCAGAGATATGTCCGCCGCGCCCGACGCCCGGTGGAACACCACGCTGCTGCGTTACTTTAACCCTGTGGGCGCGCATGAGTCCGGCCTGATCGGAGAGGACCCGGCGGGTATCCCCAATAATCTGGTGCCTTTCATTGCCCAGGTAGCGGTGGGAAAACTGCACTGTTTGAAAGTCTTTGGAAGCGATTACGACACCCGCGATGGCACCGGCGTGCGAGATTACATCCACGTTATGGATTTAGCCGCTGGGCATGTCGCCGCCTTGGAGCAGTTGTTTCAAGTCGAGCCAGAGTGCCGGGTCTATAACCTCGGTACCGGCACTGGCTACTCCGTGCTGGAAGTCGTCAAGGCGTTCTCTGAGGCCAGTGGCCTTGAAATCCCTTACGAGCTGGCTCCCCGGCGCCCGGGAGATATCGCCCAGTGCTTCGCCGAGCCCGAACTTGCCTGGGAGCAGTTAGGCTGGCGCACCCGGCGGGACCTGAAACAGATGATGGAAGACACTTGGCGCTGGCAGAAGCGTAACCCTCAGGGGTACCGCACCAGCGAGTCCTAGATAAACCAGAAAGCCCAAGGGCCGGGCCACAGCGGTGGCCCGTTTACGTCAACCGATTTGCTGAGGTAGGTCATCGCCACTATGAGTTTACTGAACGACAAGAGTCACCGCCGCTTCAATCCGTTGTTGGGGGAGTGGGTTCTGGTATCGCCTCACAGGAGTAAGCGCCCCTGGCAAGGCCAGACGGAAAGCGCCGAGCGCTCGGATGCCAAGAGTTATGATGAAAAGTGCTACTTGTGCCCGGGAAACACGCGCATAACCGGCGATGTGAATGCCGCGTACACCCATACCTACGTGTTTCAGAATGACTTTCCGGCATTGATGGCGGACCCGCCGGAGGAGGCGGGCCAGCAAGGGGATCTGATTCGGTACGAGCCCGCTCGCGGCGAGTCGCGAGTGATCTGCTTCTCGCCAGACCACTCCAAAAGCCTGCCTCAGTTGGCCCCCGAAGATATCGAGCGGGTGATTGACACCTGGCGAACCCAGATGGACGAACTGTCTCGCCAGTACGCCTGGGTTCAGATTTTCGAGAACAAAGGGGCGGTCATGGGCTGCTCCAACCCCCACCCGCACGGTCAAATTTGGGCGCAGGACCAGTTGCCCACCGAAGCAGAAAAAATCGACCGGAACTTGAAAGCTTATTGGGATAAACACGGCTCCAAGCTGTTGTTGGATTACGCCGCGCTTGAGCTGGAACAAGGGCAGCGTGTCGTCGACAAAAACGATGACTGGGTCGTTGTGGTGCCGTTTTGGGCGTGTTGGCCGTTTGAGATCATGATTCTCCCGCGCTTTCCCGTGCAGGATTTCTCCGGATTGAAACAGTCCCAACAAGCGTCCCTGAGCCAAATCATGAAGCTTAGCCTGACCCGGTACGACAACCTGTTCCAGTGCAGCTTCCCGTATTCCATGGGCTGGCGAGCGAATCCTTTTAATGGTCAGGACAACCGCCACTGGCAGTTGCACGCTATCTTTCTTCCGCCACTGCTGCGAAGTAAAGACATCAAAAAGTTTATGGTCGGCTACGAAATGCTCGCCGAAGCTCAGCGAGATATTACACCCGAGCAGGCCGCAGCGCGCCTGCGCGAATGCAGTACCGTCCATTACCTGGAAACGTGACGTCGTTAAGAGGCTGACAATGATTAATCGAGTTACAGAACAGTTCCAGACGCTTTTCAAGCGGAATCCGGATTTTTCCTACTTTGCGCCGGGGCGGGTAAACCTGATTGGCGAACACACCGATTACAATGACGGGTTTGTGTTTCCCTGCGCGATTGAATATGGCACGTACATGGCCGTAGGAAAACGGTCGGACTCGGTCGTGCGCGTGGTGGCGGGAAACTTTTCCCAAGACTGCAGCGAATGGTCTCTTACAGACGACATCGTCCGCTCCGAAGACAGCCCCTGGTCAAATTACCTCCGGGGGGTTTGTGTGGCCCTTCAGGAAAAAGGGCATACCTTATCCGGTCTGGATGTGTATGTGGAGGGCAATGTACCGCGGGGTGCCGGGCTGAGTTCATCCGCGTCCCTGTCCGTGGCGTTCGCCGGTGCCTGCAGCGAGGCCAACGGTTTGCAACTGGATGTCACTACTCAGGCGCTGGTGGCGCAGCAGGCGGAGAATGATTTCGCCGGTTGCAGCTGCGGTATTATGGATCAGTTGGCCTCGGCCGGTGGTCAGGAGGGCAGGGCGCTGCTCATCGATTGCCAGTCGTTGACCTTCGATCGCTTTCCGATACCGGAAGCGTTGACGTTGATGATTATTGACAGCCGGGTCGAACGGCAACTGGTGGGCAGTGAGTACAATGATCGACGAGCGGATTGTGAGCGCGCCGCTGAGCACCTTCAGGTGAAGAGCCTTCGAGGGGCCGACATGACCCTGCTGAATCAACACAAAGGGCAGCTGGATGATCTGGCCTACCGGCGAGCACGGCACGTCATCAGCGAAAATGAGCGTACCGTAGCTGCCGCCCAAGCGTTGGCCTCAGCGGACTATCAGACGTTGAATGCGATGATGAAGGCGTCTCACGTGTCGATGCGGGATGACTTTGAAATTACCATTCCGGAAATTGACTTTATTGTCTCAACCGTTGAACAGCACTTGGAAGAAGACGGTGGTGTTCGCATGACCGGTGGTGGTTTTGGGGGATGTGTCGTCGCGCTGGTGCCCAACAACAAGGCGCATGTGATTAAAGAGCAGGTCACTCAGGCTTATGCGCAAGAGTATGGTCGGGACTGTAAAGTGTATATGTGTTATGCCGCGCAGGGTGCTCGAGTGTTGTAAGGTGGTGCTGACAGTACGCTGTGTCACCAGAGAGGAGAACGTACAAAAAGCCGGCGACCATCATCGCCGGCTTTTTTTGTCTATATGCCTGAGCCCCCGGTTTGCTGAAAGGTGCCGCTGTCGAGAACTTGCCGGCGCGCCCGGTACTGACAAATGTAATTCCAGTTCCAACTGCTGTCATATTTGTGGCACAGCCCCCAACGAATACCGCTGATTGGGTCATCGGAGTGCTCGTACCCGGGATCACGGTACAGTCCCATGGCCTCAGGGGCGCCCTTGATGTGGGACATAATGTCAAAGTTCAGGCCGTCCTCGGCCCATTGGCAGGTGTTCTTTTCCGGGCCATCGGTGGTTAGAATGCTCGCAATGCCTCCCTTGAAATGCCAGACGGCCACTTCGTGACCGCTGTTGGTCACGGGGTTGAGGGGCGATTTTATATAAGGGCCAATAATGTCATTCGCGATGGCGACGCCGTGTTTGATTTCGCGTCCCCCGAAGTTCATGCCCTCTCCCATGGTTTCCCCTTTGTAGTAAAGGTAAAACTGGTCGCGATAAAACATCAGGCAGGGATCGTGTACCTTGTGGCTGTCGAAGTCCCCTTTTTCTTTCACCAGAAAGCGGTTGTCTTCGTCTCCCAGCCATTCGCCATTCTCGGAAGGGCTCAGGATTGGAGCGTCGAATTTTGTCCAGGGGCCGAACGGCGAGTCAGCGTGAGCGATGGCAATGTGTTCCTTGCTACGGTTGACGTATGGGGCCTGGACTGTCTGGTACACCAGGTAAAAGCGCCCTTGGTGTTCGAGCACCTCGGGGGTAAAAACCGCACGATCATCGTAGCGGCCGTCAGCGCCGGGGGTAACGGCAGGGCCTTCTTCCTTCCAGTGGTAACCGTCTTTTGAGGTGGCGTGCCAGACCTCGGTCTTGTCCCAGGGAAAGACTTTGTCGTCCGGGTTGTCGCTACCGAAGCCGACAGTCTCGCCTTCGCCTTTGGTGTACCAGACGTGGAGGGTGTCATCTACGGTAATGACGGCGCTTGGGTCCCGCCGGATAACCCCTTCCTCGTAGGCAAAGTCACCGCCTAGAGGCTCAATATCAAACTCAAACACCCACTCTGGCCCGGTTTCGTCGTAACCGCGCTCAAGGGCGCGCTGTGTCGCTCTACTTAAGGGTTTTTCAGCTTGCTTGGCTTTCATTGCGTGTTCTGACATATCGGTTACCGCTTGTCGTAGAAAATTGTTGAGATGGGGGCGATCATGGGTGCTGCCTGGGCAGAATGGCCCCCCGGTGCTGAATGACTTTACTCGCTAATGCCGAGCCTGCTTCGATGCTGGCGGTCAGCGAATCTCCCGATAGCCGGGCCGCCAGAAAAGCGGCATTGAATGAGTCCCCGGCGGCGGTAGTGTCCACCACATTGGGGCAGGGGGTGACGGCAACCTGGCCGGTCTCCTCAGAAGTCGCATACCAGATAGGTTGCGCCCCGTTTTTGATGATCGTAGTGCCAATGTCGTAGTTCTTTAGCAAGCCGAATACCTCGTCCGGTGTTTCGGTGCCATAAAGCTGGACCATGTCTTCAATGCCAGGCAGCGCAATGTCGCATAGGGAGAAAGCCCACGCGTACACTTCCAGGGTCGCCGCTGTTGAACTCCATAAAGCGGGTCGGTAATTGGGGTCGAATACGATAGTTGTTCCTCGGTCTTTGAGATACTTCAGCCAGCTTTTAAGGTTAAAGAGGCTGGGTTCGTCATAGATAGCAAGGGAAATACCCGAGATAAAGAAATAGTCTGGCGGGTTAATTTCGTAACTATCGGTGATTTTGAAGAAATCTTTTGCAGCCGATTCGCCTCGCCAGTAAGTGAAGTGCCTTTCGCCGTCGGCTTCGTTTTTTACCATGTAGAGCCCCATGTGTCGACTGGGGTGGGTTAGTATATGGGTGCTGTCTATTCTCTCCTCCCTCAGAGCTTCACGGAACTGTAGACTAATGGCGTCCTCTCCAACGGCAGTCAGTAACCGCACCCTGACTTTGGAGTTGCTGTGTCGGGCCATGTAGACAGCTACACTGTATACGTCACCAGCGAAATTTTGCTGAAAACAATTGCTCTGTCCGGTGGGGGCCATCTCTAACATGCACTCCCCAAGAATAGCGATGTCTGGCATAGGTTGCTCCTCAATATTTTTGTCTATTGTAAACAAAAAGTACCTTTTTTGAAAGTTGTTTACAAAAAACAGTTGACATAATGGCGGGGTGATGCCAGAATTAAGTTGTTGGAAGCCAGTTGCTTTTTGCAAAAAGCAACTGGTAGATTCCGCTTATTCTCCCGAGCGGAATCCAGAGGTTCCACAATCTCTGGGTATTGATTTCGAGACCATTGGGTCTAATGCATCCACGAGTGAACTCTCTCACTCTCTTTAGTCACAGCCGCCGTGCAGGTTGTGGCTTTTTTTTGCCTGCCTGAAAAGTAAAAACGGGAGGCGTCGGACGTAAAAGCAGACGATGCAGTGTTGGTGCTGGGAAATGCGGAGGGGGGGGGGCGACCTGACGGCCGCCCTTAAAAGCGCGATTCAGGGTTTGCTTAGCGAGGCTTCGATTTCCTCGATGGACTTGTTTTTGGTTTCCGGCATAAGACGGGCAATGATGATAACGCCGATGGTGATGCATATTGCGTAGAACAAAAAGATTTTGCCGGCGCCCATATTGTTCAATTGCCACAAAAACAGTTGCTGTACCATATAGTTCACAATGCTGGTAACTAGGGCAAAGCAGGGAATAGCGATACCGCGCACGTGAATGGGAAATATTTCGGAAAACAGCACCCACATGATCGGTCCGATAGACAGGTGAAAAGCGGCGATAAACCCGGTAATGGCTAATAACACCAGAGCCGCGTCGATTCGGATGGCTTGTTCTAGCAATGTGCTTTCGTTGGCCCGTACGACCTCCATCCCCAAAGCTTCGCGAGCGGCGTTTTTGAAGGCAACGTCGCTGGTGAACTCGATGTTGGCCAAGGGCTGGAGCGACGATGCATCAAACGACCCCGCCAGGCTGTTGATGGCGGCGGAGTCAAGCAGGTAGGTGGCGTTGTAAAAGCCCCAGGCACATGCAAAGAGGCTTGCAGCGGCAGCGCCGAGGCCCACCAGCATCAGCGGGCGACGCCCGAGGCGATCGATCAGCAGCAATGCGATGGCGGTGGAAACAACGCTGACCAAGCCGACAATTACCGACTGCATAAAGGCCGCATCGGTGCCGATGCCCACTTGTTCGAAAACGGTGGGGGCATAAAACATGATGGCATTAATGCCGGTAATCGGCTGGAGGAATGCCACGGTAAACCCGAGCAGCATGGCCGCGCGGATGCGACGGTCAAAGAGGTCAGCAATTTGCGCTTTCAACGACCGGTCCTTATGGCCGTGGTGGGCGCTTTCCTCAATACTTTTGATTTGCGGGTCAATCTCTTCTTCGGGCATAACCGTGCGCATGACGGTTTTGGCCTCATCCTTCCGGCCTTCCAGGATCAGCCAGCGAGGGCTTTCGGGCACTGTGAGCAGCAGAACCAGCCAGATGGCGGCGGGAACGATTTCAACACCCAGCATCCAGCGCCAGGTATATGTTGCCAAGCCAACACTCTCGACCCATTCTGCGCCGGAGTTTGAGGCCTGCAAGATGGTGTAGTTGGCAAAGTAGGCGGCTGAGAGGCCCAGAACGATGTTGATCTGGTTCATGGATACCAGCTTTCCGCGCATATTGGCGGGGGCGACTTCCCCGATGTACATGGAGGCGACGGACAGCGAGGTAAACGCCAGGCCCCCGAGAAAACGGGCGGCGACCAGTGCTTCAAAATTGGGGGCAATCACCGAAGAGACGGCGGACACAAGATACAGGGCGGCGATGATAATCAGCGCTTTTTTTCGCCCCAACTTGTTACAGATGTGCCCCGTAGCCAGGAGGGCGAAGATGACCCCGAAACCGGGGGCCGCTACTACGGCGCCGACCTGCATATCGGACAGCCCAAACTCGGTGGTGATAAACCGGACCGTCCCGGAAATCAGGGCAGCGTCGAGGCCGAAGATGAAACCACCCAGGGCGACGATGATCGCGTAACGTAATGCGGATGAGCGATAACTTGCCATAAAAAAGTACCATCTTATTACTATAATGTTGGCTTTACGGGCCCAGAGGCCACGTCAAAGACGGTCTCAGGGCCCGTAAAGCGTCGCGCTAACATCGCATCATACCTCATGTTGGTACGATTGTTAACAATCTACAGAGATTCCTGTGAGCCATCCGGTTCAGCCCGAGTCTGTAGATCGAAAGCTCAGCCCCTGACGGCAGGGGCTGAGTCGTGGGTTTATTGGTCGTTGAATCGCTTGGGGTAGAGGGTTTTGTTGAAAGAGCGAGCGGCCTCAACCATGTTGGGGTACGGAATGTCGGTGACCGAGACGAAACCCACGTTATAGTTTTCGCCATCGAAGGCGCGGCCGGTGATCGGAGAGTCGACGTACTGAAACCAGTGCGCTCCGACCATGGTGTCGTGGGCTGCGACACTCTCCATATATCGCTTGTACATTTCGGCCCGGTCCGCCAGGTCATCCGCCATAACCAGCCCCGGATGAAGGAGGCCGCTGCCACGAGTCGCCCCGATATGAAATTCACCAATAATGCTGGGAAGGTCGATCTCATTGAGAAAGTCCCAGGCGTGGGGCTGAACACCCTCGTCATAAATATTGAAGCTCAGGACGTCTGAGTACTTGATAGAGGCCTCAACCGTTTCGTCCGGCATCCCCCAGCTCGCCATTCGAACGCCCATATAGAGATGATTTGGAAGTGCGGCTTCCAGCGTGTTGTGCACCACGCGAAAGTACTCTTCGGAAAGCAGCGCCAACAGGGTTGAATAGTCCTCAACAGCGGCGTCGGTATGAGTGCTCGGGGCGTAGCTTTTTTCCGCCAGGGCGTCCCAGCTCGCCAGTGAGGTGCCCCAGCGCTCATTCAACTGAGCAATGCTTTTGTAGGTCTTTTTCAGGTGTCGGGTAAACGCCTGTTTTGCGGGGCTTTGGGCGGCGGGTTGTGACAGGGCATCAAGAATAATGCCGTAGCGTTCGGAAACAGAACCTTCGGGGCGTCCCCAGCTTTTTTCATTGTCAATGAACACGCCGATACACCAGGGAGAGCCCTGAGTTTCCTCCGCGATCACATCAATCGTCACCTTTGCTCGACGGACGAACTCCGGGTCAAACGGGTCGGGCATGGGCGCCCATACATCGTGCTTGGAACTTAGCGTGGCAAAGTCCCCGATAATCCAGCCGTTGGCAAAGTAGGGCACTTGTTCGTTGGGGTAAAACGCCGGATCAACCCAGTTACCCATAGACGTAAAGCCCCAGCTTTGCATTCGGTCCAGGGTGACGTCTTCCCATTGTCTGACGTAGGACTCCGAGGCCTGCTCTCCGTAGCGACGCTCCAGGTTGGCGCGATAGAAGCTGAAGGTCTCGCCGGACGGCATCGGCCCTTTGTGAACCGACCGACGGTAGCTGTAGTGGTCGGAGAGTGGGTGATCGTATTCCGGCAACCAGTTGAACATGTCGTGGCGCAGCGACGACGCCACATAGCGGGTTTGGCGAACCTCATCGGAGAGTTCAACGATCCCGATTGAGTCCTCTGGGGTGACTTCGTCGGGGTCCACCTCGCGCACGGAAGGGTCGCGAAAGTCCACTCCGGTCAACGTGGTGAGGTTGGCCATACGAACATTGGCCAGGCCGTTGGAGAAAAACAGATAACCCTCCGGGTCAACCAACCACCACTTTCCATCCACCTTCTTGGTGCGGAAATAACCGGTGGCCTCATAGCGGGGGCCGTCCTTCCAGCCGCCAAAGCGAGAGCGGTCGGCCATGGGGCCATTGCTCTCCAGCGCTTCGAGTTCACGTTTAGCGGCGCGCTTCAACTCGGATTCACTGTGAATTTTGATCGGATAGTCGACGGTCGCATTCTGTCCAAAGCGGTCCACAAACTGCTGGATGTGAGAGGATGAGTACGCCGGGTTCTGACGCAACCGAATGTCATCCACGGTGATTACTTTTTCGGTGAGGTTGCCCTCGACAAACAAGGTGATTTTTTGAATCTGACTCAGGTCAAGGTCTTTGGTGCCGTGGCGCCAATAGAACATTTCATCGGCGTCCCAGGGTGGGGGATTTTCCCGCAGGCCACTGTCGAGTTGATTGAACGGGCCGTTGAGTACGACGTAGTAGGTTCCCGATTCACCGGCGGCCAGGTTCACGCTTTGGCGGCGCACGGCGCCTGAGGCATCGGTAATTCCCAACCATAGCTGGACGGATTCATTCCCCGGGTTGTGGGCATCCATAGCGAGGTGGAAATCGTTGAAGTCGCTCCAGTCCCACAGGTTTTCGGGGCGTAAGGTGACTGCCGCCTTGTAAACCTTTGGCGAAAAGCGGATGTGAAGCTGCTGCTCGCCACTGTCGGTGGAGTGAAGCTCGCTGCGGGTGCCCTCTGAGTCCTCATAAAGTGCAGATGGGGGAGTGGCGTTGAAGTCAGCGATGGACTGCAAGGGGGTAAAGGGACGTTGGGTATCGTCGGCGGTGTCCTGGGTGGGGGCGCATCCCGTACCGACTCCCAGCGTCAGGCCCAAGGCCAGGGCGGTTCCAATCGAGGCTTTTGATGGCATGGCTTTGCTCCTCGTTATGATGTTGTCGTGTTTGGGAATAGGACTACGGCGCTCGCTTGAGCGAGACCCGCATCAGAGTGTCGTGTGCGGTGATGTACAGCTGCGTTTCGTCAGCGTTCAGTGCACAGTTGGCGGTGAGCCGCCCGGTAAAAATTCTCGCGATTGGCTCGCCTTTGGGCGTAAAAACCCAGACACCGCCCGGACCGGTGGCAAAAATGTAGCCACTGGAGTGAACCGCCATCCCGTCGGGAACGCCTGCATAGTCGGGTTTGCCCTTGGTCCAGGAGGCGTCGTAGAGAATCCGTTTCTGGGTTATATCACCGGAAGCGGTCACATCGTAGGCGAGCCAGCGAGGGTGGTTTTTCGAGGATACGCCCACGTAGAGTGTTTTCTGATCCGGTGATAGGGCGATACCGTTTGGGTGTACCACAGTGTCGTCCAAAAGGCGCAGGGAACCCGAAGCACTCAAGCGGTAAATGCCTTGAAAGCCGAGTTCTTTTTGGGGATCATCAAGCCCGCCATTCAAGCCATAGGCGGGGTCGGTGAAATAAAGGTCTCCGCTGCTATTAAACACGCCATCGTTGGGGCTGTTTAATCGCTGCCCTTGGTACTGCGCCGCGAGTGTCTCGAACTGGGGGGACGGCTCGCTTACAGGGGCCCTCATCCGGGCGACACGCCGGTCCCCCTGCTGCAGAAGAATCAAGTACTGGTTGTCGTTGAGCAACAGACCGTTGGAGCCGCCGGTGTAGTCGTGTGGCTGCAAACCGGTTGCACCCGACGGTTCCAGATAAGGTTGGACTCCTCCGCTCTCGCGGTACTTAAGAATTCGGTTGTTTGGAATATCAGAGAACAGCAAATACTGGCCATCTTCGATCCAAAGCGGCCCCTCGGTCCACTCGAATCCACTCGCGAGGGTTTCCACGGGCGTGTCGGGGTTGAGCAGCGCTCTGGCGCTTTCATCCAGGATGTCAATTCGAGTTGTCGCCGGCGTGGTGTGCTCTGGCGTTGGCGAGGGCGCCTGGGATTTTTCCGCAATCGGGGAGCAGCCAATCAGAGCGGTCAGTAACGCAAACGCCGCCCCTTTTCGAAAGATAGTGAGAGCCGAGTACTCGCCGGTTGCTATCCACTGAGCAGTTCTATGAGTCACCACGGTTCACCTGATCGACTAAGCGTTGAATGTGACCAAGAGAAAAGCAGAGAAGGTAGCTGGCCTGCAGATAGCCTTTTTCGCTCCACCGCGCGAGCGTCGCGTCGGGCAGCGCACTCAGACGTTCCTCCTTGATCGTGTACAGTCCGCTGTATTGTCGACGCTCCCGCTCGGAAAACTGAATGTCGAGCTTTGCGGGTTCGATCAGGTCCTGCTCCACAAGCTGGTCGATAAATACCTGGGTCGAGGCTTGGCCCGACATCATCTGTGACAGGGTGCGAATCACTTCCCCGAGAAAGGCGGTTTGCGAGCCGTCCTCTTCAAACAGTTTTTCGCCACTTTCCCGGTTCACGCGGGGGCTGTCGACATCAATGGCCACGAGAGCGCCAGGGCCTTCTTGGGTGTCGCTTTTGGTTTTGTTGGTGGTTCCGGTCAGAAAGGGTTGTCGTCGGATATGAAGTGGTACGTAACTGGCGTTCCAGGTAGAGCCGTTCAAGTAAAGGTTTTCATTAGGCTCAAACCCCAATAGGGCGTAGAGGCCAAAGCGCCCGGTGTCCGGGTCCTTGGCGAGAAAAACAGCGTATTCGAGCACCAGCTTGCGCAGCTCATCGGCGACCACGGGGCTAAGGTGTATATTTTCCCCGTACTGGGCGCCGCGCTCGGTGGTTACTCGTAGGTCTTTATGTTTTTTGGGATCAAGTATTTCTGGGGTTGGCACAGGCTTGTCCTCTTCTTTTATCTGAAGGCATTGGGTTCGGTCACACTTTTTGCAGCCCGAACTCGTGGATTTTGTTGATCAGGGTGCGGGTTGAGGGCAGGGCCTGGGTCAATTGCTCAATGGCTCGCTGATTCGCCCGAAACGCCTCCAACGCTCGTTCCCGGTTTTCATCAATGTGGTGTGCTCGGGTGGGGCGGGTTTCAAAGCCCATGCCGTAGAGCACGTACTGGTAGCTGGCGGCGGGGAACACCTCCACAGCGTGTTCAAAATCATGATGCCAGGGCGGGTGATAACGCCAGAGTTCAGTCAATTCCTTCAGGCTCTCGGGGATGGTGTCCGGGTGTCGGTTATCGAGCCAGAAATCGCTGTCCGTGCGTTGGCTCAGGCTGTAGTGAAGCTTGAGAAAGTCAATGATGCGGTCCCAGCGATATTGAAAGGTACGGTTAAAACGCCGGGCGACGACATCCATGGTGTCGCGGTTGTCGGGAAACTGCTCGGCCAGCATGGCCGCGGATATTTCGACAAGGACCAGAGCGGAGGCTTCGAGTGGCTCGAGAAACCCGGCGGAGAGCCCGATGGCCAGGCAGTTGTTGACCCAAAACCGTTCCCGGTGTCCGGGCTCGATATCAATGGTGCGGAATTTTAGCGCCTCGGGGTCGTTAACGCTGGAGGCGAGATACTGCTTCAGTTGCTCGTAGGCGTGCTCTTCCGAAGTGTGAGCGCTGGAGTACACATGACCGACGCCGCGCCGGGATGAGAGGCCGATGTCCCAGATCCAACCGGCATCCTGGGCCGTGGAAATGGTGTGTGATGCAATCGGGCTTTGCTCTTCCGGGTAGGGCACATGAGCGGCTATCGCGCGGTCAATAAAGAGCACGTCTTTGCAGGAGCGAAAGGGGACCTGGAAATGCCCGCCCAGCAGAAGGGATTTGAACCCGGTGCAGTCGATAAACAGGTCGCCTTCCACCGGTCCTTCCTGCTCGGTCAGGACGGCCTTGATGTCCCCGTTGGCGGCGGACTCCACGCCGGAAACGTCGGCCTGCAGGTGACGCACGCCCAGGTTTTGAGTGCAGTGCTCTTTGAGAAACTCGGAAAAAGCGCCGGCGTCCAGGTGGTAGGCGTAGTTTGCCACCGCATCATACTCGGGGGTGGTGATCAGTTTGGGCGCGAGCCCATGTTCGCACAGGGCCTCCTGCGGGCATACCGCCTGTGAGAACGAGGCCTGCTGCCGCTCGGCTTGCCAATACGGCGCAAGATTCAGTTGAGAAAACTGGTGGGGTTGCACCAGTGGATGGTAGTAAAAATCGTCGTCTTTGCCGGTCGCCCATCGGGAAAATTTGGCGCCCTGTTTGAATGAGGCGTGACATCGGCAAATGAAGTCGGTTTCGCGAATGCCCATTTTTCTGAGCGTCGAGCGCATGGTGGGCCAAGTGCCTTCGCCGACACCGACGGTGGGGACGTTGGGTGACTCGATGAGCGTGATGGTGGGCGAGTGCCCTTGCTTGGAGACTCTGGCTGCCAGGGTGCCAGCGGTAATCCACCCCGCGGTGCCACCACCGACAATAACCACTGAGGTAACTGGTTTGACCACCTGATGTCCTCCTCGTCAAATGGAGAGGCCTGTTCTTATTGGCGTGATAGAGAAAGGCCGCCACACATGTGACGGCCTTCCCTGATGGTGCTTAACCGTTAGCGGTAAAGCAGTCGTTTAGAACTTGGCACGAATGCCAATGTTGTAGCGGGCACCGTACTGCTCTGCGGATACCAGCTGGTTGCTGAAACGGCCATGGCGACGAACGGTTTCCTCGGTGATGTTCAAGCCTTCGAGGAAGACCGAGACGCTGTCGGTGATATCGTAACTGGCGTTAAGGTCCCACTGGCCGTAGGCTTCGGTAAACGTCGGCTCGGTGGCGACCTGCGGCTGGCCTATGCTGAGCAGGAAGTCATCCCGCCAGTTGTAGGACAGACGAACCTGGAAAGCGTCTTTTTCATAGAAACCAATCAGGTTGGCCGAGTCACTCAGGCCGGTGAGGGCGAACGCCGAGTCAAAGTCGTATACGTCGTAGTTAACATCACCGTCGACCATGGTGGCATTGGCTATAACGCCGAAGCCGGTATCGTCAAACATATGCTGGACGTTGATCTCCCAGCCACTGACCTCTGCGTCGTCCTGGTTACCCGGTGTGGATGCTTCCCAGGTAATAACCGGATCATCCGAGTCGGAGAGACACTCATCCACGGGTTCACCCTGCGGATGCGGGCAATCCGGGTGCGGATCGATGCTGGGGTCTGTCAAAGGCTGACCGTTGACGTCTTCCAAGATACGGTCTTCAGTGGTCGAGCCGATAAAGTTCTCGACGTATTTCTTGAAGTAACCGACGGAGGCGTAGCTCCCTTCACCGTAGTACCACTCCAGCGACAAGTCCAGGTTTTCCGACTCGTACGGCAACAGGTTGGGGTTACCCTGGCTGATGGTGAATGGGCCACCGGGGCGAGCGATGCCAAACTGTGTTGCCGGGAACATGGCGGAAATGTCGGCCCGTGCAATGGTGCGGCTGTAGGAGAAACGGCCTACGAGATCCTGAGAGAATTCGGCCTTCACGTCCAGGTTGGGAAGGAAGCGAGTGTAGCCCCCTTCGAGGGTCTCTACGGTGGCATCTTCGGTGTATACCGGCCGCAGCTCTTCGAGGTTGAAGTAATTCAGGGCGATGATGCCGTTCTGAATGGAAGAGGCGGTTACGTCGGTTTCTTCCATCCGTACGCCAGTATTGATGCTGATGGGGATGTCGTTGAACTCAGTTTCAAAGTCAAAGGCGACATAGGCCGCTACGGTTTCTTCGGACACACTGTTGAAGGTGCCCGGGTCGGTGAAGTAGGCACCTTGGTCCTGCACCAGATCCAGGAATTGGCCAGCGTCATACTGTACCAACGAGGGGAACAGGTCGTTGGAACCATCGATTTCGTCGGCGAAGTCACCGCGCGGGGTAAAGGACAGGTCCAACGTGGACAGGTCCAAGTCTACCAGGCCGAAAGACTGGCTTCGGCGAGTGTCAACTTCATAGTCAGTCGTGGCAAGGCCGAACCGGATTTCCCGAAGCGCGCCGTTTTCGGCGTTTTCCCAAGTGCCGTCGAACTGAGCCTGGGTGATTTCATTGGTAATCTCGTAGCCACGTTCCTGGAACAGGTCGGAGGCAATGTTATCCGGGTCGAAGGGGTCACCACCCGGCAGGTCGGAACCGTCGACGAATACGGAAGGAACGCCGTCCCCTTCAACATCCAGACCAATGTCCACCTGGCCGACGTTATCGACGCGCGGGTTCTTCAGGTTGGCGATGGTTTCAGACGGTGCGCCATCAGGCTGCGACTCGGATGTAGAGTTGTGTACGTCGAACGCGAGGTTCAACGTGTCGTTGACTTGCCAGTCGACGTTCAGGCCCACAGAGTCGTTTTCAGTGTTGAAGTAGTAATCCCAGGCCCAGAAGTTCAGCTCGTCGTTCAGGTTGCGGGGATTGATAACAGTACCGTTGCTATCGGCGGTGCCATTGGGGTTGTCGAACCAGAAGCTCGTCCGGTTCATGGCGATTTCTTCTTCGTAGCGCGAGGCGACGTAATCCAGAGTAGCGGTAACGTCGTCATTCGGGGCGTACTGTAGAACCAGTTGCCCGTTCTGGCGCTCACGGGAGTGATCGGACACGTCCATATCAAAGGTGTACGGCGCCCAATGCTGGCGTTCCGGGTTCAAGTTGGTATCGATCGCGTCTGTGTCGGCACTGCCGTGGTTCGGAACCCAGCCCTGGGTGCCAACCCGCTCGGAACGGCTATCGCGCTCGGCGTGGGAGAAGGACAACAATGCACCAAACATCCCATCCGCAAAGGTATGGCTGATCATGCCAGAGACTTCCGGAGTGATGTCATCGCCGACTTCGTTGCTGGTGTCCATCACGCCCTTGAGGCTGCCAGCGGCGGTGAAGCCGTCAAAGTCAAAAGGACGGGCTGTCATAACGTTGATGGTCGCACCAATACCACCAGAGGGCTGCGCTGCCTTGCCGGTTTTGTACACTTCTACCCGCGAGACGCTCTCGGCGGCCAGCTCTTTAAAGTTAAAGCTGCGGGTGATGCCGCGCTCCAGCAGGGCGTTGGAGTTGGGCATTTGGCGACCGTTCATGGTAACCAGGTTAAATGAGGGCCCAAAGCCCCGTACGGTGACCTGGTTTCCTTCGTTGTTGGAGCGGTCGATTGATACCCCGGTGACCCGCTGAAGGGACTCGGCCAGGTTGGTGTCCGGGAATTTACCGATGTCTTCGGCAGAAATGGCGTCGACAACGCCGGAGGCGTCGCGCTTGATGTCCATTGCGTTGGTCAAGGACTGGCGAATGCCGGTCACTACGACCTCTTCGAGCAACTGGGTGTCGTTACCCTCTTGGGCAAACGAGCTGACGCTAGTGGCCGCCATAATCGCGGCGGATAGCGCCCCGTATTTGAAAGGGGTTTTAGCCATACCAAGCTCTCCTGATGATGGGTTGTGGTCCAAGGCAATTACTTTGAACGGCCTTCGACTCATTGCTTTTATTGGTTGTGGGGCTTCTTCGTGAGCCCCGTGTCGCTGAGCGGTGGACTACACCACAAATCCCATACTCCTACTCTGCAAGTCTATTGTCAATAGAAAATTGTATACAAAAATTCTGGGCGCATCCTTTATTCATTCCCTCGGCTCAAATTGGGCTGGGAAGGGGGTTCCTCGATGGCCAGGCCCGCTACGGCTTGCCATAACGGACCTCATACAACCGTTTGTTAAATGCCTTCGCGGCCTCGATCATTTCCGGGTAGGGGCGATCGGTGACGCTGACAAAGCCGACGTTGTAGTTCTCTCCGTCGTACGCACGCCCTGTCAGAGGGGAGTCCAGGTATTGAAACCAGTGGGCCCCCACGAAATAGGGGTTCTCGAGCACGCTGTTCATGTAGGCCTTATAGGTGGCCGCTCGGTCGGATTGAGACGTTGTGTGCACCAGGCCGGGGTTGAACAGTCCGCTGTCCGAGGCGCCCATATGGAACTCGCCAATGATGCTGGGCTTATCGACCTCTTCGAGGAACTGCCAGAACTCCGGGTGAAGGCCTTCCTTATAATAGTTATAGCTCATAACGTCGGCATGAGTGGCGGCTGCGGCGCGAATTTCGGGGGTCATCCCCCAGTCCGCAAAGCGTGCCCCCATGTAGAGGTGGTTGGGCAGGTGCTTCTCAACCGCCTTCGCGACAATTGCAAAGTACTCGTTGGCGTAGTGATGAAGCAGTGTCGACAAATCGTCCTGAAGGGCGTCCGGGTAGTGGGAAAGAGTGATGCCGCGGTCGAACGCTTCCCAGTCAGGTACTGCGGCTTCCCATTGCTTGTTGAGCGCGGAGATGGTCGGGTACTTTTCGCGCATCAGCCGGGAGAACTCCGCCTTGGTCGGGCTCTCCTGTGCGTCCCGTTCAAGTGTGTTCAGCACCAGGCCATAGCGCTGGGTGACCGAGCCGCTGGAGCCCCAGCTTTTCTCGTTGTCGATAAAGACCCCGACGCACCATTGGCTGTTCTGGACCTCTGCCGCCACTTGTTTCAGGGTTTGATCGGCCCGTTCGGCAAAGTGGGGGTCAAACGGGTCGGGCAGGGGGCTCCAGTAGTCATTGCCGCTGGAAACGGTCTTGAAATTGCCGATAATCCAGCCGTTGGCAAAGTAGGGGATGCGGTCCATTTGATAAAAGTCGGGGGAGAGCCAGTTCCCGAAGGAGGTGAATCCCCAGCTCAACATCCGGTCCACCGTCGTCTCGCGCCAGGCGCCCATAAAGCCCTCGGGGTGGGTATCACCGTATTTGCGCTCAAGGTTGGCTCGATAAAAGCTGTAGGTTTCCCCTTGTTTCAGCGGACCTGAGTGCACAGAGCGGCGGTACCCAAAGTGTTTGCCCAGCGGCTCATCGTAGCTGGGCAGCCACTGGAACATGTCGGCGCGCAATTCGGACTTCACATGTCGACTGGGGATCGCTTCCTCGCTTACCTGATTGAGGCCCTTGGAGTCTTCCGGAGTGAAGTCATCTTTGGCGCGCGGCTCAATGAATTTATGGTCGACATCATATCCGGTCATGGTCGAGGTGTTGGCCATGCGGACATTGGCAATGCCGTGGGAGAAAAAGAGGTAACCGTCCGGGTCCACCAGGGACCATTTTCCCTCGTGCTTGGCCGTTCTAAAGTAACCGGTCGATTCGAGTTGCGGCCCTTGTTTCCAACCGCCAAAGCGGGATCGTTCGGGCCAAGGGTTTCCCCGCAGGTTTTTTTGTTCGCGCTTGCGTTGCTCGTCCAGCTCTGATTCGTCGGTAATTTTGCCTTCAAAGTCTACTTTGGCGTTTTGCCCAAACCGGTCCACCAACCCGGTCAGGTAGTCGGAGTCCACTTCAGGCTCCGCGAGCAGGCGCATATTATCGATTATCAGCGTGCGGTCGCTGAGCAGACCACGCACCGAAAAGCTTACGTTCTGCACCTCGGACAGATCGATGTTCTTGGTGCCCCAGCGCCAGTCAATGGGTGTGTAATCGGTTTTCCAGTATGGCGGGTTGGCGCGCAGGCCAGAGTCGACGTCGAGATCGTGCCCTTTTAGCTCCATGTAATAGGAAGTGTCACTGAGGGCAGGCACCGCAAAACTGCGGTTGTGCGTTTGCCCTTCGCCATCAGTGACGGTGACGTACAAATGGGTCGACTCATTGAGTGGGTTTTGAATGTCCAGCGCCAGTGCGAAGGGACCGTAAGAAGACCAGTCCCACGGCGTGCTTGGGGTGAACTCGAACCCGGCCTCTTTGTACGCTTTGGCTTTCAGGTGGATGCGCGTTGCCCGGCCACTGTCTGGCGAGGCCACGGACTCTATCAAGGCGTTGTTCACGCTCAGAGCGTCAGGCAGGGACCTTTTGTCGAAAGCAAACAGCGTTTCCAGTGTCTTTGGTTTTTGTACGGCTGTCTGTGAGACAGGGTCTTTCTCTAGAGGCTCGCAGGCGCCCAGTAGTGCCAGTGAAAGACCCAGAGCTATATGAGTTTTTTTCATGAGAGGCTCCGTTATTGAGAGTTGTCCGAATGTAACGCAGTGATCAACTGCCGGATTCGGCGGGTGAGCTCGGTTTTCTCTAGTTCGGTGTGAACCGGGCAAGCCAGGCTTCCCCCGACACCGACACCAATCGCGCCGGTTTGCATCCATTCGTGAGCGTTGGTTTCATCGATGCCGCCAACGGGGAAGAAAGGTGTGTGTAAAAAAGGCCCACGAGCAAGCGCAGCGAGATACTCAGGGCCAAGGGTCCCAGCGGGGAATAGTTTGACGATGTCAGCCCTGGCGGTTTGGGCAGCATGGATTTCAGTGGGGGTCATGGCGCCCATCACGACGGGAATGCGAGCCGAATGTGCGGTGCGCACAACGGACTCGGAGGTGTTGGGCGTGACCAGAAACTCAGCCCCGGCGTCAATGGCTTCCTGGGCGAGTGCCGTGTCGGTAATGGTGCCGGCGCCCACCAGAAGCTGGGGGAAGCGCCGCTTGATGCGGACAATTGCAGAGGTAAAGTGGGGCGTATTGCTGGTGATTTCCACCGCTCCGCCTCCGCCATCGGCAATACATTGCACAATGTCGTCGATCTCGTTGGGATCCTTGACCCGGATGATCACAACGAGCTTCTCGGCAATCAGTCGTTTTACGGTGTGTTCTCTCATGGGGCGCTCCCGCTAGCGGATGATGTGACCGGAGTGGTGGCCGTTGGCGATGTGTTGAATCTCTGCTTCCGAGCACCAGTGCTGGTCGCCAGCGATGGTATGGGCCAGCGCGAAAGCGGCGGCGGCAAACTCAATACAGGCGGGTTCCGGCCAGCGATTGAGGTAGCCGTGAATCACACCGGCGGCGAAGGCATCGCCGGTCCCCAGACGGTCCAGAATCCCGACGCTGATCTGCTGTGACTGATGCTGGCCCGCGTCCGACACCAGAACGCCGGCCACCGTGTTGTGATTGGCATCGTGATGATTCCTGGCGGTGGTGGCAGCGTCGACACCGAAGCGCTCTCGGAGAGAGGTCGCCGCCCCCGTGGCAACGGCCAGGGCGTCACCGGTGTAGTGCTCGTCAAAAACGTCGGCCATAACGCCGGCGTTGCCCAGGGCGAGGTCCGTGTGTTCGAGAATGCGCTCGAAGTAGTCCCGTGCTTTTTCGGGGCGTTCCCACAGCGTGCGCCGGAAGTTCAAATCAAAACTGACGGACAAGCCCATGGCCTTGGCGGTGCGGGCCGCCTCGACGGTGGCCTCCGCGCATTGCGGGGAAATCGCCGGGGTGATGCCCGATAAATGCAACCATTGCTGCCCTTTGAGAACGGTATTCCAGTCAAATTCTTCGGGCGCCATTTGGGCGAGAGCGGAGTAAGCGCGGTCGTAAGTAACACGAGAGGGGCGGATGGAGGTGCCCAGTTCAATGAAGTAGGTTCCCAGGCGTTCGCCGCCCCGTTGAATGTGGCGTGTGTCGATGCCGAAGCGACGCAGGCTTGTAACTGCCGCTTCCCCGACCGGGTTGTTGGGGATTTTGGTGACCATGTGGCAGTGGTGCCCCAACAGTGCCAGGGAGCTGGCAACGTTGCTTTCCGCCCCGGCGAAATCCATATTGAGTGTCTGACTTTGAGGCAGCGTGTCGAGATGGCGGCCGGGTGTCAGCCGCAACATGATTTCGCCAAAGGTCATAAAGCTCATGACGTTGACTCCTCGGAAAGCTTGGGCTGCAGTTGGATGCGTTCGACTTTGCCGACCAAAAACAGGTAGGAGAGTAGGCCGACCACTGCGAGACCGGTCACCAGGAACAGGGCCGGTCGGAAGTCACCTTCGCGGGCGAGAAAGCCGATGGCCACGGGCACGGTAACGGCTGAGAGGGCACCGATAAAGTTGAAGCACCCCCCCACCAGGCCGACCATGTTTTTAGGCGCCAGCAAGGATACAAACACCCAATTAATGGAGGCGAGGCCGTTCCCAAAGAAAGTGAGCGAGAGAAAGAACGTCACCCAGAAGGTGCTGTCCGCATAGTTGGCGCCCATGACAGAGCTGGACAGCAGCAAACCGGCAATGATGGGGGCTTTGCGCGCAACCTCGTTGGAAAAGCCCTTGCGGACCATTAAATCGGAGAAAAAGCCGGAGAGCAGCACACCACAAAAGGCCGCCAAAAATGGCACGGAGGCGAGAAAGCCGGTATTCAGGGTGTCATAGCCCCGGTACTCTTTCAGGTACGTCGGGAACCAGGTCAGAAAAAAGATGAGCGTTCCGCCCAGGCAGAATTGACCGATGTACACGCCCCACAGTTTGCGGTTGGAGAACGCCACCTTCAGGTTGTACCAGGAAAGGCCGGCTTGCGGTTCGGCCACTGGCGGTTTTTCTCCTGCCTCGCGCGGTTTTTCGTCGGGGTCCCGGTACACAAAAAACCAGACCGCTGCCCAAATGAAACCGATCAGGGCCGAAACGATAAACAGGCCACGCCAACCAAACAGGTCCTGAATAAAGGCGAGTACCGGCATTAGAAAAGCCAACCCGATGAACTGACCCGAGGTGTAAATCGCAATGGCGCTGGCTCGCTGTTCCACTGGAAACCAGCGCGTCACAATTTTATTGTTGGCGGGGTAGGAGGGGGCTTCAAAAAAACCGATGGCCATTCGACAGCCCACCAGGGCGGCCATTGAACTGACCAACCCCTGGATAAGAGTGGCCATCGACCAGGCCACCAGAATAAAGGGGTAGAGAATGCGGGTTTTTACCAAGTCGACCACCATGCCCCCGGGTATTTGCATGATGGAGTAGGTCCAGGCAAAGGCGGAAAACAAGATGCCCATCTGTACCGTCGACAGTCCCAGGTCTTCCGACATGGCGCTGGCGGCCACCGAAATATTGGTCCTGTCCATGTAGTTGATGACCACACTGATGAAAATCAGCGCCAGGATGGTGCCTTTTTTACGGGGCTTGTGGGGTTGCTCGGATGCACTCATAAAATGGATACCGGGTTGTTATTGGGGGTTACCAGTTGGTGTAGGAGCCGTCCGGTCTGATCAGACGCGGCGGTTCCCAAAACTCAAAGTGTTGCGACTGGATGGCGGTCTCATCGACGTCTATACCCAGGCCGGGGGCATCGCTGACCGTGAAGTGGTTGTCACTCAGGGTCGGTAGGGCTCCAAAAACCCGCTCGTGCTCACTCATGTCTCCGTCGTAGGGCGACAGCTCCAGCCAGGCCAGGTTGGGAATGGCCGCGCAGTAGTGAACAGATGCGGCCGTGCACAGCGGGCTTAGCGGGTTGTGCGGCATCATGTCGATGTACTGGCTTTCGCACATGGCGGTGATTTTGGCCGCTTCGGTAAACCCGCCGGCATTGCACAAATCAATACGCCCGAACTGCGTCAGGTTCTGATTCACGTAGGGCGCAAAGGCCCACTTGCTGGTGAGCTCTTCACCAATGGCCAGGGGAATATCCACCGATTGCCGAAGAGCCTGGTAGGCGGCGGGGCTTTCATCCCGAATGGGCTCTTCCAGAAAGTCCAGAGTGCCGGTGGGCATGCGCTGACAAAAAGACAGGGTTTCCGCCACGGACAGCCGGTGGTGGTAGTCAATGCCCAGCACGGTTTCGGGGCCAAGTTGCTCTCTCGCGCGCGTCAACCAGTGCGCCGCGCTGGCCAGTGAGCGCCGCGGGTCAAACTCGGTGGCCTGGCCGGGGCGGCCGTGTTCACCGGTGGTGGCTCGGATGACGGACCAGCCCTCGCTCTGCTTTTGCAGAAGGTCGTCTACAAAAGCCTCGCCGAAGGGCAGGGTGGAGGTGATAAACAGAGGAATACGCTCGCGCTGCTTGCCGCCAAGCAACTGATACACCGGTTGGTTCAGGGCTTTACCCAGCAGGTCGTGAAGCGCGATATCAATGGCGGAAATGGCGGCGGAGAGCACCCGTCCACCCTCGAAATATTGGCTTCGGTACATCTCTTGCCAAAGCGCTCCGATATCGGTGGCGGACCGCCCGATCAGAAATTCCCGGAAGTGCTCAATGGCTCCCACGACGGCCCGTTCGCGACCCGAGAGCCCGGACTCGCCCCATCCGTGAATTCCCTCGTCGGTTTCAACCTTGACCAGACAGACGTTTCGAAAGCCCAGCCAAAAGGCGTAGGGCTTGATGGCGGTAATTTTCATCGGTGTGACCTGACCAGCCGGGAC
The DNA here is from genome assembly GCF_000423345.1 of Marinimicrobium agarilyticum DSM 16975. Lineage (GTDB taxonomy): Bacteria > Pseudomonadota > Gammaproteobacteria > Pseudomonadales > Cellvibrionaceae > Marinimicrobium > Marinimicrobium agarilyticum. The sequence goes on from NZ_AUHU01000012.1 coordinate 74,482, forward strand.
CAATAGTCCCCGCCGCTGTGAATATGTTGGACCAATGCGGCGCGGGCTGCGGTTTTGTCACGCTGACGCAGCGGCGCAATGATGGCTTCATGCTCATCAATGGCGGTTTGAATGCGCGAGCCACTGATGGGCATGTTGGCGTGCAGGGCCAGCAGCCTCAGCCGCTGGCGTTTCCAAAGGTCGACCACATCCCGGTTGTAGTGGTGGCGGTACATCTCCCAGTGGAAAAGGGTGTCCAGCTCCTTGAACCGGTCGACGTCTTTGGTGGTGAGCGCCTTCATCTCTTCGAGCAAAGCCTCCAGGCGGGCCAGCGGGGCTTCCGTGTGCTCTTCGATAAACCAGTCCAGTAAATAGGGTTCCAGTAGCTGCAACAGTTCATAGACGTCGCGCATGGTGGTGTACTCGAAGTGCATGACCCGCGCGCCACTGTTGCGCTGAAAACTCACCAGACCTTCGCCCTGCAGTTGTTTGAGGGCTTCCCGCACCGGGTTGATGCTGGTGGCATAGCGTTGCGCGAGAGCAGTGGTCACCAGGCGGTCACCACTCACGAACACCCCCCGGGCGATGTCCTCCAGCAGGCGGGTATAGACGGTTCCGGGCTCACTGAAGAGGCGGGAAAACAAAGATTCTTGCGTGTTATCAGTCATAAATTATGTGCAATCATTGTAGACAATAAACATAATAATGTCTGTGTTTTGGGTGAATTGCAAGGGGTGAGCGTAGAGGCAGCAGCGAGCGCGGCTGTTTAGAGCTGTCGGGCGCCGGGGCTCAAAGGGGCGCGAGCTAGGGGGAGAGGCTCTCTGGAGGGGAAGCCCCGCCCGGAAGCGAGCGGGGCCATTGCGGGTGTTATTCACCCGCTGCAAATGGTGGGCTAGAGAAATTCGTCAAAAAATGACTGGTGGTTGTGCAGGTGGTTAAACCCGAAGATCCAGGTATCTTCCACGGTATCTGAGAAGTCCATGCCGCCGTCACGAATGGTGGGGTTTTTCCAGCCGGGGTGGTGTTCAATGCTGTAATCCGCAACTCGTTTGGCTTCGGCCCAGATGTCACCGACCTGCGAATCGTTCAGCACGCGACTCCATTGGCTGGTGTCTTTGCTGTTAAAACCGGGGGAGCCGTTGCCGACAGAGTTTCCGTCGTCAATTTTGCGGTAATCCGTCTGGTTTTGAACGTAGGTGAGGTCAGCGTTGGTGGTCTGGTCCTGATTCCAGTTGCTGTGCTGAACCAGATGGATACGCTGCTGGGTATTGATGCCCGGCATATCTTGCTGAATGCGACGCACCAGGTCGGCGCTGAAGTCGGACTGGCCGGCCTCCTGAATCCAGATGTCGCCCCCGCTACTCAGCACCGATGAGGCGATACCGTAGACCTCGTTTAGCGCGCCGCTGCGGTTGTTGTGGGCATCGGACCAGCGGTTGTTCCCGAACGCCAGGTTAAACAAGTGCTCCGCCTCAATGTAGGTACCCCCTTGCGTGCCGTAGGCCCCGGCAACGGCGTGGTAGTTCACGTTCTGGAAACGGCTGTCGTGCAACATGGTGGCAAAAGCCGCGACGGTATGGAGGTCGTCCGGGTCCGGGCGCAGGTCATAATTGGCCAACAGCAAGTCTTGGCTGGCGTCGAAATGGCCAATCATTTCGCTTCCACCGCCATTGTCGCCACCGGCTTGGGCGAGCTCAAACCAGTTGAGGTTGAAGCCTCCGGATTGCACCTGAACCCTCAAGGTGTGATTGCCGGCGGAGAGTTGCCCTAAGTCAACTGTTAGCGTCTGCCAGCTTTGCCAGCCCCCGGTGGCGCTGACCTGGATGCCGCCGGCACGCTGGCTGCCGTCGATCTCCAGGGTGAACAGGCCACCTCCGGGGTTGGAAGCGACCCGAATCTTGGCCTCATAAGCGCCGGCCGTTTGTACGGACAGGTCGTATTCCAACCACTCGTTGGTTTCGATCCAGCCGACGTTGTATTCGCCGCCGTTGTCAGTGGTGGTTTGGATGTCCACGGCGTCCTGGCGGTATTCGCCGCCGAGGTTTTGAGCGGTGGTATCGGAAAAACGAGCGTAGTCCTCCGCCTGCACATAACCGGGCACCGAGTACCGGTTGTCAGACCCCGGATCGGTGTCGCCGCCATCGTCCAGCTCGTCGCAGCGTTGGCCGCCGCACATGCAAACGCTTGATGAGGACCAGCTGTTGGCACAGTCGGTCGCCTGACTGCCAAACAGGGATTGGCATTCGGAGGTGAGGTCGCACTGGTCCTGTGCCAGAGCGGGGCTGTGAAGGCCAACGAGCAATGCCGCCGTGACCAGGCCTTTGAGCGCAAGCTCAATGGGTGTTCGCACACTGTGAATCAACTTCATTGTAAGCTCCTTAGCGTGTGGTGCCGCACGCTTACCCCTTGCGTCACCGTTGCGAGAATGTGAGGTGAATGGAGTGCTGCTGTGAGGTGACCGCATTCGCCGCGATGCACCTCGGGAGCCATGGTAAGGAGGGTGTTGAGGGGAATCTGCCTAATTGTTCACAGTTAACATTTTTCGGTCCTTGATTGGCATTTTAGCCCGTTTTTTGGCGTTTTTCGCCGCTTTTTATGGGTTTTTGGGCGACAGTCGAGGGCGATAAGGGCTTGCCCGAACGACTTACCAGCGTATGGGCGCTCCCTCCGAGTCAAAAAAGCCACCGGATTGCTCGAGCTGCAGTTGTTCGATGGTTTGTGCGATCGCTTGCGCCGCCTGTTCCACAGAGGTGGGGGCATCGTTGCCTCCCATATCGGTCTTGACCCAGCCGGGACTGATTGCCGCGGTAATAATGCCGCGCTCCGCCAGTTTGTGCGCAAGCCTGTGGGTCAGCAGATTCAGCGCCACTTTGCTCATGGCGTATTCCTCAAACGGGCCGTCAGCCCCGATATTTTCCGCAATTGACGCCAGGCCGGAGCTGAGCTGGATAACGCGGGCTCCTTGGGCGAGGTTGTCCCGCAGGGCTTGTATCAGCAGTGCCGGCCCGACCGCGTTGCTCTGGTAGCTGTCGATAAAGGCGGCTCGTGTCCAGCTTCCCAGAGGCTGGTGGTTGGTGGTGCCGGCGTTGTTGATCATGATGTCGATAGGGCCCACCGCTTTAAGGCCCTGAGCGCACTGTTCAATCGATAGGTCGTCCTGTAAGTCCAGCGCGACCGGTGTCAGTTGCCCGCTGGCGTTTTTCGCCGGTCCTTTCCAGCCCTCGGTGCTACTGCCGGGGCGGTGGGTCGCCAGTACGTGATGCCCCTGGGCGAGGTATTGTTGCACCAGACCCAGGCCGAGGCCCCGGTTGGCACCGGTAATCAGAATAGTGGCCATTGCTATTTCTCCGTCAGTTAGTCGGTTGTATCGGCGGCCTGCGCAAACTGGCGCTCTATGGTGTCCAGGCTTACGCCCAGCGTTGCTTGTGCGAGCCTGTTCAATGCTTGCCGATCACCCTGAAAATGCAGGGTAGTCTGCTGGTGGTGGGCGCTTTCGCCCTGTGTGAGCCGTAGGGCGGGGGAGGAGGATTCAAGCTCGTAAAATGGGCCGAAACGTTTACCGTCCTCCATTAAGCCGTCATTAAAAACGTTGATCACATCCCCTTTATAAGGCGCTTGCTCTGAAGACAGCGCGCCCGGCAGCCAGGTGGAGTTGACGTAGCGTTTGGCGGCCGGGTCAAAGGAAAAGACCACGAGCGTGAGCCGCTCCAGGGCCGGGTCCCAAGCGCCCATCAAGGGCAGGGTATGTTCGGGTGGGAGGCCGATTTTATTCATGTACTGGGCGTCGGCCCGGTAGTACACAGTACCGCCCACTACTTTCGTGTGAGACGCGCGGGTGTCATTGAAATAGGGTGTGACTCCTGTCGGTTGCCCTCGGGTCGGAATGACGACGGTGTTGTGCGGGCTGGTCTCAAAGGCTCCCAGGTGCCACAGGGAGATCAGGCCGTTCTCGTCCCTCATGGCGCTCCCGGTATTGGTGATTTCCGTTTGCGCTTTGAAGCCGACGTAGTCCAGCCCCTGGGGAAGCTCGACCTTCAAAGCGTTTTCGATATGGTAGGCATCGAGAAGGTGGATACTGCGCTTAACGTCCAGATCAAGCACCTGCCCCTGATAGTTCTCCAGCTGTATCTGTTGGCTGAACACCGCTTCCGTGGCGGTGCGGTGGAGGAGTTGATAGGGCTGCGTGGAGATGGCGGGTTGAAAACGCACGTTATCCCCCGTTTGTTCAACGCCCGGCTCAAAAAACAGGGAATAGGGCCCCGTTTCCGGCCCGAAGCTCAGTCGGTCTGCGCCGCCGACCGCCGCACTGGACACCCGTTCGGCTTGTGCCAAATAGTCCCGGTTGATCCAGCCGTGGCTTTCCCCTTGGTCCCCTCGGGCCGTGCTCACCATCACCCGCCCCTGTAGCTCGGCGAGAACCATCACTTTTCGAGGGCCATCCTCCAATACGACCGGGGACTGGTGGCGAGAGAGAAGCGCTAAATCCTGCGCAAAGGTCGGACGTGCAGGCGCCTGAGAGCAACCCGTCATAAGCGAGATAGACATGAGCAAAACCAGGGAAGCTGAAAGTGAAGAAAACAGACGGCAGTACATAGCACACCCTTATTGTTGACAGTCGTCAGTGTACAATAAGGGTGCGGGGCTGTTAACCGGCTCGGTGGGTGCCCAGCCGCTGGTTGATCTTGTCCGCTGTGGCGAGCACCGCCGCCACAATGGATTCCCGGTCGTGGTGGCGACCGAGGGTGGAGGTGAGCGACGAGGCGGCGACCGCTGCCGTCAGCCCCGAACCCGCCATGCCCACAAAGGCCGCACAGTCCGTAACGCCCATGGTGATGTCGCTGGGCGCGAAGTGATAACGGTCCCGCCGGATGGTCTCCAGTTCGGCGAGGAGCTGCTGTTTTTGTTCGGCGCTGAGGTGAGGTTCCTGCCCGGCGTCGATCAGCAGCTTTTCGAGCTGCTCCTCGCTGTAGTGCGCCAGCAGTACGCGCCCGGAGGTCGTCGAGAAGAGGGGGAACAGGGTGCCCTCGGAGATAGAGAGCGACACTGGCTCGGGGCTTTTTACCTGGCTGACCACCATCAATTTTCCCTCATAAGGCACGCTCAGGTGGCAGGACTGCCCCACGGTTTCGGCCAACTCCATCATGGGAAGCTGCGCCGCCTGCGTCAGTTGCTCAATGGGGGAGTGGGTGTGCGAGAGCGTGTACAACTTCAGTGATAAGCGATACTTGCCCGAGGACTCGTCCCGCAGGATATAGCCGCGTGCCTCCAGCCCCACCAGAACCCGGTAGATTTCATTGGGGCTGCGCCCCAAGCCGGTAGCGATCTCCGCTTGTGACAGGGGGGCTACGTTGTCGGACAGGTGCTCAAGGATATCCAGCCCCTTGTCCAGGGCCGGAGCAGAGTATTTGGCGGTTCGGTTCATCGTCGCTTCGTAGCTCCATCGGTTATACACCAGCAGTATCGCAACCTCCGGAGCGGGACTCCAGGGAGCGTGTACGTCATTTGTGCAGTGCCCAAAAAAATTGGTTGAAAGAAAACTGTCGACAATTTACCATAGAATTCATCATTTAGATATGAATGAATTGAGCGGAGTTGAGATGAGTCAATCGGTTACTGAATTAAAAGGCATCACTTGGGGGCACACCCGGGGCTACGTGCCCATGACAGCGACGGCCCAACGCTTTGAAGAGTTGAACCCGGGGGTGCGCATCACCTGGAGTAAACGCTCCCTGCAGGCTTTTGCGGACCAGCCCATTGATGAGCTGGCGAAAGAATATGACTTACTGGTGATCGACCACCCCTGGGCCGGCTTTGCCGCTCAAACCGGGGTGATTGTGCCCTTGGAAGATTGGGTGGGTGAGGACTTTCTCGCAGACCAGGCGGCGAACACGGTTGGCCATTCCCACGAAAGCTACCGGTATGCCGATCAACAGTGGGCTCTGGCCATTGATGCCGCCACCCCGGTGGCCGCCGCACGTATGGACTTGCTGGAGGAGGCGGGCGTGGGCATGCCCCAGACCTGGGATGACCTGATGGCCTTGGCCAAGCAGGGCAAAGTGGCCGTGCCCTCGATTCCGCAGGATACGTTGATGAACTTCTACATGCTGTGTTGCACCCTGGGGGAAGACCCCTGTGTCAGCGACGGGGAAGTGGTCAGCGAAGCCGTTGGCACTGAAGCCCTGCAGCGGTTGCGCGACCTGTCCGTACACCTGGACCGCCAATGCTTTGACTGGAACCCCATCAAAGTCTATGAGGCGATGACGCGGACTGACGATTTCGCCTACTGCCCCTTCGCCTATGGGTATGCAAACTATGCCAAACCTAATTACGCACGTCGGTGCCTGAAGTTTGCGGACGTAGTGGCGCTGGAAAACGGCGAGCGCTGTCGGACCACGTTGGGGGGCACAGGCCTGGCCATTTCTGCCAGCTCCAACCATAAAGAGATAGCGGCGGAATACGCCCGGTTTGTCGCTAATGCGGACATGCAGAAAGGCTTCTATATTGAGTTTGGTGGTCAGCCGGGTTATCGCCAGGCGTGGTTGGATGAAACCGCCAATCAGGTGTCCGACAATTACTTTGTCGATACGCTGCCTGCACTGGATCGCGCGTTTTTGCGGCCCCGCTACCACGGCCATATGAATTTTCAGGACAACGCCGGTGCCCCGATTCGCGAATACCTGATGGACGGGGGCGACGAAAAGGCGCTGCTGGCGCACCTGAATAAACTGTACCAAACCTCGAAAGGCTGAACGTATGAAACTGCCGCTTGAGGGCCTGACGGTTCTCGAATTCAGTCAGTATTTGGCGGGGCCCTACGCCGGTTTGAGAATGGCAGACCTCGGCGCGCGGGTGATCAAAATCGAGCGCCCGGGCGCTGGCGATGCCTGTCGGAAGTTGGCGACTAAAAACCTGTGGGCGGACGGAGATTCCGTCCTGTTTCACACCATCAATCGTAACAAGGAAAGCTTTACGGCCAACCTGAAAGACCCGGACGACCTGGAGCGGGTGCGCCGCCTGGTGGCACAGGCAGATGTAATGACCCATAACTTTCGCCCGGGCATTATGGATCGCCTGGGGCTGGACTATGACAGCGTCTACGAGTTGAACCCGAGCATTGTGTACGGTGAGGTCAGCGGTTATGGCGAGTCAGGCCCCTGGCGCGACCGGCCGGGTCAGGACCTGCTGGCGCAATCGGTGTCCGGGCTGACCTGGTTGAGCAACACGGCGGATAAACCGCCTACGCCCTTTGGTATTGCGGTGGCGGACATGCTGTGCGGCACCCACTTGGCGCAGGGCATTCTGGCCGCGCTGGTGCAACGTAGGCGAAGCGGGCAGGGCAGCAAGGTCAGCGTCAGTTTGCTGGAATCCATTCTGGATCTGCAGTTCGAAGGGCTGACGGTATTTCTGAATCAGGGGCAACAAATGCCCCAGCGAAGCGCAGTGGCCGGAGCGCACGTCTACCTCGGTGCGCCCTACGGCATTTATCCAACCGCCGATGGTCATATTGCGCTCTCTATGGGCTCCCTGGAGACACTGTGCTGTGCCCTCGGTTGCACCGGCCTGGAGATGTTCGATACGCCCCAGGCGCAGTTTGACCACCGCGATGACATCAAGGCCCGCCTCTCCGAACATTTGCGCACGCAGACCACACACCACTGGCTCTCGGTGTTGGAGCCGGAGGGCTACTGGTGCTCGGACGTGCTCGACCATCAGCGTTTGACCGAAGAAGAGGCCTACCAGGTTTTGGAAATGGAGCAGACGGTCTCCAGGGGAGACGCGGTCAGTCTGCGGACGACTCGCTGTCCCATCCGAATCAACGGAGAAAAGTTGTTTTCTTCCCGAGCGGCACCGGTCTTGGGTGATTCGACCGAACGGATTACGAAGGAGTTCTCGCTGTGACCAGACCACTTGAGGGGATACGCGTCCTCGACTTTACCCAGTTTCTGGCCGGCCCGGTCGCCACCCTGCGGCTGAGTGACTTGGGCGCTCGGGTCATAAAAGTGGAGCACTACGAGCAGGGAGATCTCACACGGAAAATTTACGCACCTCAGCTGAACCTCGATGGTGAGTCGGCGTTTTTTCAAGCCATTAACCGGGATAAGGAGAGCCTCAAGGTTAACCTTAAAAACGCGGAGGACCATGCGCTGATCTCTCGCCTCGTGGCGGCCTCGGATGTTGTCGTTCACAATTTTCGCCCCGGTGTCATGAACCGTCTCGGCCTCGACTATGACACCCTGAAGAGCGTCAACCCGACGCTGGTGTACGGCGAGATTTCCGGTTACGGGGCAGACGGACCCTGGCGTCACAAGCCCGGTCAGGACCTTCTGGTTCAGGCGTTGTCCGGGTTGACTCAGCTCAGCGGTGCGGAGAGTGACGGCCCGGTGCCCATGGGCCTGGCCGTTGCCGATTACCTGGCTGGCTCGCAATTGGTGCAAGGCGTTCTGGCAGCGCTGGTCAGTGGAGAAGGGACGCGTGTTGAGGTCAGTATGCTCGAAGCGATATTGGACTTTCAGTTCGAGCCGCTGACGTTGTTTTATCAGGATGGTGAACCGGTCAGTCGTGGCGAACAGAACCCCGCCCACTCACTGGTCGCGGCCCCCTATGGACTCTACCAAACGCAAAACGGTTATTTGGCACTGGCCATGGGCTCCATTACCGCATTGGCGGAACTGTTGGCGTGCGAGCCGCTAAAAGCGTACGACGATCCGAGCCGTTGGTTTGAGCTGCGGGACCCCATCAAAAAAGTATTGGCCAAGCACCTGAACACTCAAACTACCGAACACTGGCTGGGCATATTGGAGCCAGCGGACATTTGGTGCGCACCGGTGTTGAACTGGCGCGAGTTGGTTGAGCATGACGGCTTTAAGGCGTTATCCATGCTGCAAAGCGTGACCAATAGCCGCGGCTTTGAGTATCAAACCACCCGTTGCCCCATCCGCTTTAACAATGAGCGGCTCACAGCCCATTGCGCCGCGCCACTGTTGGGAGAGCACAGTGACGCCATAAAATATGAGTTTGCCAACGAGGTTCCCCATGGTTCCCACAACTGATACCAGTGACGCGGCCACAAAAAGTGGCACATCAACAACGGCTGACTCTGTCGTTAGCGTCAGCCTGGCACAGGGTGTTGCGCAAATTACGCTGAACCGTCCTCCCGCGAACGCCTATAACCTCTCGGTCCAGCAGGCCCTTTATGAAGCGGTGGCGGACGTGGACCAGCGCTCCGATGTTCTGGTGGCCGTATTGCGTAGCGCCAGTGATCGGTTTTTCTGTGCGGGTGCGGACATCAAGGAGTTCCAGAGTAATTCCGTGGCGGACAATCAGGCCATGGTCGAACAAGCGCGTCGAACGCTGGGCGCCATGGAGCGCAGTGGCGTGCTCTTTATCGCTCAAATCGGCGGCCACGCCCTTGGCGGTGGTCTGGAGCTCGCGATGGCGTGTGATGTTCGGTTTGCCGCGCGTGGTTCGTACCGTTTGGGGCTGACGGAAATCAAGCTTGGGCTGATTCCCGGTAATGGCGGCACTCAGCGCCTGACCCGTCTGGTGGGAATGCCCCGCGCGCTGGAACTGTTGGCATCGGGCGATCCGTTTGGGGTGGAAGAGGCGGCCCGCTGGGGACTGATCAACCGCCTGTGCGAAGCCGACGCGCTTGAGTCGGAAACGATGGCGTATGCCAAGCAGGTAGCGGCCGGCCCAGCGCTGGCGTTGGCGGCGAGCAAGCGGGCCGTTCGGGACGGCGGTGAACTGCCGTTGGCCGAGGGGCTGGCAAGGGAGCAGGCACTGGCGGACGGCTTATATGACACCCGGGACGCCAAGGAGGGTTTTCAGGCCTTCCTGGAAAAGCGGCCACCCCAATTCACCGGTCGCTAAGCCCTCGGGATTTAGGGGCTATCTGAAAGACATTGTTTGAAAAAACATACTTCAATAATTGTATTCCAATAACAAGCGGCGTGAACGAGGAGCAGAATCATGACTACGTCCCTGCAACACTACCCGTGTTATATCGATGGCCAGTGGGTGGACGCCTCCAATGGCGCCACCTTCACCGTAGAAAACCCGGCGACCGAAGAGGTTTGGGCAACCATCCCCGACTGCACGGTGGAAGACGCCGACCGCGCTCTGAAAAGTGCGCAAAAGGCTCAGTTGGACTGGCAGGCGCTTCCCGCGATTGAGCGCGGCCGGCATTTGCTGGCAATCGTGGAAGGCTTGAAGGCACGACGGGAAGAGTTTGTTCGCCTGTTGGTGCTGGAGCAGGGCAAAACCACACCGGAAGCGCAGGGGGAGTTCGACGATACGCTGAATTACCTGACGTACTCGGCGGAAGCCGCCCGGCGCATTGAAGGCAACATTTACCCTTCGGACAACCCCAACGAACAGATCTGGATTCAAAAAGTGCCTTATGGGGTAACGTTGGGTCTGTGCGCCTACAACTTCCCGTTGGCGTTGATCGGGCGGAAAGTCGGACCAGCGCTGGTAACGGGCAACACCATGGTGCTCAAGCCCCACGAGGCGACGCCGGTAACCGCCTCTCTGTTCTGCCAGGTGGCGCACGAGGCAGGTTTGCCGCCGGGTGTACTGAACCTGGTGAGCGGTACGGGCATTACCCTTAGCTCCCACCTGGTCTCCAGCCCGATGACTCGTCTGGTTTCCTTGACTGGCAGTACGCGTGCAGGGCAGGCGATTTACAAGGCCTCGTCCGAAAATGTCTCTGGCCTGGTGCTAGAGCTGGGAGGCAAGGCGTCGTTTGTGGTACTTGAAGACGCCGACCTGGAGAAAGCAGCCGATGCCGCGGTGATCTCTCGCTTTGCCAACTGTGGCCAGGTGTGTATCTGTAACGAGCTGGTTCTGGTGCAGGAGTCCATCGCCGACAAGTTCGAAGCCATGGTGCTGGAGCGCGTCAAAAAGATTCGCTACGGCCAGCCGGACTCGGAGGTGGATATGGGGCCAAGCGTGACCGGTGCGAGCATCGAACGGGTGAACGGCCTGGTTCAGGAAAGCATCAAAAAAGGCGCGCAGGTCGCCACCGGTGCAAAGCGTCCTGAGGGCTCCGAATTTGAAAAAGGCCACTGGTATGAACCCACGGTACTGACTCAGGTGACGGCTGATATGCCGGTGGCAACGGACGAGATTTTCGGGCCTGTGCTGCCCATTATCCGGGTCAAGGATTACGAGGAAGCGCTGGCCATTACCAATGACCGGGAGGATGGTCTGTCGTCCTATATCTTCACCAAAGACATCAAGAAAATCATGCATGCCGTCCATCATATGCAAGTGGGTACGGTCTTCGTGAATCAGCCGATTTCCGGGTATATCCAGGGTTATCACTCCGGCCACAAGCGCAGCGGCGTTGGCGGCGAGGACGGCGTTTACGGCATTGAAAACTATCTGCAAAAACGTGCCGTCTATTTTAATTACGAATAATACGTTCAGTAAGGGGTTGTATTAATGTCTAGAATCAATTTGGACCTCAGCGGCCACCGCTGGCAAATGGAAAAAATGCGCCCGGGGCAGGGTATCCGGGAGGAGCTGCATCTGTTGCCCGCCGAATACCAGGGGACCACGTTCAGCTGGAATTTCGCCACCGTGCCCGGCGACGTCTACACCGATCTGTACCGCACCGGCGAGCTGGAAGACCCGTACTTTGGCCGCAATATGCACAAAGCCAAATGGGCTCAGGAATACGAGTGGTGGTACAGCCACCGATTCGCGGTGCCGGAATCCATGAAGGGGAAAGTCATTCGGCTGCTTTTTGAGGGTGTGGATTACAGCTGTGATGTCTGGCTGAACGGTCACCACCTGGGGCGCCACGAGGGCATGTTCTCCGGGTTTGAGTTCGACATCACCGAGTTCATCAATTTTGATGACTGGCGTGACGGCTCGAACATGCTGATGATCAAGCTGGACCCGCCGCCCAAGAATTATCGCCTGTGTGGTGGCAAGAAAGTCAACTTCTCCGGGGACTACTTTACCGGCCTGGTGCCCTTTGGCATCTGGCGACCAATCCGTATCGAAGCGACTGACGCCGTGCGCATCAACAACGTTCGCGCTGATGTCAGCCTGCCGCAACCCGGCGAGGCGGCGGTGGATGTTCTGGTGGATGTGTGGAACCACGGAGACAAGCCGGTGACCGCGGATCTGGAATTCGCGCTGTCCGGGCGTAACTGTGAGGCGACTCCCGTCGGTGAAACGAAAAGCGTTCGGTTGGAGCCCGGTTTAAACACCCTTGAACAACGTCTGACCGCGACAGATCCAAAACTGTGGTGGCCCTGGGATATGGGAGACCAGAACCTCTACAACCTGGACGTCAGTGTCGAGAAAGAGGGCGGTGGTAGTGACCAGCAGCAAGAAGTGATCGGGCTGCGGGAAATTCGCATGGAGATGAATCCGGGTTTCACCCCGGAGGAAACCGAGTACCCCTGGACGTTTGTGGTCAACGGCAAACGGCACTTCCTTCGCTCGGCGTGCTGGGGTGGCCAGCCCTCGCTGCTCTATGGGCGCAATAACCTGAAGAAGTACGAGGATCGGGTGGCCATGGTCAAGGAGGCCAACATCAACAACTTGCGGATTTTCGGATGGCACCCGCCGGAGATTCCGGATTTCTACCGGTTGTGTGATGAGTTGGGTATTACCGTCTGGACCAACTTTACTCTGGCGACCCAGGCTTACTCGAAAGAAGACGCCTTTGTGAAGGATGTACTGCACGAGTGCCGGGCCATTGTTCGAGAGCGTCGCAATCACCCCTCCCAAATTTTCTGGATGGGCGGTGAAGAGGTATTCTTCTCAGGCGCCCACGAAGAGAGCGGCAACCGCTATCTGATGGATGTGATCGGGGACGAGGTAAAAAGCTGCACCAATGTTCCCTATGGCTTGGCATCGCCGCTCAGTTCGGAGTCGGCGGTCAATATGGGCTTTAAGCCCAAAGAGTCCATTCACGCCAACGAGCACTACTATCAGGGTGGTGCGGAGTTTATGGAAGAGTATTACCCGGAGTTGGACTGCGCGATCGTGCCAGAGCTGACCGCCGCCTCAGCGCCCTCTGTGGAGAGCTTGAAAAAGTTTATTCCTGAAGACGAACTGTGGCCAATGGGAGTGAGCTGGGCCTATCACTGGGCGGATATAGATGTTCTGAAAAACCTCAACTTCGAAGTCTTTGACGATTATCGAACCGGCTCGCTGGAAGAGTTTGTGGAAGCCACACAGATCGCCCAGGGGACCGTGATCCAGTTCGCGCTGGAAACCTATCGTCGCCGCAAGCCCAAGATGAGCGGTGTGGCCATTTGCCACTTTATGACGCACTGGCCGGACATCAAATGGGGCGTCATCGATTACTATGGTGAGAAAAAGCGGTCGTTTGACTATCTCAAACGCACCTATCAGCCGTTGTTGCCCAGCCTGCAGTTTGACCGCCGGCGCTGGCAGGCCGGTGAAGCCTTTAACGCCCAAATCTGGGTGGTGAATGACTACCAGTACGAACATGAAGCGCTGACGCTGGAGTGGACGCTTCGCTACCAGGACAGGGAAACCGGTGTGGCCGGCCACAAGGTCATCGACGTTGCCGAAGATAGCTCTTCCCATTATGCGGACATAAAGTGGTCGCTTCCCAGCAATGCGCAAGGGCAGTTCACGGTATCGTTGGTGCTTAAAAACGCCTCGGGAGAGGTGGTGGCAGACAACGACTACGTGCTGTTGGTGGGAGACCAGAAGGCGGCGAAGGCGCAGAGCCTGGCCTATCTGGCGGAAGCACAAGAACGCCTGGACCAGTTCGGACACAACGTCTATCGGTACTGGCCGGACCGTTGGCAGGTGGAATAAGCAAATGCCTTGAGGTGTGCACCGGGCTTACCAGGCCCGGTTTTTTTGAATCAAAAAATCGAATGACTACTGACCGGAGAAACTACGCTATGAGATCGCATATTTCCATGTTGGCTCGAAATGGCGCGGGTGTTTTGGTTCGAGCAAACACTGAGAAGGCCCAGCCACTCGAACACAAAGGCTGGAAACTGCTGACCACCAGTGACGCCGGCCTTGGGCTGGTATTTCTGGAAGCCGAACCCGGCGCGGACGAGTTTCCCATTCACTCCTCAGAGGACGCCTGGGTAGGAATGGTGGTTCGGGGAACGGGAACGCTGTTTGCTGGGGATCGCAATGAGGTGATCGTGGACGGTATGGACTATCGCGAAGGGGATTTTATTACCTTTGAGCCCAATACCCCTCACGCTTGGCGCAATAATGGGTCGGACGTGTGCCAGATACTCTTGGCGCGACGGGATGCCTAGTATAAAACGTTGAGAAGTGGGTAAAAAAAAGGGCACGCAAAGCGTGCCCATACAAGGAGGAGATCAAGGAGCTAGGGTACCTCTACCAACTTCACGTTATCGATCACAAACTCCCCGTTTGGATTCCACAGGTTGGGGTTGAAAGTGATCATGACGCTCCGGGATGCCCAGTCATTGACGTCAGTGAAAGCGTCTACATCAATGTAGTGCTCGAACTTGGCCAGCTCTCCTTCTGTTTGGAAGAAGAAGTTTCTGGAGCGGGGTTGAACCTCTGTGGTCAAGTCGGTGCCTACTGGGGAGGTGACCCCGTCGGTGGCGTCAAAGATTGCTAAACTCATGGGACTGTTTCCCGTGCCGCCTGGCGTGAGTACCCGTACGTCCATACTGAGTAGGTACTTCTTACCATTTTCGACGGTACCCGCCGGCAGAGTCAGCTGTGCATTATTCCAATTCGTAATGTAGAGACTGTAGGCCCCACTGATGACTTCGTCGGGGTTTTCGGTAATGCTGGCGTTTTCAGAGTCGCCGACTACCCAATCACCCATTGTGCCGCCTTCGAACCCCACGTTGTATTCTCCAGACTGCGCTACGTGGTTGTTGCCGGCGTCAGTGGAGTAGCGCATTGCGACTACGTCATCCAGATTCATATTTGCCATTGTGTACTGAACTTCACGGCTGCTGGATGATTCGGGACCTGCCATCAACGACGCCACATGGAAGGCATGTTTCGTCCACGCTTCACTGTCCGATGGGTGAATCCCGAAGCGGCGGGAAAAGTCTTCGGTCTCGTTTGCGCCAACGATGTTTACGGAGTAAGCGCCCCAACCGCCAATGCGTTCTACTTGGCGGACCAGATAACCAGCGTTGGGTTCTACATCGAAGCTATTGCTCAGTTTCGGCTCGCCGGTAGATACGAGCTGGAAGCTTCCGTCCCAGGCGTCACCTGCGGTTTCTACGGACAAAACGGAGGTGTCGTCGGCAGACCAGCTAGAGAGGTCTCCGCTTTCGAAACTGCCGTTAGCGATAAGGTTCTCCGGGGCTTCACGAGTGACCTCCACAGAGAAAGTACTGCTGATCTCGAAACCGCCTTCACCGTCATTTACATCAAAGCTGTATTCGTAGGTCTCGGTCGCTCCGACGGTATCGATGTGGGTGGCAAAGTCCACCGGATCAATGACCAGTTGAGTACCGCTGGATTTGTCAAATGAAAGCTCAGGCCCGCCATTTGTGGGGGTAATGGTGTCCCACTCGATAGTCAGCGGATCACCGTTGCGATCGACGATGTATTCTGGGTCATTGAGCTCTACATAGACAATGGAGTCATTGGTAGTGAATGATCCTGAATAGGTGCCATTCACTAAGGGAGCTTCTGGCTCATCAACGACAGCACTGATGGTTATCGCCGCTGTACGCTCGACGGAGTGGTTCCCGTCCTCCACATTGTAGGTGAATCTCAGAGTAAGGAACTCCCCAACGCCAATATCGCTGGTAAATGCCGGAATATCGATGGTGAGTTCTGAGCCAGATACGGAGTAGTCGTCCACCGGGTTTTCCGATGACGCGGTGAAACCGCTTATGGACAGCTCGTCGCCGTCGGCATCCGTGGCACCTTGCAGAAGGTCGATTGTAACCGCATCGTCAGATGCGTCATAGGACGCCTTTAGCTGACCGAACTCAGGCGCAAAGTCTTCCCCTTCGATACGAATGGTAGCGGTCCGTTGAGTACTGTTTTGGCCATCTGAAATATCGTACGTGTAGACCATCTCGTAGGTGTCGCCGGTACCGATCATCGGGGCGATCGCTGAGGGATCAACGCTGATACGTACTTCCTGAGAAGCGTCAAAGCCAGTTTCATCATCTTTACTGGCGGTCAGATTCTTAACGCGGAGAATGTCCGCATCAGGATCTACGGCGTCCTGAAGGAGGTCGATGACCTGTGCGTCGTCAGATTCATGTAAATTTACGGTGATGTCGCCGCTGTGAGTGGGGGCGGCGGCGCCGATTGGCTTTCCGGATTCGTCACCGTCATCGCTACCGCAACCGGTCAGTGACGCTGCGATAATGGCTGTTAACAGTGCATGTCGTTTTTGAAACATTTTCATAAATTTCACCACTTATTGTATCGAGAAGGGTGTAGGCCTCTCGGGCCCACACCGGCTCTGTTTATTGGTTAGAAGCTCACACGTACGCCCAAGCGGTAGGTGATGCCCGTTTTAAACTCGGAGTAGGTGCGCGACTTGGGTGTTTCTCCGTCCATCGCATTGCCTTCTTCCAGCGCCACGAAATCGATGGCACCAGTCTCCTCGTTGTATACACGGTCCACAGCAATTTCACGGCTGGTGAAATACTGGCGGAAGGCGGCATCGGTCAGGTTGATGGCCTGGAAGGTAAAGCTGACATTGTCATTCAGCTCGTAACTCGCCGACAGGTCGAGCGAGTCGCGGCCTTCATTCCACAACGTGCCCTGATTCCAGGTCCGGCCAGACAGACCGGTATTCCAGTCGCTACCTACCAGCGAGTCGCTGGAGCCGCGGTAGCTCAAACGTACCTGGTGTCCGTCCTGCTCCCAGAAACCAGTCAGGTTGTAGGTATGCTCAGGAGTGTCCGCCACTGGCAGGGTCGGGAGCATCTTACTGGGGTCAACGCTGGACTGGTCTGCGTCGTACTCACTGTCCTGGTAGGTATAGTTGGCAGACATACCCAACCCGCTCAGGAAGTAGCCCGGGAGGAAGTGGTAGGTTTGTTGATAACCCAGTTCCAGACCCGTAATGGAGGCGCCTTTACCGTTGATCACTTTCTCCAAGCTATAAATCCCACAAAGGTCGCGCAGATCATCACTGAAACGGTTCGGATCTGAGGGGAACCAACCATAGTCAGCGGTCGCTCGCAGCGGCATACAACCGGTGAGCCCGTTGTCATCGGTGCCGTCATTGGCTGGCAGCATGATCAGGTCATTCGGATCAACCGTGCCTTCAAGTGAGCGAAGGTCGCTCAAGTACACTTGAGCGCTCTCAGTATCTGTGAAGTTGCTCATGTCTTTGTGGAACACTGCCGCGCTTAGCATGGCTGAGTCGTCAAAGTACCACTCCAACGAAAGGTCAAGGTTTTTGGATTCCAGCGGCTCGAGCTGGGTGTTGAACTGCTGGAAGCGGCCGACGTTCGGATCGCCTGTACCCCAGTAGCCGCCTTCGGTGATGCTGAAACCGGATTGGAGTTTATCGATTTCAGGACGTGTCATGGTCTTAGACACAGCGAAGCGACCAACCAGATCATCGGTAAACGCGTAGTTTATGTTCAGGCTGGGCAACACGTTTTCATATTCGTTGCTGCCGGTGGCCGCGAACGACTTCAGCTCTTTGTTGACAGGGTCGATCCAGCTGTAAGCATTGGTATCGGCGTTGTCAGTGGAAACTGAGGAATCATAGTCCAGCGGTGGTTCAGCCAGTCCTGCCTCCCATGCACCATTGCGAACGGTGGATACGTCGGCATAGCGCCACATAGTGTACCAGTTGATTTCTGCGCCCGGGTCGGGCAGGCTCTGATCCTGCTGGTAGGCGGCCCAAGCAGCATAGGCAGGATCGTGACAGGGGCCCTGGTCGGCGATAGGGGTCCAGCCAGAGGGATCCGGACCTGCGGAAACATCCCAACCTTGTCCGTCCACACGCTGGTACTTCTGCTCGTAGCCTTTGCGGTTCGCGGGGTCGTCAAACTCCGGCGCCCGGCATTCGGGGAGGCTGGTGTCACGGAGATCGCGCAGTTGGACCAGATCAAATTCGCGCTGAAGGGTTTCGCCATTCTGCCAGAAGTCGACCCCGCCAAACCCCTCGGCCTGAACTTCAGTCTTGACATAACGAACACCGAGGTCACCGGTCAGGCGGTCATCCATGAAGGAGAAATTGGTTTTCAAGTAGATGGCAGCGGTGTCAATATCAATAGCTCGGGTTTTGGTCTTGTCCGGTGTGCGGACGGTATTCTCATCATCCAGAACAAGATTGATGGTGTCTACGCCATCAAACGGAACCCAGTTTGCAATGCCCGGGACCTCGTAGCCCAGTGAGTCCATAAAGTTGACCCACTCGAGCCCGGATTTTTGGACATCTACTCCTCGAACGTCCGTCAGAGGGCCGCCAGGAACGACGATTACCCTGTCGTTCTCGTCCCGAATGACTTCTGTTTTCGTGATGCTGTTGAACTGGTAGTTCTGTTGATCGACGAACTTCTCGCGACGACTGGCCTTTGCCCCAAACTCAATGGTAGTTAGTCCCAATGTATTAATGTCGTAGTCAAAGTCCATCTGGAAGCTGGTGAGTTCGTCTTCTACTTTAATCGCATTCTCAGAAAGAAAAGACAGATTCTGAGAGGCAATGTCGGCGGGGTTGTAGCCGGTAAAGGCAGTGTTGTCCTCGTACGCCGGTGTGTCGGGGAGGGGGTCGATTTGCTCTCCCAGATCTACAAAACTGTCACCTGTAACGAGCTTGCAGCTTCCGGAGGTGCAGTCAAAACCCGCGGGCTCGATATCACGACCAGCGTCGTACAGCAAGCGAGATGGTACCTGGACAAAGTTCTGCATGACTGCATAAGCGTTGGGGAGGCTTTCCGATTCGCTGCTGGAGTAACCGATCTTGCTCTCCATGCGGAACCGGTCGGTAAACTCATGGGAAAAGTCCAGTGTAGCGCTGATATTCTCTCGCTCGTCACCGCCTATGGAGGAAACCACGTCGCCAACCGAGAAGCGGTTCATCTTCTTAATGAACGTGTTTGTGTCGGTATTGATCGTGTACCAATCTTCCTGAGGATCAGTAAACGGTGCGGGCGGACGAATGTCGTTGGGAAGAACGTCCCGCCCTTCCACAAAGTTGGTAACACGATTGTCTCGAACGGCAAACCCATCTTTTTGTTGGGTTTCTTCCTGTTTGGTATAAGTGGTGTTGAACATCAACTCGGTGCGATCTGTCGGCGCCCACTGAATGCCCAGGTTGGCGCCTTGACGATCATTGGTATTTTTTGACTGTTCGTAGAACGTGGCGGTGGGTTGGATTGCTTTTACACCGGAGATGATGTCGCCGTTTTGGTCGCGAGCTACCTCTATCAGGCCTGATGCTTCGAAGTCTTCTACGCGGTACTGGTCGCGGCGGTAGGTGTTGGTCTCGTCGTAGACGGTCAATGCAACACCGAGTGTTTCGTCGAGAAACGTTTCCGAGACAGAAGCTTGGACCTTGTAGTCCTCCTCTTCGCTGAAGTCGTTGTAGCGACCTTGAACAGTCAGGGAACGAACATCCTCAGCACGGTCCAGCGGTCGGGTGGTGACCAGGTTAATGGAGGCACCCAGAGAGCCTTCGTCGTGGTCCGCACTGGGGGTTTTGACCACCTCCAGCTTGGACAAAATATCCGTCGAGAAAGAGCTGAGGTCCACAGCCTGACTAAAGGAGGTGGAGGTCAACTGCTGCCCGTTGATGGAAATGTTGTTCTGGTTGGCACCGGCGCCGCGAACAGTGACCTGAGCCCCTTCGCCGTTGCGCTGAACCACGGATACCCCAGTAACCCGACCCAGTGCATCGGCGATGTTCTGGTCGGTGTTTTTACCCATGTCCTCGGCGTTGATGGTATCCATGATGTTCTGGGCGGTGCGCTTGTCGTCAATGGACTGCTGAAGGGCTCCACGGATACCCGTAACCACAATCTCTTCTAGCAGCTCGATATCGTTCTCTCCGTTTTGAGAGTCGGCATCGTCGGCTTGCTGGGCATAGGCGGGGAACCCGTGGGTCGCGAAAATGGCCGCAGACAGGGCGGTCAATTTAAAGTGCTTGGCGATAGATGGCATCTTGAACCTCGCTGGTAGTTGCTCATTATTTTTATGGGAGCGCCCGAAGGCGGGGCTCTCAAAAGGATAGTCGGTCTGCTCGACAGGCAGGTTTGTTATACCCTTACCGTAATTGTGAACCAATACAAATTATTGTCAATAGGAGATTGGTGACAATAAACAAAAATGGTAGAGGAAATAGTGGGTGGTTTACGTAGGCTTATATGAAAAAGGAATATACCGGCGGAGGATGAGAAGAGCGAGGGCGGGAAGCGCCCCCACAGCGCAGGCCGTGGGGGCGAAGGGGGTGGGTTAGCGTTGCGGTTGGGTGGAGAAGTCCCACACCGTCAGGTTTGATACCGTCAGCTCACCGTTATGGTGGAAGTCCGCCAGTATCTGGTTATTGCTTTGAAGCACGCTGACCGGCACCGGTATTTCCAGCGTGGCGAAATACCGCTCGGCGCTGTTCTCTTTGGGGCCGCGCCAGTCGATAGGCGTTTCTACGGCTGTACCGTTGATGGTGAGCGAGTCCAGGGTCAGGTTGCCCCCTTCAACGTCGTCTTCTCCCGGGTACAGGGCCACGGTGAGTCGAAGCATGGCCTCAGCGGCACCCGAAGGCACCTGAACGCCGTCGACGTTCAGCTCCACGGCGCCGCCCGCGACGGATACCCGGTGGGGTTCACTGCCACCGCTGACGCTGTCGCCGAAGTACTTGTGCTCCTGCACCTGCTCGTTGACCGCAATGTTGGCGTTGGTGCTGTAGCGCAGCACCACGGTGCCATTGCCCTCAAGCGTTACCGTGGAAGGGGCCTGGTTCATATGCCGGCGGTCCAGCAACACGCTGTCGTCACCCGGGTAATACAGCTGACGGAGCTCAACGTTGCTGAGGCTGTTGCCCCCGAGGCCAGACACGTTCAGGTCGACTGTCGTGGCGGCGGTTTCCAGGTTGTTGAGGATCACAAACAGGTTGGAACCGTCGACGTAGGAGTCTACCTGTACGTCCGGGTCGGTGGAGGCGGTGTCGACGCGGGTGCCTTGAACGTCTTTCCATAGCTCATAGAAATGAATGTAGGACGACCACTCCCAGTTGCCGCTATTGAGTTGGTCTTCAATCAGCATAGCGTAGTGGTAGCGAGTGGTGCACGGTGTGGCGTCGTCGTAGCCACAGCCGCCCGGCAGGTAGCCCCACAGGGGTTTGGCGGGCGTAAAGGGCATGGACTTGATCACGTAGTCCGGACGCTCCAGGAACTGCATCAGCATGGCGTTGAAGGACTTCAGGCTTTCCGCATCGAACCGCTCTTCGTGAGCGCGCTGGTCCCAGCCGCCCTGAACGGCACCATACTCGGACAGTACGATGGGTTTGCGGTTGTTGACGCCGTTTTCGTGAACGTCGTACCACTCCATCATATCCAGCATGGCCTGCACATGGCCGCCTCGACGCAGGGTTTCCGGGCCGGTCATGTTCACGGAGGGCCAGTCATAGATGTGTACGGCATAGAAGTCCATATTGTCGCCGGCGGCTTCCATAAAGCCTTTCCACATCACGTCCCACTGGTACCAGTCCTGGGCTCGCGTATCGTCCACTGGGGTCGCCATCGCATTCTCATAGAAGGCTTCGGCTTCCGCTTCCTGCTGTGGGTCTTCGTGGGTGATCCATTGGTCGTAGTTGTCGTCAGCGTAGCGGGAAATCCCGTCACGTTTATAAAAATCATGCTGACCCCAGGTCATGCCGCCAATCATTGGTGCTTCGCTGCCGAGGCGGCTGCGAATCTGGTTGGCCACCAGGTTGTGGTACTCCCAGATCGCCTCCTGGTTGGTGACCATAAACGCGCCGGTTTTCATTTTCATGTCCGGCTCGTTAATCACTTCCCAAAAAGTGGGCATGGGTTCACCGACATTGCCGTTGCCACTGTGAGCGAAGTATTGCTCCAGGTACTGCCCCATCCATTCGGCCGAGGTCTGAATGTCCTTGGGCTGCCAGTCGGTGTTGGTAAAGCCCGTTGAGTACCAGGACAGCGTGGGATACGTCGGGTGTGGATTGGTCCCGGCAATCATTTCGGTTTTGCTTTCCGGGAAGCGATCATACAGCGGCGTATTCTCGTAGAGTTGCCGTAGCTCTTCGCCGCGCGTCACCATCCACTCGAGGTCAGCGTGGTTGGGCCGCTGTTCGTCTTCCGGTGTTTCGCCGAACTTCCAGGTCGCAGACCCGTTGTCCCGACCAAAATAGACGTCCAGGGTGTTCAGAACGTAATTGAGCTTGTCGGTGTGCCCGTTCCAGTCCTGCTCGAACACGGTGGAGTGCATAGTCATGTGGCGATCCCGCCCAAAGTCGGAGACGCCGTTGACGATATGCTCGATATTGGCATTGACGTTGACGGTTACCGTTTCCGCATTGCTTACCTGCGAAGAAGAGCAGCCATTGCGGTTGGCAAACTCGCCAGCGGGGGTAGCGGAACAGGTGTCTTCAGCGTTGACGACGCCGTCTCCGTCGTTGTCACGGCCGGTAGCGCTGCAACCGTCGGGGCCAACATTGACGCCGTAGGCGGTGGGGCAGCTGTCACTCTCGTTGGCGACGCCATCAAAGTCATCGTCGTCGCCGCCGGAGCTTTCGCAGCCCTGTTCATCCACAAAGGCGTTTTGAGGCGTGGAAGGGCATTGGTCTATCAGGTCGCTGATGCCGTCCTCATCCCCGTCGCGTTGGGAGGCAGAGCAGCCCTCGCCGTTGGCGACTTCCGAGTCGGGGGTATCGGGGCAAACGTCGTTGATATCCGAGATGCCGTCCCCATCACCGTCCAGATTATTGTCCACGGCTCCGATTCGGCGGAACTCAATGGCGTCGATGTTGAACTGGAAGTCCTCCGACCCCGCGCCCGTGATCCGAATGCGGGACTCGCCTGGGAAGATGTTAAAGCGAGTGCTGGAGGTTTGGTCGTAGAAAGTGTCCCAGTCACCCTGGCTGGTAATGGCAGTGGTGTTTTTCAGCACCAGGTCACCGCTGTGGTCAGTAACCATCAGGCCGGCGGCAGTTCCACTGCTGTTACCGGTGGCGACCCGGTACACCGCTTCATACAGCCCCCCGTCGCTGTGATTGATCACGAACTCAATGTGGTCACCCGCGTTGAAATAGTTCACCGCGGTGCCGCCGTCCACCTGATAGGTTTCCAGCTCGCCTGCGGACGCTTGGTAGTGCTCTGCTTCCAGAGTGAAAGTGCCCGAAACAGGGATCGGGTCACCGGACGGAGGCGCGCTTGAGGCGCTGGACGACGCACTTGAAGACACGCTGGATGTCACGCTTGAAGAAGCGCTCGATGAGGCGCTGGAAGAGGGCATGGACGAGCTGGACGAGGCGCTCGAGCTGCTGCTGGAGGCGGTGCCTGCAAAACTCAGCTCAAAGGCGTCCAGGTTCCACTGCCAGTCATTGCTGCCCGCGCCCTGAAGTCGAATATCGACTACCCCTTGGGGCAGGTAGACGCTGCTCGTGGCCTCCAGAGCGTTGAACGTGTCCCAGCTACTGGCGGGGACAGACGTGGTGTGCTTGGAAACCCAACTGCCACTTTCGTTGACCAATAATTCAACGGCGGCGCCGTCGCTGATGGCCGTGCCGATGTAATAGGTCAGATCGTAAAGGCCGGCCTGTGGCACCGACACCTGATAATCAGCGTAGTCGCCACGGTTGACGTAATTCAGGGCCGTCGCGCCGTTTACCGTATATACGCTGATGGGGTCGGGCTGGCCGTCGGCATAGGTGCCACCAATGGCATGGTAGTTTTCGGCTTCTTGCCGCAGCCCCGGAGTGGGCTCGGGTTCAACGTCGCTTTCCATCAGCGTCAGCCGGAATTTATCCATGTTCCACTGCCAAGCATTGCTGCCCGAGCCGTGCAACCGAATGCGTACCGTACCGGCCGGCAGTTGAACGGTATGGGGCGCGAGGACGGACTCGAAGTAGTCCCAGTGGCCGGTGGGCACGGTGGTCTGGCCCTGGCTGTTCCAACTGGAGCCGTCGTTGACCAGAAACTCCACTTCCGAGCCCGAGCTCACAGAGGTGCCCACCAAATACTCCACACCGTAGGTGCCGGCGTCGGCAAGCTCTATCTCGTATTCGACGTAATCCCCATGATTGACGTAGTTGATGGCATCAGTGCCATTGACGGTGTAGACGCTCACCGGCTGTGGCTGTCCATCAGCGTAACTTCCACCGGACCCGTCAAAGGCCTCTGCCTCGACTTCTAACGTTTGCGCGACCGCGTGGTACCCCGCCAATGTGCCGCCCGAGAGGGTGGCAATCATTAAGGGGAGTGTCGCTAGCTGCTTTTTATTCATAAAAACCTCTAAGCACGATTAGTTATAGGATTATTGATGTCTAGCAAGCCATACCACTGGGCTGCTAGCCGGAATTCCCTTTCGTTACCGCTCGAGGTGAGAAAGCACTCGCGTGACCCCTGCAAAAGAGGGGACGGAGTGCGAACACATCGACCCATGCCAGCGATTGTCGGTGTAGTGCTTGGGCATGGGGCGAAGTGAAAGGGCCCTTGGTCTTATGTGTTGGTGGCGGGCCTTAACTGGTTTTGGTAACCGTATATTGTCTACAGTACACATTTCTAAGGCAGGCTAGTAGGTAGATCGGTGGTTTGGGTGCCAATCATCCCGTTTTGAGACGAGAGTCACACTGGTGCGATGATTTGAGTGCCTGCACGATAGTTTGGTGGGGCTGCGGCGCAGGGTTTTCGGGGCAGCAAGTGTGTGCTATATTGATGACAATATACAATAATGAGGTGGGTAATGTCTGTTATTCGTGTGGGTTCGTGTCTGTCCCAATTCGCTTGCTTGATGGCGGGGTTGCTGTGTTTGTTTTTCTCCACGACCGTCGAGGCTGAGGCAACTCAGCCGAATATTCTGGTGATTCTGGCGGATGATCTGGGTTATGGAGACCTTGGATACACCGGCTCCAAAGAAATCAGAACGCCCAATATTGATGATTTGGCCGCCGGAGGGGTGGTCATGGAGAACGGCTATGTGACCCACCCCTATTGTGGCCCCTCCCGGGCGGGATTGCTGACCGGGCGCTACCAGGCGCGTTTTGGGATGGAAAATAATGTCGCCTATTCACCGTATGATCCTCATGCGGGGCTGCCGGAGGAGGAGCGGACATTTGCCTCGCGTCTCCAGGCGGTTGGCTATACCACAGGCATTATCGGAAAATGGCACCTCGGCGCAGCTCCGAATCATCACCCCAATCGCCGGGGGTTTGACTACTTCTATGGATTTTTGTCAGGGGGCCATAACTACTTTCCGGAGGATGTTAGCGTGACCCGCCCGTTGCTGACCGAAGGTGGCAAGCCGGACTACATGGTGAATGAAGGGGGTTATTTGCCGTTAATGCGAAATGAAAAAGGGGCCACCTTCGACGAATACCTGACAACGGCGCTGAGTCGTGATGCCGCCCGCTTCGTGCGCGAGAGCGACTCGCCGTTTATGCTCTACCTCTCCTACAACGCCCCCCACGCACCGCTGGAGGCGCCTCAGGACGTTACTGATCAGTATCAACACATTGAAGACCCGGAGCGGCGTACCTATGCCGCGATGGTGGACGTTATGGACCGTGGGATTGGCCAAGTGCTTGAGGCGTTAAAGCAATCGGGTAAGTACGAAAATACCCTGATTTTCTTTCTGTCGGACAATGGTGGTGTCTACCCAGAGTCCTGGATGCCCAATGCCGACTGGGCGGACAACTCTCCCTACCGGCGCGGCAAAGTGAGCTTGCTTGAAGGCGGGGTACATGTTCCGTTTGTTGTGCACTGGCCGGGAACCCTTCCAGAGGGCAAACGCTTTGATGGCTTGGTCTCGGCTTTGGATATCGCAGCGACCTCCGTTGCGCTGGCCGGGGCAGAAGTGCCCGAGGACAAGCTGGATGGAGTGAACCTCATGCCGTTTCTATCCGATGAGCGGCAGGGGTCGCCTCACAAAGCCCTGTTTTGGCGGCTGGAAGAGGACGACTACCTTTGGGCTGTTCGCACGCCAGAGTACAAGTACATGCGTCAACCCTTGCCGGGCGTTGGTAAAGGCTTCTTCGATATGGTGAATGATCCCTACGAAAGTGAAAACCTGTTGGGAGAACACCCGCAGAAGCAAGAGCAACTGGCAGAGCTTTGGAACGAGTGGAACGCGAAGAACCAGTCAAACGTTCTGCTCCAAGCCTACCCCTATATGGAGCGCCGAAAAGCCTTCTATGATGCTTTGTATAAAGAGCGCGTTCGGGCGGCAAAGCAACGGGAGCCTTACACGGTTCAGTAGCCCCCATCACTACCTCCCTCCCGCAGCTCTCACGGGCGGCGGGAGCTCATGTCGCTCTACTCCCTGCCTGAATCACTTTGCTCTCCCCGTAAATCCACTCCTCTGAGAAAGAGAACGCTTGCTTATAGTCGCGTAAGAGCGGCGTGGTTCGATCGCAACAGTCTTTCAAAAAAACGTAAAAGAATATGTGTCAAAAATGCTCCGTCAAAACACTCTATGTAAGAGTGGGGCGTTTAGACACCCTGCGAATGAGTTTAAAGATAACAATACTCAGGAGAATAACAGTGCGACTAAAGAGAAACCCGATTGCCACTGGAATAATGATAGCGGTGGGAGCGCAAACAACGTTGTTGACTGGGTTGCTGGCTATGCCGGCAATTAGCCAGACAAGCTCGCCTAATGGCAGCCCAGTTGTTGAAGAGATTGTCACAACAGGCATTCGACAGAGTCTCGGTAGAGCGAAGGATATCAAGCGAGAGTCGGCCCAAGTGGTTGATGCAATTGTCGCGGAAGATATTGGCAAGTTGCCGGACTCCAACATTGCCGAATCGCTCCAGAGGGTGTCTGGTGTGCAGGTTGATCGTGGTATAGGCGAGGGAGCCTCCATATCTATTCGGGGGCTGCGAAATAATGTTGTGTTGGTAAATGGCCGAGAAGTCTACGACGCGAGTGGTCGCGGCGGCCAGGGCCCTGACACTCTGGCGACGTCTTCTTACGGCTTGCTGTCCCTTGTGCCTTCAGACCTCGTTTCCCGATTAACGGTAACAAAACTGTCGGCCTCTGATGACATCGAAGGGGCCGTCGGTGGCATCGTCAACATTGTCACTGCAAAACCGTTGGACAATGATGGCTTGGTCGCCTCGGGCACAGTTTCCGCTCAGTATGGAGATCTGGCAGGAAAAGCTGCGGGGAAGGGGTCCTTCTTGGTATCGAACACGTTTCTGGGCGACACGCTTGGTTTTCAACTGAGCGGTTCCTATGGGGAAAGCGCTATACGTGAAGATGGCTTCAATACGTTTTCCGGTTACACCCGTTTGTCGAATGGTCTGAGCTTTGACGATGAGACGGCATACAATGCCGTCACGGGGCCTGATGGAGAGTTGGTCAATCCAGACCCGAATGGAGACGGGGTGCTTGGCATATACCACCAGGACCCGAGGTTCTGGCAGATTGATGATGCCCGGGACCGGGTCGGCTACAGCTTTACCGCCCAGTGGCAACCGACTGAAAACACGGAGTTAACGTATGATTTGCTAGCGTCGCGCATTGAGTCCGAGCGCGATCGTCACTGGTTGGGTGTCTTCTCTGGGTTTGGTGCGCATACAGACGCGGTGCTGTCGGAACAGGAGGTGATGTACAAGGGTGTAGTACACCGCCCGGTTCAAACCAACGTGGAATACGCCAAGTTCTCAAATGATGTAGTCACCCATGCCCTGAACTTCGAATGGTCGATCAACGATGCTATTGAGATGAGTTCCGAGGTTTCAATCAACAACTCCGATAGCCAATCACACCAGAACTTTTTCAGACTCCAGGCGAACAACGCCACCCCAACGCCCTATGACTATCGACCGGAGTTTCCTTCCTACAGTTTTGGGAATACAGTGGTTAACGACCCAGAAGAACTGCATCTTTCGATCCTCTTCGACAGCGTGCTGAATTACCGGACTGATCATTCGGCATTCCGCGTTGACTTTGATCATGAGCTGTCGGACGCCTTGAGCCTGGAGTACGGGGCGCGCTGGTCGTCACTTGAAACGGAATTTAGCAACAATTCGGTCGATTTACGGCCGGCAACCCCGGCGGACCAGTTGGACGCGTTTACTACCGTTTGGTCAAGTACTGATTTTCTGTCGGGTCAGGCGCCTGACATGCCAAGGTCTTACCTGTCTGCTTCAGAGGTAATGAAGGCGGGTGGGTGCACGGTGATGGAGTCGTTCTACCGAAACCATCCCGACCCGGCGCAGACCGAGGCGTACTCAGAAGGTAACAATCCGGGGCTGGGCTGTGACACCCGTTCTCCAAGATTCAACACCGTGGAGGAAGATTTTGCCGCTCTTTACGGGAAACTGAACTTCTATTCAGAGTTGGGCGATATTCCGGTATCCGGGAATGTGGGGGTTCGAAACCTATCCCGGGATTTAACCTCGACAGGTACGCTGAGGGTGGAGGGTGAGCCGCCGCGCCCGATAGTGACAAAAATCAGCAATGATGACCTGCTGCCCTCCGCTGTGGTGAAAGCGGATCTTTCAGATGATGTCGTGGTGCGAGCGGGCGCGGCCCGTGTTCTCTCTTACCCAAACACCGGCGACCTGAGAAACGACTTGATGATCTTCGGTAGTGGTAACGGAACTGGAGGCTCCCCGGAACTAAAACCCTTTGAGGCGGACCAGCTGGACGTTTCCATTGAATACTACTTCGGAGACGAGGGAATCGTGTCTATGGGCTACTTTGTAAAGGACATCAAGTCGTTTGTGGTTCAGCAAACCACGTCGGAAACCATCCCCAATTTTGTAAACCCTCTGGACGGGTCCAATCAGGGACTCATATCAAGAGGTATCAACGGTGATGGTGGATCGATTGACGGTGTAGAGCTCCTATATCAGCAATCCTATTCATGGCTTCCTTCCCCCTTTGACGGGCTGGGTGTCATGGCAACTTACTCCTTCATTGAAAGTACCACACCGTTTGAAGACCCTTCAGGAAAGAAGCTGCCTCAACCGGGGTTGTCTGAGAACAACGTCAACTTCGTGGCCTTCTGGGAGAAAGGACCTGCCGGCGTCCGTCTCGCCTACAATTGGCGTGATGAGTTTTTGGACCGGTTGGGGTTTAGTGGCTCTGGCATCTACCAGGACTCATACGAGGACCTGGCGCTTACTGCTAGCTGGGACCTTAATGACCAGGTTACCCTGAACTTTGAGGCAACAAATCTGCTGGATACCGACCAGCGCCTGTATAACACAGTTCCCGAAGCGACGAGAAGTATCGTTCAGTATGGTCCGTCGTATGGAGTGTCGTTGCGCTTCTCTCTATGAGGTGTGTTTGATGAGAGTGTAGTTTTTGTATGTTGGTCTTTCCAGAGTGGCAATAGCTGGAGAGACCGCTACCAATTTTAATGATCGTTTTATAGGTAGACGTATGCGTAACAAGACCGTAGATGCTATTCGAAAAGTGAGCCTCATCGTCGTTGCTTCAGGGGTATGCGCTTACTCAAATGCGAGTGATGATATTGATCTGAGCCAATGGACTTTGACGTGGAATGACGAGTTTGACTATGAAAATGATGAATTAGATAAGAAATGGATATCTCAGAACGGCCCAACCGAGAATCAGTGGGTGCTTAGCAGCCGCTGGCGTGATAACGCGGTGGTAAAAGATGGCGTTCTTTATTTGCTTAGCAAAAAGGAAAATCGAGGGGGACAGGGTTGGACGACAGGAAACGTCTGGACCAAAGAGACCTTTGGGTTTGGCTATTACGAAGCTCGAATGAAGTACGCTGGTGCCTATGGTACCAATAATTCGTTCTGGCTGTGGCCGAAGCAAGGGGTAAGCGAAGGCGATAAAGCCTGCGAAATAGATATTAATGAAGGGCACTACCCAAATATCATCAATACTAATGTGCACAACTGGACGGACACTTATACGTTGCCCAGTGGAAGAGTGACGCATGATGACGATCAGTTGCATCATACTCTGAATGGCTCACCCGAGCATGCGGTCGAGTTAAGACGGCCCGTTTATACCAAGAAAGTTCGTTTAACGTCCAATAATCCAGCGTCCATCCATGTGTCCGAATTTCGAGTCATAGCGGCGGAGTCCGGTGAAGGGTACAAAGCAGGTGATAACCTGGCGGTATTGAATCAGGCCTCAATTGACACCAATGGAATTTTTGATGAGCTTCCTTCAAAGCAAGTGTATGCCATTGACGGAAAAGAGAATACGCGTTGGGTGTCCAAGAAGCATGGCCCAAAGTGGTTAGAGTTGAGTTGGGACAAAGAAGTTCCGGTAAAGGCGTTGGAGCTTAGAAATGGTTGGTTGCAGGAGTTCGGTGAATCCAAAGGAGAGTACCGAAACTTAATCAGTGACTACAGCCTTGAGTACCATGATGGCAGTAAATGGGTCAGAGTCGCACAGTATCACGCCAAGAAGGTGGCTGATTACTCTGAAGAATGGCACCGTTATGGCCTGGAGTGGGATGAGGACTACTTTCGTTTTTACTTGGACGGCGATCTATTTTATGAGATGCGGAATGATGTCTGCTTTAGCGAGACAACCATCCTATTGAGTTTAGCCATTCTGAAGGCGGACATTGCAGGTCCTGTGACTGATGCGATTGACGGTACAAGTATGAAGATTGACTGGGTTCGGTACTACACAAAAGATCAGTAACTGTTCACGGTGGCTATGGTCGGTGATAAGCCGACGAGCGCTTGACGGCGGAACGACCCGGGAGGTCCCGGACCGTTCCGCACCCACTAAAAGTAAGACGTAGTATGAGTATCGTAGACATCAGCGTTATTGGCGTTTTTACCCTGCTGGTTCTGATTTGTGGAATGAGTTTCTCCAAAGCAGGAAAAAACATGACCAGCTTCTATGCCGCTGGCGGAGCACTGCCGTGGTGGATGAGTGGTCTCTCGCTCTTCATGAGCTTTTTCTCCTCGGGCACTTTTGTTACCTGGGGATCAATAGCCTACAGCCAGGGCTTTGTGGCCATTACCATTCAATGGACCATGGCGATCTCTGGAATACTCGTCGGCCTTTACATTGCCCCTCGATGGAACCGGACCAAGGCCTTAACGGCTTCTCAGTATATTCGGGATCGTCTGGGCGCCCCTGTTCAAAAAACCTACACCTATATTCTTCTACTGATTGGTAGCTTCTCTACAGGTGCGTTCCTTTATCCGGTTGCTAAAATTGTGGAGGTCAGTACTGGCATCCCTTTGCCGCTCAGTGTCTTCATTCTGGGGAGCGTGATTATGGCCTACACCGCTGTTGGCGGTTTGTGGGCCGTTATCGTTACTGACATTCTGCAGTTTGTGGTTCTTACGGCTGCCGTGATTATTGTGCTTCCTCTGGCTTTGAACGCAATAGGTGGGTTCGAAGAGTTTGTCGCTCGGGCACCTGAGGACTTTTTTGAGCCGGTCAGTGGTGAGTACAGCTGGGTATTTATTGTAGTTTTCGGGCTTTATAATTTGTTCTTTATAGCGGGTAACTGGCCTTATGTACAACGATATACGTCAGTCGCCACGCCCGATGATGCCAGAAAAGTGGGATTGCTGTTTGGTGCTCTCTATTTTGTAAGTCCCATGATATGGATGCTGCCTCCGATGATCTATCGGGTTCTGAACCCGGATCTTAATGGCTTGGAAAACGAAGGCGCATACCTGCTAATCTGCAAGGAAATATTGCCTGTCGGTATGTTGGGACTGATGTTGGGAGCCATGGTTTTCGCGACATCAAGCTCAGTGAATACCGCGATTAATTTATTCTCTGGCGTCATTGCGAACGACATCTACAAAAATATTAGACCTCATGCGTCAGAGCGAAGCCTGGTCCGTGTCGGGCGCGTGGCTACGGTTGCCCTGGGTATGGTCACCATAGGGGTAGCATTGTTAATTCCGTATATGGGGGGCATTGTCTCTTTTGTCTTTACCGTAGCAGCGATGACAGGCGGTGCACTCTTTCTACCTCCGGTATGGGCACTATTCTCTAAGTATCAGAAGGGTGGGGTGTTATTGAGCGTCTCGTTGATGACGCTGGCAGTCAACGGTTTCCTTAAGTTTGTGGCTCCACCGGTCTGGGGGCTAAGCCTTGACCGTGAGACAGAAACGATCGTCGGGGTTGGTCTTCCGGTTGTATTGTTGGCGGTATCAGAGATCTATGCACGAGTTATTCGGTCAGATACCTCCCAGTACCGGATCTACAAAGAGATTGAGAAGGCTAGAACGGAGGCCGAAAGCGAGGTAAGTCAAGAGGTGCACTCCCAGGACAATCGGTGGGGAAATATGGTGGTGTCGCTGGGCGTTGCGGCTACAGGTTGCATTATGCTTGCACTGTCGCTCATCGCAAATGAGAGCAGGACTCTGGTGGCGTCAATAGGCGGCGCTATTCTTCTAGTGGGGGCCTGGGGGGGCTATAGGGCGCAGGCCGGAAAGCCGAGGTCCACTGATCGTTGATTCCAGACTGAGGTTTCTGACCCGAACCTGGTATGAGTTTTAGTTGGAGTATTTTATGTCCTTTGATAATAGCGCAAGAACTGAGGGGTTTCCCTGGGATATCCCTCAATCCAGACCTGATAGACCCTTGAGTCAAGCCATGGAGCGTTTGTACTCGAACTATTTAACACCCAGGCCGGAAGATAACCCGCTGTTTACCAGTTTTAAGTACACGCGGGTGAGTGGTTTTGACTACGGGGGCGAAGACGGAAGAATTTCGCGTCGGGACCCATCAAAGATTGTCTGCGAGAACGGAAAGTATTACATATGGTACACCAAGCGTGACACCGTTTCTCCGCCGCGTGGTGCCGAAGCCTGCTCTGATGAAATTCCTTCAACGGATTGGGATTTGAGCGATATTTGGTATGCCACCTCAGAGGACGGGTTTCATTGGGAGGAGCAAGGTGTTGCCGTCGCCCGGCCGAAGAAGCCTAAGCTCGGCTGGCGCTCCGTCTGTACGCCAGACATACTCGTTTGGAAAGGGAAGTACTATCTGTACTATCAAGCGTTTGAAGAGCCCAGTGGCCTGAAAGGTGACCATTGCCCTGTCAGTGTTTCATCAGCGGATTCTCCAGATGGGCCATGGACTCCATGCGTTGATGCAGTTATACCGAATGGTGCCCCCGGTGAATGGGATCAGTACTCGATACACGGTCCCTATCCAATAGTGATTAACGGAAAAATCTATGTGTACTACAAGGCAGCATTTGGCGATAGGCCGAACTACTTGGTGGGGAATGGGGTCGCCATTGCTGATGACCCGCTTGGCCCCTTTGTCAAACATCCGTTAAACCCGGTGTTGAACTCAGGCCACGAAACCACGGTATTCCGTTTTGGAAAAGGCGTCGCGGCGTTTGCTATAAGAAATGGCATCGAGAGCAATACCATTCAGTATTCTCCAGACGGCATTAACTTCGACATCGCAGCGGTGACAGCACTGATGCCGGTGGGCGCTGGGCCCTACATACCCGATGTCTTTACTAGTGAAGGTGAGGGGCAGGGATTTACCTGGGGTTTGGCGCACTTTTGTGATCACGATAACCCCGAGACGAAGTTCAGCTTCCTGGGTCGGTTTGACTGCGATTTACGCAATAGAGTGCCACGCTCGAAGATCGCTAATAATACCGAGATCAAGTGGAGTCCGGACGTTTTTTTCTCTCAGTATTTACCTGAAGAGGTTAAGACGCAGCGCGCCGAAAATGCCCGGGAAGAGGCAATAGAGAAAGCTAGGACGAAAAGCACTTCGTTCTAGACCAGCTACTTGTAATATCAGCGATCTTTATAAAGTGGGCCACTATGATCCGTACAGAATTTTGCGAGCAGGCACGCGGTAACCACCGCGAAGACATACACACAGACGTAATGGTGGCTGGCGGAGGCTTGGCCGGCGTCTGTGCTGCGATTAACGCCGCCCGAGCGGGTGCTACTGTAACTCTTGTGCAGGACAGGCCGGTGCTCGGTGGTAATGCTTCCAGTGAAGTTCGCCTTTGGGCACTGGGAGCGACCTCCCATATGGGAAATAACAACCGGTTTTCAAGAGAAGGAGGGTTGATCAATGAGATCATGCTTGAGAATACCTACCGAAATCCAATGGGAAATCCCCTCATCTTTGATACCGTGCTTTTGGACAAAGTCGTTGCGGAAGAGAACATTACTCTGCTACTGAATACCGCTGTATATCAGGTCCGCAAATCGCATCCGAAGCGCATCGAGTCCTGTGATGCATTTTGCAGTCAGAATGGCATCCATTATCGAATAGCGGCAGCGGTGTTTATAGACGCAACGGGTGATGGGTTGGTTGCCTTCAATGCCGGGGCCAGTTTTCGAATTGGCGCGGAAGCGCGAGACGAGTTTGGAGAGGGGATGGCGCCGTCTAGTGCGAATAAAGAACTGTTGGGACATTCGCTGTTCTTTTACAGCAAGCGGATGAATTATCCTGTGCATTATCGAGCCCCAGACTTTGCGTACACTCAAGAGGAAATAGGAGCGCTGCCCCGTAGCAAGAATATCCAAAGTGGTGACACTGGCTGTAAGTTTTGGTGGCTTGAATATGGCGGAATCAAGGATACCGTGTACGAAACGGAGGAAATTAAATGGGAGCTTTGGAAGATCGTATACGGTATTTGGGACTACATTAAGAACAGCGGCCGTTATGAGGATGTTGAAAACCTGACGCTTGAATGGGTCGGCACCATTCCGGGAAAGCGGGAAAGCCGTCGTTTTGACGGGGAGTATATGCTGAAGCAACAGGATATTGTCGACCAGCGCGAGTTTGACGATGCCGTAGCCTTTGGGGGTTGGGCTATCGACCTACATCCGGCCGAGGGCGTATACAGCGACAAGCCGCCTTGCTCTCAGTATCATGCAAAAGGCGTGTATCAGATTCCTTACCGCAGCTATTTGTGTCGGGGTATAGACAACTTACTTCTGGCCGGGCGTATTATTAGCGCCAGTCACATTGCCTTTGGCTCTAGCCGCGTGATGATTACCTGCGCGCATGGGGGGCAGGCGATAGGCGTCGCTGCAGCCATGAGTGTTGCGAAGGGCTGTGACCCTAAAGCGCTGCTTGATCCTCCTTCCATTCGTGATCTGCAGCAGGAGCTGAACCTGTTGGGACAAAGTATTCCGGGCATTCCTCTGAATAAACAACGCTGCTTGAGCCGTCAGGCCCGAATTTCGGCAAGCAGTACCTATAGCGCTAAGACTCTGGGGCCTGCACAGGGATGGGTAGAGCTGACGCAATCCGTGGCACAGATGCTACCCTTGAGGGAAGGAGTGTTCCCGACTGCTCGATTGAACGTTAACGCTAAACGCTCGACAAGGCTTGAGGTTCAGCTTCGTGTCAGTGAAAAACGGCAGAACTTTACACCCGAACGGGTTTTGTCTTCACAGGCTCTGGAACTGACTGAAGGGGAGCATGAGGTCGAGCTCGATTTGTCCGCTGATATCAAGCACACCCAGTATGGGTTCGTCTGTTTTATCGCCAATGAGGACGTCGAGTTGGCCACCACAGATCGTCGCCTGAGCGGTATTTGTACCGTCATGCATAAAGAACATAAAGCCGTTTCGAACACGGGTAAGCAGGTGGCACCACCGAACAGCGGCATTGAGGAGTTTGAGATATGGACACCCGATCGCCGTCCGGGTGGGCAAAACCTGGCCTTGCGTTTTGGGGAGCCTTTATGGCTCTACGGCCTTGATCAACTGCACAATGGGCATACGCGCCCCCGGGTTACTAGCAATGCCTGGGTGGCAGACATGGAGGACCCGGAACCAGCCATTCACTATCAGTGGGAGCGTCCGGTCTGCCTTACTAAGCTCCGTCTGTTTTTTGATTGTGACTACGATCATGCATTGGAAACGGTGCTTATGGAGCACCCGGAGCATATTATGCCGTTCTGTGTACAGCGTTATAAGGTAATCGACGATAAGGGCGATGTGGTGTATGAATGTGACCGGAACCATCAGGGTGTAAATGTCGTCGAGTTCTCTCAGCCGCTGAAGACCACAGAACTGACACTGCGGCTTGAGCACCCGTCTGAGCGGGTGCCAGCGGCGCTTTTGGAAGTACATCTTGAAGGTGTGCAGGGTTAGAGGCCTGGCAGCGATGAACTTGGCAAACATCACTGACCGACGCGAAGCTGACAATGTGATGAGGTGGGTTGATCAGGCGCGCCGTGGTGATGTGCGGGCCTTTGAGCGGGTGGTTCGTCACTACCAGGATCGTCTTCGGAGCTATTTGGCTCAACGTACCGATTACAGTCGCGACGTTGACGATTTGGCCCAGGAAACCTTTGTCGTGGCATGGAGAAAGCTGCATACGCTGGAAGAGCCATCCGCTTTCAGTGGATGGCTTTTCACGATCGCTAAAAACCTCTTGTGCAACCATCAGCGTAAGCAGGCACGAGTAGAGCCGACTGAACCAGAGCATTTGGCACAGATGCTTGATCGAGAACCAGAGGACGGATCGGATGAAGGTGTTGAAGCTACGTTGAGTCTGTTGCGTCAGTGTTTACTGAAGCTCAGCCATGAGGCGCAACGTACCATTCGACTGTATTACCGCGAAGGGTACAGCTTGCGGGAGTTGCGAGACGCATTGGGCGTACGCCACTCCACGTTGACGATGCGACTGAATCGCTACCGTCAAAATCTGCGCGAGTGCATTAACAGAGGTTTCTAATGGCTGCCATGAACTCCCATGATTCTGAACTAATAGAGCGTTATTTTCAGGGTGACGCTGATGCCAGACGGCAGTTGCTAGCGCGCGTGCGGGAGGACCCGGATCTCAAAAGCCATTTGCGGCACCAAATTCGGGTGCACCGGCTGCTAAAACACTCGGTTCACGCGAAAACGGGGGAGAACTTTGTCGCTGGAGTTGTTCAGGAGATTCAGCGTCGAAAGCCATCGAAACGTTCATGGCGCTGGCAAATGTCAGTGTTGGCAGCCTCCTGTTGCGTTATTTTTGCGATCTTTGCTGTCACCCTCAATTGGCATCAAGAGCCGTCGGCGGTGGGGAGCATCAGCAAGTTGGCGGGCACTGAGCCCCACTTGATGCCCGGCCAGAGTATTGATGCGGGGAGCTTCTACTTGTCGACGGGGTACGCTGAGCTTTCGCTCACCAATGGTGTCGTGTTGCTGCTCGAATCTCCGGCGCGACTGGAGTTTGAGGGCGCAAACCGAGTCTTGTTAACTGAGGGGGCGTTGGTGGCAAAGGTCCCGCCGGAAGCCATTGGTTTTGCAGTGGATACTCCCAGTTCGAATATTGTGGACTTGGGAACTGAGTTTGGTGTCGCTGTAGACGGAACCGGGGCCTCCCAAGTGCATGTTCTGGAAGGGGAGGTAAAGGTCAAAACTCCGAACGCGACTGAGTACGAGAATCTCTACCAGAATGACGCGAGGGCGTTTGATATTGATCGACAGGTTGAAGTGATTGAGAGCTTGCCCAACCGTTTTATGCGGACTTTGCCCGGACGACGGTACCAGGATCCTCATTACTTGCACTGGAACTTTGACGATTTTAACGGACGTTTTGGTTGCGAAGGGCCGGGTATTAATGGTCAGTGCTTCCCTGCAAAGCCTCGCACCCTGAGTGGTAGTGATGGCGCCCCCGATGTCGTTTCGGGCGCATTTGACGACGCCGTCTATTTTGATGGTACTAATCAATGGCTGAGTACCGCGTTTCCAGGAATTGGGGGAAGCAAGCCCCGTACGGTGGCGTTCTGGGTGAAAGTCCCGCAGGACTTCGAGCCGCATCAGGGGTTCGGGATCCTGAGCTGGGGCTTGGCGGATAAGCTTTCTGCCTGGCAAATATCGATTAACCCTCTGGAGGTGAGTGGGCCTCTTGGTCGGATTCGTATCGGCACCAATGAGGCAGAAATTGTGGGAACCACCGACCTGCGTGATAACCGTTGGCACCATGTCGCTATTGTTTTATTTGGTGGGGATAAGGCGGATTTGTCTACCCATGTTTTGATGTACATCGATGGAAAACTTGAGCGCAGCTTTGATAAATCTATTGCCCGAGTGTTTACGGATCTGGACCATCCAAAGTCAAAACCACTGATGATGGGACGCAATATTGCATTTAGCGATTTGAGTAACACGGAGAAAGTCAACCGGTTCTTTAGGGGGGCGGTCGATGAAGTGTTTATATTTGATACCGCGTTAACCCAAAAAGATATTGTGAAGCTGATGCGGACCAACTCAATCTCTCATAAAAAGAGGTAGTAATGAAATCACTGATACCCTTGGGCCTGGCTCTTTCATCCAGTTTAATCATCGCCTGTAGCCAGGTAGAAGTTCAAGCACCGAAGGATAAGGTTTTGATGGACTTCTCGATAGCATCAGATGTTGACCAAATTAAGCCGTTGGCGGCCAGCGTCACCTACGGCGAGTTGGACGGAGGCGCTGCTGAAATCAATTTACACTCAGCGGGGCACCATATCTCCGGGTTTACGGTAAGCCCCCAGTCCCCGTGGGATCTGAGTGAATTCGAAAATCTGTCGTTAGTATTTGATATCGCCAACCCTAGAGGCGAATCGGTCAGTATGTACGTTAGTACCACTGACGCGCATGGCGACTTTCAAATGCGCAGCTTCGTTGTTCCCGCTAACTCCAGCCAGCGATATTCGATTGACGTAGATGTGCCTGAGTTGGGTGTCGAAACTGGAATACGTTCCAATCCAGAAAGCTGGGAGAACGATTACCAGGCGTTGGTTTGGCGAGGTGGAACCAAACAGATTGACACCTCGGCCATAG
Source organism: Marinimicrobium agarilyticum DSM 16975 (assembly GCF_000423345.1). Taxonomy (GTDB): domain Bacteria; phylum Pseudomonadota; class Gammaproteobacteria; order Pseudomonadales; family Cellvibrionaceae; genus Marinimicrobium; species Marinimicrobium agarilyticum. The sequence continues at coordinate 113,301 of NZ_AUHU01000012.1, forward strand.
AGGGCATTCGTTTTGATGTGCGGGGCGCGTTAATCGATAAAACGTTGATTATTGATAACATTAAGGCGGTTGAACCCCAGGGGTTTGACGACAAGTATCTAACGGGACTTGTGGATGAGTTTGGACAGAACGCCAAAAACGACTTTCCTCAGAAAATTCACTCTGTCGATGATTTGCACCGTTCCTTTTCGGCTGAACGGCAACAGCTACAGACCTCGCCGGCCTACGAGCGGTCACGGTTTCATGGTTGGAGTGAAGGGCCAAAATTGGAAGGCACTGGCTTCTACCGAGTCGTCAAATATCAGGGCCAATGGACGCTGGTAGATCCTGAGGGCTATCTGTTTTTTTCCAATGGTATCGCCAATGTTCGAATGGCGAACACTTCAACCATGACCGGATACGACCTCAATCATGCGATGATCCCAGAGCGCGACGCGGGTGACTTTACTCCGGAAGACTCTCTCGGGCTGAACCGGGCGCCCCGAGAGGCCTGGGGCACACGTTTTGTCAGTTCACCTTTGCGTGCAGACATGTTTACTTGGTTGCCGCGTTATGATGAGCCGTTAGGGAAGCATTTTGGCTATCGTCGTGAGGTGCATTCAGGGGCAATGGATCGAGGCGAGACTTATAGCTTTTATCGGGCGAACCTGGCTCGAAAGTACCGAACCGACAACGTTAGCTCGGTCATGCAGCAATGGCGACAAACCACCGTTAAACGCATGGAAAACTGGGGTTTCACGTCATTTGGAAACTGGGTGGATCCCGGGTTCTATGAAATGAAAAGCTACCCTTACTTTGCTAATGGTTGGATTATCGGAAACTTCAAAAAGGTTTCCAGTGGAAATGATTATTGGGGTTCCTTGCCGGACCCATTCGATCCGGAGTTTAAAGAGCGAGCCCATGCCACGGTGCAGAAGATAAGGGCAGAGGTGGCCAACAGCCCCTGGTGCGTCGGTGTATTTATAGACAACGAGATGAGTTGGGGCATTATGGGGTCGGTAGAATCACAATACGGGGTGGTGCTGAATACTCTCTCTCGCCCCGCTAGCGAAAGCCCCAGTAAAGCGGCTTTCGTCGCATACTTGAAAGCACAGTACCCAAATATCGAGACCTTGAACCGGGCCTGGAAGCTGTCATTAAAAGACTGGCAGGAGCTGGAAGAAGGCGTTCGGCTCAATGAGTACAATGACGCTGCGCAGGAAGACCTTGCAGCACTGCTCGAGCTTTATGCTTCCGAGTACTTTCGTATTGTAGGCGCTGCCATGGATGAGCTAATGCCAAATCATCTGTATATGGGCGCGCGGTTTGCGGATTGGGCGATGACGCCCGAAGTGCGAAATGCCGCCGCTAAGCACGTAGATGTCATGAGCTATAATTATTACCGGGAGGCGGTTAGTGATGTATTTTGGGGCTTCCTGAATGATTTGGACATGCCCAGCATTATCGGAGAATTCCACAATGGAGCGTTGGACTCCGGAATGCTTAATCCGGGGTTGATTCACGCGGCCTCTCAGAAAGACAGAGGCGTTAAATATCAGGAATACGTCAACAGTGTGATCGATAACCCATACTTTGTCGGAGTACATTGGTTCCAGTATATTGACTCTCCTTTGACGGGTAGGGCTTATGACGGTGAAAACTATAATGTCGGATTTGTCAGTGTCACTGATATCCCTTACGCACCATTGGTTGAAGCTGCGAAAGAGGTGAACCGTAGTCTATATCGGCGACGTTTTGATCAATAATTTGAGTCCATTAGAAGGAGGTTGACGCTGGCGCCAAGCGCGCCAGAACAACTGATCCGATTGCCCAAGTGATAAGAAGAGCCATGGCTCTATGGCGGTTGGTGGATTACTACGAAGCCGTCTCTGAGAGAGTATTTTGAATGGGCTCTATGAGTAGAACGGCTATATACAGAACTCAGTAACTATAGAGGTTATTATGCATCCGGTTTATATATTTAAAATAATAGTTGTGGTTTTTAGCGCTTTGACGGTTAGTTCCTGCTCAATAACTGACACGACGGTGTCGAAATATGTAGAAGACGAAAAGTCGTTGGCGAAGCATTATGCAGCGCCAGACTGGTTTCGAGATGCCAAGCTTGGTATCTATTTTACGTGGGGCCCCTATACCGTAGCTGCACACGCCAACGAGTGGTATCCGCGCTGGATGCATTTTGATTTTTCCGATCAGGATTGGGTGGGGCGTGATAAAGGCTACCATATCGATGCCATGCCGTGGCATACCAAAACGTTCGGCCACCCCTCAGAGTTCGGCTACCATGATATGATTCCGAGATTTACCGCCGAACGATTTGATGCCGCTGAGTGGGCCGACCTGTTTCAAAGATCAGGCGCTCGGTTTGCGGGGCCAGTGGCGATGCACCATGATGGTTACGCGCTCTGGGATAGCGATATTACGCCCTGGAACTCCGCTGACATTGGGCCCAAGAGGGACATTATGGGGGAGCTGTTTGCAGAGTTGCGTAAGCGCGACATGAAAACTGTAGCGACTTTTCACCACGCTCGTCATTTACAACGATATAAAGGTCAGAGTAAAGAGGAAGCCATGCAGCGCTACGGTCACCTCGACTCCTACCACGCCTACTGGAATTCCCACTACCCCTGGATTGATGGGCTGCCTACCACTTCCGAAGACCCGGATCTTAAGTTACTTTACGGAAATCTTCCGGAAGAGCAATGGTTAGAGCATTTCTGGTTGGGGACGCTAAAGGAAGTCGTTGACAAGTACCAACCTGATATTGTTTGGTTCGACACCTGGTTAGATCAAATACCGCAAGACACCCGATATGATTTTGCGGCGTATTATTTGAATTCGGCTGATCGGTGGGGTAAGGAAGTTATGATGACTCACAAAGACCAGGACATGCCCAAGACATTTTCAGTGGAGGATTTCGAACAAGGGCGTCGAAGTAAGCTGACAGGACTGCCTTGGTTGACAGACGACACCATCTCCAAATGGAGCTGGTCGTATATTGAGGGTCTCGAGGTAAAACCCGCCGAATGGGTTATTCACGATTTCATTGATATCGTGTCAAAGAATGGCCAACTGTTGCTGAATGTATCGCCGAAGTATGATGGCAGCATCCCCGATGATCAGCGCGCTGTCTTGTCTGCGTTGGGGAATTGGCTTGAGGTGAACGGCGAAGCGATTTACGGCACACGGCCCTGGAAAATCTTTGGTGAGGGGCCCACAAAAATGGCAGAGGGCGGCCATTTCTCAAAACATGTAGACTATACCTCACATGATATTCGATTTACGCAGAGCGAGGACGCGCTCTATGCCATATCGTTGGGAACGCCTCGCGAACCATTACATATCGTAGCCTTGGCTAAAGACAATAGTATCGGTGTCAAAACCTTTACGTCTGTTGAGGCACTGAACGGTGACTATGTGGAATCATGGAGCCAAAAGCCCGACGGATTGACAATCATCTTAAAAGAAGACGCCCCGGACCAAGCCGCTTACGCCTTTAGACTAAACTAGTCGCCAAAATAGGTTAAGGGGCTTTCATTGGTTCGAATATATTGATTGGTCCATAACGGGGCGGGCGTATGATGGAGAAAACTATAATGTCGGCTTTGTCAGTGTGACTGACATTCCTTATACACCGTTGGTGGAAGCTGCAAAGGAGGTGAACCGCAACCTGTACAGGAGGCGCTTTGAACGATAAGCCGGTTCATGAAAAAAGGCGTCGTTGGTGCGAGCCGTACCAGCGACGGGACGCGTGACAGTGCGATGATCTCTGAGAGACGGCTCAAAGCTGGAAGAGTGTGTCGGGCGACATATAGTAAAATATTATAATACTACCAAGGGGCTACCATTACTGAGTCATAAGAGGAGGAGAGTTGGACCTATTGGCTTTCGAACAAGGCTGTAGGCTAACAGGTTGCGTGGCGTGGCTCGTTGTGCTCAAATGACAGTCGATTGTCAACAATAAGCACAACAGTCGAGGTCCCTATGATCCAAATGCGCCGATTTTCCAGCGTTTTCCCCACGAAGCTGGCCGCTCTGGTGGTGGCCAGCACAATGATTGTTTCTTGCGGGAGTAATGGGTCTGACGACCCTGAGCCTCCTGGCTCCAGCAGTAGCTCGAGCGTCTCGTCCAGCTCATCCATGTCTTCTTCAAGTGAGACATCGAGCGTATCGTCAAGCGAGACATCCAGCGTACCCTCAAGTGCGTCATCCATGTCTTCTTCAAGTGCGGCAGAGAGCGATCCGGTCATTTCCGTGTCCTCTGACTATGAAATGCCGTATTCCGCCGAAGGGGACCTGGTTAAGCAGGTAGTGCTGGACGTCTCTATTGAGTCGGGTTATGCACATATCAGCGTCCTTTCGGGTGAAAACCGCCTGGTGGATAACATGAATATCCCCAACGCGGGCACTCATCAGCTGACAGCCCTGGTTGAATTTGAGTCTGCCGGTGATAAAACGCTGACCTTGACGGTGCGCGGGGAGCCCGTGACGCTTCAGGGGATTGAATTCCGGGACCCTGCAGAGGAGTCGCTTCCCCTGTTTGCTGATATTACGAGTGATATCGGCCTGCAAACGGAGGAGACCCTGAAATATGGCGGTCCAACGGTCGCAGACCTCAATAACGACGGCCACTATGACATGGTGCTGAATAACCACAATGTTATTCCGGCGCAAGTCTATTGGAACAACGGTGATTCAACGGTCACAGAGCAGGCTGAACCTTTGTTTTCCTGGCCGCCGGACCTTCACGGTACGGCCGCTGGCGATTACGACAATGACGGCGACCTGGACCTGTTGATGACCAAAGGCGGTGGTAATGGCACCAACCCCGCTCCGCCGTTTTTGATGCGCAACGATGAGGGAACCTTTACCCGGGTCGAAGACGTCGCGGGCATCACCAAGGGTGCACGAGGCCGTGCCGCACGCTGGATCGATATGGATCTGGATGGTGATCTGGATCTGGCGCTGGTTAACGCCGCAGGCATCAATGGTGATAGTGGCGAGCAGCACATTTTCTATAAGAATACCGGGGACGGTTCTTTCGAGCCGGTGAGAATTCCGGGTATCGAAAACGCCCAGGCCGAGCGCACGATGGTGCTCGATTTTAACCGCGACGGCATTGACGACATTTTGTTGTTTTCCCCGACGTCTCTCTGGCAGGGCAATGGTGACTTCACTTTTACAAACGTGACCACGACCTGGCTTCCAGAGTCTGCCCGCAATGTGCACCAGGTACATGCGGCCGCCAATACGGATATTGACAACGATGGGGACTACGACGTCTACCTCGCTCGCGGCAAACCCTACTATCAGATGGCCAACAAGTCTCTGGATTTCGACCCGCAGGCTCAGCAGCTGGATTTCAAAGACGAGGGCAACGCTGGGACGACCGAGCTCTCCTTCACCGCTCCGGGCCCTGTTGAGCTTCACGAGCTGGATCTGACCTACCGCGGGTACGATGGTGATTTCCCTGTATTTTTGGGCTCTGCTAAAACCCCAGAGATATTGGACTTCGAGAGCGTTCTTGAAATTTCCCGTAGCGACGCTGATGGCTGGCCCGAAGAGCGGGCTGAAAATGGCATTTATATTGGTCACACGGGAGATGGTGAGTGGCGCGTTGAGACGGTACGAAACCAGGATGTTTACTGGAAAGTTGACTTCTCTTTGAAAGGCGTAGCTTCGGTTGATACCAGCTGGGAACCGAATAACCGCAATATCCAGGATCTGCTTTTGATCAATGAGGGAGATCATTTTGTCGAGGCCGGCGAAGCGTGGGGTATTCCCAAAGGGGGTAACCATTGGGGCGTCACTTATGGCGACTTCAACAACGACGGTTTCAGTGATTTTTACGTCTACCGCTTCGGGTTCATGAAGCAGCCGGTTGCTGATTACCTGCTGGTCAATAATGGCGGCAGTGGATTCAACACCACCACCATGCACAATGCTTTTGATCCGAACGATGGCGGGCATAGTGACATGGGTCAGGCGTTTGACTTCGACCTGGACGGCGGTGTCGATATGCTCAACGGTTCGGATGAGTACGGTAAGTGGTACCTTTATAAAAACCGCAAGGTTGATACCGGGAACTACGTCCTTATTCAGGTGGGCTATAGCCCCTTGGCGGGAATTGACCCCATATCGGCGGAAGTGGTTGTGGAAACACCTTCGAACACCTATGTGAAGCGTGTCGCTTCGGCAGGGGAAGTCTTTTCACAGAGCGTGCTGAACACCGTCCACTTTGGTCTTGGAGACGCGGAGACCATCTCTTCTGTCTCCGTTCGCTGGCGCAATGGTGAGTCAATTTCTAGTGATGAGGTGACGGTTAACGCTCTCTTTAAAACTGATGACGCGGAGCTGCCGGCACCGAACTCAATTACGCTGACACCGAACCCGCTTACCGTGAGAGAAGGGACATCAGAGCAACTGAATGTTGAGCTTGATCCACCAAACGCAGACCCGTCTATGACGTGGACGTCCAGTGATGAGTCTGTTGCCAGTGTCGATGGCAACGGCCTGGTTACTGGGCACCAAGCCGGCGCAAGTGCGACAATTACCGCCACGTCCGATGTCGATGGCACCACGGCTGAAGTAGTCGTAGACGTGACCGAGTACTTCGGAATCCCGGTTGAGGGTGTGTCAGTAACTCCTGAGTCGGCTACGGTCTTTGTCGGAACCACTGAAACATTGACAGCCGAAGTAACCCCGGAAGATGCTGACGACCCTTCTGTCGAGTGGACCTCAAGTGACGAGTCTGTTGCGACCGTCGATGCAGGTGGCGTGGTGACGGGGGTGGCTTCCGGCCAAGCCTCCATTACCGCCACGACGGTGGACGGTGGATTCTCAGATAGCGCGACCATCGACGTCGAAGAGTATCAAGATCCCAGTGTCGCGTTTGATGACGAAAGCTATTACAAAAAAACGACTTTCTATACCAACGAGAACCTGTCGGTCAGTGCCGATTATCATGCAGGTTCAGGGAATACGGTGATCGATTCGAGCTTTGGAGGCTTCCGGGTCATGCTGCGGCACCTTAACGGGTCTTGGGGAGTCGAAAAAGACGTAACCGCCGTGTACTCCGATGCGGTAGGAACCACCTCGGGAACGGCGACCGTGTCTATTCCGCTTGAGGGGTTGACGCCGACGTCAGAACTGCCGGAAGGGCACTTCTACTTCCTGTTTGTCCAGTTCTCGTCAAGTGATGGTACTAAGCCCGAAAAAGGGGCGTGGCCCATTCAGATAGAAAATGCTCCATAGTCGGTAAGGCTAGAGCTGTGTGGCGGGTGAGGTTGCGTGCCTCACCCTCATTTTTGTGGAACTTACCACGCGTTGATGTTTACTTCACTTCCCCACACATATTCCGTTGCCATAGGAAGCCCGGCCGAAGGTATCGGTTGGTGGTTCATCCTGGAAGAGCTTCTGGACGGTTGAAGAAGTATAAAAATGGCCTGCTGGTCAACTCTAGTAAGTACCGGCGGATCAGTTTGAAAAAGAGGTACACATGCCCGCCAAATACGGTTTTTTTGAACAAATGCTTTTTACACTGGGAGTAGCCCTCGCCAGTACCACTGGCACCAGCGCTATTGCGACTCCCTCTTCGGTGGAGGTTAGAGCTATAACCTCGGAAAAGGCCAGAGAGGCGGCAGAAGCGGTGGAGAATGCGCAGGCGGTAAAGCTGGCCGAAGGCATCAGGGTTGATCTCTGGGCCAGTGATGCCCTGGTGGACGACCCGGTGGCCATCAGCATGGACTCCGATGGCAATGCCTGGCTGACGGTTACCAATCGCAGCAATAACTCCGAATTCGATATTCGAGGCTGGCCTCACTGGGAGGCCGACACCCTGTCCTTCAACCAGGTCGCCGACAGGCGCGAGTTTCTGCGGGAGTATTTTTCGCCCTCCAAATCGCTTACGTCGGATGATATCCCGGATCATAATAAGGACGGCGTCCATGACTGGCGGGACCTGACGGTACTCAAAGAAGAAGTATTGAAAATCTCCGATACCGACAGTGATGGCCTGGCAGACCGGGCCCAGGTAGTCCTGGAAGACTTTTCGGACGAAATCAGCGATGTCCTCGGGGGCGTTTACTATGATGATACATCGGATTCGGTTTTCCTCACCGTGGCCCCCAATGCCTGGCGGGCCCGTGACACCACCGGAGACGGTTATCTGGATGAAAAAACCTCTCTTGCCGAAGGTTTTGGTGTGCATATTGGGTTCAGTGGACACAATATGTCCGGCGTCACAATGGGGCCCGATGGTCGCATCTACTACGGCATTGGTGATATCGGGGCAAATATCACCGACCTCGCGGGCAACGAGTACGATTACGCCCATGAAGGGGTCATTGTGCGCAGTGAGCCCGATGGCAGTAACTTCGAAGTGTTTGCCAGCGGGCTTCGCAATACGCACGAGTTCACCTTTGATAAATACGGGAATTTGATCAGTGCGGACAATGATGGTGATCATGCCGGAGAATTTGAACGCTTGGTCTATTTAATCGACGGCTCGGATACCGGCTGGCGAATCCATTGGCAGTTTGGAAAATACTCCGACCCCAAGAACAACGCCTACAAAGTCTGGATGGATGAGGGCTACTATAAAGCCCGTTTTGAGGACCAATCTGCACTTATCCTGCCGCCGATTCAATCTTTTTACGGCGGCCCCACCGGGATGGTCTACAACCCGGGAACCGCACTCGGAAAGCAGTGGCACGACTACTTCTTTCTGGTACAGTTTACCGGCAGCGCGGGTAACTCCGGTATCAATGCGTTTACGCTTGAACCGGAGGGTGCCGGTTTTACCCTGGGCGAGGACAAGACCTTTCTGCGCGGTATTCAAGTCACCGGGCTGGACGTGGGCTCGGACGGTGCGCTATATGCGGCCGATTGGGTGGAGGGCTGGAAAACCAACAACACTGGTCGTATCTGGAAAATTGATGCAGAAAAGCCCAACCCGCAGCGAGATGAAACTCAGGCACTGCTTCAACAACCCTTTGAGCCCTTAGCCGCCGAGCAGCTCATCACACACATGCAACACCCGGACCAGCGAGTTCGGTTAAAGGCTCAGTTCGAACTCGCGGAGCGCAAAGCGCTCTTTAACCTTGAGCAGGCATTGCGCCTGGAAGATCAACTGGCTCGCATTCATGGCATTTGGGGTATCGGCCAACTGGCCCGCAAGAACCGGGACGTGGCTGAGGTGTTAGTGCCGTTGTTGCAGGATGCCGACCCCGAAATCCGAGCCCAGGTCGCCAAAGTGTTGGGCGATGCCGAGTACCCGCGAGCGACCGAGCCGCTTATCGACAACCTCTCCCACCCCAATGCGCGAGTGAGAATGTTATCGGCCCAGGCCCTGGGGCGAATCGGGGCAAATCAATCCTTTGACGGCATTGTCTCAATGTTGGAAGCAAATAACGGAGAGGATGTGTACCTGCGCCAAGCCGGTGCCATCGCCCTTGCGCGTTTGGGCGCCGAGGAAAAACTCGCGCAACTGGCGACCCATTATTCGGATGCGGTACGGGTCGCAGCCGTTATCGCACTGGACCGTTTGGCGAGCCCCGCCATCGCTGAATTTTTAGACGACAGCGACGACTATGTCGCCACCAATGCCGCCCGGGCGATTAACGACGATGCCTTTATTGAGGCGGCCCTACCACCGTTGGCGGCTCAGTTGCCCGTGCCGCGCGTTCGGAACGAACCGTTCGTCCGCCGGGCCATTAACGCTAACGCATTCCTATCGACCGCTGACAGTGCCCAGAGGCTGGTCAACTTTGCGGCCAACGATCGTGATAGCGCTGTTCTACGGGCTGAGGCGTTGAATGCTTTGAGCGTCTGGGAGTCGCCTTCACCCTACGATCGCGTCAGCGGTCGCTATCGCGGTGAGCGCAGTGGTCAGGTTGATCAGGCCGTAGCGGCATTGGCGCCTCACTATAAAGCCTTGTTGGCCGATGAAAGCGCCCGGGTGCGCGCCGCCGCGGCGAACGCGGTCGGTCGGCTCGGCATGGTTGAGTCCGTGGATACCCTGGCCGCATTGGCTGAGAAGGACCCCAAAGCTGACGTTCGTCAATCCGCCCTGGAGAATCTGCACAGACTGTCTTACTCGGGGTTAACCGGTACCGTGTTTACTGCCTTGGAAGATGGCGCCGAAGCCGTGCGCCGAACGGCGTTGGGCCTGATTCCCTCCCTGTCTATTCCCCCGTCGGACAAGGTGCGCATGTATGAGCTGCTTTTGGAAAAGGGCAGTCTGGGAGAGCAGCAGGAAACCTATCTCGCATTGGCCCAGGTTCAGTCGCCGGAGGCCTATCAGCTACTGTCGAAGCATCTGCAAAAACTGATCGATGATCAGGTACCGCCCGAAGTGCAGCTTGAACTGGTGCAGGCCGCAGAGTTGAGCAGTAGCGAAACCGTGCAGGCAATGTTACAGCAATACCAGCGGACAAAGCCCACTGGCAATGTCACCGCGCAATACCGGGAAGCTCTTAAGGGCGGCGACGCGCATATGGGTAAACTCTTTTTCTTTTATAACACCACCGCCCAGTGTATTCGCTGCCACGTGATGGGAGATTTCGGCTCCGCCGTTGGGCCCGACCTGACCGATATCGGTAGCCGTTTAACCCGTGAACAGCTGGTGGAAGCGATGGTTGAGCCGGGAGAGCGCGTCCCCCCGGGTTTCGGCCGCGTGAGTGTCACGCTACAGTCGGGAGAGGAGATCGACGGTCAGTTCACCGCCGAAGACGAGGACAGCGTCACCATTACCACTGATGACAGTGAAACCATCACCGTTGAGAGAAAGCATATAGTTGAGCAGAGTTTTTCAGGGTCCGGTATGCCGCCGATGGGCTTAATGCTGGAAAAGGAAAATGTCAGGGACATTGTGGAGTTTTTGGCAAACCAAAAGGGGCAAGATAACACCGTAAGTCACTAGTTTATTGCGAGGTTCACCATGAACATAAAAAAGATTGTCTCCGTTTTTCTGGGTTTGGTCCTTGTGCCTCCCCTGGCGCTGAGCCAGGAGTCCCTTGACCACAATATCTTTTACATTCATCAGGGGGAGGGGGTCGATCCCTGGGAGCTCAGCCTTCAATTTGGTCAGGTGTTACTGGAAGAAAAGCGTGGCGCGACCGTCAAGAACAGCCTGGTAGCCGAGCCCGCCGCTCACGACACTGAGAACGACGCCATACGGTTTACCTGGAACAAGCGGAAAGTATTGACGGAGTGGGGCGGTCAGAACGAAGCCGTCTCGACCGTCACCCTGACCAACAAGGCCGGGGCTATTGATCTCGCGGGGGTGAAAGACCAGGTCGCATTGGTTTTGGATATCAGAATCATAGACCGGCCCAGCGATCATGTGACCCTTTCTCTGGAAAGCAATTGGGACTGGAAAACCCGCGCCTCCATTCCGCTAAAAAGTGTCCTGCGTAGACTGCCCAAGAAGGAGTGGTTCAGTTTGCCTCTCCCTTTGCAATGCTTTAAAGGCGGAGATCTTGACTTCGGGAAGCTGACTTCAATGATGCAGCTGCATACCGATGGTAACCTTGAGCTAGAAATCTCCAGCGCCAGGCTTGCCGCTTTTCCTCCCGAACAGGTCACTTGCCATTAACCAAGGCCGGTCGGAATAGCGTCGCACAGCAGCCGGCTATTAGAATCACTGTTCAATTTGGCAGTGTGAGCCCCGCCCTTGGGCGGGGCAAACTTTACTTCCCGTACCGCTCGCGGTAGAGATTGAAGTTAATCTCCTTCGCTGCCTCCACCATCTCTGGGTAGGGAATGTCAGTCACGGTTACAAACCCGATATTGGCATTCTCGCCGTCAAAAGCGCGGCCGGTCACAGGCTCATCCACATACTGGAACCAGTGGGCACCCACCATATAGTCTTTTTCCAGTACGCTCTCCATATAGGCCTTGTACATGCGAGCGCGGTCTTCCTGGCTGGCGGCGCTGACAATCCCGGGGTGGTAGTTGTCTGAGTCGGTGGTTGCGCCGATATGGAACTCGCCAATGACCACCGGTAAGTTGATATCCTCAAGGAAGTCCCACTGATGGGGTTGCATCCCCTCTTCATAAATATTGAAGCTGAGAACGTCACTATACTTGACCGAGGCTTTGATGATTTCATCCGGCATACCCCAATTGGCCATGCGCGCACCCATGTACAAGTGATGGGGCAGATACTCCTTCAGAGTGCCGTGAACCACTTTAAAGTACTGCTCACCCAGGGCTTCCAACAGCAATGACAAATCGGCCACTTGCGCTCCGGTGTGCTGGCTCACAGAGGCGTCGGCGGCGAACACGTCCCAGTTATCAAATTGACTGTCCCAGGCGCGGTTGAGTGCTTCGACGGTGCCGTACTTTTCTTTCAGACGGTCGGTAAACGCTTTCTTGGCAGGGCTTTTCGAGGCGTCTTTGCTCAGGGCATCCAGAATGACGCCATAGCGTTCAGCCACGGTGCCCTCGCGCTCGCCCCAGCTTTTTTCGTTGTCGATAAACACACCGACACACCAGGGGGAAGCTTTCACATCCTCAGCAATGACTTCAATGGTGGCACGGGCGCGTTCCGCAAACACCGGATCGAAGAAGTCTGGCATCAGCCCCCAGTGGTTGGTATGGCCGGACAGAGTCTGATAATCACCAATAATCCAGCCGTTGGCAAAGTAGGGGACTTTTTCATTCGGATAGAACGCCGGGTCCACCCAGTTTCCAAATGACGTGAAGCCCCAGCTGTTCATGCGTTGCAGGGTGACGTCTTCCCATTTTCTGACATAGGACTCCGGTGCCGTTTCACCGTAGCGGCGCTCCAGGTTGGCGCGGTAAAAGCTGTAGGTTTCCCCGTGGGGGATTGGCCCTTTGTGGGTAGAACGGCGGTAGCTGTAATGATCTGCCAGGGGGTGGTCGTACCCGGGCAACCACTCGAACATGTTGTGGCGGATGTCGTTGATAATATAACGGCTTTCGCGTACCTCATCCGAAACGTTCACAATGCCCATGGAGTCTTCCGGGGTGACTTCATCCTCGTGAACCACGCGTACAGAGGGGTCTTTGAAGTCCACCCCGGTCAGGGTAGTCAGGTTGGACATCCGCACATTGGCGGGGCCGTGGGAGAAGAACAGATAGCCCTCGGGGTCCACCAGCCACCACTTCCCGTCGACCTTCTCGGTCCGAAAGTAGCCGGTCGCTTCCAGTTGCGGGCCGTCTTTGTATCCCCCAAAACGGGAGCGATCTTTGGGGCCGGTGTTTTGCGCGAGCGTTTTTAGTTCCTGTTCCGCCAGAGCCTTGAGCTGCGCCTCTGATTTCACCTTCAATGGAGTGTCTTTCTTGGCGGCTTGGCCGAAACGGTCTACCAGGTTTTGGGTCCAGTCTTTGCCCGCGTCTGGGTTGGGTCGCAGTTGAATATTGCCTACTTGCAGCTCGCGATCCTGCAGTACCCCGATGGTGTAGAACGACATTTTGGTGATTTGACCGAGGTCCAGTTCGTCATGCCAAGAGCGCCAGACCATTTTCAGCTCGTCGGTCGGCCAGGGCATAGGGTTGGCCCACATGCCCTTGTCAGTTGCCGCCTTTTCTCCGGCCAATGGGAAAAACACCGTGCCTGTATAGCCTTTGGGTACACTCAACTCCCGCGTCTGGCTGTTGCCGGCGGCATCAAACAGCTCTACATAGAAGTGCGTAGAAACAGACGACAAATTGGTGACGTCAAAGGCGAGGTTGTAATCGTCTAATCGTGAAAAATCCCAGGGTTGATCGGGCGCTATGCTCAATACGGGCGTATGGACCGAGGCGGGAAAGCGGATGTTGAGGGCTTGCGTGCGGCCGTTATTGGCGGCGCTGATATGGGCCTGCTCCGGCTCCAGCCAGCCGCGCTCACTGGCAATGGCGAAATCCACAATAGTGGCGGGTAGCTGCCGGGGCGTCAATTGGGCGGCGGGGCTTTCCCCGGCGCCATGGACCCCAGGGTTATGGGTATGCTGGCTGCAGGCACTGGTCAGGGCGGCCGTAACCGCCACGGCGTAGACTAAGGGCTTTAGGGTCATTTTTGTGTCCTTTATTAGTGTGAAATTGATAGTTTTACCGGAGGCTCTGCCTTAGAAAAGAGCTTACAGAATGCCACAATAGTAAATTGTCTACAATAGATGCGTGCGATCAAGCCTCGGATCAACACTTTTAACAACCGATAACCTCGCGGGAAACGGTGGAAGTAGCAGGCGAGCTAGGTCAATCAGTTGGAGTAAGATAGCTTCCGGTGAAAACCGTCGGATGTGACCTCAAAAAGGTGTTCTTCAGCGCGCAGCCTGTCCATTTAATATCTCGAAAAGCTACAACACACACAAAGTCTGCGGCGTGGGAGTGGGGGGGGGCAGGGGAATTACCTAGTTTTAGCTAGATTCGGGCTTTTCAGGTGCGTTGTGAGCATGGAGCTCGCCAAGCTTTCAACGTTTATGAGATGAAAAGGATAAGTCAGATATTTGGCGGAATTATAACTCTTTGATTTTAAATGGTATTTCCTTGGTCGATTCGGTTTTAGTTCACTCTTCCCTGAGTGATACCGCGCATGATTATTTAGTCTCAAACTTTATTGTAGTCTCAAACCTTATTGTTGAGTCTCAAACTTTATTGTCCATCGACATGGGCGGAAGTGCTACCGGTAATTTTCCATACTCGGACAAGAACAAATCAAGTTCCGGTCCCCATGGACATTATCAATCCGGTTCACCGTCGGCCACACCTTGTGCTCCCTCAACCACGCCGCTGGCCGTGAGGCCGTATCCCGGCTGTAGGGGCGGTCCCAGCCTTCATCCATCATATCGTCTTGCGTGTGCGGCGCGTTGCGCAGCGGGCTTTGAGTCAGTTCGTATTCGCCGCTTTCGATTTTGGCGATTTCCTTGCGGATGGTGATCATCGCTTCCACGAAACGGTCCAGCTCTTCTTTGGACTCGGATTCGGTGGGCTCGATCATCAGCGTGCCCGGCACCGGGAAGGACATGGTTGGGGCGTGGAAGCCGAAGTCCATCAGGCGCTTGGCGATGTCTTCTTCAGACACGCCCGTGGCGTCTTTCAATGGGCGCAGGTCCAGCAGGCATTCGTGGGCAATGGTGCCGTTCTTGCCTTTGTACAGAATCGGATAGTGGCCGCTCAGCTGCTTGGCCACGTAGTTGGCGTTCAGGATTGCGTACTCGGTGGCCTGGCGCATACCGTCGCGGCCCATCATTTTGATGTACATCCAGCTGATGGGCAGGATGCTGGCCGAGCCCCAGGGGGCGGCGCTGATGGTGCCGTTGGCCGGGTCAGTGTCCGGCACACCCTGCACCGGGTGGCCGGGCAGGAAGGGCGCCAGATGCTCGGCCACGCCGATGGGGCCCATGCCCGGGCCGCCGCCGCCGTGGGGAATGCAGAAGGTTTTGTGCAGGTTCAGGTGCGACACGTCGCCACCGAACTGACCAAAGGCCGCCAGGCCCACCAGGGCGTTCATGTTGGCGCCGTCGATGTACACCTGGGCGCCGATGCTGTGGATCAGCTCGCACAGCTCGGTCACGCTCTCCTCAAACACCCCGTGGGTGGAAGGGTAGGTGATCATGATGGCGGCGATGGCCTTGCCGAACTGGTCGATCTTGGCTTTCAGGTCCGCCAGGTCGACGTTACCGTCTTTATCGCAGTCGACCACCTTTACCTGCATACCGGCCATCTGAGCCGAAGCGGGGTTGGTGCCGTGGGCGGAGGCGGGAATCAGGCACAGGTTGCGTTCGGCCTCGCCCTTGCTCTCGAAGTACTTCTTGATGGCCACCAGGCCGGCGTATTCACCCTGGGAGCCGGCGTTGGGCTGCAGGCTGATGGCGTCGTAACCGGTGCAGGCCTGGAGCATCTGCTCCAGTTCCTCGAACAGCTGCTGGTAACCCTTGGCCTGGTCGATGGGTGCGAAGGGGTGTAATTGGCCAAACTCTGGCCAGGTGACCGGGATCATTTCCGCCGTGGCGTTGAGCTTCATGGTGCAGGAGCCGAGCGGAATCATGGACTGATTCAGGGCGATGTCCCGGCCTTCCAGGCGGCGCAGGTAGCGCAGCATCTCGGTTTCGCTGTGGAAGCGGTTGAACACGGGGTGAGTCAACACTTCGTCTCTACGCTCCAGTTCCTCCGGGATGGCGTCCGAGCGGTTGTGGCCGGCCAGCGCGTAGTCGAGCTGGGGCAGGTTCAGCGCATGGTCGCCAGCACAGAAGACGTTCAGCAGGCGATCAATGTCCTCCAGAGCGGTGGTTTCGTCCAGGCTTATGCCCAGGGCGGTGCCGCCGACCTTGCGCAAGTTGATCTCATGAGTCAGCGCAGCCTGGTAGAGGCCGGTCTGCTTTTTCTCGCTGTCCAGCTCCACCACCACGGTATCAAAGTAGTGGTCGTGACGAACGTTGAAACCCTTGTCTTTCAGACCTTCGCCCAGCAGGCGGGCCAGGCGATGGATGCGCTCGGCAATCCGGCGCAGGCCCTCGGGGCCGTGATAGACGGCGTAGCAGCTGCTCATGACCGCCAGTAGTACCTGGGAGGTACAGATGTTGGAGTTGGCCTTCTCCCGGCGAATGTGCTGCTCGCGGGTCTGCATGGCCATGCGCAGGGCGGTTTTGCCGCGACTGTCCACCGAAACGCCGATGATGCGCCCCGGCGCAGAGCGCTTGTAGGCCTCCCGGAAGGCGAAAAACGCCGCGTGCGGGCCACCGAAGCCCATGGGCACGCCAAAGCGCTGGTTGCTGCCGATCACCACATCTGCGCCCATGGCGCCGGGGGATTTGAGCAGCAGCATGGCCATCAGGTCGCTGGCGACGGTGACCAGCACGTTTTTCTCGTGGGCCCGGGTAATCAGATCGGTCAGGTCGCGCAGCTGGCCGGTGGAGCCGGGGTAGGAGAGCAGGGCGCCGAAACACTCGGTCTCACTCAATTGCTTCGCCGGGGCGACTACCACCTCAAAGCCGAAGTGCTCGGCGCGGGTTTTCAGCACCGCGATGGTCTGCGGGTGGGTGTCTTCGTCCACAAAGAAAGCGTTGGAGCGGTTTTTCTTGTTCTGGCGCTTGCACATGGCCATGGCTTCCGCCGCCGCGGTGCCTTCGTCCAGCATGGAGGCGTTGGCCAGTTCCATGCCGGTCAGGTCCATGATCATCTGCTGGAAGTTCAGCAGCGCTTCCAGGCGGCCCTGGGAGATTTCCGGCTGGTAGGGCGTGTAGGCGGTGTACCAGCCCGGGTTTTCCAGTACGTTGCGCTGAATCACCGGCGGCACGAAGGTATTGTAGTACCCCATGCCGATGTAGTTTTTGAACAGGCGGTTCTTACGAGCAACGCGCTTGAGCTCCGCCAGGGCCTGATGTTCGGTCATGGGACCGGCCAGGTCCAGGTGCCCGCGCTGGCGAATGGATTCGGGCACGGTCTTGTCCAGCAGCTCGTCCAGGCTTTTCAACCCCAGG
This sequence comes from Marinimicrobium agarilyticum DSM 16975, assembly GCF_000423345.1. Taxonomy (GTDB): domain Bacteria; phylum Pseudomonadota; class Gammaproteobacteria; order Pseudomonadales; family Cellvibrionaceae; genus Marinimicrobium; species Marinimicrobium agarilyticum. The sequence goes on from NZ_AUHU01000012.1 coordinate 130,727, forward strand.
GCATCCACCATGGCCTGGGTTTCAGTGGCATCCGGGCCAATGTGACGGTGGGTGAATTCGTCGGCGTAAGCCAGTTGCGCCAGGGGCGCGGAGCGGAAATCTGCGGACATAGAGTGGCTCGTATCGAGGTTGTGCGAACGTAAAGGTTGGGGTACCGGCAGCGGGGCTGGGAGCCGGCCCCAAAGCCGCTAATGGTAGCAATTGCAGGCCCGTGCGGCAATTAATGAATCGGCCGGGCGGCAAGGCCCAAGGGGCCTCCTCCTCAGCGAAAGTACGTTGGCAAGCGGGATTTGGTTTGCTGGCCGCCGAATAATCGGTTTATACTGCCAAGCTTATAGTAATCTTAACTATATATGAGGTGCCGACCGCCTGGGTCCGGTACCCCCGGGGCCAGATGCGCTACACTTTGGCCTCTAGCAGTGGCGCGAGGGGTGGGCCGCAAAGCCACCTCTGTTGTTAACGACTTACAATAAGACTCGAGCATTATGAATAATCAATCACAGATTCTCACGGTCAAAGAGAAGGTCGGCTATAGCCTGGGTGACCTGGCGGCTAACCTCGTATTTCAGACAATGGTCACCTTTATTGCCTACTACTACACGGATGTGTACAAGTTGGAGGCGAGCACGGCCCAGTGGGTTATCGCCACCTGTGGCATTATCGGCGGTGTGTTGTTCGCCCCGGTCATGGGTGTGATTGCGGATCGAACCCGCACTCGTTGGGGGCGCTACCGTCCGTGGATTCTGTGGACGTCCGTTCCTTTCGGCGTGATGGTGTTGTTGACGTTTACCACGCCGGATGTGAGCTACGAGATGAAGGTGGTCTACGCCTTTGCGACCTATCTGGCATTGGTGACTCTCTACACCGCCAACAACCTGCCGTACTCCTCGCTCAGTGGTGTGCTCACGGGCAATATGTCCCAGCGTAACAGTCTCTCCGCCTACCGCTTTGTGGCGGTCATGGTGGCGCAGTTTGTCGTTCAGGTACTGTTGCGGCCGGTCGTTCTGATTCTGGGCGATGGCAATGAAGCGGTCGGTTTCGAGAAGATCATGATGATCTTTGCCATCGTGGGTGTGATTTTTTTCCTGATCACTTTCTTCACCACCCGCGAGCGGGTGATCGAGAAACCGAACGAGACCAGCTCGATTGCCCAGGATGCGGGCGATCTGATGAAGAACCTTCCCTGGATCATCCTTCTGTTTGTGACGGTGCTGGTCTTTACCAACCTGGCGCTCAAGGGCGGTACCTATGTGTACTACTTCAAATACTACGCCGGGCAGGCCGCCCTGGCGGAGTTCCTGAGCGATATTGGTTTTACCGGAATGATTGCCGGTATTCAGGAGGTCTGGCCAAACTTCAAATGGCCCGAAGCCCCGGATGCCTCCGCCTTTGGCCTGTTTAATGGTGCGGGCATTATCCTGATGATTGTGGGTATCGGGTTCGCCCGGCCGCTGGCCGACCGCTTTGGGAAGCGTAACGTTTACGGTATCGGCCTGTTCCTCTCGACCCTGCCATTGCTGGCCTTTATGGCGATTCCCCGCGATGCCATCGGCGTGATGTTTGTTGCCCAGATCCTGCACGGGTTTTTCTACGGCATCACTATCCCCTTGTTGTGGGCCATGACCGCCGATGTGGCCGATTATTCCGAGTGGCGCAATCACCGCCGGGCCACCGGCATCATTTTCTCGGCCATGATTCTCGGGCTGAAAGGGGGGCTTACTCTCGGGGGGACGCTGGTCGTGGCTATTCTGGCGGCTTATGGCTACGAGGCCGGTCAAGCGGAGCAGAGTGATGAATCCATTCTGGGTATCCGCCTGATGATGAGTCTTTATGCCTCCATTCCGTTCCTGATTGCCTGCGGCCTGTTGTTTTTCTATCGCATCAACAAGTCGGTGGAAAATCAGATTGAGAAAGAGCTTGGTGATCGTCGCAACCAGCCGATGCCCGAGCCGGATGAACCGACGGTATAAAGAAAAGAAAGGGTAGGGTGGGGCTTGGTCGAGCTCCACCCTGCATAAAAAAAGGCGAGCCACGCAGGTGGCTCGCCTTTTTTATGCGCTCTGCGCAACCGCTTCGGGCGTTAGCCCTGTGCGTCGCGCACCGTATTGCGGGCGTGGATAAACATGGAGTGGGAAACGTGGATCAGTTCCGCCACTTGGCGGATCAGCGCCTCCTCGTATTTATCCAGCTCGTTGTCGGCGTAAGCGACTTCCCACATGGCTTTGATCAGGTCGTACTTCTCGTCCTGACTGCAGGCCTCGTTGATCTGGGTCGTGAACTGGTGCAGCGAAATCGCCTCGTCCTGTTCGGATTTGGCGAGTTCGCTCAGCTCGTCGAGCCTCTCGGGCGCGAGGTTGAACTTGCGCTGGAGGATGGCTCGCAGAGTCTGCAACTCGGTGTCATCCAGCAGCCGGTCGGCGGTGCCCACCTCAATGAGAAGGGCGGCCACCGCCAACTGCTTCTGCTCCGGGGATAACGTCTGAGCGTTCTCCTCCGGTTGCAGATGCTGCTCGATGAACTGTGTGATTTTACTCAGCACAGCGTTTACGCACGAGCCTTGAGCAGGTCTTCCAGCTTGATCTGGTCTTCGGCGAACTTGCGGATGCCTTCGGCCAGTTTCTCGGTGGCCATGGCATTCTCGTTCAGCGCAAAGCGGAAGCTGGACTCATCGATTGGGGGCTTGGCAATCTTCTCGCCCGTGTTCTCTGGGTTCAACTTGCGCTCCAGAGTGCCGGTGTCATTGCTCAACTCTTCCAGCAGCGCCGGGCTGATGGTCAGACGGTCGCAGCCGGCCAGAGCTTCGATTTCGCCCATGTTGCGGAAGCTGGCGCCCATGACCACTGTGTCGTAGTTGTGCTGCTTGAAGAAGTTGTAAATGTGACGCACGGACAGAACGCCGGGATCTTCTTCGGAGGCGTATTCGCTCTTACCGGTGTCTTTCTTGTACCAGTCCAGAATGCGGCCCACGAAGGGAGAAATCAGGTAAGCGCCAGCGTCGGCACAGGCCGCAGCCTGAGTGAAGCTGAACAACAGCGTCAGGTTACAGTTGATGCCTTCTTTCTGCAGAACCTCGGCGGCACGGATGCCTTCCCAGGTGGAGGCCAGCTTGATCAGGACCTTGGAGCGGTCAACGCCGTTTTTCTCGTACAGGTCGATCAAGTGGTGCGCTTTCTCAATGCTGGCTTTGGTGTCGAACGACAAACGGGCGTCCACTTCGGTGGAGATCTTGCCCGGAATCAGTTTCAGTACTTCGCTCCCAATGGCCACGGCCAAATGGTCGGCGGCGTAGCTGATTTGCTGGGCACTGTCGCCGCCTTCTTTCTTACCAGCCGCTACGGAAGCGTCTACCAACTCGGAATACTCGGGAATCTGTGCCGCTTTCAGCAGCAAAGAGGGGTTGGTGGTCGCATCTTGAGGCTGGTACTTTTTGATGGCTTCGATCTCGCCGGTATCGGCGACCACATCGGTCATTTTCTTCAGCTGTTCGAGTTTCGTAGTCACTGTTATCCCGTCCTATCATTAACGTGTTGAGTGAATGTCGGATGGCCGCTCATTTACCCGTCCAAAAGTGCGGGTAGCGGCCAGTAATGCATTTATCGTTGTCCCTATTGTATTACAAATCGCTTCCTGCTTGAAGTTTTGCTTTTGGCTCTCCTGATACGGGCCCTTCAGGGCTTCTTTGGCGTCGGCTAACGCCTTGTGCCTAGCCCGCCATCGAAGTGGGCTGATGCTCAACCCGGGCTCTGGCGCGTTCAAGCACCTCCAGCCCGGCGCCGGGCCTGTAGGCCTCTTCGCTGATCACCCGGCGGAATTGACGTCCCCCGGGCTGACCCTGATACAGGCCCAGAATGTGTCGGGTCATATACTTCAGAGACACGCCCCGGGCCAGCTCAGTTCCTATATAGTCGCTGAAAGCGTCCAGAATCTCGGCGCGGGATGCCACCGGGCGGGCCTCACCAAACAGCCGCTGGTCCACGTCCGCCAGCAGGTAGGGGTTGGTGTAGATTTCTCGCCCCAGCATGACGCCGTCCAGGTCTTCCAGCAGCGTCTGCGCCTGCTCCAGGGTGTTAATGCCACCATTTATCACGATTTCAAGGTCCGGGTGCTCCTGCTTGAGGAGCTTCACCCGGTCGTAATCCAGCGGCGGTACATTGCGGTTTTCTTTGGGGCTCAGGCCCTGAAGCCAGGCTTTGCGGGCGTGCACAATAAAAGTGCGACAACCGGTCTGAGCGATGGTATCGACAAAGTGTGACAGCCCTTCGTAGGCGTCCATATCGTCCACGCCGATCCGGTGCTTGACCGTCACCGGAATGGTGACCGCCTGCTGCATGGCGTCGATGCACTCGGCCACCAGTGCGGGCTCGTTCATCAGGCAGGCACCGATCATGTTGTTCTGGACCCGGTCACTGGGGCAGCCGCAGTTCAGGTTGACCTCATCGTAACCCCAGTCTTCCGCCATGCGCGCGCACTCGGCCAAATCGGCGGGGTTGCTGCCGCCGAGCTGCAGGGCCAGGGGATGCTCCGCGGCATTGTAATCCAGGTGCCGGGCCCGATCGCCGTGGATCAGCGCGCCGGTGGTGACCATTTCCGTGTAAAGCAACGTATTGCGGCTCAATAGGCGCCAGAAGAACCTGCAGTGACGGTCCGACCAGTCCATCATCGGGGCCGCGCAGAAGCGCCGGCTGAAGGTGTTGTTGGCGGAATGGGACCGGGGGTTTGGCGTCATAGGGGCCTTGGTTTGAACTCTTGGGGCTTGCCTTGGGGCCTTTTTGGGGCTAAGGACCGAGTCATTAAGGGGCGTGATTGTAACACTTTTTCAGTGCCGTCGAAAAATCCGGCGGGGCGAAAAACCGAAGGCAGTTGTGTAAACTATCGGCTTTTGTCGATGCAGTAAGGATTGAGTTATGAAGGCAAAACTGACGACCATCGCCGCTTCTCTGGTGGCATTGAGCGCTGCGCCCGGTGTTGTGGCGCAAGACGAACAGAAGGGCACCTGGAAAGCCTCGGCGGAAGTAGGGGCCATCTCCACCTCCGGTAATACCGAAAGCACCACCTTCAACGGCAAGTTGGACGCGGCTCAGGACCTGGAGCGCTGGAAGAACCAGTATACCCTCAATATTCTGTACTCTGAGGACGAAGTGGCTCAGCCCGATGGGTCGGTCGCGTCGGAAACCACGGCGGAAAAATTTTCCGGCTCCGTCAAAAGCGCCTACAAGATCAATCGCGACAATGCCAACCTGTTCGTTTTCGCCTCCCACACCGATGACGAGTTCGGCGCGTACCAGAAATATACAACGCTCGCCCTCGGTTACGGCAACCGCCTGTTTGAGACCGACACCATGCAGCTCGACGCGGAAATTGGTCCCGGTTACTACTGGGCCGAGGAAGATACGGTTGACGGCGTCATCGAAGAGGACGGCGCCTTGCTGCGTGCCGCCGCCCAGTTCGACTGGCAGGTCTCGCCCACGGCGGATTTCAAACAGGTGCTGAGCACAGAGTCCGGCGAGGAGAATACCCGTACCGTATCCGACACTTCCCTGGCGCTGCGCATCAACGGCTCCATGCAGATGAAAGTGGGCTACACCATCCAGCACGATAGTGACGTGGGGCCGGAGAAAGAAAACACCGACACCACCACCTACGTAAACCTGGTGTACAAGTTCTAGCGTTTTTTGGGGTCGCAGACCTCCAGAGCAACGCCATAGCTGGGGCGCTCCGTGCAGCGCTCCAGCCATTGGTACACCGCCGGAAACTCCCACAACTTCAGCGTCTCCCGGGCGTCATAGAAACGCTCCAGGCAGTCCACCCATGGGGCAATCGCCATATCGGCGATGCTGAAGCTCTCCCCCAGCATGAAATCCCGGCCGGTCAAGTGCCGCTCCAGCACGCCCAGTAGCCGGCGGGTTTCGTCGCTGTAGCGTTTGACCGGGTAGGGGTGATCACATTTATCGCGAGCGTACACGTAGAAATGCCCGAATTGCCCGAACATCGGGCCGATATGCCCCATCTGAAAAAACAGCCACTGCAGGCAGGCGCTTTTGCCATCCGGGTCCATGGGGGCAAAGGTACCGGTTTTCTCCGCGAGATAAAGCAGGATGGCCGCCGACTCCATCAAACTGATGGGGCGATCATCGGGGCCGTCCGGGTCGTAGAGCGCGGGGATCTTGCCGTTGGGGTTGATCCAGAGAAACTCGGGCTCGTGTTGGTCCCCCTGGGTGATGTCGATCGTGTGGGGTTCGTACGGTAAATGCATCTCCTCCAGCGCCTGGGCCACCTTGATGCCGTTGGGCGTATTCATGGAATAGAGCTGGATGATCCCGGGCTCGCGAGGGGGCCAGCGGCGAAAGATCGGTGGTTGGCTCATGCGCTTTCTCCTGTGATCAAGCGGTGAATGTTTGCGGGTGGAACAGTGAATGAATCGCTCGCGTCTCTTGCTTGCCCGGTGCCTCGGGGCTTGGATTACCAGCATAAGGCCCCATATCCTTAAAAAGAAGCGCATTTGCGCTGCCAGTGCAAGCCCAAGTATGTGGGCCACTGGCGGTGAAAGGCCATGTGGCCTAATCTCTTAGGAGATGATGGATTAACTTCAAGCAACCCGTGAGGCAGTTATGGCTGATTCCTACCGGACCACCGACACCCTCAAGGTCGGGGGCAAAGACTATCGTTATTTTCCCTTTAGCGAAGTCGAAAAGCGCTACAACGTTCAGAAACTTCCCTATTCATTGCGAATCCTGCTGGAAAACCTGCTGAGGCACTCGGATACCGGCCTGGTCAGCGACGCCGATATCGAAGCCCTGGCAAGCTGGGACCCGAAAGCCCAGCCCTCCCAGGAAATCGCGTTTGTCCCCGCCCGGGTGGTACTGCAGGATTTCACCGGCGTGCCCGCCATTGTCGATCTGGCGGCCATGCGGGACGCGGTCAAGAGCCTCGGCGGCAAACCCGAGCAGATTAACCCCCTCTCACCGGTGGAGCTGGTGATCGACCACTCGGTGATGGTCGACTACTTCGGGGGGGAAGACTCGTTCAAGAAGAACACTGAAGTGGAAATCAAGCGTAATCGCGAGCGCTATCAGTTCCTGCGTTGGGGGCAAAAAGCCTTCGATAACTTCAAAGTGGTACCCCCGGGCACCGGTATTGTCCACCAGGTCAACCTGGAATATCTCGCCCGTGGCGTCTTCACCCGCGAGAAAGACGGCCAGCTGGAGGCCTATCCCGACACCTTGGTGGGCACTGACTCCCACACCACCATGATCAACGGCCTGGGCGTACTGGGCTGGGGCGTCGGCGGTATCGAAGCCGAGGCGGCCATGCTGGGTCAGCCCATTTCCATGCTGATTCCCCAGGTGGTTGGCTTCAAAATGACCGGGAAGCTACCCGAAGGCGCCACCGCCACGGACCTGGTACTCACCGTGACCCAGATGCTGCGTAAACTGGGCGTTGTTGGCAAGTTCGTCGAGTTTTATGGCCCGGGCCTCAAACACCTGACCCTGGCGGACCGCGCCACCATCGGCAACATGGCGCCGGAGTACGGCGCGACCTGCGGTATTTTCCCTGTCGACCAGCAAACGCTGGACTATCTGACGTTCACCGGCCGCTCCAAAGAACAAGTCGAGCTCGTTGAGCAATACATGAAAACCATGGGGCTGTGGCACGACGATGACAGCCCGGACGCAGAATACAGCGATATTCTGGAGCTGGACCTGAGCACTGTGGAGCCCTGCATTGCCGGCCCCAAACGCCCGCAAGACCGCATCTCGCTCAAAGATTCCAAGCCCGCCTTCCACAAAGTGCTGGAAGAGATCGGGCACCATCACGAAAACACCATTGCCTCCACCGAGCAGGACTTTGCCGCCGAGGGCGGCGCCGCGGCGGTGGGCGGAGTTCCGCTGGCCGACCAGGGTGCGGTTCCGGTTGAATATAAAGGTGAAGAGTTCCTGCTGAAAAACGGCGCGGTGGTGATCGCAGCCATCACCAGTTGCACCAACACCTCCAACCCGGCCGTGCTGATGGCCGCCGGCCTGTTGGCCAAGAACGCCCGCGAGCGCGGCCTGAGCACCAAACCCTGGGTGAAAACCAGCCTGGCGCCGGGCTCCAAGGTCGTGACCGACTACCTCGAGAAGGCGGACCTTCTGGACGAGCTCGAAGGGCTCGGCTTCTACCTGGTGGGCTATGGTTGCACCACCTGTATTGGCAACTCCGGGCCGCTGCCGGAAGAAATCAGCGAAGGCATTCACAAGGGCGACCTGACCGTTACCTCGGTGCTGTCCGGTAACCGGAACTTCGAAGGGCGGATTCACCCCGATGTGAGGGCCAACTACCTGGCCTCGCCGCCACTGGTGGTGGCCTACGCCCTGGCCGGCACCATGGATGCCGACCTTCAGAACGAGCCGCTCGGTTACGATGCGGACAACAAACCGGTTTACCTCAAAGATATCTGGCCCTCCACCAAGGATATCCAGAAGGCCATCGAATCCTTTATGGAACCGGAAATGTTTGCCGACAAATACTCCGATGTGTTCAGCGGTGACGAGAGCTGGCAGGCCCTGCCGGTGAAGGAAAGCCAGCTTTACGACTGGCCTGACTCCACCTACGTGCGCAAGCCGCCATTCTTTGACGGCATGGAGGCCAAGCCGGCCGAGGTCAAACCGATCGAGGGCGCGCGTTGCCTGGTCAAAGTGGGCGACAGCATCACCACCGACCACATTTCCCCGGCTGGCGCGATCATGCCAGACAGCCCCGCAGGCCGCTACTTGCAGGAGCAGGGCGTGAAGCCCACCGACTTTAACTCCTACGGCTCGCGCCGGGGTAACCACGAAGTGATGATGCGCGGCACCTTTGCCAACGTGCGCCTCAAGAACCAGATGGCCCCCGGTACCGAAGGCAGCTGGACCACCTACCTGCCCAAAAACGAAGTCATCAGCATCTTCGATGCCGCCGAACGCTATCGCGAAGACGGCACACCGCTGGTGGTACTGGCCGGTAAGGAATACGGTTCCGGCTCCTCCCGGGACTGGGCCGCCAAAGGGCCTGCGCTGCTGGGCGTACGCGCGGCGATTGCCGAGAGCTACGAGCGGATTCACCGCTCCAACCTGGTGGGCATGGGTATTCTGCCGCTTCAGTTTGAAGAGGGCGATTCGGTGGAGTCCTTGGGGCTTACCGGCGAGGAGGAATTCGATATCCCCGTGGTCAATGCCGATAGCAAAACGGTCGAAGTCACGGCCAAAGGCTCGGACGGCAAATCCAAAACGTTCAACGCCAAAGTGCGGATTGATACGCCCAACGAGTTTGCCTACTTCCAGAACGGGGGCATCCTGCACTACGTATTGCGTAACCTGGCTAGCCAATAGTGGGTAGCGTTTACCTCTAGAGCGCCTGCCCGCCCCGGCGGGCGCTTTTTTTGGAGTATGATGCGCAATACCTTCCTGAAACCAGTCCGGATTTGATATGAGTTTGACTCACACCGATGAACGCGGTCGTGCCAGCATGGTAGACGTCTCCGATAAAGACGCCACCGTCAGGGAAGCGCGGGCCGGGGCCTTTATCCGAATGCAGCCGGCCACCCTGGCACTGATCCGGGAAAACGGCCTGAAAAAAGGCGATGTACTTTCTGTCGCCCGTATTGCCGGTATCCAGGCAGCCAAACAATGCAGCGCTTTGATTCCGCTTTGCCACCCGCTGGCGTTGAGCAAAGTGGGTGTGGAGTTCGAGTTTCAGGACGAGCCGCCCGGCGTGGTCATTGAAACGTACTGCAAACTCACCGGCCAGACCGGTGTGGAAATGGAAGCCCTGACGGCGGCGAGTGTCGCCGCGCTGACCATTTACGATATGTGTAAAGCGGTAGACATGGGCATGGTCATCGAAAACCTGCGTCTGTTGGAAAAGTCCGGTGGCCGTCGGGGCCACTATGTTCGAGAACTCAAAGGGGAGGAGAGCGCGTGATAGAAGTCCGCTTTTTTGCCCGCCTGCGGGATCAGCTCGGCTGTGACGCAATATCCATTGAATCCGTCGAACAGGACAGCGTGACCCTGGTCCGCGAGCGACTGGTGGCGGAGCACCCTGACTGGCGTGAACCCTTGAGCCAAAGCGGCGTCCTGTTTGCGGTCAACCACGCGCTGGTGAAGTCTGACCATGTGGTGAAGGACGGCGACGAAGTCGCGTTTATGCCACCGGTCACAGGAGGCTGATCATGATCTCAGTTCAGCGCGAGCCTTTTGATGTCGCACACGAATACAAGCAGCTGACCGGGGGTGATGTCGAGTCCGGCGCGGCGGTGTTTTTTGTGGGCCGGGTAAGGGCTCGCAACGACGGGCGGCGGGTCAGCGGCCTGAGCCTGGAACACTACCCGGGAATGACCGAAAAGGCACTGGAAGCGATTGTCAGTGACGCGCGTGAACGTTGGCCCCTGGAGCGCGTACGTGTCATCCACCGGGTGGGCCCGATGGCGCTGGGCGAGGAAATCGTGTTTGTCGGCGTGACCAGCTCACACCGGGATGCCTCGTTTCAGGCGGCTGAATTCATAATGGACTACCTGAAAAACCGGGCGCCGTTTTGGAAACAAGAGCAAACCGAAGAGGGCCCGACCTGGGTCGAGGCGAAAGCCAAAGACCACGAAGCGCTGGGCCGCTGGCAGTAATTAACGTACGCATTCCTTTAACGACTTTATAAAAATTGGAGGCAACACATGAAAGTATTTAACACGGTAATAGGGGTATCAGCGCTATTGGCGTTGGCCGCTTGTGATTCCAAAACCGAAAACGCCCAGGAGCCCGCAGCGGAGAGCTCCGCCATGACGGAGGCCCCGGCCCAAGAGGCTCAGGCCGTGGAAGAGCCCGGCGATACCGTACTGGAAATCCTGACCAGCCCGCACCGCAGTGACGCCAACCGCGCTCGCGACCAATATCGCAACCCGGAAGAAACCCTGTTCTTCTTTGGCCTCGAGCGGGATGACACAGTGATCGAAGTCAATCCCGGCGGCGGTTGGTACATGGAAATCATCGCGCCGTTTGTGAAGGATGAAGGGCAGTACATCGCGGCCCAACCCAACCCGGAACTGGCGGACATGCCCGCCTATATCGTGCGTCAGGCCGAACAGATTCAAACGCGGTTCGAAGAGCAGGAAGCCGTGTATGGCGACGCGGAACTGATGTTCTACAACCCGGCCGACCCCAGTCTCGGTGAGCCGGAATCCGCCGACATGGTACTGACCTTCCGCAACACCCATAATTGGATCAACGCCGGTCAGGCGCCGGCCATGTTTGCCGCCTTTGCCGAAGTGCTCAAGCCCGGTGGCGTTCTGGGTGTGGTTCAGCACCGTGCCGAAGACGGCGCATCAGCGGAAGAGACGGCCAGCTCCGGCTACGTCTCGGAGCAGGAGGTGATTGATCTGGCGGAAGCAGCCGGCCTGGAGCTGGAAGACCGCAGCAACATCAACGCCAACCCCCGTGACACTCACGACCACCCGGAAGGCGTCTGGACCCTGCCGCCCACCCTGCGCCTGGGCGACGAAAATCGGGACGTGTATATGGAAATCGGCGAGAGCGACCGCATGACCCTGCGGTTCGTCAAACCCGATCCGCAGTAAGCCGTTCTCCATACCTTCCCTCAGTTGAGTTACAATGGGCGCCGTTTTTTCGGCGCCCTCGGCTCGTCGCTTCCTTGTGCAACGTGACGCGCCCAGCGAGCCGACAAGCCGGGTAACTCCGCCCGCCATACACTCGAACCGACAGACTCGACGGAATTCACACTATGACCGTTCGCACCCGCATTGCGCCCTCGCCGACGGGCGACCCCCACGTCGGCACCGCCTACATCGCCCTGTTCAACCTCTGCTTCGCGCGCCAACACGGCGGCCAGTTCCTGCTGCGCATTGAAGACACCGACCAGACCCGCAGCACCCCGGAATCGGAAAAGGCCATTCTGGACAGCCTGCGCTGGCTCGGCCTCGAATGGGACGAAGGCCCGGACGTCGGCGGCGAACACGGCCCCTACCGCCAAAGCGAGCGAATGGACATCTACCGCGGCTACGCCGAAGAACTGGTGGAAAAAGGCCACGCCTTCTACTGCTTCGCCACCGCCGAGGAGCTCGACGAAATGCGGGCCGAGCAACAGGCCCGGGGTGAAACCCCCAAATACGACGGCCGCGGCCTCAAACTGAGCGATGCGGAAGTCAAACAGCGCCTGGAAGCGGGCGAGCCCTACGTCATCCGCATGAAAGTCCCGGAAGAGGGCAGCTGCAATGTGAAAGACATGCTGCGCGGCGAAATCGACATCGACTGGGCCCAGGTGGACATGCAAGTGCTGCTCAAGGGCGACGGCATGCCTACCTACCACCTGGCGAACGTGGTGGATGACCACCTGATGGGCATCACCCACGTGATTCGCGGGGAGGAGTGGATCAACTCCGCGCCCAAGCACCTCAAACTCTACGAATACTTCGGCTGGGAAGCGCCGGTACTCTGCCACTTGCCGCTGCTGCGCAACCCGGACAAATCCAAGCTGAGCAAGCGCAAAAACCCCACCAGCATCCTGTACTACCAGGCGGCGGGCTTCCTGCCCGAGGCGCTGCTGAACTACCTGGGCCGTATGGGCTGGTCCATGCCGGACGAGCGCGAGAAGTTCACTCTGGATGAAATGCAGGCCAACTTCGACATCAACCGCGTGTCCCTCGGCGGCCCCATCTTCGACGTGGAAAAGCTCTCCTGGCTCAACGGCCTGTGGATTCGCGAGAACCTCAGCACCGAACAGCTCGCCGACCGCCTCCAGGAGTGGGCCTTCAACCGCGACAAACTGATGCAAGTGCTGCCCCACGCCCAGTCCCGCATGGAAACCATGGGGGATTTCGCCCCCCTGGTCAGCTTCCTCGCCACCGGCAACCTGGGCCTCACCGAAGCCCACTTCACCGGCAACAAAATGGAGCTGGACGACCAGAAACGCGTCCTCCAGTTCGCCCTGTGGCGCCTGGAAGCCCTGCGCACCTGGGAGCGGGACGCCATCTTCCAGGAGCTCAAAGCCCTGGCCGACGCCACCGACACCAAGGTCAAAGACTTCCTGGCCCCGCTGTTCGTGGCCATTTCCGGCACCACCGCCTCCTTCTCCGTCATGGATGCCATGGTCCTGCTCGGCCCGGACATGAGCCGCGCCCGCCTGCGCCAGGCCCTGGAAGTACTCGGCGGCATCGGCAAAAAGCAGCTCAAAAAGCTGGAAAAAGCCTACCTGGCCCTGTAACAAAAGCCGGGTAGGGAAGGCTGACACTGAACAAAAAGTGCCCAGGAATCAAAGAATTAGGATTTTTGGCCCATTTAGTGTTGACAGTCTTTTCCGGGGTGCTACAATGCGCCCCGCTTCTAACGAAGCGCACCCAATTGTGGGGCCTTAGCTCAGCTGGGAGAGCGCAACACTGGCAGTGTTGAGGTCAGCGGTTCGATCCCGCTAGGCTCCACCAATTACCAACAAAAAAGCCCTGGGCGAAAGCTCGGGGCTTTTTTGTTGGTAATTGGTGGAGCTTGGTTGGGTGAGAAGCGCTGACGCGGTTCACAAAATGGCAGGATAGCCATTTTGCACAGCCGAAGGCTGCCCGCAGGGCGAGGGCCATGGATGGCCCGAGTGCATCCCGCCCCTCCGGTGGCTTCCAGGTGATTATTCTGAACAAGCTGCAAGGCTCCACAAAAAAACGCTGTTAAATCAGCAGCTTAGAAGCCCGCTCACGTAGCGGGCTTTTTTGTGCCTGCCATTTAAGTCCATATTAAGTCCAAATTTATTCATCAAATTGGCGTTTAAGTCCCCAGCCGTATCTGTAAATTCTCGCGATTTTGGCGATTGCCACATTCAACAAACCGGTATAGCCAGTTATGGCCCGCGCGCGTCCCAAAGGCGCTCCTGGGCTCTTTGAGTCCCTGCAGTGGGTCATGGGTCAGTGCGTCACTGAATGACCCGTGCTAGGCTTATTGCCATATGCCTCAGGGTAAAAGGCGAAGCCTACGCGGTGGTGGGTGAACTCTAAAGGGCCAACCTAAGCCGTATTGACCAAATTTTGAGCGATTTATGCAGTGTATTTACCGTGCCGCCAGAATGGTGCGCGCCTTTATCCTACTTGATTGGCGGAGAGCTAGACGAAATGCATAGCAAATCACGGGGTTATATGTCCTCCATAAAGTGATATATGGGGAAGATATAACGCATGCGCAATATAAAGATGTTAGCATTCTGTGGAGAATTTAGTGCCATCTTTTGAACTCATTATCCAAGTCATTACGCTGGTTGTAGTAGTGGTTATTGGCTATTTTCTTCGAGAATTTTTCCCAAGTTACACAAAAGAGAAGGGGAAAAATTTAGCCACAAAAGAAGATATCCGAGAAATCACAGAAAAGATTGAATCGGTGAAAGCTGATTATGCCAAATCTCTAGAAACCTTAAAGTCTAAGCTCCAACTTGAATCGGCTCTCAAAGGTGCCTATCAGGAGAAGTGCCTTGGGGCTTTAACGGCGATCAACGAGTTGCTTGTGGAAATCACGCTTTATTGTTGGAAGCAGCTTGCTGAACGATCACCAAACGAACATTACGTTTGGTCCAACGTCGATGACCTTGATGAAAAACGACATTTTCACTACTACCGAGTCGCAGTAGATAAGGTTGCATTGATACACGGCATGTACTTAACGCCAGTAGCAAGAAATGCGCTATCTGACCTATCCAGTAGCATCGGCATGCTTTCAAGCATGGAGCTGGCGTTATTGAATGATCATCCCCACCCCGGAGTGTTGGAATCAGCAGCAAGCGGATACTCTTCTGGTTTAGAAGCTGTAGTGAAATGTCGCGAAGTGCTTATTGCTGAGCTAGGTTTATCAGAGGTTGGTGCCGTTGAAAGTGGTGCGGGTCCAGACCGCTAAAGCGTCGGCTGATTAGGGCGTTAAAACATCCAAAAGGAACGTTTAGATTGCGTGATCTTAAGTTCATTCTTCAGCAAAAATATGAAACCAGCAGAGCCTTGGTTATTGGAATAAATAGCTATCAGAGAGTGGCGCCACTTGGATATGCTGTTAATGATGCAAAAGAGATAGGTGAGACATTAATAAATGAGCTGGGTTTCGATGAAAGCAATGTGACTTATCTTCTTGATAGCGAAGCTACGAGAGAGAGAATATTAAGATCATTTTTGAGGTTTTCAAACGACGACGTCAAAGTTGATGACAGGTTGTTTGTGTTTTTTGCCGGGCACGGTCATACCAGGTCAGGGGTCAGAGGTGAGGTAGGTTATCTTGTGCCTTATGACGCTGATTTTGAGGATTTCTCTACATTCATACGGTGGGATGAGCTTACTCGAAATGCTGAACTAGTTCGTGCTAAACATATTTTGTTCGTAATGGACGCGTGCTACGGAGGGCTAGCGGTTCACAGAAACTTGAAGCCCGGGAGTAGTAGATTTCTAAGAGATATGTACCAGAGGTTCTCGAGGCAGGTAATTACCGCAGGAAAAGCAAATGAGGTCGTTGCAGACTTCGGTGGGCCCTTGCCTGGACACTCAGTTTTCACGGGACATTTCATCGAGGGGATAAGAGGCAAAGCGGCGAATGAGTACGGAGTCATCACGGCCAGTGGATTGATGGCTTATGTATATTCAAAAGTTGCTGTCAACACCGGCGCACTTTGTCCGCATTTTACCGGTTTAGATTGTCCGGTTTTTAACGATTTCAGCGTCAGTTGATGGCAACAGTTTCCTCCTCTGGGTTGGGGTTGTCGGTATTCACTTTCGCGGTATTGGCCGCGATCAGTCCGGCCTTTCGCTTGTCCTTCAGCCGGTAGCTTTCTCCTTTGATGTTCAAGGTCGTCGAGTGGTGCAGTAGCCGGTCCAGTATCGCGGTGGCAATGACCTGATCCCCGAACACCTCACCCCAGTCGGTAAAGCTCTTGTTGGAGGTCAGGATGATACTGGCCCGCTCGTAGCGCCGGTTGACCAGCCGGAAGAACAGACTGGCT
>NZ_AUHU01000013.1 GCF_000423345.1 Marinimicrobium agarilyticum DSM 16975
AGCGGATTGTCCACAGGCTTTAACCCTAAAGCGGCTCTACGGAGCCACAAACCCGCTGTTCGGTACTCCTGAACAGCACCACCCAAGAGGAAATCACCATGCAATTTGAATACGACACCACTGTACTGAGCGTGACCCGGGTCACCGTTGAGGGCACCCAGTTCTGCAGCGTGTTCGTCGGTGAAACACCCGATCCAGACAAAGAGAACGATGTGCACGGTTTTAGCGTCCGTAAGATTCCCTGTGATCCAGCGGTGTTCGACCAACTGAACGACATTCGTTACGGGGACATCAAACGCAAGAAGTTGATCATGCGCATGAAAGGCGCCGCCCAGGGTAAAGCTCAGCCCCACGTTATTGGCGTCGTGCCGGACAGTAGGCCAGCTACCACTAAACCCGCCGCCACCGGTGAGAAGTAACAAGGGGGACGGACTGTGGAAGCTGATACACAGGCCGTCTTCGACCTGCTTCTTGTTGTCTCCCACTTCGTAGCTGTGGTCATGGGATTCAGCAAGGGGGGCCAAAGATGAGCTACCAGGACGCCTTACAAATCCTCGGTCAACTCTTTGGCTGCTATTGCGCGGGGTTCTTCGCCGCGTACCTATTAACATCCATCAAACAGTTTATGGAGAAAATCTGATGCAAAAACTCTTTCACTTCCTTCATGCCAAAGCCACCACTGTTAAGTTCGCGGTGTTCTCTGTCGTTACCCTGGCCTCCACTGGCGCCTTGGCTCAGACCGAGAGTACGCTTCCCGCTTGGACGCAGCAGATTGCCACCGACTCAGAGGCGGCTGTGGCTGACATGTCCGCTCTTGTTGGTCCGGTCATCGGGGCCATGATCGTCGCTTTGGTTGTGATCAAGCTCGTCAAACGCTTCTCCAGCAAAATTTGACTCCGTTGGTGTCTGCCCACATACACGGCCCTCCGGGGCCGTTTTTCTTAAGAAGACCTGTTAATCCTAGGGTAGCCCTATGTTCAGTTTTGTATATTTTTCGCGTAATGCGTGGACTCTATACACCGTGTGTGTGTTGGTGCTGCTTTCTGGAAGGGCCTTTGCCGAAGAGGTCTACTGGAAACAGGGGAACACGAAAGGCGCTACACCAATTGAGGCCGTGACCCCCGCTTGCGAGAACTATCAGTATTGTGAAAGCTTTAACATTCTTCCCTATGTACTGGACCCCTCTAGAACGGATCTTCTAACCGTAGAGTACATCCTTACAAGTGGGAATGTCTGGACAACGAAAACCGTAAACATGATGTCTTGTGGCTACGATGGGTATAACAACTGCAGCCAGTATTCGCACGAAACCGGCTCTGGGGTCTGTGAAGATGGCTTTTATACCGATTCGGCAAACCAATACGGATATATTGACACCTGCGATAGACCCGATCTAAAGGTGTGTGATTCCGGAGTGGTCCAGATGGAGGATGGGATATGTCCAGTGGAGCCGCCAGTGTGCACCGACTATGAGGATTGCTTGCGGTATGCAAAAGAGCAAATGGATTGTGAAGGCGCGACATCAGAGGAGTATACCTTTATTGACTCCAATAACTGGTCATACAGCTGCAATTTTCCGGACCAGCCACAAGATGATTCACCGTGGTACGGATGCGATGGAGATTGGTGTGGAGGAATAGATCATGCAGGGGAGACATCCAGCAGCTCATCTTCCAGTTCCTCACAGTCATCCAGCTCTAACGACTCAAGTTCAGTGAGTAGCAACAGCGAATCCGAGAGCTCCAGTTCGGACAGCACTTCCAGCTCCTCTAGTTCAACAGGTTCCAGTGGCGGCCCCTCTACTGGCTGCGATCCGCTTACTGGAGACAGGTGTGACTCTAACGATTCAGCTACTGGTGGACAAAGCTGTGAAAGCGCGCCTTCATGTGAAGGTGATCCTATCGCTTGCTCTCAACTTCAACAAGAGTGGTTACAGCGCTGTGGCATGAGCCAAAGTGACATCAATGAGCTGACGACCCAAGTAGAGAGCTCCGGTGAAGCCGAACTCGATGCCGCCTTCGACCATATTCAAACCGAGGTCGAAGAAGGCGTGGACGAAACCAGCAACCAGCTCCAGGACGCCGCCGGCCCCCTCGAAAATGCCTTGGACGGTTTTGTCCCCCAACCGGCCGCCTGTAAATCCCTCTCACTGGAAATCATGGGTCACACCCAAACCGTGGACTGTCACCTGATCAACACCTTCAAGGACGCCTTTGGCTGGTTCCTGTCGATCATGGCAGGTATTTACATCTGGAACATGGCCTTTCAACCGGTCAACCGATAACGCAGGAGGTACGTTATGCCATTGCCTTTAGCAGGTGGTATCCCATGGCTTGCCGGTGTACTCGGCAGCCTCATGTTCTCCGTGGTCCAACTGTTCGCCAAATACCTGACCAAACGCCTCGCCCTGGTCGCCGCTGCCGTCGTGCTGACCTTGGGGCTGACGGCCTCTTTCTTACTCGCCATAGAGGGGATGATCAATGCAGTCGCTCCCGCTGTTCCTGATTACTTTGCTACTGCTGCTAGCTGGGTGGTGCCTGACCAGACACCGGCCATCGTTTCTGCTGTGGTCGCTGCTCGTCTTGCTCGTTGGGTGTATGAGTGGAACGTTAAAGTCATCCAGTGGAAGTTGGTCTGATGAGTGTCTATATCGTCACTGGCAAGTTGGGCAATGGCAAAACGCTGGTGACTGTGGGGCGTATCCGTGATGCGCTCCACCAAGGCCGACGCATTGCCACCAACCTGGACCTGAACCTGCACCATCTGGTGGGCCGCACCGCCAAAAATGTCGATGTGCTGCGCATTCCCGACAAGCCCACCGTCGAGGACCTGAACGCGCTGGGTAAAGGCTACGACGGCCCCTACAACGAAGATAAATTTGGCGTTCTGGTGCTCGATGAGTGCGGCACCTGGTTTAACTCAAGAAACTGGCAGGACAAAACACGAGGCGCGGTCAACGACTGGTTTTTACACGCCCGTAAGCTCGGCTGGGATGTGTACATCATCATCCAGGACCTGAGCCTGCTCGACTCCCAGGCAAGGGAAGCCATTGCCGAGCTGATCGTCTACTGCCGCCGCCTGGACAAGTTGCGCCTGCCCTTCTTTGGTCGCCTGCTAAAGCTGTTCACCGGCTACAACCTCACCATGCCCCGGCTCCACCGGGCCAAAGTCACCTACGCCGACGACGACTTAATCTCTGATGTGTGGTGGTATCGCGGCAACGATCTGTTTCAGGCCTACGACACCCAACAAGTGTTTCTTAAAGACTACCCCCACAAAACCTATTGCTTACTCACCCCTTGGCACACTCACGGACGTCACGCCGTCCCCCTGACCCCGAGAAACCTTATGCGACTGACCAAGATTTACTGGAAACGCTTTAAATCCCCCGTCGCCCTCGCCACGGGCCTTCTGCTGGGCGTAGTGGCCGGTTGGCTGCGCTACGCCCCGGAAACCGTCACCGCCGATCAGCCGCCCACACAAGCGCCCCAGGCAGAGCAGAGCGCCGAATCGGTGACCGAATCATCCCTCTCCCAAAAACTGGAAGCGCTCTTCATCAAAGGCTCGATGACCATCAACGGGGAAACCAGCTACCAGTTCACCACACCCAGTGAGACCGACCGTTATTGGACCGACCAGGAATTGGCGAACGTCGGTGTCACCCTTCGCAAGCTCGGTCCCTGCCGGGTAGAGGCGTTTTATGACGGCAGCCGGGTGCCGATCCTGTGCTTTTAAACCATCCAACGAGCGGCCACTGCCGTCGGCCACCGAGGGGCGGTCGCGTGGCCGCAGGACGCGTGGCCGCACCGAGGCGGCCGCCGTTGGAAGACGTCCCTGTAGCACGTCTTATAAACCGATAAAAATCACATCATTAATCATCATTGTTCATCAGTAGCAAAGGACACAAAACTATGAAAAAGCCTGAACATCTGCCCCGTTTTGACGTTGAACTCAAAGAAGACCCCAAGGGTCGTTTGTTCTTCGATAAAAACCAGTTTTGCGACCTCTCCGGTGTCAATGTCCTGCACTCTGGTGTGGACACCGTCCGCCAGCTTTACCGGGGTTATTTGAAAACCGACCTCATGGAACGACTGGAAGACTATAGCGGCTTCTTCATGCTCGGGGGCTATGAGTGGGTAGCAGGCCGAATAGGCCGGGACTCCGGCTATCAGTACAAGCTCCAAAATGCCGATCTGGGCTTAATCCTGCTGATCAAGAACTTTAACGTCAAAATCGACAACAACGGGCCACACCTGAAAATTGAAGCCTCTCCCCACCTGATCGACGAACACAACCCCTATGAACTCCAGGGGATCATGAACGATCTCGCCAATGAAGTGCTCGACGACTTCGATTTTAACCAGTCTGCCGTTCATATCGCGGTAGACGTGCAAGGCTGGGAACCCCCTTCCGATATCGTGGCCCGTATGCACTGCCGATCAAACCACGTCCGCCAGTTCGATTCCATGGACAGCATCGAATTTGCCAGCCACTCGGCCACCTACAACCGGGGCCAGTCCTACCTATTTGGCACCGCCTCGGGCGTACAGCTCGCCATCTACAACAAATCCATCCAGGCCAAAGCCGTCGATAAGCTCGACTACTGGGAAAGCGTCTGGAAGCGTCAAGACAACCCTTTTGAGGATGCCCCGTACAACTACGATCCGGAAAAACCGGTCTGGCGCATCGAGCTGCGCTATCACCACTCCGTGGTACAGCAGTTCTCAGAAGGGACCACCATGGCAGGCCAGCCGGTCGTGTTTAAGTCCTACGCGGGCCTAGCACCCCACCTGGACGGCCTGTGGAAGTACGGCCTGGACTCCTTCAAGTTTCTCCACCGTCCCGGCTTCTTCCACCCGTTTTGGACCCTCCTGGCTCAAGACGTGAAGGTTCAGACGCAAGTAAAGTCCCTGCTCGAAAAAACCGACTACAAGCGCTATTACAAAACCAGTACCGGCTTTTCAGGAAAAAACATCGAGCTGCTGTTAGGTAACGCGATCAGCTTAGCAGCAAGGGAACGACTGACGATCGCACAGCTATTAAATGCCCTCCAGACACTCCCATTCTGGCCAACGATAAAGAACTTCTACCAGGACAAAGGCATGTCTCAGGGCGAGTTTTATCACCACATTGAGAAACTGCTCAAAGAGCGCTATCTAAGATGGGGGAAAGCGGTCTAATGGCTGTAAGAAAACGTCCTAATGGAAACTGGATGGCTGATGTCGGTATTGATATAGCCACTCGTTACCGTAAGGTATTCAGAACAAAGTCTGAGGCCCTGCGGTTTGAGGCTTATGTCAGATCGAAACACGCCCAAGGTCAAAGAAAAGACTGGAATCCGGTTAAAGAGGACAAACGCCGACTAAGCCAGCTCATAGAGCTTTGGTATATTCAGCACGGTGCCCATCTTGCCGGTAGTAAGGCTAGAAAAAACACTTTGCTCAGGATGGCCAAAGCGATGGGTAACCCCGTTGCCTTCAACTTGACCCCTGCTGTTTATCTGGAATACCGCCATAAACGCTTTGAGCGTGGCATATCGCCCAAAACGCTGAACAATGAGTTGGGGTATATGAATGCCATGTACTCCCACCTTTATAAAACGGACCAGATTAACTACCCGTCACCCCTTACCAAGGTTCAACCCATCCGGCAAAAAGAACGTGAACTGTCGTTTCTCACCCTGGACCAATGCCGCGAGCTGTTGAGCCTGTGCCAAAGGGCGGGAAGTCGTAGCCTGTATATGGTGGTGCGGGTATGCCTGGAGACGGGTTGCCGTTGGAATGAAGCCCAGACACTAAGACGCAGTCAGATCGCCAACGGGCGTATTACCTTCACTGACACGAAATCCGGTAAAAACCGAACCGTCCCCATCGGCCCTGAACTGGAAACGGATTTGAAGGCATACCAGCCCACCGGTCACGGTCGGCTATTCGCCAAGTGCATCAAGGCGTTTTATAAGGTGGTGGATCAGTGCTCGTTCCAACTGCCAAAAGGTCAGTCTACCCACGTTCTCCGGCACACCTACGCGAGTCATTTCATGATGAATGGAGGGGATATTCTGACGCTACAGCGGATACTCGGTCACAGCACCGTGACCCTTACCATGCGCTATTCCCACCTTGCACCGGAACACCTCCAGGACGCTTTGAGGTATAGGCCGCTATCTGGCCTCGGCAATCTATGGCAATATCATGGCAACGTGGAGGGCTAGAACGAAAAAGCCCCCGAAATTCTCTAGGAAAATCAGGGGCTTAGAGTATTCAAAAGTGGTCGGAGCGAGAGGATTCGAACCTCCGACCCCCTCGTCCCGAACGAGGTGCGCTACCAGGCTGCGCTACGCTCCGACTTGTCTGGCCTTGGCCAGCGAGGCGGAATTATAACAGCTGATTTGCGTCTGTAAATGGTCGGATGATATTTCCTACGCCATCGGGCAATTTCGGCCTGGGGTGGCGGTGTATTCACCCCCACAGCTGGTATGATAGGCCCCAATTGACTAACCCTCAGAGGACTGCCTCGTGAACAGTTTCACTCGGATATGGCTCCTGGGTGCGGGAGCGCTGGTATTGACCGCCTGCGTGGCGCCCATGAAGAGCCCCGACGATCAAGCCGAGACGCCCCCCGTGGACAGCGGTGCGGCAGCGGTGATCAGCCTGATTGATCAGGCCCGCCTGGCTTACCAGCAGGGCGATTTTGAATCGGCCATCGCCACCGCCGAGCGCGGCCTGCGCATTGACCGGCGCGAGCCGGAGTTTTATCTGGTGCTGGCGCAGAGCTATATGAGCCTGTCCAACCCGGAGCAGGCGCGCCAGTTTGCCCAGCAGGGCTTGCGTTTCAGCCCGCCGGACTCGCACCTGTATCAGGCGCTGGAGACGGTGCACAACCGGGCGTCGCAACGGAGCGGTACGCTGGTTTTCTAGAACTGGGCGTACGCTGACCGACACCAAAAGCCACATCTGGGCAATATATAGCCAAATTTAATGTGGATGTTTGGCGCTATTTCCAATTGGTTTAATTAAAACGCTTCAAAAACTGGCGTATTCGGTCATAGGGCCGATACTTACAGTAACTGGTGATTGCAATCCTCTGGTTGTGACCAACCACCAGTTGGGTCCAGTGGGACCAAGTCAGGATACTTTCCTTGAATGTGTACTCCTATTTTTGCCGGTGCTTTTGCACCGGCTTTTTTTGGTGAGCGGTTGTCAACGCCACAGCCGCTGCCACCAGCTCGGGGAGGAGGAGCGGTCCAGCCTGCAGTCGGCGGACTCCTCCGGCCCCTGCCCTTCCCTCAACGGTAACCAGACGGCGCCCTCGCAGCGCTCGGCACTGAGCTTGCCGGTTTCCTCATCCAACCAGTCAAAGCTGACGTTGCCCGGCGGGGTAACCGGCAGCCCTTGCGTGGGCAGCTCGCCCATCAGGTCCGCCCAGGCGTGGAGCGCACCGGTGGAGCCGGTGAGCGGGGTTTCATCGTTATTGTCCCGCCCCATCCAGAATACCGCCAAATGCTGGCCGCTGAAGCCGGCGAACCAGCTGTCCCGGTAGTCATTGGTGGTGCCGGTTTTGCCGGCCAGGGCCAGGCCCTCGGGCAGGCGGTCGTAGACTTGTTTGCCCGTGCCCTCGCGCAGCGCCAACTGCAGCAGGTATTGCATCTGAAAGCTGGCTTCCGGGCTGAAGCGCTGCTCCATCTTCAACGGGTAACGCCGCAGGGGATCGCCCTCGGCGGTGAGCACTTCCCGGATGGCCCGCAGCGGGGTGTAGACGCCTTCGGCGGCCAGGGTGTGGTAAATGCCCGACACTTCATAAGGGCTCATTTCCACCGCGCCCAACAAAATGGCGGGCACCTGGGGAATGTCGCCTTCAAAGCCGGCCTCGCGCAGGGTGTCGTACACCGATTCCAGCCCCAGGGTCATCCCCAGGCGGGCGGTGGCCTGATTGTAGGAGTGGATCAGCCCCTGGTAGAGCGGCACCTCTCCGTGGCTTTTCAGGTCGGAGTTGCGCGGCTCCCAGCGCTGGCCGTTACGGGCTTCCACCACCACCGGCTCGTCGCTGATAAGCGTGCCGGGGTGGTACTCGTCCGGCCGTTGAAGTGCGGTCAAATAGACGAAAGGTTTGACCAGCGAGCCGATGGGCCGTCGGGCATCCAGCGCCCGGTTGAAGCCATCAAAGCGGGCGTTGCGATCCCCCACCAGGGCGAGCACTTCCCCCGCTCCCACAGAGGTCACCACGGCGGAGCCCTGCAGGCCCTGCACGTCATAGCCCTGCTCCAGCCGATGTATGCGCTCACTGACGACGCGTTCCAACCGGCGTTGGACCATGGGCGAAAGGCTGGTAAAGATGCGCAACCCTTCGCTTTTGAGGTCCTCTTCCCGGTAGTCCCGCCGAAGCTGGCGCTTGACCAGGTCGATAAACGCGGGGTAACTCTGCAGGCTGTAGTCGGTATCCGGCACTATGCCGAGCGGCGCGTTGGTAGCGCGTTCGCGCTCGGCGGCGTCGATCAGCCCTTCCCGTTCCATCACCCGCAGAACCAGGTCCCGCCGGTTCTTGACCCGTTCGGGATGGCGCCAGGGGTTGTAGTAGGAGGCGCCTTTGACGATGCCAATCAGCAGGGCGATTTTCTCGGTGCTGAGTTCGCCCAACGGCTGGGCGAAATAGTGCTGGGCCCCGAGCGCAAAACCATGAACTCCCTGGGAGCCACTCTGCCCCAGGTAGACTTCGTTGATGTAGGTTTCCAGGATCTGCGCCTTGCTGTAGTGCACCTCCAGCAGCACGGCCATGACGGCTTCCTGTATTTTGCGTTGGAAGCTGCGCTCGTGGGTAAGGTAGAAGTTTTTGACCAGCTGCTGGGTCAGGGTACTGCCGCCCTGCACCACTCGCCCCGCCTGAATGTTGGCCCAGGCGGCGCGCAGAATGCCCGAGGGCGATATACCGAAGTGGTCCACGAAGTGGCGGTCTTCCACCGCGAGGAGGGTTTCCCCCAGCAGCGGTGGTACATCCTCCAGGCGCACCAGCAGGCGGTCTTCCCCGTGGGCGGGAAAGATGCCACCAATCTCTTCCGGCTCCAGGCGCATCAGGGGCAAGGGGTCGCCATCGGCTTCACTCATACGGGTCAGGCGGCCGTCTTCCAGCGTCATCTGGAAGCGTCGGGCCGGCTCGTCTTTGTCCCAGAATTCAAAGCCGCGGCTGTAGACTTCATAGTGGTGCGCGCCGCCATCAATGCGACGGGCGTATTGCCCGGGGCCACTGATTCGC
This sequence comes from Marinimicrobium agarilyticum DSM 16975, assembly GCF_000423345.1. Lineage (GTDB taxonomy): Bacteria > Pseudomonadota > Gammaproteobacteria > Pseudomonadales > Cellvibrionaceae > Marinimicrobium > Marinimicrobium agarilyticum. The sequence continues at coordinate 9,247 of NZ_AUHU01000013.1, forward strand.
TCCACGGGGCGATAACCCAGGGCCAGCAGTTCCTGTTCAAACAGGGTGTGGGTAACCGACAGGCCCTGATACAACTCCAGCGGCCGAGCGTATACCCGGGCGGGAACGGACCATTTTTTTCCTTCGAATTTTTCCCGGACCACGCCGTTGAGGTAAAGCACCCACAGCACAAATGCCACCAGCAGGAAGCCCAGAATATAGAGCGCCCACAAGCGAAACAGGGCCCAACCATGGCGGCCGGAGGAGCTGGGGCCTTTGCGGCGGGAGCGGGTTTTGTGGCGACGTCGGGTCATAGAACGGTGGTCTCTCAAAACAGGTGCGGCGCGCCCTCAGCGGCTGCGCTTTTACGCGGGGCGCTTATTTTGCATAATGGGCGACCAAAACCCAACCGGGGCGAGCGGTTATCTTGGTTCGCCGGATGATTAACAGCGAGGATTCACATGAAAGACCACTACCACATCTATGGCATCGGCGCGGCGCTGGTGGACACGGAAATCCAGGTCAGCGAGGACGATCTCATAGCCATGGCGGTGGCCAAAGGTGTGATGACGCTGGTGGACGAGCCTCGCCAGGACGAACTCATTGACTACCTGCGGGACCACTTGGTTCACTCCAAACGCGCCAGTGGCGGTTCCGGAGCCAACACCATTACCGCCGCCGGCTACTTCGGCTGCCGCAACTTTTATTCCTGCAAGGTGGCCGATGACGAGAACGGCCACTTTTACCTGAAGGACATCAAAGACGCCGGTGTCACCTATCCCGCCCACCTCGGTAAAGACGAGGGTATTACCGGCAAGTGCCTGGTGATGATCAGTCCGGATGCCGAGCGCAGCATGCACACCTTTCTGGGCATCAGTGCCACCCTCTCGGTCAATGAGCTGGACTCCGACGCGATTGAAGCTTCGGACTATGCCTACATTGAAGGCTATCTCGTGAGCTCGGACACTGGCCGGACCGCCGCCATTGAACTGCGCGAGCGGGCGGAAAAGCGCGATACCCTCACCGCCCTGAGCCTGTCCGACCCGGCCATGGTACAGTTTTTCCGGGACGGTTTGCTGGAAATGATTGGCGAGGGCGTGGATTTGTTGTTCTGTAACCGCGAAGAGGCCATGGGCTTTACCGGTTGCAACAACCTCGAGGAAGCCGCCCAGTCGCTGCAGGATTATTGCCGCACCTTTGCCATTACCTGCGGCGCCGATGGCGCGCTGGTATTCGACGGCAAGCAGTCCTATCACATTGATGCCGAGCCGGTAAAAGCGGTGGACACCAATGGTGCCGGGGATATGTTTGCTGGCGCCTTTCTGTATGCCCTGAGTCAGGGACACGGTTATGACGTGGCCGGCAGATTTGCCAGCAAAGCGGCGGGCAAAGTGGTAGCCCAGTACGGCCCGCGTTTGCGGCCGGAGCAGCATGAGGCGTTGAAAAAGGAGTTTTTTGGGTAACGATTTGAAAAGAGAAATGGCAGGTGGCGGCTTACGCCTTACCGTGCCCTACGCAGCTTGGCTAACGGGCGTTACCACACACGGGGCAATCCGGGTCTCGCGGTAATTTCAATTCGCGCCACTCGCTGCGGGTGGCGTCAAACAGTAGCAGCCGGCCGGCTAACGTCGTTCCCACGCCGGCCAATACTTTGATGGCCTCAAGCGCCTGCATGCTGCCGATCACTCCCACCAGCGGTGCCAATACGCCACTGGTGGCGCAGTTCAGCTGTTCGTCTTCCTGCACGTCGTACAGGCAGCGATAGCAGGGGCTCGTTTCCTCGCGGGCATCAAAGACAGTGACCTGCCCCTCCAACCGGATCGCGGCGCCGGAGACCAGCGGCGTTTTGGCGCGAACGCAGGCGGCGTTGATGGCGTAGCGAACGCCGAAATTATCCGTGGCGTCCACCACAAGATCGACATTTTCCACTAATTCTTGCAGCCGCTCGCCTTCGAGTTTTTCGGGAACGGGAATGATGCGGGTCTCGGGGTTCAATGCCTGCAGCGCCTGGGCCGCGGACTCGACTTTGGGCTGTCCCACCCGATCGGTGGTGTGGGCGATCTGCCGTTGAAGGTTGGACAGGTCCACTTCATCGTGGTCCGCCAGCCATAAGGACCCGACACCGGAAGCCGCCAGGTACATGGCGACGGGTGAGCCCAGGCCGCCGACACCCACGATCAGCACCTTGGCGTTAAGCAGGGCTTCCTGCCCGTCCAGGTCGAGCTCCGGCAACATGATGTGTCGGCTATAGCGCAATAACTGTTGATCATCCATTGTGTCAGCCTCCCCTTGTGGGCGCCTGGCCCAGCGTCACTCGGTCATTGCCGCCCAGATCCTGTTCGGTGCGGACTTTCTGAAAACCGCGGGCTTCGAATATTGAACGCACCGCCTCGCCCTGTGTCCAGCCATGTTCGAGCAGCAGCCAGCCTTCGGCGGTAAGGTACTCGGGCGCGGCCTGCACGATCCGGTGAAACTCCCCCAGGCCGTCGTTTTCCGCCACCAGGGCCGAGCGCGGTTCGAACCGGACATCACCTTGATTCAAATGGGGATCATTATCCGCAATATAAGGCGGGTTGCTCAAGATCAGGTCAAAGACCCCGCTCACACGCTCGAACCAATCGCTCTGAATACAGGTGACATGGTCGAAGCCCAGTTGCGTCCGATTACGCTCGGCCAACTGCACCGCCTCGGGCGAGGCGTCCACCGCGACCACACGCCAACCCGGTCGCTCGCTGGCAAATGCCAGGGCGATGGCGCCGGTACCGGTGCCCAGATCCAACGCGTTGCCCTCGGGCTTACTCTCACTCAACCCCAGTGCCAGCTCCACCAGGCGCTCAGTATCGGGGCGGGGGATCAGGGTGCTGCTGTTCACCTGCAGGGGAAGCGACCAGAACTCTCTCTGGCCGATAATATGCGCGAGCGGTTCGCCGTTTAACCGTCGGGAAAACGCCGGTTCAAATTCGGCAAGCTGCGCGGGTGTCAGTTCGGTTTCCGGCCAGGTGTATAACCAGGTGCGGTCCTTGTTCAGGGCCCAGGCCAGCAACAGTTCGACATCCAGACGCGGACTGTCGCTGACCGGCACGAGCTCGGGCGCGCGCCGCAACAACTGGTCCACCCGGTGCATTACGAGGACAGGGCGGCGAGTTGGTCCGCCTGGTATTCGTGAATCAGTGACTGGACCACTTCATTCAGGTTGCCCTGCATCACTTCGTCCAGTTTATACAGGGTGAGGTTAATGCGGTGGTCGGTCACCCGTCCCTGGGGGAAGTTGTAGGTGCGAATGCGCTCGGAGCGGTCACCGGAACCCACCAGGTTACGGCGCTCGTCGGACAGGTGTTTCGCCGCCGCTTCTTCGCTGGCGCTTTTCAGCTTCGCTGCCAACAGTGACAGCGCGCGGGCGCGGTTTTTGTGTTGCGAACGCTCATCCTGACACTCCACCACAATACCGGTGGGCAAGTGGGTCACGCGAATAGCAGAATCGGTTTTGTTGACGTGCTGCCCGCCGGCGCCGGAAGCGCGGAAAGTATCAATGCGCAAGTCACCTTTATTGATGTCCACCGCTTCCACTTCATCCGCTTCGGGCATGATCGCCACAGTACAGGCGGAGGTATGGATGCGCCCCTGGGATTCGGTTTCCGGCACGCGCTGAACCCGGTGCGCACCGGATTCGAATTTCAACTGGGCGTAAACACTGTCGCCCACCACCCGGCTGATGATTTCCTTATAACCGCCGTGCTCGCCTTCGCTCTGGCTCAACACTTCGATGCGCCATTTATTCTGCTCGGCGTATTTGCTGTACATGCGGAACAGGTCGCCGGCGAAAATGGCGGCTTCATCCCCACCGGTACCGGCACGAATTTCGAGAAACACGTTCTTGCCATCGTTCGGGTCTTTGGGCAACAACAGTCGTTGCAGCTCTTCTTCCAAAGGACCCAGCTGTTCGTCGCAGGCATCCAGCTCTTCGCGGGCCATATCGCGCATTTCCGGGTCGTCCAGCATGGCTTGCGCCTCGGCCCGGTCGGATTTCATCTGGTAGTAGCGGCCATAGCTCTGCACCACCGGCTCCAACTCGGCGTACTCTTTGGACAGGTCCCGAAACCGGTTCTGGTTGGTGATGATTTCCGGGTCCGATAACAGTTGGCCGACCTCCTCGTAACGCTCGGTCAGGCGGGCCAGTTTTTCTTCAATAGATGCTTTCATTCGCGTTCGCTTTTCTCGTCAATGGCGTTGTCACTCTCCACCAGCCCGAACAGCTCTCGCGCCGAGGTCACCAGTTCGGTACGGCCCTCGGCACTGGCCTTGCGCAACGCAACGCTGGGTGGGTGCAACAGTTTGTTCGTGAGCGAGCGGGCCAATTGAGCCATCAGCTCGCGGGGGTCACCGCCGGCCTCCAGTGACCTCTGGACTTTTTCCAGTTCGGCGCCGGCCAAGGCCTCCGCCTGCTGCCGGTAGGCCCGGATGGTGACCGACGCGTCCTGAACGCGCTGCGCTTTCGAATAGAGGGCCACGCCCTCCGCAATAATCTCCCGCGCTTTGTCGGCCGCCGCTTCCCGGGACTTTTTGTTCTGGTCGATCACCGCATGCAGGTCATCGACGGTATAAAGATAGACGTCATCCAGGCTGCCCACTTCCTCTTCGATATCCCGTGGCACGGCAATATCGAGCATGAACATGGGCTTATGCTTGCGCTTTTTCAGCGCCGACTCCACCGCCCCTTTGCCCAGCAAAGGCAGCTGACTGGCCGTGGAGGAGATCACAATATCGGCCTGGTGCAGATACTCCGGAATGTCCGCCAGTAAAATCGCTTCAGCCCCCAACTCGGTGGACAGCGCCTGGGCCCGATCCAGCGTTCGGTTGGCGACAATCAGCTCTTTGATACCCTGCTCTTTCAGGTGGCGTGCCACCAGTTGGATGGTATCGCCCGCGCCGATCAGCAGGGCGGTATCTTCTTTCAAATCCGAGAAAATCTGCTGGGCCAGGGTGACCGCCGCGTAGGCGACCGACACCGGGTTCTCTCCAATCGCGGTTTCCGAGCGAACCCGCTTGGCCACGCCAAACACCTGCTGGAAGGCGGCGTGCAGCTCGGCCCCCACGGTACCGGCCTGACTCGCCACGGCATAGGCGGATTTCATCTGGCCCAGGATCTGGGGCTCGCCCAGTACCAGGGAGTCCAGGCCGCCGGCCACCTTCATCATATGCCCGACCGCTTCATCGTTGTGAAAACAGTAGTAACATCGACTGAGCGCATCGGCGTCCATTTTCGTATGTTCCAGCAACCAGGCGAGCAGGGCCTCGACTTCAGTTTCGCTGGCCGCGTAGATTTCCGTGCGGTTGCAGGTCGACAGTATGGCCACTTCTCTCAAGCCCGCCCGGTCTCGGGCCGCGGCCAACGCGGCTTCCAGGCTATCGGGCGCAAAGGCGACGCGCTCGCGAATGGCCAGGGGAGCCGTATTGTGATTGATGCCAAAGGCCAACAGGGTCATAGAGTAGAAGCAGGTTTGCCAGCAAAAGGGACGCCATTGTCCGGCCCCAGAGGGCCGGGCGCAAGGGGCGGCTGGGGAAACCTGCCTCCGCCCATGATGTTGCCCCGTGGGGATCAGGGGAATTATGGCCCCGATCGCCCGTCGAAGCCAGTACAGGACAGGCGCGACTGGCGATCCCCGCTCGCTGTGTTTATGATGCCCCTGTATCCAAAGAAGCGATGAGACCCTATGAAGCTTAGCGTACCGTTTGCGACCGCTCTGACCGCTTGCGCCCTGATGATCGGTTGCGCCCAACAGGGCCCGGAGCCCGACCAGGACCCGAGCACCTCGGATTCTGCCCCGGACGAGGCAAACACCTCCGAAGGCCGCCCATCCGATGCAAAGGCCCCTGCCGAGGTCGCTCACACCCGACCGTTCAGCCGGGACACACTGTATGCCCTGCTGGCCGCGGAAATTGCGGGCAGCCGACAGCAATTTGATATCGCGCTGTCGAACTACATACAGCAGGCGCATGAAACCCGGGACCCGCAGGTAGCCGCCCGCGCGACCCACATCGCCCGCTTTCTCTCTGCCGAGAATGCCGTGCTGGATGCCGCCCTGCTATGGGTGGAGGTCGCCCCCGAGGATACCGAGGCCCAGCTGAACGCCGCACTGGCCCTGGTGCGCACCGGGCGCCTGCAGGAGGCCTTCGAGCTCTCCCGTCGGCTGCAGGAAAAAGGGGAACACACGCTGTTTCAGAACATTGCAGCCAGCGCTGCCGACTCGACGGACACCCAGCGTGAGCAGTTGATCGACGGCTACCGGGCCCTGCTGGAACGGTACCCCGAACACAAGGAACTTTTGGTGGGCACCGGCCTGCTGATGCAACAGCAAGGCGACCTGGAACCCGCGCTGACTTACGCCGAACGCGCCCTGACTCACCACCCGGACGACGCCGCTGCCACCATTTTAAAAGCGACCCTGCTCAACCAGATGGATCGCAGCGATGAAGCCTTGCAAGCCATCGTCTCCGCCCTGGAAGAGAACCCGGAAAGCATCCGCCTCAGGCTTCAATACGCGCGCCTGCTCACTCAGCACGACCTGGCGCTGGCCCAGGAGCAGTTTGAAGTGCTGGTGCAACAGGAGCCAAACGACCCTGACTTGCGTCTGTCACTGGGTATCGTCGCGCTTGAGCGGGGCGATAGCGACACCGCCCGGGAAAACTTCGAAGCACTGCTGGACAGGGGCGAACACATGTCCACCGCCAACTATTACCTGGGCCAGCTCGCCGAAACGCAAGGCCGCGACGAGGAGGCTCTGCTCTATTACCTTCAGGTCGAGCCCGGCAGTGACTTCCTGCAGGCAACCCTGAACATCCTGGACATTTTCCTGGAGCGCGGCGAGATCGAGGCCGCCAACGACCATATGAACCGGCTGCGGACCCGCTTCCCGGATCGGGCCGCCGACCTCTACCTGCTCCAGGCACGCACCCTGATGCAGCACGGCCACGACCAGGCCGCCGAACACACGCTGGGAATTGCGCTGGAGTCTCACCCCACACACAGTGACCTGCGCTACACCCGCGGCATGCTCTACGCCGAGCAGGGGCGGGTCGAGGCCATGGAGCGGGACCTGCGCGAACTGCTCAAGTACGACCCGCAGAACGCCAACGCCCTGAACGCTCTCGGCTACACCCTGGCGGACCAGACCAACCGGTACGAGGAGGCGCTCGACCTGATTGAGCAGGCCCTGGCGATTGAGCCGGAGGAGCCAGCCATCCTCGACAGCATGGGTTGGGTGCTTTACAAAATGGGCCGACTGGAAGAGGCCCTGCCCTACCTGGAAGAAGCCATGGCCGCCTACCCGGACCAGGAAATCGCTGCCCACCTGGGCGAGGTCCTGTGGAAACTGGGCGAGCGCGAGCGGGCCCGCGACGTATGGCAACAGGGCCTGGACAATGACCCACAGAGCGAACTGATTCCGGCCACCAAAGAGCGTTTACAGGTGACTGAATGAGGCACTGGAGACTCCTGCTCGGCGCCGCCATTGTTGCGCTGGCGGCGGGCTGCGCCCAACAACCCTCTATAGAACCGGTCGAGAACTGGGACGCCCATCGCGCGGCGGCCAGCGCGTTACACAGTTGGACCCTGAGCGGCAAACTGGGCGTACGTGTTCCCGATGACAGCGGCAGCGCCCGTTTGCGCTGGAAACAGCAGCAGGAAGAGTACCGTATCGACCTGAGCGGCCCTTTCGGCCAGGGCCGGGTTATTATTGATACCACCGAGAGCGGCGTGCGCCTGCGCCAGGGCGGCGAGCCACCGCTCGAAGCCAGCAGCGCCGAAGACCTGCTCTGGCAGGCCACGGGCTGGCGCCTGCCGGTGGAAGACCTGACCTACTGGGTTCGCGGCATTCCCGCCCCCGGCAGTGACCATGTCATTGCCGCCCGGACGGAAAACGGGCTGGTGCGGCAACTCGAGCAAAGCGGTTGGACGCTGCATTACGAAGAATACCAGCGCGTCGAGCAGACCACCCGCCGGGGTCTGCGAACGCTCCCCCTGCCGGGGCGCATCGTGGCAGAGCGAGGCGACACTCGCTTAACGCTGATTGTTTACGACTGGTCCTTGCCGAATTCATGAACGACGCACTCACCCTGCTGGCCCCCGCCAAGCTGAACCTCTGCCTCCATATCCTGGGGCGTCGGGCGGACGGTTACCATGAGCTACAGACAGCGTTTCAGCTTCTGGACTACGGCGACCAGCTCACCTTTACCCCTCTGAAAGATGAACAGCTGCTACTGACGCCGGAGATCCCCTCCCTGCCCCGGGAGCAAAACCTGATCTGGCGCGCGGCGCAACTCCTCAAACCGTTCGCACGAAACCGCACCGGCGTGCACATCCACCTGGAAAAGCGCCTGCCCATGGGCGGCGGCCTGGGTGGTGGCAGCAGCGACGCGGCCACCACGCTGCTGGCACTCAACCGGCTCTGGGAGTGCGGCCTTACCAATGAACAGCTGCAGCCGCTCGGCCTCCAACTGGGGGCGGATGTACCGGTGTTTGTGGGCGGGCGCAGCGCCTGGGCCGAGGGTATCGGGGAGCGCCTGAGCCCCCTGCCACTGCCCGAGCGGTGGTACCTGGTACTCACCCCAAAGACCCCGGTTTCCACCGCCGAGGTTTTTTGTCACAAAGATTTGACAAGAGGCACAGCGCCCATTACAGTAGCGGCCTTTCTTGAGCGGGGCGGCAAAAACGACTGCCAACCACTGGTCAGGAGGATTTATCCCGAAGTGGATAAATCGCTGATTTGGTTGGAAAAATTTGCCAGCAACGCTACAATGTCCGGCACTGGCGCCAGCGTCTTCGCACGTTTTGAAAGCGAAGCCGAAGCGCAACGAGGATTGAGCCGAACGCCCAAACACTGGCCCGCTTTTGTGGCCAAAGGCGTCAACCAATCCCCGGTGTGCCAACAGTTGTCTGAGTACAGCTGACTGGGCATTGAAAGCGGTTTTAACAATCGCTGAAAACGACTACTACTGGGGCGTAGCCAAGCGGTAAGGCAGCGGGTTTTGATCCCGTCATGCGTAGGTTCGAATCCTACCGCCCCAGCCATTTTCGTTAACGCGCCGCTGCCTCAGCGGCGCTGTTCGTTTTGGGTTGAGCCTCTCCCATGAGTTAGTTTCTCGCGGATCGGATAATGGCATTAGCGCCCCTGTTTTCGGTCGGCGCGATCTCCCCGCCCCTTCCGTCCCGGTTTGCGCACTACCCACAACACAAGCAAGACCGCAAACAAGAAGGTACCGAACGTGACTGAGTTAATGGTATTCACCGGCAACGCCAACCCGGACCTATCCCACAAAATTGTGGAATGCCTGGGTATGGATCTTGGAGACGTCGCGGTCTCTCAATTCTCCGACGGTGAAATTGCCGTGGAGCTGAATACCAACGTTCGAGGACGCGACGTGTTCGTGGTCCAACCCACCTGCGCCCCCACCAACCGAAACATCATGGAGCTGATGATCATGGTGGACGCCTTGCGACGGGCTTCCGCCGGGCGAATTACCGCCGTGGTACCCTATTTCGGTTACGCCCGCCAGGACCGCCGCGTGCGCTCCGCCCGGGTGCCGATTACCGCCAAGGTGGTGGCGGACATGATGGTAGGCGTGGGCATTGACCGCCTGTTGACCGTTGACCTTCACGCCGAACAGATTCAGGGCTTTTTCGATGTGCCCGTGGACAACGTCTACGGCTCCCCCGTCCTGCTGGAAGATGTCGAAAAGCAGAACTTCAGTGACCTGATCGTGGTCTCTCCCGATATCGGTGGCGTGGTTCGCGCCCGCGCCGTGGCCAAGCAACTGAGTGTGGACCTGGCGATTATCGACAAACGCCGGCCCAACCCGAACGTGGCCGAAGTGATGAATATTATCGGTGAGGTAAACGGGCGTACCTGCCTGTTGGTGGACGACATGGTCGATACCGCCGGCACCCTGTGCAACGCCGCCAAAGCACTGAAAGCCCACGGCGCCAAGAAAGTCATCGCCTACTGTACTCACCCGGTACTGTCGGGCAACGCCGTTGAAAACATTGAAAACTCGGAGCTGGATGAGCTGGTCGTGACCGACTCCATCCCTCTGAGCGATGCCAGTAAAAATTGCTCACGCATCCGTACCCTGACCCTGTCACGCATGTTGGCCGAAGCTGTGCGCCGCTTGAGCAATGAAGAATCCCTGAGTGCCATGTTCCGCTAAGCGGAACGCGCACTCGGTTAGCCGCCGTCCGGCTTGACCGGTCGGCTTTTGAAACCCCGCTAATGGTTCTGGTCGCGGACATTAGTGGAAAACATTCGAGGACTTATCATGTCTGAAGAGTTTAAGTTGAACGCCGAAGCCCGAGAAGACCTGGGGAAAGGTGCGAGCCGCCGCCTGCGTCGTCTCGAGGGCAAAGTACCCGCCATCGTGTACGGCGGAAAAAAGAAGCCCGCCACCATCATGCTCAGTCAGAAAGAACTGACCAAGCAGTTGGAAAACGAAGCTTTCTTCTCTCACATTATCGAGCTGAGCATTGATGGCAAAGCCGAAAACGTGATTTTGAAAGATCTGCAACGTGATCCCGCTCGCGGCTTCACCAAGCACGCTGACTTCCAGCGCGTTTCCAAGACCACCAAACTGCACACCAGCATCCCGCTGCACTTCCTCAATGAGGAAACCGCCAAGGGTGTTAAAATGCAGGGCGGTAAAATCGTCCATAACATGGTTCAGTTGGAAGTTACCTGCTTGCCGGCCGACCTGCCCGAATACATCGAAGTGGACGTGGCCGATCTGGAGCTGGGCAGCAGCCTGCACATCTCCGACCTGAAGCTGCCCAAAGGCGTTGAATCCGTGGAACTGAGCCACGGTTCGGACCACGACCAGCCGGTTGTGTCCATCAACAAGCCGCGCGGCATGGCTTCTGATGAAGCCGGAGACGAAGGCGGTGAAGAAGAAGGTGGCGAAGAGGAGAAGTAAGCCTCTCCCGCCCGAAAACACACCCCGACGGGCCCTGCCCTCGGGGTGTTTTTCTATCTACATCCGGGGTTTCTTTCTAGATAAGGTATCGAGCCATGGACACTCCCCTGCAGCTGATCGTCGGCCTGGGTAACCCGGGCGCAGAATACGATCGCACCCGGCACAACGCCGGTGCCGACTTTGTCACCGAACTGGCCTGGCGCCAGGGCGTGACGCTTTCCCCTGAAAGCAAATTCCACGGCCTGACCGGCCGAATCAACCTCGGTGGTCAAGACCTGCGGCTACTGATCCCGACCACGTTCATGAACCGCAGTGGCCAGTCCATCGGTGCCATGGCGCAGTTTTTCAAGATTCCGCCGGAAGCGATTCTGGTCGCTCACGACGAGCTGGACCTGCCCCCCGGCACCGCCCGCCTGAAGCACAGCGGCGGCCACGGCGGCCACAACGGCCTGCGGGACACCATCAAAGCGCTGGGCAACAACAAGGACTTCAACCGCTTGCGCCTGGGTATTGGCCACCCCGGTTCCGCTTCACAAGTGGTGGGCTATGTGCTCAAGAAAGCCCCCACCAGCGAACAGCAGATGCTTCTGGATGCCATTGATCGCGCCATCGAGGTGCTGCCGCTGGCCGCCAGCGGCGATTGGGTCAAGGCAATGAATCAGCTTCATACTAAAGCCTAAGCGATCTCAAAAACGTGGAGCGCGAATCCTTACGAGCCGCGCTCGACGTACCTCTCTCGCCTCAGGTCGGGCGGATCGGTGCGACGCTTTGGAGCCAAAGGCGCATCCGCCACTCTCACCGGCCGGTGTCGGCACCCCGCTTGAGAGAAGTACCAACAAACAACCGCGTTCAGGGTTGTCGCAAGGTCCAGGCTTCCGCGCTGACAAATTCCGTGTCACCACCGCTGGAAAACAGATAGACGTGATCACTGTCTTCCCGGGTCGGATAGATTCGAAAGGAAAAGGCGGCACTGTCATTGATAAAGACATCCACCACGGAGCCGTCCACAAAAACATGGAAGGTCCGGGGCTTGCCAAAGGCCGCCTCATCGTAGGCTTCGCGGTAGACTTTTTTGTCTTCCACTTCGCCGGACAGGCTGGATTTGAACTTGTTGAGTACGATCTCCTGTCGCTCGGCATCGTAGGACAGGCGGGTGACCTCTTCCTGGTCGGGAGAGGCTGCCAGTAACAAACCGTACTCACTGCCGGTGACGTTCGGGTTTACCTCGACACGCACCTCAAGCTGCCGTCCCTCAATGCCCGGGTCAAACTCGCTGCTAACGGTTCCCGGCACCACGCTGATGTGCGACTCCGGGTCGCGCAGGGTCTCCAGCGCCGCGATCGGTGACTGCCCCAGGGTTTCACCGTCATCCATCAAGCGCCATTCCCGGGGAAAGCTGAAGGTATGCGTCCAGCCGGCATCGAGCTGCGCCTGAGACGAGCGCCGCTCATCCACAATGCCGATACCCACCAGCTTGCCCTCGGCGTTGCGGGCCACGGTGGGGGACAGGTGGCCGGCAATCACGTCCAGGTTTTTCGGTGTCAGGTAGTCCGGGGTGAAGCGACCATTTCCCCAGGTGCCGGTCCAGTAGACGGCTCGTGTGGGTTTGTCCTCATCGTATTTGCCCACTTCCCCGCCAATGGGGTTGACCACCAGTATGTGCTTGCCGTTGCCCAGGTCTTCAAACACCGGCATTTCCCAAATGGCTGAGTTGATGTCCATTTGCGAATAGGAGGGCACGGTGAAATTGGAACGGCGTGTCCAGTTGTACAGGTCGGTAGAGGTGTAGTAATCCAGACCACCGCCGCCATTGACGCGGGCGCCAATGATCATGTGCCAGGTATCACCCTCTTTCCAGAGATACGGGTCGCGGAAGTCTTCGACATTATCGGAGTCAATAATCGGCCCCTGCTTTTCCCAATCACGCAGGTTGGGATGATCACTGGTGGCCAACGCGATCCCGGGGTTATACGGGCCGGAGTGATTAACATTGGTGTAAAACGCATAGGCCACCCCATTCTCATACACCACGTCCCCGGACCAGATGCCTTTCATATCGTAGCCCTTGGTGTCCGACAGTTCGAGCGTGGGCCAGAGGGCATCCTCTTCGTGCTTCCACTGCACAAGGTCATCAGCATAGGTGTGCCCCCAGTGCATCTGGGTTTTATAGGGGCCATTGGGCGTACGCTGGTAGAACATGTGATAGCGCCCGTCGACACTAACCAGCCCGTGCGGCTCGTTAGTCCAGTTGGCCGGCGGCATGGCGTGAAAGTGCGGGCGCTGCAAATCCCCGGCGAAGCGGCTGTCCGGAACAATCAGTGAATCGTCGTGAGCATAGCCATCGGTCTGATCGACATTCTCGGCGAGACTGTCGTCGATCAACGCCTGGGTGCGCGCCCCCGGATACACACGCGTGTTATCGAACGCGGCATTCAGGGCGTTGACCAGGAAGATACCGAGGTACTTGTCGTTGTAGCTTTTGCCGATCAGCAAGTCACCACCGGCGTAGCTGATCTGACTGTCGTCGGCAATGGTTTCACTCGCCACCGCCTCGCCGTTCAGATACAGGGAGACGGTTTCGTTGGGTGTATCCACCACGGCGGCAATGTGCGCCCACTCGTACAGCGGAAATTCATCCGGCGCCTCCAGCGTCAAGGGCTCGCCATCGATGTAAACCGTAAAGCCCCACTGGCCGAAGGTATTAATATCCAGCGAAAAGCCCGCCAGGGAATTGCGCTGGCTGACAAACGCCGAGGGCGTCAGGTCCGCATGCGGGACTTCCGCATCGGAGGGGTAGCTCTCCAGGGCCACCCAGGTTTCCACGGTCAGGGTTTTGTTGGATACCGGATCCAGATCCGCCGTTACCCAGGTGGAATAGCCGTCGGTGCGCAACGCGGAGCCCTCAATGCCGGGTACCAGTTCGGGCGCGTCAAACGCATTCTCGATCGGAAAGCTGCCAGAACCGGCCTCGTTGGCCACCCGGGTGTTTTCCACCAACGCGTTGTAATCCAGATGTATCAGGGCAGCGTCTTCGGGTGCCGGTACTTCATCGGCGGGCGGATTGTTGTCGCCGTCATCATCGGGCGTGCCGCCACCGCCTCCGGTGGAACCACCACCCCCGCCGCAGCTACTCAGGGCGATCAGCAGGGCCAGGCTGCTCAGGCGATAAGCATTTTTTTCAAACAACATCGGAATGACCTCATCATTGTCTCGTGCAGACGGGCCCCGGCCTTCCGGCCGGGGCCCAAGGGTTGCTTCCGTTCAACCGATCAGGGGGTAAACACCGCCCCACTGGTCATGTGCACATGGTCGAAGCTGACGAAACCGCAGCCGCCCGCTTCCTGGTCGTAAATTTCCACTTTCACATCGGAACCGGCGTAGGTGGACAGGTCGATTTCCACCCAATCATCATCACCATCAATGTAAGACGGCCCGCAGCTATTGGGCATGTAATTTTCCAACTCGCTGTCGTCCGTGGCGGAGAGGACCCGCAGCCCCACCGGCGCGGTGCCATTACCGCCGGCCATCATGAACGCCAGGATCGGCTTGTCTGCGCTGACGGTAAACGTCGGAGAGGTCAGAGTGCCCGTAGGTGCATCACAACCGGAGGCGTTGTTGTTGATCTCACAGGTGCTGACCGCGCCCACGCCGATGTGAGCAGCCACGTCGATTTCATCGCGCGTGGTGCCCTGCCAGGCCTGACCGTCCGCCGGACTGGCGAAGGAGCCGGACGCCACCCAGCCGGCATCCAGCATGGCCTGGGCATCATCAAAGCGAGCAATAACGGTGTCATTGGAGTCGGCATAGGGCAATGAAGCGTGGAAACCGATGGACTGCATCTGGGTATCGTTCAGGAAGATGGCACCGCCGTTGATCATGTCGGCCGGCAGGGCTCCGTCAGTGGACGCTGGATCACGATCCGTCTGATAGAGGTGGTCGAAGCTCACAAAACCACAACCGCCCGGCTCCTCGTCGTACAACTGGTAGTACACCTTGGCGCCCTCGATCGCGGACTGCTCGATAAAGGTCCAGTCGTCGTTGCCGTCGATGTACGACGGACCACAGGTGGCCGGGGCGTAATTGATCAGCTCGTTGCCGATGGAGTCCAACACTCGCAGACCGACCGGCACCTCTCCGTTGCCGCCCGCCATCAGGAAGTAGAGGTAGGGGTCGATGATGGTGGTCAGCGGCGAGGTGAGCGAGCCCATGGGAGCGTCACAACCGGAGGCGTTGTTGTTCAGCTCGCAAGTGCTGATGGCATTGACGCCAACCCGCGCAGCCGCGTCCACGGCCGTGGTGCCGGCCCAGGATGTGCTGTCGGCGGGGCTGGAGAAATCGCCACTGGCGGTCCAGCCGGCCTCCAACATTGCTTGAGGGTCATCAAAGTTAGCTACGACGGCGCCTTCGTCAAAGGCATCGGCGGCTACGTCGACATTCTTGCTCTGGAACTCTTCGGGGATGGTGGCTGTTGCCGCAACCGTCGGGGTCACGGTGCCACCCTCTTCACCCTCAAAACTGGTCGTGCCGCTCTGGTAGGCGTGATCCACGGCAATAAAGCCACAGGCTTCTGTGGAGTCATCCACGATCTGCAGCTTGACGTTCTGACCTTGAATGGCGCTAACATCAATCTGGTACCAGTTGCCATCCCCGCTGACGTAGGTCGGATCGCAGGTTTGCGGTGTGACGCTGGCGAGCACTTCGTTGGTACCGGAGCGCAACAGGTTGATGGTGACGTCCTGATTGTCCGCGGAACCGCCCGCGGCCAGGAAGCGGATGTAGTCATTGTTGACCGTGAAGTCCGCCGAGGTAATGGTGCCGGTTTGAGCCTCGCAAGCCACATCGCCGGTCGCACAACTGGAGAAGCCGCGCGCGCCGATACGGGCCGCGTTCAGATTGGCGGAGTTACCCTGCCAGGCTTCTTCGGTGGCAGGCGCCTCGAAGTCACCGGTGGCGGTCCAGCCCTCGCCGTTGTCCTCGACGCTGGCGGTCATTTTGAGGGCGTTGTCGAAACGGGAAATCACATTGTCCGACGCATCCTCCGGCAGGGTTACACGGAAAGGCTCCAGCGGGACCAGGGCCGAGGCGGCCTGGGAGCCCACGGCCATGCCGCTCAGGTAGAAGTGGTCGAAACTGACAAAGCCGCAGCCACCCTCCTCGTTATCGAACAGGTACAGCTGCACATCCTCGCCCTGCAGGGCACTGACATCGAAGTGGAACCAGTCCTCGTCGTCGGTAATGTAAGCCTTGCCACAGGAGTTGGGCTGAAAGGCGGCAAGCACGGTCTCGGTACCGGCGAGGCGGATCTCCGCGCCCACGTCCGTGGCGCCACCGGTCATCAGGAAGTTGAGGTAATCAGAGTTAACAGTAAACGCTGGCGTCAGAATCGAGCCGGTATTGGAGTCACAGTCGTTATCGCCGATCTCGCAGGTGCTGACGGCGGCAGTGCCCACACGAGCGGCTTCTTCGTTCGTCGTCACACCACGCCAGTCACTCACTTCGTCGAATACGCCTGTGAGTGTCCAGCCACTGCCGGAGGCCTGTAGTGAGGCTACATCTTCAAAGTCGGCAATGATGTTTTCCGGGACAAACAAAGCGGGATCATCGTTGGTCAGGTTCACCAGCACGTCGCTGGAGGGTTCCTCACCGGGGTTATCAGGGTCCGGTTGCTCCGGTTCCGGTTCACCGATGACGACATCGAGGTTTTTACCGGGCAGGTTATCACCCACTTCGCCGTCCGATCCGCCGCAGGCGGTCAACACCAGACAACTCACTGCCACCGGAAACAACCCGGTCAAAGACTTGAAGTTATTCATCATTATATTCCTCTAGGCTTTTATTCTTTATCAAACACCCAAGCTGAACGCGTCACGAGACAGAAAAGAGCGACCCCTCAGCCTTTCAACTAACTTACATCACTCTCAGTTAAATATCAATTACTTAATATACGTCATATATAATCTATAATTTCCTTTATTATCAGCAAGTTAATCTTACAGTTGTCGACTTAACGGAAAATCACAAAAACTTATTCAACTATTGTTAATAATTAAGTTGGCGTAGCGTCGGCTGCGCGTAACCCTGCAGAGCGCGAACACGAACGGACTACAACCACCCGCCCGGCGTCTGTATAATTGCTCGCCCATTCACGATCAGCGGGCGCGGGACGTCCGAACACTCAACCTGGGGAATATCATGGGTTTTAACTGCGGCATCGTTGGCTTGCCCAACGTGGGTAAGTCCACACTGTTCAACGCACTGACCAAAGCGGGAATCGGCGCTGAAAACTTTCCCTTCTGCACCATTGAGCCCAACGCGGGCGTGGTCATGGTGCCGGACCCCCGGCTCGACAAGCTCGCCGAGATCGTCAAACCGGAGAAGGTCATCCCCACCACCATGGAGTTTGTGGACATCGCCGGCCTGGTGGCGGGCGCCTCCAAGGGCGAGGGGCTGGGCAACAAATTCCTGGCCAACATTCGTGAAACTGACGCCATCGCCCACGTGGTGCGCTGCTTTGAGGACGATAACGTCATCCATGTCGCCAACACCGTGGACCCGGAAGCCGATATCGAGGTCATCAACACCGAACTGGCCCTGGCCGACCTGGAAACTGTGGACAAAGCCCTGCTGCGCTACACCAAGTCCGCCAAAGGGGGCGACAAGCACGCCATCGCCATGAAAGCCCTGCTGGAGAAGATTCAGCCTCACCTGGACGAAGCCAAGCCCCTGCGCTCTTTCGGCCTGTCAGAGGACGAACAGAGCCTGCTGCGGGAGCTCACCCTGCTGACAGTGAAACCCACCATGTACATCGCCAACGTCTCGGAAGACGGGTTCGAGAACAACCCTTACCTTGACAAAGTGCACGCGATCGCCAAGGAAGAGAACGCCATCGTGGTGCCTATCTGCAACAAGATGGAGGCGGAAATCGCGGAGCTGGAGGACGACGAGAAGGCCGAGTTCCTCGAAGAGATGGGCATGGAAGAGGCCGGCCTGGACCGGGTCATCCGTGCTGGCTACGAGCTGCTGGGCTTGCACACCTACTTTACCGCCGGGGTCAAGGAGGTGCGGGCCTGGACCATACCCGTCGGCGCCACCGCCCCCCAGGCAGCGGGCAAGATCCACACCGACTTCGAGAAAGGCTTCATTCGCGCCGAAGTCGTGGGCTACGATGACTACGTCAGCCACAAGGGCGAACAGGGCGCCAAAGATGCCGGCAAATGGCGTCTGGAGGGCAAGGAATACACCGTTCGCGACGGCGATGTGGTGCACTTCCGCTTCAACGTCTGACGCAATATTAAATTGGCCACGAAAGGCTTGACTTTAAAGGGGCAGATAGGGAAAATACGCGCCCTAAACAAGTGGCTAGGTAGCTCAGCTGGTTAGAGCACAGCATTCATAATGCTGGGGTCGGCGGTTCAAGTCCGCCCCTAGCTACCACTTTCCAAAAACCCGCGCCCCGGCGCGGGTTTTTTATGGCACCCGCCTTGACTTTCTCCCCAGCCGGACGCATGTTCTTAAACAGGTGGGGACAAAAATTCCGGCGCCCGATACTCCCGGCCCGGATCACCTGCCCCACCCGGCGAGGCCGGCCAATCCAGCTGCCGGCCCATTTCCAACAGGAAGAGGTATTGGGAGCAACTATGAATATACAATTGTCCGGACACCACCTGGATATCACCGATGGCATTCGCGAAGCCGTCGATCAGCGTTTCAACAAAATTCAAAAACACTACCCGGACATCGGGGACCTTTCCATGGCACTGACCGTCGAACGCCACGTTCAGGCAGTGGAGGTCACCACCCAGTACAAAGGCGCCACGGTGGCGGCACATGCCGAATCCCAAGACCTGTACGCCGCCATCGGCGATGCCGCTCGCAAGCTGGATGCGGCGCTGGCCAAGCGCAAAGGCAGTACCGGTGGCAACCGACATGACAAGCCGGTCCTCGACACCAGCGAGGAACCGACCGACTCGTAATCTCCTTCCTCCCGGAGGGGGCACGCTTCTCACGGTGCGCCCCCTTTGCCCCTATCAGCATTAGCCAAAAAAAAGGCGCTGCCTGACGGTCAGCGCCTGCACACCAAATTGTAGCGTCAAGAGACACAAGCCCCGGAGAGCACCGGTTCCCAACAATCCGGTGAGCATTGAGCGCACATCGTCCCTGATCGCGCCTTTTGGGAAAACTCAGTAACCGGGGTTCTGTTCGTACAGGCCACCACTGAGGTTAATCTGTTGTTGCGGGATGGGCATATATTCATGCTTACCCTCGGTAAAAGCCGCATCCTGCAAGTACTCTTTTCGGGTTTCCTCAACCGTGAGGTACTCGTCGATAGTCTCCTTAGCAACCCCCCAGCGAACCAGGTCAAAGAAGCGGTGCCCTTCCAGCCCCAGCTCCAGGCGACGCTCCCAGCGCAGCGCACGACGGGCTTCGGCCTGATCCTCGAAGGCGTCATAGATGCCAATGTTATAGATGCTGTAATTGTCCAACCGGCCCAGGCTGTTCATTGCGCGCGTGCGAATGCGGTTAATGATTGGCAGGGCCTCATCCTCCCGGTTCAACTCGATCAGCGCTTCAGCCTTCCACAACAGCACGTCAGAGTAGCGCACGAGAATGGTGTTTTTGGAAAACACGGTAAAGGGGCCATTTTGCATCCGGCACTCACAATCTGGATGCTCAAGTTCCTTCATGGAGATGAAGTTGCCGTAAGTGGCCGGATTTCGCGCCCAGGCATCACCGTTCTCAATAATCAGGTCTTCGTCGTATTTGAAGGGTTTACCTTCCATTGCCACCGTGTGATCCAACCGAGGATCAACCATGTCGGACTGAGCGTCGTACAGCGAGTCGTTAAAGCCATCAAACATCGGCAACCCGTCTGCGCCAGTTTTAAACGCGTTGACAAAGTTGTCTGTCGGGACATGGAACCCACAGCACCCAAAACCGCCGGACATGGGGGTATTCAGAGCCACCCCCCAGGCGCCACGACCATCCGGGCTGCCATCTTCGCGAGAGCGCTGAATTTCAAACACGGATTCGCGATTATTTTCAAACTCCCACAGGAAGTTTTTGGCAAAGTCATCCACCAAACCATAGTGACCATTGGCTTCAATGTCATCCACCAGGGATACAACCTCTTCCAGATTGTCAGTATTGATTTCAACGACCTGATGGTTCTCATCTTTTACGTACGCTTGATACAACAACGCTTTGGCCAAGTAGGCCCGAGCTGCATCGCGGTCGGCTCGGCCAGCCTGATCCTGATCCTGCGGCAAAGGCAGGTGCTCCACACCAAAGCGGAAATCGGCCGCAATTTTGTCCCACAACTCTTGCGAGGTTAAGTCCACGTTGCTGGTGGCTTCCACCTGCTCCGGCGTCATCGTCTCGTCAATCCAGGGAAGTCGGTTATAGTGAATTTTCAGGTCGAAATAAAACACCCCGCGAATAAACCGTAACTCGGCTTGGCGAGCGGCCTTGTTCGGGTACACCGACTCGTCCACATCATTCATGACCTTGAGTGCGGCGTTCGCCCGGGAAATGCCGGTAAAGTCACGCACCCATTTCTTGTTATTCAGGTCAATAAAGTCTGGCGGGAAAGATTCGCCGTCCGCCACCAGCGGCTCGTACAGGGAGAGGGCATGGTAGGCGAAGATATCCGCCGCCCCATTCCCACCCTTGTGGGCATCACCCGCGCGCAGGTTGCCGGTGGGCCACAGATACATCGGAGCCGTATAGTGGTCGTTGCCCAGATAGGAATACGCCGCCGTGACCAGTGCGTCCAGATTTTCGACGGTTTTTACCTGGTCCTCGCTCAAGGCAGACTTGGGCTCGACTTCCAGTGAGTCGCTGCCGCAGGCGCTGATGGCGAAGGCCATCACGGCGGACAATGCTAATTTATAGGTCTTATTCATACTGTTAACCTCAATTTAATGTGTCTGAATTCGTCTCTACCGCTTCCATTAGAAGGTGAGGTTTACACCCAGGTTGATGCTGCGCGGAATCGGGAAAGTGGCTCCCGGGGTTTCCGGGTCTTGGGCCAAAGTGCCATCCGGCGTGATGGTCAACAGGTTCTGCCCCTGAATGTAGAACCGCCCCGTACTGGCTCCGATCGCGCCCCAGAAGGAATCAGAAGGGGTGTAACCCACGGACAGGTCCCGCAGCTTCAGATAGGAGGCATCCTCCCAGAAGAAGGTAGACGAACGCGCTTCATTGTTGTTATCCACCAATGTCAGCGCAGGAACATTGCTATCCGTATTCTCTGGCGACCAGGCTCCCAGTACACGATCGCCATAATTGGAGCCAGCGTTAAGCGACGTAAAGTCGGTGAAAAAGCGCCAATGGTTGCGAATCTGGCCTCCGTGCACCCCCTGCCAGAACATATTGAAATCCCAGTTCTCATAACCAAGCCTGAAGTTCACGCCGTAGGTGAAGTCTGGATCGGTCGTCGTAAAGTATTTCTGGTCTGCTTCGTTAATTTCGCCATTGCCGTCCAGGTCCCGGTAGCGAATACGACCCGGAGCCGCACCGGCCTGATCCGCGTGAGCTTCTACTTCTTCCTGATTCTGGAACAGGCCATCGGCTACGTAGCCAAACACGGCGTTGATGGATTCACCCAAAATGGTTTTGTCACGGCCATTACCCGGGAAGGAGTTGACCACATCATCGGGCAGGTCAATCACGGTATTTTCAGCGCTGGAGATGTTACCGCTGATTTCATAATCGAAAACGCCCAGGCTCTGAATTTCAAAGTCATTGGCATAGGTCAGCGATAGCTCTACACCGGAGTTCTCAATGGTGCCACCATTCACGATTTTGGAAGCCCCTTCACCCTGAGTCGCCAGAGGCTGGGTACGGGTAAGGATGTCTTCGGTGGTTTTCTCAAACCAGTCCAGCGAACCGCTCAAGGTGCCATCAAACATTTCAAAATCGAGACCGACGTTGGTCTGAACCGAGGTTTCCCACTTCAGGTCGTCGTTACCGATTTGAACCCGGGCAAAGCCAGAGGGAAGATTTCCTGTGTCGGCACCGGCGAGGTCATACGCGGTGCCCTCATCCTGCTGTGTGGTAAAAAGCGTTGTGGTCGCGTAGCGACTTTCATAAATCGTGGAAGTTGCGCGAGTATCAATTTCCTGGTTACCGTTCTCACCCCAGCTGGCGCGCAGCTTCAGCTCGTCGATAAAGTCAACATCAAAGAAAGCCTCATCGGAAATGAACCAGCCTGCGGATACGGCGGGGAAGGTACCATAGCGATGATTTTCACCGAAGCGGGACGAGCCGTCGCGCCGAACAGTGACAGAGGCCAGGTAACGACCCTGGTAATCGTAATCGACTTGGGTGAAGTAGGACAGCATCGTCCAGGCGTCGCCGGAACCGCTGACTTCGGTCCCCTCGGTACCTTGGGACAAAAACGCGTAGTCGCGACTATCGGATGCATAGCCCTGGTTGGCGCCGTTGAAACCTTCCGTCTCAAAATCAACCGTCTCCACGCCACCGAGCACTTTCAGGAAGTGGCCGTTGGCAAAGTCCCAACTGTATTCGGCGGTATTGGTCCACACCAGCGTCTGATTCCAGTTATGGGTCGTTACCAGCTCGTCGTCAAAGTTGAGGTTGCCGGCCTGGAAAGCGCGGGTGTAATCGCGGTAGTAGAACTGGCCGTAGTCCAGACCCACATTGGAGCGAAGAAGCAGATCATCCATCGGGCGGTAATCAATATAGGCGTTACCAACGACCCGATTGTAGGTGTTCTCGTTGTCTTTGTTCATCTCGATCAGACGAACCGGGTTGTCACGATCAGTAATGCCCGGGGCCGGCCCACCCCAGCCTTCGCCGTCCACTGTGTGAACCGGAACAATGGACTGTTGTTCGATCGACAGATTCAGAATACCCTCGGCCAGATCATTGACCTTGTTGGAAACCTGGTTGGTGAATGTGAAGTTCTCACCAATCGTGAGGTCTCCATCCATAAAGTCAAAGCTGGAGTTCACCCGAAACGCCATTCGTTCGAACTGGGATTCGTCCACCACCCCTTCGGCATTGTAGTACCCGAATGACGCATACAGGTTGGAGTCGTCACTGGATTTTCCAGCGGAGATGTGCAGGTCGCTCACCTTAGCGGTGCGGGTGACCTGGTCAAACCAGTTGGTGCTTGCCGGGCGCATGGTCTGAGCGGAATCCAGGTACTCCGGCAACCGAATCTCGTTTAGCGCGGGGCTGTCGTAGTCACCGTTCCAGTCGTAAGTGTATAACGGGCTGGCGTTGTTCGGATCAGTACCATCATTGACCGCCGCCTGGAATACGGCACGGGCCCGCTGCTGGGTATTGAGCGGATTCAGGTCGTAGGAGTAATCCTGAAAGGACTGGTTGTAACGGATATTGACGCCTTCCGCGTCGGACCCTTTCTTGGTGGTGATGACGATCACACCGTTGGCGGCGCGCGCGCCGTAAACACTGCCGGTGGCAGCATCACGCAGCACCTGGATCGACTTTATATCATTCGGATTCAGCTCATGCATGCCTTTGGTGGTCGGCACACCGTCAATTACGTACAGCGGCTCGTTGAAGCCCAGCCCGCCGATACCCTGGCCGCGAATGCGCACTGTCGACGCAGGGTTGGGGTTACCGCTGGTGGTGATCTGGACCCCCGGGAGTCGGCCCTGAAGATTCTGCATGATATTGCCGGAGGGCATGTCCTCCACATCATCGATATCCACTGAATCCACAGCACCCAGCAGCTTGCGCTCCTCTGTAGTGCTGTAGCCGGTCACCACAATCTCTTCCAGCGCCCGCGAGGAAGACTGACTGTCAGGCCCGTCGTCCTGGCCATGGGCCAGTCCGGGCGCAATTGCGCATGAAAGCGCACTGATGGCAAATAGCGATTTGTTCATAGCAACGTTTCCTCTTTCATTCATTATTTTAAGCAGTTCGATTGTGCGTTATCAGAACCGAGACAAAGCCCTCAACAGAGACTTCCGGCCCCCTCTCTCAGCCCCGGACAGAAGCGCCGTGCGGCGCATCGTTTGATGCACCTCATCAACCGTAGAGAAGGTGGAACCCGAGAGCTCAAACGAAAGATGTTTGAAAGGATATCGACGACATAGCCCCAGCCAGCGTTCTCGCCAGGGCTCGCCACAGAGACGTTTACCAATGGGTGTGCACCGGTTAAACGCCGCACTTCGTTTTTGTGTTTCATTATGTCCTCGCCAAGCTGTCGACCAAGCGGCGCTCAATTCTTCCTTTTATATAGCGAAAGCTGATCGAACTGTTATTGGTTATATCTTTTGTTGTCTAAGGTGCGCATCGAAATGTGCTTCACCTTCTAAATTACATAAGGATTTATCCCATTTCAAGCAATTTATTAACTTTGAGTTAAGTAAATAACTTCAATTAAACGGCTTATAAATCATACATTAGTAGAAAAATAGATTATTGACTAATATATTTAACCGTGATTTACTTAGTCGAAATGGGGCCAGCCCCACAATAATTCCAGACACCAATAAGTAAGAGCGAGATGTGTTGTGAAGTCATTACCCAGCCTGTTTGGTGGCGTGGAAGCCGGCGGCACCAAATTCAATTGTGTTATTGGACGCTCCGCCAGCGAGATCACTGCCCGCGCCAGCTTCCCCACAACGACCCCCGAAGAAACCCTTGCCAATGCGCTGGCTTTCTTTACCCGGGAAATCGAAACCCAAGGGCCGATCGCCGCCATCGGAGTGGCCTGTTTTGGCCCGGTTGATCTGAACCCCCACTCGCCGCGCTACGGGTACATTACCGAAACCCCCAAGCCTGACTGGTCCAACACGGACGTGCTGGGTGCCATTGCCGGTGAACTCGGGGTCCCGGCCGCTTTCGACACCGATGTAAATGGCTCGGCGCTGGGTGAGCTGACTCTGGGGGCCGCACAGGGTTTGGAGGATTTTGTCTATGTCACCATCGGCACCGGTGTCGGGGCGGGAATTTTCTCCAACCGTCAGCCCATCAAAGGCAGCATGCATCCGGAAATCGGGCACCTGTTGATGCCTCATGACCGCGAACGCGACCCGTTCGAGGGCGCCTGCCCTTTTCACGGCAACTGCCTGGAAGGAATGGTCGCCGGGCCCTCCCTGGAAAAGCGCTGGGGCCGCAAAGCCGAAACGCTGCCCCCGGAGCACGAGGCCTGGGATCTGCAAGCGGACTACCTGGCCGCCATGTGCTGGAACATCACGGCAGCCTATTCTCCCCAACGTATCATTTTGGGCGGCGGCGTAATGAAGCAGGCCCACTTGTTCCCGAAAATCCGCGAACGCTTTCTGCGCGTCATGAACGGTTACCCCTGCGGGGCGGCGGCGCGCGACCCCAATCACTATATCGTGCCCCCCCAACTGGAAGGCCACGCCGGTGAAGCCGGCGCGATTCTGATGGCCCAGGCAGTCGCGCAGGAGGCTACCGGCACTATGGCGGTGTAGGCGCCGCCTGACCCCAACAACGGCGGACCCACGATGTGAGCCGCCCGATGAAGTCACCAACAATAAACTGAAGCGAGGTAGTCACAATGAGCCATACCAACGGGGCATCGCCGCCCCGCTCTCACCGTGTTGTTATTTTCAGTACCATTGTGGCCGCACTGGGCGGCCTGCTGTTCGGCTTCGATACCGCCGTCATTTCCGGGACCACTGGCGCTCTGGAACGAGAGTTTGAGCTGAGCAACAACGGGCTGGGTTTCACGGTTGCCATTGCGCTGATCGGCACCGTCATCGGCGCTCTCAGCGTCGGAAAACCGGCGGACTGGCTGGGCCGCAAGCGCTCCCTGATGGTGATTGCGGTGATGTATTTCGTCTCCGCCGTGGGCAGTGCACTGGCGACCATCTGGGGTGAGTTCCTGGTGTATCGGCTGATCGGCGGCCTGGCCGTGGGCGCCGCGTCGGTCGTGGCCCCGATGTACATCGCGGAAATTTCTCCGGCAGCCATGCGTGGGCGTCTGGTGGCCATCAATCAGCTCAACGTGGTCGGGGGTATCCTGCTGGCCTTTCTGTCGAACTACGTGATTGGTCTCTCCATTGAGGGCGCCAGCGCCTGGCGCTGGATGCTGGGCATTGAGGCGGTTCCCGCCGCGCTGTTTCTGGCCCTGTTGTTCCTTATTCCCTACAGCCCGCGGTGGCTGGTCAAGAAAGGGCGGACGCTGGAAGCCCACGACGTTCTGGTCAAAATGGGCGAGCCCAATGTGGAACAAGAATTGGCCGACATCGAACGGTCCCTCAAAGACAATGACAACGGCGCCTCTGACAGACTGTTCCAGCGCAAATACCTGTTTCCGATTTTCTGCGCCTGGTCCATTGCCATGTTCAACCAGCTCTCTGGCATCAATGCTCTGATGTACTATGCGCCGCGGATTTTTGAAAGCGCCGGTTTCAGTACCGAAGCCTCATTGCTGCAGGCGGTTCTGGTGGGTGGCACCAACTTTCTGTTCACCGTCATTGCTCTGTTCATGATCGACAAGCTGGGGCGTCGCCCCCTGTTGTTCATCGGCTCCATTGGTACGGCCGCATCGCTGTTCCTGGTGAGCTACCAGTTTATGGCCGATGAGATTTCCGGCAGCCTGGTGCTCTACGGTCTGCTAGGCTTTATTGCAGCCTTTGCCATCTCTCAGGGTGCGGTCATCTGGGTGTTTATTTCCGAAATTTTCCCCAACCGGGTGCGCGCCAAAGGACAGGCCTTTGGCAGTTTCACTCACTGGTTTATGGCAGCAGCGGTGTCCTGGTTGTTCCCGGTATTTGCCGATGGCAACGGCGGGCTGGTATTCATTTTCTTTGGCCTGATGATGGTACTGCAGTTCCTCTTTGTCTGGAAAATCATGCCGGAAACCAAAGGCACCTCACTCGAAGACCTGGAGTACACACTCCATGTACGGGGTGACGCAAAGTCATCAGCCAATCAACCCTCGGTTTAAACATGACCCCATTGATAACACCACAAAGAGGTTAACCATGAACAAGCTATTCACTCTGTCTCTGACCTCGGCACAGGCTCTGGCCTTCGCTGGCTGTACCGGCACGAGCGGTGACACCCAGAAAAGCTCAGCCCAAGCGTCAGCCTCCAGTCAAGCCAACGCGCCCTACGCGGAACGTTATCGTCCACAATTCCATTTCACCCCACGTGAAAACTGGATGAACGATCCCAATGGGCTGGTATACCACAACGGCGAATATCACCTCTTCTACCAATACAACCCTCACGGCAATAAGTGGGGCCATATGAGCTGGGGACACGCCATCAGCAAGGACCTGGTGCACTGGGAGGAGCTGGACGTCGCTCTGCCTGAGGATCAGAATTACATGATTTTTTCGGGCAGTGCGGTCGTGGATCACTACAACACGTCGGGTTTTGGAACCAAAGACAATCCGCCGATGGTGGCCATTTATACCGGTCACAAACAGCAGCCCGCCAAGGGGCAAAACCAGCAACTGGCGTACAGTCTCGACGATGGCCGCTCCTGGACCAAGTATCAAGACAACCCGGTTCTCGATGAGAATATGGAGAACTTTCGCGACCCTAAGGTGTTCTGGCATGAGCCCACCGAACGCTGGATTATGGTGGTCGCCCTCTCCACGGATTACAAAATCGCATTCTACAGCTCACCCAATCTGAAAGACTGGACCTTTCTCAGCCACTTTGAATCCCCCGCCTCGGAGCTGGGAATCTGGGAGTGCCCGGACCTTTACGCTCTGCCGGTCGACGGCGACGAGAACAAAACCAAGTGGGTGCTGGAGATAGACCTGGGCGCAGGTGAAGAGGGCTCTGTTGCCGGCGGCTCCGGTGGCCTGTATTTCGTGGGGGAGTTTGACGGCAAACGCTTTACCGCGGACGAGAGCACACTGCCCGAACACGCCGAGGGACCGCACCAGTGGGTGGATTACGGCAAGGACTTTTACGCCGCCGTCTCCTGGTCCGACATTCCCGAGGAGGATGGCCGACGCATTTGGGTAGGCTGGATGAATAACTGGCAGTACGCTCAGGAATTGCCCACGACGCCCTGGCGCAGCTCCCAGAGCATTCCCCGCAGCCTTGAGCTCGCCAGTTACAATGGCGGCCTGACGATGACGCAGGAGCCGGTCAAAGAGCTACAAATGCTGCGTAAGGACCAGAGAGAGGTCAGCAACCTAACGTTAACCAATGAAACCCGCTCTTTGGAGGACTGGGGTGTCCATGGTAAAGCGCTGGAGATGACTGTGCGTTTTGAGCCGGGCACCGCGGATACCGTCGGGCTCAATGTCCGTACGGGCAACAGCGAGAAAACCGTTATCCGCTACAATGTGAACGATCAGACCCTGGCACTGGATCGAACCCAGTCGGGCGAGGTGGACTTTCATCCGGAATTCCCCGGCGTGCATGTCGCGCCAATGCCGCTGGAAGGCGGGAAGGTTGAGCTGCACTTGTTTATAGACTGGTCTTCGGTGGAAGTGTTTGGCAACGATGGCGCGGTGGTCATCAGTGACAAAATTTTTCCCGAACCGAGCAGCCAGGGCGTAGAAGTATTCGCTGAAGGCGGCACGGCGACGGTGGAACAGCTGAACGCCTGGCCGCTGAAGTCTATTTGGTGAAGGCCGTGACGGGGCCGGGGTACCCCACCCCGTCACCCGTGTAAAGTTCACAAAAAAGCCCCGGCAAGGTCAGTGCCGGGGCTTTTTTTATGTCGGCGACAACACGTGCAGACGGTACTGAACTCAGATAATGCGACGCTCCGGCACACTGCCTTTCAAGAGAACCGTTTTGTCAGCACCGAAAGAAGAATAAAACGGGAGTATCCCACCACCCACGGCAATGGCATCCGGGCCGAGTTGACCGGGCAGCACCGAGGGAACAAAAATATCTTTAGCAGCCACCGAGGCCAACCGACGTTCCACCATCGCCACAAGCTCATCAATGATAAAACGCGGAAGGTTGGCATCAATCACAATAGCTTTCAGATCCAGCACGCTGATCACGGATAAAAAGGCGAAAACCAAAGCATCCGCACAATCGTCCATCCACTCCTGAATATAGCCTCGAGCCTCATCAATATGCTCAGGCAACTCACCGATGTGACTGATCTTAATACCATTCTGATTCAGGTACCGGCGCAACGTCAGCAACGAGGCGCGCTGGGTCAGCATATCAAAGCCAAGCTTGGTGGCCTTGTGACCGAACCGCTCTGAGTGCGGCACCGGCATGGAGGCGAGTTCGGCGGCATTGCCATGCACTCCCGGCTCCAGATTGCCGTGGAGGATCAACCCACCGCCAATAAACGCGCCGATATTGACGTAAAGGAAATCAGAGATATCCCGCCCGACCCCCAACTGCAGCTCGGCGATGGCCGCCGCCGCACCGTCATTTTCAAAGTACACTGGCAAATCGACACGCTCGGCCACTTCCTCGCTCAGATTGATATTTCGCCAGCGCTCAGACAGCTCCGAGGCCATTTCCAGTTCGCTGGGCCAGGCACCGAGGAACCAGGGCATGGCGACGCCCACACCGCGCAGGCGCTTCCGCGCGGACTTATCCAGTTGTGCGCGCAACTCAGGCAACAGTTCGTCGATCTGAGAAAGAATATAGTCAGGATCGGGCTGATCGAATTCACGGCGAAACTGTGTCATGACCTTGCCACTGAAATCCAGCAGCAGCAGCTCCAGGTCGCGCCGACCGATTTTTATCCCGATGGAATAAGCCCCGGCGGGATTAATGGCGTACAGGGTAGACGGCTGGCCAAGACCGCCAAGACGCCGCCCTTCCCGGACCACAAGCCCCGACTGCTCCAGGTCATCGACAATGCGGGTCACCGCTTGGGGGGTAAGGTTCGTGGCCCGCGCCAAGTCAGATTTGGAGGCGGTCCGGTATTTTCGCAAATGGGTGAGCATGACGCGCTCATTGTAGCGGCGAAGGCCGCTGGAGTTACTGCCCTGGCTCATTGTTCTGGACTCCAAGTCTCTTTTCCCAAGCCGCTAACGGCCTTTTTCACAGACCGTGAACAGGCTGCGAACGGCATCGCCAGCCGCTGGACTGTGCGGAACAACGTCCGGCCGACAAAGTAACCGCAGTTTAACAAAGAGTCAGGCCAGTATACCAGCGCCTTGTCGTCCCTGGCCCGAAACCCTAGCAGCCTGTTACATTAATTCGCCAACGCATTACTCGAGCCAGACCGGGTAATAATCGTACTCACAGTAGTTGGAATCGATATCGCACACCTCCAGCACGGCATAGGACTTTTCCGGAAGCTCGTCAATCAACGGGCTGATATCGGTGACGTAATCGTCCAGGCCGCAGGCCATGGTTAAATCGGAGTAGTACTGACAGATCCGGATGGCGTCCTGGTCACAGGGCAGACCCGCCCCACAGATTTCGGTGTACACGGGAATGCTGTCAACGACCGATGGGCGGTCATTCATCCGGAAACTCACCTGGTAGTCTTCCAGGCTGTTGACCTGCCAATCGATCTCGAAAATACCGGCGTCGTAGTAAGGGTCCAGGGTCAGCGGGGTCTCGTAGTCCACCGCAGTATCGATGCCGTAGCTGTCAATCAGGTGGTAGGCTTTCAGGTAGGGTACGAAGTCGCTCCCGTCGTGGTGGTGCTCCGACTCGTGTTTGACATAGACGCGGCTCTCATCACACCCCGCCAACACTACCATTACCGCCAACAGTGCTATTGTCATTGTCGCTTTCATGGGCCACCTCCGGTTTTTGTCTGAGCCTGGGGCCAGACTACGCCCGGAGAAGTGAATCAAAGCTGAACGACAATGCAGGAGCCCCGCTACGCCAAGATGCCGGCAATGCCCTCAATCAACAACTTCACCCCGGCCACAGCCAGCAAACCATAGCAGGTCCAGTAGAACCACCGGTCCGACACCCGCTTATGCAGGTAAACACCGAGCATCACCCCCAAGGGGGCAAAGGGCAACAGGACCAGTGCAGTGGTAAAGTTACCGAGGTTCAACTGGCCGAAGTACGCGTAAGGCACCAGCTTGGTGTAATTGACCACGCTGAAGAACAGCACGGTGGTGCCGACAAACACGGTTTTGGGAAGATGCTGTGGCAGCAGATAAATGGCGATGGGCGGCCCGCCAGCGTGGGCGATGTAGCTGACGTAGCCGGACACCCCACTCCAGAAGCCCCCGCGCCAGTGGCTGGGACGCTGGGCCTGAAGCCGCTGCAGCAGATACTTGCCCCACAGGTAATGGCCCACAAAGTACAGTGCCATCACACCGATCATCAGGCGGATCATGTCGACACTCATGTACTGAAAGGTCAGGGCACCTCCGAGCAGACCGAGCATGGCCCAGGGAAACATGATCCGAAGGTTGGCCTTGTCCCACTGGCCGCGAAAACTCCAGAGGCTGACCAGATCCATGGCGCACAGAATGGGCAGCAGCACGGCAGCGGCCACACGCGGGTCCACCATCAGGGACAGCGCCGGCACCGCCAGTGTGCCCAGGCCACCACCAAACCCGCCCTTGGACAGGCCGACCAACAACACCACCGGAATGGCCAGTGCGTAGAACTCCCAGCCTGCAATCATGCGCCGCCTTCTCCGTAAAAAGCGGCTATTGTATCAGCCTCGCCTATCCCTTTTTCGGGTCTCCCCGGGAGCCACCGGGGCCTTCCCTTTCCATGCGCTCCAGCTCCTTGCGGTAGGCTTCCAGGTCCTCCCAGTCATACGGCGTGCCGGCATTGAGGTGGTCCGGGTGCTTGGCGCGCTCCTTGGCATGGGACTGCAGGGAATGTTCTTCTTTTTTGTGCTCTTCCTGCTCCCGTTCATACTTTTTCAGAAAATCCGATGCTTTCATATCGACGCTCCGCTAACCAAAATAGTCACTTTTTCCGCTATCATGACCCTATCCCATTAAAGTCACTGGTACGACCCGTACGTTCAAAACGGCATTGATCCAAGGAGCCGATGTTATGCAATTGTTTGGCAGCTACACCTCACCCTATGTTCGCCATTGCCGAATCGCCCTCGCGGAAACCGGCCTGCGATGCGAGTTTGTCGAAAGCGACGCCCGCACCAGTGCGGAGCGCTCTCCGAGCCAGAAGCTTCCCTTCCTTCAGGATGGCGAGCTGCTCCTGACCGACTCCTGCTCCATTCTGCGCTACATTCGGGAGAAGGCCAAACAGCCCTTTTTCCCAAGCCTGCGGGATTACGATGATTTTTGTCTGGCCAACACGCTGATGGATTCCGCCGTCAACCTGTTCATGCTGGAGAAGGACGGCGTCACGCCCGAGCAGAGCCCTTACCTTGAGCGTCAGCAGCGGCGCATCGACACCTGCCTGGACGCCCTGTCCCAACGGGCGCTGGCGCAAAGTGCACCCTACAGCGATTTCGAGCTGCGCCTGGGCTGCATTCTGGGCTGGGCGCTGTTTCGCAACCGCTTCTCTTTCAGCCAGTATCCAATGCTTACGGAGTTTCACGAGAGTCTGGATCAGTACGAGCCGTTCGCACAGACAGCGCCTTCGTCCTAGGCCCGTTTTAAGCGGTCTCGGAGGGGGGCTACCCAAAACAAGTTGCGTTTTAGCGGGGTTAGGCGCCAAAATAGCCAGACCATGAACACCTTTTACAGCAAAACTCATCGTCAGAAGACTTGGCGGCACCCCCCATCGAGACCTGCACTGGCGGTGTTTGCTGCTTTGCTGTTCTCTGCCGCCATCGCTGCCGAACCCCGCCCCAAGATAGTATTTTCGTGCTGGCTCCCCCCCACTGTGCCGCTTCACGAACGCTTGACGACATTGTACGCCGAGGCTTTTGACGCACTCGGGTACGATTTCCAGATGCACTACCGCCCAAACCAGCGGTCTCTGATGGAAGCACGCGCCGGTGTAACAGATGGAGAGTGCGCCCGAACTGACACCTATGACCAAGACAACGCCTCCGCTCCCCTGGTCCGGGTAGATGCTCAGATTGCCAGCACTTCTCTGGAGGCCTGGAGCAGCGACCCCGACCTGAAAGTCGTCAGCCTGAACAGGCTGGTAGAGCATGACTACCGCATCGGTTACGTCCGGGGCCATGTGGCTGTGAGTGCCCTGATGGAACGCTACCCGACCCTGCGCCTAACTCCCATCACAGGAACAGAGCACGGCCTGAAAATGCTGAGCGCTGGCCGTCTGGACCTGTTCATCGGCACCTCAATATCAACCCGGCAGGAAATGGCAGCACTGCAACTGCCCACTACTTTGTATTCTGCGGGGCATCTTATGGTGCTTAGAGGCCACCCCTATCTAAATGAGAAGCACGAGGCTCTAGCGAAACGCTTGGCTGAAGAGCTGAAAAAGCGTTTGCCTGAAGGAGGCTGGCGGTTCGAGTGAAGCCAGCCCCCAACAGAGTTCACGGCGGATCGTTTTTCCGCTGGCGGGAAGGGGTTATCGCCAATCGAGGTGTCCATCTACCCGATTGCCGTTGATCCGGACATTGTCAAACACCAGGTTTTGCACGTTATCGAGCACGAAAAGGTTATCAGCTTTTTTGATGGTGATGTTGCGCAAGGTCACATCCTGTAACGGATAGCCTTCCGGAGCGTACACCTCCAGAACGCTACCGGTGGATTCCACGGTAATGTTCTCGAACACCAGATCCCGGTAAACCGTCGGATAGTTTCCTCCCAGCTCGCCCGGATAATTCAACTGGAACCAGAACAGCTGGTCAAAGGATTCAATGGTCATGTTTCGAACACGGATGTGTTCCGCGATACCGCCCCGGTCGAGGTTGGCTTTAAACCGAATAGCCGCCTTACCACTACGGAGCACGTTATCGGTGAAATACACATGGCGGATGCCACCGGACATTTCACTGCCCAAAGCGATACCGTCTTCCCCGCCCATGTCGTTGTTTCGAACAACGACATATTCACTTGGCTTGCCGATGCGGCGCCCGTCATAATCGCGGCCGGATTTGACCACGACCGAGTCATCGCCGGTGCGGAAGGTATTGTTTTCCACGATCACGTATCGGCTGGAATCCACATCGATACCATCATTGTTGGGAAACATACTGTCGACCGTCAAACCGCGCACGATGGCATGGTCGGTGTACACCAGGTGGTTGATCCAGAAGGGTGAGTTCTTGATGGTATAGTCTTCCAGCAACACGCGCTTGGCATCCACAATCTGAAGCATACTGGGGCGCAAGTAGTGGCCTTCACCGAACTGACGCTGCTCAACCGGTGACCCCTCGGCCCCCAGGGCGCGCAACGCGTCCATATCCGGGCGCTGCTTGTCGTACCAGGGGTGAAACTCACTGTCTTCGTTGCCGTCGAAAGTGCCTTTGCCAGTCACGGCGACATCTTCCACTTGGTGGGCGTAAATCAACGGTGAGTAGCCATACATTTCGGTGCCCTCCCACCGCGTGAAAACAGCCGGGAGATAGTCTTCCGCGTCTTCCCCGAAGAGCAACACCGCCCCTTCGCTGATGTGCAGATTAATTCGGCTTTTCAGGTGAATCGGCCCCTCGCTCAACCAGCGTCCCTCGGGGATGATGACCCGGCCACCGCCGTCGGCATGCGCCGTTTCAATGGCCTGCATAATGGCCGGCCGGGCGTCGCGCCCGCGCTTCGCACCAAAATCGGTGATGTTGTAGTCGCGCTCGGGAATGACCGGGCGTTGAACCGCCTGGACAATTTCAGAGGCTTTATTCCAGTCGGTTTGAGTATTGCGATGCTCGGGTATCGACTGGGCACCGGCGAAGGACGATAAGAAACAGGCGGTCAGTAGAACACAAAGCCCTGAGTTGATTTTCATAGATACCTTCTCGTTATTTCTGGTTGTTTGCATTGACGGCACCCGCCGCGCTCTCACCCGCAGCGGGGCCTACAATTCTAGCCTTCAGCGTCCAAGCGCCAGAGCTGCCAGGATGAACGGCCCAACACCGTGGGGATCATCCACCCGAACGGCCTCTCCGATGTAGTACTCGAAGGTGCCGGGCCGATACGGCTCGTTGCCGAGACCGGCACTGCCGCAAATTTGCGTCAAGTGCACTTCTCCGGACGCTTCAACCTCCACCAGCTCCTTGATGAGGCCGTCAAATCCTTTCTCTGCAATCGCTCTGTAACGCTTGGGCAGATACCCTTCCTGCACACCTTTTGCCATCGCATAGACGAACATGGAAGAACCGGAAGCCTCCAGATAGTTTCCATAGCGGTCGCCCTGATCGGTGACCTGATACCACAGGCCCGACTCATGCTGGTGCGCCGCCAACGCCTCTGCCAGGCGGTTCAGGATATCCACCAGCGCCTGCCGGTCCGGATGGTCTTCGGGAAAGACCTCCAGTGTGTCCACCAATGCCATGGCATACCATCCCATAGCGCGAGACCAGAAATGGGGGGATAAACCAGTCTCGTTGTCCGCCCAGGTTTGCAGGGTACTCTCGTCCCAGGCGTGGTAGAGCAAGCCGGTTTCCGGGTCGCGGGTTTTTGACTCGATCAGGATAAATTGATGGGCAATGTCGGAAAAAGCCTCCTTGCCCTCGTCGAAGGTATGGGCATACTGGGCCCAGTAGGCGGCACCCATGTACAGACCGTCCAGCCACATTTGCCAGGGGTAGATGCGTTTGTGCCAAAAGCCACCGGAACGTGTGCGAGGTTGCCACTGGAGTTGGCGACGCAGGGTGTTCATGGCCGTCAAGTAGCGCTCGTCCCCGTACTTGTCGTACAAGAGGAACAGCAGCTTCCCGGCGTTAACATCATCTATATTGAAATCCCAGATCTCATAGTTTTTGATATGACCCTGATCATCGATCAGCTGGTCTACGTATATCTTGCCGTACTCCAACAGCCGCTCATCACCGGTGCGCTCATACTCTTTTTGCATGGCGGACAGCGTAAGGCCATAGGTGTAGGCCCACTGAGGGGTGTCCAGCAACTTATAGTCGCGCATGGCCCAGGCTTCAGGGCTACGGTGAATAACGGACAGGGCCATTCGTTCGGACCATTTGCCCGTTTTGGGAAGGGCGACATCGGGTTCAGATTGGGCTTGAATGTGGGCGCTGTGCAGTAACACAACGATCATAAGGGCAATGGCCGCGCCAAAACCCCCGGCTCTCAGGTAGCGATTTAACATAGGATCTCCCATCGTCATTTTTTATTAATTCGACCCCCTAATGGGTGGCCGAGGCGGGCGAGCTGCCAACGCAGTGCGCGAAGAAGCCACCCTTTGCCAACAGCTGACAGGCAGTTGCTGGACTTATGCTTTTATTGACTCTCTCTCACGACAAAATGATTGAGCAATCCTCAGCGGTTTGCAAGTCAAAACCGACAAATTCTTCACTTCTGCGGTTATTTCCCCCAACGGGGGACCTTGAGTACAATCCAGGCGATGCCAACTCATTCTCGTTCGGTAACTGAGGCTCTTCACCATGACCCAACGCACGCTCTCAAGGCTGGATCAATTCATTCTCGGGTTTGATCGGGTTCTGCGTACCCTGTCGGACACGCCGGGCGCGGAGCGCCGCCCCTCTCCCGCCCAGGCCAAATCGCCCACCGAACTGGAAGAGAACGAACGTCGCCACGCGGCGGGCCTGATGCGAGTCAATCATTCCGGGGAAGTCTGTGCGCAGGCGCTCTATCAGGGGCAGGCTTTGACGGCAAAGCTGCCTCGGGTGAGGGCCGAGATGGAGCATGCCGCGGAAGAGGAAGTGGACCACCTGGTCTGGTGTCGGCAACGTCTGGACGAGCTGGGCAGCCACACCAGCTACCTCAACCCATTATGGTACGGGCTGTCCTTCACCCTGGGCGCAGGAGCGGGCCTGATCAGCGACCGGGTCAGCCTGGGTTTCGTGGCGGCCACCGAGGAGCGGGTCTGCAACCATCTGCAGACCCACCTGGAAGAACTGCCGGAAGCGGACCTTCGCAGTCGCGCGGTGGTGCAGCAAATGCTTATCGACGAGGCCAAGCACGCCCAGACCGCCCTGTCCGCGGGCGGGATGGACTTCCCCGCGCCGGTCAAGCGGGCCATGACCCTCGTAGCCAAGGCGATGACGAGCACCAGCTACCGGCTGTAGGGTGTTGGCCGGGCCCGTGCAGAACCGGCCCGGGAAGCGGGTTATTCTGCCTCGTGAATCTCGTAGTCGTGGGTGATCTCGACCCCACCGGCTTCAAGCATGATGGAGGCGGAGCAGTATTTGGTGGCCGAGAGTTCCACCGCCCGCTTGACCTGATTCTCTTTCAGGCTTTTACCGGTCACCACAAAGTGCAGGTGGATCTTGGTAAACGGCGACGGGACGCCCTCGGCACGCTCGGCGTCCATGTCTACATAGCAGTCCGTCACTTGCTGGCGGGACTTGTGAAGGATACTCATCACATCAAAAGAAGAGCAGCCGCCCAGGCCGAGCAGCAGCATTTCCATGGGCCGAACCCCGGTGTTGCGGCCACCGTGATCGGGCGGGCCGTCCATCAACACCGTGTGGCCGCTACCCGACTCGCCCAGAAATTGGGCGCCATCGACCCATTTCACCTTACCTTTCATTCAATTCACCTCAATAAAAACCGGTCCGAAACTGGCGCAGAAGGGTACCATAACCCATTAATAATCCCACTATCGTCGCCGAATTCGACTTAGATCACAAAAGTTGCCCTTTCTTCTGGACATGTTGGCGCCCTAGGCTTATAACTGGTTCACAAAGTTGCTAGCATGTAAACGGTGCCAACTGGTCAGGGCTGTCGTTTCGGTTCATAATGCCCGCCATTAACCCATTGATAACGCACAAAAAACTAGGAGCTGCACCTTGGTCGCCGTATCCTTGACACCCCACATTACTCATGTGGACGAGTTTCTCAGCTATTGTCATCGCCGACGTTACCCGGCAAAGAGCACGATTATCTACGCCGGGGACAAGAGCGATTCCCTGTATTACATCGTTCGCGGTTCCGTCACCGTTCTCATTGAGGACGACGAGGGCCGTGAAATGATCGTGGCCTATCTCAATGATGGGGACTTCTTCGGGGAAATGGGTCTGTTCGACCAGGAAGACTCCCGAAGCGCCTGGGTCCGCGCCAAATCCGAATGCGAAGTGGCGGAAATCAGCTACAGCAAATTCCAGGAAATCGCCGGTGATAACCCGGAATTTGTCTTTGCCCTGAGCAGCCAGATGGCCCGTCGCCTGCGCGCCACCACCCGCAAAGTCGGGGACCTGGCCTTTCTGGATGTCACCGGTCGCGTCGCCCGCACCTTGCTGGACCTGTGCAAGGAGCCTGACGCCATCACCCACCCGGACGGGATGCAGATCAAGATCACCCGTCAGGAGATCGGCCGGATCGTGGGCTGCTCCCGCGAGATGGTGGGTCGGGTATTGAAGACCCTGGAGGATCAGGGCCTGGTCGAGGTCCGCGGTAAAACCATGGTGGTCTACGGAACCAGGTAAGGCCGACAAGTCCGCGATGCCGCCTGAGAAGCGTCTGAACGACATTGTCGGGTGGCGCTGGCGCTTACCCGACCTACGTTCTACAAAACGTTGAAGTCGGGTTGTCTACCGGAAGAACCGAGCCAGAGCTTCGCCCGGGTCGTCTTCGCGCATAAACGCTTCGCCCACCAGGAAGCTGTGCACATCACGGCGTCGCATGTCCCAGACATCGTCCGGCGACAGGATACCGCTCTCCGTGACCACAATGCGCTCACTGCCGATGGCTGGCAGCAGCTCATAGGTGGTTTTGAGGGTCACATCAAAGGTATGCAGGTTGCGATTGTTAATGCCGATCAGCTTATTCGGCAACTCCAGCGCCACCTCCAGCTCCTGCAGGTTATGCACTTCCACCAGCACATCGAGCCCCAGCTCGAGCGCCAGGGTATTCAGCGCGCGCAGCTGTTCCGGCTCCAGCGCGGCCACAATCAACAATATGCAGTCCGCCCCCAAAGCACGGGCCTCGTAGACCTGATACTCGTCAATGATAAAGTCTTTGCGGATCACCGGCAGGCTGACCGCTTCGCGGGCTTCCTGCAGATAGCGGTCGGCGCCCTGAAAGAAGTCCACATCGGTCAGTACTGACAGGCAGGTCGCACCACCGCGCTCGTAGCTGCGCGCCAGCTCGGCGGGCTCGAAATGCTCGCGGATGACGCCCTTGCTGGGCGAGGCCTTTTTGATTTCCGCAATCACCGCCGCCTGACCGCCTTCAACGCGATCGGCGATGGCCTGCACGAACCCTCGCGTCTCGGGCGCGTGGACCAGCTCCTGGCGCAGCTCTTCGAGGGGCCGTTGCTGCTTCCGCTCAGCCACTTCCTCCTGCTTGCGCGCGATGATTTTTCTCAGCACCGTTGGCGTATCGCTCACGGGGTATCCTCTTGTCTCGTTTTGACTACTTGAAGCAGTGGGTAAAGGCGGCCAGCTCGCGAATCTTCTCGCCGGCAAGACTGCTGCCGATGGCGTCGCGCGCCAGCTCCACACCTTCTTCCAGGCTCTCGGCTACGCCGCTGACATAAATGGCGGCGCCGGCGTTCAGGGTAATGATATCGGCCGCCTTTTCGGCGTACTGGCCCCGGCGGTTGCCCAGAGCGTCCTTGATCAATGCCAGGGATTCGCCCGCGTTGCCCACGCCAAGGCCGATCAGGCTTTTGCTCTGAACCCCGAAGTCCTCGGGTTTGATAACGTATTCGGTCACTTTGCCGTTCTTCAGTTCCGCCACCTGCGTCTCTGCCGCCAGACTGATTTCGTCCAGGCCATCTTTGGCATGCACGACCATCACATGTTCACTACCCAGGCGATGCAGTACCTCAGCCATGGGGCGACATAACTCGCCGTTGAACACGCCGATAACCTGCCGTTTGACGTTGGCCGGGTTGGTAATGGGGCCCAGCATATTGAAGATGGTGCGCAGCCCCAGCTCTTTGCGCGGGCCCACGGCGTACTTCATCGCCCCGTGGTGCACCGGTGCAAACATGAAGCCGACACCGATTTCCCGCACACACCGGGCCACTTCCTCAGGGGTAATGTTGAGGTTGATGCCGGCCTCTTCCAGTACATCGGCACTGCCGGTGGAGCTGGAAACCGAGCGGTTGCCGTGTTTGGCCACACGGCCGCCAGCTGCCGCCACCACAAAGGCACTGGCGGTGGACACGTTGAACAGGTTGGCGCCATCGCCCCCGGTGCCGCAGGTATCCACCAAGTAGTCGGTATCGATTTCCACCGACTGGGCGAGATCGCGCATGGCAATCGCCGCGCCGGTAATTTCGTCGAGGGTTTCACCCTTCATACGAAGGCCGACAAGAAAACCGCCGATCTGCGCTTCCGTTGCACCGCCGGTCATGATGTCTTTCATCACCAAGGTCATCTCCTCGGTGCTCAGGTCAATCTTCTCGACCACGCGGGTCAAGGCTTGCTTGATATCCATGTGTTTCTCCCGTTTATTATCGTGAGTTATTACAGCCTACTCTCTCACTCACTCCCCAGGGGCGAACACGCAGTTGGCCGGGTCGTTCTGATTCTTTTTTGTCGGTTGGTGCGGGCGATCCCTCGCACATGTTCGATACGCCTCGATTTTGACACGAGACGCGTCAGTCGCGCAAAAAATTGTTCAGCAACTCGTGCCCCTGCTCGGTCAGGATGGACTCGGGATGGAACTGCACCCCCTCCACCGGGAGGGTCTTGTGGCGCACCCCCATGATCTCCGCCGGCGAGCCGTCCTCATTTTGAGTCCAGGCCGTCACTTCCAGGCAGTCCGGCAGTGTTGCCCGGTCAATCACCAGCGAATGGTAACGGGTCGCCTGCAGTGGGTTGTTCAGTTCGCGAAACACCCCTTTATTGTGGTGGTAAACCAGCGAGGTTTTGCCGTGCATCACTTTCGGCGCCCGGATCACATCGCCGCCGAAGGCCTGACCGATGGCCTGATGCCCGAGGCAGATACCCAGCAGCGGAATCTTTCCCGCATAGGTTTTGATGACTTCCAGCGAAACACCAGCCTCATTGGGCGTGCAAGGCCCGGGGGAAATCACGATCTTCTCCGGCTTGAGCCGGCCCACTTCCTCGACGGTGATCTCATCGTTGCGCACTACCTTGATGTCAGCACCCAGCTCCGCGAGGTACTGCACCACGTTGTAGGTGAAGGAGTCGTAGTTATCGATCATCAGAATCATGATTGTTCTCCACCCTGCTCGGTTTCGCCCCGGTTGACCATATCCACCGCACGGAAAATGGCACGTGCCTTGTTCATGGTCTCTTTCCACTCCAGTTCGGGCACCGAGTCGGCGACAATGCCGCCGCCGGCCTGCACATAGAGCTTGCCGTCTTTAATGACCGCCGTGCGAATGGCAATGGCGGTATCCATGTTGCCACTCCAGCCGATATAGCCCACGGCGCCGCCGTAGATACCGCGTTTCTCGGTTTCCAGTTCGTCAATGATTTCCATCGCCCGGATTTTCGGCGCGCCGGAGAGGGTGCCGGCGGGCAGCGCCGCGCGCAGGACATCCATGGCTTCCAGGCCTTCCAGCAATTCGCCCGTGACGTTGGAAGTAATGTGCATGACGTGGGAGTAGCGCTCGACCACCATTTTGTCGGTGAGCTTGACGGTGCCGGTTTTCGACACGCGGCCCACGTCATTGCGGCCCAGGTCGATCAACATCAGGTGCTCGGCAATCTCCTTGGGATCGTTGACCAGGTCCTGCTCCATGGCCAGGTCCTCTTCCGGCGTGCGCCCGCGCCGACGGGTGCCGGCGATGGGCCGGACTGTGACGGCGCCCTCTTCCAGGCGCGCCAGAATCTCGGGGCTGGAACCCACGACCTGATGATCCCCCAGGTCCAGGAAGTACATATAAGGAGAGGGGTTCAGGCACCGAAGGGCGCGATAGAGGTTAAGCGGTTCAGCGCTATAATCAATCGACAGCCGCTGAGAGGGCACCACCTGCATGATGTCGCCCGCCAGGGTGTATTCTTTGATCCGCTCGACCGCGTTTTTGTACCCCGCCTCGCCCATGTGGGAGGTGAAGGTCTGCTCCGGCCCTTCGGTTTTGGGCAGGCCCACTTCCGGGATCGTTGGCACGGGCGCGCGAAGCTGCGCTTCGAGCTCAAGCAGTCGGGCCTGGGCTTTGTGGTAGGCGTCATCAATTTCCGGATTGGCGTGCACCACCAGAATCAGCTTGCCGGCCAAGTTGTCGAACACCAGGACTTCGTCAGAGACCATCAACAGGATGTCGGGCGTGCCCAGCGCATCCGGCGGCATGGATGCCTTCAGGTGGGGCTCCACGTAGCGCACGCAGTCGTAGCCGAAATAGCCCACCAGACCACCGGTAAAACGCGGCAGCCCGGGCAGATCCGGCGCCCGGAAGCGTTTCTTGTATTCTTCCACAAAGGTCAGCGGGTCCTCGCATTGAAAGGACTCCTCCACCTCGCCGTCGTACTCGAGCTGAACCCGGTCGCCAAAGGCTTTCAGAACGCGGCGGGCCGGCAGGCCGATCATGGAGTAACGCCCCCACTTCTCGCCCCCCTGAACCGATTCGAACAGGTAGGAGTAGGGCCCTCGGGCCAGTTTCAAATAGGAAGACAGAGGGGTATCCAGGTCCGCCAGGACCTCGTGCATCACCGGGATGCGGTTATACCCTTCTTCCGCCAATCGGGAAAATTGTTCGGGAGTCATGCTTATACCTTTTTCTTTCACGACCACTCACGCGGCAGCTTGTTCGATCAAACCGTCAGTGGTATTTGCGTATGCGGCAGCACGGACAGGCGCCACAACTGATGCCAAATCGGTGCCGAGACGACGGGCCCGGCTCAGGCCTGGGACCCAAACAGAAGCTAGCTACGCCATCGGGCGGGCGCGGCGGTGGGGATATACAGATACAAGCCTGACGAGATCAACGTGCTTCTCCTCAATTCAACGTAGCCCGAGTTTACTCAAAACCGGCGCCCGGGGCCAGCCCCGGCGCGGCCCGGAATCAAATTTCTGCGAGCTGGGCACGCATGGCGCCAATCACTTCACGGTAATCTGCCGCGTTAAAAATCGCCGAACCGGCGACGAAGGTGTCCGCCCCGGCTTCCGCGACCGAGTGCAGGGTCTCAAGGTTGATGCCGCCATCCACTTCCAGGCGGATATCCTTGCCACTGGCATCGATCATTTCCCGCGCGGCCCGAAGCTTGTCCAGAGTGGAGGGGATGAACTTCTGCCCCCCAAAGCCCGGGTTCACCGACATCAACAGCAGCATGTCCAGGCGCTCCAGCGAATACTTCACCAGCTCCAGGCTGGACGCCGGGTTCAGCACCAGGCCTGCCTTGCAGCCGGCGTTCTCGATCAGTTGCAGGGAGCGGTCCACGTGTTTCGACGCTTCCGGGTGAAAGGTGATATAGCTGGCGCCCGCCTCAGCAAACTGCTCGATCAGATCGTCCACCGGCTCCACCATCAGGTGAACATCAATGGGCGCCTTGATGCCATATTTGCGCAACGCCTTGCAGACCATGGGGCCGAAGGTCAGGTTGGGCACGTAATGATTGTCCATCACATCGAAATGGATCATATCGCCGCCGGCGGCCAGCACGGCGTCGGCCTCTTCCCCCAGCCGGGCAAAGTCGGCCGAAAGAATGGAGGGGGCAATCTTGTAATCCCGCTTCAAGTTCTGCATAAATTGTCCGATGATGGTTGATAGAGTTTGTCACATTGTAACCAAAGTTACCCACGAATAGGCAGTGAAGCGGATGACGCTCCAACGCACACCCAAGACTCCACCCCCTCGGCTGATGCTGCTATTGCTCTGCCTTTTTCCCGCACTTACGGGGGCTCAGGACGAGGGGGCACCCGCACCACTGGGGGAGGGAACGACAGAGGAAGTCGCGCCAGCCGCGAACGAGCCGGTCGACGCCGTCGAACCGCCGCGTTTTGCTTCCCGCCGGGAGCGCGACCGGGAACTGCTCGCCGAGCGCTTCCCCGACGAAGCCCGCTGGCTGACCCTGCCCGAGCCCGAAGCCCGCGCACTGGCCCTCTACCGCCCGGCCATGGCCGAGCCCAAGGGCGCACTGCTGATGTTCTACAGCGCAGACAATCCGCCGCATTGGCCGCCACCGCTGGCCAACCTGCGCCAAAGCCTGCCCCGCCACGGCTGGGCCACCTTTGCCGTCACACTGCCCACCCCAGAGCAGCCCCCCGTGCCCGAGCGCCCCATCCCCGAATCTCCGCCGCCACCCCCGGCTGAAGAGACGAATGAGACCGCCGGAGACGGAACGGAAGAACCCGTAGAGGAGAACGAGGACACCGCGGCGGAGGAGGCCGGCGAGCCGGAAGCGCCCGCCAACGAGGTGGCAGAGCCACCGCCGGAAGAACCCCTGCCGCCAAGACAGGAGCGCATTGCCAACCACGTCGACGCGGCCCTGCAATGGCTGGCCGAGAACGGCCAGGGCAACCTGGTGGTGCTGGTGGACCCGCTCGCCGCACCGGAAGTATTGGCGGTATTGCAGCCACAACTGGAAGCCGGCGCTCGGGGGCAGCCCCCGTCCACCGGTGAAAGTCCGTTGAGCGGCCCCGTTCGGGCACTGATTCTGATCAACCGACATGGCGGAGTGGCGCTCAGCGCCGAACAGCTGAGCCAGGTCTTCATTATTCCGGAACTGCCGATACTCGATGTCTTCGTCGGCCCTTCAGCGCTCCTGCAAGAGCAACAGCGCCGACACCGCGACATCGCCCGCCGGGAACAACTGAACCGTTACCAGAACCTGCTGATGGGCGCGCCGGATGTGCATGACCCCGAGAACGAACGCAGCTTCTGGGTGCGCCGGATTCAGGGCTTCATGCAACGCCAGGCGGAGGGTGTCGAAGTGAACGTTCCCGCCAACCGACCGCTCCGCTAGCATTTCAACAACCGACTAGACACGACCTTTGATCACCTCGGCAATGGCGGCGCTTAGGTAGTCGATTTTATCGAGGTTCAGGCCCGCGACATTGATCCGACTGTTATCGGTCATATAGATGCTGTAGTCGGCTTTCATCCGGGCCACCTCTGCTTCGCTCAGCCCGAGGAAGG
Source organism: Marinimicrobium agarilyticum DSM 16975 (assembly GCF_000423345.1). Taxonomy (GTDB): domain Bacteria; phylum Pseudomonadota; class Gammaproteobacteria; order Pseudomonadales; family Cellvibrionaceae; genus Marinimicrobium; species Marinimicrobium agarilyticum. The sequence continues at coordinate 54,094 of NZ_AUHU01000013.1, forward strand.
AAAACATCCCCCGCTCACGGGCGATAAAACCGAAGTCCCGTCCCGGCACCGCCCGGCCCAGGGACTCCACCAGTGCCTGCCGCAGGGCCTGAATCCGCTCCCGCATTTGCGCAAGCTCATCCCTCCAGCGCCCACGCAGCTCCTCCGACTGCCAGATCCCGGCCACCAGAGCACTGCCATGGGCCGGCGGCATGGAGTAAAGCCCACGGGCCACGCTCAGCAGTTGGGACTGGATGGCCTCCGTTTGAGCCGCGTCCGCGCCCACAATGGCGAGCGCCCCGGCCCGCTCGCGATACAAGCCGAAGTTCTTGGAAAAAGACACAGCCAGAATCACTTCCGGCAGTTGCTCGGCCATCAACCGGGGGCCGTAGGCATCCTCCTCCAGCCCTTCCCCAAAGCCCTGGTAAGCCATGTCGATCAACGGCACAAAGCCACGTTCCGCCGCCAGCTCGGTTACCCGGCGCCACTGCTCTGGTGAGAGGTCAGCGCCGCAGGGGTTGTGGCAGGAGGCGTGTAGCAGCACCAAGTCCCCCGCGGGCACCTGGTTGAGGGCGGCCATCATGGCGTCGAAGTCGAGGGTGTGGCGCTCGAAGTCGTAATAAGGGTACTCCTTGAGTTCAAGACCGGCGCTGCCGAGCAGCGGTACGTGATTGGCCCAGGTGGGTGTGCTGACCCAGACGCGGGCGCCATGCTTGGCCCGCTGAATGACTTCGGCCGCAAGCCGCAGCGCGCCGCAGCCACCGGGGGTCTGGACGGTGGCGATGCGCTGCTGTTGCCGCGCGGGGTGCTCTTCTCCGAACGCGAGTGCCTGAACCGCCTCGTTGGCGCCGGGGTAGCCGGCGGGCGGTGTGTAGGCTTTGGTGGTTTCGTTTATCTGAAGCTGAATTTCGGCTTCCCTGACGGCGGCCATGACGGGGGTGACGCCGCTGGCGTCCCGGTAGACGCCCACGCCCAGGTCGACTTTGTCGGGGTTGGGGTCGTCGCGAAAGGCGATGCTGAGCCCGAGGATGGGGTCGTTGGGTAGTTTGGGCAGGGGTTCGAACATGGGGCGCTCCTTTGATTCAGACTTGCGGGGGATTATAGAGGTTTGGTTGTTTGTTTTGGTGTTGGGTTGAGGAGTGACGTTGAAGTCCGGCGGAGAGCGGGTGTACCTATGGGAGACCCGCCGTGAACCCATCCATGGGGGCTTCTCATCGGCATCCATGCCTCGGCTTTGGCTTCCTGCGTCGCTCTAACACCTACATCCATGTAGGCGTCAGAGAGTCTCCCATAGGTACACCCGCTCTCCGCCTCCGAGGTTCTTTTTACCTCCATCCACTCCCAACCAAATCAAGGCGTAGGGTATGGTAAGGCGGTAGCCGCCACCTACCATTGCCACCCATCCACCCCATCGCCTCATTATAGTTTTTGTGGCAGGTGGCGGCTGACGCCTTACCGTGCCCTACGCGTTTGCCCATCCCCCGCCCTACGAAGCGCGCCACCTCATGTATAATGACGCTTTTATCCAACGCTGAAGAAGGTCTTTATGTCGCGTTACTGGAGTGAGCTGGTTCGTCAGCTGGAGCCCTACGTGCCCGGTGAGCAGCCCAAAATCGATGGCCTGATCAAACTCAACACCAACGAAAGCCCCTACCCGCCCTCGCCCAAAGTGCATGACGTACTCAGCGGCGACGCCATCGACAGACTCCGGCTCTACCCCGACCCCAACTCCAGCCGGCTCAAACAGACCATCGCCGACTACTACCGGCTCAAACCCGAAAACACCTTCGTCGGCAACGGCTCCGACGAAGTGCTGGCCTTCGCCTTCATGGCCTTCTTCAAGCAGAACAAACCCCTGCTGTTCCCCGACATTACCTACAGCTTCTACCCCGTCTACTGCCAGCTCTTTGGCATTGAGGCTCAGCGGCTACCGCTGACTGACGATCTTCGTATCGAACTCGACCAGTACTCCACAGAAAACGGTGGCATCATCTTCCCCAACCCCAACGCCCCCACCGGGCGGGCGCTGCCGCTGGAGGACATCGAAGCACTGCTCAAGCGCAATACCGACAGCGTGGTCCTGGTAGATGAAGCCTATGTCGACTTCGGGGCCGAGAGCGCCGCTCAGTTGGTGGACCGCTACCCCAACCTGCTGGTAACCCAGACACTCTCCAAGTCCCGCTCCCTGGCCGGGCTGCGCCTGGGCTTTGCCCTGGGGGCGCCGGAATTGATCGACGCGCTGGACCGGGTCAAGAACTCCTTCAACTCCTACCCGGTGGATCGCCTGGCCGAGGCCGCCGCGGTGGTGGCACTGGAAGATGACGCTTACTTCCAGCAGTGCCGAGACAAAATCATCGCGACCCGGGAGTGGACCAACGAGCAACTGACAGCATTGGGTTTCCGTGTACTGCCTTCCGCCGCCAACTTTCTGTTCGCCCGGCCCCCGGAGGGCGTGGACGCCGCCGAACTGGCGCAGCAGCTGCGGGAGGCCCGCATTCTGGTGCGGTATTTCAACAAGCCCCGAATCGAGGGTTTTCTGCGTATCACCATCGGCAATGATGAGGAAATGAACCGTCTGATCGAGACACTGGGAGCGCTCATAAAGTAAACACTCCAATTTAGCCGCCACTTGGGCCTTGATTCTTGCGCCAGTGCCAGCTTATGATGGAATTCTTATGACGAAAAATAATAACCTGAGCACCAGGTCGTTTGGGTCACTCTTAGGGTTACGCCTATCGGGAATTCTTGCGTAACGCTGGAGAATCGAATAAATTGGCGCTGCCTGGCGCAAAAAGCAACATGCGTAGGCATCGAGGAGAGTGAGAGCGCCTTGTACAAGGAGCTGAAACCAGCCCGGAGATATTGATGTAGGGCTGAGTTTGATGTTAGCCACAAAGACCACCCAGACTGGGCGACTATGCAGACGAAACTGACGGCGGTTGAACTGATCAAGCGGTTCCAGAGACTGTTCACCGACCTGAACCACAAACAGATTGCCGAGCGCCTGGTTAAGTTGGTAATGGCCAAGCCCGCGGTAAGCCGAGTGGCTCTGATCATTGAGCGGGACCGGCGTCTCTTCGTGGAATCCATCGGGCGTGTCGGCGCCCACAGCCAGCCAGAAATCGACACCCTCGCCACCGCTCTGCACAAACTCAAAGGCTTTCCCCACAACCAGATCGACCGGGTCTTCAAAGAAGGCCACGCCATCGCGCTCGATCACTCCGCCATTATCCGCATCGGCCACGATATCGTTCCCAAAGGCGTGCGTTCGGCCTACCTGTACCCGATTTTTGAGCACGACCGGCCAATCGCCGCGTTCTACCTCGAAAGCCGGGACGATTTGCCGGCACTGGAAACCAGTATCCATGAGTTGGATACGGTCTGGGCCTTCAGTGGCCTGCTCGCCCGTCAGATCATCGAGATGTGGCGCCACGACGAGCAGAGTGAGCGCTACCGGCTGGCGGAACAGGCCTTGTGGGCCAGCGAAACCTACCTGCACGCCATCCTGCATCACTCCCCGGCCCTGATCTCGGTCAAAGACCTGGATGGCAACGTCGTGCTCGCCAGCGAGCACTACAAGCAGCTTCAGAATGTGGATGAACAGGGTTTTGTGGGCAAGAACGTGTTCGATGTCTACCCCAAGGAAATCGCCCAGGCTCTGTGGGACATCGACCTGGCCACCAAGAACAAGCAACAGACCTTTGAGACCGAACTTGAGCTGATGCACAAGGACGGCAGTCTGCACACCTACCTGATGGTGAAGTTCCCGCTGCGCAACCCCAAGGGGGATGTCTTCGGCGTCTGTACCATCTGCACCGATATCTCCGAGCGCAAGCTGGCGGAAAACGCCTTGCGAGAGCAGCAATCGCGCCTGAATTATATGGCCTTCCACGACTCGCTCACCGCCCTGCCCAACCGCTCCCTGTTCTACGATCGCATCTACCACGGCCTGGCCCGCGCACAGCGCAGTAACAGCAAGCTGGCCCTGATGCTGCTGGATATCGACCGGTTCAAGAACATCAACGACTCCCTCGGCCACGACTCCGGCGACCTGCTGCTCAAGGCCATTGCCATGCGCCTGAACGAAGGCGTTCGGGATATGGATACCGTAGCGCGCCTCGGTGGCGACGAGTTTGTCGTGGTGCTCGAAGGCGTGAACGACATGGAAGATGTGGTCTTCATCGCCAACAAGCTGCTGGTGACCCTGGCCCGGCCGCTGGAAATCGCCGGCCATGAAATTACCACCACCGTCAGTATCGGGGTCAGCGTCTACCCGGACGATGGCATCGACACCGACGAACTGTTGAAGAACGCAGACATCGCCATGTACAAGGCGAAGGAAGCGGGCAAGAACAACTGCCAGTTCTACACCAAGGGCATGAGCGCCACGGCGGTGAATTACCTGCTGCTGGAAAACGACCTGCGCCGGGCGGTGGAACAGAACCAGCTGATTCTCCACTACCAGCCGCAGGTGGATCTGCGAACCGGCGAGCTGATGGGTATCGAAGCGCTGGTGCGCTGGCAGCACCCGGAGCGCGGTCTGGTATCGCCCGCACACTTTATTCCGCTGGCCGAAGAGACCGGGCTGATTTCCCCGATCGGGGAGTGGGTATTGCGCGAAGCCTGTCGGCAACAGAAAGCCTGGTTGGATTCGGGCAAACAGGTGGGCCGCATGGCGGTGAACCTTTCGCCCCGTCAGTTCCGCCAACGTAACTTCCCCGAGAAGGTGGTGACGATTTTGCGGGACACCGGCCTGCCGGCGGAGTGCCTGGAGCTGGAAATCACCGAGAGCTGCGCCATGGAGCACGCCGGTGAAACGATCAATCAGTTGAAACAGCTCAACCAGATGGGCCTGTTTTTAGCGATCGATGATTTTGGTACCGGTTACTCGTCTCTGGCGTATCTGAAGCGCTTCCCGATTCAGAAGCTGAAGATCGACAGCAGTTTTATCCACGACATCCAGAGCGACCCGAACGACGCGGCGATTGCGAAGTCGATCATCGGCCTGGCGCACAATATGCAGCTGGCGGTGGTCGCGGAAGGCGTCGAAAAGCCAGCTCAGGCGGATTGGTTGTGCGATGAGGGCTGCGATCAGGGTCAGGGCTTTCTGTTTTCCAAACCGTTGACCGCCCGACAGTTCGAAGGTCGCTTTGTGGGAAAGCATTTTTCGTTTGACGGCAATGTCGTCAAGCTTAATGCCCTCGCCTGATTTTTCTTACCACACTTCGTGGAATCTGTTTTCACTTCGTAGAAAGTCCGGGGCCGCTACCGGGTCGGGTTTTCTCAAAACGCGATGAATACGTCCCTGTAGCTCCCTCACTTCATCCCTGAAGTGAGGGTTTGAGAAAACCCGACCCGGCACCGTCCCCTCTGAAGTCGATTCACGCCCTTTTAGTTCTCGAGAGAATCATCCCAACCGATAAAGAACGGCTCTTCTTCCTGGCTGCTGAAGCGTTCGTGGAAGCCCTGGAGTTCGTTGGCCACCTGCCCCGTCTGGCGTTTGAAACTGGCCAGGTGAAAGAGCGCTTCGCCCTCGTGAACCAACGGCAGGTTCGTTGAACCAATCACAATGGCTTCATCCGGCGCCAATACCGGGGACTCGTTCAATCCCAACGGGTCGGCAATGATGCCGAGCACCTCGCCTTTTTTCACGCGCGCCCCCAGTTGCGCGCGTGTGCGCATCACACCGCTCAGCGGCGCGCGCACCCAGCGGCTGTCATCGGCGATTACCGCTTCGTGCACTTTCGGAGCGCGCTTGCGGGCCGGGAGCATTTTCAGCTCCCGCATGACATTCAGAATGCCTCGGGCGCCGGCGCGAATGCACAGTTCGTCAAAGCGCAGGGCCTCACCGGCTTCATATAGCAGAAGAGGAATGCCCATGTCCGCCGCGGTTTCCCGGAGCGAGCCATCGCGCAGTTTCGCGTCCAGCACCACCGGGGTGCCGAACTGCATGGCCAGGTTGCGGGTTTCCTCCTGGCTCAGGTCCGCTCTTATCTGGGGCAGGTTGCTGCGATGGCGGGCGCCGGTGTGCAGATCAATACCGTGGGTACAGTGTTTGAGGATGTCCCGAACGAATGTGCTTGCGACTCGCCCGGCCAGCGAACCGCGCTCACTGCCGGGAAAGCTGCGGTTCAGGTCGCGGCCATCGGGCAGGTAGCGGGACTGGTTGAGAAAGCCGTGAACGTTCACCACCGGAATGGCCAGGAGCGTACCGCGCAGCTGATTGAGCTGTTTGTAGTCCAGCAGGCGGCGAATGATGTCCACCCCGTTGAGCTCGTCCCCGTGGATGGCCGCACAGACGAACAGGCAGGGGCCGGGCCGGCGTCCGTTGATGACGTGGACTGTCAGCTCCACATTCGAGTGGGTGTACATGGCGGCCAGGGGCAGATCGACAGAGGTGCTCTGCCCGGGAGCGATTTTGACGCCGCCGATTTCCAGCGTCCGATTCTTTTCCCGCGCCTTTTTGCTGGCCACGGGAGGGACTTTCGCGCCCTCGCCTGGCCCAACCTCATCAGTCACAGTGGTGCCTCTCTAGCCTGTACCCCGGGTGCGGGTCTTGTTGGGTTTGGCATTCTCTTCCACATACTGGATGATAAAACCCGCCACGTCCTTCTGAGTCGCGCCCTCAATACCCTCCAGCCCGGGAGAGGAATTCACTTCCATCAATAGTGGGCCGCGACTGGAGCGCAACAGATCGACACCGGCCACGTTCAGACCCATGGTCTGAGCGGCTTTGACGGCGGTACGGCGCTCGGCCGGGGTCAGCTTGATCAGTTGGGCGCTGCCCCCACGGTGCAGGTTGGAGCGGAACTCCCCATCCATGGCCGTGCGCTGCATGGCGGCGACCACCTTGCTACCGATCACCAGGGCCCGGATATCGCTACCACCGGCCTCTTTGATGAACTCCTGCACCAGGAACTCGGCGCGCAGCTCCCGAAAGGCCTCGATCACACTTTCTGCGGCCTTGGCGGTTTCCGCCAGAACCACGCCGCGCCCCTGAGTGCCTTCACACAGTTTGACCACCAGCGGGGCGCCGCCCACCAGCTTGATCAGGTCCTTGGTGTTGTGTACCTGGTAGGCGAAACTGGTACTGGGCATGCCCAACCCCTTGCGGGAGAACAGCTGCATGGCCCGCAGTTTGTCCCGGGAGCGGCCCAGCGCGACCGACTCGGTCAGGCAGTAAACCCCCATCATTTCAAACTGGCGAATCACCGCCAGCCCGTAGTGGGTAACCGAAGCACCGATACGGGGGATCACCGCATCGTAGCCTTCCAGCTTGGTCCCCTTGTACCAGATACTCGGGTGGGACGGGGTAATATCCATATAGCACTTGAGAAAGTCGAGCACATGGACTTCGTGGCCGCGTTGCTCGGCGGCCTCAACCAACCGGCGGGTAGAGTAAAGCCGACGGTTGCGCGACAGAATGGCAATTTTCATAGGGTATCCAATGAGTCCTTACAATGATTTGCGGGCAAGCGTTAAGAGGTTTCTCCCGGTGGCTGAAACTTGGTGCCACCGATTACAAACGACTGGTCGCTGTCCACCAGGAAGCGGGGTTTCAACGCCCCCCGGCCCAACAGCATACGAAATAACATGTTTTCCCGATCGGTAAGTGTGATTTCGGCCTCAAAGGCTTCCTCCCCCAGCACCAGGGTGGTGGCGATCACATAACGCATTTCCGCATGGCCCCCGGAGTCGGTCACCCGACGCTGGTCGATGACCGGGGCCTCGCACTCGATCTGCACATTGGTGTCTTTCTGGCGCGGGTGCAGCCCGAAACGCACCCAAGTGCGCCCTTCCAGTTCGAAAGGCTCCACAAAGTAGGCATGCAGGGCGCTGGTGCGTGCCCCGGTGTCAATCTTGGCCTTGATCACCGCCTGCCCGAGGGCCGGTAACCGCACCCATTCGCGCCAACCGATGACCGTCTTGTCCTGTTTACTCACGCCGTTCCTCGCACTCACTCTTTAACCATAGAAAATTTTGGGATAACGGCAAATTTTTTTTGCTTTGCCGGGCCCGTCCCCTGTGATACATAGCGCTCAATGGAGGTCCTTCAGGGGACGTCCCGGTTCGCACCCGTTCGTGCATTGTCATTTCTTATGCTGGAGATGTCCATGGCTGTAACTATTGATCACTCGGATGAAGATACCGACTTTCTGGTCGAGCTGCCCTCGGAGGCCGATAACGACGAAGAGCAGACCCCGAAACTGAGCGGGAAGGAAGCCAATCAACACATTCTGGATATGCGCCGCAAGATCGAGGACCGGTTGGAACGCCGTCGCCTGAAAGAAGAGTTGGGGTGCGACGATCTGTGGGAGCTGGACGCCTAGCGCTCTACCCCGTCACCGGAGGAGGCACCGTCCTCCTCCGTCTTTGACAGCACTGCCAGAGCCCCCTGAACCCCCGGGCTGAACTCCCGTTCAGCCACAAACACCGCATACAGCGTCCGGTGGAACACCGGCGCGCCCTCCACCGCATGGCAGTCGGCTTCCAGGAGCTCCGCCGGCAAATAGGCACTGCCCGCCCCACGGCGAACCTGTTCAAGCGCGAGACTTGCCAGGTTGGTGTGCAGCACCGGCGCCTGCTCACCCAGACGCCGAGCCTGAAACAGCGTAAAAGCCGGTCCCCAATCCACGGATATATAGCCCTCCGATAGCGCCGCTTTCAGCGATCGGCCCGGCTGGGCGTTCAGCAACGTCAGGTTGATCTGGCCGATCTTGCGAGCCTTGAGCGCAGGCGAGTCAGGCAGGTCACAGAGCAACGCCAAATCCAGCTGGTTCGCCAGCAACCGCTCCACCAGCTCGTCAGGGTGATAAGCCTCGGCGCGGACTTTGAGGTCGGGATAATCGCGGCGCAAGCGGCCGGCAAGCTCCGCCAGGCGGAAATGCCACAGCCCCGGCGTGGCGCCCACGCTCAGCATCCGGTCGGGCTGGGACTGGTGAACCAGGTCCTTGCGGGCCTGCTCCCAGGCTTCCAGCAACTGGTGGGCATGGGGCAATAGCCGCTCCCCCTCTGCCGTCAGTTGGTTGTTACCTCGGGTGCGATAGAAAAGGCTCACCCCCAGGCTCTGCTCCAGTTGCCGAATACGCGCACTGGCCGCCGCCGGGGTAATGAAGAGCTTGTCCGCCGCCCGCCCAAAGTGACGGGACTGTGAGACTTCAAGAAAGGTTCTGAGCAGTTCGATGTCCACAGGCGCCCCCTGTCGTTCCTGGTACAGGGAATCTAACGGGGTGTGGAACCAAGCGCAACTGTCAGACACAAAAAAACCCGGGACAGGCCCGGGTTTTTCAGCACTGGCAAGCGTTACGCTTAGAAGCGGATCGCGGCGCCGATGGTGAAGGCGTTGCCGAAATCGGTATCGGTAAATGCCAGGTTACCGCTCACTTCTTCGTTGAAGAACTTCTCGGTACGCAGAGTGAATACGTCGTTACCCATATCGTCCGCGTAGGCGGCACCCACGCTGAACGTACGATCGAAGTAAAAGTCAGCGCCCAGAGAGAGGTAGTCGTCAAAGTCGCCGTCCGCGTATTCGCCTTGGAAGTTTACGAAGTTTCCGCCACCGAGGCTGGTCACGTATTTGGCGCTCAGGTTGGCATCATAACCATCGTCACTGAAGGTAGTGGTTACCCGCAGTCCATCGATCGGCGTCAAACCGAGCGTGGCATAGGCCGTGGTATCACTGTCGGCAAAGCGGTCATCGCGAACGACTTCTGCCTTAACGTAAAACATGGTGTCCGGAACATAGAGTTCGCCACCGACTGTGAGAAGATCGAAATCGTTCCCACCACGTGCGAAAACGTTAGAGGAGCGCTCAAGAAAAGCCGCTTCCGCCAGAGGGTGATTACGGGTTTGAACGGGAGAGAAGTGCAGCTCACCGTACATCCCAAACGCACCGTCACCGTCCTCAACATCAGTGTAATCGGCGCCAATTTCAGACTGATAGTCTGCAACGGCAAAGCCGGAAGAAAAAGCGAAAGCGGTGGCCAATGCCAGGGATTTGAATTTCATGTGTGCTCCTTTGATTACATCAGAATTCCAATGAAAAGCATACCGAACGATATGCGCGGCGCATTCTAATGGGACGAAAGAAGTTTGTCACACGCTTTGTGCAGAAATGGTGCACAGTTCACAATTCTATAATTCACAGTCGCACTCAAAACGACGCTCGTCTTCAAGGCGCAGCGCGGTCAAGGTGCCACCCCACACACAGCCGGTATCCAACGCGAACACATTGGTTGCATCGGCCTTGCCTTCCAGCGCCGCCCAGTGGCCGAAAATAATTTTCTGATCCCGGCATTTGTGTTTCGGATGGGCAAACCAGGGAGCAAACTCAGGGTCCGCCGACTCCACGGTACCTTTGTTGTTCAGATCCAGCCGACCCTCAGCGGTGCAAAACCGCATACGGGTAAAATAATTGGTGATCAGGCGCAGCCGCTCCATGCCATAGAGTTTGTGCTTCCACTCGCTCGGCTCATTGCCGTACATTTGCGACAGAAAGTCATCAAGCTGCGAGCTCTGTAAAACAGCTTCCACTTCCCGTGCATGGGCCTTGGCGCGTTCAAGATGCCATTGCGGAGGAATACCTGCATGGCTCATCACATAGCCGAGGTCCGCATCGTGATGCAGCAGCGGCATGTGCCGCAGCCACTCAATCCATTCCGGGTGACTCTCGTGGCCCAGAATCTCTTCCAGCGTATCTTTGCTGTTGGGCGCCCGATGGCCCCGGGCGACGGCGATCAAGTGTAAGTCGTGATTGCCGAGCACCACCGTCAGGCGGTCGCGCATCTGATACAGAAAGCTCAGCGTCGCCTGCGAACTCGGGCCGCGGTTGATAAGATCACCGGCTATCCAGAGTCGGTCTTCAGCGGGGTCGAAGTTGACCTTATCCAGCAGCCGCTTCAACGGCTCCAGGCAGCCTTGGATGTCGCCGATGGCGTATGTGCTCATGCAGTTTCCCCTGCGCGTTCATTCACTAGTGAATGGCGTGAGGCGGTACCAGCGCAAACGCGGGAATGGTGACATCAAACAGTTTGCCATCGTCCGCCTTCATTTGGTAGGAGCCTTCCATGATACCGGTCTGGGTATCGAGAATCACACCGCTGGTATAGGTGAACTGTTGGCCCGGGGGAAGGTAGGGCTGCTCCCCCACCACGCCGATACCGCGAATTTCCTGTTTCTTTTCAGCCTCGTCGCAAATCACCCAGTGGCGCCCAATCAACTGTGCCGCGCTGTCGCCCCCATTCTCAATGGTAATGGTATAGGCATAAACGAACCGATGCTCGGCCGGTTGCGACTGCTGTGCAATATAGGCGGGTTTAACGGAAACCCGGATGTCGTGAGTCATAGCGCCTGTGTACTCCAGAGGGGCGGACTGGAAGCCCGCCGGAATCGGGGAAGCAATATGCGCCTAAGGTGGGGGCACGGACTAGGAATTCAAGTCATCCAGCGCATTGGCCAGGCGGACATAGTCTTCCAGAGACAGGGCTTCCGGCCGCAGGCCGGCATCCACCGGCAGCTCGTCCAACTGTTCGGGCAACACCAGATTTTTCAGCGCGTTGCGCAGGGTTTTGCGTCGTTGCTGAAACGCCACGTTGACCAATTGCTCCAGGGTCTTACGGTTGTTGGCGACAAAGGGGCGCTGGGTGTGAGGAATCAATCGCACGATGGCCGAGTCCACTTTGGGCGCGGGGTCGAAAGCTCCCGGAGGCACTTCAAACAGCGCTTCTACCTGACAGTCGTATTGAACCATGATGCCGAGTCGGCCGTAGGCTTTTTCACCGGGGCCGGCCGCCAGGCGATTGACCACCTCCTTCTGCAGCATGAAGTGCATGTCGCTCACTTGGTCCGCATAGGTCAGCAGGTGGAAAATCAGCGGCGTGGAAATATTGTAGGGCAGGTTGCCGACGATGCGCAGCGGCTTGCCCTCGGGGGCCAGTTGGCTGAAATCAAACTTGAGGGCGTCGGCTTGAAAAAGCGCGAAGTCCGGGTGCCGCTCGAACTGCACCTTAAGCCAGGGCACCAGGTCCCGGTCCAGCTCGATCACCCGCAGATGATCCACCTTGTCCGCCAGGCGCGCTGTCAGCGCCCCTTTGCCGGGACCAATTTCAACGACCCACTCACCATCGCGGGGGTGAATGGAGGCAACGATGCGATCAATGACGTTGCCGTCCACCAGAAAGTTCTGACCAAAACGCTTGCGGGCTTTATGGGGGCCCAGATGGTTACCGGGACGACTCATGAGGCCATCCCGTAACGGGCCGTGGCCATCTGCCGGGCATAATCCAGCGCCGTCTGCAGGCTGCCCACATCAATCCGGCCCGTGCCCGCCAGGTCGAGCGCGGTTCCGTGGTCGACCGAGGTGCGGATAATCGGCAAGCCGAGGGTAACGTTGACCGCCCGGCCAAACCCTTTGAATTTGAGCACCGGCAACCCCTGATCGTGGTACATCGCCAGGACCGCATCGGCCCGGTCAAGATGTTTGGGAGTAAAAAGCGTATCGGCGGGCAGCGGACCGATCAGGTTCTGACCGCGGGCGCGCTGCTTTTCGAGCACGGGCTCGATCAGATCCAGTTCCTCGCGCCCCATGTGGCCACCCTCGCCCGCGTGGGGGTTCAACCCGCAGACGAGAATACGTGGTTCCCGAATGCCGAAATCGCGCTGCAGATCCCCATGGAGGATATCGAGCACCTCGGTCAACAGCGTCTCATTGAGCGCGCCGGCCACATCCTTGAGCGGTATGTGAGTGGTGGCCAGGGCGACTCGCAACCCCTTGGTGGCCAGCATCATCACCACGCGGGGCGTTCCGGTTTTGTCCGCCAGGTATTCGGTATGGCCACTGAAGGCGATGCCCGCATCGTTGATCACGCCCTTGTGAACCGGCCCTGTCACCAGCGCATGAAAGGTCTGCGACTGACAACCGGCGATGGCGAAATCCAGGGTCTGCAGCACATAAGCGCTGTTGCTGGGGTTGAGCGTGCCCGCGGTAACGGGGCTGCGCAAGGGAACGGGGGCCACGGTCAGCTCGCCCGCTTTTTGCGGCGAGGGTGGCTGGTTAGCATCCAGTTCACGTAATTTCAGTGGCAACCCGAGCTGTTTGGCCCGGGCTTCAAGCAACGCCGGGTCGGCGACGGCGACTATTTCATCCGGGCGTTCACTTTGGGCGAGCAAAACCGCCAGATCGGGGCCGATGCCGGCGGGTTCACCCGGGGTCAGTGCCAATCGTCTTGCGGTCACAACTTCTCTTCCACGTAAATTTCTTCACGAATTTCCGCGAGCCAGGTCTGCAGTTCTTCGTCAAAACGGCGCTCGCGCAGCATATTCGCCGCCTGATTGCGAATCACCTGTTCGCTCATATCCTGCTGGCGACGATCCTCCACCATCAGAATGTGCCAACCGAATTGGCTTTTGAACGGCTCGCTGATTTCACCCACGGCGGTTTCATTCATGGTTTCATCGAAGGCGGGCACCATCTGCCCAGGCATGGTCCAACCCAGATCGCCGCCCTGGAGCATGGAGCCAATATCCTCCGAGTGCTCACGGGCCAGTTCTGCGAAGCTTTCACCGTCAAGGGCGCGCTGGCGCAACTCGCTGAGCTTCTGCTCGGCGGCTGCATCGTCCACGATTTCCGACGTCTTGATCAGAATGTGGCGAGCCTTGGTCTGTTCAACCATGCTGTTGCCGGTCTCGCTGCGGGTTTCGTGCACTTTGAGGATATGGAAGCCCGCGCCGCTGCGAACCGGTTCGGAGACATCGCCCTCTTCCAGGTCCGCCACCACGTCGGCAAACAATTCGGGCAACTGCGCCAGTTTGCGCCACCCCAAATCCCCGCCTTGCAGCGCATTGGAGTCGTTGGAGTGGGTAATCGCCATCTGTTCGAAGTCAGCACCGTCGACCAGTTGCTCGCGAATAGATTCAGCCTTCTCCCGGATTTCATCCACTTCCGTTTCACTGGCCTCACTGGGCACAGACAACAGAATATGCCCCAACCGATAGTTGGGGGAGGTGGCGAATTTGCCGTCGGTGGAGGCTAAAAAGCTTTCAATATCTTGTTCGTTGACCTCGATACGACTGTTGACCACCGCCTGCTGAATTTGATTCACCCACAGTTCGCGCCGAATTTGCGCGCGAAAGCCTTCGAGCGTCTGGCCCTGGCTTTCCAGGTCCGCCCGTAACTCGGCTTCAGTCAGTTGGTTGTTGCGCAAAATCCGCTGAATGGTCTGCTCCAGTTGTTGCTCGGAGACTTTAATGTCGTAACGCCGCCCCATTTCCATCTGCAGCCGCTCGAGAATCAACTGGTCCAGTACCTGCTCGCGCAAGACACCGTCAGGCGGCAGGGGTTGATTGCTTCCGGACTGTTGAATCCGCGCCTTGATAGAAGCCAGGCGTTGCTCCAGCTCGCTTTCGAGCACCACGTCCTCCCCCACGATGGCGACCACACGATCGAGCATTTCGGTTTCCGACCATGCCAGCGGGCTGGCCAGCACGAGGGCCAAGGCGAGAGTCAAAAGACGTCGAGTTATTCGGTTTGCATGCATAAAAGTCAGCTATCTCTGGTTATAGGCTCGGATTATTGGAGTGAACCGTCCCGGGTGCCATAGCCCGGAATGGCTTTTTCAAGCAGGTCGTTGACACTGCGGTTCACGCTGCCCAACCCCTTGAATTGAAAGTCAAAAATGATGCTCTGGTCGTAATCGTCACTGTCCACGGTTTCAAGGAAGTCGGGGGTGTAGTCAAAATCCAACCAGCGGCGGGCCAGCAGGCGAACGCGGTAACAACAGTCGTTGTATTCGAGTCCGACGAAGGTATCGAGTTCCGTCTCATAGGTAAAGTCATAGTTCGCCCGGCCCACGAAGCTCCACTGGCCGGCAATCGGCAGGTGGATGCCGAAATCCACCTGGTCCATGGCCCGCTCCTGCTCGTCGGTGGGCGTCTCGAACCCCGGCGTGGGCGGGCGATGAGTATAGCGATAGCCCAGGTGCACGATGCGGTCCGAGGGGTCGATATACCGAAGGCTGGCGTTGGCGCTACCCAGGCGGCTTTCAACCTGATTATACGTGGCACTGGCGTTGAAGTTGACCCGCTGACCCACGCGGGCGCTCAGTTGAGCGGCCAGTTCAGAGCGATCGTAGAGCTCTTCGGGCAGCTCCTTTTCCGGGTTCGCCTCGGGGTCGAACTCCAGGTCCGGCGTCGCCAGGCCCACCCGCCGGTCGGCGAAATAGAAAATCTGCCCCAGGCTCATGCTCAACTGCTCGACCCCGGTGAGCGGATCGATAAACCGGCTGGTGACCCCCACCGACACCTGGTTGGCGTCGTCAATACGGTCGCCCCCGGTAAAGCGGCTGGTCCGGTACAACTGGTTGTATTGGAAGGTCGGCGCCTTGGTGTCGAACAGCAGCGGGTACCCGGGTGCAGTCAGGCCAAAGAGATCACTGTGGTCTTCGTAATCGCTGTAAAAGTAGAAAATGCGCGGTTCCAGCGTCTGCAGAAAGCCGCGTCCGAACAGCTGACCATCGCGCTCGAAGTACAACCCCATATCCAGAACGCCCTGGGGGACCACCAGCGCGGGCTCCGGATCGGCCCCCTCCAGAAGGTTGTCTTCATCCAGACGATAGCTCAGGGTTTTGACCATGGCGCTGGGCTTGAAGAAGCCCCACATCCACTCCTTGTCCCAGGTCAGACCATAATCGGTACGGAACCGCTCACCGGTAGGCAGCAGTTCTACCTGCTCCGGGTTTTCTTCAGCGTAGGTGTTGTTGACGTCGAAGTAGGCGTACTCGTTGTTCAGATGCAGCTCCCAGTCGCCCCAGCGGTAGCGGCCGTCCGCGTTAATGCGGGGCAACTCCCGATGCGGCCACTTGCCGGTGCTCAGCGCCCGCAGTTCCTCGGCTTTGATTCCCAGCAACCAGTTGTCGCCCTGATAGCCCGCGCGCGCCATTTTTGCCACGGTGGCGGTCCGGTCAATGTCCATGCCGCTGCTGTTGAAGTCACGCAGGTAATCGTTGTCGCTCAGGTCGGTATAGTCAATGACCGTACTCCAGCGTTCGCTGCTGCCGCCTTCCTGCTCCAACCGCAGGCGCCAGCGTTCCTCGCCGTAATAGGGGTTGAGCCCTTCTTCCTCTTCGCCCGTTTCCCCGACCGCGCGCTGAGTGCCGTCGTACCGGCCCTCATCCTCATTCAGGTAGCCGCCGGTAAAGCGGGTTTCAAAATGGCGCGACAGGTGACGCGTTTCCAGATCCCACAGGGTGCCGCGCTTGACCATATGCTCGGCCGTAATGGTGGCATCCAGGTTCGGGGCGATATTCCAGTAAAACGGCAGGGAAAACTCGACCCCGTTGCGACTGCTGTCGCTGAGCGAGGGAAAGAGAAAGCCGGTCTGGCGGTGATCCCCGATGGGAAAGCGCAAATAGGGGGTGTAAAACACCGGCACATGGAATACCTCCATGCGGGCATGGCGGGCCGTTCCGTAGTGTTTTTCGCTGTAGATGTTGATCTCTTCGCCTTTGAGCACCCACGCCGAGTCGCCCGGCTCACAGGTGGTCAGGGCACTGTCATCCAGGCCAATGAAGCGATCACCCAGCTTGGTCAGGCGTTCGGCCCTGCCCCGCACGCGAGTCTCGTAGAGTACGAAGCGGGCATCCTTGAGGATGGCGTTGCCGGTATCCATATTCATCTGCGCCCGCTCGCCGCGCAGCAGCAAACCCGGTTCGCGAATCTGGATGTTACCGCTGATGTCCGCCTCCCGGGTGGTATTGTCCAACTCGGCCCGCTCCGCCTGCAGGCTGCGGTTGCCCTGGGTCAGCTCGACATCCCCCTCCAGGATGTAGTGGTCCTGGCGACGCGCTTCGGAGCGATCCGCTGTGGCGCGCACCGGCGCCTGCTCCGGTGCCAGGTTGGCATCGGCGGCGTCCCGCGGCGGGGCGATATAGGCACCACAGCAGCCGTCGGGCAATGCCTGGCGCTGGGCCTCTGTCAGTTCCTCGGCCGGCACCCAGTCGAGCGCCTCCCCCGGCTTGCCTTCCGAGGCCGCATCGGCCAGCACCTGGGGGCTCACGGCCAGCGCCAGACAGCAAAGCCAGCGCCGCCCGAAGCGTGCTGAGTTCAGGCTGTTATTGGGGTCAAGGGGATCCATCAAATCGAGAGTCTCGGGCCTGTCGTGTCGGAGAGCGGGAAAACGCGGAGAATTCTACTTGAATAAGCCACACCATGGAATGAATCGCCTCCGATTGCCGTCGGCTTTTGACTTTTACCGGTCGAACCGGGGTAGAATCGAGGTGGAGCCACAATAAAGAGGACACCTCATGACCGACCAGCACACGGCCCGCCGAGAGAGTTTGCAGTCCTGGGCGAGAGTTCAACTGGCCGAGCTGCACCCCGACGGATCGCCCCAGGCTCTGGAGCTGACGCCTCTGGCGGGCGATGCCGGCTTTCGCCGCTACTACCGTCTCAACACCGAGCCGTCGATGCTGGCGGTGGATGCGCCTCCCGAGCGGGAGAGCGCCCAGCGGTTCGCCGAACTGTCCCAGCATTTGCTCAATCACCATATTGCGGTTCCCAAAGTGGCCTCTGTAGACCCCGAGAACGGCTTTTTGTTGCTCGAGGATTTCGGGGACCGATTGCTGCACCGGGCACTGCGCCAGCAACCCGAGTCAGCCACCGCGCTGTACGGTGAAGCGCTGATGCAACTGCTGGCACTACAGCAGACCCCCAAAACCGCCCTCTTCCCCCCCTTCGATCAGCCGTTCTTGCGGCGCGAACTGAACCTGTTCCCGGAGTGGTTTCTCACCGAGCTGTTGGGCCAACCCGCAACCGAGGAAGACTGGCAGGCCCTGACCGGGCTGTTTGAACAACTGGAGCAGAGCGCTCTGGAACAGCCTCAGGTGACCATGCACCGGGACTACCACTCTCGCAACCTGCTGATACGCCCCGACGGCTGCATGAGCATCGTGGACTTCCAGGACGCCGTCTGGGGCCCCATCACCTACGACCTGGTCTCGCTGTTACGCGATTGCTACATCCGCTGGCCAGCCGATCAGGTTCAGCAGTGGGCCCTGGGCTACGGCAACATGGCCTGCGGCATCGGCCTGCTCGAGGGCGTGACCGAAAGCCAGTTTCTGAAATGGTTCGACTGGATGGGCCTGCAGCGCCACATCAAGGTGCTGGGCATCTTCTCCCGTCTGGCCCTGCGCGATGACAAACCCGGGTACCTGGAGTACCTGCCGCTGGTCATCCGCTACATTCTGGAAGTGACCAGCCGGTACCCCGAGCTGAATGACTTCCGCTACTGGTTCGAGCACCGGGTACTGCCCGCGGCTCAAGCCCAGGGTTGGTATCAGGACTACCGGCAAGCGGGGGAAGCGGCGGCGTGAAAGCCATGATCCTCGCCGCCGGGCTGGGCAAGCGCATGCGCCCCCTGACCGACCACACCCCCAAACCGCTATTGAAGGTGGGCCGCAAACCGCTGTTGCAATATCATCTGGAGGCGCTCGGCGCCGCCGGCATCCGCGAAGTCATCATCAACACCGCCTACCTGGGCGAGCGGATCGAACAGTTCGCTGGCGACGGCAGCGCTTTCGGGCTGACCATCCACTATTCCCGTGAGCCCGAACCGCTCGAAACCGGCGGCGCCATCCACCGGGCGTTGCCGCTACTGGGCGAGGCGCCCTTTCTGATGATCAACGGCGATGTCTGGACCGACTATTCTTTCAAGGCCCTCGCCCAACCGCCGCTCGAGGCGGAGACTCTGGGCCGGTTGCTATTGGTGCCCAACCCCGAATTTCACCCTCAAGGGGATTTCGGACTGAACACCAGGCACTGCCTGACCCGGGCCGACGACGCCCCGCGCTATACCTTTGCCGGTATCAGCCTGTTGCGGCCCGCCCTTATTGCCGACTACCCAAAACGCCGGGCTGCCTTTCCGCTACTGGAAGCGCTACTTCCCGCTATCGACAACGGCCGCATCGAGGGGCGTCTGCACCAGGGGCGCTGGAGCGACATCGGCACACCGGAGCGGCTGAATCAGATGGATCAGTCCCTGGCTCTCGCCCGTTCCTGACTTCCACAAGAGGATAAATTTTATGCTCTGCATCGCTCACCGGGGTGGACCCGGCCCGGAAAACAGCCTGGAAGGCATTCGACGCAGCCTTGCCGCTGGAACGCCGGCCATTGAAATTGATGTCTGGCAATGTCACGGCGAGCTGTGGGTCATGCACGATCGCCGGCTGGGCCGGGAAATTGGCGGGCACGAGGTCATCACCGACCTCAGCCTCGAACAGATAGAAGCACTTCGGCTGAACAACGGTGAACCCATCCCCCGGTTGCGCCAAGTGCTGGAGCTGGTGGGTGAGCGCGCTTTGCTCAATATCGAAATGAAAGGGCTGGACTGTGCACAGACGCTGGTAAACCTTTTGACGGCGTACAGCCGCGACACGGGGCAAAGCCTTGAGCCCTATGTCATCTCGGGCTTTGATCACCAACAACTGTTACAGGTCCAGCACGCATTGCCGGACGTGCGTCGTGGACTTTTGCTGTATGGCGTCCCGTTAGACGTTCAACAGAGCCTCGATGCCCTGTCGCCCTATAGCGTCAATATCAGCATGGATTTCATGCGGGATGAGCTGATCCAAACCTGCCGGGATAACGGCAAGAAACTCTGGGTCTACACCGCCAACCACCCCACCGACTGGCGGCGGCTGATCGACGCCGGAATGGACGGCATTTTCACCGACCATCCCGATGCCCTGATGCGTTATCTGAACAACGGCTGACGACCGGCGCCAGCGCCGATCGTCCGGCCGTCACGGGCGCTAAAACTTCCAGCCCACGCGAGCACCCACCATCCGGGGCTTGCCCCAGACACCGTAGCCCCAGTCAGAGCCAAGCGTGTTCTGGTAAGTGAAGTACTCTTCATCGGTCAGATTGTTGGCAAAGGCCGCCACCGTCCATGTACTGCTTGGGGACGTCCAACTCAGCTTGGCATTGACCAAGCCGTAAGCGGACTGCTGTGAGTAGGGATCATTTTCGATCTGCAGGAAGTGATCATCCTGCCAGGCATAATCCAACTGGTAGGTCAGCTCACCGTTACCGCCCAGCCCCTGGTAATAACGCGCCACCAGGTTATAGGTGAAGTTCGGAGCCGAAGGCAGTTCATTGCCATCGAAGGTGTATTCGTCACCGGCCACCAGAAAGATCTGCTGAGAATCAAACTCGGTGTCCAACCAACCGGCCCCGGCGATTACTTCAAAATTGTCCGTCACCTGGGCATTCACTTCCACCTCGGCGCCCGTACCGGTCACGTCCCCGGCATTGGTCACCACACTGCCATCGGCCACCGTGAGAAAGACCTGGGCCTGATAACCTTCCACCTCATAGGTAAAGAGCGAGGCGTTCACGCGAACACGACCGCCGGCCAGGGTATTCTTATAACCGAGTTCATAGTTGGTAATGTCTTCGGCCTCGACCGGGCGGGTGGCTTCGATGGAAGAGTTGTAACTGCCGGAGAAACCGCCACTCTTAAAGCCGGTGGAGACGCTGCCGTAGATCAGGGTGTCCGGGTTGGGTCGCCAGTCCAGCCCCAACTTGCCGGTCACCGAGTCCTCTTCCAGCCGATCCTGGACATCGATTTCATCATAAAAGCTGGGGCCGGCGTCCTGTTCAAACTGGCGCTTTTCTTCGGTATAGCGAATACCGGCAATACCGGTCAGCTGAGAAGTGAAGTCGTGCTCATACTGACCGAAGACGGCCCAGGACTGAGTATCCAGCACCACATCCTCACGGTGAAAGAAGCCTCCGACATCGGGGTCTCGTGCCGTCGCCGTGGTGGGCGCTTCGGTGAGCAGCTCGCGATGATCATCATAGTAGTAGAGACCCGTCACCCATTTGGATTTGGCGGTGCGGCCGTTGAACCGAAACTCCTGAGTCAGTTGCTCCGCATCGGCCGAGTACTGCTCATCGAAGAACACCACCGGCGTGCCGTCGCCATCGTCCTGCAGAAATTTATCCAGTTTTTCAATCGCGGAAACGGAGGTAAATTCAATCCCCTCCGCGACCGGCAACTCGACTTTCAGCGAGCTGCCGAAGGTATCGATTTCTGTGGCCAATCCACCCGGCGCACTGGAGGCGACCCACTCTGGATTGAAATGATTGCCCGCCGCTTCCCGGCCGGTCATATCAAAGGTCGCGCTGGTGCACAGCCCCGCCTGAATACGACCGATACTACAAGTGGCCGCTGACTCATCGGCGGATTCCAGGTACCCCATATGGGCAAAGCCCACGGACTGCTGATCGGCCTGGCTGCCGTGCACATTCAGCAGCCAGTTGGCATCATTTCCGTAGTCGCGAAGCAGTTGTACCCGGTAACCGAAACTGTTGGTGTCGTTGAGCTTTTGGCCGTCTACCCAGTTGGTTTGCCACCCTTCATTATGCGTGCGCTTGACGGCGGCGCGGCCCATCAAGCCATCCGCCAAGGGGCCCGAGACCATACCTTCCACAATCGTTTCAGCATAACTGCCGTAGCTGACGCTGGCGGAGGATTCGAATACTTCCGTTGGTTTGTTGGAGACATAGTGCACCAACCCACCGGTGGTGTTGCGGCCATAGAGTGTGCCCTGTGGGCCGCGCAGCACCTCAACGCGCTTCAAATCAAACAACTGAATGGCCGAACCGGCGGGATTACCGCGATAGACATCATCCACATACAACGCGACCGGGGATTCCCAGGAATCGGAAAAATTCACCAGACTGATGCCGCGCAAACTGATTGAGGGGCTGGACGCTTCACCAAAGATGGCAAAGAAATTCATATTGGGTACTTGCTGGGTAATGTCCAACCCTTCCTCAAAGCCCATTTTCTCAATGGCCGCACCGGAAAACGCGGTCACGGCGACGGACACATCCTGCATGGACTGCTCGCGCTTCTGGGCAGTGACCAGGACTTCCTCCATCACCGATTGTGAGCTTTGCGCGAACAACTGAGGGCTGCTTACAGCGAGAGCTCCCACTGTCAACCCGGAAAGTACGGTGGAAAAGCGGGAACGAAGTAACAAATAAGACTGAGAAAGATGGGACGGCTGCATACGTGTCTCCTTTTATCCTTGCAGCAATGGACTGGCAAGCTCCCTGTTGCGCATCAAACCACATTTCAACGGAAAGGACTTGCCCCCGGAAACTTTTCTGCCTCGCACGGCGTACGCGCACAAAAAAGTCGCCCATTGACTGTAACACTCCCGACATGCGAGTTCCACGCGACGGGGGACATTGGCACATTTGAGCACAAAATAGAGAGAGCCTACCGGCGAAAAACCCATAAAAAAGGGCGCCTTAAAGGCACCCTTTTCTCAGGCCGGACAGCGTATTAAAAGTTACGCCAGACTTATTCGATCGGGATGCTGAAGCCGACGACGAACTTGGCTTCATCGTTGTTCAAGCCGTCAACATCGTCAGCAACCAAACCAAGAGTGAAACTCAAGTTTTCATTGTAGGCATAACCCAAATCGACGTGCGCATAGCCATCGTATTCGTTCTCGCCATCATGCACACCGTAGGTCACTGAGAAATCACCAAATGCTGCACCCAAAGTCGAGTAGGAGTAGTCTTCGTTCCCCTCAAGGTCAAAATAGTGGGTAAATGAAACCGGACCATATCCCAGACCAATAATACCCTCTACCAAGTCACCGGGGGCAAGGGGGTCTGCAGCCGACGGGTAGGAGTAGCTCCACACACTGAAGTCAACCGAAAAGTCACCCACTGAGGTGCCATAACCGGCATACAGGTCATATTCGGTACCGTTTGTGGCGTCACCGGAAGAAGCCCACATGCCAGCGTACAGGCCGTTGGCGCTCACATTGATATCACCCCAGACAGCGGCGTCGCCATTACCCAGATCATAACCACGCCAGTAATACATGTTGGCCGCACCCACCGAGGCAGATACTTCGGCGTTGGCGACGGGCGCCAGAGCCGCAGAGGCCATTGCAGAAATTGCTACGGCACCAGCCAGAATACTTTGCTTCATCTTCATGAGTTCTTCCTCTAACATTGGCTATCTTTGAGTTTTTAACGCCACTGAACCGTTTTGGAGCCCGGTGGCTTACCCGATTTTTGTACAGGTACCCGAGCTTTTGCAGGGACCACGCCAACTTTTATTTCTCCTTTAAAATCAGACAGTTATTATTTTTCACCCCCAAACCGCCCCGCATTAACAAATTTGAAACGCACCATATTGGAACACCTTGGTGCACCGTTATGCACCATTAACTTCCACTTCGGTCTGCGTCGCCTTTTTCCTTTTCACCAACCTCTGTCGAAGCGCCGCCTCCACCCCCAGATCCAGATAAGCCAAGAGGGCCAGTAGCACCATGCCGGCGCCGATCAACAAAGAGGGCGACAGGTGCTCATCCGCCACCAGGGAGCCGATCATCAATGCCAGCACCGGGGTCATCAGGGTGATCAGCGACACCGCGCTGGGAGTCATCCGCTGCAGGACGAAATAGAACAACGTGAATCCGGCCAACGACCCCAGTACCGCAAGGTACAGCAACCCCGTCAGACTCTTTGGGGAGAGAGTTTGGGGCAAGGGCAAGGTGCCCTCGACCAGCCACCAGCACAACAGCAAGCCAGGCAGGGCAAACAACAAGGCCCCCGCCGTCTGCTCCAGCGGACCGGTGCTGCATTGAAGCCGTTTCAGGCTCACACTACTCAGGCTGAACAGACCGCAAGAGAGCAGAATGCCACCAATGCCGAAGACGGAACGTTCATCGATCTGAATCTGGTCCCAGAAAATAACGCACAGGCCCGCGAGCGCAACCACCAACGCCAGAATCCGACGCCGACTGAAGGGGTTTTCCTTGAGGATCAACCAACTCAGTCCACCGGTCACAAACGGTGACAGGGCGAATATCACAGCAATCAGCCCGGAGGGAATAAACTGCGCCGACCAGTACACCACCAGCATATTGGGGAAAATGCCGAAGGAGGCGGCCAGGTAGGCCTTCCAGGCGTTGGCGTCAGTGAACAGGCGGCGGCGCAGCAGAAGCACGGCCACCAGCGCCAATGCTGCGGCCAGCGTCATTCGCATTACAACGGCGGTTACAAACGAGACGCTGTCATTGCTCCACTGAATCGCCAGCGGCGTTGTGGACCAGATTATCACCACCAGGGCATAGGCAACGTAGACCGGCATAAAACACTCCTTATCGTGTCGTGCAACGCCTGCGGCCCATAATGAAAAAAGCCGCAGTGGACGCTGCGGCTTTTTGAAAACGGGGCTGATTAATCTGACACTAGCCTGTTCTCCGCCGCACGCACACCGGTGCACGCACCACCCAACGCAGGGCGCGCATCGCGATACGGACAATAGAGGCTAGCGGAGAAAACATGTCTGGCGTTACTCGGTGTCAGATTTCAGTAATTTCCATACGATAATCGAATCCCGAACGAAGCACAACGAGCGAGGGCGGCTTTTTTGTGTCAAGATTCGCGTTGTTTCACTATCTGACGCCAAACGCATTATCTATATGAGCATGAACATCTATCTGGTCGGCGGCGCCGTTCGCGACAAACACCTCGGTTACCCTTACTCGGAGCGGGACTGGGTCGTCGTGGGCGCTCGCCCCGAGGAAATGGAAGCCCAGGGCTTCACCCCCGTCGGCAAGGACTTCCCCGTCTTTTTACACCCGAAGACGCGCGAGGAATACGCCCTTGCCCGCACCGAGCGCAAGACCGCGCCGGGCTATACCGGCTTCCAGTTTCACACGGCGCCGGACGTTTCCCTGGAAGATGACCTCGCTCGCCGGGACCTGACCATCAACGCCATGGCGGAGGATCGCAATGGCAATCTGGTAGACCCCTATGGCGGCGCGAAGGATCTGGCAAGCAAGACCCTGCGGCACGTCTCGCCGGCTTTTATTGAAGACCCCGTGCGTGTATTGAGAGTGGCCCGCTTTGCCGCCCGCTATCATCACCTGGGCTTTACCATTGCGGAAGAAACCCTGACGCTGATGCGCCAGATGGTGGACAGCGGCGAAGTGGATCACCTGGTGCCCGAACGGGTCTGGAAAGAAATGGAAAAAGCCCTGGGCGAGCGTCACCCCGAAGTGTTCGTACAAAGCCTGCGCGACTGCGGCGCCCTGGCGAAAATACTGCCGGAAGTGGATGCCCTTTTCGGGGTGCCCCAACCGGAGCAACACCACCCGGAGATCGATACCGGCCTTCACTGCCTGATGGTATTGCAGCAGGCCGCGGTTTTGAGTGCGGCCATTCCCGTGCGTTTTGCCGCGCTGGTGCACGATCTGGGCAAAGGCACCACCCCTGAAGAAGAGTGGCCCCGACACATCGGCCACGAGCAACGCACCCTGCCTTTGCTCGACACCCTCTGTGAGCGAATCGCCGCCCCGAAGGAACACAAACGCCTCGCCCGACTGGTGGCCGAATATCACACCCATTGCCATCGGGCGCTGGAACTGAAACCGACCACCTTACTCAAGGTGTTGAAAGCCGCCGATGCGTTTCGCAAGCCGCAGCAGTTTGAAGGCTTCCTGCTGTGCTGCGAAGCGGACGCCCGCGGCCGCACCGGCCTGGAACAGCGCGACTATCCCCAGGCAGACTATTTGCGCACAGCGCTGCGCGAATGCCAGTCCATCGACAACCGGGAAATCGCCGCCCAGGGCTTTACCGGCCAGGCCTTTGGCGAAGCGCTTGACCGGGAGCGGCTGGCGCGCCTGCAGGCTCTGAAGCGGGCATAGAGGAGAAGCTGCGTTATTCGGCTGCCTCGAACCGCCATTGGGCATTGGGCTCATGGGGGTTCACTGGTCCAAGCGTAAGGCGACCATCACTTCGGTTAATGTAAAGGAAGTGATCATCGAGCCAGCGATTGCGGATCAGGAACGCCTCTCCCCGGGGCAACAACTCCCACTCCGCGCTCCACCAACCCGGCCGTATCGTCCCGACCTGCAGTTTCTCCTGCTCGGCATGAAGGTACCAACGTCGGGTATCCAGCGCCTGTATCCGGTAGTACACATTGCCCTCGTCCACACGCCAGCGCTGAGGCTCGCCATCAGTCAACTGCACCAGCCGGCGGTGACGGTCGAGGTAGGCTTGGGTGCCGACGTTCTGGATGGTGAACGGCACACTCATGGGGCCGACCAGGGTGTAACACCCGTCCAGTGAGCGAATCCACTCGGCGACCAGATCGGCTCCTTCACGGTCAATGCGATGGCTGCCCAGCGGAGGCATACGATGCTGATCCTGATGGGCCATGCGTTGCCAGAGTATGGATCGCTCCGGCTCTCCGGGAGCGATAAGGCGCGCTTCGGCAATGCCCAGGTCGCCGCGTTTTGGGGGCTTGTCACAGGATTCTGTGAGGGCCATTGGTGTGTCATAACGCCAGTCCATATTACTCTGACTGATGCCCCTGGGCTGATGGCAGTTGGCACAGTTGCTGTGCAGATAGGCCCGCGCTCGCTGCTCAAGGGAAACGCGCTCGTCCCGGCTGGCCGGCATGGTCGGCTCTCGAAGCGAGTCGGGCACCGGCCGATCGAACACGCCCAATGAGGCCAATGTATCGACTTGGTTGGCCCAGATGCCCGAGCGGGAATAGTGGAAGGGGCGATCCAACTGCCGGACTTCAGGCCCCAGGGCATGATCCGCCGCCGGGGTATGACACTGCGCGCACTCGGCGCTGCTGGGGTAATGCCAAAGCTGCTCACCCCATTCCACATCGGCACTGGTTTCCAGCCTATGGGCTTCGGTCTGCTCCTCGTTCCACTGATAGCTGTAGCCAATCCATCCGGTCTGTTCCTGGTTAAGCAGCAGTCGGGTTTCCACCAACTGATCCTGCAAATGGAACTGCTTGACCAGCACTGAGCCCACGGGAAAGATCAGGTCGCCCTCTTCCGATACGGACACCTTTGCTTTCTCCGGCAGTGCCATATAGCGTTCTTTACGCGCGCCATCGGACCAGAAGGGTTCACGAACGTCATAGGGAATCAGCGCCTCGGAGGGGCGCGAGGGATTCTCCGGGTCCATGCACCCGGTCTCGGAAAGGCGCTCGGGAATCTGCTGGCGGTCCGGGTGCGGCTGAGCCGACAGGACACGAAAGACCGAACCTTTCTCATAATCCACCAAGTACAGCTCGCCCCGGTAATCCTCGGCAAAGGCCACGATTACGCTACCAGTGTGCAGCAACAAACGTTGATGGTAATCATCGCCGTCCTGCTCCAAACCCCAGATGCCGCCGCTGCCGAAGTCGGAAAAGAAGTAGGTCCCGTACAATTCGGGCATCGCTTCGCCCCGATAAACGTAACCGCCGGTGATGGAACGGCCGTGGGCCCGGGTGTAATCCCAGATGGGCTCAACGACGTCCCCCTCCACCTCGCACTTACCGGTGGGCTCGCGCCCCTCCAGGCAAGGCCACCCGTAGTTGCCGCCGTTTTCGACGATGTCGATTTCTTCAATCCGACCGCCACCGACATCCCCTGCCCACAGCTTGCCGGTCTTGCGATCAAAGCTCCAACCCCAGGCATTGCGCAGCCCATAAGCGTAAATTTCCGGCAAGCCGCCGGCCTTATTTCCCGGGGCCGGTTCGCCCTCGTCGGTCAGGCGCAACATACTGCCGTAGGGGTTGTCGGTATTCTGGCTGTTTTCTTTGGGGTCACCGATCGGACCGCCGTCACCCAAGGTCAGGTACAGATAACCATCGGGCCCGAAGCGCAACTGACCGCCATTGTGCACGTCATTCGGCTGGGGCACCTGATAGAGTGACTCCCGCCAGGGGCGGCCGTCGTCATCGGTGACCAACGTGCGGCCACCATCCTCGGAGCGCACCCGGGCCACGTGAGAGGTCAAGGGAATGTTCCCATCGCCCCCTTCAGTAAAAGACAGATAGATATAGCCGTTTTTCTCAAACTCGGGATGAAACGCCAGACTGAAGAGTCCACATTCGTGGCAGCCGTTGCGCAGAAACATGATCGGGAAGTGAGTCGAGAGATCCACCCACTCCTGCATTTCAAAACCATCACCCCGACGCTCCAGACGCCAGATCCGGCCGCCCTGCTCGAGCACGTAAAAGACGTCGTCACTGCCCGGCAAAGGCGTCATATTGACCGGCGCCTGCAAAGCCCCCTCAGGCAGCATGGGTTCAAGACGGATACTTGCTGGCTGCTGGAAACGCGTGGCCAGACACTGAGTATTGGAGGGCCGCTCGGAGAGCCCGGGCGCCTCACTGACAGGCATGCGGTCGTAAGCGTACTGCCGGTCCGTGTCGTCACTGTTGAAACGACCGCTGCAACCGTAGACCAAGGATGCGAGCAACACCCCCAACGCCACTGCCCTTGTGAATTTATTGTTGTGCATTTTGTGTGATCCTTCCGCTAATTATTATGTCTATTCGACGCCGCCGTAGCGCCGAGGGGTGCACTTTACTGCAAAACAGCGGAAAAATACCTTGAAGAAGGTCTAATCTCGGGAACAGAGACCCATGGAGGGAGGCAGTAGACGACAAAGTGGCGCGTTTTACTTTTACCCTCGAGAAAACGCATTCGGCGAACGCCAACATGCCATCCGACTAAAGGACAGTGTTCAGCCACTGCACCAGATTTTGATAAGGCAAAGCACCCGCTTGCTGAGCGGCGGGTTTACCGTTTTTGAACACGATCAGAGTGGGAATACTGCGGATGTTGAACTGACTGGCGGCTTGTCGGGCACGCTCGGTGTCGACTTTGACGAAACGGGCTCGGGGCTCCTGTTCGGCCGCCACTTTTGCAAACACAGGCGCCATGGCTTTGCAGGGCCCGCACCAATCGGCCCAGAAGTCCACCACCAACGGGAGCTGCTCCTTGGTAAGCAGCCGCTGGAACTGTACGTCATCGGCCGACAGCGGTTGGCCAACGAACAGCCGTTGGTGACACTTACCGCACTTGGGCCCTTCACCCAACCGGCCGGGATCAATCCGGTTGGGCGTCAGGCAATGGGGGCACAATGTCTGGATCATGACAGGCTCCTTTCTGTGGAACAGATCATTGGTCTTTCAGCCGCTCGATACCAAGCGCTTTCAATACATATTTTTCGTACACCGGTTCGGTGTTGCCGCTGCGCATCTTGTGCAGGAAGTACTTCTCGAACGCGACTTTTGCCAAGTGTACCCATTTGCCCTTTTTTGCCCAAGTGGTGTTGCGCGGCGGAATTTGCGGCAGCGCGACAAAGGCGGCGCCGGTGTCGCCCATATCCGCCAGGCAGACGGCGTTCCAGGTGGCCTGGGCATAGGGCGCCTTGCCTTCGATATCCGCTTTAATGTTTTCCACCGCCGCCGTGACCATGGACTCGATCATATAGCCGGTTTTGGGGACACCGGTGGGTATGGGTGTGGGCTCCGGCGGGGCAATGGCCACGCACACGCCCGCCGCGTAAATATGCGGGTAGGTGGGGTTGCGTTGGTAGTCGTCGATCACCACAAAGCCGCGCGGGTTGCACAACTCCTTGACTTCGGCGACGGCATCCACGCCCTTGAAGGCGGGCAGCAACATGGTGAACCGACTCGCAATCTCGTGAGTTTTTTCCGCTTCGCCCTTGAGGTTGTGTTCGGTCACCTTCACGTGTTCTTTGGTGACTTCATCCACTTTGGCATTGGTGATCCAGCGAATGTCGCGTTGGCGAAATTCCGATTCCAGTAACCCTTTGGAGTCACCCACACCGCCGAGGCCCATATGGCCGATGTAGGGTTCGCTGCTGACATAGGTCATGGGTACCTTGTGGCGCAGTTTACGCTTGCGCAGGTCCGCGTCCAGGATAAACGCGAACTCGTAGGCGGGACCAAAACAACTGGCACCCTGAACAGCGCCCACCACGATCGGGCCGGGGTTTTCCAGAAATTTCTCATACGCGGCGAAGGTCGATTGGGCGTGGGGGTTGGTGCACACCGACTGAGTAAAGCCGTCGGGTCCGAAACCGGGAATTTCATCAAACGCAAGCTTGGGCCCGGTGGTGATGATCAGATAGTCAAAATCCACTTTTTCGTCGTTGGACAAAGTCAGCCGATTGGCTTTGGGGTCGATGTGAGTCACACCGGCCGCAATAAACTCCACCCCTTTGGCGCCGACCGCGGGACCGATGTCCACCGTCACCGCGTCCGGCTTGCGCCAGCCCACCGCCACCCAGGGGTTGGAAGGCGTAAACTGGAAATGCGCACTCGGGTTGATCAGTACCACCCGGTGCGCGGCACCGAGGGCTTTCTTCATATCGTAGCCGGCCTGCATGCCGCCGAGCCCTGCCCCCATGACCGCAATGGTTGCCATAACCTTACCCTCTGTATCAGGAATGAGCCGGGCCGTGGTAAGGAAATATCTGGTCTATGCTTAGGCCATTCCAAGTACCGTTGTCGGGCACCGTGACTCGGTCAGTATGCGAGCGCAAGGATTGGCAAACCTTGATGCACATCAAGCACCGAAGCGTTAACGCTGAGCATACTGTGAAACAGGTTTTCTCCCGACCCACAAACAACACTCCGGAGCCACGCCATGAACCGATGGATCGCCCTGATCGCCTTCCCACTATTAGTGTCTGCCTGCTCGGAGGGTGAACCGAGCAGGGCCGACAGCGCCGACCGGCCGGCGCCGGAGCTGGACACCTATTCCGTGGTACCGACGACGGTCGCTGAAGAAACCCGCCTGGACGGGGTGCTCGAAGCGGTGCATCGCTCCACCGTCTCCTCGGAAGTCAGCGCCCGGGTCATGGAGCTGCCGTTTGATGTGGACGATTACGTCGAAAAAGGCGAGGTGATCGTGCGCTTTCGCGACGCCGAGCAGCAGGCGCGAATGGCGACTGCCCAGGCAACCTTACAGGAAGCTCGCGCCCAACTGACCGAGGCGCGTCAGGCCTATGAACGAGGGAGGGAGTTGTTCGAGCGGGAGCTGATTGCCCGGGCCGAGCTGGACCGGCTGACCGCCACCTTTGAGTCGGCCCAGGCGCGGGTCAGTGCGGCGGAAGCCGGCGTGCGCGCCGCTCAGGAAAACCTGGAGCGCACGGTGGTGCGGGCGCCCTACAGCGGCATCGTCGAAGAGCGTCATATCGAACTGGGGGAAACCGCCGGTGCGGGTCAGCCGCTGCTGACCGGTCTGTCCCTGGAGCATTTACGGGCGGTGGTGGAAGTGCCTCAGTCCTTGGTGGGCCCCTTGCGGGAACACGGCGAGGCCCGGGTAATTCTGCCCGACGGCACTAGCCTGGCCGCCACCGATGTACGCATCTCGCCGGCGGCCAGTGAGGGCAGCCACACCTTCCGCACTCGGGTGACCCTGCCTGAGGGCGATCATCAGGTCTTCCCCGGCACCCTGGTCAAGGTGGCCTTCAAACGCGGCGAACAGAAACAACTGCAGGTGCCCGCCTCGGCGGTGGTGCAGCGCAGCGAAGTCACCGGTCTGTATGTGGTACACCCGGACCACCGCATCGAGTTGCGCCAGGTCCGTGCGGGGGAGCTGACCCCGGAAGGCCAGAGAGTCATACTGTCGGGTCTCGACGCCGGTGAGCGAGTCGCACTGGATCCCATTGCGGCGGGCATCGCCCTGAAGGAGCGGCAGGCACAATGAATGAGGAACCCCGTCTCGGCCTGTCCGGCCGAATCGCCCGGCAGTTTCTGACCACGGAAATCACCCCGTTGTTGGCTCTTCTGGGCCTTTTGCTCGGGCTGTTTGCGGTACTGGTCACGCCCCGGGAAGAAGAACCCCAGATCGATGTGACTTTTGCCAACGTGTTTATCCCCTACCCCGGCGCCTCGGCCCGGGAGGTGGAGCAGATGGTGGCCACACCGGCGGAGCAGATTCTCTCGGAAATTGCCGGGGTCGAACACATCTATTCCGCGTCCCGTCCCGGCATGGCCGTGCTCACGGTGCAGTTCACCGTGGGCGAGACCCGCCAGGAAACCATTGTCCGCCTGTACAACGCCTTTTACTCCAATCAGGACTGGGTACCCGCCAATGCGGGCATCGGTCAGCCGATGATCAAACCCATGGGCATCGATGATGTGCCCATCGTCGCCGGCACCCTGTGGAGTGACGACCCGAGCGTCGGCGCCCACGAGCTCGCGCGCGTGGCCCATACCATCGAGACCGAGTTGCAGCGGGTGCCCGGCACCCGGGATATCGACACCATCGGTGCCCCCACCCGGGCGGTGAACGTGCGCCTGGACCCGCAAAAACTGGCCGGTTATGGCCTGGATATTCAATCGCTTAGCCGGGCGCTGATGGCCTCCAACGTCTCCCGCGAAGCCGGCAACATTGTGGCGGACAATCAGGTGATTCAGGTTCAGGCGGGCACCTTTCTCAGCAGCGCCACCGAGGTGGCCGAGTTGGTGGTGGGTATGAACCAAGGCGGCCCGGTATTTCTGAAAGATGTCGCCGAAGTCGAACTGGGACCGGACCAGCCGGAGCAGTATGTGAGCTTTGGCATGGGCCCGGCGAATGACAGAGCGCTACCCCGCCAGCCCGCCGTCACGGTCGCCGTCGCCAAGCAACCGGGTTCCAATGCGGTGGAAGTGGCCCGGCAGGTGATCGAGCGCTTTGAACACCTGCAGGGCACCTTTGTACCCGAAGGCATCAACGCCACCGTCACCCGCGACTATGGCAAAACCGCCAACGACAAAGCCCAGACCCTGATCAAAAAACTGCTGTTCGCCACCGCCTCGGTGGTGCTGCTGGTGCTGGTCACTCTGGGTTGGCGCGAGTCGCTGGTCGTAGGCGCGGCCGTGGTGGTGACCCTGGCTATTACCCTGTTTGCCTCCTGGGCCTACGGCTTTACCCTGAACCGGGTATCCCTGTTCGCCCTGATTTTTTCCATCGGCATTCTCGTGGACGATGCCATTGTGGTGGTGGAAAACATTCACCGACGCGCTACCGGCAGCCTGAAAACTATGACCGAGCGCATTCCCTACGCGGTGGACGAAGTGGGCGGCCCGACCATTCTGGCCACCTTCACCGTGATTGCCGCCCTCTTGCCCATGGCGTTTGTCAGCGGACTGATGGGCCCTTACATGGCGCCCATCCCGATCAACGCCAGTATGGGCATGCTGATCTCCCTGATTGTTGCCTTCATGTTCACCCCCTGGCTCTACCGCCGGCTGTTTGCCCGGGTGGAGCACCCTCACGAGGCGGCGGATGAAAACGATCGCTCCGGGTTTGCTCACCGACTGTCCGAACGCCTGATGACCCCCTTTCTGCGTGCCCGCCAGGGGCGGGGCGCCCGGGTGAGCCTGCTGGTGGTTCTACTGGTGCTCATTGGCGGCTCCATGGCACTGGTGGGCTTTCAGGCAGTGGTGATGAAGATGCTGCCCTTTGATAACAAATCCGAGTTCCAGGTGGTAGTGGAGATGCCCGAGGGTACGCCGGTGGAGCAGACCAACCGGGTGCTCAACGCCCTGGGGGATCATCTGGAAACCGTGCCGGAAGTGCTCGACTACCAGACCTACAGCGGCACCGCTTCGCCAATCAACTTCAACGGGCTGGTGCGCCAATACTACCTGCGCCGCGAGCCCCATCAGGGGGATATTCAGGTCAACCTGGCAGACAAGCACAATCGCGACCGCAAAAGCCACGAGATTGCCCGGGCGGTGCGCGCTCCTCTGCAGGCCATTGGCCGGGAGCTCAACGCGACCGTCAAAATTGTCGAAGTGCCCCCGGGCCCACCCGTAATGGCACCGATTGTGGCCGAAATTTACGGACTGGATTATCGAGGACAGATGGAAGTGGCCAGGGAGGTTCGCGCGGTGTTTGAAAACACCGAAGATCTGGTGGATATCGATGATGACATCGAAGCGCCCCAGCGCAAACTGGTGGCGGAAGTGGACCGCCAGCGGGCGGCGCGGCTGGGCGTGAGTCAGAAGGCCATCGCCGATAGCCTCACCGCCGCCCTGTCCGGTTCCGATGTCAGCTACCTGCACGGTATCGCGAGCAAAACTCCCATTCCAATTCGCCTGGAACTGAACGACGCCGACAAAGCCAACCAGGCCTTACTGGGGTCCCTGTCGGTGATCAGCCAGAGCGGCGTCCGGGTGCCGCTGAGCGAAGTCGTGCAGTTCCGGGAAACCACCCGGGACCAGACCATTTACCACAAGGACCTGCTGCCGGTGACCTTTGTCTACGCCGATATGGCCGGGCCCCTCGACAGCCCCCTTTACGGGATGTTGGATGTGGCCTCGACCTTGAACGAAACGCCCATCAAGGGTGCGCCCCTGGCCCAGTTCTGGACCGAGCAGCCGGACAACCCTTACGCCTGGAGCCTGAAATGGGACGGCGAGTGGCAGATCACCTTTGAAACCTTCCGCGATATGGGCATTGCCTACTCAGTGGGGCTGATTCTGATCTACCTGCTGGTGGTGGCGCAGTTCCGTTCTTACGGCTTGCCGCTGATCATCATGGCCCCCATTCCCCTGACCCTGATCGGGATACTGCCGGGCCACGCCCTGCTCGACAAACAGTTCACCGCCACCTCCATGATCGGCATGATTGCTCTGGCGGGCATTATCGTGCGCAACTCGATTTTGCTGGTGGACTTTGTTCAGCATCAACAGAAGGCAGGAAAACCCCTGGCTGAGGCGGTGATTGATGCGGCGGCGGTTCGCGCCCGGCCGATCATTCTCACCGCCCTGGCCGCCACCATGGGGGCATTTTTCATTCTGGATGATCCGATTTTCAGCGGCCTGGCGGTGTCCTTGATCTTCGGCATTGCTGTATCCACACTGCTGACCCTATTGGTGATTCCGGTAGTTTATTATGCGTACCACTATCGGAATGAGGCGGACTCAACGTCCTCCCCCTGAGGTACGGGTTCCCGGCAATGAACTCTCTCATGCTGTTTTGCGTAAACCGATGGTCCACATATGACAACTGCGAGACCACCTATGACTGATTCTTCTCCCGTCGCTCTACTCACCGGCGCCGCGCGGCGTATCGGTGCCGAAACCGCCAAAACACTGCACCGCGCCGGCTTCCGCATCATTGTTCACTACCGCTCTTCAAGAACTGAGGCTGAGGCGCTGGTCAATCAGCTCAACCGCGATCGCCCAGACAGTGCCATCAGTATGCAGGCGGACCTGTCCAAACACGAAGAGCTGATTCAGCTCGCCGGTGCAGCCGCCTCGCACTGGGGGCGTCTCGACGCTCTGATCAACAACGCCTCCAGCTTTTACCCGACTCCGGTCGGAGAAGCGACCGAAGAAGATTGGGATGATCTGATAAACAGCAATATGAAAGCGCCCTTTTTCCTCGCCCAGGCCCTCGCGGGCCCATTGCGCAAGACCAAAGGCGCCATCATCACCATCGCGGATATTCACGCCGACCGCCCGCTGAAAGACCACCCGATTTATTGCGCGGCCAAGGCCGGCAATGTCATGCTCACCAAGTCGCTCTCTCGGGAGCTGGCACCGGAAATCCGGGTGAACGGCATCGCCCCGGGCGCCATTTTGTGGCCCGAGCAGACGGCGGAGCTGGACGAGAAAGGCAAGGCGACCATTCTCGACCGGGTGCCCCTCAAGCAACCCGGGGACCCGGTGGACATCGCCGAAACCATTCTTTTTCTTCTGACCAAAGCGCCTTATATAACCGGGCAGATTATTGCCGTCGACGGTGGCCGAAGTGTCAGCTAGCCTGCCCCAAAAACACACTGTTGTTTGCGCCAGATCAATTGAAAAAAAGCAGTTTGACCCCATCATGAAAGTGTCAGACAGAGATAGGCTCTGAATGATGACGGGCTTTTACATTCAAAGGAGGTGTTGTTATGAATCTCGTACCACGCAATTCCTTGTTTGATTTTGACAATCTGCTTGATCACTTCTGGACGCCGCAGTCTGGAGGGAACGATGTCAGCTCTTTCACTCCTCGGGTGGACATCGCGGAGAAGAAAGACCACTACGAACTAACGGCAGAGCTGCCGGGCGTGGACAAGAAAGATATCGACGTCACCCTGGACAACGGCTTGCTGACCATCAGCGCGGAGTCCCGGTTTGAAAACAAGGAAGAAAAAGAAGGGCGACTGATTCGTCAAGAACGGCGTTATGGCAAATTCGTCCGCAGCTTCAACCTGGGTGCCGATGTCAAAGACAAGGACATCAAGGCCGAATTCAAAAACGGCCTACTGACACTGACCGTCCCCAAGGCGGAAGAAAAAACGGCGCTAAGCAAGCGGATTGAAATTCACTGATCCATTCGTGGTTACCGTTTAACCCCTGACTTGGCCGGGCTCCTCGCCCGGCTTTTTGTGTCCGCTCGAACCACGCAGCAACGACACCAGAGTCGCACTTGATAGAAACACCAGGGCCAGGATCATAGCCTGACCGAAAGTGTGCAATAGCGGCTCCGACAGTGTTTCATTCATTGGGCGATCACCCAGGTTCCAGTACACAAACAGGTTAACCAGGCTCATCCCGATCAGGTTGCCCACCACCCGTGCGAGGTTCAAGGTAGCCGCGGCAACGCCCACCTCCGAGGCATGCGCCGACTGCATCACCACGTGGTTGTTGGGGCTGGAGAAGCAACCGAAGCCCAGCCCGACGAGAAACAGCGCTGCAACAATAAAACCCGCGGGCGTCTCGGCACCCAGAGTGCTCAGTAACCCGTAGCCACAGAGCGTGCAAAAGCAGCCGACACTCGCCAGCCAGCGGGCCGGCAGGTAATCCGCCAGCTTACCCGCCAGCGGCGCGATACAGGCCATGGTCAGCGCCTGCACCAGCAGCACTTGCCCGGCATCGGCCGCACTGTAGCCCCGTACATACTGCAGATACAGGCTCAGCAGAAAACCCAGCGGGTAACTGCTGGCATACATGAACAACGCCGTGATCAGGGAAAAAGAAAACAGACGCGACTCTCGAAACATCTGCACGCGAATCAACGGCTGTTCTCGTCGGGCCTGTCGGCGAATAAACTGGTACAGCAAGACAAAAGAGAGCGCCAAGACCCCACTCTGCCACAGCCCCGGCAACCCCGTAAGCCCGATCACCAAGGCAATGGCCCAGGCCCCGAAATTGAGGGCACCGCGCCAATCGAACCGGGTCTGTTTCTCTCCCCACCAATCACCGGGCACCCGCCAGGCGATCAGCGTCAGAACAACCACCACCAAGGGCAGCGGCATCAGAAACACAAAACGCCAGCCGAAGGCGTCGGTCACCCAACCACCGAGCGCAGGGGCGAGCGTCAACCCCAGGTAAACACAGGCGGCGTTAAGCCCCAGTGGCAGCCCGCGCCGCTCCGGTGGGAACACCGAAATCAACAGCGCCATACTGGTGGCGAACATCATGGCGGCGCCGGTGCCCTGAAAGAAACGCAGCACCAAAACCACTTCAATGGAGGGCGCAAAGAACGCCAGGGCACTGGCGAGGGTATTGAGCCCGATGCCCCATCGAAAGACCCGCTTGCGCCCCAGGTTATCCGCGAGCTTGCCGGCGGGCAGCATAAAAATGATATTGGCGATCAACACCACCGTGGGCACCCAACTGACCAGCACGGCGCTGGCGTTGAGCTCTTCCGCCATAGTAGGCAGGGCGACATTGACCGACGCCATACCCAAAGGTGCGATAAAAGCCCCGAGGCATACAGCCACCAGTACCAGCCAGCGCGAAACCGGCTGAGCGGGTTGCGGGTCGTTCACGAGCGACTCCTGGGTTTAGGAAGAGGCGTGGGAAAGCGTCCGGCCTTGCCAGACGAAATCGACGGGCCAGAGTTTTTGCCGGGACTTGTCATAGTCGGCCCACAGCTCGGCGTAGGTACGCCCGGATACCGGATGTTGGTGGCCAGGCGCAATTTCCGCCATGGGCCAAAGCACGAAAGCGTTTTTGGTCAACTCGCCCCGGGGCAGTTTTACCCCCGCCTCTTCGCCGACAAAATCGCCGTAGGTCAGAATGTCGATATCCAGCGTCCGCGAGCTGAACTTGGGGCCCGAGCGGCGACGGCCGTTATCATCCTCAATGCCCTTGAGCACATCAGACAGCCCGGCCACCGACAAGGTCGTATCAACCCCAACCACCAGATTAAAGAAGTGACTGCCATCAAAGCCCACGGCCTCGCTTTCGAAGACCGAGGAAATGGTCAGCTCCCCGAACTGCCCGGCGAGCGCGTCCAGCGCCGCCGAGATATGACGATAACGGTCAATATTGCTGCCCAGACTGAGGTACACCTCGGTCATGCCGGTTTTTCTCCCCGTTCAATGATCAGGCCCACATCCCGCGCGCCACGCAATGCGCCGGGCTTGCTCAAGCGCAGACGCACCCAGGCGACGCCGAATTCGTTGCGCACGATAGTGGCGACCTCCTCCGCCAGGGCCTCCACCAGTTGCGCGTCGCGGTTCTCCAGGTAAGCGATCAAGCGTTTGGAGACCGCCTTGTAGTTTAGCGCGTATTGGATGTCATCCGTTTGCGCCGCCTTGCGGATGTCTGAGGCCATCTCCAGATCCAGGCTGATGGTCTGGCGCACTTCCCGCTCCCAATCGTAGATGCCAATAATGGTATCCACGCGCAAGTCTCGAATATAAACAATATCCATTCAATTTCCTCAGTCTCGGAGGCTCAAAGGTGGCAGCTCGTCCAAAGGCCAGCGGGCGCGTACCGTCACCGCCGTTGAATCCGACTGCCCGGCCAGCAGACGCTGGCAGCCAGCGTAGGCGATCATGGCACCGTTGTCGGTACAGAACTCATGGCGAGCGTAAAACACCCGGGCCCCGATTTTGGCCAGTGACGTTTCCAGCTCTTCCCGCAAACGGGTGTTGGCGGAAACGCCACCGGCAATAATCAGGGTTTTCTGCCCCGTCTGCTCCAGGGCTCGCCGACACTTGATCGCCAGGGTACTGACCACGGCCTCCTGAAAGGCGTGGGCGATATCGGCGCAGGTCTGGTCGTCCGGCAAGCCATCGGCCTGAGCGTGCTCGGCCACCGTGTTGAGCGTATAGGTTTTCAGTCCGCTGAAACTGAAGTCCAGGCCCGGCCGGTCCACCATGGGCCGGGGAAAGGTAAATCGCCCCGGCCGGCCCCGCTCGGCGAGCTTGGCAATATGGGGGCCGCCCGGATAGTCCAGGTCCAGCATTTTCGCGGCCTTGTCGAACGCCTCGCCGGCGGCGTCGTCGAGCGACTCCCCCAGCAACTGGTATTCGCCAATGCCCTGTACCTGTACGAGCTGGGTGTGCCCTCCGGACACCAGCAGGGCAATAAAAGGAAAGGCGGGCGGCTCATCCTCAAGCATGG
Organism: Marinimicrobium agarilyticum DSM 16975; assembly: GCF_000423345.1. Classification (GTDB taxonomy): domain Bacteria; phylum Pseudomonadota; class Gammaproteobacteria; order Pseudomonadales; family Cellvibrionaceae; genus Marinimicrobium; species Marinimicrobium agarilyticum. The sequence continues at coordinate 93,272 of NZ_AUHU01000013.1, forward strand.
GGGCGAGCAGGTGTCCCTCCATATGATGCACGCCCAGCGCCGGTATACCCCAGCCGTAGGCCAATGCGCTGCCCACCGAGGCCCCCACCATCAGGGCACCAATCAGGCCCGGCCCCGCCGTGTAGGCAATCGCATCAATCTCATCAGCCGACGTCTTCGCCTCGGCCATGACCTGCCGGATCAAGGGCAGGAGCTTGCGCAGGTGGTCCCGGGAGGCCAGCTCCGGCACCACACCACCGTAATCCGCATGCAGCTCAATCTGGCTGAACAGCGCATGGCTCAACAGCCCGTGTTCGCTGTCGTACAGCGCCAGGCCGGTTTCATCGCAGGAAGTTTCTATACCCAGTACTCGCATAGGGTTTCGCTCTGACACCGCAGGGTGAAAAATGAGGGCGTATGATATAGAGCCGGAAGCCCAAGAACCAGTTGCAGCACAGCGGATAAGTGGTTAGAATCCACGGCCCTCGGATCCCGAAGCCCAAAAACAGGCGGTTTCGGGGTGAATTAATTGAGCAAAGGTAACAGCATGCCTTCAGTAAAGATCAAAGACAACGAGCCTTTTGACGTAGCATTGCGTCGTTTTAAGCGCTCCTGTGAGAAGGCCGGCATCCTGGCCGAAGTTCGCAGCCGCGAAGCCTATGAGAAGCCCACAGCGGTACGTAAGCGCAAGGCCGCTGCCGCCGTTAAGCGGCACGCCAAGAAAGTCCAGCGGGAAAACCGCAAGTTCCAGCGCCTGTACTAAGACGGGCCTGAACGGGCCGGCCTGACAAGCGTCAGGACCTACCGGCTGGACTTAGGCCCGGATGCCTCGCACCGGGCCCGCGCTCTCAGAGCGCACGCTTACCACAAGACAATTAGGGAAACGCTGATGCCAGCTTCAGAGCTTCAAACACGCATCAACGACGCCTTGAAAACCGCCATGCGGGCCAGAGAAAAGGCCCGCGTGGCTGTTTTGCGTCTGGTAACCGCCGAATTCAAACGCATAGAGGTCGATGAACGCATCGAGCTCGACGATGCCCGCGTGCTCGCCGTTCTGGATAAGATGGTCAAGCAGCGGCGCGATTCCGAGAAGCAGTATCTCGATGCGGGCCGGCAAGAGCTGGCGGATCAGGAGCGGTTCGAAATCGACACCATCCAGGAATTTCTGCCCCAGCCGCTCTCCGATGCCGAACTGGACCAGTTGGTGGCTGACGCCATCAGCCAGAGCGGCGCCGAGAGCATGAAAGACATGGGCAAGGTCATGGGCATTTTGAAGCCTCAAGTCCAGGGCCGGGCAGACATGGCGGATGTGAGCAAGCGGTTGAAGGCTCGGTTGGGGTAACTCCAAGGCCCAGAATTGGCGGATGCGCTGCGCTTATTCGCCCTACGGCTAACTTGGCTTCTATATTTCCATACGCGCCTCCCGCTTCCCCGCTACAATAAGGCTCTATGGCCGGACTGATTCCACAAAGCTTTATTGACGAGCTCCTCGACCGGGTTGATCTGGTTGAGGTGGTCGATCATCGCGTAAAACTCAAGAAAACCGGGAAAAACTACAGCGCCTGCTGCCCTTTCCACGACGAAAAGACCCCCTCGTTCACCGTCAGCCCGGACAAACAGTTCTATTACTGCTTTGGCTGCGGTGCCAGCGGCAACGCCGTGGGCTTCCTGATGGACTACGAGCGGCAGGGCTTTCCGGAGGCCGTGGAGCAACTCGCCCACCACGTGGGCCTGGATGTTCCCCGCGAAGAACAGAGCCCGGAACAGAAAGAGCGCGCCCAGGCGCGCAAGAGCATCTACAGCCTGCTGGAGCAGGCCGATCGCTATTACCGCCTGCAATTACGCCAGCACCCCAAGCGCCAGGAAGCAGTCGACTACCTCAAGCGACGCGGCCTGGACGGGCATATCGCCCGCGATTACGGCCTGGGTTTCGCCCCACCGGGCTGGGACAACCTGCTCAAGACCCTGGGCATCGGCGAGGAAGAGCGCAACCTGCTCACCGAAGGCGGCATGCTCATCCACCAGCCGGAGCAGAACAAGCGCTATGACCGTTTCCGCCATCGGATCATGTTTCCCATCCGGGATCTGCGCGGGCGGGTGATCGGCTTTGGCGGTCGGGTACTGGGGGATGACAAACCCAAGTACCTGAACTCCCCGGAAACCCCCGTCTTCCACAAGGGCCGGGAGCTGTACGGATTGTACGAGGCGCGCCTGGCCCACCGAGACCTGCCGCGCCTGCTCGTGGTTGAAGGCTATATGGACGTGGTCGCCCTGGCCCAATTCGGTATTCGCTACGGCGTCGCGACCCTGGGCACCGCCTGCGGCGAAGACCACCTGGCCCTGGCCTTCCGGCACACCCGAGAGGTGGTCTTCTGCTTCGATGGGGACCAGGCCGGGCGCACCGCCGCCGAACGGGCACTCGCCGCCGCGCTACCGGTGATGGAGGACGGGCGCCAGGTCAAATTCCTGTTCCTGCCCGAAGGCGAGGACCCCGACACCCTCGTGCGCCAGGTGGGGCAGGAAAAATTCATCAACATGGTGAACATGGCCGTTCCCCTGGAAGACTTCCTGTTCGACGCTCTGAGCCGGGACCTCAACCCCTCCAGCCTGGAGGGCCGTGCCCTGCTGAGCAAACGGGTCGCACCGCTGCTGGACAAGCTGCCGCGAGGCGTATTCCGGGAGTTGATGTTCGACAGCCTGGCCCAGCGCACCGGTCTGAACCGGGCCACTCTGATGGAGCTGGTGAGCGAGCCGGTGGTTCTCAAGCCAGAAACCCCGGCACGCGAACCCGCCCCCAACCGACCGGCCGTCGACGAGCGAGCACCGCCACCGGAGTACCAGGAGCCTCCGCCCGCGGACTGGCCGCCCTCCTATACCGAGGAGCCGCCACCCGCCGCCGAAGCTGCGCCGCCCGTGCTGCCGGCAAAGCGCTACCTGATGCCACCGGCCCGCAAAGCCATCGGCCTGATACTGGCCAACCCCGGCCTGGCCTCGGAAGAGCCCCCGGAGTTTTGGCTCGAGCGCCCGGAACCGGAGTTGCGAACCCTGGGCGAGCTGCTAAAGTTGCTGCGGGAGCGGTCGCACTACCAGCTGCCCCACATCATTGGCCACTGGCGCGCCGTGCACGGCGCCCGCAGCGCGGAGCACCTGGCGGGCATCGCCGGACAGGACCTGCTGGTCGCCGCCGGGGCCCATGGCGCCGCCAGGGCGGCAAAACCCGCGCGGGCGGACTACGACACCCGAGCGGCCTTCTGCGATTGCCTCAAAAGCATTCACCGGCAGCTGGCCCAATTACAAAAAACCGAAGCGCTCAGCCAACTGCGGCAAAAAAGCAGCGATTTTGCGGGAATGAGCCGCGAAGAGCGTGAAGCACTGGTTAAAGCGGCATTGGCGCACAAAACACCCCACTAAAAGGGATTCAGGCGTTGATTTTATGGAATCAAGCCCAATAAATGCGATATAATCCCGCGCTTTTCTTCTCCACCTCCAGGTTCTTACAGGGTCCCGAATGGCAGATAACGCTCAACAGCAGCAACAATCCCGCATTAAAGAGCTGATCGCCCGCGGCAAAGAGCAGGGCTATCTCACTTATGCCGAGGTGAACGACCATCTTCCGGAGGACATTTCCGATCCGGATCAGGTGGAAGACATCATTCAGATGATCAACGACATGGGCATTCGTGTCTATGAGATCGCTCCGGATGCCGACACCCTGCTGATGACCGACGGGGACGCCTCCGCCGACGAAATCGCAGCGGCCGAAGCAGCCGCGGCCCTGGCAGCGGTGGAAACCGAGGCCGGCCGCACCACCGACCCGGTGCGCATGTACATGCGCGAAATGGGGACCGTGGAACTGCTGACCCGCGAAGGCGAAATCGCCATCGCCAAGCGCATCGAAGAAGGCGTGCGAGAGCTGATGTCCGCCCTGGCCTACTGGCCCGGCTCGGCCCAGCGCATCCTCGACGAATACAGGCAGGTGCAGGAAGAAGACCGCCGCCTGGCGGACGTGATCATCGGCTGGCTCGACCCGGCGGACGAAATCCCCTCGGTCACCGCCACCTCGTCCAACACATCGTCAGCCGCCAACAAGAAGGACAAAAAAGACGACGATGACAACGACGACGATAACAACAACAGCGACGAAGAAGAGGAAAGCACTTCCGGCGTAGACCCGGAGGAGGCCCGCGTCCGCTTCGACGCCCTGGCCAAACAGCTGGCCAAAGCCGAGAAGACCGTCAGCAAGCACGGTCGCGAAAGCAAACAGGCGCAGAAAGAACTGGCCGAGCTGGGAGAGCTGTTCAAGTTCTTCAAACTGCCGCCACGCCAGTTCGATCCGATTTACGCCCAGGCCCGCATCGTGTTGGACCTGGTCCGCCGCGAAGAGCGCGCTATTATGCGGATGGTCGTGCGCGAGTCCCGCATGCCGCGCAAAACCTTCATGCGCGAGTTCCCGGGCAACGAGACCAACGAAGACTGGATTCCCAGCGTCATCAAGAAAAAGCGTGACTATTCGGACGCCCTCAAGTCCGTGGAATCCGAGATTGCCCGGGCCCAGCGTAAACTGGCGCAACTGGAAGCAGAAAGCGGCCTGAGCCTGGCCCAGATCAAAGAGATCAACCGCCGCATGTCCATCGGCGAAGCCCGCGCGCGCCGCGCCAAAAAGGAAATGGTGGAAGCCAACCTGCGCCTGGTGATCTCGATCGCGAAAAAGTACACCAACCGCGGCCTGCAGTTCCTGGACCTGATCCAGGAAGGCAACATCGGCCTGATGAAAGCCGTCGACAAGTTTGAATACCGCCGCGGCTACAAGTTCTCGACCTACGCCACCTGGTGGATCCGGCAGGCCATCACCCGCTCGATCGCCGACCAGGCCCGCACCATCCGGATTCCGGTGCACATGATCGAGACCATCAACAAGCTCAACCGCGTCTCCCGCCAGATGCTTCAGGAAATGGGCCGCGAGCCCACCCCGGAAGAACTGGGCGAGCGCATGGAAATGCCGGAAGACAAGGTTCGCAAGGTGCTGAAAATCGCCAAAGAGCCGATCTCCATGGAAACCCCGATCGGGGACGACGAAGACTCGCATCTGGGCGATTTCATCGAGGACAACACCATTGTCTCCCCGGTCGACTCCGCCACCACCGAGGGCCTGACCGAGGCGACTCGCGAGGTGCTGGCCGGCCTGACGGCACGGGAAGCGAAGGTATTGCGCATGCGTTTCGGTATCGATATGAACACGGACCATACGCTGGAAGAGGTGGGCAAGCAGTTTGACGTCACGCGCGAGCGTATCCGCCAGATCGAAGCCAAGGCCCTACGCAAACTCCGCCACCCGTCCCGCTCAGACCACCTGCGCAGCTTCCTGGACGAATAACCGTCTGTCTTGTGAGTTGCTGGAAAGACCGCCCAGGGAGTGGGTGTTCTGTTCCGAAAACGCGATAAATACATCCCTGTAGCTCCCTCCCGGAACGCCGGACCGCTTCATCCCTGAAGAGAGGGTTTCGGAACAGAACACCCACTCCCTGGGCTCCGTGCCAACTTCACGCTTAGTTGCGATTAACTGCCCATGGTCAATCTGCTGGGCATGGGTAGCTACGCTCGGCCCGTTGTAGCGTAGGGGGATAAGCGCAAAGCGCGCATCCGCCGCGCCTCCCCCTCTTGTTTCTGTTTCAGCGATGCCAATCACCAAAAAACACGCCGATGTGTAGTAACATCTGGCGCAAAGTGGAATAGAACCGCTGAGGAGCGATGCGGGGTAAAGCCTTTCAAGACCGTGGAGCGGGGGACCCGCGATTCGAGCCCCCAGGGATGGGTTCACGGCGTGTCTTGAAAGGCTTTACCCCGTAGCGCGCCGGACGTGATGCCGCCAACACCCTGAAAAAGAACCTAATCCAGCACGCAAGAAGGAATGAAAGAATGAACAGCAAAATGGAAACCCAGGCCTTTCTCTGGCTACTGGCGTTCGTCTCCCTGGCCTTCATCTGGGTACTACTGCCCTTCTTCGGCCCCATCTTCTGGGCCTGCGCGGTCGCCATCATCTTCGCGCCCGTCAAACAATGGCTGACACCCCGGCTCAGAAACAGCAACACCCTCTCAGCCCTGGTCACACTCGTCATCAGCCTAGTCATCGTCATCCTGCCGGTCATCTTCATCACCATGTCCGTCATCTCCCAAGGGATCAACCTTTACGAACAACTGGACGCCGGCAACATCGACCTCGAAAAAATCGTAACCGAAATCACCACCCGCTTCCCCTTCGCACAAGACGTGCTCCTGCGCTTCGATGTTAAACTGGATGACCTACAAGACAGAGTCACCGCAGCCGCCCTTGCCAGCGGTAAGTTTCTCGCAGAACACAGCCTCAACATCGGCCAGAACGCCTTCCAGTTTATCCTCAACTTCGGCGTCATGATCTACTTGACCTTCTTCATGCTGCGCGACGGTCAACGGATTCTGGATGTACTCATGAGGGCCCTCCCCCTCGGGGATGAACGCGAACGCCTGCTGTTTGGCAAGTTTGCCGAAGTCACCCGCGCCACCGTCAAAGGCAACATCGTCATCGCCGCCCTCCAGGGCGCGCTGGGCGGCCTGGTTTTCTGGTTCCTCGACATTCCCGGCCCTGTGCTCTGGGGCGTGGTCATGGCGGTGGTCTCACTCATTCCCGCCGTGGGCGCAGCCCTCATCTGGGCACCCGTCGCCGTCTACCTCTTCGCCGTGGGAGACTACGTCGACGCCATCGTCCTGACCGCCTTCGGTTCCATCGTCATCGGGCTGGTCGACAACCTACTGCGCCCGGTTCTGGTGGGCCGGGACACCAAACTGCCGGACTATATCGTGCTGCTTTCCACGCTCGGCGGCCTCGCCCTGTTCGGGATCAACGGCTTTGTCATGGGCCCGTTGGTTGCCGCCCTGTTTGTGGCCTCCTGGGGCATTTTCGTGCGCGAGTTCAACCCCCAATCCATTGAGCCCCCGAAAGACGCCTGAGGCTGTGCTAAACTCCCGCTCCCTTTCCCGGGCGGGCGGCTCCCCGGAGCCGCCCGCTTTTTGTTGTAGCAGACCGGATCGACTATGTGGTTCAAAAACCTTCGCCTTTACCAACTGACTGAAGACTTCACCCTGAGCGCCGAGGCCCTGGCCGACAAACTGAGCCAGGCACCGTTCCAACCCTGTGGCAGCCAGGACCTGATGCGCTACGGCTGGGTCCCCCCCGCTGGCGCCGACGCTCAGGATTATGTGCATGCCGCCAGCGGCTGCCTGATGATCTGCGCCAAGCGCCAAGAGAAAATCCTGCCCTCCGCCGTGGTGAACGAACACCTGGAAGAGAAGCTCTCCCATATTCGTTCCGAAGAAGGCCGCCCGGTGGGTCGCAAAGAGCGGCAGACGATGAAAGACGAAATCATCTTCGACCTGCTGCCCAAGGCCTTCAGCAAGTCCTCACGGGACTACGCCTTTATCGCACCACGGGAACGTCTGATTCTGGTGAACAGCTCTTCCGCCAAGAAAGCCGAGGACCTGCTCAGCCAACTTAGGGAGAGCCTGGGTACGCTCAAAGCCGTGCCCCTGACCCCGCAGCAGGCGCCCGCTCAGATGATGACCCATTGGCTGCGGGGCGAGCCTCTGCCGACGGATTTTGTGTTGGGGGAGGAATGTGAGTTTCAGGCCGGGAAGGACAGCCGGGTGGTGCGTTGCAAGAACGTGGACTTGAGCGCGCCTGAGGTGGCGAGCCACCTTGAGGCCGGGATGTTTGCCAGTAAGTTGGCGCTCACCTGGAAAGAGGCGATTCATTTTGTGATGGATGATCAGTTCGCGGTGAAGCGGTTGAAGTTTGAGGATCAGTTGCTGGAGCAGGCGGGCGATCGCAATCCGGAGACGGCCCAGGAAGCCTTTGACGCGGATTTTGCGGTGATGAGTATTGAGTTGGTGGCGCTGGTGAAGGCGCTTCTTCAGGCGTTTGGTGGGGCAGTTGAACCCGAAGCGTTGATGTAAGGCGCCCAGCCTATTGAGTAATCTCGGGCTTTATTGGTAGGTGGCGCTTCGCTTACCTACCCTACGCGCGGCGGACTCTCTCGGGTCATTTGGCCGTAGGGTCGGTAAGCGAAGCGCCACCTACCACTAACCGCTATCACAACTCCCGAACCAAAATATCCACTTCCGTCCGGCTTATCCGCGCATCCCCCGCCGGGCGCCATCCGCGCTTGCGGTAAAACGCCTGCTGGTCGTCGGTGAACAACCACAGCGCCTTCTCACCCTGCGCCTTGGCGTAACGGCACGCGTGCTCCAGCAATGCCTCCCCCAAGCCCCCCTTTCGCACAGACGCCTCTACGTACAGATTGCTCAACCACAGACGGTTGCCCGTTCCAGCGGCTTGATAACGAAGCAAACTGACGCTCCCCAAGGGCTGACCCGCTTTGTGAGCCACCAGGGTAACGGGAAGAGCGTCGCCGGAAAAGTGTTTGCGAATCTGCTCGATGCGCCGCTCGATCGAGGAGTTGAGGCCCCGGGAGACGCAATGCTCGTGGTGCCAGCGGCCGATGATCGCCAGCCAGGGCTCTAACTGAGGGGTGTCCGGGGTCAACGGCTCGATCGTAAGGCGTTCGGCCATTGCCCCTGGCTCCTGAGTGGCAGGAGGACGGCTTACTGAGCGGTCGCCAGCAGGTCGTCCACCACGCCCACGGCTTCACCGTGGGCCTGTTTGTCGGCGTGGTAGCTGGAGCGAACCAACGGGCCACAGGCGGCGTGCTTGAAGCCCAGCTCGTGAGCGATGCGGGTGTACTCGGCAAACTCATCCGGGTGCACGAAGCGGTCCACCGCCAGGTGGTCTTTCGAGGGCTGCAGGTACTGGCCGATGGTGAGCATGTCGATATCGTGCTCGCGCATGTCCTTGAGGACTTCGATGATTTCCTCTTTGGTCTCGCCCAGGCCGACCATCAGGCCGGATTTGGTCAGGATGTCCGGACGGCGCTTTTTGTACTCCTTCAGAAGCTCCAGCGACCATTTGTAGTTGGCCCCCGGGCGCGCCTGACGGTAGAGCCGGGGCACGGTTTCCAGGTTGTGGTTGAACACGTCCGGCGCTTCCTGCTCCAGAATGTCCAGCGCCGGGCCCATGCGGCCGCGGAAGTCCGGGGTGAGAATCTCCACCTGCAGGTTCGGGCTGTGAATGCGGGACTCGCGGATACAGTCGGCGAAGTGCTGGGCACCGCCATCGCGCAGGTCATCCCGGTCCACCGAGGTGATCACCACGTATTTGAGCTGCATTTCGGCGATGGCCTTGGCCAGGTGCGCCGGCTCTTCGGTATCCAGCGGGTTGGGCTTGCCGTGGCCCACGTCGCAGAAGGGGCAGCGACGGGTGCAGATTTCACCCATGATCATGAAGGTGGCGGTACCGCCACTGAAACACTCCCCCAGGTTGGGGCAGTTGGCCTCTTCGCACACCGAAGAGAGATTGTTTTTGCGCAGAATCTGCTTGATCCGGTCCACCTCCGGTGAGGCGGGTACCCGCACACGAATCCAGTCCGGCTTGCGCTGGACTTCGTCGGACGCGATCACTTTGACCGGAATCCGCTCAACCTTGTCGGCATCGCGCAACTTTTCACCCTGGCGCAGGCGACGGGTGCGTTTGACGGGCTGTATTTCGGGGGTATCGGACATGAAACTCTCTCGTCTCTCGATCTTTCGACCTCTGGGTAAAATCGAAGGGCTAAGTGCCTTGTGAGCAAGGCGGTACGGCCTTTTGGGCCTCCGCGATCAACGCGGTGGGCTGGGCATTGTACACGAATAGCCCAATTTCTGTACAAAGTGGTGGGTCAACCGAACCTTGACGTCCTCCATGGCGGGCGCCGGTGTCATCCGGTCCGCCATCTGGGTCATTTTCAGCCCCTGATAGCCACAGGGGTTGATCCGGCCGAAGGGCTCCAGGTCCATGTTCACATTCAGGGCCAGGCCGTGAAAGCTGCAACCGCGGCGCACCCGAAGGCCCAGGGAGGCGATTTTGTCGCCCTCGACATAGACGCCGGGGGCGTCGGGACGGTCGTAGGCGTCAATACCGTAGTCAGCCAGCAGCGCCACCAGTGTCTGCTCCAGGGCGGTTACCAGATCCCGCACGCCGATGCCCAGGCGCTTCAGGCTCAGTAGCGGATAGGCCACCAACTGGCCGGGCCCGTGATAGGTCACCTGCCCGCCCCGGTCGGCCTGCACCACCGGGATATCCCCTGGCAACAGCAGGTGCTCCGGCTTGCCAGCCTGGCCCTGGGTAAACACCGGCGGGTGCTCCACCAGCCAGAACTGATCCGGGGTGCCCGCGTCCCGCTCGTCGGTAAACTGGCGCATGCGGGCCCACACCGTCTCATAGGCCTCGCGACCCAGGTCGGCGGTTTCCAGAACCGTTTTCAGGTCCTCTGCGGACGCCACCGTCATCGGATCAAAGCACCATTTTGGTGATGGAGCTGGCGATCAGCTCTTCATGAATGGTCTTCAGCTGCCGCTCGCCGGTGGCGGTGATGCGCACGGTCAGGGACTGATAGGTACCATTGCGGCTGTCTTTGACGCGAATCTGCGTCTGATCGAAGCCGGGGGCGTGACGTTCCATCACGTCGATGACCAGTTCTCGCAGCTCGTCACCGGCATCCCCCAACACTTTGATGGGGTAATCCTCACAGGGAAACTCGATCTTGGGGGGTTGTTGCTCAGACATGGAACCGGCGCACCTCTCATTCGGTAGAAACACCGGCATTATAACAGGCCGGAGGCATCCCTGCCCCGCAACCCAATGGGTACCCCGAGCGGAGTTACCCGAAGATTTTGATGAAAAACAGCTTGATGGCGTCGATCAGACGGGAGAAGAAGCCCGCTTCTTCCACCGGCTCCAGCGCCACCAGGGGCACATCCACCAGGCGCTCACCGTTCAGGTCGATGGTCAGGCTGCCCAGCTCGTCACCCACGGCCACCGGCGCCTTGATAATTTCATCAATATGCATTTGCGCGTCAAGCTTGTCTTCCGCACCGCGGGGAATCGTCAGACGGATATCCTGGGACACGCCGATCACAACCTCTTCCTGCTTGCCCGCCCAGACGCGTTGGCGTTGCAGCTCATCGCCGGCGCTGTAAAGCGCCTGGGTCTGATAGTAACGGAAGCCATAAGAGAGCAGCTTTTCCGTTTCCGCCGCGCGGGCGTTTTCGCTGCTGGTACCCAGCACTACGGAAATCAGACGCATGTCCCGACGCACCGCGGAGGCCACCAGGCAATAACCTGCCGCTTCGGTGTGACCGGTTTTCAGACCGTCAACGCTCTCATCGCGAAACAGCAGGCGGTTGCGGTTGGCCTGATTGATACCGTTATAGGAAAAGTACTTCTCGCTGTACAGTGAGTAGTGATCGGGGTGGTCCTCGATCACGGCCTTGGCCAGAATCGCCAAATCCCGTGCGGTGGTGTAGTGCCCTTCCGCCGGCCAGCCGGTGGAGTTTTGAAATTGAGTGTTGACCATCCCCAACTGCGCAGCGGTCTGGTTCATTACATCGACGAAGCCCTCTTCGCTGCCGGCGATGTGTTCCGCCAAGGCGATACTGGCATCGTTACCCGACTGAATAATCACGCCGCGAAGCAGGTCAATCAATTTGACCTCGGTGCCCTCGCGCACGAACATTTTCGAGCCGCCTTTCTGCCACGCCTTGACACTGATGTTCACCATGTCGTTTTCACTGGCGCGGTTGCGTTCCACCTCTTCCGACACAATGTAGGCGGTCATCATTTTGGTCAGACTCGCCGGAGGCAGGCGCTGATCGGCATTGTGTTCCACCAGCACTTTTCCCGTGTCCGCATCCATCAGCAAATAGGCAGTGGCCGCCAATTGCGGGGGCGAGGGAATAATCACCTCTTGCGCCTGAACTGTCAGGGTCAACAGCGTGAATACCGTGGCCAGGAGAAACTTTTGCATCATTGTGTAACCGTTGTGTGAGTGAAACGAAAACGCGGGGAGTTTACCACTACTCCCGGACGATATGGGTTTGGTCAATGGCATTTTTGCGCAGCTGTTCGCGCAAAGCCGTTACTTCTTCGGTTGTATGCAGTGGTCCAATACGAACGCGGTGCAGCACCGGTTCTTCGTCCGGGCTGTAAATCAATACCGGCTGATCGACAAACCGCTCGAGCTGCGTGCGCCGTTTCTCGGCGGCGTCGAGAGTGCTGAACGCCCCCACCTGAACAAACGTCATCGGCTGGTTCTTGGGCGCCGCCTGGGTAGTTTTGACCGGCGTAAAAGCGCCGGGTGCAGGCGTCCCCACGACAGGGGCGTCCCGGTTGGCTCTCAGAGGCGCGGGCGCCTGGTCCCCGGGCACAATAATTTCCACCTCCACCTGGGCCGTGCCCCGGGCGGCGAAGCCGAGCTTCTGGGCCGCGGCATAACTGAGGTCGATAATTCGACCGGCGTGAAAAGGCCCACGATCATTGACGCGCACCACTACCTGACGGCCATTGTCCAGGTTGGTCACGCGCACATAGCTGGGAATCGGCAGGGTTTTGTGGGCGGCGGTCATACCGTACATATCATAGGTTTCACCGTTGGAGGTCTTCCGGCCGTGAAACTTCTGCCCGTACCAGGAGGCAATACCGCGCTCTTTATACCCGGTTTCATCGTCCATCAGATGATAGGTTTTGCCCAACACCGTGTAGGGGTTTTTATTGCCCGCTAACGTGCGCGGTTCATGCCGGGGCTCGGCATCGGGGACGTGAGAGAGGTCGACCGGCCGGTCGGGCCCCCGGTCCTGCTCCTCCATCAGCGGTGCGCAGGCGACCACCAGTATACTCAGAGCCAAAACGGCAAGGCTTGCCCGGAATTTCACGATTGTGTCTCCATTGCGGTTTTTATGGCTTGACTCAATTGCTGGACGGCCAGCGCGTACAAATGGCTGCGGTTGTAGCGCGTGATGACGTAAAAGTTCTGAAACGCCAGCCAGAATTCTTCCCCGAAGTCCCCCTCAAGCGCCAGCGCGTTGGCGGGCGTTTCCCCCGGCAACGGAAAAATCGGTACCAGGCCCCGCGCTTGCCAGTCCTTGACGGTCTGCTCTGGCGGTTCGATTCGGTTCCAGTCTTCCTTCGCGCCCCGGTTCAGCGACGCGCCGGCCCGGGCGCGCACCGCCACGAGACCATCCCGCTGCCAGCCATGCTCGGCAAAATAATTGGCCACGCTGCCGATCGCATCGGTGGGGTTGTGCCAGATATCGACGAGACCATCCCCATCGAAATCCACCGCGTAATGGCGGTAACTGGAGGGCATGAACTGCCCGAACCCCATGGCTCCGGCATAGGACCCCTTAAACGCCAAAGGGTTCTGTTTCTGTTCGCGCATGAGGATAAAGTACTGCTCCAGCTCCCGCCGGAAAAACGGGGCGCGGGGTGGGTAATCAAAGGCCAGGGTGGTGAGCGCGTCGATCACCCGGTGGCTGCCCATGGTCCGGCCGTAGTTGGTCTCCACCCCGATAATCGCCAGAATCACCTCCGGCGGCACGCCGTAGGTGGCCTCCGCCCGCTCGAAGGCGTCCCGGTGAGATTGCCAGAACTCGACGCCCCGGGTCACCCGCAGAGGCTGCAGGAAAATCGGGCGATACTCGGCCCAGGTGCGGGTGCGCTCCGCCGGCCGGGCGATGGCTTCCAGAATGCCGTCCTGACGCTCGGCTTCGGCCATCCAGGCGCGCATCTGGGCTTCATCAAAGCCGTGATGCTCGGTCATTTCGGTGACAAAACGCTCGGCTTCCGGATGTTGACGGTAATCCGCAGACGCCGGTGCGCCAAAGCCCAGCGCCGTGATCAGGGCGGCAACCAGAGCGATACCCAGGAATCGATTCAAAGACGTAAACCCTCTCAATTTTTCGGTTGGCTATTCCTGACGGGAGACCCGTCGCCGCTCGGTGGCGATCGACATCAGAATGCCGAAGCCGGCCATGAGGGTCACAATGGCCGTCCCCCCCTGGCTCACCAAAGGCAACGGCACCCCCACCACCGGCAACATACCGGACACCATGCCCGCGTTGACAAACACATAGACAAAAAAGGTGAAGGTGATACTGGCCGCCAGCAGGCGGCTGAAGCTGTCCTGGGCACGCGCCGCAATGACCATACCCCGCATGATGATCAGGGCATAAAGGCTCAGCAAGAACAGGATGCCCAGCAACCCGAACTCTTCCCCCAGCACCGCAATAATAAAATCCGTATGCCCTTCGGGCAGAAAGTCGAGCTGGGACTGGGTGCCCTGCAGCCAGCCCTTGCCGGAGTAGCCCCCTGAGCCAATCGCGGTTTTGGACTGAATAATATTCCAGCCCGCCCCCAGGCGGTCCTGCTCGGGGTTGAGCAACGTAAGCACTCGCTGACGTTGGTAGTCGTGCATCACGAACTTCCAGAAGGGCCAGATACTGGCCAACACCACCACCACCGCCACAATGATATAGCGCCAGGACAGCCCGGCGAAAAACAGGACCACCAGACCGGAAGAGGCCACCAGCAAAGCGGTACCCAGGTCTGGCTGCTGGATGATCAACAGAGCCGGCAAGGACACCAGCGCCAGAGTCACCAGCACATGCTTGAAGCGCGGCGGCAGCAAACGCTGCCCGAGGTACGCGGAGGCCATGATGGGCGTGGCCAGCTTCATGACTTCCGACGGCTGAAAACGAAAGCCCCCCAACCCCAGCCAACGCTGAGCCCCCATGGCGCCGATGCCCATCAGAAGCACCAGTGCGAGCAATAACACGCCCGCCAGATATAGCCAGGGCGCCATTCGGCGCAGCAGGTGGGGTGGCACCTGAGCCGCCACCATCATGCCCACCAGGGCCACGAGAAAGTAAATGCCCTGGCGCTGAACCCCCGGCAGGGACTGGCCATTGGCGCTGTAGAGCACCACCAGGCCATAACAGGCCACCGCCAGCAGCAACAGCAACAGGGTGAAGTCGATATGCAGACGCTGCTGCAGGCGATCCCGGCGGCGCAGGCTGCGCCCGGTTTCTGGCAGGCGACGGAGAAAATCCTGCTGACTCACGGTGAGCCCCCCTCTTCCACGGCGTCGCGGTCCTTCATATAGGCATCGAACACCTTGCGCGCCACCGGCGCGGCCACACCCGAGCCGGACTCACCATTTTCCACCACCACCGCTACAGCAATTTGGGGGTCGTCCACCGGCGCGAAACCCACGAACAGGGCATGGTCGCGTTGGCGCTCCAGCAGAGCCTCGGAGTCGTACTCCTCCCCCTGGGGGATGGCCACCACCTGGGCCGTACCGGTTTTGCCCGCCATATGATAGTCGGCCCCGTAGGCGGCCCGCCGAGCCGTGCCACGCTCACCGTGCATGACCCCTTCCATGGCACTCAGCACAAAGTCCCAGTCATCCGGGGCCACATCCAACTCTTCCTCTTCCACGGTGGCCACCGGTTCATTCCCCACCCGGCTCACCATCTGGGGCGTAAGCCGATGCCCACGGTTCGCCAGAGTGGTGGTCATTTGGGCCAGTTGCATCGGGGTGGTGAGCGCAAACCCCTGGCCGATGGCCACGTTGAGGTTGTCCCCGGGAAACCAGGGCAGGCCCCGGTTATTGCGTTTCCACTCGCGCGAGGGCCAGAGGCCGTTCCGCTCGGAGGGGATATCCACCCCCGTACGCGAGCCCAGACCGAATTTGATGCCGAACTGGTGAATATGATCAATGCCCATTCGGTGCCCGAGATCGTAGAAATAAACGTCACAGGACTCCTCAATGGCCTGTTCCAGAGCCACCTGCTTGCCGTGCCCATAGCGCTTCCAGTCCCGGTACAGGCGGTCGTCACCGGGCAACCGATAGAAGCCCGGATCCTTTACCGAGTAACTGGTATCCACCACGTCGTAGTGCAGCCCGGCCAACCCCATCACCGGTTTGACGGTGGAGCCCGGGGGGTATTGGCCTTGCAAAAAGCGGTTGAACAACGGCAGATCCAGGGACTGATTGAGGCGGCGATAATCCCTGAAACTGATACCGGTCACGAACAGGTTGGGGTCGAAGCTGGGCGTGGAGACCGCCGCCAGCACCCCTCCGGTTTTCACGTCCATCGCCACCACCGCGCCCCGGTACTCTCCCAGGGCCTCGACCGCCACGCGCTGAATATCGGCATCCAGGTGAAGGTATAGGTCCTCTCCGGGCTTCGGGTCGGTCCGATCCAGCACCCGCAACACGCGGCCACGGGCGTTGGTTTCCACGTTCTGACTGCCCACATCCCCCAGCAGAAGCGACTCATACTGCTTTTCCAGCCCGCTTTTGCCGATGGAGTGGGTCCCGCTGTAGCGTTTGTGCTGATCTTCATCGAACTGGGCCAGATCGGCCTGACTGATCCGCCCCACGTAGCCGAGCACATGGGCGAACAACTTCCCCTTGGGGTAATGGCGCACCAACTGGGCGTTGATCTCCACCCCTTCGAGCCGGTACTCATTGACCGCCAGGCGGGCGATTTCCTCCTCGGTCAAACCATAGCGAACCGGAATGGCCTCGAACGGGCGGCGCCATTGTTGAAGCTGATCGTAGAATTTTTCCAGGTCGCTCTGGGGGATATCCACCAGGGTGCGCAACAGCCGTACCGTTTCCTCCATGTCATCGACCCGCTCGCGGATCACCGACAGGGTATAACTGGGCCGGTTGTCCGCGAGCAACTCACCATCGCGGTCGTAGATCAGGCCCCGAGTGGGGGGCACCGGCTGAACGTGCACCCGGTTGCGGTCCGAACGGGTGGCGTAGTCCTCGTGGTGAACCACTTGCAGGGTGTAATAACGAAACACCAGCAGAGCCACCAACGCCGCCATAATCACCGACGTGATGACCAGTCGGCTTGAGGTAATGCGAGCCTCCCGGTGGTGATCTTTGAAACGCTGGTCTTCTGACATGAACTCTCGGTTCGTTATTTATGGTACGGGTGGTTGTGCAGAATCGAGTAGGCTCGATACAGCTGTTCAATCACCACAATACGGACCACGGGGTGCGGCAACGTCAGGGCCGATAGCGACCACTTACTTTCCGCCAGTGTCAGGCACTCCGGCGCCAGGCCGTCCGGCCCACCGATGAGCAGACTGTAATTGGCGCCGCTCATGCGCCAGTCATCCAGTTTGGCGGCCAACTGCTCGGTGCTCCAGGCCTTGCCCTTCACATCCAGGGCAACCACGCGGTCCCCCTTGCCGATGGCCGCCATCATCGCCTGGCCTTCGCGCTCCATGGCGACCGCGGCCGAGCTGCTCTTGCCCCGGGGGCCGAGGGGCAACTCAACCAATTCAACCGTGCAGTCCCTGGGCAGGCGCTTGGCGTACTCGGCGTAGCCCTGTTCTACCCAGCCGGGCATTTTGGTCCCGACGGCGATCAGGCGAATACGCATGGCGAACCCCGTTAGGTTTCCGAACGGGTGGCGGGTTCCATAGACCAGAGTTTTTCCAGGTCATAAAACTCGCGGGCCTCGTCCAACATCACGTGAACGACGATATCACCGAAATCCACCAAAACCCAATTGCCCGTCTCGAGCCCTTCAACGCCCAGTGGCTGGTGTCCGGCGTGCTTGGCATCTTCCACCACATTGCTGGCCAGGGATTTGACGTGCCGGCTGGAGGTACCACTCGCGATCACGAGGGTATCCATCACATTACTCAGCTCGCGCACGTCGAGCTGCACCACATTCCGGCCCTTGAGGTCATCCAGGGCATTGACGATCAATTCATTTAACGCTGCGGACATTCGCCACCTATTTTGTAAAACATCAGTTGGATAAAACGGTAAAAACCGGCGCCGCCTGTCAGCGGCCCCGGTAAAGCCCCCGCTCCCGGATGGCATGCCACACCGGGTCGGGCAGTAAAAATTGCGGCGAGGAGCCGCTCTGAATCATCGACCGGATTTCCGTCGCCGAAATCGGCAGCAGGCGGAGCGTCTGCACGGCAATGGCGCCAGCGGGGCGGTCGAGCAGCGCCTCCGGCGCCACTGCATGCTCGCTCAGCCAGTTGGCCAGCGTGCCTTGAGAGGGCAAGTCCCAGCCCGGTCGCGAGACCACCAACAGGTTGGCCCAGTCCAGCAGCTCGCGCCAGCGGTGCCACTGCTCCAGCCCCGCGAACGAATCGCAGCCCAGAATCCACACCAGCCGGGCCTCTTCTCCCAGCTCCCGGCGCAGACTCTGCAGGGTTTCCAGCGTGTAGGACGGGCCATCGCGCTCGAGTTCACGGGCATCCAGGTGCAGCTCCGGGCAATCATCCAGCGCCAAGCGCAATAGCTCGGTGCGCTCGGCGCTGCTCACATCCGGCGTTGCCCGGTGGGGCGGCTGGTGGCAGGGGAGCAGGCGCACATGATCCAGCCCCAGGAACTCCCGGGCCTCCAGCGCCAGCCTCAGGTGCCCGAGGTGGATGGGGTCAAAGGTGCCCCCCAACAGGCCGATGCGAGCCGCCATCCGGACTCCCCTCAGTTGCGAATATGGCCGTCACCGAAGACGATCCACTTCTGGGAAGTGAGTCCTTCCAAACCCACCGGTCCGCGTGCATGCAGCTTGTCGGTGGAAATACCGATTTCGGCGCCCAGCCCATACTCAAAACCGTCGGCAAACCGGGTGGAGGCATTGATCATCACCGAGCTGGAATCCACCTCGGCCAGGAAGCGGCGGGCACGGGTGTAGTCTTCGGTGACGATGGCTTCGGTATGCTGGGAGCTGTACTGGGCAATGTGGTCCATCGCCTGGTCCAGGCCGTCCACCACGCGAATGGCCAGCACCGGCGCCAGGTATTCGGTCGCCCAGTCCTCGTCGGTGGCCGGGTTGGCGCTGATCAGCGCGCGGGTGCGGTCACAGCCGCGCAGCTCCACGCCCTTCTCCAGATAGGCTTCCGCCAGGCGGGGCAGAATCTCGCCCGCCACCGCCGCGTCCACCAGCAGGGTTTCCAGGGCGTTGCACACGCCGTAGCGGTGGGTTTTGGCGTTCAGGGCAATGTTGAAGGCCTTTTCCAGGTCCGCCTTCTCGTCGATAAACACATGGCAGATGCCGTCCAGGTGCTTGATGACCGGCACCCGGGCATCCCGGCTGATGCGCTCGATCAGGCCTTTTCCGCCCCGGGGCACAATCACATCGACGTACTCGGGCATGGCAATCAGTTGGCCCACGGCCGCCCGGTCGGTGGTGTTGACCACCTGCACGGCCGTTTCCGGCAGGCCCGCTTCGCGCAACCCCTGCTTCAGGCACTCGGCGATAGCGCGGTTGGAGTGAATGGCTTCGCTGCCGCCGCGCAGAATGGCGGCATTGCCGGACTTCAGACACAGGCTGGCCGCGTCGATGGTCACGTTCGGGCGGGATTCGTAAATGATCCCCACCACGCCCAAAGGCACACGCATTTTCCCCACCTGAATGCCACTGGGGCGATAGGTCATATCGGTAATCGCACCGCAGGGGTCCGGTAGGGCCGCGACCTGGCGCAGCCCCTCGATCATGCCGTCGATGGTGGCCGGCTTGAGGGCCAGACGGTCCAGCAGGGCCGCGTCCAGGCCGTTGGCTTCGCCGGCTTCCAGGTCTTTCTGGTTCTCACTCGCCAGTACCGGTCGTGCCGCTTCCAGCGCTTCCGCCATGGCGAGTAGCGCGCGGTTCTTGGTACCGGTGGTCGCCGCCGCCAGTTGCCGGGCAGCCGCCCGTGCGTTCTGACCCAGCTCGGTCATATACTGGATTACGTCTTGCTTTTCAGTCACGTTCTGTTCGGTCATAAGGGCCGCGATTTCTCGTCGTGTTGCTCGTGGTGTGGTAAAACTCGGTAATGGCCGCGATTATACCTTGTTTGGGCTGGTTTTTTGGGGGTTTCAGCTTCCATTCAGACAGGAAGCGGCAGACTGTGACCGTTGGCGCCTGACAACCCGGGGCACGACGGGGTAAGCTACGCGGGTCGCAGTCATGGGACTCTCTTGAATCACTCGCTTGGAACCCTCGAATTATGAAACACCTCCGAGCCATCACTCTTCGCCTCGCGCTCGCCCTGTCACTGGCGTGGACACTGGGTTTGCCAGTACCGTTCGCCGGTTTGCCCAGCGCGATGCCAGCCGCCGAGGCTCAGCCTGCCGCCCGGTTCTCCCCCGCTCAGGCCGCGGCTCTGGTGCAGAAGCAGGTCGGCGGCAAGGTTCTGAAGGTCGACACGTTCGAGCGCGGCGGCCGCGTCATCTACCGGGTCAAAATTCTTCAGCAGGACGGCCGAATTCGCACCCTCAACGTGGACGGTCAGAGCGGAAAAGTGCTGAAACAACAATAGCGGCTGACAACAACAGCAACTGGCAGAGGGGGCGAACCATGCGCCTATTGGTAGTGGAAGACGATGCGGCACTGCGGACCCAAATTCAGCAACAGCTGCAGGCCGAGGGCCACGCCGTGGACCCCGCGCCCGATGGCCGGGAAGGCCTGTTCATGGGGCGGGAGCACCCCTACGACCTGGCGATCATCGACCTGGGGCTGCCCGATCTGGACGGCGTCAAACTGATTCAGACCCTCCGGGCCGAGGGCATCCACTACCCCATTCTGATTCTGACCGCCCGCAGCGCCTGGCAGGACAAGGTCGAGGGGCTGGAAGCCGGTGCCGATGACTACCTGACCAAACCCTTCCACGCCGAGGAACTGCGCGCCCGACTCAACGCCCTGCTTCGCCGCGCCAGTGGCCACGCTCGCAGCGTGATCGAAGGCGGCCCACTGGCCATCGATACCACGGCCAAGCGCGTCACCCTCAACGGCGAGCCGATCGAGCTGACCGGCTACGAATACCAGGCCCTCACCTACCTGGCCCTGCACAGCGGCGAGGTGATCTCCAAAACCCAACTGACCGAGCACCTGTACGACCAGGACTTCGATCGGGACAGTAATGTCATCGAAGTCTTTATCGGGCGTCTGCGCCGCAAGCTGGACCCGGACGGTAGCCTGAAATTGATTACCACCCAGCGGGGAATGGGTTATCGCTTCACGCTACCCGGGGAGTCCGACCCACGGTGAGTCAGCGCCCACTGTCGCTTAACGCCCGGTTATTGCTGGCGTCGATTGTTTTATTGCCCTTATTCTTGGGGCTGACCGGCCTGGTGCTGGACCGGGCCTTTGAGCAAAGTCTGACCACCGCCCTGCGCCAGCGCCTGCAAAGCCAGGTGTACCTGCTGTTCAGTGTGGCGGAGCTGGAAGGCACCGGCGAATCGGCCGAACTGTCACTGCCACCGGCCCTGCTCGAACCGGAGTTCGAGCAGATCAACTCCGGCCTTTACGGCTACCTGATGAACGCCGCTGGCGAGATCATCTGGCGCTCCAACTCCGCCCAGCTCTACCCGGCCCCACCGCCCACCAATGCCCCCTTCCCCCGAATGGGTGAACTGCTCCTGGATACCGTCACCCTGAACACGCAGCCCTTCTGGCGGGGAAGGTACGCCGTCATCTGGGAGGATGAACTCGGCGGCGAGCACCGCTACCAACTCATGCTCCTGCGCGACAGAGCGCCCTACCAGGCCGAGCTGGCCAGCTACCGACGCCAGCTCTGGCGCTGGCTGGGGGCGGCAGCCCTGGTACTGGTACTCACCCAAAGCCTGATTCTGCGCTGGGGCCTTCGCCCACTGGACCGCCTGGCCGGCGCCCTGCAAGCCATGCGCGAGCACTCCACCCCCAAGCTCGAAGGCCGCTACCCTCAGGAACTGCAACCGGTGGTGGACAACCTCAACCGGGTGCTGGAGCGGGAAACCTTCTTGCGCCAACGCTACCGGGACAGCTTGAGCAACCTCGCCCACAGCCTGAAAACGCCCTTGAGTGTACTGCGCAACATGGTGCATCAAGAAAAGCCTCAATCGCCCGTTTCGGAAACCGACCGGTTGCTGGCGGAGCAAGTCGAGCGTATGGACCAGGTGGTGAACTACCAACTGCGCCGGGCCGTGTCCGAACAGCAACAGGGGCTGGGGCAGCAATGCCTTATTCGCCCGGCCGCCGAGCGCCTGTGCCGCACCCTGGAAAAAGTCTACCGGGACAAACCGCCGCACTTTCACCTCGAGGTACCGGAGGACGCTCACTTCCCCGGCGATGAGCAGGACCTGCTGGAACTGCTGGGCAACCTGCTCGACAACGCCTGCAAATACAGCCACGGAGCCATCCACCTGCACGCCCACCAGAGCCCGAGCGCGCTGTACCTGGCGGTGGAGGATAACGGCCCCGGCATCCCCCCAGCGGAGCGGCCCCAGGTACTGCAGCGCGGGCGGCGACTGGACACCCTAAAGCCCGGCCAGGGCATTGGACTGTCGGTCGCGGCGGACATCGCCACCAGCTACGGCGGCCAACTGGAACTGGACCAGGCACCTTCCGGCGGCTTGATCGTTCGGCTCACTCTGCCGGTATAACCCCCGCCGCCACAACGACCAAAGCGCACGCCGCCACTGACAAAATCCCCTTCGCTGTAAGCCAATGCTCACAAACCGTAGCGGCGTCGCCTCACATCACCTGATGGCAATGCCCTCTGCCGTAAAAACGTGACAAATTGCACACTATCCGGGCTCAAATCATAAACCGGAGAACCAGTATGAACGCGCGTACCTGTATCGCGGTGGATTCCACATGTGACCTGCCCGCGCAGTTTATTAAGGATCACAACATCGAAGTGCTGCCCATCTATATAAAGCATGCGGGCGGGCAGCACCTGGATTCCCGCAATACCAAAAACACCCTGCAGTTTTACAAGGATCACACCCGGGAAAAGTACGGCCTGGCCCAGTCTGAACCCATGTCGGTGGAGGACATCACCCAACTGCTCAAGCGCAAGCTGTTCCCGAACTACGACCTGGTGCAGGTGATTACCACCAACAGCAAAAAAAGCGATGTGTTCAAGCGGGTATCTGAAGCGGCACTGGTGAACGAGCCGAAATTCCGCGCCATGGAGCGCGATGACGCCGACCGCCCGCCCTTTCGTATTCGCCTGTACGACAGCATGAGCATGTTCACCGGCCACGCGCTGCTGGTGTACGAACTGATCAAGCGCCTCGAGGAAGAAAAGCGCCCCCTGAACCGCTCCATCCGCGAGATCGACCAGATGCGCGAGGAGGTTTACGGCTACATCATCCCCAATGACCTGGGCTACATGCGCGAACGGCGCCACATGCGCAAATCCGACCACAAGATTTCCTGGATCAATTTCAAGCTGGCGAGCATTCTGAACCGCCGCCCGATCATTCAGTTACACAAGGGCGATACCGCAAAGATGACCACCGGCAAGGGATTCTGGGGCAGCCTGGAGGTGTTGTTCGACCATGTGCGCAAGCAGATGGCGCAGGGCTTGACCAGCGAGGTGGTGACGATGAGTTACGGCGGCGCGTTGGAGGAGATCAAGGAACACCCGGTGTTGGTGAAATTCCGGCAGGATTGTCAAAAAGCGGGCGTGAAGACGATGCTCTCGATGATGAGCATGGCGGGCACGGTCAACGTCGGCCCGGGGGCGTTTGCTCTAGCCTTCGCGACTGACAAAGACCTAGTCTAGATTCGTTTATTTGTTTGGTCCGGTCTGGAGTGGGGTATACCGTTCACAGACCCGACGTGAATCCATCCCTGGAGTCTTCTCATCGGCATCCATGCCTCAGAGAGTCTGTGAACGGTATACCCCACTCCAGACCTCAGTGCCAAAACACTTCATCGAGGCAATCCCGCTCCCGACGGCGCCAGTACGTAGGGTAGGTAAGCGAAGCGCCACCTACCATTTTAGTGACAACCAAACCGAAAAGTCGGGGGTGTTTGCGGAACGGCAATTTGGTAGGTGGCGCTTCGCTTACCTACCCTACGCGTATCCGCACATCGCGACATCGCGCAGAATGGAGAGCGAGTAGAGAGGGGTTACACTGCCATAAACGCGATATAAGTGACGTAACCCGTCAGTAACAGCGCTGATTCAATTCGATTCAAGCGCTTGCCGCTGAGCAGGAACAGCACCAGCGCCACCGCCGTAGCCAGCATCACCCACTGATCCACCGCCAACAGACGGCCCGCCAGGGGTAAGGGCTGAATCAGCGACGACACCCCGAGAATCCCCAGAATATTGAAAATATTACTGCCCAGGATATTCCCGACCGCCACATCCGCCTGGCGGCGCAGCACCGCGATCAACGATACCGCCAACTCCGGCAACGACGTGCCCACCGCCACCAGCGTCAGGCCGATCAGGGTTTCCGGGATGCCCAGCGCCTCGCCAATGCCGACCGCACCGGTCAAAAACGCCCGGGCGCCGACGATCAACAGCGCCAGACCACCCACCGCCAGCGCTATCGAGAGCCAGAGGCTGGTGGGGCGTTTTTCCAGCAGATCCGCCTCGGCTTGGTGCAGCGCCGCCTCCGCCGCCTCGGGATGGACTCGCTCGGTACGGTAGGACCAGATCAGGTAGGCCGCCAGCGCGACCAGGAACATGATGCCGTCCAGGCGATCCACCGCGCCGTCACGGAACAGCAACATACAGAAAATGGTGGCGCCGATCATCGCCAGCCCGTCCCGCTTCAGGGCGTTGGTATGAACCACCAGGGGCAGGATCAACCCGCATACGCCCAGAATCAGCAGAATATTGGCGATGTTGCTGCCAATCACATTGCCCAGGGCGATATCGGGGCTGTCGCTCAGCGCCGCCTGGAGTGAGACCACCAGCTCCGGCGCCGAGGTGCCAAAACCGACAATCACCAGGCCCGCCAGCAGGGGCGAGACGCCCCAGCGTTTGGCCAGGGCCAGCGCCCCGCGTACCAGGCTGTCGCCCCCGAAGGTCAACAGTGCAAGCCCCAACAACAGCCACAACAGATCGATCAACATTATTGCGTTTTCCTAGTTAACCAGAGAATCAGTAACCGTCCGGGTTCTGGGACTGCCAGCGCCAGGTATCCACCATCATCCGCTCCAGCCCGAACCGCGCCTCCCAGCCCAGTGCCTGTTTGGCCAGGTCGGCATTGGCGTAGCAGCTGGCGATATCCCCCGGGCGGCGCGGCGCAATGCGGTAGGGAATGTCCCGCCCACTGGCCTTTTCGAAGGCCTTGACCATCTGCAGAACAGAATAGCCCTGGCCGGTGCCCAGGTTGTAGGCGCGGCAGCCCGTGCCGGTGACTTCCAGCGCCTTCAGCGCCGCCACATGGCCTTTGGCCAAGTCCACCACGTGAATGTAGTCACGCACGCCGGTGCCGTCCACCGTGTCGTAATCATCGCCAAACACACTCAGTTCCTTGAGCTTGCCGATCGCCACTTGAGCCACATAGGGCAGCAGGTTATTGGGAATACCGGATGGATCTTCGCCGATCAGGCCGCTTTCGTGGGCGCCAACCGGGTTGAAGTAGCGCAACAGGCTGATATTCCATGCACTCTTTTGGTGCTCTTTGGGCGCAGCGGCCATATCCCGCAGAATTTCTTCAATGATCAGCTTGCTGCGACCGTAAGGGTTGGTGGCGCTGGTGGGGAAGCTCTCATCAATGGGTACGGAGGCCGGGTCGCCGTACACCGTGGCCGAGGAGCTGAAAATCAGGTTGCCCTGCCCGAATGCCTCCATAACCTCGCAAAGCGTCAAAGTTCCGCCGATGTTTTCCCGGTAGTACTTGAGCGGAATTTGAGCGGACTCGCCCACGGCTTTCAGGCCGGCGAAGTGCATCACCGCGGTAAAGTCATGTTTTTCAAAGACTTTGGTCAGCCCGGCCCGGTCATTCAGGTCCAGCTCGTAGAAGTCCGGCTCCAGGTCACAGATGCGCGCCACGCGGCGCACCGCCTCGCGCTTGCTGTTGCTGAGGTTATCCACCACCACGGGGCGATAACCGGCGTTAACCAGTTCGACACAAACGTGGCTGCCAATATAACCGGCGCCACCGGTAACCAGAACCTCCGGGCGGGTACTGCTGCTCGTTGAGGGTGAGTGCATACTTAGTCCTTCTTCCGTTCCGTAGCCAGACACTCCGGAGTGAGCATTACACCCCGGAAAACCGGCTCGCATTATGGCATATTCCAATGAGCCGGACGCGCTTTAAACGCGTCTTTATTGGAACCAACCCGGCTGCGGTTCAGTCAAATTTGGGGCAAACAGAATAACCGCTCAACCCCTCTCGGCTGAGCGACAACTTGCACGTTATTCATAGCCTCAACCTTGGCATCAAACTTTCATGGTAATGACTCGGGAAAGGACTTTTCTGCATGTAAAGATGCAACGAGATGGCCGTTTAGCGGCTATGCTTATCTGTGACAGCTTTTAGCGACTGGCTTTGAAAACAAGGCCGCTCAAAAGTGC
This sequence comes from Marinimicrobium agarilyticum DSM 16975, assembly GCF_000423345.1. Taxonomy (GTDB): domain Bacteria; phylum Pseudomonadota; class Gammaproteobacteria; order Pseudomonadales; family Cellvibrionaceae; genus Marinimicrobium; species Marinimicrobium agarilyticum. The sequence goes on from NZ_AUHU01000013.1 coordinate 119,484, forward strand.
AGGAGTGAATCAATGACCATTTTCAATCACTACCGCGAGCGCTATGTCTCGACCCAACAGGAAGAGTTGAGCATTCAGGAGTACCTGGACCTGTGTAAAACCGACCGGAGCGTCTACGCCACGGCCGCCGAAAGGATGCTCATGGCCATTGGCGAACCGGAATTGGTGGACACCTCACTGGACCCACGCCTGAGCCGCATTTTTTCCAACAAAATCATCAAGCGCTACGAGGCCTTCAACGAGTTCTATGGCATGGAGGAGTGCATCGAGCAGATCGTCTCCTTCTTCAAACACGCCGCCCAGGGGCTGGAGGAGAAAAAACAGATCCTCTACCTGCTCGGCCCGGTGGGGGGCGGCAAGTCCTCCCTGGCGGAAAAACTCAAAGCCCTGATGCAACAGATGCCCATTTACTGCATCAAGGGCTCCCCGGTGTTCGAATCCCCCCTGGGGCTGTTCAACCCGGACGAAGACGGCACCATTCTGCAAGAGGACTACGGCATTCCCAGCCGTTACCTGAAAACCATCATGTCCCCCTGGGCGGTGAAACGCCTGCATGAGTTCGAGGGGGACATCAGCCAGTTCAAGGTGGTGAAAGTCTACCCCTCGATTCTGGACCAGATTGCCGTCTCCAAAACCGAGCCGGGGGATGAAAACAACCAGGACATTTCCTCCCTGGTGGGCAAGGTCGACATCCGCAAACTGGAGGACTTCCCCCAGAACGACCCGGACGCCTACAGCTTCTCCGGCGGCCTGTGCCGGGCCAACCAGGGGCTGATGGAGTTCGTGGAGATGTTCAAGGCGCCCATCAAGGTGCTGCACCCGCTGCTGACCGCCACCCAGGAAGGCAACTACAACAGCACCGAGGGGCTGAGCGCCATCCCCTTCGAAGGCGTGATTCTCGCCCACTCGAACGAGTCCGAGTGGCAGGCGTTCAAAAACAACAAGAACAACGAGGCCTTTCTGGACCGGGTCTACATCGTCAAGGTGCCCTACTGCCTGCGCGTCTCCGAGGAAGTGAAAATTTACGAGAAGCTGCTGGAAAACAGCTCCCTCTCTCGCGCCCAGTGCGCGCCGGACACTCTGAAAATGCTGGCCAAATTCATTGTGCTCTCGCGCCTGAAGGAGCCGGAGAACTCCAGCATCTACTCCAAAATGCGCATCTACGACGGCGAAAGCCTGAAAGACACCGACCCCAAGGCCAAGTCCATTCAGGAATACCGGGACTCCGCCGGCGTGGACGAAGGCATGAACGGGCTTTCCACCCGCTTTGCGTTCAAAATCCTCTCCAAGGTGTTCAACTTTGACCCGACCGAAGTCGCCGCCAACCCGGTACACCTGCTGTACGTGCTGGAGCAACAGATCGAGCGCGAGCAGTTCCCGCCGGAAGTGCGCGAACGCTACCTCGGGTTTATCAAGGAATACCTGGCCCCGCGCTATGTCGACTTTATCGGCAAGGAAATCCAGACCGCGTACCTGGAGTCCTACACCGAGTACGGCCAGAACATTTTCGACCGTTACGTCACCTTTGCCGACTTCTGGATACAGGACCAGGAATACCGCGACCCGGACACCGGCGAAATACTCGACCGGGGCTCGCTCAACCAGGAACTGGAAAAAATCGAGAAGCCGGCAGGCATCAGCAACCCGAAGGATTTCCGCAACGAAATCGTCAACTTCGTGCTGCGCGCCCGGGCCAACAACAACGGTCGCAACCCGGCCTGGAACAGTTACGAAAAGCTGCGCTCGGTGATCGAGCAGAAGATGTTCTCCAACACCGAGGACCTGCTGCCGGTCATTTCATTCAATGCCAAGGCTTCCGCTTCCGACCAGAAAAAACACCAGGACTTTGTGGCGCGCATGATCGAGCGCGGTTATACGGAAAAGCAGGTTCGCCTGCTCTCCGAGTGGTATCTGCGGGTCCGCAAGTCCCAGTAACGCCTTCGCGGGCGCTGTTGGCCGCTCGCCTGCAAACGGGCGGGCGGCCAAAGGTGTTTTCTTCTACGAGGTATGCGTATGAGTCACATAGTCGACCGTCGCCTGAACGCCAAAAACAAAAGCGCCGTCAACCGGCAGCGCTTCCTGCGCCGTTATAAGGATCACATCAAAAAAGCCGTCTCCGGCGCCGTGAGCAAACGCTCCATTACCGACATCGAACAGGGCGAGAAAATCAGCATTCCCTCCCGGGACCTGAACGAACCCGTATTCCACCACGGCCAGGGCGGGCACCGGGAAAACGTTCTGCCCGGCAACAAGGAATTCACCAGCGGGGACAAAATCCAGCGCCCGCCCGCCGGCGGGGGTGGCGGCAGCGGTGGCTCCGGCGCCAGCGATTCCGGCGAGGGCGAAGACGACTTCGTCTTCCAGATCTCCCAGAGCGAGTTCCTCGACTTCATGTTCGATGACCTCGCCCTGCCCAACCTGGTCAAACGCCAACTGGTGGGCGATGCGGACTTCCAGCGCCACCGGGCCGGCATCAGCAACGAAGGCAACCCCGGCCAGCTGAACGTGGTGCGCTCCATGCGCTCCGCCCACGCCCGGCGCATTGCCCTGACCGCCAAAAAGCGCCGCAAACTCAAGGAACTGAAAGCCCAGCTCGAAGAAGAACAGGCCAAGCAGGACATCCTCTACGACGCCCGCAAGGTCAAGGCGCTGGAGGAGGAAATCACCGACCTGGAAGCGCGCATCAAACGCGTGCCCTGGCTGGACACCTTTGACCTGAAGTACAACCTCCACGTCAAACACCCGGTGCCGCGCAGCAAGGCGGTGATGTTCTGCCTGATGGACGTGTCCGGCTCCATGACCCAGGCCACCAAAGACCTGGCCAAGCGCTTCTTCATTCTGCTGTACCTGTTCTTACAGCGGAACTACGAACACACCGAAGTGGTGTTCATTCGCCACCACACCAGCGCCAAGGAAGTGGACGAAGAAGAGTTCTTCTACTCCCGCGAGACCGGCGGCACCATCGTCTCCAGCGCCCTGAAACTCATGCACAGCATCATGGAAGCGCGCTACCCCACCAGCGAGTGGAACATCTACGGTGCCCAGGCCTCCGATGGCGACAACTGGAACGAAGACTCCAGCGTCTGCCAGGAGGTGCTCTGCGACGAGATTTTGCCGCTGGTGCAGTACTTCTCCTACATTGAAATCACCCAGCGGGAACATCAGGCCCTCTGGCACGAGTACGAAGAAGTGAAGGCGCGCTTCCCCGAGGTCTTTGCCATGGAACAGATTACCGACGCACAGGACATCTTCCCCGTGTTCCGGGAGTTGTTCCACAAACAAACGCACAGACAGGCGGTGTAACCCATGCGTGAACGCACTCCGATTTCCACCGGTGCGGACTGGACCTTCGAATTGGTCCAGGAGTACGACCGCGCCATCGCCGGGATTGCGCAAGAATTTGGGCTGGACACCTACCCCAACCAGATCGAAGTCATCAGCTCCGAACAGATGATGGACGCCTACGCGGCGGCCGGCATGCCCCTGGGCTACCATCACTGGTCCTACGGCAAACAGTTCCTCTCCGTGGAAAACGCCTACACCCGCGGGCAGATGGGGCTGGCCTACGAGATCGTGATCAACTCCAACCCCTGCATTGCCTACCTGATGGAAGAGAACACCATGACCATGCAGGCGCTGGTGATCGCCCACGCCTGCTACGGCCACAACTCCTTCTTCAAAGGCAACTACCTGTTCCGCACCTGGACCGACGCCAGCTCCATTATCGACTACCTGGTGTTCGCCAAGAACTACATCGCCCAATGCGAGGAGCGCTACGGCATCAGCGAAGCGGAAGCCATCCTCGACTCCTGCCACGCTCTGATGAACTACGGCGTGGACCGCTACAAACGCCCCTCCCCCATCTCTGCCGAGGAGGAACGCTACCGGCAGGAGGAACGTGAGATTCAACTGCGCAAGCAGGTCAACGACCTGTGGCGCACCATCCCGCGCATGACCCCGGAGGCCGAACACCACGAGCAAAAACACCGCTACCCCAGCGAACCTCAGGAAAACCTGCTGTACTTCATCGAGAAGAACGCCCCCCTGCTGGAGCCCTGGCAGCGCGAAGTGGTGCGCATCGTGCGCAAAATCGCCCAGTACTTTTACCCCCAGCGCCAGACCCAGGTCATGAACGAAGGCTGGGCCTGCTTCTGGCACTACACCCTGCTCAACGAAATGTACGACCGGGGCCTGGTCACCGACGCCTTTATGATGGAGTTTCTGCAGTCACATTCCAGCGTGATCTACCAGCCGCCCTACGACAGCCCCTACTACAACGGCATCAACCCCTACACCCTGGGCTTCGCCATGATGATGGACATCCGCCGCATCTGCGAAAAACCCACCGAGGAAGACCGCCGCTGGTTCCCGGACATCGCCGGCAGCGACTGGAAAGAAACCATGCAGTTCGCCATGCGCAACTTCAAGGATGAGAGCTTCATCCTCCAGTTCCTCTCCCCCAAAATCATCCGCGACCTGAAACTGTTCGCCGTGGTGGACGACGACCAGGAAGCCCACATCGAAGTCAACGCCATTCACGACGAAGAAGGCTACCGCGCCGTGCGCCAGGCCCTGGCGGGCCTGTACAACCTGGGCAACCGGGAACCCAATATTCAGGTGTATAACGTTAACATTCGAGGCGACCGCTCCATCACCCTGCACCACACCCGCCACTCCCGAAAACCGCTGGATAACTCCGCCCAGGAGGTGATCCGCCACCTGCACCGGCTGTGGGGGTTTGATGTGCATTTGCATTCGATGGAGGGAGGTAAGATCGAGCAGAGTTTTCGTTGTCCGCCGATCAACAGCGAGTAGCTGGTAAACCACATTCTCGCCCGAGCGTCAAAGGTGACTTTTAGGGTTGCCAGACCGCATTTTATGTGGCAATTTACGACATAGGACGTCAGCGACCCAGTCGCTGTCTTTTCACAATGCGCGAATAGCTGCGAGGGATTGCGTGTTTTCCGCCCCCTCTCCAAAAAATTCCCGCAAAAACAACTAGTTACCGTTCTACGGTGAAATGATATAGCGCCCCGCCGAGAGTAGTAACGCGCGTGCGTATTTTTACCAGCAGATAAACGCGAAAAATAGAAAATGTTCTGAAAATCAATTGTTTATGGTGTTCTCCGAGAAGGTCCCAAGTTTGATATCGGATATGCGCTACAGACCGATGCTATGCAGGAGTAGAGCGAAAGTTGAGCAGCGAGCAATTAGAACTAAGTGACGGAACTCTACGCCAGCGAAGAAACTTGATGCTCATTAGCGTCCTGCTGATATTCATTAAGCATTCCCAAATGAAGTTTGGTGAAGAGCTAACAGTATTAGGGGCCTCTGCTGTTATAGAAAACCCAAGTTTCATTTTACCGTTTCTATTAACAGTCCAGGCATACTTTTTATGGAGATTCTACCAGTACTTTCATACTGACAAAGCTTATTCAGCACTTAAGGGGCAGTACAACGGTAGTTTAAGCGCCGTTCTTGATAGCTCTACTATGAAAGAGATATTCAAATCTCTCCCCGAGGGGGTTACGTCATTATCTGGTAGCTATACATACTCAAAACTGGAAAAGACGGATGCAAATTACTATCAAGTCGAAGCGGAAACTCCAGGGGGTGAGGAGGAGCCAAAAATATATTCTGTAAAGGTCCCCAAAGCCCCTATAGAGCGAAAGCGAATCGGCGTGCTTTTTGGTTTCATGTTTAGAGGTAGGATATTAAGCGACTTTTTTTTGCCTTACGCGTTAGTTGTGTATGCAGTATTATTACATATCTTATAACATCAGCTGTCATCGCCCCCGCGGAGCTGGAACGGCCTTTCGGCCGCCCCATAGCTACAAGCCTGCCTTGAAACCGAGCGTCAGGCGTGAATTCGAGTCCGAGGAAGAAAAAATGTCTAATTCAAATACTGGAAGGCACGCATTCTCATTCGAGGGAGGTGAGCAACTCACCAAGATTGGGGCCACTTTCTTCGTCTCATGTCTATACCATAGGCATATCGATTCCACTCACAGAAACTGGGACTCGATCAGAACTCAGAAATCTCGTACTAGTACAATCAACAGTTCTGAGAGTTACCACCAAGTCTGGCTGGAGCATATCAGAGGCATGAATGATGCCAATTTGAATAAAAACACTTTGGTCCTTGATGCAGCAAACGTGAAAAAAATGGCATTAGCCATACAAAAGGCGTTATGAGTCCGTGTTACCCACAATTGGTGGACACCTTCTATAGTTAGATAAACCACTATTGAGGTGTTCAAAATGGCACGTAAAAAGAGACAAGCCTACA
>NZ_AUHU01000014.1 GCF_000423345.1 Marinimicrobium agarilyticum DSM 16975
GTAAAGGTCGACTTCATAGATGGCGACATCGAGCATGGCTTTACCGACATCAATGCCGACGTGTCGCTCGGTGTTTCTGGCTTTAGCGTTGGTAGTTGTATTCATGGCTCACCCTTGCTAAATTCGGGCTCAAGGCCCCTTCGACTGTTCGAGTTCAAATTGGAGTCAGCATGGCGCTCAGGCTGGTTAACGGGCTAGACACTGTCTGCGCGAGCGCAAGCATCGAGCTACCATGCTGAAAACCTGTTGCTGCAGGTTTGGGTCTCACTATATCGCTTGGGGTAAACGGTGAAAATAAGAGAAATTCCATCATACAAGGCGCAGCACTACACAGCCTTCGGCTGTCGGACGCTCGCAAGCTCGCGCCGGTGTGCGCAACGTTAGAGCAAGTAAAACCATGGAGAAATAATGAAGGCTTTTGGTGTGGGTTGTTTTCACTTTTCAGTGAATAGTACAGAGTTAAAAACAATTTTAGTGAAGGATTACATAGCTGAAATTGTTCAAACACTGGAATCGCTCACGACAGTATCTGATGTCCAATGCGATTATGATGAGTCTGTTAAAAGTGAAGAGCTAGATATATCACCACCAAACCTGCTAATGAAGGACGGCGACGGCTGTTTCCCTCAAATACCATTCTTAAATCTTGAATTTAACATATATATTCCAAGTAGGATCCAAGCTGAACTAATCGACATACCTGAAGAATATTTAGATACCGGGAGTGAGAACTTTAAAGTAACAATTGTTCACGACTGGCATGGACCCTTAACCTATGTTGAGCCTTTGGGCGGAGGAACTGACGCGAAGCCATCAACATCCGTCCAAGTTGTAAGGGAGTATCTCTGTCGTGAAATATCTAAGATTGAAACATATCTTGTGCCGGACTTTCTGGGGCCGTCTCCGTTTCATGCTGACTTCTTCTTTGAAATTAATGATGAGACCCAAAGTAAAGATGGAATTTTTAATGTTCAAGTAAACAAAAGGCCTGGATATGACAGAATAACAATTACTTGTTCTAAAGAGGCTTTTTCATCAGAGGATAGCGGGCTTTCCGCTCTTTACGAAGAGTTGGCACAGGAAGTGGCATTTTTCTATGACCTAAACCAAAAAGCCTCAGGTCAAATGCACCGGTGGTTTGAAATTCAAGAAGTTATGCATTCAATATTGGATTTCGAAAATGAAAGCTCTAAGAAGTCACTAAAAGATAGAGTTTTCGAGAAACCTAAGCTATTTAGAAAAGTGTTCAAGGATATTGGTTTTTTTAAAGGCCAAAATATATTTGATCAGAGTGCAATCAGTAATCACTACAACTCAATATATGATTCAGGCAAACACACTACTTATCTTAAAGAGTTCATTGATAAAGAAATCTCTGAACATGCTACATACCCTGTGGAAGAAACAGTAGAGCTAATGCGATATTTTGATCAAAAGACAAGTAAAGTTTTTGAGCTAAGTATTGTTGTTTTAGCTGCGACATTAGGAGGTTTTGTTGGCTCAATCATCACAGTATCTTTCAGCTAAATGCTCTAACAAGTTGCTGCACTCGGAAAAATTACTCGCTGCGCTCCCAATTTTCCGGTGAGCAAGGCGTTACGTGTATCTAAGGAGTCACCAATGAGTGTAGTGGACGCACTACTAGATAATGCATATCAAGATACCCAACTTCTCATAGTCAATGATGAGAAAGGTGATGACTTCAAGATCCCTCGTGACGTAGATTTTGTTTTCTATACAACAGACAAGCAAAAAGCAGATACCGTAGCCGGCTTCGTTAGTGACAACAATTACGGATCAGCGTTTATCTCAACGCAAGGCGATAATTATGTAGTGCGCGTGGTAGTGAACATGCCTTCAACGCAACACGTCATCTGTTGTACATCTGGGCTGATGGCATGCATAGCTCAACTCTTTGGCGTGGAATATGACGGGTGGGGCTGTGTCCTGCAAACCACGTAATCGGGTAAGGACGGGTGTTTAGCCCGCCCTCCCCACAACACCCTGCATGCGGGTCCGCACAGGGCGTTTCACTCAGAGTAGTGAAGCTTGATCCATCCATCACGCAGCGACACTAAGCCCGACTTCTTCAAAAAGTCATTGGATAATGCCTGATTGATTCCTGGAGTTTTGGAGCTGCGCCACGGGCCTTTGCTTGTGATGCCGCATGCCACGGCGGCCTGGACATGCACGCCGAGCCTCATTAAGTTTCGTACTTTGGTGCGAGGCTTACGCCACTGTCGCCAGTAAGCCATTCGAACTCTTCGGCGTATCCAGTGATCCAGATCGCAGCATTGCTGGTAGCCGTTGGCGATACCAAAATAGTTGATCCAACCACGGATGAACTGGCTGGTCTTAAAGAGCTGGTAGCGCATGCTTACGCCCCAGTTTCGATTGGTTAGCTCCCTAATTCGCTGCTTGAATTTTAGCAGCGTTTTCGGATATCATTTGATGAGCCCGCTCTTGAAAGTGAAACCCAAGAACTGACTCTCACTGGTTTTGACCACCTGACTTTTCTGCGTGTTGATCACAAGCCTCAACCGGTTTTGCAGATACTGAGTAACGCTGCGCAATACTCGCTCCCCCGCACGCCGACTTTTCACCAGAATGATAAAGTCGTCGGCATAGCGAGCGAATTTGTGGCCGCGTCGCTCCAGTTCTTTGTCCAAGGGATCGAGCATGATGTTGGCCAACAGGGGCGACATTGGACCGCCCTGTGGGACACCTTCCCGTGTCTCGTGGAAGAACTGGTTATCGATAAGCCCAGCTCGTAGATACCGGGCGATCAGCTGCTTCACTCGTTTGTCGTGAACCCGTCGGCCCACTAACGACATCAGCAAGTCGTGATTGACCCGGTCAAAGAACTTCGACAGATCAACATCCACGGCAGTGCGCCGCTTTTGTTTGATGATCTGTTGTACCTGCTTAACCGCTTGTTGCCCATTTCGACCCGGCCTGAATCCAAAGCTATGTGTGGAAAAGCTCGGATCGAAAATGAGTGTGAGCACTTGGGCAATGGCTTGCTGAATAATACGGTCAACCACCGTTGGAATGCCAAGCGGTCGCTTGCCTCCATCGGGCTTCTCGATTTCAACGCGCCGCACCGGCTGTGGGCAGTATTTACCTGAACGAAGCTCAGACTTCACCATCTCCCATTTACCGGATCTTGCCCATGCTGGAAACTCGTCGATGGACATACCATCGACTCCTGCGGCTCCTTTATTGGCTCGAACTTGTTTCCATGCCCGATGCAAATTCACAGGCTGGAGCATCTGCTCGAACAGAGCGTCGCTAAAGGCTGGCTTCGGGTCAATACGCTGAGTCACGTCATTGCCGGTCGGCATTCGTGTGTTCAAGTGTGACAAGGCTCCTCCTTTCTCTGAATGTTCGGGCCTTCACCGTGTCCAGCCCATTACGACTGGCGTTTGGCTACTATGCCCTTTGCTGACTTCTGTTTAATCACCCACAGGGTTGCCCCTGTGGACGCTATCGGTTTTCATCGGTTTGCTCTCCCCGGTTGATGAGGCCTGGGAGCCAAGGCACTTGTAGACCAGGGCCTTACTGGTTTCCTACCGATCGCTTGTTAAGCAGATCTCCCCAGATAAGAACATGAACTTTCACTGCGCAACTGCCTCATTTACGGTGGCCGTCAGATCACGTGGCTTCGCTGTCTTGTGCCAGCTCGCCTCCAGCCTACGCCTCATATGAGATTCTTGTTCATCAGCTCGCAGCTTTGCTAGCGGCTTCCTCCAGACCCAGCCTCGCGGCGGAGCCCTTGCCATTCGCTAGTAGTTAGCGTTAAATTGACCTTTAACGGTGATCTTCCTACAGGGGACTCTCACCCCATTAGTTCATGCCCATGCTGGGCGTACACAAGTAAATGCAGCCGACCGCTAACGCGTCGGCTGATTTAAGCGTTATCACTTGAGGATGTCATGGCTAAGCGAGAATCTGTAGAGCTAGTGCTGGAAGGAGCAGAGATAGCTCTTAAACAATGCGTAGAAGATAGCGTCCTTAAAGATGTTCCGTTCGTTGGGACGTTAGTCAAGCTCTATGGTATCGGAGGTTCTATAAGAGATCGCCTGTATGCTGCCAAAATAAATAGATTCCTTTTTTGTCTTTCTGACGTTTCCATGGAGCAGAAAGATAGAATGAAGGAGTCGATTTCAGCTAGAGAAATGGAATCAGATAAGCTAAGCCAAAAGATACTTTTGGCTTTGGAGACGCAAACAGATGTTGAAAAATCGGAAGTTATTGCCAACCTTTTTATAGCGTATTTAGATAGAAAAATATCGTTTTCCAACTTTAGGAGGGCGATCGATGTAACGGCGAACTGCTTTCTGGATGATTTAAACGAATTCCTGAAAAGAGATGGATTTCAAGGATTTATGCAGAAGACATTCGAAGAGCTTGAGAGAGAGAAAATATCAGGCCTTACAAACACACCTTTGATCGGAATTGATAGAACCTCTCCAGATGAATTAAGAAGAGAAAGGCAGGAGAGCATGGTGGGTGTCGTTCTATATGAGACTACTGATTTCAGCTCCATATACTTAAAAGCCTACCACTATGGAAAAGAGTGCCGAACTTAATATCCAAGTTCGGCGGTGATAACAAGCCAAGGCAGCGGGAAATATTTTGCTTCGCTGCGCTTAAAACGCAAAATATTCCCCTGCTTGGGGCGTTAGAATCTCAAAAACCAACCATAAAATAGGAAGCACTTATGATTTACAAGAAATGCCTCGCTCTAGTTCTTGCGGTAGTTCTCTCCGGCTGTAGCGGCAAACCATCGGATGAGGATCTATCCGAGACTTTTATTCAAGCCTTCGCCGGTTTTGAGGCTGTAGGTTTTGATATGAGCGAATACATGGAGCCTGCGAGCTGGGAAATTATCGATTCATACGAGGAAGGAAATATCTACGTATTAGACGCTATCGCTAGAATACGCATTAAGAAGAATATTGACGAAAGTGAGATTTCGCGAATCAAAGAAAGTCTGGGTATGCATTCTGGTTATCCTTTGCAAGTGATTAGAATGTATGAGTTGACTAAGAAATATGATGCCGGCGAGATTACCAAGCAGGACCTTGTCTCCGAGCTTAGCTTTCCTGATGATCCAGAAGGCACCCTCGCTAAAGGAGATGTGTTTTCTCTGGTGGAGCCAAGTGAATACAAGTTTAGGAAGACTGACAATGGGTGGCGCGCGGTAGAGTAGTATTCTAACAAAGCCAGTCAGCAGGACCTTGCTTCGCTCGGCCTCTGCTGGCGACGTTATATAGCCAAGAAAGGTCATGTGGATGTTCCGAAATTCTGAACAAAGTCCGTATTTAAAGCCGGGGAGATTGGCAGATGTTCTAGGTCTTCTTCAAGTCCTGGGCTTGGATAGTTTAGTCTATAGATCGGAGTCCGGAGCAGATGGTGAAGAGGCTGACGGTGGATTGAGGCATGAGCTGAAGGCAATCCCATCTTCAGCACAGACTTGGCTGCAGGTGGCAAAAGACCATCCTGAATTTTTCAGGGTAGATGAGAGCAAAACCTACCCTATATCTCTCATTTGCAGGCACACCCATAAAACATCCCCTGAATTAAAAAATAAACCGTTCGATAATTCCATTGTTCACAGGCTTATGGAACTTGCTATTGAGCTTCATGATCGAGAAGTTCGACGATCCTTGGGTTGGACGTTCTATACGCCCATTTGGGTGGCTGCAATCAGCGGCGTAATCTTGATTTTTAAAGCTTTTATAGAGGCCAGCGGTGGGTAAGCCATATAATATACTGTTAATGGTCCAAGGAGTATTGAGTTGAAACTTATAGGTCCGTTTATATACCAGGTCTCCGTAGAGGAAGGTGACCGATATTCTGTAGTGAGCCCTCATGGGAAGTCCAATTTTGTAGCGCCGGTTACTACGCGCGGCCCTAAGATTTACGTCTTCGCTCACGAAGGTGCGCTGATCTATATCGGGCAAACTGTTCAAGGCATGAGTGCACGTATGCGGCTTGGATTTAAGGCGGACGGAACAGGTGGCTATTGGGGGTATCGCTGGAGACGAGATTTACAAGAATCTGCCTTACATATATGGGTTCTCGAAGATTGCCCCGAAGAAGACGAGTTTCACGCACTGGAGTGCATTGAGTCAGAGGTCGTGTACTTGTATAGATTTGCATTCGATCAGTGGCCAAAGTTCCAAACTGAGATTCATTTTCACGAGTCAAGCGAGGAACACCGAGCCTTGGCAAGGCAGATATTTGATGGTTTCAGCGAAGAGGCCATTAACAAGGAAATGCACGCGACAAGCGCGTGATTGCGGCGTTAAGCAAAAATATGTTGGAATTTCTGAAAAAGCTAATATCCACTTTTATCGCTTGCTGCGCTGTAGCGCTCATCATGGCTTTTCCTGAAAGATTTTGGCTTAGTACCGCCGTTACGGTCGTGTTATTCGGAATGGGGATGTTTGGTATTATTTGTACAGTTTTGTGGCATGTGCTGTACGCGTTCTACTTCATTAAGCGTTTCAGTGTAAGGACGGCTCATGTGTTATCAGTTTTATCGTCCGCCGTCCTATGGCCGGGATTTGTAAGCCTTATCTCTCTGCTCCCTGGAGGAGATCTATCAGTCTTTTCAACTTGGCTTGCTTTTTCCGTGCTAGCAGCTCTATCCGGGCTTGCGAGCCTCGTAGTCTATTGGGCTGTCTTCACGGCTTTTCCGCGCTTAACACGTCGCTCAAGCCGACCGCCTTCGGCGTCGGCTTAGCTCAACGTTATCAGGAGGATATTTTGAGTAAAATAGAATACCCAATTACGGGTTCTTGCCAATGCGGTAACGTACAGTATGAGTTGCTGGAGCCACCGCTGTTCGTTGCTGCTTGCCACTGTAAAGAGTGTCAGAAATTATCAACCAGCGCATTTAGCATAACTGCTATGGTGAAGACGAATAGCGTTAAGTTTCAAGGTGAAATGAAAAGCTGGAGTCGGATTGCGGATAGCGGAAACACTAGTGGAGCAAAGTTTTGCCCCACCTGCGGAAACAGGATTTACCATTTTGACCCAAATGAACCGGATAAACTGAAGCTCAAGCCTAGCAATCTATCAGATACAAGCATTATCAGCCCTACGATTCACGTCTGGGTAAGCGAAAAACAAGATTGGTATCAAATACCTTCCGGCGTAAAGGTTTTTGACAAGCAACCATAGGAGTTTCCATCAACAATCCAGGGCAGTGGGACGTATTTTTTCTTCGCTGATCTCAAAACGCAGATGCCAAAGTTTAGCGGCATTATGGAGTGTGCACCATGATATCCACGTTTAGGCCCTATGCTTTCGTGGCTGTTCTGCTTGCGCCTAGGATGGTGGGATAACCGCGGAGGCGTTCTTGTTTCGCGGTCGGACCATGGCGAATCCGTCCTGATCGAAATGAAGGCTTCGAAAATTTCATGTTACGGCCACATTGTCACTTGGGGCAACAGTGCTGGAAACGTACGTCGACTAGTTGACAGCTCAACCCCCATGAGAGCGCTGACGTCATGTGATTCAAGGAGTTAATGATGAGTAAAATCGAATTCTCAAAAGCAGAAAAGGAAATAATGACGCAAAAGGTCAAGAGATATTTTCAAGATGAGCTGAATGAAGATATTGGCAACTTTGATGCCGAATTCCTTATTGATTTCTTTGCTGAGGAAATGGGTGGCTTTTTCTACAATCGAGGCCTGTATGATGCTGAAACGATGATCGCGGAAAAGGTTTCGGAAATTTCAGATCAGCTGCTCCAGCTTGAAAAGCCTGTCTCGGTGGTTGGCAAGGCATAACATGAAGGCGGCGCAGTGCATCGCACCACATAACCGGCGAAGTATTAGAAGCCAGATTAACGCCTATGGCCTCGTGGGGCTGTGCACAAAAAAACAGAAGGCCGGAAAGAGCTACGCCCGACTGGCGCGCTTATCATCAACACCCCCATAAATGGCACGAGAAATATCGTTTGCGACGGCCTTTCGCCTAAAGCCTGCATCGCATAATCGATTTTTGATGCGTTTCCCCTGCACAAATCCCTCCCAATTTTGACTATTTATCTGCCTTATCGATATTTTCCCAATTTCTAGAACTTGTGCGCAGTTTGGGAATCTCGTTCGGGCCAATCCTAGTATGGTCATATTATATCAGATATTATCGGCACCCCGACTCCAGTTAGATCTAGAGTCGTTACACGGTTGTATTCAATAAAAACATTCACCGACGGGTTCTGTCCGCTTTAGGCGCGAGTTGTCTAACCCCGACCAAAAAGCGAGAAACAAATTATGATTAAAAATACAGTCTGGCGACTGGCGTCGCTAACAGCGTTGCTTTCATGCGCCCAGCTCAGTTGGGCCATTGATGATGGCGTCTATACCATCACGTCCAAGTACAGTGGAAAGGTGGTAGAGGTGGCTTCCACCGATACCGCCGATGGGGCAAACGTAATTCAATGGGCCGCCAATGGCGGCGCCACTCAGCAGTGGGAAATTTCCAATGTCGGGGGCGATGACTACTCTGTCGTCAACGTGAATAGTGGAAAGGCCATGGAGGTGTATGAGTTCAGTACCGCCGATGGCGGTAACGTGACTCAGTGGGAATACTGGGGTGGCGAGCCACAAACATGGACCATCACCGAGCAGGGCGATGGTTTTTTTAGCTTCATCAATAAACACAGCGGCAAAAGCGTCGACCTGTTAGATTGGGACACCTCTGATGGGGCAAACATCGCACAGTGGGAATGGTGGGGTGGAGACACCCAGCTGTGGGCGCTCGATCTGGTGGGAGGCAACAACCCAGACCCTATAAGTGTCACCTTTGAAGAGGACGGTGGTTTTTGTGACGTGGAGGGTAGCGTTGACACAAACCACTCCGGCTTCAACGGTACCGGTTTTGCCAACACTGACAACAACGTAGGCGCGGGTATCACCTGGAACGTTGAGATTGGTCAGGCTGGGAGCTATACCTTGCAATGGCGCTATGCCAATGGCGCTGCGAGTGGGCGTTCCGCTGATGTGCTTGTTGATGGTAACGTCCAGTACGCCGGACTCGCTCAAGCGACCACAGGGGGATGGACAACCTGGAACAACAGCGACACCGTCGAGTTGTGGCTGGATCAGGGTAGCCACACCATTCGTCTGCAGGCAACGACTGCTGCGGGTCTGGGTAATGTCGACAGTTTGACAGTAACGGGCAGCGCCGTCAGTGCCGGTGATTGTTCCGGCTCGGGCGGAGTGAAGAACCCACCCGAAATGAGCGCGGGTTGCGGCAACCCCCTATCGCTGACAAACGGTAGAAAGACCATCATTAGCAACGGTGTTGAGCGTGAGTATTTCGTTACCCTTCCCTCGAACTACAACCCGAATGAGCCTTACCGTTTATTTTACGTTTCGCACGGTTTAGGTGGGGTTGGCGAACACGTCTATAACACCGACTTTTTGAACTGGTTTGGCTTGAGAACCCAAGCGCTCAGGAATGATGTACCGGCGATTTGGATCGCGCCGACGGCCATCGACCGGTGGGCGCAACGCGATCACGCTTTGTTTGATGACATCACCAACTTCGCCAAGAATAACCTGTGTGTCGATACCACGCGCGTCTTCGTCGCGGGCATGAGCTTCGGGGGGATGATCTCTTATTCCCTGTCCACCAATCATCAGGACGTCATCCGCGCCGGTTTCGGGATGTCTCCCGCGAACTTCAATATTTGGTTGCCCAACCCCAAAGGCACTGATCCCATCGCCTGGATGCAGACAACCGGCATGTCAGACCCCACCACTCCCTGGGATGCTGGTGGCGGACGCGGTGCGAAGTACATCGCTTTGGAAAAAGCGCGCGATAACGGATGTAACGTACCAAACGACATTGAGACCTGGGTTCCAGGAAGCCCCTCCCGGCACCTATGCGTAGATATGCAAGGCTGTGACGAGGGTTATCCCGTGAAAGTGTGCACCTTCGACGGCGGTCACATTCACGACCATCGGGAGCCCGGCGCGGCGGAATCATGGATTCCCGCCGAGGCTTGGGACTTCTTTATGCAGTTCTGACCGAGCGAATAATGTCGGCCTATGAGGTAGGTCGAATTGCCTGTTGAAATAGCCCCGGCCGACTTGGTCGGGGCTATTTCATTTATGAATAGCACTGTACTTGAACGCGACGGCAAAGTGCGTGCACTTACATTTTTGGAGCTCTCCAGAATTCCCTTCGGCCTTACAAATCGGCCGCGGTCTTGCCGCCTTTCTTCATTTTCTTTTCGGCCTTCTTCTCTTTGGCGGATAAAGCCGGCTTTTTCTTCGTTTCTTTGTTGCTTCTATGTTCTTTGCTCATATCGAAGTTCCCAAACGGGGAGGATCGGGGGCAGGATACTGCCCGGTGGTTCTGCTCGGTGAGCACATCAGCAAAGCCGACCCAAGCCGGGTGAGATGTTGCGCATGCAGCGCCACCGTTAATGAGTTTACCGGCGTTGCCCAGAGAAAGATAGAACCGTTTCATCACCGGCCTGGCTGGCTGACAGCATGGACCGCGACGGCGCGTTTGAATCCGCTGGGGTGGTGCGCAACCCGATGCGGGTGGTAGCCAACGACCCGCTATAGTAGAGTTGAACAGTCAACCAAAAAGGGGGTACGGAGTGATAGGTGATCGCAAGGTAAACGTCTTTTTCGACGAGATTATGCTGGGCCACGACCCGCAGGTAGATGTGCCCTACCTGCCCAGCCGGGTGGAGAAACGCGTCAGGACCCTTCTGCAGCAGTTGGAGTTCAAATGGAGCTATCCCGAGCACCCCGGGCGGCTGAGCGCCATCAAGGCATATCTGGATGAAAACCCCGTTCCCAACACTCACTTCACCTCAGGCCCCAGCGCCACCTACGACCAGTTGAGCCGCGTTCATACCACCTCCTACCTGGACCACATTTTCTCATTGGCCGGTCAACACGCCTGGCTGGACAGGGACACCACCGCCGTCTCGCCCGACAGCATCAAGGCGGCGACGGCAGCGGCTGGTAACGCTATCGCCGCAGTGGAAAGTGTCGTGAACAAAGAGGCACAGAGCGCCTTCGCCCTGGTGCGCCCGCCCGGCCATCACGCCGAGCCGGTTCGGGCCCGAGGGTTCTGCCTGCTCAATAACGTCGCGGTGGCGGCGGCCCACGCCCAGGCAAAGCTGGGCTGTGAGCGTATTCTGATCATTGACTGGGATGCCCACCACGGCAATGGGACCCAGGATATCTTCTGGGCAGACCCGGACGTGCTGTTCTTTGATACCCATTGTGCCGCGCCCTTTTACCCCGGCTCCGGGCACCTGGACGAGGTGGGCGCGGGGCTCGGCGAGGGCTACACCATTAACGTGCCGCTTCCCGAAACCGCCGGCGACATTGCCTTTGAAAAAGCCTTCCGCGATATATTGGTTCCGGCCGCCGAGCACTTTGAACCGGACCTGGTACTGGTATCAGCAGGCTTCGACCCGCATCGCAATGACATGGCGCTGAACCTGACCTATGACGGCTTCAAGGTGATCACCCAGATCGTCCAGAGCATTGCCGACCGACATTGTGATGGCCGGCTAGCGCTGGTGTTGGAAGGCGGCTACAACCTGACATCGCTCGCCCACGGGGTGCATGCCGTATTGGAGGTACTGACCGGCGGCGAGGCGCCAGAGCTGCAAGAGTGCGGCGTGAAGGAAGTCGCGGAAGCGGCCGAATTCCACCGTTCAGCCTTTGTTGAGGATGACTGACGAGGTTGCGAAGGCACCCCCCATAAACCGGGACATTAAAACGTAGAGTGTAGCCTCGGGGCTTAAGTTATCCCCGACACACATCGTTGGCGAATAATCGGGCGTATTCAGTGTCAGAGTGAAACTTGCACGAAACCGGAGGTTCATATGAGCCGTTTGCTGTTGCTTTTGATGCTGTTATCCCCTTTTGCTTTGGCCGAGGACACCGCTGAGGCCATCTTCGCCGGCGGGTGTTTCTGGTGTATGGAGCCACCCTACGACGAGCTGGACGGTGTGCTGGAAACCACTTCCGGGTACACCGGCGGGCATGTTGAGGACCCCAGCTACCAAGAGGTGGTGGCCGGCGGTACGGGGCACTACGAGGCGGTAAAGGTGACCTACGACCCGTCAAAGGTCGACTACCAAACCTTGCTGGATGTCTTCTGGCGCAATATCGACCCGCTGGATGCCGGTGGCCAGTTTTGCGACCGGGGTAACTCCTATCGAGCCGCCATCTTTTACCGGAACCCCGAACAGGAGCGACTGGCGCGTGCCAGCAAGGAGCCGGTGGAGGCGCGTTTTGAGCAGCCGGTCGTGACCGAGATCCTTGAGGCCTCCGAGTTCTACCCGGCCGAGGAGTACCACCAGAACTACTACGAGAAGAACCCGGTGCGCTTCAAGTACTACAAGTTTCGGTGCGGCCGGGAAGCGCGGCTGGATGAATTGTGGGCTGACTGACACACTTAGGGGGTTTAGGCCGCACGCGGCCTCTACTCCCGCCGACGCTGAGCGCGTACACTTAGCCCTTTTCAGGCAAGCAAACGACGTCTATGCATATCCATATTCTCGGCATCTGCGGAACCTTCATGGGCAGCCTGGCGCTGCTGGCCCGCGAGCTCGGCCACCGTGTCACCGGCAGTGACGCCAACGTCTATCCTCCTATGAGTACACAGCTCTCGGACGCCGGCATCGAGCTGCTTGAGGGCTATCATCCCGAACACCTGGAGCCGGCCCCCGATCTGGTCGTGGTCGGCAACGCCTTGAGCCGGGGCAACCCCGAGGTGGAAGCGGTGCTGGAGCTTGGCCTGCCCTACACCTCCGGCCCCGAATGGTTGCGCGAGCAGGTGCTGCCGGGCAAATGGGTATTGGCCGTGGCTGGCACCCATGGCAAAACCACCACCTCAAGCATGCTGGCCTGGATTCTCGAGTACGCCCATATGGCGCCGGGCTTTCTGATTGGCGGCGTCACCCAGAATTTCCCCCAGTCCGCGCGCCTGGGCGGCACCCCATTTTTTGTGGTGGAGGCGGACGAGTACGACAGCGCCTTTTTCGATAAGCGCTCCAAATTTGTTCACTACCGGCCCCGCACGCTGGTGATCAACAACCTGGAATATGACCACGCCGATATTTTCCCGGACCTGGCCGCCATTCAACGGCAATTCCATCATCTGGTCCGCACCGTACCCGGCGGCGGGCAGATCATCACCCCCAGCGACGAGGCGGCGATCGAACAGACGTTGGAGCAAGGCTGTTGGACGCCGCGCCAGCGCTTTGGAAGCGAGGGCGCTGAATGGCAGTTTCGCCTGTTGAATACCGATGGCAGCGCGTTTGAGGTGCTCCACCAGGGCGAAGCCGTCTCCGAGGTGCGCTGGCCGCTGACCGGCCAGCACAATGTGATGAACGGCCTGGCCGCGCTGATCGCCGCTCGCCACGTTGGCGTGACACCCGAAATCGGCGCAGAGGCACTGGCGCAGTTCAAGGGCGTCAAGCGTCGGATGGAGTGTCTGGCGGATGTGCACGGCATTCGGGTGTACGATGATTTTGCCCACCATCCGACGGCGATCAAGACGACCCTGGCCGGGTTGCGGGCTCAGGTGGGCGAGGACAAGATCATCGCGCTGATTGAGCCGCGCTCGAACACCATGCGGATGGGTGTCCACCGGGATGCGCTGAAGAATGCGTTTTCGGATGCCGATGCGGTATTGTGGTACCAGCCGAAAGACAGCGACTGGGATCTGGAAGCGCTGGTGAACCACAGTTCTGTGCCGGCGCAGTTGGAGCACTCCATTGATGAGATGATTCACGGCGCTTTGGCGCTGGCGGAGAGCGGCACTCATATTGTGATTATGAGCAATGGCGGGTTCGGGGGCATTCATCAGAAGTTGGTGGATCAGTTGAATCGGCATGCGTTGTAGAGTGATTCTCCGTAGTCCGGTCCGGGGAGGGTAAGACCTTTCAGGACACGCCGTAAACCCATCCCTGGGGGCTCGAATCGCGGGTCCCCCGCTCCACGGTCCTGAAAGGTCTTACCCTCCCCGGACCTCAGTTCCAAATCGAGCAACACATAAGGATTCATCATGGATTATCAACGCACTATTACCTTAGCCATGACCGGGGCGTCCGGCGCTCAATATGGCTTGCGGCTGTTGCAGTGTCTGCTGGCGGCGGATTGTCGGGTGTATCTGTTGCTGTCCAGAGCCGCCGAGGTGGTGATTCGCACCGAGACCAATCTGGAGTTGCCGGAAACGTTGGAGGAGCAG
The DNA here is from genome assembly GCF_000423345.1 of Marinimicrobium agarilyticum DSM 16975. Classification (GTDB taxonomy): domain Bacteria; phylum Pseudomonadota; class Gammaproteobacteria; order Pseudomonadales; family Cellvibrionaceae; genus Marinimicrobium; species Marinimicrobium agarilyticum. The sequence goes on from NZ_AUHU01000014.1 coordinate 14,254, forward strand.
CAGTTGATGTTGAGCCAGACGTTCGGGGCGGAGGATGAGCAACTGTTGCTGTTTGGCCGGGAGGACTGGTTTTCTCCGGTGGCGTCCGGTTCCAGCTCGGCCAGTTCTATGGTTATCTGCCCCGCCAGTGGCGGGAGCCTGTCGGCCATTGCTCACGGCGCCAGTAACAACCTGATCGAGCGGGCGGCGGATGTGGCGCTGAAGGAGCGCCGGCAATTGCTCTTGGTCCCTCGCGAAGCGCCTTACTCGGAGATCCACCTGGAAAACATGCTCAAGCTCACTCGCATGGGCGCGGTGGTGGTGCCCGCCAGCCCCGGATTTTACATGCAGCCGACCCGAGTGGAGGAGCTGGTGGACTTTATCGTGGCGCGCCTGCTGGACCAGTTGGGGCTGGAGCAGGATCTGATGCCCCGTTGGGGCGAGGAGTAGTTTAAAAGTAGCGTCGGATCAGGTTCAGGGTTTTCTCCAGCGCGCCGCGATTGGCTTCTGCCACTTCTCGCGCAGCGTGACCCCGAGCGCTGCGCAGTTCATCGATATCCAGCAATTCAATGACCGCTTCCGATAATTCGCTGGCGTTGCCCACGGTTTTAAGGGCGCCGGCATCGGAGAGCAGCTTACAGACTTCGGCAAAGTTGAACTGGCTGGGCCCGCTTAACAGCGGCAGGCCCCAGGCGGCAGCCTCCACCAGATTGTGCCCGCCATTGGGAATCAGGGAGCCGCCGACGAAGGCCAGGTCGCTCGCCCCGTACATGGCCAGCAGCTCTCCCATCACATCACCCACCAGGACCGAAATCTCCGCTCCGACCGCCGAATCCTCGCTGCGGCGCGCGACGCTGAAACCGCGCTCGCGACTGAGTTCGACCACCGAGTCGAATCGTTCCGGGTGGCGGGGCACCAGTACCAGCAGCGGGTTGGTCGCCATCTGGGCCCGAACCCGGGCAAACGCATCGAGGACCACTTCGTCCTCACCACGATGGGTGCTGGCGGCAACCCAGACCGGCCGGCCCGGCTCTGGACGCCACTGCCGACGCAGGGCTTCCGCCTGCCGGCGCACACTGTCGTCCAGCGTCAGATCAAACTTGATGTTCCCGGTGATATGGGTCGCCTCCGGCCGCAGGCCGAGCTCCTGAAACCGTTCGGCATCCGCCCGGTTTTGAATACCCGCTTCGGTCAACTGCCGCAGCATGGGCCGGGTCAGCGCCGAAAAGCGGCTGTAACCGCGAGCGGAACGCTCGGAGAGCCTGCCGTTTATCAACAGTGTCGGGATTTCACGACGGTGGCAGGCCGCCACCAGGTTGGGCCAGAGTTCGGTTTCCATCATCAGCAGCAGCCGAGGCTCAACCGCGCGCAAAAAACGGTTTACCGCGCCAGGCAAGTCGAGCGGGGCATAGACATGATAGACCCGATCACCAAACAGCGCCGAGACCCGCTCGGAACCCGTGGGCGTGGTTGTGGTGATCAGTAAGGCAATGTTGGGTTCCTGCTCGAGGGCCCGAATCAGAGGTTGAGCCGCCAATACTTCACCCACCGACGCCGCGTGCAGCCACAACAGTGTTCTGTCCGTGCGCACCGGCTCCACCGCGCCCAACCTCTCCCGCCAACGTTGCCGCCAGGCGGGATTACCCCGCGCCAGCCACAGCAGGCGCAGTAATAACAACGGCATCAACAAATACAACAGCAGAGAATACAACCAGCGCATGCGTACAACCCTAAACCTCGTGACCGCCACAGGATACCACTCCCACCCGGGCGACCGCTAAGTCAGCTCTTTCAGCGGGCGAGCGAGTAACTCCGACACCAGGCTGGGCATGAACTCCCGGGGCAGCGTGATGGCGTAAAAGTTTTCGTACACATTGGGCAGCCGCTCAAAGCGCCTCAACCGCCCTTGCTCCAACTCGTCTTTCACCACCACCTCGGGCAATACACTCAGCGCCCCACTGTCGCGAGCCAGCAGCCGCAACATGGCCATATCATCGGCCTCGGCGAGAATATCCGGGCGATATTGGTGAAGACTGCAATAGCCGTCAAAGCCGCGGCGTATCTCGTGATGCTCCCCGGGCAACACCCAGCGCAGACCGTCATAGCCTTCGGGGAAGGCGGCGGCTGGCTCGCACTGAGGCGGGCCGATGATCGACAGTGGCTGGCGTGCCAATAGCTGACTCTGCCAGGCGGCCTCCGGCGAACCGGACGGTTGCAGCTGGGTGTTGGTCAGCACCACATCAAACTCGTGCCGGGCCAGGCCGTCGAGCAGGTTGGCCAAACCCCGAGCGTGCAGGCTGAAGTGCACTTTCCGATCCGTGCGGTTGAGCAACGGCTCGATGAACCCCTCAATAAAGTTGCGCGACATACTGGAAAGCATGCCAATGCGAAGGCGCTGATACTCAGGCTCAATGCCCCGGCTGATCAGCGACTCCAGCTCCTCCCCTTTGGCAAAAATGACCTCGGCGTAGTTGAACACCTGCCGCCCCGCTTCGGTCAGCACCAGAGCCCGGTTGCGCCGCTCGAACAGCGGTTTGCCCATCCGCTCCTCCAACTGGCGAATCTGCGCTGAAAGGGCGCTTTGGGACACATGCAGTAATTCGGCGGTTCGGGTGAGGTTGCCCTCGGCCGCCACCCGCCAGAAGTAATACAGGTGATGGTAGTTGAGTCGGCTCATATCATTCTTTTTTAGTGAACAATTGGTCAATTTATATCTATTTTACTTGAAACAAGCTCTGCCGGATACTTTGCGCTCCATTCATCAACGGAGCGATTCAATGAGTTGGAGCCCCCTGTTACCGACCCTCTTACTCTCTCTGGTGCCAGCCACCTTGGCGCTGGGCGCCCTCATCGGCGCACGACAGAACCCGGCACGCGCCTGGCATATCGCCCGAAACACGACCCTGACCGCTCTGCTGCTGTCGGCGGCCCTGCTGGTATTTGGGCTACTGGACGCACTGCCAGCGGACTCCGCCTGGTGGCAAGCCGCGCCGCTGAACCTGATCATGCTGTTGCTCGCCAACTTCATCGGCTTTGTGGTGGTGCGCTACAGCGCCACCTATTTGCAAGGCGAGCCCCGGGAGCAACGCTTTGTCGGACTCGTACAGGCCGTGTTCGCGGCGGTCAGCGTGACGGTGCTCAGCAATCACCTCCTGCTGTTTCTGGCGGCCTGGTTGGGCATCAGTCTGGCCATGCATCAACTGTTAATGTTCTATCCCGATCGCCCTCGGGCCGCTCTCGCCGCCCATAAAAAATTCCTGTTCGCTCGTGCTGCCGAGCTGTGTGCACTGGTGGCCTTTGCCCTGCTTTACCTCCACCACGGTAGCGCTCAGATCAGTACGATCGTGCAAGCCTACCCCGGCCCCACTGGCGCTCTATCGGCCAGCGAGCAGGTCGCGGCCTGCCTGCTCGCCCTGGCGGCGCTGATCAAATGCGCCCAACTGCCACTACACGGCTGGCTGATTCAGGTGGTCGAGGCACCGACACCGGTCTCGGCGGCATTGCACGGCGGGGTGATCAATCTTGGCGGCTACCTTTTATTGCTGTTCTCTCCCCTTCTGCTGCAGTCCGCCCCGGCCCAGGCGCTGGTGCTGGTCGTAGCCGGCATCAGCAGCGTGCTGGCGGCGTTGATCATGATGACGCGCGTCAGCATCAAGGTTCGCCTGGCCTGGTCCACCAGTGCCCAGATGGGGCTCATGCTGGTGGAGATCGCGCTGGGTCTGGTGGAGCTGGCCCTGCTGCATCTGCTGGCGCACTCCTGTTACAAGGCCTACGCCTTCCTCAGTTCCGGGGAGGCGGTGCAACAAAACCTGCAACGACGCCAAGCCCCTTCCGTGCGCCCTTCCGCGGCCCAGTGGCTGGGAGCCGGAGCGCTGAGTCTCGCAATGGTGGCAGGCTTGGGTGTACTTGTCCGAGCCAACACCGACTCATCAGCCTTCGACGCCTTCAGCCCCTGGGTGCTGATGACCCTCGCGCTGACCGCCCTGTTGGCGGAGCGGCGCAGCCGACAGGCACCCGACTCTGGCGTCGCGTTTTTCGCACTGGCCGCATTGATTGTGACCGCTTACTTCGCTCTGAAGTCGCTCTTTGCAACGCTCTTACCCGCCCATGACTACACGCCCTCGCTCTGGGCCGACCTCTGGATCAGCACACTGTTTGTTCTGCTGTTTGTTGGCTACGCTCTGCAGCGCTATGGGCTGCACCGTCGCCGGATTCAGGCTCTGAACATCTATTTCTACGCGGGTTTTTACCTGGATGAGTGGGTCACCAAAACCACGCTAAGGCTCTGGCCCCACAAGCTGCCCGGCCGTATTCGGGCCAAACAACTGCAACCGGCGTCTCAGGAGGTGTCCTCATGACCGCACACGAAAAAGCCTCTATCGAACAGGCAACCGAAACAAGCCTCGCCCTCGATGGTCTGACGCCCGCTCAAGAACGGGCCCTTGAGCGGGCCTGCGCCAGCGTGGCGCCGAGCTGGCCACTGGACCGCTTGATCGCCGTCAGCCCTTTCTGGGCCATGCGCGACGAACGTTTCCAGGAGGTTGCTGCCCGGCTTTCAGCACTGGCCTACACCCATTGTCTGATGCCTCCGAGCCATTATCTGGATCGGTGGCAGCGAGGCCTGATCACCGAAGCGCATTTGACGCTCGCCGCCGAGCAGCTCGACTATCAAGGCGGCTACCGCAATCTGCTTGAGGTAGTGAAGACATTGAGCCGGCTGCCCCACTGGCACAACATCAGTGACCTGGTTGACGCGCGCCGGGACCGACAACACAAAATGGCCTGGCGGGATGAGATCACTCACCAGATCAGTCAGTTTTGCGCGGCTTATTTTCAAGAGGATGGTCCGCTCAATCCCGAACGTCTGAGTATTGAGCCATCCCAGAGCCTTTACCAGCACTGGCTGACCGTCACCCACATGGACCGGGGGATTGCCATCCTGATGGATGAGCCGGGGCTCGACCGATACCTCCGCAACCTGCCCCAGACCGAGGACGGGTTATTCCGGGCCGCCATTGAAGAACTGGGGATCGAAGCCAGTCGGCTGGGCGACTATGCCCAGGCATTGCTTCTGGATATCAACGGCTGGGCCGCCTGGGTGGCCTATCAGGACTGGCAGGAGGCACTGGCCAACCCTGACACCGCAACAGGCTCGGCCTCCATGCGCAGCCTGCTCGCCATTCGGCTGGCCTGGGAGCTGGTGCTGTGGCGCTATACCGCCAACGAACGGCCGGATCAGGCTGAACGCCTGCGCACCCTCTGGCAACGGGAGCTAGAGGAGGTGCCGGAATTGCTCGAGCGCCACCGGCGCGCCCAGCAGCCACTGTGGGTGTGGCAAACCGCTGCTGAACTGGCCTACCAACAGCCACTGCAGCAAGCGTTGAGCGACTCGGTAAGGACCTCACCCCCGGCGACCACCGAGCCGGCGCTACAGGCGGTATTCTGCATAGATGTGCGCTCCGAGCCACTGCGTCGGGCGCTGGAGCAGCAGAGCGGGGCCATCCAGACGCTCGGCTTTGCGGGCTTTTTCGGCCTGCCGCTGAGTTACTGCCCCGCCGGCGCGTCGCTGGCACAGCCGCACTTGCCGGGGCTGCTGGCACCACAAATCACACTGAAAGACGAATCCCTTCAGGGAGCCCGGCGTTCAGCGCAAAAGCTGAACTGGCGGGCGCGCCTTCAGGAGTGGAGCCAGACCGCGACGACCACCTTCACCGCTGTGGAGGCTGGGGGTCTGCTGTACGCCGGCAAACTGTTGCGCCGCTCTCTTGCCCCCAAAGCCACGCACGCCCCGCAGACCGTGGAATCACTGACCTGGCAGTGGCGAGAGACGGGCAAACCACTGAGCATCGCGGACAAGGCTGAGATTGCCCATACCGTATTGAGCGCCATGGGGCTGACCGAGCGGTTCGCACCGCGGATTCTGTTAGTCGGACATGGCAGCCACAGCAGCAACAACCCCCACGCGGCCGGTCTGGAGTGTGGGGCCTGCGGCGGTCAATCCGGGGAGGTGTCGGTGCGGGCCCTCGCCCAGCTACTCAACGACCCCGCCATTCGGAGCGCACTGGCCGAGGCCGGCATTGAAATTCCAGCACAGAGCCGTTTTGTGCCAGCGTTGCACCACACCATCACGGACCGGATCGAGCTTCTGGAAGACCGCGAGGGGCTCCCCCAAACCCAACAACAGTGGCTTGAACAGGCCAGCAACCAGGCGCGGCGCGCACGGGCAGTGTCCCAAGGGCTGGCACCGGACGATGCGACGCTCTCCGATAGGCTCGAGCGGCGAGGCGCGGACTGGTCCCAAACCCGCCCGGAGTGGGGCCTGGCCAACAACGCCAGTTTTATCGTCGCGCCGCGTTCAGTCACCGCGCCCCTCGACCTGGAGGGGAGGAGCTTCCTGCACGATTACGACTGGCGCACCGACCGCGATTTCCAGCGTCTGGAGTTGATCATGACCGCCCCCATGGTGGTGACACACTGGATCAACATGCAGTACAACAGCTCGACTCTGGATAACCGCAAGTTCGGCAGCGGCAATAAGGTGCTGCACAATGTGGTGGGAGGCCACATCGGCGTGTTTGAAGGCAACGGCGGCGATCTGCGTATCGGGCTGCCCCTGCAGTCGCTGCACAACGGAGAGCGCTGGATGCACGAACCCTTGCGCCTGAGCGTCTATCTGGCGGCGCCACAAGAGGCGATCGAGTCGGTCATCCAGCGTCACGACACCCTCCGGTCGCTGGTGAACAATGGCTGGCTATACATCTTCCAGTTGAATGACCAGGACGGAGACATTCATCGGTATGCTCAGGATCGCTGGACAGCGGCCTAACTCCCGCCGGAGCCAGGGACGGCCCCTTCCTGTGCCCCGGAGCTCTGCGACTGAAAGGCCCGGAGGCATTCGTTTGGGCGAGTCGTGACGCCATCTGTGCTGGCCTGCTACACTTCGGCTCCCACTCAGCACACAGCAAGGCCACGCATGTCCGAAAACAGCTCACCAAATATCACCGAAGAATCGCTCGAACAGGTAGAATGGACCGCGGACGGCCTCGCCCCCGCGATTGCCCAGGATGCCGATACCGGACGAATACTGATGATGGCGTGGGTGAACCGCGAGGCGCTGGCATTGAGTGCCCGCGAAGGCCGTGCGGTGTACTGGTCCCGCTCGCGCCAGCAGTTGTGGCGAAAGGGCGAAAGTTCCGGGCATGTGCAGGAGCTGAAAGGCATTTATCTGGACTGCGACGGCGATGCCATCGTCTTCAAAGTGAAACAGCTCGGCGGCATTGCCTGTCACACCGGCCGGGAGTCCTGTTTTTTCCGTGAGCTGCACGATGGCCAGTGGCAGACCGTGGACCCGGTATTGAAAGACCCGAAAGACATTTACTGACCCACAAACGCACCCTGACAGAAAGGCTTGATGCGACCAGTGAACACAGCGATACAGACCAAAAACGTCCTGGCGGAGTTGACCCAGGTATTGGAGGCCCGCAAACAGGCGGCCGACCCCACCTCCTCCTATGTGGCGAGCCTGCACGCCAAGGGCCTGAACAAGATTCTGGAAAAGGTGGGCGAGGAGTGCACCGAAACCATATTGGCGGCCAAGGATGCCGAGGCCGGAGGCGACCGTGAGCATCTGATTGCGGAAACCGCCGATCTTTGGTTCCACAGTCTGGTCATGTTGTCGCATTTGGGCGAGAATGCAGACGCCGTGCTCCTTGAGCTGGCTCGGCGCTTTGATTTATCCGGCCACGCTGAAAAAGCCGCGCGGGCCCACACTGATAAGTAGAGGAAAAGGTTATGGGATTTGGTGGTATTGGCATCTGGCAATTACTGATCATTCTCGCCATTGTGGTGCTGCTGTTTGGTACCAAACGCCTGAGCAGCATCGGCACCGACCTGGGCAAGGCAATCAAGGGCTTCAAGAAATCCGTGAAAGATGACGACGCGGAAGCCTCGACCGAGTCGGACGACGGCGAAGACAGCAACGCCAAGCGCAACGTCGAAGACAAGACCGAAGGCACCGAGAAGCAATCGGAAAAAGCCTCCGCCGACGATAAAACCCGGCATTGATTCCCTTATGACTGCTGTTGATGAAGGACGCCTGAGTGTTTGATATCGGCTTCTTTGAGCTGCTGATCATCGCCATCGTCGGTCTGGTGGTGATAGGCCCCGAACGCCTCCCCGAAGCCGCTCGCGCCGTAGGCTTGTGGATTGGCCGACTAAAACGCAGCCTGCGCGACACCCGTAGCGAGCTGGAGCGGCAGCTGGGCGCTGACGACATCCGACGCCAACTGCACAATGAGGAAGTCATGCGCAGCCTGGAAGCCACCCGAATGCAGGTGGAGGACGCGGTCAATGAAGGCGGGATGAACAAGCCCAAGCGGCAGTACCGGGAAGAGCCCGAGCTGCCCGATCACGCCCACAGCGAGGAGCAGGACCGCTCAAAAGATACCGCTGAATCCTCGGCCCACACGCGGGATACCCAAAGTGGTGAAGCCAACACCGCCGCCGAGCCGGCGCAGGCCCCCGAAACAGACACCGCCGAGCCGGACGAACCCGACACCGACAAACCGCGCCATCCGTCTTCCTGAGCCCGAGCATGACCGTAACCTCGACTGACAAAGAACTACCGCTGGTCCAGCATCTGATTGAACTGCGCAACCGACTGCTGCGCATCGTGGTGATTGTGCTGGTGATTTTTGCCGGTCTGTTCTACTTTGCCAACGACATTTACAGCATGACGGCAGCGCCGTTGCAGAAATTCCTGCCGGAAAGCACCGGCATGATCGCCACTGATGTCACCTCCCCGTTTCTGGCGCCGTTCAAGCTGACGCTGTTTGTGGCGGTGCTGCTGTCAGCGCCGTTTATCCTCCACCAGATCTGGGCCTTTATCGCCCCCGGCCTCTACAAGCATGAGAAACAGCTGGCGGTGCCTCTACTGGCCTCCAGCGTGGTGCTGTTCTACGGTGGTATGGCGTTTGCGTACTTTGTCGTTTTCCCGCTCATTTTCGGCTTTTTTACCAGTGTCGGCCCGGAAGACGTCGCGGTGATGACCGATATTTCCAGTTACCTGGATTTCGTTCTCAAGTTGTTTTTTGCGTTTGGCGTGGCCTTTGAAATCCCGATCGCCACCATCCTGATGATCCACGCCGGCATTATTACCCCCGATGGCATTGCCCAAAAACGACCCTATGTAGTGGTGGGCTGCTTTGTGCTGGGCATGATCCTGACGCCACCGGACATCATCTCTCAAACCCTGCTCGCGGTGCCCATGTGGCTGCTGTTTGAAGTCGGGGTATTCTTCGGGCGCCTCGTCTACCGGCGAGACCGGCGGCGTGAAGAGGCCGAAGACTAGCCAGGCAATAAACTCCATTCATTGAGCGTCAAAGTATCGCCGCTGTACTTTTGGCGCCCATATGCTATAAATAGTGAAAATCACTATAAGCTACATAGTCCGCTTGGGGTTGCCTGAATGTTACGTTCACTGTCCACCAAACTCATGGTCGCCATGACGGCCCTGATGCTCACCGTTGCCGCTCTGATCATGGCCGTCAGCTATTACACCATCTCGGCTCAACAGCAGGCCACGTTTGAGCAGGAGGTGCAGAGCAACATCGAGCTGATCCACTCTTCCTTGCTTGAACCCGCGTTTGCCTACGACTTCCAGCAAATCGAAGCCATTGCCCAGTCTCTGGTCAATACCGCGCTGATCGAACGGCTGGTGGTCACCGATCACCGCGGCAAGGCGTTGGCGGAAGCCGGCAACCCCGGAAGCGGAGATGCCGAGCGGTTGCGTCGCACCGGCCTGGAGATCGTGCGGGACGGCGATGTGATCGGCCGATACGATGTGGTGTTTTCCTCCGCGCAAATGCAGACGGTTCTCTCCAACCAGGTCACCATGGGTTTGGCCATTGTGATCGCCCTGATACTGGCCGTGTTGGTTACCCTCGCGATACTAACCCGGCGCATTATCGTTCGGCCCCTGAACCTGATTTCCGACAATCTGGCGGCCATCGCCCAGGGCGGTGGAGATCTGACCCGTCGCCTACCCACCGACAGCGGGGATGAGATCGCTCACTTGGCACACAATTACAACCGAGTGATCGAACAGATCGCGTCCATTATCGGTGGCGTGGTTGAGCTCACCCATACCTTTGACGGGCATGTTCGGCAAATGAGCGGCGCCTCTGACGATACCGCCCACTCTAGCGAACAACAGTTGCGAGAACTGGAACAGGCTTCAGCCGCCCTCAACCAACTGGCCGCCTCCGCCGAGCAGGTCGCCCGTTCCTCCGGTGAGACCGCCGAACGGACCCGCGACACCCAGAAAGCCTCCGAGGAGGGCTCTCAGGTGGTGCGCACCTCGCAGGCCAACATTCAACGGCTAACCACGCAGATTGAGGCCACCGCCCACAAAATTGATTCGCTCAAGGCCAGCAGCCAGAACATCGGCAAAGTCGTTGAAGTGATCCGGGCCATTGCCGAGCAGACCAACCTGCTGGCCCTGAATGCCGCCATTGAGGCCGCGCGCGCGGGGGAGCAGGGTCGGGGCTTTGCCGTGGTGGCCGATGAAGTGCGAACGCTGGCACAGCGCACACAATCCTCCACCGAGGAGATTGAAGAGATCGTGGGACAACTGCAGTCCGACGCTGATCAAGCCCACGATGCCATGGCCGAAAATACCCGCTGGGCCGAAGAAACAGTGGCAACCGGAAAGCGGGTGGAAGCCGTTCTCGATAGCATCCAAGGGCACGTCACCACCATCAATGACATGAACCACCAGGTGGCGACCGCCGCGGAGGAGCAAAGCTCCGTGGCCAACGAGGTCAACCAATTCATTACCGCCCTGTCCTCACTGTCCGAAAAAGTATCGGACCACGCTCACACCATGCGCTCCAGCTCTTCCGAACTGCTTCAGGAGAACAACGAGCTGCAGGAGCGGATGCACAAATTCAAGATCTGAGGTTGTCAGCCATGTTGTCGCTCTTTTCGGTTTGTAAACGCGTTCCGGCACCCGGCCTGAAAGCCCTGTCGGCCGTTACCCTGACACTGCTACTCGGCGGCACCGGGCTCTGCGCCTCAGCCCAGACCGTTCTGCGGGTCAACCAGACAGACCACCCACTGGATGCCTACGCCGTGGGCGCGCTGAGAGTTGCCCTGGAATACATGGAGGGCGACTATCAAGTGGAGGTGGCCGACGACCCCATTACGCAGACGCGTGCAATCGAGCGCCTGGAAACGGACCAGATGGATGTCATGTGGCTGTCCTCGAACCGGGAGGTCGAAGAGCGGTTGTTGCCCATCCGCTTCCCGCTACTCAAAGGGCTGCTCGGATACCGGATATTTATCATCAACCCCGAACGACAGGCCCGCTTCGACCAAGTCGAGAGCTTTGAGGACCTCAAGCAACTGACATTTGGGCAGGGCGCCGGGTGGCCGGACATCAAGGTTTTGGAAAGCAACGGCTTGGAAGTGATCACCACCAGTAAGTACGACAACCTGTTTTACATGGTCGAAGGGGGCCGCTTCGACGCCTTCCCCCGCGGCGTGCTGGAGCCCTGGACAGAGCTGGAAGCCCACCCGGACCTACCCTTGACGGTAGAGGAAAATCTGGTGCTGGTATACAAACTGCCTTTCTACCTGTTCGTCAGTCGCGACAAGCCGGAATTGGCGCAAGCCATTCAAGAGGGACTGGATCAGGCATTGGCTTCAGGCCGCTTCGACGAGTACTTTTACGGTACCGATATGATTGAAGACGCACTGACCCGTTCCAACCTGAAAAACCGCCAGCCCTTTCCGCTTGAAAACCCGTCCCTGAGCGAGGAAACACCGCTGGAGAGGGACGACTACTGGCTGACGCTGGACGACCTTTGACCAAGCACCGGGACACGCCCGGACTGGCTTCAAAATTGTCAGCTAAGCAGCGCCCGGCACTATTTTGGATCTATTTTCCAGACGTTTCCACACCAGCTCGTGGAAATGGAACGCCACCGTATTGATCGCCGGCTCTATCAGGGCCACTGCGCCCCCTACGACCCAGCTACCGGTCAGTACGTAGGCGACACAAAACGCTACACTGAAGTGGAGCACAGCAAACGTCGCTGTCTTTCTCATGGTGGTCACCTCTTCGGGATCGTTAAACGGACGGGTAAATCAGAGACTTACCCCATACCGCTGATAATAATGATTCCCATTCATTTATAAAACTTAATTTAAAACATAGCCCTGATAGTCTGAGCCTAATATAATAGTGCTATTGGCGCATTTTTACACTTTTTGTCGGTTGGGCTGGCGCGCCCGCCGTTGAGTTTGGCTATACTAAGGGGCACCTGCCTCTACTGAGACCGGGACCGACTGAACAAAAGAGAGGCCCAAAGAGCGCCTCCGAACGCAAGCAAGGGCTAGATTTCATGTCAGATTCTGAACCACAGACGGCCAGCGGCTGCAGCCGCTGCAGGGACCTGCCGTCGTTACCATTTGATTTCACCATGGCATTTCAGCCGATTGTCGATATCGGAACGCGCGAGGTTTTTGCCTATGAAGCGTTGGTCCGGGGCGTCAACGGAGAAGGTGCCTACGACATTCTCAACCAAGTTACCGACGACAACCGCTATCAGTTCGACCAGGCCTGTCGGGTCAAGGCGATTGAGCTCGCGGCGAGGCTTAATATCCGTTGCGGTTTGAGCATCAACTTCCTGCCGAATGCCGTGTACGAGCCCAAGAGCTGTATCAAGGCGACCCTGGACGCCGCCGAGCGATATCAATTTCCCTGTGATCGCATCATTTTTGAAGTCAATGAATCCGAGCCCGTGGGCGATGCGGGTCATCTTGAGCGAATATTCAAAGAATATCATGCTCAGGGCTTCACCACCGCCATTGACGATTTTGGCGCTGGACATGCGGGCCTGAACCTGTTGGCGGACTTCCAGCCGGGAATCATCAAGCTGGATATGGCCTTGATCCGGAACATCGACAGCAACAAAATCCGTCAGTCCATTGTGCGGGGGGTCTGTAATACCTGCGACGAGTTCGGCATCAAGGTGATCGCCGAAGGCGTAGAGACGGTGGGCGAACTGGCCGCACTGCGTGGCATCGGCATCCGGTTCTTTCAAGGCTACTTGCTCGCCCGGCCCGCTGTGGAACAGCTGCCGGAGGTGAATTACCCGGCCCTGGATGCCAACTGAAACCACTATTTCAGTTGACAATTACCATAATTACTTTTATCTATTGGATTACACCGCCCGAAGCTTTTAGGTTCTAAAAAGGGCCTGACCGACTGTGGCGGTGAGACTGCAGTACCAGCGGATCAGCGCAGTGCCGCCACCCTGTACCCTCACCCACAGGAGTATGATGGATTATGGCGAACAACACAGTAGCAGCCGAACGAGCGGAAAAGGTGCCTCACAAGCGCACTGCCGCCGAGGATTTTTTTATCAAGCTAGCCGCCGAGGCCGATATCCGGATTAATGGCGACCGCCCCTGGGACATACGCGTTTACGACCCCTCATTCTTGTCTCGAGCCCTCTCCTCAGGAGCGCCGCTGGCATTTGCCGAGGCCTATATGGACGGGCTTTGGGACTGCGAACGCATTGACGAAATGATGACCCGCGTCCTGCAGGCTCATCTTGAAAGGAAACTACGTAAGTTCGGCACCCTTGAGCTGCTGAAAGCCTACCTCAGTGCCGCCGTCATCAATAAACAAGACCCCAACCGGGCCTTCAAAGTTGGCGAGGTGCACTACGACATCGGTAACGATCTGTACCGACGCATGCTCGACTCACGCATGATTTACAGCTGCGGCTACTGGGCCAACGCCAGTAACCTTGAAGAGGCCCAATATCAGAAGCTGGATTTGATCTGTCGCAAACTCAAGCTCGAACCGGGCATGACGCTCCTGGACATCGGCTGCGGCTGGGGCGGCCTGGCAGAGTTTGCCGCCCGCCACTACGGGGCTCACGTTACCGGCATTACCATTTCCAAAGAGCAGCAAAAGCTCGCCCAGGACCACTGCAAAGGGCTTCCCGTGGAGATTAAACTGGTCGACTATCGCGCTTTGGAAGGACAGTTCGACCGCATCGTCTCCGTGGGCATGTTCGAGCACGTGGGCCACAAGAATTACCGTACCTATTTCGAGGCCGCCAGCCGGTTGCTGGCCGACGACGGCCTGTTCCTTTTGCACACCATTGGCACCGACCGGGAGCAGAACGGCGTTGACCCCTTTATCGAGAAGTATATTTTCCCCAATGGGGAAATCCCCTGTCGCCGCCTGATCAACGACAGCAGCCTCGGGTTGCTCCGCCTGGAAGACTGGCACAACTTCGGCCCGGATTATGACCGGACGCTGATGGCCTGGTGGGAAAACTTTGAAAAGGCTTGGCCGGAGCTCGAAGGGGAGTACGGTCAAGGCAATTTCTACAGGATGTGGCAGTATTACCTGCTCAGTTGCGCGGCCTATTTCCGTTCGCGCGAAGGGCAATTGTGGCAGATTGTGTACAGCAAGACGGACAGCAATCGGGAATATCGCAGCTTGCGGTAGTACGGCGCTTGGGAGTCGGCGGATGCGCTTCGCTGATGCCGCCCTACAGGTCCGACGTAGGGCGGCATAAGCGAAGCGCATCCGCCGGGCCCCATCCATCAGACCAGAGCCGCGATGTACGCCAACCACCCCGGCTGGTTGTCCATTTTCTTGCGTTCGCGAAAGCTGCCGTCGGCCACGTCCCAATAAATGTGCAATTTCTTGAAACCCGCCTCCTCCAACAGCTCCCGGATTTCCACCAGGGCCCAGACGCGCCACACGTACTTGAAGGCCCGTTTCATTTCGCTGCCGTCTTTGAAACGAAAGTGGATGTAATTCACTGCTTCATTGGTCATCGGGTCGAAGCTGTGCTGATCCCAGACGTAGGTAAAACCACCGTCAATTTTACGGGCCTCTTCCATTACCTCCTGGGATTCCCAGCCGCCGTACATGTCCAGAAAGAAAACACCGTCTTTCACCAGCGATTTGCGCACCGCCTTGAAGTAGCGCAGCATTTCCTTGCGCTCCTGAAAAATCCAGTAACTGAAGTTCATGGCGTTCACCAGGTCAAACTTTTCCCGGGTGACGGTCCGCACATCGCGCTGCGCCAGGCGAACCCGGTTGCCCGGCTCGTCCAACGGGGCCAGGTTGTTGTCGATGCCCCACTGAAGCACATCGGGGTCGATATCGACTCCCAGCGCCGTTCGCTTTTTGTGGCTGTCGACCCATTCACCACACAGCAACGCCGTACCGCAGAAATCCTCCCGCATCGAGAACGGGCGGCGTTTGCGCAGCTTTTTGAAGGTCTTGTCAAAGAACTCCACTTCGAATTCCGGCGCCTGAACACTGCGCTGATACAGATCGTGACGATCCGAGTTTCGAGCGGTAAAACGTGGCTTGGACTTGTTCTTCGGCAAAATGACCTCCGGCCTTCCCAGACGCAAAAGCGCTATAATAACAGCCCAATGCACCCCGGCCACAAACAGTGCTAAAGTAGCGCCCATGACGTCATCCCTGATTTCAGAAAAACCCCTCCTGTTTTCGCCCTCCCTGGCTGCCACCATTGGCCTGGAGGAGGCGATTCTGCTCAGCGCCCTGAACGACGTCGCGCATTACCTGCCCGGTCAGTACCGGCAGGGGCATCACTGGCATCGGCTGGAGGGGGCGCAACTGGAGAACCTGCTGCCCTTCTGGAACGACCTTGATCTGCAGCGAGTGAGCAAAAGCCTGCGAGACAAGGGCATCATCTTGCTCGACTCCGCGCCCTACAGTGAAAGTCGCCAGTTGCACTTCGCCTTCAACGAAGGTGCCCATGAGCAGGCCGGCGCTTCGCCTCAAACCCCACCGTCACCCCCGCCTGGACCGAGCGGTCCGGCCACCGGCGCCAACCGGATCGGCCCCGGTTGGCAGCCCGACCGGGAGCTGATGCGGCACATTGCCCAGCACAATATTCCCGAACACTTCGTTCGGGAGCAGCTGCCGGAGTTCATCGCCTACTGGCGCGAACGGGGGGAGAGCCATCACGCCTGGGGCGCCAAGTTCCTGAAGCATTTGCTGCGCCAGTGGCGCGAGGCCCAGACCGAACACCAGAGCCGGCGGGATCACGAGGCCGCCATGCACAGCCAGTGGCGCCCCAGCCGGGATGCCCTTGAGGTGCTGGTCAAGCACGCCAATATCAGCCTGGCCTTTATTGAGGACGCCATTCCGGAATTTGTGCTTTACTGGAAGGAAAGAGGCGACGTGGGCCGCACCTGGAACAGCAAGTTCATCCAGCACGTCAAACGCCAGTGGCTCAGGTATAATGCGGCCCTGGAGCACGATACCGAGCCCCGTCGGATTCCCGAGGACTGGCAGCCCAGCCGGGATGTATACGACGTCCTGAAGCTGGCCAATATCGATCTGGCCTTCGCCCAGAGGCAGGTGCCGGAGTTCGTGCTCTACTGGCGCGACAGCAACCAAGTGCACAGCTCCTGGAACACCAAGTTCCTGCAGCATGTGAAGTTCCACTGGGCGCGCCAACACGCACTGACCACCGACAACGCACAGGCAGGCCAAGATGCAAGACAGCAAGACTCTCGTCGAGCAGGCACAACACGCGATCGCAGCCTCGTCCAAGACCTCACCGACCGAAGCTGGGCCCGGTGAGCGGGCGCGCCAACCCGCGACCGATGCACACATCGACGCCCTGAACGAGGCATTCGCGCTGTTTCGCATCAACTATCACAATCAGTACTACAAGGCCTACAGCGACACCCAGGTACTCAACCAGATCAAAAAGCTCTGGTTGGACAGCCTCACCCAATTCGAGCCCGAGACACTTCGCCGAGGTGCCCGCAAGGTCATCGAGGAGTCGGAGTTTCTGCCCACGCTCAACCGGATGATTCGCGCCTGTCAGGGTGATCCAGAGAGTTACGGGCTGCCCGACACCCACAGCGCCTATGTGGAAGCCTGCCGCGCGCCCAGCCCGAAGGCCGCCCAGCGCTGGAGTCACCCGGCGGTGTACCACGCCGGCCTCGCCAGTGACTGGTTTTTCCTTGCCAGTAGCCCCGAGAGAGTGGCCTTCCCCGTGTTCGAACGACACTACCAACGGCTGTGTGAGCGGGTGATGAACGGCGCTAAACTGCCGGTGCCGCAACCCCCCGCGCTGCCCGAAAGTACCGAAAAGCCGCTGTCTGCGGAAGAGAACCATAAACGTATGGAAGCGCTGCGCCGCGAGCTGGACCTCTGATCCCCCCACACTTTCCATGCGTAACCCAGTAGCCATACGTAACTCAATAGATAGCCCGCAAGAATGAAGGAGATTCTATGAAGCAAGGTGTGACCCAATGGTTGTTGGGACTCGGTTTAGTGGCCTTTGCCGGCGGTTGCCTGGTCCTGGCACTGTTTCTGGCCCATCACCTGCCTCAACCTTTGGAGCCCGCCGAAGAGGTACCCGGCATCTCGCGGCCAGACATCGTGAAGAAGCTACCCAATTTTGTCGAGATCGACCATATACCCGAGCGCAAGCGCGCCTTTTTCAGCATGCTGATGCCGATGGTGGAATGGCGCAATCACCAGCTGCGGCAACTGCGCACTGACGTTGAGGCCATGATAGATACCCTGGCCAGCGGCGCGAAGTTGACCGACGAGCAGGCCCGCGAACTGGAAAAGCTGCGTATTCATTTTCGCGTGACCGAGGACAACTACCCGGAAACGAAGGAGGCACTTGAAGTGCTCCGGCGTCGTGTCGACATTATTCCCCGGGAAATGGTTCTGGCTCAGGCCGCCGCTGAATCCGGCTGGGGGACGTCCCGCTTTGCCCGCCAAGCCAACAATCTGTTCGGGCAATGGTGCTACCGCAAGGGCTGCGGCCTGGTGCCCAACGCACGCTCGGCGGATGCCAGCCACGAGGTGCAGAAATTCGATACCGTCAACGACGCCGTCGCCACCTACTTTCGCAACATCAACACCAACCGGGCCTACCTGGAGGTGCGTCAGATTCGTGCGCAGCAGCGCACAAATGACCAGACCCCCTCAGGGCTGGCGATGGTGGAAGGCCTGCACCGCTACTCCAGCCGCGGGCAGGCGTATATTGAGGAGCTCAAGGAGCTGATTCACTACAACGACCTGGAGCAGGTCAAAGAGGTTTGGTTGGCGCCGGAGGAAGAGGAAGAGGCGCAAGCGCCTGAGCCGTCACCGTAGGCAGGGTAAACGGTAGGGTAGGTAAGCGAAGCGCCACCTACCATTTGAGCCAGTTGCGGTAGGTGGCGCTTCGCTCACCTACCCTACAGCTTACTGGCACTGAACCCGGTTTGATCGGCCTCAATTTTCGTGTTGCCACTCGCCATTTTCACCGGTCACCAGCCACTGCTGGGAGAACCAGAAGAAGCGGCCGGATTCGCCCGTGCCGGCGGTGCAGTTGTAACGGGTGCGCCCGGGGGTCAGTGGCTTGTTAGCCCGGGTGGCGACCGTGTTTCCCTCCACGCGAGTTTCAATGGCGCCCTGGCCGGAGGCAAAACAGCTGATCCGGTCCGCCAGTGAGGCATCCTCCAGCGTCATTGCCAATACCGGCCGCGCGCCCTCCTTCACCACTACCTCATCAAGCGGCTGCTCAAGGGACCAGTCGGAATACAGAGCGGTTTCCGTGAGCGGCATTGGGCGTGTCTTCACTTTGGTGGCGAAGTCTTCCAGGCTGCCGTAGGGCCCTCCAAAGGGAAAACGCGGCAGCGCGCGCAGATCGCTGTGCGGGCCGAGTGGACCCGACTGCTGGCCGAATGCCACGAAGCCCAACTCTTCCAACAGAGCCTTTACCTTGTTGTTGTACTCCCCGTAGGGGTAGGCCAACATTTTATGGTTTTGCCCGGTTTCTTCTTCAATACGCTGCTCGGCCTTGACGATCTCGTGGCGAATGCGCTCGCGCCATTCGCTTGCACTTTCCCCGGCCTTGAAGCGCTGGAGGTGGTTGTGGGCGGTAGAATGGTTGGCAATGGTCGCGCCCTGCTCGGCCATTTGGCGGAGCTGATCCCAGGAGGCGAAGCCGGGTTTGTTCTCATCGAGGGGGTTGGTGTTCACGAATACCGTAAAGGGCCAATCGCGCTTTTTCAGCACCGGAAGCGCATGGGTGTAAACCGACTCATAGGCATCATCAAAGGTGATGGCGGCGGTCTTGTCGGGCAAGGCCTCCCCGGCCTTTAGGGCGGAAACCAGTTGCTCCAGCGGTACCACGGTGAAGTCATGGTTCGCCAGATAGTCCATGTGCTTCTCGAACCGCTCCGGCGTCACACTGGTGGAGGGCGGGCTGTCCTCGCTTACGTGATGATATTGCAGCACCACCGCCGCCGTCGCCGACGGGGACTGGACCAGCCCCACGGCCGCCAGCAGCGACGCGGCCACGGCAGAAAAACCCAGTAGCCATTTCCGCTGGAACCATGTCCGTTTCATCGCCTGCACCTCATTCTTCCGAAAGAAATTTCAACCCGACACCGTCGGGCTCCGCGCGCACAACCTCCATATCCAACACAGGGGCTTCGCCAGGCATGCCCTGCACCTGACCGGTCACGATCGAGCCGATGGGTGGTACTTTGTCGGGGTCCAGGATGACAAACACACCCCCATCGGAAATGTCCCGGGTCTTCACCATCAACTCACCGATCGATTCATGCTGAATCTTGATCCGGCAGGCAAATGGGGTGCGCACAAATTGCCGTTTGTCACTCATCACTAACCCTCGTTGTCATTATTATTGCGCCTGATTGTTCACAATATCCCGTCTAAACCACCTCGGCGCGATCGACCTTCTGGAAGCCTCGCGGCAATTTGTTCCCCCGCCGGCCACGCTCGCCCCGGTAGTGATCCAGGTCCCCGGCCTTGAGTGTGAGGTGGCGCTTGCCAGCATGCAGGGTCAACGCCTGGCCTTCACCAATCACGCACACCGCAATCACGTACTCTTCCCGGCTCTGTACCCGGGCCGAGGGAATGTTCATGATTTTGTTGCCTTTCCCACGAGCCAGCTCCGGCAGCTCTGTCACCGGGAAGACCAGCAGCCGACCTTCGTTGCTGACGGCAGCCAATAGATCGTGCTCCGGATTGTCCAGCGGTTGCGGCAACAATACCTGCCCGCCCTTGGGCACGGTGAGCATGGTTTTACCCGCGCGATTTTTACTGTACAGATCGCCAAGCTTGGCGACGAAACCATAGCCCGCATCCGAGGCCAACAGGATGCGTTGGTCGTCGGTCCCCATCAGAGCGCCCTCGAAACTCGCCCCGTTGGGCGGGTTCAGGCGCCCGCTGAGAGGTTCCCCCTGGCCTCGGGCGGAGGGCAGGTTGTGAGCGGCAATGGCGTAACTGCGCCCGGTGGAATCGAGTAGCATCACGCTCTGGTTGGTTTTACCACGCACGGCAAACTTGAAGGCATCACCGGCTTTGTAGTTAAGGGCGGCGGGGTCGATATCGTGGCCCTTGGCCGAGCGGATCCAGCCTTTTTCCGACACCACTACCGTGATGGGATCGACTCCAATCAATTCGGTTTCACTGAACGCCTGAGCCTCGCCACGCCGGACGATGGGCGAGCGACGATCATCCCCATAATCTTTTGCCACTTGCTGTAATTCTTTGCGAATCAGGGTTTTCAGGCGGGTCGCAGAGCCCAATGTTTTCTCCAACTGGTCCCGCTCCTTTTCCAGCGATTCCTGCTCGCCCCGGATTTTCATTTCTTCCAGGCGGGCCAACTGACGCAAGCGGGTGTCCAGAATGTAGTCGGCCTGAACGTCGGTCAGATTGAAGCGCTCCTTTAACACCGCTTTAGGTTCGTCTTCGGTGCGGATGATATGAATGACTTCATCGATGTTCAGGTACGCGATCAGCAGGCCTTCCAAGAGGTGCAGGCGCTTCTGAACTTTATCGAGCCGGAATTCCAAACGACGACGAGTCGTGACCGTGCGGAATTCGAGCCATTCGGACAGAATCTTATCGAGGCTCTTCACACCGGGCCGGCCGTCGATGCCAATCATGTTCATGTTGACCCGGTAGGTTTTTTCCAGATCAGTGCTGGCAAAGAGATGCTGCATCAACTGTTCGGCGTCCACGCGGTTGGAGCGCGGGGTAATCACCAGCCGTGTGGGGTTTTCGTGATCGGATTCATCCCGCAGGTCGGTGACCATCGGTAGCTTTTTGGCCTGCATCTGGGCGGCAATTTGCTCCAGGATTTTCGAACCGCTCACCTGGTGGGGCAAGGCGTTAACAATCAAGTCGCCGGTGTCGCTTTCCTTGCTCCAGACCGCGCGCATGCGCAGGCTGCCGCGGCCGGTTTCGTACATTTTGATCAGATCTTCGCGTGGCGTAATCAGCTCCGCCTCTGTGGGCATGTCGGGCCCGTGCACATACTCGCACAACTCCTGCACAGTGGCCTTGGGGTTGTCCAACAGGTGAACACAGGCACTGACCACTTCGCGCAGATTGTGGGGCGGGATGTCAGTGGCCATACCCACGGCAATGCCGGTGATGCCATTGAGCAACACATTGGGCACCCGAGCGGGCAGTACGGCGGGCTCGTCCATGGTGCCGTCAAAGTTTGGCTGCCAGTCGACCGTGCCCTGTCCCAGCTCTTCGAGCAGAACTTCGCTGTAGCGGGCCAAGCGCGATTCGGTATAGCGCATGGCGGCGAAGGATTTGGGATCATCCGGCGAGCCCCAGTTACCTTGACCATCTACCAACGGGTAGCGGTAGGAAAAACTCTGGGCCATGAGCACCATGGATTCATAAGCGGCGCTATCGCCATGGGGATGGAACTTACCGATGACGTCACCAACGGTACGCGCGGACTTCTTGAATTTGGCGGTGGCTTTGAGGCCGAGCTCGCTCATGGCGTACACGATACGCCGTTGCACGGGTTTGAGCCCGTCGCCGATATTGGGCAGAGCGCGATCGAGAATGACGTACATGGAATAATCCAAATACGCCTTCTCGGTATACTCCTTGAGAGGAATGCGCTCTTCGGCGTCAGGGGATACTACGACTTCGTTCATGCAAATTCCTGGTCGTTATTCGTTAATACTGCAGCTTGATCTCGCCCTTCTCCTCGACGCGCATGGACGGCAACCATTGGCTGAAGTCCAGCTTGGCGTCAAAGTTGTAACTGACCCGATCACTCACCTCCCGTTGACTGAAGTGTTGCACCAGTCGGGCGATGGACAGCAGATTGGCGGAGACTTCCACCGTCACCGGCGTCTCTTCATAGGCCTTGAGGGTGGGCACCTGGCTGGTCACCCCGCTCAAGACATCGATGTTTTCGATGCCGATGTTATAAGAGATCCCCCTGACGGACAAATCCCGCCCATTGGGGTTGGTGATATTCAAGTGTACGGCAATACGCTGCTCCATGCCTTGGGCCGGCAACAGCTCAAGACCGGTCACTTTGACGCTAGGCTCTTCGATGCCGAGAGGAATATGCGAACAGGCCGCGACGACCAGAGCCATTCCGCCCAAAAGAACGCCTCGAAGCACGGAGGCCCTGTGTGGGGCAGACCGTTTCAAGACCGTAGAGCGCGGGATTCGCGGTTGCGAGCCTACAGGGATGTATTTATGGCGTGTCTTGGAACGGTCTGCCTCACACAGGGCCGGGCGACACGCCTCTACGATACTTCTTGTTGCGGAAACAAGCTGATGCCACATGCGAATAACGCTCCTATTCAGTCCAATAAATGTCGGTCCAACCAACCCTTTTCAGCCAGATTACACCAGCGGGTGGAATACCGTGACGGCCCCTAAAGCTTTTGTGAGACCGGTCACATGACTATAACCCGCGCTGTGGTCTAATCCCGCCTTGGCCCGGCCGGGGTTTGGCCGGGCACAGAAATATCAACAGAGGTAGTCTATGCCCAAACACCCGCTCAGCGCTGACGAACTCATGGGCAGCCGGGAAATTCGTTTCATCGACCGCCAGGAAACCAACTACCCCAACCTGATGCGACTGTGCATGGACTTCGACTTCCGCGTCCTGCAATTGTTGCACAAAACCCCCGTACCCACCGCCAACAAATCCTTCGTGCTCGTCACCAAAGACTACCGGCTCACCCCCACCGCCGCCATCAGCCCCCCGTTTGCCACCGTCGAACAACTCGAAACCTACGTCCACCTGCACCAGGTCGACATACTCCACAACTACCTATTCGGCTTCGTCGACGAAGACATCGTCAGCAGCGGCGGACTGTCAGAATAACCGTCAGTCATAGACGCTGGCGTCACTGTTCGCTATGCTCACCGCTTTTACACGAGCGTCGATCCTATGCGAACACTGCTTCTGGCCGGTGGCGGCCTGACGCATGCCCTCTACCTGGCAAACGCCCGTCGCCTGCTGCCTGGCGACGTTCGCGTCGTGCTCGTCTCACCCGAACGCTTCGTGCCCTACTCCAGCATGCTCCCCGGCCTGATCGCCGGGCACTACCGCTTTCGCGACTGCCACATCGACCTCGGCCAGCTCTGCCGGGCCACCGACACAGAATTGACCTTCGGCCGCATTGAGCGGCTCGACCCCGAACAGCGCGAAATTCAACTCGACAGTGGCGAAACCCTCGCCTTCGACCTGTTATCGCTCAATACCGGCCTGCAACCCGGCGTGCCCATACCGGGGTTGGAAGAGCACGGGATGAGCATCCGTCCCATCAGCCGGTTCCTGCCCCAGTGGCAGGAAACCCTGGAACGGCTGCGCGGGCGCGAGCGCAACGACCCCGCCCACCTCGGGGTGATTGGCGGAAATGTGGACGGAGTGGAAGTGGCGCTCGCCATACGGGAACGCGTCAAGCGGGACGAACTCATCAAGGCACCGGTTACCGTGCACCTGATCCATGCCGGCGGGAAGCTGCTGCCCGAGTTTCCGCTCGCGGCCCAATTGCGTACCGCGCAACTGCTCCAACAACACGAAATTCGCGAGCATCCGCTCTTTCAGGTCAATCGCATCGAAGCCCACCGGATACAGACCGAACGTCACCAGCACTTGCCAATGGATGAAGTGGTCTCTTGCGTCTCGGGCAGGCCCGGGCCCTGGGTCAAAGACTCCGGCTTGACGCTCAATGATCGCGGGCTGATTCAGGTCAACCCCCATCTGCAGTCGGTCAATTACCCCTGGGTGTTCGCCGCGGGCGCCCTGGCCTCGGTTACGGGCGCTGCCAGCAACGGCTGTGCCGCCACCCTGGCGCTGCGCCAGGCACCGGTACTGGCGGCCAACCTGGCCCGCACGCTCACCCAGGAGTCTATGCGAAGCTTCAAACCCCACGCGCGCGTCCTTTCGCTGATTACCACCAGCAACCTCTACGGGCTGGCGCGTTACGGCAATTGGGTGTGGGGCGGCAAGTGGGTAGAGCGTTGGCGCCGACGGCGGGACCAGAAGGTCATGGCGAGCTTTCCCCGCGCATAAACGCCTCCTGTGCGGCTGAGCGGCTACTCCAGCTCCTGCTCGAACTCTTCCAACAGATCCAAGGGTTCGTATTCCTCACCCTCAAGGGCGGAGTCCCAGTTCACCCCCACCAGCAGCTCATCGTCGTGCATTCCCGGCAGCCACTCATCGAGCAGCTCTTCGAGCTCGATCGCCACCGGTTGGTAATCCGCCCATTCCTCGCGGCAGTGCACCTGCGCCAACTCGAGCGCCGACCACAGGGGCATGACATCACTGCTCTCGTATTTGTCGGAGGGACACAGGGCCCAGCCTTCGGGCCCTTCCAGGCCAAAGACGCAACCGTTCTCCATCGCCTCGACGATAAAGCGGTCAAAGTTTTCAGCGGGGTCTTCGCTTAATGGAGTCATGGAGGAGTTCTCTTTGGAGTGTCATTTTTTGCGAATTTACAGCACCAGGCAGCGGCCATTGGCCTTGAGCCAATCCCGCTGCCGGCGGTAGTCCGGGCATACCTGCTCCACGAGATGCCAGAAGGCCCGGCTGTGGTTGTGATGACGCAGGTGACAGACTTCGTGAGCGACAAGATAGTCTACAACCGGCTCCGGAGCCAGCAGAATCTGCCAGTTGTATTGAATCTCGCCTCGGCTGGTGCAGTGGCCCCATTTGCTCTTGGTGCGCCGTATGGTCACTGCGGTGCACTCAAGCCCCATACGGCGGCTCAACGCCCGAGTCTTCTCGGTCAGACGCTCGCGTGACTGGGCCCGATACCAGCCCTCCACGAGGGCGCGCGCCTGCTCCTCCGCCGGTCGACGACTGCGCCGGGAGGTGGCCACGGATAATACTGAACCGAGCCGCTCGACTCGCCCTGCGGCCCCTTCAGCCACCGCCAATGTCAGCTCCTCCCCCATAAAGGGCAAACAGGTGCCGGAGACATAACGATACTCGGGAACTCTCGCCAGCAGCGCCCGCTGAGCGCTGATCTTGCGGTCGATCCAGAGGGATTTCTGCCGCACAAAACGCTCCAGATCCCGCTCTGAAACCCCTACTGGGGCGCGGACCAGCAGCTGCGCGTCCCGGATTTCCAGGCTCACGGTTCGGCGGCGGGCGGAGCGTTTAATCCGGTACTGCACGGTGGACCTCATCTTCTAGAGCTGGCTTTATTTGAGCTTGGAGAGAATGACAGCGGTGCGCAGGCGGCTGCGACCAAAGCTGGTCATTTTCTCAAAGTCGGCCCGGGCCAAGGGTAAGTACTGACAATCGAGCGCGGTCTGTCCCTGGCTGTCCGGATCGGGATCGTGGACGTAGATACACTCCTCATCATACCCACTCATCACCACCCAGTGAGGGGCCTTCTTGCGATCCATGCGGTAGGTGCTGATCAAGATCAGCGGCAAATCTCCCCGGTCGAATGCCGCAATCAGGTCGTTCTGGCGAACTTCCCGATAATGCACAGCAATGCCCCTGGCCTCCAGGGCCACCCGGTAATCCTCATGAACGAGTGTCATGACCGGTTTTTTGGTCTCATCGCGCACGCCATCGAGAAACAGCGCGCCTTCCTGATTGACCCACACCTCGGGACGAAAGCCCCGGTCATCCGCCGCCAGGGCCAGCCCCATGGGGTGGCAACCGCCGTGGCCAGAGGTCATGAAAATGGTGGTGGACTCACGCCAGAGGCGCAGCTCCTCGGTGGTGGAGGGCTCATAGTCTGGTTGCAGCGCCGCCATGGCCATCATCAGCGACGCCGGACCGCAGGTAAACCGGGTGCTTTGGGCCAACCAGGGAATGGCCCGATGATACGCGGTGTCGCTGACCACCCGAATACGCTTCTGGTAGCGCAGAGCGTCGGTGTGGTCTTCGTAGTAATCCTGGTAGAGACCGAACTGCTTGTAACCCAGGTTCTCGTAGAGCGTAATCGCGCCACGGTTCTCACTGCTGACTTCCAGGCGCATGTAGAAGCGGCCACTGTCCCGCGCCCCTTCCTCACCGGCCAGAATCAGACGGCGAGCCAACCCCCGCCCGCGGTAGTCCGGGTTCACGGCCAGGGAATACATGCGGGCCAGCCGGGTCCCGCGATTAAACAACACCAGGATATAGCCCGCGAGGCTGTCACCATCCCGAGCGACCATGAACACACAGTGATCACTGTCCAACCAGCGGCGGAAGCTGCGGCGACTGAGCCGGTCATTGGCAAAGCAACGGTGCTCAAGCGCCACGAGACTATCCAGGTCACTGGAGCGGGCGGGAGTAAGGGGGAGTTCAGCGTGCGCCGGGGAAGAGGTCATAACAATTATTGCTGGTAGTTGAGTTCTCGACGATGCAGATCAATACGGCTGATATGAACCGCCACCCGCTGCAACCAGCGAGCCACCTCCATACGCGCTACACCCTGTTTCAATTCAAGACGACCCTGGGCGATATCTTTCATGGTGTCCTGACGGCTAGTTTGCTCGATTTGCGTCATTTGCGCGAGGGTTTGTTTCACTTCTTCACTCTCCATGGGGTGTTTTCCAGAGAGCAAATGCACCAGACGCTTGAGGCATTCACGGCCCTCGGGCAGGTCATCCCCATTGCGCAACGCCATGGCCACACTTTTGTTCTCACAACGCTCCTGCAGACGCTGCAGGTGCTCCACAATGTGAATCGCCGCCAACAGGCGTTCCCATTGCACACCGCTGGCCTGGTCCACATGGATGGCGTCGAGGTACTGTTGAATATCAACCAGTTCCTGGGCCATATCCACCAGGGGAGCCGAACGCTTGGTCTCCCCCAGGACATAACCCAGTTGCTGAGCGGCCCGTTCAAGCTGAGTGTTCAACACCTTCTGTACCGCCGTTAGCGCCAATTCCGGATACTTGAGCAGACCGCGATCCAGAATCTGTTGGTAGCCAAAGGTCTTCTCCGGGAACAACCGCTCAATCAGCCGGGAGAATTGACGGGCGAAGGGCAATACCAAGAGCACGCCCAGCAGATTGAACCCGGTGTGAAAGCCCACCAGCGCGAATTCCTCATGGCGCTCAAAAGCGTCCGCCGCGAAACTCTGCCAGAGAGTGACGTAGGGCGCCACGAGAAACAGCGCAAGCGCGCTGACGCTGGTGTTGTACACCACCTGGGAAAAGCCGGTGCGCCGCACGGCCACGTTACCCCCGATGGTGGCCGCAGCAGCGGTGAAACTGGTGCCGATGTTCATTCCCACCACCAGCGAGGCGGCCTGCTCAAACGCTACCGTATCGGTGTGCAACGCTGCCAGCGTTGCCACCACACCGGCGGTCGAGGACTGGGTAATGACGGTAAACAATACCCCGAGCAACACCAGCTTGAATTTGCCCCACAGATTGTCTGCGGGAAACTGGCTGAAATTCACATCATCCTGCAGCCCTTCCAGTCCGTTTTGCATTCCATCGATGCCGATGAAAATAAGGCCAAACCCCGCCAGCGCGAAGCCCAGGCCCCCGAGCGAGCGGCGGGCAAAAAGCTTGAACAGCGCCCCGACAAAGACAAACAGGGCTGCAAACAGCGACAGCTCAAGCTTGAAACCGATCAGCGCCACCAGCCAGCCGGTAAAGGTCGTGCCTAATGCCGAGCCGAATATAATGCCCAGGGCTTGGGAGAACTCCAGCAGACCGGCCCCCACAAACCCGACCGTGGCGACAATGGTGGCGGTGGAAGACTGCAGCACGGCGGTGCTGACCAAGCCGGTCATCACGCCGCTCACGGGGCTCCGGGTAAAACGCATCAGACCCTGGCGAATGGCATCTCCGGCCATAGCGCGCAACCCCTCGGTCATCAACGTCATCCCAAGCAGGAACAGACCGAGGCCGCCCAGGACTTCCAAAAAAACCTTCACTGACTCCATGGTGACTCGCCGACGAACTCCAGGATATTTGCTAAGATGGCGCCACTGAAACCCAACGAGTGATCCACGACGCCATGAACGAAAAGTTATTTGCCGCCCTTCAGTATATCACCCCGCAACACTCCCTCTCCCGAGCGGCGGGCTGGCTGGCCAACCAGCGCACTGAGTGGATCAAGAACCGGTTTATCGAATGGTTTATCGAGCGCTACGGCGTTGATATGAGCGAAGCCCTGGAGGAGAACCCGAGGGCCTACCGCTGCTTCAACGAGTTTTTCACCCGGGCACTGAAACCCGACGCCCGTCCGATCGATACCACGGAAGGTTCGATTGTCTGTCCCGCCGACGGTTCCGTAAGCCAACTGGGCCGTATCGAAGAGGGTCGTATTTTCCAGGCCAAGGGCCAGATGTACACCACTCGGGAATTGCTCGGCGGCAGCGAAGCCCTGGCGGCGGAATTCGACCAGGGTCACTTCGCCACCATTTACCTTTCGCCCAAGGATTATCACCGTGTGCACATGCCCTATGAAGGCCAGCTGCGCACTACCGTGGCCGTTCCCGGGGAGCTGTTTTCCGTCAATAACGCCACCGCCCGCCAGGTGCCGAGGCTGTTTTCGCGCAACGAACGGTTAGTGACGATTTTCGATACTGACCTCGGGCCCATGGCCGTGGTTCTGGTGGGTGCCATGATTGTGGCCGGCATTGAAACCGTGTGGGGGGGAGAGGTCGCACCCATCCGCCGGAAGGTGCAGACGCTGGATTTCCGTCCGAAGTCGCCCATTACCCTCAACAAAGGCGAAGAAATGGGCCGCTTCAAGCTGGGTTCCACGGCAATCGTGTTGTTCGGCAG
Organism: Marinimicrobium agarilyticum DSM 16975; assembly: GCF_000423345.1. Lineage (GTDB taxonomy): Bacteria > Pseudomonadota > Gammaproteobacteria > Pseudomonadales > Cellvibrionaceae > Marinimicrobium > Marinimicrobium agarilyticum. Next base: position 43,307 of record NZ_AUHU01000014.1, read on the forward strand.
AAACAAGGTGAACTGGGAGAGCGCCTTTCAGGCCGGCTCCCCTACGTGGATGGGGCAGAAGCTGGGCGTCCGGCAGAGCACCACCGATCATCAAAAACCTTAAGGCTGAAACTTTTCCAATAGCGCCATCAGCCCGGACTTCTCCTTTTTCATGATGTAGTTGTCGCGCACGGCAATAATATCAACGTCCAGGGTACCGGGCTCCAGGTCGCGGGCGATTTCGATTTTTTCCACCTCACCGGCCGTCTTCTTGCCGGAGTCAATCTGAGCCTGTTTGCGCTTCTCATCCTCCGCCAGATCCAGCAGCTGGGGCGAGCGCAAGGGTGACTTGGTGGCATCCAGCACCAGCATCACTTTTGGTTTCAAGCGGCGTTCAAAGTTCTGTTCGACGACGACGCCCACCTCACCGGTGCTCAGCTCCACCAAGGTGCCGGTGGGGTACAGGCCAATAGCGCGAATGAACTCCACCACCAGTTCCTCCTGGAATTGGGTGTTACGCAGCTCATACAATTTACTGACGGCTTTGGAGGGGGCGATTGGTTGGCGCGCACCGCGCGGGTTGGTGGTGTTGTCATAGAAGGTGACAATACCCGCGACCTTCCCCAGCAACGGTATCTTGTCTCCCTGCAGATGCAACGGGTAGCCACTGCCGTTGAGGCGTTCACAGTGGGTTTTGACCACGCTGATCACCCGCGGCTCCACCCCGGGGGTCTTTCGCAGGATATCGACGCCTTTCTCCACGAAAGTTTCGAATTCGCGCTCTTCCTCGGGCGTGCGCTTGGCTTTGGCAAGCAGTCCCTGATCCAGCTTCACCTTGCCCACATCCTTGAGCAGCACGCCCATGGCGAGCACGTCCAGGTCCCGCTTGGGCAGGCCGATGTGGCGGCCGAACAGAATGGCCCAGACCGAGCAGCGGATGGCGTGGCTGTAGGTGTATTCGTCTTTCTCCTGCACGCGGGACAACCAGGTAAAGGCATCCGGGCTGCGCAGCACGCTGTCGACCATATCACTGGCCAAACGCTTGGTCTCGACAATCGGTACCCGATGCAACTCGTTGCTGCCCAAGTAATCCAACACCTCACCTACCGCGTGGTACACGTTCTGATGCAGCTGGCGGGCCCGCTTTATTTCCTTTTTCAGAGGCTGAGCAGGCGGATACTGGTTGCGCTGAATGCGTAGCGGGGCCACTTTGACATTGGCCGGTGTCTGGGCGTTCTCGCGGGCGCTGATACGGCTGCGAAGGCTCTCGGCGTGAAGGGTTTTTAAATCGGAGGAGACCGGCGGGCGACCTTTGATGACGTCGATATAGACGTGCTTGCACAGGCTTTTGAGTTGTTTGATTTCGTCCAGGTCCCGGACATAAAAGCCTTGCAGCGGGAAGGGCGTCTGAGTCCACGGGCGGTCCAAACCGGAGACATACATGCCCACCGTCACTTCGTTGACGTCAACTTTGACTTGTTTGATTCCCACGGTGTGCCCTCAGCTGCCGGCGCGGCGGCGTCAAATCCGTCTATGGCGCCAGTTTAGACAAAAACCAGGCCGGATACCACAGATAGTGGGGCAAGGGATTGGCGGGAGTCAAGCCCCTGTCGGGAAGTCTGACACCGATACGCGTGACACCAAACCCCACATTAAAGCCTGCTTTCAATCCCTCGCCAAGAGGGCATCGCTCACTCGTGGTATGGCGCTGAGAGCTCATGAACCGCGCGAATAAATGCGCCAGCGTGCTCCGGATCCACTTCCGGGGTGATGCCATGGCCCAGATTGAACACATGGCCGGGCCCCTTACCATAGGAAGCCAGGATATCCGCCACCTCCGCCCGAATGCGATCCGGGCTGGCATAAAGAATGGTCGGGTCCATATTGCCCTGGAGGGTCACCTTGTGCCCCACTCTCTCTCGGGCTCGCCCGATATCGGTCGTCCAGTCCAGGCCCAGGCCGTCGGCGCCGGTCTCCGCCATGGCTTCCAGCCACTGGCCGCCACCCTTGGTGAACAGAATCACCGGCACTTTACGGCCTTCCTGCTCACGAATCAGCCCACCGACGATCTTTCTCAGATAGCGGAGCGAGAAGTCGTGATAGGCATTGTGTGAGAGGGCACCGCCCCAGGTGTCAAAAATCTGCACGGCCTGGGCGCCCGCCCGAATCTGGCCGTTCAAATAGGCGATAACCGACTGTGCCAGGGTATCTAGCAACTGGTGCATCAGCTCGGGCTGGTTATACAGCATCTGCTTGGCCCGGCGGAAGTCTCGACTGGAGCCACCCTCAATCATGTAGGTCGCCAGCGTCCAGGGACTGCCGGAAAAACCGATCAGCGGCACGCTCCCGTTCAGCTCCCGGCGGATGGTTTTGACCGCATCAAGCACATAGGGCAGGTCGGCGTCGGGATCGGTGACCTTCAACGCATTGATGTCCGCCTCGGTGCGCACCGGTTTCCTGAATTTGGGCCCTTCACCGGGCTCGAAATAGAGCCCCAGCCCCATGGCATCGGGGATGGTGAGGATATCGGAAAACAGAATGGCCGCATCCAGCGGGTAACGCTCCAGGGGCTGAAGCGTGACTTCACAGGCCATGTCCGGGTTACCGCACAGGCCCATGAAGTTGCCGGCCCGCTCGCGCGCGGCGCGATACTCGGGCAGGTAACGACCGGCTTGGCGCATCATCCACACGGGCGTGACATCCACGGGCTCTCTCGCCAGAGCGCGGAGGAAGCGGTCGTTTTTCAATTCGGTCATAATCGGGGGTTTATACCTTTAAGTAGTCCATGATGCCGTCCGCCGCTTCGCGGCCTTCCCAGATGGCCGTAACCACCAGGTCGGAACCCCGGACCATATCGCCACCGGCGAAGACCTTAGGGTTGGAGGTCTGGAACTTGAATTCCTGGGTTTCCGGCGCTTCCACACCGCCCCAATCGGACACGTTGATATTGTGCTCGTCAAACCAGGGGGCGGGACTCGGACGGAAGCCAAAAGCGATCAGGACCATATCCGCCGGCAGAACCTCTTCACTGCCCGGAATGGGCTCGGGGCGGCGACGGCCATTTTCATCCGGCTCACCCAGCTCGGTGGTCACCACCTTCACACCCTCGACCTTGTCTTCCCCGACAATGGCGACCGGCTGGCGGTTGAACAGGAACTGTACGCCTTCTTCTTTGGCGTTGGCCACTTCACGGCGCGAGCCCGGCATGTTTTCTTCGTCGCGACGGTAGGCGCAGGTAACGCTTTCGGCGCCCTGGCGGATGGAGGTACGGTTACAGTCCATGGCGGTGTCACCACCCCCGAGCACCACCACCCGCTTGCCTTTCACGCTGATGTACTCGCTAGGGTCTTTTTCAAAGCCCAGGTTGCGATTGACGCTGGCCACCAGGAACGGCAAGGCGTCATGCACGCCCGGCAGGTCCTCACCCGGGAAACCGCCCTTCATGTAGGTGTAGGTACCCATACCCATGAAGACTGCGTCGAACTCGTTCATGATCTCATCGATGCTGATGTCTTTGCCGACTTCGGTATTGAGACGGAACTCCATACCCATTTCGGTAAAGATTTCCCGGCGACGGCTCATGACGCCCTTTTCCAATTTGAACTCGGGAATACCAAAAGTCAGCAGGCCGCCGATTTCGGGGTAACGATCGAACACCACCGGTTTGACGCCGTTACGCACCAGCACGTCAGCGCAGCCCAGACCCGCGGGGCCGGCACCAATAATGGCGACCTTTTTATCGGTCCAGGCGACCTTGGACATATCGGGCTTCCAGCCCATGGCAAAGGCCGTGTCGGTGATGTACTTCTCGGCGTTGCCGATGGTGACCGCACCGAAGCCATCGTTCAGCGTACAGGCGCCTTCACACAGACGGTCCTGGGGGCAAACGCGACCACAGACTTCCGGCAGGGAATTGGTCTGGTGACTCAGCTCCGCCGCTTCGAAAATGTTGCCTTCGGAAATCAGTTTCAGCCAGTTGGGAATGAAGTTGTGAACCGGGCACTTCCACTCGCAGTAAGGGTTACCACAGTGCAGACAACGGTGTGACTGGCTGGCCGCCTGCTCTTCATCGAAAGGCTCGTAGATTTCCACAAACTCGTGCTTGCGCACTTCCATGTCTTTTTTCGCCGGATCCTGGCGGCCTACATCAATAAACTGGAAGTTGTTGTTCAAACGTCCGGCCATAATCACTGCCTCAGCTAATCGGTTGGGGCCCGGCATCAGTCAGCCGGGCCCTCTTTCGTTCTAGTATCTGCGTGTGCGCGCAAAGACGCCCCTGCTGCTTACTCGCCGCGTTTTTTCATGTCGTCGAGCAGGCTGGACAGGTTCGCCGCCTTGGGCTTAACCAGCCAGAATTTACCCACGTAATCATCGAAGTTATCGAGCAGGTGCTGGCCCCATTCACTGGCGGTTTCGCCGGCAAACTCGGTGATGACTCCGCGCAGATGGTTGCGGTGCGCCTCGAGTGACTCGCCGTCGACCCGGTGAATATCCACCAGCTCGTGGTTGTAACGGTCCACAAAGCTGTTGTCTTCATCCAGCACATAGGCAAAACCACCAGTCATACCCGCGCCGAAGTTGACGCCGGTGCGACCCAGAACAGCTACCATACCGCCGGTCATGTACTCACAGCAGTGATCACCGGCGCCTTCCACCACAACGTGAGCACCGGAGTTGCGCACGCCGCAGCGCTCACCCGCCTGACCGGCCGCGAACAGCTTACCGCCGGTCGCCCCATACAGGCAGGTGTTGCCCATGATGCTGGTCTCGTGAGACTTGAAGCTGGAGTTGCGTGGTGGCCGCAATACCAGCTTGCCCCCGGCCATGCCTTTGCCGACGTAGTCGTTGGCATCGCCTTCGAGGTACATATACAGGCCACCGGCATTCCAGACACCGAAACTCTGCCCGGCCACGCCGGTCAGGTTCAGGGTAATAGGCTTATCCGCCATGCCCTGGTTGCCGTGACGCTTGGCAATTTCACCACTGATACGCGCTCCCATGGAACGGTCACAGTTGGTGACGGTAAAGCGGTACTCGCCACCGGTTTTGTTTTCGATGGCCGGGAGCACTTCTTTCACCATTGCTTCAGCCAACTCACCCTTGTCAAACGGCTCGTTGCGGCTCACGCCGCATTGCTGGGGTTTGGTCTTGAGGAAGTCGTCGGTATGGGTAATCCGGCTCAGATCCAGGCGCTTCTGTTTGCTGGTCTGACCTTCGATGGCCTCCAGCAAGTCCACACGACCGACCAGCTCCGAGAGACTGCGCATACCCAGACGCGCGAGCCACTCGCGGGTTTCCTCGGCCACAAATTTGAAGAAGTTCATCGCCATATCGACGGTGCCGATGTAGTGATCCCGGCGTAAGTCATCGCGCTGGGTGGCCACACCGGTGGCACAGTTGTTCAGGTGGCAGATCCGCAGATACTTGCAGCCCATCGCAACCATCGGCCCGGTCCCGAAACCGAAGCTCTCGGCCCCGAGCATGGCGGCCTTGATGACATCCAGACCGGTTTTGAGACCGCCGTCAGTCTGAACGCGGACTTTGTCACGCAGGTCGTTGGCCCGCAGCATCTGATGGGTTTCGGACAGCCCCAGCTCCCAGGGCGAACCGGCGTAACGGATGGACGTCAGCGGGCTCGCGGCGGTACCACCGTCGTAACCGGAAATAGTGATCAGGTCGGCATAGGCCTTGGCCACGCCCGCGGCAATGGTACCCACGCCGGGCCGGGACACCAGCTTCACGGACACCAGGGCATCCGGGTTGACCTGCTTGAGGTCGAAAATCAGCTGCGCCAGATCCTCAATCGAGTAGATATCGTGATGCGGCGGTGGCGAAATCAGAGTCACACCGGGCACGGAGTAACGCAGCCGGGCAATCAATTCATTGACCTTGCCACCGGGCAACTGGCCGCCTTCACCGGGCTTGGCGCCCTGGGCGACCTTGATCTGCAGTACTTCGGCGTTTACCAGGTAATGCGGGGTAACACCAAAGCGGCCGGACGCGATCTGTTTGATCTTGGAGACTCGGTTGGTGCCAAAGCGGGCCGGGTCTTCACCACCCTCACCACTGTTGGAGCGACCGCCCAGACGGTTCATGGCTTCGGCCAGGCACTCGTGCGCCTCGGGAGACAATGCCCCCAGGGACATACCCGCGGAGTCAAAGCGCTTGATGATCGCCTCCATCGGCTCGACCTCACTCAGTGAAATCGGCTTGGCGTCGCCCTCTTTGATTTTCAACAGGTCGCGCAGAGTCGCCACCGGGCGCTCGTTAACCAGGCCCGAGTAGTCGCGCCACAGGGCGTATTCGCCGGTCTGCACGGCGCGCTGCAGAGTCTGAATCACATCCGGATTGAAGGCATGATATTCCTGCCCGTGGACGTACTTGAGAATCCCACCCTGAACCAGAGGCTTGCGAGGCAGCCACGCGGTCTGGGCAATGATCTTCTGGTCCGCTTCGAGGTCTTCAAAGCCGGCACCCTGAATGCGGGACTGGGTCCCGGTAAAGCAGGTGTCCACCACTTCGTCCGCAAGGCCCACCGCTTCAAACAGCTGGGCGCCACGGTAGGAGGTGATGGTGGAAATCCCCATCTTGGACAGGATTTTCAACAGACCTTTATCAACGCCCTTGCGATAGCCTTTATAGGCCTTGTCGGTGTCCAGTTGCAGTTCACCGGTATCCATCAGGTTGTTGAGCACGTAGTAGCTCAAGTACGGGTAAACCGCCGTGGCGCCGTAACCAATCAACGTCGCCAACTGATGCGAATCACGTGCGGTGCCGGTCTCGACAATGATGTTGGCATCGCAGCGCAGACCCACCTTGGTCAGGTGGTGATGCACTGCGCCGGTCGCCAGCAGGGCGTGTATCGGCAACTGGCCTTTTTCCAGGTGGTTGTCACTCAACACCAGCAGCACCTTACCTGCTTTCACCCGTTCAGCCGCATCATCACAAAGCTTGGCAATCGCCTGCTTGAGACTGTACTGCTCGGGGTCGTAGTTGAGGGAGAGAATCGTAGACTCGTAGCCCGGGCGAGAAACATCCAGCAACGCCCGGAACTTGGCCGGAGAGAGCACCGGTGAGCGCAGAATCACGCGATCAGCGTGTTCTTTTGTTTCTTCATAAACCGACAGCTCGCGACCGAGGCACGTCTCCAGAGACATGACGATCGCTTCGCGCAACGGGTCAATGGCCGGGTTGGTCACCTGGGCAAACTGCTGGCGGAAATAGTCGTATAACGGACGCTGCTTGGCAGAAAGCACGGCCATCGGGGTGTCGTCACCCATGGAGCCAACCGCTTCCTGACCACCTTCCGCCAAGGGGCGCAGCACCTGGTCACGCTCTTCAAAGGTGACCTGGTACATTTTCATGAAAGCTTTCAACTCAGCTTCATCCAGCCCGTTCTCGGCCACATCCTCTTCCAGAGTGGACTCGATCCGCAGCGCCTTTTCTTTCAGCCACTGCTGGTAGGGCTGGCGTCCCTTGAGCAGTTCATCAATGTCCTTGGTGTGGAAGAGCTTGCCGGTTTCGGTATCCACCGACAGGATCTGACCGGGACCGAGACGCCCTTTGGCCACCACGTCCTCGGGCTTGTACTTGTACACGCCCACTTCCGAAGCCACGGTAATAATGTCATCTTTGGTAATGACCCAGCGCGACGGACGCAGGCCGTTGCGATCCAGAGTACAGACCGCATAGCGGCCATCGGTAATGACCAGACCCGCCGGGCCGTCCCACGGCTCGACGTGCATGGAGTTGTATTCGTAGAAGGCGCGCAGCTGGGGGTCCATGTGCTCGACATTCTGCCAGGCTGGCGGTATCAGCATGCGTACCGCACGGTGCAGTTCCATGCCCCCGGTAATAAGAACTTCCAGCATATTATCCAGACTGGAGGAGTCCGAACCTTCCCGGTTGACCAGCGGATCGACTCGCTCAAGGTTCGGCAACAGCGGGGTGCTGAACTTGGAGGTCCGAGCTTGCGCCCAGTTGCGGTTGCCCATGACGGTGTTAATTTCGCCGTTGTGAGCCAGCATCCGGAACGGCTGGGCCAGCGGCCACTGGGGCAGCGTGTTGGTGGAAAAGCGCTGGTGAAACACACAGATGGCGGTTTCCAGCCGCTCGTCCGCCAGGTCGGCGAAGAAGCGGGGCAGGTCCACCGGCATCATCAGGCCTTTGTAGGAGATAACGCTGGCACTGAAACTGGCGATGTAGAAGGTTTTGTCATCGGCCAGACGCTTCTCGGCCATACGGCGCACCAGGAACAGACGCGCGCTGAACTCTTCTTTGCTGATATCACTGTCATTGTTAATGAACAGGTGATTGAAGCGCGGCAGGGATTCCAGCGCGATGGGGCCCAGGCAACTGCTGTCCACGGGGACTTCACGCCAGCCCACCGGGCTCAAATCCTGGGCACGCAGCTCCTCCTCGACGACCTCCCGCGCTTTCTGCGCTTGGGCGTCGTCGGTGCTGAGCATGATGGAGCCCACACCGTAAACATCGGTCAACTCAGCGCCGCAGGCCTCTTTGGCCACCTCACGCAGGAAGCCGTCGGGCTTCTGCAGCAAGAGGCCACACCCATCCCCGGTTTTCCCATCGGCGGCAATACCACCGCGGTGGGTCATGCAGGTCAAGGATTCAATGGCGGTTTCCAACAGGCGATGGCTGGCCTTGCCCTTCAAATGGGCAATCAAACCAAATCCGCAGTTGTCTTTAAACTCATCTAACCTGTAGAGGCCCGTGGTCATACGCTGTCTCTCTCGATACCGATAGAACCCGGAGTGTGACACAGCTCACATTCCAGACAAAAAAGCCCCTGCATAAAGGGGCCGGGCAAATGGGCGCAGCATATTACCCGCAAGTCGCCCCGATGGCAAGACGAGCGAGTTACTTAGCGCCGAACAATTTAGACAAAAATCGGCGAAATCAACGCCAAATGCTGGGATATGTTGCCATTTATCAGCAAACACCTGCTTATAGTGATGGGCTTCCAGTGAACCGTCCGAGCGACCGCCCGACCGGATTGTTTCCCTATATCAGCGACATATCTTCGGCCTGCCCGGCCGGCGCCTTGATAGGAACACAGCATCAACGTATCACAATTCCAGGAAAATACCTATAATCCGCCGAAAGGCCCGTAATCCGGGGCCAACGCGCTTTATTCCGACGCCAAACTGGGCTAAGTTAGACACATCTTTAACCATCATAAAGAACTGGCACTTCAGGAAGACACCATGCATAAACCAGAATCTCGGACCCTCCCCCTGAAAACCCTCGCCGCCCTGCTCTTGGGGCTGACCCTCACCGCCTGTGGCGGAGGCGACAGCGGCTCGCGGTTGGACAATATCAATGACGGCAATACCGGCGGCGGCAATGGCGGGGGAGACGACGGCCCTGTGGGTGAAAATGAGCCAGCGCAACTCGGCCGAGGCAGTGCCGATAGCTTTGTAGCCGGAGAGATAGAAGTTGGACTCCCTGAGGGAAGCTCGCTCGCCCCTGGAGGCACGACAACGCTCGTCGTGACGATGGTAAATAATAATGGGGAGCTGGTTACGAGTGCCGTAGATGTCAGTTTCAACTCCGACTGTCTAGCATCTGGTCGATCAGTACTTACCTCCAACGGAGAGGAAGTGGGCACCACCGTTAGCACCAACAATGGCCGAGCCGAGGTAACGTACTCAGCTAATGGCTGTGTCGGAGCCGATCAGATTACCGCACGCGCTACATATGAGGGACTTAGCGCGGGCAGCGCTAGGGCAACGATTGATGTGGCCTCGGACACAGTGCAGACCGTGGAGTTTGTTGGAGCAGAGCCCGAAGTGATCGGCTTGAAAGGCACCGGCACACAAGAAACCTCCACTGTAACGTTTCGGGTACTTGGCTCTACCGGAAGCCCAGTTCGGGATGTCGACGTTGACTTCTCTTTGACACCTGCGGGAATAGGCGGCTTATCACTGGTGAACACCACTGCTACCAGCAATGCGGCGGGCGAAGTCAGCACCACGGTGCAGTCCGGGACGTTTGCTACCAGCGTGCGGGTCACAGCCACTATCGAGGCAGAGACGGGCAACATCTCCACACAGTCCAGTCGCCTGGTGGTATCTACAGGGATACCCGATCAAAACAGTATCAGTGTAGCCGCATCAGACCTTCACCCTGTCTCCTGGAACTATGACGGCGTAGAAAGTCAAATTACCATTCGCTTGGCCGACGCATTTAACAACCCTGCCCCAGACGGCACAGCCGTGACGTTTACCAGTAGCGGCGGTGCCATCGATTCGAGTTGCACCACTGAAGGAGGTGCTTGCACAGTGACTTGGCGCAGCCAAAGCCCTCGCCCGCGCCCTTCCGCAGGCTTCGAGATTACTGATGACATGGCCATTATCTGTGGACCAACAGCAGATGGCGCTTGCCGCCCCGGACGTGTAAAAGTTCTCGCTACAGCCTTGGGCAATGAATCGTTTACCGATCTGAATAGTAATGGTATTTACGATCACAGCACCGACATTTTCCTGTCAGACAATAGCGAGGGCCAATGTGCCCCCAACCGCCCTGCCCCATACGCCGAAGTTGACGAAGACGGGTGCGATGACCTGGGAAGCGCGTATCTTGATAAGAACTTTAATGAGGACTATGACAGTAACGAAGAAATCGTAGTATTGTCGGACACCGAAGCCAGCGATGGCTCCAGTTACGCAGCCGGAGACGGTATTTATAACGGTGTATTGTGCAGCGACGCATCCCAACAAGCAGGGGAGTGCAATCGCGACGCTGTAACCATTCGCGATGATTTGATGCTAGTGATGAGCTGTCACACTCCTTACACCATGGCCGACGGCCGCCTTCCCGGACAAAACGACGTGACACTTTCCCCAGGGGAGACGACCACGGTGACCGTGTTGCTGGCAGACTGCAACGGTAATGGCATGCCTGCAGGAACGACCATGGACCTCAACATTCAGGGGGATGGTTTCGAAGCAGATACCAGTCTGAGCAACGAACTCGTGGGCAGCTCTGAACCAGCCACTGTGACCATTTTCATCACTGCGGACGACGAAGAACCTGCCAGTGGAGCGATCTTGATGGAGATTACCGCTCCCACTCCAGGCGGAGATGTAGGCACTATTCCAGCAGCGATTGGTGTTTCGGCGGCGCCGGCTCCAAGCCCCTAAACTAAAAGTTATGAACGACTTCCAAGCGGGGCTCAAAAGCCCCGTTTTTGTATCATCAAACAATTAACCAAAAGCTATAAAACAACAGTTTTATCTGGAAAGATTTCTCAGAGCCTTGATCTCACCCTGTATATCTTCCACCACACGCGGCCAGGGTCCAGCGCTGCGTTGGGTCGAAGGCAACTGAGTGATCGCCTGGCGGGCTGCTTCGGAGCTACTGTATCGACCGGTCACAACGACAAACCAGGGCTCTCCCTGGCGGCGGCTTTCAAAGCTCAGCAATTGCGCACGGTTGGGCTGCTCAGACAAGTAACGCTGAACCGACTCCCGGGAGCTGGCGCCCAACAGCTGGAGCGTGTAGTCCGAGGGGCGCCAGGAGAGAATGACCTGCTCGTCTTCCGGAATATCGGGCAAGGCCGATGCCTTGGGGGCGGGTGCGGCGGAAGATTCGGAGGAGCCGGGCTTGGAAGCAGCACTCCGCTGGCTCTGTACCGTCTTATCGACGGGCGCCTCCGATGCTTCAGCTGAAGAGTCACCATCCGTTCCTTCTGATGGTAACGTACTGGGTTCGACCTCAATCGTCTCGGGGGACGGCATCTCCGACGGCAGCGATGTGAGACTATGGTTCTCCTCCGCAGGCACCACCACATCGGCGCCCGCGTCTGCCTCCAGCCGCTTTTCTCTGGCGGGCAGCGTCACCGGCTGAGCCTCTCTCGGCGCAGATACCGTCTCCCTGGTGGCCTCCTCTTCAGCGTCGCCCCTGTAGAGAAAGACCATCAGCAGCACCCCCAACAATACCGCCACTACCACGATGTGCACCACCGGCAGGGGCGGACGACCGCCTGGTTTGCTCTGCCGGGGGGTCACAGATTCGAGGAGCCACTGTCGCGCCTGGTGATGAAGCCGGGGCAACCGACCTTCCGCCCGCCGCCACCAGGGCTCCACCTGCTCTTCCGTGAAAACCTCCGGTCCCATGTAATCCGACATTTCCATGCGAAAATTGAGATAGTCGGTGGCTTCTTCCAGAGAGAAGGACGCAAGTTCAAAGTCGTGGATCAGAACATCGTGCATATTGAACTGATCGAGTCGCGTCACCATTTCCGGCTCGGCAAACAACACGATATGGAGGCGACGACCGCTGGCGTCCTGCCCCTGGAGAAGACTGATCAACGCCCCGAGGGTTTTCTCGTCCAGGTGATGAGCGTCATCGATGATGGTCAGCGCGAGCCGGTCTTCCTCGTCGGCCACTTGGGCAAAGTGCCGAAGCGCGGCCAACAGCCGCCCAATCGATGGCTCGCCTTCCAACGGCAACGAGAAGTGGCGCACCATCTGCCCGAGCACATCAGCGGCCTCAACCCCGGGTTCGGCGTTGAGTAGACAGATCTCGTCATCCGGTTCGAAGCTGTTCGCCAGCTCTAGCGCGACTCGGCTTTTACCCACGCCGGGCTTGCCGAGTACCGCAAGAAAGCTGGCGCTGAATTGGCACAGGTGTTGAAGCTGCTCCAGCAGCGCGCGACGGCCGGCACCTCCGAAGAACGTGAACTCCACATCGTCCTGAAAGGGGTCTTCGGTCAAACCGTAATACTGCCGATAGTCGGCTAAAGCGGTGTCCGAGGCTTCGGTATCGGCGCTGTGCATGATGGTGCTACTCCCCGGGGTTTGTGACTGCGATCAGGCGCCCGGCGGCGCATCTCGCTCATCCGCCCGACAGGCGGCAAAGGTTTCCTGCAATAAATCCTGTTCAATATCGCTGGTAATCAGCGCCTCACCGAGCTTGCTGAGCAGGACCAGGCGAAGCCGCCCGTCCACGACTTTTTTGTCCACGCCCATCAGTCTCAGGAAGTCCTCCGGTGCCATATTCGCGGGCGCTTTGACCGGCAGGTGAGCACGCTCCAGCAAACGAATAATTCGGTTCAGTTCGTCTTCGCTGATGGCACCGCGGCGCCAGGAAAGATCCGCCGCCATGACCATTCCGGCCGCCACGGCCTCCCCATGAAGCCAGACACCATAGCCCTGGGCGGTCTCAATGGCGTGACCGAAGGTGTGCCCCAGGTTCAGAATGGCGCGCAAGCCCCCTTCTCTCTCGTCCCGAGCCACCACTCTCGCTTTGTTCTCACAGGAGCGCTTTACCGCATACGCCAGGGTTTTCGGGTCTTTGGCCAGAAGCTCCGGCATATTGGACTCCAGCCACTGGAAAAATTCCTTATCCGCAATCAGACCGTACTTCACCACCTCGGCAATGCCAGCAGACAGCTCGCGCGGAGGCAGAGTCTCGAGCACCGACATGTCCGCAATCACCGCCTTGGGCTGGTAGAAAGCGCCGATCATGTTTTTACCCAGGCGATGATTGACGCCGGTCTTACCGCCCACGGAGGAATCGACCATCGAGAGCAGCGTGGTGGGTACCTGAATAAAGTCAACGCCCCGCTGGTAACAGGCGGCGGCAAAACCCGCCATATCGCCGACAACGCCGCCGCCGAGCGCCAAAACCGTAGTGGTGCGGTTATGACGTGCTTCGAGCAGACCGTCAAACACCTGGTTCAACGTTTCGAGGTTCTTGAACGCCTCACCGTCCGGAAGCACGGTGGTATCCACTTCGTAGGCTTCGAAGCGTTTGATCAATTCGGGCAAGTACAGCGGCGCGATCGTCTCGTTGGTGACAATATAGACTTGATTGGAGCGCAGGTGGCGGAGCAGCAATTCCCCGTTTTCCAGGAGCTGCTCGCCAATGTAAATCGGATAGCTACGATCGGCCAGATCGACGGTCAGAGTTTGCATAATTCACACGGCATCTGAGTGGTAAGACAAGCCATCATCTTAGCATACCGCCCGCGTCTGGGGCGGCGTCTCAGGCGTGGCTCATACGCTCGGCGATGTCCCGGGCAACGGCCTTGGGGGGACGACGGTCGGTGCTCACCACCCAGTCTGCCACCTCCCGGTAGATGGGGTCGCGCTGATTGAGAAGATCGATGATTTTCTGCCGGGGGTTGTCGACCTGCAGCAGCGGGCGCTTCTTGTCCTTGGCGGTGCGCTCAACCAACTGTTCAATGGACGCGGTCAAATAGCAGACCCGACCCGAGCGGTGCATCACTTCGCCATTGACCGGCCGAAGCACAATGCCACCACCAGTGGCAATGACCGCACCGGGTTCCTCGGCAAGCTCCGCGAGTACCGCCGACTCACGATCGCGAAAGCCGGACTCGCCCTCGACGTCGAAAATCCACGGAATATCCGCTCCGGTGCGTTCTTCAATCACCCGATCGCTATCGTAGAAGGGTACCTTCAACTCGGCCGCCAGAAGGCGGCCGATGGTCGACTTGCCGGCCCCCATGGGGCCGACCAGAAATACGTTGTTAGACATGGCTTATTCGGTCAGAGTATCCGCCATAATTTTGGGGGTAATAAACACCAGCAGCTCGCGCTTTTCCTGGGTTCTCACATCCCGGCGGAACAGTTTACCCAAAACGGGGATATCCCCGAGGAGGGGTACCTTGTCCACACCCTCGACCTGCTCAACCTGGAAGATCCCACCCAGCACCACAGTCTGACCGTTCTGTACCAACACCTTGGTCATGACTTCAGTGACGTCAATACTGGGGATACCGGAAGCCTGGTTAAGCGCCCCGACGGAGTCCTGATTGATCACCAAATCCATGATAATGCGATTATCCGGGGTAATCTGCGGCGTCACATCCAGCTTCAGCACTGCTTCCTTAAAGGAGGTGGTGGTCGCGCCACTGGCCGAGGCTTCCTGGTAGGGAATCTCGGTACCCGACATGATGGTAGCCTGCTGCTTGTCCCCGGTAATCACTTTCGGCTGAGAAACGATTTCCGCGTCACCGTTGCTCTCAAGGGCGGATAGCTCCATATCGATAAAGGCACTGTCTGACAGGATACTGAACGCGAAGCTGCCAGCAGGATCGTCCACTCCCAGATCCACCATCTGGTTCTCAGTCAGATCCAAGCCGCCCGAACCAGTCAACCACTCAGCAGGGGAGCCCGGCGCGGAGTCGAGACCTTCAGTCGAACCCGCGAATTCCACCAACGCGTCCGAGGAGCGATTAAAGCCTACGCCACCCCAGCGAACCCCCATCTCGCGACGGAAATCGGTGTTGGCGATTACCAGGCGCGCCTCAATCATGACCTGACGAATGGGGATATCAATCTGTTCCACCAGACGCTTAAAGGCTTCGATACGATCCGCAGTATCGGTAATGATGATGGAGTTGGTACGCTCGTCGACAATGGCGTCACCACGCTCCGACAAGACACTGCCAGTCGCGCGATTGCCGCCGTCGCCGCCACCGGAGCCTCCTCCGCTACGGCCGCCCTCGCCTTCTTCACCGCGGAAGAGTTCAAACATTTCCCGCGCGTTGGCGTAGCGAACCCGGATGTATTCCGTGCGCAGCGGTGCCAACTCTTCCAACTGCTTGCGGGCGGCCAGTTCCTGACGTTCGCGCTCGGCAATTTCCGCTGCGGGCGCAACCATCAGCACATTGCCGTTCAAACGCTTGTCCAGACCCTTGGTTTTGAGCACCAGATCGAGCGCCTGATCCCAGGGCACGCTGTCTAGGCGAAGCGTGATGCGGCCCTGGACGGTATCACTGGCCACCAGGTTCAGGTCGGTAAAGTCGGCGATGATCTGAAGTACACTGCGCACTTCAATGTCCTGGAAGTTCAGTGACAGTTTTTCTCCGGTGTAGCTGAACTCCTGATCCCGTGCTTCCACTTCCTGCTGCGTCAGAGGCTTCACACTGATTACGTACTCATTGTCGGCCTGATAGGCCATGTAGTCGTACTCACCGTTCGCCGCCACTTTAATGACAGTATTGGAACCTTCAGTCTCGGCGGTCACCATCGTCACCGGCGTAGCGAAATCAGTCACATCCAGGCGCCGGCGCAGTTCTTCCGGCAGGAAAACATTCTGAATCTCCAGGTCTACACCCTGGGCGGTTTCGATAATATCGGAACTGATGTTGTCGTCGGAAAGTTGGAGCACCACGCGGCCCTCGCCTTCCTCGCCGCGACGGAAATCAATATTGGTGACGCGGGGCGCCGCGGTTGCTTTACGGGGCTCGCGCTGGGTTTCAACGTCCACCACTTCGCTACCCTGGGCACCCTGGGAGACGTACCCCCCTTGCGCTGCACCCACTTCCAGAATGTACTGGTTGCCCTCTACCCGGGCGTTGTAAGTGGTCAGTTCAGAAAGATTGAGGATCAACCTCGTTCGGCCCTGAGAACTCAGCACCAGGGCACTTGAGCTGTTCTCGAAGGAGAGCGGATAGCGACGCTGCTCCAGGGCACTTTCCACGTCGGGAAAGTCCAGGACAATACGCGCAGGCTGCTCGATCGTGTACCCCTCGGGCTGTGGAGGAGCGTCATCGAAGGCCATTCGCACTTCAAAGCGCTCGCCCGGCAGTTCGGAGAATTGAATGTCATTGAGTGACTTGGCCCACCCCAGAGCGGGTGCCAGACAGACCAAAAACAAGGCTAGATTTCGCATGGTTAACCCCAATAAGCACAGTGCTCGCATGATGATGGCCTATTCCTTTTCTTGTAATTCAATAATTCTGGGACGCTCAACCCAGCCGTTGGCCCCATCGGCAACAATTTCTAAAACCTGAAGCTGTGTCGGTGAGGCCGACACGATACGTCCATGATTTTTACCTAAATAGTTCCCTTCCGTCACCGCGTGAACACCTCCCTGACCATCGTCAATCAAGGCCCAGAGCTGACCATTTTTGGTCAGGGTCCCCACCATCATCAGCGATGAAATGTTAAAGCCCTCCAGATATTCCTTCTGACGATTGAAGTCCGGCTCGACCTGTTTCCCCGTCAACTGCGCCCGGCGCTGCTCTTCCTGCACGGGTGGCTCGAAAGGGCTGCGCATCGTCATCGCGCTGTAGGAAAAGGAACGATAAGGCTGAAACGCCGGGAGCGGCTCAATCTGACCGGAGGGCTTGTTTTTGGTGCGCTGTATATATTCCTGCAGGTCACCATTATTGGCCCCACCACCACAGGCCGTTAACAGCACGACGCTCAAGCTTAAACTAATGCGGTTTATAGTTCTGTTCATCACTACTCATCCTGTGACTTATAGCGATAGGTTTTCGCGTCGATCTGCATATTCAGCGGCCCGCTGTCATCGCTCCGGGTGATCGTGAAATCATGCAGTGTGACGATGCGCGGCATGCCGGCAACCCCACTGACGAACGTTCCCATATCGTGATAGCCACCCTCCACATCAATACTGATGGGCAACTCAACGTAAAACTCGGCTTCCTGCTCCGGCTCAAGCACAATGCTGTTGATCTCAAGGCCGCTCTCGGAACCCCGCGCATCGATGTCTTCGAGCAGACCCGGCACCTCAGTGTCACTGGGCAGACGGGAGAGCAGCGCACCGAAGGACTTCTCCATCTCAACCATCTGAGCGCGATACTCCTCCAGGTTCGCGGCCTGGAAGCTCTTCGTCTCGAAGGTCTGGCGCAGGCTGGACTCCTCGGCGACGGCGCGCTCCAACTGCTGATTCAGCTCCTTGACCTTGACGTAGTAGGTTCCAACAAGCACAAGGATCACAAGCAGTGCACACACAAAGATTTTACCGGGAAGAGGCCAAACGCCCATCCGATCCACATCGATGTCATTTACATCGAAGTTTTTGAGCTGTTCCAGGGTATCGGAAAACGCCATGATCAGTTATCTCCCTCGTCGCCCTCGGCGTCGCCTTGCTCGGCGGGAGCCGAGGTGCGAACCGACATTTTGAAGGCGTTGGCCTGCTCGCCCTGTTCAGGAGCGGCGGTGACCGAGCTCAAGTTGGGCGCGGCGAACCAGTCGGACTCATCCAGGTTGCGCATAAAACTGGATACCCGGTTGTTCGACTCAGCAATCCCTTCCAACTCGAAGACATCGCCAGTGCGCACCATGCGGGTCAGGTAGACCCCATCGGGGATGGCGCGGACCATATCGTCGAAATATCGGACAATCACCGGGCGGGTGCCCTCAAGGTCCTGGATGACGCGCATCCTGGCGAGCAGCTCTTCGCGCTTCTCGCGCAGCTCGCGAATCTCTTTCACGGCTTCTTCAAGGGCGGCAATTTCCGTTTTCAACATCCGGTTGCGTTCGTTCTGATCGGCGATAGCGGACTGGGCGGTGGATACCCACAGGTAAGCAATAAAGGCCGCCACCACTATCACAAAGATCAGAATCCCGATGAATTCTTTTTTCTTTTCCTCACGGTACGCTTCGCGCCACGGGAGTAGGTTAATTCTTGCCATCAGTCGAAACTCCTCATCGCCAGGCCTGCCGCGATCATCATCGAAGGTGCGTCATTGGCCAGAGCCACGGCATTCACCTTGGAGGAGACGGACATATTGGCAAAGGGGTTGGCCACCAGCGTCTGGGTCCCCAATTTTTCCTCAATCAGACCCACCAGGCCTTCCATTGAGGCCACACCCCCGGCCAACACGATATAGTCCACATCGTTATATTGACTGGCCGAGAAGAAGAACTGGAGCGAGCGGGTCACCTGCTGAACCACCGCTTCTTTAAACGGCGCCAGTACTTCCGACTCATAATCATCGGGCAGGCCGCCCTGTTTCTTGGCGAGACCAGCCTCTTCCATGGAGAGGCCGTAACGGCGCTGAATCTCTTCGGTCAGCTGTTTACCACCGAACAGCTGTTCCCTCGTGTAGACGGTACGACCATCGACCAAAACGCTCAGCGTTGTCATGGTAGCGCCGATATCAATGACCGCGACCACCTGACCATCCTGATCCTCAAGCTGCTCTCCCACCAGACCGAAGGCGCGCTCCATGGAGTAGGCCTCCACGTCCACCACCTCCTCCTGCAGGTCGGCCAACTGAAGCACGTTAACGCGCAGGTCGATGTTCTCGCGCCGGCAGGCCGCCAGCAATACTTCCACCTGCTCGGGATTGCGGGGCGACTCCCCCTGAACTTCAAAGTCGATGGCCACCTCTTCGAGAGGGAACGGAATGTACTGATCGGCCTCTATAGAGATCTGGGTTTCCATCGCATCATCGCTGAGGCCGGAGGGCATATCGATCATCTTGGTAATCACGGCGGAGCCGGCGACGGCAACAGCGGCGCTTTTGAGCTTGGTTTTGGACTGTTTGACCACCGTGCGCACAACATCCGCGACCGCTTCCGGGTCGTTGATGTTTTTCTCCACCACCGAGCCAGGTGGCAGGGGGCGTACGGCATAGGTCTCCACCCGGTAGCGATCACCGTGTCGGCTGAGCTCCAGAAGCTTGACCGACGTTGAACTGATGTCCAACCCCAAGACCGGCTTCGCCCTTTTTTCCAGGAAGCTTAAAATGCCCATTTTTCTATCTATATCCGTAACTTAGAGGAAGTTTATGTTATAGGACTTTAAGTTAAGCCTGCAACAAGACTGCGCATATGTAAACAGGTAAAAAGCCCGTATAATGCAGCCGCTCGCGGCTAATTTCGCTAACTCATTAATTCTCATAGAAAAAATGCCTATCAAAAAGTCCTATCTGAGCCTGCTTTTCTGGCTGTTTGTCGCCGGTTCCGGCGCCGCACTCGTCGGTTTGGCGGGGTTATACCTCTATCTCAGCCCCAAATTGCCCCCGGTCGAAAGCCTGCGGCAAGTTCAATTACAGACGCCCCTCAGGGTTTATTCAAGCGACGGGAAGCTAATAGGTGAGTTTGGTGAACAGCGTCGCACCCCGCTCTCATTCGAGGAAATCCCCGATCTGTATATAAAAGCATTATTATCCGCCGAAGATGCGGAATTTTACGACCATTCCGGCGTTTCCATTAGGGGACTTTTGAGAGCCGCGTCACAATTATTGAAAACAGGTGAGATTCAGTCTGGTGGCAGCACACTCACCATGCAGCTGGCAAGGGATTTTTTCCTGTCCCGGGATCAGGTTTTTTCCCGGAAATTCAATGAAATCCTGCTGGCGCTCCAGATCGAGAACGAGCTCTCAAAACAGGAAATACTCGAACTGTTCAGCAACAAAATGTTTTTTGGCAACCGTGCCTACGGCATTCAGGCCGCCGCCCAAATCTATTACGGGAAGGACGCCGAGGAGCTTGAACTTCATCAGTGGGCGATGATCGTTGGCGTATTGAAGGCCCCGTCCGCCTACAACCCGCTCGCCAACCTGGAACGGGCCATGATCCGCCGCAACTGGATTCTCGGACGCATGCTGGAGCTGGGGCACATCGACCAGGCTACCTATGAAGTGGCCGTCAACACTCCGGACAACGCGCGCTACCATGGCGCCACTCTCGAGCTCTACGCTCCCTATATTGCGGAGCTGGCCCGCCGCGAGGCGATTGATCGCTTCGGAGAGGAGGCGTACACCGACGGCTATAAAGTGTATACCACCATCAACAGCCGGTATCAGGCAGCGGCTCAGGACGCCGTGGTAAAGGGTCTGCTGACCTATGACTGGCGCCACGGCTATCGTGGACCGGAGGCCCAATGGGGAGAGCGGCCGGAAGACCTCAGCACCTGGACCGAAGCACTGGATGACCTGACTGCCTTCGGGAATCTGGAGCCCGCCGTGGTGACGGCCGTCGGTGAGCAGTCCGCCGAGGTATTACTGGACACCGGGGAAACGCTGGAGCTGGGCTGGGAGCAGGGGCTGTCAACCGCGCGCCGCTACATCAACGAGAACGCCCGCGGCGCCCTTCCGGAGACCGCCAGCGATGTAGTCAGCGTCGGCGACCTGATCCGCCTCTACCAAATCGAGGGCGCCTGGCACCTGCGGCAAATTCCCGACGCCCAGGCCGCCCTGGTGGGCCTGGACCCGGAAAACGGCGCCATACGCTCGCTGGTCGGCGGCTTTGATTTCCGCCAGAGCAATTTCAACCGCGCCCTGCAAGCAGAGCGCCAGCCGGGATCGAGCTTCAAGCCCTTCGTTTATACCGCCGCACTGAAAAACGGTTTTACCCCTGCGACCCTCGTCAACGACTCACCCATCGTCATTGAAGACGCCAGCCTCGAGGGCGCCTGGCGCCCGGAAAACGACGGCGGCACCTTCCTGGGACCGACCCGCCTGCGCGAGGCGCTCTATCGCTCCCGCAACCTGGTGTCCATTCGGGTACTGCGCAGCATCGGCATTGATGCCCTGCTTGAAACCCTGGGAGAATTTGGTTTCGACCCCGAAAGCCTGCCGCGCAACCTGTCTCTGGCGCTTGGCAGTCACGCCCTGACACCGCTGGAAATGGCTCGGGGTTACGCCATTTTTGCCAATGGCGGCTACCGCGTCGAACCCTATTTGGTGGAAAGCATTGAGAATGTGGACGGCGAGGTCATTCATCAGGCCCGCCCCCTCACGGTATGCCGGACCTGCAAGCCCCTCGCCAATGAGGAGGAACCGGAGAGCCTGGTCGCCGATATCTTTACTGAGCCACCTTCACCCGAGACGTCATCCTCGCAATGGCCTCAAACCGAGCGCAATCGCGAAGCCCTTGAGCCCGAAACCCCGCTGGATCAACCGGCTCAACTGGCACTGCTCGACGAGGCCGATGCGGTCATCCCGCCGCCCATTGCCCCCAGAGTTCTGGACGAGCAGACCGCTTATATCATCGATTCCATGCTTCGGGATGTGATCGCACGCGGCACGGGCCGACGTGCCCGGGTGCTTGACCGCTCCGACATCGGCGGCAAAACCGGTACCACCAATGGTCCGCGGGATGCGTGGTTCGCCGGCTACAGCCCCCATATCGTCACCGTTGCCTGGCTGGGTTTTGACCAGTACCAGATGCTCGGCCGCGGAGAGTATGGCGGCAGCGCCGCATTGCCGATCTGGATCAACTACATGCGCACCGCACTTGAAGGCAAGCCGGATCAACTCCGGCCTCAGCCCGAAGGCATTGTTACGGTTCGCATTGACCCCGAAAATGGTCGACGCGCCCAGCCGGGGGATCCGGATGCGATTTTCGAGATATTCCGGGCAGAGGAGGTGCCGCCGTATGACAGCAATGGCAATGGTGGCAGCACAGTGGAAACGGAGCAGCTGCCAGAAGAGTTGTTCTAGTCCTGAACACCCCACCACTGGTGGGGTGTTGGTCGGCTACGGGAAGGAGATATCATAGCGGCTGCGGATCTGCATCAGCAACGGCTTAAAGCCGCGCCTGGCCGCCCGGGAGCCCGAGCGGTCAACCACCCAGCCCCGCACTTCAATCATCCGGCCCGCCGAAACGCCGGAGGCTTTCAACGTTGACCAAAGCTCGGCGGGCACCTGCAAGACCAACGGGCCATTCAATTCAACCCATACCGAGCCACCGGCTTCGCTGATATCGGTCACTTGCCCCCTCAACCGCTGAAACCCGGTCTCTTCAAGCGTGAGCTCCGCCGTGGATATCGGCTGCCAACCGTCATGCCCCCAAACGCCGCGCCCGGCACTCAGTGCTTGCGTCTGCGCAAGAGCCAGACAATCCGCAAGATGGGTATTGGGGGGAATCGCGATATGAAAAGCCAGGCCTTCGCGCAACAGGGCCGCCTCCACACTCTCTCCCGAGGGTGTAAAAACGTAGGCCAACGTCCGGCCATAGTGATCTTCCCGCTCCCGATCGTAGACCAGCAAAACCTCGTCCAGCGTCGACAGGTGCTGCTTCAGACTCTCTTTCGCCGCTTGCGCCAGAGGCTGAGCCGGGCGCCCCTCCCTCGCCAGCTCCGGGGCATTCACGCCGATCAGCCGCACCCGCTCCCCGCTCACCAACCGAACGCTGTCGCCATCCTGCACCTGAGCCACCACCGCCCGTTCACGCGGCAGCGACCCCGGCAACTCACACCCAAGGGCCTGGCCGGCCAGAAGCCACACACAAACAAAAACGCCGAGAGCTTTCGCTCTCGGCGTTTTCGATCGTTCGGGCCTTGGGGCCACCATCTTATTTGGCAGCGATACGGCTACCGAAACGCTTCTTGAAGCGATCGATACGGCCGCCGGTATCAACAATCTTCTGCTTGCCGGTGTAGAAGGGGTGACACTCAGAGCACACGTCGACCTGGAAATCGGTACCCAGTGTGGAGCGGGTCTTGATAACGTTGCCGCAACTGCAGGTAGCAGTCACTTCATCATATTTGGGGTGCAGATTCGCTTTCATGGTAAATGCCTTTCGTCTTTGTGCCGCCACCCGGTCGACCCCGCCCGCCAACGACGGATTCAGGGATTTTGCCGAGCACCGCACAACGGTTAATGGGTACGGCTTTTTGGAAGCGGGGCATAGTACCAGAAACACCCGACAAAGCAAGCACCACAGCCGACCCCAGCGGCTCTTCGACATCACAATCATTCCTTGAGCCTGACGAAGTACGGTATCCTGACCGCCTTTTTGCACCAGCCGTACATCGGGAGCCCATGTCCAGCCCTACCGTTCTCGAAATCGCCCTGCCCACACCACTGCGGCGCCGGTTTGACTATCTGCCTCCGCCGGGGGTCGATCCGGCCACTCTACACCCAGGGCAGCGGCTGAAAGTCCCTTTCGGCTCCCAGCGATTGGTGGGCCTGCTGCTTCGAGTAAAAAGTGAGTCTTCACTGTCGCTAAAGCAACTGCGTCCCGCCGAGGTTCTACTCGATGACGCCCCCCTGCTGCCAGACGAACTCTGGCAGCTATGCCTCTGGGCCGCAGAGTACTACCAGCATCCGATCGGCGATGCCCTGAGCACCGCCCTGCCCGTGCTGTTGCGCCAGGGGGAAGCCGCTCGAGAGCGAAGTGAACCCTATTGGCAACTGACCACGGAGGGCAGGGGGCTTCCCGAAGGCGCCCTGAAGCGTGCCCCCCGCCAGGCCGAACTGTTGGCCGCACTCCAGCAGCGCGGCGCCCTCAACCGGGCCGACCTGTCCATACTCGGCTTCAACCGGACTCAGCTCAAACCACTGGAAGAAAAAGGACTGGCCGAAGTCACAGAGCGAGTACTCACTCCGCCCGAAGCTTCCCACATACTGAGGGAGCCCCCTCTAAGCCTCTCCGAGGAACAGCGCATCGCGTTGGCGCAGATTCCCGACAGCGGTTTCTCCATCAGTCTGCTGGACGGCAGTACCGGCAGCGGAAAGACCGAAATCTACCTGCAAGCCATTGCCCGCACTCTCGAACTCGGGCGTCAAGCGTTGGTGCTGGTGCCGGAAATCGGCCTGACGCCGCAGACGCTTGCGCGATTTCAACGCCGCTTCGCCCAGCCAGTAGTAGCCATGCACTCGGGCATGAACGACCGGGAGCGGCTTGACGCCTGGCTGCAAGCGCGGGACGGCCGCGCCCGGATTGTGATTGGCACCCGCTCCGCCATTTTCACACCACTGGCGCAGCCCGGCATTCTGATTGTCGACGAGGAGCACGACAGTTCCTTCAAACAACAGGACGGCTTTCGCTATTCCGCCCGGGACCTGGCCGCCCTGCGCGCCCAACGAATGGGGATCCCGTTAGTGCTGGGCAGCGCCACCCCCGCCCTGGAGAGCCTGCACAACGCCCGCACGGGGCGCTATCAGTACCTGCGCCTGACCCATCGCGCCGGCAATGCCCGTCCACCAGAAATTCTGTTGCAGGACATCCGCCGCCGCCCCCTGGAAGAGGGCCTGAGCGAGCAGACCCTGAACCAGATCCGGACCACTCTGGAGGACGGCAACCAGGTGCTGGTGTTCCTGAACCGCCGGGGCTATGCCCCGACCCTTGAGTGCACCGAATGCGGCTGGCTCGCCGAGTGCGGCCACTGCGACACCCGTCTGACCATGCACCAGACCCCCCGGCACCTGCACTGCCACCACTGCGACCACCAACGGGCGGTACCGAGGCAATGCCCTTCCTGCCAAAGTACACGCCTGCAACCGGTGGGCCAGGGAACCGAGCGCAGCGAAGAGGCCCTGCAGCGCTACTTCCCCGAGACCCGGATACTGCGGGTAGATCGAGATTCCACCCGTCAGAAGCATGCCTTTCGCGACCTGATCGACGAAGTCCACAAAGGCGATCCCTGCATTCTGGTGGGCACTCAGATGCTCGCCAAAGGCCATCACTTCGCCGATGTCACCCTGGTGGTGATCCTGGACGCCGATGCGGGATTGTTCAGCACGGATTTCCGGGGCCCGGAGAAGATGGGCCAACTGCTGCTCCAGGTCGCCGGCCGGGCGGGCCGCGCGGAGAAGCCCGGGCAGGTCATTATCCAGAGCCACCACGTCGAGCACCCGCTGATCCGCACGCTGGTGGAGCGGGGCTATCACGATTTCGCGGAATTGATTCTGAGCGAGCGACGGCTGACAGGCCTCCCCCCTTTCCGCCAGATGGCGCTGCTGCGGGCGGAATCCAAGCGCCCGGAGAACGCGGTGGCTTTCCTTAAACAGGCACGGGCGATTGCGGAGAAGCTGCATCCCCCGAATCATGAGTTGGGTTATCTGGGGCCACTACCGGCCATGCTGGAGAAGCGGGGAGACCGGTACCGTTACCAACTCCAGTTGAACGCGGCCAACCGAAAGGCACTGCATTCGCTGTTGGGTCGTCTGACGCTGGAATTGGAGCAGCACCCACTGGCCAAGCGAGCCCGCTGGTCGGTGGATGTGGATCCTCAAGATATGAGCTGACATCTTCAATGTACCTAGGGCGAGCGCATCACGTCCGGCCCGCCATGGGGCATACCGGTTGTAGACCCGCCGTGAACCCATCCATGGGGGCTTCTCATCGGCATCCATGCCTCAGAGAGTCTACAACCGGTATGCCCCACGTCGGTCCTCAGTGCCAATAGAACGTTCGGATGATCCCTCGAATCCCAATTAGCGGCGGAAAGAAAGAGGGTGGCAATTAGCGCTTACCGCGCCCTACACCTACAGAAGGTTTGGTATGGCACTGAGGCCGTGCGGGGGATAGACCACTCGGAGACTCTCTGAGGCATGGATGCCGATGAGAAGCCTACAGGGATGTATTCACGGCGGGTCTCCGAGTGGTCTATCCCCCGCACGGCCGGACACGACGAACTCCCAAAAACATCTTGTAATAGGAGCCAGTGAGACTGGCACCACGGAGCGCTGGTGAGTACAATTGCTCGCGCTCTAACACGTCAGGCCCCACACCATCATGACCCGAGATTACGCCAAGAAAAACCGCCCCGCACCCCGGCGCAACCGCCCCAAAAGCCAAGTGCCCGGCTGGGTATGGCTATTCACCGGCCTCGTGCTGGGCGGCTTTATCGTATTCCTCGCACGCCTGACCGACGTCGACGTCCCCGAACAGCCCCAACAGACGGCACCGAAATCCGCCCCCAAAGTCGCCGAAGAACCCAAACCCGAAAAACAGGACACCCCCAAGCCGCGCTTCGACTTCTACAAACTGCTGCGCGAAAGCGAAGTCATCGTGCCCGCTACCGAACCGTCCGAACGCCAGGCCAACAACGACGAGACACAGGAAGCCAGCAAAGACGAATTTATCCTACAGGTCGGCTCCTTCCGTAAGTCTTCGGAAGCCGACAGCCTGCGAGCGCAATTATTGCTGCTCAACCTCGACGCCTACACCGAACAGGTTACTCTGAACAACAACGAAGTCTGGCATCGCGTTCTGGTCGGTCCCTTCAACAACCAGTCCCGCCTCGCCAGCGCCCGCGCAACGCTGGTTTCCAACGACTACCATGCGTTGGTTTTGAAACGTAAACGCGACGACTGAAGCGCGAACACCGATCCAGCAGCGCTCGGCGCTGCTTGAAATCCCCCCGGTTTGCCCCCACCTCAGCCATTCACTACATCACACATTGGTTTGATAAAGGACGGCTTGTGGAACAATACCGAGGTACCACCATTCTCTCCGTGCGCCGCAACGGCCAGGTCGCCATCGGCGGCGACGGTCAGGTATCCCTGGGCAACACCATCATGAAAGGCAACGCCCGCAAGGTACGGCGTCTGTACAAGGATCAGGTAATCGCGGGCTTCGCCGGCGGCACCGCCGACGCTTTTACCCTGTTTGAGCGCTTCGAGGCGAAGCTTGAGGCCCACAACGGCCAGCTGACCCGCGCCGCTGTGGAACTGGCCAAAGACTGGCGTACCGACCGGGCGCTGCGCCGCCTGGAAGCCCTGCTGGCGGTGGCCAACGCCGAAGCCTCATTGATCATTACCGGCAACGGCGATGTCATTCAGCCCGAAGACGACCTGATCGCCATCGGCTCCGGCGGCGCCTTCGCCCAGTCCGCCGCGCGCGCCTTGCTGGACAACACTGAACTGGATGCCAAACACATCGTCGAAAAAGGGCTGACCATCGCCGGCGACATCTGCATCTACACCAACCACAACCAGACCATCGAAACCCTCGATTACTGAGGCTCGACGGACTGAACGACCAACGAGTTAGTTATGTCTGACATGACCCCAAGGGAAATCGTCCACGAGCTGGACAAACACATCATCGGCCAGCACAACGCCAAGCGCGCCGTGGCCATTGCCCTGCGCAACCGCTGGCGGCGCATGCAGCTGGACGAGAATCTGCGTGCGGAAATCACCCCCAAGAACATCCTGATGATCGGCCCCACCGGGGTGGGTAAAACCGAGATTGCCCGCCGCCTGGCCAAGCTGGCGCACGCCCCGTTCATCAAAGTGGAAGCCACCAAGTTCACCGAAGTAGGCTATGTCGGCCGCGATGTTGAATCCATCATCCGGGACCTGGTGGACATTTCCATCAAAATGCACCGCGAACAGGCCATGAAAACCGTCCAGCACCGCGCCGCCGAAGCGGCCGAAGAGCGCATCCTGGACGTCCTTCTTCCGCCCGCGAGAGGCGGCGATACCGAAAACACCACTGAATCCAGCACCCGCCAGATCTTCCGCAAAAAACTGCGCGAAGGCGAGCTAGACGACAAAGAGATCGAAATCGAAGTCTCCAGTCACCCCATGGGCGTGGAAATCATGGCACCGCCCGGTATGGAAGACATGACCAGCCAACTGCAGAACATGTTTTCCTCCATGTCCAAGGACAAAAAGAAAACCAGCAAAATGATCGTCAAACAGGCCTTCAAACAGCTTCAGGAAGAAGAAGCGGCCCGGATGATCAATGAGGAAGAAGTCAAAGCCGAGGCCATCACAGCCGTCGAACAGAACGGCATCGTCTTTCTCGACGAAATCGACAAAGTCGCCAAAAAAGGCGAAACCAGCGGCGCCGACGTCTCCCGCGAAGGCGTGCAGCGCGACCTGTTGCCGTTGATCGAAGGCTGCACCGTGAGCACCAAACACGGGATGATCAAAACCGACCACATCCTGTTCATCTCCTCCGGCGCCTTCCACCTGAGCAAACCCTCGGACCTGATCCCGGAACTGCAGGGCCGCCTGCCCATCCGAGTGGAACTCAGCGCCCTGACCCCGGACGACTTCGAGCGCATCCTGACCGAGCCCAGCGCCTCGTTGACCGAACAACACCAGGCCCTGCTCAAAACCGAAGGCGTCGAGGTGATCTTCAAGCCCGACGGCATCCGCCGCATCGCTGAAACCGCGTTCGACGTCAACGAAAACACCGAAAACATCGGCGCCCGTCGCCTGCACACCCTGCTCGAACGCCTGCTCGAAGACGTTTCTTTCGATGCCGGCAGCCAACAGACGCAAGTGGAAGTCGATGCGGCTTATGTTGAAGAGCACTTGGGTGAGCTGGCGAAGGATGAAGATCTGAGCCGGTATATTCTGTAACACGAGTTACAGCCTTGCACCCAAACAGGCTCGGTTTACGGGGCATGATTGCAAGACCGTGGAGCGGGGGACCCGCGATTCGAGCCCCCAGGGACGGGGTCACGGCGTGTCTTGCGATGATGCCCCGTGAAGCGAGCCGGCTCTAGTGGCACACACCCAGGAGTTCGCCATGGTTCCCGACAAAATCCTGCTCCACAAAAAGTCCCGCCAGCTTGAGCTAACCTACGGTGACCAGAGCTATCGCCTGGACGCCGAATACCTGCGCGCGGTCTCCCCCAGCGCCGAAGTCCGCGGCCATGGCTCAGGTTCCGGCACCCTCCCCTCCGGCAAACGCGATGTCGCCATCGACCACATCGAAGCCGCCGGCAACTACGCCCTTAAAATCCTGTTTGATGACGGCCACGATTCCGGCATCTACACTTGGGATTATTTGCACGATTTGTGTGTCAATGAAGAGAGCCATTGGCAAGAGTATCTGGACGCTCTGCATGAACAAGGGAAATCTCGGGATCCGGATACACAGGTCGTTCGGTTGATGTAGGTATTTTTGGTTCCGTCAGGGTCCGGTGTCTGTGGGTATGTACCATTCATAGACCCGCCGTGAACCCGTCCATGGGGGCTTCTCATCGGCATCCATGCCTCAGAGAGTCTATGAATGGTACATACCCACAAACACCTCAGTGCCATAAATCGCCTCCGTGATTTGATCAGGCTTTCTGAAAGCGTCTTTCCCCCACGTGGAAGATTCAGCGCGAGGCAAGTTTTGCAAACATGGGAAGTATCGCGTATGGGCCCCACGACAAGATAGGAACAGCGTTTTCCGATGGCACGGAGGTGGGAGTGGGGGTATACCCGTTAGAGACTCTCTGAGGCATGGATGCCGATGAGAAGCCCCCAGGGATGGGTTCACGGCGGGTCTCTAACGGGTATACCCCCACTCCCACCGGAACATCCGATGGCACACATTCTTGCCAAGTTCAGGAACGATATTATGAAAAGTCTATATCACAGTATCACCATACTAAGCGTTCTATTTTTCCTCACCGCTTGCGCTGGCCCCAAGATTGAGCAGGACTACAAGCCCGGGACCGAATTTGATCCCGGTTGGACCTACTACGAATTCCGGGGCGGCAGCTCACAAATCCAAGGGGTCGACTACCTGCGGCTCGAAACCATCGCCCAGGAAATACTCGCCTCCGAAGGCTACCAGGTCGCACCGCACGACCCCCAATTCTACATTGACATCACCGGCTCCACCCGCCTTGCCACCGGCGGCGGAAAATCCGTAGGAATCTCCATCGGCTTACCCGTCGGCAGCCACGGCAGTGTGGGACTCGGAGGCAGTAAAAGCCTGGATGGCGAAGGCCGGCAGGAAGGCGTGATTATCGTCGACATCACCAACGCACAGACCAATGAGCTGATCTGGCGCGGCAGCGCGAGCGGGATTCCTCTGGAAGATTTTCAGCTGGCGCGCGAGGCGCAGTTGCGGAAGGTGATGCGGGAGTTATTGGCTCAGTTTCCACCGGAGGAATGACATAAGGCGAAAGCCCGTTCGAAAAGCTGGAACGGAATGACCAATCGCATAGGGCACACAGCCACCGTTTATACGGCAGGTGGCGGCCTTCGGCCTTACCGTGCCCTACGCTGGGTCAAGCGCATGCCGCGATTACAATTCGTCTCGGAACTGCATGGAATGCAGACGGGCGTATTGGCCGTCGGCGGCGAGCAGTTCTTTGTGGCTGCCCACTTCCAGGATCTTGCCCTCGCCCATCACCACAATCCGATCCGCTCTTTCAATGGTGGAGAGACGGTGCGCCACCACGAAGGTGGTGCGGTTTTTCATTACCTCTTCCAGAGCCGCCTGAATATGGCGCTCAGATTCAGTATCCAAAGCCGATGTGGCCTCGTCCAGAATCAGAATGGGCGCGTTTTTCAAAATAGCGCGGGCAATCGCCAGGCGCTGGCGCTGGCCCCCGGAGAGGCGGGTACCGCTTTCACCGATCAGCGTGTCATACCCTTGGGGCAACTGTTCGATAAACTCATGGGCATGGGCCGCCTTGGCCGCTTCGCGTACGGTCTCCGGGTCGGTCTCCGACAGGGAGCCGTAGGCGATATTGCCGGCCACGGAGTCGTTGAACAGCACTACGTTCTGATTCACCAGCGCCACCTGTTCGCGCAAGTTGTCCAGGCGATAATGTTCGAGCGGTTCACCATCGAGCAGAATACGCCCGGCGCCGGGATCATAGAAGCGGGTCAGTAAGCTCACCAGTGTGGACTTACCGCTGCCGGAACGACCGACAAGTGCGATGACTTCACCGGGTTTCACATCCAGGTTGATCCGGTTGAGCACCCAATCATCGTTGCCGTCGTAACTGAAGCACACATCTTCAAAGCGCACGCCGCCCTGAGCGCGCTCAACGCGCAACGTCCCGGTATCCCGCTCGGCCGGTTCGTCCAGCAGATGAAAAATACTGTCGGCCGCCGCCACGCCTTTCTGGATGGTGGGTACCACCTCGCTCAACTGCCGCAGCGGCTTGAGCACCAAACCTGCCGCCGTAAAGTAGGCAATAAAGGCACCGGGATCGTCCAGCTCCATAATCGTCAGCGCCACATACAACATCAGCCCCATAGACAGGGCTACCAACATCTGCATGATGGGCGTATTAAGCGAAGAGGTGAACACGATTTTCATGTTCTGCAGGTAGTTCCGCCAACTGGCCTGATTGAAGCGACGTTTTTCGTACGCTTCCCCGCCGAAACTGCGCATGACCCGGTAGCCGTGGATCATCTCGGAGGACACCTGGGTAATATCGCCCATGCTGTGCTGCACCTTAGCGCTCAGCCGACGCAGGCGTTTGCCCACATAACCGACAAGCGCGGCGATCACCGGTGCCACCAACAACAGCAGTAGCGTCAGCATCCAGTCTTTGTAAAGCAGATAGCTCATCAGGGCGATGACCGTGGCGCCCTCGCGAATCAGAATTTTCAGCGCGTCGGTGGCCGCCGTGGTCACCCCGTTGACGTTGTAGGTGATCACCGACATCAGGTGCCCAGAGCTGTGACGGTCAAAGTACTGACCGGGGAGGTGGGCCATATGATCAAACAGGCTGACCCGCAAGGTGTGAACGATACGAAACGCCAACTGGGAGATAAAGAAATTCCCCAGAAACGCGCCGACGCTGCGCGCAAACACAATGCCCACAATGATAACGGAGGGTAAGTAAGCGGGACCCCTCTCGCCCGCAGCGGCGGACGTGTCCCCACCGCTGAGAGGTTCTGGTAAGAAGGAGGGAGCCCCTTCCCCCGCAGCGCCGATAAAGTCCAGCAGGTATTCCATGAACTGGGCCATGGCCGGCTGGGAGGCCGAGTAGATCACAAAGCCGACCACACTGATGGCGAACAACACCCAGTAGGGTTTGATGTAGGCGAGCAGCCTCAGGTAAACCTTGAGGGAAGCGGTATCGGTCTGCCGCAGGCTGTCATCCGGGGCGGGCGGCGTGCCTCTATCGCTCATGGTGTGCGGGGTCCTCCGAGGGCGCGCCACCCGAAGGGGGCACGCGCTTTGGGTTCAGTTCGAACAAGCATGCCGGGACGAATCAGTCGGCCACCGGTGCCAACCAGTCTCCGTGAGTCGGCAGCTTGCCTTTCACCGCGTCGAAGTACATGGACTGCAACTGAGTGGTGATCGGGCCACGGTGGCCTTCACCAATCACCCGGCCGTCCAGCTCGCGAATGGGCAGTACTTCCGCGGCGGTACCGGTAAAAAAGGCTTCGTCCGCGATATAGACTTCGTCCCGCGTGATCCGTTTCTCCCGCACTTCATAACCGCAATCAGCCGCCAATTGGAAAATGGTGTTGCGCGTAATGCCGTCAAGGCAGGAGGTCAGCTCCGGGGTGTAGATAATGCCATCGCGTACCAGAAAGACGTTTTCGCCACTGCCCTCGGCCACGTAGCCTTCGTTGTCCAGCAGCAACGCTTCTTCACAGCCACTGTCCAGTGCCTCGCGCAACGCCAGCATCGAGTTGATGTAGTTGCCGTTGGCTTTGGCCTTGCACATGGTGATGTTCACATGATGACGGGTGTAGCTGGAGGTGCGCACCTTGATGCCCATGTCCCGCGCTTCCGGCGACATATAGGACGGCCAGTGCCAGGCAGCCACCATGACATGCACCTTCAGATTATCCGCCCGCAACCCCATGCCCTCGGAGCCGAGAAATGCCATGGGGCGCAGATAACTTTCGTGCAGGCTATTTTCCCGCACCACCAGTTTCTGGGCTTCGTTCAACTCGTCTTTACTGTACGGCAGGTCCATCCGCATGATATGAGCGGAACGGAACAGACGGTCCGTGTGTTCTTTCAAGCGAAAAATACAGGTGCCCCGGTCACTGCTTTCATAGGCGCGAACGCCTTCAAAGACACCCATGCCATAGTGCAGGGTGTGGGTCAGTACGTGGACCTTGGCATCCCGCCAGGGCACCAGTTCGCCATCCAGCCAAATAACGCCGTCGCGATCGGCAAATGACATAACCAACTCCTAAATGCTGAAAATCGTGGGACTGTGGTCGGCGTTCAAGGCGCCCGATCAATGATGGGATTCCAGCAGTTGCCGCCACAGGCCAGTTACTCGGCGTCGCTCCTCCGCAAAGGGCTCGCCGTCCTCCAAGACTGCCTCCTGGCGCTGTAGCGCGAGGCGGTGACCGGTGGACCGATAGGCCTTGTAGGCATCAATCAACTGGGCGACGGCTTCAGCGCCCAACCGGCCGGATTGTTCCAGCGCACCGAGAATGCGGATGTTGTCTGTATACTCGGTGAGCGCGGGCTCTTCTTCGGCCCATGCTAAAACGGCATATTGAACCATAAATTCAATATCGACGATACCTCCGGCGTCCTGCTTGAGGTGAAATACTGAACCATTGCCGTCGCTTGAAGGCTTGCTCCCCAGGTGCTCGCGCATTTTCTCACGCATTTTGAGCACCTCTTCGCGCAGCGCCTCCGCATCCCGATGCTGACAGAGAACACCCCGGCGCACCTGCTCGAAATCTTCAGCAAGGGTGCTGTCACCGGCCACGACGCGGGCGCGCACCAGAGCCTGGTGCTCCCAGGTCCAGGCGTCGTTGCTTTGGTATTTCTCGAACGCGCCCAAGGAGTTCACCAGCATGCCGGCCTCACCATTGGGGCGCAGGCGCATGTCGATTTCATACAGGGTGCCGGAGGGCATGCGGGTATTCAGAATGTGGATGATGCGCTGGCCCAGGCGGGTATAGAAGAGGTTATTCTCGAGCGGCTTTTCACCGTCGGTTTTGCCCTCGGGGTCGCTGTTGTGGACAAACACCAGGTCCAGATCCGAGCCGTGAGACAGCTCAATGCCCCCCAGCTTGCCGTACCCGACAATGACAAAATTGGGTTCCGCTTCCGGCTCGCCGTTCGCGCGACTGGGCCGACCGTGGCGCAGTAGCAACTGCTCCCAGGCCAGCTGCAACACATGCTCCAGGATGACCTCCGCAATATAGGTCAGGTAGTCACTGACTTTCATCAGCGGCAGGGCACCGGTTACCTCGCTCGCCGCCACCCGCAGGGCATGGGCCGAGCGGAAATAGCGCAGGGTATCCATGTGGCCTTCCAGGTCGTCCCAGGCCAGGCGCAGGAGTTCGCGGCGCAGCTCATCCCGCAGTTCGTCTTTATCCGGCGGTGCGTACAGGCTCTCCGGCGTGAGCAGCTCGTCCAGCAGGGCCGGAAAGCGGGCAAGCTCGTCGGCAATCCAGGGGCTGGCGGCGCACAAACGCACCAGTTGCTGAAGGGCGACCGGGTTTTCCACCAACAGGACAAGATAGGCGCTGCGGCGCACCACCGAGACCACCAGCGGCTGAATCCGGGTCAGCGTTTCTCCCACCGACTCGCCTTCGGCCAGCATGGCGAGCAACCGGGGCATAAAGGCGTCCAACCGGTCGCGACTGCTCGCCTGCATGGCGACAACCTGGCGATGATTGCGCAGGTCATTGAGCACCGACAGTACCCGCTCGGGCTGATCGAGGCCGCGCTCGGTCAACCACTCCCGCGCCTCGTCCCCCTCAAGACTGCCTTCCCAGAGCGAGACCCAGGGCCGCAGGGTTTCGGTATCTTCGCCCTGCTCGACATCCGGATCGGCGATCACCTCCTGGAATTCCCGGTTGACGCGCTCCCGGTAGCCATTGAGCGTTTTCTCAAAACTCGGCCAATCGTCAAACCCCATGGCCCAGGACAGGCGCAGCCGCCCTTCGTCGTCCGAGGGCAACGCCTGGGTCTGCCGATCCTGGTAGCCCTGAATGGCGTGCTCGGTATTGCGCAGGAACTCATAGGCCTCTCGCAGCGCTGAGCCGCTGCCTTTGGGAAGGTACTGTTCAGCCTCGAGCAACGGTAGCAGCTCACACACCTGCCGCTCACGCAGGCGCGGATCCCGGCCACCGCGAATCAGTTGGAAAACCTGCACCACAAACTCGATTTCCCGAATACCGCCCTCGCCGAGCTTCACATCCTCACTCATCCCCCGACGCTGAACCTGTCGGCTGATCAGCCCCTTCATCGCCCGCAATGACTCGATCACACTGAAGTCGATGTACTGGCGATAAGTGAACGGCTTGAGCAGGGCCATCAGTTCATCGGCCACCACCCGGGCCCGGTGCCCACTGGCGGCCACCGGCCGCGCCTTGATCATGGCGTAGCGCTCCCAGTCCCGCCCCTGACTCTGGTAGTACTCCTCCATGGCATCAAAGTTCGACACCAGCGCCCCGCTTTGGCCGTAGGGGCGCAGGCGCATGTCCACCCGAAAGACAAACCCTTCGGCGCTGGGCGCATCCAGACTCTTGATCAGCTTCTGCCCCAACCGGGTAAAAAACTCCTGATTATCCAACGAGCGATCGCCGCCCTCGGTCTTACCCGCCTCCGGATAAGCAAAAATCAGATCAATATCCGAAGACACATTCAACTCACGCGCCCCCAGCTTGCCCATCCCGAGCACAATCAACGCCTGCTCCTCACCACTGTCCTTGCCCATGGGGACCCCCCAGCGGGGTTTCATTCGCTCGAAATGCCAGTCCAAGGTGGCCTGAATCGCCGCCTCCGCAAAACGCGACAGCTCATCCGTGGTTTCACGCATGGTCGCCAACCGATTCAGATCCCGCCAGATGATTCGCACCATCGCCCGATGGCGCTGCCGGCGCAACGCCTTATCCAGCGAGGCATCCTCCTCACAGGCCTGCACCGCCTCCACCAACTCCGGAAACGATCCATCCGCCAGCGGCTCAAACAATGCCCCCGACTCCACCAACTCCAACAACAGCTCCGGACGGGTAGCGCAGGTTTTCGCCACATACTCGCTGGCCGCGAAAACGCGGTTGAGCTGCTGCAGAAAGTCCGCTTTGGACACCGAGCTCGGCAGCACGGACTCGGGAGCATCCAACTCCCGGCGCGCCAGACTCTGCTCGAAATCCTCGAAGCGCTTGCGGGTGGCGTCCTGGAGTTGGGTGGGCATTAGCGTTTTGTCGAACATTGGGGCTCTCTTTTGAAATTGGGCTTTGGGTGTTGATGTTTGTTGGGGTGTTGGGTTGGGCTTTTGGTAGGTGGCGGCTACCGCCTTACCTACCCTACGGCACCGAACGTAAATGTGGCACTGAGGTCGGGGGCGGGGCATACCGTTTTAAAACTCTCTGAGGCATGGATGCCGATGAGAAGCCTACAGGGATGTATTCACGGCGGGGTTTAAAACGGTATGCCCCGCCCCGACCGGTAGCTACCAACACCCACCAAATCGCTAGCGTTCTTTTTCGGGCGGTGGCGCGACGCGCATGACCTCTTCCACCGTGGTCAAACCAGCGGCGACCTTCTGGGCGCCCGACAGACGCAGCGTACGCATCCCCTCGCGCATCGCCTGCTTGCGCAACTCCCCCAGACTCGTATCCGGCCCGATCCGATCCTTCACCGACTCCGACAACAACAGAATCTCATACAACCCCTGACGCCCCAAATACCCCGTATTCCGGCACTCCAGACAACCCACCGGACGGTACACCTTCTGCGGCACCGACACCTTCCACGGCATCACCAACTGCTGCCAATCCTCCGAACTGATCTGCCCCTCCTCCTTACAATGCGGACACAAGGTCCGCACCAACCGCTGCGCCATCACCCCGAGCAAGGTCGCATTGATCAAATAAGGCGGAATGCCCAGATCCAGCAACCGCGCCACCGTCGCCGGCGCATCGTTCGTATGCACCGTCGAAAGCACCAGGTGCCCGGTCAGCGCCGCCTGCACCGCCATCTGCGCCGTTTCCAGATCCCGGATTTCGCCCACCATAATGATGTCCGGGTCCTGACGCATCAGCGTGCGGATGCCCGCCGCGAAATCCAGGCCGATTTTGTGATGCACCTGGGTCTGATTGAAGTGCTCCTCCACCATCTCGATCGGATCCTCAATGGTGCTGACGTTCACCTCCTCCGTGGCGATCTGGCGCAAGGAGGAATACAGCGTGGTGGTCTTACCCGAGCCCGTGGGGCCGGTTACCAGCACAATCCCGTTGGGCCGTCCCAGCATCGCTCGCCAGCGTTGGTAGTCATCCCCCACCAACCCCAGGTCCGCGAAACTGCGCAGCAGCACATCCGGGTCGAAAATCCGCAACACCATCTTTTCGCCAAAGGCCGTGGGCAGGGTCGACAGGCGCAGCTCCACTTCACTGTCGTCGTTGCGCCGGGTCTTGATGCGGCCATCCTGAGGCTTGCGCTTCTCTGCAATATTCATCCGTGCCAGCACCTTGAAGCGGCTGGTCACGGCGTTGGCCACATTGGCGGGCAACTCGTACACCGGATGCAGCACCCCGTCGATGCGAAAGCGTACCCGCCCCACCTCGCGCCGGGGCTCGATGTGAATGTCGCTGGCGCGCTGGTCGTAGGCGTACTGCAGCAGCCAGTCGACAATTTTGACCACATGCTGATCATTGGCTTCCGGGTCCTCGCTGAAGCTGCCCAGGTCCACCAACTGCTCGAAGTTCCCGACACCACTCGCCCCCGGACCGCCACTGGCCCGGTTGACCGAGCGCGCCAGGGTATAGAACTCCACCATATGTCGGTCGATATCCGCCGGATTGGCGAACACCCGTTTCACGCTGCGGCGCGCCACATGCTCCAACTGCGGCTCCCAGCCGGTGATAAAGGGCTGGGTACAGGCGACCACCACGTGCTCCGGTGTCACATCCACGCAGAGAATGCCATGGCGCTTGGCGAAGGCGTAAGACATGACGTCCGTTACCTTGGGGACATCAATCTTGAGCGGATCAATGTGGAAGACCGGCAGCTCGGCTTTCTCGGCCAGCCAGGCGGTCAACACATCGCCATCGAGCACCTTGCCGGGCCGGGCCCGATCCTCCAGCCCCAGGCTGGCGATGTAGGCCAGCGGGTGCATCATGGCCTGCTCGCGGGTGCGCGCGGTGCCCAACACCGAGTTGGCGTCCTCTTGGCCCAGGCGCTCGTCACTGACCAGGTCGTCGACCAGGCGGCGCAAATCGAGGCTGTGCTGGGCAATAGCGGTTGCGGACATGACGAGTTCCCGTTCTGTAAGCGATATCGGTCGATTGTAGCCTGTCTGGCCGGGGGACAACACCGGGGGGCCCGCCAGCCCTGGGCTGAAACACGAATCTGAGGTCAATTTCCAGGGAATCCGTCATAAAAATGTCAAATTCGAGGGTGACCTATACTGGATAAGTTTTTATACTGCCCGCACTTTCGCAAGGGGGACATTCCATTATGGCTATCAACAACCCTTTCTCCAATCTGTTTGGACGCTCGCCCATCAAGCCCATGCAAGAGCATATGGCGGTGGCGATCCGGGCCACGGGCGAGCTGCAGCGCTTCTTCGAATCGGTGATTGCCGACGACTGGGAACAGGTGGAAACCGTCCAGAAGCGCATTACCGACCTCGAGCACGAAGCCGACGCCCTGAAAAAGCAACTTCGCCTCCACCTGCCCAAGAGTCTGTTCCTCCCCGTTCCCCGTACCGATCTGCTGGAACTGCTGAGCATGCAGGACCGGATTGCCAACCGGGCCAAAGACATTGCCGGCATTATGCTGGGCCGTAAGATGACCATTCCGGCCAGCATGCAGCAAATGACCCTTGAGTACGTCGGCGCGGCGGTCAAAGCCGCCGAACAGGCACTGACCGCCATCAACGAACTGGACGAGCTTCTGGAAACCGGCTTTAGCGGCCGGGAGCTGGGCATTGTCGAAAACATGATCCAGGAACTGGATGCGCTTGAACGCACCACCGACAAGCTGGAAGTGGAAATGCGAGCAACATTGTTCAGCCTGGAGGCCGACATGCCCCCGGTGGATGTGATGTTTCTCTACAAGGTCATCGATTGGATCGGTGATCTCGCCAACCGCGCCCAGGACGTCGGCGGCCGTCTCGAACTGCTGCTCGCGCGTTAATTCACAATAAGATTGGGGTAAGCTCATGACCGTGATCGCTGAATACGGCCAGACTCTGTTAATCCTCGCCTGTATCTTTGGCCTGTTTATGGCCTGGGGCGTTGGCGCCAATGATGTTGCCAACGCCATGGGCACCTCGGTGGGCTCCCGGGCCCTGACAATCAAGCAGGCCATCCTCGTGGCCATGGTGTTCGAATTTCTGGGCGCCTACTTGGCCGGTGGCGAAGTCACCTCCACGATCCGAAAAGGCATTGTGGACTCAGGAATCATGGCGGAGAACCCAGACTTGCTGGTCTTCGGGATGCTCTCCGCTCTGCTGGCGGCCGGGACCTGGCTACTGATCGCGAGCATCCTCGGTTGGCCGGTGTCCACCACCCACTCGATCGTGGGCGCCATTGTCGGCTTCGCAGCAGTGGGCATCTCTGTCGACGCGGTTTCCTGGGACAAAGTCGGCGCCATCATCGCCAGTTGGGTGGTCTCGCCGGTTCTCGCGGGCACCATCTCGTTTTGGCTATTCCGCTCGGTGCAGAAACTGATCCTTAACACCGAAGACCCCTTCAGCAATGCCAAGCGCTATATCCCTCTGTACATGTTTGCGGTAGGCTTTCTGATCGCCATGGTCACGCTACTCAAGGGGCTGAAATATGTCCTGAAAGAATCGGCCTTCCAACCCAACTTTTTTGAAAGCGCTCTGCTATCGGCAGTCGTTGGGATCCTCGTCGCCATCCTCGGTATCGTCATGATGCGCAACGTAAAGCGCGATAGCGAAGCAGACTCCGTGCACCGTTTTTCAAGCGTCGAGCGAGTATTTGGCATTCTGATGATTTTCACTGCCTGCGCCATGGCCTTTGCCCACGGCTCCAACGACGTGGCCAACGCTGTCGGCCCGCTGGCGGCGATCGTGAGCGTAGTCAACACCCAGTCGGTCACGGCCGAAGCGGTGGTGCCGGGATGGGTGCTGCTGATTGGCGCTGCGGGCATCGTGGTCGGTCTGGCCACCTACGGCTGGAAAGTGATCGCCACCATCGGGAAGAAGATTACCGAGCTGACTCCGAGCCGCGGCTTCGCCGCCGAGCTGGGTGCGGCCGGCACCGTGGTGCTGGCTTCCGGAACCGGCCTGCCGGTATCCACCACTCAGACGCTGGTCGGCGCGGTTCTCGGCGTGGGTCTCGCACGCGGTATCGGCGCGCTGAACCTACGGGTCATCGGCACCATTTTCATGTCCTGGATTATTACCTTGCCCGCCGGGGCCGGCCTGGCGATTCTGTTCTTCTTCTTTTTCAAAGGCGTGTTTGGGTAGGTTCCCTCACGACCTCTGAGTCACGGCAGATAGCTCGGCGCCCTGTGGGGCGCCGGGTCGATACGCCCTACCTCACCTTCGCGCTCTGTATTACACTGCCTATACACTTCTTCTGAATTTGGCCGTGTATGACTTTTGATCTCAAACGCTATCGGGACCAACTCAGCCAGTTGGTGGCCCAACCATCCGTCAGCTGCGCGGACCCCAACTGGGACATGGGCAATAAGCCAGTACTGGACCTGCTTGCCACCTGGCTGGAGGAGCGCGGATTCAGCGCCGAGATCCTTCCGGTTCCCGACAAACCCAACAAATTCAATCTGATTGCGACCAAGGGCTCCGGCTCCGGCGGACTGGTTCTGTCCGGACACAGCGATACAGTGCCCTACGATGACAATCGCTGGCAGAGCGACCCTTTCGAGCTGGCCGAGCGCGATGGCAAGCTCTATGGTCTCGGCGCCACCGATATGAAGGGCTTTTTTCCGGCCGTCTTGGCCGCCATTGATGCGCTTTCCGATCGTCCCCTGAAAGAACCACTTATCGTCCTCGCCACCGCCGACGAAGAGAGCAGCATGAGCGGTGCCCGGGCGCTCGCCGATCAAGGTCACCCAAGGGGGCGCTACGCCGTGATCGGCGAACCCACCGAACTGCGCCCGGTGCGCATGCACAAGGGCATCATGATGGAATCGATCCGGGTACGCGGCTCGAGCGGTCACTCGTCCAACCCGGCACTGGGGCACAACGCGCTGGAGGCGATGCACTCGGTGATGAGCGAGCTGCTGACGTTCCGGGGGGAGCTGCAAGCGCGCTATCGCCACCCCGGGTTTGCGGTCGATCTGCCAACAATGAACCTGGGCTGTATTCACGGCGGCGATAACCCCAACCGGATTTGCGCCGAATGCGAGCTGCATTTTGACCTGCGGGCCCTCCCGGGCATGGATAACGACGAGCTGCGTCGCGCCATCGACC
The DNA here is from genome assembly GCF_000423345.1 of Marinimicrobium agarilyticum DSM 16975. GTDB lineage: Bacteria > Pseudomonadota > Gammaproteobacteria > Pseudomonadales > Cellvibrionaceae > Marinimicrobium > Marinimicrobium agarilyticum. The sequence goes on from NZ_AUHU01000014.1 coordinate 84,803, forward strand.
TCCGCCTGCGCCCCATCGCCGAGCGCAGTGGCACCGATATCGTGCTCTCGGAGCTCTTTGCGGGCGTCGAGCCTTTCGAGGAACCAGAAACTTCCGAACTGGTTCGCACCTGTGAACGCTTGACCGGCCAGAGCGCCGAAGCGGTGGCGTTCGCTACCGAGGCACCCTTCCTGCAGTCTCTCGGCATGCAGACGCTGGTACTCGGCCCCGGCTCCATCAACCAGGCCCACCAGCCCGACGAATTCATCGATATTGGGCAGTTGGCCCCCTCGGTGGATATACTGTGCGGGCTGATTGAGCAACTGTGTATCAACCCGGATTCGAAAGGATAAACATTTGAGCGGCTCGACCCACGACTACGTTAAATGGTTCAGGCACTCCTCGCCCTACATCAATGCCCACCGGGGCAAGACCTTTGTGTTGATGTTGCCCGGAGAGGCCCTGGTGCATGCCAACTACGGCAACATCATTTACGACATCGCTCTGCTCAGCAGTCTGGGCGTGCGACTTGTTGTGGTTCACGGCGCACGCCCGCAGATCGACGCCCGTCTGAATGAAGCCGGCATAGAAAGTCAGTTTCACCGCAACCTCCGGGTCACCGACGCTGGCAACCTGGAAAAAGTGACCCAGGCCATTGGCCAGGCCCGCATTCAAATGGAGGCGGCGCTCTCCACCGGCGTACCCAACTCCCCCATGCACGGCTCGCGCATGCAGGTCATCAGCGGCAATTTCGTCGTCGCCATGCCCCACGGCGTGCTGGATGGCGTCGACCTTCAGCACACCGGTAAAGTCCGCCGGGTCAATACTCGCTCACTGAGCGCCGTGCTGGACTCCGGGGCCATTGCCCTGCTGTCACCGCTGGGGTACTCCACCACGGGAGAGGCATTCAATCTCTCCTACAGCGACATCGCCACGCACGTGGCCACGGCGCTGAAAGCCGACAAGATGTTGGCTTTTATCGAACCTGACGGGGTCCGAGACGATGCGGGCGAACTGATTCGACAGCTCGCGCTGCAAGAGTGCCGCGACTTCCTCCAAAACGAAGGCGAGCGCATCGGCCGTGACGTGAGTCAGTCCCTCAACGCCTGTTACCTGTCCTGCCTGCAGGGCGTCCCGCGCGCCCAACTGGTCAGTTACGCCACCGACGGCGCCCTGCTGAGCGAGCTGTTTACCCGCGACGGCCTGGGCACCATGGTCCACTCGGACAGCTACGAGCAGCTGCGCCGGGCCACCATCGATGATGTCGGTGGCATTCTCGAGTTGATTGCGCCGCTGGAGAATGAGGGCATTCTGGTGCGTCGTTCACGCGAGCTGTTGGAGACTGAGATTGGTCGTTTCCATGTACTGGAAAAGGACGGGACCATTATCGCCTGTGCGGCGCTTTATCCGTTTGAGGAAACGGCGGAGCTGGCGTGCGTGGTCACGCATCCGGATTACCGCAAAGGCGGACGGGCTGCGACATTGATGGGTCAAATGGAAAAGATCGCGCGACAGCAAGGGGTCAAACAGCTGTTCCTGCTGACCACTCAGACCGCGCATTGGTTTATTGAGCAGGGGTTTGTTCAGGCTCAGATCAGTGATTTACCGGTGTCGAAGCAGCGGCTGTACAACTATCAGCGCAATTCCAAGATTTTCATAAAGAACCTTTAGTGTTTTATGTGTTGGAGTAGCGTCAAGTCCGGTCCGAGGTGGGGTATACCGTTTCAAGACACGCCGTAAACCCATCCCTGGGGGCTCGAATCGCGGGTCCCCCGCTCCACGGTCTTGAAACGGTATACCCCACCTCGAACCTCCTTGCCAATAGCACCCTTTTTCAGGTCTCGCGTAGGGCACGGTAAGCCGAAGGCGCACCTGCCAAAATCAGGTGAAGGGACCCGCCTTGCAAGTCATTTCGGTAGGTGGCGGCCTACGGCCTTACCAACCCTACACTCCTCATCAGCGGACGCGCTTTACGGTCCGATACGTCCGACCCGCCCAATGTTAAGCCTCGGCACTGAGGACCGCTGCGGTGTATGCCCTTTCAAGACCGTGGAGCGCGGGACACGCGATTCGAGCCTACAGGGATGTATTTACGGCGTGTCTTGAAAGGGCATACACCGCAGCGGGCCGGGCGTGACGCAACATACCAGCCCAGACAAAACGCTCCCAACAGGGTTTTCTGCTATTATTGGCGGCTTTTCGAACGTCGCCAAATAGAGAACGACCATGCCCGTTTATCGCTCCAAAACCACCACCGCCGGCCGGAACATGGCCGGGGCCCGCGCCCTGTGGCGCGCCACCGGGATGAAAGACGAAGACTTTCACAAACCCATCATCGCCGTCGCCAACTCCTTTACCCAATTCGTCCCCGGCCATGTCCACCTCAAAGACATGGGCCAGCTGGTCGCGCGGGAAATCGAGAAAGCCGGCGGCGTCGCCAAAGAATTCAACACCATCGCCGTGGACGATGGCATCGCCATGGGCCACGACGGCATGCTCTACAGCCTGCCCTCGCGCGATATTATTGCCGACTCCGTCGAATACATGGTCAACGCCCATTGCGCCGATGCCCTAGTGTGCATCTCCAATTGCGATAAAATCACTCCGGGTATGCTGATGGCCGCCATGCGCCTGAACATTCCCGTCGTGTTTGTTTCCGGCGGCCCCATGGAAGCGGGCAAAACCAAACTCGCCGAACACAACCTGGATCTGATCGATGCCATGGTCATTGCCGCCGACGACTCGGTGGACGACGAGACCGTGGCCGAATACGAACGTTCAGCCTGCCCCACCTGCGGTTCCTGCTCCGGCATGTTTACCGCCAACTCCATGAACTGTCTGACCGAAGCCTTGGGTCTGTCTTTGCCGGGCAATGGAACCATGCTGGCAACACACGCCGACCGGAAAGAACTGTTTCTGGAAGCGGCTCGGCGAATCGTGGACATTACCAAGCGCCACTACGAACAGGACGACGAGCGGGTGCTGCCCCGCGCCATCGCCAACTTCAAAGCCTTTGAAAACGCCATGGCGCTGGATATCGCCATGGGAGGCTCCACCAACACCATTTTGCACTTGTTGGCCGCAGCGCAGGAAGGGGAGATCGATTTCAGCATGTTTGATATCGACCGCCTGTCGCGCCAGATCCCACAGCTGTGCAAGGTCGCACCCAATACCCAGCAGTATCATATCGAAGACGTGCACCGCGCTGGTGGCGTGATGAGTATTCTGGCGGAACTGAACCGGGCGGGACTTTTTCACAGCGACCTGCCCACGGTTCATAGCGACACCTTCCAGAAGGCACTCGATCACTGGGACCTGGTCACCACCGATTCCGAAGACGTGCGCACATTTTTCAAAGCCGGCCCGGCCGGTATCCCCACTCAGCAGGCGTTCAGTCAGGCCACTCGCTGGCCCAGCGTTGATGACGACCGCACCAAGGGCTGCATCCGCTCGCTGGAGCACGCCTACACCCGCGAGGGCGGGCTCGCGGTACTGAAAGGCAATATCGCGCTGGATGGCTGTGTGGTGAAAACCTCCGGGGTGGACGAAAGCTGTTGGGTGTTTGAGGGCCCAGCGCGCGTAGTGGAAAGCCAGGACGAAGCGGTCGACGCCATTCTCAACGGGGTCGTGAAAGCCGGAGAAGTCGTTATTGTGCGTTACGAAGGCCCCCGTGGCGGACCTGGAATGCAGGAGATGCTTTACCCCACCAGTTACCTGAAGTCCAAAGGGCTTGGAAAAGCCTGTGCACTGCTCACCGATGGCCGCTTTTCCGGTGGCACCTCCGGCCTGTCCATTGGACACGCCTCGCCCGAAGCGGCCGCCGGAGGCGCTATTGGCCTGGTCCAGAACGGAGATATGATCCGAATCGATATCCCCAACCGTTCCATCAATGTGAAACTGACCGACGCTGAACTGAGCGAGCGTCGAAGCGCCATGGAAGCGCTGGGGGAAAACGCCTGGAAACCAAAAGCGCCAAGGCCTCGCCGGGTCAGCACCGCACTCAAAGCATATGCCAAATTGGCCACCAGCGCCGACAAAGGGGCCGTTAGGGACTTGAGTCAGCTCGATTGAAAATGCGACGGAAGCTGGGACGCTTCCCGCAACAAAACAGCCAAGCACAAAAAAGCCGGCTTGTATGCCGGCTTTTTTGTGAAAGCGTGGAAGTGGTGGTTAGGCAGAGCCCGGTAACACCAATCCGTCTTCCTCTTCCCATTTCTTCTTGCGCTTCTGGTACGCCTCTTCCTGACGGCGCGCTTCCTCTTCACGGGCTTTTTCACCCTCAGCGTATTTGATCCACTGCTTGGCCGCCTCTTCACTGCGCTTATCTTTGGCCGCTTCCTTCAAGACTTCAATCGCGTCCTCGTACTGCTCCAAGTTCACGTAGGCGGTGCCCATTCTCAGATAAACCTGGTCGGGACGGTCAACGCCCTTGTCCAGTGCTTCCTGTGCCGCCTCGACGGATTGCTCGTAGCGATCGTTCAGCATGTAGATGGCCGACAGTCGAGCGAACAGATCGCCTTCTTCAGACTTCTGTGCCGCTTTTTCCATCTCCACCATGGACTTTTCGGTTTCCTGAGCAAGACTCCAGGCATTGGCCAGAAGCTCAAGGTTACGAGCGGTGGGCTCAATAATCTCGTCTTCGTAAATGCCTTTATCCAGAACCTGAGCGGCCTCGTAAGGCACCTCCCGGTCCAGATACATGGAAGCCATGGAGACCAGAATGTTCTCTTTATCCAAGCCACCGAGCAGGTAAACCACTTCCAAGGTATGCAGGCGATCGTCAAAGCGCTCCAGCAGGCTGTACATGTCGGACAGCTGACGCCAAGTGGAGACCTTCGGATAATGCCGAACCATCTTCTCCAGCACCTCGGCGGTAGACTGGTAGTCTTCCTTTTCGAAGTACAGCAGACGCTGCATGGCAAACCAGTTTTCCTCGGGAACTTCCCCCTCGGCTTCGGTCATGCTGACGGCTTTATTCACATGCGCCAGGGCCCGATCTTCCTGTCCCATCTGATAAAACAGCAGCGAGAAGGTGTAGTACTGATCCGCATTGATGCTGGTCACCAGATTGGTCCAGTTCTCGAACGCATCCAGAGCCGCCGCAAAGTCCTCCTCCTGCATATGCAGCTTACCCAATATCTGCCAGGTGCCTGTTTCCAGGCCTGTGGGGATCTGGGGGGAGCGCGCCACAACCTTTTCAAAGGCTTCAATGGTCTTCTGCATATTGTCTTGCTGGAAGTGCACATTCGCCATGAAGTTGTAGATCTGGGCCTGCTCGTACGCGTTGTACTCGCTGATGTTGGACTCCATCTCCTGAAGAAGATTGAGCGCTTCGCCCAGATCGGGCTCCCGACCAGAATCCTCTTCAGGATCGATAAAGGCCTGAACTTCCGACAGCTCTTCGTTCAATCGCTGGCTGATACCGGGAATCCGACGGGGTTCCGGCGGATTGCTCGCGGGCCGAATCAGCTCCTGAGCCGCTGCCGTGCCGAAGGTCCATGCCGTATCCGGCGCGAACGCGTCGGCAACAACAGTGGATACGGCGGGCGCGGTGATCAGAGCCGCAGCCAGCAGACTGCGATTCAGAGTACCCGCGATCGTTGCTTTCACTTTATTCACTGTTTTAACCCCCAACCTAGTCATCCTGCAGCTCGAAGACGAAACGATAGCTCACACCGGCGACTTCCACCGGCTCACCATCGACGACGCGAGGACGGAACTTGAAACGCTCCGCGGCACGAATCGCCGCACGATTGAAGATGCTAGTTTCGTTACCATCGGTATCCACTGCGTTGGTGACAACAACATCGCGAGTGGCGCCGCTGGTGGTCACGGTAAACTGCACAGTCACAAAGCCTTCAATACCCCGAGACGCGGCACGACGCGGATACTCAGGGGCAACCGCAACGATCGGCATGTACTCGCCATCGCCGGAGAAGTTGCCGCCGGTACCCATGTTCATGTCCAGCCCCATATTCGGCGCTGCCATGTTCAATGCCGCCGTATCAACATCCGGCGACTCGAACTCCGGCTCCGGAATATCCGGCGGAGGCTCGTTTGGGTCTTCCGGCTTGTTGGGCTTGGCCGCTTCGTACTGCGTCTCGATCTCCGTATCCGGCATGCGAATATCGGCGATTTTGCGGTCTTCGGGCTTCTCATCCTGACCAAGTTCGGAATTGATCAGAGATTGCATCAAAAACAACAGGGCAACTGTCACAACAATCGACAGAGCCCCTGCAATACCTACTCTTGCAAAATTCATAGCAGCCTAGTTCTCTTCAGTGGAGACAGCGACGTTGGTAATGCCCAGTTCGCGCGCAGACTCAGTAATGGAGATGACAAATTCCATGTCCGCTCCCTGATCCGCCTGGATAACCACTGTCCCATTCGGGTTTTCGGCCTGCAAACGCTCGATCTGCGCCCGGACACCACGCTTGTCCACCTGCTTCTTGTCGATCCAGATCTCGTTATTCTCATTAACGCCAATCAGAATCGCGGCTTCTTCCCTGGCTTCGGCCATGGTCGCTTCAGGTCGAGTAACTTCAATCCCCGTCTCTTTGATAAATGTAGCAGTCACGATGAAGAAGATCAGCATGATGAACACCACATCGAGCATGGGCGTCAAGTCAATGGCCTGGGCTTCTTCTTCGGCTTTCTGATTGTTCCTGCTCATGGGATATCTCTTAAATACCGGTTAAAACTGGGTGTCGGCCTTAGTGATCCATCGTCAGGTGATCGGCAAACAGGTGATTTTCGCGCTCGGCGATCCGCTCCAGATAGGTATTGGCGAACAGACCCGAAAGGGCTGCCACCATGCCTGCCATGGTTGGAATCGTCGCTTTGGCCACGCCGCCAGCCATCTGCTTGGCATCGCCGCCGCCGGTCATTGCGAGCACGTTAAACACTTCGATCATCCCGGTAACCGTGCCGAGAAGACCCAGCAACGGACACAGGCTCACCATGGTCGCGATCATATCCATGTTGGTGTTGATCTTCTCGGATACACGAGAAATCATCGCTTCACGGATTTGATGGGCATTCCAGGATTTGCGCTCACTGCGGCTTTCCCACTGATCCAGCGCCGCCTGGACATCGCTTTTCAGACCCCCCTTGAAGTACCAGAACCGCTCGAAAATGAGGGTCCACATCAAGAAGGTGAGGATGGCGATGAGCACAAGCACACCGCCCCCTTGATCCAAAAAGGCTTTAATGGCTGCAAACGCTTCCATTATTGCCAACATGGTTTATCTCCTACTTGCGCTCAGCGTTTTCGGCCACAATACCGGTGGTCTGCTCATCCAGGATGTGGATGATACGCTTGGCGCGGCCATTGACGAGGGTATGCAGCAGAACCGTCGGGATCGCTACTACCAGACCCAATACCGTGGTGATCAATGCCGAGGAGATACCGCCGGCCATGTTTTTGGGATCACCCGCACCGAAGATGGTGATGGCCTGGAAGGTCTGAATCATACCAACCACGGTACCCAGCAGACCCATCAACGGCGCAACCGCGGCGATGATCTTCAGCAGGGACAGGCCACTTTCAATCTTCGGACGCTCTTTCAGAACGGCTTCTTCAAGCTTCAGCTCCAGAGTTTCCGGATCAACGCCCTTGTTGTCTTCAGCCACTTTCAACACGCGACCCAAGGGGTTGTTCTCACTCGGGGTGCTGGACTTCAGCTGAGAGCTTACTTTGGCGTTAACCAAGGTCAGTACGATGATGCGCCAGATACCCAGCAGGAAGCCGAAAATACCCACGGCGGTGATCACGTAGCCTACCGCACCACCCTGGTGCCAGCGCTCACCCCAAGTGGGGCTATCGATCAACGCAGTCAGCAGAGAGCCACCGGTTGGGCCGGTCGGGTCGATACCGACTGCCACCAGGCCAGACTCGGCGGCTTGCAGATTGGCGGCCGACTCCTGAATGTTGCCGGAGGGCTGACGAGCCAGCTCTTCCATCTTGGCGCCATCGGGGATGAAAGCCAGGTATTTACCGTCGGAGACCAGGTTGTAGGAGCCGATACGGACCACTTCCTGCTCTACTTTCTCACCGTCGGGCTTAATGACCTCATCATTAAAGGTCACGATTTTTCCACTTTCGACCATCTGACGCTGCAGCTCGTACCACAGACGCTCGATTTCCTCGATGCTCGGCAGACGAGTGTTGCTGTTCATCTTATCAATCAAACCGGCCAGAAACTCACCACGATCGGGGTACTGTGCGCTGATGATGGAGGTCTCGATGGTAGAACGCAGGTCACCGGCAGTAGAGGTCAGGTGACCGAACAGTTCGCGCAGAGAACCCAGACGCTCATTCAACTGGGAGCGCTTGGCATCTACTTCCAGTTCCTGTTCGTCGTATGTAGCTTCCAGGGTTTCAGAACGGTTCTCTTCCTGATCGCGCAGGTTGCGCGCCTCTTGCAGCAGTTGTTGCTGCTGATTGCGCTCCTGACGGAAGCGCGCTTCGCGCTCGCGGTGTTCCTGAGTTTCGTTCACACGAGACTCGCGAACCATCTCCAGCAGCTCATTGAGCGTACCGGCCTTGTCGGCGTCTTGGGCCAGGGCGACATTGGTGCTCAGCAGACCCGCTGCCAGGGCAACCAGAGAGCCCTTCAAAAACGTCATCTTCATTGTGCTGCCTCCGGAGCCTGAACGGGTAACATCATGATGTCCATACTTGCCTGGTCACGGGCAATACGCAAACCCTTGAGGATATTGTTGCGGTAGGAATCATCCAGTGGAACCCAGGCTTCCTGTTCTTTGTCCCAGGCACCTTGCTGTTCGGTGTCGGTGGTCTGATACATCAGAGAGATACGACCGACGCGCAGAATGTTCACTTCGCGCGGCTGACCGTCCACTTCCAAAGTATCGCGGTAGGTATCGAGAGTACGTCCGTACTCGGACTCGATGCGATAGGCTTCCAGAACCTGACGGAATTTTTCCGCCACGGAGATATCCGCACGATCCTGGTTTTCACGCAGCATCTCGATGCGGTCACGCCGCTCTTCCAGATGGAAAGGCATGTCCAGTTCGACAAACTGCTCAAGTGCGTCAAGCATATCCATTACCAGCGGCTGAATCTGACGCTCGATAACGGTCACTTGCTCGATAGACTGATCCAAGTCCCGCAGCACGCGCTGCTGGGCTTCGATTTGCCGCTCAAGCTGAAGGTTGTAGGTGCGCAAGCCCTCAATTTCCTTGTTGACAGTTTTGAACTGCTGCAACAGGTCATCAGTTTCCTGCGCCAGGCGGTCAATGCGCTGCTGGGACTCCTGGGCCATTGCGGTTTTGGCCTCACCGACCTGGATAATTTGCTCCAGGGTTTCATCTGCAACGGCAACGCTACCCATTAGCGCGCCGGCAGAAAGCGCGGTGGTCAGAGCCACGGCTTTCAATCGCTGCTTTTTCATATTTCCCCCAACTCGGGTGCTTGCATCAGATGAGTTTGCGACAGGCAGCTGCCACACAACACGTTATCCACACTTCGCCTCAAAAGGCAGGCAGAGCCTCTAGGAGGCAGCCAAGAACGCCGCATTGTAATAAGACCCTGAGTTCACATTCAATGCTTTAGGGAAACGGCTGCCGAAGTGCTACCAATCTACCCATTTGGGTAACAAAAAGTCACCTCGACTGTCTGCCCAGGGTAACAACTGTTCAGAAATTGAGCAGTCCATTTGGCTGTCATCAAGTTGTCACTCGTTCAAATTCCTGAAAAACATAGGAATACGGCTCCGTTTCGGCGCCAGCCCGCTCCCGGGAGAGGCTCCAATGAGTGTCGTCCAGCGCGGGAAAGAAAGCATCGCCCTCAACGTCCGCCTCCACGCGAGTCAGATAAATACGATCCGCCCAGGGTAGGCTCTGGCGGTATATTTCCTCTCCACCCATGATTATGACCTCCGCCACGTCGGGCTGTTCCCGCCGAACCAGTGCCAGCGCCGCCTCAATACTGTCCACCCAGTGTAGATCTGGGTTCTCGGAGGCTCGTGGCTGGCGGCTGATCACCACATTCAACCGACCCGGCAGGGGACGACCAATGGACTCGTGGGTTTTACGCCCCATGATCACGGGCTTGCCCATGGTGACAGACTTGAAATATTTCAGGTCCTCCGGCAAATGCCAGGGCAGCTCATTGTTGCGGCCGATCACGCCGTTACGCGCAGCGGCCACGATCATTGACACTTTCATGGTGTTTTATCTCCCATACAGCCGTCGGCAGCCCTACACCGCGATGGGCGCCTTGATTCTCGGGTGGGGGTCATAGCCCTCGAACTGAAAGTCGTCCAATTCGTAATCGAACAGGCTCTGCGGTCTGCGCTTTATCACCAGTCGCGGCAGCGCCCGCGGTTCACGGCCCAACTGCTCAAAAACGATATCGTCGGTCAGATGGTTGTGATACAGATGGCAATCACCAAAGGTATGTACGAAGTCGCCCACCTCCAGGTCGCACTGCTGGGCGATCATGTGGGTCAGCAGGGCGTAGCTGGCGATGTTGAACGGCACCCCCAGAAACAGATCGGCACTGCGCTGATACAACTGACAGGACAGCTTCCCCTCGGCCACATAAAACTGAAACAGGGTGTGGCAAGCCGCCAGCGCCATCCGCCCCTCGGCGGCATTCTCCTGGGGGCTGACGGACTCGTCCGGCAGGTCCGCTGGATTCCAGGCACTGACAATCAGGCGGCGGGAGTTGGGCTTGTGTCGAATCTGCTCAACCACATCGCTGATCTGGTCAATGGTGCGCCCGTCCGGGCAGGCCCAGCTGCGCCACTGCTTGCCGTACACCGGCCCCAGATCACCGTCGGCCGTGGCCCATTCGTTCCAGATCTTGCAGCCGCGCTCCTGGAGCCAGGTCACGTCGGTGCGCCCCTGGAGAAACCAGAGCAACTCCACAATGACGCTTTTCAGGTGCACGGTTTTGGTGGTGACCAGAGGGAACCCCTGGGACAGGTCGAAGCGGAGTTGACGGCCAAATACCGAGCGCGTTCCCGTGCCGGTGCGATCGCCCCGGTCCAGACCGTTATCCACCACGTCGCGCATAAGCGCCAGATACTGCTGCATAAGTCGTATTCCGATTGCGTTCGAAGGCGGTTACTGCCCGCTTGAAGGCCGTTGCCGTTGGCGTTGCCAGCTCCACACCAATAGGCCAATGCCGAGGAACAGCATCGGCAGGGAGAGCAGTTGCCCGCGAGTCACCCAGCCGAACAGGTCAAACTGGATGTGCTGGTCCGGTTGCCGGAAGAACTCGGCGAATATGCGGAAGCAGGCGTAGAGCACCAGAAACAGCCCGGCCACGGAGCCCCGGGGTCGGGGTTTGGAAGAATACCAGTACAGTACCGTGAACAGAACCAGCCCTTCGAGGGTGGCCTGGTAGAGCTGGGAGGGGTGGCGCGCCAGCCCTTCGGGGTCCTTCGGGAAGACCATGGCCCAAGGCACATCGGTCTGGCGCCCCCAAAGCTCCTGACCAATAAAGTTCCCCAGCCGACCGAAGCCTAAACCGATGGGCACCAGCGGGGCGACAAAATCATTGAGCGCCAGAAACGAAAGCCGGGCCCGCCAGGAAAACAGCGCCAGCGCCACGATCACGCCAAGCAGGCCGCCGTGGAAAGACATGCCGCCCTCCCAGACCCGGAACAGCCATAAGGGGTCACTCAGCCAGTAGTCAAAATGGTAGAAGAAGACATAACCCACACGCCCACCGAGGATGACCCCGAAAGCGACGTAGGTCACCAGGTTTTCCACATGAGAGCGCTGCACCACGGTGTGAGAAAAACCGGCCCGCCTCAGCGCCAGGAACCAGGCGATACCGATGCCAAGGAGGTACATCAGACCGTACCAGTGGATATCCAGCGGGCCGTATGATTGGCCCCCAAATTCGAAAGGGCCGATACTCAGGGCCACGGGATCAATGTCGGGATAGGTCATAGGTCTCGGGGTTCGCAATCAATGGGCGGAAGCCGGGGAATACTACCATTGTTGCCCCGGGAACACAGCCCGAGGGCGGGCTACTCTGTCGTGGCGGGGCGGATCAAGCGGGTCACCCCAAGGTCGCGCAGGGTTTCGTCCACGCGCACTCGGATTTGTTCCGCATCCGGCAGCACCATGACTTCCGACAGTAGTGAGCGGGCCTGCTCCAGGCTGACACTGCGAATGACCGATTTCACCTTGGGCAGGTTGGTCGCGTTCATGGACAGGACATCGTAGCCCATGGCCATCAGTAAAATCGCCGCGCCCGGGTCACCGGCCAGCTCGCCACAAATGCCCACGCTGACGCCTTCGGCGTGACCATCATCGACCACGCTGCGCAATGCCCGCAGCACGGCGGGATGGAAGGCCTGGTACACATCCGCCACCCGAGCGTTGTTGCGGTCGACGGCAAGGAGATATTGCGTGAGGTCGTTGCTACCCACGGACAGGAAGTCCACCCGCGCTGACAACTCCCGCGCCTGATACACCGCCGAAGGCACTTCAATCATCACCCCGATAGGGGGCAATTTGACCGAATGGCCCTCCTCGAGCAGCTCGTTGAAGGCCCGGTAAATCAGCACCTTGGCCGCGTCCAGTTCAGGAACACTGGTAATCATCGGCAGCAGGATTCGCAGGTTATCCAGGCCTTCACTGGCTTTGATCATCGCGCGAATCTGGGCCAGAAATATTTCCGGGTGGTCCAGGGTCACCCGGATCCCGCGCCACCCCAGAAACGGGTTGGCCTCTTCAATCGGGAAGTAAGGCAGCGCCTTGTCCCCGCCGATATCCAGGGTCCGCATCGTCACCGTGTGCGGGGCGAACGCCGACAACTGTTCCTGATAGATTGTGCGCTGCTCTTCTTCACTGGGGAAGCGGTCCCGCAGCAAGAAAGGCACTTCCGTCCGGTACAGGCCAACCCCTTCCGCGCCGCGCTCCAATGAGCGCACCACATCGGTCATCAGGCCGGTATTCACCCACAGCGGCAAGCGGTAATGGTCGGTGGTTTCGCAGGGCAGGTCCTTGAGCGCCTCAAGGCCCTTTACCAACTCCTGCTCTTCGAGGTAGATGGCTTTGTAGTGCTTGCGCAGCTCCGGGCCCGGGTCGCTGTACACCGTCCCCTTATACCCATCGACGATGACACGCCTGCCTTCCATCTGGGTATAGGGCAGATCCACCGCAGCCATTACCGTGGGGATATCCATGGCCCGAGCCAGAATGGCGACGTGGGAGTTACTGGACCCCTGCACCGAGACCAGACCGGCAAGCTTGTCCTTGGGAATCTCGCCCAGCATGGAGGCAGTGAGTTCCTCGCCGATCAGGATGGTCTGGTCCGGGTAAATCCGGCACTTCTGGTTGGACTCCTGCAGGTAAGCAAGCACTCGCCGACCCAAGTCGCGCAGGTCCGTCGCCCGCTCGCGCAGGTACGCATCGTTCATGCTGTTGAAGGTGCGTTCGTGCTCAAGAATCACATCCGCCCAGGCCGAAGGGGCGGCGGTACCCTGGCGAATCCGCTCGGTGACCTCCTTGCCCAACGAAGCATCGTTCAGCATCGCCAGGTAGGCATCAAACAACGCCTGCTCCTCGCGGTTGAGGCGCATTTTAAGTTGCTCGCCCAACCCTTTAATGTCATCGCGAACCGCTTCCAGGCAACGCTGGAAAAAGGCGAGCTCGGCCTCCACATCGGTGCAGGCCTTGAAAGGCACAGAGCGCAGATCGGCGGGGGGCGAAATGACCACCGCCTCCCCCATGGCAATGCCGGTGGCACCGGAAACCCCGACAAACTTGGCCTGGGCTGCTTTCTCTCCGATCGCCAACATGACGCCTGTGGCTTCGGCATGGGCGATCACCCCGGCCAGTTGGGCCGACATGGTCACCAGGAAGGCTTCGTCGCCCTCGTCAAACCGACGCCGCTCCACCTGCTGGACCACCAGCACCCCCAGCACTTTGCGGTGATGGATAATGGGCACACCCAGAAATGAGCTATAGCGTTCCTCCCCGGTTTCGGGAAAGTATTGGTAATTGGGATGGGTCTCGGCCTGCTCCAGATTAATCGGTTCTTCGCGAGTCACGACCCGCCCGACCAGGCCTTCATCGGCTTTAAGCCGCACTCGGCCCACGGCGTCAGCATTCAGGCCTTCGGTGGCCATGAGGACGTAGTCGCCCTCCGGCCCGCGCAGGTAGACCGAGCACACCTCGGTGTGCATGGCGGTCTTCACCCGGGAGACAATAATCGCCAGAGCGGTTTTCAGGTCCCGGGCGGCATTGACCTCCTGAACAATGGAGCGCAGCGAATTCAGCATAACTATCCGACCGAGCGGTGCGAGCCGCCAGCGCGGCCCGCCTCCAGGTGACTGTGGAAGGGCGCCAGTTCTTTCAGCGCCCGGCGATAGACTTCTCTTTTAAAAGCCACCACCTTGCCAAGGGGGTACCAGTAGCTGACCCAACTCCAGTCATCAAACTCGGCACGCCCCCCATTTTCCAGGCATATCTGGCTTTCCGGGGACGTCAGGCGCAACAGAAACCACTTCTGTTTCTGGCCCAGACAAAGTGGCTGAGAGTTATGGCGCACCAGACGGCTCGGCAACCGGTAGCGCAACCAGCCCCGCGTGCAGGCCAGGACGTCCACATCACCGCGGGTCAGGCCGACTTCCTCCTGCAGTTCCCGAAACAGCGCCTGCTCGGGGGACTCGCCGTCGTGGATGCCGCCCTGGGGAAACTGCCAGGCGTCCTGTCCCCCCACGCGCCGAGCCCAGAGCACCTGGCCCTGGTCGTTGGTCAAAACGATGCCCACATTGGGGCGGAAACCTTCGGCGTCTATCACGGGGTTCTGCCAGTCCTTAACCTTGGTCGTTATCAATGGATGCTTCAGCAAGTCGCTAATCAGCCTATTGTTCCATAAACCCAACTGAATCAGCAATTAGTGCAGTTGAGCCCCGCCCGCCGAGCGGCTATCCTAGGCGATCACTCAATTACCAACCGCAGGTACCCCGTGAGTCTGGCCATTTTTGACCTGGATAATACCCTGATCGCCGGTGACAGCGACCATCGTTGGGGCGAGTTTCTGGTACACAAGGCGCTGGTGGACCCCGAGGTCTACAAAGCCCGCAATGACGACTTCTACCGCGCCTACCAGGACGGCACGCTCGACATTCAGGAATATCTGATGTTCGCCCTGGCGCCCTTTGCGCGGCTGAGCGATGAACAGATCGCCGAGCTACAACGGGAGTTCATGGCCCACTGGGTCGAGCCCCTGATGCTTGAAAAGGCCCAGGCTCTGGTAAAGAAGCACCGCGATCTGGGCCACCAGTTGCTGATCGTCACCGCCACCAACAATGTCGTGACCGGTCCGATTGCCGAACGTCTGGGCATTCCCCACTTGCTGGCGAGCGAAGCCGAGCGCACCGAAACCGGCTACACCGGGCGGCCCACCGGCATCCCCTGCTTCCAGGGTGGAAAGGTCACGCGCCTGAAAGAGTGGCTGAAACAGTTCCCTCACGCTCTGGAGCACAGCCACTTTTACAGCGACTCCGCCAACGACTTACCCCTGCTCGAAGCCGTCGGCCACCCTACCGCGGTGGATCCGGACCCCCGCCTGGCACAGACCGCGCGCGAGCGGCAGTGGCCCATCATCAGTTTGAGAGACTAACACAGTGTTTCTTCGTACCCGCCTGTTGCTCATCAGCGTTCTATTCCTGTGGGGCTGTGACTCCGGTGAACCGGAAAGCGGCGCCAGCCTCTCGTCCGCCCCCCCGGCGGCTCCGCTGGGTGAGCCCGCGCCCGGGCTTGCCGAATCCACTCTCGCGGCCTGGCAACAGGGGGGCGATTGGTTGAGCGAAGCCCAGAGGCGCTGCGCGACGCTGCATGAGCAAATACAGACATTCCTGGCCACGCCGGAGCCGGCTCAACTGGAGAGCGCTCGCGCCCGGTGGCATGAATGCCATAACGGCTGGCACCGGCTGGACCCGCTGTTGGCGCTCGCCGACAGCAACCCGGGCCTGTTCGGTGACCTTGGGCGCGTGCGCTTCGCGATCGATGCCCATCCGCTACAGCCTGGCTACCTCGACTCGATTGACGGCTACCCCTACAGCGGCATCGTGAACGACATCACCCTCGCCATCACCGCTCGCACCCTCCGCGATCAGCATGGCCTGACCGACGACTCGGACGTGGTTCTCGGGCTCCATGCGCTGGAGTTCCTGCTCTGGGGAGAACAGGGCAAACGTCCGGTGGAAGACTATACCCACCAGATCGAACCGCGCGATGAGCAGCTATCCGACGAGCTAACCGAAGGCCAACTGCCCAACAACCGCCGACGGGAACTCCTGCGGCTGATCAGTCAATTGCTGCAGGACGACCTGGCAGCCACCCGCGAGCGGTGGCTGGCCTCCGAGGACCGTTGGTATCGCACCTACCGTAACCTCCATCCCGCCAGCCGCGTCGCCTTGCTGCGAGAAGCGTTGCGTGCGCTACTGCAAGACACGCTACCCACGGCCCTCGAAGCGGAGGCCGATTCGGAACAGGTCCACAGTCGCTTCGCCGGCCAGCCCCTCCAGCCCGTCGCCAGCGCCCTCAAGGGCGTGGGTGAACTCGCAAACATCGGGGAGCCCCCTCTGAAAACCTCGCTAGCGCCGGGAGAGAAAACCCAGCGTTGGAATCAGGGCTGGGGGCCGGTTGAGCAGTGGCTCGATAACAGGGAACACCTCACCCCCAGCGCACTCGCCGAGGCGCTACTGCAGTTGGGCGAAACCCTCAATCCCGAAATGGTCACCCCACCAACCTTGACAGAAGCATCGCAGGAGCAGAAAAGACCCCGTCAATGACGGACGCGATAAGTGTCCAGCAAGCCGTTGATATCGGTCAGGAGGGGTTCCAGCTCTTTCGAGGTGACCTGGCGCTGAGCGTACGAGCGCAGGCCCATAACCTGCACCTGCACCAGCCGGGCGAGTCGGGCGCAATCCACATCCGCACGCAGCTCCCCTTCCCGGCGCGAGCGGGTCAACAGGTCTTCAAAAATCTCTTCCATATCCGCCAGTAGCTCGTTGACCTTGATGCTCAGAGGTTCTTCTTCCTCCGTCACCTCCATCAACGTTTTCACGATCATACAGGCGCGAGCAGGCGCTTCGTCCTGCGCCGCCCCGCCGAGCACCAACTCTCGCAAAAAACTCTGCAGCGCCAACAGCGGAGAGTGGGCGCTGTCCAGGTGGGACTCCAGCTGGTTCACCATCTGAACGGCGTAAACGTCCAGCGCCTCCATAAACAGCGACTGCTTGCTGCCAAAGGCGGCGTATAGGCTGCCGGGGCGCATATCCAGCGCCTGCTCCAACTGCTTGAGCGACGTCGCGTGGTAGCCCCGAGCCCAAAACAGCGCCACCGCTTTATCCAGAGCGATTCTGCGATCGTATTTTGCAGCTCTAGGCATAATTTTCACCTCAATTGTTCAGTATTTTGAACACGACTCATCATAACGCGATGGGACCGGTAACAACAGGGAAGGGCACGCCGCATTTGCGATACACTGAGTCGATGACGACCTCACCCGATTTTCATCACCTGACCCGGCTCCGAACGCCCGCCATCCGTCACCTCGCCTGGATGCTTCGCGCTCCGAACCTGCTCACCAGCGCTCAGACGATTCAGTTTCCCGACCGCCCCCAGCTTCTGACCCGACTGGAGCAGTGGGACCGGGTACCGGAAACCGCCCCGGCGGTGCTCACTCAACCGCCGGAAACGCGTCTGGGGCAATATTTCGAGCGACTGTACGCCTGCCTGATGACCGATTTACTCGGCTGGGAGCTACTGGGCCGAAACCTCCCCGTGCGGCGGGACGGGAGAACACTGGGAGAGCTGGACTTTGTGCTTCGTCACCCGCAGACGGGGCACGTCGAGCACCACGAAATCGCCGTGAAATTCTACCTCGGACACCCCTCCGCCGAGACCGGAAAACCACTCTGGTACGGCCCCAACGCCAAGGACCGGCTGGACATCAAAACCGACCATATGCTCGGGCACCAAAGCCGCATGACCGAGCGGCCGGAAACCCGCGCCGCCCTGGTGAGCGCCGGCATAGAGCCGCCCCAAATCACCCGGCTGTTTATGCCGGGCTACCTGTTCTACCCCCACCACCGGCATTGGCCCGCACCGACCCGGGTTCCTTCAGACCACTGGCGTGGTCAATGGCGGTACCACCACGCCCTGACCGAATCCGAAACCCGTTACTGGGTGCCATTGCGCAAGCCTCACTGGTTGGGGCCCTGGGTGCAGGAAGAGACGCCGCGCCACGTTGACACCCTCGCGACACTGCAAGCCGTCTCGGAACAAGGCCGCCCTCGATTGTTCGCGGCAATGGCGTTTGATGCCGAGCATTCGATCTGGGTCGAAACCGAACGAACTTTTATCGTTCCTTCCGAATGGCCTGCGCCAACTCATTCGTAACGACAACGGCGCGGCCGTGCTACATCGCCTGCTGGGCATGGCGGCCTGTAGCCGTTACACTGCCAGGAAAAACATCACACAAAAAAGACAAGGGGACGCCTTATGTCTGCCTGGTGGACCTTGGGGCCATTGCTTCTATTTCTGATTTTTCAGGCGCTGCTCAACTGGCGCTTTATCGAAAACAGCCGCAGTCATCATCCCGACCTCTGGCAGGATCTGGGCAAACCGGCCGTGGCGAAGACGCTGCTATTGCATCCCAAGTCGCTGGAAAAATACGTGATCCACAAAGGCTACAAGGATTTGCCACAGGAGAGGGATCACACCTTCGCGCGACGCTACGAGGTGCCATTCAGAGTCGTGAACATCGGTGAGTGGGCATCCATCGCCCTGGTGGTGATTGATTTACTGTTTTTCTAACCGGCGCACTCACTGTTCATAAAGCGCAGGAAGACACTTCACTCTCGCTGGCATTCCTCCAGCGTCGCCGGCGCAAAGCGAACCGTGCCCCCGGGCTGACACTGGGCCAGAGCGAAAGCGTCCAACGGATGCACGGTGCCAATTTTCGGATAACCGCCGATGGTCTGGCGATCCTTCAGCAGCACAATGGGCAACCCATCGGGCGGCACCTGCACCGCCCCGAAAGGAATCGGTTCGGAGACAATGCCTTTCACGCGCGAGGCCACCGTTTCGCCTTCCAACCGGGCACCCATTCGGTCACTGCGCGATGACAATCGATAAGCCGTCCGATACAGACGCTCCAACGCCGCAGCGCTGAACCAACCGCGCCGCTCACTGATCATAAGGCGCAAGGTCACGGGTTTACGATAGTCGGGGATAAAACGCGAAGGCACGGTGCGCCCGAAAACCGCCCGCGTATCGGGGCACGGCAGGACATCACCTTCTTTCAACGGCGCGCCCGAGCCATCGAGCCCGCCCATTTTTTCACGCGTAACGGTGGCCACCGAACCAAAACAGGGGGCCACGTCAAACCCGCCCCGTACCGCCAGGTAAGCTCGAACACCACTGTTTGAAAAACCGAACTGCAACCGATCCCCCTCGGCCAGCGTATGGGTGCACCAGGGATTGATGGGACGGCCGTTTACGTTCGCCTGTTGATCCGCGCCGGTCAACGCAATTTGCAACGGCCGCTCCACCAACAGACACACCCCTCCCAAGGTCACCTCCAGCGCCGGCGCATTCGGGTCGTTCCCCAAAAGCCGATTGGCCCACCGAAAGGCGTGCTCATCCGCTGCCCCACCGGGGGAAAGTCCCAAGTGCTGGTAGCCAAACCGCCCCAGGTCCTGCAACAGCGTTAACGGCCCGGGTTTAATGACCTTCAGTCCGCCGGAGGTCACACCACATCTCCTTGCTCAAAGCGCCCGCCCCGAGCCAGAAATTCTGCACGGGAAATGGGAACGAAGCGGACACGATCGCCGGTCGCTACCGGACACAGCTGCGGTCGCGAGCGATCAAACATAGTCATGGGCGTGCGACCGATCAGGTTCCAACCTCCCGGCGTCGCGATGGGGTAAACCGCCGTCTGGCGGTCGGCCAAGGCCACCGAACCCACCGGCACCTTGGCGCGCGGCGTATCCAACCTCGGGGTGGCAAGTGCTTCGGGGGTTTCTCCCAGGTAGGCGAAGCCGGGGGCAAACCCGATGGCAAACACGTGGTAGTCAACCACGCAGTGTCGCGCAATGACTTCGTCAACGCTCAGCTGATGATAGCGCGCCACCCGTTTCAGGTCGGGTCCCACGACAGGGTCATACCAAACGGGAATCTCGATCTGTTCGCCGGCGTCACCGAGTTGCTGTTCATCAAGGGTCTGAAGCAGCGCGTTAACGCGGCCAGTCATTTCATTCACAGAGTGCGCCAGCGGATCAAAGCTGACCATCAAGGTGGTGTAGGAAGGCACCAGGTCACGCACCCCTTCGCCCAAGGTCTCGCGTAAGAGGTCTGTCGCTGCACGAATAATTGGCACCAGCGCGGGCGTGATCACCTCACCGAAACGGACCATCACCGCATCCGGGCCCAGGGTTTCCACCACCCAGGACGTCACCTTCACGCTGCTCCGTATAAACGGTCTAACGCGGTGCGGATGGCACGAACGGCCCGCACTGACTCGTCATTATCGCCGTGGACGCAGAGCGTATCGGGGGCCAGCGCAAGCAGGCTTCCGGAGAGGGTCACCAGCGTGCCCTCTTCCGCCAAACGCAGGGACTGCTCCAGAATGCGAGCCCGATCGGAATAGACCGCGCCCTCCTGCTCCCGCGGCACCAGTAACCCCTGCTCGCCGTAGGCCCGGTCGGCAAACGCTTCGAATAGGAGCTTCACTCCAAACTCCTCCGCGATGTCCGACACCCGCTCATTGTCGGCGCGGGCCAACACCATTAACGGCAACGACGCGTCAAACGTGGCGACGGCTTCCAGCACCGCGCGCAAGACGTCGTGATCCCTCATCATGTCATTGTAGAGCGCGCCGTGAGGCTTCACGTACCCGAGCGCCAACCCTTGCGCCCGGGCCAGGCCCGCCAACGCCCCCATCTGGTACTGCACAATCGATACGATTTCCAACGGAGTACACTGCATGCTTCGTCGCCCAAACCCCACCAAGTCGGGATAGCTGGGGTGCGCCCCTACAGTGACGCCGGCCTGCCTGGCCAGCAACAGGGTCCGCGTCATAGTGACCGCATCGGAGGCGTGAAAGCCACAGGCAATGTTCGCCATATCCACCAGCGGCATCACCTCTTCGTCCCGCCCCATTCGCCAGGGACCGAAGCTCTCGCCCATATCACAGTTCAGCAGAAGCCGTTTGGAAGGGGGACTCATAAGCGCCTCATGGGAAATCGGGGTTAGCGCGAGTTTACCCCATCCGCCGGACTCGATTCGAGCACCCCCTCGTAAAAACGGCGGGCAAGGCCCGCCGTTTTTACATTGAGACGTTAGCTCGAAACAATGCCTTTACCAACTACCAAACTGAAGCGTATAGCTGGAGGGCGCCTGTTTGACATATATGTAGTGCGTGCAATGGTTGGCTCCGGTCGACACGGCGGTAAAGCCATTTACCACCTGCGCCACGTCGCTCAGTGTCTGACCATTACAGTTGGTGATGTCGTACAGCGTACCCTCGCTCACGTTCCAGCTACCCAGACGCAGCTGGCCACTGCCATGCTGATACGACACGCATTGGCCCTGTGAAACCGTCACCGTGCTTCCACCGCTGCTCACGGCGTTGTCGGCATTGCACCCTGAACCACTGGGAACGCTGGTTGAAGCGCTGCTTGAAGATTGGCTGGAGCTGGAGGACTGGCTGGACGAGGAACCGGAGCCATTGCGCTCGACGACTTCGAACCAGTTGATATTCCAGCCGTCTCCCGTTGCTCGCAAGGTGAGCGCCTGCTCTCCGGCCGGAAGATCCACCTCGCGCTGAAGAGTCGTCCAGTTCTGCCAGCCGCCGGTGGCCGAGGATTGCACCACATCCAGCACCGTGCCGCTGTTTGCGGCCTCCAGGTTAAAGTAAGCGCCGTTATCCAATGACGCGAGCCGATAGTTCACCTCGTAAATACCGGCGGTTGGTACATCAATGGCGTACGTCATTGTGTCTCCGGACTCAATCCAGCCGACATTGTCACCGCCACCGCTGTCCGTAGTGGCTTCGGTCTGCACACCGCTCATGGAGCAATAGTCTTCCGCCTCGACCTTTCCCGGTACCGCCACGGCCGAGCAGCCACCAGAGCCGTTGTCACCGGTATCGCTGTCACTCCAGTTTCGAACGATGTCCCGGACCAATGTGCCCGAGGCCGTGTACTGCCCGTCGGACCAACCACCGTTGGGGCTGGCTCCTGCCACCAGGGCAGAGGCGCCTTCGTCCTTATCGTTCAACGCCCAGTTGGCGTGACTGATGTTGTTCTGCTCAAAGAAATCCATCCAGACAGTGGTTTCGTTATAGGCGACGCCGCCATCACCATCGGCATTGACCGTCCCCCACTCAGTGGCGAACAGAGGGATGCCCCGATCCAACGCATACTGCGCTTTGTCCCGCAGGTATTGAGTATGGGTGCCCGCGTAAAAGTGCAGGGTATAGGCAATATTGCTGTAGTTGGTGATGGGGTCGTTGGCGGCCGCATCCACGTCCTGAGACCAGGTGGGCGTACCGACGATAATCAGATTGTCCGGATCAATGGCGCGAATGGCCGAAATCACCTGCTCGGCATAGGGCTTGATGGTGCCACTCCAGGACACGCTCAGTGGCTCGTTATAAATCTCATAAATCACATTGTCATACTGGCCATACTCGGACGCCATCTGCTCGAAAAAATCGATCGCGCTTTGGGTGTAGTCCTCGGCATGGTGACTGTGCCAATCGATAATCACATACATATCATTGGCGATGGCGGCGTCCACCACGGTTCGTACTTTGCTCAAATTACCGGCGGGGTCCTCCAGGTAGCCGCCTTCTTCATCCACGCCCATGGCGGCGCGGATCAGCTGCGCATTCCAGTCCTGAGCGACACTGGAGACGGCCCCAGCGGTGTAATATTTCTCACCGCCCCAGCCATTGTTGCTCCAGAACAGACTGGGCCCGGCTATGCTGTCGGGCGTGCCGCCAAACAGCAGTTGGTTGCCGCTTGTCGTGATTGGCGCCACATCCGCGTGGGCGCCCAAGGTGAATACCGAAAGAACCAGAGCCGAGAGAACCGACAACATTCGTCGAGTGAGTGATAAGGTCATGATCGCGAGCCTCCTTTGAAGGTATTATTATGAAGTTACCGGCAGGATAACGGCCGGAGCTCTATTGAGCGGTATCCGCCGCCTTGAGGCTACCCACTTTGTGCAACCCGGCAATGTGGGTAGCCGACTCGGTCACACTTTTGTCCAAAAATGAGTCTAATAATAATGAAGGAGTCTCTTTTCAACATCCACGAAGTGGTGCTGGTCATCACCGTGGTCGAGTCGCTGCTACTGGGTGTAGGCGTCTTGGTGCTCCCCCGCGATCGCCTTCCCTCCCACCGCTTGCTGGCTGCTCTGCTGTTTCAGATCGCCGTCATTCTGGCCTGTACGCTCGTTGTCTGGAACCCTCACCTGCAAAGTACGCCATTGTCGGGGTCGGTCACCACTCCCGCCCTGCTGGCCTTTGGACTGCTGTCGCTCGGCCCCACGCTTTATCTGTATATGCAGTCACTCACCCACCCCGTGACGGTGAGATCCTGGCGAACACTCGCTCACTACTTACCCGCCACAGCCGCCGCCACCGTCATATTGAGCGCTGATATTACCTTGGCGGACTGGCTGCCCTGGAATTGGCCCGCCTTGCCAGAGTATGAAAACCGTCTGGTGCGGGGCATCTGGGCCGCGTACAAGTGCCAGCCCCTCGTATACGCCGCGCTTTGTTGCCTGGCCGAGTATCGGCTGCGCCGCCAGCTCAAACATCGCTACGCCAACCTGTCCCACTGGGAACTGCGCTGGGCCGAGCTGATTCTGGGCGGGTTTTCCCTTCACTGGCTATGGGCGTTTGTGGCCTATTGGATCTCCGGCTACGTCAACAGTGACTTGAACGAAACCATGGGGATTATCAGCAACTACGTGACGGTGGCACTGATTAACGGCCTGTTCATCTTCGCCATGGTCAGCGGACGCAAGACGCTGATCTTGCCTGAAATACCGGAGCCGGCCACCGAGCACAAGCCCATTATTGATGAAAGCGGGGAAAAACTGCAGGCGATTGACCGGGCCATAACCCACCATCAGTTACACCTGGACGCCCATATCAACCTGGAGCGGTTCTCCACCCACTGCGGACTCAGGCCCCGGGAGGTTTCGGCACTGATTAACGCCCACCACCACAAAAACTTTTTTGAGTTTATTAACTACCATCGGGTGGAGGAAGTGAAACGACGGTTATCCGAAGACAGCCAGGAGACCATACTGGACATCGCCCTGCAATCCGGCTTCAACAGCCAGTCAGCCTTCCAGCGGTTCTTTAAACGACTGGAGGGCATTACCCCCTCCCAGTACCGCAGGCGGGTAAGCGGGAATGACGCTATCGAAACTCGGCGCCCGCCTGAACCGACTTGAGAAGGTAGGGCTTATCACTTTCGTAAAAACTCGGGTCAATATTGGTGTTGGGCAAGTAAAAAACCCTTCGGTTTTCGAGGTTCAACATTGCCAGGGACCCACTGAAGTAGCGGTTGAAAAGCTCATCCAACTGCCCGTTCTTGTACGCCAGCGCCAAACCGTATTCGATACGCTCGGCGAGCACAGGTTGGGTTTTGGAAACAAAAAAATACATTGGCAAGTAGGTGTACAAGGCAATACCGTCAACCACGGCAAGCTCCGGCATATCCGGCTGGTATCGCTTCAGCTCCGCTGCCGCTTCGTAGACACTGCGCATCAGCAAGTCAAAGCGATCCGCATTCAACATGGGCAACAACGTAGGGTAGGGACCGCCATAGACCACCTTAAAGCCACCATCCTCCAGGATTTTTCCTGTAGACCAACCGGGGCCCTGCCCGATTCGTAGCTTTTTCAGTGCATCCAGATTGTCGATGGCGTTGAAGGCCGCGACGTTCTTGCGGCGGGCCAAGAACAGGCGATAGCTCGCCAACCCCTTCATGATTGGCAGCGGCACCCGCTCGGTTTTCTCCAACCATTCGGGCATCGGCATGGAAATAGCCACGGAGAGATTGTCGCCGTTTTCCAGCTCCAACAGCTGACGTTTAATCACCGTTTCACCGGTCTGCCGAACCAACTCATAGGGGCCGTAGCGTCGCTCTGATAATGTCAACGTCATCTCAAGCAGCGCATTGGCGTATTGCCGGTGCAGACCAGCCACTTCCATATGCGGAATTTTCACGACAGTAGGAGGCTGAGGCACCGCTTGCGCCTGCAGGCAGCCTGTCACGCCAGACAGTAACCAACCGCAGCAACCACTAATGACTCTGACCCGGCTCAGCATAATGGGGCTCTTGTTCGGGGAAAGACTCCCCATTTTAGCGCATCGGGCTCGATTCAACCCTCGTTAACGAAAAAAGTCTTGGGGTATAGAAATTGCATATCTCAACATAGCCACACATCACCACGAGATCGGTGAATGGACAAGTTTCCCCTCAGTGAACACCTGCTTAACCCCTGGGTTATTGCCACCGGCACCGCCCTGGCGACATTATTGCTCCTTTTATTGATCAAGCGCCTCATCTTGGGGCGGGCCGTTGCGGTAGTTGGGCGCAGCCGCTTCACAATAGACTCTCTGATTCTCTCGGCGCTCTCCTGGCCACTCACGTTTCTCATCCTGTTTGTTGCCGTGGCAATGTTCAAGGCGGCCAGTGCCCAGCTCGGACTGAGCTCAGCGTACATCACCACCTACGCCGCCCCTATCGAGTATTTCCTGCTGATTCTCGCCATCATAGTGTTTGTCGATCAGTTTTGTAGCGGCGCCATTGACGCCTACTCACAAGGTTCCGAGTCGCTGCGCAGCAGCCGCAGCATTTTGCTGGGAATCACCCGTGGCATCATATGGGGCCTGGGCCTGCTGATACTCATGGGCACGGCGGGCATCTCCATCACCCCCGTGGTCGCCTCGTTGGGCATTACCTCACTTGCCGTCGCTCTGGCCCTGCAACCGACCCTGGGCAACTTCTTCTCCGGCGTGCAGCTGGTGATGGATAAACCCATCCGGGTGGGGGACTTTATTGAGATCGAGTCGGGAGAGCAGGGCTTTGTGGAGCGCATCGGCTGGCGCTCCACCTGGATCCGGATGCTGCCCAACAACATGGTGATCGTGCCCAACAGCCTGATATCCGGGTCCAAGATCATCAACTACTATTACCCAGAGAAAGAACTGTCAGTGCCGGTGGAAGTGGGTGTTCACTACAGCTCTGATCTGGACCACGTCGAGCGTGTAACCCTGGAAGTCGCCCGGCACGTATTAAAGACGCACGAGTGGGGTGTGGATGACTATAAGACGTTCGTGCTCTTCCACACCTTTGACAGTTCCAGTATCAATCTGACCGTGATGCTCAGAGCCAAGGAATACTTCAACCGCTTCTGGATAAAGTCCGCATTTTTAAAAGCGCTTCACAAACGCTACGCTGAAGAGGGCATCATCATTCCCTACCCCATCCGGGCCATCAATCTGGACCAGGAACAGGTTCGAGCGGCTTTTGAAAAGCGGGAGCCGCCAGAGCACCTCGAGTAGCCGAATATGTACTATTGTATTAATTGAGATGCTACCATTCACTCCACATCAACGACTAACCTCAAACAATAAACCCCGAGAGTGGAGAACAACCGCATGAGACTCTTCGCGCGCGTACTGTCCCTGGGCACGCTATTGCTATTATTTGGCTGCCAGCATGCGTCGGCACCACAAACCGCCGACATCACCCCCGAATCCGTCAAGGCCCTGACCAAAAAAGTCGCCGACTGGCAAATCGAGCATTTCGAGGAGCAAGGCAAATACCGCGCTCTGCCCACTGACCCACCCGAGTGGGCCAACCGGGAGCAGTACCACGACCTGGAGTGGCACAACGGCGCGCTTTACGCGGGCATGAACCAGTGGCGCCAAATCGCCGAGGACCCCAAGTACACCGAATGGCTGATGATGATCGGCGAGCGCAATGACTGGCAACTGCACCGGCGCCCCTACCACGCCGACGACCACACCGTGGGCCAGTTCTATCTCTCGCTGTACGAGGACTTCAATGACCCCGAGATGCTGACGCCGACCAGAAAGCAGTTCGACTGGATTCTGGAGAACCCGAAAACCGGCACGCTGGTCTGGGATGCGGAAAACACCCACGCCCACGACCGCTGGGGCTGGAGCGACGCCCTGTTCATGGCACCGCCGGTATGGGCTCGCCTGGCGAAAGTCACGGGCGAGGACAAGTACCTCGAGTTCATGCACCAGGAGTACATGGCCACCTACGACCTGCTCTGGAGCGAGGAAGACCACCTGTTCTTCCGGGATTCGAGCTATTTTGACCAAAGTGAGAAGAACGGTGAGAACATCTACTGGTCCCGCGGCAACGGCTGGGTGTTTGGCGGCCTGGCGCTGATGATTCCCGACTTGCCCCACACCTGGGAGGAGCGCGACTTCTACCTGACGCTGTACAAGCAAATGGCGCGCAAACTCAAAACCATTCAACGCGAAGATGGCACCTGGTCCATGGGTCTGCTCGGCGGCACTGAAGGCTACCCGATCAAAGAAACCAGCGGCACCTCCTTCTTCACCTTCGGCCTGGCCTGGGGCATCAACCAGGGCATACTGGACCGTGAGACTTACGAGCCCGTGGTACTGCGCGCCTGGGAAGCACTGGCCGCCGCCGTCACCGACGAAGGGTTGCTGGGCCACGTCCAACCGGTTGGCGCCGCCCCCGGCGACTCCTTCCCTGACTACACCGAAGTCTACGGCGTAGGCGCCTTCCTGGCGGCCGGCTCGGAGCTGTACAAAATGCTCAAGATGGACGAAGTCGGCGCCCAGTACTTTGAAGACCCCATCCAGACCTTCATGTACAACGGTGGCTGGTGCTGGTTTCAGGACCCGCGCGCCATCATCCACAACGGCCGCCTCATCGTGGGCGGTGTGGCCGGCAACGGCATCGGCGATGCCGCCGTGGGTGTGTATGACCTCGGCAACGACGTCCGCCTGGGGCGAACCACCCTGCACAAGCACTTCGACCACGACGACCACAACGCCCCCGCCTTCTACCCCCGTGAGGATGACAGCATCCTGGCCGTCTACGCCCGGCACAGCACTGAGAACAAACACTACTACCGCTTTTCCGAGCCGGATGACTACCTGCAGTGGGGTGAAGAGTTCACCATCAAGGCCGACGAGCCGGTCACCTACATGAACCTCTTCCATCTCGAGGACGAAGACACGCTTTACAACTTCTACCGCGGCATCGAGTGGAACCCGACGCTTGTCACCTCCAACGACGGCGGTGAAACCTGGGGCGACGCCATTCACTTCATCAAAAGCGAAGTCGAAGGCCGCAACCGTCCCTACCCACGCTACGCGAGCAACAACAAGGACACGGTGGGCGTGTCCTTCACCGATGCCCACCCGCGCGTCTACGGCACCAGCCTCTACTACGCTGAGTTCAGAGACGGCAACTTCTACAAAGCCGACGGCACCTTCATCAAAAACCTGGAGGAAGACGGCCCCCTCAAACCCTCAGAGGCGGAACGCGTGTTCGAAGGTAGCGGAGAAGGCTTCCGGAGTAACGAGCTCAGCGCCCGCAACAGCGCCTGGACCAGCTCGCTCGTGTTCGACGACCAGGGCCACCCGCACATTGGCTACAGCCTTTACCTGAGCAACACCGACCAACGCTACCGCATCGCCTCCTGGGACGGTGAAAAGTGGATCGACCGCGAAGTCGCCTTCGCCGGCACCCAGCTGTACGAGCGAGAGGCCAGCTATACCGGCCTGATTACCCTCAACCCGGAGGACCCGACCGAGGTGGCCATTTCAGCCGACGTAAACCCCTCCACCGGAACGGCTCTGGAAGGCAAGCATCAGATTTTCCGTGCTCATATCGGCGAGGAAGACAACACTTCCACCGTTGAATGGAACCAAGTCACTCACGACCCGGCGCGGCACAACATCCGTCCCATGTTCGTTCCGGGCGAGAAGCAAGACGCCCTGGTATGGGTGCGGGGCCAGTACAACACCTACACGGACTACTACATGGACACCGTGGGGATTATCGAGTAACCCCTCTAAAGCATAATGCTTCGGGTCACTAACAGGGAGGTCGTGACCCGAGCGCCTCTCCTCAGAACATCCCGCGATAGCAACACCACACTATACGGCCTTGGGTGCGCTGAACGCCTTGCTGTAATAGCCCGACGGATCAAAACAACAAACCCGCTTTTTACCCGACGCCAGCATATCGCAGGCATCGTTGATCCGCTTTGCGCGGGTTTTCGCCTGCTTGGCCGACGTCACCCAATGAACCCAGTCCAGCCTGGCGATGGCCGTTGTACTATCCCAGGTCGCTTTCGCTTCGGGGGCTTCATTTAACGCCTCCCGGAAATCCGGGGGCACCTCAGGCTCGGGCTCTTGGTCGACGGCCTCGACGTCGAAATGCGCCTCGTCGCCGAAGTCCAGGCCTGACCGCAGGAGCAGCTCAGCATTGAGTTTTAACCAATGACTCTTCTGCCCATCAGGCTCCAAAAGAACACGGAACTCATGACCGTTAACACTACCCTCCACCGTGACACGTCCTCGCCTGGGCAGTTTTTCGCTGACCTCTTTAGGAAGAATCACGAATGCCCAAGGCTGGTCGTCGCCCGGGCTCTCAGGGCAAAGCAGCTCGGCAGTGAACTCAGAGCTCGTATTTTTGGGTGTCATTGATCATTCCGCCACAAAAGAAAACAGGTTTATGCCAAGCTGAATATGCTAAGGCTTGCCAGGATTGGCTCCCGGCCTCGTTAAGGAGTGGCCAGTGGTCACAGTCGCCAGTTAGGTTTATTGCTGCCTATTCGAATTGACTATTTGTGTAACGATTAAAAATGCCGCGTAGCCTATCCATGACGTGAAGAATACCAATATTGACCAACCAAATTTCTCGGCCCCTCTAGCACGCTTTGAGAAGACCGTGAGGAAAAGCGGAATAAGGAAAGACCCCAAAACAATCAAGATTATTAACAGTTGGAAAAGACTTATGCCACCCATAAACTCACCTTTTTATTAAGACAGACGAGGAGGTTAGCAAACTTTCTATCTCTTAAAAACCTAACAGGCCTTCAGATCGACGCAAAACGCGTGGTCCCTGCCTCATCTCTTCTGCCTTCGAGAGCGCCGCTGAAAGAATTTACGAGCAACGACCAAGCTACACCTCGCTCTCGGAATTACGGTTTTACAATTAGATAGGCGCCCGTGACCGCCATAAGACCACCCGCACTCGCTTTTATAGCTCGCGCTCCTTTAAACGATCTGGAGAAGGAGACGATTTTCGTGGCCGAGTACGCATAACCCAACTTGACACCGCCCACCGCCACGATAGTCAGAACAACAATGATGGCGATATCCGAAGCCGTGATCGCGGCCAGGTCAACAACCGCGGGAAACAGGCTCGCATAGAACAGTATGGCCTTCACGTCACCAAGAGTAAGAAATAATCCGGAAAGGAAACTCGCTGATAAGGTCGACGCCGACCGCTCGGGAGTCTTCAGTTTCAACGAGGGCTTAGACCTCATAAGGCTGATACCGAACCAGACGAGGTACGCGCCAGCCAGATATCTCAGAACCAAGAAGACGCTGCCCATCGCTTCGGCCAACGCCGCCATGCCAAGAACCGCGAGACAAACAAAAATGAGATCGCCGACCACGACTCCGGCCGCGACAGCACCGCCATTCAGAAACCCGGCCGTTGAGGATCGAACGACCACCAAGGCGACGCTGGTGCTCGGAACCAGTGCCAACGCCGTCATCACGGCAAACAACAGTATTGTCTCGACCAGGCCCATCGTCATTTCCCGAGTTTAAGCCGCGACGGCATGACTGATGACTCTTTAACAAACGGCCATTATTGTCAACCCCACAGCCTCCATCGGCAACAGCCTGGGCCGATCACATCAGGGCTCCTCTCCCGGCGGCACAATCCTCGCCTTACCGCGCCGCCACAGCCACCAGACCCAAAACGCCACGGTGACATCAAAACCCGCGCAAAATGCCGGCCACCAGGTAGGCACATCTGGGTTAGAGACGAAATTGTTGTGGAAGACATCGAAGACGCCGTGCAACAGTAGGCCGAAGATGGCGATAGGGATATAGAAAGCACCGCCGACGAGAGCAAGGATCAGGAACAGGAAAGCAGCGGTGAGCTCTTGAATGATGATCAATGAGCTGCCATTTGCGAGGGCAAAGCCCACATAGAAGACGGCGACCACAACCAAGAGCACCGGCGCGAACAACCGTTTCTGATCAAGCCTGACCAGCCTCGCCAACGCGGCGAAACCCAGGGCCAATACGACCCCCGAGATAAGTGACAATAACCAGCTCATAGGTTCTCCAGGTTTCTATGGCTCCATGCCCATAGCCACCGCTGTTGCGTCGCCGGGGCTATGGCAGGATCACCAAGTGGTTGGGCAGTTCGTTGCGCTCTTGGGTCGCGGGTACGTGCTCTTTCAACAGTTTGCCGCAGGCGGCAATGCAATCCAGAAATCCCTGGCGGGTCTCACCCTGGCGCACCTTGGCGGTAAAGTCCGCCACTATGCCTTCCCACACCGAGTTATCCAGCACATCGGCGATGCCCTGGTCCACCAGGATTTCCACATAGCGTTCCGCCTCGGAGACGAAAATCAGTACGCCCGTGGCACCCTTGGTATGGTGCAGGTTCTGCTCCAGAAACTGGCGCCGTGCCAGGTTGGAGGCGCGCCAGTAACGCACCTGCTGGGGAATCAGGCGGGTGTTGATGCCGGGCAGTCGGAACAACAGGCTCAGCAAAATAAACGTTCCCCATTGCACCAGCAACAGCATGTCGGCCCCGAGCCAACTGCCAAAGTAGTTGGCGATGCCCGGCACCAGCAGTGCCAGAAGGCCGGCCCAGAGCAAGGGAATATAGCTGTAGTTATCGGACTGTGCCGTCAGCACGGTCACCAGTTCGGCGTCGGTTTCCCGCTCCACGTCGTTGATGGCAGCGGCAACGGCTTCCTGATCGCTTTTGTTGAGTAAAGTCATGATTCTTTGCGTCTCATCGTCGGTTGTGGGAGTTCAGCGCTCATAGACCAAGGCGGCGTTACCAGCCGCCGGAGGCGCCACCGCCTCCGAAGCCGCCTCCGCCGCCGCCAAAACCACCACCGCCGAAGCCGCCACCACCTCGGCCGCCCATGGCGGCACCCAGCAACGCGGCGCTGACCAGGGCCGCACCTCCGCGACCGCCACCGCCGCCACGACCACCGAGAAAGATCACTACCGACACCATAATCAGCAGAAACAGCGCCGCCATACCGAGATTGGGCTTCTCCTGCCCCTTACCGGTCGGCTGACCCTGAGGAACCGCCAGCGGCTCTCCCCCAAGGACCTGAATAATAGCGGCGGTACCGTTCACAATGCCGGACTGAAAATCCCCCTGCTGAAAAGCCGGAGTCATCACGCGATTGATGATCACAGAGGATTGCGCATCGGTGAGCCGGCCCTCAAGGCCATAACCCACCTCAATGCGGATATCCCGTTCGTCCTTCGCGACAATCAGCAAGGCGCCGTTATCCTTGCCCTTCTGGCCGATCCCCCAGTGCCGGCCCAATTGATAGCCGTACTCTTCGATGGGGAAACCCTGCAGGTCCGGCAGCGTCACCACCACAACCTGTTCGGTGCTGGCCTGCTCGTGGGCCTGAAGCATCTGGGTGAGGCGTGTCTCCACCTCTGGAGCGAGCATCTCCGCCCGGTCGACGACCCGGCCGGTCAGTTCGGGAAACTCTGGCGTTGACTGCGCCCAGGCGATGGCCGGGAGCAACAGCAGCAACGCCAGCAGCGGGCTTTTACGGAGTAAATCCATCATCAAAAATCCACCGCGGGGGGTTGATCCGCATTTTCCGTGGTCGCTTCAAACGTGGCGCGGGGCTCAAGATCGCTATACAGGAGGCTATGCCAAATTTTTCCCGGGAACGTACGCAGCTCCGTGTTGTAGCGCTCTACCGCCTGGATAAAATCCCGGCGCGCCACGGCAATGCGGTTTTCCGTGCCCTCAAGCTGGGACTGCAGCGCCAGAAAGTTCTGATTCGACTTCAGGTCCGGGTAGCGCTCAGACACCGCCATCAGCCGGCTCAGCGCGCTGCTCAGCTCGCCCTGGGCCTGCTGGAACTGCTGCAGCTTCTGGGGGTTATTGAGAATGCTCTCATCCACCTGTATCGAGGTAGCCTTGGAGCGTGCTTCCATCACGGCAGTCAGGGTTTCCTTTTCCTGGGCCGCAAAACCTTTGACGGTCTCCACGAGATTCGGAATCAGGTCGGCCCGGCGCTGATATTGGTTCTCCACCTGTGCCCAGGCAGCGTTGACTCGTTCATCATACGTGGGGATTCTGTTGATCCCACAGCCACTCAACACCAAAATAAG
The DNA here is from genome assembly GCF_000423345.1 of Marinimicrobium agarilyticum DSM 16975. GTDB lineage: Bacteria > Pseudomonadota > Gammaproteobacteria > Pseudomonadales > Cellvibrionaceae > Marinimicrobium > Marinimicrobium agarilyticum. The sequence goes on from NZ_AUHU01000014.1 coordinate 118,239, forward strand.
CGCCATTAGCGACGCCAGCTGCCAGAAAGTCCGCTGTTGAAACGGTTTGAGGAGAGTTCCCATAGTGTTCTATTCCGCCGGTGGTTGCCGTTAAAAGAAGAAGGGCTCTGCCGTCGAGAGAGCCTTAAACTGACATATAGGTGAGGGCGAAATGACGACTTTCAAGGACGAAGGCATTTTGCGTGCCAGTCATTACCGGCCTCCCGGCCATGACGGCATACCCGATCCGTCTTGAAGAATACCGCCCGCACCCGCCTATTCAGCGCTACCCGGCGAATATAGCCTAAAGCGTGAACACCGCGATTGAGTACCCCCCAAATTTATTCAAATTATTTTGAACCCTTCCCGTAGTCGCCCCGACATACAGATGAACGCGTTGTGCGGCCAAGCACGACAACCCAACACAACCCACTCGGGAGCAAAACCATGAAAAACATCATTCTGACAGCACTCGCCACCCTACTGGCAGCCAACGCCGCCGCCTACGAACTTAACGGCAACAGCGACGACGGCTTTATTCTCAAGTGCAACGACGGCACCACCAACAAAACCTCTGTGCCACCCAATCACAACTCTGCCACCGCATTCTGTGAAGACCACGGCGGCATCGCTTCCGGCTACCCGAAGAAAGTCATGGGTAAAGTACAAGCTGCACGCACCATCGGCTCGCCCACCACTGGCGACAACAACGATCGTACACCGCAAAAGCGTCCTATGCGCAACAAAGTACAACATTAAAATAGGCCAAGACGCGGAAAATCGAGAACATAAACCGCATGCCGAAGAGTAGGTTGAGTTGAGGAGCTGCGTCCAGCATAGAAAGCAAACGCATACAACAATCTTTGCTTCTACGTCCTCCTCTCAACCTACGCGGCAACCCCTTGAGCGACCACTTTATAAATCGAAAACACCTATCCCCGCGGCTGGAAGACGCGGCCACGCCACAATATTATGTAGTTTCTCAGCTTCCGTGGGTAAATTGGACACATAACTCTCTTTCTGGCGGAAGCCTGCAGCGAAGCCTCACGTAGGCTGTTTGCAGAGACGCCGAAGATTCCGGAACATACTGGAACTGCTTGTGGAACGAAGCCGCTCTGCGGCAAAGCTAAAATTTGAGAGCTGAAATAATTCCCCTACGTGCTTATACCCAGCACGACAACTAGAGGAATCATCTCATGCAATACATGACCAGTCAGTTGCGGCGTTGACTTTCCGGGTCCGCGTCCAGTTCGGGCGCCTCTCCTAATTATGGCATCGATCACCTCTCCGCTAATTCCTTATTCTTCCAACGGAGCGATAGCGTTAGAGGTTCCGATTCTATTGTCTAACTTTACCATTGAGTACTTGCACCGTAATTTTGTACGGCAGAAAAATAAACCAAAAGAAACGAGAAAAACTCTGAACCAAAAAGTATGCCCCCTAATTGGTAATATTGAGCCTATTTTTTGCCATAAGTCACATACAGTACTTCTTTCGAAGAAATTGGTACGAAATAAGGGGCTTAAGCGCCAAAAAAAGAGGTAGGCCTATAGAGACAAAAGCCATAATAGTTATAAACATCAATGGGATAAAGTATTAAGCCGACCAATATTTTGAATACCCCCAATTTCGTTGCTAGTATTGTTTATGCTTCGGTGCTTTGTATTATTAAGTCACTTCGGCATCGTGCAACTCACGAAACGCGAGAACCGTAAGTCGTGATGTTGCCCTTTCTTATCCCAACTCGATAAAGCCTAAGGACCCTCCGGTTAGCTTCCAGAATTTTCGATAATTACGACCATTATCAAGATAGCTGATTGTGAGGTTTAACGATGCGCCAACGGCGCGAGGAGACATCGTATGTTACGATTTATTCAATTGCTAATTCTTTCCGCCACTCTTTTATCTGCCCCCTTCTTGCATGCTGATCCAATTCAGGATCTGTCCATGAATAATTATGAAGCTGGATGGTACCCGAATTTTTATAAAGGAAAGGGACCGTTAACCTGCCCTCGCGCCTGCGAAACCTGGGTTGGCGCCCGGTCGGAGAGCGAGCAAAGCTCTGATATAGACGAGCAGACGCGAAGAACCAATGTCTGCAAAGTCACCCGTGATGAGGAAATCATCCTGGAAAGCATCGACGACCCTAAGTCCCATTGGCTCTACGGCAACCAGTTCGATGACTACCCAGTTTGTTTTGTCCACCCCGCCGGCTACGAGCCGTTCAAAAGCGAACTCTTTATGTGCGAGTGTGTGCGCCCAAAGGAAAACACCTGCAAGCAACCCGATCTGGTTGTGGTCAATATCGCCGACCCGGTCTGGGACAATACCAACGGCGGTTCATTGGTGGATGTGACTGTCTCAAACATCGGCGGATCGGCGGCCGGTACATTTTATACTCGGGTTATCGATCCCGCTACCAATGCGAATGATATACAGAGTGTATCCAGCTTAGCCGCCGGAGCCAGCGTGACACTCACCTTTACATTCAACTACTGGCTGTTCGACCCCGACGCCGAACTGGACGCCACTGCCGATTACAAAGGTCACATCGAGGAATGCAACGAGAAAAATAATGGATTAAGCTACTTCAAAAAAGGCTGAAATCAGATTCACTACCGTTTGAATCTACCCCCACTTTAGCGGGACAGTAGACCACTGTCCCGCTAAAGTGGGGGACTGACACTGCATCCAGATTCGCGAGAAATGCCCCACGTTTTTTTGTATAACATCTCCCATAAATGGGGCATAGCGAGGGCCTTATACCAACGCCTTTGTAACGAGGTAGTGAGCGCCAATACCATCAATGACAAATTCCTCGGAAACCACTCGGTAACCTGCTTTGATATAGAACTCAACCGCCGAAGTTCGGGCGTTGGCCCAGATCAAACCCGCACCTTGCGATTTCACGTAATTTTCGGCAGAAGTCAGGAGCCTATTTCCCACCCCTTGCCCGCGACAGGCCGGACTTGTCGCCATCGCCCTGATTTGATAGACATCGGCATCCTCGATACTGGGATGCCCATTACGATAAACAGAGACAATACCCCTGATACCGCCAGCGTCATCTATTGCACCAAAGTGCCTGGTGTTAGGAGCGTCGTCGCCATCGAAAATACATTTAGAAACATTCTCACCGGGACGAAGCACTTCACCTCTTAAGGCGAAAGTGGCACTAGAGGGTATTTCCTTTATATACATATTGCCGTCACAATTATTCTATTCCCCTTGATGACCACTTAGAGCTATACCCCACTGGGCAGAACTATAGCCGGCCTTCTGCTGTTTAGTGCTGCGCCTGGTTGGGCGTTCCAGCTCTCCATAACCGACAGCAAGTCTTCGATCTCCGAACTTGTCTTCACCTGGAAAAAAGCCTTACCGGAACCGTCTTGCTCAACCAGATCGAGTATCGCGGGACGGACCTTTGATGGAAAATCCCATATTATCTTACAAAGGGTCGGAATGATAAGCACCTCAGGACACCTTTCAGGGAGATCCGGTCGACTTCGAAAAAGGTACCGCCAGTTTCTTTTGATGACACGCCAAAACGAAACCTTTCGAGGCACATCAATAAATACGACGACATCGGCCTGGGCCTGTGCGGCGGTGGAAACCCCATCTATTACCCACGAGTCCTTTTCGACCAAATCTTGAATCTTACGCACTTTCTCGTGCTGAGGCGTCTTCTGCCATCCTGGCTGCCAAACAATACGGTCCAAACCATGGCAGGGCATACCCAGCAGGAGTGATATCCGTCGGGCGAGAGTGGATTTTCCAGAACCTGCGTTTCCGGTCACAAGGATTCTTTTCATTATCGGCTATAAAGTAGTAACGCAAGACCGGAGGCCAACCGTACCATCGATTCTCATACGAGGGCGCTCTCGGTCATTTCGATACGCCACGCTTCACTGATGTGAATAAGGCAATAGCTAGAATGGAAAACACGCCTATGAATATAACCCGGTACCAATCTACCTCAGCCAGCCCATGAACGACCGCTTCATAAATCGCTATACCTGAAGCAATCCCGAAACCTGTTAACAGAGAATCCTTCATATATTCACTCCACCAACTATTACTGTACTCACAATGTCCGTAGGAGCAGATCATAGATAGAAGACTGAGCTTCCCTACTTACACCTCCACTCGGCGACCTTTTCGCCTAGGAGTTCATCGATACCCGTGTATGAGTGGACATTGACCTTATCTACATTGTAGGTCAGGTATTCGCCTGCATGCTCAAAAGTTCGCATACAGGTAAAGCCACCCTCAAAATCATCGTAGCACTGCCCCCAGAACGAGTAGTCGTGGGAAGTCCCTTTAACAAATACGTCCCAGCCAAACTCATCTTTGGAGGAACTAGAGTACAGAGGAACCCCCTCCGTCAACCTCCACGCTTGGTTCGCCTCAAAAGTTGTAGCTTTATAGGCCTTGGAAGATATACTGACATGCATAGGCTGCTTTAGTGTGCTGCCACCTGAAGACTCTACCGTCGCCTCATACCCCGAGACTCGCTCGGCGAGATACTCAGCCGGAAAAAAGAGTGTGGGGCCGCCCCCTTCTTCCGGCTCATCGAAGTTAGTATCTCGGCTGTTCCCGGAGATAAAATTCGAAGGCGCTAAGAACATCTCCGGTACACACCACTCTTTTTGACTTTCCGCGGATTTGCAAGCCGAGATCATTGTCAGCAACAAGACAACTTGCCAGACAGACAGTTTTTTCATTGTCCTATGCCTTTATATCCGCGAGGTGTGTCACAGTCGTGACAGTACAGATGACCATACACCGAGAGTTCAACCGGGTCCGGGACACTCCTAAGCCAAGTACCACCATAGAAATCAGCGGGAATATTGAACTCACGAAATACTTGATGGTGATAATCGGCCATTTGTTGAAGGCTGAGCTGGCCAGGAACCCTTCCAATATTATTTTGATAATCGTGGTTAACATAGATCGCGTGCCAACGAGCCACCTTCAAGCCGATCTCACGAATTTTATCGCGAGTTTCAATAAAGCTACCGCGAAAGCCGCCTCGCTCTAGACCAACAGCAATATTAACGACGGTGGAGCGGGCCATTGCATCCCAATAAGCATACCCCCGATGGTTCCAATATACAGGGTCACCCCCTTCAATCGTTCTCTTTAGTTTCTCTGCACTGGATACCCATAGGGCGTAGCCAATTCTGGCTACCGGGTCGCGCTTTTCCATCCGCAATTCCCAGAATCGCTCTAGATCACGCTCCGCGAGCGCGTTCCGCGCTTGTTGGGAAATCGATAAGTTGGCAGGCATTAACACATCCTCCGTTGATGACTATTTCTTAATAAAAGCAATGCCACCTCTTCTCAGCGGTAGGCAGCTGCTGAAGTTACTTAGAGACCATTATTACCGTAGTCCTCAGACAGGCCGCATAATAAAACTGTAGTAAACCCTATTGCAATACCCGACATATAACTACACCAATGCGAAGTTAAGTATGTGCTTCACATCACAGAGCTCGCATCAGCAAGCAGGAAGTAGGTGTTATGGCCATGAATGAATCATCACTAAAAAATGCGGAATTATATGCCAATAAAGCTAAGTTAGCTATTCCATGCGAGGAGAAAGAGCTCTATTTAGAGTCACAGTCGCTTGTTATGAGTTGCATATTTCTACACCATTTTTACGAAGATACTTGATGAGATGGTAGTTATAGGACTCAGCGTATATCGGTGCGATTACCTGATACCTTTTCTCAGCGTAACCATCGATTACGTCATCTACGTTCAAATACTTTACCTTTTTGTCATACTCGCAATTTTTATCTAAAAGCGGGACTTCATTAACCAGCATGCCAGAAATACCAATGAGTCTATAATCGCCCTTTTTAGCAGCGGATATCGCATCACTTTCTGGGCTGGCAGTGAGAATCCAGCTAAAGTCTTCGCCGCGTGTTCCGTTACTTGTACAAGAGGATATTAAAAATGCCAAAAGAGCTATCTTAAAAATCTTCATAGCGCGTAAGACTCATAACGCTCAAAGCAGCGGTGCGAAGCATCCGATGCCTTTTTTGTTAAGTACCTAACTCGCTGAACTTAATGTACTCGACCGATGATGGCATTTTTTGTATGCCTTCAATGAGAAATCTCGGCTTTATTACATACTCGGAAAGCTTCGAAATAGGCACCCAACGGTAAATTAGATCGAGATCGACCTCAACACCTGGAAAGTCTCTTTCTGACACTATCTTAGGAACTTCTAAAAATTCGGCTAGAAAGTAGTTTGAGACCTCGTGATACTTCTTGCCCGTATATTCAAAGAAATTTTCGGCATGCCACAATAGACGACGTGCTATTACTTCAACTCCTAACTCTTCAAGAATTTCTCTAGCAATTGCGTCTTCGGAAGTCTCAAAAAACTCAACTCTTCCTCCAGGCAATGCCCAGAAATCGTCTGTTTCAGATTTATGTATAAGAACATGATCATCATGGATAATGACGGCAGCGCTTCTATAGTTGAAGCAACTATCGCCTATATCAAATTTCAGCACTCAATTTCCTCTTGGTACTTAACGCGAAGCACAGCGGCGGCCCGTCAGGGACGTCCGGCGGCCGTAGGCCGTAGGCCGCGTACTGCTGCGACTTGTATGATGGAATTTCTCTTATTTTCACCGTTTACCCCAAGCGATATAGTGAGACCCAAACCTGCAGCAACAGGTTTTCAGCATGGCAGCTCGATGCATGCGCTCGCGCAGACAGTGTCTAGCCCGTTAACCAGCCTGAGCGCCATGCTGACTCCAAATCTAACTCGAACAGTCGAAGGGGCCTCGAGCCCGAATTTAGCAAGGGTGAGCCATGAATACAACTACCAACGCTAAAGCCAGAAACACCGAGCGACACGTCGGCATTGATGTCGGTAAAGCCATGCTCGATGTCGCCATCTATGAAGTCGACCTTTACCTCCAGGAGCACAACTGCC
>NZ_AUHU01000015.1 GCF_000423345.1 Marinimicrobium agarilyticum DSM 16975
CATCCGTGGCGGCCGAGCTCCAATCAGGACCGTGCTCTACATGGCAATGATGTCAGCCATTCAACACAACCCGGTGATGAAGCGGTTCTACCACTCTTTGGTCAACGCTGGCAAACACAAAAAGGTGGCGCTGACGGCTTGCATGCGCAAGATGGTGACGATTCTTAATGCCATGGTTCGGGATGACTGCCTATGGCAAGAAGCTTAAATTTTTAGCCTGTAGGTGTTGACCGGGGATCACAGTCGCTTGTTAATGGTTACACCTGGACCATAGGCACAGTTGCCGTCTGGCCACGCCCCACGCTGTGACCTCATTTCAAAAAGATCTAAGTGTTCTGATCGTCATTTTTTGTACTTCAGGACTGCTTGCTATCTCAGATAGCTCGCTGGTCCCTAAAACTACCACCTCTTGAGCAAACTCAGAGTTAATATCATCCTTGCTCAGAACCACTCGAGGATCTAGTTTTGCCAATGCAGAAAAGTAAGAAGACACCCACTCAAAATCAAAACCTTTATCTTTTGTGATTCTTTGGTTTGCAACGTTCTTTGAGTGATTGCTTTTCATCTGTTTTAGGGCGCCTACCGCTTCCTCAAGGGATTTCATTTTGAAAGAATTGTAGAAGTAGCAGTTCTTTTTCGCATACTCAGGAGAAAAAGAAAGGATCGAGAACTCTAAGTATTTAATAAAATCTTCACACTCTTCGTTAATGACTGCCATCTGAGGCAGCATTTTCTCACCAAGACCTGAACCATAGAGCGCTAATCTTTTCGACAACTTGGAATTTGTTTGCTTCGCTTCTTGAATAAAATGAAGCATTGTGTGAATCGACTCGTTGTTGAGCTCGCTTTCCTTGTCCTTTCGCAAAGCGCTTCGAGCGGCGTGAAAAATCAAAAAAACCAAAAGATGTGCTTGGCTGTAAACATCTCGCCTTAGTGGAGCCCATCGCTTGTTATCGCGCCACGTTAATATTCCATTGATCAAAACAAACACAATGAAAAGATCTAAAGCCAAAAAAATTAGGCTATTGACTATGTTCCCAGAGCCAACAGACTCAAGCAGCTTATCAATGCCCTCAAACACTAACTATCTCCATTTCTAGCTTCCTCTGGGTATGGGCTCAATGCCACCCCACTCATTAACGCCCGCCATAAACGGCCTAGTGAAACGAGGTCCGGCGACCGCAGGGAGCGTATTTAATGGCATTGTTAGCAATTGCTCTTAATTTCACAAATTACAGATCTGGAAATGGACAGAAAACGACGGTAATCTTTTTTAATCTGATAAAAAAGAGGATATGCAGAAAGTGAATCCCCTCCGAGTATCATTACCGGTACTGGATGGGCCAAAGTTTCTACCCCATCGCAATTTACCTGAGGCGAAGTTCCTAAGGCGCTCATGCTCTCACGGGACAGCTCGTCCATATACTCTTCAAGTTCCTGCTTCCTAACCACACCGGGAGGTACATATATTGGGATTCGGTGCGCAGCTGGATCACGAAATTTCTTGAAATCTTGTGACCATTCTTGTTTTGCACGCAACTTTTCTCCCAAAACGCGAAATCGCTCCTCGACTGCTTCAACAAAGCAGTCTTTAAAAAGATCAATTTTTCCTCGACCTTTCCCTCCTTCAGTAACTCCACTGAATAGAGAGAACTGAAACTGAGCTGCCCAGGCGAGATTGTCAAGTGCTCCGCGGATACCTACATAGAATGCATTTGCATGTAGAGCAGCTAAAGTAGACTCATGTGGTTCAAGAGGCTTGCTTCGATTTTCCGAGAATAAATTCTCAAAATGCATACGAGATGCTTGCAACATGTAAAGCCTTCTCGCGAAACCATGCTCAAGATGCCTGTGGACAGGTGACTCAACCAACGGCGCGCACGAATAGCACAGCTCAGAGACATTCTGCTCCAGAACTAAAAACCACTGTTCCCTTTCAACAGGCATTAATCGCACATTCCCTCCTCTTGCTAACGCTTTGCTCACCTGCACCTGCTGCGGAGAGTGTTTTTGTGTAAAAATGGAGCGCAGCGAAAGACACAAAAACGAACGTAGTAGCAGGTGTCAGCGTGCAGCAACTTGTTAAGGTTTTACGTAATCTAAAAGGGGCTTATAATTAACAACCCCTTCAATATCCTTGCGATTAATATACTCTTCAAGCTCTTCCCTTGAGGAAATAGAAACCCAAAATGGCAAGACCATACTGCAAAAACTCACTTCATTAGAACCATACAAAAATATTGCATAAGTCCCACCCAATTCAAAACGATCAAAAGGTGGTTGAGAGCTGGTATATAAAGTTACATCACGCTTCATACTTCCCTTAATTATTAAAGTCGGACGGAATGTAAGCTGCACATCGTAGCCGTATTTTTTACCTTGCCCAACCTCACCACGCATTACGTCACCAATAATCACATCCGACGCCAACTCAAGGTGCTTTTCTATAGGCTGAGTATATCTATCGTATTCCCCACACTCCCAAGCATGTGAACTAACGGAGACGATCAGAATTATGGACGATACGATGAATCTCATGGGTACCTTAACAATATTATTAGACGGAAAGTTTCCGTATTTAAACCCGGAAACTTTCCGTCTTTCACATTTGACTGCCGTTATACCATGCCTCAGAGGCCGCGTCACTCAAGGCTTAGAATGCATAGCTATAAAAACCGTAGCACAAAATACGGAAACTTTCCCTGTGTAGGATCTTATACGGAAATACATCGGTAACCCATACCACGCCCCCAAAAAAACTCGGCTCTTAAGGAGCCACGGCCTGAGTCTGTCCTCGCGGTCACAGCCCCCTCAAAGTGGTGTACCCCGCCCGTATTCTCGCCGAGGTGGTTATCCAGCACATCAGGGCAAATATTCCGGCCAGCCAGGGGAAGTGCTGCGGGAAGAGGCAGAACAGGACGAACGCAATAATGGTCTCGGTGCCTTCGGTCAGGCCGCCCATGTAGTAGAGGGATTTCTGCGGGTAGTTGGGGCTGTCCAGCTGGTGTTTGTTGGCCATGATGGCGAAGGCCAGGAAGGTAGTGCCGGTGCCGGCGAAGGAGAACATGAGCAGGCCGGCCCAGAGGGCGTTTTGCTCGGGGTTGGCGAGCAGGAAGCCGAAGGCGATGGCGTTGTAGAAAATAAAGTCCAGCACGATGTCCAGAAAGCCGCCGGCATCGCTCAGCCCCTGGATTCTGGCCACGGCGCCGTCCAGGCCGTCGCCCAGGCGGTTGAGGGCGATGGCGATCAGCGCGGCGGTGTACCACTCCATCCACAGCAGCGGCACGGCGAGCATACCGATGATAAAGCCCACGACGGTCACCTGGTCCGCTCGAATACCCCGGCGGTTCAGTGTCTGGGCGAGCCTGTTGAGCGGCGGGCGGATCAGTGGAATGAGTCGGGTGTCGAGCATTACGGTCTCCGTGTTTAAAGGTTCGCGCGTCGGCGGCCGGACGCGAGGGCGGCGATGATCAGGGCGGTGAGCGGCAGTAGCATTTGCCAGAGGGCGTAGAGGCCGAGCAGGCGGCGATCGCCACCGCTGCCGATGTTCACCGCTTCGGTGGTAATCGTGACAACGCGCCCTGCCCCCAACAGTTGGGTGGGCAGGTAGAGGGCGACGCTGACGGAAAAGGCGATAACCCAGGCGTACATCATGGGTTGCCTGAGTATCGGGACCAGCACTCTGCACCAGCTTTTGAGGGCCGAGTGGCCCAGGCTCTGGCTGACCAGCAGCCAGCGGCGGTTGAAGCGTCGGTAGTCGCCATTCAGCACCAGGTAGGCATACGGAAAGGTGAACACGCTGTGGGACCAGAGTACCCAGCCCCAGTGCGGGTCGCGGTGAAACAGGCTGAGGCCGAATTGCCAGCCCATGACCAGCGGCAGCTGCGGCAGGAGCAGGCCGAGCAATAACCACCATTGGGGCCAATAATGCTCCCGGCGGGCCTGCCATTCCAGGCAGAGCAGCGCGGCGGCCAGGCCCAGAGTGGCACTGACCAACGCCAGGGACAGGGTCTGCCAGAGCAACGGCGCCAGGAACTCCCATTCACTGCGCCAGGTGGACAGGTTGAACGCCTCGGGCAGCAGTGCCGGGTAAAACCAGCCGGAGGCGAAGGACCAGACCAGCAACGCCGCGATCACGCCGGCGGAGACAAGTATCATCAGCGGTAGCCACAGGCGGGTCGCCGTTTGCAGAGCGGCGCCGATGCGGGCCATCCATCGGGTAAGCGGTCTGTCACTCTGGCGGCGCCAGCGAAGCAGGGCGCTGTAGGCCCGTTCGTGCTGCCGGTTGAGCCACAACAAAAGCGCGGCCAACAGCAGTAACACCAGGCCGCCCAATACGGCCGACTGCTGGGCGCCGGGCTGAAAGTCCTGTTGCCACTGAAACACCTGCTGCGCCCATACCCCCGGCAGGTTAGGGCCGATCAAGAGGGGAACATCCACCACCGAGAGGGTATACACAATGACCGCCGCCATGGGCAGGCGCAGGCGGATGAGCAGTTCGGGCACGACCAGTTGCCACCAACTGGCAATGCGGGAGTGCCCGAGGGTTTGCCCCACTTGCAGGTAGCGCTGGGCGGGAATCTGGGTGAGCGCGCTTTGGGTCATCAGCAACAGAAACGGAATTTCTTTCAGTACCAGCACCCACAGGAGCGTCCATAAGGACCGATCGGCCAACAGGGCGGAGCTGGGCGGTGATTCGAATACGCCGAAGAGGCCATATAAAGCGCGCACCCACCAGCCGGTAGGGCTGAACAAAAACACCACACCCACGGCGAACGCGAGGTGCGGAATGGAGAGAAAGGGAGAGAGCCAGCCCAACAATCGGTTCGGGCGATAGAGGCTGAACGCCAGGGCCACGTAGCAGGCAAGCAAGGGCGCGACGACGGCGAGCACCAACGAATAGCTAAGCGACTGCAATAGGCCGGGCGTCGCAACAAACCGTTGCAGGGCCGAGGCGCTGAAGGCGGAAAGGTCGGCCCCATAGAGCGCTGCCGATATCAGCACCGGTACCGCCACCAGCAAGCCGATGCACAGGCCTGCCCCCGCCGTCAGCCAGCGGTTTACTGGTAACGCGCGAGCCACTCGTCCTCCAGCAGGCTTTGCCAACTGGCGTGCAGTTCCGGCGCGGTGGGTAGTAGCGCCGGGGCATCGGGCAGCTCAATGACTGCCGGGTCACCCCAATGCTCAGTGTCCGCCTTGCGCTGTTGCGCCGGCTCGGAAATCAGAAAGTTGATGGCGACTTTGGCGGCGGCTTTATGGGAGGCATTGCGGGGCACGGCCAGGTAGTGACTGTTGGTGATCGCGCCCTGAGAAAAATAATGCTGACTCACCGAGGCGGGCAAACGCCCCGCTTTAACCTTGGCCGCCATTTCCTGCGGGTTAAAACTGAATGCCACGTGCAGTTGCCCATCGGCCAGCCACTGCAACTGTTGCGCGGAAGACTGGGGAAAGGTTTCGCCCTTTTCCCACAACAACGGGTGGAGTTTGTCCAGATAAGCCCACAGCTCGGGCAAGAGTTCGGCGGCGGCTTTATCGGTCGCGGGCTGGTACAGACGCTCGTCGTTACCGGCAAGCGCTTGCAGCAGGGATTTTAAAAACGTGGTGCCGATAAAATCCGGTGGCTTGGGGTAGCTCAGTCGGCCGGGGTGCTCCCGGGCATACTGCAGCAGTTGCTGTGGTGTGACCTTCTCGTTCGAGAAGGTGTTTTCCCGGGCGATCATGTTGAACTGGCCCATGCCCCAGGGCACTTCCAGGCCGTCCACCGGTACGCCGAAGTCGCTCTGCAATGGCAACTTGTCCGTCAACAGTTGGGTATGGTTGGGGACGGCGGATAACAGTTCCGGTTCCAACAGCTGGTCGCGCTTCAGGGCGTGGAAATTTTCGCCGTTGATCCACAACAGGTCAATCGCGCCGCCTTGCGTTCGACCAGCATCCTTATCGGTACGCAAGCGATGCACGGCTTGGGCGATGTCGCTGACTTTCACGTGCTGCAGTGTGACGCCGTAGCGCGAGCGCAGCTCGCCATCCGCCCAGCGCAGATAGCGGTTCACCGAATCCGAGCCGCCCCAGGCGTAAAAATAGACGGTCTCACCCCGCGCCTGCTCGAGCACTTGGGACCAGTCGTCCTCAGCCTGAGCACTGCCCGCCACCAGAGCGAGCAGCGCGATCACGGCGCCGTTAAAACGTCTGCGTAAACTGAATCTGAACATGCCGTGGCAATTCCGGGAAGACCAATGAGGAACCAAAGTAACCGCCTTCAAAGACCGGTGTCCAGTTCTCTTCGTCGGTGAGGTTGAACACGTCCAGGCGGATGCGGCTGGCGCCCTGGTTGAACTCATAAGTGACGTTCGCGTTCAGGGTGAACTGCTCCGGGATGATGACCGTCTGCAAGTAATCCAGGGGGTAGTCACTGGTGATGACCGCCGAGCCGCCAAACGACCAATGATTGTCCAGCTCGTACCCGCCCGCCGCTGAGATACTCCAATCCGGCAGACCGTGAAGCCGCTGATTGGAGGCGGGGAAGGCCGCAAAGTTGGGCGCACCCACGCCGGTGCCTCCGACGATATCAGGACGGGAGTTGTCAAACGCATCCGTCACCCGCTCGGCGGCCTGGAAGGCAGCGGAGTTGTCGAACTCGGCATCGAGAAGGTTAAAGCCGACGCTGGCCCAGGCCTGCTCACCCCGGTAGAACAATTGGGCTTCCAGGCCTTTAGTGGCGACACCGCTGTTGCTGCCATCGCGGTTGCGCAGGCTGCGGGTCTGATCAAAGACCGCCATATCTGCGTACCAAGGCGAACCGGCCGGGGCGTATTTCGCGCCCAGTTCGAACAGGGTGTTTTCGGTGGCGAAGTTGAGCGGGTCGATTTCGTTGTTCGCGCCCAGCACATTGCCGCCGGCCATGCTGTTGGAGGTGGACTCACTGTAGCTGCTGGTGGCGTAGAGGTTCACCGCGTCGGTGGCCTGATAGTGCAGGCTGGCTTCGCCGGCTTTGAGAAAGTCGTGATGGCTGTCGCTCGCGCCCTGAGCCCCTTCCGGCGGCAGGGCATCCCGGGCGGTGACGTCGTACCAGTCACCGCGCACGCCCAAGGTGAGTTGGAGCTTTTCGTTGAGCGGCTGGCGGTGCTGGGCGAACAGGCCGGTCTGCCAACTGGTGGAGTCAGTGGTGTCGGAAAGGTTGAAGTCACCACTGCCGTCGTTATCGAGATCATATTGCGCCCCCGGAGAAACAAACACGCCCGGGCGCAATTCCACCAAGCGCGACTTCTGCGCATCGGTGAGCGGAATTTCCCGGTTGCTGAGCGGGCCGGTCAGGTCGGTGGGCAGATCTGCTTCGGTGGTGAACTGGCTGTAACCGAGCACGTCGTTGTAGCGGATGTTGGCCCCGACAATGGTGTTGTCGATGTGCAGTTCCAGGCGGTTTTCAAAGGTGTCGGCGCCGTCGACAATTTCGACAAAGCTGTTCTGGGCGATTTCTTCCCGTTCCAGATGTTCGTAGTAGCTGCGGTTGACCAACCGGACCGAATCGCTCAGCTCGGTGTTGAGCACCGAGTGCAAAAGCAGGGTTTCAGCGCCGTTGATATCGTCCGGATGGGTATGCGTACGGCTCCTTGGAATTTGGACTTCGCCCGTGGGGCTGACCACGGCAAAGGCGCCCGGTACGGTGGAACCGTTGGGCTGAACGCCCTGCCCTTGCACATACAAGCCGTGATCAATCAGATCCTGTGTGGGGCGGTTGATACCGGCGTTGTCGGTCCACTCCACGTCGTAGTATTCGAGGGAGAGGTTCCACTCGGTGTTGTCACTGGGCAGCAGGCGATAGGCGGCGAACAGGTTGGTGCTTTCCAATCCGCTGTAGTCATAAAAACTGCCTTCGTCTTTGTGTTCCAGGCTTAAGCGCGCGCCCTGGCGTTCGGGCTCCAGCACCCAGGAGTAATCAAGCTGGGCGCCGTACTGGTCCCACTCGCCGCCGGTCAGGCTGAGGCGACCGTTGTTTTCGGTGAGGTCGGGCCGCTTGGGTGTGATGTTCACAAAGCCGCCGGTGCGCTGCGTGGTCCCGAGAATGACCGACGGGGTGCCGCGTACGATATCGATCTGCCCGACGGAGTTGAAGGATAACGGAATGCCCAGGCCGTTGTTGCCCACTTGCCGGCGCATGCCGGCGGAAAACACTTCACCCAATTGCCCGCGCAGTGTGGGCAGGCTCGGAGCGCCAAAGCCTTTGGCCTGGAAGGTATTGGGCGCGACCCGTTGGAGCTCCTGCAGGTTGTCGATGGCCACTTCGTTGAGCATGGCTTCGGTCACCGGGGTGATGGAACGGCCGATGTCGGCGATGCTCTGATTGAGACCGAAAGGGCCTTCGACGTCTTCACTGCGGATATTGCCCATGCCGCTCAGGGCTTCGCCGACCACGAGGACGTCCTGGATGTCGCTGGTTTGGGCTTGGGCGGACAGGCCGGCTGTCAAGGCGGCGCTGGCGCCGAAGGTGCGGAGGACGGTCAAGGGCGTGGGTCGGCCGGGTAAACGGTGCTTCATTAATTCATGGCTCCTTTGAGGTTGTCATTCAATGACCAATCGTAGTCGAGAAACTTGTAGGTCATATTGTCGTTCTTCAGTTCCTGACGTTGCGCATCGCTCAATTCGAGCGCCTCAGCGTAGCGCAGAAAGAACTCGTTGAGACTGTTCACACCATTCCAGCCTTTCTGAAAATCTTCCCGGTACCATTTGAAGATGGGGGAGACTTGCAGCTCGCCATCGCGATAGCGGTTGCGGGTGTTGTCGCGAAGAAAGCGTTGGGTGCTGTCTTCGAGTTGTTGTTCGAGCTTGTCGGCAGTGAAGGGTTCGGTGCGCAGGGCCGGGCAGCCGATGGAGGCGCAGTTGACGGCGAAGTGGATGCGCGGTTCATTGTAGGCGCCGGGCTCGCGAATCCGTTGGTGTTCAACATAGTCGAGGCTTCGCTTTTCACTGAACAGGGGGATGAATTTGATTTCCCAGGGGGTTTTCCAGAAGGGGCCGATGTCTCGGATGCTGTCTTCCGGGTAGTGGTCGATGATGAGTTTTAGGGTGTAGGCGTTGTAGGTGTTGATGAGGTAGGCGAGTTGTTGGTTTTTGGTCCAGTCGTCGAAGGTGGTTTTTTGGACGCTGGAGAGTTGGGTGAGGTATTGGGTCAGGTTGGCCGGGTTGGCTTTTAGGGTTTTGTAGTCCACGGTAGTGGCGGTGCCGGCGTCGTTCCAGGTCACGTGGTTCTCCAAGACGATAGAGAAGGTAGCGTGGCTATGGTCAAAAGTTTCTGACCAAGCAACGTTGCTTATTAACACCATCACCAGAAACAACAGGTGCTTCAACACTCCTTCAAAGGCAGCGGAGAGACCGGCCCGCTTTGAAGTGAACCCATCCAAGACACGCGGTGAATACATCCCTGTACGCTCGAGAGCGCGAGTCCCTCGGCTCACGGTCTTGGATGGGTTCACTTCAAATCGTGCCTCAGAGCTACGTAAGATAATTCTGTGAGTTAGCGGCATCATTACTCCTCCCCTCCTCTTCTCCATGTGTGGTATTTCTCCAGCCATTTCAAAATCGTTTCGGGTTTGTGAGCTTTTTTCCATTCGCCGGCGGTGTATTTGTTGGCTTCGGAAAACGTCGGGTAGGTGTGGATGGTGCCCAGGATTTTGTTGAGGCCGAGGCCGTGGCGCATGGCGAGGATGAATTCGGCCATGAGGTTGCTGGCCTCCGTGCCGACGATGACGGCGCCTAGGATTTTGTCTTTGCCTTTGGGGGTTATGACTTTGATGAAGCCGGTGGTGGCGCTGTCGGCGATGGCGCGGTCGAGGTCGTCCAGTTCGAAGCGGGCGATTTCGTAGTCGATGCCTTGTTCGATGGCGTCGGTTTCGCTGATGCCGACGCGGGCGATTTCGGGGTCGATGAAGGTGGTCCAGGGGATGACGGAGTAGTCGACTTTGAAGCGTTTGAATTGGCCGAACAGGGCGTTGACGGCGGCGTACCAGGCCATGTGGGCGGCGGTGTGGGTGAATTGGTAGGGGCTCGCCACATCGCCGGCGGCGTAGATGTTGGGGTAGAGGGTTTCCAGGTATTCGTTGGTGATGACGGTGCGTTCGGTGCGGATGCCGAGGGTTTCCAGGCCGTAGCCTTTCAGGCGGGCTTTGCGGCCGACGGCGACCAGCAGTTGGTCAAACGGGATGCGCTTTTCTTCGCCTTTGTGTTTCACGACGAGGATTTTCTCGTCACCGTCGCGTTCGCAGCGCAGTGCCTCGTGTTCGGTCAGCACGTCGACGCCATCGGCGGTCATGGTCTGGCGCGCCACCTCCGAGACTTCTTCGTCTTCTTTGGAGAGAATTCTCGGGCCGCGTTCCACCTGGCTCACCTGGGAGCCCAAGCGAGCGAAGGCGTGGGAGAGTTCCGAGCCGATGGGGCCGCCGCCGAGGACGATGAGGCGTTTCGGGGGGGTGTCCAGTTCGGAGAAACGGTCCCATAGGGTGTCGCTGGTGACGTAGTCGCTGTCTTCCAGACCGGGCAGGTCGGGAACCAGGGGCTCGGCACCGGCGGCGATGACGATGCTGCGGGTGGTCAGCCGTTGGGTGCCGCCGTCGTTCAGGGCGATATCTACCGTCCAGGGATCGACCAGGGTCGCGTAGCCTTGTACCACGTCCACCCCCAGGCCGGTGTAACGCTCAACGCTATCGTGGGGCTCGACGTCTTTGATGATCCGGTGGATGCGCTCCATCACCGAGCGGAAGCTGAATTCGGGCTGGGTGGCGGTCAGGCCGTATTGGTCGGCATGGCGCATCTGGTGGGCGACTTTGGCGCTTTTGATCAGGGCTTTGCTGGGCACGCAGCCGTAATTGAGGCAGTCGCCACCCATTTTGTGGGTTTCCACCAGGGTGACTTTGGCTTTGACCGTCGCGGCGATGTAGGCGGACACGAGACCGCCAGCGCCAGCGCCGATGACGACGAGGTTGCGATCAAAGTGCTTGGGCTTTTGCCACTGCTTGTACACACGGCGGCGCTGCACAAGGCGGACAATGGCCTTGGCGATCCAGGGGAAGATTCCCAGCAGCGCGAAGGACAGGATCAGCTCGGCGGAGAAAATACCGCCAACGCTTTCGATATCCGCCAGTTGGGTGCCGGCGTTGACGTAAACGGCGGTGCCCGCCAGCATGCCGACCTGGCTGATCCAGTAGAAGGTCCAGGTTTTAAGGCCGGTCAGCCCCATCACCAGGTTGATCACAAAAAAGGGAAAGATCGGTACCAGCCGCAGGGTGAACAGATAGAAGGCGCCGTCGCGCTCGATGCCGCGGTTAATGGCTTTTAACCGCTCACCAAAGCGCTGTTGCACGGAGGCGCGCAACAGAAAGCGGGCCACCAGAAACGCGAGCGTCGCGCCAATGCTGGAGGCAAAGGAGACCAACAACAAGCCCTGCCAAAGCCCGAATAGCGCGCCGCCGGCGATGGTCATCACAGCGGCGCCGGGCAGTGACAACGCCGTCACCACCACATAGATCGCAAAGTATAGAGCGGGAATCAGCACCGGATAGTCACTGAGACGCTGCTCGAACCACGATTGGCTGCTTTTGAGCTGCTCCAACGTCAAGTATTCGTTCCATCCAAACCCGAAGAACGCGGCCACCAGGGCGGCGATAACGGCAATAATGATCAAGCGTTTCATTCTGAGTCCTTCTGGTCGAGGAGCAACATGATAGCAGCTAGAGTGTGAGCGACCCGCTCAGGGCGGGAATACGGTGGTTCAACAGCGGTTCATTGTCCTCGTAATTGACCGGCACCACGATCAGGTGAACGCCGCCTTCATGCCAGGCATTGTTGATGCTGTCGGTCAGTTGAGGGATCGAGGAAATTTCCACGCCTTTGGCGCCATAACTCTCCGCGTAGCGGACAAAGTCCGGGTTACCATAGCGTAAGCCGTAGTCCGAAAAGCCCATGTGTCGCTGCTTCCAACGAATCATTCCGTAGGCATCATCGCGCAGCACCAAGACCACCAGGTCCAGCTTCAACCGCACCGCCGTTTCCATCTCCTGTGAGTTCATCATAAAACCGCCATCGCCGCACACGGCGACGACCCGGCGCTCCGGGTGCACCAACTTGGCGGCCATCGCGGAAGGAAGTCCCGCCCCCATGCTGGCGAGGGCGTTATCCAGCAGCAGCGTGTTGGGACGATGGGCGAGGTAGTTGCGGGCAAACCAGAGTTTGTAGATGCCGTTGTCCAACGCCAGAATGCCGTCATCCGGCATCAGCGCGCGCATTTCGGCCACCAGCCGTTGCGGGTCCATCGGCACCCGCTCGTCCTGCGAGTGGGCCGCAAGCTGATCGACAAACCCCTGACGCACCCGCTCGAAGGGGGCGAAGTCCCAGTGGCTCTGGGCAGTCAGCCGCTCGGCCAGCTGCTCGACGCTCTCGGCCATATCGCCAATCACCCCCTGGTGCGGGTAATACACACTGTCGACCGAGGCGGGCACGTAGTTGAGGTGGATGACCCGGGCATCGCCGCAGGGGGCCAGGCGCTCCCCGGTTCCCAGGGTACAGGCCCCCTCCTTCGTGTCGGCTCCCATCACGAACGGCGGCTTTTCGATCACATCGTGGCCGATGTTCACAATCAGATCAGCGACTTCAAAGGCCCGGTGGACAAAATCATCACTGGAGAGCGCCGCCGTTCCCAGGTAGCCAGGGTGCCTTTCATCGAGCACGCCCTTACCCATCTGGGTGGCAACCCAGGGAATGCCGGTTTTATCGACCAGTTGCTTGAGGGACTGGCGAATATCGTAGCGACTGGCGCTGGCCCCGATCAGCAGCAGCGGGCGCTTCGCCTCTCGGATCATGTCTGTCGCCATGTCCAATGAGTGACGGGAGGCCTGAGGGCAGTCCGCTCGGCTGGAAGGGATTACCGCCGCTTCGGTGGATTCCTGGGCAACATCTTCGGGCAGCTCCAGATGCACGGCGCCGGGCCGTTCCAGCTCCGCCCGGCGAAACGCCTCGCGAACCCGGGCCGGTATGGCCTGGCCGCTCACGATCTGGCGGGTGTACTTGGTCAGTGGCGTCATCATGTCCACCACATCAATGATCTGAAACTCGCCCTGTTTACTGGTTCTGATCGGCTTCTGGCCCGTGACCATGAGCATTGGCATGGCGCCAAGCTGCGCGTAGGCCGCCGCCGTTACCAGGTTGGTCGCCCCCGGCCCCAAGGTCGCGAGGCATACCCCCGTCCGGCCCGTGAGGCGCCCTTCGGTGGCCGCCATAAAGCCCGCCGCCTGCTCGTGGCGGGTCAGCACCAGTTCGATGGAGGACCGGGAGAGCGAGTCCAGCAGGTCCAGGTTTTCTTCGCCGGGTACGCCAAAAACGCGCTCAACCCCCTCGGCTTCCAGCGCTTTGACGAACAGATCCGATGCTTTCATCAATACCCCTTTCAGTTGGATGTCCCTCGTCAGTCAACAGCCGAAGCCGCTTCGGCGCCGACCAGACATCAGTGTACGTCGAGAAGCTCCCTCAGATCAGCCAGCAGCCATGGTGGAGCTTCTCGCGCAATCGCTTGGTCAGCCCGGCAGGAGGTGCCCCTATTCAAGCTGAACAAACACTCAAAAACAACTGCCACTATCACCTTTCCAGACCGTCACTACCTTGCCACAGCATTGTCATCAAGATTAAACAGCGCCGTCACGCCAACGTCTCACAATACGGGACCTTCCATCAGCAAGGAGCTCCCTATGCGACTATGTCTCTCCCTTCTTTCCATCAGCCTGCTGTTACCCGCGGGCGCAAACGCGGATTTATATTTCTCCGAATATATTGAAGGCGCCAGCAACAACAAAGCCCTGGAAATTGCCAACACGAGTGGCGACCCCCAGCCTCTGGACGGCTACCAGGTACAGTTTTTCTACAATGGCAACGCAAGCGCCGGCCTCACGCTGTCGCTGAGCGGCACCCTGGCGGCCGATGATGTATACGTACTCGCACAAAGCAGCGCGGACCCGGCGATTCTGGCCGAGGCGGACCTGACCAACGGCTCGGGTTGGTTCAATGGCGATGACGCCATTGCGCTGGTGCGCGATGGCGACGTGCTGGATGTGATCGGCCAGATCGGGGGCGACCCCGGCAGCCAGTGGGGCAGCGGCGACACCAGCACCCAGAACAATACCCTGCGCCGCAAGACGGACATCACCCAGGGCGATATCGACGGCTCGGACGCCTTTGATCCGGCGGCTGAATGGGACGGCTTTGCCCAGGATACCTTTGACGGGCTCGGCCTGCTCGATGGCAACGGCGGCACCGACCCGGAGCCGCCGCTGACCGGCCAGTGCGGCGACCCGGCCACGCGCCTGCACGCCATCCAGGGCGACGGCGAGGCCAGCCCGCTCGCGGACACCCCAGTCTCGGTCGAGGCGGTTGTGGTGGGCCTGTTCCAGGGCAGTGACGCTCTCGGCGGTTTCTTCCTGCAGGAGCGCGACACTCTGATCGACGACGACCCGAATACCTCGGAAGGGCTGTTCGTATACACCGGCAACACCACCCACAAGCTTGCCATGGGTGACCTGGTGCGGGTGTCCGGGTCAGTGAGTGAATACTACGAGATGACCCAGTTGGATAATGTGGCCTCTGTGGAGGTCTGTGCTCAGGGTCTGTCTGTGAGCTCGGCAGAGCTGAGCCTTCCGGTTTCAGACCGGAGCGAACTGGAGGCGCTGGAATCCATGCGCGTGAGCATCGCCCAGCCACTGACGGTGAATGAGAACTACAACCTGGGCCGCTACGGCGAACTGCTGTTGAGCTCCGAACGGCATTTCACCCCGACCCAAGTGGCCGAGCCGGGCGCTGCCGCCAATGCCGTGGCCGACGCCCAGGCTCTGGACCGCGTAATTCTGGATGATGGCAGTACCGTGCAGAACCCTCCAGTGGTGCCCTACCCGGCCCCCGAACTGGGCGCCTACAACACCGTGCGCTCCGGCGACCAGGTGGTGGCACTGACCGGGGTGATGGCCTACGGCTTCAGCGAATACCGTGTACACCCGGTTCAGGCGCCCACCTTTATGGCCGCCAATCCTCGCCCGAGTGCTCCCTCACTGCCGGGGAAGGGCAACCTGACCGTGGCCGCCTTCAATGTGTTGAACTACTTTAACGGCGATGGCCAGGGCGGGGGCTTTCCCACCAGCCGTGGTGCCGATTCTGCCGAGGAGTTCGAGCGCCAGCGGGCGAAGATCATTCAGGCCCTGGCCACCATGAACGCCGACATCGTCGGGCTCGTGGAAATTGAAAACGATGGCTACGGCGCGGACAGTGCCATCGCGGACCTGGTTGAAGGCCTGTCGGAAGCCGGTGTGGATTACACCTACGTCGACCCGGGCGTGAATGCCATCGGTACCGACGCGATTGCGGTCGGCTTCCTCTATCGCCCGGACCGGGTGGCTCTGGAAGGTGACGCGGCGATTCTGGATGGCAGTGTGGACAGCCGCTTTGTCGATACCAAGAACCGGCCGGTGCTGGCGCAGAGTTTTGAGCACAGCGCCTCAGGCGAGGTGTTGACCTTGGCGGTGGCGCACCTCAAATCCAAGGGCTCGGACTGCGACGACTTGGGCGACCCGGACCAGAACGATGGCCAGGGAAACTGCAACCAGACCCGAACGCTTGCGGCGCAAGCGATGGCGGACTGGCTTGCCAGCGACCCCACCGGCAGCGGGGATCCGGACACGCTGATTCTGGGCGACCTGAATGCCTACGCACTGGAAGACCCAATCGACGCTCTTAAGGCCGCGGGCTACACCGATCTGCCCGCCAGCTTTTCGCAGGGCACCACTTACAGCTATGTGTTTGACGGCAAGGCGGGCCATCTGGATCACGCCCTGGCGAGCGAGTCCCTGGCGGAGCAGGTCACCGGCGCGACCCAATGGGCGATCAACGCGGACGAGCCCCGCATTCTGGACTACAACACCGAGTACAAGACACCCTCGCAAGTGGTGACCTACTACAGCGATGAACTCTGGCGCTCCTCCGATCACGACCCGGTGCTGGTGGAGTTGCAGCTGGATACACCGGTCGCTGGCGATTTTACTGGCAATGACCGGCTGGACCTGTGGGACATGCTGGCGCTGATTCATCAGTTCCGCCGCCCGGTCACCGACCACAACACTGGCTATGACCTGGACGGCAATCGCCGCATCGATGCCCGGGACCTGAAACAGTGGAAGTACCTGTGGCGGGAACAGAAGCTGGCGCAGTGGCGCGATCGCCGCGGAAAGGCCACCTGGGCCTGGAGGCACTGACGCCGATGTGGGCCAGGGACGGCCTTTGGTTGTTCGTCGATTATGATTTTTCGTCGAGCGGCTGGGCGCCCAACAGGACGCCCAGGTCGTGAAGCTGTTGCAGCAGCATTTCACCACCGGTCATCAACGCTTCCGGATCCACACCGGGGGATTCTTCCAGCAGCTGTTCCAGCAGCATCCGGCCACTCTTACTCTGTGCCTGCTCCAGCAACGTGAGCAACCGCGCGCTGAACGCGTTCAAGGCCATAAAGGACACCCGCCGGTCCCGGCTGCGATAGACCAGCACCCACGTGGGTTGCTCGGGCGGCTCGCTGGGCTGAAAATCCGGTGCGATCCGGTTCACCGGGTAGTCGTACTCCAGCATCCAGGCCAGCGGTGACAGCACCGGGCGATGGTTCAACAGGTCTTTGCTCAAACCGGCCGGTATCTGGGGCGCCGGTGCAATCTGCAAGGCCAGCTCCACCCATTCGTAGTGCAGCAGCTCCGCCATAAAAGGCGGGTCCTCCGGTGTCACCGGCCGTTTGTCGGAGTTGACGTAGTCGATGTACTCTCGACCAATTTCGGAAAACAGGGGGCTCCCACACCGATGGTGCTGCATAAACCCTCGCACCTCCCGCTGCCACCAGTCTTCCGGCATCAGGGATTTGAATACGGGAAAGTTAGTGCTCAGGAAGTTGTTCAGGTTGTTGAAGAACAGGTCCTGGTAAATTTTCATCCGGCGCGGTTCGACCACTGAGTGGGGCTGCCCCTGTGGGTCCCGAATCGCTCCGGCAAACCGCTTCAGGGCCTCGCGATAATCATCCGGCGCTGACATGAGCCACCTCGCCCTGGTGCGAGCGCACCTGTTCCACTTCTTTCAACAATTCGTTCAGCGGCGGTAAATTGAAGTCCCGCTCCAACAGGGTCGGACACACGCCGGCATGATCGTAGGCCACATCCAGCAGCCGCCAGACCGGATCGATAACATCGGCGCCGTGGGTATCCACCAGCAGGTCTTCCGCTTCCTGATAGTGCCCGGCGATGTGCATATAGTGAATGCGCTCGGCGGGCATGGAGCGAATGAACGTTTCCGGGTCGTAGCGGTGGTTGATACTGTTGACGTAGGCGTTGTTCACGTCGAGCAACAAGTCGCAATCCGCCTCTTCCAGAACCGCCCGAATAAAGGTCGCTTCATCCAGTTCCGGCACCGGCATACTGTCGGTGGTGACTGGCGCGTAGTAGGAGACGTTTTCCAGCGCGATGCGTCGCTCAAGAATATCCTGAACCTGGCGTATCCGTCCGGCGATCCAGTGCACGCCGCTTTCGGTAAAGGGAACGGGCATCAGGTCATAGAGGTGGCCGTCGTCGCTGCAGGCGCTGAGGTGTTCTGAATAAAGTGCAATGCCGTGCTCATCCAGAAAGTGTTTGATGCGTTTTACGAAGTCAGTATCCAACGGAGCCGGGCTGCCGATGGATAAAGATAAACCGTGGGTAGTAAAGGTGTAACGTTCGGTCAATGCTTTAAACTGCTCCCCCAGGGAGCCGCCCATGGCCATCCAGTTTTCCGGCGCCACTTCCAGAAAGTCGATGCGGCCATCAGGCGCGGGTGGCAACTGGTTGAGCATTTCTCGCCGCAGCCCGAGCCCGACGCTGGCGGGGGAGGGAAAGGTGGTTTTCATAGACAATCACTCTATCGCGATAACCGGCATGAGTGGCTTGCAAAAACGGGAGCCCGAAGCTCCCGTTTCGCCAGGCTCAGGACTCGCTTTTGCCTTCGCCGCACTTACCTTCACCACACTTGCCTTCACCGTCTTTGTGGCGCTCTTTCTTCTCGCCTTTTTTCTCACCGCATTTGCCTTCGCCACACTTACCTTCAGCGTCCTTTTCCTTCTTCTCACCACACTTGGCTTCACCGCATTTGCCTTCCCCGCCAGCATGGTTATCGGCCACTTGGGTGTAACCACTGCTCATGGGCTCAGCCACAAAGGGGTTTTCAGCGACAGCGGCCTGGCTGCCCAGGCCCATCAGGAAAGCGGCACTGGCGGAAGCAATCAAGGGTTTCTTCATGGATTTCATGGTCTTACTCCTTCAACGTTTGCAAAATAATTATGGAATGAATGCGTCACTCAAGGGCTGTTACTACCGCGGGCCCTTCCTGGATCATAACGCAAAACTCAGACAACAACAGTCCCGACAAATCAGGCGCCGAATTCACGGATTGCGACGCCCGTCACAAAATGAATTTTGCCGGGGGTGTGTTGACTGTACCTGAGTCGGGGTGACCCGAGTTTTCTTACAACGGTTGTTCGAGAATCATGTCCCGGTCAACCCACTCAAGGCAAATAAACGCGGGCGAAAACGGCCTTGAGGTAGTCGGTTTCGGGAATGGCCGGGTGCACCGGATGGTCGGCACTCTGCCCGCCCTGGGCGATGATCTGCACGTGGCGGTCCAGATGTCGGCCGGCGCCGCGGACGATATCCACCAGCGTCTCTCTCGGCAAATGCATGGAACAGGAAGCGGAGACCAACAGCCCGTCCTTGCCCAGCAGGCGAATGGCCAGTTCATTGATGTGTCGGTAGGCGGCTTCCCCGGCTTTCTGGTCTTTGCGACGTTTGATGAAAGCGGGCGGGTCCAGTACCACAACGTCGAAGGTCTCGCCGTCCAGAATCAGGGCCTTCAGCACATCAATGGCTTTGCCCTGAATGGTACTGACTTTCTCGCTCACCCAGTTGCGTTCGGCATTGGCGGTCACGCCCTTGAGCGCGGATTCCGAGGAGTCGACACAGACCACGGACTCGGCGCCGGCGCAGGCCGCTTCGACGCCCCAGCCGCCCATGTAGGAAAAGACATCCAGCACCCGCTTGCCGCGGCAGAGTTTCTGCAGGTGCGCCCGGTTCTCCCGGTGGTCGTAGAACCAGCCGGTTTTCTGTCCGGCCCCGAGGGGCACGTCAAAGTGCGCGCCGTTCTCCACCAGGCTCACAGCGGCTGGCGGCTCGCCGAAGGCCGCCTCACGATACCTCGGCAGCCCTTCCAGCTCACGGGCGCCGTGATCGTTGTCCAACCAGATGCTGTTGGGCTTGAGGCACTGGATCAACGCTTCGATAACCGCCTCTTTCTGCCGCTCCATGCCGGCGCTGGCGATCTGCACGACCAGATCGTCGCCGAAACGGTCGACAACCAACCCCGGCAGCAGATCGGAGTCCCCGTATATCAATCGATAAAACGGCTCTTCATAACAGAGTTGGCGCAGGGCAAGCGCCTGATTGATACGGTGTACCAATAACGACCGATCCAGCCCCTGAGCCGGGTCCCGGCCAATCATGCGCCCGCAGATCAAGCCGTTGGGGTTGATCAATGCCACCCCCAGGCTCTTGCCGTTGTCGGCGCAGATCAGGGCCTGATCCCCCGCTTCAAAGCTTTTCAGCGGCGTCTGGGCGACGTCCACTTCGTTGCTGTAGACCCACAAGTGGCCGCGTTTGAGGCGACGGTCGGCGTTTTTTTTCAGGACGAGGCGAGGCAAGGACACAAACATTCTCCAATTCTGACGGGCCGGCCCCTAGCGGGCCGGTCGTCGGGCATTGTACGCGAGTCAGCGGCTCGGCAGAGCGCTATTCTTCCTCGGGAACGGGCAAGCGAGCGCGCTCGGCAAAGCGTTCCCGGTCTTTCTCGGTAGCGCCCTCTTTGCACTCACCGCGCATCCACATTTCTTCGTAGGACAGGCGATAATCAAGCTCGAGAATGCCCTCACGGCAATAACCGGTCACCCGGACCGCTCGTTCGGTATCCGCCCTCAGTTGCCGATAGGCGGACTCGCCCAAAGGCTCGCGCCTGCGGTGCTGGGCGGCCTCCTTGGGCGATTCATAAACCTGCACCAGGGGGCGACGCATCGACTCGGGCATACTCAGGCGGTAGGTAAACAACTTGCTGGTGTTCGGCAGCACCTCTATGGACAGGGTCTCCTGAAAGCCGTGGTAATGCCGTCCCCCGGAGCTGCAGGCCGCCAGCAGTAGTAAAGGGATCAACAAGATCAGCCCTTTTGCGGGTCCGAATCGTTTCTTTGTGAGGCGAGTTTCCATGCTATTCCCGTATCTCAAGATTTTATGATCGACGCCGATACCCTTTACCGGAACCCTAAAACATTTCCCCTGACTTGACCACTGGCGGAGCTCCAACGTGGATCGACACACGCCCCTACACTCCCGGTTTCGCCTGGCCGCCTGGTTGGCCGCCGTGACGCTGACGTTCAGCGCTCAGGCGGGGCCCAGCCTGCCTCATCTGGGCGAGTACCCCCAAGGGGATTTTCGCCAGAGCAGCACCGCGCCCGATGCAGAGCCCACCAGCGCGGAAATTGCCCCTGAAGCACTGGGCTTATGCCCGGTCGATACCCGCGCGTATCGCAAATCCCTGCTGGTGATGGCGTTTCCCCGCCGGGGGGACGCCAGTGCCAACGGCGGTGGCCTTCAGGGTGCGGAGCTGGCGCTTCCGCAATGGCTGGCGGGCCGATTGGCCAACAGCGGCGCCCTGTTCCATCATCAAGCAATCAACGCCAACCTGCCCCTGGGAAGCCCGGCGGAGACCGCTCAACAGGCCAGGCAACTGGCGCGGGAGCGCCAGGCGCAGCTGATCCTGGCCGGTGCGGTGCTGGATCTGGGTATGGCCCGCCCCAAAGACCTGCTGAACCCGGACCTGATCACCCGCGGGCGCAATGCCGCCGTCAGCACCTTCGGTTTGAACGAAGAGTGGGACACTCGCCAACGGCATTTTGTTCTGCATCTTGAGCTGTTGGACGGTGTGACCGGCAATGCGGTGTTTCGGCACGAGTACCGCCTGAGGGGCGTGTGGAACCCGGACCATCCGGGGCGGGCGAGGTTCGGCACACCGGCCTTTTGGGAAACCGACTATGGGCAGAAGGTCGAGCAATTGCTGACCGAGGCGAGCAGCCACCTGGAAGAAGCCATTCGCTGCCAACCGCTGGTGGCGAGACTGAACCGCCGCACACCGGGCTCGGCTCCGCTGCTGGAGGCCGGACGAGTGCAGGGCCTGGAGGCTGGCGACCGCCTGCCCCTGTATCGGGTCAGCCTGCGCCAGGTCCCCGGGGAATACCGGCAGTACACCGCTCATCGGCTTGCCAGCGGCGCCACCCTGACGGTGGTTCGCGCCTACGCGCATTCCAGTGAAGTCAGGCTGGAAGGGGACTGGGCACTGTATGGGGAGCACCTGGCGGTGACCCCCGGGCCGGGCTCAGAGACCGCCAGCCATCAGGCGTCGCCCCCGCCCGACCCCCAGACTGATGAGGCGTCAGGCGAGGCCGGCGAAGCACCGGACGCTGATTAGGCGTCGGTCGCGGGAGCGTCGGTAGACTCGCCTTTTTTCTTCACCTGCTGGACCGCCTGAGCGAAGACCGCATCAAAGTTGATCGGTGGCAGCATCAGGGGCGGGAAGGCCCCGCGCGACAGGGTCGAGTCAATCACTTCACGGGTGTAGGGGAACAGGATCTGCGGGCAGGTGGTGTTGATCACCTGGCTCAGCTGCGCCTTGTCCAGCCCCTGAATATTGAACAGGCCGGCTTGCTTGACCTCCACCAGGAAGACCACTTTGTCTTCCATGGTTGCAGTGATGGTCATCAGCAGCACCACCTCGTAGTGGCTCTCGTCCAGGTTGTTCACCTGTACGTTCAGCTCCTGGTCAATTTTCGGCTTCCACGCCCGGTTGAACGCTTCCACGCCCATGGGGGTTTCGAAAGACAGGTCCTTCAGGTAGATGCGCTTGATCTGAAGGCCACGGGGGGCCTCCTGTGTGGTGTCCGCACCGTTCATTTGGGGATTATTGTCGTCTGCCATAAGTCAAAGTACCGTATTTTATGAGTCGCTAAAGTCCGATATCGGGAGCCGATCTGCCTCAGGGCTTCAGCCCAGCAGTTCATCCAGCTTGCCCTTTTTATCCAGTGCCCAGAGGTCGGTGAAGCCACCCACGTGGGTGTCGCCGATCCAGATCTGGGGCACAGTCCGCTGGCCGCTGTCAGCCATCATCTTTTCCCGCAATTGAGGGTTCCGGTCAACCCGGACCTCCTCATAGGTCACGCCCTTACTCTGCAGCAACTGCTTGGCGTTGATACAGAAAGGACAGACCGCCGTGGTGTACATCACTACCTTGGCCATGAAACCGCTCCCGCGTCTCAGGATTTCACCAGGGGCAGGCCCTGGTTCTGCCATTCGGTCACGCCACCGGCCAGGCGGCGGACGTCGAAACCTTTCTGGCCGAGCGTGCGGCCCGCCGCCCCGGCATGCTGACCGAACTTGTCGGCCACGACCACGATTTTATCGCGGTATGGTTGAAGCACCTGCTCACCTTCCGCCGCCACCTTGGTGTGGGGAAGACTGATGGCACCGGAAATGTGACCGGCTTTGTAGTCCGCCGCCTCGCGCACATCCAGCAGCACCGCTGCTTCGCTGTTCAGCAGGCGCGTGACTTCATGAGCCGGGATCGGAGGACCGTTTTTGATCCGTTCGCGCCAAGCGTATACCAGCATCAATGCTGCCAAAGTGGCAACCAGCAGCCACTGCTGACTGAGAAATACAAAAAATTCCACGTGTTCGCCGTCCTCAACCTGGGAAAGGGAATCATCCGCCCCCGCAGTACCGGGGCGGAGCGCGCCGCAGTATACACCATCGGGCGTCTATTTCTCAGCGCCTGGCGTAGAGCATAGGTGTGTTGGGCGCCCCGTAGGCGTGGTGGGCACCTCGCAGGCATAGAGTTACCTCCGGTAACGCGTTAGAATAGGGCCTTTGCGCCCTCAGGGGCGGACAAACCCCACTCTCTCGTTTTTTCATTCAGCGATTCAAAGAAGTGACAGCATCTATGACCGCCAGCAAGAAACCCCTCGTTCTGATCATCCTGGACGGCTTTGGACACTCGGACAACACCGAGCACAATGCCGTATACAGCGCCAACACCCCCGTATGGGACCGCCTCTGGGGCGAGCGCCCGAAGAACTTGATCGCCACCTCCGGCATGGCCGTAGGCCTGCCCGAAGGGCAAATGGGGAACAGCGAGGTCGGTCACACCACCATCGGCGCCGGTCGAGTGGTCTACCAGAATTTCACCCGCATCAACAAGGCCATTGAAGACGGCGAGTTCGCCACCAACCCGGCGTACACGGCGGCCATCGACAAGGCCATCGAAGCGGACAAAGCGGTCCACATTCTGGGCCTGCTCTCCGAAGGCGGCGTCCACAGCCACCAGAACCATATTTACGCCATGATCGATGCCGCCGCCAAGCGCGGCGCCAAGAAAGTTTATCTGCACGCGTTCCTGGACGGCCGCGACACTGCGCCGCGCAGCGCCAAGCCCTCCCTGGAGAAAGCCGAAAAGCAGTTCGCCGAGCTGGGCGTGGGCCGGGTGGCGAGCATCTGTGGCCGCTACTTCGCCATGGACCGCGACAACCGCTGGGACCGGGTGGAGCAGTCCTACAACGCCATGGTGTGCGGGACGGCGGAGAAAACCGCCCCCACCGCGGTCGAGGGGCTGGCTGCGGCCTACGAGCGCGACGAGAATGATGAATTCGTAAAAGCCACCGTGATTGCCGGCGAGGGCGAGAGCCCGGTGAAGATGGAAGATGGCGACGTGGCGATCTTCATGAACTTCCGCCCCGACCGGGCGCGCCAGATCACCCGCGCCATGATCGAACCGGACTTTGACAGTTTCAAACGCCAGTGCGAACCCAAGCTGGCCGATTTTGTCATGACCACCGAATACGCGGCCGACATCAAGGCCAACTGCGCCTTCCCGCCCCAGGAGCTGGTGAACTCCTTCGGTGACTACATCGCCAAGCAGGGCAAGACCCAGCTTCGTATTGCGGAGACCGAGAAATACGCCCACGTAACCTTCTTCTTCAACGGCGGCACCGAGGCCGAATTCGAAGGCGAAGACCGCATTCTGGTGCCCTCCCCCAACGTGGCGACCTATGACCTGCAGCCGGAAATGAGCGCCCCGGAAGTGACCGACAAGTTGGTGGAAGCCATCGAGTCCGGCAAGTACGACGCCATCATCTGCAATTACGCCAACGGCGACATGGTGGGCCACTCGGGTATTTTCGAGGCGGCGGTCAAGGCCGTTGAAGCTGTGGACCAGTGCCTGGGTCGTGTGCTCGACGCCACGCTCAAAGCCGGCGGTGAAGCGCTGGTGACGGCCGACCACGGGAACTGCGAAGAGATGTACGACGCCGACACCGGACAGGTCAGTACCCAGCACTCCACGCTACCGGTGCCGTTGGTCTATGTGAGCGACCGCAAAGCTAAAGTGGCCGACGGCGGTTCCCTGGCCGACCTGGCGCCCACCATGCTCCACCTGATGGGACTGGAGCAGCCCAAGGAAATGACCGGACGCAACCTGGTCGAGACCAGCGAGTAAAGAATCGCGGGTGACGGCCTGCGGGCCGTCACCGCTCCCTCTCCCGCCACTGGATACCGACACTGTGCGAGCCCGACACTTTTATAAAAAGCTGCTCCCGCTGTGCCTGGGCCTGTCACTGACCGGCACCGTGTTTGCGCAAGCCGACCAGCAAGCGGACTACGAAGCCCGCATGCAGGAACTGCAGCGCACCATTGAACAACTTCAAAAGGAACTGAAGAAAACTCAGGGCTCCCGTGACGAGCTGAAGGAAAAACTGGAAGAGTCCGAATCCGACATCGGTGAGCTGCTCGATAAAATCCAGAATATTGAATCCGACCTCAAGGAACAGAACCAGGACCTTCAGAGCCTCAAGCAGGAACGTCGGGAGCTGAACCAATCCCGCCAGCAACAGCAGACCGCCGTGGCCGAACAGGTGCGCGCCGCCTACCAACTGGGCCGCCAGAGTCAGATCAAGCTGCTGCTGAACCAGGAAGAGCCCCAACGCGTTTCCCGACTGCTTCGTTACTACGACTATTGGCTGGAAGCCCGCACGGAGAAAATCGAACGCTACCTGGCCACACTCGCGGAGCTGGACAGGATTGAGCCGAAAATCCTGCGTACCACCGCCGAGCTCGAGCGTAACCGGGAGGTGCTGGAAGCCCAGCGCGAGCGCTTGAAAGCCCGCCAGGAAGAACGACGCGAAACACTCGTCGCCTTGAACCAGCGCATCCGCTCCACCGACCAGGAACTGGCCGACCTCCAGCAGGACCGCCAACGCCTGCAGACACTGCTGGATGAAATGGTCGCCGCGGTGGCCGATATGGAGATCCCCGGCAGCGACGTGCCGTTCAGCGAAAGCAAGGGCCAACTCCCCTGGCCAGCCCAGGGACAGGTTCGTCATCGCTTTGGCAGCCCACTGCTCGACGGACAGGTTAAGCGCAACGGAATGGTGATTGGAGCGTCAGCCGGTGACCCGGTGCTGGCGGTACACCATGGCCGCGTGGTATTTTCCGACTATTTCCGGGGGCATGGGCTCCTGTTGATTGTGGATCACGGCGAGGGCTACATGAGCCTTTACGCCCACAATCAGACGCTGTACAAGGAAACCGGCGAGTGGGTGAGCGCCGGCGAGACCATTGCCCGAGTGGGCAGCACCGGCGGACAGACTCAGGCCGGACTGTATTTCGAAATTCGACATCGGGGCAAGCCGACCAACCCGGCCCCCTGGCTGGCGCAAGCCTGATTTCAGCTGAATTATGTGCCAAACTCAATGTCAGACAATCATCGCCCCGGCGGTGCCGGGGACTGTTCCAAACCGGCCCCTCAGTGAGCTTTCAGGAGAACCGGATGCCGTACGCTGATTTAAAACGTGCCACACTATTGGCGCTGTTCGCCGCCCTGCCAACCGTGGTGACGGCTCAGGGAGCGGGCTCCAGTGAGAGCCCCAACATCCAGGCCGATCAATCGACCGCCACCACCGATTCCGAAAAGGGTCTTCTGCCGCTCGAAGAGCTGCGCACCTTTACCCGCGTGTACGACCACATCCGCAACAGCTACGTCGAAGAACTGACCGATGCCCAACTGTTGGAATACGCCATCAAGGGCATGATTGCTGAGCTGGACCCCCACTCCGCCTATCTGGACGAAGAATCGTTTGAGGACCTGCAGGAGAACACCTCCGGTGAGTTCGGAGGCATCGGTATCGAAGTGGGGATGGAAGACGGCTTTGTGAAAGTCATTGCCCCGATTGACGACACCCCAGCCAAGCGCGCGGGTATCGAGGCCGGGGACCTGATTACCCGGCTGGACGGACAGCCGGTCAAAGGCATGACGCTGACCGAAGCGGTGGAAAAAATGCGCGGCCCGAAAGGCAGCGAGCTGACCCTGACCGTCATGCGCGAAGGCATGGAAAAGCCATTTGAAGTCACCCTCAAGCGCGA
The DNA here is from genome assembly GCF_000423345.1 of Marinimicrobium agarilyticum DSM 16975. GTDB lineage: Bacteria > Pseudomonadota > Gammaproteobacteria > Pseudomonadales > Cellvibrionaceae > Marinimicrobium > Marinimicrobium agarilyticum. The sequence continues at coordinate 26,586 of NZ_AUHU01000015.1, forward strand.
CATTGTGCGTGTCAAGAGTGTCCGTGTGCGCCTGATGGAGGACCACTACGCCTACATCCGCATCGCCCAGTTCCAGGTCAATACCGGCAAGGAAATGGTCGACGCGCTCAACAAACTGCGCGAAGAGAACGAAGACATTCGCGGCATCGTGCTCGATCTGCGCAATAACCCCGGCGGTGTTCTTCAGGCCTCAGTGGAAGTGGCAGATGCCTTTATCAACGACGGCCTGGTGGTCTACACCGAAGGGCGCATGGAGAACAGCGACATGCGCTACCACGCCAATGCCGGCCAAGTCGCCGAAGACCTGCCTATTGTGGCACTGATCAATGACGGTTCCGCCTCCGCCTCGGAAATTGTCGCCGGCGCCCTTCAGGACCACGGCCGGGCGGTGATCCTGGGGACTCGCAGCTTCGGCAAGGGCTCCGTTCAGACCATCGTACCCATCAGCGACGCCCGGGCGGTAAAGCTGACCACGGCGCTGTACTACACGCCCAACGGCCGTTCGATCCAGGCCCAGGGCATCGAGCCCGATGTCGAAGTTGAACGCGCCCGGGTCACGGCAATTCGCGGGCCCAAGCGCTCCACCGAAGCGGACTTGTCGGGCCATCTGGGCAACGTCAACGGCGGTGAGGAAAGCACCAGCCAGAGCCGCGCGGAGCGCGATAAAGACGAGGGCTCAGTCGAGGACAACCAGCTACACGAAGCCCTGAACCTGCTCAAAGGGCTGCACATCTTCCAGCTTCAGCAAGCGGCGAGAGCACCTCTGCCGCAAATGCCCGAGAACGCGGCGGAGAGCGGCACGGCGGAAAGCAGCTCCGCGCCGGCGGAGTAAGCCGGTGCGTGCCACCCTGACAGTCGGTCTGGGTCCGGCCCGATGGCTGTTTTTTCTCGCTCTGGTATTGAGCGCCGGAGTCCGCGCCGAGGGCCAACTGGCCATCGTGATTGACGATATCGGCTACAATGCCGCTCTGGGCGAGCGCAGTCTCCAACTGGAAGGTGCTTTCACTTTTGCGGTTCTTCCCCGCGCGCCCCACGGCCCCCGCCTGGCGCGTCTCGGCGCCCAAGCCGGCAAGGAAATCATCGTCCACAACCCCATGAGTAATATCCGGGGCCTGCCGCTGGACGCCGGAGCACTGAGCGGGACCATGCCCCACAGTGACTTCATGACCACCCTGAATGCCAACCTGGCGGCCATTCCCGAAGCCCGGGGCCTGAACAACCACATGGGCAGCCTGCTTACCCAAAGCCCACGAGCCATGGGCTGGATCATGCAGCGTCTGGGGGACCAGGGCCTGTACTTTATCGACAGCCGCACCTCCGCCAACAGCCAGGCCTGGGAAACCGCCCGACACTATGGAGTGCCCAGCCTCAAGCGGGATGTGTTTCTGGACAACGAGCGGGACATTGAGAAAATCGCCCGGCAAGTGGCCAAAGCCATCGAGCTGGCCCGAGATCGGGGCTATGCCCTGGCCATCGGCCACCCCTACCCGGAAACACTGACGGTGCTGGAGCAGATCCAACCGGCTCTGGAGGCCGCCAATGTTTCCCTGGTACCGGTCTCAGCCCTGCTCGAACGCCCGGAAATCCAGCCCCGGAGCCAATACCAAAGCTGCCTGGCACCCCCGATGAGCCTCTGGCGCCAACCCGCCGCCAACTCCAAAAAAACGACACCGGAGTCACCCTGGCTTCACAGAGCGCTCAACCCCCTGCCTCTGGCCAACCAGGGCTTTCGCTAAAATCAACATTTGCTATTAATGGGAGATTGCTCTATAAAGACAGGATAGTGTGGAGACAGCGCCATCCAGGGAAGTAGTAACGGCCGCCTCCACGTGACGATCAGGGAATTCGGCCCCGAACGGTAAGACCGGGGACTATCGATCATTATGCAGCAGGTTTACGACTATGAGCACAAACAGATCGGGTGAGCAAGGTGCCGTCCCCAACCGTAGCGGACGCTTCATGGAAAAAGACGGCTATTGGTACTACAGCACCCGCGAAGGGGTCGATATCGGTCCTTTTGATTCTCGTGAAGACGCGGAAATCGGTGTAGGCGAGTTTATCGACTTCATCTGTGCCGCTGAACCCCGGATCCGGGAAGCTCTCGAGAGCTACCGCGCCGCCTGAATCAGGGCGGCTCCCATACCCTCGAAACGCATCTCCCCGCGCCGGCATCGAAAGGCCTGATGGTTACCCGTCAGCGCATTTCGATGCCGCGTTCTCGCATATACGCTTTGGCCTCGGGAATGCTGTACTCGCCGAAGTGAAAGATACTGGCCGCCAGCACCGCATCGGCGCCGCCCTCCAAGACACCATCCGCAAGATGCTGAAGATTGCCGACGCCACCTGAGGCGATCACCGGCACGGACACGGCATCACTGATGGCGCGGGTCAGCTTCAGATCAAACCCGTTTCTGGTGCCGTCGCGATCCATACTGGTCAACAAAATCTCGCCAGCACCGTTGGCGGTCATCCGTTCGGCCCACTCAATGGCATCAATCCCGGTGGGCTTGCGCCCGCCATGAGTAAAAATCTCCCACCGCGGCGCCTCGCCCTCAAGGTTCACCTGCTTGGCGTCGATGGCGACCACAATGCACTGAGCCCCGAAGCGATCGGCGGCGGCTTTGACAAAGTCGGGGTTGGCCACGGCGGCGGAGTTGATACCCACCTTGTCCGCTCCGGCATTCAGCATTCGGCGGATGTCTTCAATCTTGCGAATACCGCCGCCCACGGTCAGGGGAATGAACACTTCCGAGGCCATGCGCTCGACAGTGTGTACGGTAGTGTCCCGGCCTTCGTGGCTGGCCGTGATGTCCAGGAAGGTGACTTCATCGGCCCCCTGTTCGTTGTAGCGCTTGGCAACTTCCACCGGGTCTCCGGCATCGCGAATATCGACAAACTGTACGCCTTTGACCACACGGCCGTTGTCGACGTCGAGACAGGGAATAATACGTTTTGCTAGAGCCATATCGGACCTTCGATGAGATTTTTAGATCGCTAATCGTGGCGTAGAGTCCGGGCCGCTTCGGGGCACACCTCTCCAAGACACGCGGTGAATACATCCCTGTACGCTCGAGAGCGCGAGTCCCTCGGCTCACGGTCTTGGAGAGGTGTGCCCCGAACCGCCCCTAAGCACTCTGTAGAAACTCAAAGCGTCTTTAGAAAATTGACCAGATACACAAAATTTAACGATGGCAGTGAGGGTGGAGGCGGGGTAGACCATTCGGAGACTCTCTGAGGCATGGATGCCGATGAGAAGCCCCCATGGATGGGTTCACGGCGGGTCTCCGAATGGTCTACCCCGCCTCCGCCCGGACTACCTTACGAAGCACCCACCTAGGCAAACGAGTCGCAAAAATCTTGGGCTTCTTTTACATCCAAAGAGCCTTCGTAAATGGCCCGCCCGGTAATTGCCCCGATAATGCCCTGATCAGACACCTTTCGAAGCGCCTTGATGTCGTCCATATTGGTGATGCCGCCCGACGCAATCACCGGAATGCTCGAGGCGCGCGCCATCGTCAGCGTCTGCTCCACATTCACCCCCTGCATCATACCGTCGCGGGCAATGTCCGTGTACACAATCGCGCTCACGCCATCCTTCTCAAAACGCTTCGCCAGATCCGTCGCCTTCACCTCGGACACTTCAGCCCAGCCGTCCGTCGCCACCAGGCCGTCCTTTGCGTCCAGCCCCACAATAATGTGGCCCGGAAAGCGCTGACACATCTGCGTGACAAACTCAGGCTGCTTCACCGCCTTGGTACCGATGATCACATACTGCACACCGGCCTCGAGGTAATGCTCAATGGTTTCCGCGCTGCGGATACCACCGCCGATCTGAATCGGCAGGTTTGGATAGGCTTTGGCGATCGCGGTCACGACTTCGCCGTTAACCGGTTTGCCCTCAAAGGCGCCGTTCAGATCCACCAGGTGCAGGCGACGGCAGCCGGCGTCTACCCAGCGTTTGGCCATGGCGACAGGGTCGTCGGAAAATACCGTGGAGTCATCCATCAGGCCCTGGCGCAAACGCACGCATTGGCCGTCTTTTAAATCAATGGCGGGGATAATCAGCATTCGGTTGTCAGTCCAGTCTTTAAAGAAGTCGAGTTTGGGTGGCGGATGCGCTTCGCTTATCCGCCCTACGGAGCGTTATGTAGGGGCCGAGCGCAGCGGCTTCACGGCGCATCCGCCGTAGCCACGCTTTACGGCTTACCGCTCCAACCCACAAAATTGCGCAATAACTGCAGCCCGGCCGTATGACTTTTTTCCGGGTGGAACTGCACAGCGAACAGATTGTCCTGCGTCAGCGCCGCGGAAAAGGTTTTGCCGTATTCACAGGTGCCGGCCACCTGTTCGGGGTTGCCAGCTTCCACGTAGAAGCTGTGCACAAAATAAAAGCGCGCGTCCTGTTCGATATCGGCCCAGAGCGGGTGATGGGTGTGGTGCACCTGGTTCCAGCCCATGTGGGGTACTTTGAGCTTCTGACCCGCTTCGTCGCGCAGGTCCTTGCCGAAAAACCGCACGGTGCCCGGCAAGAGACCAATGCAGTCGACACCGTCATTCTCCTCACTGCTTTCCATCAGTGCCTGCATGCCGACACAGACGCCCAGCACCGGTTTGCCCGAAGCCACCTGTTCGCGCAGCAGAGTATCGAACTTCAGCCGTTTGATTTCCGCCATGCAGTCGCGGATGGCGCCCACTCCCGGGAATAGCACCCGGTCGGCGGCACTGACCTGGGCCGGGTCGCTGGTCACCAGAACCTGGGCTTGCGGCGCCACATGTTCGAGCGCACTGGCCACCGAGTGCAGGTTGCCCATGCCGTAGTCGATCACGGCAATTTGCTGACTACTCATAACGCTACAGACTGCCTTTGGTGGAGGGCATGACACCCGCCATACGCGGGTCCTCTTCCAGGGCCATACGCAGGGCACGACCGAACGCTTTGAACACCGTCTCGATCTGGTGATGAGCGTTGTGGCCGCGCAGGTTGTCGATGTGCAGGGTCACCTGGGCGTGGTTCACGAACCCGTGGAAAAACTCCGAGAACAACTCGGTGTCGAACTTGCCAATGCGTTTCTGGGTAAAGGGAATGTCCATCATCAGCCCCGGGCGGCCGGAAAAGTCGATCACCACCCGGGAGAGCGCTTCATCGAGCGGCACGTAAGCGTGGCCATAGCGGCGAATACCCTTTTTATCACCGACAGCTTTGGCAATGGCCTGGCCGATGGTGATGCCGATGTCTTCCACGGTGTGGTGATCATCGATATGGGTGTCCCCATCGCAGGTCACATCCAGGTCGATCATGCCGTGGCGGGCGATCTGGTCCATCATGTGTTCCAGAAACGGCACCCCAGTGTCGAAAACCCCTTTTCCCTCACCATCGAGGTCGAGGCTGACGCTGATCTTGGTTTCCAGGGTGTCGCGGTTGACTTGAGCGCGGCGGTTGGCCATGAAGGGTCTCCAGGAGCCGAGGCGAAGAGCAAAGGCGCGATTATACCGCCAGAGCCCTCCCCATGTCATGGCTATGACGCCGATCAACTTTGCTAAACTGACACCTTTTGCCCGAGGAGTCCCACTCATGCGCGTTCCCCGCGTTTTTACCGACCAGCCATTGGGTTCAGGAGACACCGTGACGCTTGAGGAGGCGCCCTCGCGCCATCTGGCCAAGGTACTGCGGATGAATCCAGGGCGCGAGCTCCTCCTGTTTAACGGCGAAGGCGGCGAATATCAGGCCACCATTACTGAAGTGGGCAAAAAGGCGGTTACCGTCACACTTGAGCAATTTGACGACGCCGACCGGGAATCGCCGCTGGACCTGGAGCTGGCCATTGGCCTGTCCCGGGGCGAGCGCATGGATTGGGTGATGCAGAAGGCCACCGAACTCGGGGTGCACCGAATTACCCCGCTGTTTACCGAGCGCACGGAGGTCAAGCTCAAAGGGGAGCGACTGGAGAAGAAAATGGGGCACTGGCGCCAGGTGATCATCAGCGCCTGCGAGCAGTGTCAGCGCAACCGACTGCCCAACCTGGCCTCACCCATGAGTCTGGACGAATGGCTCGAGCACAGCAAAGGCCAGCGGCGGTTTGTGCTGCACCACCGTGACAGCCGTGGTCTGCCCGAATCCGAACCTCTGATGCAGGTGTCGTTGCTGGTGGGGCCCGAAGGCGGGCTCTCGGAACCGGAAATCGAGCGCGCCCGCGAGGGGGGCTGTGAACCCTTGACCCTCGGGCCGCGAGTCATGCGCACCGAAACCGCACCGGTGGCCGCCATCAGTCTCGCGCAATACCTTTGGGGGGACTGGCGTTAGCGGTCAGCACTCTGCTCGGACGTATCCGACTCGGTGCCGCCTGGATTTTCGGGGTGCAACTCCTGCTCCAGCCACTTTCGCACGGTGGAAAGATTACGCCGGCGGGTCAACTGCTCGGTGAACACATTGTAGGGGACGATGCGGGTGCCTTCATTCTGGTGTACGGCAAAAACGCGTCTGGCCCCCACGGGAAAGGGACTGGGGCCGTGAATAACCGCTACCCGTATTTCCAGGCTTTCCACTTCGCGCAATCGGTTTACCGACTCTTCATCCTCACTCTTTTGGCCGAGGATAATGCTGCGAAAGGAACCCAGCATCAGGTATTCGCCCGGACACAGCGGACCCTGACGCAGAGAGTGCTGGAGAGGCTGTCGGCTTTCCAACACCCGCTCATAATCGGTGACCGTCAGTACTCTTTCGCCGCCGGAACGGTCCTTCACCACCACCTGTACCACCTGAATATGCACCGGCTCCGCGCTCATATTGACCAGCATACAGAGCGATTCCGGACTTTCATTCTGAGCGTGGTGCACCACCAGATACGGGCGATTGCCCCGGCGGTACTGGAAGTAGAAGAATTGAAAGTAGATTACCCAGACGGCGGCCATCACCATGCTGCTGATGGCCGATATCGCTTCTAGCAAAGCCACCTCCTTTTGAGATTCAGCGCGCCATGTTGACTAAGGGCTACCTAAAGCCCTCACAACCGGCCGTACCTACAGACTACTGCTATTGCTGCTACTTGAAGAGGAACGACGGGAGCTGGAGCTTGCGTTGTCGTCATTGAGCCCCTGAATCTGTTCGGTAATGATGATTTCGCCAGTGGTGTTGATCGAGTAAAGCTCCACCAGCCGATACTCCTGGTCCTCTTCACAGACGGCGCTGTCATCGGGCACTTCGCGGTCGTAGGTCAGGACGACTTCTACGACGGTTTCATCATCGTCTTCAGTGATTTGGAACGCCTCGACACGATCCAGCAATATTTGTTGCTTACAGCTTCCGTTATCGGTCCAGCCACTGTCGTACAACAAAAGTGTGCGCTCCTCGAAGTTAGGAGCCTCAATAGGGTCTCCGTAAAAACTGACCAGAAGATCAAAGTCATAGACATTGGTGATCACTTCAAGTCTTTTCCCGGTAGCCGTGTCAGTGCTAGGCCAGGCACCACCTCTGAGGTCATAATTCCAGCCGTCGAAAAAAGGGGCAGCTACCGCCTCTCGAACTTCGTCATCTTCCTCCGGCGGGTTGAACGGCTCTTCACGCTCCGCTCCGCAGGCGGTCAACAATAGGGCACTGAGGGCCAAGGCAACCGCCGAGACAGTGAAAGTTTTCATAGTCCTACTCATTGTTGTCGGGGCCCGACGATCGATGTCAGACCCGGGTTTTCAGATAATCCAGCACGCGCTGCTCGATACCCGGCACATCCGGAATCACAGCCTCCTCCCCGGCCCAACTGACCCGCATCAACTCGAACGGGTTCTCCGGCTCGGCCTCGCGCACACGCAGCTCCTCGGGCGTGACGCGGGCCAGGCGAGGCAGGCCTTGAGCGAGCAGCGCGACAAAGTGGATATGCTCGCTCACACCGGTGGTATTGAACACTGCCACCCGCGCAAAGTTCCCCGGCGTCGGGCGGGGGCCGCCGTTGAGGCACTCGAATGAGGCCAGAGGAATGGTCAAATCGCGCCAGTGATAATCCCCCAAATACCAGTCGGGAGCGCCGCTGACATTATCGACCTGCCCCATCGGGACGATTTCGGCCACCGATACGTTGGGCACCAGCAGCAGCTGCTGCTCCATGGGGATCAACAGGCTGGCGACTTCGCGGATTTCGGAAGTGTCAGTGAGCTGCGGGGCTTTCATAGGTTCCAGTTTCCTCAATCGACGTCGAGGCGCGATACAACGCGCTCAGCCGCTCCGCCAGTTCGACGGGCGTTCCGGTTTCGGTGACAGCCCCGGTCGCCAGGGCCGCCTCGGGCATGGACGAGCTGGTGCAGTCATCGGGCCTTTGGGCCCAGACCCGACCGCCGCGCTGGCGCACCATGCGGCTGGCGGCGGCACCATCATCGCCCATCCCGGTAAATACAATCAGCCCCAGCCGCGCCCCGTAGACCCGGGCGGCGTTGGCCACCAACTGATCCACGGAGGGGGCGTAGGGTCCGTTCCAGGCACCGCCGGGCATGGCCAGGGTGCCGTTTTCCAGTAAGTCCACCCGGTGGCAGGCGGTCACGATCAGGACCCGGTTCGCCTGGATGACGGCGCCGTCACTGGCCAGGGCCGCCGGATAATGGCTCTGACCCAACATCTTGACCAGTGTACCGGTGTAGCCGGTATCAATGTGCTGAGCGTAAATGAACGCTATGCCCAGCCCGGGGGGTAACGCCTCCACGAACGCTTTCACTGCCGAGGGCCCACCGGTGGAGGCGGCCAATACCCAAAGCTGATTGGCTCGTGGGACGCTCTGCAGGTTAATGTCTCCGACCAGCTGGCGCAATTTGGCCAGCGTCCGCTTCAGCCAGGCAGTATGAGCTTCGCTGCCGGGGTGGTATTCACTGCTGTCGCTGACAATCAGCGGCGCTTCGCTCTGCTCCAGCAGGGCCTGCACCGGCCCCGGGGGTTCAGCGTCCGGATCGAGCGCCACATCAACCACCCAGGCATCTGCCCGTTCCGGCGCCAGATCTTCTGCGGTGCACTCACTCAACAACAGGGCGGCCGCCAATTCATGTCCGGCTTCCCGTGCGCTCATCGCCAGGTATTGGCATTTGAGCGGGCTGTCCACCAACAGGCCAATCCGCACGGTAGCCACGGTCAATTGGCCCGCGCTTTTTCCAGCAGCTCGTGAATATTATTGAGCAACAACTCTTCCTGATAGGGTTTGCCCATATATTTGTCCACACCGATATTGAACGCTCGCTCCCGGTGTTTTTCCCCGGTGCGGGAGGTAATCATGATGATCGGGATATCTTTCAGGCGCGAACTGCTACGCATGTTGCTCGCCACCTCGAAGCCATCCATGCGGGGCATCTCAATATCCAGAAGCATGACATCCGGAATGTGATCCTGAAGCGTCAACAGTGCCTCGGCGCCGTCTTTGGCGGTAATCACCCGGAAACCTTCGCGCTCCAGGAAGCGACCGGTCACCTTGCGTACCGTGACCGAGTCATCCACTACCATCACGACTTTCTCGGCATCGTCCTCGCGGCTTTGGGTCGGCTCTGTCGGCTCGAGCAACGTCGCGTTGGGCATACCGAGTGCGAGTTTCTCCCGCATGAGGGCGTGTGGGTCCAGAATCACCACGACGCTACCGTCACCCATGACGGTGGCGCCGGAGACGCCGGAGACGGTGCTGAATTGGACCCCAAGGGTTTTCACCACAATTTCACTACTGCCCAGCAACCGGTCCACCTGCAGGGCCACGGTGTGCTCGGCGCTACGTACCAGTACGACCGGCAGTGGCAACGTCTGACCATCCAGTTTCGGGCGGGCATCGCTGTCGAGCATGGCCCCGAGATAGCGCACCTGATACTGCTCACCGGCGTATTCGAAGCGCGCCTGTTCATCGGAGTAATAGTGCTCCAGCTCAAAGGGGCTGACCCGCACAATACCCTCAATGGTGTTCAACGGCACCGCATAGTAGTCATCACCGATCTGGATCATCAGAGCGCGGTTGACCGACACCGTAAACGGCAGGCGGACAATAAACTCCGAGCCGCTTCCGCTTTCGGAGTTGATGAACATGGAGCCGCCGAGCTGTTTGATTTCGGAGTGGACCACGTCCATCCCGACACCACGGCCGGAAATCTGAGTCACCTTGTCGGCGGTGCTGAAGCCCGCGTGAAGGATGAACTGCATGATGTCCCGGTCACTCAATTGGGCATCGTCTTTCATCAGGCCACGTTCGATAGCCTTGGCGCGTACCCGGTCCAGGTTGATCCCCCGACCGTCATCGGCCAGGCGCAACATGACTTCGCCACCCTCGCGGGCCAGGCTCAGCATCACCCGGCCGGTCCGCGCTTTGCCGGCGGCCTCGCGCTCGTCTGGCGCTTCAATGCCGTGGTCGACAGCGTTGCGCAGCATGTGCTCCAGCGGCGCTACCATGCGCTCCAGAACCGAACGGTCCAGTTCGCCCTCGACGTTGTCCAGCTCGAAGTCAACCTCTTTGCCCAGCTCAGTGGCCGCTTGGCGCACAATGCGGCGCAGACGCGGCACCAACCGTGAAAAGGGCACCATGCGCGAGCGCATCAGGCCTTCCTGTAGGTCGGTGTTGATACGGGACTGTTGAAGCAACAGGGTTTCGGTGTCGCGGTTTTTATCCGACAGCGTGTTTTTCAGGTCCAGGAGGTCCGAAGCAGACTCCATCAGGGAGCGGGAGAGCTGCTGCAACTGGGAGTAACGGTCCATTTCCAGCGGGTCGAATTCCTCGTGCGCTTCCATCTGCTCCTGGCGGAAAATGACCTGGGCTTCCGTTTCGATATCCAGTCGGCGCAGCTGCTCCTGCAAGCGGACAATCGTGGAATCCATTTCGTCGATGGCCATACCCAGGTCGCCGACCTGTTCTTCGATTCGCCCACGAGTAATGGAGGTTTCCCCGGCGAGGTTGACCAGCTCTTCCAGAAGTTCGGCCGAAACTCGCACCACCTCCTGTGGGCCGCTTCGACGCGCCGCCAAGTGTTGCACCTGGGCGCCTTTGCCACCACCACCGCCCGTCGCGCTGACGGCTCCACCGGTATGGGGGGCTGGCGCGGTGGTGGCGGTAGAACCCGGCTTGGGCTTCGGTGTAAAGGGGACGACATTGCCGGTTTCCGGGTCGCGCGCCACCGGTGCCGGTGCCACTTCGCTCGGGCGCGAGGCGGGGCTCTCAGGTTCAGAACTCGGGGCTTCACCCAGCTCCCGGGCCTGGACACGCGCTATGCCCGCGTGGATTTTGTCCTGGAAATCCGTCAGGCGCTGGAAGAAGGCCCGGTCAATGGTGTCGCGCTCGCGCATGCCGATCAACAGCGTTTCGAAATCGTGCGCCAGATCGCCGACGTCCGTAATGCCTGCCAGGCGGGCCCCACCTTTGAGGGTGTGAAGGGTCCGCTTCAGGTCTTCGGGCAGCTCCGGGTTGCTCCAGTCTTCCTGCCATTCGGTCAGCGCCCGATCGATGTCTTCCATCAGGTCGTCGGCTTCTTCTAGGAAGATTTCGACGATCTCTTCATCGATTTCGTCATCTTCATCGCTGGCCGAGGGCGCGGGCGGTGCGGGCTCACTCTGTTGCTCGACGGAAGCGTCTTCATGAGCCTCCGAAGGTGCTTGTTCGGGCTCCGCTGAGGGCTCGTGCTCAAATTCCGCTGTAGGCTCTTCTTCAAACTCCGCTGAGGACTCTTCGTCAAACTCCGCTGAGGGCTTTTTTTCAAACTCCGCTGAGGGCTCTGATTCCGCTGAAGGCTCTGACTCGGTCAAAAGTGCCGAGTGTTCGTTGTTCGGCTCCGAGCCGTCGTCGTTTTCAGCGTCGGCGCTGTCCGAAGCGTCGGAAGAAGGCCAGTTGGCGTAGGATTCGGATTCGTTTGATGCCGTGGCAAGGTCGGACTGTTCGCGGTCGCCTTCAGCCGATGAGGCGTCTTCCAGCTCTCTCAGCATACGATCGAGCGGGGCCTGAACGGCCTCGGGAGCGGGCTCCAGGTTTTGCCCCACGGCAACGGCGTCCACCAAATCGAGCAGCGCCATGTGGGCGTCTTCCAGATGCTGGCATAAGCTGTCATCACAAACCAGTTGGCCGCTCATGACGCCGCCGTAGACGCGATAGAGTTTGTCGCCCAGTTCCGCCATCGGCGGCAAATTGGCGTGCCGGGCGCCGTTGGTCAGCGTTGCCAGCTCTTCCCGCAGGGGCTTGAGCGGATCGAGGTTTTCCGGCTCCTGACGCCACTGCCTGAGAATGTCATCGGCATCCAGCAGCAGATTCATTTCCTCAGCCATGAAGATGGCGAGAAGCTCTGGGTCGATGGCCTTTTGACCTTTGGATTCGGCTTCCTGTTGACGCGCCAGGGGAGCCACGAAAATTTCCCGCAATTCGGCAACGCGCGCCTGGAACTGTCCCAGCTTGGGAATTTCCACCGAGTGTCCCTGCTCGATATCCGCCAGGGCATGGGTGGTGTAGTCAACGGCATCGCGAAGCAGCTGCAGAATATCGTCGTTGATATCGACCTGATAGGTACGCAGCTCTTTGACAAACCGCTCAAGCGGCGTGGCCAGCTCGGCGATGGGCGTGATGCTGGCCATGTGCGCACTGCCCTTGAGCGTGTGCAACGCTCGTTGGGTGGCGTCGCTCGGCGGCGTGTAAAGCGGTGCTGCCTCTTCCATTTCCCGGATATAGTGGTCGACCACCTGCAGGTGCGTCAGCGCCTCGACACCGAAGATTTCCCACAATTGGGTATCGCGGTCATCCTCTTCGCCGTCATAGCCTTCTTCTACCTCTGCCACCGGCGGGCGTTCGGGCTGAGACTCGGCCCCCTCATCCAAAGCGGGGGCGGACTCCGACGCCTCAGCCTGATCGAGCGAGAGTCCCGGTTCCTGCCCCTTGGAAAGGGCGTTGGCGTAAGACTCGCAGCGCGCCGTGACATCGGGGTGGGGGTTGGATGACTGAGTGCGGAACGCCTCGATCATATCGGGCAATAGGCCGCGAACTTTTTCGATCACCGCGACATGGCGTTCGCTGGGGGTTACCGTGCCGTCGAGGACCCGGTTGAGCATGTTTTCGATGGACCAGGCCAGTTCACCAATGTCAGAGGCACCAACCATGCGGCCACTACCCTTCAGGGTGTGGAAGGCGCGACGGAACTCGGTCAGAGACTCCTGATCGGCAAAATCCTGAGCCCAACGCGGGAAGTATTCGTTGATGGCCTCGGTGACTTCGCCGGCCTCCTCGATGAAGATTTCCAGAATCTCCTCATCGATTTCGTCTTCATCCTCTTCGGCGCTCGCCTCAGGTTGTTCAGGCTCGGACACCGGCGCAGGGGTGGGTTGATTCTGATCTTCGGCATCAGCCGCTGCCACTTCGGCGGCCAGCGCATCAACCGAATAATCGTTTTCGCGGGCGTCTGTCTCGGGCGCTTCTGCCTCGACGGAGTCTGCCTCAAACGGTTCTGATTCTTCCGCAGGGGTCTCCGACTCCGCGGTTTCAAACAGTTCCTCAGCGCTTTCTTCCGAGCCACTCAATGCCGACTCATAGGCAGCGCTCAGTTCGGCATCGTCACCGGCCTGCAGGTCAGCCACCAGGTCACTTTCGGTCGGGTCTTCCGTTTGGCTTTCCAAATTCTCTTGGGCCGCTGCTTCAGCGCTTTTTCGGAGCACCTGGGAGGGCGCCACCGCATAGCCAAGCTGCGAAACGCTCTCTTCGGCCACGCCCAGCAACAGTTCGTTCTCTTCCGCGTGTTCGCTGTTGAACCGCTCCAGATAATACTCAACGCTGGTGATCGCGTCCGCAAGCGTATCCAGACGGGACCATTCGGGGGTTACTTCTCCTTCCAGCAACTGCTCTTCCACGTAGCGCGCGCAGGCGCCGATAATTCGAGCCGGTCGGCTGAGCGGGATCATTTCCAGGCCGCCGCGAATTTCCCGCAGGGTGCCTGGGACGGGCTGCAGATGGCTGCGATCCCACTGGGAGGCAATATATTCCACAATGGCGTCTTTGGCCTGCTCCAGCCCGCTGCGCGACTCGCGCAACACCGACTCTTGCGCCCGGGTCAGGTTAAGGTCAGCCGGCGCCTGAGTGCCGTCGGCGCTGCGACCGGCCGTGGCGACCAGCGTGTCCAGCCCGTTTTCAATATCGAGTACTCGACCGGCGAGTGACATGAGTTCATCGTCACTCATTTCACTGTCGGAGCTGACCATCAATTCAATTGCGGCGCCCTGCTCCAGCACCTGCTTGCGCAAGTCACCGATGCCGAGTACCGCCATGGTATCCGCCACCCGCTTGATCACAGGCAGCGCCTCTTCCAGAACCTGTTTACGGTCGGTGCCGGAGAGGGAGAGGTCGAGCGCCTCCTTGACCACGTCCAATTCGCCCTTGAGCGCGGTAACCACCGAGTTCATTGCCTCGGCATCCGGCGCCGACAGCAGGTTCTGGGCATCGTCGCCATCTTCCCCACTCTCGCGCCCCTCCGGGAGCGCGCGCTCGAGCTCGTAACGGTCGTACACCGCCTGCAGATGGGAGTCGCCTGCGAAACCGGGGGAGTGTTTGCCAGAGCGCGCGACGTAGTAGAGCAGGTTTTTCAGCAGTTGATCGTCCGCGGGAACATCCAGAGATTTGACGCCGTGGACGACCATATCTTTGAGTTCGCGGTCGAGCTGGCGCAACAGGTTCTTGATGGAAACACTGGACTCGATAGCGTCCATTTCCAGCGCTTCCGCCAATGCCAGACAGATGTGCCACAGGGACTGCCGTGCCGTACCACGAGTCAGTTTGTGCAGCCGCTCAAAGGCTTTTTTCAGATAGGCCAGGTTCTCGTCGGGATTGACCCCACGAATAAAGGCGGCCGCGGCGTACTGGTACATTTGCCGCAACTTGCGCACGGTGTCTTTGAACTGGTCACTGTTGTTTAACAACGGCAGTCGCTCACCGCTGACCTGCCGGGCAGGCGCCAGATAGGGGCTGAACAGTTTAGTCTCAGTGAGCAGACTTTCACCGCGCACGGCGCGCAGGTCGTTGAGCAGCGGTAACACAATAATGGGGTTATCGCGCCGGGAGGTTTTGACTTTTTCCAGATAGACCGGGAATTGCAGGATCGCCCGCATCAGCACTTCCTGGGCCTCAGCGGTATTGGCGACGCTGTCGTTGATCATGGCCTGGGCGAGATTTTCCATCTCCTCGGCCATCATGGCGGCGCCGTAGAACTCCACCATCTGTAAGCTGCCGCGCACCTGATGGATATGGGTCAGGCAAAAACGCAGACGCGCCTCATCCCTGGGGTTCTCCACATAGGATTCCAGTGCGTCGCGCGCCTCTTTCAGAGTGTCGATGATTTCGTGAATCACCCAGTCCAAGGCAGCAAAGTTACGGCTGTCTGTCATGCGGAGCATTCCTCATTGTTTTTGTCGCTCGTCGCGAATGTAGGCCTGAACCTCATCACCCACAACGCGGCGCAGACTCGGGTGCTCCCAGTCCACGGCTTCTCCCAGTCCGATAATCAACACGCCGCCCGGTTTCAGGCGATCCGCAAAGGCGTTGAGTATGTCCCGCCGCAGCCAGCGGCGAAAGTAAACCAGAAGGTTCTGACAAAAGATAACGTCCATCTTGATCACGGGCATGTGTCCAATCCGTGTAATATTGCCCTGACTGAAACAGACCCGATCGCGTAATTTTTCAATCACTTCGTACTGGCCATCGTCAGTACGGGTGAGGTAGCGCTGAACTTCATCCGGATAGAGCGGCTCAAGTTTGCGCTGCGGGTAGCGCGCCCGCCGCGCCTGAGTCAGTGCGGAGTGACTGATATCAGTGGCGGTGATGCCATAGTACGGATCCAGTCGGGCCAGCTCGAAGCAGTCATTCGCCACCATGGCGAGGGAGTATGGCTCCTCGCCGCTGGCGCAGCCCACGCTCCACATATCAAAACTGTTGTGCAACTGCCGGTTGTTGATCCGGTTCTGCAAAAACCGGCGCACATACTCCAGAGACGGGCGGTGACGAAAGAAACTGGTTTCCTTCACCGTCAACCGATCCACCAGGACCGACCACTCCATCAGGCCGGACAGGCCATTGGTCACTTCATCGAAATACTGGTTGGTGTCCCGGTAGCCAAGCTCACGCATACGGATCGCCACCTGCGACTGCAACAGCGTTTTCTGTTGTGTCGACAACTGGATACCCGTGCGCTCCTCCAGCAGTTTGCTCCACTGAGCAAACTGGCTTTCGGAAAAATCCGTTGGCGCCTGCAGAGACCACACCATAGAGTTTCTCTACCCCGTCAGGCCCGGAACCGAATGATATTCAGCCGGGCACTCCATTAGACCAGTTCGCGATCCGAACGCTGCTTGTCGCGGCCCCGGTCCTCGTCGCTTTCATCCTCCGGCAAGACCTCATCGTCCAGGTCGATCACATCGGACTCGTCATAGTCATCGACGTCGGACAGCGTATCAGTATCGTCCTCATCGCCCTCGTCGTGCAGGTCGGCAAACACATCCTCATCGCGGTCTGAACCGGCCGGGGCCCGCGGGAAGGACGCGGGTGTTTCTTCGGTTTCTTCCTCAGGCAGTTTGAAGCCCGCAACCGACTCGCGCAGATCCATCGCCATTTCGGCCAGGTTACCAATGGACTGGGCCGTGGCACCGGTACCGGCGGATGTCTGGGTGGTAATTTCCTGAATCACGTTCATCGTGTTGGAAATATGGCCGGCAGAAGAGGCCTGCTGACGGGCGGCGTTCGAAATGTTCTGGATCAATTCCGCCAGGTTGTTCGATACCGTTTCAATTTCTTCCAGCGCCACACCGGCGTCCTGAGCCAGACGGGCACCGCGCACCACTTCAGAGGTGGTTTGCTCCATCGAGATAACCGCTTCGTTGGTATCGTTCTGAATCGTTTTTACCAGGGCTTCAATCTGCTTGGTCGCAGCGGCTGAACGTTCGGCCAGTCGCTGCACTTCGTCCGCAACCACCGCGAAACCGCGGCCCGCGTCACCGGCCATAGAGGCCTGAATAGCGGCGTTCAAGGCCAGAATGTTGGTCTGGTCGGCAATGTCGTTAATCAGACTTACGATGTCACCAATTTCCTGAGAGGATTCACCGAGGCGCTTAATCCGCTTCGAGGTGTCCTGGATCTGCTCGCGAATGGTATCCATGCCGTTAATGGTGTTCTGAACCACTTTGGCACCGTTGGTCGCAATGGATACCGCTCGCTCCGCTACCGCGGCCGATTCGGCGGCGTTGGCGGATACCTGGTCAATAGTGACGGCCATTTCGTTTACTGCGGCCGAAGCCCCGGCGATTTCCTGGGCCTGGTGCTCTGACGCTTCCGCCAGATGCAAGGCGGTCTGCTGGGTTTCCTGGGCGGCGGCGGATACGTTGACCGCCGTTTCGTTGATCCGAGCCACCAGAATCCGCAGTTGGTCAATCGTGAAGTTGATGGAGTCGGCAATCGCGCCCGTAAAGTCTTCGGTCACCGTTGCCGTAGTAGTCAGGTCACCGTCGGCCAGGTCGGCCAGTTCGTCCAGCAGACGCAAAATGGCGTTCTGGTTCCGCTCGTTGGTCTCGGCGGTTTCAAGCAGGCGGCGACGCGTACCGCGGTACAACAGAATACCGATGGCAGCCAAGCACAAGGCGGCAGCAACCGCCAGCGCCAGAATGGTCATGTTGTTGGGCTGACGCAGAGGAGCCTGTTCAGCGATCTTGTCAGAGATATCCGCCACCGCTTCCAACAGAATCGGCGCGTCATCGATCAGCGCTTCGTTGGCCTGAAGGGCGGCCAGCAGGGCGGGAGATCCTTCAAAAATTTCCTGAATGGAGCTGTTTACGAAGTCAAACAATTCGGCAATTTCAGCCAGAGATTCTTGCGCCTCTTCATCCGTAATCTGCGTGATCCGCATCGCCTCGCTGCCTTCCTGCATGGCAGTCAGTACCCGGCCGTAGATATTGGCATCCAGGTTGAACTGGTCAGCGGCGCGCGAGGCATCGGCGTCACCCCGAAGCATCTTGTCCACGTTTCGACCGATACGCTCGGCCCGCCAGCTCTGCATCTGCGCCTGAGAGACCTGCTCCGCGGGGGCATCGTTCTCGATCAGGATCTCAACGATGTTGTTGTGCTCCGCCTGCAGCTCCGGCAGGGTTTCGTTCAACGTCTGCCCCACTTCGTTCAGGAAGACAATGGTGTCGCGGTTGGTCAGAATCGTATTGGCGTTTTCCCGCACGTCGTTCCAGACCTGAGCGTAAGCACTGAACTCACTGTTCAGTTGCTGGCGCGTTCTGAGGTCACTGCTGCGCAAGGACTCCCAGGTATTACCCATGGTTTCCACCACTTGCGCCAGTTCGGTGAAGGCTTCTTCGTCACCCTCAATGGCGTCCCTTGACAGGGCCGTCAACCGGTAAGCCTGGGCGCGCAGTTCGGCGGCCTGCTGAAGGTATTCCTGGTCTCGTTCCAACCCCTGCTGCACCATGACGTAGGTGACAGGGATCAATACCAGAAAGCCGATCAGCAAGACCACCAGTACAACCATCGCCGGGTTGGCCCGGACGTTGGTAAACAGGTTTCTGGATTCGGTTTTCATGTAAGCACTCCTAAGGTGACGTGACGCCTTATTGTTGTTCCTGATCAATAAAATACTTGGCTTACCAACTGGCAAACCGTCCTGGCCGTGCTAGCTGCGCGCGGCGTTGATAAAACGCGGATCCTGTGCAAGGAACGCCGGACGGAAGACCGTCCAGCGCTGCCCGTCGTGCTCGTAACTTCCCTCGGTATACGGTTGGATAACCGCATCTACCGGGCCGGCCTCTTCCTGGAACTGATCGGTGGGGAAGTGCTGCATGCCGAACACCTGGTCTACCATCAAACCGCTGTAGAGCGTTTCGGTTTCCAACACCAATACCCGGCGCTGCTTGCGCCCCCCGGTCAATTGAGCGCCGAAAAACGCCGCCATATCAAACAGTGGCAAGAGCCGACCCCGCACATTGGCGACGCCGCGCACCCATGGCTGCACGCCGGGAAGGTGGGTAAAGGGGGGGATTTCAAGCATTTCCGAGACTTCGCCCAGGGGCACCGCGAACCGCTGCCCCATCAGCATGAAACCAATACCGCTCCAGTGCGGGCGAATGTCCACCTGAGCGGGCAGCCCCCGCGCCGCGCTGCGACTGCGCTGGGCCAAGTCTACCAATGATGCAAAGGCTGCCTCGGAATCAGACATAGCTACCGCCTGTAAACTGGTTGTCGGTCATCCTTCAATTACTGGGTTACTTTGGCGATGGCGGCGTTCAGGGTTTCAGCCGTCACCGGCTTAACCAGAAAGTCTTTGGCACCTTGCCGCATACCCCAGACGCGGTCGGTCTGCTGGTCTTTGGTCGTCACAATAATGACGGGGATGAGCGCCGTCTCGGGCGTTTTGGTCAACTGACGGGTCGCCTGGAAGCCGTTCAGGCCGGGCATGACGATATCCATCAACACCACATCGGGCAGCTCTTTCTTGGCCAGAGCAATGCCTTCCTCGCCGGTTTCGGCGGTCAGCGCTTCGTGCCCCTGCTTTTCCAGCATGGAGCTGAGCTTGTAAATTTCGGTGGGAGAATCGTCAATAATCAATACTCTGGCCATAATGTCCCCAAGATCAATCAGTCAGATAGTAAAAAAATTTATTGTCCCGGACGGACTGTCCGGGTAAACGTCGGTTGCAACAAACCGCGGGCCGGCACGAAAGGCACCGGGGCAAACCAAACCCTCAGGATGCTTCCGCCTGCTTGACGTGAGCCTCAATCGCCCCCAACAGCTCACTCTTGCTGAACGGCTTGGTCAGATACTGATCCGACCCGACAATCCGGCCTTTGGCCTTATCAAACAAACCGTCTTTACTGGAGAGCATAATGACCGGCGTGCGTTTGAAATCACTGTTGTTTTTGATCAGAGCGCAGGTCTGGTACCCGTCGAGGCGAGGCATCATGATATCGACGAAAATAATGTCCGGGCGGGTGTCGGCGATCTTGGCCAGGGCATCAAACCCATCGGTCGCCGTCACGACGGTGCACCCGGCTTTTTTCAACAGGGTCTCGGCGGTTCGACGGATGGTTTTACTATCGTCGATCACCATGACCTTCAGACTTTCCATACTAACGTCCATAACTTTCTGACCTTCGCCTTTATGCTGCATCGCCCAGACTCAAGTTTGATCGCTGGGACCGTTTGGCGCTGCAGTCATTGTTATCTTTACCGTCTTTTTGTGACGGAAATCACATTTCAGGGTTCAAAAACCCAGCTTACACCGTCAAAAAGACCCGCGGCACAGTTATCTCAACTTTTAACACAGTTTTTAAGGCATATCTATAAGCAATTGAATATATAAGAATTTCGTTAGTGACTGGCGTTTATTATGCCCCATTCTTATTTTGACGACAGCCCCACACCCATGGGGATCGCGCTCGGGAGACCGGTGCGACTTGCGTTATTTCGTCCCAGAGCTTAACTTTAGCGCGCATAGCTCCAGGCGGCAACTTGCCCACCCCCTCTATTTCAGCCCGGAAAACGACAGTATGAGCATTTCCCTCGGCGTGATCATGGACCCCATAGCCAGCATCACCTTTTACAAAGACACCAGCCTGGCTCTGCTGCTGGCCGCCCAAGAGCGCGGCTGGGACCTCTTCTATATGGAGCAGTCGGACCTTTACCTGGATCGGGGGCAAGCGTGGGCCAGCACCCGTTCGCTGCTGGTAATGGACGACCAGAACCATTGGTTCGAGCTTGGGCCGCGCCAGGAGCGCCGGCTGTCGGAGCTGAATGTGCTGCTGATGCGCAAGGACCCACCGTTTGACAACGAATACACCTACAGCACCTACATCCTCGAGGCTGCCCAGCGCGAAGGCAGCCTGGTGGTCAACGACCCCCAGAGCCTGCGGGACTGCAACGAAAAAATATTTGCCACCCAGTTCCCGCAGTGCTGCCCCCCGCTGTTGGTGAGCCGCGAGCCGGCGCGACTGCGCCAGTTCCACAAGGAGCACAAAGACGTCATATTCAAGCCCCTGGACGGGATGGGTGGCAGCCGTATTTACCACTGCCGCGAGGACGACCCCAATATCAGTGTGATCCTGGAGACTCTGACCGACTTCGGCACCGACATGGTCATGGCTCAACGCTACCTGCCCGCCATTGCCCAGGGCGACAAGCGAATTCTGGTGGTGGACGGCGAGGCGGTGCCTTACAGCCTCGCCCGGATTCCGGCGAGCGGGGAAACCCGGGGCAACCTGGCGGCCGGGGGACGCGGCGTGGCCCAGCCCCTGACGGACCGGGATCGCTGGATTGTCGAGCAGGTCGCACCCACTCTGAAGAAAAAAGGGTTACTCTTTGTCGGGCTGGATGTGATTGGTGATTACCTGACCGAAATCAACGTGACCAGTCCCACCTGCGTGCGCGAAATCGACAAAGCCCACGACACTCGCATCGGCGCCCTTCTGATGGATGCGATCGAGCGTCGTTTAACCTGACACCCCGACGCCGGATATGAGCCAAGATTCCTCCCAAGCGACTCCTCCTCAGAGCCCTGAGCCGCAGAGTGCCCTGCCCAGCTCGTCGGTCGATACCGGCGACCGGCTCAGCTTCACCCTGTTTCTGGCCATGGCCGTACACGCTCTGCTGATTTTCGGGGTGTCCTTTACCCTCCCGGAGCCCGGCCGCGCTGCCCCCACCCTCGACGTGACCCTGGCCACCCACCGGGATGCCAAGGCACCGGAGCAGGCCGACTACCTGGCCCAGCACAACCAGCAGGCGAGCGGCACCCAGGAGGAGGCACGCCAGCTAACGACCGAGCGGGAAGCCGAGTTCGCCGACACCCGGGTCCGGGAGGTCAACCCCACGCCCCAGACCCAGGCCACCACTGCCCGGGAGCGCCGGGACAAAACGGTGGTGACGACCACCGGCGAGAGCGACCGCCGTCAACCGAACCCCGAGGAAACAGACCCTCAAGAGCACCGCGACGAGCGGGAGGGCCAGATCAACGAGCAACCGGTGCTGAGCCAGGAAATCGCCAGCCTCCAGGCCAAGCTTGATCGTCAGCGCCAGGAATACGCCAAACGTCCGCGTATTCGCCGCCTCACCTCCGTCGCCACCCAGGCTTCACACGATGCCCAGTACCTTCACGAGTGGGGCCAGAAAATCGAGCGGACCGGCAACCGGCACTATCCACCCGAAGCTCTGAAGCGCGGCATTACCGGCAGCCTGCGCCTGTCCGTGGCCATCAATCCGGACGGCACCATTCATAAGGTGGAAATCCTCCAGTCCTCCGGTCAGTCATTGTTGGATCAGGCCGCCGTGCAGATCGTGCACCTGGCTGCCCCTTTTGACAGCTTTCCCCCGGAGATCCGTAAAAGCTACGATCGGCTGGAGATTATTCGCACCTGGAACTTCGAAATTGCGGGGCTTTCCACCAGTGCCAAGTGAGCCAGCCAGGCCCCGTTGAGCCCGGATTGTTTCGCGCTTTTTTGGCCGAATCGCTTGTTTTCCCGAGCTTTCCCCCCAATACTTCGAGTATGAACCGATCAATGCCTGCAGACACCGACAAAACCCTGACCAGCGGCAGCTTGCGCGATCATTTTCTGATCGCCATGCCAAACATGCGCGACAGCAACTTCGCCCACAGCATCACTTACATTTGTGACCACAGTGATTCGGGCGCCATGGGGCTGGTGCTGAACAACACCATGCCCCTGACATTGGGCGACATTTTCACCCAACTGGAGCTGGACGATCAGGCCAACTTGGGGGATCACACCGTTCTGGCCGGGGGACCGGTGCAAGTGGAGCGCGGCTTTGTGGTTCACCGCGATGCCAGCCGCTGGCAGTCGACCCTGGAAATCGCTGAAGACGTCAGCATGACCGCATCCCGCGATATTCTCGAAGCCCTGGCCGCAGGCAAGGGGCCAGAGCATTTTGTCATTGCCCTGGGGTACGCCGGCTGGGACGCAGGCCAGTTGGAGGAAGAAATCGCCTCCAACGCCTGGCTGACCATGCCCGCCGACCGCCACGTGCTGTTTGACACCCCCACCGAACAACGCTGGGCGGCGGCCGCCAACCAGTTGGGATTCGACCTGAATCTGATTTCCGCTACCGCCGGCCACGCCTGAGCCCCTGCCGTGCAGATAATCGCTTTTGATTACGGGCTCAAGAACATTGGCGTTGCCACCGGACAGACCCTGACCGGTACAGGCACCGCTCAAGCTCCCCTGAAAGCCCGCGACGGCATCCCGGACTGGGCCGCGGTCGAGGCGTTGCTGGGAGAGTGGCGTCCGGAGCTGGTACTGGTGGGCCTGCCACTGAACATGGATGATAGCGAGAGCGAACTCTCCGCCCGGGCGAGAAAGTTTGCCAACCGCCTCCACGGTCGCTTCGGCGTAGCGGTGGAAATGGTGGACGAGCGTCTGTCCAGCTTCGAAGCGAAAGGTGAGGTGATGGCGCGCGGCGGCTCACGGGATTATGGCAAAAACCCGGTGGACTCGATCGCCGCGCGGATCATTCTGGAAACCTATCTGACGGGCCGGTGAGTCGCCCGCTAACAGCGACTCACCGGCCCGTCAGCACTGTGGAAAAACTCGAAAAGCGATAACGAAGCAAAACCCTTACCGATTAAAAAATCCGCCCACGGTCATCAGAGCCATCGTTCTCGATGGACAGTTCGTCTGCCGCATTGGACAGATAGGCGGCGTCAGTCTCCGAGCCCAGCTTGATCAGCAGCCGCAGGTCGTTGGGCGAGTCGGCGTGCGCGAGGGCATCCTCATAGGTAATCTCCCCCGCATCGTAGAGTTCGTACAAGGCCTGATCGAAGGTCTGCATCCCCAGCTCGGTGGATTTTTTCATCAACTCTTTGAGCTCACTGACTTGCCCCTTACGGATCAGATCCGAGGCCAACGGGGTATTCAACAATACCTCCAGGCAGGCCCGGCGACCTTGACCGTCCGGGGTGGGAATCAGTTGCTGGGCCACAATTCCGCGCAGGTTGAGAGAGAGGTCCATCCACAATTGCCGATGACGATCGGCCGGGAAAAAGTGAATGATCCGGTCCAGCGCCTGGTTGGCATTGTTGGCGTGGAGCGTGGCCAGGCACAGGTGACCGGTCTCGGCAAAGGCAATGGCGTGCTCCATGGTTTCCCGGGTGCGCACCTCACCGATCAGGATGACATCCGGCGCCTGACGCAGCGTGTTTTTCAGGGCGGTTTCGAAGGACTCGGTATCGATCCCCACCTCGCGCTGGGTGATGATGCAACCCTGATGCTGGTGAATGAATTCGATCGGGTCTTCGATGGAAATGATGTGGCCTTTGCTGTTGTGGTTGCGGTGACCGATCATGGAAGCCAGTGAGGTGGACTTACCGGTACCGGTGGCCCCCACGAACAGAATCAGGCCACGCTTGGTCATGGCCAGGTCCTTGATGATATCCGGCAGCCCCAGGTCATCAATTTCCGGGATGGTGGTCTCAATACGGCGCAGCACCATTCCCGCCAGGTTGCGCTGGTAAAAGGCACTGGCCCGGAAGCGGCCGATGCCCCGCGCACTGATGGCGAAGTTCAGTTCCTTCTCTTCGAGAAATTCCTTGCGCTGCTTTTCATTCATCACCCCCAGCACAATCTCCCGGGCCTTTTCCGGCGGCAGAGGCGAGGCGGTCGCCGGCACAATTTTGCCATTGACTTTGATCGAGGGGGGGACCCCGGCTGTCACAAACAGATCCGAGGCGCCCTTCTCAACCATCAGCGATAACAATCGATCAAAATCCATAGTGGTATCCGGTCTCAGGTCGGTGAATGCTTAAAAGTTTTCCGGCATTTTGGCTTTTTCGCGGGCGATCTCGCGGGAGACCAGACGGCGCGCCACCATGTCCGCCAGGCACTGGTCCATGGTCTGCATGCCGAGCGAGGCCCCGGTCTGGATGGCCGAGTACATCTGGGCCACCTTGTCTTCGCGAATCAGGTTGCGAATGGCGGAGGTGCCGCGCATGATCTCGTGCGCCGCTACCCGACCGCCACCGTTTTTCTTCAGCAGGGTCTGGGAGACCACCGCCTGCAGCGACTCGGACAGCATTGAGCGCACCATGGATTTTTCGTTGGCCGGGAATACGTCTACCACCCGGTCGATGGTTTTCGCCGCCGAGGTGGTGTGCAGCGTGCCAAACACCAAGTGGCCTGTTTCGGCCGCCGTCAGCGCCAGCCGGATGGTCTCCAGGTCACGCAATTCGCCCACCAGAATGATGTCCGGGTCTTCCCGCAAGGCAGAGCGCAGGGCTTCGGAGAAGCCGTGGGTATCGCGGTGGACTTCCCGCTGGTTGACCAGGCACTTTTTGCTCTCGTGCACAAATTCGATCGGGTCCTCAATGGTGAGGATGTGCTCGTATTTGTTATCGTTGATGTAGTCCATCATCGCGGCCAACGTGGTGGACTTACCCGAACCGGTCGGGCCGGTAACCAGGACCAGGCCGCGGGGAACCGCGCAGATGTCGCGAAAGACATTGCCCATCCCCAACTCTTCCATGGTCAGCACTTTTGAGGGAATGGTCCGGAAGACGGCGCCGGCACCACGGTTCTGGTTAAAGGCGTTCACACGGAAACGGGCGACACCGGGAACCTCGAACGAGAAGTCGGTTTCCAGGAACTCTTCAAAGTCCTTGCGCTGCTTGTCATTCATTATTTCGTAGATCAAACTATGCACCTGCTTGTGCTCCATGGGCGGCAGATTGATGCGCCGCACATCGCCATCCACGCGGATCATGGGAGGCAAGCCCGCGGAAAGGTGCAAGTCTGAAGCGCCCTGTTTAGCGCTGAAGGCAAGAAGTTCCGTAATATCCATACTGCTACCTTGATTGTGTTTCTGTGTGGTTCCAGTGGCCGCCGAGCGTCCTAATCGGGCGCTCCTCCGCGCTCTCGCTGGCCACCGACAGCATGCCCCAACCGGGACAGATATGCCAAAGATAGACGAGAAGCTTCACAATGTCACCGCCCGGCTGATCGCGGCCGCCGAAATGGCCGGGCGCGATCCCGCCCACGTCGGTCTGGTAGCGGTCAGCAAAACCCAGCCCGCCGACGCGGTCGAGGCCGCCTACCGCGCAGGCCAACGGCGATTCGGTGAGAACTACCTGCAGGAGGCGCTGGACAAACAGGCCGCCCTGGCGGAACTCACCGAGCTGGAATGGCACTTTATCGGCCCGATACAATCGAACAAGACCCGGGCGATTGCCGAGCATTTCCAGTGGGTTCACAGCGTGGACCGGGAAAAAATCGCCCGTCGACTGAGCGAACAGCGCCCGGAATCACTGCCTCCTTTGCAAGTGTGTCTGCAGGTGAACCTGGACGATGAGCAGAGCAAATCCGGTGTGACCCTCGCGGCACTGCCCGAACTCGCACGGGCCGTGTATGCTTTGCCACGCCTGCAGTTGCGAGGGCTGATGGCGATACCCGCCCCACGGGAGACACGGGTCGAACAGCGGGCGAGCTTTGCCCGCCTGCGCACGGCGCTGGAGGCGCTGCGCGCAGACGATATGGTGGTGGATACGCTGTCCATGGGTATGTCCGCCGACCTGGAAGCCGCCGTCGCCGAGGGGGCCACGCTGGTGAGAGTGGGTACCGACATTTTCGGGCCCCGCCAGACGCCATCAGGCTGACGACAACGCCGGAACAGGCACTTACGCAAGACCCAACACAGGAACAGGTATGACCGAACCGCATTACCCCAAACTCGCTTTTATCGGCGCCGGCAACATGGCCCGCAGCATCATCGGTGGTCTGGTTCAGGAGGGCTATCCGGCCGATCGGATTCGCGCCAGCGACCGCAACGAAGAAACCCTCGCCCGCCTGAGCGACGATTTCGGCACTGGCGCGGGAGACAACCACGATGTTTCACAATGGGCGGAGGTCATTGTGTTGGCGGTGAAGCCACAAGTGATGAAAACCGTCGCAGAAGACCTGCAGCCCAACCTGAAGCACCGCCCGCTGCTGATCTCCATCGCCGCCGGAGTCGACGGCCATAGCCTCGGCCGGTGGCTGGGGGAGGATCAAGCCATCGTCCGCTGCATGCCCAACACGCCCTCCTTGGTAAAAGCGGGCGCCAGCGGACTCTATGCCAACCGCCACACGACCGAGACGCAGCGCCAACAGGCCGAAAGCATCATGGCGGCGGTCAGCCGAGTACAATGGCTCGACGACGAAGCGCTGATGGACGCCGTCACGGCGGTCTCGGGTTCCGGGCCGGCCTATTTCTTCTTGGTGATGGAATCCATGATCGACGCGGGCGTAAAGCTTGGGCTCGAGCGTCAGGCAGCGACCGAGCTGACCCTGCAGACGGCCCTGGGGGCCGCGACCCTGGCGCAGAGCAGCGATGTCGGCGTGGATGAACTGCGCCGCCGGGTAATGTCACCAGGGGGCACCACCGAAGCCGCGATTGCCTCGTTCGAACAGGATAAACTGCGCGAGATTTTTCAAAGCGCCATGACCGCCTGCGCCGAGCGCTCCGCCGAGCTGGCCCGCGAACTGGGCCAGTAAACGATTTGACCTGCGAGAGGAAACGCCATGTCCACCTCGGCTGAAATTGCCATTTACGTCATCCGGACCCTGGGTTCGCTGTACCTGCTTATGATCCTACTGCGCTTTTTGTTCCAGCTGGTCAGAGCGGACTTCTACAACCCCATTTCACAGTTTGTGGCCAAAGCCACCAACCCGCTGCTGTTGCCCTTACGCAAAGTGATCCCCGGCGTCTTCGGGGTCGACCTGGCGGCGCTGGTGTTGGCGCTGGCGGTTCAGTGGCTATTGCTCCAACTGGTACTGGTGATTATCGGACAGGGCTTTCTCAACCCCTTGGCCACTATCACCTGGTCCGCCATCGGGTTGCTATCAATGGTGCTTTCCATCTATTTCTGGTGCCTGATCATCTCCATCATTGCCAGTTGGGTAGCCCCGTTCAGCCAGAATCCGGCCCTGATTCTGGTGCGGCAATTGGTGGCGCCGGTCATGGCGCCTTTCCAGAAGCTCATACCTCCCCTGGGCGGCATTGACATCACACCAATCTTCGCTTTCATGGTGCTTCACATTCTGAATGGCTACTTGGTACCCGCTTTGGCCCGTTCGGTTGGAATGATCATTTCTCCCAACCTGTTTGTCATGTAATTCATTTTTTAAGGTTTCCAGCAACCGCTTATCCGCGCCAGCGCCCGCTGGCGCTGTCCGGGGCTGGCAATAACGAAAGAACCAGTGTCAAATAGCCTGCCACTAAATATATAACAATTTCTCAACGCGTCAGGACACAGAGCTACTTTATGGACACCCGAGCACTGTATCGGCATATGAGCCACTACCACCTCTGGCGGCAGGACCTGGGCCAGCGGTTGCGTCGATTTGAACACTGGATCAAAAACCACGGCCTGGTCAGCGACGAGGTCCGCCAATGCCTGACTCAGGCCCGCCAACTGCTGGGAGACAACAGCTTTACGCTGGTCTGTGTGGGAGAGTTTTCCCGCGGTAAAACCGAGCTGATCAACGCCCTGCTGATGGACGAACGAGGCCAGCGCACGCTGCCCTCCAACCCCGGGCGCACCACCATGTGCCCGACGGAAATCTACTGCGACACCGAACGCCCCAACTGCCTGCAGCTCCTGCCCATTGAAACCCGCCGCAGCAAAGCCGGCCTGGAACGTTTCAAACGCATTCCCCAGAACTGGGTGAAACTGCCGCTCGACCCGGACGACCCGGAGGCGATGAGAAATACCCTGAACGAGGTGTCGGCGAGCCGCTGGGTCTCGGTGGATGAGGCCCGCCACCTGGGTTTTGAGATTACCGAAAACTCCGAGCGCAACGAACGCGGGGAGATCGCCATCCCCCGATGGCGTCACGCCATGATCAGCCTGGACCACCCGCTGTTGCGCCGCGGACTGAGAATTGTCGATACCCCGGGGCTGAATGCATTGGGTAACGAGCCGGAGCTGACCTTGAGGGTACTGCCCCGCGCCCAGGCCATCGTTTTCCTGCTCTCCGCCGACGCCGGTGTCACCGCGAGCGATATGGCGCTCTGGCGCGAACACATACAGAACCTCAGCCGGGAAAGAGGCAGTGCCGTACTTACCCTGCTCAACAAGGTAGACAGCCTCTGGGATGACCTGCAGTCGCCCGAGCAAGTGACCGCCAACATTGAATCTTTGCGCTTGTTGACCGCACGTCAACTCGAACTGAGCCCGGAGCAGGTCCTGCCTCTTTCGGCCAAGCAGGCGCTGATCGGGCGTGCCAAAAGGGATCCGGCGCGCATCGCCCAGAGTGGCTTTGAGCGGCTGGAGCGCGCCCTCGCGGAAACCGTAGAGCGCAGCCGGCAACAGCTCGCGGGCCAGCGGCTGGTAACCGACAGTCAGTCCATGATCGAGAACGTCTATAACAGCCTGAAGGGACGTCTCGCCGATGCCGAACAGGAACTGCTACTGATACGGGGCAGCCGCACCGAGGACAACGACGAACTGCTCACCCGGCGCCGGGATATCATCCGACAGAAGCACCGCCAGTTTCACAAACAGGCGCTGTCGCTGCGCACCAGCCAGATGATGATCGACAAACAACGGCCCACCCTGATGGAAATCATCAGCCCGCAAAGGCTCTCACAGGAGATTGATCAGACCCGCCAGCGCCTGGACCAGAGCTGGACCACGGTGGGCCTGTCCCGGGGGATGGCCTCCCTGTTTGAGTGGCTGGATCACCAGATGGGCCACCTTGAGCAGGAAGTGGATCGTACCAACCGCGTGCTGGATTCAATTTATCAACGGCCGGAAAACACCGAAGACCAGGCCCAACGGCAAAGCAGCTACCGTCTCAGCCTGGCGGAGGAGCGGCGTAAGCTGCGCCAGCTCAACCAGCGGGCCGATCAGTTCCGCGCCGCGCTGGACAGCGTGCTGAGCCTGAAAGGCCCCCTCATTCAACGCTTTATCGGGACCCTGGTTCAGGAAGCTCGAGACCTGTGGCAAGGCCTGTACCAGACCATTGATCACTGGCTCAAGCAGGCGCTGGTCCCTCTGTTTCAACACAACCAGTATCAACGCCAACTGCTCGAACACCACATGCTGCGCCTGAGCCGCTTGCGCCAGGAACAGCGCGGCCAAACCGAGCAGGTCCAGACTCTGAAAGACAACATCGACCAGATGACCGCCGCCCTCAATGCGCTGGACCCATTGTGTAAGGAGCTTCACCGCCCCACGCCCTCTTCCGAGGAGGACGGGTCCGTGGTCTACCTGGAGCGCGCTCGGCAGGCTCAGCGGGCGACGCAGACAATATAAACGTAAGACCGCGGCAAGAAACTTGCAGCCACCGGGGCGCGACCTTAGACTTGCGGGTTTGATAAAGAGCCCGAGACTGAGATTGCCAATGCCCGAGACCCTGCCCGACGACTCAGTGGGTCTGGTGACCCCCCAGACACAGGAATTCACTGAGCCGCTCCCCCTGGCCTGCGGCACCACGCTCGATCGCCACGAGCTGGTGTACGAAACCTACGGCACGCTCAATGCCGACGGGTCCAACGCCGTTCTGATCTGCCACGCGCTGTCCGGCAATCACCACGCGGCGGGCTACCACAGCATGGAGGACCGAAAACCGGGCTGGTGGGACAACTACATCGGACCGGGAAAGGCCATCGATACCAACCAGTTCTTCGTGGTATGCCCCAACAACCTCGGTGGCTGCAGCGGCTCTACCGGCCCGGGCAGCACCAACCCGGCCACCGGCAAGCCCTGGGGCCCGGACTTTCCCATGTTGCGGGTACGCGACTGGGTGGAAAGCCAGGCCCTACTGGCGGATGCACTCGGCATCCGGTGCTGGGCCGCCGTGGTCGGGGGCAGCCTGGGCGGCATGCAGGTGATGCGTTGGGCTCTGGAGTATCCGGACCGGTTGCGCCACGCGGTGGTCATCGCCTCCGCCATGAAACTGAGCGCGCAGAACATTGCCTTTAACGAAACCGCCCGCCAGGCCATCATGTCCGATCCGAACTTCCACGACGGCCGCTACCTGGAGCTGGATACAGTCCCCAAAAGCGGCCTGGCCGTGGCCCGTATGATCGGCCACATCACCTATCTGTCGGATTACGCCATGGGCAAGAAATTCGGCCGGGAACTGCGCAGCGGCAGCTTTCTGCGTGGGCAGTACGATCCGGTGGAGTTTCAGGTGGAGAGCTACCTGCGCTACCAGGGCGACAGTTTTGCCAACAACTTCGATGCCAACAGTTACATCCTGATTACCCGGGCGCTGGATTATTTTGACCTGGCCCGGGAGTACGACGATGACCCGGTGAAGGCCTTCAAGGAAGCGCAGTGTAAGTTCTTCGTGGTCTCGTTCAGCAGCGACTGGCGCTTCTCGCCCCAGCGTTCCCGGGAGATCGTCGATGCCCTGCTCGGAGCGCAGCAACCGGTGACCTACACCGCCATCGACTCGCCCTATGGCCACGACGCCTTCCTGCTGCCCAGCGAACGCTACCGGGAAGCCTTTACCCGATATATGGCGGGCATCGCCCGAGAAGCACAACCAACGGGGGAGCCAGCATGAACGGCCCAGCCATGCGCCTTGATCAGACTGAAATTCAGCACTGGATTGCCGACGGCAGCCGCATTCTCGACCTGGGCTGTGGTGACGGCACCCTGCTGCAATACTTGCAGGACACCAAAAACGCCAGTGGCTATGGGCTGGAAATCGGTGCTGACCAGATCAACGCCTGTATCGACAAAGGCCTGAACGTCATCGAGCAGAACCTGGATGACGGGCTGGGGAACTTCGCCGACCACAGTTTTGACACCGTGATCATGGCTCAGGCCATCCAGACCATGCATTACCCCCACCGGGTACTGGATGAAATGCTGAGGGTAGGCAAGGAGTGTATCGTCACCTTTCCCAACTTCGGTCACTGGAAGGCCCGCTGGCACCTGACCGTGCGCGGGCGCATGCCGGTCTCTGACCTGCTGCCCTACGAGTGGTACGACACCCCCAACATCCACTTCTGTACCTTTCGGGACTTTGAAGTGCTCTGCCGGGAAAAAGGCATCACCGTATTGCACCGGCAGGTGGTGAACGAGCAGTCACCGAACTTTTTGAAAGACTTATCGCCCAATCTCTTTGGCGAAACGGCCATTTACCACCTGTGCCGGGGAGAGAACGGCTAAGGCTCGCCCTTTTGCGCCACCACCCACCGAAACCGGGAGTCACCCCATGGGAACGCGACAACCGTTCGGCCTCTATAACATCCGCACGGCATTGCTGGCCTTTGTGCTCGCCCCGTTTTTGCTGGTGATGGTGATTACCGCCGGCTTCAGCCTGCAGCAGCTCGAGCAGGCCGCCGAGGAGGGCATGGAGGAAGAGATCGAGCTGATTGCCCGCTCCATTCGCCGCCCATTGAGCTACGCGCTGGAAAACGGCCATATGGAAACCCTGCGCCGGACGGTGACCTCTGCCGGCGACATCGGCCGGGTTTATGGCGTTTACGTGTACGACGAAAACGGCGAGCGCATTACCGCCCAGGGGCCCAGTCAGGTCCAGGTCCCCGATTTCAAAGCCGCCGATCTTGCCTCCCGGGGGAGCGAGCAGAGCGCCTTCGAGGAGATTGACGGCGAGGCAATCTTTTCCTATTTCATGCCGCTGTCCGACAGCGGTGGCCAGATCAATGGTCTGCTCCAGGTCACCCGCCGAGGCAGTGATTTCGTGCAGCAGATCCGCGCCTTCCGCACGCAAGCGATTGCGGTGTTGTCCGGCTCGGCACTACTTGTTCTGCTGCTGGTATGGGTTGGCTATCAGCGCGCGATCGGTCGCCACATCCAGGGGATGGGCTCGGGCATGGCTTTGGTCGCCAGCGGCGATCGGGGCCACCGCCTGACCACTCAAGGACCGACCGAGCTGCGCTATCTGGCCCAGGGCATCAACCGTATGCTCGACAGTATCGTCGCCTCGGAGCGGGAGATCAGCACCCGGCGCGAACGCGAATATCAGCTCAAGAATCAGCTCTACCAGGCGGAGAAACTGGCCGCAATCGGCCGTTTTGCTGCCGGTGTTGCGCACGAGCTGGGCACCCCGTTGAGCGTGGCCGACGGCAAAGCCCAGCGGGCGCTGCGCAAACTGCCCGAGGAGCAGGCGCCACCGCTGCAGGACATTCGCCAACAACTCCAACGGATGGAGCGGATTATTCGACAGTTGATGGATTTCGCCCGCCCCGTCACCCCCGAGCGCCGCGAAATCCGCCTGCATGAGATGATTCAGTCGTCTCTGCAACAAGTGGAGGGGGAACGCCAGAAAGAAGGCGTCACCCTGGAGACCCGCCCCCCGGATCAACGCTGCCCCCCCATCAACGCCGATCGCCTTCGCCTTGAACAGGCGCTGATCAACCTGCTGCGCAATGGCATTCAGGCAACCCCAGGCGGGCGGGTGCGGCTGAGCTGGCACTGCACGGCCGACCAGGCCCACCTAATCGTTGAGGACGACGGACCCGGCATTGATGAAAGCATCCGCTCACAGTTGCTGGAACCCTTTGTCACCACCAAACCCGTGGGCGTGGGTACCGGCCTCGGCCTGGCGGTGGTCAACGCCGTCATTACCGAGCACGGCGGGCGTATCGACATCGGCACCAGCGAGCTGGGTGGCGCCCGCTTTGACCTTGACCTTCCCCTGAACCGATCCGAGCCAGGAGCCCGCGAATGACCACACCGGCCAGCCCCACCGATATCCTCCTGATTGAGGATGACCCGGACCTGCGACAACTGCTGACGGAAGAATTGACGGACGCCGGCTACCGCTGTGCCGGCGCCGGGGACCTGGCAGGGGCGCGCCGCTGGCTGGCCGAGGAGGCCCCCAAGCTGGTGGTCAGCGATCTGCACCTGCCCGATGGCAACGGGCTGGATATGCTGGAGGAGCTGCGCCAACTGCCGGTGCGGCCCAGCTTCATCGCCATCACCGCCTTTGGCACCATTGATCAGGCGGTCGATGCTCTCAAGCGCGGGGCGGATGACTTTCTTACCAAACCCCTGGATCTGGATCACTTCAATCTCTCGATCACCCGTACGCTCCAGCGCCAACAATTGGAGCAGGAACTGAGCTACTACCGCCGGCTGCTGGAGCAGGGCGAATTCCACGGCATGATCGGGCGCAGCCCGCGTATGCGTCAGCTGTTCACCCAGATCCAGCAGGTGGCACAGGCCGGCGGCCCGGTGCTGGTCACTGGCGAAAGTGGCGTGGGCAAGGAGCTCGTGGCCCGCGCTATCCACCGAGAGAGCGACCGGCGCGAGGGCCCCTTCATTGCGATCAATTGCGGCGGCATTGCGGCCAACCTGCTGGAGAGTGAATTGTTCGGCCATGCCGCCGGCGCCTTCACCGGCGCCACCAAGGCCCGACGCGGGCTGTTTGCGAGTGCCAATGGCGGCACATTGATGCTGGACGAGATTGGCGAAATGCCGATTGAGATGCAATCCAGCCTGCTGCGCATCCTCCAGGACGGCAAGGTCCGGCCGGTGGGCAGCAATGCCGAACAGAGCCTGGATGTACGCATCATTGCCGCCACCAACCGGGAACTGCCGGAGGATGTGACCGAGGGGCGCTTTCGGGAAGACCTCTATTACCGGCTGGAAACCTTTGCGCTGGAGGTGCCGCCGCTACGCCAGCGGGGCGACGACCTGGAGCGGTTGATCGCCCACCTGATTCACCAGTTCAACCAGCGCCGCCAGCAACCGGTGGACGGCCTGAGCACCGAGGCGCTGAACCTGCTCAAGCGCTACTCCTTTCCCGGCAATGTGCGCGAGCTGGCCAACATTATCGAGCGCGCGGTGACCTTCTGCACCGACCGACTGATCGGACCCGAACACCTGCCCGAGCGCGTCC
Organism: Marinimicrobium agarilyticum DSM 16975; assembly: GCF_000423345.1. Taxonomy (GTDB): domain Bacteria; phylum Pseudomonadota; class Gammaproteobacteria; order Pseudomonadales; family Cellvibrionaceae; genus Marinimicrobium; species Marinimicrobium agarilyticum. The sequence continues at coordinate 61,390 of NZ_AUHU01000015.1, forward strand.
ATCTCTCGCCCCCCACCCCGGAGTTGAGCGAGGGCTCCGACTGGCAACCACCCACCACCGGCGGCCAGTTGGTGTCACTGGACAATGTCGAGCGCAGCTACATTCATTACGTACTCGAACAGGTAGACGGCAATAAAAAGCGAGCCGCCGATATCCTCAATATTGGCCGTCGCACATTGTATCGGTGGCTGGAGACAGATGCCTGAGGCTCAATTTGGCACAGCCGAGGGTGAGTCAAATTGGCACATGGGCAGAAACGCACAGTGATTCGGTTCACATCCCCAACCGTTCTACTTTCGAAAAACGCCCTGTTTTCAGTAGGTTAAGAAACTGCCCCAAGGGTGGCACGGGCTTTGCGACAGGACAGGTGAAATAAACGACTCTCCGTTTGAGTCCATTGCAATCAGAAACGAGGAGAACACTATGCGTACCATCAAACATCCCGTAATGGCCCTTCTTGCCGCCGCTGGCTTGCTGGCGGGTGCCGCCACCGTAAGCGCGCAAGGCCAGCCCCAGCAGGCGCCAGCACAGCCACAGACCCAAGCGCCGGCCATGGACGTCAGCGAGAGCCAGGTGGAAAACTTTGTGGATGCCTACATGGCCGTGCAGGGCATCAATCAGGAGTACACCCAGAAGCTGCAGAACGTGGAAGACCCCGAGAAAGCCACCAAAATGCAGCAGGAAGCACAGACCAAAATGCAGGAAGCCGTTTCAAACTCCGGTCTGAGCATCTCCGAATATCAGAAAATCGCCCAAGCGGCGGGTCAGGATCAGGAGCTGCGCAGCCAGATCGAAAAGGAGCTGACTTCACGCATTGAAACCGAACAGGACTCGTAAGCGCGCGAGTACGATTCAGCCGGGGCGCCAGCCCCGGCGCCTACCGTGTCATCTCCCCCCAATTGCGCTAGACTCTCCCTCCACACAGGTTGCCATATCAACACTCCCGTAAACGCTGTTGGAGAACTTCATGATGTCAAATACCCGGTCGTTTTGGATCTCCCTGCTATTGACGTTCTTTCTCGCCTCTCCGGCGCTGGCTCAGAGCGGCTCTGAGCGCTTTGGCGACTACCAGGTCTACTACAGCGTGTTCAACAGCACCTTTGTGCCCGCAGACATCGCCGCCATACACGGGCTGGTGCGGGGCGAAGACCGTGCACTGATCAATATCAGCGTCACTTCGGCCGAGGGCGGCCTCGGCCAGAAAGCCGAGGTCAACGGCACCGCCACCAATCTGATGCAACAAGCACAACCTCTGGACTTCCAGGAAATCAATGAAGGCGGTACCTACTATTACATCGCCCCCATGCGCCACACCGAGGAAGAGGTATACAACTTCCGGGTCAACGTTAAACCGGAAGGGGCCGAACGTGCCTTTGAGCTGACGTTCTCCCAGAAAATGTACACCGAGCCGTCGCATTAAGGAGCCCCGAATGCAAAACCTGGTTCTCGCCAGCGGCAATCCCGGCAAGCTTCGGGAGTTTCAACAGCTACTCGCCGACTGCGGCTACGACGTCAAATCCCAGGGCGAATTTGGCCTGGACAGCGCCGAGGAAACCGGCCTGACTTTTGTGGAAAATGCCCTTCTGAAAGCCCGACACGCCAGCGCCCAGACCGGGCTACCCGCCTTGGCGGACGACTCCGGCATCGCCGTAGACGCGCTCGGGGGCCGTCCAGGCATCTATTCGGCGCGCTACGCCGGCCCGGAGGCCACCGACGCCGACAATAACGCCAAGCTGCTCGACGAGCTCCAAGGCCTGCCAGAGGCGGAACGAGGGGCGGCCTATCACTGTGTGCTGGTGCTGGTCCGCCACGCCGAGGACCCGACGCCGCTCATCGCCCAGGGCGAGTGGCGCGGCCATATCCGCACCGAGCCCGCAGGCGATGGCGGTTTCGGCTACGACCCTCTGTTCCAGGTACCGGGCCGCCATTGCAGCGCGGCACAACTGGATAAAACAGAAAAGGCCCACATCAGCCACAGGGCAATCGCCACCCGGACTCTGCTGGACGCCTTGAAAACGCGAACGGTTTGACCTCTCGCGCCGAGGCTCCTTGAAGTTTGGTGCTCCTTGTGGCGTAATTGAGCCTCAATATACAAATAAAAACGCCAGGGGCTTAGGCGAAACCACCAAGCTGATTCCCATCCGCACGTTCAAAGCTCCTGAGTATCACTACCGACCACCTCAGGATTATTGCCTCATGGAACAGCATACACGGCATTTTTTAGACTTCACCCCCTCTACCAAGTCCCACCTTTCCAAGCCTTTCAAAACGCTTCTGGTGGTAGTCTCGCTTGCATTTTGTGTCCTTCAGGCCAATGCCGCAGAGAATGCCAAGCAGGTTGCCGAACGTTACGGCGCCGACGCCGCCCGTGAAATGGTTACCATCTCGCCCAATGGCACCGCCATCGCTTTGCGCAGTCGTTCGGAGAAGGGCGATTTCGTTCTGGTGCACTCGCTCGTGGACAACAAAATGATCACTGGGGCAAATGTCAGTGAAATCAATCCGAAACACTTGTATTTCCTCACGGACCAAAAGCTGATCATGATCGCCTCGGAAGAGAAACGCCTGCGAGGGTTCAACGTCACGCACATGGAAATCAGCACCGCTTATGTGCTGGATCTGAAAACCGGCGACATTGAGCAGTTGTTGCGCCCAGGCGATGTCATCTGGAAAGCACAGAGCGGGCTGGGCCGGGTCTCGGGCGTTTCCAAAGACCGGAAGACGCTATACATGCCGGCCTACACCGGGCGTAACCGCCAGGATCGTGACCCCGACCTGGCACTGCTCGCCGTGGACATTGAAAACCCTCGAAGCCCCAAGGTACTCGAGCCAGGCCATTCCCATACTATCGATTATTACGTCAACGATAAGGGTGACGTGCTTGCGGAAATTCGCTATGACCAGGAAGCGCACAGACTGTATGTGGTCGTGCCGGAAAACGGTGGCGGCGATCGAACGATCTATTCCGAGAAAGACGCCAACCTGATCACCCAGTTCGCCGGACTGACCAAGGACATGAAGTCTCTGTTGGCGATACGAAGCAACAAAAACACCGGCGAAGGAAACTATTTCAAGCTCTCTTTGAGCGATGGCTCTGAACAGGAGTTACATCTGGGCCGGGATGATGTGGACATTGAAGACGTTTTTTTGGGCCTCGACCGAGTGGCGGTCGGGATCAGGTTTGGCGGCTTCACCCCCCAATATCACTTATTCGATAGCGACGCCTCCCGTCGACTGAAAGCACTGCAGAACCAGTTGGAAGGACACGCGGTGGAACTCTCCAGTCTCAGCGAAGATAACAAGCACATTGTGATCAACGTCCAGGGAAACTCTACCGCTGGTGATTACTACCTGGCTACCGAAGGCCAACCGCTTCGCTACCTGACCAGCAACCACCCCCAGATACCGGAAGGAGGCGTCAACCCGACCGTGCAGATCGAGTACGAAACCCGGGATGGGTTGAAAATTCCGACGTTGCTCACACTTCCTCAAGCCAAAGTCGACAACCCAAAAAACTTGCCGACGGTGATCTATCCTCATGGCGGGCCCCACACTTACGACCGGGTTGGGTATGACGGGTTTGTACAAGCCATGGCTGCGCGCGGGTACGCGGTCGTTCAGCCTCAATTTCGAGGCTCCACCGGTTTTGGCATCGACCATTGGAAAGCTGGACAGGGCGAATGGGGCCGGGGCATGCAAGACGACCTGACGGATGCCGTCCGCTACCTGACCGAGGCCGGGCTCACCGACGCGGAACGCGTTTGTATTGTCGGAGGCAGCTACGGCGGTTACGCCGCGCTCGCGGGCGCGGCCTTCACGCCCACCGTCTACCGTTGCGCCGTTTCCATCAACGGTGTCAGTGACCTGACATCCATGATGGAGCACGACGAAGAGAAGTTTGAAGAAAGCGATTGGGTCTATGAGTACCTGACCCGCTCGGTCGCCAAAGATTTCTTCACTCCCGAACGCATTGCCGCCTATTCCCCCGCAAACTTCGCTGGCGGTATCAAGACCCCGATTCTTTTGATTCATGGCGAAGACGACAAGCGAGTTCCCGTTGAGCAGTCCGAGCTGATGGCAGAGAACCTGAGAAAAGCCGATAAGGCCGTCGAATTCGTTCGTCTGAAGGAGGCCGGCCACAATCTCTGGAAGGAAGAGTCCAGGGTGAAAGCGCTGAGCGAGGTACTGAAGTTTCTTGACCAGCATCTGGCCACAGCCGAGTGAGCACAGGCTCCCGCCCGCTACGGGCGGGAGCCGTCCATGTTATAGTGCCGGTTTTCACCACTGACGAACCCAGGCTCCATGTCCGCCGCCTTGCCCTCCCTGACTCTGCCGCCGCTCTCCCTATACGTACACATCCCCTGGTGCGTACGAAAGTGCCCTTACTGCGACTTCAATTCCCACCAGGCGGGGGAAAACCTGCCCGAGCACGAGTATGTCGACGCACTGATTGAAGACCTGAAAGCCGAGGCGCCTATGGCGCAGGGACGGCGAATTCATACCGTTTTCTTCGGGGGCGGCACGCCCAGCCTGTTTTCCGCCGATGCCATCGGCCGTATTCTGGAGAACGTCGACCGGCTGGTGGGTCTGAGCACCGATGCGGAAATCACCCTTGAGGCCAACCCGGGCACGTTCGAACAGGCGCGTTTCTCCGGCTACCGCCACGCTGGGGTGAACCGCCTGTCAATCGGCATACAGAGCTTCCAGGAGGCGCAGCTACAGCGTCTGGGGCGCATTCACGGACGAGAGGAAGCCCTCGCCGCCGTGGAAGTGGCGCGCAAGGCGGGCTTTGATAACCTCAACCTGGACTTGATGCACGGCCTGCCAGACCAGACCACGGCCGCTGCCCGGGCCGATCTGGCGCAGGCCATCGCCCTGGCGCCGGAGCACTTGTCCTGGTATCAGCTCACCATTGAGCCCAACACCCACTTCTACAATGCGCCGCCGCTGCTACCGGTGGAGGACACGCTGGCGGACATCCAGGACACCGGTGAAGCCCTGCTGGCCGCCGCCGGTTACCAGCAGTATGAGGTGTCGGCCTACGCGCGCCCCCAGCGCCGAGCAGGCCATAACCTCAATTACTGGACCTATGGCGACTATCTGGGGGTTGGCGCTGGCGCCCACGGCAAAATCACTCTGCCAGAGTCGGGCCGTATCGTCCGTCGCTGGAAAACCCGATTGCCGGCGCATTACCTTGAACGTCGCCACGGGGGCTCGACCGGCCCCATGCTCGCCGGCGAGCAGACGCTGGAGCCCGAGGCCCTGCCACTGGATTACTTATTGAATGCATTGCGACTGAATGAGGGGGTACCATCCGCTCAATTCACCGAACGCACGGGGTTGCTTTTGCAGGCGCTTCAACCCGCCTGGCAAGGACTGGAAGAAAAGGGGCTGGTCCACCCCTATCGGGAGCGACTGGTCACCACCGATCTGGGGCGTCGATTTCTGAATGATGTTCTGGCCGCCTTCTAGACGAGCACTAACGTTTGGAGGAGGCCAGCGCCTGAAGCTCGCGATAGAGCCCGTCCGCCTCCTCACTCAGGAGCGAATAGGTTTTGATGTCGCCGCTGCGCTGCGCCACCATGGCCGCTTCCAGCTTCTTTTCATAAGCTTTCTGCAAGCGCTTTTGGGGGTCGGGCTTTAACCAGCCAAACATACGTTTACTCCGTCACTGTGTTAGAAGTTGTCGTCATCGCCCGCTCAATGGCCTCAATTACCGCCTCGGAGTCGGGCGCGGTGCGACTGTCAAAGTGGGCCACCACGGTCCCGTCCGGCGCCACGACGTATTTGTTGAAATTCCAACCCGGCGCCTCGCTCTGGCGGGCCAACTCGAGAAATAGCGGATTGGCGTCATCGCCGGTCACCGCTGAGGGCGCGATCATGGTGAAGGTCACGCCGAAGTTCTCGTAGCAGACCGTAGCCGCTTCCTCTTCGGAGTCCGCTTCCTGGTTGAAGTCATCACTGGCAAAACCCACGACGGCCAGCCCCCTGTCTTTGTAACGCTGGTGCAGCGCCTCCAAGGGATTGAACTGGGAAGCGTATCCGCAGTGGCTGGCGGTGTTTACCACCAACAGTGCCTGTCCCGCGAAGCGTTCGCACAAGTTGATATCTTCGCTGCTGTGCAGACGGCGATACTCATGGTCCAGAGCCTCGGGGCACTCGGCGCTCCAGGCGTTGGCACAGAGCAGTGCCAGTATCAACAGGGCAAGGTAGCGAGCAATCATGATATTTCCTCTCGGTGGGCGGCAGTGCGCCCCAGTTGGATGGGAGCCAGAATCTCTATACTAGCCTAGTATGACCTTATGGTACGTCTTACCGGCGTCATTGGACCACTGCCTTTCAAAACGCGAGCGTGGGCCGTAGGGCTGGCCCAAACGCCCGCCACGACGTATGATAATCCGCACCGATGACACCGGTTACATAACAGCAATAACGGGGCCCTCTATGACCTTGACTCACTCCAAAACCACACACCATGGCCGACTGCTATTCTGGTCTTTCACCGTCGCCCTGGGGGGCTTTCTGTTCGGTTTCGACACGGCCGTCATTTCCGGAGCGGAACAGGCCATTCAACGCCAGTGGGCGCTGTCGGATACGCTCTTGGGGCTGATGGTCTCATCGGCGCTGATCGGCACGGTTATCGGCGCCATTTTCGGTGGCATTCCCTGCGACCGCTACGGCCGAAAAATTACCCTTTTCTGGATTGGTATCCTCTATCTGGTCTCCGCGCTGGGCTCGGCTTTGGCACCAGACGCTTACAGCCTGATGGCCTTTCGCTTTATCGGCGGTCTTGGCGTCGGGGCTTCCTCAGTCGCCGCGCCGGTGTATATTTCGGAAATCGCCCCCGCCGGGAGCCGGGGCCGATTGACCGCCATGTTCCAATTCAACCTGGTATTCGGCATTCTCTGCGCCTATCTCTCCAACTACTGGGTGGCCGCCGCGGGGGGAGAGTGGCGCCTGATGCTGGGTATTGAAGCGATACCAGCGCTGGTGTTTGTCGTTCTGGTGCTCTTTGTGCCCCGCAGCCCCCGCTGGCTGATCACCCAGCGCGGTAACCGGGACGAGGCCCGGCGGGTGCTCGCTTTGATCGACCCCAGCCGGGTGGAGCAATCGCTCGAGGAAATTGAACACAGCCATAAAGCGCAAAGTGGCCAGAGCGAATGGCGTACGTTTTTATCAGGGCGGTATCGTTGGCCTATCCTGCTCGCCTTTCTGTTCGCTTTTTTCAATCAGCTCTCCGGCATCAATGCCGTGATCTACTACGCACCACGCATTTTCACCATGGCGGGGATGGAAAGCAGCGCCGCCCTTCTTTCCTCCGCCGGCCTGGGGCTGGTCAACCTGGTGTTCACCTTGTTGGGGCTGGCACTCATCGACCGTTTTGGGCGCCGGTTTCTGATGTACATCGGCTCGGTGGGCTACATTGTCTCGCTCACCTGCCTGGCCCTGATTTTCTATCGGGAGGCCTTTAACGGCAGCCTGGTGCCATTGCTGATTTTCGGCTTTATCGCCTCCCACGCCATTGGGCAGGGGGCCTGTATTTGGGTGTTTATCGCGGAAATTTTCCCCAATCGGGTGCGCGGCTACGGCATGTCGCTCGGCTCGGGCACACACTGGGTTTTCGCCGCTTTGGTCGCCTTCAGCTTCCCCTACGTCGCCGGCACCTTTGGCGGCGCGCCGATTTTCGCCTTTTTCGCGGCGATGATGGTGCTGCAGTTGCTGTTTGTCCGCTACCTGATGCCCGAAACCAAAGGCACATCGCTGGAAGCACTGGAGGGACAGCTCGAGCAAAACCGGTAAACGCGACGGGGGCGAAGTGCTACACTTAAGCCGAGCATTTCGCCCAATTCATCCAGCGACGCCTGACCCCATGCTTCGACTGATTCGCTACACGCGAGAGAACCCCATCGCCGCCCGCCTGCTCGGTCTGATTATTCTCAGCAGCTCCGCGATCACGCTCGTCGCGATACTGATGCAGCTGTATTCGAGTTTTCACGACGACATCTCCGCTCTGGAAGAGCGTATGGATCAGGTGCGGGTCAGCACCCTGGCCAGCATTACCAAGAGCCTGTGGGGCTTTGACCAGGAACAACTCTCGATTCAGATTGAAAGCGTGCTGGATGTGGAGGATGTGGTTCATGTCAGCGTCTCCTGGAGTGACTGGAACAACAGCGAGCAAACCCTCGTGGCCCATCGGGACGGTATCACTCTGGAAGACATCGAGGCCACGCCCAACCAGTTTCTGGTCAAAGAGTACCCGCTGGTTTATGAGGACGACAGCACCCCCCGGCAGGAGTTGGGCACCCTGCGGATTACCGCCAGCCTGAACAATATCTACGATCGACTGTGGCAGCGCACATTGTTTATCGCTGGGGTCCAGGGCACCAAAACTCTGGTGGTGTCATTTTTCATACTGTGGCTGGTGTTCACTCTACTCACCCGCCATATGGAAACCATCGCCCAGTACGCTCGCCAATTGCACCTGGATAATCTGACCACGCCGCTGAAACTCAAACGGGTCAAAAGTGACGACAAGCCCGATGAGCTGGACAATGTGGTGAATGCCATTAACCACATGCGCGAGACGCTGCTCGAGGACATCGAGCAACGTCATGCCATTGAGCTGGCCTTGCTGAGTGAGAAAGAGGAAAAAATCAAAAGTCAGCGCCAGAAACTGGCCGCCGAGGACGCCAACCGGGCCAAGAGCCAATTTTTGGCAACCATGAGTCATGAAATTCGCACACCGATGAACGGGGTCATCGGTATGCTGGACATGTTGCGGGATACCCCCCTGAACGACAATCAGCGCCATTACCTGGATGTCATTCACCGCTCCGGCGAAACCCTGCTCGATATCATCAATGACATTCTGGACTATTCCAAGATCGAAGCCGGCAAAATGCAGCTGGAAGTGGCCGCCTTCGACCTGGAAGACCTGGTGGAAGACTGTCTGCAACTGTTCGGGGCCACAGCCAACAAGCATGATATCGAGTTGATGGGCGGGGTGGACCCGGAAGTCCCCCGCCGGCTCAAAGGCGACCCGACCCGACTGCGCCAAATTCTGATCAACCTTCTGGGCAACGCCTTCAAATTCACCGCCAAAGGGCACATTGCTTTAGAGGTGTCTCAGGCTCAGGACAGCACGCCTCAGAAACCCAAGCTATTGTTCGCTATTCAGGACACGGGGATCGGCATCGCCCACTCCGCTCAACAGACCCTGTTCGACTCATTCAACCAGGAAGACACCTCCACTACCCGCCAGTACGGCGGTACCGGGCTCGGTCTGGCAATCTGCAAAAGTCTCGCGGAGCTGATGGGTGGCGAGATCGGCGTGGAGAGCGAAAAGGGCCAGGGCGCCCGGTTCTGGTTTACCGCCACGTTTGAAACCGTCCCCGACAGCCTTCAACGGGAACAACGCGCGCTGCAATTGCTGAGCGGTCGCCGACTGCTGTTTGTCGACCCGAGCGAACGCCTGGGCGACTTTCTCAATCGCCACGCGAAACGCTGGGGCATGACTCTGGACTGCGTCCCTTCCGGCGAACGCGCAATGACTCGGCTGCGCGAACTCAACCGTGATGACAAAGCGGTCGACTTTATCGCCATTGGCAGTCAGCTCGACGATATGAAGGGCGTGACCTTCGCCGAGCGGCTGCTGCAGGAACCGGCTGCCGGGGAGATACCCCGGGTTATTCTCAACGCTGGCGAGTTGCGGCTGGGCCCGGATACGCTGGAGAAGCTACGGATACACAGCCTGCTGCACAAACCTTTCTCGGCCCGCAGCCTTCGTCGGCGCCTGATCAGTATGCTCGGCGAAAGCCTGGAAACTGAGCAGGAGACGACCCAAAACGAAACGGATTACCGGCAGTTTTCCCACCTGAAGGTTCTGGTCGCCGAGGACAATGCCGTGAACCGGATGGTAATAAAAGGGCTGCTGGGCAGAATGGCCATCGAGGCGGAACTGGTCGAAGACGGGCTACAGGCCTTTGAGGCGGTCTGTCAGAATCACTATGACCTGATCCTGATGGATTGCGAGATGCCGGAAATGGACGGCTTCGAGGCGACCCGCAGTATCCGGGAGCACGAGCGCCATCATCACCGCGCCGCCATTCCCATTGTGGCCCTGACCGCTCACGCCCTTCAGGAGCACCGCGAGGAAGTATTTGCCTGCGGCATGAACCACTACCTGGGCAAGCCCATCACCCTCGCCAAGCTCTATCAGGCCTTTGAGAAAATGGGGTTCACACGGCCCTCAAGCGGCTCTGCGCCGGTCAGATAACCGGCTCTAGCGAGTACCGACTGGCGGGCATCTCAGGGCGATGCACCTCACCCGGGCCCACCGCCTCATCCGCCATTTTCTCTCGCGCCAGTGCCCGATCCTCTGCATCGGCGTCAATTCCCTCCTGCGGCTTGGCACGCTCCCGATACACCAATCGTACCAGTACCGGGAAGTGATCGGAGCCAAAGGATGGCAGACGCTGCATATCCTCCAGCACAAAATGCTCACTGTGGAACAGATGATCCAGAGGCCAGCGGATAAACGGATAGTCAGCGTGAAAGCTGTTGAACATACCGCGCCCGATGCGCGGGTCCAACAGTCCACTGACTTTGCGGAATAGCCGGGTGGTTAGCGACCAGGCCACATCGTTCAGGTCGCCGGTAACGATGGTCGGCACATCACGTTCACTTTCCGCAACGCTGCGACCGACCATCACCAGCTCGGCGTCGCGCTCGGAGGAGGTTGCATTTTCGGAGGGGCTCGGCGGGGCGGGGTGCAAAAAGTGCAACACCACCCGGCGGCCGGAGGGCAGCACCGCTTCGGCGTGTATGGAGGGCACGTCCTCCTCCACCAGAAACTGTAAGGCGGCGTTTTCCAACGGATAGCGGGAGTAGACATGCATTCCGTACAGGTTGTCCTGCGGGCACTTGATGGTGTGGGGATAGTCCTGCTCGAGGACATCGAGTTGCTCTTGCCACCAGTCATCAGACTCCAGTGTCACCAGTATATCGGGCCGGTTTTCGGCCACGATTGCCAAGAGCCGTTCGGCGTTGCGGTTGGGGGTCAGCACATTGGCGGTCATAATGGCGATGCGTTGCTGGCGGTCCTTCTCCGAGAGAGTCCCGGCGGAGCGCACTTCTTTCGAGTGCAGTGGCGTATATGGCACAATCCACCAAGCGTGGTACGCCAGACAGGCTGAGCTCAGGGTGAGCAATATCCAGGTGGAGAGCTGCCCCCAATCGAGCAGGCACAGGAGCGCCCCCACCAGGACCAACGCCAGGCAGGACAGTTGCAAGCGGGGAAAGTCCAGCCCTCGCACCCACCAGGCTTCGATGCGGGAAAGTGGAATCAGGGTCAGCAACAGCAGTAAGACCACCGCTACCCAAAGTCCTGTCAGCATGAATACGTTCCTTGCGCAAGCGGCTCGGGTTCGGTCCAAGCCGCGGTTGATCGGTCTGTCTTCGAGGTTAGGGCAATTACACGAAGCGGACAAGGAAAGGCGTCGCATTGCGCCCAGCAACAACATATTACTGTCGCGTAACTACCAACCACCGAGCCAAACCCATGACCTATTGCTTTTCACCCATCGGCATCGTGCACTCGAGCTTTATAGAGAAGTTTGGTATTCCCCGACAGCCGGGGTTGGCGCCCGCGGTTCGGGCGCGTCTGGAGCTGCTGCCCCCTTACGATGACCCGCAAGCACTGGAGGGGCTGGAACAATGCACCCATCTCTGGCTGCAGTTCGTGTTCCACCGGCCGCCGAGCGACCAATGGCGGCCGCGGGTCCGCCCTCCCCGGTTGGGTGGAAACAAGAGTCTGGGCGTTTTCGCGACCCGCTCCCCCCTGCGCCCCAACCCGATCGGTTTGTCGGTGGTGAAGCTTGAGGGCATTGAACAGGCGCACGGTAAGCTGTTCCTACTATTGTCGGGGGCGGATTTGCTGGACGGCACGCCGGTGCTGGATATCAAGCCGTATGTGCCATACACGGATTCGGTGCCGGAGGCGGAGAATCGCTTCGCGGGGGAGGCCCCGGCCTGGGTGCCGGTGGAGTTCACACCGGAGGCCGACTCGGCCTGCAGGGCGTTGAGCGACACCACGGGGCAGGATTGGCGGGCGTTGCTCCAGCAGATTCTGCAACAGGACCCACGGCCCCAGTACCAGAAGCCGGACCCACAGCGGCGCTATGGCATGACGCTGAAGGAGGCGGAGGTGCGTTGGTATTATCACCCGACAGCCGAAGGAGAGCACCAATTAATGGTGACTGAAGTAATTCCTCACAAACCATGAAGCCCTTGGTAACACGCAAAACCTAACCGTGAAGGATTGCTTCACGCCCGGCCCAAGGTGGAATAGACCGGTTGTAGACCCGCCGTAAACCCATCCATGGGGGCTTCTCATCGGCATCCATGCCTCAGAGAGTCTACAACCGGTCTATTCCACCTCGGGCCTCAGTGCCAATAGAACCCCAGAGGCGATTGGTTGGCGATTCTGGCCATGAGAGTGAATTGAACCGCAGGCCGCTACCTCAAAACAAGGTGGGGCTCACCCGGAGCGGTTTTTCTCGAAGCTCCCCTTTCTGGCGGATGCGCTTCGCTTATACCGCCCTACGGCTGATCCCGGCACTGAGGTTCGGTATGGGGTGCACTGTTCCCGGACCGTGGAGCGGGGGACCCGCGATTCGAGCCCCCAGGGGCCGCTCTCTGGCATCCATGCCATCGCGGCATTAGTGAATCCCTTCACGTCATGGGTTTACGGCGTGTCCGGGGACAGTGCACCCCATACCGAACCGGACTAAACGACATCCAACGCCAGAGGAAGATGTGCTATCATGCCGACCCTCTTTTCCACCCCTCCCCCGCACAACCCGAATCAGCTGAGGTGACAGCGTTCATGAGCAAGAAGTCATTGGACAAAAGCAAAATCAAATTCCTGCTGCTGGAAGGCGTCCACCAGTCCGCCGTCGACACCCTCAACGCCGCCGGTTACACCAACATCGACTACCTCAAAACCGCGCTGTCCGAAGAGGAACTGATCGAACGGATCAAAGACGCCCACTTCGTCGGCCTGCGTTCGCGCACTCAACTGACCCGCAACGTCTTTGAAAACGCCCACAAGCTGATCGCCGCCGGCTGCTTCTGCATCGGTACCAATCAGGTCGACCTGCAGGCAGCCCAGGAACACGGCGTGGCAGTCTTCAACGCCCCCTACTCCAACACCCGCTCGGTCGCCGAACTGGTGTTGGCCGAAGCCATCCTGTTGCTTCGGGGCATCCCGGAAAAGAACGCCGCCTGCCATCGCGGCGGCTGGAAGAAATCCGCCCTGGGATCCTACGAGATTCGGGGCAAGACCCTGGGGATTATCGGCTACGGCTCGATCGGCAGTCAGCTGAGTGTTCTGGCCGAGTCGCTGGGAATGAAAGTCTGCTTTTACGATGTGATCCCCAAGCTACCGCTGGGTAATGCCGCCCAGATGCGCAGCCTGAACGAACTGCTGAACCACTCCGACATCGTCAGCCTGCATGTACCGGAAACCGGGTCCACCAAGAACATGATCGGAGCCGAAGAGCTTGAGCAGATGAAGCCCGGCTCGATTCTGATCAACGCTTCTCGCGGTACGGTCATCGAGATCGATGCTCTGGCGGAGGCGATCAAGGCCGACAAACTGGCCGGCGCGGCCATCGATGTATTTCCGGTCGAGCCCAAAGGCAACAGCGACGAGTTCGTCAGCCCCCTGCGAGGCCTGGACAATGTGATTCTGACCCCACACATTGGTGGCTCCACCGTAGAGGCGCAGCAGAATATCGGGGTGGAAGTGGCGGAAAAGCTGGTGATGTACTCCGACAACGGCACCACCACCAGCTCGGTCAACTTCCCGGAAGTCGCCCTGCCGGGGCACCCGGACGCGCACCGCCTGCTGCACGTACATGCCAACGTGCCCGGTGTCATGTCCGCAATCAACCGGATTTTCTCGGACAACGAAATCAATATCGCGGCCCAGTACCTGCAGACCAACGAGAAGGTGGGCTACGTGGTGCTGGATATCTACTCGCCCTACAGCCCCGAAGTGCTCAAACAGCTTCGGGAGATTCAGGGCACGATCCGCTGCCGGGTGCTTTTCTAACGCCCGAAAAAGAAGTCCGCGACCGCCGCGAAAGCGGGGTCGCGGTACCCTTGACTCTCGTTGACCAAGTGATGCCTCGCCTCGGTAATCATCTCGACCCTCAGATTCGGCAATAGCCGGCCGATCTGCTGCAGGTTGTACTGCCAGTCCACGGTACCATCCCCCGTTCCCTGAACAATGAGCAGCTCATCGTCCCTCACGGGCCAGCTACGAAAAGTTTCGTCCCAGGCCTTCATGGCCCCCACCCACTCGACGCTGACTTTGCGGTACTGAAGGGGGTCCTTGTGCTCGAGAAAATCGTTGAAGTCATCATCGTGAGAGCTGTCAGTGAAAGTACGAGGCACTTCCTTCACCCAACGGTGCAGCAGCGCATACAACCACTTACTGAGCCCCCAGGCTTGAGGTAACACTAACGGTGCGAACAGAGCGGTTCTACCGGTGAGAGCGGGCCCGTAACGCCAAAGGTGGTTGAGCAAGGTGGCACCGCCCATACTCTGGCCAAAGGCGTAACGGGGCCCCGAGAACAGCCTGGCTGAGCTCTGCAACAGTGCATCAAGCACGTCGGCATAGCGGTTAAAACTGTCGATAACCAAACGTTCTCCCGAGCTCAACCCATGGCCGGGGTGATCATAGGCCAAGACCGAAAGCCTTCTTTCCAGAGCAAAGTGCACCGCCTGGGCATACAACGCCGAATGATCAAAATAGCCGTGCACGATGGTGAAAGTGCCTTGAGGGTTTTCGGGAACCCAGTATTGTACGGCGATATCCCAACCTTCCACCCGCGAGTACCCCATCCGGTGCGCCACATCGGGAAAAGCCGCCTCCATGTCGAGTCCATAGTGCTTAAGGTAGGCTCGAACCTGTGGGTCACCTTGGCAGCGCGCATCGCGCTCCAGATCAAAGTGCAACTCGGGCAGGAGCGCGGGCAACCGGGAAAAATCGGGGGCATTTTCAGACAGACTCACAAGCGGGCTCCGTCGACAAAGGAGCTTCCAGTCTAGCAAAATTGGAAAGACAAACGAGGAAAGAAAGCCGCGCGCCAAGAGAGGGCACGCGGCGTGGAGAAGGGCCCCGATCGCCGGGGCGATCGTTTATTCCGCGGTATCGGTCATCACCTGGAGCGCGCCACTTACATAAACCAGAGGCGCATTCCAGTTGATGGTGACTTCGTTGGTGGAGTAGCTGCACCAATCATCCAGGTAGGCCTTGGCGATGGCCTCATCCCCCGCCGGATAGTTGATACCCTGGTCTTCGCAGTCTGCCGGGTAGTCGATATTCGGGCCGCCCACCACAAAGCCGGGGACCGGCGCTTCGATATCGTCCGCCTCCGAGGCACGATGGTGAATATGCATGGGCGTTTTATCGCCGTGGCCGGTCACGTAGGAATAGCCGGTGGGATTGCGCCCCAGAATGTAATCGAACAGCGACTGGGCCGCTTCCCGGTAGCGGGTTTCCGAAGGCCTCAGCCGGTAGCCCTGCAGCAGCATCATCGCCCGGTTGAGCACATTGCCGTTGCTGCCCCAATAAAAGTCGCCGTCCACCATGGCCACCCGGTAACTGGAACTTTGATCGAGGCTGGCCAGCGTATTGGCGACATTCAGTATCTGGGTTTCAACCGCCTCGACATCCGCCGGATCGCTCAGCAGGTCTTTATGAAACGCCAGCGACATCCAGGCCAGCCCGCGAGTGTCGGGCCAAGCGGGAACCCAGTTATCAATATTGCGCCGCTTAAAGGCGTCATAGTAGTGGGTTTCTTCCGTGGTAATGAAAAGCTCGGCGGCGGCCCAAGCAAATTCGTCCACGAACGGGCCCGCGTCCCCGTACTCCCCGGTGCTGACATCCGCCGGGTTTTCAAACGCCACGTCAGGATTGTCGAGCGCCCATTGCCAGGCACTGATCGCGGCGTTCAGCATCTCAGTGGACAGCGTCGCGTCAATCGGCTCGTACACCCGGCTGGCCATCGCCATAACGGCGGCAAAGTTCAGGGTCGCCGAGGTGCCCTTACCAATCACATAGCGATCGCCCGCGGCCTCGTGAGGCATCTGAATACCGGCAAAGTTGAGCGTCGTCAGTTTATGGTAAACGCCCCCGTCTTCGTCTTGCATTTGGAGCATCCAGGACAGATTCCACAACGCCTCGTCGAGGATGTCCGCCCGGCCATTGTCGCTTTCAGGGATATTCACGTCTTTGCCGGTGTAATACTCCGGGAAGTGTTCGTAGGCTGCCAGTAGGGTATAGGTGGAAATCCCGGAGTTAACTACATACTTGCCAAAATCCCCCGCGTCATACCAACCTCTGGGAGCTTCAATGCTGTCTCCGGGAGAGCGCGAGCCATCAGCGGCGGTCTCGTGAACCAACACATTCATATCGGGATGCCCCATCGGCCGGGCATACTCACCCGCATGCACCTCACTCAGTGCCGTGCTTGCCCGGTTGAAATAGTAGGCTTTCAAGGCCGCGTCACTCAGTGAGTCGTAAACATCGCTTCCAATTTCGAAGGGGTGTGAGTCGCCCACGCCCTCCACACGCACGAGATAGTCGCCCGGCTCTACCCACCCGGAAAAATCAGCCAAGCTGACCGCTTCACCCGCTGGAGACCACTGAAGGGCGGTCGACAGCGCGCCCGTGTAAACGGCCTCTCCGGACTGGCGGTCGATCAGGGAGAACATCTCTGCCTCGGCCTCGGGGATGACCGCCAGCTTTTGAGCCTGAGGCAGAAAGCCAACCTGGTTCACCCGTATGCCGCCCAGTTCGGCCGGCGCACTGCTGGCGCTACTCTGGTCACTGGATTCACTCTGCTGAGCCGCGGAGCTGCTGGCCAGACTGCTTGACTGCCCCTCCGAGGTTGACTCACTGGAGGTGCCATCCGAGCTGTTCTGGGTCTCAGAACTACTCTGTGTCTCTGAGCTGCTTTGCTCGTCTGAGCTGGAGCTGTCCGACTCCGGGCTGTCATCACCGGAGGAAGAACCGCAGCCTGACAGGAACGCCAGACACAAAAGGCAGGATATTGACCGCTTGATCATTCCAAACATGGGGAGGGGCCTCGTGGGAGTTATTATCGATTGTTAACGTCCATAGGGGTTGCTTCTGGAACCCTCTTTTAGTCTACCTAACAATAAGACAATAGGGGCCTCTCTCGCGCTTTTCAAGAGGCAGTTTGTGCGACAAGTTCTCATTTTGAGGCCAAAGCTACCAAACCGACCTGACGCAATACGAAGCGGGCAAAAGATTGCTCAACGCATGAGACACAGATAAAGTGAATCCGTGCGATAATAACGCCACTGGTGAGTAGCCGAAGAGCAAGCACACCCGGCTCGGACAAGCTGAATAGTGGTCACGGAGGGGTAACTCGCCAAAAACAGTCAAACTCCGTCATTACTATAAAAATCGGCATACCAAAGTTAATGAAAGATTATATTTTTAATATTCACGACGTGGTCCTGTTGATGACCGTGGCGGAAAGCATCCTGCTCGCGCTATTACAGGCCGCGCTCCCTGCCCAGAATCGGCTCTACGGGCGGCTTTTGAGCGTTTTCTTGATCGTTATTGCGGTGGCCGCGGTCACCACCCTGGTGCTCTGGAACGACCAGCTGCACACTACGCCCACCATCGATCACTATTGGATCCCTTACTTTCTGATAGTGTCTCTCATGGTGAAAGGGCCGACGCTCTACCTCTACGTGGCGTCGATCACCCGGGCGCACTTCACTCTCAAGCCCTTGCACTTGCTACATCTCATCCCCGCACTGGTAGCCGTCATAATAATGGCGACGTTCGGTATCGACAGCAACTCGTTACGCTATATCTGGGCCATGGGCGAACCTCAGCCTGAGCAAGTGGTCACTTCACTATGGGACGCCGCCAAGCTGGTACCCCTGGTCTACTCTTTCGCCGCCGTGGCGCTGGTGCAGCGCTACCGCTCCGAGCTGAAAGATGAATACTCTCACTTTTCCAGCACCGAGCCGCGCTGGCTGAATATTCTCACGCTCGGTTTCTTTGCCAGTTGGGCCTGGTCCACCACGGTACACGTTCTGGCAAAGTACAGCTCTCCAGAAACCGCAGACTACCTGGGCATTGCCGACAACTACTTCACCTTTATTCTGATTAATGCTCTGTTCACCTATAGTCTGGTCTACGCCCACCAGTTACTGACGACCCGCTCCGATGACACACGGGCCCCCGCGGAGGAGAAGCCGTCCGATTCAGCCATCGACCGGGTTCGCGATGCGATGGAGAACGACAAAATCTACCTGCAGCAAAACCTCAACATCGAGCAGTTCGGTGCCCGACTGAAATTGCCAGTTAAAGAGGTGTCATCGGTCATCAACAAGCATTTCGGCACAAATTTTTTTGAGTTCATCAACTCTTATCGGGTGGAGGAAGCCAAACGGTTACTGGCTGACCCGACACTGACGGAAAAGACCATTCTGGATATTCTTCTGGAATCAGGCTTCAACAGCAAGTCCGCGTTTCACCGCTTTTTCAAACGCTTGGTAGGAGAGTCTCCTTCGGAGTACCGCAAACGAATGAATCATAAAGCGGAATAAAAAAAGCGGCTCTCAAGGAGCCGCTTTAGAAGCACTGATCACCCAGTGGGGTTAACGAGTCCACCGGATATTATCAAACTGCACTTGAACGCCGCTTTGGTCATCCCACACGGGAAGAAAAACGAACGGTGTATTGAAGGCCCCGAGATCAAAAGCTGGGTTGGTTCCCGGGTGATTGAGCATATCGGCAACCGGAATGGAGACCGAAGTCCACTCTCCGACCGGAGGCGCCGGCTCAATAAGCAAATCGCCGGTGCCCTCGCTGGGCCCACTTTCTGCCTTCACTACCAGGCCAGCGGTATTTGAGCCATAGCTTAACACTTTGATATCAAACTCCAGTTTACCGTCGGCCGCGAAAGCGGTCGCATCTTTGGCGTTGGTACTTTGCACAAACATCAAGCCATTGTTCGAGCTTTCACTGAAAACCACTTGCAGCACGGTGCCGCGATCCGGGTCTTCCACATCAGACACACTCACATGTCCGGTATTATTGTCCCAGGTCCCAACGCCAAAATCCCAATTCACCCCTGGCGCTCCGTCAACGTAGACATCGAAGCTGCTGTCCAGCACGGTACTGACACCGGCGGGAATAGGTTCAATACCGCAAGGAGACATACAACGCACTTGAATATTATTGAGTTCGATTTCCGCGGTACCCCCCTTGGGCTCGATAACGAAAGGATTGGTAACCGCTCCAAAGTCCACCGCTCCGGGTTGGACGTCATTGGGTTGAAGTTCGGACATGGGAACGGTAATGGTCGTCCACTCCCCCGTTTGCGGAACGTCTATGGAAGTAAAGCTGACGTCGGGCCAGCCGCTGTCTACCTTGACCAACAGTTCGGTCTCCGGCTCAATGGCCTCTACCAAAAGATCGAAACGTAGCTCGCCGTAATCTTCCATGTTGGTGAACTGAAAGCCGTCCTCAACAGCGGGCTCTTCTGCCATGGACTCGGAGCTGAGAAAAGCGTTGCCCGGAGAGGCATTGAACTGGATGGACCAGGGGCCATCCGCCATCGGGGTTGAGACAACATTGCCCGCCGTCGGCGAGTAAAAACCCGGAACCAATGTATTCTCCACGGTCGTCCCATCCACCTGGAAGGTCAGCGTCGCCGCACCATTGCGATACAGGTCGGTCGATACCTGTTCGGGGGGCGTGTGGCCGGATAGCGGTTCAATGGACTCATCCACGTTCGTGGCACAACCCTTCCCGGTTTCCGGGTCATCACTGCATTCATACACGCGCACATAGTCCACCACCATTTCCTGCGGGAAACTGGTCTGATCATTCGGCGCGCCGGGCCAGGTACCGCCTACGGCCACGTTCAACAGCAAATGGAAGCGCTCATTAAACGGCGCCGCGCCCTCACCCACTTTAAAACCCTTTTCCTCTCCGGCCCAGTACACGTTGTACCAGCCATCACTGGTTTGTGTTGCGAAGTGAACATCGTTCACGTACCAGCGCATTTCGCCTTCTTCCCATTCAAGAGCATAGGTGTGGAAGTTGTCCCAAATAGGATCATCCGGTTCGTGTGAGGTGCCGCTATAAACGTTGTTGGGCCAGGCGCCACCATAGTGCAGGGTGCCGTGCATTTCGTTACCGAACCCTTCGGTATTGCTATTAACCGCTTCAAAAATATCAATCTCTCCACTGGCGGCCCAAGCGCCATAGGAGAAATCGGTCGGCAACATCCAGATGGCGGGCCACAGGCCCTGCCCCTGGGGCATTTTCGCCCGGACTTCAATGCGCCCGTAGGTCCAGTCGCCCTTGTTTTTGCTGCGCAGGCGGGCGGAGGTATAGTCGCGAGTGACGGACGTATCATCAGGACTGTAGGCGGGATCATCATCAAAGACGCCCGGTCCGCTGAAGGTTTCCGCTTTTGCCACAAGGTGCAGCATGCCGTCTTCAACAAAACTGTTTTCTTCCCGGTCGGTATAACACTGGAGTTCGTTGTTGCCACCGCCGGCGCAATTCACTTCGTGGGACCATTTTTCAGAATCGATGGTCTCGCCTTCGAACTCATCGCTCCAAACCATGGCCCAACCATTACCGGGACCTTCACTGCTGGAACTCGCGCTGTTGCTGGAAGACGATTCGCTACTGCTGGCGGAGGACTCGCTACTACTAGAGCTCCCGGAATCATCGTCGGAGTCACTGCCGCAACCGGCCAGTAACAGTAAAGCCAAACCCAAGCCGATCGTTGGGTGATTGAATGCTTTCATAAACACCTCGTTATTATCATCAGTCGTGTGTGTTGGTCTCACCCACGTCCCGCGAGAGAGACCATTGGGGTGGTTACACCACCCCTGTTACGGGCAGAGTCCTTCCTCCTCGTATTCAGTGACCAAACGCACGTCATTCAGGGTGAGGGTCAGCTCACCACCCGTGGCGAGATACAGAGGCGAAAGCACCATGGAGGGGTTTACGCCCCCGCTCATCAGGCAGTCCGCATCGATAGCCAGGGTGTGCCATTGGCCATCCGCGTGGGCGTCAAGCCAACCGCTGATATCGACTGCGCTGACGCAATCCTGGCCACAGCGCATACCCAGAGTAACCGGAGCGTTCGGCGCTGCGTCGATTTTCAGGTCGAGCAACAACACGCCCGACTCGCGATAGGCAGACAAGTCCACCCGACCTTGTGAGCGCAACGCGACTTCTGCCTCGCCAGCGCCCGTCCAGTGCAATTGGCGGCTGTCTTCCTGGAACTCGCGGTCCACAGCGGTTGCTTCGATGCCCGGCAAGGAAGCCTCGCTGCCGCTCATGACGAGCGCGCGCTCGGAGACATCGCTCAATACGAGTTCCCAGGGTTCCATGGGGCGATTATCAAACAGGAATAGTCGGGTTTGCGCTGCTGCCCGGGACAGGCCGCTGTCTTCGGGGAGCGAGCCCAGCTCGCCGTCATCCTCGTAGGTCAACCCATAGCCGTAGGGGAATAGCGGCTCCCGATCATCATTGCGGTTGACGGGTGTCTGATCCGCCCGAGCAGGCCAGGAAAATGACAGCTTTCCGGTAAAATCGTAGGCGATATCACCGTTTTCATTCCGGAAGAGAACATCAGCCACGCCGCCACCTTCCGAGCCCGGCAACCAGGCAACGACAAAGGCATCGGAAGCGTTGATTTCGGGGTTGACCCACAAGGGGCGCCCGGTGAGAAAGACCGAAACAACCGGAATGCCTTCCGACTGCAGACGTTTCAGTAGCACCCAGTCAGCCTCCGGTTCGTAGTCCAGGTTCGCGCGGTCCCCTTGCATTTCCGCATAGGGGTCCTCACCGAAAACGACTACGGCAACATCCGGTTTCGTGCTGTAATGGCCCTCAACGCTGAGCTCGGCACGGCCTCCGGCCGCTTCGACCGCATTGACGATGCCATCGTAAATCGAGGTAGCCCCGGGGAAGTCGTCACTGGTATTGCCCGTGCCTTGCCAGGTGAGGGTCCAGCCACCAGCCTGTTTACCGATATTGTCCGCCCCGTCACCGGCCACAAGCACATCCTGGCCAGGGCTCAACGGCAATAGCTGGTTGTTATTTTTTAGAAGCACCAGGCTTTCCCGAACCGCTTGCCGCGCCACGGCCCGATGCGCCGGCGCGCCAAGCAGCTCGCTCGCTCCGGCGTAATAGCGCTCTGAGGGCAGCCCTTTATCAAACATCCCGGAACGGAATTTGACCCGTAACACACGCCGCACGGCGTCGTTCAAACGGGCTTTGGAAATCTCGCCACTTTTGACTTGCGCCACGGTGTTGGCATGCAGTGTCCGCCACTGATCCGGGACCATGAAGATGTCCAGTCCCGCATTAATCGCCTGGGGACAGCTATCCTGGCGGCAGCCATCAACAAACTCGTGACCATTCCAGTCACCGACAATCAGGCCGTCAAAACCAAGCTCCCCCTTGAGGACATCGGTTAACAGGTAGCGGTGCCCGTGCAGCTTTTCGCCCTGCCAGCTACTAAACGAAGCCATCACCGTCTGCACCCCGGCATCCAGCGCTCCGAAGTAGCCGGCGGCGTGAAGATCGCGCAACTCGGATTCGCTGATTTTGGCATCACCACGATCGATACCACCTTCAGTGCCACCATCCGCGATGAAATGCTTGGCGGTCGCCCAGACGTGGCCACGATCAAAAAAGCCTTCGGTATTTACCTCTCCCTGCAGGCCGGTCACCATGGCTTTGCCATACTCGTACAGAGTCTCCGGGTCCTCAGAGTAGGCTTCGTAAGTCCGCCCCCATCGGTCATCCCGGGCCACGGCCAGCGTCGGAGAGAAATTCCAGTCCAGCCCGGTCACAGACACTTCTCGCGCCGTCACTTCACCGATGCGTCGAATCAGGTTCGGATTACGCGTCGCGCCAAGGGCAATATTGTGGGGAAAGAGCGTCGCGCCCTTGACGTTATTATGCCCGTGGACCGCGTCCGTAGCCCAGACAAGGGGGATGGCGACGCGACCGTCGCTGGTATCCATGGAGGCCCGATAGAACTCATCAGCCAACGCCAGCCAGGCGCTGGCCGGGGCATTTTTATCACCGCCGGGAAAGGAACCACCGCCGTTCAGGATCGAGCCCAAATGGTAGCGCTTGACGTCCTCGGGAGTCACGTTGCGCAATTCAGGCTGAATCAATTGGCCAACTTTCTCTTCCACACTCATCTTGGCCAGCATCGCATCGATCTCAGCCTCGTAGGCGCCCGGATCGTTCAGCGGAGAGTGCATTTCAGGCCAGACAGAGGCATCACCCGTTTTAGGCGAGACAGCGGTGTCAGTTGAGGGGGAGCCACTGCAGCCGACCAGCAACGCCAGCGTCAGAGGAACCCAGCGGGTCATGGACTTCTTCATTCTCGATCTCACTGTTATTCGGTATGGGAGAAAAAAGGCCCCGGGGTCACCCGCGCGGAGCCAATGGTATCAAGGAGAGTCCGACGTTTGAGGGCCCGGCCCATCACTGAGGTAACAGTGCTTCCGGACCCGACACGTACCAGGAGATAACGTCGTACAGCAACCACGGACGAGTCCCAAGCTCGCCCGTATTGCCATTGTTAGGGAAGCGTCACAAGCCGTCGTCCCACTTTGGGAGGTGGGCAAAAGGTGGTGTTTGCCACTTTTAATCGAACGTGGACAGGGAAAGGTGGGACAGCCCGACAGGCGCCGGGCTCATGGGGTTACTGCTGGTCGGTGACGTAGGTCATGATATTGACAAAACTGTCCACCCAGTAACGCTCAGGGTGGGCCGCCAAATGGTCGAGCAGGGCATTATGGGCTGCCACCGAAACACTGAGGTGGTCGCCACCCACGCCATGAAAGGTGAAGTTTGCCATGGTTCCCTTGCGGGCCGCCTCCTCCACCAACGCAATCAACGCCTCCCCAGTAACGCCGGCCGGAGCGGTCACGGTAACGGCGTAAGGGTCCAGGTCTTGCATGGACGCGGTGACGGCTCCGGCCCCGAAGGCCTTGGAGGCAACGAATAGCGATTTGACCCGGCCGAGGTAGTCCGTATCACCAACCTTCAGGTCCCCGCAGGGCGGAGTGAAGGTGCGTTCATCTTTGCCATCGATCAGTTTCAGAAAATCGTTGGCCAAAGCGATCTGCTCAGCCCACGCGGCCGGCGGAATCTGGCTCAAATCCCGGTGCGGCTCGACCCACTCCCGGCCAGCCAGTTGCTTGTCACACTGGTGAAACAGAGAGTGATTGCCCAATTCATGCCCTTGCTTGGCAGCCGCACGCCATTCTTCCAGCCGCTCCATCACCAGAGGCGCGCCTGCGGGAATGTAAAAGCTGCCGCGAAAGCCCCGCTCGTTCAATGCGGGAATGACGTTCTCAAGCTGGGAGGCCAAGGCATCGTCATAAGCAAGGTTAACCGCCGCCTTGGCGCCGTTGGGCCAGGAGAATTCCCCGGCATGAGATACCAAGGGCAGCAGACTGAAAATGGCTGCGAAAAACAGGGAAGACTTCCAAAAACCCGGAATTTTATGGTTCATAGCGGGACCTTTGACAAGGTAAAGAGTGATAACGCAAAAAAGCGGCACCGTAAGGTGCCGCACAAGGGGAATAGTCTACCGAAAAATTCTTATTCCATCACAAACGTTTGCGGCGCTGTGTCCACCGCCGAACCAGTGTCTGGATTCCAGTAGGTGAAATGGTAGCTCAAGGTGTCGCCCGCCGAGAGGCCGGTGACCCGGTACACATTCCGACTCCCTTCCTGGGTCATGCGGACGTTAAGCTGGCTACCACCGTTGATCGAGTAATGCACGTCGGCCCAAGCCGACGTGTCCACGTAGAACTCGGCCTCACTCGCGGAGACCTGGCTCACGCCGTAAGGCCCCGTGGGTGGTTCGCCGCTGCCACCATCGCTGGCGACCTGCTCAAAGCGCAGCCAGTTGAGATTGAAGTCGCCGGTCTGGACGTCCAGGCGCAAAGTGCCCGCTGCACTGACCTCCAACTCGCCCAGATTCAGACTGGCCCAATTCTGCCAGCCCCCCGTGGCATTGACGCTGGAAGAAAGCGAGGCACCACCACGACTGACCGAGAACTGACCACCACCATTAAGGGAGGCAACACGCGCGGTCACTTGGTAGGTGCCCGGCGCGAGGTTCAGGTCGTATTCCAACCATTCACCGGGGGTGGTCCAACCCACGTTATAGCCACCATCGGTATCCGAGGTTGCTTCGATATCGACATCATCGGAACGGTAAGCGCCACCGTTGTTGCCGACATCGCTATCGACAAAGTTGACGTAATCCTCGGCCTGAATTTTGACGCTGTCGGTCGAGCAGCCATTGGCGTTTACCTGGGCGCCGCTGGCCGTTCCGGGGCACTGGTCGGCGCTGTCATCGACACCGTCGCCATCACTATCGCTGGTGCCAGTGCCGCCGTCATCCGAACCACCGCCTTCCCAGACGATATCGTCAATCGCGATCGACACAGTGCGCGCCGGTGTGGTGGCGGTGTTGAGAAGCGCGAAGGGGTAGCTGATGGACTGCAGTGCCACCAGATCGCCACGCAAGTCGGACACGGGAATGCTCACCCGGCTCCAGTCACCATTGCGCACCAGACCGTACTTTTCTTCACCGGCGGGAAAGTCAATATAATGCTCGTTGGTGTAGGTGTCGGTAATACCAACGCGGAAGCCTACATCGGTAGGCACCTTGATCCGGAAGCTCAGGTGCCCATCCTCAAAGTTACTCATATCCAATGGCTGGCGGGATTGAACGCCCCCACCGAACCATTGACCCGGAGCGGTGTAGTCCCAGGAAATAACCTCCGAGCCTTCGTAAGCCGGCTCGTTACCGCCCGCCAGTGAGCCGGTACTCCAGATATAAATATCCGACGTTTCCCCTGCCTCCAGAGAGCGACTGGTTCCCGACTGCTCGGTAAAGACGCCGAATGTGCCGGTTTCCGGTTCCACCGGATTGCCCAACGTCACTTCCCCCATGCCGTTGTACTCATATACCCGCACATAGTCGATGTACATTTTGGCCGGCAGAGGCGCCGTCACTTCGCTATTTTGCATGGCGTCGGTAAAGGTGCCGCCGACCGCCATATTCATCAGCAGGTAGAACGGCTGGCGGAATTCGTCAGAGGCGTCCGTAATACCAATCGGTGCGTCGTACATATCGTACTCCACGCCATTGTCCACCACCGAAAAACGCAAAGATTGATCGGTCCAGTACAACCGGTAGGTCACAAAGCGGTCACTCAGAGACGTATTCGCGACATAGGCATTATCGGTTTGCCAGGCGGTCGACGCCGCACAGGTGGGGTTGGCATCGGTGCAGGCTTCCTCCGCGTAGAAAATAGCGTTGCTGCCAACAAACCGGTTCATGCTGGTGCCAGGGTGCGTTTCATCAATGACGGCTTGGCTATGCCCCATTTCCATCATGTCGATCTCGCCTTTCGCGGGCCAACTTGCGGTGCTGGTGCCCAGCAACCAGAAGGCAGGCCACAGACCGGTGTCCAGATCTGGCACCCGAATGCGGGTTTCGATCATACCGTACTGAATGGACACCCCGCCCTTGCTATCGAGTTTGCCCGAGGTAAACGCCCGACTTTCCACCGTTTCATTGCGCGCTTCGAGCACGATGGCAGAGTTTCCGGACTCACCCGGCACGGGCTCAATGGAGACATTGTCCCCCTGGTAGTACTCAAGTTCCTGGTTGCCCCAACCACACAGATTGGGACAACCATCGCCTTCGATGACGTTCCAATGTTCGGAATTCAGCGTATCAAAGTTGTCTTCCCACAACAGGGGCCCAACCTGAGCCTGAGAATGGGCGGCAATGCCGAAAACGACAGTCGCCATGAGCGCCGGAAGGCGCGATGACCGATTCGACCGTTCATGAAAATCATTCATAGATATAACTCCAGGATTTGATTATTGATTATTCCCTGGCAGGCGAATGGTGAGCGAAATTTGCTCTTAGCATAAGCCTGCACCATACCTCTCCGATGCAGACTTACCCTAGAGTGAAGTGGGTGGTAAAGCGTCGCACTTTAACGACTCCACAAAGGTGGGACGGTAAAAGTGTGACGCCAATCACCCATCAAAAAAAAGCCGCTCCGAAGAGCGGCTTTTCAGTGCACTTCCTAGTCCAGTTTAGAAAGTGTAGCGGGCGCCGATGTTATAGCGCGCGCCATACTGCTCAGCGTGTTTGAACATGTTCTCGTAACGGGCGTACTGACGCTGCGACTCGTCCGTGACATTGATGCCTTCGGCAAAGACGGTCAAACCATCAACGAATGGAAGATCGTAACTGATAGTCACATCCACCTGCCCGTACTCCTCGGTATAAATGGGAGTATTGTTCTGTCCCACACCGTTGAGGAAGCTATCGCGCCAGTTATAGGCAATACGCCCCTGCAAGCCATTTTTGTCGTAGAAGGCAATGAAGTTTGCGGAATCGCTCAGTCCCGGCAGAACAAACTGGAAATCGGTCGAAGAGTTGTCAACCTCCAGGTCACCCGCGACCAAAGTCAAGTTCGCAATGACGCCAAAACCTGTATCGCTAAAATTGTGCTGCACCGCGAACTCAGCGCCCTGCAAAGTGGCCTCTTCCATGTTGCTGGGGGTCGATATTTCGAAGGGTGCCAGCGGATCAGCGTCGACCTGTGTTATCGCACCTTCGGTGCCCTGATTCTCATTGATGCGATTAAACACCGTCTCATCGGTAATTTCCAACCCCTCAGCGGCAAGCTCTTCGCGTGCCCGTTGAGCCCTCGGCCCCTCGAGTGGGTCTCGCAAGTTCAACACTTCGGTTGAAACAAACTGATCGACAATGAAGTTATCCACCTTCTTGACGAACAAGCCTACCGACGCGTAACTGGCATCGTCATAATACCACTCAAGGGACAAATCCAGGTTGTTGGATGAGAACGGCCTCAGGTTAGGATTGCCCTGAGTACCTGAACGCTCACCCGGTTTGGGCCGATCTGTTACTGACCGAGTACCGATCATGCTACCCAAGGTCGGCCGGGTAATGGATTGGCTGAAGCTAAAGCGGCCAATTACATCTTCACGGATATCAAGTGCCGCATCTAAGCTCGGCAAGAACACCTTATAGTCACCGGTACGATTGGTATAGGTGCTATCTTCGGCCAGATTCAAACCCCATTCAGTCGGGTTCTGCCATACGAGTTCGAGCGGGTCCTGCTGGTAGCTGTTGGATACTACATCCGTTTGCTCATAGCGCAGCCCACTAACTACCTGGAACGGCATGCCCGAAAGCTCACCCTCCATATTGAACTGAAGATAGGCAGACATGGTTTCCTCTGTCACGCGATGGTCGCTGACAGGGCTGCCTGAAGTGTCGGCACGCATCTTGGTGCCCTCTGGCGCAGTGCCCCAGTCTGGAAGCGGAGATGCCGAATGATCAGCCCACTGCTGTTCGGCAATGGCAACACCGCGCTCGAAGTCCCATGTATGGTACACGGGCACATTGGTGTCCCCACCAGAGAATGAAGGGAACAGTCCAGCTGTTGGCAAGGCAGTGAACATGTCAGCAGGCCATAGTTCCTGATTATCCGAGTACCACCCCAATGGCAGCTGCCCCGTATTGAACGAACGCCAGCGGTTGGCTATCTCCGTATGCGCAACGCCAAAATCAACTGAAACCAGACCGCTGTCGTCGTTGGTGGTCCACACGCCGTCAACCTGGAACTGCTGCACATCTGACTCGTTGATATTGATACCGGACTGTGCAAACAGCGAGTCATACGAAGCGGCCGTAGGTACGCCATCCACGATACCAGCACCATCGTCCAGAAAATCGATGTGCATAAAGGGAATGTCTTCGCCCGCTGTCGCGTCATAGGTTTTCTCGTCGATTTCAACCGCTCCCAGGATCAGGAAGGCATCGTTACCACGACCCACACCCTGGTTGAGACGAGAAGAATCGTGCGCATCAAACGTCAATGCGAGGTTTTCGTTCACATCCCAAGTGACATTCAAGCCAACCGAGTCAAGTTCGGTTTCCGACGTATTTCGACGGATATTGGAAGCGTAATCCTGACCCGCCTCGGTCACGGATACGAACGTCCCGTTCTCATCAATGACGCCGTCAGTCAGAGCGTCGCCCGTGTCGCTAAACCAGATCCCTACACCGGTGTTCAGGGCCTCATAATCGACGTCAACAAAGGTATAATCAAGGGTTGCCTCAATCTTATCCGTGGGCGCGAACTGGAGCACCGCTTGGCCATTCAGCCGGTCGCGGCTAATATCGTCAATACCGTAACCAAAGTTACGGGGGTAAAAGGTGGGGCCGTCCGGGTCAGCCCGGTTATCTTCCACGAGCGACATGTCAATATTGCCGGCATCGGTATGGAAGTTATTGCGCCAGTTGGCGACATCTGCGTTCACCAAACGACTGTCGCGCTCTTGATAAGACAAAGCCAGTTGAGCACCGAAAGTGTCATCTGCAAAGGTATTACTAATGATGGCGGCAACCTCAGGCGTGACATCGTCACCCGTTTCGTTGGTGGTATCCATCATGGCTTTGGTGCCGATCGAAAAGTTCAAACCGGGGTTGTCCAACGGGCGAGCCGTCTTGATATTGACCATTGAGCCGATCCCGCCGGTCACATTATCCGCGCTGAAGGTCTTGTGGACCTCCACACCGCTGACGATTTCCGCCGCAATGTCACCAAATTCGAAAGACCGGGAATCACCGACGCTGGGCATTTTGCGACCATTCAACAACACAAGGTTGTAGTTTGGACCAAACCCTCGAACAGTGATTTTGCTACCCTCATTATTGGAGCGGTCGATCGATACACCGGTAATCCGCTGCAGCGACTCCGCCAGGTTGGTGTCGGGGAATTTACCGATATCTTCCGCGGAAATTGCGTCGACAATGCCACCTGAGTCTCGTTTGATGTCCATCGCACGGGTCAGACTGGCCCGAATGCCGGTGACGACAATCTCATCCATCATGGGCGCGTCTGCATCCTGGGCGTAGACACCACCAGACAGACCGGCCAGCGCGGAGGACGCCACGACGGAGGCGATGAGCTTGCGTTTGAAACTGCTGTTGTTGGTCATATCCAAATCCTCAAACCGTTATAATTGTAGTCTTGAAGAAGCGGGTCGGCAGGCGCCGACCGCTTATTGCACACTATCCACCTGAGCCGTGCGAGGGTCGTCCCACTTTGCCGAAACACCTCAAGGTGGTGAGTCTCACTTTGCGTTTTCGTAAAGCGAGACGCCCGCTCGCGGCGCCTTCCCGGGCGATTGTTGAATTTCGAAGCTCCCCGGCGCGACCGTCAGCACTGTGCCATCGGAGAAGGTAACCCGACGCTCTGAGCGGTCGAAGTTGTAGGCAATGTAGGTATATCGCCCGCCCTTCTCAAAGGCCACGGCCGCGGGGTCATCCGCCGTCAGCGCGCCCATCGCCAGATGCCCGAGATTCTGCCAAGTGCTCACCCAGTGGTAGCTGTGCGCTTTGGTTTCACCCTCTTCCGGCGCGTAGTCAAAGCCATGTTGCGCCATATCTGCCATGGCGGCGTCGGCGTCGGTCATAGCCCAGATATTCCACCAGATGTCCCGCCACTGGCCATCAGGCAACCCCGAGGGTTTGCCATTGACGGCCTCACTGAGACCGAGCTCAACGTAGTCCCTCAGGTAACCGGGGTGCTGGCCAAGGTGCAGTATCAAGGGGCTGGAGGGCAGGCCCTGAATACCCAGGATATGGGCGTGGGCGTCACTGAACCAGGTGGCGAATACGTGGCCGCTACCCCAGACGATGGACGTGGTGATCTTGTTATAGTCGCGGGGAAAGTTGTGAAAGTCCGGCTTTTCGTCGCGATACCCGTCGATATCGCTCCAATATTCCCAAAAAGCGGCTGCCGTGGAAGCATGAAGATAAACGCCGCGATCCACCAGTTCCGGCTGGTCGGTGACCAGGCCGTAGAGAATCATGGCTCCGTAGGCGGAGGCGGCCTCGGAAGTGGACTCGTTGTTGTTGCCCAGCAGGTAATTGGCCGACCCCGAGGCCCAGGAAAAGCCAAAGGCGGGGTCGAAATGGCGTAAATACGGAAAGCGTGAATCATCCCGGCCAGCGGCGTAATCCCGAATCAGCAGTTCGACCATGGGGCCCCACTGACTGGCACTGCACCAGTGCGGGTCGACCCGACAAATTTCGGCGGCCGCGCGTACGAAGTAACCGTAGTGAAAGTGGTGATCATTAAGCGCCTGATGCGCGCCGAACGATTCGTGGACCCCCAAGACCGTGTGCCAACGCTCGTCGTAGACAAAGTACTTGGCCGCCTTGGGCTGCCCTTGCTCCTCCGCCCGGAACCAGTCCTCCAGCTCGGCCTTGAGACCGTCAATCAGCGCGTCGGCTTCGGCGGTCATACCGTGGGTACGGGCCAGCAGGGCGAGCTCCGCCACCTTGCCGTATTGCTTACCCGCCCAGTAGGTATCGGTCGCCTGGGTCCAGGTGCCGGGGCCGCTGTCAACGAAGGCGCGAATCATGCCCTGCAGCCGCTTCGGGTCGTAATCGCCCACGCCCGGCGGCAAGCCCGGCAGAACACCGGTATAAGCCAACTGGTAGTCAAAGCCGTCGGTTTGGGCAAAACGAAGCAGTCCCCGGCTGCTGCGCACCTGGTAGTCAGTAAGTACCTGCTTACTGTTTTTCCAGTGCAGAGGCTGAAGGCCTGCCAGGGTTTCTACCGGCTGCCCTTGATAGCGGTATTGGTGGGAAACGGTGACCGAATAGTCCGCCGGGTCGACCTGATACTCGACCCGCACTTCGTCCACCGGCTGGCGTGCGTGGGCCAGGAAGGCATTTACCATATCGAGGGTAGGTTCCTCCTCCCCCACCGGTAACCACGTCAGAGTGAAATGGCTGGTCTTGCTGACCGCCCGAATCTCCCTGCCGTGGAGTCCTCTGAAAGCCGTGTCACCGTGGCCCGTGAGCAGAAAATGGTTCCGTTGGCCGGCCACGTCGGTCCACAAGCCCAGTGTATTGCCGGTCTGATGAAATACCCCCTTGTGCTCACCATCCGGTGCATGAGTTCGCAGTAACAGGTCGCCCCGGTAGACACTCAGATAGACGTAGGGGGAGCCCTGCACGAAGGTGGCCGCCATCACCGGCCGATGCCCGCTGCGCCACTCCAGAGTGACCGAGCCGTCGCTGTAGTCCCGAACGAAGGCATCCAGTTCGTCGAACTGGCTGTTGGCCAGGGCAATACCATCAAACACTTCGTCCAAAGGGTTGGGAATGGGGTAGGTCACCCGGTCCTCCTGCACGCGCAAACCGGCGGGAATGCCCATCAGACGCATGCCTCGCTCGGTGATCCGCGCGGTAAGGGGGTCGGGCGTAATATAGCCAATACCGTCCGGATCGCCGATGCCGTGCTCACCAAAGAAGGCGACATTTCCCCACCACCGGTGGGCCATGGTGGGTTTGCGGGCCGCGGGGGCCACGGTCTGCGGCAGGCGTTGGTGGGGGCGAACCTGACCCTCGCACGAGGGCACCTCGGGGTAAACCACGCCCGCGCTGCGAACACGAGCCCGATCTCCCTGCTTTTCGCACTGATAGCTCTGTGGGTAAATACGCGCGCTGACTGAGCCCGCACCGTACTCATCGGGCGCTTTGCAGGCGGCCACCAACGTCAGCCCGACCACCACCAATCCCCACTGCAAGATCATTACCCTCAAGGCACAGCCTCCCACTCTTATCGCTTTTATCTGTCGGTCACCGATTCATTGCCGGCACGTTACCTGCGATAAGACGCCATTGAGGGCTCACCCGTCGCCCCACTTTGCGGATTTTCGAAACTGGGACGAGCAAAAGAAAACTGGGACAGCGCCCCCATCCGCTCCCTACGCCCCTCTATGAAACTTTCGGCGCCGAAAGTTTTTCGTCCCGTGACTCAGTTAACAGGCAAAGCTCTGAGTCACTCGGACAATTTCGGGTGCGCTCGGCCAGGGTCGATCGCACGATGAGCACAACAACGATAACTCAGGAGACTCTTATGAAAGTCCAACCTCTAAAGGCAATGGCGGTGCTGGCGCTCGGCCTCGGCGCCACCGCTTCGGTCAATGCCCAACAGTACGGCGAGGCGCTACAGAAATCCCTGCTCTTTTACGAAGCCCAACAGGCGGGCCCGCTGCCCGACTGGAACCGGGTGGAATGGCGCGGTGACTCGGTGCCCGACGACGGGGCCGACGTGGGTCTGGACCTACGCGGCGGCTGGTTCGACGCCGGCGATCACGTCAAATTCGGTTTCCCCATGGCGGCTACCACCACCCTGCTAGCCTGGGGCGGTGTGGACTACCGCCAGGCCTACGAGCAGTCCGGCCAGATGGAGCACCTGCTGAACAACCTGCGCTTCGTCAACGACTACTTCATCAACGCCCATCCCAGCCCCAACGTGCTCTACGGCCAGGTTGGCCTGGGCAATGCCGACCACAGTTTCTGGGGCCCGGCGGAAGTGGTGCATCACAAAATTCCCGAGTCCCGGGAAGCGATGAAGATCGACATGAACTGCCCCGGACCCGATCTGGCGGCGGAAACCGCCGCGGCCATGGCCTCCTCCGCCATGGTGTTCGAGCCCGAAGACAGCACCTACGCCGCAACGCTGCTGAGTCACGCCCGGGAGCTGTACGAGTTCGCGGAAAACACCACGGGCGAGGATGGCACCGATAACGCCTACTCCAACTGCATTACCGACGCCCAGCAATTCTATAACTCGACCTACGGCGTCTACTGGGACGAAATGGCCTGGGGCGCCGTGTGGCTCTGGCGCGCCACCGGCGAGGACCAGTACCGCGAACGGGCCCTCTACTACTACGACCGGATGGGCTTTGAAAACCGCACCGAAACGCCGGTTTACACCTGGTCGCTCAACTGGAACGACAAAGCCTACGCCGTCTATGTGATGATGGCGGACCTGATCGGCGATGAGCGCTTCCACCAGGACGCCCAGCGCTACCTGGACCACTGGAGCATCGGGGACGGCACCCGCACTCCCGGCGGCATTGCCGTGGTGGACAGCTCCGGCTGGGGCGTCAACCGCTACGCCGCCAACCTCGCGTTCCTGTCTCTGCGCTACGCCGACGTCATCGGGCCGGAGCACAACCTCTATGACCGCTACCAGGATTTCGGTAAGCAACAGATCGATTACATTCTGGGCGACAACCCGCTGAACCTGAGCTACCTGATCGGCTACGGTGACGACTACCCCACCAACGTGCACCATCGGGGCTCCCACGGCTCCTGGGCAGACAGTCTGGAAGTGCCCGAGGAGCAACGCCACGAGCTGATCGGCGCGGTCGTGGCCGGCCCGGACAACGACACCAACTACACCGAAGACCGGGGCGACTATGTGATGAACGAAGTCGCGGTGGACTACAACTCCGGCTTTACCGGGGCGGTGGCCGCCCTCTATAACGACTACGGCGGCGAGCCTTTGCCCGAGAGCGAGTTTCCGCCCACGGTCACGCCCGAACCCAACGAGTTGTTGGTTGGAGCCCAGGTCAACAGCAGTGGCCCGCGTCATATCGAGATCAAAGCCGTGCTGCAAAACCGCACCACCACGCCCGCCGACGGACGGGATGATCTCTACTTCCGCTATTTCTACGATCTGAGCGAAATTTATGCCGCCGGCTACACCGCTGACGACGTCACCCTGAGCACCGCCTATTCCCAGGCCACCTCAGTTACCGGCCTGCACGCCTGGGGCGACCCGGCGGACAATATCTACTACGCGGAAATCAGCTTCGCGGGCGATGTCATCTTCCCCGGCGGCCAATCCGCGCACCGGCGCGAAGTCCAGTTCCGGGCCTCGCTGCCCACCACCACCGACGCGGCCGAGTGGGACAACAGCAATGATCCCTCCTGGGACCCGGTATACGAGACTACGTCAGAGCAGTACGGCGCGACCGCCCCGCAAATCGCGATCTACGGCGACGAAGGCCTGCTTTGGGGTGATGAGCCCGGCGGTGGCTGTGGCGGCGATACCGGCGTCAACTGCGCGCCGACCGCAGCGGACGTCAGCGTCACTACCGACTACGAGATGCCGGTGTCCATAGCGCTCGAAGGCAATGATTCCGACGGCAGCATCACGGGCTATCAGGTGGTGAGCGCGCCGAGCAATGGCACCCTGAGCGGCAGCGGCTCGAGCCGCACTTACACGCCCAACACGGGTTTTTCCGGCAGCGACAGCTTCACCTACACGGTAACCGATGACGCTGGCGCGGACTCTGGCGAGGCGACCGTGAGCATCAGCGTCGATGAGCCGGACTTCCCGAGCATCGCCATTGACGCCCCCGCCGGCGGCGCCGAACTCAATCCGGGGCAGAACTTTACCCTGGATGTCAGCCTGAGCAATGCCGCTTCCATCGGTGTAATGGTGGATGGCAATGCGGCCGGAGAGTTTGGCCCGGGCGAGACCATCAGCCTGACTGCCCCGGCCAGGGTGGGCGCCTTTACCGTGTCAGTCACCGCACTGGATGCCAACGGCAATGCGCTGGATGCCACCGACAGCGCGACCTACTACGTGGTGACGGAACCGGTGAACACCCCGCCGGAGGCCTGCTTCACCTACAACCCAGCCAACCCGGATCAGGGTGAAACCATCACCTTCGACGGCAGCTGCAGCAGCGACGCCGATGGTGACGAGCTGTTCTATAGCTGGGACTTTGACTCGGATTACCTGATGGCGGGTGAAGTGGTGGAAAACAGCCTGACGGTCATCGGCGAAACGCCGATCACTCTGACCGTCGACGACGGAACGGACAGCGACAGCGTCACCCAGGTGATCACGATCGAAGACCCCGGCACCGGCGGCGACAGCCAGTGTGAGTTCGTTATCCAGAATGAATGGAACAGCGGCTACGTTGGGCTTATCCGCATTACCAACCAGGGAGACAGCGCGTTGAACGGCTGGCAAGTCGGCTGGGAGTTCACCGACGGCTCCAGCCTGCAGAACAGCTGGAACGCCACCATCACTGGCAGCAATCCTTACAGCGCCGAGCCGCTAAGCTGGAACAGCACCGTGCAGCCGAACCAGACCGTGGAGTTCGGCTTCCAGGTCAGCAAAGGCCAGGCGGATGCGGTCGTTCCGACTTTGACCGGTAGCACCTGCGACTGATCATGAACCCAGGCACAAGGACGTGCCTCTTCTAAAGCGTCCCCACCGGGAAGCGCTCAATCACCTCATAGCGCGCGCCTTTATCGCTCAAATGGCTTTCAAACAGACACAGCTGATCCACGGTAAAGTTGGGGGAGATGTACTCCTCGTTCGCTTTCAGGAATTCCTTCACAGACACAGCCTTGCGCCCGAACCGCGCCAAAGTGACATGGGGCTGAAAATCCCGTTCATCCTGCTCAAGGCCCACGGCCTCCAGCCGGTCCCTCAGGGTATGGTGCCAGTGCTGCAACAGCGCGGCGGGTTCGACCCTCACCCACAATGCCTTGGGATGTTCGGCGGAACCGAACACATCAACGCCTTTTAACCGCAGAGACACCGGCTCCAACGGAGGAGATTGCAACCGTTCCCGGAGCGTGGCCACCATGGCCTCGTCTAGCTCTCCAATAAAGTTCAACGTCAGGTGTAACTGCTCAGCCGTCTGCCACCGAGCTTCGATCGACTCGCGAGGCAACGAAAGCAGGGACCGTTTGACTTCATCAGGTAATTCGATTCCGAGAAAAACTCGCATGAACATTCTCCTTAGACATCAACCGTGCACACTGTGACCGCGTTTGTCGAGGTGCGACAATTTGTCACTGTGCGACCGTTTCGCCGTTGACTATGCTGCGACTCGCGAACCAACAGGAGGCGCATTGTGTTGCACATTCACAAGCATAACATCGTGTGTTGTGCCGGGTTGGCGCTGTTCGCTCCCATGCTCTCAGCCGAACCGGCAATGCCTGCATTGGCCATGGAAGAGGTGCGTGTCTGGGGCGAGCGCGGCGACGGCCAGAACACCCCAACCAGCGGCCCCAGCAGCGTCATCACGCCGGACGACGTCAAGGCCATCAACATCGCCACCACCGAGGATCTGGTCAAGTTCGAGCCCAGCCTGGTGATCCGACGCCGTTTTATTGGCGACGCCAATGGGACTTTGGGCATGCGCGGTTCCAATATGTTCCAGACGGCGCGCTCCATGGTCTTTGCCGACGGCGTACCGCTTCACTACTTACTGGAATCGCGCTGGAGCGGCGCCCCGCGCTGGACACTGGTCTCCGCCAGCGAAATCGCCCAAGTCGAACTGCTCTACGGCCCCTTCTCGGCCGAGTACAGCGGCAATTCAATGGGCGGTGTGATCAATATCGAGACCGCTATTCCCGAGGGCCGCCGCATTCATATGGATGGCAGCTTTTTCTCGCAGGACTTCGACGCCTACGGTTTTGACGACACGATTAACGGCTATAAAGGCTTCGCCTCCTACGGCGATCGCTTTGGGGATTTAAGCGTTTACCTCTCCTACAACCATCTGGACAATGAGGCCCAACCGCAATCCTACTATTACGGCGGCAAAACCGACGCCGCCAACCCGACGCCGGTTAGCGGTGCCATTCCCGGGCTGGACAAGGAGGGAAGTCCAAGGCTGTATTTTGGGGACACCGGGATGGTGAACACCACCACCGACAATATAAAGTTGAAACTCGGTTACGACTGGAAGCGCTGGTCCACGCTGGTCAATATCGCCTACGAAGACCGCCTCTCTCGCAGCGACGACGCCAACAGTTACGTCACCGGCCCGGTTGGGGAATTCGTCTGGGGCGGCGCCGTCACGCAAGACGGCACGGCCTTTTCCATGCCCGCCTCCCGGCTGAACGTGAGCACGATGGAGCGCGACACTCTATCCACCGGCTGGCGTATTCGCGGGGAACTGGCTGAGGGCGTTTCCCTAGAAACCAGCCTGAGTCACTTCACCATCATTCGGGACGAAAGCCGAGAGTCCGCAGTCAACCCGGCCCACCCCGACGCCTCACCGACAGGCCAAGTCAGCGACTACGGCGACACCGGCTGGCAGACCGCCGAGGTCAAACTGCACGCTGAAGACTGGCTCACCGAAGGGCTCTCACTGGTTACCGGTGCCCGCACTGAAGCTTATGAGTTGAACCTCAATATTTACGACTCCGATGATTATCGCAACGGTGAAAAAACCGCAGCGGTCGGGCGCAGTGGGGGCGAGACTCGCATCGATGCACTCTACGCACAGGCCGCTTGGCAATTCCATCCCCAATGGGATACTACACTGGGACTTCGCTACGAAGACTGGCAAAGCAATAACGGCTACTTTTCGAACGACCAGCCCGGCACACCGGAACTGGACCTGACCCCGGTACCGGGCAATGATCGTCAACACATCTCCCCCAAGTTTTCGCTCGGTTTTGCGCCCAACAGTGAATGGCAATGGCGGTACTCCTTGGCTCAGGCTTACCGATTTCCCATCGTGGAGGAGCTATTCAGCCAGTACCGGGCCTACAACGCGGTCAGCCAAGCCAACCCGGAATTGAAACCCGAAGACGGCGTGCATCAGAACCTGATGCTGGAGCGCGAGCTCGACCATGGGGTCATGCGTTTTAACCTGTTTCAGGAAACCATTGACGATGTGATCGAATCCCAAACCGACCTTCTTCCTGGCGGCGGTTCGGTCCGCACCTTTGTGCCGGTAGACGAAGTGACTACCTGGGGGGCGGAATGGATTGCCAACCTGCAAGGGCTCTGGCATCCGCAGCTCGACCTGCGCTTCAACCTCACCTACACCCGCTCGGAAATCACCGAGAACGACCCCAACCCAGATCTGGAAGGCAACACCTTCCCACGCATGCCCCGTTGGCGCGGGAACCTGCTGACGACTTACCATCTGACCCCGAAATGGGACCTCAGCGCCAGCCTCCAGTACGCCAGTGACAGTTACGGCAACCTGGACAACAGCGACACCGAGGACGAAGTCTACGGCGCGCAGGACGGCTATGCTTTTATCGGGCTGAAAACGCGCTACCAGTTCGACGACCGTTGGGGTTTCAGCCTGGGCGTGGACAACATTACCGACCAACGCGCCTATGTAGCACACCCCTGGCCGGGGCGAACGGTGTACGCCAACTTTTCCTATGACTGGCAATAACAAAAAACCTTGAGCGTGAAATGCAATGAATCAGGCCGTCGATACCAACAATACACCCACCGTCGCTGCCAACACCAAGCAGTGGTACCGGACCATCTGGCGGTGGCACTTTTACGCTGGCCTGTTCTGCATTCCATTTATCATCACGCTCGCGCTCTCTGGCGCGATCTATCTGTTCAAGCCGCAAATCGATCAATGGAATGAGCGACCTTTCCACAACCTGTCGGAGGTGGGCACACCCGCCGCACCGGAAACGCTGATTAAGGCGGCCACCGAACACCTTCCCGGCAGCACTTTCCAGAATTTTCGATTGCCCGGCGACGCCGACGACGCGGTGCTAGTCAGCGTCACCAAAGACGGCGAGCGCTATTTGACCTACATCCACCCGAGCAATGCCAAAATGCTGCACCAGATGAGTTATGAAAACCAGTTTATTCGGCAGGTTCGAACCTTCCACGGCGAATTGTTGGTCGGCACCACCGGCTCCCTTTTTGTGGAGCTGGCCGCCTGCTGGGCCATCGTACTGATCCTCACCGGCCTCTACCTCTGGTGGCCGCGTTCCGCCAAAGGCCTGGCCGGCGTTCTGTATCCACGCCTGACCAAAACCGGCCGCGTTTTCTGGCGCGATCTGCACGCGGTGGTCGGCTTCTGGATTTCCATCATGGCATTGTTTTTATTGCTCAGCGGTTTGCCCTGGAGCCTGGTATGGGGCAGCGCCTTCAAAGAGGTGCGGCAATGGACCGAGGAGCCCGTGCAGCAGGATTGGCGAGTTCGCTCCGTTGAAGAACACCATCACCATGGCACGGAAAGTCCGAATGACCGACCCAACCTCAAGCCAAACATTGTCAACGCCGCGCAAGATTTACAGTTCGCGCCTCCGGTAGAATTGTCTTGGGACGAGGGCCTCTGGAAGGTGGCCTCTCAACACCAAAACCGCCCCTTAAGAGCCACCGCCTGGCTCAATCCAGAAACGGGAAGCGTGGAAAAACGCAGCGGGTTTAACGATAAGAGTACGGTGGACAAAGTAGTGGGCGTCGGCATCGCCGCCCACGAAGGTCAACTGTTCGGATGGTTTAATCAGCTTCTGGGTGTGGTCACGGCGCTTGGACTCGTTACCTTGGCCGTGAGTGGATTTATTTTGTGGCGCAAGCGGAAACCGGAAAGCACATTGGGCGCACCCTCACCATTGGATCATCGCAAAGCGAAAATTGTTGGCGTGGGAATTTTAGCACTGGGAATTTTCCTACCCTTGGTGGGCATCTCTCTGGTCGCGCTTTGGGCTTTGGAGTGGTTGGTGATCCGGCGGATTGAACCGGTGGCGGTTTGGCTGGGAATGCAGATCCACCATTAACCGAAAACGGCGGGTTGGTGTTCCCGGAAATGCATTCGCACTGGACCAGATTGGCACCGTTGTCCGTTAAAAACATCCACACTCAATGTCAATTCGCCGGTATTAACCGAAGAGATGCGACGGTAGTCGCCATCCACCGGCGTAATGTTCCATTTCTGTCAATCGTCACTGAGCCAGATCCGCTATTGGATATAGGTTGCCGCAGCTGGTCACATCCAATGCGTTGCCACTAAAAACCAACGACTCAGGCCTTTTAATCATCCTTTCCTTTTTTGGTGGCGTTTTTCCTAACCGCTGGGCTCGAAACCTGCACCCCCACTTACTGTATGGTGAGCTTGTTGATTCCGATGACGCATCAAGCAGCTTTCACTGCGTAGCCTTGGTCAACCACAAGCTGGGCTGCGTCCAAACGGAACTCGGGGTCAGAAATTATCATCTTTTCCATTGCACGTACCTGGCTTTCTCCGTGAGTGATAATACACTAAAAATCAGGTGACAGTAATCACTATACCCCTAACACCCTACTTAATATAAAAAGCATTCTCAATCTATTAATTAATAATCTTTCCCTTCCGTCGAGAAAAGTAAATTGAAATAGTTGGAAGGTTTATCGTAAACAAGCTCAAGAATGTTCACACATGGCGATTGAGACCAACTATCTTTGTCGAGAAAAGTATATCCATAATTCTCAACTATGCTCTTCAACAGAAAAAACTCCCTATTGTTAATAAATTTTTCTTCGTTGACCTCCGTCAAATATTCTTAAAGATCATCATACTCGAACGCTCGTACTGCAAAGTACGAAGACACGCTAGATAAGTACAAACGGTAATAACCTTTCAACCGGCTACCCGATAACTCTAATGGTTTTACCGCAAACACAAACCCCAGATCTTCGTTCAGATCCGTATCGTTGTTGACCCAAAAATTATTCATGAGATCCTTCCCCAGCGCAGAGTCTGGGCCACCCGCCACTCTGCTTGCAATAACTCTTCTTTCCACCGGAAGATCTCTTTCAAGATTTTTAAATATTTCGTTATTCATTTCTGCAACGCCTCTATCTTTCAGGCCCACGGGGATGACCATGACATACACCTTTAGCGTCTTGATGTACTTTTACCTGGGACTGATCGCCCCAATTGGGGCCGGCACCCACTCTCTCGCCATAATCTTTCCTGTAAGTAGTTGTTCCTGCAGAGTCGACGGTGGAGCTATGATGATTTCTGGTGTATGACCTGAAAAAGGAGCGGTGTATCCTGTTGATTGATCTTGGCGGATCAACAATCAACAGAGGAGATACACCGCATGACCGATGGTAATATTCTTGACCTGAAAACGCCAGCCCAGGACCCGCTGAATGACCTGCTCAAGCACGGCGCTCAGCAGCTGTTGGCGAAGGCTGTTGAGGCGGAACTGGCAGAGCTTTTGGAGCAGTATTCAGACATCCGGGTGGAGGGCAGACAAGCGGTCGTGCGCAACGGCCATTTGCCGGAAAGGACGGTGCAGAGCGGGCTTGGAGACTTGCCGGTCAAGGTGCGGGATCGTTCCGGCAGTGGCATCAAGTTCAACAGCAGCCTGGTCCCGCCGTACCTCAAGCGCACCAAGGCCATGGAGGAGTTCAGTCCCTGGCTGTACTTGAAGGGGATCTCCACCGGTGATGTCAACACCGGCCTATTTTGTCCTCATTGAGGGTGCGGCGCTTTTCTTGGACAAATTTTCAAGCTGCAATGCCTAAACTCTGACGATACTCGACGGGACTCCTCCCGCCAAGCGACATTTTGATGCGGGTTTCGTTGTACCAACGGATGTACTCGTCGAGTTCGGCAACGAACTGCTCCATGGTGACGCCGGCCCATTGCCTCGGGTAAAAGAACTCTGTCTTTAGTCGCCCGAAGAATGCCTCGCAAGCGGCATTGTCTGGCGAGCATCCTTTACGAGACATGGAGCGCGTCAAATTCGCTCTCTCAAGGCGTTGAAGCCAACCCGGCCAGCGGTAGTGGCACCCCCGGTCCGAATGTACAGTCGGTGTTTCACCGGATGCCAGCGTACTGATAGCCTCGTCAAGCATGGCGTTTACGAGGTCCCCATTGGGTGTCGGGCTAATCGACCAACTGACCACGAGACCGTCGAAGCAATCGATCATCGGAGATAGATAGACTTTGCCTGGCGGAATCGCGAACTCGGTCAGGTCCGTCAGCCACTTCTCGTTGGGCGCAGATGAACGGAAGTCTCGAGCGATTATGTTCCCCGGTGCCGGGCTCAACTCTCCGCGATAGGTGTTGAACCGATTACGCCGGGTGCTACGGACCACCAGGCCTTCTTCCGCCATAAGTCGACGGATCACCTTCTCAGAGAGCCGCGAACCGCTGCGCCTCAAGCACTCGCCTATGCGTCGATAACCATAGCAGCGTTAATTGCTCTCGAAGATTATCTCTATCTCTTGTCGTTCCTCGGCATACTTGTCTGGGCGCTGCAGAGCTTCCCTGCCGTAGTAATACGAGCTCCTGGGCAGATCGAGGGCCGTGAGCAGCTCGGCAAGCTGGTAAGCGTCTTTCAGGGCGTCAACCAGCAGCGTCTTTTCCCGGTTGCTCAGGGTCTGAGGGTTGACGCCCTCGTCTTTTTTTACAAGTTCATTCGCCTTGACAAGGATGTCGTGCTCAAGTTGTAGCTCATGGACACGCGTTTCCAGAGCCTCCACTTCGGCCCTAAGTTCATCAAGATCGCCATCAGAGGTCCGATTGTGTGGTCGTTTCATGGCTTTCCCCGTCTCAGCGCCGAGTAGCTGTTTACGCCAGTTATACAGGGTCTGACGGGTGACTGCGAATCTGTGGGCAACCTCTGTGGCCGAGGCTTGACGGGTACATAGCTCAATGACGGCACTTTTTCTCTCTGCGCCCGAGCGCCCAAAGGGCTCCACCGGGTTGGTCCGCCTGACTACTGCAACCGGCGTTTCACCGTTTACCCATGCGCGCAGCCACTCTATGTTGGGGTAACCGAGTTCCCTGACCGTTCGAGCTATACATTGGCCTGTACGGAAATAATGTTCAACAGCCCGACGACGCTCCTCCGAAGTGTATTTTGGCTTCCGTTTTTTCCGCATGGGAACTTGACCGGAAGCCAAGTAGCCCTGATACCAACGCCGCAGTTGCTTCTTGGACGGATATCCGAGCGCTCGGACGGTTGCCGCCGCGCTCTTCCCATACTGGATGTAGGCCTCAATGGCCTTCAGGCGATCAGAATAAGAATACATGAACTACCTCCAAAGTAGTCCAAGATATCCGCCGCACCCTCTTTTTTACGGACTTTTAACACCGGTGCTGACAGTGAGATGCAGCCGGCGCTGGAAGCGCTGCTGGGCGAAGGGGCCACGGGACTGTCGGCCAACACCGTCAGCCGCCTCAAGCAGGGCTGGGAGCAGGATTACGACCGGTGGCGCCAACGAGACTTGAGCAAGCGCCGATACGTGTACCTCTGGTCTGATGGCGTCTACAGCCAAGTCCGCATGGATGACAAGTTGTGTCTTCTGGTGCTGATCGGCTCCGATGACACGGGCCGCAAAGAGGTTCTGGCGGTGGTGGCGGAGCTGTTCAGGATTTCTATTGATGAGTTGCTGGGGAACCAGCCGAAAAAGATTGGTGGCAAGCGCGGCCCGGCCTCCAAGCTGCAACAGCAGATCGAGCGGCTAAACGAGTTGCCCAAGTCCAAGCAGAAGTTTGTGATCGAGATGATTGATACGGTGCTTCAGCAGGCTTCGTGAAGTCATAAGCCGACGGTTTTTTAAATACCCTCAACAACTTACCGCCAAACGAGCGGAC
Source organism: Marinimicrobium agarilyticum DSM 16975 (assembly GCF_000423345.1). Lineage (GTDB taxonomy): Bacteria > Pseudomonadota > Gammaproteobacteria > Pseudomonadales > Cellvibrionaceae > Marinimicrobium > Marinimicrobium agarilyticum. The sequence goes on from NZ_AUHU01000015.1 coordinate 105,779, forward strand.
AATCCGTAAAAAAGTTGTCGACAATTTTTGGTAAGTAAATCAGAGGGTTGTTTACGCAGCGTCAGCTGCATAGGGTGTGGTAACAATGCAGAAGAGGAAAAGCCGTCACAACTTTTGAAAGTGGGGCCTTCGTATTCACAATATTCTGAAGGCCTTCTGAACAAAACAGCGGCCGGGGCCTTGCCGCTGTTTTCTGTTGAGGATAAAAAAGTGGGTGTATCAGATGTAGTAGTCCAGACTTGATCTGACAGTTACCGGTTTTTCCGATGGTGTCTGTCAGGTCAAGTTCAGCCTACGAACTTTTCCTTCCAGATTCGCTTGCCATCTTCCAGGGTTTCCATTGGCGTCCTGCCGCAGCACATTTTCCCCTGGTGAGTACGGTGATGATTGTACTCATGCAGCCAGTCGTCCAAGTCCGACTGAAGTGCCTCCAGCGTATCGTAGATCTTACGCCGTAGCGTGGCCTGATAAAACTCCTGCAGCACTGTCTTATGGAATCGCTCACAGATGCCATTGGTCTGCGGGTGTCGAGCCTTGGTTTTGGTGTGTTCTATCTCATTCAGCGCCAAGTATAGCTGATA
>NZ_AUHU01000016.1:0-2500 GCF_000423345.1 Marinimicrobium agarilyticum DSM 16975
ATGCCATAGTGTAGCAATTTTAAGGGGAAGTAAGAGATAAGGGGTGGGGACGGGGATTTTTCTGCGCACAAGAAAAACGCCCTGCAGAGCTAACTACAGGGCGTTTTAATTTAAGAGCTTGAGTCGAAGGCAGGATGCCGAAGACGACGCCCGAAGGGGCGCCCCGCAGGGGGTGGGCCACACGGATGTGGCCCATCACCATGACCGCAGGGCATCGGCAAGCGCCTCGAACTTGTGCGGGCCCCATAAAAAAATACCCCGAACCATTGCTGATTCGGGGTATTTCACTTTAAGAGCTTGACGATGACCTACTCTCACATGGGGAGACCCCACACTACCATCGGCGCTAAGTCGTTTCACTTCTGAGTTCGGAATGGGATCAGGTGGTTCCAACTCGCTATGATCGTCAAGCAAACTGGCTTGGGCTCGAAGGTTTTATCGCCATTCGGCGTACCTTGATCGACCCAAATAGGGGGTGAAACAGTAAGTTATACATTGCAACGATTGTCTACCTCACACAAACGTCCGGCTGTGCAGTCGTCTCTGTTATATGGTCAAGCCTCACGGGCAATTAGTACTGGTTAGCTCAACGCCTCGCGGCGCTTCCACACCCAGCCTATCAACCTGGTCGTCTTCCAGGGCCCTTAAGGGAGCTCGAAGCTCCAGGGAGATCTCATCTTGAAGGAGGCTTCCCGCTTAGATGCTTTCAGCGGTTATCCCGTCCGAACGTAGCTACCGGGCAATGCCATTGGCATGACAACCCGAACACCAGAGGTTCGTTCATTCCGGTCCTCTCGTACTAGGAACAACTCTTCTCAAATCTCCAACGCCCACGGCAGATAGGGACCGAACTGTCTCACGACGTTCTAAACCCAGCTCGCGTACCACTTTAAATGGCGAACAGCCATACCCTTGGGACCGGCTTCAGCCCCAGGATGTGATGAGCCGACATCGAGGTGCCAAACACCGCCGTCGATGTGAACTCTTGGGCGGTATCAGCCTGTTATCCCCGGAGTACCTTTTATCCGTTGAGCGATGGCCCTTCCATACAGAACCACCGGATCACTATGACCTACTTTCGTACCTGCTCGACGTGTCTGTCTCGCAGTTAAGCTGGCTTGTGCCATTACACTAACCTCCTGATTTCCGACCAGGATTAGCCAACCTTCGTGCTCCTCCGTTACGCTTTGGGAGGAGACCGCCCCAGTCAAACTACCCACCATACACTGTCCGCGATCCCGATAAGGGACCGGCGTTAGAACCCCAAACATACCAGGGTGGTATTTCAAGGGTGGCTCCACGCTAACTGGCGTTAGCGCTTCAAAGCCTCCCACCTATCCTACACAAATAGGCTCAGAGTTCAGTGTAAAGCTATAGTAAAGGTTCACGGGGTCTTTCCGTCTAGCCGCGGGTACACTGCATCTTAACAGCGATTTCAATTTCACTGAGTCTCGGGTGGAGACAGCGTGGCCATCGTTACGCCATTCGTGCAGGTCGGAACTTACCCGACAAGGAATTTCGCTACCTTAGGACCGTTATAGTTACGGCCGCCGTTTACCGGGGCTTCAATCAAGAGCTTCGCCGAAGCTAACCCCATCATTTAACCTTCCGGCACCGGGCAGGCGTCATACCCTATACTTCCACTTACGTGTTCGCAGAGTACTATGTTTTTAATAAACAGTCGCAGCCACCTGGTCACTTCGGCTGCCAACAGCTTACGGGGCAAGCCCTTCACCGTCGGCAGCGTACCTTCTCCCGAAGTTACGGTACCATTTTGCCTAGTTCCTTCACCCGAGTTCTCTCAAGCGCCTTGGTATTCTCTACCTGACCACCTGTGTCGGTTTCGAGTACGGTTTCTCTTTACCTGAAGCTTAGAAGCTTTTCTTGGAAGCATGGCATCAACCACTTCGCGCCCTAAAAAGGGTGCTCGTCGTCAGTTCTCGGCCTTAAGATCCCGGATTTACCTAAGATCTCAGCCTACAACCTTAAACGCGGACAACCAACGCCGCGCTGGCCTAGCCTTCTCCGTCCCTCCATCGCAGTAAAGAGAAGTACAGGAATGTTAACCTGTTTCCCATCGATTACGCCTTTCGGCCTCACCTTAGGGGCCGACTAACCCTGTCCCGATTAGCGTTGGACAGGAACCCTTGGTCTTCCGGCGTGGGAGTTTTTCACTCCCATTATCGTTACTCATGTCAGCATTCGCACTTCTGATACCTCCAGCAAGCCTCTCGACTCACCTTCGCAGGCGTACAGAACGCTCCCCTACCATGCAACAAGTTGCATCCGCAGCTTCGGTTACCAGTTTGAGCCCCGTTACATCTTCCGCGCAGGCCGACTCGACTAGTGAGCTATTACGCTTTCTTTAAAGGATGGCTGCTTCTAAGCCAACCTCCTAGCTGTCTGTGCCTTCCCACATCGTTTCCCACTTAACTGGTATTAGGGACCTTAGCTGGCGGTCTGGGTTGTTGCCCTCTTGACAACGGACGTTAGCACCCGC
>NZ_AUHU01000016.1:7500-85588 GCF_000423345.1 Marinimicrobium agarilyticum DSM 16975
GCTGCGCTCTCAAACTGGATTGAATAGGTAGCCCCACGGGGCCAACGAAAAAGGGCTGTCAAGATACCGAATCCGGCCGTAAAAACAAGGGCATGGACGGCATTCGGCGCCAATATGGCTCACTGTTTATTTACGGGGTGCTATTAAGCTGGATTTCTGTTATAACTTAAGGCAACAGCCACACTTAGATAACGGGTTTAAGTTTTCCATGGAACCCTCTGAAAACACGAACAAAAAACGCCTTTCAGCCTTCGTGCGCCAATATCCACGCGGCCACGTAATGGCGGCAAGCTCCCTTTTTGTGGGGCTGGCCCTACTATTGGCGCTGTCCTCAACCGGGGAAGAGGCGAAATCCGAGCGTCAAAGCCAACCGCTGGCGCTCAATCTGACCAAGTCTGAAGCGTCCTTCGACACTGAGACCGCTCCCCTATTGCGGGTCGGGGCCGAACAGCCGGAACCACAGGCCGTTGAGTCTGCCGTTTCAGAGCCGGCTGAACCGCCGCCCGAAATGAATCGCACCACCTATACCGTCAAGTCCGGGGACAGCCTTTCCGTACTGTTCAAACGCGCCGGCCTCACCGACCGCGACCTCTACGAGCTGATTGACCAAGCACCGGAGGCTCGGGCGCTACGTCGTATCATGCCGGGCAACGAAATCACGTTCGCCCTCTCCCAAGACGGCCAGTTGGAAGAGCTGATTTACCAGCGCGACCGACTGCGCAGCCTTCGGTTCACGCGAACAGAGGGCAGCTTCGACGCCGAGGAGCTGGAGCGCACGCCTGACGTGCAGATCGCTTATCGACGCGCCACTATCGACAGCTCCCTGTTTCTAGCCGGCCAAGCGGCCGGCATGACAGACAACCTCACCATGGAGCTTGCCGGCATTTTTGGCTGGGATATCGACTTCATTCTGGATATCCGCCGGGGCGACACCTTCAGTGTCTTGTTTGAAGAGCACTTCCTGGACGGTGAAAAAATCGGCAATGGCCCTATACTCGCCGCTCAGTTCACCAACCGGGGCAAGACCTTTGAAGCCGTGCGCTACGTCGATGCCAGCGGCGACTCCAACTACTACACTCCCGAAGGCCGCAGTATGCGGCGCGCCTTTTTGCGCACTCCAGTGGAGTTCACTCGGATCAGTTCGCCTTTCAACCCCAATCGACGACATCCGGTGCTCAACACCATCCGGGCTCACAAAGGTACGGACTATGCGGCCCCGCGTGGCACGCCGGTCCAGGCTTCTGGAGACGGCCGGGTAAAGTTTGCCGGGCGCAAAGGTGGCTACGGAAACACGATCATTGTTCAGCACGGCCAGACTTACCAGACCCTGTATGCCCACCTCAACGGCTTCCGCCGGGGCGTGCGCTCGGGAACTCGGGTCAAGCAGGGGCAAACCATCGGCTATGTCGGCTCCACGGGTCTCGCTACCGGCCCTCATCTGCACTACGAGTTTTACGTGAACGGCGCGGTTCGCAACCCTGTCACCGTGGAACTGCCGCAAGCGGAATCGGTACCCTCATCAGAAATGGCGCGCTTCGAATCACAGGTTCAACCGATTATCGCCGAGCTTGAGAAATACCAACGCGATACCCAACTGGCAGGCCTGAGCAACGATCTCCAGGTCAACTGATGCCGAAGCGAGAGCTTTATATCGGCCTCATTTCCGGCACCAGCGCCGACGCCATTGATGCGGCCCTGGTGGATTTCGCACCGCCGGTGCCGAATCTTGTCGCCCACCACAGCGAACCACTGGATGTCACTACCAAAGCCAGTATCCACCAGCTGGCCCATTCCGGCGCCGACGAAATTGACCGCGCCGGAGACCTGGACCATAAGCTAGGGCTGTCGTTTGCTCAAGCCGCCAACCGGCTGATTGAAAAGGCCGGTTTGTCAGCGAACGATATCTCAGCCATCGGAAGCCATGGGCAGACGCTTCGCCATCGCCCCCCCGGCAACGGGAAAACGGCGCCGTTCACCTTCCAGGTGGCCGACCCCAACCTGATCGCACACCATACCGGCGTTACCACGGTCGCCGATTTTCGGCGCCGCGATATGGCGGCTGGAGGCCATGGCGCGCCACTGGTCCCCGCTCTGCACCAGGCACTGTTCCAAAGTGATACCATCGACCGGGCCGTAGTCAATATCGGCGGCGTTGCCAACATCACCTGCTTGCCAGCGAGCGGGGATGTCACCGGCTTTGATACCGGACCCGGAAATAACTTGATGGACGCCTGGATTCAGCGAAGCCTGGGTAAAGCCTACGATGAAGACGGTCAGTGGGCCGCCAGCGGAACTCTCAACGCCCCACTGCTTCACGCCCTGCTGAGCCACCCCTTTTTTAAAGTCAGCCCCCCGAAAAGCACCGGCCCGGAAGACTTTCACTTGGCGTGGCTGGATGACTGCTTGTTACAGCTGAGCGAGACCCTAAAGCCGGAGGATGTACAGGCCACGTTGCTTGCCTTGACCGCGCGCACCATCACCGACGGCCTGCTATTGATGCAAAGCCGGAAGAGCGAGGTGTACCTCTGTGGTGGAGGCGCTCACAATGGCCGGCTGAAGAGCGCATTGAGCGCCCTGCTTCCCAATGCCTATGTGGCAAAGACCGACGACCTGGGCCTGGCCGCCGACTGGGTGGAAGCCGTCTCTTTCGCCTGGATGGCAAGACAAACCCTCAAGGGGTTAACCAGCAACCTGCCAGCAGTCACTGGAGCTTCGGCACCACAGGTTTTGGGGGGTATTTACCCGGCCCTGCGATAATGGCCCGGGCTGAGAGAGGCGAAAAGATCAGATAGAAAAGGAAGAACCACAACCACAGGTACTCGCGGCATTTGGGTTTTCAATGACAAACTTGGCCCCGTTAAGGTCCTCACGGTAATCTACCCGAGCCCCCAACAAGTAGGGGTAGCTCATGGCATCGACCAACACTTTAACGCCGTCCTGATCGACCACCGCATCGTCTTCAGCGGCCACTTCGTCGAACGCAAAACCGTACTGAAACCCGGAGCATCCACCGCCGGTGATAAACACCCGCAATTTCAAATCCGGATTGCCTTCCTCGTCGACGAGGCTGCGAACTTTGGCCACAGCACTGGAGGTGACTTCCAGCACCGAGCCGGGTACAAAAATTTCAGGCGCAGACATTGATGACTCCAATGATGACTTCAACAGGCATTATACGTCTTACCCGACCTTTTTAGTCAAGTATTAGCCGCCGCCTTCACATCCGCTCCGGGCTGTTCCGACGTTTCACCTCTGGACGACTTTTTCTGACCCTCTGCGCCACTGTAGACCAGGCTGCCGTTAACCTGCGCCCCCTTGACCATTTCGATCAGCTGGTAGTGAACATTGCCTTCCACCACCGCCTTGGCGGCCAACTCTACATGTTTGGTCGAATGGACGTTGCCGTTAACCTTTCCGTTGATAATCACCATGGGGACGCGAATCTCTCCTTCAACGGAGCCCTTCTCGGCCACGACCAGCTTAGCGTCATTCCCGCTCTCCGCGATAATGTTGCCCACCACTGTCCCTTCAATTTGCAGGTCTCCGGTAAAGTGCAGGTCGCCCACCACTTTGGTGCCACGTGAAATCAGCGTGTGATTGTTTGAAAATGCCATAGCGTTGCCTTTTTATTAACCACGTAATCAGCGTTGGGTTACAGTTCCTGAACCAACCAGCCGAATTTCTTTTCCACCGTCTGAGAATCGCGTCCGGTGGAGCGCGCCACCAACTCGATTCGTTCGGGCTCAAAACCCTCGGGAAGGGTCAAGCGTCCCTCGATATTCTGAAAGTAGCGAAACCTCAGCCGAATCTCTTCGTTCTCGACCTGCTCGGAAATCTGATGCAACGACAGTGTTTCCGTCTGCTGATTCCGGCGTCCGACGATTTTGAACACCAGATAACCACTGAGCACTTGATGATCGGTCGCGAGCTGCTGCACCACCAGTTTGTATTCGAACTGCCGCGGAATGCCGGTTGCCAACACATTCAGGGACCCGATTGTGAGCCCGGTATTGTTGTCCCCGGGCGCCATCAGGCCGCGATAGAAGGTGATATCTTCCTCCAACGCGGCAATTTCTTCCTTCAGGGCGATCACCTGGTTGCGCATTTCCTCGGACGCCTGCTGATCCACCTCGGACCCCAGCCGCAAGTTGGCCACCTGCTGACGCAACTTCTCAGACTCTTCGGTCAGCGCGGCCACCTCCTGTCTCAGTTGGTTGCGCTCAATCACCGCATCCGCCTGCTCAGTGGCCCCCTGTTGGTGCCCCCAGTAGTAACTCGCCACCACGGCCGCGGCCACCAGGATCAATAAAACCAGGGTGATCACCACGCGCCTGACGGGGCGATATGGCACCACGACCATCCGATGCTGCTTACTGCCTTTCACTTCTGCCATAGGAGCGGTGCCCTCTTTGAAATCACCTCGACGGCCCGGCAGAGGATCATGGCAGTAGCGCCACAAGATCCAGCCCGGCGGTCTCTTCAAAACCGAACATGATATTCATGTTCTGCACCGCCTGCCCCGAGGCCCCCTTGGTCAGGTTATCGATCACGGAGAGCACCACGAGCGTATCACGATCTTGTGGGCGAAAAACGGAAATACGGCAAAGATTCGACCCTTTCACCGAGCGGGTTTGCGGGTGCGAGCCCGCCGGTAGCACATCGACAAAGGGCTCGTCGGCAAAACGCTGCTCGTAGAGTGCCTGCAAATCAGGAAGCGCCTCGGGCGCAAGCGCCCGACTGTACAGTGTGGCATGGATGCCGCGAATCATGGGTAGAAGGTGCGGAACGAAGGTCACCCGCGCCGGGTCCGCCGCTTTGGGCTGAACATCACGCAGGCCCTGCTCGATTTCCGGCAGGTGCCGGTGGCCATTCGCGGCGTACGCTTTAAAGCTATCACTCACCTCGGTGAGCAGAGTATCCACCTTGGCCTGACGGCCAGCGCCGGTCGCACCACTCGCGGCACTGACGATCAGATTGTCGGTAGTCACCAGATTCTGCTCGAGTAATGGCAGAAAGCCCAGTTGCGCCGCCGTTGGATAACAGCCGGGGCAGGCCACCAGGCGCGCGGAGCGAATGGCCTCCCGATTCACCTCAGGCAATCCGTACACCGCCTGAGTGACGAGCTCGGGGCAACCGTGGGCCTGGCCGTACCACTGGCCCCACAATTCGGTGTCCCTTAGCCGGAAGTCAGCGGAAAGGTCAATCACTCGCGTGTTGGTCTCCAGAAGCGCCGGCATCAAATTTTGCGCCACGCCGTGCGGGGTGGCAAAAAACACCACATCGCACTCTCCCAGACGCCTGACGTCCGGTTCGGAAAACGCAAGCTCAGTGTGACCGCGCAGGTTGGGGTACAGATCGGCCACGGGGATACCGGCTTCCGCCCGGGAGGTGATCACGGAAACATTCGCCTCCGGATGCTTCACCAACAAACGCAGCAGCTCAACCCCGGTATAGCCGGTGCCGCCCACAATACCCACGTTAATCACAAACAAACCCTCTCTGTCACAAAACCAAGAATCGTCACGGGTGGGAGCCTTGGCCCCCGAACCTTCAAACGGCCTATAATACGGACCTTGCACCGAAACCGAAAGTGCCTGAACCGAAGTCCGTCAACCGCAAAGGAGCCCCATGCCCGCCGAGTCCCCCCTGGAACGATTGCGCCAGCGCCGCCGAGTCGCTGCCGAACGCTGGCGCAACCGGCTCGCCCACGTTGACGCGCTACCTCAACTGACCCTGCTGGGGCTGGCGAGCGGCATTCTGGCCGCCGGGGTCATCATCCTGTTTCGCTGGCTGGTCGAGGGCACCCTCGGGCGCACCCTGCCGGTAAGCGGGGAGCACTTTGAAGGTCTGGCTCCGGAGCTGCGCTTTGCCATGCCGGTAGCCGGTGCGCTGCTGCTGGCGTTCCTGCTGCACTGGTTCTCCCCCCGCCACCGGGAAACGGGCGTAGGCCATGTCCTCGACCGACTGCACAACCACCAGGGCTACCTGCCCCTGCGCAACGCCACGGCGCAATTTTTGGGCGGTGCAATCGCTTTGATGACCGGCCACTCCGCTGGCCGAGAAGGGCCGGCGGTCCATCTGGGGGCGGCCAGCGCCAGTAAGCTGGGCCAATGGCTGGAGTTGCCCAACAACAGCCTGCGGCCCCTGGTGGCCTGCGGTGTGGCCGCCGCGATTGCCGCCTCTTTCAACACCCCCATGGCCGGTGTCATCTTCGCCATGGAGGTGGTACTGATGGAATACACCATCGCTGGCTTTATTCCGGTCATTCTGGCGGCGGTGGCGGGCACCACCCTCACCCAACTGGCATTCGGACCGGATATCGTCTTTCTGGGTGGCCGGCAGCTCACCGGACACTTGGGGGAACTTCCGGTGATGGCTTTGATGGGCCTGCTGATCGCTGCCGCGGCCGCCCTCTACATCCGCATTCACTGCCACTGCGCGAAAGCCACCAAACGTTGGTCGCTCTGGGTACGCCTGCCACTGGCTGGACTGATTGCCGGAGCGGGAGGACTACTGGTTCCCCAAGTCATGGGCATGGGCTATGACACGATTGACAGTGCCCTGGCCGGCCACCTGGAGGGCTCGTTGCTTATCCAGATCCTGGCCGCCAAGCTGCTGGTGACCGCGCTGATTCTGGGGCTCGGGATACCGGGCGGCGTGATCGGCGCCAGCCTGGTGATGGGCGCCTGCCTGGGAGGGGCCGCCGGCGTGCTGGCGGCCCACCTGCCCATGGAAGTCAGCGAGCCCGGGGTCTACGCCATTGTCGGGATGAGCGCCATGATGGCGGCCGTTATCAACGCGCCCCTGGCGGCGATCATCGCTATTCTGGAGCTGACCTATAGCCCCGGCATTCTGTTTCCGGGCATGTTGGTAGTGGTCGTGGCCTGTCTGGCGACCCGGTGGCTGTTTCGTTGTGAAGGCCTGTTCTCAACGCTTCTGGAGCAGGAGGGCAAGAGCAACCGCCCCCGGCTTATGCAGCAGCTACTCAGCCGCACCGGGGTCCGGAGTCTGATGCACCGGCGTTTCTGCCACGCCCAGCGCGAGTTGACTCTCACCCAGGCGAAGGGCGTGCTCAAGCTGCAGCCGGAGTGGATTGTGTTGCAAGAAAAGCAGGTGCTGGTGGAGCCCGCCGCCTTGGTGCGTTATCTTGAACAACAGGCAGAATCCGGTGAAGCCGAGCAGGACGACTCCGCCACGCTGGACTTGCTGGGCATTCCGGCGCGTCGTCTGGAAATGGTCGCCATTGCCCCCAGCGCCAACCTCTATGAAGCCTGGCAGACTCTGAACAAAGCCCAGGTGGATGCCCTGTACGTACCCGCACCGGGCGGGGGCATTGCCGGGCTGGTCACGCGGGACCAGCTCGAAAGCTACTACCGGCTGTAACGCCATTCACTCTTGCCAACAGGAGAGCCCATGCTCTGGGTCAAAGCCTTTCATCTGATCGCCGTGGTCTGCTGGTTCGCAGCCCTGTTTTATCTGCCGAGACTCTTTGTCTATCATGCCATGAGTGAGGACACCACCAGCAGAGAGCGTTTCAAGGTCATGGAGCGCAAGCTGTATCGGGGGATCGCCACCCCGAGCCTGATCGCCACCGTACTGCTTGGCCTGTGGCTCTCCAGCGGTAACTGGGACTACTATCGCGAAAGTGGCTGGTATTGGTTAAAAATGACACTGGTGGCCATACTGGTGGTCTATCATTTTGTATGCGGTCAGTTTCTCGTCCAGTTCCGGGAGGACCGATGCCAGCGCAGTCACGTGTTTTTCCGCTGGTTTAACGAGTTTCCGGTGTTTCTGCTGATCGGCATCATCATACTGGCGGTGGTCAAACCCTGGCACTGACCGATCCGCAAACACCTGTTCCAGGAGGTGCGGCATGACATCCATTGATCAACAGGTACCCGTGGTTCTCGCGCTATCCAGCCACGACCCCTCGGGATGCACGGGCATCCAGGCCGACATTGAGACCTGTGCCAGCCTGGGTTGCCACTGTACCCCGATCGTCACCGCCCTCTGCGCCCGCGATACCCGCAGCATCAAAGACCTGCACTATGTCCCGACATCGTTTCTGATTGAGCAGGTGCGGGCCGTCCTGGAAGATGTCCCCGTAAAAGCGATCAAGCTCGGTTTTCTGGGGCAAATCAACCACATCGAAGCGGTCCACACGATTCTGCGGGACTACCCCAACTTGCCCGTCGTGCTCGAGCCCACCACCCAACTGGCGGATGGCCCCCCCGCCGAAGCGGAAAGCGTCAGAGCCGCCACCAAAAGCCTGCTGCTGCCCCTGAGCACCTTGGCCACCCCGGACCTGGTGGAAGCCCACGAGCTTGCCCAACAAGGCGACACTCTCGATGCGTGCGCCCAGGAAATCCTGGAGGCCGGTGGGGAATACACCCTGATAACCGGCGCGCGACGCACACAGGAACACTACGAGAACCGGCTTTACAACCGCCAAGGGCTCGTAAAACAATACCGCTGGAAACGGCTGAGCGTTTTCAGTCACGGCGGCGGCGCCACGCTATCGGCCAGCATCAGCGCTTACCTCGCCCACGGTCTGCGCCTGATGGATGCCGTGGAGCAGGGTCAGAATTTTACCTGGCATACCCTCGAAGCCAGCCGTCGGTTGGGAATGGGCCACAGCATTCCCAACCGGCTTTTCTGGGCCGACCGCAATCATACCGGCAAGCGCGGCCCCGGCGGCGGTTCCTGAGGCGAGCGTTTTCCCAAGATGGCTTAAACGGTAAACTGCGCCTCCGTAACCCCGGAGGTGCCATGCCCAAACGACCGCTCTACGCCATTGTCACCACCCGTTCTTTGAGAGAAGCGCTCCCGACCGCCGTGGAATCCGCCCTGCGCGGCGGAGCGGGCTGGATACAATACCGGGACAAATCCTCGCAACCCGAGCGCCGACAGCGCGACGCCTCGACCCTGAAAACGCTTTGCCACCAGTATGGTGCCAAGCTCATCATCAATGATGACGTTGACCTGGCCCTTGCCACCGGCGCCGACGGCGTCCATCTCGGGCAGGGAGATGGCAGCCCGCGGGAGGCTCGTCGGCGTCTTGGCCCCGAGGCAATCCTTGGGGTCACCTGCCACGCTTCCATGAGCCTGGCCCGCCAGGCTCTGGAGGACGGCGCCAGCTACCTCGCCTTCGGGCGGTTCTTTCCCTCTCGCACCAAGCCGCAGGCGCCTCCCGCTCCTCTGGAACTGCTCAGCGAAGCCCGATCGGCATTTGGAGACACTCCCCTGGTGGCCATTGGCGGCATCACTCTGGATAATGGTGGCAAAGCGCTGCACGCTGGCGCTGACTGGCTGGCGGTAGGAGAGAACCTGTTTGGTGCCGATGATATCGAAAGCCAGGCCCGTGCGTATCGCCAACTGACGCTGTAATACAAGATGTACACTATTTCGCATTACCGCCCCTGTAACCAGAAGGACAGAATTTTATGAGTCGATCCGAAGAGCTGTTCACCCTCGCACAGAAACACATCCCCGGTGGCGTCAACTCCCCGGTCCGAGCCTTTAAAGCCGTCGGTGGCACCCCCCGGTTCGTCGAGCGCGCCGAGGGCGCCTACGTGTGGGACGCCGACGGGCAGCGCTATATCGATTATGTCCAGTCTTGGGGGCCGATGATTCTGGGCCACAGCTATGCGCCGGTCACCGACGCCGTGATCGCGGCCGCCCGCAATGGCTTGAGCTTCGGCGCCCCCACTGAGCGGGAAACAGAATTGGCCGACACCCTGTGCGAGCGCGTCCCCAACATGGACATGGTACGCCTGGTCAACTCCGGTACCGAAGCCACCATGAGCGCGATCCGGCTCGCGAGAGCCTTTACCGGACGGGACAAGATTGTGAAATTCGAAGGCTGCTACCACGGTCACTCGGACTCACTGTTGATCAAAGCCGGTTCCGGTGCCCTCACCTTCGGTGTCCCCAGCTCCCCCGGTGTACCGGCGGTATTGGCAGAGCACACCATGACCCTGACCTACAACGACGCCGACCAGGTTCGGCAGGTGTTTGAGCAGATGGGAGATGAAATTGCCTGCATCATCGTTGAGCCGGTAGCGGGCAACATGAACTGCATCCCACCGGTTCCGGGCTTTCTTGAAACCCTGCGCGAGGTATGCGATGCCTCCGGCGCGGTACTGATATTCGATGAAGTCATGACCGGCTTTCGCGTCGGTCCCAAGGGCGCCCAAGGGCTGTTCGATGTGAAAGCGGACCTGGTCACACTGGGGAAAGTCATCGGCGGTGGACTGCCGGTCGGTGCGTTCGGCGGACGGCGCGATATCATGGAAATGGTGGCACCCACTGGTCCGGTTTATCAGGCCGGCACCCTGTCGGGCAACCCGCTGGCCACCGCCGCCGGAGTCACGACCCTGCGCGAACTCGCGCGCGAGGGGCTTTACGAGCAAATCACCGAGCGGACCCGGCAACTGACAGAAGGCATGCAGCGCATTGCCGACGAGGCGAATATCCCCTTCACGACCAACTTCCGGGGCAGTATGTTCGGTTTCTTCTTCACTGAAGAAGCAACGGTGACCCGCTACGATCAGGTCATGGCCTGCAACGGCGAACGCTTCAACCGCTTTTTCCACGGCATGCTCGAGCATGGGGTTTACCTTGCCCCGGCCTCCTTCGAAGCGGGGTTCATGTCCGCAGCCCACACCGAAAACGATATTGAGCGAACGCTCTCAGCCGCTCGCGAGGTGTTCAAGACGCTCTGAGGCCCCAGAGTAAAGGTTAACCATGCCACAATTTTTAGCGCGGGGACTTGCCTCTACCGCGCCTAACGCTTAATCTTGACGCAGGTTCCTAAATCCTTGGGCACTGGGCTGGGCAAAACTCTCGCCTTCTAGTTGTTTCGGGAATCGCTATTACGGAACGAACGTGCTGTTACGGACTCCATAGCTTTACCGCACGACCCTGTTTTTTTATGGAATACACTTCTGTTCACCAAATCGGGAGATAAAGATGAACAACTTTTTGAAGAGCTTTTTGATTCTTATCGCAGCAACAGGTGTACTGGTAGGCTGTAGCTCTACTTCCACCCAGGAAGAGCCTACTGAAGAGCCCACCATGACCGAACCGGCACCGGAGCCCGAACCGGCACCGGAACCCGAGCCGATGCCGGAGCTGGATACCACCTTCTACTTCGACTTTGACAAGTCCACCCTTAAGCCCGACGCGCGCGCCACTCTGGTTGCTCACGCCGAGCGCCTGAAGGAAAGCGGTGATGATGTCCGTCTGGAAGGTCATGCTGACGAGCGCGGTACACGCGAGTACAACATGGGCCTGGGCGAGCGTCGTGCGAAGGCCGTGCGTGACTTCCTGGTACTCCAGGGTGTTCCCGCCAGCCGCATCGAAACCGTCAGCTACGGTGAAGAGCGTCCGGCCGTTCAGGGCAGCACCGAACGTGCCTACTCCCAGAACCGTCGCGTGGAGCTGATTGTTCAATAATCGAACCTTCAAGTCCCGCACACAGCAACGGCGCCCTGGAGGCGCCGTTGTTGTGTCAGCCTGCCGAGAACTCAACGACCGGAACCATTACCCTAAGAGGAGGAGCGAACCACCAACTCCGTTTTCAGCACCTCCGAGGTCACCGGCTGGCCTTTTACCAAGGCCATCACTTTTTGCACCAACAGCCGGCCGCCCCGATGAACATCCTGGCGAACCGTGCTCAGCGGCGGATTGAAATAGGGCGCCACGGGAATATCGTCAAAACCGACCACTGACACGTCCTCCGGCACTCTCATGCCCCGCTCCTGCAATGCCTTGATGGCCCCCATGGCGATATTGTCACTGGCCGCAAAGACCCCATCAAAAACCACCTTCTCATCCATAAGCTCAAGCACATGCTGATAACCGGACTCAATGGAAAACGCGGCTTTCACGTGGTGCTCATTCGCCGACAGGCCTGCCTCGGACAAGGCATCGTAGTAACCGCGAAAGCGGCCCTCGATTTCCGAGTGAGCAATATCACCGAGAAATAACATCCTGGAGCGTCCACAGTTGATCAGGTGGCGGGTGGCCAACTGGCCGCCCATGTAGTTATCACTCCCCACGATGCAATAGTTCGCCTGAGGCTCGCGCGCCCCCCAGACCACGACGGCATCCCCCGCCCTCTGCAGTTGTCTCAAAGGCGTGTCGTCTCGACCCTGCCCGATCACAATGACGCCATCGGCGCGCCGGGCGCCCAGCAGGTGGGCATGCCAGTCTTCCGGGCCGACCGCACTGCTTGAGAACAGCAGACTGTAGTGGTGCTCATTCAGCTCATCGGCAATAGCGCCAATCATGTCCATCATGAACGGGTCGGAAAACGTCTGGCCATCAACCGATTCCGCGTTGATCACCAGCGCAATGGTATGGGTTTTCTGCAGACGCAGGTTACGTGCCCCGGTATTAACCTTGTAGTTCATTTCCCGGGCAAGAGCCTGGACGCGCTCACGAGTTTTGATATTAACCGCGGGGTTATTGTTGAGCGCGCGCGAGACCGTGGACTCGGAAACGCCGGCCCGACGAGCGATATCGGCAATAGAGACAGGGTCACTGGGCTTTCGAGACATGGAGTCGGTTCCGGTCATTTTGGGCGGACATGCCCAATCAAAGGTCATTACAGCTATCTTAAGGACCGACCGGAGGTTTGTATACCCGCACTATGAAGCCGTCGCACGCTCACTCTCCCGTTTGAGGCCAAACAAAAGCAGGAGAATCAGCGCCATCGGGACCAACGCCATATAGAAGGCCGCCTGCCCGGTAAACTGACCAAAGACATAACCGGTCAACATAGAGCCTGTGGTGCCCCCCAATGCTGAGAAAATAATAATCAACCCCGCCATGGATGATTGCTGATGAAGCGGGAGCGAACTCAACACCACCGAACTCATTGCCGGGTAGATGGGAGCCATAAACAATCCGATCAGCGGGAAAATATACGCGGCGACTGGGAGGTTAAACCAGTGCACATTCTCGTTCACCTCGACGTTATAGGACAGCGGTAGTGTCAAGAGCACTAATGCCCCCATCGCGATCACACAGCCCGTCAACAACCGGTACCAGTGTATCCCCTTTAACAGAACCCCCGCGCCCAGACGACCGACAGCCAGGCACAGGGCAAAAATGCTCGTCACCTGAACGCTGATAGCGCTGGGCAGGTTCAACACTTCATTGTTGAAGGTCGGCAACCAAGTGCCGATGCCCTGCTCGATCAATACATAGAGAAACACCGATACCACGAAGATGTACACCAACGGTCGGGCCGTCAGCCGGAGCATGGCCAAAAAGTCTTTCCCCATATTACCGGCCGCTGGCCTGACCGCCCCCTCACCGAAGCGGATGAACGCCATCACCACCAGGTTAAACAGGCAGATGCCCGCCAGTAACCAGTAGGTATTCAACCAGTGAAGACTCTTCGGGTCGGACGAGTCGATAAACCAGCTGAACACCCAATAGCCGGAGAGCACACCGAGCATAAACACCCCTTCCACGGCATTCATCAGGCCCGCATGATCCTGCTTGGCCGGTGCCAATATGCCCACGCTGGCATAGACGGACACTTTAATGAGAGCAAAGGAGGAGCCAATGGCCAGGAACAGCATTTTGGTGGCACCGAAAGTGCCGATCAACGGCATAGACAGGCACGCCACCAGCACCACCGCCAAGCCTATCATCATGGCACGGCGATACCCCAGGCGGGGCAGAAACGAGGCAACCAGGAAAGAAACCACCGCGATCGGAATGTCCTTGAAGCCTTCCAGCAGGGCAGCACTCTCCTTGGTGACCCCAAAACTGTTGATCGACTGGAGAATCACCACCCCGACGCTGTTCAGCAACAGGCCGAACAGAAAGTAATTCAACATCAGCACTACAATAATCAGTCGCTTATTCATTGTTATCGACCCTTACCGCGCCGGCGTTGGCGCTCATTGGTTTTCGGGTTGACGCCGGTGGTCGCCGACCCTCCAGGCTGCGTCAGCGCGCCGTCTGGCGAACTGACGCCTTGTCATGCCTTTAATATTAGCAGCAAATTCCGCAATTGCAATCGATTGCAAAAGTGCTACACTCATCGAAAGGCTCGCCCCACACGAGGGTCGTCCCCTTTCAGGAGCCGGTCGGCCCGGACTTTACGACGCAGGTAATAGCAACATGCAGCACGATAAGCACGCCCCCCATCGCCCAAGGGATTCGTCCTGTGGCCACTCTGCTTCCTGGCACATTGTCGAAGAAGGTTTCAGTGCCGACCGCTATGGCCTGAATGCCACCCTGTTCGCCCTGGGGAACGGGTATATCGGACTGCGCGGCACTCTGGATGAAGGGCTGGAGGGGCACGCGGCCGAGACCGGCTGCTATTTGAACGGCGTCTACTACTCTGAACCAATCACTTATGGCGAAAAGGCCTACGGCTACGCCAAAAACAACCAACGGATTGCCGCCGCCGCTCTCCCCCATGAGCTTCGGCTGCAGCTTGACGGCGTGGCCGTGGATCTTCATCACGGAGAGGTCCTTGAGCACCGCCGCACCCTGGCCATGGACGAAGGATTACTCTACCGCCTCTTGCGCTGGCGCTCCCCTGACGGTCACGTGCTGCGCCTGGAGAGTCGCCGCCTGGTCTCTCTGGTGGACCGGCAACTTGTCCTGATGGACTACCGTTTCAGCCTCGAGCAGGGCAGTGGTGTCCTGTCGATCGAATCCGCCCTGGATGCCTCTCCCATAGAAGCAGGCGAAAGTGAGGACCCGAGAGTGGGCGCCGGTATCAATCAGGCCGACTTGGCGCCGTTTGAGCACCAAGCCAACGGAAGCCGTTTAAGCCTCGGCTTCCAATTACGCAGCACCGGCTTTGCCTTGAGCGCCGTTGCCGGCCACTCCCTGAAACTGGGTAAGGACACGGAAAATGCGCTTTCGCCCGTGTCTCCGACCGCCGTCAAAAGCGATGAGGGTTTACGGGTCGCTTGTCGGTACGAGCTTCCGCTCGAGCCCAACCAGCCCGTTACGCTCACCAAATATGTTCTCTACGCGGACAGTCACACACCGACAGCCGTGTCCGCCGCCGACCTCACCCAACACCTCGCCACCTGCATGGAACGTGAGTTCACTCAGTACGCCGAGCAACAACAGGCCGCCATGACCGCGTTCTGGCAAGGTTCGGATATCGAGATCGGCGGCGACCCGAGTCTGCAACAGGGGTTGCGCTTCAACCTTTTCCATCTGTTCCAGTCCGTCGGGCGCACCCCAGGTACCAACATCGCCGCCAAAGGCCTGACCGGCCACGGCTACGAGGGGCATTACTTCTGGGACAGTGAGATTTACATCCTCCCCTTCTTCCTCTACACCCAGCCCGCCCTGGCACGCAACCTGCTGATGTACCGCCACAGCATTCTCGACTCCGCTCGCGCCCGAGCTCGGGAACTCGCCATACCCACAGGCGCACTTTTTGCGTGGCGTACCATCGGCGGAGAGGAATGCTCCGCCTATTATCCCGCGGGCACCGCCCAGTTTCATATCAACGCCGATATTGCTTATGCCATCCGCCACTACCACGACGCCACCGGGGACGACGACTTTTTGCGGGACTACGGCGCAGAGGTGGTATTCGAAAGTGCTCGACTTTGGCCGGCGATCGGTCACTTCAACCCCAACAAGGCCGGGCGCTTCTGCATCAATGAAGTCACCGGGCCAGACGAATACACCGCTCTGGTGAACAACAACTTTTTCACCAACGCCATGGCACAGGCACACCTGCGCTACGCCGTTGAGCTCTACCATTGGCTGCAGGCACAGGCGCCCGACAAGGCGGCCTCACTGTTCCGGCAATTGTCGTTGACCCCGGAGGAAATCAGCCAGTGGCATCGAGCCGCCGATCAAATGTACCTGCCCTACGACGAGCCGCAACGCATCCACCTTCAGGACGACAGCTTTCTGGACAAGCCCCGCTGGGACTTCGCCAACACCCCGGCCGACCATTACCCGTTGCTGCTGCACTACCACCCACTGACGATTTACCGCCACCAGGTCTGCAAGCAAGCCGATACTGTTCTGGCGTTATTTCTACTGGGTGAGCAATTCAGCCTTGAGCAAAAAAAACGAGACTTTGATTTCTACGAGCCGCTCACCACCCACGACTCCACGCTGTCGGCCTGCGTGCACAGCATTCTTGCCAATGAGCTGGGCTATACCAAGAAAGCCCGCCATTACTTCGAGCAGGTGGCCCGAATGGACCTCGACAACCACCACCACAACACCCAGCACGGGGTTCACACCGCCTGCATGGGCGGCACCTGGCTGTGCATGGTGCAGGGCTTTGCAGGCATGCGCCTGCAAAGGGGGCAGCTCCAGTTCAGCCCGACACTGCCCAAAGGGCTGACCCACTATCGGTTCAAGATTCAGGTGCGCGGTCGCCTTGTGGAGTTAGCTGTTGATCAGCAACACGTCCGGTACAAATTGCTCGAAGGAGCCCCCCTTGCATTCAGCCACGGCGGCAGAAATCTCACCCTCGGTGAGCCCGACGCCACTATTTCACTCTCGCTGGCAGGAAACCTCCATGACTGACTATACAGCTGCTATCTTTGATCTGGATGGGGTGATTGCCGATACCGCCCGCCTGCATTTTGCCGCCTGGATACAGCTGGCGAGCGAAGAGGGTTTTCAGCTTCCCCCCAATGCCGATAACCGGCTCAAAGGCGTGGACCGGATGGCGTCGCTCGCGATTGTGCTGGAAGGCGCTGCCCGGCGATACACCACCGACGAACAAGCGCGATTGGCCGACAGGAAGAACCGTCTTTACCAGACGTTGATCCACCAGCTGACGCCCGCGGATCTACTCCCGGGCGCGGAGACACTGTTGAACACGCTCGCGGCCTGGGGCATTCCCCTGGCGCTGGCATCGGCCAGTAAAAACGCCAAGGCAGTCGTGGAAGGGCTGGGTATTGCCGGGCGCTTTCACACCATCGCGGATGCGGCTCTGGTGCGCCACCCTAAGCCCGATCCGGAAATTTTCCTGATGGCTGCACGCGGACTTGGAGTCACACCGGCACGCTGCATCGGTGTGGAAGATGCCGCTGCGGGAGTAACCGCCCTCAAACGGGCAGGAATGTACGCGCTGGGCGTGGGTGATCCAATCGTTCTACGGGAAGCTGACCGGGTGGTTCCCTCCCTGGCCGCACTCGATCCGGCGGACTACTTTACCGCCCCGGCGAACCGCTCGAACTGATACCGGCGCGATTGAACACCAGACGTAACCGACACCATACCAACAGGCTATAAGAGATTTTGCTTTTTATTATGAAATCGTTTGTAAAAACAATTTGCAATCGATTGCAAAAAGGAGTTTGCTCATCTAAGCTGAAATTCAAGCATTGAGGAAAATGCTCGGTGCTGATGGTCACCTCTCCAAGGAGAGACGCCACGCCGAGAGACACCCGAGCAAGCGCCCAAGAAGCGACCAGTGCCTGAACAACGTCTAACAATAATCACCCGCCTTGCGGGGAGGAGAATGACCATGATGACCCAAAAGCCCTTGGCCCGAACGCTCTCTGCTCTCGGACGCAAGCCCCACTGGCTGTGGTATGCCCCGGTTGCCTGTCTCGCCTTTCAGAACATTGCCCAGGCTCAGGAGAACGCTTCACCCGCTCAAAGCCGATCCGCCATTGAAGAGGTGGTCGTGACCGGTACCCCAGGTGGCGCCGCCATGCGTAAGCTGGATGCGAGCTTCGCGATCTCGACGGTGAGCGCGGAAGACATCAAGCGTAAGGCTCCCAGCAGTACCGCCGACCTACTCAAAACCGTGCCGGGGGTCTGGGTGGAAAGCTCCGGTGGTGTGTCGGGCGCCAACATTTTCGTCCGCGGTTTCCCCAGCGGCGGCGATGCCGACTTCGTGACGGTAGCCCTCAATGGCATGCCAGTCTTTCCTCCGCCCACGCTTTCCTTCCTGGAAAACTCGACGCTGTTTCGCATTGATGAAACCATTGAGCGGATGGAAGCCCTGCGCGGCGGCCCGAATCCGGTGTACAGCAACGGCCAAGTCGGTCTGACCACCAACTTCATCCTCAAAGAAGGCGGCCCTGACACCGAAGGCACCCTCAAATACTCCACCTCCGACTTCGGGCTCCAGCGCGTGGACGGCATGGTCAGCGGTGAGCTCGACGACGATCTCTACTACATGATCGGCGGCTACGTCAGCTCCTCCCCCGGGATTCGGGAAGCCGGGTTCGACGCGGAAGAAGGTAACCAATTCACCCTCAATCTCACCAAACTGCTGGACAACGGCAAAATCAATCTCTACCACCGCGCCACCGATGACCATGGCACCTGGTACCTGCCAGTCGCCATTCAGGACGGAGAGGGGAACGCCACGGGGCTGGACGCCGCCTACACCCAAGTCGGGCCAGGCAATCGCAATGTGCTTGTACCCTACTCCGGCAGCGATGGCGCCGGCGGCAGTGAAATCACCATGGAGATGGAAGACATGGGTGAAGGCCGCGGCTGGGACGGCAGCATTACCGGTGGTGCCGTGGAGTTGGATCTGGACAATGGCTGGTCCTTCACCGACCGCTTCAGCCTGACCAAGGGCGACGCTGACACCTTGGGTTTTGTGCCCGATGGCGCGGCCGTCACCCTGGGCAGTCTAAATGGGGGAACGGATGGCGAAACCATCACGGGCGAGGCCGTTTCGTCGAACACGCTGGTCCAACGCTTTGGCGCTTGGGTAGTGCGCAAAGACATCCAAGCCTTCAGTAATGATGTGAGCCTGGCCAAACAGTGGGACAGCGCGAAAGTCACCCTCGGCTATTACACCTCCACCTGGGAAGTCTCGGAAACCTGGTCCATCGGAAACTCCAAGTACTATGAATTGGAACAGGACGGTTTGATGATCAGCCCGGACAGTGTCGACGACACCTGCCAGGATTTTAGTCAGAGCACCTGCGGCTTCAAGTACGATGTCGATGCGATCGGGGAAGCGCAAGAGGACGCCTTCTACCTGGCGGGTGAAACCTACGTCGGCGACCTCACCCTCGATGCCGGCGTCCGTGTGGTCACTCGAGAAACCCAATACTCTGTCGATGACGGTGCCCGCGATGGCATTCCCGACCTTATCGTGGACACCGAGGAAGACGCCGTCTCCTACACCGCCGCGGCCAACTGGTCACTCAATAGCAACTCCGGGGTTTTCTTTCGCATCAACGACGGGGTGAAGTTTCCGGACTTCGATGCCTATCGGGATTTTCGGGCCGATTTCAACAACGGCTCCGACCTGATCATCGATGTTGAACAATATGAGCTCGGCTACAAACTCTCCCAAGATAACTATTCGCTGTACGCCACCGGCTTTTTCAACGACACCAAAGGCCAACCATTCGGGAACGTCGCGCTGAACGATTTCTCTCGACTCAGGACCGAAGCCATGGGGGTCGAGCTTGACGGCAGTCTCTACTTTGGGGATTTTGAACTCTCCCTCAACGCCACTATTCAGGACACGGAAATCAAAAGCGGAGACGATGCCGGCAACGCCGTGCAGCGCCAGCCCGATCAGCAGTTCCGGCTGTCACCGAGCTACAATCTGCAGTTTGCCAACAACGTGGAAGCGGTGGTTTACGGTACTGTCAGTCTGATCGGCGACCGCTACAGCGACAACGGCAACATTAACAAGCTCCAGAGCTATGAGAAGTTTGATCTCGGCGTCATCGTCAATGTCGATGAACTGGAATTCCAGGTGGCAATCGACAACCTCACCGATGAGCTGGCGCTCACCGAAGGGGATCCGCGGGCGGCGGGCGTATCGGCCAATGGTCGTTACATACTGCCGCGCAATATCAAATTTTCCATCGGTTACGACTTTTAACACGCCAGTGTCCACGCCTTGGGGGGTGGGCGGTTCGCCGCCTCCCCTCTTTTTTGCCCTCTTTCCCGCTACAGATAAACCTCCTCCTTCCAACGCTGCGCCTTCTCGCGCATCGCGTCCGCCTTTTCCGGCAACTCTCGGCGATCGTAAATCTCTGCGGCCAGGGCGTAGAAGCGTGGCTCATGACTTTCCTGGTTCATTGCCGCTTTCAGGTAACGTTCGGCTTCCACCAGGTTGCCTCCCGCCAACTGTTCCTGCGCCAGCGAATACAGGTAGTAGGGGTTACTGTTGCGGTGCTCGCGGGCGCGCTGGTAAAAGTAAGCCGCTCTGTGTTCCTGTCCGGTCGCCTGGTACAGGCTGTTGAGGTTACTCATCAGCGTCAGGTCGGAGGGCGTCAGTGCGAGCCCCTGCAGGTAGGCAATCTCCGCCTGACGTTCATGCCCTTCACGTTTGTAGAGGGTGCCCAGGTTATTCCAGACAAAACTCTGTTGGGGGTCCAGGGACAATGCTTCGCGCAAATGCAGGAAACCCTCGCGACGCTGCCCTTTGGCGATCAGCTCCATTCCGCGGTTATTGTAAAACTGCGCAGCCACGCGCTGGTCGTCAATGACGGTTTGGTCATACATCGGGCTGTAACGTTCCATTTCCAGATCGATCACCAGTTGGTCACCAAAGGGAAGCATCACCTTGGCGTTGACGTGGCGGAACAGGAGAAACGTCTCGTCGTCGCGCAAATCCCAACTCGGCGGAATCTGAACATCATTGACCTCAGCCTTGAGACCCATATGACGCGCCATGGCGACGTATATCAGGGTAAAGCTCAAGCAGTTGATCCGGCGGTCCTCAAACGCTTCCCCGGCGGTGGCGGTCTCCAGGGCGCTATAACGCAAACCAAGTCCACCGGTCATGGGCGAGGAGAGCAGTAACTGATGCAAGGCCTCGGCTCGAGCAGAGGCGCCGCGGTGCTGCAGTGCCACCTCCTCGGCCAGCATGCGCATTTGAGGGGTCAGCTCGAAGAGCGGATAGTCCGGAAGGGTGAAGTCGGAAATTGGAGCGTCAAATAACACCGCGCCGGACAGGACTTCGTCCAGCTCTTGGGGCGTGGGTGTCTGAACCCACTCTGGAAGCGGTTCCAGGCGAGTGCAGGCATTCAGGTTGAGAATTGCGCCAGCCACGATGGCCAGCGACATACAGCGAAGGCTCATGGGAACACCTCCTGCGCAGCGCAGTGCCGGCACCATTAATGCCAGCTCGTATCCCCATTATAGCATTTTACACACAGGCATCAGGCGAGCTGACGGTGCTCCGACTGCCCGAGCAGGGACTCGCTCACGCAAAAGCTCAGGGGGTAGCCGTACAGAGAGTGATATTCAACTCGAACCTGCCCCCCCTCCTGCCGGAGAGCCTGCTCCAGCTCCCAGAAATAGTCCTCGACGGTGCCGATGGCATCACCGGTGATGACCGGCGCACCGGTTTCCAGGTGGTGGGCGCTGACCACTTGCCCTTCACTCACCCGGACGCGGATGTCCGCCGCCGGGAGACCGCCCCCGCGTCGGCTCAGCGTAAACTGGTAACTGTCAAACCCGCTGAGCTGCCATAACTGGCGGTGGTAGACCAGTTCCGATTCAGCACTGTAGGACCAGTCTCGCACCTTGCGACGAAGTTCCAGCAGCGTCTGAGGCTCAGGGGCATCGCCGTTGGAGGCGATATTCATCGAAATCATGAAGGTTTGCATTAAATGCGACTCCTTTGCATTAAATCTTCAGTGAGCAGAGAAGCGTTGCGGGTCGCCAACGCTTCATGAACTCGAATAGGCACAAGCGCGTGAAACATCAGAACGTGAAGGGTCCGTTGGCGGACTGGGCATCGCCCCAGAACCGCGCCCAAACCTGGTCGCCGTGCAGGTAATACACCGCTTCGCCATGAATACGGCTACGATCACTGCCACTGAGTCGTGGGTACTCATAGCCATCCCGGTCGGCGCTTTCGGCAACCAACGCGCCAGCCGCTTCCAGTTGCGCCTGTGCTGTGCTGATCCCATTCACAGAGAACAAATGTAAACCGGAGTCCTGCCATTCCCATTCATCGTAGCGGGAGGCCGGAATCGTAAAGCGTAACTCGTCGTCACTGGTGCGAATAAAATTGAACGCCCGTAAATCGTGCAACGCCTCGCTCCAGGAGTGCCGGCCACCGATCTCGATCGCCGCAACACTCAAGGGGTTCTGATCGTCCCGGACATCAAAAAGTTCCACTTTCAGGCCGGTCATCCAGCCGTCCTCCGTGGCTGAGCGGCCCACGGAGACCAGGTAATCACCGTCAATCGGGTGGAGATAATCCGAAACGCCGGGAATTTCCAACTCTCCCAGGACTTTGGGCGCCAGAGGGTCACCCACATCAATCACGTACAACGGATCCACCTGCTCAAAGGTGACGACATAGGCCCGCTCTCCAAGAAAGCGTACCGCGTAGATATTCTCGCCGGGCTTACCAATCGGCGCGGGGCGGCTCTCATTGGGCAAACGCGCCACGACCGCAAGCTCTCCCGCGGCCTCCTCGTTCTCGTGAAGAACATGCAGAGAGTGGACCAAGTCGCCGGTTTGCTCCCAGGCCGTGGTGACCACGCGCAAAAAGCCATCTTTTTCATCCATACGGAAGGCCGGGTCCGTATTGCCCAAACCGCCCGGCACCAAACCGGTGCCGCGGTATTCAATCGCGCCATCGTTTGCTGCAAATTTGTGCAGAGCGGTTTTACGCTCGTTCCAACTACCGCCTTCCGCCGCCAGATACACGTTTTCAAGCGACATATACACACCGGTAAGCCGCGCATTCACACACACCGCTCCCAGGCGTTCACGGGTATTGGCGTCAAACGCGCTGACGGTGACGATATCGGAATAACCTTCATCCGGTTCGAGCGCTTGCGGCAGGTAACACTCGCCTTCGGTCACCAGAGGCCGGCGTTCGCCGCCATCTACTCGATATCCCGGAAGCAGACTCTCAAGCGGCGCGCTCTGAATCAGGCGCTCGTTGCGCGCTTGAGTGTCGCCGTCACTGGCGGAATACTCCAACTCAGCCACCGCTGGGCTCGTCCGGGAAACCAGATAGAGAACACTGCCCACCTTGCGGCTGTTGAGAAGAGTGCCTTCAATGTCCAACGACCCCGATAGCACAGGATTGGCAGGCGAGGTGACATCAACCCACTCCACCCGGGCCCGGCCCTGGTACAACGCGAGCTCGGGCATGGTACCCCACCCCCAGCCGCCGTAGGCCATTCGGCTGTCACTCAATGCGAGGACCGACTCGGCCACGCCATTTTCATCTTTTTCCAGATACAACTGTGAAAGAACCAGAGGACTGTCCTGGTCGCGCATAAAGTCATATTGAGCCAACGGCTGGGCATTCGCCTGCTGGGGTTGAGTGCGGTAAATACTGAGCGTCTGCTGAGGCTCCGGCGGGGCCACCGAATCAGCTACCCCCAAGTTCACATCTGACTGATCGAGAAAGTGGTCGAGAGAGTACTGCGGCGACTCGGCCACAAACAGGTGGCGGCCATCGTATTTGAGCCGGTCCGCCTCATCCACACCTTTGACGTGAACATTGGTCTGGGAGTAGCCATCATCATCGGCGCCGCCGGGCATCGGTGAACCGCTGTTATCCGCCGTATTTTCCCCCTCCGGCTCAAAGCCGTACCCGGCGCCCACACGCAGCCGCACCCCGTTACGCAAATACTCGGCCACCATCGCGGCCTCGTGCTCGTTCGTCAGAGGTTCCAGAGCCGGGTCATCCCAGCGCAGGTTGCTGTAGTCGATATCTTCACGGCCACGAGGTTCGGAGCCGCCACTGGAGCCACCACAAGCCGACAGTAACAGTATGGAAAGGCAGGTTAACGAAAGCGCCAAGGGAAACCGGCTGAGCATCACGAGTCCATCCTCCGGAGAGTGGGCGTCCAGACACCGGGGTTTGGTGTCCAGACACGCGGGTTTATGTCATCATTCCTCCACTCTAACGCGCCGGTGCCGTCACTTCTGTTGCGCATCTGCGAAAGAGTGTAAGTTTCTGTAACCTGCGGCGAGCGGCTCACCGTGGCGCGGTTTACAGGTTTTTACAGACTCTCACAAAGCCGTGACGGCTTTGTGGCTCGATAGGCGGCACAATACCAACAACGACCGGTGACAATGGACGCGCCCTCTTGATTGACGCCCAATTGAAAATGACCCTTTGATCATGCCCTATACGCTGTTGACTCGATTACGACACCCGACCCGCGGAGCACTGGCGGCATGCCTGGCGTTCGCGCTGTGGCATCAGCCGCTGGGCGCCACCGCTTCGAGTGGCTGTACCGAGGCCAACGAACGGTGTGTGGCAACCGGCACCTGGGAGTTTCAGATCGCCGTCGGTGCCGGTGTACGCACCAACCCGATTGCCGCCGCGGATGACATCCCGCTGGTATTGATCCCCCAGATCACCTACTACGGCAAACGGTTCTTTCTCGACAATCTGGACCTGGGCTACACCCTGGTCGATCGCCCGGACTGGATGCTGAATGCCCTGGTCACCGTCGGGGGCGATGGCCTCTACTTTTTCGAAGACAGCTGGGGCCGCTTTGTTCTGGACGGAGGCCTGGGAACGCTGGAAAGTGGTTTCAACAAGGCCCCCGCCGCTCCCGGCGAGGGCGACGCCGCCAATGATGGTGACGCTGGCTTCGGCCCCGTGGAGGACAGCAGTGACGAGGGCCCTACCGAAGCGCCCAGGCAAAGCCATTTGCCGAAACTGCGGGAGCGCAATATCGCCGCCCTGGCCGGCGTGGAAACCTCGGGTCAAATGGGACGGTTCGAGTGGCAGCTACAAGCCTTGTCCGATGCCAGCAACGTCCATGACGGTCAGGAGCTGCGCTTCGCCGTCAGCACCGCCACCCAGGCACGAGAGCACCATTTGGGGATGAGCGTCGGGTTTAACTGGAAAAGCGCCGAAGTGATGGAATACTATTACGGCGTCACCCAGGGGGAATCCGGCACTGGCCGGCCCGCTTATCGGCCCGACAGCGGCACTTCACCGTTTGTGCGCCTGAGCTGGACACGACCGGCCGGAGAACACTGGCGCTGGCTAGGCAGCGTTCAGTACGAACACTTGAGCGAGGCCATCCGCCACAGCCCCCTGATCGACCGTAAGCAGGTGATACAGATATTTTTCGGGGGCGTGTACCATTTTTAAACTCGGGCAACTGAGGTATCGAACAACAAGACGCGTCGCCGGCCAGCCCTTTCTGATGCTGGCCGGCGTCCTTGCGGCCGCCGGTTGTGCAGCCGCCGAGGCGGAGATGGATCTGACACCCAGCGTCTGCGCCCTGGCCGCCGACCAATCCCGCTGTGAAGAGCGGGTGACCATTGAGTGGCAGGCTGCCGGCCAGACTCAGGCCCTGTGTCTGTTCGTCGACCGGGAGAACGAGCCACTCGCCTGCTGGGAAAAAGACCGCCAGGGCCAGTATCGCTACCGGGCCGAAACCGATGAAAGCCTGACCTTTCAGTTGCGCCGGACCCTCGATGGTGAACTCCTGGCCAGCGAGCTGTTTGAGGTCATCCGCGAGTACACCGAGTTCCGCTCGCGCCGCCGCAAGCCTTGGAATTTTTTCTGACCCGGAAACCACAACCCCGAGCCCGGACGCCCTATGCAACAGATACTGCTCGCCGAAGATGATCGTCGCCTGGCCCACCTGGTGCGCGATTACCTGGTCGACAACGGCTTCCAGGTTGCCATTGAAGACCGGGGCGACCGCGTTCCCGAGCGGGTCCGTCAGTTAAGGCCGGATCTGCTGATTCTGGATATCATGCTGCCGGGCAAAGACGGGCTGACCCTTTGCCGCGAACTGCGCCCGGCCTTCAATGGCCCCATTATGATGCTCACTGCCCGCAACGAAGATGCGGACCAGATTCTCGGGCTAGAGTTCGGCGCCGACGATTATGTGATCAAACCCGCCGAACCCAGAATCCTGTTGGCCCGCATCCGCGCTCTGCTGCGGCGGGTCGAACCCAATGCCCCCAACGCGCCACAGACGCTGAGCTTCGGCTCACTCGACATTCACAGTGGCTCTCGCAGCGTTCAACTGGAAGGCGAGCCGGTCAAACTCTCCAGCCATGAGTTCGACCTGCTCTGGTTATTGGCCCAGCGCGCTGGCGATGTGGTCGGCCGAGACTTCCTGTTTCGCGAACTCTACGGCCGCCCGTACGATGGTATGGACCGGACCATCGATGTACGGGTCTCCCAGTTACGTAAAAAACTGGGCGACAACCCGGACAACCCCACCCGGATAAAAACCATTTGGGGCCGGGGCTACCTGTTCATTGCCGACGCCTGGGGCGACGCTTGAAACGGGCCTTCCTGTCGCTCTATTTACTGATTGTCCTGGCCCTCGTGGGGTTCGGCTGGGCGCTGGATCAGCTTTGGAATACCTATCAGTCCGACCAGGAGTCACACCCTCCTGGCGCGACGCTCACCGAAGTCCTCCACCTGGCCAGCGCCGACCGCCCTTTGTCCGACACCCAGGCACTGGTGCATCAAATCGCCCGGCAGGGCCTGGCTGACGTGCGGCTGGTGCCTTTGGAGGACATCTCCGGCGACCCCATCAAAGAGCGCCTGCGCGCCGACGAAGCACTGTCGTTCGAAGACGCGGACGGCAACCTCTACCACTACCGCAAACTCGAGCGGGCGCCCTACGTCATCGTGCTCGGAGAAGTCACTCCGGAGGCGACCCGTCGCTTCGAATCGTTCCTCTCGGTCGTTTTTTACGGTGCATTGGCGGCGGTGGTGTTCTTCTGGCTCTGGCCCCTGACCCGAGACTTGGGTCGTTTGGAGGAACACGCCCAGGCCCTGGGACGCAATCCCGAGGCGCCGTTGGTGACGCTGAGCGGCCACTCCGCGGCCAACCGTCTCGGGCAGGCGTTTAACCAGATGGCACTGCGTATTCGGGAGCTGTTACGTTCGCAAAAAGAAATGACGCATGCCGTCTCCCACGAGCTGCGCACCCCGCTGGCCCGCATGAAGTTTGCGCTGGAAATAGCGGAGGCCAGTGGTGACCCGGACAACCTGCAACGCAAACTCCAGAGCGTGCGAGCCGACGTGGCGGAGATGGATCAACTCGTTAACCAGTTGCTGCACTACGCACGCTTCGAGCAGCAGCCCGACCTGTTTCTCACCCCCGGCGACATGCCGGCGCTGGTCCACGACCTCTGGCAACGCCTGAGTGGTCACCTGACCCAACCGCCCCAGCTCTATCTCCACCCGGAAGGACTGACTCAACCGGTGGTGTGTGACTGGTCCCTGATGGAACGCGCGCTGCAGAACCTGATCCAGAACGCCTTGCGCTACGCCCACCGCCGAATCGATATCACTCTGGAAGCCCACGACGGTGATTTCCGGGTGACCGTGGACGATGACGGGCCCGGCATTCCCGCTGAGGAGCGGCAGCGCATTTTTGAATCCTTCGTTCGCCTGCGCGAGGCGCCGGAACACCACACGGCGGGTTTCGGTCTGGGGCTGGCTATCGTTCAGCGGGTGATGAACTGGCACCAGGGGGAAGTGCTGGTGGATGCCGCTCAAAGCGGCGGAGCCCGCTTTGTTTTACACTGGTCCGCTCAGCCCGCCGACGTCGACTGAGCCACGGGCGCCCAACCGCTCGGCCCCTAGATTCACTATGGTATAGTGCCGGCTTTAGTCACCCCCATTGACACCCCAACGAGTGGGCCGAGCGGCGATGAACCCAACAATCAAAGACGTGGCCAAACGGGCCGGCGTGTCCTTCAAGACCGTCTCCCGAGTGATCAATCGCGAAAGTACAGTAGGCCAGGAGTTGCAGGACAAGGTCTGGAAGGCCATCAAGGAGCTGAACTACCAGCCCAACCTTTCCGCGCGGGTACTGCGCGGCGCGGCGTCTTCGATCGGTTTTATCTACGACAACCCCAACAGCAACTACGTCATCGAGATGCAGCGGGGGATTCTGAACGAGTGCCGCCGGCAGGACTACGAGCTGGTGATCCACCCCTGCGATGCCAAGTCCCCCGAGCTGCTGGATGAAATTTTCGGCATGGTGGACCGCAGCCGGGTGGGCGGTCTGGTAATCACTCCCCCCATGTCGGAAATGCCCGAGGTGCTCGACGCCCTTACCGCCCGCAAGATCCGCTTTGTGCGCATTCTTTCCGGCACCCAGCCGCCGGACGAGTTGTCCGCCTGCGTCTTCGTGGACGACCGGACCGCCGCCTACCGGATTACCCAATACCTGATCGACCTGGGGCATCGGGATATCGCCTTTCTTGGCGGTGAAGAGGAACACAAATCCAGCGTCGAACGTCTGGCGGGCTATAAACAAGCGCTGAAAGACAACCAGATCAAAAGCAACAGCCGGCTGATTCTCAAAGGCGAGTACGCTTTTGAGTCCGGGGTCAAACGCACCCGCCAACTGCTCGCCCGGGATGAACACCCCACGGCGGTTTTCGCCTGTAACGACGAAATCGCCGCCGGCGTGCTCTTCGCGGCGCGGCTTGAGGGCGTGGATGTCCCGCGGGACCTGTCCATCGTCGGTTTCGAGGACAGTCCCTTCTCCCGTCAGGCCTGGCCCAACCTCACCACGGCCCAGCAACCCAACGCGGCGATCGCCAGCACCGCCACCGAGCTGCTGATTCGGCAGATTCGCCACCGCAAAGGTGACAAGGGACCGGAAAGCGAAGGCTTCTACCCGCAATTGATAGTGCGCGACTCCACCTGCCCACCAGGGCGGCGCGGCGCCTGACCGAGCGCCGTGCGCCTCTCTTCCCGAGTGGCCGCTATCACCGCCCCTTTACATCCACACCAAAGCAGAGCAAAATACCATCCACAAGACAACGTTGTCAGGCGGTAATCTGACACCCCCATCCTTTTGAGAACGCCACCACAGTGAGTCGAATGACAGGAGTAACCATGCCCCAGCCGGAACAGACCCGAATGTTTGCCGAGGCCGCCGAGGCCGCTCAGGTCGTAAGCCGCCAGCTGACCGCCAACGCCGCCCGGGTACAGGAAGCCGCCGAACGCTTGCGCGCCTTTTCGCCCCGCGCCGTGGTCACCTGCGCCCGGGGTAGCTCGGACCACGCCGCCACCTACGCCAAGTACCTGATCGAAACCCAGCTCGGTGTACTCACGGCTTCCGCCGCGCCATCGGTGGGCTCGGTTTACCGTCGCCCCCAACAGCTCAGCGACGTGCTCTATATCGCCATTTCCCAGTCGGGCAAAAGCCCCGACCTGTTGGCCAACGTGGAGCACGCCAAAGCCGCCGGGGCACTGACGCTCGCCTTCGTCAATGTGGAGGACTCCCCCCTGGCCGAGATGGCCGATCTGGTCATTCCCCTACAGGCCGGGCAGGAACTGAGCGTCGCGGCGACCAAGTCCTACATCGGCAGCCTGACCGCCATTCTCCACTTGGTCGCCCAATGGGCCGACAACAGTCGGCTCAAGGCGGTGTTGAACACCCTGCCCGACGCCCTCGCCCAAGCCTGGACCTTTGACTGGTCAGCAGCGGTGGAAGCCTTCAAGCCGGTCAATAATCTGTTTGTGATCGGCCGGGGGCTCGGCTTCGGCATCGCTCAGGAGGCGGCCCTGAAATTGAAGGAGACCTGTGGCCTGCACGCGGAAGCGTTCAGCGCGGCGGAAGTCAAACACGGCCCTATGGCCATCGTTGGGCGCGACTTTCCGGTGCTGGTCATTTCCCAGCAGGATGAAACCCAGGCCGGCACCGACGAGCTGGTCAGCGAGTTCCGCCAGCGCGGCGCCCGCGTGCTGGTAGCGGACGAGTCGGAACAGACCGACAGCCTGCCAGTGGTTCGGGGGGCGCACCCGGTGGTGGCGCCCATTCTCGCCATCCAGAGTTTCTATCGAATGGCCAATGCACTGTCCATCGCCCGCGGGTATCATCCCGATGAACCGCCTCACCTGAACAAGGTGACCGAAACCGTCTAACACGCAAGAGGCACCGCAATGACACAGGCTTTGATCAATGCCGAACTGTTCACCGGCGACCAGTGGCTGGAAGGGCAGGCGCTGCTGATGGAGGGAGACCGTATCCGGGCACTGGTGGGCCACAATGAAATTCCGGCCGAAGCGGAACGCATCGACCTCACCGGAACCCGGCTGGTGCCCGGACTGATCGACACTCAGGTCAATGGCGGAGGCGGCGTTCTGTTCAACGATGCCCCCACCGTGGAGGCGCTTGAACAGATCGGCCGGGCCCACGCCCACTATGGCACCACCGGCTTTCTGCCGACCCTGATCAGTGACGATCTGGACGTGGTGGAGCGTGCCATCGGGGCGGTGCGCCAGGCGATGGCCCGAAAGGTACCCGGCGTGCTGGGTATCCACCTGGAAGGGCCGTTTCTCAACCCCGAGCGCAAGGGCGTGCACGATGACAAGAAATTCCGGCGCCTGACGCCTGAAGCGGTGGAGCTGCTGAGCTCACTGGAAACCGGCTTTACCCTGGTTACGCTGGCCCCCGAGCGGACCACGCCGGAAATGATTCGCCAGTTGACCGAGCGCGGCGTGATGGTATCCGCCGGGCACACCGCCGCCGACTACGAGCAGACCCGGAGGGCGCTGGCCGCAGGCGTGCGCAGCTTTACCCATCTGTTCAACGCCATGACGCCCATGACCAGTCGGGAGCCCGGCGTGGTGGGAGCGGCTCTGGAAGATGAAAACAGCTGGTGCGGCTTGATAGTCGACGGTTATCACGTCCACGCCACCACATTGAAGGTCGCCATTGCCGCCAAGGCCCGAGGCAAAATGGTCCTGGTGACCGATGCCATGCCCACCGTGGGCGCCGAGGACAAACAGTTCACTCTCAAGGGTGAAGTGATCCGGGCGGAAAACGGCCGCTGTGCCACCGCCGATGGCACCCTGGCCGGCTCTGACCTGGATATGCTGGCGGCGGTGCGCAACAGCGTCAGCCAACTGGGTTTACCCTTGGCCGAGGCGCTGCGGATGGCCAGCCTCTACCCGGCCCAGATGCTCGGATTGGAGCAGGAGCTGGGCCGGCTGGCGCCGGGGTTTCGGGCCAGCCTGCTCGCCGTGGATGAGAACCTAAATTTACGCGCCAGCTGGATCGATGGTGCGCGCCAGCCGCTTTAGAATCGAAGGGTCGGGCCCCGCGCCTCGGGGCCGCCACTACCGACGCCAATGTCCGGCTTGCCGCCACACTGCGGGACAAAGTCCGGGCAACCACCTTTGACATCACCCGGCAGTTCCGACAACCGCAACGAACTGGCCTCCAGCTGCTGCTGACCAGTCAGCTCACCTTCTACCTGAACCTGGTCACCGCGACTGAGGTCGGCGAGAAGCTCTGCCCCCTGCGCCCCTTCCAGCCAGACCGTCACGCCGGTCACCCGAATGCTTTGAGTCTCCGGGTGGATGGCCGTCACCGGCCCTCGGATCTCGACCGTTTGTTCGCTCGGGTCCAAACGCTTGACGCGGGTCACCACCAACTTATCGCCACGGTAGAACGCGAACACTTCCACCGCATCCCCCGCCCGCAATTGCGAGAGGTTGAGCCCGTTGCGGTTCCCCAGCCCGTCTGCCACATCTTCAAAGGCCGTGAGCTCGCTCACGTGGTAAGACGTACCCATCAGGGTCAACACCCCCGCCTGCTCATCGACGGCCCCCACTTCGGTGCGAATGCGGTTAACCCCGTGGCGCAACACCCGAAGCTGTTCGGCCATCAGTACGCCCTCTACGAGGCGTCCCTCCACGGCAACCCGGACACCGCTGGCCAGGGCCTCAGTGCCGCCTTTCCGATCCGCCTCGGACGCATTCACGCGAACGCCGGCGACCTCAAAGTCGCTCAAGGACGCAAAACGGCCGATCACGCCTTCCTGAAAGAGCGTGGAACCGTCTTCAGGCGCCGACCGAGGGAGGATCGCGACCGTTTCGGCGGCGAGTTCACCTTGCGCGAGCGCGCCACCGGTTACCCGTACCCTGAGACCCTCGGCCAAATCACCGCCGATGACCTCCGAACCCGCAAAGCTCACCCAGAGGTCATTGATCCGAAAGCGTTGCGCCTGGGCATCCAGTGACTTTACGGTTCCCACAACGTCGGGCGTCACGGTTTCCACGGCACTGACGCGGGAGGCGATCAAGTGTCCGCTGTCGCCAAGATGGCCGCTGACATCAATGCCGACCCCGTCGGACAAAGCCTCAAACGCAACGCCATCAAACTGAATATCGTCGTAGACAACCACCGTCTGGCCCAACACCGTCAACACCTTACGCACGTCGCTGGCTTCGGAAACGGTATTGATCGATCCTTGCAGCAGGCGAGTGTACCGGACTTCGTCGGCCAGCGCCTGATCACCGTCCAGTTCAGCCAACTCGACCTCAACCACCATGCCCAGTTGGATATCCTCCACGGCACCCGGCTCGCCATTCACTGAAACCTCCGCCGTGTCGATCTCAACATGGAGGCCATTGACGTAAATGCTGCCGTAGGCCGTGACGCTTCCGCTAACGACGGTGGCCGGGCTGCCCGTGCCCTCGATGCCGGCCGTCGAATCGCTGTCGCTCAGACACCCCCCCAGAAGGATTGCCAGCAGCGGTGTCGCAATATATTTGACTGTTTTCATGAATCTTCCCCGCGCGTTGCTTCGCCGCGTTCTTCAAAGTAGTAGAGCCCGATCCCCGCTCTGACCGTGGCGGAGTTCTCCGTTTCGGAGGGGTTCAGCTCCGGCCGCTCCTCCCGGTCACAATCGGCCAGCCAGTCATTCACCTTTAGCAGAAATTCCTGCCCTTCCCGGGCGCTGCGCTGGCGTATCTGTGCCAACAGCGCCTCGGGGATATGAGTATAGGAGACCGTGCGCTGGATAAAGGGGCCCGGGTCTTCTTTGGCAATATTGTGGTCCATGGTGCGCATCAGGTCCGCCGCAGCGGTGCCGAATATTCGGATGTTCTCCTGCATATCTTCCACGGGAATGTAACCCCGGGCAAGCAACGCCACCGTTTCCCCGTCTCGGGTCACGGCGTTGATCCGTTCCAGCTCATCGAGCAGGGCCCGCACCGGTACATCGTGACTGTACTGGTGCACCAGGCCCGCAAAGGACGGTTCACTCCCCTGGGTCTCAATCGGAAGCGCGGCCGGCTCCCCATTCGCCGAGTGGAAACGCACGTCATTCAACCAGGCCGTTATGACCCGCGCGGTGGGCGTCGGTTGCTCATTGGGGGCGTCGGAGAGCGGATGGGGCCGTTCCTGCAGCTTGGCGATGTCTTTGCGGTTGATACCGGTCAGTACCGCCATCCGCGACAGACTCTGCTTTCGGCCGGGGATGGCAAAGTCCTCGCGGGCGGTGTCGACATAGACATGGCGGGCAATGTCGGCAAACGAGCGATAGGAGACGCCATGGCGCAGCAGTAACCGCACCATGGGACGCAACATCTTGTACAGGGCTCTGGCGAGCGCCGTCTGGGTTCTATCGCTCATGTTGGGATTGTAGCGTCAAAATTTTCCGGAAAATACCGGTTTCGGTGTTTACAAAACTATTTTTGGGACTATAGTGTCAAATATAGCGACATGGGAACCAACCTCCCTCCAGCAATGCCTCGGAGCGTTGCGGACCAAACCGCCTAACCGAACTCGTCCGAGCTCATCGCTCTTTCTTGCTTGGTTCGGCAACAACGGAGAGATAGAAGTTATGCGTCCTTTCAAAAAGCACTATTTGCAAGCACTCATTGGCGCTTCCGCCATGACCCTGGCCGCCTGCGGTGGCAGTTCAAGCGACAACGCCTCCGGCCCCGACAGCGACACGGGGCGCCTCAGCGTCGCTGTCACCGACGCGCCCATCGATGCGGCCAACCACGTCATCGTGGAATTTTCAGCGGTTTCCATCAAACCGGCCGACGGCGAAGCCATCGAGTTCACCCTTGAGGAAAACGCCTCCATCGACCTGCTGAGCCTGCAGGGCAGCTTGTCCGAAGCGCTCGTAACGGATGAAGAAGTACCTGCCGGTGAATACGAGTGGGTCCGGCTTCACGTCAATGCGGAGCACGATGGCGTGCTGGATTCCTACATTGAGCTCGATACCGGTAATCAACTGGAACTGCGCGTTCCCAGCGGTAGCCAGACCGGCCTGAAGCTGGTTAGTGGCTTCACGGTAGCGGCCGGCGGAAATACCAATATCACCATCGACTTCGACCTGCGCAAATCCGTTGTGCTGCCAGGCGGGCAAGCCGGCGCAATGCTCAAGCCGGCCCTGCGTCTGATCGACAACACCGTGGTAGGCACCCTGGCGGGTAGCGTCGACGCCGAAGTGCTGACCGACCAGTGCGCCGACCCCGCCAACGAATACGGCGCGGTGTATATCTACTCCGGGGCAGACGCCACTGTGGCCGACGTATCCGGCGCAGACACCGACCCCCTCACGACCGCTCTGGTCGCGCAGGTTGACGGCGGCTACGAATACGAGGCGGGCTTCCTGGAAGCGGGGGACTATACCCTGGCCTACACCTGTGGTGCCGACAGCGACGATCCCGAGGTGGTAGACGAATTGACCTTTATCGGAACCAGCAACACCGAGATCGAAGCCGATATGACCACCGAAGTGAACTTCACGGTCGATCAGCTACCGACCGACGAGGAGACGGCCTCCCAGGAGGAGACCACCGGGCAATAAGTTTTTTTGGCCTGACGCGCCGCTTGTGCCGCGAGCCCCTTGTGGACTCGCGGCTTTTTTATGTCCGTCAGATTGAGATGACAATCCGCTTTCGATCCAGCCACCAGGCGACCAGCCACATCAGCGCAACCGTTATCAACGCAAACAGCAGCGAGGCATTCTTGGCACTGAGAAAATCCGCCAGGAACGCGTAACTCCACTGGTAAGCCGAGGTATCTCCCAGCGGAACCAGGGACAGGGTTTTCGCCCAGAGAATCGACAGCACGTAGATAAACAATGGATTTTTCCCAAGCATGGCGCAGGCGCGATACAGCGGTTGAACCCCGGCCACGGACTCCAACAACACCAGAGCAACCAGGCACAGAATGGCGGCGCCGCCTGTCAGCAACACAAACGAACTGGTCCAAAGATATTTATTGACCGGAAACCAGGGGTGCCACAGAAGCGCCACCCCCACCAGAACCGCACCCGCCACGGACAGTTGCACCAACGCCCGTCGCCTGGGGGCAACGGTGCACAGCACTCGCGTGGTTTCAAAGCCCAGCAGCGCCGTCACTACCGACGGCAATGTCGACAACAACCCTTCTGGATCAAACGCCAGACCCTTGCCCTGCCAAATATGTTCCGGGCCGAATACCCACAGGTCCAGTTGCCGCACGACATTGCCTGCCACACCGTAGGGCTCCTGCCCCAGCTGCAACAGCGCCCAATACCCCAACAACAAGCCCGCCATAATGACGGCACGCCATAGCCCCGGTATAAACAGGGCGATGGGGGCGGCCAACAGATACGCCAGCGCAATGCGTTGGAGTACTCCGGGGATGCGTAACTCGGCGAAGCTGCCCGTGAACGGAAAGGCATTCAACAACACACCAATCAAAAAAATGAGTGCACTTCGCCTTACTATATTGAGTAGTCGGGCCGCTACCGACGCGTCCGTGCGGGAGCGGCTGGAGAAAAACAGCGCGGAGCCGACGATAAACAGAAAAAACGGAAAAATGTAATCCGTCGGCGTGGCACCGTGCCATTGGGCATGCAACAAAGGCGCGTAGACCGCGCTCCAGGAACCGGGGGTGTTGACCAGAATCATCAGCGCCAGCGTCAGCCCGCGCATCACATCCAGAGAGAGGAAACGTTGTTTCGGCATAGACCAGGCCTCATAAAAAATGACCGGGCGCCAGGGGCGCGCCGGCCAAGCAGAGGAAGCGGAAAGCGGGGCTCAGGACTTCCAGCGCCGCATCTTGTGCCCTTTGAGGGCGTAGAAAAGAATAAAGGCATAGCAGGGCAACAATACCCAGTAGGCCGACTGGTTATCGGTGGTTTCGGCGAAATGGCCGTAAATCAGCGGGATCACTGCGCCGCCGGCAATCCCCATGATCAACAGGGCGGAACCCACGCTGGTGTACTTGCCCAGATCCTGAAGAGAGAGGGGCCAGATGGCCGGCCAGCACAAGGCGTTGGCGAGGCCCAACAGGGCGAGGAAGGCAACGGTGTCGGGCACCGTCGGTATGCCCA
This sequence comes from Marinimicrobium agarilyticum DSM 16975, assembly GCF_000423345.1. Classification (GTDB taxonomy): domain Bacteria; phylum Pseudomonadota; class Gammaproteobacteria; order Pseudomonadales; family Cellvibrionaceae; genus Marinimicrobium; species Marinimicrobium agarilyticum. Next base: position 43,513 of record NZ_AUHU01000016.1, read on the forward strand.
TCCAACCGAACAGGACTTCAGAGATCAAGTGGCTCTCAGCGGAGCCGGTCAAGACCCCAATGGTAAACAGGACGCCGAAGACCGCCGAGAAGGCAAGCGCTTTGGCCTGGCTCAAAAAGCGCGGAATACAGACCACCCCGACAATGTAGCCAATGACCATAAACGTCATGGTATAGGCAGTAAGCGAGCCAAAATGGTCGACATCCATGCGCCGACCGTACAGGCCGATGGTATCGCCCGCGATCACTTCAACCCCGACATAGGTGAACAGGGCAATGGCCCCAAGAATCGCTTGCGGATAATTGAGAATACCAAGCTTGTCCCCGGCTTCGTCCTCGTGCTCGGCATCCACGTTCAGCTCGGGCAAGGTGGAGAAATGAACAAACAGTGCCAACACCAATAGCGCCGCCGCCATATAAAGATAGGGAACGACCAGACGGTTGGATAACTCGGCCAGACGGGTGGCTCGTTCTTCGCCGCTGAGTACCATCAGCACGTCTTCATCGAACTGATCCATGCCAGTCAGCACCCACAAGGTAAACACCACCGGCGCGACCACGCCGGCCCCCTTGTTCAACAGCCCCATCACACTCATGCGCATGGCAGCACTTTCACGCGGGCCGATGCAGACAATGTACGGATTCGCGGCGGTTTGCAGCAGCGTCAGGCCCGTGCCCAAGACAAACAAAGCCACGAGGAAAATTGCAAACTGGCTGGACTGGGCGGCGGGAATGAAAATGAGCGAGCCCAGCATCATGACCACCAGGCCAATGACCATGCCGGTTTTGTAGCCGGTCCGGCGCAACACCAACGCGGCGGGCAGTGCCATCACGGTGTAGGCGATATAAAACGCAAAAGTCACGAACAGCGCCTGAAACTCGTTCAGCTCGCAGACAATTTTCAAAAAGGGAATCAGTGCACCGTTCAGCCAGGTGACGAAGCCGAACACGAAAAACAGCACCCCGATGATGACCATGGGAATCAGTGTACTGGGTGTTCGCGCTTCTAAAGAGGTGGTTTCAGTCGTCATAAAGAGCCTCGCGATTCAGCATTAGTTGTTATGGCATGGCGTGGATCAAAGTCTCAGGCGGTCTGCGCCAGCTCGTGTTGCTTGCGGGCAAACAAGAGCGCACCGTCTTCCGGCGGTCCCATAGGTACGGACAGTGCCTTGGCTACCTCCGGCTCCAACCAGGGGATCAACCGCTCCGCCATGCCACCGATCAGTGCCAGGCGCGCCGGTTGGTACGCGAGCAATTTTCTGGCCATGGCGCTGATGTAGGCGGCACCGTCAGTCAGAATTCGCAGGGCCACCGGGTCACCCGATTCGGCCGCGGAGAAAACCAACGGCGCCAACTTGGCATACTCGCTGGAAGCGCGGCCGGACATACGTTCGACGATCCCCAGACCCCGCGCTTGAAGCAGATCGGCAATACTCTCGGTCAGTACCGTATCCGGCCCGAGGTCATCGGAGGCCAGCAGCACCGCTTTTATCGCTTCCAGTCCCATCCACGCACCGCTTCCCTGGTCTCCATAGGGAAAGCCGTGGCCACCGATCAGGTGGTCCTTACCGTCCGTGCGCACATAGCCACAGGACCCGGTGCCGGTCACGATCACCGCACCGTCGTCCCGGTGGTGCGCACCGAGGCAGGCAATGCGAAGATCCGTGGTCAAATGCAGAGAGGCAAACGGATGAGGCCAATCGCTGATGACCTTGTACAGGCTGGGAAGATTGACGCCAGCCAGCCCTGCCCCCACCACGAGCCGATTCAAAACGGTCTCCGGCAGGCCGGCGTCCTTCAGGGCTCGACGAGCGGCGCTTTCAATCGAGTGCAGCGTCTGCTCCACCCCATGCAGGGGGTTCGCCGGACCGGCCAGCGCCGAGCCCAGTACGCGACCCTCGACGTCCGCCACGGAGGCCTTGCACTTGCTACCACCGCCGTCTATTCCCAGATAGTAGTGCTCATTGGCCGGGGCACTCACCATAAACAACCTCATTATTCTGTGAACGCGAGCGCGTACCTTACCCATTTTCGCTCGCCCTGTGCGCTCGCCGCGGCTTTCACCGCCTCACAACGCATTTATTCGGTAGCGCGCCTCCCACCCTGTTACTCAGCGCCCTTCATTGTTGAAAAAGGCGGGGCTGCGCCAAGGCGGCAACCCCAAGAGATGAGAGAGAGCTCCAGCGAAATCCGCTGGTAGAGTTACTGTAATTGGACAAGACAACGTTGTCAAACAAATTTTGCACCCACCCTGACACAAAAAAACCGGCCAGGGATTGCCTGGCCGGTTTCCACCGAAAAGCAACGATTGTGCTATTCCGGATCAGGCAGCGCTTCCAGCTCAGACTTGAGCGAGCGAAGCGCCTGCTTGACCGCACGATGGTGCTCGGGCCCAATCCGGATCATCAGCTTCTGAAGGTCAGAGAGCTTCTCAAGTTCCGGGTTGCGATACTCGTAGAACACCTTGGGACGGTGCAGCCGGACATCTTCCGGAGGTTCAGGCGCCGCCAGCAGTTGGTCAATGGTTGCCATCACCAGATCGTGGAACTTCCCGCTATTGGCTCCATGCTCATCGTAGGCCTCTTCCAGAAGAGGCCGGTAACGCTCGTACCAGGAGGCCAACTGCTCCGGCCGACTGCGGGTCAGCAAAGCCACATAGGGGTCATAACGATCATAGTTTTCTTCAAGCAGCCGATACTCCTGTTCGGCCTCGGTGCGGGCATCGCCCACTTTTTCCACTTCGAGCGGGGGAGGCGGCGATACCACCGGGCGGTATTCGTGCACCACCTTGCCTTCCTGCGCTGCCGCGACGGCCCTTACTGCCTTGCGCACGAGCTCCTCGTTCACCAGCAATTGATCCACCCGATCGCTGGTGGTGGCCTCTTCCAGCGACTCCAGCACCGGCTCATCGCTCTGATCCAGGGGCGGCAACGGCTCCGGTTCGGGCTCGGGTTCAGGCTCGGGGGCCGGTTCGGGCTCGGGTTCAGGCTCCGGCTCGGGTTCCGGGGCGGGCACCGGTGCCTGAATCGGGGCGGGCTCCGGATCAGGCTCTGGCGTGTCGTCGCGGCCGAAGAGATACACACTGAGGGCGACAATCACAATGACAACAACCACTACCAGCCCAATGGTGGCCGCAGGGCCCCGCTGGTTCGATTGCGTTTCCGGTTTTTGCTGCTCGTCGTTCGCCATGTTCCACCCTTATCGTCAATGCTCACGGTTCCATACTACCAGTCTTATGGACTGGCGGTGTCCGCAACCAGTTCATTCTACGTTTATTTGTAGCACAGTATCGGCCCCGCCTCTACAGACAAATCATCCGAATGCCCGCCGGGCTGGTCACGCCTGCCCCTTATCTTTATAATGCCGCCCTCCCCTCTGCGGGCCCTTAGCTCAGTTGGTCAGAGCAGTCGACTCATAATCGATTGGTCGCTGGTTCAAGTCCAGCAGGGCCCACCACTCCCCCCTTAACGATTATTGACACTTCCGCCATTGCTCGGTGGGGCGCCGCTTGCTTATTATAAACGGACTGACCAGTCCGTCCCTTTAAGTTTTCAGGCAACAGTCCGGGTGAGAACCATGACCGATCTCAAAGATTCCGCCAGCAAACCCAAGCGCGTGCACAAGTCGGCCGACGAACGCCGCTCCGAGATTCTCACGGTCGCGACCGAAATCTTTGCCGAGCGAGGCTACCAGGTGGCCGACATGCAGGCGGTAGCCGACGCCGCGGGCGTGGGCAAAGGCACGGTTTACCGCTACTTCCCCACCAAGGAAGAACTCTTCACCGAGACCCTGCGCTTCAACCTGGAGCAGCTCAAAACCGAAATCGATACGGCCCGCCACGGCCCTTCGGAACCCATTGAGCAGCTGAAGGAGGGGATGCGGGCTTATATCCTCTATTTCGAAAAAAACCCGAACCTCACCGAATTGTTTGTTCAGGAGCGGGCCGAGTTCCGCGATAAAGCCGCGTCTCTGTACTTCGCCTACGCCTCTGAAGGTCGGGAGTCCTGGCGGGGGCTGTTTGAAGAAATCGCCGCAACTTACCCTCTCAGGCCCATTGACCTGGAGGAGCTGATGAATATCTGCGGCGATCTGATGCACGGCGCCGTGGTGAAAAGCCAGTGTCCGCTGGACCGCAAACCTTTGAGCGAACGGTTCGAGACCTTGTTTGACGTTTACCTCCACGGAATTATGGAGCGCTAGCGCCTCCGTTTCGTCTTCCTGTTCCATTTTTTATCCATTGCTGTTTCACACGGAGTAACCCCCATGATGTACCCCTCTTCCCGCCTTACCCCAGGCCTTGTTGGTCGGGGCCTGGCGCTGTCTTTTGTGGCCTTGCTTGTGAGCGCCTGCGGCACTGAGCAGGGAGGCGAGGCCCAGCGGCCCCCGTCTCCGGTAACCGTCGCTCCGGTTGAAAGCGAGCCCGCCGTTCACCGGGCGGAGTATGCCGGCCGCATTTATGGCGCGACCGAAGTGGCCGTGCGCGCCCGCGTGTCCGGAATCCTTGAGCGGCGCAACTATGAGGAAGGCATGGCCGTCGAGGCGGGCCAGACATTATTCCAGATTGAGCCCGAGCCTTATGAAGATGCGCTGGCCTCCGCGAAGGCAGACCTGGCCGAAGCTCAGGCCCAGCAGCTGCGGGCCGAACGCGAATGGCAGCGGGTTGCCGGACTGTTCGAGCGCAAAGCGGTGAGTGAGCGTGAACGGGACCAGGCCCGAGCGGAAGCGAAAGCGGCCCAGGCACGACTGGAGGCGGCCCGCTCCGCTCTGAGCAACGCTGAACGGCAGTTGCGCTACACCCGGGTGGAAGCACCGGTCTCCGGCCTGACCAGTATCGAAGCGCTCACCGAAGGCAACCTGGTGGAAGCCGGTACGGTTTTGACGCACATCATTCAACACGACCCGGTGCATGTTTACTTCTCCCTACCCGAAGACGACGCCAGTGCTCAGCGTCTGGCTCGCACGGCAGCCCGAAAAGCCGGGGATGAGAGCGTGCGCTCCGCACAACTGTTGTTGCGCGAGGGCAACGCCTACGCTCGCGAGGGGGTGGTGGACTTCGCCGACCGACGGGTGGACCCGATGACCGGCACTGTTCAGATGCGGGCGGTCTTTCCCAACCCGGACGGCGAGTTGCTACCCGGCCAGTTCGTGCGGATTCGTCTGGCACTGGAGTCCTACGACCACGCGGTATTGATCGACCCCACAGCGGTGGGAGAAGGACCCCAGGGGCCTCAGGTGTTTACGGTCAACGGCGAGAACAAGGCCCAGTCACAAACGGTGGAGCTCGGCCCGATGGTGGATGGCAAGCAGCTGATTCTCAGCGGCCTGGAGGCGGGCGCCAAGCTGGTGGTCAACGGCCAGGTCGCGCTGCGTGACGGCGCTCCGGTGCGGATCACCAACGCCGAGCAGACCAACGCCGAGCAGGAGGGTTAAGCATGTTGCGCTTTTTTATTGACCGACCGATCTTCGCATCGGTGATCTCGGTCATCATCATGCTGGCCGGTATCGCCTCACTGCGCGTGCTGCCGGTAGAGCAGTACCCCAACGTGGTACCGCCGGAAGTCGTGGTCAGCGCCACCTACCCCGGCGCCAGCGCGGAAGTGCTGGCGGAATCCGTGGCGGCGCCGCTCGAGCAGGAAATCAACGGCGTGGACGACATGATCTACATGGAATCCACCAGTACCGACGCAGGCTCCCTGCAGATATCCATCTCCTTTGAAATGGGCACCGACCCGGATCAGGCCGCCATCAACGTCAACAACCGTGTTCAGGCCGCCACCCCGCGCCTGCCACAGGTGGTTCGCGATCTGGGCCTACGGGTGGAGTCGCGTTCCACGAATATTCTGATGGTGCCGGTACTCTCGTCACCCGACGGCAGTCTGGATACTTTGGATATCAGCAACTATGCCTTGCTGAACGTGCTTGATCAGTTGGTGCGTCTGGAAGGCGTGGGGGATGCCTCCCTGTTCGGCGCGCAGGATTACTCCATGCGCATCTGGTTGGACCCGGCGAAGCTCGCGGAGTACGAACTGACCACCACGGACGTCGCGACTGCCATCCGGGAGCAGAATGCTCAATACGCGGCCGGGCGTATCGGCTCGGAACCGGCGCCCGAGGATCAACCCTTTACGTTGAGTGTGACCACCCGAGGCCAGCTGGCGGACCCCGAAGCCTTCGAGCAGATCATTATCCGTACCGATGAGCAGGGCAGCAGTTTGCGTCTGGGGGATGTCGCCCGGGTGGAGCTCGGATCCGAGCGCTATGATTTCACCGCAACCTATAACGGCGAACCCGCCGTGCCTATGGGCATTTATCTGCAACCGGGAGCCAACGCACTGGAAACCGCGGAGCGGATTTATGACGCTCTGAATGACATGGCTGAAAATTTCCCGGCCGGCCTGGAATACGAAATTGCCTACAACACCACGGAGTTCGTGGAAGTCTCCATCAATGAAGTGATCATCACTCTGTTGATCGCCGTTGCGTTGGTGGTCCTCGTGACGTTCCTGTTCCTGCAACACATCCGAGCGACACTGATCCCCGTGGCTGCCATTCCCGTCTCCCTGATCGGTACCTTTGCCGGCATGCAGGCGCTGGGGTTCTCGGTGAATATGCTGACCCTGTTCGGTTTGGTACTGGCCATCGGGATCGTGGTGGACAACGCGATCATCGTGATGGAAAACGTGGAGCGGCTGATCACCGAAGAAGGAATGAAAGCCCGCGAAGCCTCCATTGAAACCATGAAACAGGTCTCCGGCGCAGTGATCTCCTCCACGCTGGTACTGGTGGCCGTATTTGCACCGGTGGCGTTCCTCGGTGGCCTCAGTGGCGAGCTGTACCGACAGTTTGCGGTGACTATCGCGGTCTCGGTGGTCGTCTCCGGTGTGGTGGCCCTGACGCTCACCCCCGCCATGTGTGCCCTGCTGCTCGACAAAGAGCCACACACGGTCAGCAAGCCGTTTCAGTTGTTCAATAGCGGCTTTGAGAAAATCACCAACGGTTTCGTCAATCTGGTGGGCAAACTGGTCAAGCATTGGGTTATTGGCCTGGGGCTGCTCGCGTTTTTCATCGTGGCCACGGTCTTTTCTCTGAGCCGCCTGCCCTCGGGGCTGGTGCCACAGGAAGACCAGGGCACGGCACTGGCCGTTGCCTACCTGCCACCGACCTCGGCACTCGGTCGCACCGAAGCGGTGCGGGACAAACTGTCGGAACAACTGGTGGCAATGGACGAAGTGGACCAATTCACCTCCTTTGCCGGTTTCGACATTGTGGCGGGCTCGCTGCGCAGCAATGCCATGGCAGGCTTCATCAGCCTCGCAGACTGGGACCAACGAACCGGCGAAGGGCAAAGCGCATCCGAGATGACCGGGCGCATCATGGCCATGGGCGCGGGCATTCAAGAGGCCAACGTCATGGCGTTCACACCGCCACCCATTCAGGGGCTGTCTCTGACCGGTGGGGTGGAAGGCTACCTGCAGGTACGGGAAGACGCGGATTCGGAGCGCGTCGGGGAGTTGGCCCAGCAAGTGGTAGCCGCCGCCAACCAACGACCAGAGCTGACCAATGTTCGCAGTACGCTGAACACCGCCATCCCCCGATACCACGCGGATGTGGACCGGGAAAAAGCCAAGGCGATGAATGTCCCGATCAACGACATATTCAACACATTGCAAAGCACCTTTGGCTCCACCTACGTCAATGACTTTTCCTATCAGGGGCGGTTATGGCGAGTGAATATGCAGGCTGAAGGCGAGTACCGGGACCAGCCGGACGACCTGCGCCATGTATTCGTTCGCTCGAACAACGGTGAAATGGTGCCATTGAGTTCTCTGGTGACGCTGGAGCGCACCGCCGGTGCCGACATCATCAACCGATTCAATATCTACCCGGCTGCCAACCTCATGGCCGACCCGGCCCCGGGCTTTACCACCGGCCAGGCCAAAGTGGCGCTGGAAGACGTGGTGGCAGAGCTACAGAAAACCGCCGATGTGCAAATCGGGTGGGTCGGTGAAGCCTATCAACTCGATGCCGCCGCCGGTGCCGGCACCGCCGCGTTCGGCCTCGGTCTGTTGATGGTCTTCCTGATTCTGGCCGCGCAATACGAACGGCTGACATTGCCCATTGCCGTAGCGACCGCCATTCCCTTCGGCGTATTGGGTGCCGCGCTGTCGTCATTGCTGCGGGGCTACCCGAACGATATTTACTTCCAGGTCGGGTTGCTGGTACTGATCGGGCTGGCCGCCAAGAACGCCATTCTGATTGTGGAGTTTGCGGCGCAAAACCGCCGCCAAGGCATGAGCTCCACCGAGGCCGCGATGGCGGCGGCTCGACAGCGCTTCCGGGCCATTATCATGACCGCCGCGACTTTCATCATCGGCTCGCTGCCGTTGGTATTCGCCACCGGCGCTGGTGCAGCCAGCCGCCAGGAAATCGGTACCGTGGTCGTGGGCGGCATGGTACTGGCCAGTACCCTGGCACTGCTGTTTGTGCCACTGACTTACAAAGTGTTGGAAGACCTGGTGAGCTGGAACCAGAACCGCAAGCGCAACAAGGGGAGTGAAAGCCATGCGTAAACTGACGGTATTGGCGGCAGCAATCGCCTTGGCCAGCGGCTGCGCCATGGGCCCGGATTACCGGGCTCAAGCACCCGAACTACCCGAGCAGTGGCCCGGGGAATCTCCCCAGACGCAAACCACGCAAGATTGGCAACAGTGGTGGACCCGTTTCGAGGACCCGACGCTCAACCAACTGGTGAGCCGGTCGCTGGACGACAACTTGAGCCTTCGGGTTCAGATCGAACGGATCGAACAGGCCCGGGCCGAACTCGGCCTGAGCAAGGCCAACCGCTGGCCCTCTCTCAGTGCCCAGGCGGACGCCACCCGCGCGCTTACCTCCGCCGAGGTGGCGCCAGCGGTTCAAGGCGGAGGCCAGATCGGAAACCAGTTCTCCGTGGCCGGCGTGCTGAGTTACGAGCTGGACCTCTGGGGACGCCTGGCGCGAGAAAAAGAAGCGGCGGCTGCCCGACTGGCGCAAACGATTTATGGCACCGAAGCGGTTCGGCTGAACCTGATCACCGAGGTGGTCACGACCTACTTCAACCTTCGAGCCGCCGAGCAACAATTGCAGATCACCCGAGACACCATCGCTTCGAGAGAACAGACGCTCGAACTTGAGCAACTGCGTTATGACAGTGGCGCCAGTGATCCCCTGAACATCCGACAGGCGCGCGCGGAGCTGGAAACCACACGGGCTCAACTGCCGCTGCAAGTGCAGCAGGTTCATGAACTACGCAGTGCTCTGGCGGTGTTGGCCGGATACGAACCGCGAGCGTTAATCGGGGCCCTGAATTTCGGTGACGGTAAACTCTCGGACATTGCCTTGCCGGACTCCCTCCCCACCGTTTTACCCTCGGAGTTACTGCAACGCCGGCCCGACATCCGCGCCAGCGAGGCCAACCTCAAGGCGGCCACCGCACAAGTGGGCGTGGCGCAAGCCCAGCGCTTCCCGAGTCTGAACCTGACGGCACTGGGCGGCAGCGCCGCGCTCGATGCCAGCGACCTGTTTACCGCCCCGGCGGAAATGTGGAGCGTCGGCGCAAACCTGGCCGGCCCGCTGTTTGACTTCGGCCGCACCGGTGCGCGCGTGGACAGTGCCGAGTCGCAATTGGCTCAAGCCCAGAGCAACTACCAGCTGTCGGTGATCAGCGCGTTCAAAGAAACACGGGACGCACTGACGCTGTACCGCACCGCCGACCAACGTGTGGCCGCCGTGCGCCGACAAACTCAGGCCATTCAGGAAACCCTTGAACTGGCGCAACTGCAATACGACGCCGGGCGCATCGGCTTCTACGAGCTGCTGGACGCTCAACGAGGCTTGCTGAATGCCCAGCTTGCCTTAAGCCAGGCGCTCAGCAACCGTTTGACGGCCAGCGCCACTTTGTTCAAAACCATGGGCGGTGGCTGGAACCACAGCCTTTAAACGTCTTCCTCAGCGATGGGGCTGCCCCATCGCTGAGTGGTCCCATGTTGTCAATACACACTTGGCGAAGTGCCGTTGAATGCAGCCGGTCTCGCCAACACTTTTTTACGCATTATTTTTCTCCGTTCTGTTAGCTTATTAGCGTCGAGTTTTCATATTCAAGCGATATCGAGAACAGGTCCCTTAGAGCGTCGCTCTTAACCTGTGACCTCAGACGAGAGTCGCAAGGAGCCACTGAATGTCTTTCCTGTCAAAGAGCCAGCACTCCTCCAAGGAACGTCTTCGTTGGAGCGGTTGGTTTATTGTAGTGAACAGTTTTATCGCCGCCTTGATGGGTGTGCGCTATCTGCCCTGGATTCATATTCCCGATGTGGGCACGGGCGTCTATGTCACGCTGGCCTTTATTGCGCAGTTTTCGTTGCTGGCCTGGCTGTTTGGGTTGCCATTGCTACTGATCAGCTGGCTTCTTCCGGCACGTTTTCTGCGACCGGTTGCCGTGATGCTCGGAACCCTGGGCCTGTCGCTGCTATTGCTCGACACCGTCGTCTATCACCAGTTTCGCTTTCATGTGTCGAGCTTCGTGATCGAGTTGGTTATGGGCGGTGGCACCGAGATATTTTCGTTTTCCTGGCTGACCTGGGTGGTCGGTATCACCGCCATTGTCGCTATTGCCCTTCTACAGTGGCAAGTTGCCCGTCAGCTTTGGCGCCACAGCCGATTCCGCACAGGCTTATGGGTTCCGCTCCTGCTTCTGGGCACCAGCCAATTGGCCGCCCACGGCTGGAATGCTTGGGCCGACGCCCACTACAACAGCCGCATTACCGGCGTTGCCCGTCACCTTCCGCTATACCATGCGGCAACCGCGAAACGCTTTTTCAACGAGTACGGTCTGGTGGACCCGCAGCAGGTGCGAGACAGCCGCATGGCCGAGTCCCTGAACCAGTCGGCTGCCACGTCGGACCTCGACTATCCCAAGGCCGCTCTGCATTGCGAGCCACCAAAGGCCACGCCAAACCTTCTGGTGGTTGTGGTGGACTCCCTGCGCTGGGACATGCTGGACCCGCGCTGGATGCCAAGCACTTACCAGTTCTCTCGCCAGGCCATGACCTTTGACAGGCACTACAGTAACGGCAATGCCACCAAGCCCGGCCTGTTTACTCTGTTCTACGGCTTGCCCGCCAACTATTGGGATGCCTTCAGTGCCCACCAGCAACCGCCGGTACTGATCCAGCGGCTGCAAGCTCTTCAATACCAAACCAAAGTGCTCGCCTCAGCCACGCTGGTCAGCCCCGCATTTGATCGCAATGTGTTTGCTTCCATCAGCGACTTGCGCCTCAAAACGCCCGGCGACACCTCCTGGCAGAGAGACATCCAGATTACCGACGATTGGCTGGCGTTCACGCAGGCACGCAGCGACCAGCACGCAAAGGCTCCTTTCTTTGGTTTTCTGTTTTACGACGCCCCCCACAACTACGAGGTGCCGCCCGATTACCCTCGTATCCAACCCTACTGGGACCCGGTCAACCAACTGGCGCTGGACAATGAGTTCGACCCGGAGCCGTTCAAGAACGTGTACAAAACCACAGTGCGGTTTGTTGACGAACAGATCCAACGGGTGCTGAGCGATCTGGAAAAACGGCAGTTGCTGGAAAACACCGTGGTCGTCATCACCTCGGACCATGGTCAGGAGTTCAACGACAACGGCAAGAACTACTGGGGCCACGGCAGCAACTTCACTCGCTACCAGCTACAGGTTCCCCTGGTGGTCCACTGGCCCGGGAAGGCGCCCCGTCAAATATCAGAGCCGACCGAGCACTTTGACGTCGCGCCGACATTGATGTCAGGTCTGCTTGGTTGCGGTGATACCCCTACAGAGCAATATGCGACCGGTGAGGGGTTATTCGCCTCACCGGAGCGCGACTGGACCATCGCCCACAGCTACATGAACTCCGCGCTGCTGACCGAAACATTGCAGCTGGTCACCTACCCCACCGGTGGGATCGATCTGCTCAGCCAGGAACTGGCACCGCTGGAAAACACGCCACTTCCGACCAAGATCATCCGGCAAGCGCTAGAGGAGCAGTCCCGCTTCTACCCTTAAGGTCTATCCTCGCGGTTGATTGCCGGCGTCACGCCGCTGGGCGAGCCACAAACGGACAATCGTGCTGGAGTTGACACTGATCAGGGTCACCTCCAGCAGGGTTCCACCGATCGAGCCCACCGCCACGTTGTTGGCCAACCAGAAGCTCGCCCCCACTAAAAAGGCGAGCCGCATACGGATACCGGTCAGGCAAAACAGGGCATAGGTGCCAATGCAGGCACCGATCACGGGCAGCCAGTCGTACCACCGTTCCGCCAACCAACCGCCGAGCAGAAGACTGACCCCGATGAACAGCCAGGCCACCAGGCGCGAGCTGGTTTTCAATGAAAGCGCAGTACGGATCACCGCCAGGAATGAGCTCAACACGGCCGTGGGAGCGCCGAGCAGGGCGAAGTGCAAGCAGTTGTTGAACTGCAGGATGAACATGAAGATTTTCAGCTTGCGGTCGTCTCGCTGGAAAAAGCAATACACCCCCAAGCCGTAGCTGACCAGACCGAGCGCCTGGCCAGCAACGAGCATGATATCGGACAAGGCAGGCGACCTTACTTCAGATGCTGCGCGTGAAAGCGCAAGTGATCTTCAATAAATGTGGCGATAAAGTAGTAGCTGTGGTCGTATCCTGGCTGCATCCGCAACGTCAGAGGCGCGCCCGAGGCTTGCGCGGCCGCTTTCAGGGTGTCGGGTTTGAGTTGCTCCTGAAGGAAGTTGTCCGCCTCCCCCTGGTCCACCAGAATCGGCAGCTTGCTGCCCTCCTCCTTGAGCCACTCGCTGGCGTCGTACTCGCGCCACAAGCCTTCATCGTCTCCCAGGTATTCGGTAAACGCCTTACGACCCCACGGGCAATCCATGGGGTGGCAGATGGGGCTGAAGGCGGAGATGGAGCGGTAAACATCCTGGTGGCGCAAGCCCATCACCAAGGCGCCATGCCCGCCCATCGAGTGACCCGCAATCGAGCGCTGGCTGTTGATGGGCAGTTCACTCTCGACCAGTTGGGGCAGCTCCCGGAAAACGTAGTCATACATGTGATAGTGCGTTTCCCAGGGGGCCTTGAGGGCATTGACGTAAAAGCCCGCCCCATGGCCCAGGTCGTAAGCGCCATCTGGCGCATCCGGTACCTGTTCACCACGGGGGCTGGTGTCCGGCGCGACAATCGCCAGGCCCAACTCATTGGCCACACGCTGTGCACCCGCCTTCTGCATGAAATTTTCATCGGTACAGGTCAGCCCCGACAACCAGTAGACCGCGGGCACTTTGCTCACCTCAGCGGCCTGCGGCAAAAACACCGCGAAGCGCATGGTGCAGTTGAGCACCTCGGACTCGTGTGTGTACTGGCGGTGCCATCCGCCGAACGACTTGTTGCTGCTCTGCAGTTCCAGCGTCATAGCGCCTCCTCTTTAAAAGTGGATCACACTGCGAATACTTTCGCCCTTGTGCATCAGATCAAAGGCGTCGTTGATCTTCTCAAGCGGCATGGTATGGGTAATGAAGTCGTCCAGCTTGAAATCGCCGCGCATGTATTGCTCCACCATTCCGGGCAGTTCTGTGCGGCCCTTGACGCCGCCAAACGCGCTCCCGCGCCACACCCGGCCGGTCACCAGTTGGAACGGACGGGTACTGATTTCCTGGCCCGCACCGGCGACACCGATGATGACCGACTCGCCCCACCCCTTGTGGCAACACTCCAAGGCCGAGCGCATGACATTGACGTTACCAATGCACTCAAAGGAATAGTCCACGCCACCATCAGTGAGGTCGACAATCACTTCCTGAATCGGCTTGTCGTAATTCTTGGGGTTAATACAGTCAGTCGCCCCCAGCTTCTTGGCCAGATCGAATTTCCGCTCGTTGAGGTCAATCGCAATTATGCGTCCCGCCTTGGCCATGGTGGCACCGATAATCGCCGAAAGGCCAATGCCGCCCAAGCCAAAAATGGCGACGGTTGCTCCTGGCTCCACCTTGGCGGTATTGAGAACCGCGCCGATGCCGGTGGTAACACCACAACCGAGCAGGCACACCTCCTCAAGCGGGGCTTCCTTACTCACCTTGGCCAGCGAGATTTCCGGCAGGACAGTGTATTCCGAGAACGTCGAGCACCCCATGTAATGATGAATGGGCTCGCCATCTTTGTAGAAACGCGAAGTGCCATCAGGCATTACGCCTTTACCCTGAGTCGCGCGGATTTTGCCGCAGAGGTTGGTCTTGCCGGAACGGCAGAACTTGCACTCGCCACACTCGGGCGTATAAAGCGGGATGACGTGATCGCCCACTTTGAGGCCGGTCACGCCCTCGCCCACCTGCTCCACGATGCCGCCCCCTTCGTGGCCCAGAATAGCCGGCCAGTTGCCTTCCGGATCGTCCCCGGAGAGGGTGAACGCATCGGTGTGGCACACACCGGAGGCCACAACCCGGACCAGCACCTCCCCCGCTTTGGGAGGCATAACCTCCACGGTTTCAATAGACAAGGGTTTGCCCGGGCCCCAGGCCACGGCCGCACGTGATTTGATCATGAACATCTCCTTCTTAAACAGTAAGCCAATTGTAACGGGTTAGACGACCGAACACCGGTTCGTCAAAGTCACTTTTTGAGACCTTTACGTCTCGAGGGGTGCCGGGTTTCACGGCCGACGGTTGATATTGCCGCATGGGGGACCTATAACCCTAGGGTAGCCATTCACGACAACTAGAGCGACACCATGATTCTGATGCCAAACAACATCGTCCATTTCTGGTTGGTGGACCGGCGGTCGATCGACCTCGAACCTCAGCGCTCCATCTACATGAAATGGCTGAGCGAGGAGGAGCGGAAGCGCGTGCACGACTTCTCCCGGGACGAACTGCGGGACAGCCAGCTCATTACCCGCGCGGGCCTGCGCGCCAGCCTGTCGCAGTACTCCGACAGCATGCCGCCCAAAGCGTGGGAGTTCGAGCGAAGCGCCCGAGGCAAACCTCGCCTGGCAGACCAGTCCCCCATGAACGAGCTGAGCTTCAATCTCAGTCATAGCGGCGACTGGCTGGCCGTCGGTGTCACGGTGGACAACCAGATTGGCGTCGACCTTCAACGCCGACACCATCAACAGTCACTACTGGACCTGGCCCAACGCTTTTTCAGCGCTGAGGAGGCCGAAACACTGGCCGCCCAGCCCGAAACACGGCAATCCGAGTACTTTTTCCGCCTCTGGACGCTGAAGGAGGCCTACCTGAAGGCCCGGGGCCTGGGAATCGCCAACGGCCTGGACAAGGTCCGCTTTGACATCGACAACAATGGGCTGATTACCGCTGAATTCGACCCCGAACTTGAGGATGAACCCAGGGAGTGGCAGTTTCACCACTACGAGCTGGAGGACGACTACTGTCTCTCGCTGGCGCTTCGCCAGCCGCGCGCTCAGGACGCCTCCCCCCACTTTTACAAACTGATTCCCGGTGAGACCTTCGAGCCGCTAGAGCGCATCGGACACGCGATCCGGCTTCAATAGGCCAGCAGTAAAGCACAGCCGGGGGCCGCGCCGCCACCGGCCCACGGGCCCTCTGTAAAGCTCTGTAAAGAGCTTCATCCTGGCAAAAAGCCTCGTGTAGGCTCGCGCCCAGTATTTATCGTATGATATTTTATTGCTCCGACCGACACTACGACCGCCTTTCAAAAAAGACGTTAATAAAAAGGATCGCTTATGAAACTGCTGAGTTCCATCATCCTCTCTGCCAGCCTGGCCATGCCGGCCATGGCGGCTTCCACCCATAAAATGACCGTTGAGACCGAAGAGAGCGCTGGCACTATCAGTCGGCACATCTACGGCCACTTCGCTGAGCACCTGGGCCGCGGCATCTATGACGGCCTGTGGAAAAAAGACGACAACGGTGACTACATCATCCGTGATGATGTGGTCGACGCCCTGAAAGAGCTGGGCGTTCCGAACTTGCGCTGGCCCGGCGGCTGCTTCGCCGACTACTACTTTTGGGAAGACGGTATCGGTCCGAAGGACGAGCGCCCCTCCGTGGTCAACAACCTCTGGGGCGGCGTAACCGAAGACAACTCTGTGGGCACCCACGAGTTCATGGACCTGGTGGCCGAGCTGGAAACCGACCCCATCGTGGTGGGCAACGTCGGAAGCGGCACCGTCGAGGAGATGGCGAACTGGTGGCAATACATCAACCACCCCGGCAACAGCCCCATGTCCAAGCTGCGGGCGGAAAACGGTCGGGAGAAGCCCTGGAACGTCAAATACTGGGGCGTGGGCAATGAGAGCTGGGGCTGTGGCGGCAATATGCGCCCGGAATACTACGCGGACCTGTACCGCCGCTTTGCCACCTTCCTCCACCCCTATGAAAACGTCAAACCCTTCCGCATCGCCGCCGGCGCCGCCGGGGCGGACTACAACTGGACCGACGTTGTCATGGAGCGGGCCGGCGACATGATCGACGGGCTGGATCTGCACCACTACACCATCCAGGGTTCCTGGGAGACCCACAAGGGCCAGGCCGTGGACTTCGATGAAAGCGACTGGTTCGAGCTGATGGACCGGGCCATCGAAATGGACGAGATCATCACTGGCCATAAAAAGATGATGGACAAGCACGACCCCGAAAAGCGGGTTTGGCTGATTGTGGGTGAGTGGGGTACCTGGCACGAACAACAGGAAGGGAGTATTCCCGGTTTCCTGTACCAGCAGAACACCCTGCGCGACGCGTTGACCGCCTCGGTAACCCTGGACATTTTCCACCAGCACCTGGACCGGGTAAAAATGGCCAACATCGCTCAGACCGTGAACGTTCTGCAGGCCATGATTCTGACCGATGGCGAGCAGATGCTGCTGACCCCGACCTATCACGTATTTGATATGTACAAGGTCCACCGCGATGCCACGGCGCTCAAGTTCAAGCTGAACGAGGGCAAATACCGCTATGACGGCAAGTCACTACCCGCGCTCAGTGCCACCGCGTCCATGGACAAAGAAGGCCGCACCCACATCAGCCTGACCAATATCGATCCGAATCAGGCACGAACCGTGGAGATTGAGCTGGAAGACATGGACAACGTGAACGTCAGCGCCGGGCGCATCCTGACCGCCGAGGCCATGAACGCCCACAACACCTTCGACCAGCCGAACAACCTGGTGCCTGTCGAGTTTGACGGCGCCCGCGTTGAAGACGGCAAGTTGATCGTGGATATGCCCGCGAAATCGCTGGTGACATTGACCCTGTAAGCGTTTCTGAACATTGGAAGGCCGGTGGCGCGGTCCCGGCTTTCCGATCATGTATTCAGTAAAAACGTGTTGATCGACAACCGACCCTTCTCGGGGTCGGTCTCAAACGAAAACCCCTCCGCAATATTCCCCGAATGCAGACTGGTGCAGCGGTACAACAGCAGCCGGTTGAAGACCGCCTCGTAGGAGGCTATTCGTTCGAACTGTTCCGTATCGCCGTTGATATAAGCCGGGGAGGGCACTCGCCCCGCCTTGGCATCCGCCTCCAGCGCCGCCAGAAAGCGATCCCGACGCGATACATCGACTGACTCAAAGCCTGTGTCCCGATGACGATAAAAACCGGTACCGCCCTGCCCTGGCTCACACAGGAAGTGAATCATCGCCAGCTCCGTGGGGCTATTGGAATCAAAGTGGGGGATTCTCTGCACCGGGTGGAGTGCTTCGGGGGGCGTGGTCACCAAGGAGTAGGAGGATTCCACACTGGCCAGCTCATCGCGCCCGAGGCCGAACACCTCCTGGATCAGCCCCGGCAGGTTCTCGTAAAGCACCTGATAGTACGCCCGAGGCGCGGGGGTTCGCAGGCCCGGATAAAAACCCGTGTTATCGTGGAAGCCACCTTGGGCGATGGCGTGGGCCCGCAGGGCACCGGCGCCGTCGAGGAACTGATCAATACAGACCACGGGCTGGCGCTCCCGACCGATGGTATCCACCTGTACGCGACACTTCGGGTGCCGGCGTAGTACCGGCTCTTGAACAACGGCCATTGGACGCCAACCTGTTTGTGATCGAAAATGGGAAACCACGCGAATTTTAGAGGTAAAGTGTACTCAGGTATTCAACCCGACCACAACAAGGTTTCATTATGAAAAAAGTCCTCGGCATCATCGCTGTGCTCAGCGGGTTTATCGCCCTGTTTCTGGTCTTTGCCGCCGGCCCCAGCTATCGCAACGGCTGGCTGGAACTGGGGCAGGCGTTTACGCTGCTGCGCTGGGGCGCCATTATCGGCATTGCCAGCGTGCCACTGATCATCGGCTACGCTCTGTGGCGCAAGCCTCACGGCCGCTTGACCTCCGCTCTGGCCATCTCTGCCGTGGTGGGCCTGTTCAGTTTTTACCTGCCCTTCAGTCAGTGGCAGACGGCAAAGTCGGTCCCTCCGATTCACGACATCAGTACCGACCTGGACAACCCACCCGAATTCGTTGCTGTGCTGCCCCTGCGCAAAGACGCCCCCAACCCGCCCGGGTACGCGGGTGAGGAAACCGCCAAACAGCAGCGGGAGGCCTACCCGAACATTCAGCCGTTGATCGTGGATAAGCCCCCCGAAGCGGTATTCGACGCGGCCCTGTCCGCTGTCAGTAACCAGGGGTGGGCGCTCGCCGGGGCCGAGGTGCCCAGCCGCATCGAGGCCACCGACACCACCCTCTGGTTCGGCTTCAAGGATGACATTGTCATTCGCATTCAACCCCACGAAGACGGCAGCCGGGTGGATGTGCGCAGCAAATCCCGCCTGGGGAAAAGCGATGTGGGGGCCAACGCCCAGCGCATCAAAGTGTTTATGGAAGCGCTTCAGGAAAACCTGTAGCCAACCGGCTTTCAACGGAGGGACGCCCATGCTAGCCACTATTATCAGCCACCCCAGCTGCCACCAGCATCGGATGCCGGAGGGCCACCCCGAGTGCCCGGAGCGCCTGGATGCCATCAACAACCGCCTACTCACCAGCGGCGTGGACGGACTGGTGATGCACCGACAGGCACCGGCGGTTACCCGCGAGCAACTGTTACGTGTGCACGAGGCGGACTACCTGGACAGTCTGGAGCAAGCGTCGCCGAGCGAGGGCATTGTCGCTTTTGATACCGATGTGTACCTCTCACCGGGTACCTTGGAGGCCGCCCGTCATGCCGCTGGCGCCGCCGCGCACGGGGTGGATCTGGTCATGGCGGGCGAGACCGATGCGGTCTTCTGCAACGTTCGCCCACCCGGCCATCACGCCGAGCCGGACCGGGCCATGGGGTTTTGCCTGTACAACAACGTCGCCATCGCCGCCACCCATGCCCTGGAGCACCATGGCCTGGAGCGGGTCGCCATCGTGGACTTTGATGTCCACCACGGCAACGGCACCCAGACGATGTTTTATGACGAGCCTCGGGTGCTGTTTTGCTCCAGCTTTCAACACCCCTTCTACCCCGGCACGCCGGTGGATGTGAATGTCGAGCACATCGTCAATGTGCCTCTGCCGGCCACTTGCACCAGCGATGAATTTCGCGCGGCCATTTCCGAGCGATGGCTGCCGGCGCTGGCCGAGTTCAAGCCGCAGTTGTTATTGATCTCCGCCGGGTTCGACGCTCACGAAGAAGACGACATGTCATCCATCGGGCTGACCGACCGGGATTATCAATGGGTGAGTGAGCAGTTACGAACCCTCGTGGACGACAGCCGCGAGGGGGCCGATGCTTCACAGCATTGCCGAGGTATCGTCTCCACTCTGGAGGGGGGCTACAACCTGTCGGCCTTGGGACGAAGCGCCGTGGCACACATCAAGGCATTAGCGAAGCTGTAAATTGTGAGCACCGAGACGGCGCTCACAGCTCCAGCCGCATATCGATGACTTCCGCTTCGGGGTCATAACGCACCTGAAACCCGAGACTTCGGGCCAGGTTGGCCATGCCCCGGTTCTGGGGCATGGTGCAGCCAGCGAGATAACGGGTGCCGCTCTGGCGACAGTAATCGATCATCTTGCTCATCAGGATCCAGCCCAGGCCCTGCCCTTTCAGATCGCTGCGAATGGCAATGCCGAACTCGGCCTCCTGGTTGTCCGGGTCCATCTGGGCCTGCACCACGCCGAGGGTCACCTCCTCGCCCCGCTCGTCCCTTTCGGTCGCGATAAAGGCCATTTCCCGGTCGTAATCAATCTGGGTGACCCGCGCCATCTGCTCGTGGGAAAACTCAGAGACTTCCCCAAAATAGCGGTTGTAGCGATCTTCCTTACTGAGCGCGCGATCAAACGCCTGCTGCCGCGCTTCGTCTTCCGGACGGATCGGGCGCAAAAGCACCGACCGGCCGCCTTTAAGCTCCACTCGTTGTTCCAGTTCTTTGGGGTAGGGCCTAATCGCCAGCGGCAAGGCCTGCTCGGCGGGGGCCAGGCGAATGGATACATCCAGGGCGGTGTAAACGCCGCTGCGCATCACCACCGGGTTCAAGTCAAGCTCCGCCAGCTCGGGGTTGTCCACCACCAACTGGCTCACCTGACTCAACAACAGACACAGCGAATGTCGCTCCACGGGCTGGTGGCGCTCGCGGATCTTGCCCTCTGCCAGAGCCTGAATCACCAGGTAACGTGCCAGGGCCATATTCAACGGTGGCAAGGCGACGACCGCATTGCGCTGCCAATCCCAGACCGAACCGGCTTCCCCTAAAGCGATCACCGGACCGAACACCGGGTCCGGTCGGACCTGAATGCGCAGGGACAGCGCATCGCCCTGGTAATCCGACGTGCCGGCCTCGTCGGCGGGTGCGGCGTGAAGGCCATAAGGTTGCACCAGAGCCATCGCCGACGCACCGCCGAAGGTATCGTTTCCCGTCTCCAGTGCTTGCCGGATGATGTCCCTCGCCGTTTCCGGATGGTGCGGAATCAGTTCGCTGACCGAGTCAGGCGTTTCGGACAGTAGCTTCTGGTTTCGACGGTATTGTACCCGGTGCATAAACGCGGCTACCGCCCCTTCGGGCGTCCGGAAGGATGCAATCCCCCCCTCGGCAAAACGCTGACGCGCCGGGTAGGCCGACTCTTCCCCCATCCAGTTCACCAGCAGGTTGGGCTTGCGTCCGCGCTTGCTCTGCCAGACATCGATCACCGCCTCGGCATAGACCTCTCCCGGGTGCAGTGCTGAAGGCGCGTGCATCACCAGAATATTGTCCGACTCGCCACTGTCGAGCAGCACTTGCAGCGCCGCCCGGTACAACTCCGGCGAGGCATCGCCCAACAGATTGACCGGGTTAGCGGCCCGCCCGCCGCTCGGAATCAAGGGCCGCAATCGTGCCCGTGTCTCCTCGCTGAGCGGCGCCAGGTGGCCGCCTCGCTGTACCAGGGCATCCGCTGCCATGGCGGCCGGCCCGTTGCCGTTGCCCAGAATCAATAGCTGCTCTCCGCGAAGCTCGCGGCCATAGGCCAGCGTCTCCACCGCCGCGAACAGATCGCGCAGGTCCTGTACGCGCAACATACCGGCACGACGAAATGCAGCGTCATACACCAGATCCGCACCCCGCTGGTCGGCGGGCTGACGGCTGATGGCGGCGCTCACTTCCGCGGAGTTGCCCGCCTTGATCACCAGAATGGGCTTGCCGGAGGAGGCGGCCCGGGCGGCCGACATGAACGCTCGACCGTCCCGGATGTTGTCGATGTAAAGCAGAATGGCCCGGGTCTTCGGGTCACGGCCCAGGTAATCAATCAGCTCATCAAAATCCACATCGGCGCCGTCACCGAGCGCAATAAAGTGGGAAAAACCGATTTGCCGCCGCTTCGCCCAATCGAGAATCGTGACGCAGACGGCGGAGGATTGGGAGACAAACGCGACCTTGCCGGGCAGCGCTTGAGTGTGCGCATAGCTGGCGTTGAGGCCG
Organism: Marinimicrobium agarilyticum DSM 16975; assembly: GCF_000423345.1. GTDB lineage: Bacteria > Pseudomonadota > Gammaproteobacteria > Pseudomonadales > Cellvibrionaceae > Marinimicrobium > Marinimicrobium agarilyticum. Next base: position 65,401 of record NZ_AUHU01000016.1, read on the forward strand.
ATACCCGGCACAAACAGACCCAGGCAGTTCGGCCCTAAGAGACGCACGCCCCAGTGCCGGGCGATGGCCAGCATCTGCTCCTGCAGGTTGGTGCCCTGGGCCGTGTGCAGCTCATCCAGCCCGGCGGCGATCACGATCACACTGCGCGTGCCCTTCTTGCCCAGCTGCTGAATCAGCGCCGGCACTCGGGCGGCACGGGTACAGATGATAGCCAGATCCGGCACCTCCGGCAGGGCTTCTACCGAGCGGTAGGCGAGCACCCCGTTAACCGCCTGATACTTGGGCGTCACCGGCATAATGGGGCCGGCAAAGTTGCCCTGCAGCAAATTGCGCATGACCGCGTTGCCCGGGCGGTTGGGCTGGTTCGAGGCTCCGATCACCGCCACCGAGCGGGGGTTCAACAACTGGTCGATCTGCTTCAGGCTCATGCAGTCTCCGCCGCCATCGTAAAACCTGATGATAGCAACTCTCCGCCACCGCGCGTAGGGCGGCTGGCAGATTGCACAAAGAGCACCAGCGCCTTGCCCCCGCCGAGAAAACGGTGTGATACTGCCCCTTACACCGAAACCGACCAGGTGCGCCATGACCGAGTCAGAGCAGGCCCTCGCCGCCCTTATCGAAAGCTGTCAGCCCCGGACAATCGCCGCCTTCGGCGATACCGGCCAACGCCTCGCCGAGCACTGGCAAGCCCAACACAGCGACTGCCAGCTCACCCACCTCGCCCCCAGCGACACCACCCAAGGGTTGTCGCTGCCCGAGACCCAGGACCTGGCGCTGGTTACCGATGCGCTCGAGGAGCTTAGTCGCGCCCAGGGCCAGACGCTCATCGGGCAACTGCGCAACTACGGCACCCGACAGATTGCGGTACTGGTCGACAACCAGAGCGGCTGGACCTTGAGCGACTTCATCGGCTTGGGTTTCAAGCGCCAGGCGCGACTCGAGGAAGGCAGCAAGAAGCTGACGCTCTATACCTACAACATCAACAACTACAACCACAAACGCACCTGGAACAACCCCAAGTACTGGGCCAACCCGGAAATGTGGGACAAGGCCCGTTGGTGAGGTAACAGGCGCTGTCAATGGAAGAGTGTGACCAACTTCTCACCATTGCATCGATTTCTTGACTTTGTGAAATGGTCGGATAGCATCTCTTCAAGCTGTTTTCAGGCAGCCCCCTGAATTGAATGACCCGAGCAACAAGCGCTGCGCCAAGGCAACCCGGAAACTCCGGACAGGTGCAGCCGGACGCTCTTTGAAAAGGATTGAATGTTATGAATGCCATCGAGTTCCCCGTTATCGCCGGCGGCCAAGCCGGAAAGACCGTTCGTTGCAACCCTGACCTGCTCCCCGCGTACCAAAGCCTCGTGGAGGCCGCCAACAGAGGAAACCACTGGGCGAGAATCGCTATAAAAGAGCTCAGCGCTCTAACAACTGGTGTCATTGGGAAGGACAATATTTACGTCCACCCTCTGAGAAAATACAGCCAAGGGCTCCGCCATTACCACGTCTTTCTCCCCGGCCTAAAAGCCGAAATCAGACACGATTCAAATGATCAGTTCAGGCTTATTGCCTTGACACTTGATGCGAACTACGAGAAGACAAAACCGAATAATACCCCAGCACTCTATCGAGCGAGCGCTGTAAGGCGGCAATGGACGACGACCCCAGCCCCTGATAATCGCGTAAAAAACTTAAGAGACCGCGTGGTAGCTATTGCAGACGCCGACGCTCACCCACAGAAAGCGGCAATAGTGGCCTCGGGGAGCGTTACCAATGCAAGCGAGGTTGGTGAGAGAACATTGTATAGGGACGGCTTTGACCTACATTTCACGCCGGGAGCCAGTAGAATTGGAGGTTTGTTCAAATACGATGCAGCGAAAATAAAAGACACGCTGGGTTCCGCGATGATCTTGGCCCACTCTATGGCATCCGCCAAAGATATTGAAGGAGTTCAGTGGATTTCAGAGTTTGGGGGTTCCGCTGTTCTAACGCAGGCCATGAAGATTCTGGTAGACCGAGGTGTCAAGCTCAACAGTCATACCGCCTATTTGTACAGACCAAGAACCTCCCCTGGCGACGCAGTAAAACTAGCACACCAGTTAAATTTAACTCTCAACAAAAAATTTGCTGATGTTGGTTTAAGCCTGAGGGGAGGGCTTAGCCTCGCACGCGCTGCTGGAAGCAGAAAAGCCACTGAATCGGACTTCTACAACGGTTCTCAACATTTCGAGGACAGCTTACAGGGAGTTGGCAAAGTCGCCACAGCGGCTGGTCTAGCGGGCACGCTAATAGGTACGGGTGGCTCCGCTGCGCCGCTCGTGATAGCTATCTCAGGTGTTCTTACCCAGAGCTCATCTAGTGCGTCAACAATTCTAAACGCTTACCAGATGGGTAGAACCGTAATTAGCCCCACAGTCGCTCGCAAAAAACGGCTCTCGGAGGCCTAGGAAACCAGTATGTTACAAGCGCTCAAATATCTTCCCTACGGAACTCGCAGATCAGATAAGTACTGCAAACCTCAGGGTCCAAGCATTGAAGACGCTAAAAGCTACTCTTATATAGTGGCGGACAACGTGCTTTCTTTGAAAGCCCCCAAACACCGCCCTATGGGAAACGTGCCCAAGCCTCTATTTTCTCGAGCTAAAGGGAACGAGCTTGAGTGGGGTTTTATGCCCCACTCAAAAGACGCCATGCCTGATCAGAGCTGGAGCTACCGTAGCCTTTTCTTTGCGCAATGGGCGTTCTGGGGCCCATGGCTGAGCGGCTGCAAAGCGGAGCTCTCTGCCTCAGTCAGCCTCCTCACTAGAAGCGAAGGAAATGAATACAAGCATTCATCGCTCTTTCATCCAAAGGTTTTTGAGAGTGCAATTGTAGACTTTTTAAACTCAAGCTATGGCCACCTGGAAACCCAACTAGGGGAAGCTCTATACAAAGCACCGGTGAATTGGCACACGGGAAACAAAGGGGTGCTATCAGCGGGATTTGACATCATAAAAAACGAAACCAGTGGATCCTACGACGAACCGACTCGAGTTTACATCCTTCCTATTGCAGAAAATCACCTTGTTCTTGTGGAACTCCGAGAATACATATATAGCTGGAATGAAAATAATTTGCCCTCCTTCGACAGAGCGCCGATAGAGGCAGTAAAAGATAGTTTTGTGGACGGCCTATCGATTGAGCTTGGGCAAAAATCATTAAAGTCGTTAAATACAGCCAAACGAGAGTCAGACAGCTTTCAACTCACCGAAAATTTTGCCCCTTTAAAATGGCCGAATAAGACCACAAGCCCCGTTTCAGAAGAAGACTCACAGGGAGCGCGACTGCTATCGCTATAGAAAATCGGATCGAAATGTACATTACAGCGAAAAATGATTAGCTTTATAAGAAATCTCCCTTTTTCGTTTCGAGAGCTCAAGCACCCATGCACTCTCGCTGGCCCTACGTTTTCCAAAGCAAAAACTGTGGAATTCAAGGCCGCGGGAGCTACAGTTTGTTTAAAATGCCCCAAGCACAACCATTTGACTCCGCACGCCACCGCGCCAGAGTCCCCCGTGGGCAACCTCGACCAAGTGCTCGATCGTGGAGGCCTTCAACGTTACTACAAGACCGTCATGCCCAACCAAGAGTGGGCATGGGGGGAATACCTATCAAGAAGTTGGCCTTACTATGGCCCATGGTTTACAGGTTGCAGAGCGGTCGCTTCAATTTCGATCAGCGTCATAGGCCGCTCAGAGGGGAATGAACTAGAGGACGTTTCTTTTCTGCATCCGAAAGCATTCGAAGGAGCGCTAGCCAGCTACTTGACCGACCTATATGGGAATGACAGGACCGGCAACGGACGAGCCACACATAAAGGCCCAGTTAACTGGGAGCTTTACAACGGCCTCCCTGTATCTGCAGCGACTTTTGACCTATTTCGAGTAGGGGTAGGTGGACGCCTTCACAGCCCAATAAAGATGTTTTGCTTCCCAATCTCCGACAAGCATTTTGTAAAAGTGGAGTTCGAAGTTCGAAAACGTGCTCAAACAGCAGCGCAACTGAAGCTTATTGACACAACCCCCATTCACAATCTTATTACGCAGATTATTGAAAGTTTCAGCGTAAAACTCAGCGAGACGGGGCTGAAGAAGGTAGAAGAGGTTAGAAGGGAAAACCCAGAAAGTACCCTAGCAGAGCAGTTTCCTCCGCTAGATTGGTCACGCCCATCAACAGTTCAGAAGGCTAAGACTTAAAGCACATCTGCTAAGCACCTGATCTACGCTCATAGAGCTGGAATTAGCCGTCAGAGCAGGTGTGCAGCGAGAAGCCTCCAACATCAAAAGTATAGTTTAAGGCGAGCAATCCCAGAATAGAGTTGCCGTGTCGGAAGGCAACGTACTGACAACGGTTTTGGCGGATGTTTTCGGCCAAAATCTTCCCGTCTCCCTAGCTGCCATTCAGAGGACCCACTAGGAGCGCACATATGATTGACTGGCTTAAGTACTCTAGATTGAAGCTTCGCAGTGACGACAGCTACTGCCCCGTTAAAGGGCCGAACTTCGATAAAGCCAAGCCATGCTCTATTAGGCCGGGGACTGCATCGTGGATCTTACTCTTCCTCCGCAACAGTTCGTAAGGTTTAGCCGACACAAGTTGACCCAACCGACTGACTCTGAGCAATCGGAAAAACTTACTTGTGGCTCCCGCATTAGAACCTCCAGAAACGATACTGGGCTAGGGCTACGCGAGGCTGCCCCACGACACAAAAGCGTAACCTCATGCTTAACGCTCTAAAACATCTACCCTTCGCCTGGAGAGATCGCGACGAATTCTGTACGCCTGGCCCGGAATACAGCAAGCGCAAAACAGTCGCATTCCTGGCCGGGGGGAACATCGTATCTCTGGATTTACCGCCACACAGACCCGCCGACCGTAATATCTGTAGGGGTGAAACCCCCTCACGCACTATCGAACAGATCGAGCGTGGGGCGCCGGCATATCTGGAAAACAATCAGGGGTGGCAGACCACACCCGTATTGATAAGACGTTGGGCATTTTGGGGGCCCTGGCTCACAGGGCATAAAGGGGACCTGCACTTATCGGTTAGTGTTGTTAGTCGAGCTGATGAGCGGGACTACCCGAACGCCAACTTCTTCCATCCAAAAGCCTTTGAGTACGCACTAAGCTGCTATTTCACTGACTTTTATGGCACCCGGCGCACCACCAACAACCAGCCTCATTGGTCTGGTCCAATCAAGTGGAAAGTCCAAAACAGTCTCCCCATATTTAGTGCGACTTGCGAGCTAGAAAAGCACGCTCCTCCTTATGGCAAGGGCCTCAATAGACATTTTTTGCTTTTTCCGATTACACCAAAGCATTTCGTCACCGTCGTATTGATTGCCCGAATCAACAGTCGGGACGGGAAAGGATACCCTCTGTTCGACACAACGCCCATCCTAAACCTTCGCGACGCAATCCTCCGCAGCGTGAAAGTGGAGCTTGGTGATAAAAGCAAAGAAACGATAAAAGCGCTTGAAGCAGACTATGGTGAACTGACGCTGACGGATGCTTTTGAACCAATGAACTGGGAGGCCGAGAAGGACCCGGAACCATCCGAGCCTCCTCAGCCAGAGAGCGGTTTAATGGGTATCGATTTTAACTACAGGTAGCTCTTCAGAAACGGAGCTTTGCCTTGAGCTGACAGCGCCCAGATGACCAGCGGGAACTGTCAGCGTAAACTCAAAGCACCCATCCCCCCCTTTCCTTTCTAGGGAAGGCGTTCCGGCACCGCTCCATCAATCTCTACCTCATACCGCAGACCGATCGACTCCGGGCTGGATTCGGTACTTTCAAACGCGTTGTACTGGTACACCGAGAGCGGAGTATTTGCCACGACGAGGCTTACCTCTTCGTTGTCGGCCACTGTGGTGCTACCTGCGCCATTAATCAGGTCCACGTAGCGCACGCTGCCGGAGCTGGTGTTGCGGATACTGAGGGTGGCAGTGAAATCGCTGTCGCTCAGCCCGTTACCCAAGTTCGTTACCTGAACATCCACCTGGCCGTTTCCGGTCACATTGAGCGGCGTGATGTTCGCGCCGGCATAGGCGGGCTCGCGGTCGGGTCTTACTCGATAAACACCGCTGCCGAGAGCTTCCAGGTTGGTGTAGGCCCGACTTCTGAACGCCTCGTTATTGGCCACACCCAAATAGCGTGCCTGGGCTTTGGGGTGGCCGATATCCAGGTACGCCATTCGCGCCCAATAACGACCAATCACTTGCTGTACGGAAATGGGGGAGACCATCCGCTCAAGCACATGCAGTGGCGTTTCGTTGTTGCGCCGGTGGTTTGCAAACAAATCCGGTACGGCCATTCGACCAATACCCGGGTACTGATCCGGGTTTTGAGTCAAGTAAGTCAGCAGCGGCCAGGCTTGGTAGTAGTTGCTGGTACTGACGATGGGCAGATGCGACGAGGCAATGTTGGTTTCCAGATTGACGATGGTGTCTCTGCTGCGTCCCAGCCCATTGCGAACGCGCACTGCTTCACACAGAGGGTCCGTATTATAGGTATCGGCGACCCAGTTCGCGACAGCCTCCCACCAGGCGCCTGTGGCTCCCTGATCGACCCAGGTATAGTCTGTGTAGGTCAGGCTATGGCCGAATTCGTGCACGGCGGTTTCCGGCCGGTTCAGGGCATTGTCTCTGAATTCAATGAAGCTCAAGCCCTGGCCCGCGTCAGCGCCCATGGCGCCGCCCGCATTCAAGGTCGTCGTTGAGTACAGGTTCATTTTGTAATAGGGGCCGTCTTCTGAATGCACTGACAAACTGGTGGATCGAAAGCCCCATTCATTGACAAAACACTCATAAGCGGCCTCCAGATGATTAAGGCCGTTGGCAATTTGACTGGGCGGAACATTCGCCAGGTTGCCCTGCCCTCCATTCAGTCCATCACCCCCGTAATAGGCGCGAAAGCGATCGGAGTCCATGTACCGGGCGTTGGACGTATTGACGCCGAAACGGGTGTATTCGTCGGTAATGGCTTGATAGGGAACAGCGCCCCCACCGGCACCGGAACTGCTTGAGCTGCTGGAGGAGCCCGACGGTGCCGTTCCCCACACCCGCCATTCCAATATACCAGTTGACTGCGTGTTGTTAGTCATCTTTACCCGAATCCGGTTGGTGACGATGTCACCCAGCTCCAACGCGTTGAAAGTATCAGCATTGAGCGGTAGGTCACCGGCCTGAATCCAGCTGGCGCCATCCCAGTACTCCAGGTAGGCATCTGTTGGCGTTAAGACGCCACCACCATCATCAAACCAGTAGATTTCTGAGGTATCGAGTTCAACGGCCTGCGGCCACTGGTACTCAACCCATTGGTAACTGTCGGGGTTATTCCAGTTGCCGTAGGCACCGCTGGACTTGTCGTTTGAATGTGTCGGGGTGCTGCCGTCATTAACTGCATCCAGCGTTTCCCAGGATGATACGTAAGAGGTGGACACCTGTGCCGTAATCGCCAGGTTATCCCCTGAGGGGGCGATAGCGGAGCTCGACGAACTGCTCACAGTCGACGCACTGGAATCAGTCGACTGACTGCTTGAACTGGAAGAGGAAGAGGCACTGCCGGAACATACGTCGCCACTGAGCGGGGGAATTTCGGGATCACCACCGTTGGTAGTGCCCTGTAAACCAAACGCCACCGTCTGACCGGGGCCGATGTTGCTATTCCAGCCCGAGGGTGTGGCCGTATAGAGCCCACTATCTCCACTGACTTGGGCGTTCCATGCGTTGGTCACCGTGTTGGCGTTGTACTGCCAGCTAAGTTCCCAACCATCGATAGCGACGCTTCCGGTGTTAGTGATGGTCACCTCAGCCGTAAAGCCCGCCCCCCATTCATTGCTGATGCGGTAAGCGCATTCCGCCACGCTTTGGCTGGCGACGGGATAACTGCTCGTCAGCGCACTGAAGCCCAATGCTAGCGCCAACCCTGAATGCCTTTTCGTTAAATGAACCATGCCTCTCATCTCCGAATTTATTAGAAATCTTATCGGTAATGCTTAGACGACACCCCCTGGGGCACCGTCTTCCTGTCAGATTAAACGTATTGAGAGAGCACAATAGCAAAGGCGAAGAACCGCAATGTCGGGTCATGCGTCAACGATTTACATATGAGACATGGATCACTTATAAAAGCGCGGGAACGTGACCTTTGCCACGTTATTGGCTTGGAGAAGATCGGCCCGCTTTATAATTTAGCGGGGCTCACCAGGAACGACGGTGGCAACCCGGCCATACCCTACTTTGCGGACCACCAAAAGTTGGTAGTATGAGCAGAAAGCCCCACCCAACCAGAGAGCGAGTGCCTCCTATGGACCTGAACAGTCCGCAAGCGCAGGCGGGTGAAGCCACCTATCAGCGCGGCTCGGCCATCGCCAAGACCGGCGAGGTGGTGATTATCCAAATCTCCTCCCAGGGTGACCGTCAGACAGTGGTCGCCCAGGCACGCGGCACCCACCGCTACAATAAGGTCGGGACGACACGTCTCATCGTCCCGACTCACCCCCAAAGCGCCGTTGCGTGACTGCGCCGCGCATAACCAGATACCATCCCCCCTGGAAACAACCGGGTCTAATCGACCGGTTTATACCAACTTCACCACCCTTAATCGAAGCGCGTTGACAATAACGCTGACCGAAGACAACGACATGGCGGCGGCGGCAACAATCGGTGACAGGAGTATGCCCATAAACGGATACAAAACCCCGGCGGCCAGGGGCACACCGGCGGAGTTGTAGACGAAGGCAAAAAACAGATTCTGCCGGATGTTACGCATGGTCGCCAAAGACAGCCGACGCGCTTCAACAATGCCCATCAGGTCGCCTCGTAACAGAGTAATACCGGCGCTTTCAATGGCCACATCGGTGCCGGTCCCCATGGCGATACCGACATCCGCCGTCGCCAGGGCGGGAGCATCATTAACGCCATCGCCGGCCATCACCACGATACGGCCTTCATCTTTCAGGCGCTGAATGATTTTCCCCTTGTCTTCGGGAAGCACTTCCGCCTCCACTTCATCGATATGAAGTTTTCGGGCCACCGCTTCGGCCGAGGTGCGGTTATCACCGGTCAGCATGACCACCCGGATACCGTCCTTCTGGAGTGCCGATATCGCTGCTTCTGTACTTTCTTTCACCGGATCGGAAATCGCTAACACCCCACAGACCTTTCCGTCGATGGCGGCAAAAATTACGGTCGCGCCATCTTCTCGAAGCTGGTCGGCCTCGTCTTCGAAGCCGGCGGTGTCAACACCTTCCGACTCCATCAACAAACGGTTGCCCAACAACACCCGTCGGCCATCAATGGTACCGGTCACGCCTCTGCCATTAGGGGAGTCAAAATCCTTCGCATCCGGCAGTTTCAGCTCCATCGATTTTGCCTTGTCCAGAATGGCTTGGGCCAATGGGTGCTCACTGCCTTTCTCCAGACCCGCTGCCAGCGACATCAAATCTTCGTCACTAAAGCCTTCAGCGGGAACTACCTTGGTCACTTGGGGTTTGCCCTCGGTCAGAGTGCCGGTTTTATCCACGACCACGGTGTCCACTTTTTCCATCCGTTCAAGGGCCTCCGCATCCCGGATCAGCACACCACTTTGAGCGCCGCGGCCTACACCCACCATAATGGACATGGGGGTAGCCAAACCCAGAGCGCAGGGGCAGGCGATGATCAGCACACTGACCGCCGCAATGAGGCCAAACGCCATGGGCGGTGAAGGTCCAAAAAAAGACCAGACAACAAAGGCGATCAGCGCGATGGCAATAACAGCGGGTACAAACCAACTGGCCACCTTATCCGCGAGCCCCTGAATCGGAGCGCGACTGCGCTGGGCGCTGGCGACCATTTGCACAATCTGGGACAGCATGGTGTCACGGCCGACTTTATCGGCTCTCATGATGAAGCTGCCCTGCTGGTTGATGCTGCCACCGATCACTGAATCGCCAGCCTCTTTACTGACCGCCAAGGGCTCGCCGGTCACCATGGACTCATCCACATTGGAACGTCCCTCAAGCACCTCGCCATCCAGAGGCACCTTGTCGCCGGGGCGCACGCGCAAGCGGTCGCCCACCTTCACCTGATCGAGCGACACGTCGGATTCACCGCCCTCGTCATCCAGTTTCCGGGCGGTGGTCGGGGCCAGATCCAGCAGCGCCTTGATGGCGCCGGAGGTTTTCTCCCGGGCTCGCAGCTCCAGGACCTGACCCAGTAAAACCAGCACCACGATCACGGCGGCGGCCTCGAAATACACCGCAACCGATCCGTCTTCCTGACGAAACGCCTCTGGAAACACCTGAGGCAACAATGTCGCTACCAGACTGTAGATCAACGCCACACCAGTACCGATGGCGATCAGAGTGAACATATTCAGGTTACGGCTGAGTACGGACTTCCAGCCCCGGACAAAGAATGGCCAGCCACACCAGAGCACCACGGGCGTTGCCAGTAGCAGTTGAATCCAGTTGGACACTTGCGGGGGGACGAGGTGGCCAAGCCCGGTCAGGTGACCACCCATTTCAAGCAGGAACACCGGCAATGCCAACGCCAGCCCGATCCAGAAGCGTCGTGTCATATCCCTGAGCTCTTCCGAGGGACCGGTCTCCAGGCTCACTTGCTCCGGCTCCAGTGCCATGCCACAGATAGGGCAATCGCCGGGCCCCTGTTGGCGAATTTCCGGATGCATTGGGCAGGTGTAGGTTGCCCCCGGCGCTACCGGCTCCTCCTGTTTTTCGTCCTCACCGAGATACTTTTCGGGCGTTTCGTCGAACTTTGAGCGACACTTGGCAGAACAGAAGTACCACGTCTTGCCAGTATGCTCGCTGCGATGCTTCGCCGTTTGCGGGTTCACCGACATGCCGCAGACCGGATCTTTTACGGTATGCTCGCCAGACCCATCGCCGCCGTGGTGGGCGTGCTGATGTTCAGTCATTCTGATCTCCCGTTTCGTCTTGAGGCTAATTCACAAACACCCTGAAACAGGTGAAAATCAGGGCGCCTCTAAAAAAACCTGCCATCCGTCACGATACCACAAGCAACGGTGGTGGGGATCGCCGACCTGTCGAAGGTCGCTCAGCAAACCGGAAAGCACCTTCAATAACGGGAGGGCTGTCTGAAAATAGAGGAACAGGGCTCCAGTCGCGTACCCCTCAGTTTACAATCGGCTTAACACCGCCTGGGTAAACTCGGTGGTTCCGGCGGTTCCGCCCAGGTCCCGAGTCGTCCGATCACCACTCTTTATTACATCTTTCAAAGCCGCCAGAATTCTGCTCGATTCCTCCCTCATACCCAGGTACTGAAGCAGTTGTATTGAAGCCAGGATTACGGAGCTGGGGTTGGCAATGTTTTGCCCCGCTATGTCCGGTGCGCTACCGTGTACGGCTTCGAAGATGGCGCATTCCCGGCCGATATTGGCACCCGGAGCCATACCTAACCCGCCGACCAGCCCGGCACAAAGATCGGAGATGATGTCGCCGAACAGGTTGGTGGTAACGATAATATCGAACTGCTCCGGGTTCATCACCAGCTGCATGCAGGCGTTGTCGACAATCATCTCGTTGGTTTCAATATCCGGGTATTCCTCGGCGACCCGTCGTGCCGTTTTTAAAAAAAGCCCAGAGGTAGACTTCAGAATGTTCGCTTTGTGAACAATGGTGACTTTGCGACGATTTTCTTTGCGCGCCAGCTCATAAGCAAAGTTAGCGATATCCTCAGACCCTTTTTGGGTGACGATGCTGGTCGCTTCCGCTGTCGATCCATTTTCGGACACAACTTGTCCAGCGCCAGAGTACATTCCCTGGGTGTTCTCCCGCACGGTAATAATATCGATGTTTTCGTAGCGTGCTTTTGTGCCAGGAAACGAAACTACTGGCCGCAGGTTGGCATATAGATTGAACTTTTGGCGCAACTCAACGTTGACTGAAGTGAACCCCTCACCTATGGGGGTCGCCAAGGGTCCTTTGAGCGTCACCCCATTTCTAGCGATGGCATCAATGGTCGATTGGGGAAGGAGGCTTCCCTCGGACTCCAGCGCCGTCATACCCGCATCGACGTAATCATAGCTGAAGCCACACCCGGCTTTGTCCAGGATCTGGAGAGCCGCCTCGACAATACTTGGGCCTATCCCATCGCCCTTGATGACTGTAATCGTTCTGGACATACATCGACTCCTAAAAATTTCTTGAGGCCGCCTCTATCTCAGAGGGAACCACGAACCGCCAATGCTGAAAGAGCCTCGACACTCACCGAGCCTGAGTTCCAGAAGAACCTCCTGTCGTCTCATCATCTTTCGCGCTCAGCGTTGGTTGGGTTTCATACTCTACGCCGTGCTTGCTCAAATATTCACGAATCAATTGGCGAACCACCTGAGAGGGTGTCAGATCTTGAGTGGCACACAGCGCGTCAAAAGCCCTTTTCTTGTGAGGATCAATCAATAAGGTCAGGCGTGCTGTCTTTTTTTCCATGGGGTGGGTACTCCGGCGACGTTGACATTAACATCGGATGTTAATGCGCAAAGGTGCCGCAATCAATATCAATGGATGCCATGACCACACACGCACGATCAAATATTTGTTTTTAATGATAACAGCATGTTAATGTAATGACCATAATGTGCGTGAAACTAAGGATGCACATTCTTGTTGGCGCCTCCCCATGTTCCCAGTCGGAGGGTTAGAGCTCATGACCCGCGTTGTTCGTTTTTTGCTCGATCTTCCCGGGGTTGCGACAGGCTTGCGAGCAGCTTGGCGGGAAGGTTATGGGCTGGGTGATCTGCGCAAGGATGTTATGGCGGGCCTGACCATCGGCACGGTCGCGGTGCCTCTGTCCATGGCACTCGCCATTGCCACCGGCGTTCCCCCTCAGCACGGGCTTTACACGGCTATTGTCGCCGGTGCCTTGATTGCTTTAACCGGTGGGTCACGTTTCAACGTCTCCGGGCCAACTGCCGCTTTTGTGGTCATTCTTTTCCCCATTGCGCAAGAATATGGCTTGGGAGGGCTGCTGATGGCTTCCATGATGGCTGGAGTCATTCTGGTCGCCTTGGGCGTGGCCCGATTGGGAAAATTGATAGAATTTGTTCCCTACCCGGTGGTTCTGGGCTTCACCTCCGGGATTGCGGTCGTGATAGCCACTTTGCAATTGCCGGACTTCCTAGGACTCAGCACCGGACAGCTGGGCGAACACTTCATTGAAAACCTGCTGATGATTGTTCAAGCCCTGCCGGCTGTGAGTCCTCTTGAATTAAGCGTTGGACTGTTCACGCTGACTGCCATGCTCCTATGGACACGTTTTCAAATGCCCCTGCCTGCGCCTCTGATCGGCTTGGTGCTGGGCGCGGCAGTGGCTTACGCCATCAATCATTGGTTTTCCGGGGCAGGGACGGGGGTAGAGACCATTGCCTCCCGGTTTACCTGGGAGACGCAAGGGCAAGCGGGCACGGGTATACCACCTATCGCACCCACTTTTGCGTTGCCGTGGTCTTTGCCCGGCCCCAACGGGGAACCTCTTGAGCTGAACTTTGACCTGGTCCGTGCCTTGATAGGCCCCGCTTTTGCAATCGCCATGCTCGGGGCCATTGAGTCCCTGCTTTGCGCCGTCGTATCGGACGGCCTGACCCGGACCAAGCACGACCCCAACGCCGAGCTGATCGGTCAGGGGCTGGGTAACATTGCCGCTCCGCTGTTTGGCGGCATTACCGCCACTGCCGCCATCGCCCGCACGGCCACCAATATTCGCAGCGGCGCCCGCTCCCCCATCGCCGCCATCGTGCATGCGCTGGTCGTGTTATTGGCCGTGGTAGCATTCGCCGGAGTGTTAGGCTTGGTACCTATGGCGGCCTTGTCGGCCTTACTGTTTATTGTGGCCTGGAATATGAGCGAAGCCCGCCATTTCCTGCGCAGCCTTCGTTCGTCGCCACCGGGGGATGTCGCCGTCCTGCTGACCTGCTTCGGTTTGACCGTATTGTTCGACATGGTGTTGGCCGTCGCCGTGGGCGTAGGGCTAGCCGCCGCGCTGTTTATTCGGCGCATGGCGTTACTGACTCAAACCGAACAGATCACCTCCATAGACCACCCACACCTCAATGGGCTGCCCCACGAAATCGCCGTCTATGATATCAACGGCCCACTCTTCTTCGGGGCCGCGGAAAGGGCTCTGGCCTCGTTGCGGGTAGTCGACCCGAAAATCAGGGTTGTGATCTTGGACATGCACGATGTACTGAGTATTGATGGCACCGCCATAGTCGCTCTGCAATCGCTGGTTGATCAAATGCGTCGAACGGGGGTCGCCCTTGTTTTTACCGGCCTGCCCACGCGAACAATTGTCAAGTTAAGGCGAGCGGGTATTACCAAGCGCAAAGGGACACTGACTTACTGCAGCAACATGAAACAAGCCCAATCAGTCGCCGCTCGCTGGCATGCGCAGCGTGTTGTCAGCCAAGAACAAAAGTAAGCAACATCCTAAGTGACAAAGCACGAAATCAGGCCGAGCACCAGAAACAGGGAGAGCAAACGCCGAACCATGGCCCGGCCTGATACACAAAAAAAAAGGCGCTCCGTGAGGAGAGCCTTTTTTCAATATGGTGCCAAGGCCGGACTTGAAAAATACATCTAAACCATTGATTTATAAGGATATTAATTGGTTCAAATAATACCGATACCGCCAGTGATACCGTCGTCCCATTTGGGTAATTATTGAACCGAAATGGGTATTGAATCCGCACGCGCACGCACTTCGCGTCGGCCAAAATTTATTTCCCCCTCAGCCTCTTTGAGGTCACACCGCAACGCTCTACCGCCATTCTGAACCTAATTTTCTCGGTCAACAAGCTTTCTGGTGATTTCAGCAGAGAGCTCAGTGAGCGCACTCTCCAGCTCTGGATCCAACTCTTTTGTTGAATTGTAATGCGGTACAACGAGATCCGCCTTTTCGACATCCGGGAGGGCTCTCATTATATCCAAATAATACTGGAGCCGCCCGGGTTTAGTGGTCGCCCTGAATAGGTCCTTCTTCAGCCGCTCCTCAAACTGCCGCTCTTCATCTTCGTTCTGTACATCATCCAGCTCCCAGTGAAGTTCGCGAGCCAACTGTTTCTGAGACCATCCCACTCGCGCGCATAAGTCTTTAATAGCTTTTTGAAGCTCTTCGACCTCTTTTGTCCCCATTGGTCCCCAGCCCCCTCTGTATCTTTGAATTGTCCCAGCGGGGACATAAACCAATCGTTAATGGAGAAACACCATGAAAAAAGCAAAGACTCCCATGTCGCCGGCCGCTGCTCAGCGTATTCAAAGCGCGACAGCCAAGCAACACGGCGGAACAACCCCTAAAGGCTCCTTCGCAGCAAAAGCGCAATCGGTTGCTGCCAAAAATGGGGCACCCAAAGGCCAGCGGCCACCTAATGGGCCAAGTACTACCAAAGGGCCATCAGGTAAGAATCGAGGCAATAACCCTCCTAAGCGTTGACCTGACTAGCGTCATAAAGCGGGGGCTGTTGCCCCCGCACTATGAACACTCATCCACCCCCTTGGCCAGAATTTTCTTAAATTCAGACCTACTTGCGTCTAATTCCGAATAAGGCACTTCCTCAACAATACTCTCAACTGCGCATACACAGATCTCATGTTTTGAATCATAGAGCTCTCTTGGAAGCGCACTCATATCACCGCTTGTGCAAGCGTTCACCATGGCGTACTCCACGCGCAGAGGGTATCGGTTAGAGTCCAAGAAGTTCCGGTCTACCGCTGAGTACCCAGCCACCCCTACAGCAAAAGCCAAAATTGCTGGCATCCGCGCCTTGGCGTAGTACTTCCTCCCCGTAATGGGCTTTTCGCACTTAGCACACTCGAGCGTTTGATTTTGCTCTAATTCATTAGCGGCAGAACAATCTGGACAGTGAATTGTTACCTTAGTCGAATTTTCAGGGTGTTCAGTCATTCTCTGGGTTGTTCCAAATATTAGTGATCTCGAAGGCCTTGCTAGACCGAAACTCCTGCAGTCGGTTGGCAAATGCGAAAGCTTCAGTCATTTCATAGTGCTGGAAGATGTCCAGGCCTCTGTCCAGTAATATCTTCGAGCCGTGCTCCGCAACGATATGACGAGCGTGAACGATGCCGCCTTCGTCAAACTCCCATGTGAAATCGATACCCACAGTACGACCGGAGTCTTGAACCTTCTTAAAGCTTTCGTCTTGCATATCTACCTTGAATTCATCCCGCAGGGTGATCAGGTGAACCGCTACTTTGTCCTCCTGAGCCTCGCTCTTCACGACGGTTTCAACTCGAGCTCAGGTTCTACATGTACCTTTGCGCAAACCGTTCAGAAACTTGCAGACGAAATCTACAACGCCTCATAGTAATCGCGGATCTTCTGTGCCATCAGCTTACGCCGAGCATCCAGGAATGCCTGGTAGTTGTCGGCATTGACTTCATTGATAAAGGCAGGAATAGAATGCTCCTCAAGATTCGCCTCAAGATCGGACTGGCTGGTAATTTCGCCGATTCTTAAGGCTCCCGATTCTATTTGTGTGCCAACCCAGGACATGTACTCCGTGGGTGGGCGATCTTTGATGGCGATGTTGATGGCGGTTTCCGTTAGAGCAAAATTGGCGATTTGATTGTAGTCGCCCTGTTTGGGGTAACCGTTGTTGATCAAGTGGTTTTTAGGCACGATGTGGTGCATATCACCATGGCCTTCGATCATCTGGGTAACATTGATAGACTTGGACAAAAAGCCCCTTGCCCCTTTACTGACCAAAGCGGCGAGGAATACCTGAAACGCAGGACTACGCTTACTTGGTGATACGAGATCCTGCGGCAAGGTCACATCCCAGAAACCGTCACCGAGCTCGGACTTCTCGATGAGCCGCAGGTACTCGTCAGCGCCTTGCTCATTAATCCGCCGCAGATCCGTTTCCCATGTGGATTCAAAACTACCTACCGCGCGACCGGTCAGCAGGGTCATCACAAACCAGCGTTTGACGATTTGAGAGCGTTCGCCCTCCATTAGTTTCTCATTGCAGCGCAAGCGAAGATACAGCGCATAGGCAAAATTCAGGGCGTTCTTTGAACCAATCATGCTTGAGTCGATATAGCCCGCCGACTTGATCATCATCACAAAACGTTCGACGTGGGTTTTGCGAACCATCTGCTCCAGTGCGTTACCGAATCTTGCGTAGGCCCCGGGAATAAGGCTTTCGTCAATCTTGCGGGTTTGGGGGTCGAGACCAGACAGCTCACTGACAATGGCACCGGCTTTACCGCGACTGAAACCGACCAAGCCGGCGATTCGGATAACGTCCGTGTAATCCGGCTGGAATAGTTCATCGGGCTGGTTCTGCAGCCACTGAATCTTGTCGAGAAAGCCGGACGCAGCAAACTCCTCATCATTCTCGCGGATATCGTCGAAGGCATGGCCGGATATAGACAGATGGCAGAAGTAATCAATCAGCTTGCGCAGGTTGCGGCCTTCATCACCATAGGTGGCGATTTTACTCATCACAAAATCCGCGCTGGAAAGAGGCACACCCTTGGCGTTGATACGAACAAAAATTTCGGCAACGGTATCAACATCAAGATCATCTGCCAGGGAGATCACTCCTACCTGTGCGTGCTGAATGTCAGCTAGCTTAGTGATAGCTGCCTCGACCCGTTTTTCGTCTGCATCAGGGTTGTTCTCGAAATAATGCCGGAGAAATGTCAGCTGGCCGGTGCCCGAGAAAAACTCACTGATATCGTGAACCCACTGGCTACTGTTGCGAATGGCCGGGGTCAAGGTAGCAAACTCTTCGGTCAATGGGTTGAACGAAATGACAATGCGCTTTTTCTCATAGCGGTTGCCGATCACAGGTTGCCCAGCAATGGCCGCTCGCAGTGCGGTCACTCGCTGCTGACCATCAATCAAAATCTGCTGGTGAGCAGCGACCTTGCCACCTTTCAATTTGGCACCAACTGATTGCCAAGTAATGAGATAGCCAACGGGATAGCCGTTATACAACGAGTCCATCAAATCGCGAACCTGGGAGGTCTTCCACACAAAAGGTCGTTGCAACTTCGGTATCGCGATCTTGTCGCTGCGAACATCAGACAGCACTTGGCTGACAGCAGTTTGTTTCACTTCGTATTTTTTCACGGTTATCAAATACTCCATTCTGCCTTTCAGTTCGGGGCCCGCCAGCCGCTGTGCTCTGCGTGCCTCATGAACGGCTCAAATATCCAACGGGGGCAATGCGTTGACGATTTTCTGGGTTTCCAGGCTGACGGTAACAACGCGCTGAAACAGCTCCAATGGGTACTTGGGATTGCCCATGGTTTCGATTGCCCAGTCGTTGGCGTCGTTGACTATGCCGCTGGCTTTATGAGTGGTGACTGCTTGACGCTCCATCACCCAGGTTAGTGCGGCCTTACCGTTAACCACGTAGTCCCAGGCTGCTTCAGGGATACTGTTGATGGTAATGCGGGAGTTATAAATCACTTTGCTGCGATCATTTACACTTTTTCCGGTTTCCGGGTCTTTTTTCTTCGCAAATTTCATCTTCTTTACCCGATAGTCCGCATCGGAGAGTTTGCCTTTGGATTCGATGGTCAGCGGGTATGGGTCAACTGTTTCGTAGTTAAGGTGTAGGTCCGCCAAGGAACGGCCGGCATTGCTGTAGGACCAGAAATCAACGGCCTTATTCACTGCAGGAATACGTGGAAGCTCCTTGCTCAGATTGTCAGCGAAGCGCTCCCGATAATCTGCCGAATGGAGGATGCCGTAGACGTAGTAAAATAAGTCTTCCTTGCTGATCTCCTCGTCTGGGTAAACTGCTTGAAAGTGAATCAGACCGTCGTCCGTAATAGCGTCGCGTCGTCTTTTCACCGGAGTTTCCGTCACAAATAACCCGCCTTGATCAGGGCCTTCGATCGGATCATCATAGAGGTAAAGTGGAAAGCACTGACTCCCCCCCTTCATCGCTGCTACGCAAAACTCAACCGGCACTTTCGACATGATCGCACTGAACCCTGCTATGCAGCCAGGGCCAGAGACACATATCATTAGATTATAGTCTTCCGCATTAGGGAATATACGCGGCATCTGATAGACCATTTCGTTGAATCTACGATCAAAGTACATCCATTGCTTGGTAAAGGGTCGATACAAACATTCCCTGACCCCGCTTTCATGAAACGAGAATTTTTTACCTTTTGCTAAATCCTGCTTCAAAGCCCTAGTCCAGCTAATTTTCTCTGGATTTGAATCGATAAAGGAATCGGTATATTTTCCTCGAGCTTTTTTATCTAACCCTTTGAAGTTTTCATTAAACCTTAAAACTTCGCTATTATAAAAATCAATCATGGCATACATGTTTTTGGCTAGCTTCTTATCGCTGCCATTGAAGCACCAGGTATCCCTAGCAGTAAGGACGCCCTGCGAATAACTATGGAACAACCTCGGCGTCTCAATTTTTTTATCTCCCATCAAGAAGAACTCGTTGAAACGATCTTCACGCTGTTTCAACCAATCTCCGTAGGAGTCCGGTATGATTTTCGTCCATCCATTCGCCTCAGAAATCCCTGAGACATCCTGCAAACCTGTTAACCTTGCCAGCTTTTGGTCACGGTCGAGATATTCGTCAACAGAATGAAAATAAATGTTCCCACTCCGTGAAGAATCAGTATTTTTAACAAGAAAGAATATACAGATCGCCGCCCCACTGCCCATTCCGAATATCTGCCCCCCTTCCTTTTTAGCCCTCTCACCGGACGTGTGCTTACCTCGCAGGCCCCGTAGGTGGAATATGTAAATATTGCTAAACTCCTCATATAGACATTTCCGTATTCCGTCCGAAAACCTCGATTCGAGAAAGCCTGCATTTGTAACAAAACCTTAGTGTTCCCCACAAAAAGTAGACACCCTAACTATGCGGCCAGTGCCGCCTTTTCCTCGAACGCAACTGGACTCATGCCATCGTTCGCTGAATGCCTTCTTTTGCGGTTGTAGAATATTTCAATATACGCAAAGATCCCCGATTTAGCATCCTCTATCGAGCGGTAATCTTTAGCGTAGATCAACTCAACTTTCAAACGACTGAAGAACGACTCCATCGGGGCATTATCCCAGCAATTTCCTTTTCGACTCATGCTCGGCCTAACTCCTTGTGCCGCCAGGTAATCAACGTATTGTTG
>NZ_AUHU01000017.1 GCF_000423345.1 Marinimicrobium agarilyticum DSM 16975
CAGCAAATTCAACGGTTGGGTCGACTCGATTGCGGACATTCGGCACTCGACGATCCTTGTAAAGCAGGGCCTCCACACCGCCCTCGTTAGCCGCTTCTTTGTACCGGTAGAAGGTGTCTCGCGAGACGCCCATCATCTTGCAGGCCTTGGAGACGTTACCCAGCTCCTCCGCCAAATTCAGCAATCCGACCTTGTGTTTAATGATACGTTCGTTACTATTGAGCATGAGGGTTACCTCTAATGTGTTTTGATTTCAGGTTTCGTCACCATCAATCAAAACCGGTAACCCTCCCTTTTTCAAGAGGCAGTGTCAGATTTGGTCTGAACTAATACAGCTAACACTTCTGGAGCTGCTCGTCACTTTGGTGGTTCTTTCGCTAATCCTGACTGTCGGGCTACCCAGCCTTCAGGCTCAAATTGAACGTACCCGTACGCTCACTCTCACCCAGAACCTTCAAGAGGCTATGCAGGCCACACGCCATCGTGCCGTCAGCCACAATGGGCGGGCAACCTTGGCCGCGCTCGGCTCTTGGGAAAACGGCTGGCAGCTGTTTGACGACGACAACCACAACGGTCGCCGGGATTCGAGCGAAACACTGGTATTTTCACACCGAGTAGAGAGTCACGGCGTATCTATAGAGGGGAACGACTGGGTTAAGCGGTACATTTCATACGTCGGTACCGGAGAAAGTCGGCATGCGGGGGGCAGCCCCCTAGGAGGGTTTCTGGCTGGTACTATTACCGTATGCAGTGAGAACCGTGGCTCCAACCACTACAAGCTAGTGCTGTCTCGCATGGGCAGGGTACGTCGAGCCGAGATTGATGCCAGCGAATGCTTTGCTCAAGGTTAATACGCCAACCTGCCAACACATTCGCACAGCGAGTATTCCCTTGCAAAAAAACGTTTCAGCCTATTAACGCAATTCGCGGGGAAGGCTGAAGCTGATGTTTTCCGGGATGCCAGCCGACTCCTCGGCAGTTTTTGCGCCGAAGCCTCTCAACCGGTCCAGCACCTGCTCCACCAGGACCTCGGGTGCGGAGGCCCCGGCGGTGATGCCGATACTCCGCTTGCCTTCCAGCCACGGTGGCTGGATGCACTGGGGGCCGTCGATCAGATAGGCCTCTGTGCCGCAGCGCTCGGCCAACTCCCTTAGGCGGTTGGAGTTGGAACTGTTGTGTGAGCCCACCACCAGCACCAGGTCGCACTCCAGGGCCAGCTGGCGCACGGCATCCTGGCGGTTGGTCGTGGCGTAGCAGATATCGTCTTTTTTGGGCCCCAGGATCGCGGGAAACCTGGCTCGTAGGGCATCAATCACCTTGGCGGTATCATCCATGGAGAGGGTCGTCTGGGTCACGTAGGCCAAGTGCTCCGGATCGTTGACCTCCAGCGCCGCGGCGTCATTTTCGTCTTCCACCAGGTAAATGGTCCCGCCGTTGCTGGCGTCATACTGCCCCATGGTGCCTTCAACCTCAGGGTGGCCAGCATGGCCGATCAGGACGCACTCCCGCCCCTCGCGGCTGTAGCGGGCGACTTCCATATGCACTTTGGTCACGAGCGGGCAAGTGGCATCAAAGACCTGAAGCCCTCTCTCTTTCGCTTCCTGCTGGACCGCCCGGGATACGCCATGGGCGCTGAAAATCACGATGACATCGTCGGGCACCTGCTCGAGCTCTTCGACGAACACCGCGCCGCGCTCTCGCAGGCTATCGACCACGAATTTGTTGTGAACGACTTCGTGACGAACGTAGATTGGGGCGCCAAAGACATCCAACGCGCGGTTGACGATATCGATCGCGCGGTCGACGCCAGCGCAGAAGCCACGGGGGTTTGCGAGCTTAATTTCCATACAATCAGTGTACCTGAGCTGGCTCAACGTTCAAAATAGCCACATCGAATAAGATGTCGCGCCCTGCCAGCGGGTGATTGAAGTCGATAACCACCCTTTTATCGTCAAACTCGCTGACTACGCCGGGTAACTCGGCTTTTTGAGCGTCGGCAAAGGAAAGCATCAAACCCTTTTCCAGCTCAATGTCGTCCCCAAACTGGTCTCGTGGGACCTCCTGCAGGTTGCTGGGGTTATGCTGACCAAAGCCGTCTTCCGGGGAGATCGTCAGTACCTTTTCATCACCGGACTTGAGACCGAAAAGCGCTTTTTCGAAGCCGGGCAGCAGGTTGCCATCACCCACGGTAAAAACGGCGGGATCTTTCCCAAAGGTGGAGTCCACCTCCTCTCCGTCTTTCAGACGCAACGCAAAGTGCAACGTGACGGTGGTTCCCGGCCCGACGGGCAGTTGTTCAGTCATGGCGCTTGTCCTTGTTACCCAGAAGCATGTCGAGTATCAGCAGGGCCGCGCCGACGGTAATGGCGGAGTCCGCAATATTGAACGCGGGCCAGTAGTAGTCTTTGTAATGCACCACGATGAAGTCCACGACGTGACCGAGCACCACCCGGTCGTACAGGTTGCCGATGGCACCGCCCAGAATCAGCGCCAGCGCCAGCGCTTCATAGCGTTTTTCGGCCACGCGTGCCAACCAGACCACCAGCACAACGCTGACAATCGCCGCCACGGCGGTGAAAAACCAGCGTTGCCAGCCCCCCGCTTCACTCAGGAAACTGAACGCCGCCCCCGGATTGTGCAGCAACGTGAAGTTGAAAAACGGCGTAAAAACCACCGGGTCACCATAGGTAAGCGTGGCAGAAACCCAGTATTTGCTGATCTGATCCAAGACGATCACGATCAGGGCGATGGCGTACCAGCGCCAGGCGCGGGCAGGTATTTTCACAGGCATGTTTTTTCTGTTCCATTATCAATCGTGTGGCACTCGCGGGCGAGCTCGGGGTGAGTCTGCCACCGGGTGAGTGGCGGGTGCGCTTCGCTTACCCGCCCTGCAGTTTCTACGAGTTTCCGAGCCGGTTAGGCGTAATGGCGCTCTTCGCCCTGGCCTTCGACGTTGTCGACGCAGCGGGCGCAGATGTCCGGGTGCTTGGGGTCACTGCCCACATCGGCGCGGTGGTGCCAGCAACGGCCACACTTCTCATAAGAGGCTTTATCAACCGCCACTTTGAGCCCCTCGATATCGGTCAGTTCCGCTTCGGTGGCCTCATCCAGTGGCCGCACCTGAGCCGTGGAAGTGATCAGCACAAAGCGCAACTCATCGCCCAGTTTCTGCAACACGCGCCGCAGATCCTCGTTGGCAAACAGGGTTACTTCCGCCCCTAACGAGCCGCCGATGGCGCCCGCGGCGCGCTGGGTTTCAAGCACTTTGTTGACGGCATCCTTCACTTCCGCGATCCGGTGCCAATCCTCAACGCTGAAATCAGACTCCTCCGCCTGCGGGAGCGCGTACCACTCGGCGGCAAACACCGGCCCCGAATGGGCTCCCGGGAGAAGCGGCCAGATTTCGTCAGCGGTAAAGCTCAGGATCGGTGCGATCCAGCGCACCATGGCTTCCACCACATGATAGAGCGCCGTCTGGGCCGAACGCCGGGCCCGGCTGTCAGAACGGGTGGTGTACTGGCGATCTTTGATGATATCCAGATAAAAGCCACCCAGATCCACCACGCAGAAGTTATGCAGTTTCTGGTAGATCAGGTGAAATTGATAGTTGTCATAGGCGTTGATGATCTCGTCCTGCAGCTCGGCCGCGCGGCGCACGATCCAGCGGTCCAGGGCAACCATCTTCTCCGGCGCCACGGCATGCTCGCCCGGCTCGAACCCGTTGAGGTTGGCGAGCATAAAGCGGGTGGTGTTGCGAATCCGGCGGTAGGAGTCGGCGGTCCGTTTGAGGATTTCATCGGACACGCTCATCTCGCCGCTGAAGTCGGTGGCCGCCACCCACAGGCGCAGCACATCCGCGCCCAGCTCTTTCATGACTTTCTGCGGTGGAATCACGTTGCCGACCGATTTGGACATCTTCCGGCCCTGGGCGTCGACGGTGAAGCCGTGGGTCAACACGGTTTTGTAGGGCGGCTTGCCGTTCATGGCCATGGCGGTCTTCAGGGAGGACTGGAACCAGCCGCGGTGCTGGTCGGAGCCTTCCAGATACAAGTCCGCCGGGTAGCGCAAGTAATCCCGCTGCTGCAGCACCGCAAAGTGGGTCACACCTGAGTCGAACCAGACATCCAGAGTGTCGGTCACTTTCTGGTAGTTTTCTGCATCGGCACCGAGCATTTCGGCCGCATCCAGCTCAAACCAGGCGTCCATTCCCTCTTTCTCCACCTGCTGGGCCACCGCTTCAATCAACCGCGGAGTGTCGGGGTGCAGGTCGCCGGTTTCTTTGTGGACGAACAGCGCAATGGGCACACCCCAGGTACGCTGCCGGGAGATGCACCAGTCGGGGGACGAGGCAAGCATGGAATCGATGCGTGCCCGGCCCCAGTCCGGCACCCACTGGACCTCGTCCACGGCGTCGGAGACCTGCTCGCGCAACTGGTTCTTGGTCATGCTGACAAACCACTGGGGCGTGGCGCGGAAAATCAGCGGGGTTTTGGTGCGCCAACAGTGGGGGAAGCTGTGGGTGATTTTGCCCTGGGCCAACAAAGCGCCCTTCTCTTCCAGCAAGGCAACCACTTTTTCGTCCACTTTGTAGACGTGCTCGCCGGCAAAGGTTTCCACGCTATCCCGATAAACGCCATTGTCGTCAATGTAGTTCAGAGTTCCGATGCCGTATTTCTGGCCCACGACGAAGTCGTCCATGCCGTGATCCGGGGCGGTGTGAACGCAGCCGGTACCGGCGTCCGTCGTAACGTGGTCGCCGAGAATGACCGGTACCTGGCGGGCATAGAACGGATGTTGGACCTGCAGGTTCTCCAGTTCTTTACCAGGGGTGCGGCCCACGATCTCATAACCCTCAACCCCGGCGCGTTGCATCACGGACTCAAGCAAGGCTTCGGCCACCAACAGGCGCTCGCCACCGACCTGGGCCACAACGTAGTCCAGTTCAGGGTTGACACTGACGGCCTGATTCGCCGGCAGAGTCCAGGGTGTGGTGGTCCAGATCACCAGGGAGACATCGCCTTTTCCGGCCAGACCGGGCACGGCGTGCTCCAGGGCGTGTTGATCGGTAAAGGCAAACTTCACGTCGATGGAGTAAGAGGTTTTGTCCTGGTATTCGACTTCGGCTTCGGCCAGGGCAGAGCCGCCCACAACGCTCCAGTAGACGGGTTTAAAGCCTTTGTGAAGATGGCCCTGATCGGCGATTTTGCCCAGCGCGCGAATGATGTCGGCTTCGAACTTGTAGTCCATGGTGAGATAGGGGTTGTCCCACTCACCGAGCACGCCTAGGCGGATGAAGTCTTCTTTCTGGCCTTTGACCTGACGCGCGGCATAGTCCCGGCATTTTTGCCGGAAGGTTTTGACATCGAGCTTGGTGCCGGCTTTGCCGTGTTTCTTTTCGACGTTGTGCTCAATGGGCAGGCCGTGGCAGTCCCAGCCGGGCACGTAGGGGGCATCAAAGCCGCTCAGCGTTTTGCTTTTGACGATGATGTCTTTCAAGATTTTGTTGACGGCGTGGCCGATGTGAATGTCACCGTTGGCGTAGGGGGGGCCGTCATGCAGGATGAACGGTTCTCGACCGGCCCGGGCCCGGCGGATTTGCTGGTAGAGGTTGTCTTTCTGCCAGCGCTTGAGCATTTCGGGCTCGCGCTGTGCCAGGTTGGCCTTCATGGCGAAGGCGGTATGGGGCAGGTTCAGGGTTGCTTTGTAGTCGCTCATAGTCGTCTGGTTCGCCAAGTATTTGTGGCTTTCGCGTATGTTAGGTGCTTCGTCAGCTTGGGCCGGCCCGGAGTGGAGCGAGCCTATCCTGGACACGCCGTAAACCCCTCCCTGGGGGCTCGAATCGCGGGTCCCCCGCTCCACGGTCCAGGATAGGCTCGCTCCACTCCGGGCCTCAGTGCCACATGCTGACGTCAGTGTATCTGTCTACGTCCGCTAAAAAACTGCTTTGCTTGCGCAATGTCTTTTTGCAGCTGGTCGCGCAGTCTGTCGACCGATTCAAATTTCTGTTCGTCCCGCAGCTTGCGGTGAAATTCTACCGCGATGTGCTCGCCATAGAGGTTTTCCGAGAAGTCTAACAGGTGGACTTCCAGAATGGGCCGGGGCACGCCGTTGACGGTAGGCCGCACGCCGACGTTGGCCACGCCGCTGTGAACTCGCCCGCCCGCCCGGTGGGCGGTGATGGCGAACACACCGCGCAGTGGCGAGCGGTAGCGTCGCAGCTGCACATTGGCGGTGGGCACGCCCAGTTGCCGGCCCAATTGCTTGCCATAGCCGACCCGGCCGGTGATCTGGTAGGGGTGCCCCAACAGTTGTTCTGCCAGGAGAAATTCCCCTGCTTCCAATGCCTCGCGAATTCGGGTGCTGCTCACCCGGCTACCGGCCACTTCCAGTGTGCAGGTGTCGGTGACGGTAAAGCCCTGTTCACGTCCGACGGCGGTGAGCAGTTCGAAGTCGCCGGCCCGATCGCAGCCGAAGCGGAAGTCATCGCCCACCACCAGGTGGCGGATGCCCAGCCCCTGCACGAGGATTCGGTCAATGAACTCGCGCGCGGTCAGGCCTTGCAGGTCGGCGTTGAAGCGCAGACAGAGTATGCGATCGACGCCGGCCTCGAACAGCGCTTCAATTTTTTCCCGCAACCGCATCAGCCTCGCCGGGGCGCGCTCCCGGGCGAAGTATTCGTGTGGCTGGGGCTCAAATATGATGGCCACGGCCGGCAGCTGGTGCTGCCTCGCGGCGTCGGTCAACTGGCGCAGTATGGCTCTGTGGCCCAGATGCACGCCATCGAAGGTGCCGATGGTCGCTACGCAGCCCCGGTGGCGGGGGCGCAGATTGTGCAGCCCGCGAATGAACTCTCTGGGGGCCGGATTCACAGTAATACCCGCGTGCCTCGTTCAGTCAACCGTTGAGAAACGCGTGAGTATACAGTAGCCGACCGGCGGGGGTAAGAGGTACAGGGCCTCTGTGAGAGCGGTTCAGGGGCGATTGAGAAGTTCGGCCCCGATGCGAACCCAGCAGGAAGGGCCGTGCTCAAGGCTGTCATACCGCCGAACGCCGTCGACGGTAAGACTGATGTTGGCATGCTGCTGACGTTTGACCTCTACCCGACAGGTGTCGGAGGACTGCCGCCGGGAGGCAAGCCGTTCTATGAGTGTTAAAAGGCGCTGTCGGCGAGTGCGCAGAGCGTCGCGGGTCACATAGAGGCGCTGGTGCTTTTCCGAGGCGGGCGCGCTGCGCTCACCCCGCTCGATACACTGGAGGGTTTCCACGACTTTGTGCCAATTGTGCTCGCACAATTCGAGAGCCTGCTTGAGCGACTGCAACCGACGGCTTTTCTCCGGCGGCCTCCCGACGCTGACCTCAGTGGCCACACCAGCCTCGCTGCCCAGGCGGTTCACAATGACCGCCCGCCCGGCATGAGCCCAGCCGCCGATCAGACTGCCTTTTCCGGTTGGCTGACCCAGAACAATGTCCTGCCCGGCCTTCAGGCGACTTTGCAGCACGTATTCACGTACGTGAATATCTCCCTTGGCCCGGACCTCAGCCAGGTTGATAAACTTGGCACTCAGGATCCCGCCAGCACTCAGGTGGGTTCTCAGCTGCAGGTCGCCGTCATGGCGCTTCCCCACTTCTTCCCCCATGACACCGCCCAGAATGGCCAGGCTGCCGCCAGCGCTGACATCAGCCTTCTCGACCATTCCCCGCACGACGATATCGCCGGTGGCTTTGACCACAAAACCACTGCCCACATCGCCCGCCACTTCGACCGAACCGTCAAAGTCGATATTGCCGGATTCGAGCCCCACGGCCTTCAACCGGAGCGTCGGATCCACTCGCACGCCCGCACCACTGAAAACCGGGTGGCCACGAATATCGGCGACCAACAGGTCTGGATCGTCCGGGGCCGGGCTCACACCCTCACTTTTAGGGTCAAACGGTCGGTCCCGACCGGCTTTGGGCGCCAGGGGTTCTCCCAGCACCGTCAGTCCAGGCTCTCCCGCAGTGGCCGGTAACCGTCGCATGAGAGGCGTGCCCGGCTCGACTACGACAAAGTCATGCAGGTGATAAAGGTCCACACGCCCTCGAGCGTCTTCCTCAAGGTTCAGGTCCTCCTCTCGGGCAACCAGAGAGTGGAACCGAGTATTCTGACCCTCTTTCGGCGGGACCGCCCGCGCCACAATCACCGCTTCAGCATGCCCCTGACGGAGGACCCGCCCCAGCGTCTTGCGCAACCAGCAGGCCTGGGGGACACCCTGGTCTTGCAACGCTTTCGCCAGGTCGCGGTCAGTGACCGCCCGACCGCCCCAAGCCGCGTGCAACGTCAGCTCCGCGGTCATCCGGTCACGACTGATATGCCACTCCATGCGAGCATCGCGCCGCTCGGCAACGACCAACTGCCCGGCTTTGCCACTGTTAGCTTGTTGCACCAGGGCCTCAAGCGTTGCAGTCGGCGCATAAAAAGCACCGTAACCCGCCTCAGAAAGTTGGGCGCGCAGGCCCTCAAGGGTGATCACAGTGGCCTGGGGCGAGGGCGAGAGGTTCGCAAGTACCAGCGCACTGACGTCATCGAAAGACAGGTGAATCTGGCAGGGCGTTAACCGGGAAGATGGACGTGAGGCACTTGAAGCCGAACCGGCATTATTTGCCGGGGCCTCACGCGAGACTGGTGAACCGGGTTGGAGAGGCGCACCAGTCGGTGTGGAATGATTATTGTCGCCCATATCAACAAGCGTAGCACAAACTCGCCCACCTGTCGGTTTATTTGTCACTTTTGGCGCGTTTTTACCGGTTGGAGCGGAATTCAGAGAATTTAACGCCAAATACTCGCAAACTGAGGCCATATGCCGCCAAACCTACACCGCACAGCAGCGCCAGCCGCCATACACGCGGCCACCACCCCCACTCTGCCCAGTCAGACCAGTAAGCGAGCAACGCCAGCAGTGACGCCACCATCACTGCGTTAGCCCCCGCAAAACGTGCCAACCGCAACCCCCAACCAGCGCTCTGTTGGTAAATACCCCGCTGCCGAAGCCCCCGAAACAGCAGAAACGCATTCAGGTACGCGGCCAACGCAGTCGCCAGGGCCAGCCCCACATGGCCGATGTTGAACCAGAAATACAGCGGCAAGACGAACACCAGGTTCAGCACCATATTCGCCACCATGGCATAGATGCCGATACGCACTGGGGTTTTCATATCCTGGCGGGCGAAGTACCCAGGCGCGAGCACCTTGATCAACATGAACGCCAGCAGGCCAAGCGCATAGGCCCGCAAGCTGAGCGCGGCCATGGTCATATCCCGAACGCTGGTTTCGCCATACTGAAACAGCGTCATTAGAATAGGCTCCGCCAACAGGACCAATGCCAACGAGGCTGGCAATGCCAGCACCAGCACGCTGCGGACCGCCCAGTCGAGGGTACGACTGAAGGTCTCCGGGTCCTCGGCGGCGTGCTGACGGGAGAGGCTCGGCGTAATAACCGTCGCCAGCGCCACCGCGAACACACCCAGCGGCAACTCTACCAGCCGGTCCGAATAATAAAGCCACGATACGCTACCGGTGGGCAGAAAGGAGGCCAGCACCGTATCCAGCAGCAGGTTGATCTGGCTGACCGACACGCCAAACAGCGCGGGCGCCATCAGCCACAGAATTTTCCGGACGCCTGGGTCTTTCCAGTCGACTTTCGGTGCGGGCAAGAGGTGCACCCGCTGCAAAAAAGGCAACTGGAACAACAGCTGAACCACCCCCGCCACCATGACCCCCCACGCTAGCGCGTACGCCGGCGTCTCCACCAGCGGGGCCGCAACCAAGGCTGCGATAATCAGGCTCAGATTCAACAGCACCGGAGTGAAAGCCGGAATCGCAAACCGGTCGTAACTATTGAGGATCGCTCCGGCAAGACCGGTCAGGGAAATCAGCAACAGGTAGGGAAATGTGACTCTCACCATATCGACGGTAAGGTCGTATTTGTCCGGCGTGTTCATCCAAAAGCCCGGCGCAAAAATAGCCGTGACAACCGGTGCCCCCACTACCGCCAGCAGGGTGATCGAAATCAATACCGAACCGAGGCACCCGGCCACCCGATCCACCAGCGCCTTGACCGCCTCGTGAGGGCCTCTTTGGCGGTATTCGGATAACACCGGTACAAAGGCCTGAGCAAAAGCGCCCTCGGCAAACAGCCGACGCATGAAATTGGGGATTTTAAACGCAACGAAAAAAGCGTCCGCTCCGGCCCCCGCGCCAATCACCCGGGCAAACACCATATCCCGCAACAACCCCAATACGCGCGAGAGCATGGTGAAGGCACTCACCAGAGAGCTGGAGCGCAACAAACTCGGAGGGCGTTTCACGGTTGTTGATGACGGGGGTAATCGAGCGTCTGACACAGTCCTTCCTGAAATCGGCAATGTAGAGGCGCATTATCCACACTCCCACGAACAAGATACAGAGTCGTTTCAGCGTGACACGCATTATTGCAAAATAAAATGATAACTATTACTATTCGCAACACTTACAATGATGCGAAGGAAATTCCCGTGTTTAAGCAGTCTTTACTTCCCCTTGCCTTACTCGCCACCAGCCATAGCTGGGCCCAGCAAACCCCACCCGTGACCGAGGAATTCATCGTTACCGGCCGCGCCCAGACGCTATATCAAGTATCCGAGTCCTCCGTCTCCACCCGCCTGAGCGCTGATTTGACCCGGATTCCGGCCTCAGTTCAGGTATTGAATAAAGACCTGATTCAGGACCAGGGCGCCCGAGATGCGCGCGACCTCTACCGCAGCATCAGCGGCGTGAACTTCTTCAGCTACTCCGGCGTCAGCTTTCGCGGATTCCGTCAGGACGAAGTGCTCTACGATGGGCTGCGCGGCGACCCCTACGCCGGCTTCACCGTGCCCCGGCTGTTCGGCATCGAGCAAGTAGAGGTTCTTAAAGGGCCGAGTGGCGCCGTTTACGGAGCCGGCCAGCCCGGCGGGCTTATCAACTACAACACCAGTCAGGCCTCTTTGGAGCCGTACGCTCGTGCCCAGATCATCGCCGGTGATTATGACCTGACGGGAGTCAACTTCGAGGCGACCGGCGCCTTCGGTGACAGTGACGTGGGCTACCGGGTGGCCATGTTGAAAGAGACCGAAGAGCCGTTCCGCAACAACACCACCAACGATAACGATCAGGGCGACCTGGCGCTGGTGTGGGAGCCTTCACACACCACACGGGCCCAAATGAAGTACTCCTTTGTCGATCAAACCCTCGGCGGCAACCGCCTGCGCGGGGTGCCCATTGATGAGAATGGCGATTTCCTGGTGGACACAAGCTGGAACCACAATGAACCAGCCGACTTTCTCTCTCTGGAAGCCGATATTCTCTACGCCCGGCTGCAACACGAGTTCAGCCCCACGGTGCGCCTCGACATGGCCACCCGCTATTATGAAAACCAGGAAAAACAGAACTACCACGAGCCTCGGGGGCTGTACGACTCCAATGACGATGGCGTAGAGGACATGATGAAGCGCCAGTTCCGCGACCAGGTGCGCAATAATGAGGGCCTGTCCGCCTACGGCAACCTGATGATGGATTTCGACACCGGCGACATTGAGCACCAGTTCCTGATCGGTGCGGAAATCTACGACCAGCAGGACGACTTCAAAGCCAAACGCGGTTCGCCCATCGAAGACGGAGGCGTGGTGCCACCGCTCAGCCTTTATGATCCCGTGTACGGCCAGACCTCCCGCGCCCAATACGGGCTGGACGACAACCCCTGGGAAACGCCCGCCAAGAGCGAGCTTCAACAAGTGGGCCTCTACCTACAGGATCTGGTGCGCCTGTCCGACCAGTGGGACCTTCTGGCCAGCCTGCGCCACACGAGTTTTGAAGCCGACAGCGACGACACCGAAAAAGACAGCGACAGCGCCCTCACCTACCGCCTCGGCGGTGTCTACCACCTGACCCCGGGGGCCAACGTCTACGCCAGCATCAGCGAGGGTTTCGTCCCGCAATCCCCCGGCAGCCAGACCCCCGACGCCGGTGGTCCGTTTGAACCCGAGGAAAGCGAGCAGTTCGAGTTGGGCGCCAAGCTCGAACTGCTCGACGGCCGAGCCCGACTGAACCTCGCCGCCTACGAAATCGAGCGTCGCAACGTCCTGCAAACCAGTCCACTGGGTGATGTAGGCAACGACGGCATCGACGACCTGGCGGCCATCGGCCGGGTACGCAGTCGTGGCGCAGAACTGGACCTGAGCGCAGACCTGCTGCCCCAGTGGACCATGACCTTCAACTACGCCTACAACAACGTCAAAGTATTGGAGGCCACCGATGGCATTACCAACGCCACCGGCGACGACTTTGCCAACACCCCGGATCAGACCATCGGCCTCTGGACTCGCTATGACTTCCTGAGCATTCAGTCGGCGATCGCCTTCGGCGCCGACTACAAAGGTGACCAGATTGGCATTCAGGGTGACCCGGTCGACGCCTATACCGTGTTCGATGCCAGTTGGCAGACCCAATTCGAATACTGGAAGCTGCAGGTCAACGTGAAAAACCTGTTCGACGAAGTCTATGCGGAGAGTGGCTTTATTACCCGTACCGGCCACTTCCCGGGAGAGCCCCGGCGAGTCGTCGCGACACTCAGCCGCGAGTTCTAAAACCCGATGACGGGCGCTTCGAAAAGCCGACGACGGCTCTGGTTCAGCCTCCACTCCTGGGTGGGCATGAAACTGAGCCTGCTATTCTTCTTCGTGTCATTGACGGGCACCGTCGCCGTCTACGCCTACGAAGTGGACTGGCTGTTCACGCCCGCTCTGCGGGCCGAAGCACCTTACCCCAACGCCGAGCGCATGCCGGTCGGCACCCAATTGGCGGCGGCATTTGAGAAGTACCCCAACTGGACGCCCCACTACTTCCACGTGAACCTGCCGGGCTACATGGCCTCGGAGCTGATCGTCAAGGACGAAAAAGGGGACCTGCGCCGCATCTACATCAACCCCTACAGCGCGCAAGTCCAGGGGGTGGCCGACTGGTTCAACGCCCACCGGTTTCTGCGCGAGGCGCACCGGCACCTGATGCTGCCGCTCGCCTGGGGGCTGACCCTCGTCACGCTGCTCAGCCTCCCCCTACTACTGTCGTTGATCTCCGCCTTTCCCATCTTCAAGCGCTGGTGGCGGGGATTTTTCAAATCACCGACGAAAACGGACCCACCCCGCCGCTGGTGGGGCAACCTGCACCGCTGGCTGGGGTTGTGGAGCCTGCCGTTTATTCTGATTATCGGTTTAACCGGCTTCTGGTACTTGGTTGAAGAGTGGGGGGCGTCCGCCCCGCAGGCACTCAGCGCCCTGACCCCGCTGCCCGAGGCGGGCAGGCTGCCACGCGACGCCGAACACCTGAACCACGCACTGAACTCCGCCCTTTCTCAGTGGCCCGGCTACCACCTGGACAGCCTGTTCTTTCGCGGAGAAAACCAGCCGATCATTCTTCACGGCCAGGACACTGCCCTGCTGGTCCGCCCCCGTACCAATCTTCTGTTACTCGACCCCGCCACCGGAGAGGTACTCGATCGGTTCCGGGGAGAACAACTGAACCTGCACCAACGTATCGCCGAAGCCGCCGACCCTCTGCACTTCGGCACCTTCGGCGGCCAGCTCACCCGCTTCCTGTGGTTTCTATGGGGCATTATGCTCACGCTTTTGAGCGCCAGCGGAGCCTGGATCTACACCCTGCGCCTGACGCACGGCTCTCGTAGGGCCGATAGGCCCACAGGCGCCTCCACCACAACCCGCCGTACCCCCTCAACCAAAACATCAGCCCCAACCACTCACCGGCAGACTCTCTGGCGCGGCCAATTCCTGCGCTGGCCGCAACTCGCGCTGATACTCACCTGCCTGACACTGGCCGTCATTAGCTTTAGCAGTTGACAAGCCCGCCTCAAGCCAATACTGTATGTAAAAACAGTAATGACCCAGGAGGTAAACCATGGCTGTAGTCGCCGTTTGGAAATGCGATCGGGATGGAAAGATGTTTGATGACAAAAAAGCCGCGGAAGCCCACGACAAGCTGCTGGAGCTGGCCGCCAATATTACCCAATTGATTGAAACCCAGATTGAGGGCATCAGCGAGGAGCATAGCGAGGCCATCGGCCTGCTGCTCGCCGAACGCCGGGACCAACTGGCCAAAGCGTGCAAGGGTAAGCCCGAAGCGTTACTCGAAGAGGTCGAAAACTCCAACGAGAACGTGACCCATTTGGCCTCAAATCAGTAAGTCCGCCGCTTAACACTGGGGTCACACCAGTCCGCCTCTCCTCACTCGCTCAGGGACGAGCGTTCTTTGCCCACGAAGGAAACCTCGCCCCTCACGCCTGAGCTCAACCGTCGAGACCAGAGGAGCATGACTTATCTGGCACTCAATGAATCAGTCATTGTCGCTTCCCCAGGCGCGATTCATGACGAGGTAGCTGAAGGAAGCTGACCAGGTAATCATCATAAACCCCACGAGCGCTTCAGTCCCCGCCAGAAACCGGATGTCACCGGCGGCTGTCAAGTCACCCCACCCGACCGTCGTGTAGTTCGCCACAGAAAAATACACACAGTCAAGCAGGCCCAATCGGCTATAGCCATGAATGACGCCGTAACCAGCCTGAGCCGACAACCCCCAGAACGCCAAACCAAACAACCAGATCTCCACAACGTGGGCGAGAAGCAGCACAAACATCGTCATCAAGACAATGGGGCGTGTCCGGTGATTGCGTCCAAAGCGCCGGTGCCGATGGCTGTGCCAACGGTTCAGAAGTTGGATCACCTCATAGTGAAAAATTATCACCAGAGACACCACAAGGGTCGTGACCAAAACCACGATCCACTCGGAAGTCACCGAAAACGCCATCAAGTGCTCACCTTCATCACTCAAACGTCACCGTTATGAGGCCCAACGGGTTGGGCTCCAGGTTCCGATCAGCTTCCTTCGATTCGGAAGCCAACTTTTATGACCACCTGATAGTGGCCGACCGCCCCGTTTTCGACGTGGCCACGGGTTTCAACCACCTCAAACCACTCGATATTTTTCACGCTTTTACTGCACTCGGCCAAGCCATTATTGATGGCCTCTTCAATGCTGTTCGGTGAAGAGCCAACAATTTCGAGCTTCTTGTAGGTGTGATGGTTCGACATGAGAACCTCCATAGTCGAGAAATGTAACCTCAGTATGGCACAAAGACCAAACAGAACAACCGTGCTGGATTTGGCACTCATAAATCTGACCAGACCAGATAGACACCGCGTTTTCTTTCTGCAACCAAAGGCGAGCGTGATCTAACGTCTCTTTGATACCCCCCCCATGGATCAGCCCGGCCTGAAAAACGGCACCGG
Organism: Marinimicrobium agarilyticum DSM 16975; assembly: GCF_000423345.1. Lineage (GTDB taxonomy): Bacteria > Pseudomonadota > Gammaproteobacteria > Pseudomonadales > Cellvibrionaceae > Marinimicrobium > Marinimicrobium agarilyticum. The sequence continues at coordinate 15,352 of NZ_AUHU01000017.1, forward strand.
CAGTTCGGTAATGCGCTCAGAATTCCTTCGGGCGCAAAGACCACCCAGCTCCAGCTCCAATTCTTCAATCTTCTCAAAAACGTCCATTTTTAGATCCACCCAACACCCCAACCCGGGCGTACTTTCGCTTCAACGGCGGCGACAAAAAAATGTCCGTCGCATTTCTTTACTAGAGCGTTTTAACATAGTGCAGCTCATGCAACACAATACCTGCGAGTTTCGACGTTGACCTTTCCTGGCCCGATTCGACAAAGCCAAGCTTTTTATACGCTTCTTGCGCCGGAGTATTGCCCTTGATACACCATAACTCGGTGCTTTTAAAGCCTGCGCGGGAAGAGTAGTTGATTGCCCGTTCAACAAGACCGGAACCAATTCCAGTTCTCCAACATTCAGGTAGAACATTGACAGCCCACAGCTCCAATGTTTCCGCATCCGTCTCATAGCGAGGCTTACCGACTATGGAAAACGCGACGACGTCATCTCGCTCTTCCGCAACGGACACAGTAAAGTCAACGTTCTGGTTAGACAATCGATTTTTTAAGTCTGACAGGTTGTCGGCGGGATCCAGCGCACCGAGAAAATTTGCGGGCATAAACTCTCGATACGCCGCCCTCCAAGCAGCGACCCGAACCTTTCCAATCGCTTCCGCGTCTTTTGGTTCAGCTTTCCGTAAAATGAAACTTTTCTGTAACGTCGCCATCACACGCTTTTCGCTTCCATAAATCTATTACGGAATTTTATCTCAACCGCTCTCGAAAACGCACTGGCGTCTTCGAGCTTCGTCAACATGTCGGAGTTTGGTAAACAGCTGTCATCGACGAACTTCACCAGCTTCGGAACGGAATCGCAGAACAGAATGTCCAGGGACAGACGACCCATGCCGTATATTCCCCGATGAATCATACCCGCGTCAAATACCAGAAGATCACCGGCATTCAGTTTGACGTTTACGCCAGACGATAGGTCTTCGTAATTCTTACGACCATTCTGTTCCAAACGCACGTCCAGTTCCTCGCCACTATCCCAGCGTCTATGGGTGCCAGGCACCAACTCCACACCCGGCTCATCGACCAACGGAACCCGAAAGTGAACAACGTTTGGTCCGAGCAGCGACTGCTTTTGCTCGTCAATGGACATATGGTACTGTGGATCTCTGTGCCAATAGCTTCTCTGGCCTTCATTCACGGGGTCAAAAAACAACTGAGTATTCATAAAGGCCGGGCGGCCGCCCATGATAGAACTCACAACGCCCATCAGCTTAACTGAGCCTATAAACTTGAATAGCAATTCTCTCTCGGAATCTTTCAGGTGCTTTTTAGCGGTCAAGTATGCAGAGTTTACAGCCCCCTCATTGTAGAGCCGCGCACTTCCCTGCTTCCACGATTGATGGAATTGGACGGCTACTTCCCGCAACTTTTGAAGCTCGCTCTCTCCGACGAAACCTTCAAGAACAAGATATCCGTTTTCTTCGTACTCTTTAATCATGCGCTCACCCACAACACTCCCGTCACCGACGCTTTAGTCTGCAGGGGTTGATCTGGGATCACAGTCGCTTGTTAGTTGCCTTCACTTCCCTAGCGCTATCATAATTAGTGGGTACATAAATGCCGCAAAGATCAATACACATATTACGGCCGTAATGCCATTTGCGCAGACGTATAATGACAGTGGCATTTTAGCTCTCACTGGCCATAATGTGGCGGAGATGGCCAACCAAAATGGTGCCGCCATGAAGATTGCAAGAGCCACCCCCTGTAGAGCTTCGTGGCGCAGGGGGTTACCTGGTTCAGCAATGTAATCATACCCAAACATCGCCGCCACGCCCAGGAAGAACAAGCCTCCAACTGCCGCCAGAGCCGCCATCACTATCCAGAGTTTCGAATATTTCATTTGATACTCATCACAATGGTGTTCCCCATAAAAAATAGACACCTTACTTATGCAGCAAAAGCTGCCGTCTCTTCAAACTCAACGGGGCTTAACCCGTCGTTTGCAGAATGCCTTCTCTTGCGGTTATAAAAGATCTCAATATAGCCGAATATACCGGATTTTGCTTCCTCGATCGACTGGTAGCATTTAGCGTAGATCAGCTCTACTTTAAGCCGAGCAAAGAAAGACTCCATTGCTGCATTGTCCCAACAGTTTCCCTTCCTGCTCATACTCCGTGTGATCTCGTGCTTCTCCAGGAAGCTCACGTAGCTATTAGAGCGATACTGCGTGCCGCGATCAGAATGAACGATCAACCCCGGCGCTGTACCTCGAGCATCAATGGCCATCTGCATCGCCTGTGTAATCAGCCGCTCCGTCATGCTCGTATCCAAGCTCCATCCAATGATCCTGCGCGAATACAGATCCATGACCGTTGCCAGATAGAGCCACTCTTTTCGAACCCACACGTAGGTTATATCGGTTACCCACTTCTGATTGGGACGGTCCGTCGAGAAGTCTCGCCACAATAGATTGTCGGCTACATTGTGCATCGTTAAGGCGTGGCCACCATAGTTGAAGGCCTTGCCATTGCGGGCCAATATGCCCCGCTCCTGCATGATCCGGGCGATATAGTTGACCGAGCACTTATGTCCGAGGGCATTGAGCTCCTGGGTGATTCGAGGCGCGCCGTAGGCCGCCTCAAACGCTTCATAAGTATCTTTAACCAGTGATGCAACCTTTTCCTTACGGGTCTCTCGCTGACTTTTTGGAGCATCTCGCCACCGATAGAACCCTGACCGATGCACACCCAGAACGTCGCACATCAAGTTGACGCTGTATTGACTCACGTGGTCTAGTATGAGCGCGTACTTCACTCTTGGTCTTTCGCGAAGTACGCAGAAACCTTTTTTAGGAATTCCATCTCCTCTCTCAGGCGCTTATTCTCCCTTTTGAGCTTACGCAGCTCCTCGCTCTCCTGCTTGGAATAGTCCACGCCTTCTACTGAGTTGAACTGCTTATCAGATAGGCGGTTGAACTGCCTTTTCCAGTTCGAGATCTGTTGGGCGCTGATACCCAGTTCCTTGGCTACCTGGGCTTGGGTGACGCCTGGCTTTTCAGACCGTTTTATGGCCTCTTTGCGGAACTCTTCAGTGTAATGTTGGTGCTTTTTACGTGCCATTCTGGACACCTCCATATAGGACTAATATAACTATACAGGGTGTCTACTTTTTATGGGTAACTTGGACATTTAACGTCCCCAAGCAGGGGCATATTTTTGCGTTTTGAGCGCAGCGAAGCAAAAATATGTCCCGCTGCCTTGGCTTGTTAGCGACTAGTCTCGTCGCGCTTCCTTTCGTCCGCTACATATGCGAGAACTATAAATATCACCAAAAGAATAGTGATTGCATATGCAGGAATAAGAACCCACGCTCCAACAACATAGACTAGAGGAACCGAGATTGTGTATATCGCCACCAACAAGTGCTCAGGTCCTGGGTGGTAAAAATGGACCCAACGTCCCTTCTTTATAAAAACCACCAACAAATTTCGAACTAAACTAGCAAAACCAATAGCTAGTATTAAAAATGCAGCAGTTACAAACCCCTTTCTCGCCATTTCTGAAAATGAACGAACTGCGGCTTCAATTTCCCAGGGAGGCAGAAGAGCAGCACGATGCCCAAAGCTAGGGCTGCCAACTTCAATCCCAATAATATCTGCCAACCCATTTTATCCACCGGAAACTCCTGAATCGCTAACGCCCCTAAGCATGGGCATGTTTTTGCGTTTTGAGCGCAGCGAAGCAAAAATATGTCCCACTGCCTTGGCTGGTTAGGTGCCGACTGATGCTACCAAATTTAAGCATTTAGCCTCACTATATTTATCACCATTGCGCCAAACAGCCAGAGTGCACCACATATAAATATAGCTCCCAAAATCTTCGCCAGAAAATTTCCTGCGGGGCTTCCATTCTCATAGTTGACCCCTTGAACTTCCAAAATGGACTGCTCCATTTTTATGGCAACAGGGACAGTAATAATAGAAGCAACCATAACCACTTGACCAATTCCAACACCAGCAAAGATTGAGATAATAATGCCCAATATCATTGGAGAATAGCCAAGACCCCAGATTTTCATGCGATACATATTGGGCTCCTAACGCCGCCAGCAGAGGCCGAGCGAAGCGAGGTCCTGCTGACTGGCTTTGTTACGTGTTTTACACTCGACCGTAGAGCAGGTCATTTCTATTTTCCCAAAAATCATAAAGTTCATGTCTAGTGCTAATTATTAGCTCCACTATTCTGATAAGGGATTCGCGAGTAAACTGGATATACTCTTGCTTCAGCCCTTGCCTAGATATTTTTAGCTTTACAAAGGTGTAACCTTCTTCATCCATGCTCTCCCAATTCGCGTGAGCGACCATGTTTCGAAGTCTAGAGCTTTCATTTAAATTGGTGATAATATTTTGGTATCCAACCGTTGAAGCTCGCATGCCCCAATGAAAGTCATCGCACAACCTCTTAAATAGATCTACTTTTGATGAATATGCCATGCTCCCCATCACAACTAAACCCGTCGAATCCGTTCTATCCGTAAACCACTCACAAAGAACTGAGTTAAGCGCACTTTCAAGGCCGTTAAAATACATGATGACCTCACCTATGATGGGCAAGCATTCATCAAGATACTCTTCGGCTTTCTCTTCGTCTTCTATATCGTGCCAAAGATGTTGATCAAATTCCTTTATTCTTGATTTCATCGAAATGCCTTGGTTTTACACGTAACGCCGCCGACACGCGCGGCTTTGTAGTGGTGAACTTGCACCACTTTCACGGACACTATGACGCCACCCGTTGATAGGCTTTTGGCGATACATACCCCAATGAAGAGTGCAGGCGATCCTCGTTGTAAAACGCCACATAGTCAATGACTCTGGCCGCACACTCGACGTAAGAGCTGAATGTCATCTGGTGCACCAACTCGTTCTTTAATGTCCCGAAGAACGACTCGACGAAGGCATTGTCCGTCGGCGTTCCCGCTCGGCTCATGCTACTGATCAGGTCGGACTTTCTGAGCGTGTCTTGATAGATATCCGATCGGTATTCCGAGCCCTGATCACTGTGGAACAAACAACCCGAGTCATTCTCCTGCAGCGCCAGGGACATTTCAAGCGCACCGGTAATCAGGTCCGCGTCATGAGCCCGGGAGAAGCCCCAGCCGATGACTTCTCGGTTGAACAGGTCCAGGACGGCTGCCATGTAGATTGGGCCTTGTGCTGTTTTCAGGTACGTCATGTCGCCTGCCCACTGTTGACCCGGTGCGGTCGCCTTGGGAGATTCAGCCAGGACGTTGTCTGCAACTTCAGCGTAACCGCCGCTTCGCCTGCCTGGCCTTGATGCATGATAGGTAGACTGAATGCCGTTTGCTTTCATCAGACGGTTCACCCTGCGCTTGCTGCAGCTAAGGTTCTGATTTTTCAAAGCTTTATGAACGCGAGGGGCACCGTAGTTGCGTTTGTGGCCCACATGGACGACCTTGATGGCCTCGACCAACGCCGCATCTTCCAATGCTCTGGCACTCAGGCCCCGGTCTTGCCAGTCATAGAAACCGCTGGGAGAGACACCCAGGTGTCGACAAAGGTGAACCACTTTGTGCTGGTGGCGGTTCTTCTCTATGAACGCGTATCGCGTTTGCGCAGATCCGAGAAGAACCGCTTTGCCTTTTTTAGGATAATCACCTCTTCTTCCTTGGCGGACAGTCGTCTCTCTAGCTCCTTGATTTTGCGTTCAGCGGCTTTCAGTGCCTGCGCGTCTTCGGGACGGCGCTCAGGAGGACTGGCTTTCTTGCGCATGTGCTTGTTCTCCGAGAGGCGGCCCTCCTTGAACTCCTGCCGCCACCGGTACAGCATGACGGGGTGGATACCCAGAGACGTGGCGACATCTACAGCTCTAACGCCTTTCTTCCGGGTCATCTTGACCGCGTGAACCTTGTAAGCCAAGGTATAGCTGTCGTACTGGTTTTTCCGTGTTAATCCCATATTATCACCACTTAGGTTGAACAGTAAGTTACTGTCCGTGAAAGTGGTGTAAGTTCAGCGCGTAGTTAATTGACTTGTTAAATTTTGTTTCTATGGTATTTGTTATAATGTCGGTAGACTCTGGATCGTTCATAGTTCGCAATAGATTTTTTTTGGTCGAGCGTTAATTCTTCAAAGAGGCCAGGCAAGAAATTTCCAGTATCTTCTTCATATTCCTCTTTTCGATTAATGCCGAATGCTGACCAGAATACGTCTTCAGGAACCCCGTTCCTATTGGATAGCATTGAATAATAAATCGCGCCACGTAGCGTAGAAATTTCACTGCATACTTCTTCGACAGTCTCCCAAACGCAGCCCCTCCAAGTTAACTCACTAATTAACTCTGATTTATCATCCTCGAAAATTCTATATATCTCAGGATAACTTATTACGGATCCAGTCGACGCTCTATTTAGAAAAAGATCCTTGACGGACTTCTTTCGGCGAGGCAAGCAAACTGGTATCCCGTTTTCAACTTCCATTAGTGTGTGCACTCGAAATAAATTTAACGCCAGCCAGCATGCGCGGCTACGAAATGGAGGCGAAGCCGCAATGCAGTAGGCGTCGCGTGCCTGGCCTTGTTAAAACTTGGTCTTCCGTTAACAGTCATATCTATCTTTAATGTATTGGTGATAGTGCCGCCCCACAGAGCGAGCATTTATAAATTCTCGGAATACCTGCTCCGGCACACGGCAGAAACTGTAGTACGGATCGCTGTCCTCAAAGTCGATATACATGCGATTTGTGGAAGCGTCATAGCCAATCTTTCTTATTGCAGAGGATCTAACATTCACCCAATCGATCATCTTCCAGTCCCTCGACTTTTAACGCCCGCCATAAGCGGCCGAGTGAAACGAGGTCCGGCGCGCGAAGTGCGCGAACTTAATGGCTTGGTTATGTGTTTTTCTGCTCATTAAAGAGAACCTTATTTGAGAAAGGGTCTGTAACGGTAAAGCAGCGACCGCCCCAAGGAGCCTGCTCAATTTCAGGCTTATTGTACTTGTATGGCCGTGAGGATATATCCCCAAAAAGCCGATCAAGATCAGGCACGTTGACGAGTACCTTGCTTCCAGGTGTGCAGTCCCCGGAGTGTTCACTTAGATGGAACACAAGATTGCCCTTCGAAACTTGCATATATAGAGGGAAACCTTCCTCAAAGCGATGCTCCCAATCGACATCCATACCAAGAAACCCGCTGTAGAACTCCTTGGCTTTGTCCTCGTCGAAGATCCGTAAAATCGGTATCGTTTTAAATTCCATGATTAATACTCGATTGACACATAACAGTATATTCAACGTCAAGGTGACGCAAGTAAACACGTCGGCACGACGTATATCTCCGTCCCCGATCAATAATTTTCTTTATTTTCAGTACGTTACTAAGGCCGACGTGTTTAAGCACGTCGGCCTCAGTGGGTATTGTTGACGCTTAAGCCGGAAGTGGCAAGAGGAGGCACCCATGGCGCCTCCTCTGGAGGGTCAGGTGCCGATCACGCCGCCGTCGTTTTTGGTGATAAGGACGGTGGTGGAGCGGGGGCGGGTTTTGCCGTCGCTGGCGGGGTAGCTGAGCGTGGGGTGTTGGACGTTGATCCAGAGGGTTTTGCCGTCCGGGGTGGCGGTGATGCCGGTGATTTCGCAGCCGACGGGGCCGGTGAGGAAACGGCGTACTTGCCGGGTGACCGGGTCGGCGCAGAGCATCTGGTTGGTGCCCATGGCGTCGTACACGTTTTTGCCGTCGCTGAAGTCGGTCTGGATCCACAAGCGCCCATCCGGATCGAACCAGAGGCCGTCGGGACTGGCGAAGATGTCGCCCAGAATGGTGCCGTACTGGTGGTCGGTTTTCCAGGATTCGTCCGCCGGGGGGTGTTCGCCCGCCAGCAGGAACAGTTCCCATTGAAAGCGGGTGGCGTGTGGGTGCCGTTCATTTTCCCGCCAGCGCAGTATTTGGCCGTGGTGGTTGACGGGGCGCGGGTTGGCGGCACCGACCGGCTGGTCCGGGTCCACGCCGCGCTCGACGTTGTTGGTCAGGGTGACGTAGCCGTCGCGCGTGTAGGGGTTGACGGCGATCCATTCGGGACGGTCCATGGGTGTGGCACCGACGGCGTCGGCGGCGCCGCGCAGGTTGACCAGCACATCGGCCTGGTCGCGGAAACCATCGGCGTCGGTCAGGCCCGGCTGGCCCCATACCAGTGGGCGCCATTGGCCGGTACCGTCTTCGTGATAGACCGCCACATAGACGGTGCCTTTGTCCAACAGGTCGCGGTTGGCCTTCGGGTTGCTGGGGTTAAAACGGCCTTCCGGTACAAACTTGTAGACGTATTCGCCCCGCGTGTCGTCGCCGGAGTAAAACGCCAGGCTGCCGTCCGGGTGTTGTACGCAGGTGCAGCCCTCGCGCACGATTCGCCCCAGCGCGGTGCGTTTTACGGGTTTGGAGTCCGGGTCGAAAGGATCCACTTCCACCACCCACCCAAAGCGATTGGGTTCATTGACGTAACCACCGTGTGGCTGGTTTGCCCGGGGCGTGGCGTCAAAACGCGGATCGGCGGACTCCCAATAGTTGTAGTGGCTGTTAGGACCGGCGGAAATTCCATAGCGGTGGTGTTCGCGCCGCCGGGCGTGGTCCGCCGGGTCGCGATTGACGAAGTAGTTTTTCCAGTTTTCCTCGGCCATGAGGTAGGTGCCCCAGGGAGTCACCCCCATGGAGCAGTTGTTCAGCGTACCGAGTATTTCCCGCCCCGCCGGGTCGTCCGCCGTTTTCATGGCGTCGGCTCCGGCGCAGGGGCCGCTGATGGCCATGGGGGTATAGCCGGTCAGGCGTCGGTTGTAGCGGGAGGGATACACCCTCTGCCACTGGCCGTCGTTGCCCTTGCGGACTTCGATAATGCTCAGGCCGTGGCCCGCCTGTTCCTTGCGCACCTCGTCCAGTGGGCGTTCGCTGCGACCCTCAGCGCCCTCGGTCACCGTGGGGCCATTGGGGTGAATCGTCGCGTTGATGTACTCGTGGTTGATCGCCAACAGGCCGTGCTCATTGGGCGCGTCCGGAAACGGGAAAAAGTGCATGCCGTCGTGGTTCTGGCCGGACTGCAGCGCCTGGGCTTCCCAGCCTTGCGCGGCGCTGGGGTCCCATTCCGGCGCGCCTTGCTCCACCGGGTCACCCCAACTGAAAAAGGCCCGGGCGGTGTAGCCTTCCGGCACGCCCACCCGATCGTATTCGGGGTCACCCGCCACGGGCACGGGCTGGAAGCCAATGGCCGGGCGCGGGCTGTCCCGAAAGGCCGCAGGCTTCTCGTCGGCGGTCGAACAGGCGCTGAGCAACGTGGAGGCGGCAAAAGGACCGGCCAGCAGCCCCAGCCCACCCTTCAACACCTGCCGGCGCGAGTGACCGACCCGGTTCAGGTCCCGGTTGCCACTGGGGTTGACCGGGAAGTCATCGACATCAATCGAGCCGGATGTGTTGAGTACGTCAGTCATCGAGATTCAAAGCCTCTGCAATATCGGTCCAGGGGATGTACTTGAAGTTCTGGGGCGCTTCGGGCATCACATTGTGGCCGTCTTGCACCACCAGCATGCCTTTCGGAAACGCGGCTCCAAGCGGGCGGGCGGTGGTTTCCAGCCCGTCGGTTTCGGAAGCACCATCTATACCAGTTTTGGCATCGGCCGCCACCCGAAACTTGCCTCGTACTTTGTACGGCGCTTCGGCGTCCAGTATGACATAGCTGTGATCCCCCTGGCTGGACAGCACCAGGTAGCGCGCATCATTTTCGGGATAAAGGGCCACGCCCTCAAGGTCGGCCACGACCACATCGCCCACTTCGATAATGGCGGCCAATTCCGAGCCAGTCTCCGGCTCCGCTGGCAGGGTCCAGAGCCCGTGATCCTCCTCACCAATATACAGCTGGCCGCGTTTGTCGTCGGCCACACAGCCTTCCGGCTGGGTGTCCACCGCGAAATGACGGGCCACTTCTGACTGAATCTCTCCGTTGCGAACAAACAACCGGTGCTGTTCGAACCGGCCGCTCTTGCCATTGGCGATGGCGTAAGTTGCGCCCTTGGGGCTCTGATAGAGACAGATACCGTAGATTTCCTCTAAACCCGTCGGAAGCTCCGCCTGATGGCTGACCTCGCCGCTCTGCGCGTTGATGCGATAGACCGAAAGGGTATTGTGGTCGCGCTGGGTAGCGACCGCGATGTCGTCCGTGCCGTTGCCCCATTCAAAACCATAGCGCAGGTCGACGTTGTTCACCCGCCCCACGGACAGATGCTGAACGCGCCGGCCCTCCATATCGAACACATCCAGCCCGAGCTTCTTGTCGGTGCCCAGCACGCGACTGGCCGACGGGTTCGACGGATGCACCCAGATGGCGGGATCATCGGCGGCATCCCCAAAGCGGGCAACCGCTTCGGTCTGGGCCACCGGTTTCACTGTCGGCACGCTTTTTTGCGGGGCCGCGTCGGAAAGGTATTGACGTGGGAAGCCCTCCGGCAGCGCCAATGACAGGCGGTAGTGGCGGCCGCTGTCATCGTCCCGCAGGACCAGTTGCAGTTGTTCGCCGTCGCGCCAGGCGTAGAGTTGTTCCGGTTCGGCCAGCGTCGCCAACGCACCGCCGTCGTCCAGAGGCCACACGTTCCAACCTCCATCGGTCGGGGTATAGAGCCGAGGGCGGCGATGCTCGATATCGATGGCCACTAACGTTTGCCCTACAAGGGCCAATGCTTCGGCGCCTTCGGCCAAGGTTCCAAAGGGCGGGGTGACGTCCACCAGCGAGCGCCCCGGCGCCGCCTCCGGGTTAGAGGGGTACTGCCACAGGCCGAGCCCCTCCTCCGCGAGGAACAGGTTGCTGCGGGCGTCGGCGGCACAGGCGGTGCCATTGGGGGCGATGGCCATGTCACGCACCTTGTGGTTTGCCGGGTTGCCTTCGCTATCGCGCAGCCACCACTGACTGGCGCTGCCACGCTCATCTATCAAGAACAGGTAAACATTGCCTTCCGGGTCCCGCTGCAGGCACAAGGTCTCCGCCACGAAATCCGGCGAGCTTACCTGGCTGACGGTTTCCAGGGTATTGGTGCGAGCGTTCCAACGCATCAAGGTCGGTTTCTGTTCCGCCCCCAGCACACTCGCCAACAGTAGTTGGCCGTCGGGCTCGCGCAACATCGCCACGCCTTCGGCCTCGACGTCCGAACGGTATTGCTCGTTGAAATCGGTATTCAGGAAACGCAGATTGTCGTCCAGCTGCCACCAGCCTTGCAGGCGTTGTTTGCCATTCACCACCGGCGCCAGAGTGGAGCCCGTGAGGGGCTCCGGCAACGGTTCGAGGGATTGGGCCGTCGCGGCGCTCGACAGGCCGACCATGAGGCCGGCCCCCAACAATAACGCTATCAGTGTTCGCATGGTTTTCGCTCTTAGAAGTTGGTGATGTTCAGGCCCAGTTTCCAGGTCATGCCGTACTCTTCGTACTGGGCGTTATAGGCCGGTTGATTGACGTAGGCGTAGTAGGGCTCGTCGGTCAGGTTCACCGCTTCAAACACCAGTTGAATACCCTCGGTAATGAAGTAGCGGGCCGAAAGATCCAGTTGCACCTGCTCATCGACGAACACGTCATACTGTTCATCCGAAGGGTCGGTCACCTCTAACAGGTATTCGGATTTGTAGTTGGCGGCCAGGCGCACACTGAACTGATCCGCTTCGTAACCAAGACTAAAATTTCCGGTCCATTCGGACTGGCTCGGCAGGACGGTATCGCGCTGGGCGGTGTCACCGTCATCGCTATAGCTCAGGGTGGCGTCGGAATCGGTGAAGGTGCCATTGGCGCCGATGAGGAAGCCGTTAAACGGCGTCGGCAGTTGGTTGAAACGTTTGGTAAAGGCCAGCTCCACACCGCGCAGCTCCGCCGCATCGCCGTTGGCGAAGGTGACCGCCTCGTCGAAGTCCGCGTACTCGCCCTGCCCCGCCAGATCGGTCTGGTAGATGAAGTGGTCAATGTCCTTGTAGAAGACGTAGGCGGACACCATGCTGGCGTAGCCCATGTAGTGCTCAATGCCGACGTCGATGTTGGAAGACTCCAACGGCTCCAGGGCCGGGTTGCCGAACTCGGCTTCGTCTTCATCGATGATGTAGTTCGGTGCCAGTTGTTCGAAAATAGGGCGCACAAGAGTGTTGGTCCAGGCCGCACGCACCTGGGTTTTGTCACTGATCAGGTAGCGCATTTGCAACGAGGGCAATACATGGTCGTATTCGTTTGCCGCTTCGGTATCGGAGAAGTCGCCATCGCTCAAGCGCGAACCGCTCGCCTCGAACTCGGTCTCTTCATACCGAACGCCCCCCAGAACCCGCAAATTACCGACATCAATGCGCCCCATCAGGTAAGCGGCACTGACCGTTTCCTGGATGTCGAAATCTTCAATACGCGAGTCTTCTTCCGAAAAATAATCGTCGGCAGAGAGCGGGGCAATGGTTTCCCAGACCGGGGCGGTGTCAATGTGAGCGCCGAGCCGGCCCAGATTGTAATCCGGCTCCTCACCCGCATAGCCAGTCAGCAACAAAGCATCGCCGGTCGCCCCCGCCTCTTCAAAGTCTTCATAGACCCAGATGGTGACATCATCGGTTTTGTGCCGGTCCATGTGCTTCATCCCGAATTTCAGCTGCACCGGGTTCTGACCCAGCCGGCCATCGCGGCTAAAGTCCAGCCTGAAAGACTCGGATTCATCCTCCGTACCCGAGCTGGCCACTTCCACCTCATCCAATTCATACGACTCGGGCGCGTAATAGTCTGAAGGCGCACTGAACAGGGGTTTGCGGGTACCGCTGTAACTCACCGCATCAAACGCGTCAGCGCCTGAGAAAACCGCTCCGGCAATATGGACCGGCTCGTTTTCGCTGGATTCGGACAGCGCCACCTGGTAGTCCACCGTCCATTGGTCAAGCCGGGTGGAACCGCCCAGAGAAGTGGAGAGGATTTCCTGGGTTTCCTCGCGGTCTTTCAGTTCGCGCTCCACCTTCACCACACCGGCAGCGCCCTCGGCCGTCGCCTCTTCAAACTCAATGACATTGGCCAGGCGAATTTCAGAGTCGGTAAATTCGCTGTACAGGGTTCGCCAGTACAGGTCGGTGCTATCGCTGGGTTTGTAATCCAGGTTGAGGGTTAGACCGGAGCGCTCGCGAGTAATTCGGTACAGGCGTTGCTCGGCCTCTTCAAGCGACGCACCGTCCTCAAAGTCCCAGGCGCCGCCGGTTTCGACGTTGTGCGAACCGAAGCTACGGTCCTGCCAACTTCCGCCCAACGCCACACCAAAATTGTCTCTGCCCTCGCCCACGCTGAACTGGTTGCTACCCGTTACCGCAAATTTCGGACTGGTTTCTTCGGTCAGATCGTTGTAGCTGCCTTCGGCGGTAACCCGGTAAAAAGCGCCGTCGCGATCAAACGCTGAAAGACTTCGAATATCGATGCTACCCCCCAGGGCATTGGCGTCCATATCCGGCGTTACGGTTTTGGACACCACGAGGGTTTCGAGCAGATCCGACGGAATCACATCCAGGGCAACGGCACGACGACCGCTGTCGGGCGACGGCAGGCTGACGCCGTTGACGGTCACGGCGTTGTAGTCCGGACCCATGCCGCGAATGCGAACGTAGCGCCCTTCCCCTTGGTCACGTTCGATGGAAAGTCCCGGAAGACGTTGCAGCGCCTCGGACACGTTAGTGTCCGGGAACTGGCCAATGGCGTTGGAGGAAACGGCGCTGACAATATTGTCGGCCGTGCGTTGAAGGTTCAACGATTTGTTCAGGCTACCGGCCTGGCCTCGAATCACCAAGGTTTCCATCGCGCCGTCGGAAAGCCGCAGGTTGCGAACCAGAGTCTGGTCATCTTCCACCTGAATTTTCTCGCGCTGAACGTTGGAGCCAAGATAGTTCACTTCCAGCAGATACTCCCCTGCGTCCACATCGCGCAGATAAAAGCGGCCGTCGCGCCCCGTCACCGCGTTCAGGTTCAGCGCTTCGATTCGAACCTGGGCGCCCTGAAGCGGCGCACCAGTGCTGTCGGAAACCAGTTGCCCAGTCACTTGGCCATCGGCCCAAGCCGCACCACTGGCCAGGGTCGCGATGGCTGTCGCGAGCAGACGGCGTTTACCTATACGGTTGGTCAAAGCTTTCACAATTCTATCCCCCAATGAATGTCGTGACCTGACGTCACTTCTGTAGCAAGTCGACAGGCACGCTAGGGGGGACAGATGACAGCGCGATGACAGATGACCGGGGGCGCCCGGCATTATCGGAAGATCAAGGTCCTTTTGAGCCGATATGCCCCCCTGCCACCGGCAGTACCAAAGTGGATAGGGCGCCCCACAGCGCTGTCGGCGCCGAACATGAGGGCGCTTTGGCCCCGCCTTAAAAAATAGCCTGATCCTTTTTGCCCCTTACCATTTTTACCCGGCGGTTCCTGAAAAAAGCCCGGCTGTCACAAAAGGGTTACATTTCTCTGGTAATGAGTGCCTAACATTATTTTTCCTATGGAGCCCGACTCATGCTTGCGCTACATCGATGGAAACTGTTGTCGACGCTCCTGACGTTGAACCTGATACTGATTGCCACTCTGATAATGGGGACGGTCAAAACGTGGGGCGATATCGACTGGCTGGACATCCTGGGTGAAGGCAGTGTCACGCTGATGGCATTGGTCTGGTGGCTGTTTACTCTCAACAATCGCCCCGCCGGAGCGGTGACCAATTGGCTGGCGTTGGGGTTGGGGCTGCTGTTTTTGGGAACCTTCCAGGACGTTGTGGATGAAGTGGTTGCCCTGCCGGAAGGGCACTTCTTCCGCGGTGGGCTGGAGTCGACACTGACGCCCTGCGGGCTGATCCTGCTCACTGTGGGCCTGTTTCACTGGCAGCGGGAGCAGCGTGCGTTTAATCTACGCGAGCGCAAGCGCGAACAGTTTTACCGGGAATACCGGCTGCAAGACCAGCTCACGGGGCTGGGCGATGCCCGGTACCTACAGCAACAGTTGCCGTTGATGACCGAGCGGGCCGAGCGGGAAGGCCAGCCTTTTGCGTTACTGCTGCTGGATATTGATCACTTTTCGGTGACCAACCGTCAGTACGGCAGTAAAGAGTGTGACCGTCTGCTACGTGAGCTCAGCGAACTGCTTCTGTTGAACCTTCGCCGGTGCGACCTCTTGTGCCGCTACGCCGGGGACCGCTTCGCCATCCTGATGCCCAGCACGGGGCAACTGCTTGCGCGCGAGCAAGCCCAGCAGCTCGCCAACGCGGTCCAACACTTTGCCTACAAAACCGCTCAGGGGGAGTCCCTGTTTCATACCGCCAGCGTCGGTCTGGCACTGAACCCGCCGACCGCGCGGGAGCAGTTGCTGACGGTGGCAACCCATTCATTGCTGCAGGCGAAGGAGGCGCAGGCGCCGCGACAGGCTGCCTGACCGATTATGGCCCTGTACGATATTGACACACCAGCCGTACCGATTCACCGCTTGCCGGCGGCGCTGATCGAAACCTGTCTTGATAGGGATATTGATCCCGAAAAGCTGCTGCGCGGCACCGGTATATTTTTGGAGGATGTTCAGCGCGGCGAACGCCTCCTGCAACCGGCGCACTGCTTCCGATTGATTGAGAACGCCACGCGCCTGGGGCCGGCGGAGCTGCCGTTTCTCACCGGCCACCGACTGTATCCCGGAAACTATGGCGCCTCCGGCGCAGCCTGGACCAACGCAGAAAACCTGTTAAAGGCGCTGCGCACGCTCGAACGCTTTGCCAGTTCGCTCAGTCCTCTATGGTGGCCTCGCCTTGAGATGGGAGGGGACGGTGCCCGCCTTTACTGGGCCAGCGCCTGCGGTGGGGAAACCAATGCGGATTTTCTGAACGCTTTAATGATGACCGCCGTCACCTCCTTCTGCCAATGGCTGGGCGAACGTTCTTTTGCCTGGCACTACGTCCTGCCGGGGCCACTGAATTACCCCGAGCAGTACGACGTTCATTGGGGGCCGAATGTTCGGGCGAACAGCCTCTCGTGCTACATGTGGATTGATCGCGAAAGTTTGCTTGCGCCCTGGCCCAGAGCGTCAGCCAGCGCGGCAGCCTCCGCCATTCACCAGGCGACCCAGAGAGAAAGCGCGAAACTCAAGGGGTTCGTGGCCTATGTGGATCAGCACCTGATAGAAACGATCGACCAATCCCCCAGCATGGAGAAGTTGGCGATTCATCTGGGCGTGAGCACGGCAACATTGAAACGCCGCTTCCAGAGACACCACACCCATTTTCAGGCGCGCTATGACCAGGTCCGCCAACAACTGGCCATCGAGTGGCTGACCCGACAGGGCTTGTCACTGGAGGAGGTAGCCCAACGATTGCATTTTCACGATGGGCGCAACCTGCGCCGCGCCTTCAAACGCTGGACCGGCGTTCTTCCCAGTTCACTGATCGGCACCGTCTGAATTCAACGCAACGACTCTTTCCCATAGGTCATTGGTCCACTGGGCCAGCTCGTGCACGAACGGGTCTACCACCAGGCTGGGATCAAGGCACCAGCGATCAATGTCGGGATGTCCCACGGCCGCGTACTCCCAGTCAATCAGGTATAAACGCTCATCACTTTCCAGAATGTTTTCAGGAATCAGATCGTGATGGGTCAAGACCGGCTCCCAGCCCGAGCGATCAAACGCGACCAGGCGGGGCCAGAAGTCATTCCAACCCTGGGCCAATTTCTGCTCAATCGCTCCAGCCGCCTCTAGCTGGTGCCAGTAGTGACTGAGATAGTCTTGATAACGCCGCCGCGGGGTTTCCGGTTCAAGCTGATGCACCCGCGCAAGCATTTCCAACAGTCGGCGTCGCTGGTAGGGATTCTCCAGGTCGCTGGCATTCCAGGTGCGGGCGTCGATATGACGAAAGACGGTGAAACAATAATCCGGCGACCAATAGCCGGCACCGCGCGTGATGCCCGCCGCCGCGACGGTTTCCAGTATTCGCTCTTCATGCTCGCGCTGAATGCCCAAGGATTCTCCCCGGGGGTTGTTCAGCCGCAATAACAACTCATAGGGCAACCCGGGGGCGTGGAGTTGATAACTGCGATTGGTTCGCCCGCCCGGGACCGGGGCTATAACCCTCGGCCGATCCTTAAGGCCCATCCCCCAGTCCGGCCAGGTATCGAGCGCTTGCTCCAGCGCACCGGGCGCCTCAAGCACGGGCGACCTCCGTCTGCTCAACGTCAAGGCTGCGATAGTCCCGGTACCAGTTGATCCACCCAAATACCGAAATTACCAGGTAGCTGACCAGGAGCAGCGCGGTGAGGTACATTTCCCGATCTATAAGCACAACGATGGCGGTGCTGTTGATGACCATCCAGTAGGGCCAGTTCTCAAGGACCTTGCGCGCGACCATGAAGGTGGTGACCACAGCGGCCCAGGTGGTGAACGAGTCCACATAAGGCCAGGCGGCCTCGCTGAAATAGGTCAGCCAGGTGCCCGAAGCGGCGCTGATCAGCAGCACACCCCCAATCACCAGTAGGTGTTTTTGCCAGGGCCAGGTTTGCACGGGCAATTCGGTATCACCTTTGCCGCCGTGGCGCCACTGCAACCAGCCGTACACGGCCATGGCCATGTAATAGACGTTGAGGCCGGACTCCATGAGCAGACTGACGTTCCAGTAGAGCACGGTGTAGATGGCGGTACTGGCGAAGCCGCAGTACCAGCACAGGGGGTTTTGTCGAACGGCCAGTACGATGTAGCCGATGGCGAGTATCACGGCGACGAGTTCCCAGCCGAGCCATTGGGACCAGGTATTGGCGATTTGCTGGGCGACCTCTTCCATTTCAGTTCAGGGCTTCGTAGTTGGGTAGGAATTTGGTGACGAAGACGGCTTTGCCAAAGTGTTCATAGCTGTATTTGAGGCCATCCCGAAGCACGTCCATGACGCGGTCGTAGTCGCCGGTGATGATGGTGCAGGTGGGGACGGTCTGGATTTTGAGGCCGTCCTGTTGGTTGAGCCAGTCGATGAAGCCTTTGATCGGCGGGATGTAGTCGCCGTTAAAGGGATACATGCTGATTTCTATGGAGAGTTTCATAGGGGTTGAACCTTTTTGATTAAGTTTGGGGGCGAGCCGATCCGGTGCACTGACCCAAGACACGCCGTAAACCCATCCCTGGGGGCTCGAATCGCGTGTCCCGCGCTCCACGGTCTTGGGTCAGTGCACCGGATCGACTCTTCGCCGGACGTTCAGGAGTGTTTATCAAATTCAAGTTGCACCGCTTTCTGGGCGATGTCGGACCAAGAACGTGATGCTAAGTCGTTGTCAGAAACCTTGGACCAGGACCGTGGAGCGGGGGACCCGCGATTCGAGCCCCCAGGGATGGGTTTACGGCGTGTCCTGGTCCAAGGTTTCTGACAACGACGCCCCCACACTACACTAGAAGCGCAAGGTCAAATCCACCCCCACAACACGAGGTTCGCCGAACTGGTAATAGGGCTCGGTGGCATAACCGTTGCGGGGGTCGTTGCCGAAGGCGCCGAAGCCTCGGGTCTGGTAGAGCTCATCGGTCAGGTTTCTACCCCAGAGAGCCACCTCCCAGGCATCCGTGCGATACCCAACGCGGGCATTCAGCAACTCATACGAATCCGACTGCGCCTCGTGGCGGCTGGAGAAGTAGAACGCATCTTTCCCTTCCACCTCTACCCGAGCGTACCAGTGCTCAGTCAAGTTAAACATGGCGCCTACCGCAAACTGGTAACTGGGCGCATGCGGCAAATCATGGCCACTCAAATCCACCGGCTCATCAGGCTCGTCTTCGTTGGCTCCGACGTGAATGAAACTCTGGAAATCGTCAAACTCGCTATCGAGCAGGCCCAAGCTGGCGAACACTTCAACCACCGAATTGAGCCGGGCGTTAGTTTCCAGCTCCAAACCGGCGGCGCTGCCGGAGGCCGCATTGGTGGTGAAGTCGGTAAAACGGCATGGGCAGGTTCCGTCATCCTCGGGATCCACGCGTGATTGTTTGGTCTGGATATCGTCCCGGTCTTGATAGAATAGCGCGATGCGAGTCTGCAAGGCGCCATCAAAGCCTTCGCCTTTCCAACCCAGCTCGTAATTCCACAGCGTCTCGGTGGAGAACTCCCGATCTTCCGACGGCAAGGTCTGACTGCTATTGAAGCCGCCGGCTTTAAAGCCGCGTGAAGCCAGGCCGTACCAGAGATTATCGGCACTGTCCCGGTATTCCAGCGCCAATTTGCCGCCCCACATATTTTCGGAGGGGGAGAATGCCGCCTCGTCGCTATCCACATAGTCGGCATCGCGGGTTTCGTAGCGCAGGCCAGAGGTGAGGCCCCAGCGGTCTGCGAGCGGGATGTCCAGTTGACCGTAAAGCGCTCGACTGGCGGTATCAAACTCACTCAGAAAATCGCCGTCCAAATAGGTTTGCTCACGGCGCAAGTCTTCGCTTTGATCACGGTAATAGACGCCAGTCACCCACCCCAGCTCGTCGTCGGCATTGTTGGAAACAAGACGAAGGTCCAGACTGGTGTTCTGGTTGTCTCGGAGGTAGTTGTCCGTCGACTTGTAAGGGTAAGAAACCTTATCCTCAACGACGCAACTGAAGTCCACGCATATTTCTTCGTAACTCCAGTCTTCATCATAGCCGTACTCCAGATCGGAGCTGGCGTGGCTCAACAAGCCGATCAGGTCATAGGCCTCGCTCGCCTGCCACTGCAGCCGCACGGAGCCCGCCAGAGTTTCCTGGCGGTCGTGACCGGGCTGGTCCGACAACGTCGTGCGGGTATTGTCGAGAGAAAACCCGTCGTAGCCATTGTCGACGTCCACATAGAGGGCGGTGAAATCCCAGTTGGTACGCTCGTTCGGTTGCCATTGCAGTTTGCCCCGAAGGGTCTGCTCGTCGATGTTGGCATTGTCATCAATACCAAGGTAGGCGTTTTCCTGATAACCATCGCTGGTGGTGGAACCGACGGCAAAGCGGTAGCCCAGGGTTTCGGAGACCGGGCCGCTCCAGACGCCGCTGGCGGTCTGGGTGTTGTATTCGGCCAGCCCCAGAGACGCCTCGCCGTAGAACTGCTCGGTCGGTTCGCCGGAGACCATATTGATCAACCCGGCCATGGCGTTGGCCCCATAGAGAGTGCCCTGGGGGCCTCGCAGGATTTCGATCTGCTGGATATCCAATGTGGTGGCCGCGCCACCGATGCCGGTCAAATCAATGCCGTCGACAATCAGCCCCACCGAGGGGTTGATGGGCTCGACAAACTGACTGCGTTCGCCGATACCGCGAATCTGGAAAAAGCGGCCGCGCGAAGCGCCCGTGGAAAAGTTGACGTTCGGTGCGGTGTTCAGTACCTGCTCAAGATGTTGGGCGCTGCGCTGTTCGATGGTACGCGCATCAATCACGGTGGCACTGGTGGCAAAATCAAACAGCTCGGCCTGGCGGAAATCGGCAGTGACCAGGATTTCTTCAGTCACTTCCGGCAAAGTCGGCTTGGCGGAGGCTTGTGCCATTGCGGTCGTCTGGGCCAGGGTACCCACGGACATAAGAGCGGCACTGAGCAGCGTTCGAGAAAAGCGGTTCGTTTGAAGCGGGTTCATCGTTGAGTCTCCAGTCTTTCAATCAGTGGAGACCCGGTATGCGAGCGGGAGTCTGTCGGAACCCTTATTGTTCTTGGCCCGGTTATTGGTCTTGGCCAATGGCGACCGTGGGCGAGCCCGGGCGGGCGGTGCGGTTCCTCTTCCTATCCCTACGCCGGCATTAACCGGATCAGGTTCAACGGGTCCACTCTGGTCGCCCAGAGCGTCTCAGGTTTATCACCTCCCCGAGGAGTGGCGCCAATTCTAACGCGTAAGCCGGTGTTCACCAAGCGACTTTTCTCCGTTCAGGCATTCCCCAGAACACGACTCCCCCGCTCGCGAACCACACTACCCACTAAGGTGCCACCTCCCGCCAGACCCAGTAACCGGTACCGGTCACCGCCAGCACAGACAACCCCAACCCGATCTGCAACCAGGCGAGCAGAGGCATCTCCATCAGAACCACGGTCAGGTGAGTGGTCAGAGGCTGAACCGGGATGATCAACCAGGCCCCGGCCCCTGCGAGCAGGGCGATCATCAGTAGCGACCAGAGCCACAAGGCCCTGGGCCGACGGGCCGGCTCAGTCGGTAACTGCAACATGACCTGGTCCGTGAAACCATCGTCGTCAATGTACTCCGCTGCCTGCTGGAGCTCCCGGGCCAGCCTGTGCTCCAGTTCACGGTCATCAGAGAGAGAAGTCATGGTTGAGTCTCCTGCCAGGGTGATAATCGGGCCTGAAGGGCCCGCTTGCCGCGCAATATGTGAGTTTTGACCGTCCCCAGAGGGAGGCCCATAACCTCCGCCACTTCCTGATGGCTGAGGCCCTCTTCCAGGTTCAGCCGCAACGCCCATTGTTGAGGGTCACTCAGCGCGGCCATCGCAGCCTCCAGGTCGCGCCGAACCTCGGTCGCTTGCAAGGGCTGTTCACTATGGTCCAGCTCTGGTTCGGCCTCTTCCAGATTCACCATCTGCCATTGCTCCCGCGCCAGACGCTTCTGACTGACCGCCGTATTGAACGTAATCCGATACAGCCAGGTGGAAAAACGCGCCTCTCCGCGATAGGTCGGCAAGGCGCGATACACTCGAATAAAGACGTCCTGAGCCAAGTCATCAGCGGCTGCCTCGTTACCCCGACTCAAGCGCCTTGCCCAGCGTCGCACAGCGGACTGGTGCCGCAGAACCAGCTGACGGAAAGCGTGCGGGTCCCGCTGGGTGATCACGCGGGCGATCAGGCCCGCGTCGGAGAGAGGGTCTTGGCCGGGACTCATTGACCGGCCTTGTCCGCCGACAGTTTCCAGATCAGTACTTTGGCAAGACCGACGCCGATCAGAATTAACCCAAGGCTACCGATGGCAAAGCCGTTCATGAGGGTCAGAAAAACCGTGAAACCGATCCCCGCACCCAGACAAATCAGGCCCTGGTTCAGATGGCGTTCCGGCGTGGCGACAGGCTCCGAGTCCGCCATCAGGTTTTCCGGAACCGGCTGCCCGCTTTCCAGAAACTTTTGAATCCGTTCGTTCAATAGCTGTTGGCGCCGCTCGCGGTGACGGAACACGAACAGTGCCACCAGAATCACCGTCAAGGCGGGTGCCCCGAATACCATCAAGATTCCGACAATGGGAATCGCAATGGCAGCGGCATCCCCGCCGGGAATACTGCCCGGCATATGTTGCTGCCATTCGGCAACCTCGGCCATGGCGGGCAGAGCCCCCAGCGCAAGTCCGGCCGTCAGCAGCATTAATCCGGCAAGCCGGAACCTATTCATCAGTATTCTGTGGTTCATGGTAATTCCCTCAGGCATTGTAGTGTAGACGATCCAGCACCACGCTGGCTTACTCACTATGACGCGGGTAACCCTGTGTTTGGATTCAGAGCGAGAGAAAAACAGCGGAGGGACTCCGCTCCCGAAGCCCGGGAGCAGAGAAGAGCGGTAGGCGAGAAACTTAAAGCTGGAAGCGACTGACCAGGGTATTGAGCTCCACGGCCAGCTTGGAGAGCTCCTCGGCCGAGGCACTGGTCTGATTGGCACCGGCAGCGGACTGGGTGGCAATATCGCTGATTTTCACCAGGTTGCGGTCCACCTCCCGTGCCACGCTGGCCTGCTCTTCGGCGGCGCTGGCAATGACCTGGTTGCGCTCGTTGATATCGTCAATGCCTTGGCTGATGCGCTCCAGCGCCTGACCGGCCGCCTTGGCCACGTCCAGCGATTTGAGGGCGCCCTCCCGGCTGGTCTGCATGGAGGAGACGGCCGTGTCCGTGCCGGTCTGTATGTTGCGGATAATTTCCTCAATTTCTTTAGTGGAGCTCTGAGTCCGATGCGCAAGCGCTCTGACCTCGTCGGCGACTACGGCAAAACCGCGGCCCGCCTCGCCGGCACGGGCGGCCTCGATGGCAGCGTTCAAGGCCAGCAAATTGGTCTGCTCGGCGATGGCAATAATTACATCCATCACCTTGCCAATATCCCGAGCCTGCTCGTCCAGACCGTCCACCAGCTCGGAAGTCTTACCCAGCTCGTCGGTCATGTACTTGACGTAATCCCGGGACTCAATGACCTGGGCACGCCCTTCACGGGCCGCCTTGGCGGAGTCCGCGGAGAAACCTGAGGTTTCGGAGGCGTTGCGTGCGACTTCTTCAATCGCCGCTGTCATTTCGGTCACCGCGCTGGCGGCCTGTTGGATTTCATCAGTCTGTTCCTGCAGGCTGCGGGAGGATTCCTCCGCCACTGAACTCAACTCCTCGGTGGCCGACGCCAATTGGGTGGACGAGTTGGAAATCTGGCTGATGGCGCTGCGCAGATTTTCCTGCATCAGTGCCAGGGAGTCGAGCAGGCGGGCCGGTTCGTCCTTGCCCTCCACCTCGATTGTCTGGCTGAGATCGCCGGCGGCCACAGATTCGGCCGCCGTCAGCGCCTGATTCAGGGGGCTGACAATGCTTGCGGTCATCCAAAGCGCCAGTAGGCAGGCCAGTATGACAGCGACGGCCATCACGCCGATGGCCAGTATACGCCCCTGCTCATACACGGCATCCGCCGTATCCGAGGCGACCTGGGCGCCTGCCTGGTTGATCTCCGCCAGCTCCAGCAGAACGGCAGCCATTTCATCGGCGATGGGACCGAGGCGCTGGTTGACGATCTCCATGGCACTTTGGAAATCCCCGGCGCGTGCCAGCCGGACGATATCGTCCGCCCCGCGAAAGTAGTCCCCTTGAGCAAGGAGGAAACGCTCGTAAGCGGCCCGCTCTTCCGGCGAGGCGATATTGTCTTCAAACCGAGCCTGCGCCTCTTCAACGGAGTCTTTGACATCTTCAAGACGTTCAACATTGGCGCTGACTGCCGCCGGATTCGCGTCTGCGGCGACGCGCAAAGCAAAAACACGGTAGCGCATCATCGATGTCCCCAGATCCCCCGCAGAGCGAACGCCGGGCAACCAGCGGTCAGCAATTTCGGTGGTTTCCGCCTGCATGCTTTCGAGTTCGTACAAAGCCACCCCGCCCAGGCCCAGCATCAACAGGATGACCACACCAAAGCCCGCCGCAAGGCGAGGGCCAATATTCAATGAACGCAACGACATAACCTGGTTGACTCCCAAACATTCTCGCAAAACTGGACAATATCGTCTCTCAGTGGCATCTCCGGACGCCATGGTTACGTGCTGTTTTTAACCTAGCACAGGGTGGGAAGGTTTGCTTTCATCCTTTAGTCCCACCCCTTGTGTCGACCAGGCCCCCTAAAAGTTGAGGCCCACAAGGGGCTCTGGTGTACACTAGCGCCCCTGACCCCTTTCCTCCCGATCCACGACAGGAGACACAACGGAGCCCATCATGAGCAAGATTCGCTGGGGGGTGCTCAGCACCGCCAATATTGGTCGCAAGAAAGTCATACCCGCCATTCAGGCCTCTGAGCGGGGCGAAGTCGTGGCTGTCGCCTCGCGCTCGGAAGAAAGTGCTCGGGCCTTTGCCGACGAGCTGGGCATCCCCAATGCCTACGGCAGTTATGAAGCCCTGCTCAATGACCCGAATATCGATGCCATTTATAACCCGCTCCCCAACCACCTGCATGTCCCGCTCTCGATTCAGGCCCTGGAAGCGGGCAAGCACGTGCTTTGCGAGAAACCCATCAGTCTCGACACCGAAGATCTTCAGGCCCTGAAAAAAGCCGCCAAGGCTCACCCTCAGCAGAAGCTGATGGAAGCTTTCATGTACCGCTTTCACCCCCAGTGGCCGCAGGTCAAGGAGTGGCTGGAGCGGGGAGATTTGGGCCAGGTGCGCACCTACAGTGCCTTTTTTGCCTACAACAACCGGGATGAAGAGAACATTCGCAACCTGCCGGATATCGGTGGGGGCGGCCTGATGGACATTGGCTGCTACGGCATCTCCTCCGCCCGCCATGTATACAACAGCGAGCCGGTGCGGGTGGTCGGCAGTGTTCAACCTCTGGCCGGGTACGATGTGGACTGCCTGACCTCGGCCATCATGGAATTCCCCGACGGCACCGCCACCTTTACGGTGACCACCAAGACCGAAGCCACTCAGTGGGCTGAGATTCATGGGGAGAAAGGCATGATCCGCCTGGAAAAGCCCTTCAACCCCGAACCGGGTGATGAAAACCGGGTCACTCTGATTCTGAAAGGAGAAAAACAGGTATTCAGCTTCCCGGAGGCGGACCAATACCAGTTGATGGTCGACGCCTTTGCCAAAAGCATTCAGGAGCAGACGCCTGTTCCCACCCCACTGTGGGACGCAGAAGCCAACATGCGCATCATCGACGCGCTATTCACCAGTTCGGATGAAAGCCGCTGGGTCAATCTGGATTAATCGTCTTTTTAAGGAGAGGTAAGCCTTGAAGAAAATCGTTGTCGTCGGCGGTGGTGCCGGCGGTCTGGAACTCGCCACCAAACTGGGACGTAAACTGGGTCGAAAGAAAAAAGCGCAAATCATTCTGGTGGACCGAAATACCACCCACTTGTGGAAGCCGCTGCTTCATGAGATTGCCGTCGGCACTATGGATGAAGGCAACGATGCGGTCAGCTATCGCGCCCACGCCTACGGCAACAGCTTCCACTTCCGCATCGGTAGCATGATCGACATCGACCGGGAAAACCGCCAGGTGGTGCTCGCCCCGGTGCTGGATGAAGAAGGTGTGGAGTTTATACCTTCGACCCGTATTGACTACGACTACCTGGTCATTGCGCTCGGCTCCATGTCCAATGACTTCGGTACCGAGGGCGTCAAGGACCACTGTATTTTCCTGGACAGCGCCAAACAGGCGCACCGCTTCCGCAACAAGTTGCTCAACCGGTTCCTTCGCATCCAACGGGTGCAGGGGGAGTCCGATCATGTGCGCATTGCCATTGTCGGTGGCGGCGCCACCGGCGTGGAGCTATCCGCTGAACTGCACCATGCCGTGAAAGAATTTCACCACTACGGTTTCAATGCGATCACCAATGACCACCTCCACGTCACGCTGGTGGAGGCCGGAGAACGAATTCTCCCCGCCCTACCCGAGCGCATTTCCAGCGCCGCAACCCGGGAGCTGACGCACATCGGCGTTCAGGTCAAAACGAACACGATGATCACCTCGGCCAGCGCTACCGGTCTGCACACCAAAGACGGGGAGACGATCGAAGCGGATCTGATGGTCTGGGCCGCGGGCATCAAAGTGCCGGATTTTATGGCCAATATTGGTGGGCTGGAAACCAACCGGATCAATCAGTTGAAAGTGAACGAGAAGCTGCAGACGTCTCGGGATGATCACATTTTTGCGATTGGTGACTGCGCCGAGTTTATTCAGGAAGACGGCAAGCGGGTCCCACCCCGGGCTCAGTCCGCTCACCAGATGGCGGCGGTCTGCTATGACAATATTGTGTCGTCGCTCAATGGCAAGCCTCTGAAGACTTACCATTATCACGACCACGGTTCGCTGATTTCGTTGGCGAACTATTCGACTGTGGGGAGCCTGATGG
Organism: Marinimicrobium agarilyticum DSM 16975; assembly: GCF_000423345.1. Classification (GTDB taxonomy): domain Bacteria; phylum Pseudomonadota; class Gammaproteobacteria; order Pseudomonadales; family Cellvibrionaceae; genus Marinimicrobium; species Marinimicrobium agarilyticum. The sequence goes on from NZ_AUHU01000017.1 coordinate 41,882, forward strand.
GCAATCTGACGCGGGGCAGCCTGTTTATTGAGGGACGGATGGCTCGGTTGGTGTATATCTCGCTGTACCGGATGCATCAGGTGGCGGTACACGGGTTGATCAAGACCGGGCTTTTGATGTTTGCGGGCAAGATCAACCGCTGGTTACGACCTCGGTTGAAGTTGCACTGAGGGTTGTTGCGTCACGTCCGGTCCTGGGTGGTGTCAGCCCTTCCCAGACACGCCGTGAACCCATCCATGGGGGCTCGAATCGCGGGTCCCCCGCTCCACGGTCTGGGAAGGGCTGACACCACCCAGGACCTCAGAGCCAGCATCCAACAAAATGCGTAGGTCAGGTAAGCGAAAGCGCCACCTGACATTTTGGCTGAAAATATACCGAAAAGCTTCCAGGACCGAATCACGTTTCGTCAATCCAACCTATAGCTCTATTCCACAAGACTATTAAATCGTATCCCGCAGTGTGTTGATGTGGCACTGAGGTCCGAGAGGGATAAGGCCTTTCAAAACCGTGGAGCGCGGGACTCGCGATTCGAGCCCCCAGGGACGGGTTTACGGCGTGTCTTGAAAGGCCTTATCCCTCTCGGACCGGACGTGAAACTACGCTGCAAACCTTCTCTGTCAATCTCGACGCGGTAACGCCAACGCAATCACCGTAGCCAACGCCAGAAACGCGAACGAAATCCAAAGACAGGCCACCAGTCCGGCCACCTGGTAGACCCAACCGGACAACACCGTCCCCACCAGACGCCCCATGGCGTTCGCCATATAATAAAACCCCACATCCAGTGAAACACCGTCTTCCTTGGCATAACTCACAATCAAATAACTGTGCAGGGACGAATTGACCGCGAACAGTACGCCGAATACCATCAGCCCACCCAACAGACTCCACTGCGGGGCAACGTCACCGAGCAAGGCCAGAGCGATCAACGCGGGAACAAGAGTCAACCCCAGCGCCCAACCAAACGCCGTGCGACCATCGGGCATGGTGCCGGTATTTCGCCCCGTGATACGCGGCGCGACCGACTGCACCGCGCCGTAGCCAATCACCCACAGCGCGAGAAAGCCCCCCACTTTCCAGTGGTCCCAATCAAACTGACTGGCGAGGAATACCGGCAGCGCCACCACAAACCACACATCCCGCGCGCCGAATAAAAACAGGCGCGCCGCGGAGAGCACATTGACGGCCGTGCTTTTGGAAAAGATCTCGGAAAACTTGGGCTTGCTTTTGGCCCGGCCCAGATCTTTTCTCAGAAATATCAGACTGGCGATCCAGACAAACAGCAACGCCAGGGCCATCGAACCCACCGCGCCAGCGAAACCCAACGCCATCAACAGGGCGCCACCGAGAAAAAAGCCCGCACCCTTGAGCGCATTTTTTGATCCCGTCAGCAACGCAACCCATTTATAGAGCGCCCCGCTTTGACCGTCTGGCACCAGCAACTTGATCGAGCTTTTTGCGCTCATTTTGTTCAGGTCCTTGGCGACGCCGGAGAGCGCCTGGGCCGCCATAACCCAGGGCACAGTGAGCATGGCGGCGGGTACCAGCAGCATCGACAATGCCACCACCTGCAGGAGCAGCCCGATGTTCATGGTGCGGTTAAGTCCCAGCCGGGCGCCGAGCCAGCCGCCCACCAGGTTGGTGATGACTCCAAAAATTTCGTAGAACAGAAACAGCAGTGCAATCGCCAGCGGGCTGTAACCCAGTTGATGGAAGTGCAGCACCACCAGCATGCGCAGGGCACCATCGGTCAGAGTGAACGCCCAGTAATTACCGGTGATGAGCAGGTACTGGCGAATGGCCGGGGAGAGCTGCGCCAGCATGGCCTAGGCCTGCTGGTCCTTGAGGCCCACCAAGCGAGCCAACTCGGCGGTGCGGTTGGCGTAGCCCCACTCGTTGTCGTACCAGGCGTAGATTTTCACCTGAGTGCCATCAATCACCAGAGTGGACAGGGCATCAATAATGCTGGAGCGCGGATCGGTTTTGTAATCCACTGACACCAGCGGTCGCTCTTCATACCCGAGAATGCCGGGCATCTCGGAGTCGGCCGCCTGCTTGAGTAAAGCGTTGACCTGTTCCCGGTCGGTGGGCTTGTTCACCTCAAACACGCAGTCAGTCAAAGAAGCGTTGGCCAAGGGCACGCGCACGGCGTGGCCGTTTAGCCGGCCTTTGAGCTCGGGAAAAATTTCTGTAATGGCTTTGGCCGAACCGGTCGTAGTGGGAATCAGGCTCAGACTGCTGGCCCGGGCCCGGCGCAGATCCTTGTGCGGCTGATCGAGGATGCTCTGTGTATTGGTAATATCATGCAGGGTGGTCATGGAGCCGTGCTTGATGCCCAGCTCCCGATGAATCACCTTCACCACGGGCGCCAGACAGTTGGTGGTGCAGGAGGCGGCAGTAACGATCCGATAGCGCTCCGGGTTATACTGGTCATCATTCACACCCACGACCACATTGAGAATATCCTCCGCTTTGACCGGCGCGGTCACGACCACACGCTTGACGCCCTGATCCAGATACGCCTGCAACAACTCGCGCTCACGCATCTTGCCGGAGGCTTCAATCACTACATCGCAGCCGGACCAGTCGGTGTCGCCAATGGCACGATTCTGGCTGACAGCCAGGGTTCGCCCCTCAATCACCACGCTCGACCCTTCGGCCCGGGCTTCTTTCGACCAGCGCCCGTGCACCGAGTCGAAATTCAGCAAGTGCGCCAGGGTTTCCGCATCGCCGGAGGGGTCATTAATCTGAGCAAACTCCACCTCCGGCCACTCCCACCCTGCGCGCAGCGCCAGCCGGCCCATACGGCCAAAACCATTAATGCCAATCTTGATGCTCATACGATTTTCCTCACTCAAACCAATGCCGGGTACGGTTGGCGAATGCCACCAGGGACAACATGACCGGCACTTCCACCAGCACGCCCACCACAGTGGCCAAGGCGGCGCCGGAGTGCAGACCAAACAGGGAAATTGCCACTGCCACCGCCAATTCAAAAAAGTTCGATGCACCGATCATGCAGGCAGGGGCCGCGATACGGTGTGAGAGCCGCAGCCTGTGCGCGGCCCAATACGCCAGAAAAAAGATACCGTAGGTCTGAATCAGCAAGGGGATGGCAATCAACCCGATGATCTGCGGCTTGCTTACGATCTCGGGCGCCTGTAATCCGAAGAGCAGAACCACGGTGGCCAGCAGCCCCAGGATTGATGCGGGTTTTACTCGACGAAGAAAATGCCCCAGTGCCGCCTCACCGCCACGGCGCAGCTGCCACCAGCGAGTTAACGCCCCCGCGATTAGGGGCAGAACCACATACAGCACCACCGAGAGCAACAGCGTCTCCCAGGGGACGGTGATGTCCGTCATACCCAGCAAAAACGCCGCAATGGGGGCAAAGGCAAACACCAGGATGATGTCGTTGAGCGAGACTTGGACCAGTGTGTAATTGGCATCGCCTTTGGTCAGCTGGCTCCAGATAAATACCATCGCGGTACAGGGCGCCACCCCCAACAGAATCATTCCGGCGATGTATTCGTTGGCAGACTGCGGGTCCACCAAGCCGGCAAAAAACACCCGGAAGAACAACCAGCCAAGCGCCGCCATGGTAAAGGGCTTGATCAACCAGTTGACAACCAGCGTCAGTATCAGCCCGCGCGGCGCGCGACCCACCTCGTGCAGCGAGGTGAAATCCACCTGAACCATCATCGGATAGATCATCAGCCAGATGAACACTGCCACCACCAGATTGACCTGCGCGTACTGCCAGCGGGACAGAATTTCGAACGCTTCTGGCACACCCAGCCCCAGCGCCACGCCACCACAAATGGCCAGCGTGACCCAGATCGACAGATATCGCTCGAACAAACCCATGTTGCGTTAACCTTTTTCTTGAGGGGTGCAACAGTCACCCAGAAGGTTCACGACCGGCGCACAAACCTCGGGGTGACCCGCGCAGCAATCGCGTACCAGAAACTGTATCACCGCGCTCATATGGCGAATGTCGGCGCGATAGATGATGGATCGGCTCTGCCGACGGGAAACCACCCACCCTGCCCGCGCCAGCGTCGAAAGGTGCGCGGACATGGTGTTGTGAGGCACGGAGAGCTGGCGCGCGATTTCCCCGGCGGGTAGCCCCTCAGGCTCGTGACGCACCAGCAGACGGAAGGCCTCCAGGCGGGTTTCCTGGGAAAGCGCGGCGAAACTGTCAATAGCGTTTAATACGTCCATATGTCTAAATATATAGACACATTACCGAACCGTCAACGCCTCACGCCAGGCCGGGTATTTCCCATGGATACGCGACCCCAATAAAGAAACCGGCTGCCCTTTCGAGCAGCCGGTGGATCGGCGCGGCTAAACGAGGATCATATTATTGCGGGTAATGCAGCACGGCCACATAACGCATTTTTTCGGGCTTGCCATCGGCCATGCCCGGGATGAACCGGGAGGATTCCAAGGCTTTCTCCACATAGTCGGCATCGCGGCGGTACTTGCTGTGGCTCTCCAGACTGCGGGCAGAGGTCACCCGGCCGCTGTCGTTCACCCAAGCCAGTACGCGGGTCAGCTCACCTTCGTCACTGAAGAAGGGCTGGCCCTCGCTCCAGTCGTTTTTGCGGTAAAGGGAGTACCAGTTGCGGTCATCCAGGCGCTCTTGGGGCGCATAGTACTGGTGCCCGAAATCGCCCTGCATGTGGCCCAGGTTGGGCAGCAGCATGACGGGCGGCTGGCCTTCCAGGTCCGCATATATGACGCGGAACACCATCCGAACAGGCACCGGCTCACCATCGACCTGCGCGGCCGTGAACTGGCGGGTTGCCATCGCCTGCTCCACTTGGTCGCGAAGCTCAGTGAAGCCCTCACGTTCATAGCAGGACACATTGCGGGTAAGGCCGTCGGTCCCGACATCTGTCTGGCAGTATACGGCGGCAACGGGGGCGTCATTGGTTAAGGCTGGCAGCGCGACAGCGGCTTCCAGGTAGCTCAGAGTATCGGCGCCAAAGCCGGCGGGTTGGTATTGCTCGGCTGCAACACTGCCCACTGAACCCAGGCCCAGCGCAACGAGGGCGCTGACTACGACTTTTTTCATGCTCTTATCCTCTTTCATCAGGCATTTTGAGGGTATTCTCAAGACCTATAATGGTGATTACAGGTCCAACGGACGGCGCGAATCCGATCTCCTATGCCCTAAAGAGTAGCATTGCCCTTAACAGGGTTTTGTTAATTTATTGTGACAATCCCGAAATATTTTGTATTTTTTCCAAAAAAAAGCCGCCCAGAGGGCGGCTCAAGCAGCAGAAAAGCTTCCAAGAGGACTTAGAAGCGGTACTGAACACTCAAACTGATGTCCTGGCCCCGTTCCTGCTCGTAGACCACGACACTCTCGGTACCGTTGGCCGTGGAGCGCTCCCGCTCAATCTCCAAGTTCTCATCCAGAAGATTGCTGGCCTTGAACTTCACGGTGAAGTTGTCGGTCGGGTAGAAGGAGTAGGTCAGGTTCAATGAATGGAACGGTTGCTCGTAGCTGTCCGAGGCGCCGTTCCGGCCCGCAAAGAACAGGCGCTCGCTGAACGAGTTGTAGGCGATGGTGGCCGAGTGCATCCCGTTGGGGGAGTCATAACCCAGGATCAAGTTGCTGACCACATCGGAGGCCCCCTGCAGCGGCCGAACCGGGTTGGTCGGGGCATCGGCGTTGTCACCGGCCACCAGCTCCTGATCCATAAAGGTGAAGTTGCCCTGAACGAAGAAGGGGTCCAGCACCGAGGCCACATCACCCAGACTTTTCAGGAACTCCACTTCCAGGCCGTAAAGCTCAGCGCTGTCAGCGTTGTGGATTTCCGCCCGAATATTGTCATCCGCCGCCGCGCCTTCGAACTGCTCGATGGGATCAACAATATCCTTATAGAACAACGACAGCGTGAAATTATCGCCCCCGGAGAAGAACCACTCGGCACGCAGGTCGTAGTTGTCGATCTGCGAAGGCACTACATCGGGATTACCGTTCACTGAAATGTCAGTTATCGGATCGAAGTAACTGGATTGCGAAATTTCCCGCAAGTCGGGGCGAACCGTCGTCTCGCCAAAGCTTGCACGCAGCTGGAAGTCCTCCGCCCAGAAGTCCTGCACCATCCAGGTCAGTGCGACGGAGCTGTACACATCGTCCTCGGCGTAGGTCGCGTTCCGGAAATAGTCGGCCACCTCCATCGGGTCGTCACTTTCGGCTCCCGGGAACTGGCTGCCCTCGTACTCAATGGGCTCCCAAAGGAGGTTTACCTGCTGGTAGTCTTCCCAACGGCTCCCAATAACCAGGCGCCAGGTATAATCCCAGGTAATGTCCACTTGACCGAAGGCGGCATTCACTTTGTTGGCAGCGATGTAGCTGTTGGCGTTTCCGGAGTTGGTTCTGATCTCGAAGTCGTTCTCGGCGTCCAGGATGTTCTGATCCCGGAGGACGCCACTCAACGGTCCTTCCAGTAAGGGATCTGTAGCGCTGATGGAGGTAGACCCGAGGTAAAACTCCAGTTGCTCATAGCTACGGGACTTCTGCCAGTAGTCCGTTCCCCCAGAGAGCTTGACCTCCCAGGCATCCCACTCAAACGGCAGAGTCACTTTCACACCATTACTGTCGACATAGTCCTGCAAGTCGGAGAAACGATAGGTAACAGCGGAGTCGTTGGCGCTGAGAGAGGAACTGATCACCTCTCCTGTTTCGGGGTTGGCGCGCGTATTGCTGAGCGCGTTCACCTCGTTCGGCAGGTCAGTGCTCGCTTCACTCTCAGAGATGTACCACTCGACGCTCAAGCCACGCAGAAGCTCCAGGCTGTCGTCCAATCCTAAAGTTTCCAGGGTATCCCACCCCAACTCGTGTTCGCCGCGGACCTGGTTGACTTTGAGCTCGCGCTGCTCAAAGCGAAGCTCGGTGTTGCGGAACCCCAACCCTTCACTGAGCAGCTTGTTCGCATTAAAGTAATCCCGAACAGAGACTTCATCATCGGTGTTGCGCAACCACAGGCTGGTCGTATCAATACGGTTTTCCGAGTTCAGGCGAAGGCCGAACCCCAGGTTACCGCTTATGTCTACCGACTGAACCGTTTCATCTTCAAAAACGACCTGGTTTTCAGGGTCGCCAAGGCGGCGCTGAGTGACGTTGCGGTTGCGCCATTCTTTGTCATAGGCCGCACCTGCCAGAAAGCCGAATTCCATATCGTTGGGCAAATAAAAGGTGTTGCCAAAGTTTAGCTCTGCTTTCAGGTCCGGGTCTTCATCGGTTTCATAAACGGTGATATCCCGATTCAGCTCGGTCGCCAACTGCCGGTTAATCGCTTCGGCTTCGGCTATGCTCTCCAGAGCATCGATATTCCGAATGTTGTTCGGGCCAAAACTACCACGATACTGGTCCAGCGCCCGATCCAGTCGCGGCGATAAGGCGCGCGTCCCGTCATCGGTGCCGAACTCGTCATCGGCCCCACCGTTATAGGTCAGCAACTCTTCGTTGGCGGTATTGATTCCCGTACCCAGCTCCAGGGAGAATAACGGGCCATCCGGAATACCGGTGGTCCGGATATCCACACTGCCCCCGCCAAAAGCGGCTGGCTTATCGGCTGAAGGGACTTTCTGGACCGCCAGTGACTCAACAATGGAGGTCGGGATAATATCCATGGGCAAAACGTTGCGCGAGAGGTCCGGAGACGGGACCATGGCACCGTTGAGAGTCGTGCTGGAATACCGCTCACCGAGCCCGCGGACGAAAATGAATTTATCGTCGACCAAGGTCACTCCCGGCACACGAGTCAGCGCCAATGCCACCGTAGAATCACCGATGCGGCTGATCTGGTCTGAACCCAGCAAGTCGGTAGCAACGGGCGCGTCCTGCCGCTCCGCTGCCAGACTCTCGGCACCGCTTTGTAAGCGGCCACCCGTGACCAGAAGCTCCTCCATCACCGGCGGTGCGGCCACCGGCGGCTGAGTCGGCATGGAGCTCTCGCCTTGATCGTCCTGCGCGTATACCGGCGCACTGATCATCACGCTGAGCAGGCTTAACTTGAAGCCGGCGCGCACCATTTGATTTGAAAAAAGTTTGCTGTTCATCAGAACTGCCCTATCTAGTGAAGCTTTAACGAGCCGTCTAGCAGAAAGGGCGCCGTAAGGCGCCCTTTCGTTACGGCAATCGAGTCTTTGCGCGTTTGGGTTCGGGGCTTATTCGAACCACAGCGGCTGAGCACGATTGTCGGGGTGCAGGCCGTAAGTCCAGCCGGCGGTCCAATCGTCATCAGCAGTAACGCCACCGACGAAGTCGGCATCGACCGGAGTGACTGTGGTTGCACCACCGTTCACGACCATGTCACCGAGCGGCAGGGAGTAGAAGCCATCCAGAATCGCCAGGTTGACGTCGGCGTCATCAGCCGTGGGGTCTTCGCCTGCGGCGTCGGTTGCCATTACATCGTTGCTGGCTTCCAGGAACGCCTGAACGGTGGTGCCGCCGGGCAATGAACCGCCGTTGGTCAGAGTCGGGCAAGCAATGATGGACTCTTCGATTACCAGGTCACCGTCTTCAGCCGCTTGCAGGCTTTCGTCAGATTCCAGGCGAACACAGTAGTTATTTTCGCCCAGCTCGGCCATGTAAGCGGTGGTCAGGATAGAGTTGCGGATGGTGGGAAAGTGGGCTTCCCGGATACGCCAGCCGTGACCTTCCGCGTGAGTGCCTTCAGCGCTCGGAGAAACGATGCAGGTCAGGTTGTTGATCGTGGCGCGAGAGTTCAGCTGCGCGTCGACGACAGGAGCGATTTCACCTTCACCGTATCCTGAGTAGCTGCCAATACCATCAGATTCAATGCAGTGGTCGCCATCGGCTTCGCTCTGGATGACCAGGGCGTGACTGATCGTACCGCGGTAACCTTCGTCGATGTCGATGGAGTCATCGCGAACATACATTGCCACAAAGTGATCGATATCTACTGCACCGCCGAAGAACTCAATGCCGTCGTCGTAAGTAGAGTAAACCTGCAGATAGCTAACTTCAGTCTCTGAACCAACAGCATTAAAAGAAATACCGTTGAGTTCGTTACCAGGAGACACCTGGGCGCCAGTATGTTTGACGACGAAGTACTTCAAAGAGCCAGAGTTATCGGCGTTATTGTCGCCGCCGAAAAAGGTTTGACCTGCGCCCGCCTTACCTTCCGCCTCATTATGACAGTCGCTGGTTTCCAGACTGTCATCGGCGAAGCTACCGGTGTAAGAACACTTGTTGGTTACGCCAAAACCGTTGATGAGCATACCGCCCCATTCCTGCACATCTTCCGCACCCACGGTACCTTGAACATCAGTCGCGGAAGTCACAACAACCGGCTCACTCGCGGTGCCTTCGGCATGGATCTGAGAGCCTCGGTTGATCACGAAGTAATCGTCGCTCGAACGGAACGCCAAGATCGCGCCGGCTTCCAGACGCAATACAGAACCGTCACCACCCTGTGTGATGCCGGCTGCGGCCATATCGGTGTCATTATCAAAGCTTTGCCCAATCATCAGGCTATCATTGAAAATGTGGGCTCCGTCGTTGGACAGGTCGCCAAACACCAGTTCTTCGCTAGCAGTGTAGGGCTTGCTCAAGCTGACAAAGTCAGTACCGTAAGTACAGTGACGTCCATCATAAGAACCCTGAAAGGTGCTGCCAGCCTGCTCATAGGAGGCGCAAGGGTTGTCGGTCTGGCCGCCGCTACCACCACCGCTGGTGTTATTGTTGCTGCCATCGCCAACAGAGTTGTCTACGGTAGACTGGTTGCGGGCATCGATTTCGATATCGCCGCCGCCACAAGCCGCCAGTACGGCGGTCAGAGCGGTAACGCTGACAAGATTCACAAGTTTCATAGGTTGAGCACTCCTGGTGGATCGCTTTTTTGAAAAACGGTGAATGCCGGCTTATGCCAACACTCCCTAATCGGTCCCGAGTGGGGTCGCCAAGGCGTCCAACTCCCCTCTCTGTGTGGCGCCTATGTTCAACAAGATTTATGAATCTTGGGCGACAGTTTTATGAAGCTTTTATGACGAATCGTAAAGGAGCGTAGAGCCTTTCCCGAAAAGGCCCGAACGGTTAGCAGGCATTAACCCATCAATTAAAAAAGGTAAATGTGGCAGCCAATCCATGGCCATTTCGGGGCGGGGCAGGCAGAATGTTCGCTGACACAATAACGACATCGAATACCTATGATAAAACTCGACAACCTGCACAAGTATTACGGCACCGGCGCTCAGCGACTACACGTGCTCAATGGGATCGACCTTCATATCCGGGAGGGGGAGCTGGTGTCCATTATGGGCTCCTCGGGCTCGGGTAAATCCACGCTGCTCAATATCCTGGGGTTGCTGGATCAGTACGACGAAGGCCGCTACGCCCTGGCGGGCCAGCCCATGGAGCGCCTGAGCGAAAAGCAGGCGGCCCAGTACCGCAACCGGATGATCGGGTTTGTCTTCCAGTCCTTTAATCTGCTGCCCTTCAAGAATGCGCTGGAGAACGTCTCACTGCCGTTGTATTACCAGGGCATGAGCCGAAAGGCGCGCAGCGAGCAGGCCAGGCACTATCTGGAGCAGGTGGGGCTGGCTGACCGGATGACCCACATGCCCAATGAGCTCTCGGGGGGCCAGAAGCAGCGGGTGGCTATTGCCCGGGCGCTGGTGACCCAGCCCAAGGTGATACTGGCCGATGAGCCGACCGGGGCGCTGGACAGCGTCACCACCGGGGAGGTCATGGAGTTGCTGCACCGTATCCATGGCGAGGGCAATACCCTGGTGATCGTGACTCACGAGCCGGAGATCGCCGCCCAGACCCAGCGCCAGATCACGCTGAAAGACGGCCGAATCGTGGCTACCCCCGACGGCATCGCGCCCTCCGCCACCGAAGAGCCCGCCTGAGATGATCGACGGGCTGCAAGAAATTCTCTATACCATGCGCCGCAACAAGCTGCGCACCGGGTTGACCGCTTTCGGGGTGTTCTGGGGTATTTTTATGCTGGTACTGCTGCTGGGTGCCGGCCGGGGCATGCAGAACGGCATGGAGCGCCGGTTTATGAATGATATGAGCGACACCATCTGGGTACACGCCGGCAAAACCTCCATTCCCTATCAAGGCTTGGGGACCGAGCGCCAAATTACGCTGACGCAAGAGGATATGCGCGCAATTGAACAGTTGCCCGGCGTACGCTTTCTTTCCAGTGAGACGCCGCTCGGGGCCTTCCGCCAGGCCAGCGCCAACATCGTGGTGGGGGACCGCTCCGGATCCTTTGGCGTTATTGGGGTGGCCGACGAGTACTTTGATATCAAGGCCAATATCGACTTCCCCGGCGGCCGGAAACTGCACCTGCTCGACGCCGAGGAGCAACGCAAGGTAGCGGTGATCGGCACCACGGTGCAGCAGGCCCTCTTCCCGCCCGGTATCTCCCCGCTGGGGCAGGACATCCGAATCAACCGCGTGACCTTCACCGTCGTCGGCGTCTTCTATGACAGTGGCCGGGAGGGCCGGATGTCCGAGCGTATCTACCTGCCGCGCAGTGCCTTTGGCCAGACCTTCGGCGGCGGCGAGCGCGTATCGGTGATCGCTTTACGTCCGGAGCCGTCAGTGGACAGCTACGCCCTGGAAGAGCGCGTGAAGGAACTGCTGCAGCGGCGCCACCAAGTGGCCCCCGAAGATCGTCAAGCCATTCGCCTGCACAATATGGCGCGGCAGGCGGAACACTTTAATCAGGTATTTGCGGGCCTGAACGCCTTTCTCTGGTTCGTCGGTCTGGGCACCCTGACAGCGGGCATTGTCGGGGTGAGCAACATCATGATCATTACGGTGAAGGAGCGTACTCGGGAAATCGGCGTGCGCAAGGCCCTGGGAGCCCGACCGGCGGGCATTGTCGGTGGCCTGTTAATGGAGTCCGTTCTGATTACCGGCATTGCCGGCTACACCGGTCTGGTGCTCGGCGTCGGGCTGTTGGAACTGGTGAGCTACGGGCTCAACGCCCTCAACCTGCAGTTGGACTTCTTCGCTCAACCGGAGGTCGATTTCCAACTGGCATTGACGGCGCTTGCGCTGCTCGTTGGCGTGGGTGCACTGGCAGGGTTGGCGCCGGCGCTAAAGGCGGCGGCCATTTCGCCGGTCGAAGCCATGCGCGCCGATTAGCCGCACTATCAGAAGGAAGCGGGAACTGATGTTCGATCTGGAAAAGTGGCAGGAGATCATTGCCACCCTCAAGCAGCACAAGTTGCGCACCGGCCTAACGGCGTTCGGGGTGTTCTGGGGCATTTTTATGCTGGTCCTGTTGCTGGGCGCCGGCCGTGGACTGGAGAACGGGATGACGGCCAACTTCGGGCAGGTCACCAATTCGGTCTTCCTCTGGTCTGCCCGGCCGACCCAGATCCCCTATGCCGGCTTGCCCAAAGGCCGGCGCATTACGCTCAAGCCGGCCGATGCCGAGCTGATCCGAGCCCGAATGGACGATAAGGTCGACATTGTCGCCGGGTTCAATCGATTGGGAGGCTGGGGCAACGAGCAGTACATCGCCCGGGGCGACACCAGCGGCACTTTCACCGTACGCGGCTCCCACCCCGGCATGGCCTACCTGCACTCGCTGGATGTGACCGGTCGCTTTATCAATGAACGGGATCATCGCGAAAAGCGCAAAATCGCGATCATTGGCCGAGGCGTTCAGCAGGTGCTGTTCGCGCCCTGGGAAGAACCCATCGGGAAGAATATCAGTATCCACGGTATCAACTTCCTGGTGGTGGGCACTTTTACCTCTCTGTCCACCGGAGATAATGCCGTCAACGAGGAGGAGGCCATTTTCATCCCCAACCGCACACTGCGCTACGCCTTCAACCAGGTGGGTTGGGTCGGCAACCTGACCATCGTGCCCAAACCCGGGTACCACGCCTCCGATGTGGAAGAGGAAGTAAAGGCCCTATTGCGCGACTACCACAGAGTGCATCCCGATGACCAGGCAGTATTCGGAAGCTGGAATATGCAGGCCTTTTACGATCGCATTCAAAGCCTGTTCACCGGCATACAGGCGTTCAGTTGGCTGGTCGCCATCGGGACCATATTGGCCGGCGCCATTGGTGTGGGCAACATCATGCTGATTGTGGTGAAGGAGCGCACCCGGGAGATCGGATTGCGCAAGGCTCTGGGGGCGACGCCGATGTCCATTGTGAGCATGATTGTGCTGGAGGCGTTGGTGATTACCGCCTTCTCCGGCTACCTGGGTCTGGTGGCGGGCGTGCTGACGCTGGAGGCCGCCAGCGCCTATCTGCCGGGGGCCGGAACCTTCAGCCACCCGGAAATCGATTTTTCCACGGCCATTATCGCCATTGTCATTCTGATTTTGTCCGGCCTGCTCGCCGCACTCTTGCCGGCAGCCAAGGCGGCCGGGGTCGACCCCATTACCGCGCTTCAGGACGAGTAAATGCACTCACCGATATCGCTTGATAAAAACGAGTACCCTCACAAGGAGAACCCATGAAAAAACTGCTCTCAATCGGCACGCTGGTATTGCTGCTGGGGCTGTTTATCGGCACCACCTGGTTTTTGTATCAAAAGTCCCAGGAGGCGCCGGTGGTCTATGAAACGGACACCCCCTTCCGCACCGACATTGTCAACAAAACTGTGGCCATTGGCACCATCGTGCCGCGGCGGGAAATCAATATTAAGTCCCAGGTCTCGGGCGTGGTCGACGAGCTGTATCTCAACGGCGGTGAGCGCATCAAAGAGGGCGACTTGATTGCGCTGATCAAATTGATCCCTGACATGGAGCATCTGAACCAGGCCCGCTCCCAACTGGAAAGCGCGCGGATCAACCTACGCAACGCCGAGCGAGAGCTGGAGCGACAGAAGAGTCTGTTTGAGCGCAAGCTGATCTCAGAGTCCAACTACAATCAGTTTTTACTGGAATACGAGCTTCGCCAGGAGGCCGTGACGGCGGCCGAAAATAATGTATCGCTGATTACCGAGGGTGCCACCACCTCGGCCGACCAGACCTCCAACCGGGTGCGCGCGACCTCCGACGGCATGGTGCTGGATGTGCCGGTCAAGGAAGGTGTGTTTGTGATTGAGTCCAATACCTTTAACGAAGGCACGACCATCGCCATCATCGCGGATATGACGGACCTGATTTTTGAGGGCAAGGTGGATGAGTCCGAGGTGGGCAAGTTGCGCGAAGGAATGGAGCTGGTGCTGAACATCGGCGCCCTGGAGGGAGAAACCTTCCCCGCCACCCTGGAGTACATCTCTCCGAAAGGGCTGGAGGAAAACGGGACCATCAATTTCGAGATCCGGGCGGCGATCACTCTGGATGAAAGCGACTTCCTCCGGGCCGGCTACAGCGCAAATGCCGATATCATTCTGGATGAAAAGCAGGACGTACTGGCCATCAATGAGGGCAACCTGCTGTTTGAGCAGGGTGGCACCTTCGTGGAAGTGGAGGTGGGGGAGCAACAGTTTGAGAAGCGTCCGGTGGAAACCGGTATTTCCGACGGCATCAATATCGAAATTGTCGAAGGGCTCAGCCTGGAGGACAAGATCAAGAGGCAATAACCTCAAACCATTCGCAACCCGGTAAAAAGTGGCATTCTTGACAGCGCCCCGTCCGCTGCCTAGGATGCCAATCCGTTATGAACCACAGAGCCAGACTGCCCATGCTGCCTTTCCATCAGGTTGTCGCCGACGACTTTGAAGCCGTTAACCGGCGCATCATCGAACAACTCCATTCGGACGTCGAGCTGGTGGAAAACATCGGGCACTACCTGATTGAAGCGGGCGGCAAGCGGCTTCGCCCCCTGATGGTGCTACTGACCTGCCGGGCACTGGACTATAAGGGCCGGGACAACCTCGACCTGGCCGCCATTATCGAATTCATACATACCGCCACCCTTCTTCACGACGATGTTGTGGACACGTCCGAACGTCGACGTGGGCGCATTACCGCCAACGCCCAGTGGGGCAATGCACCCGCGGTGCTCGTGGGAGACTTCCTCTATTCCCGAGCTTTCCAGATGATGGTGGCCATCGGCAGCATGGACATCATGTCCGTACTCTCGGAAACCACCAACCGGATCGCAGAGGGCGAAGTGCAGCAGTTGGTGAATGCGAAAGACCCGGCGGTCACCGAGAGCAATTACTTCTCGGTGATCGATAAAAAAACCGCGATTCTGTTTGCCTCCGCCTGCGAGGTCGCCGCAGTGCTCTGTGAGGCAGATGACAGCCAACGTCAAGCATTGCGGGCCTATGGGCACCATGTGGGCATGGCGTTTCAACTGGTGGACGACGCACTGGATTATCAGGGCAATGCGGACACGCTGGGCAAAAACGTGGGCGATGACCTCGCCGAGGGCAAGCCCACGTTGCCCCTGATTCACGCCATGCAGACCGGCAGCGCGTCACAGAGCCAATTGGTGGCTGACGCCATCCGCGCCGGAGATGCCAGCAAACTGCCGGATATCCTCGCCATCGTCAATGAAACAGGCGCCATGGAGTATACCCTGGAGCGCGCCCGCGCTCAGGTATCCTGTGCTCTGACACAGCTTGCGACCCTGCCCGACAATTCCTACACTCAGGCTATGGCCGAAGTGGCGGAGTTCGCCCTGGCCAGGACTCACTAGACAAGCTCCCCACAGTCGGTAGAATGGCGACCTTTGCCGCCTTGCGGCGATGTGCCAGGTGGCCGCCAAGCGGCTGATATCGACTGTAACAGAGCCCTGATTATGAACGCCTTTGCCCAGAAAAACGCCTACAGCCGTGACGAACTGCTTGAATGTGGCCATGGCCGCCTGTTCGGCCCCGGCAACGCCCAACTGCCTGTACCCAACATGCTCATGCTGGACCGTATTGAGCATATCAGCGAAACCGGCGGTGAATTCAATAAAGGCGAAATTATCGCCGAACTCGATATATCGCCGGATCTGTGGTTTTTTGACTGCCACTTCCCCGGTGACCCGGTCATGCCCGGTTGCCTTGGGCTCGACGCCATGTGGCAGTTGGTGGGTTTTTTCTTGGGCTGGAAAGGCAACCCCGGTAAAGGGCGCGCTCTGGGCTGTGGTGAAGTCAAGTTCACCGGCCAGATTCTGCCGACCGCCAAACGAATTACCTATCACATCAACCTGAAGCGGGTGATTGAGCGCAAGCTGATCATGGGAATCGCCGATGGCCGCGTCTCCGTCGATGGCAAGGACATTTACTTCGCCAAAGATCTGCGCGTCGGCCTGTTCCAGAACACCGATTCCTTCTAAGCCGGTCGGCCAGGCTCGCTCTGGCACTAAACTTTCCTTTTTGGTGCGGGTCCAAGCTCGCCTACGGAAAGGCGGTTTGTATGGCATAATAACGCCCACTGCTTCCGCTACAATCAAGAGATAAAGAGGTAGCCTATGAAACGCGTTGTAGTTACCGGCATGGGTATCGTGTCCTGCTTAGGTAATGAGATTGCCACCGTACTCGAGGCACTGCGCGCGGGACGTTCCGGTATCAAGTTTCAGGACAGCTATGCTGAAAAAGGATTCCGCAGTCAGGTGGCGGGTTCCATTGATATCGATCTGAAAGAGCGCATCGACCGCAAGGTACTGAGATTTATGGGAGATGCGGCGGCCTTTGCCTACATCTCCATGGACCAGGCCATTGCTGACGCAGGCCTGGATGAGTCGTTGGTCTCCAACGAACGTACCGGCATTATTATGGGTTCTGGCGGCGCCTCCTCCAAGAACCTGGTGGAAGCGGCCGATGTGCTGCGAGAGAAAGGCCTCAAGCGCGTTGGGCCTTACCGCGTCACCCAGACCATGGGCAGCACCACCTCGGCCTGTCTCGCCACCCCGTTCAAAATCAAGGGGCTGAACTACTCCATCTCCTCCGCCTGTGCCACCAGTGCCCACTGCATCGGTAGCGCAATGGAGCAGATCCAGTTGGGCAAACAGGACATTGTCTTCGCCGGCGGCGGCGAAGAGGAGCACTGGACTCTGACCAGCCTGTTTGACGCCATGGGTGCCCTTTCCACCAAGTACAACGACACCCCGGAAAAAGCCTCTCGCGCCTACGATGCCAGTCGTGACGGTTTTGTGATCGCCGGTGGCGGCGGCTGCCTGGTGTTGGAAGAGTACGAGCATGCCAAGGCGCGCGGCGCCAAGATTTACGCCGAGTTGGTCGGTTACGGCGCCAACTCCGACGGCTATGACATGGTGGCTCCTTCCGGTGAAGGCGCCATTCGCTGCATGAAGCAGGCTCTGGCGACCACCGACGGCCCCGTGGATTACATCAACTCCCACGGTACCAGCACCCCCGTTGGGGATCTGGCCGAGCTGAAAGCGGTGCGAGCCACGTTCGACGGGAAGATTCCAGCCATCAGCTCCACCAAATCCCTCACCGGTCACTCTTTGGGGGCCACTGGTGTGCAGGAGGCGATCTACAGTCTGCTGATGATGGAGAACGACTTCATTTGCGCCTCCGCCAATATCGAACAATTGGACGAGGAGGCCGAAGGCCTGCCCATCGTCACCGAGCGGCAGGACAATGTAAAACTCAACCGGGTCATGTCCAACAGCTTTGGCTTTGGTGGCACCAATGCCTGCCTGGTCTTCCAGCGCATGGCCGACTGAGGCGTTGCCCACCTCCCATAAAAAAAGCGCGGTCAATATGCCGCGCTTTTTTATGGAGGCCCATTCACCCAACCCGCTTCATCCCGTCCGGTCGTGAAGCCATTGTTTGATCATTGGCACCAAATAAGGCTCCCAAGAACGCTGCTGAACGCCGAAGCCATCTCGTAGCCGGCGTACAGCCAGCACCGCGCTCACCGGTTCATCCGACGGCAGGCTGTCAGTGGTCTCCATCCCCTTGGACAGGGTATCGGGCAAGGTATCCAGTTGTCGCAACACCTCCACCACCCGATCGACAAACTCCGCCTCAGTGCAGGCCTCCCGGCTGGCGTAGTGCATAACGCCCCAGTTCTGGGCTCCGCAGCTAATCTGCTTGATCACCCCGACCAGCACACGGGCCACATCGGACAACGCTGTGGGAGCGCCGCGCAGTCGAGTGTTGGCCACCAGCTCTCGATTTTCAAAGATCGCCTGTAGCAAACGGGTCAGGCGGTTGTTGCCGTGACTGTCAATCAGCCAGCTCAGACGCAACACCACCCGCTCGGCAAGCGCCTCGTTCACGGCCTCTTCGGCAGCCAACCAGGCCCGTCCAGCCTCGCTTTGCGGGGAGGGCTCATCACGCTCGGCGTGAGTGCTTTTGTTATCGCCACCGAACACCTGATAACTGGAAAGCTGGATCATGGGGATGCCCCGCTCGTGACACACGGTCGCCATCGTCGCGGCAGAGGTGGCAATCAGGGCGCACTGGGCGGTATCGGGGCGATCGGCCCAGCCGAGGGTATTGATCACCAGCTTGGGCGGCTGATGATCGAGGCAGGCGCGCACTTCTCCAAGATCGGTCCAATCGGGACGGGCCGAGCTCAAAGCAATCAACCCAAAAGGCTCGCGCTCAAGCTCATGCTCAAGCGCACGCCCCAGGGCATTGGTAGCATCGGTTAACAGCAGTTTCAAAAGTGGAACTATCCTGCCGTCAGAACGGAATATCGTCGTCGAAACTGTCAAAGCCTCCGGCCGGCTGCTGCTGGCCGCCACGGGGCGCTGAAGAGCCACCACCGCCCTGCGCCGGGCCACCACCCTGGCTTGCGCCGCCGTAACCGCCACCCTGAGGCGATGAATAGTCATCAGAGGGGCCAGACTGCTGGTTATTGTAGCCACCACCAAAGCCACCCTCGCCGCCACCACGACTGTCGAGCATCTGCATTTCGTTGGCCACGATTTCGGTGGTGTACCGATCCTGACCATCCTGACCCTGCCACTTACGGGTGCGCAGAGAGCCCTCGATATAGACCTTGCTGCCTTTCTTCAGGTACTCGCCCGCTATCTCCGCCAGACGATTGAAAAAGACGCAGCGGTGCCATTCCGTGCGCTCCTGAGGCTGACCAGTCTGCTTATCCTTCCAGGTTTCCGAAGTGGCCACATTGATGTTGGTGACCGCGCCGCCTGAAGGCATATAACGGGTTTCTGGGTCTGCCCCCAGATTGCCAATCAGGATGACTTTGTTGATTCCCCGAGCCATGGTTTTCTCCTACGTAAAAAATCGTGCAAATGGCCGCTAGGATACACCAGCGGCCCCCCGACTGTCAGGCGATGATTGGATCACTGCGGCCGCACGCACTGTTCCGCAATTCTGGCAAGCTGCTTTCGGTCCACTCGCCGCGGGTCGACCTTAAGATAGGCGGTGCCTTCGCTCTCCACCACAACCACCTCTTCCACACCGGCTACGTCCAGTAACTGCTCGGTGAAAGAGTCGCTCACCCGCCCATGAAGCGGCATCAGAAGGCTCGCCAGATACCGGGGCGGCCGCATGCCCCAAGCCGTCCCTGCCCAGAGCACTACCAGCAACACTGAGAGCATCGATACGCCGGCGACACCGCCGTGCTGGAACACCAGCCCCCCAAGGGCACCCCCCAGGAACGCACCCAGAAACTGACAACTGGCATAAATACTGGTGGCCGTCCCCTTGCCCCCGGCCGGCGCGGTCTTACTGACCAGAGAAGGCAGGCTCGCTTCGAGTAGGTTGAAGGCCATAAAGAAAGCAAACAGCAGCCCCAGCACCGCCCAGCGAACCGAGACCATCGGCATGATGGCCAGAGACAGCCCCAGGAGCACAACCGCCCCAAGAAACACCGGCTTCATCTGACGACGCTTCTCCCCAAAAATGATGAACGGCAGCATAGCCACAAAAGCACCGGCCAACAGCGGCAGGTAAACCAGCCAGTGAGTCCCGCGGGCGATTGCCAGCTCAGACTCCAGCCGCATGGGCATCACCAGGAACAGCGCCATAAGCACAAAGTGGAGGACAAAAATGCCCAGGTTCAGACGCAGTAACTCACGGTTGCCCAACACCTGACGGATCAACTCAGGCACAGCGCCCACCTCCCGCCGCCGACGCGGCGGCCGCCGAACCGTGGGGACCAGCTTCCAGAGCACAAACAGCCCCACCAGACCCAACGCAGCCGTCAGCCAGAAAATGGCCGACATTCCCCCCCAGGCCGCCAGTAGAGGCCCGAGCACCAGCGCCAAGGAAAAGGAAACGCCAATGGCGCCCCCAATGGTGGCCATGGCCTTGGTGCGGTTTTCCTCGGCGGTCAGATCCGCCATCAGTGCCATCACCGCCCCAGCGATGGCGCCCCCGCCCTGCAGTAGGCGCCCGAGGACCAGTTCGTAGACGGTATCCGCCTGGGCGGCAAGGGCGCTGCCGAGTGTGAATACTAACAAACCAGCCGCGATAACGGGCTTGCGACCGATTCGGTCGGAGAGAATGCCGAAGGGGATTTGCAATAGCGCTTGGCTGAAGCCGTACGCGCCCAGTGCCAGCCCGAGCAGCATGGGACTGGAGTAGAGGTACTGGTCGCCGTAGAGAGTAAGCACGGGGAGCACCATAAACAGCCCGAGCATGCGGAAGGCATACAGCAGAGCCAGAGAAACCACGGTGCGGCGCTCGAAAGGGGCCTGGACGATAGGCAAGGATCGCTCCTGGTTTGCGTGATTAATTGGGAGGCGGATTCTAACACACTGGTTGGGGGGTGCTTCTTGGTTGGTTCTCCATCTAGTCCGGCCAGCGAAGGGGTGCACCATTGGGAGACCCGCCGTAAACCCATCCATGGGGGCTTCTCATCGGCATCCATGCCTCAGAGAGTCTCCCAATGGTGCACCCCTTCGCTGGCCTCTGTGCCATTTTTAACTCTGTCGGGCTGCGCTCTTAGCCCGCTATTGGCAATGAGGCTTGGGGTGAGGTATACCCGTTGAAGACTCTCTGAGGCATGGATGCCGATGAGAAGCCTACAGGGATGTATTCACGGCGGGTCTTCAACGGGTATACCTCACCCCAAGCCGGACTCGACGCCCCAAATCAACTACATTCCTTTACAGGCTAGATGACCAGACCCTGGGTGGTTTGCGTATAATGGTGAGTTTTGGTGATTTCGGGAGTAACGATGGATACCATTCAGGTTAGAGGCGCGCGTACTCACAATCTCAAGAACATCGACCTCGACATCCCGCGGGACAAACTCGTCGTCATTACCGGCCTGTCCGGCTCGGGTAAGTCCTCACTCGCCTTCGACACCCTCTACGCCGAAGGCCAGCGTCGCTATGTGGAATCCCTCTCCACCTACGCCCGCCAATTCCTCTCCATGATGGAAAAACCCGACGTCGACCACGTCGAAGGCCTCAGCCCCGCCATCTCCATCGAGCAGAAGTCCACCTCACACAACCCACGTTCCACGGTCGGCACCATTACCGAAATCTACGACTACCTGCGCCTGCTGTTTGCCCGGGTCGGCGAGCCTCGCTGCCCGGTTCATGGGGAGCCACTCTCGGCCCAGACCGTCAGTGAAATGGTCGACACCGTCCTCGGTCTGCCCGAGGGCACCAAGCTCATGCTTCTGGCGCCGGTCATCCGCGACCGCAAAGGTGAGCACTTACATATCTTTGAACAGTTGAAACGAGACGGTTTTATTCGGGCGCGAGTCGACAACATCCTCGTGGACCTGGATGACCTGCCAAAACTGGACAAGAAAAAGAAGCACACCATTGAAGTCGTGGTCGACCGATTCAAAGTCCGCCCTGACCTGCAAACGCGGCTCGCCGAATCGTTTGAAACCGCCCTGAACCTGACGGAAGGACTGGTGGCCATCAGCTTCATGGACGGCGAGGAGGAAGATCGGGTGTTCTCGGCCAAGCACGCCTGCCCGGTGTGTGATTACAGCCTGAGCGAGCTTGAGCCGCGCCTGTTCTCGTTCAACAACCCTGCCGGGGCCTGCCCGACCTGCGACGGCCTGGGAGTCAAACAGTTCTTTGATGAATCCCGTGTGGTACAGAATCCGGATCTCTCCCTGCCCGAAGGGGCGATACGGGGCTGGGACCAACGCAATATCTACTACTTCCATATGCTCGATTCACTGGCCGAGCACTACGGCTTCGAAATCGACACTCCCTGGAAGAAACTCAAGACCAAAGACCGCCGTGTGGTGCTATATGGCTCTGGCGATGAGGAACTTGACTTCAGCTACATCAACGAACGGGGGGATGTGTACCAACGGCGCCACCGGTTCGAGGGCATTCTCCCCAATATGGAGCGACGCTACCGGGATACCGAATCGTCCTCCGTGCGGGAAGAGCTGACCAAGTACCTCTCTACCCAGGCGTGCCCCGAATGCAATGGCGCGCGCTTGCGCGAGCAGGCCCGCAATGTGTTCGTCGATGAGCGCACCCTTCCCGAGATGACCGAGTTGCCCGTGGGCGCTGCCTATGATTACTTCAACCTGCTGAGCTTCACTGGTAGCAAGGCGAGTATCGCAGAGAAGATCCTGAAAGAGCTTCGAGACCGCTTTCGCTTTCTGGTGGATGTAGGGCTTAACTACCTGACCCTCAGTCGCAGCGCCGACAGCCTATCCGGTGGCGAAGCCCAGCGCATCCGGCTCGCCAGCCAGATCGGAGCCGGTCTGGTGGGCGTGATGTACATTTTGGACGAGCCTTCAATCGGCCTGCATCAACGCGATAATGAACGCCTGTTGCGAACACTCACTCACCTGCGGGACATTGGCAACAGCGTAATCGTGGTAGAGCATGATGAGGACGCCATTCGCCAGGCTGATCATGTCATCGACATTGGCCCCGGTGCCGGCGTGCACGGCGGTCAGGTCATCGCCCAGGGCGATGTCAACGCGATCATGGAGGCCAAAGGCTCCATCACGGGGGAATACCTGAGCGGCAAACGTGAAATTAACGTGCCTTCGGAACGACT
Source organism: Marinimicrobium agarilyticum DSM 16975 (assembly GCF_000423345.1). Lineage (GTDB taxonomy): Bacteria > Pseudomonadota > Gammaproteobacteria > Pseudomonadales > Cellvibrionaceae > Marinimicrobium > Marinimicrobium agarilyticum. The sequence goes on from NZ_AUHU01000017.1 coordinate 64,728, forward strand.
GCCGATGGACCCGGCGCGCCTATTGACCATCCGGGGCGCCACCGGCAACAACCTCAAGGGGGTCACTCTGGAGCTGCCTGTAGGCCTTATGACCTGTGTCACCGGCGTCTCCGGTTCTGGCAAGTCGACGCTGATCAACGCCACCCTCCACCCGCTGGCTGCCAGCGCTCTCAATGGCGCCACCACATTAAAACCTGCGCCCTATGAATCCGTCGATGGACTGGAGCTGTTCGACAAGTGTGTCGATATTGACCAAAGCCCGATCGGCCGCACGCCGCGCTCCAACCCTGCCACGTACACGGGGATATTTACGCCCATTCGAGAGTTGTTCGCTGGAACACAGGAGGCTCGCTCACGCGGCTATAAACCCGGTCGTTTCAGCTTTAACGTGCGCGGTGGTCGTTGTGAGGCCTGTCAGGGCGATGGCGTCACAAAAGTCGAGATGCACTTTCTCCCCGACGTCTATGTGCCCTGCGACGTCTGTAAAGGCAAACGGTACAACCGGGAAACGCTCGAGGTGAAGTACAAAGGAAAGAATATACACGAGGTCCTGGAGCTGACGGTGGAGGAAGCGCGGGAGTTTTTCGATGCTATCCCCGCAATTGCCAAAAAGCTCCAGACACTGATGGATGTGGGGCTCTCTTACATTAAATTGGGGCAGGCCGCCACCACGCTTTCCGGAGGCGAGGCGCAGCGGGTGAAGCTCTCCCGTGAATTGTCCAAACGAGATACCGGACAGACTCTGTACATCCTGGACGAGCCCACGACCGGCCTACACTTTTACGACATCGAGCAACTACTGGCGGTCCTCCACCGTTTGCGCGATCACGGCAACACCGTCGTTGTCATCGAGCACAACCTGGATGTGATAAAAACCGCAGACTGGTTGATTGACCTGGGGCCGGAAGGCGGTTCCGGGGGGGGCGAGATCATAGCAACCGGCACACCAGAGGAGGTCTCTGAGTTGGGCCACTCCTACACCGGGCGCTTCCTGAAACCCATGCTCACTATCGCTCAGACAAGAAAAAAGGGCCGAGCCAAAGCCACTAAAGCTTCATCGCCCGCCAATTCGTCCTGACTCGGCGCTCAATATTTCCTGTTGAACCTTATACCTCAAAAAGCAGACACAAAAAAGCCAGGCAGCGCCTGGCTTTTTTGATGTTTCCGCCCTCAGCCGAACAGCGACCAAGGTCGGGACGACCAAAGACTTTACTCTTCGGTTGCTTCCTTCGCTTCTACCGGCTCATCCGCGGCTTCAACCTGCGGGCGATCCACCAGTTCGACATAGGCCATGGGGGCCTTGTCACCGGCGCGAAAGCCGCACTTCAAGATGCGAATGTAACCACCGGGGCGAGCTTCGTACCGGGGTCCGAGCTCGGCGAACAGCTTACCAACTGCCTCTTTATCACGCAGGCGGCTGAATGCCAGGCGGCGATTTGAAACGCTGTCCTTTTTCGCCAAGGTAATGAGCGGCTCGGCGACGCGACGCAGCTCTTTAGCCTTGGGCAGTGTAGTTTTAATCAGCTCGTGCTCTACCAACGACGCAGTCATGTTGCGAAACATGGCTTTGCGATGAGAGCTATTACGATTCAGTTGACGGCCACTATGACGATGACGCATGACGCTAAACCCTTCACTAACGATCGCTTCACAGCGATCTCGTTAACCGCCGGCGTCCGCCGGCGACGAAACAATATTGAATCAGTCTTCGTTCTTCAAGCTGGCCGGCGGCCAGTTTTCCAAACGCATACCGAGCGACAGACCGCGCGATGCCAACACATCCTTAATTTCGGTCAGAGATTTCTTACCCAGATTCGGCGTCTTCAGCAACTCGACTTCAGTACGCTGAATAAGATCACCAATATAGTAAATGTTCTCTGCCTTCAGACAGTTGGCTGAACGAACAGTCAGTTCCAGATCGTCCACCGGACGCAGAAGAACCGGATCAATCGCTTCTTCTTTCTCTTCCGGAGTAGATTGCTTTTCTGCTTCCAAGTCGACAAACACCGCCAACTGCTGCTGCAGGATGGTTGCCGCGCGACGGATCGCTTCTTCGGGATCAATGGTACCGTTGGTCTCAAGATCCAGAATCAGTTTATCCAGGTCAGTACGCTGCTCAACCCGAGCGCTTTCCACAGTGTAAGCCAAACGACGAACCGGACTGTAGGTCGCGTCTAACTGCAAGCGGCCAATAGCGCGACTTTCGTCCTCGTCGTGACGACGGGCATCAGCCGGCTCGTAACCGCGACCGCGAGCAACGGTCAGACGCATGTTCAGTTCAGCGTTTCCAGTGATATGGGCAATCACGTGTTCGGGGTTCTTCACCTCGATATCGTGATCAACCTGAATATCACCTGCCGTAACCACACCGGGACCCTTCTTTTTCAGGGTCAGAACGGCGCGATCCTTACCGTGCATGACGACTGCCACGTTTTTCAGGTTAAGCAGGATTTCAATAACGTCTTCCCGCACACCTTCAATGGCACTGTACTCGTGCAATACACCGTCAATCTCGGCTTCAGTAACGGCACAGCCCGCCATGGAGGAGAGCAGAATACGCCGTAGGGCATTGCCCAGGGTGTGACCGAAACCGCGCTCAAGCGGCTCCAACACCACGCGAGCGTGGGTTGGACTGTTTTCGGTCACATCGATATGACGCGGAGTCAAAAATTCGTTTACTGCAGTCTGCATAGCCACACCTGTTAGCGGTTAGTCCCTTACTTGGAGTAAAGCTCGACAATAAGGTTCTCGTTGATTTCAGCGGGCAACTCACTGCGATCGGGAACTCGGGTGAAAACACCTTCTTTTTTATCCGCGTTCACATCGATCCACTCGACATTGCTGCGCTGGCCGGCAAGCGTCAGTGCGTTCTGAATACGCAACTGGTTCTTGGCCTTCTCGCGCACTGCAACGACGTCACCTTCCTTCACCTGGTAGGAAGGGATGTTCAGAGTCTTACCGTTAACGCTGATCGCTTTGTGGGTTACCAACTGGCGAGCTTCCGCGCGAGTGGAACCAAAGCCCATGCGATAAACGACGTTATCCAAACGGCCTTCCAGCAACTTCAACAAATTCTCGCCGGTAGCGCCTTTACGACGAGCGGCTTCTTTGTAGTAGCTGCGGAACTGCTTCTCCATCATGCCGTAGGTGCGGCGAACTTTCTGCTTTTCACGCAGCTGAACACCATAGTCCGACAGACGGCCGCGACGCTGACCATGCTGGCCGGGAGCGGTTTCCAGTTTACACTTTGAGTCCAATGCGCGCGCACCACTCTTGAGAAAGAGGTCGGTGCCTTCGCGGCGGGACAGTTTACATGTAGGTCCTATATAACGAGCCATTATCTATATCCCCTTACACTCGACGTTTCTTGGGAGGACGGCAGCCGTTGTGCGGAATCGGCGTAACGTCGACAATGTTGGTGATTTTATAACCAACATTATTAAGTGCGCGAACAGCGGATTCGCGCCCGGGGCCGGGGCCCTTCACTTCTACGTCGAGGTTCTTCAGACCGTATTCTTTCGCTGCCTCACCGGCACGCTCCGCCGCCACCTGGGCCGCAAACGGAGTGCTCTTACGAGAACCACGGAAGCCGGAACCACCCGAGGTAGCCCAGCTCAGGGTGTTCCCCTGGCGGTCGGTGATAGTGACAATGGTGTTATTAAAAGACGCGTGGATGTGGGCTACCCCATCGACCACCGTCTTCTTGATTTTCTTTTTCGTTGCGGTTTTATTACCTGGCTTCGCCATAGCAATCTCTTCCTAACCTGTAGTTACCGTACTTTGAATGACTGGCGCAGCGCGATTAGCGTTTAATCGGCTTACGCGGGCCTTTACGAGTGCGAGCGTTGGTTTTGGTACGCTGACCATTCACCGGCAAACTGCGGCGGTGACGCAAACCCCGGTAGCAACCCAGGTCCATCAAACGCTTAATATTCATCGACACAACGCGGCGCAAGTCACCCTCTACGGTATGCTTGCCCACCTCGGCGCGGATAACGTCGAGCTGTTCGTCGGAAAGACTGCCCATTTTGACATCTTCAGCGATGCCTGTAGAGGCACAGATCTGCCGAGCAGTGGTACGGCCGATCCCATAGACATAAGTCAGGGAAACAACCGCATGCTTGTGATCTGGTATGTTTACACCAGCAATACGGGCCATTCAAAATACTCCAGTAACTCTAAATTTGCAGCGCTGACGGCGACCTGCGCCACCCAACACCCTCGAAAGGCGCGCAAGGATAGCGACAAAATCACCAAAAATCAATAGCCCGAAGATTTCTCTCCGGACGACAGTCAACGCCCCCTACTGAACAACCCGCCCCTGGAGGGGGCGGGCCGGTCAATTCTTAACCCTGCCGCTGCTTGTGGCGAGGCTCGGCGTGGCAGATTACCCGCAGAACACCGTTGCGCTTAACCATTTTGCAGTTGCGGCAGATCTTTTTAACAGAAGCACGAACTTTCATGATCCTACCCTAAGTGTGGGGATTAGCGAGCGTTGCCGCTGCCGTATCCCTTCAAGTTGGACTTCTTCATCAGTGACTCGTACTGATGAGACATCAAGTGCGCCTGGACCTGGGACATAAAGTCCATGACCACCACTACGACAATCAGCAGTGAGGTGCCGCCCAGATAAAATGGCACGTTGGCGGCCACTACCAGGAACTGCGGCATCAGGCACACAGCCGACATATAAACAGCGCCCACCACGGTCAGACGGGTCAGCACACTGTCAATATAGCGAGCCGATTGCTCACCCGGGCGAATACCCGGAATGTAGGCACCGGACTTCTTCAGGTTATCTGCCACTTCCTTCGGGTTGAACATCAACGCTGTGTAGAAGAAGCAGAAAAACGAGATCAACGCCGCGAACAGCAGAATATTCAATGGCTGCCCGGGACCGATCGCCAACGCCAGATCCTGAAGGAAATCGCTGGCAATGCCATCTCCACCCTCACCGAACCACTGCGCGATTGATGCAGGGAACAGCAAGATACTGCTGGCGAAAATCGCGGGAATCACACCCGCCATATTAATCTTCAGCGGCAGATGGCTGGTTTGCGCTGCGTAGGCATTGCGGCCCTGCTGGCGCTTGGCGTAGTTCACCGTGATTCTACGCTGTCCTCTTTCGATCCGGACAACACACCAGATAACCGCCAAGCCAATCACCGCAATGACCAGCAGTACCAACAGGTGAAGATCACCCTGTCGCGAACTCTCGAACGCCTGGCCAATAGCACTGGGCAGTCCAGCCACAATACCCGCGAAAATCAGCATGGAAATGCCGTTGCCGATACCCTTCTCGGTAACCTGCTCACCCAGCCACATCATGAAGACCGCACCGGTCACCAGCGATGTAACGGCAACGAAGTGGAACGCAAAGTCCGCTTCCCCACCATAGGCAAAACCGGAGAAACTCACCGACATTGCCATCGCCTGAACGGTAGCCAGAAGCACCGTACCGTAGCGGGTGTACTGGTTGATCTTCCGTCGGCCCGCATCCCCTTCCTTTTTTAACTGCTCAAGGGAGGGCGTTACTGCGGTCATCAGCTGCATGATAATCGACGCAGAGATGTAGGGCATAATACCCAACGCCAGAATACTCATGCGCTCCAAGGCACCGCCGGAGAACATATTGAACATTCCCAGAATGGTACCCTGATTCTGATTGAACAGGTTCGCAATCCGCTCTGGATCCAAACCCGGAACCGGAATATGGGTACCGATCCGGTAGACTACAATCGCCACGAACAAAAAGCGCAGGCGAGCCCACAGCTCGCCCAGACCTTTCTGATTCGCCAGCGATGGATTGCCGGGAGTTGCCATTTGGCGCCCCTTACTCTTCGACTTTCCCGCCAGCCGCTTCGATGGCAGCCTTGGCACCTTTGGTGACAGCCACACCTCTAACTGTTACCGCCTTTTTGAGCTCACCTGAGGCGAAGATCTTGGCGCGCTTCATACTGGCACCAATCACGTCAGCCTGCTTCAGAGTCTCGATATCTACCGTGTCGCCTTCGATCTTGTTCAGTTCGGAAAGGCGCACTTCAGCAGTAACCCGACCAATACGGGAACTGAAGCCATACTTCGGCAGACGTTTCTGCAGCGGCATCTGGCCGCCTTCAAAACCCGGAGCAACCGTACCGCCGGAGCGGGACTTCAAGCCTTTATGACCGCGACCAGCGGTCTTACCCAGGCCACTACCGATACCACGACCCACACGCTTTTTGCTGTGGACGCTACCGGGGGCGGGGCTCAGCGTATTAAGACGCATGTTACTCTCCCTCTACCTTGACCAGATAGTTAACAGAATTAATCATCCCACGCACGGAGGGAGTGTCTTCCACCTCAACGGTGTGGCCGATACGGCGCAGGCCCAGACCGGCTACGCTAGCCTGGTGCTTTTTCAGCCGGCCGGCGGCGCTCCGGACTTGAGTCACTTTAATCATTTTCTTAGCCATGGTCGTATTCCGCAATCAAAAACTGGCTTACACCAATTAATTCAGGATATCTTCGACACTTTTTCCACGCTTAGCCGCAACGGACTCGGGTGAGGCCATGGACTTCAGCGCATTGAAAGTGGCACGAACAACGTTCACCGGGTTAGTGGAACCGTAGCACTTTGCCAATACGTTCTGCACGCCGGCAATTTCCAGCACAGAGCGCATGGCACCACCCGCGATCACACCGGTACCCTGAGACGCCGGCTGCATGAACACTTTAGAAGCGCCATGGCGACCCTTAGTGGGGTACTGCAGTGTATCACCATTCAGTTCAACGTCGATCATGTTGCGGCGAGCTGCTTCCATTGCTTTCTGGATAGCAACGGGCACTTCGCGCGCTTTACCACGACCAAAGCCGACTTTACCGTTTCCGTCACCGACCACGGTCAGCGCAGTAAAGGCAAAGATACGACCACCTTTCACAGTCTTGGCAACCCGGTTGACTTGTACCAGCTTTTCCTGGAAGCCTTCGTTGTTGCCATCATCTTTCTTCGCGTATGCCATATCTTAACCCTTAGAATTCCAGTCCAGCTTCACGCGCGGCATCGGCCAGGGCCTTGATACGACCGTGGTACTTGAAACCGCTACGGTCGAACGCCACCCGGGAGATACCGGCAGCCTTTGCGCGCTCTGCAATCAGAGCGCCGACAGCTTTCGCCGCTTCGCTGTTGCCCGTTTTACCTTGACGCAGATCTTTATCCAGCGTGGAGGCACTGGCCAATACGCGAGCGCCATCTTCCGCAATTACCTGTGCATAAATATGCTGAGGTGTGCGGTGTACAGATAGACGGCTAACGTTCAGTTCACGAATCTTGGCACGGGCACGACGCGCACGGCGAAGACGAGATTGCTTCTTATCGCTCATATCCTGGCCCTACTTCTTCTTGGCTTCTTTACGGCGTACTTGCTCAGCCGCGTAACGTATGCCTTTACCCTTGTAGGGCTCGGGCTGACGCAATGCGCGGATCTCTGACGCCACCTGACCGAGCAACTGCTTATCAGCGCTCTTCAGTACAATCTCTGTCTGGGTAGGGGTTTCTGCCGTTACACCTTCCGGTAAGGTGTAATCAACCGGCTGAGAGTAACCCACAGACAGGTTTACAGTTTTACCCGACGCTTTTGCACGGTAACCAACACCGACCAACTGCAGCTTTTCTTCAAAGCCTTGATCGACGCCATGAACCATACTTCCAGCCAGCGCACGCATGGTGCCGGCCAGAGCGCGGGACTGCTTGGCCCCATCACGAGCGGAGAACTTCAACAGGTTTTCTTCCTGCTTCACCTCAACGTTATCGTGAATTTCCAGAGCCAACGTACCCTTTCCGCCTTTAACTGTAAGATTCTGCCCTTTGAGGGTGATACTTACCGCGGATGGTACTTCAACCGGACTATTTGCAACTCGTGACATGACGATTTCCCGTTAAAATACAGTACAAAGAACTTCACCGCCCACGCCCTCGGCCCGGGCTGCGCGATCTGTCATTACACCTTTACTGGTGGATACGATCGCTACGCCCAGACCGCCACGCACGCTCGGCAGTGCGGTCTTGCCAGCATAGCTGCGCAAACCGGGACGACTGACCCGGTCCAGCTCGGCGATAACCGGCTTACCTTCAAAATACTTCAGTTCGACAGTCAGCTCGGGTTTGGCACCTTCGCTGATTGAAAAACCTTCGACGTAACCTTCCTCAGCCAAAACTTTTGCCACACTGGCTTTCAGTTTGGAAGAGGGCATGGAGACATTCGCTTTTCCCACCTGCTGGGCGTTGCGAATGCGAGTCAGCATATCGGCCAACGGATCTTGCATGCTCATCTGATTCTGCTCCTAATATAAAGCCCTGGGCTTACCAGCTGGACTTGACCAAGCCGGGAACGTCACCACGCATAGCGGCTTCGCGCAGCTTGTGACGGCACAAACCGAATTTACGATATACACCATGCGGACGACCGGTTATGCGGCAGCGACGGCGGCCACGACTCGGGCTGGCATCGCGCGGCAGTTTTTGCAGCTTTACCTGCGCGTCCCATGCTTGCTCTTCGGAAGAAGCAGGGCTGGTGACAATCTCTTTCAGCTCCGCGCGCTTGGCGGCATATTTGGCGGCAGTGCGGGCACGCTTTGCTTCACGTGCAACCATTGATTTCTTAGCCATGACGCTACCTTTAACCTTTGAACGGGAAGTTGAACGCTTTCAGCAACGCGCGACCTTCCGCGTCGTTCCGTGCTGTCGTCGTGATACAAATATCCAGACCCCGGAGTTTATCGACCTTATCGTAATCGATCTCAGGGAAGATAATCTGCTCGCCCACGCCCATGGAAAAGTTCCCGCGACCGTCAAACTGCTTCGGGCTGATGCCACGAAAGTCACGAATGCGCGGAATAGCGATAGAGACCAGGCGATCAAGAAACTCATACATACGATCTTTACGCAGAGTTACTTTGCAGCCAATCGGCCAGCCATCACGGATTTTAAAGCCCGCAATTGACTTGCGTGCCTTGGTGATTACGACCTTTTGCCCCGTAATCTTTTCCAAGTCACCGATCGCATTGTCAAGCACTTTCTTGTCGCCCACAGCTTCACCAACACCCATATTAATGGTGATCTTGGTGATGCGCGGAACTTCCATCACGTTCGCGAGACCCAGCTCTTCTTTCAGGTTGGGCGCGAGCTCTTTGCTGTACAGTTCTTTTAGCCTAGCCATGTCTACTTACGCCTCTACGGCTTCGCCATTGGATTTGAAAACGCGGATCTTGTCGCCGTTCTCAAGGATCTTGAAGCCAATACGATCCGCTTTCTGGGTTGCCGGGTTGTAGATGGCAACGTTGGAAGCTTCAATCGCGGCTTCTTTCTCTACGATTCCGCCGGGAACACCCATTTGCGGATTCGGTTTCTGGTGCTTTTTGATCATGTTAATACCTGACACGATCAGGCGGCCATCAGCCTGCACACGAGTAACCTTGCCCCGCTTGCCCTGGTCGCGACCGGCGATAACAATCACTTCGTCATCACGTTTAATCTTTCGCATTTGTCTGCCCTCAGCTCTCTGCCAGTACCAGGTGCTTAAAGCACTTCTGGTGCGAGAGAAATGATTTTCATGAACTTCTCGCCACGCAACTCGCGAGTCACCGGCCCAAAGATACGAGTACCCACCGGAGCATCCTGGTTGTTCAGCAGCACAGCAGCGTTGTCGTCGAACTTGATCAACGAACCATCCTGGCGGCGAACACCCTTCTTGGTGCGCACTACCACCGCTTTCATCACCTGGCCTTTTTTCACCTTACCGCGCGGAATCGCTTCCTTTACGGTAACTTTGATGATGTCGCCCACTGCGGCATACCGCCGGTGGGAGCCGCCAAGAACCTTGATGCACTGAACCCGACGAGCGCCACTGTTATCAGCTACATCTAAGTAGGTTTCTGTTTGAATCATCGTCCGTCTCCGAAACTATCTAGTCGCCTGAATCGTTTAGATTTCAGTAGCGCGCTCTTCAATGTTCACTAAAGCCCATGACTTGGTCTTTGACAGCGGACGAGACTCGGCGATCGTTACAGTATCGCCCATCTTGCAGTCATTGTTTTCATCATGCGCTTTCAGCTTTGATGACTTGCTCACATACTTGCCGTAAAGCGGATGCTTCACGCGACGCTCGATCAGCACCGTGACGGTTTTATCCATCTTGTTGCTAACAACCTTGCCGGTTAGTGTCCGAGCCAGTTTATCTGCCTGAGTCATCGTTAATTACCTGCCTTCTGTTTAAGCACCGTTTTGATTCGAGCAATATCGCGACGAGTTTGCTTGAGCAGGTGAGTCTGGCCCAACTGGCCAGTAGTAGCCTGCATACGCAGCTTAAACTGCTCTTTCAATCGAGTCAGCAGTTCGCCGTTCAGCTCTTCAACGGATTTTTCCCGGAGTTCTGAAGCTTTCATCACATCACCGAACGTTTAACGAAAGTTGTATTAATAGGCAACTTAGCAGCGGCCAGAGCAAAAGCCTCACGGGCAAGCTCTTCGCTGACGCCGTCCATTTCATACAGGACCTTGCCAGGACGGATCTGCGCCACCCAGTACTCTACGTTACCCTTACCTTTACCCTGACGTACTTCCAGAGGCTTCTCGGTAATAGGTTTGTCTGGAAACACACGAATCCAGATTTTCCCACCACGTTTAATGTGGCGAGTCATCGCACGACGGGCTGCTTCAATTTGACGAGCCGTAATGCGACCGCGACCAGTAGCTTTCAAGCCAAAATCACCAAAGCTTACTTTGGCGCCCCGATGGGCCAAGCCGCGGTTGCGGCCCTTCATTTGCTTGCGAAACTTCGTACGCTTTGGTTGCAGCATCTTGCGTACCCCTTACTTGGACTTAGAGCCTTTTTTCTTAGGTGCAGCTTCAGCTTCATCAATGTCGCCGATGACTTCACCCTTGAAAATCCAAACTTTCACACCGATGATGCCGTAGGTGGTTGACGCTTCGGCGGTGGCGTAATCAATGTTGGCACGCAAAGTGTGCAACGGTACGCGACCTTCTCGATACCACTCGCTACGGGCAATCTCGGCACCCCCCAGACGGCCACCCACCTGGATTTTGATACCTTCTGCACCTTGGCGCATCGCATTCTGAACCGCACGCTTCATGGCGCGACGGAACATCACACGGCGTTCCAGCTGCTGAGCAACGTTCTGGGCAACCAATGAAGCATCCAGATCAGGCTTGCGGATCTCTTCAATGTTGATGTGCACCGGCACACCCATGCGCTCGCTCACTTCTGCACGCAGGCGATCCACGTCTTCGCCCTTTTTGCCAATCACGATGCCCGGACGGGCCGTGTGAATGGTGATGCGTGCGGTATTGGCGGGACGCTCAATGTCCACGCGACTTACAGACGCGCTGGACAATTTGTCCTGGATGTAAGAACGCACTGCCAAATCATTGTTGAGTTTGTCTGCGTACTGTTCGTTGCCGGCATACCAGATTGAAGTATGCTTTTTGACGATACCCAGACGAATACCTGTCGGATTTACTTTCTGACCCATAACGCCTGCTCTCTTACTGGTCGGCTACTTTAACGGTGATATGACAAGTGCGCTTCAGAATGCGATCAGCACGGCCTTTAGCGCGAGGTTTGATGCGCTTCATACGCAACCCCTCGTCCACAAAAATCGTGGACACTTTCAGTTCATCGACGTCGGCGCCTTCATTATGCTCGGCGTTCGCAATTGCGGACTCCAGCACCTTCTTGATTAACGCGGCGCCCTTTTTGGGGCTGAATGCCAGAAGGTCCAACGCCTCCTCTACACCTTTACCGCGAATCTGATCGGCTACCAAGCGCGCTTTTTGCGCCGACAGACGAGCACCGCTGAGTTTTGCTGCTACTTCCATCGTGTTACCTCGTAGGCACTAAAATAGCGCTTAGCGCTTTTTCGCTTTTTTGTCTGCAGCGTGACCGCGATAGGTGCGGGTAGCCGCAAACTCGCCAAGTTTGTGTCCAACCATCTCTTCATTAATCAAGACGGGCACGTGCTGACGACCATTGTGAACTGCCAGAGTCAAACCAACCATCTCAGGCATGACCATCGAGCGCCGCGACCAGGTTTTGATTGGACGACGATCATTTTTTTCGATCGCTGTTTCGACCTTCTTAATCAGGTGAAGATCGATAAAAGGACCTTTCTTCAGTGAACGTGGCACTGTTGCTTCCTCTTTCAGCTGTTGATTTACCGTTACCGCTTGGAGCGGCTGCGGACAATCATCTTAGTAGTGCGCTTGTTTTTGCGCGTCTTGTAACCCTTGGTGGGAACACCCCAAGGCGTTACCGGATGACGACCACCAGAGGTACGGCCTTCACCACCACCGTGCGGGTGATCAACCGGGTTCATCGCCACACCGCGAACGGTTGGACGAACACCACGCCAGCGCTTCGCACCAGCTTTACCCAATGAGCGCAAGCTATACTCGCTATTGGATACTTCACCCATTGTCGCTCGGCAGTTAACCAGCACTCGACGGGTCTCACCACTGCGAAGACGCAATGTGGCGTGGGCGCCGTCACGAGCAACCAGCTGTACAGATGCACCGGCCGACCGAGCCAGCTGAGCACCTTTCTCGGGCTTCAGCTCTACACAGTGAACAGTACTACCGACCGGGATATTGCGCAGCGGCAGGGTGTTACCTACCTTGATAGCTGCAGCGTCGCCAGACTCGATCTTGTCACCGGCCTTCAGACCCTTCGGTGCAATGATGTATCGGCGCTCACCGTCTGCGTAACAAACCAGTGCGATGTAGGCAGTGCGGTTCGGATCATACTCCAAACGCTCTACTTTCGCTGGAATACCGTCTTTGTTGCGACGAAAATCGATCACACGGTAGTGCTGCTTATGACCACCACCGACATGGCGTGTGGTAATACGGCCGGCGTTGTTACGGCCACCGCTCTTGGACTTCTTAGCCAACAGCGGCGCATAGGGAGCACCCTTGTGCAAATCCGGATTAACGACACTTACTACAAAGCGGCGACCGGGCGAGGTTGGTTTACGTTTTACAATAGGCATTGCAACAATCCTCTTACTCAGCTACCGCAAAGTCGATATCCTGACCTTGCTCAAGACGAACGTAGGCCTTCTTCCAGTCGCTGCGTTTGCCAACGCCATAGCGAGTGCGACGGGTTTTACCCTTCACGTTCATCACGCGAACACTTTCCACTTTGACGTCAAACAGCGCCTGTACGGCCGCTTTGATTTCCAGTTTGTTGGCATCGGTAGAGACCTTGAAAACGACCTGATTGCCGTTCTCACCCGCCATGGCGGACTTCTCGGACACTACTGGCCCCAACAAAACTTTATAGATGCGTTCTTGGTTCATCCCAGGATCTCCTCGAACTTTTTCAGAGCCGGAACAGTGACCACAACCTTTTCATAGCCGATCAAGGCAACCGGATCCACACCCTGAACGTCACGCACATCAACTTTATGCAGGTTGCGCGACGCCAGGTACAGGTTCTCGTTCACGTCCTCAGTCACAATCAGCGCTTCCGACAGATCATACTGGGCCAGCTTTTGAACCAGGCTTTTGGTCTTGGGCGCTTCAACAGAGAAGTCCTCCACAATAACCAGACGCTCCTGGCGATTCAGCTCGGAGAAAATGCAACGCAATGCGGCGCGATACATTTTCTTGTTCAGCTTTTGCTCAAAGTTGCGGGGCTTGGCTGCGAACGCCTTGCCACCAGAGCGCCAAATCGGGCTTCGAATGGTGCCCGCACGAGCCCGGCCAGTACCCTTTTGACGCCAGGGCTTCTTGCCACCACCAGAGACTTCTGAGCGGGTTTTCTGAGCTTTGGTACCTTGGCGTGCGCCTGCCAGAAAGGCGACGACTGCCTGATGTACCAGGTCTTGATTAAATTCTTTACCAAACGCCACCTCAGATACGTTGAGCGTACCTTTGGCACCATCGGGCTTTACAATATTCAATTCCATGGTCGTTTCCCCTCGGACATTAACCGTTACTGCGCGCTTTCACTGCGGGACGAACAATGACGTCACCGCCCGGAGCTCCGGGAATGGCGCCTTTGACCAACAGCAGATTGCGCTCAGCATCGACGCGGACCACTTCCAGATTCTGAACAGTTACCTGCTCGGAACCCATCTGTCCTGACATCTTCTTGCCCTTGAAGACGCGACCCGGAGTCTGACATTGTCCGATGGAACCGGGCGCACGGTGAGAAAGAGAGTTACCGTGAGTAGCGTCTTGCATTGAGAAATTCCAACGCTTAACGGTACCGGCAAAACCTTTACCTTTGGAGGTGCCAGTGACATCAATCATCTGGCCGGCCTCAAAGGCTCCAACCGTGATCTCTGCACCGACTTCAAAAGATTCTTGAGTGTCGTTACGCAGTTCCCACAAGCCACGACCAGCTTCGGCATTCGCCTTGGCATAGTGACCTGCTGCGGGTTTGGTAACGCGGGAGGCGCGACGAGACCCTACTGTTACCTGCACTGCAGCGTAACCGTCGGTTTCTACATTCTTCACCTGGGTGACGCGATTGGGGGAGACCTCAATCACGGAAACAGGAATGGAAACACCATCATCGGTAAATATACGAGTCATGCCACTCTTGCGGCCGACAATACCAATCGTCATGTTGCTAACCTCTCAGTGTACGGGGCTTTTACCCGCTATGGCCGCCCATTTCAGAGCGTTACACAAGGCCCGGCTATTGCCGGGATGTCATTTACTTTATCTTAGCCGAGACTAATCTGTACCTCTACGCCTGCAGCTAGGTCCAGCTTCATCAGGGCGTCAACGGTTTTTTCAGTAGGCTCAACAATGTCCAGCAAACGCTTGTGTGTACGAATCTCGTACTGATCACGCGCGTCCTTATTGACGTGCGGGGAGATCAATACAGTGAAGCGCTCTTTGCGAGTCGGCAGCGGAATCGGGCCACGGACTTGTGCGCCTGTGCGCTTTGCGGTCTCAACAATTTCCTGGGTAGAGGCATCGATGAGCTTATGATCAAAGGCCTTCAGGCGAATCCGAATGCGTTGATTCTGCATGTGAACCAAACTCCAGTAATAAACTTTAAAGAACTATCCAAATTGGCGATGGCGCGAGCTCGGCTCGTTTGATGCCCTGCAAAATGGAGGCGCAATTCTAATGGCGAGGCCAACCCCTGTCAAGGGATATACCGGAAATATCTAATGAATTCCGGGCTTTCACCATTTTCTTGAAAAATCAATAACTTATCATCCCAACAGCCCACACTCCTCACTGCGAAGAGCGGACGCTCGGAGACAAAAAAGGCCCCCGAGGGGGCCTTTCCAGCCATACAGGCACTTACTCGATGATCTTGGAGACCACGCCAGCGCCTACGGTACGACCGCCTTCACGAACCGCGAAGCGCAGACCTTCTTCCATCGCTACCGGATGAATCAGAGTCACGTTCATCTTCACGTTATCGCCCGGCATAACCATCTCAACGCCTTCAGGCAGCTCACAAGCGCCTGTCACGTCGGTGGTGCGGAAGTAGAACTGCGGACGATAGCCCTTGAAGAACGGCGTGTGACGGCCACCTTCGTCTTTGGACAGCACGTACACTTCGCCTTCGAACTTCGCGTGCGGGGTAACAGAACCCGGCTTCGCCAGAACCTGGCCACGCTCAACTTCGTCACGCTTGGT
>NZ_AUHU01000018.1:0-30000 GCF_000423345.1 Marinimicrobium agarilyticum DSM 16975
GAGATAGAACACACCAAAACCAAGGCTCGACACCCGCAGACCAATGGCATCTGTGAGCGATTCCATAAGACAGTGCTGCAGGAGTTTTATCAGGCCACGCTACGGCGTAAGATCTACGATACGCTGGAGGCACTTCAGTCGGACTTGGACGACTGGCTGCATGAGTACAATCATCACCGTACTCACCAGGGGAAAATGTGCTGCGGCAGGACGCCAATGGAAACCCTGGAAGATGGCAAGCGAATCTGGAAGGAAAAGTTCGTAGGCTGAACTTGACCTGACAGACACCATCGGAAAAACCGGTAACTGTCAGATCAAGTCTGGACTACTACATGTTAGCCCACGTTGTGTCATAATTTTCCTCCTTGAGGGTATCTGGGCATACCCCGTTTCCCGGGGATTGCCGTTCATTCATCCGTGAAGACCACATGTCGCCATTCGCTCTGGGGGCGCTTGGTGATGTGGTAGCGTTTGGCACTATAAGGGGTGGAATTCCTATCGTCCACCTTATGTTTGAGACTAAATTCGAATCAGTTGAGTGGCAGTTCATTCGGCTGAGGAGTAAGAGAAATTGATTTATGCGCCATATGTCGTTTACTTTCTCCAAAGGGTTCACGCTTATCGAGCTGATGGTTACGGTTGCGGTTTTGGCCATCATTCTTTCGGTCGCTGTTCCCAGCATGACCACTCAGATTCGCAATAACCGCTCACTAACCTTCGGCGAGGAGTTCGCTACTGCTCTTAACTATGCCCGGAGCGAAGCTGTCAAACGCGGCCGCCCAGTCTCTTTGTGTGCCAGCAACGATGCCGGGGATGGTTGCGGCAATGACTGGACCAATGGATGGCTCGCTTTTGTAGATTCTGATCCTGGTGGAGAGACTGGGAGCAACCCCACAATAGCAGATGCCAATACCGATATACTGCGATATTGGAGCCTGGAAGGCGACGGCTTAGTTCTTGACGTTGTTAGAGGTGGAGTGGCTAGTGGATTCGTTCGTTATGTGGGGATGGGAACGCTGGCGCGAGTTGACAATGTCGCTAACCCAATAACTGCTCTTGCTCAGTACGAAAATTGTGTGGGAGAAGCGGCGAGACAGGTTAGTGTTGGGTTGTCGGGCTCGGTTCATCTCAGTCGCACGGATTGCTGATCCAAGGGGGATACATGTCACTAATCAACATAGGTAAACAGCGAGGAGTGGGGCTGATAGAGGTGCTGGTGACGGTAATGATACTAGCGACATCTTTGCTGGCAATTGGTGCCTTGCAGTCTAGGTCTTTGCAGTTTAATCACAGTGCCTACTTACGCTCGCAGGCTAATCTACTCGCTTACGATATTCTGGACCGTATGAGAATCAATAGCGAGAATCTTGCGAGTTACGAGGGCGAATACGACAGCGCCAGCCCTGGAGGGGGCGGTCTCGCCGGAGACGATCTGGATGCGTGGATGACTATGGTGACGTCGCTTCTGCCGGGGGGAACCGCGGAGATAGCCTGCGAGAGCAGTGTCTGCACTGTCAGTCTAGAGTGGATAGAAGAGGAAGAGCGTGGCGCGCAAGTTGACCCGGACGCCCAAAACACCACTTCATTTAAATACAGTACGAGATTGTAACCGGGGTTATCAATGAAGAAACAGTATGGACTTTCCCTCGTGGAGCTAATGATCTCGTTAACTCTGGGCATGGTATTGATGACTGGCGTTGTTCAGATGTTCCTTGCCAGCCGCTCCACGTACACGACGCAGCAAGCGATTTCGCGCATTCAGGAAACCGGCCGCCTGGGTATGGAGTTTTTGGCGCTGGATATTCGCATGGCAGGCTACACTGGCTGCTCGAGCCGAAATCCATTGGCTGAATTCAAAAACGGACTGGATCCCGATACGGTGGCGGTGGGATCCATCTATGATGTTGGGGCCGAGGGCAACCCAGATATTATTCTTCAATCGCAAATCGGAATAATCGGCTATGAGTCCGATGATGATCTCCCTCACGATGAGGTTGAAGACAACATAAAAGATGGCACAGATGTTTTGTTTACTCGTGGTGCCGGTACCAGCGGGATGTCCCTAATGAATGAGGTTGATGCATCCGCTAACGTCAATGTAAGCGGGACGGAGGTTGATGGATGTGTAGAGGATATCTGCCAAGGAGATATTGTTGTCCTTTCAGATTGCACTCATGCCCGCTTGTTCAAAATTACCAATCTTCAAGGCTTGGGCAGCGGTGTTGTCAACCTTGTTCACTCAAGCAATGCCAGCGAAAATCCATCGAATAGAGATCCCAATAATTGGGGGCAGGAATTCGATCTTGGTGCCCAAGTTATGAAGGTGAGCAGTAAAACATATTACGTGGCTGAGAGCGAACTTAACCCCGGTTCCAGCAGTTTGTGGCAAGTTGTTGACGAAGACCCCCCCGTGGAGCTCATTGAGGGCGTGGAGGATATGAGTTTGCGTTATGGCCTAGATACAAACGCTGACAATATCCCGGACGACTATTTGGCGGCAAGCGATATTGCCGATGATGATTGGGGGGCGGTATTGGCGGTAAGAGTACAGCTGCTGGTACAGAGTTCGGAGGAGAATGTACTGCAGGAACCCCAGAACATCGTATTTGATGGTGAAGATGTCGACGTGAGTGATCGACGCATGCGTCAAATATTTTCAAGTACTATCGGCATCCGAAGCCGTTTGTGAGCGTTGTGAGGAGTCAAGTTATGAGGAGCCGCGTGCAAGCTCAAAACATTCCTGTGAGTCGACAGGGTGGGGCGGTGTTGATTCTCGGGCTTATTATGCTTTTGCTGATGACCATTGTGGGGTTGGCCGCCGTTCGCGGAACGGGGCTTCAAGAAACAATGGCGAGCAACATGAGGCAGCGTCATATTGCCTTTCATGCTGCCGAGGCTGGACTGAGAGAGGCAGAGGATGAACTAAAAAATCTTGTCAATAAAACGTTTGACGGCACGGAAAAGGGGCTGTTGGCGGACCAGGGCCAGCTTGGTCAGCCCCTGGTTGCGCGGTGGGACGCGGATGACTGGCTGGAGAACTCGATATTGACGGATCTAGAGTTGGTAAACATTAAGGAAGCCAATCGCCCTCGGTATGTCGTTGAGGAAGTGCGTGTTCCCGATATCGAAGTACGCAAAATGCTCGGCTGCTCGCAAGACCCCGAGGAGTTTTGTTTTGATGTTGATTATTTTCGAGTCAGTAGTCGAGGAGTTAGTGGTTCAGGAGAGGCGGAAGCCGTACTTCAATCGACTTACGGGCAGCTCAAATAAGGTTAATCAGGAGTGATAAAAATGGCGACGCAATGGGTCAAAATGCTTGCTGGTACCCGTAAGGTAAGCGGTAAAGGAGCTTTGATGTCGGTGGTTGCCGGCTTCACGCTCGCTCTATCGCACGTAGTGATGTCGGCCGAGCCCGCTCAGGACCCGCTATTTTTGGCGCAGCCTGTCCGTCCACTCATGATGCTTAACATGTCAAATGACCATCAACTGTTCTTTAAGTTGTACAACGACTACAGCGATTTGGATGGTGACGGAGAGGCGGATAATACATATAACCACTCCTACGATTATTATGGTTATTTCGATAGCGGAAAATGCTACTCCTACGACACGTCGGACAACCTCTACCAGCCCAGTAGGCAAACTAATAGCAACGGTTATTGCAATACTGGAAGCGTAGGTAATGAATGGAGTGGAAACTTTCTGAACTGGGCGACGATGACCCGAATCGATGCGGTCAGAAAGATTCTATATGGTGGGCTCAGGTCTACCGATACGGCTAGTGTGACGGTTCTTGAACGCCAGATGTTACCGAACGATGCCCATTCCTTCACTAAATTTTATGCTGGTGAAGATCTAGATATGTTGACCCCGTTTGGTAATAATGCGGGCGATAGTGATGTTGAGGATCGGGGTATAACCATTTGTAACACTACTGATCCCGATGATAGAGATGATTACTCTCAGGAAGTGACAGATCCACCTCTATTACGGGTGGCTCGGGGAAATTATTCTTTATGGGCCAGCAATGAACGTTGGCAGTGTCGTTGGGGGACGGCAAGGAACGGCAACGATCCCGATGTAACGAACATCTATGCTCACGGAAGTAGTCCAAGTAAGGACAGTCACGGCTTGGGTCAGAAGGATTATAACGTCAGAGTGGCTGTTTGCGACGAAGGTTTAGAGGAAAGTAATTGTCAGGCTTATGGAAGTTCAATGAAACCCACCGGCCTGCTCCAAGAGTACGGTGAAACCGATAAGATCCTTTTTGGACTAATGACTGGTTCGTACAAGAAGAATAAATCCGGCGGAGTTTTAAGGAAAAATATCGGTAACATGCTGGACGAAATTAACCTGGATAATGGCACATTTATTAAGCCTGATAATGACAGTAATGAAGAATTTCACGGCATTGTCAACACGTTGGATAAGTTGAGAATCTATGGTTACCGATTCGATAACGGCACATACCATGGTACTAATGACAGTGACGGCTGCCTGTGGGGCTGGAGTTCATTTGATGACGGTGAGTGTACCAATTGGGGTAACCCTCAGTCGGAATTGTACCTCGAATCGCTGAGATACCTGTCTGGCCTCAGTGCGTCCGAGGAGTACAATGCAGAAGACTCTGGCTATATCGATGGTCTGTTTACGGCAACCTGGTCGGCCCCCGTAGATAACAACAATTACTGCGCTCCTCTCAGCGTCCTCCAGTTTAATGCCTCAACGAGCTCCTATGACGGCGACCAAGTTAAAGCGATAGCTTCGGATATTGGGGTCAGTGACGTGGATTCGATTACTGATCAGATATTGGTCAATGAAGGGCTCGCGGGAAATGATTTCTACGTTGGCAAGGTTCTGAGCGAAGAGGGGGTGGATAACGAGGATGAGTTGTGTACAGCGAAAACTGTTGGGAATCTCTCCAAGGTGCGAGGCACTTGCCCGGATGCTCCTCGATTGGAGGGTAGTTATTATATCGCGGGCTTGGCTCATTATGCCCGGTCAACCGGTATATCGCTGAGCGGCGTCACCGCAACTCAGAATAAGCCCAAGGTAAAAACTTACGGGGTGGCTTTAGCGCCTTCAGTTCCCAGTGTGTCGGTGAAGGTTCCTGGCTCGGATATTATTGCCGGGTCGGAAGCAAAATTTATTGATATTCAGCCCGCTTGTCGCAATGAAGGGCTTGATGCCAACTGTGCAATCGTTGATTTCAAGATTATTGAGCAGACGACCTCTGATGTCGCCAACAGTGGATTGCTTTACGTGAACTGGGAGGACAGTGAGCAGGGCGGTGACTTTGACCAAGACATGTGGGGTGTCATGAAGTACAAAGTAACCAATAATGAGGTTACTGTTGGAACCCAAGTGATAGCCCAATCGACTGGTGACATTATGGGGTTTGGCTACATAATCAGTGGCACTAAAAGCGATGGTTTTCACGTCCACTCGGGAGTGAATGACTTTGTTTATGGTGATTTTTGTAAAGAAGATGGTGATTGTACTTGTCATCAAAACAATGGGACCCAAACATGTAATCTCGCCGAGCTGACGGAGCGAACTTACGACGTTGGTGCCTCTTCAGCGCAACCACTCGAACAGCCCCTGTACTACGCCGCCAAATGGGGGGGGTACTTTGATGACAAAGCCACGGTTGATGATATTCGTGAAGACGATACACCCGACAGCTACTTTTATGCGACGGATCCTCGCAAGCTTCAAGAAGCTCTTCGTAACGTGTTTGACACTGTGTCGCAAGAGGTGGGCGCGGCAGCTTCCGTTGCCACCGAATCTGCGCAACTGAGCGAGGGAGGTTACATTTATCAGGCTAAGTTCGATAGTAAGGGCTGGTCTGGCGAGATTGAGGCGTTCGAGATAGATGAGAATGGTGTGCCTGCGGAATCGGCTACCGTGTCGACCAATGAGACGCTACAACTGGATAATGAGAACGGCCGCAAGGTATACACTTATGTCGAGGACACGGGGACTGTTGCGTTCACATGGGGAAATTTGTCCGCCGATCAGAAGAGCTTTTTAAACCCGGAAGTTGAGTCCGGCCTCGGCGAAAAGCGCCTGAACTGGTTGCGGGGCGATCAAAGCCACGAGGGAGACAGTGGCGGTCTTAGAGAGCGGGAAAAACTGCTGGGAGATATTGTCAACTCAAGTCCTGTGTACCTCTCTAGTCGTGATCGCGGGTATAGCCGGCTGCCGGACGATGAGGGCGGCGGTAACAAGTATCAGGATTATCTGGACGATAAAGAGAATGATGTCCCGACGTTGTTTGTCGGTGCCAACGATGGCATGTTGCATGCCTTCTATGGTTCTGGCAGTAATCTATTGCGGGAGCGTTTTGCATACGTCCCCACTGGGGTTTACCCGAAGTTGGCAAAATTGAGTGACCCGAATTACGGTCGGCAAGATGTTGGCCATGAGTACTTGGTAGATGGTCCATTGGTTGTTGGGGATGCTTATTTGAATGGCGCTTGGAAGAGCGTTTTGGTTGGTACGCTTGGCGCAGGTGGGAAAAGCATTTTTGCCTTGGATGTAACTCAGCCGGATAGCCCTAAAGTTTTGTTTGAACTGAACCAATCGGATTATTCCGCTCTAGGGTACGTTATGGGCGATCCCACTATCACGCGTACGGTTGATGGTCGATGGGTTGTTATTTTCGGCAACGGTTATGATAGCGGTACGTCTCAGCTGTTTGTAGTGGATTTGGAAGACCCTCTGGGCTCAACCGAAGTTATTAATACTCAAGCAGGAACGGGGCTCTCGGGTGTTTCTGTATTGAGAAATGGTGACGGCGAGGCAGTATATGCGTATGGGGGCGACCTCAATGGGAATCTCTGGAAGTTCGATTTGAACAGTTCGAATACCAGCCAGTGGCAAGTGGCGTTGGGCGGTAACCCTCTTTTTATTGCAAAAGACGACAATGGCGTAAGGCAACCGATCAGTTCGGCCCCCGCTCTGGGGTACAACTCCTTGAAAGGTGGGGCGACTATGCTGTACTTCGGTACCGGAAAGTACTTTGATGACGGTGATAATAATTGGAGCGCTGGCGATAGTTGGAGCAGCTTCTATGGTATTGCGGATACTGATGTAGCACTAACCTATTCCAGTCGAACCGATATAATGCATGAGAAGACATTGTCTCAGTCCGGCGAGGAACGCAACGTGAACGGCGAGGGAGTAGACTGGACGGAGGACGACGGATGGTACCTTGACTTTGACGTTGAACAAGGTGAACGGGTTATTCAAAAGCCTTTGCTGCTTTTTGACCGTTTGATTTTTCCAACGGTTATTCCATCGGCGGTTGCTTGTGATTATGGTGGTCGCAGCTGGTTGATGGAGTTGGTTGGTGTTGGTGATCGGTTTACGAGGCGTCCAGTCTTGAAGCCTACTCCTTCAGACTTAATTCTGGGTGAGCCCACACCCACTTATACTGAAGGCGGTGACGACGATAGCCTCGATGGTAACTTGCTTTATATGGACACCAGTGGTGGGAGAGGGAGCTCGGAACTTGACGTTCCTGACGATGCATTGGGGCGACAATCGTGGCGGCAAGTACGCTGATTGGGTTAATTGAGGTGGATATGAATAAAGGTATAAGAGGATTTACTCTGATTGAAGTGATGATCGTGGTGGCGATTCTGGGGATTTTGGCCGGGATCGCTTTTACTGCTTATTCCAATCAGGTGATGAGAAGCAACCGCTCTGACGCTATTGCAACGCTAAATGACGTGTCTCAGCGGCTGCAGCGGTGTTACACAACCTATAGCGCCTATGATAATGCTGGCTGCACAATTTATAACCAATTGGACAATGGTGTGGTAGAGTCATTCGAGCAGTACTACGAAATTGACTTTGAGGCGGGCAGTGAAAGCGCCACTACCTATACACTGGTGGCTACTCCGGTTGAGCCACCCCAAACAAAAGACACTAATTGTGACGATATGTCATTGAGTCACACCGGGCGTCGAGAACCAGAGGGTTGTTGGTGAGGGCGCCGCTGCAGCGCTGATCAATTAGTCGTCATCAAGCCCGAGTTTCTGCAGCCGGTACCGCAACGACCGAAAACTGATGCCCAGGTTCTTCGCCGCCTGGGTTTTGTTCCACTTGGCCTGTTCGAGTGCCTTGCAGAGCACGTCTTTCTCGATCTCCTGAAGGTAATGGTCCAGAGAGGGGTGCTCCGCGCACCGGTCAGCATGGTCCCCGTATGATTCCGTGGTTTCTTCATTGGGAGAGTCCAGAGAAACCGGGTGCTCCGGCAGGTGCAGGTCGTCCTTGTCGATAACGGTGCTTTCGCACAGGGTGAATGCCCTTTCCAGAATGTTTTCCAGTTCGCGCACGTTACCGGGAAAGCTGTATTCGCACAGCCGCTTCATGGCCGCTTGGCTTAGCTGAGGCGTCGGAAAGTTCACTTCTTTGGCCATTTTCTCCAGGCTGTGACGCGCCAGCATGGCGATATCTTCCCGGCGCTCTCGTAGTGGCGGCACACGCAGCTGGATAACGTTGAGACGGTAAAACAGATCCTGTCGGAACCGGCCTTCCTGCACTTCCTTATCCAACGCCTTGTGGGTGGCGCACAAGATGCGCACATCGGTCTTTATCTCTCCCTGGCCGCCAACGGGGCGTATGGCTTTCTCCTGAATCGCCCGCAGCAACTTCACTTGCATGTCCAGTGGCAGGTCGGCCACTTCGTCCAGAAACAGGGTACCGCCTTCGGCGGCCTGAAACAGACCGTCCTTGTCCTGGTGGGCGCCGGTAAAGCTGCCTTTCTTATAACCGAAGAATTCGCTTTCCATCAGCTCGCGCGGAATGGCACCGCAGTTGACGGCCACAAACTGGCCGGCAGAGCGTGGGCCGAGCTTGTGGATGGAGCGGGCGACCAGTTCCTTCCCGACACCGGACTCCCCCGAGATGTACACCGGTGCCTGGGAGCGGGCCAGCTTTTGAATACTGGCCACCAGGTTTTGAATAGCCTTCGACTGGCCCAGAATAGGACACTCACCCGGAAGAGGCATGGGAGGCAATTGGCTGGATTGAATGGCGCTGGTAACCAGTTTGCGTAGAGCGGTCAGGTCAACAGGCTTGGAGACAAAATCAAAAGCCCCGGCTTTCATGGACTCAATGGCAAGATCAATGCTGCCGTGAGCGGTGATGACCGCAACGGGGAGCCGGGGGTGATGTTGTTGGATATGTTCCACCAACTCGAGCCCATTGCCGTCGGGCAACCTCATGTCGGTCAAGCATAAGTCATAAGCCGTATTCGCGAGCTGGGCTTTGGCCTGAGTCAGGTCTTCGACGCTGTCGGCCTCCAGTCCCATACGGCTCAGGGTAATGCTGAGAAGTTCCCGGATGTCGGGTTCATCGTCAATGACCAAAACGCGGTGCTGGCTCATAGTTAACCTGTTTTGAGTGTGGGGCAGCCTATTGAGAGCGGTAAGCAAGAAGTCACAGGGCTCGCTCCGGATGTGCCATTTGGATATGGAAGCAGCTCAGCCCGTCTTCTGTGCGTTCATAGTGTATTAAAGCCTGGTTGGCTTCGCAAAGTTCCTTGCAGATATAGAGCCCGAGGCCTGAACCGGTGTTTTCCGTCGTGAAAAAGGGCTCAAAAATATGTTTCTGTTTCTGTTCTTCGATGCCGTCACCCCAGTCAATAACGCGGATATAAGGTTGCTCCTTCCTCGGGTCAACGCCGGCTTCCAGTCTTATCTTGGGTTGGCCCGTCACCGCGAGGCTGTAGCGCAGGCCGTTGTCGCATAGGTTGGTGAGTACTTGCTGGAGTTGCCCTTTATCAAACTTTGCGATGATCGGCGGTTGCGTCAGCTCCAAGTGGAGTTCGCAAGGTTCATTCTGACTCAGTTGAAACTCGTTTACGAATTGGGGCAACCATTCTTCCAGGGCAACGCGTTCGGGCTGAGCATTGCGTCGACGAGACAGCTGCAGGACGTTCTCGATAATCTGATTGACACGTTTACTGTGGCTGTCGATGATCTGCAGCAGTCGGCGATCACCGTCAGCCAGCTGGTCCGACTCGCCGAGCAGTTGGCTGGCGTGGCTGATGGCCCCGAGTGGATTGCGTACCTCGTGGGCGATGCTGGCGGTCAGTCGCCCCAGGGAGGCGAGTTTGAGCTGCTGTGCTTGCTGGGTGATCAGGCGGTGGTCCTCGACAAACACCAGGGTTTCCGCATTGTTGTCGGGGTTCAATGCAGCGAAATTGATTTTCACTTCGCTGTTGGTGGCATCCCCCATTGTAATGACCGACGAGGTCCGAGTGTCGGTTTGCCACCGATCAAACTGGGTCTGGAGAATGGGGACATCGGCGAGGCTGAGAGGGAGTCTCTCGGGCGGGCGTATACCCAGGAGGTCGGCGGCGGAGCGGTTTAGCAGCTCAATGTCCTGTTGTCGGTTCAATACGACGATGCCGGTGCGCATTCGCTCCACAATCAGCTGCGCGAGCCGCTGCAGGTGTTCCGCCTGTTTGGCTTGAGCCAAAGCTTCCTGGCTGCTGGTGCGAATTTTTCGGGCCAGATACTGAAACGTCAGAGCGGTGATAAACAGCAATGCCCCCAGCGTGCCCGCGGAAAACAGGGTACGGTTGTCGATCGAGAGGAGCCACAGACGGACCACGCTTTCGCCGATCACGGTGATGCTGGCCAGGGCGGCGAGGAGGATGGCCAGTTGGGTTGGCAAGAGCATGCCCCCGGCGGCGACCACCACCAATTGCAGGTAACCCAGGCCGCTTAATGCGCCGCCGCTGGCAAACATCATCAGTCCGATGGCGGCCATGTCGATCACCAGCAACACGAAGGACTGTTGATCTGACGGTAGAAACTTGACGCGCCACAGCAGGCCCAACGTAATGATGTTGATGCCGGTGTAGGCAATGGAGGTGTACAGGAATATATTCGGATGGTCGTTGCCCAGGATGTTGGGCGCGACATCGCCCTGAAACATGAGCAGTAGCAGGCTCCCGAGCAACGTCCGGTAGTAGGTGTAGACCCGCAACAAATCGTAGTTGCTGTAGCTGGTGGCTCGGTCTATTGCGGGATTTGTCAGTGGCATGATTCGCTCGTTTTCGGCGTTATCGTTTTGCGTCCGGGAGGCATTTGGCGGACAATACGGCCTCAATTGTTTGCAGTTTATCAGGACACAGCCCCCTTTATGTCAACTTTGAGTATTGCCCTGGCTCAGATCAATCCCCTTGTGGGCGACATTCCCGGTAACACCGAGAAAGTGAAAGCCTACGCCGAGCGCGCCCGAGAGCATGGCGCCGATGTCATTCTCTTCCCCGAATTGACGCTCTCGGGTTACCCCCCGGAGGATTTATTGCTTCGCCCCAGTCTGGCGCCGCGTATAGAGCGGGCGCTGGAGCAACTGAAGCAGGCGGATTTGAACATTACCCTGGTGTTGGGGTATCCGCGCGTGGTGGCGGGCCGGGTTTTCAATATGGCCGGGGTCATTGAAAACGGCAAATTGGTCTGTGAGTACGCCAAGCAATGCTTACCCAACTACCAGGTTTTTGATGAAGTCCGCTACTTCGTTCCCGGCGATAGTGCCTGTGTCTTCGACCTCAACGGCGTACCGACGGCCATTACCATCTGTGAGGATATCTGGCAGCCGGGGCCGGTTGACCAGGCGAGGGAGGCGGGCGCCAAGTTGATGCTCAACCTCAATGCCTCGCCGTTCCATCGCGGAAAGCCTCAGGAGCGTGAGCAGCTGCTGGCCGAACGCGCCCGCCAAGGCCATATGCCCATCGTATACGTCAATCAGGTGGGCGGTCAGGATGAGCTGGTCTTCGATGGTGGTTCTGTCGCCGTCAACCACCTAGGCGAGCTTTGCCGGCGTCTTCCGGCCTGGGAAGAGTCTCTTGAGCTGCTCCAGACCAGTTGGCATGAGGATACGCTACATGTCGGCCACCAAGCCATGGCGCCGCAGCAGGAAGACCTGGAGTCGGTGTACCAGGCGCTGGTGACCGGCACCCGGGATTACGTCAACAAAAACCGCTTCAAAGGCGTTGTTCTGGGGCTTTCGGGGGGTATCGATTCGGCGCTGACTCTGGCGGTGGCGGTGGATGCATTGGGGCCGGATCGGGTCACAGCGATCATGATGCCTTTTCACTACACTTCGGAAATGAGTCAGACGGATGCGGCGGAGCAGGCACGGCGAATGGGGGTGCAATACCACTCCCTGAGCATCGAACCGATGTACGAGGCGTTCATGACCACGTTGGAGCCCATGTTCGAGGGGACCACACGAGATACGACGGAGGAAAACCTCCAAGCGCGCTGTCGCGGTGTGATCCTCATGGCGCTGTCCAATAAAAAAGGGCATTTGGTACTGACCACCGGCAACAAAAGCGAGCTGGCCGTGGGCTATTCGACCCTCTATGGCGATATGGCCGGCGGTTTTGACGTGCTTAAAGATGTGCCCAAGACGCTGGTTTTTGAGCTGGCGCGCCACCGCAACCGTACTGCAGAGGTGATTCCCCCAACGGTGATTAGCCGCCCACCTTCTGCGGAATTGGCCCCGGATCAGAAAGATGAGGATAGCCTTCCGCCCTATGATGAGTTGGACCAGATTCTGGCGGAGTATGTGGAACAGGATCAGAGCGCGGAATCCATCATCGCCAAGGGCTTCAACCGGGCGGACGTGGAGCGGGTGGTTCGGTTGGTTGATATTAACGAGTACAAGCGGCGGCAGGCCCCGGTGGGGGTGCGTGTAACCCAAAGAGGCTTTGGCCGTGACCGCCGCTACCCGATCACCTCAGGCTGGAAGTTGGGCGAATAAACCTCAAAGGGAGGCCGGCCTGTCTCAAGCCGACCTTCCTTTGGTTCAGACTTCTGAAGGGGGAGCCGGCGGCTCTTGGTACTCTGGGTTGTATTTCTCGCGGCTATCGAAACCGGAAGGCTCACGCTTGTCGAACAAGCCGAATGTAATCAGGCTCAGCCAGCTGCGTTCGCCGGTGTCGGCGCTGTACTGGTAGTCAAAGCTGCCGTCTTCGTTCAGAGCGGGATGTTCCGGATAATTAAGAGTCAGCATCCCCAGGAACTGGTCGGACAACTCCGGCATATCCAGCAGGTGATAGCCCTGGACCAGCACGGCTAAAGCATCGGGCATGGCCGGGGTGCGGTGGTAATTTTCCAGTACATAGCGACCGCGGTTGGTGGCGGCCAAGTAGGCGCCACGCTTGAAGTAGTAGTTGGCCACGTGAATCTCATAGCGCGCCAGCAGGTTGCGCAGGTAGAGCATGCGCCGCTTGGCGTCGGACGCGTAAATGCTGTCCGGGTAGCGTGCCAGCAGCTGTGCGAACTGCTCCAGTGAATCTCTTGCGGCGCCCGGGTCTCGCTGAGTCAGGTCCGTCGGTAGAACCCGCTCGAACATGCCGCGCCCTTCGGTGAACGACGCCAGCCCCTTCATGTAATAGGCGTAATCCACGTTGCGGTGCTGGGGGTGCAGGCGTATAAAGCGGTCTGCGGTGGCGGCTACCATGGTGGGGTCGCCAGAGCGATAGTAGGCATAAATCAGCTCTAACTGCGCCTGCTCCGCGTAGGTGCCGAACGGGAAGTTTTCCTCCAGCGCCTGCAGATTGCTGATGGCGGTTTCCCACTGGCTGCGCTTCATTTGTTCCTGCGCGGCCTCGTAAAGGTCGGCCTCGCTGGTATACTCGGGTTCCTGGACGGTATTGGAGCAGGCGACCAATGCCAGGAGGCCGCCGATCATCAGGAGTTGCAGGACTCGCATAGGGTTCAAAACTCGTTCACGATTCAAAGGTCAGTTGGCCCCGTTTCGGCCCCCTGGAACAGCGGGCTATTAAAACACAGAGCGTGCGGATACCAAAGCGCCCCGAAAGGCGGGCCCGCGCGCCGTTATGTAGAGGTAATCGCGCCCAATGGCGGATCAATTGCAACAGAGCGCTCGCGTACCGGCCGATATGGGCGGCATGCGTTTCGACCAAGTCGCGTCCGGGTTGTTCCCGGAGTTTTCCCGCGCACGGCTTCAAACCTGGATTCGGGAGGGGCAGTTGACCCTGAACGGCCGCATCGCCAAGCCCAAGGAACGCCTGATCGGTGGCGAGGAGCTCAAGCTCGAAGCCGAGCTGGAGCCCCAGGGTGACTGGGAGCCGGAGGCGATCGACCTGGATATCCTTTACGAGGATGAAGACCTCCTGGTGATCAATAAGCCCGCTGGGCTGGTGGTGCATCCGGCGGCTGGCAACCATACCGGAACGCTGCTGAACGCCTTGCTGCACCACTGCCCGGCGATAGAGGGCATTCCCCGGGCCGGCATTGTTCACCGTCTGGACAAAGACACCACCGGACTGATGGTAGTGGCGAAAACTCTCTCTGCCCACACCGATCTGGTTGACCAGTTGCAGCAAAGAATTGTCAGCCGTGAGTACGAAGCGGTGGCCGTGGGAACCATGACCGGAGGCGGCACGGTGGAGACACGCATCGGTCGGCACCCCAAGCAACGCAAGCAGATGGCAGTGGTTGAAGAGGGCGGTAAGCGTGCTGTGACCCACTATCGTCTGGTGGAGCGCTTCACCTCGCACACCCATATTCGAGTCAAGCTGGAGACCGGGCGAACCCACCAGATCCGGGTGCATATGGCGCATATACGCCACCCGCTGGTGGGCGACCCGGTCTATGGCGGGCGCTTCAAAATTCCCAAGAGTGCCAGTGACGATTTGATCTGGGCGCTGAAAAGCTTTCCCCGGCAGGCCTTACATGCCGCCAGCCTCGGGCTGGAGCACCCTGTGACCGGCGAGTATCGCGAATGGTCCGCGCCTTTACCTGACGACTTTCAGGCGCTGCTCAAGGCGCTCAAAGCTGGCTGACAGGCGATTGATTGATGAATGACAGGACGCTTCCATGCCCAAACCAGAGTTGATTTACCCGGATTGGCCCGCCCCGGCTCGCGTCACGGTGGCCATTACTACCCGCCGGGGCGGGACCAGCGGCGCGCCCTATGATGAATGGAATCTTGCCCACCATGTCGGGGACGCTGAGACGAAGGTCCGAGAGAATCGAGCTTTACTCAAAGGCGAGCTTGATTTGCCGCTCGAGCCCCAATGGCTCGAGCAGATTCACGGCACTTCGGTGGTCGAGGCAAAAGACGATGGTTGGGTTCGAACCGCCGACGGCGCTTTTACCGACTTGCCGGGCCTTGCCTGTGCGGTGCTGACGGCGGATTGCCTGCCGGTATTGCTGTGCAACCGGGCGGGTACCCGTGTGGCGGCGCTGCACGCGGGTTGGCGGGGGTTGGCGGGCGGCATTTTAGCGGCGGGAGTGGCGCGTTTTCACGAACCGTCAGCGGAACTGATGGCCTACCTTGGGCCGGCACTGTCCCAGCCCCGTTTTGAAGTGGGCGTGGAAGTGCTGGAGGCCTTCTTCGAGGCGGCCCGCAACGAAGCCCACGCGGAAGCCATCGCAGCGGCTTTCCTGCCCGGCCATCGCCCGTTACATTTTCAGGCGGATTTATACGCCCTGGCTCGGGCTGAGCTCTCGGCGCTCGGGGTCTCCCAGATCTATGGCGGCGAATTCTGCACCGGCTCCCAGGAGGATCTTTTTTACTCCTATCGTCGGGATGGCCAAACCGGCCGCATGGCCAGCTTGATCTGGATCAACGCCTGACTCAAAGGCTGTTTGCCTCCCTTGCTTTTTGCCTCGGTGCCCCCAATCTCTACACCATTAGTGTTAATAGCCAATGGTACTGATTGAGGCACCACACCCATGCGAATTGATCGACTGACCAACCAACTGCAAACGGCGCTTTCGGACGCCCAATCCCTGGCGGTCGGACGCGACCATAGCCAACTTGAATCCTACCACCTCTTACAGGCACTGCTGGACCAGCAGGGCGGCACGGTGCGTTCACTTCTCGCTCAGTCCGGTTTCAATATGACCGGCCTGCGCAACGAGCTGGCCAAGCAGCTTGAGAACCTGGCGAAAGTGCAGAGCCCCACCGGGGAGGTGGGGATGTCCCAAGAACTGGGACGTTTGCTCAATCTGGCGGACCGCCGGGCCCAAAAGGCGGGCGATAAGTTCGTCTCCAGTGAGTCCGTGCTGTTGGCGGCCATGCTGGATGGGGACAGCGCGCTCGGCAAGCTGCTCAAGCAGTTCGGCGACGCTAAGAGCCTGGAACAGACCGTGGAAAAAGTGCGCGGCGGGGAGACCGTTGATAACGCCGACGCGGAAGGCAATCGCCAGGCGCTGGAAAAATACACCCTTGATCTGACCGCCCGTGCGGAAGCCGGCAAGCTGGATCCGGTGATCGGTCGGGATGATGAAATCCGCCGGACCATTCAGGTACTTCAGCGGCGCACGAAAAACAATCCTGTCCTCATCGGTGAACCCGGCGTCGGTAAAACGGCCATTGTCGAAGGCCTGGCCCAGCGGATTGTGAATGGCGAGGTGCCCGAGGGGCTCAAGAACAAGCGGCTGCTTTCGCTCGATCTGGGCAGCCTGCTCGCCGGCGCCAAATTCCGTGGTGACTTTGAAGAACGCTTGAAATCAGTGTTGAAAGAGCTGTCCAAAGAAGAAGGCCAGGTCATCCTGTTTATTGACGAGTTGCACACCATGGTTGGTGCCGGTAAAGCCGAAGGTTCCATGGATGCGGGCAATATGCTCAAACCCGCTCTGGCGCGGGGGGAGCTGCATTGCGTCGGTGCCACCACCCTGGATGAATACCGCCAGAACATTGAAAAAGACGCAGCACTGGAGCGACGCTTTCAGAAAGTGTTGGTGGATGAGCCCACTGAAGCTGACACCATCGCTATTCTCCGAGGGTTGAAAGAGCGTTACGAAGTGCACCACGGGGTCGATATTACCGACTCGGCCATCATTGCCGCGGCCAAACTGTCGCAACGGTATATCACCGACCGCCAGTTGCCCGACAAAGCCATCGACCTGATCGACGAAGCCGCCAGTCGCATTCGTATGGAAATCGACTCCAAACCGGAAGAGATGGACCGCTTGGAGCGTCGATTGATTCAATTGAAAATCGAACGCGAAGCGGTGAAAAAGGACGAGGACGAAGCCAGCAAAAAACACCTGGAAAAGATCGAAGCGGATATCGACCGGCTCGAGCGTGAATACGTCGACCTTGACGAAGTCTGGCGCGCCGAGAAAGCGGCGCTTCAGGGCTCTCAGGAGATCAAAAGCAACCTCGAGCAGGCCCGGCTCGATATGGAAGCGGCGCGCCGCGCCGGTGACCTTGGGCGCATGTCTGAGCTGCAATATGGGGTAATCCCGGAACTCGAGAAGCAGCTGGATATGGCCAGCCAGGTTGAAATGATGGAGATGAAGCTCCTGCGCAACCGGGTGACCGAGGAAGAAATCGCCGAAGTGGTCTCCAAGTGGACCGGTATTCCCGTGGCGAAGATGCTGGAAGGCGAGCGCGATAAGCTCCTGCGGATGGAAGAGGCGCTGCACAAGCGGGTCATCGGCCAGCACGAGGCGGTCGTGGCCGTGTCCAACGCCGTGCGCCGTTCCCGTGCGGGCCTGTCCGATCCTCACCGGCCCAATGGTTCCTTCTTGTTCTTGGGCCCAACCGGGGTGGGTAAAACTGAACTGTGTAAGTCTTTGGCGGAATTTCTGTTCGACAGTCAGGAGGCGATGGTCCGGATTGATATGTCCGAATTCATGGAAAAGCATTCCGTGGCCCGCCTGATCGGCGCGCCGCCCGGCTACGTGGGTTACGAAGAGGGCGGTTACCTGACCGAAGCCGTGCGCCGCCGGCCCTACTCGGTGCTGCTGCTGGATGAGGTGGAAAAGGCGCACCCGGACGTGTTTAACATTCTGTTGCAGGTGCTTGAGGACGGTCGTCTGACCGATGGTCAGGGGCGCACCGTGGATTTCCGCAATACCGTGATCGTGATGACCTCCAACCTGGGCTCCGATCGCATTCAGGACCTGGCTGAAGACCGGTCCTTCGACACGGTCAGCTTCGACGGGGAGAAAACCGGGGATTCCCTTGCCAACGAAAACCGCTACCAGGCCATGAAATCGGCGGTGATGGAGGTGGTGACCGGTCACTTTCGCCCCGAGTTCATCAATCGGGTGGATGAAGTCGTGGTCTTTCACCCACTAGGGCGGGAGCAGATTCGCGGCATTGCCGACATTCAGCTCGACCAATTGCGCAAGCGCCTGGCAGAGCGGGACCTGACGTTGAGCCTGGATGACGAAGTGATGGACAAACTCTCAGAGGCCGGCTTTGATCCCGTCTATGGCGCTCGGCCCCTGAAGCGGGCCATACAGCAAGAGGTGGAAAACCACTTGGCGCAGGCGATTCTGGAAGGGCGATTTGTGCCGGGGGACAATATCCACGTCGTCGTGAAAGGGGATCGGTTGGCGTTTGAGAAACGGGCGCTGCATTAACCGGCTCGGCTAAACCTGTCGGTACGGAGGGGCCTGCCGTTCAGCAGGCGTCTTCGACAATCTGGCGGGCACGTTCAGCGCGCTCGGTTTTTTCTTGCTCGCTGAGGTAACGGCGACTGCCGTCCTCGGCCTCTTCCGCGATTCGTCCGCCTTGCTCCAGCGTCTGCAGGTTTTCCCTGGCCCTCTGACAGGCGTCGTCCAGTTCGGCTTGGGTCGGCCCCTGATTCTGGTCGGAGGGCCTCTCTTCACTGGACTCTTTGCGGTCGGGGTACTGTTGGGAGTAATCCACCGGTTCGCTGTGCCCGGTTTGCGTGCGCAGCTGATC
Source organism: Marinimicrobium agarilyticum DSM 16975 (assembly GCF_000423345.1). Lineage (GTDB taxonomy): Bacteria > Pseudomonadota > Gammaproteobacteria > Pseudomonadales > Cellvibrionaceae > Marinimicrobium > Marinimicrobium agarilyticum. The sequence goes on from NZ_AUHU01000018.1 coordinate 18,706, forward strand.
GGCTTGGCGGTTCTTGGGCGGATGGGCGGTAAAGTGAGTGACGCCCTCATCATCCACCCACCGGTACACGTCCTCCGCCAGAGCTGGCAATGTGACGAGCCCGCCCAGCAGGGCCGCGACGAGTGGCAACCTGGTTCTCATGGGGTTCCCCTTCATGGTTGAAAACGATTAGGAGCACTATAGCCTTCTCCCGGCCAGGGAGGAAGCGTTGCTCGGGCCATTCGTGCCCCTTGTGAGGAGAAATGTGACCCGGTCGGCCAAGTGCCTGAATCCTCTTGACTTTTGTGGTTATCTTGCGAACAATACGAAGTTCGCAAGATGGGTCGTAGAGTGAGCCGACAACCTCGGAGCCAGTCTCTACAGCGGAAGGCCGACCCGGCCTCCGAACCATCCGCAACCGCGAAGGCGCGTTAACCTACGCCGCCTGCCCGAAGCCCACCCGCAATGGCTACCCGCGCGGGAGGACGGGGAATCCCCAGACTCAGTCAACACTGACGATGCACTCCTCCTGCTCCGAAAGAGCCGGCGAGGCGTGGCTTCGTGATTAGTGGTTGCGTGCGATAGTGAAGCTACTATATCCATTGTCAATTCAGAGAGGTTACCCAGTGGAAATGCTATCAGGCGGAGATATGCTGATCCGGGCCTTGAGAGACGAGGGCGTCAAGCACGTTTTCGGCTATCCGGGCGGCGCGGCTTTGCATATCTACGATGCCATATTCCGGCAAAAAGACGTCAAGCACATTCTGGTGCGCCACGAACAGGCCGCCACCCACGCCGCCGACGGCTATGCCCGTGCGACCGGTCAGGTGGGAACTGTGCTGGTAACGTCCGGCCCCGGTGCGACCAATGCCATTACCGGCATTGCCACCGCCTATATGGACTCGATTCCGATGGTAGTGATTTCCGGCCAGGTGGTCTCTGAGCGTATCGGTGAAGACGCCTTTCAGGAAACGGACATGGTGGGTGTCTCCCGCCCGATCGTAAAGCACAGCTTTATGGTCAAAAACGCCGCCGAGATTCCGGAAATCGTCAAGAAGGCCTATTACATCGCGTCTACCGGTCGTCCCGGTCCGGTCGTTATCGATATTCCGAAAGACATTACCGCGCCCGGCGAGACGTTTCCGTACGAATACCCGGATAAGGTCAAAATCCGTTCCTACAACCCGGCGACTCGCGGCCACACCGGCCAGATCCGCAAGGCGGTCCAGCTATTGCTCGAATCCAAGCGCCCCGTCATCTATGCCGGCGGTGGTGTGATTCAGGGCAACGGCTCCGACTTGCTGACCGATCTGGCTCGACGGCTGAACTTCCCAGTGACCAACACCCTGATGGGCTTGGGCTGCTACCCCGGCTCCGATCGCCAGTTCCTCGGCATGCTGGGGATGCACGGCACCTTCGAAGCCAATACCGCCATGCATCACAGTGATGTCATCCTGGCTGTCGGTGTGCGCTTTGACGATCGAGTGACCAACACTGTCGGCAAGTTCTGCCCCAATGCCAAAATCATCCATATTGATGTGGATCCAGCCTCCATTTCCAAAACCGTGGCGGCAGACGTGCCGATTGTCGGCTCCGTCGAGAGTGTTTTGACGGAAATGCACGCGATGGTTAAAGAGAGCAAAGAGCAGCCGGACGCAGAGGCCATTAAGGCCTGGTGGAAGCAGATTGACGAGTGGCGCCAGCGCCACGGGCTCTACACCGCGCCTCGCTACAATACCGAGGGTGAGTCCATTATGCCGCAGGATGTGATCCGCACTTTGCATGAGGTCACCAAGGGCGAGGCTTACGTCACCTCTGATGTCGGCCAGCATCAGATGTTTGCCGCTCAGTACTACCTGTTCGACAAGCCGCGGCGTTGGATCAACTCCGGCGGCTTGGGCACCATGGGCTTCGGGCTGCCTTCCGCCATGGGGGTGCAGATGGCCCACCGCGATGCCGTTGTGGCCTGCGTGACTGGCGAGGGCAGTATCCAGATGTGCATCCAGGAGCTGGCGACCTGCACCCAGTACCACCTGCCGGTCAAGATCATCTGCCTGAATAACCACGCCCTGGGCATGGTCAAGCAGTGGCAGGATATGCAGTACGAAGGTCGCTATTCCGAGAGCCTTTACGAGGAAACACTGCCGGACTTTGTCAAACTGATGGAATCCTACGGTCACGTCGGCATGAAAGTGACGCGCAAAGACGAACTCAAAGCCAAAATGGAAGAGTGCTTCGCCATGAAAGACCGGGTGGTGTTTATGGACATCCAGGTTGATCAAAGTGAACACGTATACCCGATGCACGTCGCGCCCAACGGGTCCATGCGCGATATGTGGCTGAGCAAGACGGAGCGCACCTGATGAAACGTATTATTTCTGTACTGATCGAAAACGCTCCGGGCGCCCTGTCCCGGGTCGTGGGGCTGTTTTCCCAGCGGGGTTACAACATCGAAACACTGACCGTGGCGCCGACCGAGGATGAAACCCTGTCCCGGATAACGCTGACCACTGTCGGCGATGACCACAAAATCGAGCAGATCACCAAGCATCTGAATAAATTGATTGATGTGGTCAAGCTGGTGGACTTGACCGAGGGCGCGCACATTGAGCGCGAACTGATGCTGATCAAGGTCAAGGCTTCCGGCGCCCAGCGGGCCGAAGTGAAGCGCTGCGTGGATATCTTTCGCGGCCAGATTGTCGATGTGACCGCCTCGCTGTATGTGATTCAGATCACCGGCACCAGCGACAAGCTGGACGCCTTTCTTCAGGCGGTGGGCGAAGCCTCCATACTGGAGGTGGTCCGCTCGGGGGTCTCCGGTATCTCCAGAGGGGAAAAAGTACTCAGTCTGTAGAGCCCCTCCTTTTCGCGCCAAGCCACGGATGGCGGCGTTCTCCCTGAAAAAGTCTCCCAAGGTTATAGATTTTAAGAATAAAAACAATTTCACTTATGCTTAGAAAGTGACTCCAAAGGTGAAATATCTGCCACTTTCCGGTTGCCTTATCCGTCGGCTTACGCTACGATTTCTGTAATCGGTTACAGAGCCGGTGTGGCTTATCCCCTTTGTTCGAGGGTTATTTTGCCTCCGGTTTGGAACCGGTTACAAGAAGGTCCGCCCTTATTTATCTGGGGTGGTGAACAATAAAAACGGAACATTCAAAGCGATACACACCAAACCAACGTGACTCGGCCCGCCATCGGCTGAACTCAGTTAGAACAATAGAAAACGGCTGTTCGACATCCGAATTCAACAATAACGTCCATAAAAAGGCAGCATGAGGAAACTCCGTATGATCTATCGCGCAGGGTTTAGTCCCACCAAAACCGCTTTGGCTTTGGCGATTGGGTGTGCTTTGGGGAGCACATCGGTTATCGCCCAGGATCAGGCCACTACCGAGACAGAAGCAGACCTCCTGGAAGAAATTATTGTAAAGGGGGTCAGACAATCGCAGGCGAAGGCGATTGATATCAAGCGAGACTCCGACCGAATCGTCGATTCTATTGTGGCGGAAGATATCGGCCGCATGCCGGATACGACTATTACGGACTCGCTTCAGCGGGTGACCGGGGTGCAGATTACTCGGGAGGCCAACGAGGGAACGTCCCTCAACATCCGTGGTATGCCCCAGGTGCTGACCACCCTCAACGGTGAGCAGTTCCTTAGTCCTTGGAGCATCACAAGCGTCGGGGCCAACTATTCCGATATCCCGGCCAGCATGATAGGGGGGGTTGATGTCTACAAGTCCCAGTCTGCTCAGATGGTGGCCGGTGGTATTTCTGGGGTGGTAGATCTTAAAACGCTGGCACCTCTCAGTATGGAGGATGGAATAACCAGCAACGTGCGTTACGAAGCCTCCCAGGGGGATCGTTCCAAAGATGAGACGAATGCGGACGGCAGTACCAGCACGCGGGATCCGGACTACAATGCCAGCGTATTCTTTGGCTATAACCACGACGATGTGTTTGCCTTCAATCTTTCGGGGTTCAGTTCGGAGACTTACAACGCCAACTACTCTATGTATGAGAACCCCCAGTTTGGTTTCCTTGATCAGCAAAATGGTACGCCCACCGACCCGCTCGACTTTGATGGGGACGGAGACTTGGTCAATGACTGGTATCTTGTTCCGCAGAATTACGGGGTAAGCAGTAGCTTCGTTACCCGCGAGCGTGAGGGTGGATCATTTAGTGCTGAGTGGAATATCAATGATAATTTCACCGTCAGAGGGGATGCCTTCTACACGCGGATGGACCAGTATAATCGTGGGGTTCAGGTCCAGTTCAATGGCAAAGATGCTGTGTCATCTTTTCAAGAGAACGGAAAGCCTGGCACAGAGCCCGGCCTTTTTAACACCTTGCAAGAGGGGTCCATATTTTCCAGGGGAGGTGACTTTACTTTCTTTGATGCGGATGGTGTGGAGCAAACGAGAACGTTGCACAGTCTTAGGGTAGCGGAAGTCTCGGCGCCGGACTTCCAAACCAGATCGTCGAATCAAATTAACAAAACCGCAGCCTTGAACACCAATCTTCAATTGGACTACACCAACAACGATAACCTTGACGTTTCCGTTCGGTTTGTACATGCCGAGGCTGAAAGACGGTACAGAGACGCCGTTCTACAACAGGGTAGCCCTGCCTGGCTATGGGTGGATGTGGACGATATCCCCGGAAAAGATCCAGTCAAACCTTACGACTTGACAGTAGACTACCGAGGAGAATTCCCTTCATTTTCTTTTGATCGCGATGTATCAGATGCAAATCTCCTGGAGATGTATCAAGCGATTGCCACCGGAAGCAATACCGACGCCTCTCTCAACGTAGGGCGTGTGGACGTTAACTTTCAGACGGACACCGGCATCCTGAGGTCCGTGGATTTCGGTGTTCGCTACGGGGTGCGCGATGCGGACTACACAGATTTTGCTTATGTCACGCCTACCCAGCGTTACGCCAATGATCAACGAATTCCCATTGAAAAACGCAACCAGCTTTATTCGGGAAACCGGATCTGGCAGCAGTACCCTGACTGGCGGAGGTTTAACTATGAGGACGAAGAGCAGGCGTTGATTGACGCGGGCCTGTATAACAACGGGTTCTCGGCGGGCAATACGGTTGTTTTCAACGACTTTGGTCCCTTCTCAGGGTTTGAGAATGGCGTTTCGGCACTTGACCCTCAGGCCTGGGACAACCCGCTGGACTTCATGAATCGGTTATACCCGGGAACCAGAACAGTGGAAGATCCGGCGTATGCCTACAATGTGGAAGAAGCATCGACCGAAGCTTATGTTCAATTCAACTTTGAATCTGACGAAGGGCTGTGGGGGATTCCCTATAGCGGTAACGTAGGCCTGAAGGCGCTGCAAACAGACCGCACCGTTATTCGAAATTCGGTGCCCGAGGTGTTGGACGTTTTCAACTCTATTGGCGCTCTGGACCATCAGCGTCTGGCGTTCGTCTACGACCCCGTAACCATGGAGCGTTCCTTCACCCAGTACCTTCCTTCTCTGAACATGAATCTGTTCCCCACGGATGACACGGTTGTTCGTTTTGCGGCGGCACGGACCACGTCCAGGAATGATCTCCAGAATGTCGGGTCCGGCTTGAGTCTGTGGTACACCGACTGCGAGAAAACCGACGAGAATGGCGAACGTGTACTGTATCTGAACAGTGAGGGGGAAATGGTTGGTGATGTTGTTTCTTGTGTCGGAGGCGGTACGGATAACGGCAATATCGATATCGACCCCTGGGAGGCCGACGTCTACAACACCTCCGCCGAGTGGTATTTCGATGAAAATGCCATTCTGGGGGTCGGCTTGTTTTTCATTGATGTCGGTACGTCGGTGGAGAGCTATCAGGAGCGTCGGAGTTTTGTGGACGGTGATGGCGTTGATCGCGGCAATACGGCGAACGTCTGGGTTTCCGACAACGCCGAAGCATCCTCACTCTATGGCTTAGAGTTCGGCTACAAACAACCGTTCACCTTCCTGCCGGGTGACTTCCTAAGCTCCACCGGTATGGAGTTTAACTATACCTATTCGCAGAGCGATTCAGAGGATGAGGATTTGGAGGGCAATACCTTGCCGCTCCCTTCAAACTCTGAGCACCAAAGCAACTTGATTCTCTGGTATGACAAAGATGGCCTGAATGTTCGAGCGGCGTATAACTGGCGCAGCGAAGAATATACCGGGCGCGCGGGACTCAGTACCAGCGGCGAGCCGGTCAATCTGGCCAATTGGGCGGAGCCCATTGGCTACTTGGATATGTCGGTCAACTACTGGATCAATGAGCACTTTAGTGTTTATCTCAACGGCACCAACCTTACCGAGGAAAGCAGAAGGGTCTACGCCCAGTATGAACATCAGCTCCAGAACATATGGGTTCAGGAGCGTCGCTATACGCTGGGCGTTACGGTCAGCTTCTAATGCCAACGTTAAGCGTTCCAAAAGTGCTGAATGAGCCTGTTGAAAAATACTTGAGAATAATGAATTTGGAGCTAGGTCTATGAACACTAAAATTTTACCTTGGGCCATTATGACCGCTGCCTTGATGACCGGTGGCTGTGGTGGTGGCGACAGTCTTCTGGGTACAGACAAAGATATTGATCCACTTCGTCCTGAAGCCGGGAGTATCGATCCGACGGATCGCCCTCGGCCTCCGGAGAGTGAGCCCACGATGACCACTACAGAACACTTTGTTCTGGATGTTACGGGTGAAAGGGCATTGTTGCGTGGTGCTACGTTGGATTATCAAAGCGCCCCGGGAGAGATGCTTGAGGCCGTTGATCCCATGGCCGCTGGCGGCGCCAACGCCGTCAGATTGATGGTTAATCCGCAAACAACGGCGACGCAGTTGGAGGCGGCGCTGGGTCGAATCGCAGAGAACAATATGGTTGCGGTTATTACGCTAACCGACGACGGAAGTCAGGTTAAGTGCGTGGAAACCCCCGATTTTCTGCTGAACGCTGTTGATGATCTGTGGTTGGGTGAATGGCTGGAAGTCATTGTTCAGGATCGCTTTCAGGGTCGAATAATAATCAATATCGCCGATGGCTGGGGGCCTGTGGGGATCTTTAACTCGGGGAGCTTGGGGTATGCGGAGTATGTTGATACCTATAAAGCTTTGATTCGAAAATTTCGTAACGCGGGCTTCAAGGTTCCTTTGATGATTGATGCGCCGAGTTGCGGCCAGGACTACAAGGCCTTTCTGGCGGGACGTGGTCGCGAACTGATGGCAGCTGATGATGAAGCGAACCTTATATTCGCCGCAAATGGTGAAGGCTTCCATTGGGACAGTGCGGACAAGGTCATCTCGGCGAATAACTTGTTGGCGGGTGAGGATGTCCCGTTCGTTATGAACGCCTTTGCCGGATCTGGTGTGGGTGATTTTCCAGTGGATGAAAGCGTCTTTATGGCGCAGGCTCGCGGTGACTCGGCTATTTCTGTGAACACGCCCTGGTCCAGCGCTGAAGACGGTGTGGGCTATGTGAACGCGTTTGGCGAAACCCTCGACGTGACCGGTGGCGCGGCGTCACTGGATGTGTTTATGGATCGTCGCTATCTGGAGTTTATGCGGGTTTCTCCCGGCAGTTCCAATTACGCGCCTAATGGTACCACTGGTATCGCTATGTACCTGGTGGATGCCGATGGCAACCGTCTGCGCTTGGGTATGTCATTGGCTCGGGAACTGCGGGAAAACACCTGGAACAAACTGCGCTTCGATGTGCCAGAAGAAATTGATTCGGCCGACCTGATGGGGGGCGCCACGGAGTTTGATCAAGAAGCTGTGACTCACGTAGGTGTTGAAATTTTGGCCAATGGGAAATCTGACGAAGCCGAAGGCGAAATAAAGTTCGACAACATGAATATTTTTCCGGGCGTACCGCCCATGTTCACTTCGGAGTTCAATACTGACGGCAACACCGAGCAGTGGATGGTTGATGGCGCCGACTCTTGGGTAGCTGATGGTAGCTTGCAGGCGTTGCCGACGGCAGGGCAGGTGAACTATCAAATGGCCGCTTGGAACGGCGATGCGATCGGAACGATTGATTTCAGTAAAACCTTGAATGTCACAGTGAGGATGTTTCTACCGGAAGAGTATGCCGGTGATCTACCCAGTATGTGGATGAACGCATTCGGCCAGTTTGGTGAAGGTTGGTCCTGGAACTCAATATCGGTGAGCCCCTCCCAGTTGGTGCCGGGAGAGTGGACTGAGCTGAAGTACACAATAAATTTCAATGAAACGGTGGAACCTGCGTCGGATATTCACATTGCTCAGGCATTTGGTCTTCAGGTCGGGGGTATAAGCACGCCCAAAACCGCCCCGATTTTGATTGACTCCTTTGTGGTTGAAGACCCGTCGGCTCGCCCCACTAAGATTGTCACAGATACTCAGTATAAGGCGACCTTCAGCAACGGTTTGGAGGGCTTCCAAAACGCTGGATGGGACGATGGGCAAGTCGAACTTTCTAACGTAGAGGGTGAAATGGTCGCCAGCGTTCCCGCCGGTGATACTGGTGCAGTGAATAAATCTGACGTGAACTCGGTGCAGGCGATTAACTTTGGAGGGAATTTGACGGTAAAAGCCCGTGTGTTCTTGCCGGAAGCATTCGCTGGAACCGATTTCTGGATGCAGTTCTTCTTCCAAAGTGGTAGCTGGCAGCACTTCGCTTTTGGTTCGGTCGACATGGAAGCGATCAACTACGGTGAGTGGAGCGATATCGAGTTTGAAATCACCGATGAGGACTACCCGGCGGATTTCGCTCGCACATTGTCTCCCCAGATGTTTGGCTTCCAGTACGGGGATACCGTGGCCGGTGAGTTCAAGGTAGATGATGTTGAGATTATCGGCGATAGTGTCGTGGATGACCTGCAACCTATTTACGAGCAAGGCTTTGAATCCGCAGGTGCGGTGGATGAGCTGGAGGTGGATTTTACCTCGGGTGCGCTGGACGCTGGTTCCATGCTGACGGCCAAAACCCTGGGTTGGCACGTTGTGCCCTTCGGCTGGACTGCGAGCACCTGGTTCAGTTCGAACGAGCTGAGTCTGTCAGAGCAGGCGGACGAAGCCGTGTTAACCGAACGTGGGGAACGAGTTGTAAACGGTGCCAATGGTATCCTGGAGACCTCAGAGCCTGTGATGTTCGAATAGATTCTGGGCTTACTGGATAAGCTTGATAAAGCCCCGGCGAGAGTCGGGGCTTTTTTTAGGGGGGCTGGTAGGGCTTGTTGCTAGACCCTAGAGGATCTCAGCCCAAAGCGCTGAAACAATCGGGCTTTTCAGTCGTCGTCGCAACACGCAAATCCCTGTCTCAAACGGCCCAAGATCCGGCTGTTCCGCCAGTGGCCTGACACGGCCTTTAAGAGGGCTGTTTTTCAGGACAATCTCCGGCACCAGTCCCAGCCCAAAGCCCAAGCTCACCATGCTCACGATAGCTTCGTTGCCCTTCACTTCAGCGTAAATGTCTGGCGTCACTTGTTGTTTTCGGCACCAAGTGTCGAATCGCTCTCTCGCCAAACCTTCTTCTGGAATGATGACGGGACATTTGTGCCAAGGGTGTGCGGCCTTTGGTAGCGGGTGATCGTCAGTGGGGCCTATGAGTAACAGGGGAGATTGAGCAATGGATTTGAATTCCAGGTTGCCGGGAATCCGGTCGGGCCGGGCGGCGATGGCGATATCTTCCTGTCCGGCGATGATTCGTTCAATCGCCTGGGCTGGGTCTCCAGTATGAAGCTTGATGGCAATGCCCGGGTAGCGCCCGCGAAACTGAGTCAGCAATTCGTGTAAGAAGCTATAACTGGCGGTGACCGAGCAATAGATGCTGAGCTGGCCCTTCAGTTCGGCGGCGTTGCTGTTCAGCGTTTCCTGGAAGGTCTCCCATCGCTGGAGGCTTTCGCGGGCAAACTGCAGGAAACGTTCGCCTTCAGGGGTGAGGACGACAGAGCGGTTGTCACGCAGCATCAATGTGGTCTGCAGGTCTTCTTCCAGCTGTTTCAGGTTCCGGCTGATAGTGGATGGGCTTACATGGCATTGGTTTGCCGCACGTCCGAAGTGCCGTGTGGCGGCCAAAGCCGTGTAGAGGCGCAGCTTTTGTGGGTCCATGCGGTTGCTCCAAAATGAAGGTTGCGTAAATTGCAACAATAAGTTGCGAATATATCATTTTACGTTACATCGGTTTTTCCTTAAACTGCGGCACTTTCCATTTCCCCATACTCAATGAGCTCAATCAGGAGATCCGATATGCACGTTTATTACGATAAAGACTGCGACCTTTCCATCATCAAGGGCAAGAAAGTTGCCATTCTGGGCTACGGTTCCCAGGGGCACGCCCACGCCAACAACCTGAAAGACTCTGGCGTGGATGTCGTTGTAGGGCTGCGCGAAGGCTCCAGCTCCGTCGCCAAGGCGGAAGGCGCCGGTTTGAAAGTGGCCAGCGTGGCTGATGCGGTCAAAAGCGCTGATGTGGTTATGGTGCTGACCCCGGACGAGTTCCAGTCTGCCCTCTATAAGGACACCATCGAGCCGAATCTGAAGCAGGGCGCTACCCTGGCGTTCGCTCACGGTTTTGCCATCCACTACAATCAGGTTGTGCCTCGCAAGGATCTGGATGTGATCATGATCGCCCCCAAGGCGCCGGGCCACACCGTACGCACCGAGTTTGTGAAGGGCGGCGGTATCCCCGACCTGATTGCCTTGTTCCAGGACGCGTCCGGTAAAGCCAAAGATGTTGCCCTGTCCTACGCGTCTGCCATTGGTGGGGGCCGCACCGGTATTATCGAGACCACCTTCAAAGACGAGACGGAAACCGACTTGTTTGGTGAGCAGGCGGTTCTGTGTGGCGGTACCGTCGAGTTGGTCAAGGCGGCTTTTGAAACCCTGACTGAGGCGGGTTATGCGCCGGAGATGGCTTACTTTGAGTGTCTGCACGAACTCAAGTTGATCGTCGACCTGATGTACGAGGGGGGTATCGCCGACATGAACTACTCCATCTCCAACAATGCCGAGTATGGGGAATACGTGACCGGTCCGCAGGTCATCAACGACCAGTCCCGTGAAGCCATGCGTCAGGCGTTGAAGAACATTCAAACGGGCGAGTACGCCAAGCGCTTTATCAGTGAAGGCGATCTGAACTACCCTGAAATGACCGCCCGTCGTCGCCTGAACGCGGAGCATCCGATTGAACAGGTGGGCGAGCGCTTGCGCGCCATGATGCCCTGGATTGGCTCTAACAAGATCATTGACAAGACCAAGAACTAAGGTCGTATTGACCTGGCGCCCAGGGAAGGGCGCTCCCTCCTGTTGCAGAACCCCTCCCCCAAACACTGT
>NZ_AUHU01000018.1:35000-37263 GCF_000423345.1 Marinimicrobium agarilyticum DSM 16975
GAGCGTTCTGTACGCCTGCGAAGGTGAGTCGAGAGGCTTGCTGGAGGTATCAGAAGTGCGAATGCTGACATGAGTAACGATAATGGGAGTGAAAAACTCCCACGCCGGAAGACCAAGGGTTCCTGTCCAACGCTAATCGGGACAGGGTTAGTCGGCCCCTAAGGTGAGGCCGAAAGGCGTAATCGATGGGAAACAGGTTAACATTCCTGTACTTCTCTTTACTGCGATGGAGGGACGGAGAAGGCTAGGCCAGCGCGGCGTTGGTTGTCCGCGTTTAAGGTTGTAGGCTGAGATCTTAGGTAAATCCGGGATCTTAAGGCCGAGAACTGACGACGAGCACCCTTTTTAGGGCGCGAAGTGGTTGATGCCATGCTTCCAAGAAAAGCTTCTAAGCTTCAGGTAAAGAGAAACCGTACTCGAAACCGACACAGGTGGTCAGGTAGAGAATACCAAGGCGCTTGAGAGAACTCGGGTGAAGGAACTAGGCAAAATGGTACCGTAACTTCGGGAGAAGGTACGCTGCCGACGGTGAAGGGCTTGCCCCGTAAGCTGTTGGCAGCCGAAGTGACCAGGTGGCTGCGACTGTTTATTAAAAACATAGTACTCTGCGAACACGTAAGTGGAAGTATAGGGTATGACGCCTGCCCGGTGCCGGAAGGTTAAATGATGGGGTTAGCTTCGGCGAAGCTCTTGATTGAAGCCCCGGTAAACGGCGGCCGTAACTATAACGGTCCTAAGGTAGCGAAATTCCTTGTCGGGTAAGTTCCGACCTGCACGAATGGCGTAACGATGGCCACGCTGTCTCCACCCGAGACTCAGTGAAATTGAAATCGCTGTTAAGATGCAGTGTACCCGCGGCTAGACGGAAAGACCCCGTGAACCTTTACTATAGCTTTACACTGAACTCTGAGCCTATTTGTGTAGGATAGGTGGGAGGCTTTGAAGCGCTAACGCCAGTTAGCGTGGAGCCACCCTTGAAATACCACCCTGGTATGTTTGGGGTTCTAACGCCGGTCCCTTATCGGGATCGCGGACAGTGTATGGTGGGTAGTTTGACTGGGGCGGTCTCCTCCCAAAGCGTAACGGAGGAGCACGAAGGTTGGCTAATCCTGGTCGGAAATCAGGAGGTTAGTGTAATGGCACAAGCCAGCTTAACTGCGAGACAGACACGTCGAGCAGGTACGAAAGTAGGTCATAGTGATCCGGTGGTTCTGTATGGAAGGGCCATCGCTCAACGGATAAAAGGTACTCCGGGGATAACAGGCTGATACCGCCCAAGAGTTCACATCGACGGCGGTGTTTGGCACCTCGATGTCGGCTCATCACATCCTGGGGCTGAAGCCGGTCCCAAGGGTATGGCTGTTCGCCATTTAAAGTGGTACGCGAGCTGGGTTTAGAACGTCGTGAGACAGTTCGGTCCCTATCTGCCGTGGGCGTTGGAGATTTGAGAAGAGTTGTTCCTAGTACGAGAGGACCGGAATGAACGAACCTCTGGTGTTCGGGTTGTCATGCCAATGGCATTGCCCGGTAGCTACGTTCGGACGGGATAACCGCTGAAAGCATCTAAGCGGGAAGCCTCCTTCAAGATGAGATCTCCCTGGAGCTTCGAGCTCCCTTAAGGGCCCTGGAAGACGACCAGGTTGATAGGCTGGGTGTGGAAGCGCCGCGAGGCGTTGAGCTAACCAGTACTAATTGCCCGTGAGGCTTGACCATATAACAGAGACGACTGCACAGCCGGACGTTTGTGTGAGGTAGACAATCGTTGCAATGTATAACTTACTGTTTCACCCCCTATTTGGGTCGATCAAGGTACGCCGAATGGCGATAAAACCTTCGAGCCCAAGCCAGTTTGCTTGACGATCATAGCGAGTTGGAACCACCTGATCCCATTCCGAACTCAGAAGTGAAACGACTTAGCGCCGATGGTAGTGTGGGGTCTCCCCATGTGAGAGTAGGTCATCGTCAAGCTCTTAAAGTGAAATACCCCGAATCAGCAATGGTTCGGGGTATTTTTTTATGGGGCCCGCACAAGTTCGAGGCGCTTGCCGATGCCCTGCGGTCATGGTGATGGGCCACATCCGTGTGGCCCACCCCCTGCGGGGCGCCCCTTCGGGCGTCGTCTTCGGCATCCTGCCTTCGACTCAAGCTCTTAAATTAAAACGCCCTGTAGTTAGCTCTGCAGGGCGTTTTTCTTGTGCGCAGAAAAATCCCCGTCCCCACCCCTTATCTCTTACTTCCCCTTAAAATTGCTACACTATGGCAT
>NZ_AUHU01000019.1 GCF_000423345.1 Marinimicrobium agarilyticum DSM 16975
TGTAGGCTTGTCTCTTTTTACGTGCCATTTTGAACACCTCAATAGTGGTTTATCTAACTATAGAAGGTGTCCACCAATTGTGGGTAACACGGATGGCTAACGCCGCTTATAACCGGCAGTCCGTGGCGAAGTGATCTTGCACCACTTTCGGTGGTGAAATGTAGAACTTCACTCTTGAATCTAAGTATTTTACTCAACCCATTCACCATTGATATTTATTATCCTGCATGGATATAAATCCTCTGACTCCCGGTTGTTACGTTGGCATCCCACCAGTGCACTTGTTCTTGCATGCTCTACGGAAGTTCTATTCGATTTCCAATCCCATGCTCCAGACAATGACTGAGCGAAAGCCTTGTTCTCGCTGGCCGCTAAGTACTTCTCCCTAAAGGACTCTAACGCCTTGTTACTAATGATTGATTCTAAGCCATTTTGATTGTTCTCATATATGGCAATCGAGCTGTTTGGACTTGGAGGTGAAGCGCCTGATCCGTGTTGCTGGCTTGTTGTGCATCCAATCAAAATCGTTAAAGATAGCACTATCAAGGTTCTGGTCATGTTAAATCCCCCCTCCTGGGTTGTCGGATACATAGTTAACATTGGTATATCGCGCATGCTCGATATCATTCCTGCGGGTGCGCAATATCCTTCCGTCTATTCCGGTAACTATTTGTTTTTGCGGGAATTTTTGAGGCGGGGGCGGAAAGCACGCAGTCCCTCGCCGTCATTCACGCATCGTGGTAACGCAGTAGCCGTGTTGGCTGATATCCTTTGACATAAATTGCCACATAGAAGGCGGTCTGGCAACCCTAAAAGCTCCTATCGGTGACCGAGCAGGCTAACGAGCATGAAGCCCGCAGCGTTGGAAGAACTCCATGAATGCAGCTCTCTCAGACTGGATAAGGGGCTTGGGCAGACCAAGGTCGTTGACCAGGGAATTCTGGATTATCCGATGTGGCGGGGCCGAATGAGAGGTTGTCCAGCTGATACTCCTTGGGAACAAACCGATAATGCCCCCTTATCTCGAAGCCAAAGAGAATGTCTTCAATGTATGGCCCGGCGCCAATGTTGTGAACGACTAATGGGCGTCAGAAAGAGCCGATACCTTGAAGTTATGAACATCTAGCTCTTCACCTACGTGAAGGTGGACGGCGTGAGCTCCCGCACCCAGGCACAGCTCCCTAAACAGGCGGCACTCGATGTCGGTAAGACCGCCTTCCAGCTTTTCTCTGGGGTGGATGACGATTACAGGGCTTGGGTTAAAGACCTTTCTGGCACAAACGGTTCGGACTCCATGTTGCAGGACCTTCTCTGCTTTCAAGAAGTTCTTTACCAGAAGTCGGGGGTGAGAAAACGGGTTCGATGCCTCAGTTCCGTGACGCCCTTGAATGGCGTATGCCTCATCTCCAACCGCGACAACGATCTGCTTTTTGCTGTTGCGAATGTCTAAGGCAATCCAGGGTTTCTGGTCATACACACGTCGGGACTCAATATGCGTTATCTTTATCCGGTTTTCCCAGATCTGGACATAAAGGGTCTCGGAGAACAGTCCTCTAATAAACCGTAGTATCATTATCTATCCTGTTAATCATCTAGCCTCACTGTCTAATGGCGACATGGAGAGCGCCTGTGGCTGGTGTGAAGAAAATCGATGCCGCACAGCGGCCGATGTTTGATCGCCCTGTTAGAGGCAACATGACCCCTCTTCGAGTCAACGCGTGCGCCGGTAGTGCATGGCGACCGCGCCGCTGAGGAGCGGCTTCGCCGAGATCAACTCGAGCCGTCGCGTGTTGGGCAGCCCGCTTTCGTACAGGGTCGGGCCGTGGCCAGCGATTCTCGGGTGGATGAGCAATTTGTACTCGTCGATCAGATCTAGTCCGTCCAGCTCAGCTGCGAGCTTGCCGCTACCGAGGAGTACACCGTCTGGGGTAGCGTCCTTGAGCTTCTGTACGCCCGTGCGCAGGTCGCCAGCGATGTGGTGGCTGTTGATCCACGGGAAGTCCGTTCGCGTCGACGACACGACGTACTTCGGCTTGGTTTCCAGCTTAACCGCCCACTCGCGCACCGCCGGCGGCGCCTCCACATCGCCGCGGACAACCGCCGGCCAGTAGCTCTCCATCATCTCGTAGGTGACGCGGCCCCAGAGCATGGCCCCGCTCTCGTCCATTAGGCGGGTGAAGAAGGTGTGTGTCTCGTCGTCGGCGATTCCTTCCTCGTGGTCGACGCAGCCGTCCAGGGTGACGTTGAGGCTGAAGGTTAGAAGTCCCATGATTTTCTCCGTTCGAGATGCGCGACAAGTCGCTCGCAGTCTGGGCTCCATAGGCTCGGCCCAATTCGCGGGTTGCTCTTCCTGCCATACGTCCCATCATTTTAAGCCCTACGCGTAGGGCGGTCACTGTAATGGCCATTTATTAAATGGTCCTCTAAGACCGATAAGATTTCCAAAAGGATCGGCGAGCTGGCACATCCCGCTGTTATCCTCTATCTCCATTCGCCCGTGATACAACTTTTCTCCTAGTTTTACGAGTCGGTCTATTTCGTCAGTTAGATCGTTAACCTCTCTTCAATTTCGACACTCCGACTCGCCTGATGAGAACTTCAAGAGCGCCTCGGAAATATGACTTTTGAGCCATTCAGGCCCATTGTCAGTCATATTGTTGTGCAGAGCCTGTGGGAACTCCAATATGCAAATTCCTAGCAATGCCTGCTCTTCGGGCGTCGGAATTACACCTTTATCGGCGGGGAAATCGCCAGCCCGTAAAGAAAGTACGCGAAGCCCGTTAACCTTCGGGAGGGGGACTCTCCGATGATCGAGAGTGATTAGCGCATCGACCGCGGAAGCGTCATGATTTGCCACCCAGGCTGAAATATCGCCGCCATTGGAGTGGCCAATCAGGGTTAGCCTATTGAAGTCATAGCCCTGACGCTGTCTTTTCATACTGCTGACAACAACCCTAAGTGTTTCCGCGCCTCTGCGCCAGTTTTCTATTCTGGTTTGATAGAGGTCGCCAGATGTTGAAAGCGGCGGGTCGCCAGGGAGCTCATGGCCTACGGCAAGCACAAGATATCCTAGCGTGGCGTAGGCATTGACGACAAACTCATAATCCGTAGGGGAAACTCCATACCCAGCGCTCAGAATGGCCACCGGGCACTTGGATTGAGCTGTGCAGTCACTTTGATTGGCGGGCTCATAAATCTGGACGGGAATTGCTCTATCTCTCGATTGATCAACGATATGAACCGCCTCCGCATTAAGAGTAAATGAACACAATGCGACAACAATGAAATAAATCGTTCTCAAAGGGTACTCCTTTGGCTAACGCCCCCAGCAGGGGAGTACTTTGCATTTTGAACGTAGCGAAGCAAAATATTTCCCCCTGCCTTGGATTGTTGTATGCATTTATATGACATTTCGGGATACAAAGTTATTTAGCTCAGAGACCGACTTAACAATATATAATGACTTTCTATCTGACATTGCTTCTAATCTGGAAGTGAAATCATCATTCCAGAATTTTGGGCATAGCCGTAAAACTTTATAGCTCTCAAGAGTACCTTTTATTACTGAACTTCCCTCAGGCCAACCCTCAGGTTTGACAAAAAGCCCTTTTAGAAGTCTCTTTGTCACAAACCAGTAGCTTGTTATGTATGGTAGATCAACGTAAACCAACGTATCAGCTGCTTCCAAACGCTGGTGAAATGAGTTTATTGGTCCAAACCCATCAATGATCCAATTTCCAGACGATAAGATACGCTCATGTGCTTCATCAAATGAAGTGCGATCTACCAACTCCCCATTCTTTTTGTACACTATCGAATCTAGCTGATGTAACTGTATACCAGTTGCCAACGCTAGCGCTTTGCTTAAAGTAGATTTACCGCTTCCGGGCTTACCAAAAACTGCTATTTTTTTCATTCTGCCTCCTTTATGTGAATTATTCCCATGAGGCAGAAACTGGAAACCCACCTCTATGGGGTGGGTTTGATATATTATAGACGCATCAAAACTCCCACCATTCCTATGGAATGATGATAATTCGAGATACTTTTTGCGTAAGATTCAGGTTCATACTTTTATCCTGCTAGAAGAACGACATCATTTCAACTGAAAGTTGGATGAAGATGCTCTCGAAAGCATATAACATTGGTATATCGCGCATGCTCGATATCATTCCTGCGGGTGCGCAATATCCTTCCGTCTGTTCCGGTAACTATTTGTTTTTGCGGGAATTTTTTGAGGAGGGGTCGGAGAGCACGCAGTCCCTCGCAGTCATTCGCGCATTGTGGCAAAGCAGCAGCCGTGTTGGCTGACATCCTTTGCCGTAAATTGCCATATAAAGAGCGGTCTGGCAACCCAAAAGGCTTCTGTCGGCGACGGAGCCGACTAACGAGCCTGGAACCAGCCTTCCCCGGATTTTCTGGCATCGCTGGGCGGCTGTAGAGAATGCTTCAAACCACACTCAGTTTTGGGTAGTGTCTCATTTCTGTCCGACACCAATGGTAGGGAGCAATATCATGTTTGAGCAGGAGATAGCCAGCATTGTCGCCGACCGGGAAAGCGGCTCCTCCCAACTGGTAGCCCGCATCCAGAGGGCGCTTTTCGGCCTTGAAAGCAGCCAGCCTGACCGACAGCAACTGCAGTGGGCATTCCAGCAACTTCGACATGTCGACCAATCAATGGTGGTGGTCCACCACCTGCTTGAGGAGCTGGAGCCCTCCATCGGTTCCGGGTTTTTCGAGGCGCTGCGAGACTACGAGCGACACTGGTCCGACCTTCCCCGCCGAGTGGCCGCTCGCCTGATTGAGGCGCGAAACTGGGATGACAGTCACGTCCTGGTGCATAGCCACAGCGGCATGTTGCTGGAGGCGATTAGGCGTGTTACGGAACGGTATCGCGGGCTAACCATCTGGCAAACGCGCTCGGACCCCGGCGGCGAGGGGTTAACCCAGTACAGGGAGCTGCAGGATCAGGGGGTGATGGTACACATGGTGGAGGACAGCCAAGTGCCGGAACTCGCCGCCTCCATGAGCGCCGCCTGGTTGGGCGTTGACCAATACAACGACCGGGCCTTTGTCAACAAGCTCGGCAGCAAACGCATCGCGGAGGAGATGAGCCGCGCCGGGAACACCACCTTTGTGCTGGGAGATCCGCGCAAGCGCGTCGACACCCTGGACTTCTCAAGCACCTTGTTCGAAGCAGTCCCCTTTACCGGTGACACCTGCCTGATTGAGGGTGAGCCCTATGAAGGCAATAGCATTTCCCCGCGTGTCTAAACTGACGCCTGTTTTCTCGCCTTCATGCTGATATTGTCACCATTCCGTTAAGTGGGGCTTAGGTGTCTACTTTATTGGGGAAGGTCTACCGCCGCTTGCGGCGGTGTATTGGTACGCTTTGTTAGCGCCTTTCTGAGAAGACATCAATTTGCCTCTCGGACCGAGGGTAGATATACGCTGATCGTTGCTTGTACCAGCCCTGATTCTCGTAAAAACCGCTCGCGCCTTGGGCGGCTACCAGCATTGTTGTAATGAAAGGACTGAGGTCGCTCTCCAACTCCCTTAATATGTGTTTCCCTATTCCCCGCCTTTGAAAGCTTGGGAGAACAACCAAGTCCACTATCCAGCCATAGTAAACTCCATCATCAACTGTACGCCCAAACCCCACAAGCTCATTGCCAGCGTATGCGAAGCGAACAAAGCTACTGCTCTGGAAGGCGCGTTCGATCTTATCCGGCGACCGTGCCCCCCAACCTACCTGCTCGAAAAGGTATGAGACCCGATCCCACGGGACTTCTTCTAAAGTGTTGCTATATTCAATATTCATATGAGTTCACTTGTGGCTAACGCCCGAAATAGCGGAATATTTGGAGTGTATTGTTTTTCGGTAGCGTAGCGTAAACCGTAAAACAAGGAACAGAAAAAATTTTCGACTGATTGCGATCGTTATGCATCTGGTATTAGTCTTTTCCCGATACTGACAACGTCATCTTTTGCGTACGCCATATTATTATAGAAACCCAATACGCGATCATTACTACTACGGATTACGATGTTTATTTTTGGACAACCCAATTTCGTAAGTGCCTTTTCGATGTGTTCCATCATTTTCTGGCCATAGCCGAGACCTTGGCTATCTGGACTTACTGCCAAGTAAAACACAGAGCCTCTATGGCCATCATAGCCAGCCATGGCTGACGAGATAATTTTCTCACCAACACTGCCCACGAAGAACAAATCGGGTTGAAATCGTACCTTTCGATCAATATCTTTATTTGGATCGTTCCATGGGCGCGTGAGATTGCAAGCTTTCCATAGCTCAATGATATCTTCTCGATCAGGCTCGTTAAACTTTCGAATTTCCATATCTCTCCCATTCATAACATTGGGATACCCCGCATGCCCGACATCATTCCTGCGGGTGCGCAATATCCTTCCGTCTATTCCGGTAACTATTTGTTTTTGCGGGAATTTTTGAGGCGGGGTCGGAAAGCACGCAGTCCCTCGCAGTCATTCGCGCATTGTGGCAAAACAGCAGCCGTTTTGGCTGACATCCTTTGACGTAAATTGCCACATAAAAGGCTGTCTGGCAAGCCTAAAAGCTTCTGTCGGGGACCGAGCCGGCTAACGAGCTATAAGCCCGCTAGCACACGAATTTGCGGGCGTTGCTGGGCCTGTTCGTCGTAAATGCGCCAATACTCACGCCGCCGTTGGGTCCTGTCTCATTCAGGCCGACTGGTCGTGGTGTTGGAGGAACTCCATAAGTGCAACTCTCTCAGATTGGAGAAGGTGCTTTGGCAGGCGAAGGTCGTTAACCAGGTACTTTGGACACCAAGCCGTCAGAGCGCCTCCATGTGCCAACCTTCCTCGGTCGCTACCAGGCGATCTGTCAGGCCGAGGTTGTTCAGGAAAATATCGTCGTGTGCCACCACGATCGACACGCTTTGGTAGCGGCTTAACATCATTTCCAGCGCCTCGGCGGAAGGTACACTGAGGTTGGTGAAAAGCGTTCTAACGTCCGGCAGAACAAGAGAAACCCCTTTCAGGGTGAGATAGGTAGTCGTCATGTGATACTCCATGGATGCCAACAACTCCCCCGGCTACTGGGGGCGGGTTGAGACTGGCCGTCACGGAGACGGCGGCATCAATGACGCATTGGACTAATACCTATAGATGTCAGGGTAGGAGGCAAATATTGTACAAGCGGTTATCACTATGGGCAATACGTAGTCAAAATCAGCATTACAGGAAACCTTGACGCCTCGGCAATGTGCCAGATGAAGTTTTAACTCTCCACCAAGTCTGAGCGTTGCTTCACAAGCGCCTTCTTCACCATAAAGTTGATAAACATCAATAGCAAAAAATGCAGTGGTGCGATGATAACTACCCCGATTAGTAGGTAAGTCACGGGGATGTCATTCGCCAGCGCAGTGGGAGTACCCAACACCATGCTGGTTAAAATGTCACCGGCCAGAGCCAGAAAGATCAGATGCCACTTTTCGTCGTCTCTAACGAGACGGGTATTCTTTGTCGAGAACGAATAAAAGCACCAATAGGCCGCGCCCATCAAAATGGGCGCGTTCACACCGCTTGCCATTCCGACACCAAGCAGGCTTATCACAACGCCTGCCGCAGCCATCGCCAACGTATAAATTACTGTGAAACGGATAAAGAATCCAAGCTTACTCATTGTCACTCCGTGCTATGCGTCCGTTCTAAATAGCTATATGTATAAGGGGGCGCTCTTCGGGATTAACGCCTAAGTAATCGTTGCGTTGCTCACATAGAACTACCGGGAAAGAAAATATTTCTGGTTTGCTTTGC
The DNA here is from genome assembly GCF_000423345.1 of Marinimicrobium agarilyticum DSM 16975. GTDB lineage: Bacteria > Pseudomonadota > Gammaproteobacteria > Pseudomonadales > Cellvibrionaceae > Marinimicrobium > Marinimicrobium agarilyticum. The sequence continues at coordinate 7,819 of NZ_AUHU01000019.1, forward strand.
CTGTACCAGCGCCGCCATGACTTTCGCAAACTCCTGAGGTCTCCGCTCGAGTAACGATAGCCGGTCGACGTACTCTCGTAAAAAGGGTTCTACCAGAAAATACACCATGTTGGCCCCGTTCAGCTCATAGCGGAGCAAGCGCCACACTCTGGGGCTTGCTTGATTTAGGCGGCGACTCGCATCTCCCGCTCTGTCCAGGAAGCCCTGCGCTTGCAGAAGCGTCAGCAGGGTGCCGGCCAACCCGCCTTTCAGCCCCCGCATGTGGGTGCGAAGCTTTGCGAGGTCGCGTTTAGTGGCATTAATGCCGGGGCCTTGGTTTAAAAGCTTCTTGCTGATGCTGGCGGCGAGTACTGCTCCCATAGCCGAAGCCAGCTTCTTTCCGATTTGCTTGCCGATAAAGCGTTTGGAGGGATTGCTTAGAAGGTCAATCGCCTCGTTCACATCATTTTGGTCGATATCTTTGATAATTCCCATGGAGACTGCCTTCATCAGCGAGACCGCGTTGATCGAATCTGGCAGTATGAAGGCACCATCTTGATAAGCGTTGCGGAGCACCCATTCCGGAATAACGGCGGTATACTCATTCACGATGGTGAGTACCGCTTGGGACAGGGGGTTTTCTAGCGTATCGATGTCAAACGTGACAAGTTTTTCGAAGCAGGTGGTGGCGAACTGATAGGCTGCCAGGTTTTCGTCGCCCACGTTCTGAAACGCCTCGTCTCCGTTCAACATAAGCCCCTCGCCGGTTCGCTCGATCCCGTCGGTAATGGTCTGCGCTCTTCCCACTGTTTGATGACGAATGCCATCTATTACGCCCGCAAGCGTCGGTGAGAGGCCGTCTATAGGCTGCAGTGCCTCGTGGAACGTGGATGGCTTCGTTAATGTTCGATAGGTAGGCCCGTGGCATCCAAAGTTGCACTCCTTCCAGGCGGACTCTGCGGCCTTTCCCCTAATAAAAAAATCAATATTGGAGGTGGGGAGGTCAGACCTGCCTTTTAAGTAGCGTTTAACGCCAAGCTCACTGATAAGTGCTCCATTGTACGTACTATCCGTGTTGGACATATGTCCTCCTGACTATTGAATATGAATACTGTTGAGAAAGCGCTCTTTGTGCTCTTGAACTTTACCTATGTCTTCATCGCTCAGGCTGAAGACCACGAATACATCATGAGGCTTGTTGTGAACCTTGGAAACCGTTAGCTCGTACTGTGTATGCCCAAGGAACTGGTCCTCCCAAGTGGCTGTTTCAGAGGAGAACTTTCCGATGGTTTCAGAGTGCCGGCTGAAGTTCTCGATAGTGTCTTTTTCGTGGACTTGAAACTCTTTAAGAAAGCGATTGGTGACGTAATCCAGCGCCAGGTCCCGATCTTCAGAGATCAGCACAGTAGCAGTAGAGAACTCGGAGATATTCAGCCCGATGCCTCGGCTGGTGTATATAGAAGGGGAACTATCGTAAGACAGAGTCCAGTCGCCGGGGTAAGCCAAACTGACTCCATTTTCTTCGTACTTTTTGTAACTATCAGGGACTTTGGTAAGGCTGTCTGAGCCCCCTTGATTGTCAGTGCAGGCAACTATTAACGTTAGAAATACCAGTAAAGTGGCGTGTAATACTCGGTTAAAAGTGTCCATATTAGGAGCTCAAACTCTAATCCTTGGTCGGAAAGGTCCGTTACGGAGAAACGTATAGTAAAACTGTTGTAAACTCCTTTGCAACACCCAATTCAATCGTTTTTCCGACACGCCTATTGACGGTTGGCTCGGAACGAAAGATTCTAAGTAGGTTGCCGGAAAAGCGTGAAATGGCTCACGTTTTTGGGTTGTCTCTCGGGTTTCTACCGAATCCAATATTCCTTCAGGTTTTGATCGCGGAACCTGGCTGTCTTCGGTGCCGGGCTCGGTGGAGTTGAGCTTGTACGGAAACCTTTGTTACCACGATAACTTTCAATGCGGGTTTACTTGCATCAGAACATTGCAGGATGATGCGGTCGCTCTTAACTATAATCTGGAAAAGCCAAATTTACGCTCCTATAAAGAGGTAGATAAGTTCCTAGAACGGCACCTGAAAGCTTGGAAGTGCCGTCCGCAGTAGATCGAACTCTCTATCTATATTATGTACCCCGTAGATCAAGTTGAGGCCTGCTCGTCGCTTTTTCGCTCATAGCGCCCCCTCGGTTAATTTGGGCCGTGTGTCTACTTTTCTTGGGGGAGGCTTCTCCGGCGCCCGGAAGGGCGCGAACTGCTGCACATGGTTATGTAATTTTGCAATTCGATCCCTACCTACTCAAAATCGCGATAGTCAAACCAACTACGTTTAGAAAAATCCCCAGCCCCCCAACAAACCGGCCTTTCCCTAAGCCGCCTAAATACTTTATCACCGTATTCAGTGGGAATAACACAAGCAGGTATAAAAGGACTGCAAAGTATAGCAGTATGGATTTTTTTGTATAGTGCAAACCAACCATCATTTCTTCTTTACTTCGCTCAGGCGTTTTGTCAAATTGGGGGCCCTTGAGGACTTCAGGAAGTAGCACTTCGAAGCGTTTCCCAACAACTTCTACATCCGTTTTTAACTGGCATTTGAACTCAATGTTACTCGATAAGTGATTGCCTACCTGTCGCTCGATAAGTTTAATGATCCTAGGATGCCAAATTTCAATATAAGCGAAGAAGGTTCCTATAGCGCTAACTGCAATACTGATTTCAGTCATACTAATATTTCACATAACAGTCGCAGCATGCGCGGCTTTATAGTGGAGGCGAAGCCTCAGCGGAAAAGCCGTCGCCGTGCCTGCACTGGTTATCATTTAATCTCGTAGGAGTAGCTTGCTGCAATAAAATGAAAGGTTGAATACACTATCGCGACGAGAAAGGCAGCAGCCCAGTTACCCGAAAACGCTGTATGCATCGCGGAAAGCAGGATAAGAAACGGTGCCATCACCGCCGTCACGCGTACAGCCAGCGACCCGTTCAGCACAGACGGGGATAAAAGGAGTGCCTGCCGTAAATCAGTGCTCTCAACCATCTTGAGGTTTTTGCTAGCAATGCTCAGGCAGTACATAAGCTGTGCTCCTAAAGCAGTATAAAGGAGCATGACAACGAGCACCCCGAAATTGGCTTCCACTGAAAACCCTAAGATCGGAAGTTTTATTTCCTCAAGCACTTCAGACTTCGCCAAGATCCATACAAATAACGCAATCACGCTAGCGGAATACAGTGCTTTCTGGGAGCTTGCGATCGCTTGCTTAAAATTGTCTTTATAAACGTCGTCCATTGTCTAATCCCAGCTTTTGATAACATTGGTATATCGCGATCGCGCATGCGCGATATCATTCCGTCTAGCACGGTAACTAGTTGTTTATGCGGGAATTTTTTGAGGAGGGGGAGCACGCAATCCCTCGCCGTCATTCGCGCATAGTGGCAAAGCAGCAGCCATATTGGCCGATATCCTATGACGTAAATTGCCACATAAAAAGCGGTCTGGCAACCCTAAAAGCTTCTGTCGACGACCGAGCGCTAAGGCCGCACGCCGCGCACTCCCTCGGCCTCCGCAGGCAGTGAAAACTCTGCTGTACCTTATCCCCCTCCATAGAATGCAAGTACACACCAAGCCCCCCAGCCGGAGCAGAGGGCGGATTATCCCCTGGGCGGAGCCATCCAGCAGCTTCAGGGCGTTGCGAGTGGTTCTAAAGTGAGAAGTGCGTCACTGATAACTATAGTATTCTTTTCTATAGTAGGCGGGTAAACGCGCGCTCTCTGGTGCCGTTTCGTTCAGAACCTTTACGCCAGCCAGAGTGGCTTGCCTGTGGCTTAGGCATTTGCTAACTTGGTGGCGACTCAACGTCGTAGGGACAGCCCGACAAGGAGACTTCATGAACCATTCCGTTACTTCCCCCGAAACCGACACCGTTGTCCATCGTATACGCCCGGGCGATACCTTGAGCGCGATCGTCAAACGTTACTATGGCCCGGTGAGCCCCCAGAGACAGCAAGAGCTGATTCAGCAAATTGTGGCCTCCAACCGCTCCGCCAAAAATGCCAGTACCATCTACGCTGACCAACTATTGAAGCTAGAGGTGCCCCAGCAGTACTGCGCCGCTCCCAAGGGCTTCCCACACCACTTCAGCGCCTCAGATGACTGGTTTATCACGTTAAACGATCATTGGACCAGCGCGTCTCCGGCTGAAAGGGAGGTGACATCGCTGCTGACACCACTGATCATGGGTGGGAGTAGTGCAAAGCTGGCAGCGCTGGACCGAACGTTTAAACAGAATGCGCCGCTACTGCGGGAAATGGTCGAAAACTACGAAAGCTACAAAGGTGGCGATCTAACCAAGGGTCAATATGACTATCGTCGCCGGAAGTTGGTCAGTCAGCTCAGCCAAAAGCTTGGCCCTACCCAATGGTTGCTTAACGGGACCTCTGATCTCTCTGAGGTGCTTCGGATTAGTCGAAATGCGGAGACGAAGCCGGTCTCCCCTTTGAAGCAGCAAGCGAAAAAGCTCGCTAATGCCTCCAGGCTTGCCTCGGCAGGTGGTATTGTTCTTACTGCGGTTTCTCTCAAAATGGCGTGCGATCAAATTGCCGAGGCTGAATCCGGCAAGGAAAAAAGTGGTATCTTGGTCGAAACGGTTACCGCGGCAACTGTAGGCTTGGGTGCCACAACCGGAATTTCAATTGCGGTTGCGCTCGCGGCTACCCCGGTAGGGTGGGTAGCCTCATTGGTGATCGCAACAGGTGTTGCCGCTGTCAGCTATGCTTCAGGACGAGCGGCGCGCCATATGTACGACTCGCTGGGGAACCCGGTCGACCTTTCTGGAGCGACTGGAGTGAGTGCGTTGTGCTCTAATAAAGAGAAGCCGAAGTCCGGTAGATTAGTCGCCCCCGGCCTGTCAATGCGACTTTAAAGATTTGGAAGTCAGAATACGATGCAAAGCACACTTGATGTAATTAATACGATTGGTGTTTACTCTGTAATCCCTGCGATTCCGTTGGTTCTATTGTCGGTTATCTTTGGGCTGGTGCTTCATAACACGTTAATAAGCCGATTGGATCCGCTTCTGTTCAAAGAGCCATACTTCCATAAAAAGGAGTTGAATACCTATGTGGTATGGCCTCTGACGATGTTGAAAACAGTGGGATATATTCTCTTGGTAACGTTTCCCAAGCTGGCTAAGTGGAAGCGCTTTAAAGGCTTTAGCGGCACACTTCCGGTTGGAAAATCGCTTATAGCGCTCTGCTACATTGAGTTGGCGCTTCTCTTCATGGTGATGTTGACCGCTGTTATTATGATGATTACGGGTATGCTCTCGGTGCTTCTTAGCTAAATTATCAGAGCGGATTTTCGCAGTAAATCATAAAAGACTGACAGGGTGGGGGCATTGCAGATTAGTACCATTGGGCTTTACGCCGTACTTCTGCTGTTTTTAGCGGTCTGTTGTGATTGATTGGCTGAGGCTAGTCCAACTGTCCGCTTACGGCCAGTAGCGGACATTGAAGTGTTGTTTATCTTACAATACTTCCATTTTGGTCATGCGAATTTGGCTCTTATGAATACCAAGATTACACAGTGTTTTGGTGTGAGATAGCCGTTCCTCATCCCAAAGGTATGACACAGTGAATTTCGGGGCTCGCCTTATTGATGTTATTATTTTTTCAAAATAAGGAAAATCCACATCTGACAAAGAATGTCCGAGTATAAAAACCTGATCGATATTTTCTAGGCTTGCAAAAAAATCCATGTGGACACGAATGACCGCTTGAGTATCTTTGTAGCTGGAAGAAAAATAGTCTTGCAGAGCAGTTTTTCCTAGTTCGAAGGAGTAATCATACCGATCATTCATTTCCTCTTCCCAAAGCTCAAGCTCATCGTCGCTCAATCCTGCGGGCGCCTTAGGAGGTTCTTCTGTAAAGTTGTTAGCGTCAACACCATGCCCCAGAATTATTTCGTCGTTATTAACCGCCTTACCATGAATGTATGTGATTTGGCTGTCCGATATACCGTAATAGCTTTCCAGTGTGTCGGTATAGTTGAAACTCAGAAATAGCGCATGAGAACCTAAAGAAATGCGTTTGTCTCTAGGTATTACGGTATAGTCGATTTGCGAGATGAATTCATGGAAAGCTTTAATGAGGCCTTTAGTAAGGCTATCAACAACCATCTCCATATCTATCGCAAATGTATTCCAGTCACGATCACGAAAATGGGGGGCGCCAGGGTTGGCAATCGAACCGCTATAAGCCTCATAGACCATATCGACATCTAGTAAGGAGAGGCTGTGCTCGAAGTCCCTCCATAGGGGATCAACAGCTTTGTCGTTTTTATCAATATGAGGTAATCCAAAATACTCTAAGAGCTGATCATAGATAGTGCCATAGTGATCTTGCAAGTATAAGCCGAACGACCTGTAATGAGTATCGAGCCCGTGGTGCAAATCAAAACCGTTACCTATGATATACAGAGAATTCATATTACACTTCTTCCTTCGGCCAATAGCGGACATTACACATAACTTTGTCAGAGAGATTCCATCAATGCCATATACATTACTTTTTTCCAGTGGTTCGCAAATAACGCTCTATCAATCACAGGCTGAAGATTCGTTCTCTTAAAATCCTCAACACTAGAGAAATATTTTAGCGGAGCCAAAACGTCCGCGAGCTCAGCCCCAGCCTTCTTTGAGTACCGTAAACCGAGATCAAATTCATCGAAATGTTTGTTTACACGAGCCTTATCTATATCAGTCCATTCATCTGGTGGCGAAGTATAGAAGTCAAAGACACCTGGCTCTCTCTCATCGTTAGGGTCAGGTGTATAATCTGAAAGAATCCACTGTTGCTCAAAAAAATGAGGCTGATCTAGGATTGGGTGAAGTATCTGCTCTTCCTTAGTTTCAGCATAGGTAGTACCCTTACCATCCATGTTACAATCACGACAAGACGGGATTAGATTGAAAGGAAGGATCGAGAACTGGGAAAAAAAGGCTTTTGGAAGGTAATGATCTAAATTCTTTGGGCTTTCTCCTAACCCTCCACAGAATGGGCACTTATCTGCTGAGGCAAGCAAATTATCATAATGCTCTCTACCAGTTTCCTTATCTCTTAAATAGTATTCGTACAGCCGAATAAGTTCATTTTTCGTTAGATCAGACAGTACAACAGGATTATATGCTCTATCTGTAACTAAGGCAGGAATTAAGTAGAGGTCTCCCGTCAATCCTAAAGTTCGATAACGGTCAGATTCTTGCTCCAGATCATTTGCCGAAGATATTAATCGCTGCTTGTGAGGAAGTCGACTAGCCCCATTTATACATGCCGCCAGCGTATCATTGATGCTCAACTCAGGATCATTCATCCGCATCATTTTGTTTTCCTCCATCCCGATGATTTATTAGGGCTTTCAAAATCGCCCTTCCCTCGTAACCGAGTTGAAATTCAAATTCTCCTAAGATTTCTTCGTAATCTTTTCCTCTAGAAACGGTATGAACAAGTAGGTCATGAAAACCTGAACGTACAACTTCTAGCCCAAAAATTTCACGAGTTAAAATCCCAACATTTTCTCCAAAAGTCTCAACATCTGGGCGTCTAGATTTGGTGGCAAGGCCAATACGATCAATTGTCCACACGCAAGACTTGGGGACTTCTTGCAGCACCACTGGTGAGTGGGTAGCTATAATGGCAACACCATTCCTATCATGTAACAAATCGCTAAGCGCTCTGATAAATGCTGAAAGCAAAGGAGGGTGCAAGTGGCTTTCTGGCTCATCGATTAAAACCAAGGTCTTTTCTTCAACAGCAGCAACTAATCGTGTTATCGTAAGAAGAACGATCGCATGCCCAGAACTCATTAGCTCTAAGTAAGACTTCACTGATTCTAAATAGGCTGCCCGGAACTGACCTGAATCTGATTGAACTCTAAGTTTTGGATTATTTCGGAGTTTCTTATACTTTATTTCTAATTTATCCAATCCCATTCTTTCGAAGTTTACGTCAGATCCAAGCTTATTGATCGCGGCACGCCAACGTTCACTCTTCGCCTTAGATCTAAAACATTCAGTTAGCGCTTTACAGCAATCTTCATGCAACTCAGGTATTGTCCTGAGCCTATCCTGATCCTCACGATCTTTTAGCCCGATATAGAAATAACATGTTCCTTTAGACGGATCAGGTTGCTCTTTCGGTGGATTAAAGGGATCAAAGGCGCTAAAAGATACAGATACCAGACTGCTAAAATAGTCTTTACTAATAGCGACTGGGCACCAAATACCTGTTCCTTCATAAAAACCTGCTTCCGTATTTTCAGGAACTATTACAGCCTTTATCATATCGTTAAGCAAGGTTGTCTTTCCCACACCATTTCTTCCAATAACAGCATGAATATTGGTGCTTGGAGCGGAGCTTGCTTTTACTTTGAACTCCAGCTCTATATCTGAAATTTTTTCTTGTTTTGGCCTTTCAAAAGAAAATTCAAAATCCGTAAGGGGTGGCTGTCCATCTAATACCCTCGCAAATTGTCCTTTGATCATCGACAGGCTAATGTCCCGCAATAAAGAAGTTCTGAACACGTCTTCATCTTTAACTTCTTCTATAATGCTAGGATCAATAACAATATCCCGTAATGATGAAAGAACATCATTTCTTAGTTCTAAAGAAAGTAAAGATAGGTTCTTGTAATAATCAACATCCTGACCTAAAGAAAAATATTTATCACCTAATACTGAAAAACGATTTTCAATTGACTCATAAGTGGACTTACTAGTCTCCTGATTTTTAAACGCAATTTTTATATTTCCAATTCTATGTAACTTTCCATATTCATCATATACATAGAGATAGAACATTGTCACAAATGAAAAGTCATTCCATTTGTCCACTCTCAAATACCCTGTACTCTTACCTTTATCAGGTACGCTACCATCTCTCTGTATAACTTTAAACTTCATTATAAAAACTACTCCCTTGGTTTCCTGTGTTTGGAGTCACGATTGTTGAGCGAAGGTCTCTATCCTTCCAAAATTTCAAGGATCTTTGTGTTCGCCTCTGGGCTTTCAGTTGGCCCGCCGGAATAGACAGCGTCACTGCCCACTCTGTCAGCTTAGTTGTCCAGTTGGCGACTGCTCTTAAATCTAATACAGAGTGGATAAGCTAGCTTCCGGTAACGGCCAGAGGTGGACATTGAGATTGCCAAAGGAAATATATATTTAATCTGGCATGTACCAATCAGTTAGTTCCTGAATTTCACTGGGTGCTTGTTTGACGTTTTCTTTAAAACGGATTTCGTGTTCATCAATATTTGCTATGTATTTCTCAATCTCTCCTACCAAGTCTGGTGGAAATCCATATCTCATTAATAGTATGTGATATGGGTCGTTAGTGCCATATCTAAAAAGTTTTATCACGTCATCTGCTCGTGGATCTTCATTGTGGTCCTTGTATATTTGAAAGGCCGCAACAAAAATATCTGATAAAGAAAACGATATTACCTGATCCATATAGTCATAAGTATCATAGACAACTGCGTCATAGCTAACCTTTGATGATGGAGTGTTGGCTTCATACAGTCCAAAAGCATGGGTTCTATCAATATTTGGAAGCTTTTCGGCGGGTTGAGAAAACTGGGCAAATCCATTGTTCATTTTGTCTCGGTCAGAAATGTAACTAAATCTAATTCCTACAATTTCACGAAAGGACCTTTGTTGAAACATATGGAAAAGTATCGAAACTGCGTTGTTAAAAACATTCTCTTCGCCTCTCATTAAGTCTCTATCTAATGAAATTTCGAAAATCCGTTTTAAAGAGTTTCTGGCAACGCTTCTTTTTAGTTCATTCTGTATGCCTCCGATACTCTCTTTTATACTGTCCGAACTATAGAGTATGTCTAGAAAAAGCTTTGCGTTACTAATGGATTCTAGTCCAGATAGCCGTTCAACCTTTGATAACGGAACATTTTTCTCATCATCAAGTGTGTCGTCTTTTATGGCTTCCAAAAGCTCCCTGTCGTCTTCGTCTTCACTGGGGTCGCAGGTTTCGATTAGTGATGTTTCTTTTAAAGAGATGGTAGAGTTTATCCGCTGGGAGAAAAGTTTTGGATTATTCGTATAAACATAGCCGTAATCGAATTTTATCTCATCTGTCATTCTTCCAGATCGGCCAATGAGGTTTTTAAATGATAATGCTCTTTCTTCTTCAGTTCCTATGAGTCGATTGTTTTCTATCCATACAATATCAAATGGCATATTTATACCTTGAGCCAATGTGCTTGTTGCAAAGCATATAGTGGCGTGACCTCCCCGAATAAAGCTTTCAATAAGAAAACGAACTTCGAGCGGTATTGACCCATGGTGGATAACAACTCCTTTTCTAAGAAGCTCTATCATTGTTGACTTATGAGTACTGTTATCAGCCCCTAGTATATGCTGTATTTCTTCTATTATTTTTAGCCCGCCTAAAGAAGAAGTTGGGGGCAAGCTGTTTATGTATTCATCAAACCCAGTTAAAAAGTCTCCTTTCTTAATAGAATTTTTTGATACATAGACCAAGATTGAGTTTTTTCCATTTAGAGCAAATTCGCTGAATGATCCGTCGAACTCCACGCAATTGTTTATTTTATGTCCATTTTCAGTATACGGAGAAAAGTAATAGCTTTTCTGATTATCATGCTTGAATATGCAAATCTTTCCTACAGTTCCGAATGGGTATGCTTTTGAGAAGCATTGGTTTCTATCTATGCCATGTTTGTTGAAATGGGCTTCTGGATTGTTAATGAATGGGTGTGCGAATATTAGCTTGGAATTGGGAAAATTTCTTTTAATCCTTCTTATCATTACATCAAATATAAGGCCGCGCTTTTTTTCATCAGTAATCTGGGCTTCATCGAAAAAAAATATTTCTATATTAAGAAGTTGCTTTAATTTATACAGATCCTTGGTTCTTTCTGGAGTTAGTATAAATATTCTTCTTAATTCTCTTCCCTTGAAAACATGGTCGGCAAATGAGGATATCATTACTGATTTGTCCTCGCTAAATCGCCTCTGCATTGAACCCACATATTCAGCAATGAGCGCTCTTGAGGGTACGACTATGACAGCATCCCCCGTGCTTGATGCAATTAGTTCTCGGATGGAAAAGGACTTCCCGGCACTGGTAGGGGCTGATATTGATGTGTATTTTTTAGTTTCGGTTGCGTTTCTTATGCTCGCTTGAACAGGTGTGAGTTTTTTTCCATACAATTTCTCATTATGCTTCCCGAATCCAGACATTAGGAATGAATAAAGATCGCTCGGTTTATCCAGTTTGTAATATATACCTAGCGCGGAAATAATCTTTTCCTCAAATTTTATAAATATCTCATTGTGAAATTCTTTGTAGAAGCTTAGTTTTTCTAAAATATCGCTAACCCGTGGGCCTTCCTTATGTAGCCTTTGCAGAAGAATGGATATGTCGTTCTCCGGGCTTTCACTTTCTCTTATTGACTTAATTATCATGACTTACTCCCACCAGATAAATCCTTTCTGCTGTCAGAAGATGCGGAAGTTCTAGTATGGCATTTATGGCATTTGAATATACGGATAGTGGTTTTTTCGCATTCATTGAAAATGAAAGAATTGCTCCGAAATTTTTCTTTTTAAGGTTGTCACTGGGTTTTCCTTCAGCCAAGTGCATTAAATGTACGTAATCTCTTAAATGCTTTTCTGCTTTAATAAAGCCGTCTGTTTGGCCTGCAGCACCGTCCGTATCACCAGTGTTTCCTCCGTATGGGTTTTTTGTACTGGAATATTTGGCTTCGCCAAAGTTGATTAGGTTTTCAGGACAAATTGTATGGAAATCAAACCCTTCGTTCCCCTTTAATTTTGGCTTCCATAGCTCCGCTATGGGTAGAGATAAGTGGCTGAAGACAAATTCTAATGCTCGTGATGCGCCCATCGAAACCATTATTTCTCCAAACTCTCCGCTGATGCCTTCATTATTTACATGGGTATCGCTACTAAAAATCTCTGTCAGGGCTTCTGCAGTCTCCTCGACGGTTTGCTGATATGCTAATGCAACCCCTTCATCTAATTCCATTATCCAGGATTTATCCATAACCGACTTGGCTAGCTCGTTTGCCAGTTTTGAAAGATTAGATACATGAACATGGCATAGGGAGATTTTTTCTAACGTAGAGGCGGGAACATTTAGCTGGAAGTATGAACAATCCCATTCTGAATCTGTATGTTCTTCCCCAAAAGATAAAGCGTCTGTCATCTTATATGCTTTCCGCAGGTTTAAAATCGAGGAGTTGTTGTTTTAGCTTTCTAAGGTTTGCTTCCTTGCTAAGAATCATTATTGAGGCATTTTTATAGTGATATTCAATCCACTTATTAATTATTTCTGGGTTTGAAATGATGCCTCTCTGATCCTCATCTCCCGGTGCTGGATTGGTCAATGTAATTGATTCATATGTCAAATTATTGAGGTTTAAAAAATCGTCGACCAGATTTTCAAAGCTAGCTCCTGTATAGGATGCATGGCTATTACTCATTGATAAATCTGTACCTAATTCAGGACATGATTTGACGAATGCCAGTTGCTCCCTTTTGAAGGAGGTTATAATGTCTTTTACAGCCCTCCGAAAAGCTATCGAAACAATTGACTTTTGGGGCGCTGGCCGTATGCAATGAGTCCAGCTACAATCTACTTTAGAGCCGTCTACTCGATGGATATAAAGACATCTATTGTTGTGGAAATCTCTTTCAACTTTTATATGATCTATTCCTACGCCTTTTTTATTTTTGTATTCTGAATGCAGCGTAAATAGAGATGTAAAGAATAGTTCATCCTCTATATTTAGTTTATCGCCAAATTCATATTTATTAATTCGACGACGAACCTCTTCTGTCGCAGATTTCTTTGTTCTAAATTGAAAATTTCCAAACGAAATCGGTTTCGACATAAAGCCCCTCTTAATATCTTAATGCAATCATCAATGTCCGCTTTGGGTCGAAAGCGGAATTAGTGCGATCACCTTGGGGCGCACGCTTTGTGGATGGTTTATAGTGCAACGGAAGACCACCCCGACACCAACGCTTTGTTAACCATTAAGAGGTCCATTTTCGCTCAAGGAATTACGCAAGTTATGGAGCGCTCTGATTGATCGGTTGTAATCTGGCAAAGAATATCTTTGATATTCCCGGTCTGCCACTAAAACAATGTGTATATTATTTCGTTGATCCCAGAGCCAATCTAGCTCGTTTTTTAATGCTTGGTCTATGATCTCTCGTTCGACCAGGATTTCGGTTCGCCTTTTGTAGCTGTTGCGGCCACCGTTCCCCTGAAGATAGTTTTTTGTTACAGACTCAACTATGTTACCTACCACAGATACTCCTTGCTTGATAAGCATTTCCTGCCCTGTACCAATAACATTTGTTCGATTTAGCAACCAACGGGTAATATCGGTAGACAGAAGGGCGTAAGAAATATTGCTTTTCAGTATTTCGCAGCTTAAGAATGAGTATCTCTGTCTGTGAGTGTCGCAACGTCGGATGTATCCGTACGGAAAGCGAATCTTCGCATTATCATGATTCCTGTCACCGAGATAATCCTGAATCTCTTGGAGTTTCTGAGACACCTCATTAGAAACCTCTAGCAGGTGGTCATCGTCATGAATCATTCGTCTATCTCCATGTATGCTAGTGTTCCCCACAAAAAGTAGACACCCTAACTATGCGGCCAGTGCCGCCTTTTCCTCGAACGCAACTGGACTCATGCCATCGTTCGCTGAATG
>NZ_AUHU01000020.1:0-12500 GCF_000423345.1 Marinimicrobium agarilyticum DSM 16975
CTTACTCGATGATCTTGGAGACCACGCCAGCGCCTACGGTACGACCGCCTTCACGAACCGCGAAGCGCAGACCTTCTTCCATCGCTACCGGATGAATCAGAGTCACGTTCATCTTCACGTTATCGCCCGGCATAACCATCTCAACGCCTTCAGGCAGCTCACAAGCGCCTGTCACGTCGGTGGTGCGGAAGTAGAACTGCGGACGATAGCCCTTGAAGAACGGCGTGTGACGGCCACCTTCGTCTTTGGACAGCACGTACACTTCGCCTTCGAACTTCGCGTGCGGGGTAACAGAACCCGGCTTCGCCAGAACCTGGCCACGCTCAACTTCGTCACGCTTGGTACCACGCAGCAGAACACCGACGTTCTCACCCGCACGACCTTCGTCCAGCATCTTGCGGAACATCTCAACACCGGTACAAACGGTCTTGGTGGTGTCCTTCAGGCCAACGATTTCCAGCTCTTCGCCCACCTTCACGATGCCGCGCTCGACACGACCAGTCACAACCGTACCGCGACCAGAGATGGAGAACACATCTTCTACCGGCATCAGGAACGGCTGATCAATCGCACGCTCGGGCTCCGGAATGTACTCATCCAGGCACTCAACCAGCTTCTTGACCGCACTGGTGCCCAGCTCGTTGTCATCTTCACCGTTCAGTGCCATCAAGGCAGAACCGGCAATGATCGGCGTGTCGTCGCCCGGGAAGTCGTAGTCGGACAGCAGCTCACGCAGCTCCATCTCGACCAGCTCCAGCATTTCGTTGTATTCCTCGGTGCCTACGCCACCACAGTCTTCCGCCAACAGGTCTGCCTTGTTCAGGAAGACCACAATGAACGGAACACCGACCTGACGGGACAGCAGGATGTGCTCGCGAGTCTGCGGCATCGGGCCGTCAGTCGCGCCACATACCAGAATCGCGCCATCCATCTGTGCCGCACCGGTGATCATGTTCTTCACATAGTCGGCGTGGCCCGGGCAGTCTACGTGGGCGTAGTGACGGGTCGGTGAGTCGTACTCAACGTGAGAAGTCGCGATGGTGATACCACGCTCACGCTCTTCCGGTGCATTGTCGATACCGTCAAAGGCCATGGCTGAACCACTACCCCAGGCTTCGAAGCACACGCGCGTCAGCGCCGCGGTCAGCGTGGTTTTACCGTGGTCAACGTGACCGATGGTGCCCACGTTGATGTGGGGCTTTTTGCGTTCAAATTTTTCCTTCGCCATTGCGAGCGCCTCCTCACAGTCAAGCTATACAGATGGATTAACCATTCCGCGCACTCAGGGCTCTGCCAACGCGACAAAGCGCCACAAGGACAACGGATACTCAGACAAAACTCAACTGCAGAGACAGCATCTCCGCAGTAAAAATGGAGCTGATGAGCAGATTTGAACTGCCGACCTCACCCTTACCAAGGGTGTGCTCTACCAACTGAGCTACATCAGCCTTTAAACCTTTCGACCCAGCAAAGCTTTCGAGCCAAACAAACCAAGTCGCCTCGGGCAACCTGAACACCACCAACCGGATGGAGCGGGCAGCGGGAATCGAACCCGCATCATCAGCTTGGAAGGCTGAGGTTCTACCATTGAACTATGCCCGCAGCTTGGGCCCGCATTCTGCGGCTCACTTGACGCTTTGCCTGCTCTTGCCAGGCTTTTAGCCACCCCTCAGGGAAAGCAGGCTAAAATATGGTGCAGGGGGGAGGATTCGAACCTCCGAAGCTTGCGCGTCAGATTTACAGTCTGATCCCTTTGGCCACTCGGGAACCCCTGCCAAAAAGCAGCCGGCATTGTCCGGCTCAAGCCCCTGACTGTCAACTGAAAATTCAATATTTTCACACAGTTACAGACAAGAACTCAGGTTAAGTGGAGCTGGCGAGAGGAGTCGAACCCCCGACCGGCTGATTACAAGTCAGCTGCTCTACCAACTGAGCTACGCCAGCACTTCACCTGACCACGTCTCAACGTGGAGGCGGGATTCTAGAGAAACTTTTACTCAGACGCAACACCTGAGCAGAAATTTTGTCGGCGCCCCAGCTCGGGAGCAGTGGCAAGCAACTCCTCCCAAAGGCTTTCCGATAAGGCTTCGGCGTCCCTCACAGGCATTGCCAGCCAGATCTCGCGATGAGTCCGCTCTATTTCATGGATGTTGGCGTCGTATCCCATTGCCACCAACTCATCCCGACGAGCGGTGGCGAGCGGTTCGCGACTGAACATTCCAAACGAGATGCCGTTTTCGAGCTCTCCCCGGGGTATCACGTAGCTGTCGATGTCTTTGGCCTGGAGTTCGTGCAGCTTTTGTAAGGCGGCCCGCTGGGACAGCTCGGGAGGCAGGTGCACCCAGTAGCCTAGACCATCGGAAACCTCGAGGGCCCGCCGATCCGCCGAGACGTCCAGCGCTCCAAGTCGCTGCTGAAGCGCGTCTGCCTCCGCAGGTGAGGCAAATGGGCCCAACCACTCGCACAAGGGCCGACTTCCCTCGGACGGGCGGCTCCGCGACGAAGACCGCCCACTCTGCCGCCCGACAGATGCCGTGAGCGCACCCCCTTCGGCTTCGTTAAGAAGCCTCAGAGAGGCTGCCCCCTGAAACGATGGGGCGCGACTCTGCGCAGGCCCCTCCATCTGCGACGGGGAAATCCAGCGTAGAGACAGCAGTAACAGGTTTGCTATTACCAAGACTGCGAATATGGCGCGCATATCCCCTTTACCCCAAAAACTCTAAACACATGTCATTGCCCCTGTTGAGCGCTACCTCCGCCGGTCTCGGCGCAAGCCAATGACAACCCATCCAAAACAATATCCGGCCAGAGCGTGGCCTCAGGAAAGTGAGGGTGAAACCGCTCGGCATCCCCGCCGGCCAGCACAATGGCCGGCGACTGATCGACCAACTGCTCCCGCGCGGTACGAATCAGGCCCAGCCCCATGGCCTCCAGGGCCGAGCTCACCGCCGATGCCGTACTTCTCCCGGGCAACACACCGGAGGCAGGAAAGGGCTCGGTGGCAACGCGAACTCGGGCGGTATCACGAGATAGAGAGCGATGCATCAGCCGCCAACCGGGGCCAATGTAGCCTCCAAGGTGTTGACCAGCGCCGTCAACGAGATCTACCGTCAGAGCGGTGCCGGCCTGAACCAGGATCAGGGGCCGCGCCATTTTGTGCCATGCCGCCAGAAGCGCCACCCAGCGATCCGGTCCAAGGCTGGCAGGGTCGGAATACCCACACCGCACACCGCCTTGCTGGGGCTTGGCCAGCGCAAAGCAGGGCACCAGCTGCCACGTCTTGAGTGTCCAGTCTTTCAGCCATTGCTCGTCTTCAGAGGGACGAACGCTGGCGACAAACAGGGCCGCCGGTCGAGTACAGCGGATCAACGCCGACTGGATTACAGCGCGATCGGAAGCGTCAACCGCTCCGGCGGCCAGAGTAACGGATTCGTTTCTGAGGCGCCATTTAAACCGGGTATTTCCCCAGTCAATTTCCAGAATCATGACACAGCTCTCATTGACAGCTCGCCGCCGTGACAGCGCACCAGCTCTCCATTGACATCCAACCGCAGGGCCCCGGTTTCATCCACACCACGGGCAATGCCCTCCAGCACTCTTGTGCCGGAGCTGAGCCGAACCGGACGACCGGAGAAGGCGTCCCGACCCTGCCACTCTTGGCGCCAATGGGAAAAACCGGTCCGATGATAGTGTGATAACAATGACACCAAGCGCTCTATCAATGAAGCGGCCAAGGCGTTTCGCTCTGGCCACTGACAAGACTCCTGGTCGCAAACGCTACCGAGATCCACCCAAGGCTGTTCAATTTGCTTGGCCGCTTCCGGGGGCATAGCCAGATTCATTCCTACGCCGACCACGACGTGACAAGCTCCCGCGGGATCACCCGCCATTTCCAACAATATGCCGGCCAGCTTCTTCCCGCGCCAAAGCACATCATTGGGCCACTTGAGTGCCAACCCCGTCAGGCCGTGGCGCTCCAGCACCTGGCAAAGCGCCACGCCCACCGCCAGACTCAGCCCCTCCAGTTGCGATGCGCCCCCCTCGAAAGACCAGCCAAGAGAGAGGTACAGGTTGCGTCCGAAGGGGCTAACCCAGGTGCGCCCCCTTCGCCCCCGACCCGCGCTCTGGTGCTCCGCCAGGCAGACATAGCCCGTCCGCCCCTCAGCCGCCCGCTCCAAAGCGCGGCTATTGGTCGAGTCGGTGGTGGTGAGAATATCGAGCGCACTAACGACCGAGAGCGTTTCTGCACTCAGGGCGCTTCTTAGCTTTTGCGGATCGAGCATTTCCAGACCACCAGCAAGGCGATACCCCTTCCCCCGGACCGACTCCAGTTCGAGCCCCAGATCATCGAGCTTACGCAGCTGCTTCCAAACGGCCGCACGGCTGACACCCAGGCATTCGCCCAGCTCATCACCGGAGTGATAGTCACCATCGGCCAGTCGAGCCAGCAGGCGGCTCAGGCTTTGCTCGTCCCGAATCATTTGGCAACCTCATCTCGATAAACGCGACGGTAACGCCCGGCCAGGCTAGTGAGTACTTCATAACCGAGAGCGTCAATACGATGGGAGACCTCGGCCACCGTCAGGCGATGATCCAACACTTGGATCCAGGCGGATTCTGCCGGTGAGGTCAGCATGGCATCTGTCACGTCAAAAATGGTCGTATCCATGGAAATACGACCGACCACCGGCACCCGAGTCTCTCCCAGGTACCCCTGGCCACCCACTCTCCCGATGGTTCGATTCAAGCCGTCCGCATACCCACCCGCCACAATCGCCAACTGCCGCCCGGCGGGCACCTTGGTCGTCGCCCCGTAGCCGACGGCAGCCTCGCTTCGCAGCTCCCGCCACTGCAGTACGGGCAGCGCCAGTTGAACGACCGGATGCATCCTGGGCTCCCTTCCCAAATGAGGGTCAAATCCGTATAGGGATGCACCGGGGCGGGCCATATCAAAATGCCAATCACGCCCCAGAAAAATGCCGGAAGAATTGGCCAGACTGCACCGTACGCCCGGCAACAGCGCTCGCGCCTGGACCGCAATCACCGCGAAACGTCGCTGCTGCTCTCGATTCATGGGATGTCCCCACTCGTCGGCACAGGCGAGATGGCTCATCACAACGCTGGGGTGACAGGCTCGTAGGCGGTCGGGAGCCGCCCTCAACTGCTCCCAGTCGTAAAGGCTCAACCCCAGGCGGGTCATGCCTGTATCAACCTTGATGACGGAGGGTGCTTTTGTATCGGCCTGCTGACACACCTTCGCCCAACGATCAATCGCGGCCAGGCTGTATAGAACGGGTACCAGCCCCGCATTGAGACACTCAGACTCCTCACCCGGTCTCACGCCGCCAAGGATGTACAGATGAGTGTCCTCGGGCAAATAGCTTCGTGCAGCCAGGGCTTCCTCGAGGGTGGCGAAAAAAAATTCACGACAGCCAGCCCGATACAAGCTGTTGCCGACCGGCTCGGCGCCTAAACCATAGGCATCAGCCTTGAGAACGGCGGCGGGCCGCTCGGAGAGATGCTGACAGACAGTGCGCCAATTGGCGCGAACGGCCGCCAAATCGATGGTCAGCAGGCCGGTTGCGGTGCTCATAAGCTCATCACTCAATACGGTCGGTGAGGAGCGCATCTAAGCAAACCTGGAGAGGAAAATCCAGATGGCACCGTCCCTGGTGCACTTTCAGCGCTACTGTGACGCTTCGGAGGGAAAGCGATGCAACGTATAAAAGGCGCTCATGGGCACAGTGGCGTGATCCCGCTGAAGTACCTCTGAATCCATCACCAAGTGGTAGACCCGGGCGGTTTGCTGCGGGTGTACCTTTGGCACCTCCGTAGTCGACAACGTCACATAGAGCACTTGTCGGGCCTCATCCAGCGTCATTTCTGAAACGGCCTCGTCTCTCACCGCCAGGCGCTCCGAACCATAATCCGGGGCGTCCCGATAGGTCCAGGAGGACAACGATAAGGCCTCCTGCAAGGAGGTCTCTGACACCATTGAAGGCAGCGGTCGAGTAAAGTGCACCTCGAAACCAGAGTCGGTTGCGACCATGCGCTCAATAGCCAAAGGCGCCCGTTCTCCCGTCCAAACAATTCGTTGCAAGCTGGCGACATGGCCGCCCTTGGCCTGCCAGCCTCGACCGGTTTGGCCGAGCAGAAGGCTTCCGTCCGGCAGAAAAACCGGCCGCATTGCACCCGACGCCAAATCCCGGGCAAAGGGCATGGCCGCGCCCTGGATGGTGCCGTCTGGCAAGGTCTCAAGCGCCACCCGAAACAGATTGGACTGGGTTTGATCCCCAATCAGCATTTGCCCGGCAAAAGGCCCAAACTGCCCTTCGGTAAGATCCCACACCGGGTGTCCGGGAGAGTTGGCCAGGAGATTCTGGGGCATGAGCAGACGCTCCTGCGCGCGCTCCTCCCACACGTTTTCCCATTCAATTTCGGGAGAGTCCGGGGTCATGCCCGGCATGTCTACCAAGCTGGACGGATGGCCGTAGAAAGCATCCTTCTTCAAAACGAACAGCTTGGAGGTGCCGACAAATTCGCCCTGGTTCTCGGTTATCCAGATCTCTCCGTCCGGCCCGCGAGTCCATCCAGCGGCGCTTCGAAGGCCACTCGCCCAGGGAGTCGCCTCTCCATCTGTTGTGACTCGAAAAGCCCAACCGCTAAAACCACCCTGGCTTCCCATATAAAGGCCATCCGCCTTGTAGACCGCCTCATCGGTGTGAGCCAGGTTGAGGCCAAAATAATAGGCGCCGTCCTTGCCTTTGACCGGACCATGAAGGTATGTGTGGTAGTTGCTATGGTAGCCGAAACCGTCAAACAACGTCTCAAAACGATCCGCCCGTCCATCCCCGTTGGTGTCCCGCACGCGGGTAAGCTCGGCCTTCTGACCCACTACCAAGTCGAGACCTTTCTTGTCCTCGATCACAACGCCCAGGCTGTCGAACATACCCTCGGCAAACAATTGCCACTGACCATCGACAATACGCCATATGCCCGCATTGCGGGTGGCCACGACGATGGTACCGTCCTCCGCCACCGCGATACCCAAAGCCTCGAACAACAAATCCCGACCATAGTTATCCTTGGGCGGCAGGTAATCCTCAATGGTATAGCCGTTTAGCAGTGCCGCCTCCGATGGCACAACTTTGAGCGGCTGTGTTTCGTAACCAAAATCCGTTTCCGGCGGCCGCCAGGGATTCTCAGAGAGCTCCAGCTGGGCAGTCAGAGTCGCCGGCATGGTGGTGGCCTTCGGAAGCGTCCATATGCCGTCCTCGACTTTACCCACTGATACCCTTAGTGCATTGAGTACATCGGTGGCCAACTGAAAAGACTGAGGAGCATCAAGCTCACCATCGACCGTCATCGTGAGCGTGCCGTCAGTGCCAATGTCTGTCGCAACCTGGAGTTGATTCGAACCGACCCGGAAATGAAAGGCCGGAACGCTCCGGGCTTTTTGGGAGTTAAGTGTGTAACCCTCGAATCGGGCATCAATCGCCGCGAGCTTTTCGAGGTGGTCCTGCTCGGAGTAAAGCGAGGCCCGTATGGTCTCAAAATCCTGAAAGACGGCCTCTTTGAAGGAGAAGTCGACCACTTCCCCACTGGGTAAAAGCGGAGCAAAGAGTACCTTCGCATCACCGAAGTCAATTTCGCGGCTGTTGTACCCCATGTTCAGGCCGGCACCGCCGCGGTTTGTCAACTCCCCAGACATATCCAGGAAGCCGCCCTGCCAAAGCTTCACCACACCAAGAACCCGTGGATCAAAACTGTAATTCACACCATTAGGCAGCCCGACATGGACCGCCCGCCCAGAGGTGTCGGGCATGGGACCGCGTTGGATCTCAACGTTATCCAATACCAGTTTTTGCAGACCGTCCGTCAAAGGATCATAGGCAACCGGCCCGCCCTCTTCCACCAGATGCACAACCGGGCCCTGATTCTGCAGGGGGTTCAACGTTTTGAGGTAAGCGCCGATGGCATCCAGCTCGCTGTCGCTCAGAGTATCTTTGGAGTACGCGGGCATGATGGGCTGAAAAACCTGACCTTTCTTCGCGCCCTGCTCCCCAATCGCAAGCTCACTATCAGGCATACGGACACTGCTGTGTAGATAGCTCCGATCCGCCTTTAACGTGAAACGTGTATCGGACTCGCCCTGCTTCACCACTCGATCCCGGGGCTCCCGCTGAAACAGGCCGTAGAGGTTCGGACCGGCCCGAACCGAAGCTTCGCCCTGATTGATCGCGTGGCAGGAGGTGCACCCCAGGGATTTGAATCTCTTCTCTCCGAGATCGACAAAATCCTGGAGAGATTCTTCATTCGTATCACCACCGGACTCTGTCGGCAGTGCGATGTTTTCGAAGTCGGCGTGCGCCAACTGTAGATCGCGGATAGCGACGCTCCCCCCATGTAAACGCAGCATGAGAGGGCCGGATGTTGTCTCCCAGGCGTTGATGGCACCTTGGGTGAAGCCGGTCGCAATCGTATTGCGCTGGACCAGCTCACCGTTGATCCGCACTTCCAGAAGCAACGCAGACTCCACTTTCTGCCCCGCCTCGTTGTAACGTGGCGCCCGGAAGCGAGCACTCACTGTCTGCCATTCACCGGCAGATTTGCCCGCACGAGACATGGGAATAACGCCCGCATACGCTTTAGGGTCCCTGCTTTCATCCCAGCGCGGCGCCAAGGCACCCATGGAGTCAACCGTCAAGGCTTGGTCAGTTGCTTTGGATGGCCTCAGCACGATTTCATAACGCCCCTGAAGATACAATCCAGCGCGCGCGTCCTCAGAGAATAAAATCTCGAAACTCAGCACCGAATCGCCAAAGGACTCCTTCGTCACAAGCGGCTCAGCATCGGGTTCAACCGACACAAGCAGTGTATTTTCCGGCGATTCCGCGCTCACCACTTCAAGCGAATCGCTGTCGGATACCACGACCACTTTACTGGTCGATTGCCAGCCGGAAGCGTCAGAAAAATACGTTGCGGGGGCTTGGGCATGAGACATCGCCGAAAGACCAGCCACAGACAACGCCACTAAGGCGTATCGACCGAACCTAGCTATTATTTTTTTGCGCATGTTTTACCTCAATCAAGCGGCGACTGCCTTGTTTGATAATATGTCGTGCTCGCGGCGCGACAAAAAGCCCCGGTGTGTGCGACAACCGGGGCGAAGTGCCCTGCTTGGGGGAGCTGACCTCTAAAAACGTTACAACTCGCGCACCCAAATATTGCGGAAGCTCACTGCCGCATCATGATCCTGCAAGTGGATCGGCGCACACCCGTGAGCCTCATCGTAGCTCGGTTCGCCAATCCACTCGGTGGCTCCCTGAATTTCCACATGGTTCTGGACCAGTACGCCGTTGTGAAGGACCGTGACGTAAGCAGGTGTCTGCAGAGCGCCGGACTCCGCAAACTCCGGCGCCTGATAAATAATGTCATAGGTCTGCCAGTCACCCGGCGGGCGAGTAGCGTTGACCAGAGGAATATGCTGCTTGTAGATGGAAGCCGCTTGGCCGTTGGGGTAGGTTTTGTTGTTGTACGAGTCCAGCACCTGCACCTCATACCGTCCCTGTAGGAACACGCCACTATTGCCACGATTCTGGCCATCCATCCCCTCGATATCCGACGGAGCACGCCATTCCAGATGGAGCTGAATGTCACAGAAATCACGCTTGGTACGAATGCCGCCCGTTTTTCGCGCTACGGTCATCGCCCCTTCATCCAGTATCCAGGTCGGCTCGCCGCCACTCTCGCCTTCCCATTCACTCAAATCCGTGCCATCAAACAATACGATGGCATCCGAAGGCGCACCATCCGCAGGCGCTTCAACCTTTCGTGGAACGGGCTCCCAGACTTCAGTCTTCTGAGCCTGCTGCCAGGGCTCGAGAGCTTTCCCAGTTGGGCTCTCTGTGGTATCTGCCTGGCAGCCAAGGGTCAACAGACTTCCAAGAATCAAGGTGGACAGTGAACAAGTCAGATTGGGTTTTTGCATCTTATTGGCTCTCTTATCATTTAACTGGAACAACCTGATGGCGAGTTCTGCGAACTCAACCGAATACTTTGCCATCAATGGAAATTTACGGTGCCAGATGTCGAATTTATAACATATAAAAATAGTTTTATCTACTAAATCGACCCGGCAGACCAATGCCATAGTGTAGCAATTTTAAGGGGAAGTAAGAGATAAGGGGTGGGGACGGGGATTTTTCTGCGCACAAGAAAAACGCCCTGCAGAGCTAACTACAGGGCGTTTTAATTTAAGAGCTTGAGTCGAAGGCAGGATGCCGAAGACGACGCCCGAAGGGGCGCCCCGCAGGGGGTGGGCCACACGGATGTGGCCCATCACCATGACCGCAGGGCATCGGCAAGCGCCTCGAACTTGTGCGGGCCCCATAAAAAAATACCCCGAACCATTGCTGATTCGGGGTATTTCACTTTAAGAGCTTGACGATGACCTACTCTCACATGGGGAGACCCCACACTACCATCGGCGCTAAGTCGTTTCACTTCTGAGTTCGGAATGGGATCAGGTGGTTCCAACTCGCTATGATCGTCAAGCAAACTGGCTTGGGCTCGAAGGTTTTATCGCCATTCGGCGTACCTTGATCGACCCAAATAGGGGGTGAAACAGTAAGTTATACATTGCAACGATTGTCTACCTCACACAAACGTCCGGCTGTGCAGTCGTCTCTGTTATATGGTCAAGCCTCACGGGCAATTAGTACTGGTTAGCTCAACGCCTCGCGGCGCTTCCACACCCAGCCTATCAACCTGGTCGTCTTCCAGGGCCCTTAAGGGAGCTCGAAGCTCCAGGGAGATCTCATCTTGAAGGAGGCTTCCCGCTTAGATGCTTTCAGCGGTTATCCCGTCCGAACGTAGCTACCGGGCAATGCCATTGGCATGACAACCCGAACACCAGAGGTTCGTTCATTCCGGTCCTCTCGTACTAGGAACAACTCTTCTCAAATCTCCAACGCCCACGGCAGATAGGGACCGAACTGTCTCACGACGTTCTAAACCCAGCTCGCGTACCACTTTAAATGGCGAACAGCCATACCCTTGGGACCGGCTTCAGCCCCAGGATGTGATGAGCCGACATCGAGGTGCCAAACACCGCCGTCGATGTGAACTCTTGGGCGGTATCAGCCTGTTATCCCCGGAGTACCTTTTATCCGTTGAGCGATGGCCCTTCCATACAGAACCACCGGATCACTATGACCTACTTTCGTACCTGCTCGACGTGTCTGTCTCGCAGTTAAGCTGGCTTGTGCCATTACACTAACCTCCTGATTTCCGACCAGGATTAGCCAACCTTCGTGCTCCTCCGTTACGCTTTGGGAGGAGACCGCCCCAGTCAAACTACCCACCATACACTGTCCGCGATCCCGATAAGGGACCGGCGTTAGAACCCCAAACATACCAGGGTGGTATTTCAAGGGTGGCTCCACGCTAACTGGCGTTAGCGCTTCAAAGCCTCCCACCTATCCTACACAAATAGGCTCAGAGTTCAGTGTAAAGCTATAGTAAAGGTTCACGGGGTCTTTCCGTCTAGCCGCGGGTACACTGCATCTTAACAGCGATTTCAATTTCACTGAGTCTCGGGTGGAGACAGCGTGGCCATCGTTACGCCATTCGTGCAGGTCGGAACTTACCCGACAAGGAATTTCGCTACCTTAGGACCGTTATAGTTACGGCCGCCGTTTACCGGGGCTTCAATCAAGAGCTTCGCCGAA
This sequence comes from Marinimicrobium agarilyticum DSM 16975, assembly GCF_000423345.1. Taxonomy (GTDB): domain Bacteria; phylum Pseudomonadota; class Gammaproteobacteria; order Pseudomonadales; family Cellvibrionaceae; genus Marinimicrobium; species Marinimicrobium agarilyticum. Next base: position 11,733 of record NZ_AUHU01000020.1, read on the forward strand.
GCTAACCCCATCATTTAACCTTCCGGCACCGGGCAGGCGTCATACCCTATACTTCCACTTACGTGTTCGCAGAGTACTATGTTTTTAATAAACAGTCGCAGCCACCTGGTCACTTCGGCTGCCAACAGCTTACGGGGCAAGCCCTTCACCGTCGGCAGCGTACCTTCTCCCGAAGTTACGGTACCATTTTGCCTAGTTCCTTCACCCGAGTTCTCTCAAGCGCCTTGGTATTCTCTACCTGACCACCTGTGTCGGTTTCGAGTACGGTTTCTCTTTACCTGAAGCTTAGAAGCTTTTCTTGGAAGCATGGCATCAACCACTTCGCGCCCTAAAAAGGGTGCTCGTCGTCAGTTCTCGGCCTTAAGATCCCGGATTTACCTAAGATCTCAGCCTACAACCTTAAACGCGGACAACCAACGCCGCGCTGGCCTAGCCTTCTCCGTCCCTCCATCGCAGTAAAGAGAAGTACAGGAATGTTAACCTGTTTCCCATCGATTACGCCTTTCGGCCTCACCTTAGGGGCCGACTAACCCTGTCCCGATTAGCGTTGGACAGGAACCCTTGGTCTTCCGGCGTGGGAGTTTTTCACTCCCATTATCGTTACTCATGTCAGCATTCGCACTTCTGATACCTCCAGCAAGCCTCTCGACTCACCTTCGCAGGCGTACAGAACGCTCCCCTACCATGCAACAAGTTGCATCCGCAGCTTCGGTTACCAGTTTGAGCCCCGTTACATCTTCCGCGCAGGCCGACTCGACTAGTGAGCTA
>NZ_AUHU01000021.1 GCF_000423345.1 Marinimicrobium agarilyticum DSM 16975
TCATCCGGTAGCGATGGAAGAAGGTCTGCGCTTCGCGGTTCGTGAAGGCGGTCGTACCGTAGGCGCTGGCGTGGTCTCCAAGATCATCGAGTAAGCCTGGTAATAAGTGTAGTTGTGGCAGGGGCTCATTAGAGCCCCTGTTCCCGTCAAAAGTTACAGGCCAGTAGTTCAATTGGTAGAGCACCGGTCTCCAAAACCGGCTGTTGGGGGTTCGAGTCCCTCCTGGCCTGCCATCTTTACAGTGCGATAAGGTTTCAACAGCCTATGAATACAAAAACCGAAACCAAAGAGTACCGGCTTGATCCACTGAAGTGGCTGCTGGTTATCGGTCTGATTGCGGTTGGGGTTGTTGGAAATTCGCATTTCTCAGCCGAGCCTTTGCTGTATCGCGTGCTCGGTCTGCTGGTGGTTGCCGCGGTAGCCATTTTGATCGCTCTGCAAACCGAGAAAGGTGCCGGTCTGTGGCGGCTGTTGCGTGAGTCAATGGTTGAAGTGCGCAAAGTGGTTTGGCCTTCGCGCCGGGAGACCAACCAGACCACGCTGATTGTGATCGCCGTGGTGATTGTTATGTCGATCATTCTCTGGTTGCTGGATACCTTTTTTGGCTGGGTGGCATCCCTGATTATTGGGTAGGTGATAAATGGCAAAACGTTGGTATGTAGTGCACGCCTATTCCGGTTTTGAAAAGAAGGTTGCCTCTTCCCTTAAGGAGCGTGTTGAGCTCAATAAGATGGAAGAGTTCTTCGGTGAGATTCTGGTTCCTACTGAAGAAGTTGTCGAGATGCGCGGTGGTCAAAAGCGCAAAAGCGAACGCAAGTTCTTCCCGGGGTATGTGCTGGTGCAGATGGAGCTCAACGACGATACCTGGCACTTGGTAAAAGATACTCCGAGAGTGATGGGCTTTATTGGTGGCAAGGCTGACCAGCCGGCCCCGATTACCGAAAAGGAAGCTCAGGCAATTCTGCAGCGCGTTGATGACTCAATTGAGAAACCCAAGCCGAAAACGATTTTCGAGCCAGGGGAAATGGTGCGTGTTATTGACGGTCCGTTTAATGACTTCAATGGTGTCGTTGAAGAAGTGAACTACGAGAAAAGCCGTCTTCGCGTCGCTGTTCTGATTTTTGGACGCTCAACCCCGGTTGAGCTTGAGTTTGGCCAGGTCGAGAAGACCTGAGCCGGGTTTGGGAGTTTAGGCGCCAGGAAGGCGACATAGTTTTTACCTTTCTTTGCCTGCGGGCGAAGGAAGGTTTTCGTGTCTCCGGACGATAAGTATCGTCCGGAGCGGGGAGCCAGCGACAGAATGCCCTGCCAAGGCATTCTCGAGGCGCTAACACCCATCTGAGGAGTGATTGTATGGCTAAGAAAGTATCTGCCTATATCAAGCTGCAAGTCGCAGCCGGTAAGGCAAACCCGAGTCCGCCGGTAGGTCCCGCACTGGGTCAGCACGGCGTCAACATCATGGAGTTCTGTAAAGCGTTCAACGCACAGACTCAGGACCTTGAAGCGGGCGCTCCGGTACCGGTTGTAATCAGCGTTTACAGCGACCGCAGCTTCACCTTCACCATGAAGACGCCCCCGGCGTCCTTCCTGTTGAAAAAGGCCGCTGGCATCAAGTCTGGTAGTGGCAAGCCCAATACCGACAAAGTGGGCAAAGTGACTCGCGAGCAGCTCGAGGAAATCGCGACCACCAAAATGCCGGATCTGACTGCGGCGGATATGGACGCTGCAGTGCGCACCATCGCGGGCTCTGCCCGTGCCATGGGTCTTGATGTGGAGGGCGTGTAACATGGCTAAATTGAGTAAACGTCAGCGCGCCATCAATGAAAAAGTGGACGCGACCAAACAGTACAGCTTCGAAGAAGCGGTTGCCCTGCTCAAAGAGCTGTCCGCCGTCAAGTTTCCGGAAACCTTTGATGTTTCCATTAACCTGGGTGTCGATCCGCGCAAATCCGACCAAGTGGTTCGTGGTGCTACCACGCTGCCTCACGGAACGGGCAAAGACGTTCGCGTTGCTGTTTTTACCCAGGGTGCTAACGCCGAAGCGGCAAAGGCAGCCGGTGCAGACATCGTTGGTATGGAAGATCTGGCCGAGCAGGTCAAAGCCGGTCAGATGGATTTCGACGTAGTGGTCGCCAGCCCGGACGCAATGCGCGTTGTGGGTCAGCTGGGTCAAATTTTGGGCCCCCGTGGCCTGATGCCGAATCCCAAGACCGGCACCGTCACCCCGGACGTGGCTACGGCAGTGAAGAACGCCAAGGCCGGCCAGGTGCGCTATCGCGCCGAGAAGGGCGGTATAGTTCACGGCGGGATTGGTAAGGTGTCTTTTGACGCGCAAGCGATCAAAGAAAACCTGGAAGCCCTGATCAACGATTTGAAAAAAGCCAAGCCGTCCACGGCCAAAGGTGTGTATCTCAAGAAGATCTCTCTGAGCACCACCATGGGCCCCGGCCTGGTTATCGATCAGTCGTCTCTGGCGGTTTAAGCCCGAGGCACAAAGAGCTTTGGGGTCTGCGCTTCGGCGCAGGCTGTCAAAGACCGTAGGCGATCGGTGTTGCAAGATGCCGTTCTTAATATTTCAGCCTACGCAGATGGTGGGACCCGTCCCGGCAATGCCGGGGGAAAGAATATCACCGAAATGAGGGCGTCGGGCGCGGTTGGTCTGACGCTGGTTGTTGTTAACGACGCAAGGGGTTGCCCCGAACCGTCAAACCCAGGAGAAATCCCGTGGCATTAGGACTTGAAGGCAAAAAAGCGATTGTCGCTGAAGTCCAGGAAGCTGCGAAGAGTGCTCTGTCTGCGGTTGTCGCCGATTCTCGCGGCGTTACCGTAAGCGACATGACCACTCTGCGCAAAGAGGCCCGCGAACACGGCGTTTGGATGAAAGTCGTGCGCAATACGTTGGCCCGTCGCGCGCTCGAGGGTACCGATTACGAATGCCTCAATGAGAGCTTCGTAGGACCGACCCTGATTGCTTTTTCCAACGAACACCCCGGTGCGGGCGCCCGCATCCTAAAGGAGTTCGCGAAAAGCAATGAGCAAATGCAGATCAAATTGGCCGCCTTTGAAGGCGAACAGGTTGATTTCTCTATGTTGGCGACTCTGCCGACTTACGAGGAAGCCCTGTCCAAACTGCTGAGCGTGATGAAAGAAGCAGCTGCTGGCAAGCTGGTCCGCACTATTGCGGCCGTTCGCGACAAGAAAGAAGCGGAAGCGGCGTAAGTAACCGCCGTCTTCAACAGAACCCACGAGCTCTGAGCTCACATTTGTAGGAATAGCATCATGGCTGTAAGTAAAGAAGATATCATCGAAGCAATTGCGGAAATGTCCGTCAGAGACGTTGTTGAGCTGGTCTCTGCAATGGAAGAGAAGTTTGACGTAAGCGCTGCGGCTGCCGTAGTAGCTGGCCCGGGTGGTGGTGACGCTGGCGCCGCGGCTGAAGAGCAAACCGAGTTTGACGTGATTCTGACCGGTTTCGGTGAGAAGAAAGTCAACGTCATTAAGGCCGTTCGCGAGATCACTGGTCTGGGCTTGAAAGAAGCCAAAGACATGGTCGAAAACGCTCCCAAGGCTGTTAAAGAAGGCGCTTCCAAAGAAGAAGCCGAAGAAGCCAAGAAGAAGCTGGAAGACGCTGGCGCTTCTGCCGAACTCAAGTAATTGGGTTCGTGCTTCAGTTGTCCAAAGTCACATTTGGACCGGGGCTGGTGGGCTTTTGCCCGCCAGCCTTTTTCCGTTTCCGGTCGTCGGTAACGACCGAAGTAGTGACCAGGCTCTGAAATAGCGCCTTGTCATAGTTTGGCTACCGAGGACACACGTTCCGGTAGCACAGGGTAGAGCAACGACTCCAGAGGCTAGCGCTTTGTCCTGGAATCAGCCCGATCCGTGAACAAGCTGGGGATTACAGATGGCTTACTCATACACTGAGAAAAAACGTATCCGTAAGGACTTCGGCAAATTGCCGCATGTTATGGATGTTCCTTACCTTTTGGCAATTCAGCTGGATTCGTACAGACGATTTGCCCAAGCAGATGTCACCCCCGAAGAGCGGGCCGATATGGGTCTGCACGCGGCGTTTCGTTCCGTTTTCCCCATCGTCAGTTATTCTGGTAACGCGGCCCTCGAATATGTGAGCTACAGTCTCGGCAAGGCGGCGTTTGATGTCAACGAATGTATTCTGCGTGGCGTGACTTACGCCGTTCCGCTGCGGGTGAAGGTTCGTCTGATCATTTATGATCGCGACTCCTCCAACAAGGCGATCAAAGATATTAAAGAACAAGAAGTCTACATGGGTGAGATCCCCGTGATGACCGAAAATGGTACCTTTGTGATCAACGGTACCGAGCGCGTGATCGTGTCCCAGCTGCACCGCTCTCCCGGTGTCTTCTTCGATCACGACAAAGGCAAGACCCACTCCTCGGGCAAACTGCTTTATTCCGCCCGCGTGATTCCTTACCGCGGTTCATGGTTGGACTTCGAGTTCGATCCGAAGGATTTGGTGTACGTACGAATTGACCGTCGCCGCAAACTGCCTGCGACCATCCTGCTGCGCGCCCTGGGTTTCAGCTCCCAGGAAATGCTGGACATGTTCTACGAGACCAGTAGCTTTGTTCTGGGCGAAGATGGCCAATTCCTGTTCAAGGTGGTTCCCTCGCGCCTGCGCGGTGATGTTGCCACGTTTGATATCAAGGACAAGAAAGGCAAGGTCCTGGTGGAAGAGGGGCGTCGTATTACCGCTCGCCACATCCGCCAGTTGGAGAAAGCCGGCGTGGACGAGATGGTCGTGCCGCCCGAGTACCTTTTGGGCCGCGCTCTGGCCCGGGATGTGATCGATAAGGAAACCGGTGAGTTGCTGGTTGAATGTAACGCCGAGATCACCACAGAAATTCTTGAGATTCTGGCGAAGCAGGGCATCGATACCATTGAGACCCTCTATACTAACGAGCTGGATTGTGGGCCGTTTATTTCCGATACCCTGCGCCTTGACCCGACTCGGACCGAGCTCGAAGCGCTGGTTGAAATTTACCGCATGATGCGCCCGGGCGAGCCACCGACCAAAGAGTCCGCGGAAGCGTTATTCCAGAATCTGTTCTTTACCCAAGAACGCTATGACCTCTCTTATGTCGGTCGTATGAAGTTCAACCGTCGTCTTGGTCGTGAAGACGAGACCGGCGAAGGGACTTTGTCGAACGACGACATCGTTGATGTTCTGAAAACACTGATCTCCATTCGCAATGGTCAGGGCACTGTGGATGACATCGACCACTTGGGCAACCGTCGTGTTCGCTCTGTTGGCGAGATGGCGGAGAACCAGTTCCGTGTCGGGCTGGTCCGCGTCGAGCGGGCCGTTAAAGAACGTCTGTCCATGGCGGAAAGTGAAGGTCTGATGCCTCAGGATCTGATCAACGCCAAACCGGTGGCTGCCGCAGTCAAAGAGTTCTTTGGCTCCTCGCAGTTGTCTCAGTTCATGGACCAGAACAATCCGCTGTCGGAAGTGACTCACAAGCGTCGTGTGTCCGCGTTGGGCCCCGGTGGTCTGACGCGAGAGCGTGCCGGCTTTGAGGTGCGTGACGTACACCCGACGCATTATGGGCGGGTATGCCCGATTGAGACGCCGGAAGGGCCGAATATCGGTCTGATTAACTCGCTGGCGACTTATTCGCGTACGAACAGCTACGGTTTCCTCGAGACGCCCTACCGGAAAGTGATCGACGGCAAGGTGACCGACGACATAGAGTTCTTGTCGGCAATCAACGAATCCGAATATGTTATTGCCCAGGCGTCTGCCAAGCTCGACAAGAATGGAAAGCTTTGTGAGGATCTGGTTTCCGTTCGTCACCAGAACGAATTCAACCTGAAGAGCCCGGAAGAGGTCCAGTTGATGGACGTTTCGCCTCGTCAGGTCGTGTCCGTTGCGGCGGCGCTGATTCCGTTCCTGGAACACGATGACGCCAACCGTGCCTTGATGGGCTCGAACATGCAGCGCCAGGCTGTTCCGACTCTGCGTGCGGACAAGCCGTTGGTCGGTACCGGAATGGAGCGCAACGTCGCCTCCGACTCTGGTGTCTGTGTTGTTGCTCGGCACGGCGGCACGGTGGACAGCGTGGATGCGGGCAAAATCGTGATCAAGGTTAATGACGATGAAGTCGAAGAAGGCGATGCCGGCGTCGACATCTATAACCTGATCAAATATACCCGTTCCAACCAGAACACCTGTATCAACCAGCGTTCCATTGTCAATGTGGGCGAAACGGTTGCTCGCGGCGATATTCTTGCCGATGGACCTTCGGTCGATATGGGCGAGCTGGCTCTGGGCCAGAACATGCGCATCGCGTTCATGCCCTGGAACGGTTATAACTTCGAGGATTCAATCCTGGTCTCAGAGCGTGTGGTGCAGGAAGATCGTTTTACCAGCATCCACATTCAGGAGCTCACCTGTATTGCCCGTGATACCAAACTGGGCAGTGAAGAGATTTCCTCGGATATCCCTAACGTGGGTGAAAGCGCGCTAAGCAAACTGGATGACTCCGGCATCGTTTATATCGGTGCGGAAGTTGGCGGTGGCGATATCCTGGTGGGTAAAGTGACGCCGAAGGGTGAAACCCAGCTCACACCGGAAGAAAAGCTGCTGCGTGCCATTTTTGGTGAAAAAGCGTCCGACGTAAAGGATACCTCCCTGCGTGTTCCGGCCGGTACCAAGGGCACCGTAATTGATGTTCAGGTCTTCACTCGCGATGGGCTCGAGAAAGACCAGCGTAGCCTGGAAATCGAGCGCGACCAACTGGACGAAGTCCGCAAGGACTTGAACGAAGAGTATCGTATCGTCGAACGTGCCATCTTCGGCCGCTTGCGCGCTGCGCTGACCGGTCAGAAAGTGGCATCCGGCAAGGGCGTCAAAAAAGGTGAAGAGCTGACCGAAGAGAAGCTCGACAGCATTGAGCGCGACCAGTGGTTTAAAATCCGCATGGCGGAAGAAAGCCTGAACGAACAGCTGGATGCGGCGGAAGCGCAATTGATCGAGCGTCGTAAGATTCTTGACGATCGCTTCGAAGACAAAAAACGCAAGCTCTCCACCGGGGATGACCTGGCGCCTGGCGTCCTGAAAATCGTTAAGGTCTACCTCGCGATCAAACGCCGGATTCAGCCCGGTGACAAGATGGCGGGTCGTCACGGTAACAAGGGTGTGATTTCGGTGATTATGCCGGTCGAAGACATGCCTTACGACGACAAGGGGGTTCCGGTCGATATCGTTCTGAACCCGCTGGGTGTGCCTTCGCGGATGAACGTCGGTCAGATTCTTGAAACTCACCTGGGCATGGCGGCGAAAGGTCTTGGCGACAAGATCAACGAGATGCTCAAACAGCAGAAGGCCGTCAAGGACATTCGCGGTTTCCTGGAAGAGATCTACAACAAGACCGGTGATTCTCTGACCAAGGAAGACCTGAACTCTTTCAGCGACGAGGAAATCCTGGAACTGGCTCGCAACCTGATCGGCGGTGTGCCCATGGCGACACCGGTGTTTGACGGCGCGCAGGAGCCCGAGATCAAGGCACTGCTGAAATTGGCTGACTTCCCGGAATCGGGCCAGTGCGTCCTGTACGATGGTCGTAGTGGGGACAAGTTCCAGCGTCCCGTCACGGTCGGTTACATGTACATGCTCAAGTTGAACCACTTGGTGGACGACAAGATGCATGCTCGTTCCACCGGTTCCTACAGTTTGGTTACGCAGCAGCCGCTCGGTGGTAAAGCGCAGTTTGGCGGTCAGCGTTTCGGGGAGATGGAAGTCTGGGCGCTGGAAGCCTATGGTGCCGCCTACACCCTGCAGGAAATGCTGACGGTCAAGTCGGACGATGTGGCCGGTCGTACCAAGATGTATAAGAACATCGTGGATGGCGATCACCGGATGGAGCCGGGAATGCCCGAATCGTTCAATGTGCTTGTGAAAGAGATTCGCTCGCTCGGGATCAGTATGGAGCTGGAGCAAGACGACTAGCCCACTGCACCCAATACGGTGCGGGATCGGCCCAGCCGGCCCCGCTGTGCGGAACTATCGCACTGATGCCCACTAGAGCTTACTGGAGAAAACGCCTTGAAAGACTTACTCAATTTGCTCAAGTCCCAGGGACAAGTCGAAGAATTTGATTCCATCCGGATCAGTCTGGCCTCGCCGGAGATGATTCGGTCCTGGTCGTTCGGGGAAGTGAAAAAGCCCGAAACCATTAACTACCGTACTTTCAAGCCGGAGCGCGAAGGTCTGTTCTGTGCCAAAATTTTTGGTCCAGTAAAAGACTATGAGTGTCTGTGCGGCAAGTACAAACGCATGAAGCATCGTGGCATTATCTGCGAGAAATGCGGTGTTGAAGTGACGCTTGCCAAGGTTCGCCGGGAGCGTATGGGTCACATTGAGCTGGCCAGCCCCGTCGCCCACATCTGGTTCCTGAAGTCATTGCCAAGCCGTATTGGCTTGTTGCTCGATATGACGTTGCGTGATATCGAGCGAGTGCTCTACTTCGAATCCTACGTGGTGACTGACCCGGGAATGACCACACTCGAGCGCGGTCAACTGCTGACGGACGAACAGTACTTCGAATCCATGGAGGAGTTCGGGGACGAGTTCGAAGCCAAGATGGGCGCTGAAGCGATCCAGATTCTGATGAAAGATATCGATCTGGAATCGGAAGTGAACCGCCTGCGCGAGGAAATTCCGAACACCAACAGCGAAACCAAAATCAAGAAGTTTTCCAAGCGCTTGAAGTTGCTGGAAGCTTTCCTTCACTCCGGCAATAAGCCAGAGTGGATGGTCATGGAAGTGTTGCCGGTGTTGCCGCCGGATCTGCGTCCGCTGGTGCCGCTTGATGGCGGCCGCTTTGCCACGTCGGACCTGAACGATCTTTACCGCCGCGTTATCAACCGGAACAACCGCCTGAAGCGCCTGTTGGACCTGAACGCTCCGGACATCATTGTTCGGAACGAAAAGCGCATGCTGCAGGAATCTGTAGACGCGCTGTTGGATAACGGTCGTCGCGGCCGAGCCATTACCGGCTCCAACAAGCGTCCGCTCAAATCCTTGGCCGACATGATCAAGGGTAAGCAGGGTCGCTTCCGCCAGAACCTGCTCGGTAAGCGTGTCGACTACTCTGGCCGTTCGGTGATTGTGGTCGGCCCGACGTTGAAACTGCACCAGTGTGGTCTGCCGAAGAAAATGGCCCTGGAGCTGTTCAAGCCCTTTATCTTCAGCAAGCTGGAACTGCGTGGCCTGGCAACCACCATCAAAGCGGCCAAGAAAATGGTCGAGCGCGAAGAGGCCGTGGTCTGGGACATCCTGGATGAAGTGATTCGCGAGCACCCGGTTCTGTTGAACCGTGCTCCCACACTTCACCGTTTGGGTATTCAGGCCTTTGAGCCCGTGCTGATTGAAGGTAAAGCCATTCAGTTGCACCCGCTGGTCTGCGCGGCCTATAACGCCGACTTTGACGGTGACCAGATGGCGGTTCACGTACCGCTGACCCTGGAAGCGCAGCTTGAATCCCGCGCGCTGATGATGTCCACCAACAACATTCTGTCTCCGGCGTCTGGCGACCCGATCATCGTCCCTTCTCAGGACGTGGTATTGGGCCTGTACTGGATGACCCGTGAGCGCATTAACGCCAAGGGCGAAGGGATGGTGTTCTCGGACGTGGCAGAAGTTTCTCGTGCCTACTATTCCCAGCAGGTAGACCTGCAGGCTCGCATCAAGGTGCGTCTGAACGAGACTCTCGTCGGTGCCGAAGGTGAGAAAGAAGAGAAGGTTCACATTGTTGATTCCACCGTTGGTCGTATGCTGCTATGGGAAATTGCCCCAGAAGGTATTCCGCTGGAGTTGATCAACAAGGCGATGGTGAAGAAGGCTATCTCCGCGGTCATCAACTACTGCTATCGTGTCGTGGGTTTGAAGGCAACCGTAATTTTTGCCGACCGCCTGATGTACATGGGCTACGACTTCTCTACCAAGTCCGGTGCCTCTATCGGTGTTAACGACTTTACGATTCCGGAAGAGAAAGCCGGCATCATTGGGCGCGCCGAAAAAGAAGTGAAAGAGATTGAAACCCAGTTTGCTTCTGGTCTGGTAACCGCCGGTGAGAAGTACAACAAGGTGATCGATATCTGGTCTCGTGCGAACGACCTGGTCGCCAAGTCCATGATGGAAGGCATCAGTAAAGAGTTTGTGACCAATAAAGACGGTGAGGAAGAAGAGCAGGACTCTTTCAACTCGGTCTTTATGTACGCGGATTCCGGTGCGCGGGGCTCCCCGGCTCAGATCCGCCAGCTGGCGGGTATGCGCGGTCTGATGGCCCGGCCGGATGGCTCGATCATCGAAACGCCGATTGTGGCCAACTTCCGTGAAGGCTTGAACGTACTGCAGTACTTCATCTCCACTCACGGCGCGCGTAAAGGTCTTGCGGATACTGCACTGAAAACCGCCAACTCCGGTTACCTGACCCGCCGTCTGGTGGATGTGTCGCAGGATCTGGTTGTGACCTCGGTGGATTGTGGTACCGACGAAGGCCTGAAAATGGCACCCGTGATTGAGGGTGGCGATGTCATCGAGTCGTTGGGCGATCGGATTCTGGGCCGTATCGTCGCGCGTGATGTCGTGCGTCCGAACAGTGACGAAATCCTCGTGCCTGCGGGCACCATGATCGACGAAGCCTGGGTTGAGCGCGTCGAGTCCATGGGTATCGATGAAGTGATTGTCCGGTCACCGGTCAGTTGCGCGTCTCGCAACGGTGTCTGCTCGATGTGCTACGGGCGTGACCTCGCGCGCGGTCATCGAGTAAACCAGGGCGAGGCCGTGGGTGTTATCGCGGCGCAGTCCATTGGTGAGCCGGGTACTCAGTTGACCATGCGGACCTTCCACATTGGTGGTGCCGCCTCCCGTGCTTCTGCCGCAGACAATGTCCAGGTGAAGCAGGAAGGTACGGTCCGTCTGATTAACGTGAAAGTGGTTACCAACAAAGACGGTAATCTGGTGGCGGTTTCCCGTTCCGGTGAGCTGGCCGTGGCCGATGCCGCAGGCAGTGAACGCGAACGTTACAAGATTCCTTACGGGGCACTGATCACCGTGAAGGATGGCGATAAGGTCGATGGTGGCCAGATTATCGCCAAATGGGATCCGCACACTCACCCGATTGTGAGTGAGGTGGCCGGTAAGGTCCGCTTCTCCGGTATGGAAGACGGTCTGTCCGTTCGTCGTCAGACCGATGAGCTGACCGGTTTGAGCTCCATTGAAGTGCTGGATCCGGCGGAGCGCCCGTCAGCGGGTAAAGATCTGCGCCCGGCGGTAACCCTGGTGGATGAAGCTGGCAATGAGCTGATTCAGGCCAACTCCAACGCGCCAGCGCATTACATGCTACCGGCCAAGGCCATTTTGAGCATTGCCGACAGCAACGACATTCAGGTGGGCGACGTCATCGCGCGTATTCCGCAGGAAGGCTCGAAGACCCGAGATATTACTGGTGGTCTGCCTCGAGTGGCTGACCTGTTTGAGGCCCGAAAACCGAAAGAGCCGGCCATTCTGGCGGAAATTTCCGGTACGGTCAGCTTCGGTAAGGAAACCAAGGGCAAGCGCCGGCTGGTTATCACGCCGACCGACGGCAAACCGCTGCCGGATGGCTCTACCCACTATGAGGTGTTGATTCCGAAGCATCGCCAGTTGAACGTGTTCGAAGGTGAAAAGGTCGAAAAAGGGGAAATGATCTCCGACGGCCCGAGCAACCCGCACGATATCCTGCGTTTGCAGGGCATTGAGGCGTTGGCCCACTACATCACCAACGAGATTCAGGACGTTTACCGTCTGCAGGGCGTTAAAATCAACGATAAACACGTTGAGACGATCGTCCGCCAGATGCTGCGTAAGGTTGAAATCACTGAAATGGGTGACTCGAGCTTCGTTAAAGGTGAGCAGGTCGAGCTGAGCTCCGTTTTGGAGCAGAATGAGCGTTTGCGCTCTGAGGATCGTCAACCGGCTCAGTTTGAACGTCTGCTGCTGGGTATCACCAAGGCGTCTCTGGCGACCGAGTCCTTCATCTCGGCGGCCTCTTTCCAGGAAACCACGCGGGTTCTGACGGAAGCGGCGGTAACCGGTAAGAAGGATATGCTGGCTGGGTTGAAGGAAAACGTGGTCGTTGGCCGCCTGATTCCCGCCGGTACGGGTCTTGCCTACCACGCCGAGCGCAAGCGTCGTCGTGAAGCGGCAATGGCTGCGCCGGATGCGGGTGTCAGCGCGGAGGACGTAGAAGCGGCTCTGACCGAGGCGCTGAAGTCCAGCAACTAACGGAAAAAGGGTGACGCCCACGGGGCGTCGGGTGGCGAGGCCGGCTTCTGCTTGACGGCAGGGGTCGGCCTCATTACAATGCGCCACCCGCTTTTTCCAAAGTGGGGAGCGGACAAGCCGCTCTCTTTCATCAAGCCTTCCAAGAGAGGGCGTTTTAATACTTGTGGAGTTTATTTTCATGGCAACGATCAACCAGTTGGTTCGTAAGCCGAGAAAACGCAGGGTTCAAAAGAGCGACGTTCCCGCTCTGCAAGCCAACCCTCAAAAGCGCGGCGTTTGCACCCGCGTTTACACCACCACGCCGAAGAAGCCAAACTCGGCCTTGCGTAAGGTTTGCCGTGTGCGCCTGACCAACGGCTTTGAGGTGTCTTCTTACATCGGTGGTGAAGGGCACAACTTGCAGGAGCACAGCGTTGTTCTGATCCGTGGTGGTCGTGTGAAGGACTTGCCGGGTGTGCGTTACCACACCGTGCGCGGTTCTCTGGACACCTCTGGGGTCAACAACCGTAAGCAGGGCCGGTCCAAATACGGTACCAAGCGGCCCAAGTAAACCGTCTGCCCCTTTGGGGTTGATGGGTTTCAATGCGTTTTCGGCGGCGCCTGCGGGCGCGAACCGAGTAAGGCTGAGCGCGGCGCCTGTGTAACAAGCAGGTACCGGAGTCTTAGACAAATCCTGAAGAGAGGCTATTTAAGATGCCAAGAAGAAGAGTTGTCGCTAAGCGCGAAATTCTGCCGGATCCCAAATACGGCAATGTGACGCTGGCGAAGTTTATGAACCATGTGATGGTTAGCGGTAAGAAATCCGTTGCAGAGCGTATCGTATACGGCGCTCTGGAGTCGGTAGAGTCAAAGCTCAACCGCAACCCCGTGGAAGTGTTTGACGAAGCCCTGGAGAACATTGCGCCGTTGGTGGAAGTGAAATCCCGCCGCGTCGGTGGTGCGACCTACCAGGTGCCAGTTGAAGTCCGCCCGAGCCGTCGCGTTGCTCTTGCAATGCGTTGGTTGGTGGACTTCTCCCGCGGTCGTAGCGAAAAATCCATGCCCCAGCGTCTGGCCGGTGAGCTGATTGACGCTTCCCAGGGCAAGGGTGCAGCGGTTCGCAAGCGCGAAGACGTGCACCGTATGGCGGAAGCCAACAAGGCCTTCTCGCACTATCGTTTCTAAGGCTGCTGCCTGAAAATGTCGATAGATTGAGAGGGTGAGGGCAGCCAAGTGGCTGCCTTTTCCCGTTTTAATGAATTAGCAATTGGGGATACAGTCGTGGCACGTAAAACTCCTATCGCACGCTACCGTAACATCGGTATCGTTGCGCACGTCGACGCCGGTAAAACCACCACCACCGAACGCGTCTTGTTCTACACCGGTCTGTCCCACAAAGTGGGCGAGGTCCATGAGGGCGCGGCTACCATGGACTGGATGGAGCAGGAACAGGAGCGGGGCATTACCATTACCTCTGCGGCGACTACCTGTTTCTGGAAAGGGATGGGACAGCAGTTCGATCAGCACCGCATCAACATCATCGATACCCCGGGGCACGTTGACTTCACCATTGAGGTGGAGCGTTCGCTGCGGGTTCTGGATGGTGCGGTTGTGGTTCTTTGCGGCTCCTCCGGTGTCCAGCCGCAGACCGAGACCGTATGGCGCCAGGCCAACAAGTACGAAGTTCCTCGGATGGTTTTCGTCAATAAGATGGACCGCACCGGTGCCAATTTCATGCGCGTGGTTGAGCAGCTGAAAACCCGTTTGGGCGCCAATGCTGTCCCGCTGCAGATGACTATCGGTACGGAAGAGGATTTTAAAGGGGTTGTTGACCTGGTCGAGATGAAGGCCATTCTTTGGAATGAAGCCGATCTGGGTATGACCTTTGACTATGCGGATATTCCTGAAGAGATGAAGGATACGTGCGAAAAAATGCGCGAAGTCTTGATGGAAGCCGCCGCCGAAGCCAATGAAGAGTTGATGGAAAAGTACCTGGAAGAAGGTGAGCTGACCAACGACGAAATCAAGGCTGGTATCCGTTCTCGCACGTTGGCTAACGAAATTGTACCGGTTCTGGGTGGTTCGGCCTTCAAAAACAAAGGTGTTCAGGCGGTACTTGATGCCGTAATCGAATACCTGCCGGCGCCGAATCAGGTTCGCCCGATTGAAGGTATTCTGGACGACGGGAAAGATACTGTTGAAACCCGGGCCGCGGATGATGAAGCACCCTTTGCTGCGTTGGCGTTCAAAATCGCCACAGACCCCTTCGTGGGTACCTTGACGTTTTTCCGGGTTTATTCCGGTAAACTCAACTCCGGCGATTCGGTGTTTAACCCGGTTAAGAGCAAAAAAGAACGCGTTGGTCGGATGGTGCAGATGCACTCCAACAACCGTGAAGAAATCAAAGAAGTACTGTCTGGGGATATCGCGGCAGCGGTAGGCCTTAAAGACGTCACGACGGGCGACACTCTGTGTGATCCGAATCATGTGATCACGCTTGAGCGGATGGAATTCCCCGATCCCGTTATTCATGTGGCTGTTGAACCGAAAACCAAAGCTGACCAGGAAAAAATGGGCGTTGCTCTCGGCAAGCTGGCCCAGGAAGACCCATCTTTCAGTGTCAGAACCGACGAAGAGACCGGTCAGACCATCATCGGTGGTATGGGTGAGTTGCACCTGGATATCATTGTTGACCGCATGCGTCGCGAGTTTAAAGTTGAAGCCAACATTGGTAAGCCTCAGGTGGCCTACCGCGAGGCGATTCGCAATACTTGTGAGATCGAGGGCAAGTTTGTTCGCCAGTCCGGTGGTCGCGGCCAGTACGGTCACGTCTGGATCCGGTTTGAGCCGGGCGAAGACAGCGAAGCGGAAGGTCTGGAATTCTCTAACGAGATCGTGGGCGGTGCTGTTCCGAAGGAATACATTCCCGCGGTCCAGAAGGGTATATCGGAGCAGATGCAGAATGGTGTTTTGGCCGGCTACCCGCTGTTGGGCCTGAAGGCAACGCTGTACGATGGCTCGTTCCACGATGTTGACTCCAACGAGATGGCCTTTAAAATTGCGGCTTCTATGGCCACCAAGAAATTGGCACAACAGGGCGGCGCCGTTCTGCTTGAGCCGATGATGAAGGTCGAGGTGGTCACCCCTGAAGAAAACATGGGTGATGTTGTGGGTGACCTCAACCGTCGCCGTGGTCTCATTCAGGGCATGGAAGAAAGTGTTTCCGGTAAGGTTGTAAATGCCGAAGTACCGCTCGCGGAGATGTTTGGTTACGCGACCGATTTGCGCTCGGCAACACAAGGTCGTGCGACCTACGCCATGGAGTTCCAGGGCTACTCCGAAGCGCCGCGCAATGTGGCCGACGAAGTTATCGCTAAGAGCAAAGTCTCTAGCGACAATTGATTTCTGACTTTCAGATATTAGAGGAAGAAGACAGTGGCAAAAGAAAAGTTTGAACGCAAAAAGCCCCACATCAACGTGGGCACCATCGGTCACGTTGACCACGGTAAAACCACGCTGACCGCGGCGCTGACGCGCGTGTGCTT
>NZ_AUHU01000022.1 GCF_000423345.1 Marinimicrobium agarilyticum DSM 16975
AGCCAGTCTGTTCTTCCGGCTGGTCAACCGGCGCTACGAGCGGGCCAGTATCATCCTGACCTCCAACAAGAGCTTTACCGACTGGGGTGAGGTGTTCGGGGATCAGGTCATTGCCACCGCGATACTGGACCGGCTACTGCACCACTCGACGACCTTGAACATCAAAGGAGAAAGCTACCGGCTGAAGGACAAGCGAAAGGCCGGACTGATCGCGGCCAATACCGCGAAAGTGAATACCGACAACCCCAACCCAGAGGAGGAAACTGTTGCCATCAACTGACGCTGAAATCGTTAAAAACCGGACAATCTAAACCGGTAAAATGCGGACAAAGTGCGCCGGTGTTGACAGTAATGCCAGAGCTCTGTACGGAACAGACGGCTGAAGGCATTTTTTGGCCGGGTTTCGCGGGACCCATGACCCACGCACGTGCGAATGCACTCTTGGCGGCGGAACCAGTCTATCTCGATGATCGGTTTCTTCAAAAATACGAACAAAATGCTTTCTACGACACTACTCCAGTTCGTATCGGTGAGCGTTGGCATTGTAGTCCTTCGTACGGGGGGCAATGGAGTTTCACTGATTGTCGTCGAGAGGGAAGAAACCTGATTAAAGTGCCGATGCGAGAACTGTATCAGCCAAAACCGGACCGTGAAATCCTGCACGCTAAATCTTTCGCTATTGATCCGGCTGACATCGCGCATATTGACTTAAATGAAGAACATGTGGTCGCCAAGGTGAAAAGGATGCTTGATGTGCTTCTGCGATTGGGGGCTGGGCTTTCCGAGCTTGGTTCCACGGTGGGATTAAACAGAACGGCGTTTGAGCTGACTGGTTTCGATCGCGCAGAAATAGCGGCAAACGGGTGGGCGGCTTACCCGGTACTTTGCCGGTTGGGCCAAGTCGCGCCATTGGATATGACACAGCAGGCCTTCCTGGCTCGCTGCAAGAGCATTCACGAGTTGTTACAACGTGTTCCTAACGGATACCTCAAGGGATTGTTGAAACGGGCAGGATGCCCAAGGTCAGAAGTTAGGGACCTTGGAAGCCTTAAGTTGCTGCAGGCGATCTTGAATATAATTGAAACCTTGAACGAGCAAGAGGAAGTAGGTGATGCCTTTTTTTCAGATAGAGAGCCAGAGGGGTGGAATAGGCGAAACGAGGCCATGGCCCCCTTATTCCTGAATAACGATCTTAGAATAGCTGATGCTCACGATACAATGGAGCGGTGCTTAGTGTCGTTGCAGAATCTTGGTTTTGACACAGCCAATGTTAATGCCGGCTATGGGCGGGCACTGGACTTCGTGATGGATGGTGTTATTGATGCTTTAGGAATAGTGGCATCTTCTATTGAAGCGTTGCTGAGGCGTGGCGATCTCTAAGAACATATGCACTTTTTATCAGATGTCTGGACTCAATTCGAGGATACTGAATGAGCAAGAAGATTAAACGTGACCCGAGGCGTATACGTGTTGATCTAGACCCTGAAAATGCCAATCTATGTAGTGGAGTCGCTTTGGATTTCAGAAATCAAGCGATTCTAGGTATAGATGAAACTAGAATGAAACCTTTGGTTGGCAGTACTCATTTGAAGTTTAGTCGCGCGAGAAACAACAAGCCTGATAAGATCCTTTATTCTGGCGCCTCAAATGGGGCGTGGTTCAACTCTAACCAACAAATTCTCTCATATGACCACCTTGTTGCAGTTGACACCAATACTAATTGGTTGAACGGGTCCTCGGTATCAGTGACTGCGGCGTTTCATCTTATCCCAATATCTCCAAGGTTGAAGAAACTTTATTGCCACGCGAGAGTGTTCATGCTTTTCGAGCTTTGGAATGCGAGTGTAAAGCCAGAAAATTTGGGTTGGTGGCAAGTACTAAACGCCATACAGTTGTATCAACATGAGTTCTGCGGAAAGATTGGACTGATTGTAGATTCTGACTTAGGGAATCATCCTGAGTTTAACGATCACAGCAAGCCGATAGTTGGGGACTACTATCTGCCAGATAATGTAACCATGATATACGCTAGTGATAAAGGCGGGCCAGAGCACCTATCCACAAAGATGATTAGGTACTGCCATAATTTGGCTTCGGATCTATATCGAAACAATCAGCTTCTTTTGAACCCAAAGGGTATTGAGAGGGGAGTAGATGGATTTTATTCACATATTCGACAGTGGGATACTGACGAAATGAAGCTTCGGCCATTCGAGGTGTAAGTCGGTTTTGGGGTGATATAGGTTTGAAAGGCGTTGGATTCACGAAAGCGGAGGGGCTTTAATAGTCGAAGACCGTGCTAACAATGAAGGCGAACTTAGAAAAACTTGTCAGTGTTCTTCTTGGATCTTGGAGAATGGGCAATACACCCAGATACTTCAACTTCGTTATAAAAAATCTGTTGATTCTAGGGCCGTAAGCCGACCAAAAATCTCAGTGATCTACAGATTTTGTACTTAGGTGTCCTGAAACCAAACCCACTACCACGATGCTTTTAGCGAAGCACAAGCTCTTCTGCGACCTCGAGCTTAAAGACTATAACTACAAAATGACGATAGCATCATGACTGTGCCACAAGTCGGAATCGTTGCTGAGACCGAAGCGAAGGCCATGATTCCAGCAAGAGTATATGTTGGTTCGATCGAAATACTTTGTTGATGGGGCCTAGCAGAGGATGCGTCCGCAGTCACAGACAAGAGCCAGTCCTTTAGCTCTCGGGTGAGACGACTTGTTCAGCCTTTTACCAAGCGAAGGCCGGTTTTTTCTTGCATGCGATAGAGCTGTGTCATGTCCGATTCGTGGACGTGAAGTATTGCGGCGAGCTCCTCAATAGAATAGCCCAGCTCGTCGATGTGAAGGCGCAACAGCTCAGGGAAAACAGTTGGCTTTTCTGGTGCGAAATCCAACTGGGCTGGCTCGCGTTTCCGGTACGGCCCCATCTGTCTCCACAAGTAAGCGCTCTGGTTGCCCGTGATTTTTCCAAGAGTTTTTGCTCTTACGAGGAGAGCAGCCATGGAGACTTTCCAAACTCCCTTTAGAGAAGCCAGCTTCGGCAGGGTAACCTGCTTTAGTTGGGGGCCAATATCAGTCGCCGGCATCAGAAGTGCCGATGCGAATGCATTTGCTTCCTCTTCCATCGTGGCTGACGGGACTCGGTGCATTACCAAATGGCCAAGCTCATGTGCCAAGGTAAATCGTCGGCGGTCAGCAGGCCTTTCGGAATTCAAGAAGATGCACGGCGGGAGCCCTGGAACAGCTAACGTGACACCGTCAATATCTGAGCCATTGAATTCGTTTTCTATTACCAAAACCCCGGCTTGT
Organism: Marinimicrobium agarilyticum DSM 16975; assembly: GCF_000423345.1. Classification (GTDB taxonomy): domain Bacteria; phylum Pseudomonadota; class Gammaproteobacteria; order Pseudomonadales; family Cellvibrionaceae; genus Marinimicrobium; species Marinimicrobium agarilyticum. The sequence goes on from NZ_AUHU01000022.1 coordinate 3,322, forward strand.
TCAACGTATTCAGTCAAGTTAGCAATGGGGCCTCGAGGAATTAACCAAGTGCGACGAACCAAGCTTGCAATTTCCTCTGGGTCTCCATGGTATTCGTCTACGTCGAACTCTGGTAACGGAAAAGATGCATCGAGGTCAACCGCCTTGATCAATCTTCGGAGGTGCATTATGCGAATGTTTAGCTCCGCTTGAACCGCATCAAGCGTCTTTACGCCAACCTTGCTTTTTTTACGGAACATGGGATGAACGCTTACGGGTAAACCATAAATACGGTCTGACTGTACAAAGAAGCTTTTCGGCAGCTTGAGGGCATCGGCCAGTCTTTCTATGGTGTCGTCGTCAGGCTCCTTAACGCCTTGCTCAATTTTCGAGAGAAAGCCTTGAGTGATACCTCCCCGCTCGGCCAGGTCTGTTTGGCTCATCTTCCTGAGCTGACGACCAATTTGGATCAATTCGCGATTGAAGCCGCTCATAATTTGATTACTCCGCGCCTTACTGTTAGCGGTCAATTCTTTCGGTGTTATCGTTTACAAGATGAAAGCGCTCATGTTGGCACTGTCTCTGACGAACGAAAAGCAGCCCTCCAATCAAGGAGGGCTGCTGTAACCAAGAAGGCCTAAATAGACTCTATCTCTGTCGCTCCGACTAACGCAGTTCGCCGGTAGGTGATTAATGCTTTAGCCATCGCCACCTGACTTCTCTCTCCCATCTTCACCCTTACGAGTTTTTTCGTCTTTGAGCCGGACGATCCGACGGGAAGCGACTTGCGGGGCTGGTTGCTCGACTGGAAGGTCGACAACATTGGCCGCAGGAGTCTCTACCAGGTCATAGCTCCAAATAACTTGGTTTGCGTTACGAGCCACTATCAGTATCTGGGAGATCTCGGTCTCAGTGTGGTCCAAAACGTAAACAACCTCTACCTTTGTCGGATACCCAAACAAATCGTTCTCGGGCTCATGAAACTTCAGCGCTTCTTGTGTCGGGTAATTCCGGCTTAGCCCGGATACATTACCTTTTTTGAAACGCAATACAACTGAGTCGTCTATGAGGAAGTAGTGTGTTTGCGAGCGGCTCACTACATCAACGCGAGGGTCGTTCTCAAACGCGTCGAAGGCACGCTGCATCATCGCATCCCAAACTATGCATGCCCGAGTGCGGCTACTTGCCGGCTGCAGCTCCAGCTCGGTGGATCGCCACTTTGCCCACGCCCCAGAGACAATGCTGGCCAGAGTTGAGTGAAGCGGTTGGAGAACGCTCTGAACGTGACTTTCTTGGGGCAACGACATAAGGGAGCACCTTGGAGTATAAATTTTACAAAATATTCCCAAAATTATTCCAGCCTGTCAAGCTTTGTCTTCTGATGTTTGACTTAGTTTACCATAAAGTCCGTAACCTATTGATATTTAATGGTTTTTTCTGTTGTGCTAATTTAACCTTTGTGGGGCTACAGGGTGGCTTCGGATGAGCAAGGGTCTTCCTCATAATCACTCCTCTGGGGTGATTGTGCAGACAGTTATAACGTGTGTGACTCTTTAATCTGTGCGGTGTAGACTCTCGTGCCGCGTGGTTATGAATTTTACAGAGCTATATGTAAAGGAACTTAAGAAAATGTCAGCCCTATCCAGCCTCCTCGCCACCTATCGTTCGGCCTCAATCACCGAGAGAGAAAAAGGCACCTACTTCGAAGAGCTGATCTGCGCCTATCTGCGCAATGAACCTACCTATTATGATTTATATGAGCAGGTGTGGACGTATTCGGATTGGGCCAAAGAGCGCGGCATTGACGGTCGTGACACGGGCATTGACTTAGTCGCTAGAACCCAGGGCACTGGCGAATATCACGCCATTCAGTGCAAACTGTACGCAGAGAATTATAGGGTTCAGAAAAAGGACATCGACAGCTTCTTCACTGCCTCCGGCAAGGCTCCGTTCTCGCATCGCATCATTGTTACTACGACCAATAACTGGAGCGAACATGCCGAAGACGCGCTGCAGGGCCAGCAGCCCCCCGTCAGCAAGATCGACCTCCAAGCGCTGGAAGACAGTCAGATCGACTGGGTAAAGTACCAGTCCAAGCACACGGTGGCGCTCAAGGCTAAAAAAACACTTCGGGAGCATCAGAAGTCAGCATTGAACGCCGTGGCAGCAGGCTTGAAAGAAGCCGAGCGCGGCAAGTTGATCATGGCCTGTGGCACCGGTAAGACCTTTACCAGCCTCAAAGTAGCCGAACAGCTCGCAGGGCAAGGAAAGCGTGTACTGTTTCTGGTTCCCAGCCTGTCCCTGCTGTCGCAGACCCTCACTGAGTGGACGCAGGAAAGCGAAACTCCGCTGCACAGCTTCGCCGTCTGCTCAGACAATGATGTCGGCAAGAAGCGCAAGCAGGACGATGACGCGGTACAAGTTTTTACTCATGAGCTGCGCTACCCAGCGACCACAAAGGCGGATCGCCTTGCCGAGGAAATGATCAAACGGCATGACGATGAGCACATGAGTGTGGTGTTCTCTACCTACCATTCCATCGATGTAATCAGTCGTGCCCAGCATGAGCACAGCCTAGCCGCATTTGATCTGGTCATTTGCGACGAGGCCCACCGCACCACCGGCGCCACCTTTGGCGACGATGACGAAAGCAACTTCGTGCGTATCCACGACGCCGACTACATCAGTGCCGCAAAACGCCTGTACATGACCGCCACGCCGCGTATCTATGGTGACAGCGCCAAGGTCAAGGCGGAGTCCGGCGAAGTGACCCTGTGCTCCATGGATGACGAAGCGTTGTATGGCAAAGAGCTGTTCGTCGTCAACTTCTCAGAGGCCGTCCAGCGTGGTCTGCTCACCGACTACAAAGTGCTGGTACTGACGGTTGAAGAAAGCGTCATCAACCGCCGCCTTCAAGATCTGCTGAGGGATGAGGACAATCAGCTCAAAGTAGACGATGCCGCCAAGATCGTCGGCTGCTGGAAGGCACTGGCCAAGCAAGGGCTTGCCGACGAGCTCGTGGGCGATGACCAGCCCATGAAGCGTGCGGTCGCCTTTTGCCAGGTGATCTCGCCCAACTACAAGGGCGCCAAGCATAAAGTAAGCTCGATGAATATTGCCGGCATGTTCCAGGAGGTTGTTGAAGCCTACCAGGAGGCCGAAGGCATAGAGGACGACTCGCGTCTGATCTGCGAAGCGACGCACGTGGATGGCAGCATGAATGCCAGCCAAAAGGAATCCAAACTGACGTGGCTGAAAGAAGAGCCTCCCGCCGATACCTGCCGCGTCCTGAGCAACGTACGCTGCCTGTCCGAGGGCGTGGACGTACCGGCTCTGGATGCCGTACTGTTCCTGACACCGCGCAACTCGCAGGTCGATGTGGTCCAGTCGGTAGGGCGGGTGATGCGCAACGCGCCGGGCAAGAAGCGCGGCTACGTGGTACTGCCAGTGGTCATTCCCGCCGGGATGAAAGCCCATGAAGCGCTCAACGACAACCAAACCTATAAGGTAGTCTGGCAGGTGCTACAAGCACTTCGCTCCCACGATGACAGCTTTGACGCCATGATCAATAAGCTGGATCTAATCGGCTCTGACCCGCGCAAGATGGAAGTTATCGCCATTACCGACAAGGTGACGAAGAAGGCTAAAAGCAGCAGCAAGAATACTGGCAAGGGTCAGTACGGCATAGGTGAAAAACGGGCAAAATACGACGCCGAAGGCCAGCTTACCCAGCAGGCCGACCTGACCTACGAGGTCGGTGACATCGAAAAGGCCATCTACGCCAAGATCGTCGAGAAGTGTGGTAACCGCCACCACTGGGAAGATTGGGCCAACGACATCGCCAAGATTGCCCGCACCCATATCGATCGCATCCAAGGCATTTTGGAGAACCCAGCCAACACTCAGGAAAAAGCCGCCTTTGAGGCCTTTGCCGCCGAATTGCGTGACGACCTAAACGACAGCATCAGCGACGGCGAGATTATCGAAATGCTGGCCCAGCACCTGGTAACCAAGCCGGTGTTTGACGCCCTGTTTGATGAGTACAGCTTTGCAAAAAACAACCCCATGGCCAAGGCCATGCAGAGCGTGCTGGACGCCTTGCACGAGCACCGCCTGAACAAGGAGGCGGCCACCCTGGAGAAGTTCTACCAGAGTGTACGCATGCGTGCTGCTGGCATTAATAGCGCCCAAGGTAAGCAGAAAATCATCGTCGAGCTGTACGACAAGTTCTTCCGCAACGCCTTCCCGAAAATGACCGAGCGCCTGGGTATCGTCTACACCCCGGTCGAAGTGGTGGACTTCATCCTCCACAGCGTCAACCATCTGCTACAAAAGGAGTTCGGGCAGACCCTTGGCAGCAAGGGTGTTCATATCATCGACCCGTTCGTTGGTACTGGAACTTTCATCACTCGGCTGATCCAGTCGGGCTTGATCAAGTCGGATGAATTGCCGCATAAGTACAAGCACGAAATTCATGCCAACGAGCTGGTATTATTGGCCTATTACATTGCAGCCATAAATATAGAGTCGGCCTACCACGGAGAAGTCATCGACGAATACGCGCCTTTTGAAGGTATCTGCCTAACAGACACCTTCCAGATGTATGAGAAAGACGATCTAGTCGATGCGCTGCTGGTGGACAACAGCGCACGTCGTATGCGGCAAAAAAGCTTGGATATTCGGGTTATTGTTGGCAATCCACCTTATTCAGAGGGGCAGAAAAGTGAAAACGATAATAACGCTAATCTGGGCTACCCTAAGTTAGATAGTAAAATTCGATCAACATATGCTCGGCAGTCTGCCGCAACGCTTTCGAAAGGTTTATACAATAGCTACATACGTGCAATTCGTTGGGCAAGTGATCGCTTAGGTGAGAGCGGCGTTATAGGTCCGTGTTACCCACAATTGGTGGACACCTTCTATAGTTAGATAAACCACTATTGAGGTGTTCAAAATGGCACGTAAAAAGAGACAAGCCTACACAGAAGAGTTTCGCCGGGAAGCGGTTAATCGCTCCCAGAAAGAAGGCTGCACGACGGCCTCGGTCGCCAGAGAATTGGGAATAAGCCCACAGCAGATATATAACTGGAGACGTCAGTTTAACCGATTATCTGATAAACAGTTCAACTCGGTTGATGGGATCGATTATTCGAAGAAGGAAAGCGCTGAGCTTAGAAAGCTCCGCCGGGAGAAGGCCGAGCTGGAAAAGGAGCTGGCCTTCCTAAAAAAGGCAGCG
>NZ_AUHU01000023.1 GCF_000423345.1 Marinimicrobium agarilyticum DSM 16975
ATGGACACTGACCGGTGCCGGTAGCGGGATTGTTGAGCAGGACGTCGAGGGAGACCCTGCCTACGCCTATGCTTTTGAAAACATGCAAGCACTGGTTGGGGGTACTAGCAACGACAAATTTGTAGTCAATGTTGGAGCTTCTGTCGAGAGCATAAGAGGCTTCTCGGAGAGCGACACGGAAACAGAAAGTGTCAACATTCTTCAGGTTAAAAGTGCGTCTGGTAGCACTGTTGAGTGGTCAGTGGCCAGTGATAACAGTGGCAAGGTGGTCGATGTTGTGGGCGACCAAACGCCTTACAGAGTGAACACCTTTTACGATATTGATCACCTGGAAGGCGGTGAAGGCGCTGATACGTTTACAGTCACGGATTACAGCGAAAATGCCAATATTTTTGTCAACGGTGGTGCAACCGGTGATCGCAATACGTTTAGTTTTTCCGGCGTTGACAGTGCGGTCAATCTGAGTATTGGGGGGGGAAGTGAACCCTGGCGTATCAGCAACATTCAAACAGTGGTGGGAAGCGACCACCAGGACTCCACACTTAAAATTGCCAGTGGTACCAATACCTGGACGCTGAATGATCAGAACAGCGGTTTCCTCGAACAGACCGGTGTTGACGACAACCTTTTCTCCGGTGAGCTGTTCTTCAGTAACTTTGCCAATATTACAGGCGGCACTGGTGATGACAGCTTTATCTTTACGTCCGGTGGGACGGAGGGTACTAGCGGTAGTTTGACGGGCACCCTTGATGGCGGAGAAGGCGGCTTTGATCGCCTGACCGGACTTAATATTGATAATTTATGGGCTTTAGGGCTCGATGGGAGTGATCCTTCTCTCAACCAATTGATGGACAACACTGGCAGTTCGCCGATCGCGTATCTGACCCGGTTCATGAATATCGATAAGTTGGTGGGTGGCTCATCAAGCGATATCTTCCGTTTTGGAGATGACGCTGCTTTGGTGGGTGTTGATGGAGGCAGCGCCCAAGGAAATCGCCTGGATTTTTCCCAGAGAACACAGAATGTCACTGTCACGATTGGCTCTACCGGCCTGGACAATGTTAACAATATTCAGGCTTTCACTGGAAACAGTGAAGATGGGTACATCGCGACCTTGGCCATTGTTGACGGGAATAATGAGTGGGACATTGCACAGCATTCCGCCGAAAGCACACTGAATAGCGACGTCTACGGCGAGCTGGGTTTCTCTTGGTTTAATGTGGTCCAGGGCGGTAGCGGTACGGATGACTTTACCGTGGTATCCGGGGAATATTTCGATGGTACATTGAAGGGTGGGTTGGGGAATGACTCCCTCACTCTTGTTAGCGGTGGTGCTCCCAATATTTGGCGGCTGAGCCCCACTGACGATAACCCGATGATTTCTCGGGATGGTGAGCTGCGGCTCAAGACCTTTGAGAGCGTCGAAACGTTGAAGGGGGCAGGCGCGGATACCTTCTATGGGCGCGACGTGGCGACGAGCTGGACCTGGTCAGAGAATACCGATGACCAAAGTCTTGAGTGGACCCTGAGTGAAGATGACGGCGATATCCAGGGGCTAACCCTCAAGGGAATGGGTAAGCTGATTGGCGGCAGTGCTGCCGACACTTTCACGTTGGAAAGCGGCTTAGCATTTGCAGGCATTGTCGATGGTGGCGATGCGGGCTCGAATACGTTGACCGTGAAGGGTGGAACCAACAGCTGGGCATTGATGGTCGAGGAGGGGAAACTCTCCCAGGTAGCCGGCTCGGTGACGGACCGACTGAATCGCTTTTCCCGCTTTCAAACGCTTGCAGGGGATGGCGGAACGCACAGCCTTACTGGCCGCAACCGCGCAACCGACTGGACTTGGTCTGAGAACGCCGATGATCAGAGCCTTGAGTGGACTCTGGATGAAAATGAAGGTATCAAGGCTCTGACGCTCAAGGGAATGGATCAACTGACCGGCGGCACTGCCGCCGATACCTTCACCCTGGAGAGCGGCAGTGCGTTTGAAGGCACGATCGATGGTGGTGAGGCCGGCGCGAATACGTTGACCGTGGAGGGGGGAGCCAACGACTGGGTATTGGCGGTCGAGGAGAACAACCTCTCCTTGGTCACCGGCTCGGTGACGAACCGGGTGAATAATTTCTCTCGCTTTCAAACGCTAAAAGGCGACGGCGGAACCCATAGCTTCACTGGCCGTGATCGCGCGACCGACTGGACGCTGTCGGAAAATGCCACTGACCAGAGCGACGAATGGAGCCTGGATGAAGGAGCCGAAAGCATTCAGGCTCTGACGCTCAAGGGGATGAATAAGCTGGTGGGTGGCAGCGCTGCCGACACCTTCACTCTGGGGACAGGCACGGGCTTTGAAGGCACACTGGATGGCGGCACCGGTGGTGCGGACACACTAACCATCAATGGTGGCCCCAACACGTGGCAACTGGACTCTAAGGGGACCGACGCCATCGTGTCGATGACGGGTTTGGTCCGGGTCAAGACGTTCCAGAACCTGGAGACCCTGAACGGCTCGACAGACGATACCTTCCATGGCCGTGATAGCGAAACAAGCTGGACGTTAACCACCGGCACAAGTATGGCGGACAACGAATGGTCGCTGAATAATGATGAGCTTACGCTCACCGGCATGAAGCACTTGGTCGGCGGCAGCGCCGCCGACACCTTTACGCTGAATGCGAACACCGACTTTAAGGGCACCATTGATGGCGGCGATACCGCCTCCAATACGCTAATCCTGGTGGGCGGTAACAACAATTGGACGCTTGGGGTAGATGAGGGCAATGCCGCCTGGGTGACCGGCTCGGTGACAAACCGGGTAGACACCTTCTCCCGTTTTCAAACGCTTCAGGGCAGCGGCACAGATAGCTTCACTGGCCGCAACCGAGCGACCGACTGGACGCTGTCTGAAAATGCCACTGACCAGAGTGACGAGTGGAGCTTGGATGAAGGAACCGAAGGCATCCAGAGCCTGACGCTCAAGGGGATGAATAAGCTGGTGGGTGGCAGCGCCGCCGACACCTTCACTCTGGGGATCAGCACGGGCTTTGAAGGCACACTGGATGGCGGCACCGATGGAGCGGACACTTTAACCATCAATGGTGGCCCCAACACTTGGCGATTGGACCACACGGGGACCGACGCCATCGTGTCGATGACGGGTTTGGTCCGAGTCAAGACGTTCCAGAACCTGAATACGCTGGCCGGTTCGGGATCGGACACCTTTTACGGACGCGATGGGCAAACCACCTGGACCCTGACCAGTGGCACCACGCTCGCGACCAATGAGTGGACCCTGTCCGACGACTCAGACACTCTGACGCTGACCGGCATGAACAAGTTGGTGGGCGGCACGGCGCGTGACGCGTTTACACTGAACGCCGATACCGATTTCGACGGTATCGTCGACGGCGGTTCGGGCGGTGGGGACACCCTGGCCGTGTTGGGTGGAGGCAACGCCTGGCGTGTTACCGCGTACGGCACCAACACAACCGATGGGGCCTCAGGCGAAGTGACCTCGTTGAGCACGACGTTTTCCGCGATCAACGAGCTCCTTGGCGCGACGGGAGATCGATTGACCGGCTCGAACCTCTCCAACACCTGGACGTTAACGGGCGCTGATGCCGGCACCCTGGCGGCCACCGATGACGTTGGCGCTGAGGTGACCTTCAGCGGTATGGCCGCGCTGGTCGGCGGCGGTGCTGCTGACGCGTTCTCCACTGAGGGTGCCGTGCTTTTTGCCGGTGTGATTGACGGCGGCGCTGGCGGGGAGGACTCACTCAACGTGTCGAGTATTACCGACAGAGCGGTCACTGTGGGCATGCTCGAGCCGGAACACAATGCCGATACGTGGGAAGCACGGAATGACGACGATGTGACCATCCGGAACATCGAAACACTTCAGGCCGACGGCGGCGCAAACGAGGATAGCCAGGCGCCGGGAAATAGGTTGTTCGGTCCGGCCGACGGGAACTACCGGTGGACCTTGACGGGGACGAACGACGGAAATGTAAGGCCTTCCCAAAATGGTGGCAACCAGAATACGTTGAACTTCTTTGAGTTTGAATATCTGGAAGCGGGAGCGGGAACCAATACCTTTGCCTTTACGAACAATGGAGAACTCACGGGCGGTATTGCCGGCGGCGGTGGTGAAACCTGGATCGACTATTCGTTGCGAACGGGAGCGCTCTGCGTCAACTTGCTCGGCAGCTCTGCGGCCTGTGGTGGGCCCGTGCTCAGTGGCATTGACGGGGTCATTGGCAATAGTAGCGCGGGCTTCAACAGTCAGCTGTTGGCCAATGGTTCTGACGGCTACACCTGGATTATCGATGATAACGGCGAAAGTCGGGCGGATGGCATCAACGATGGTCTCTTCCAGCACGGCAATGAAACCATCGCCTTTATCGACTTCAATCAACTGCTCGGCGGTAGCGGGCAGGATGAATTCCGTTTTCGCGGTCAAGGCCGCCTGTCAGGGTATCTGGATGGCCGCAGCAATACGGATACGGTTAATACGGTCCAGTCGACTCAAGACATGGCGTTCAGACTCCAGGAGAGCGCTCCCGACGGTGCAAACGGTGCAGGCGTATGGCTCAAAGGCATCGAAACCATTACCGCCAGTAGCAACAGCAATAATCAACTGATTGGCGGGAACGTCAGCAATGAGTGGGTGGTTTACGGTGATAACCGCGGGCAGCTTAACGACAACGCTATCACCTTCTCCGGCATCAGTGAATTGTGGGGCGGCTCAAGCGATGACACTTTCACCATCGAGGAAAGCGGCCGCTTGTCGGTTGGCATCCTCGGTGGTGGCGGCGACGGTCGGGACAGTGTCCTGATAAAAAGCGGCAACAACGACACCACTCTCTGGTCAGTGACCGGCGCCGGTATGGGCACAAGCGATCGTGTCAGCACCTTCGGCGAGTTGGAGGTGCTCAACGGGGGTCAGGGTAACGATCAGTTTACGTTGACGGGCGTCGACGCCTGGATCGAGCGCATTAATGCCAGCGCTGGAGACAATCGGTTGACCTACGAGGCCGACAAGACCGATCCGGTGAGCGCCACCTGGACACTCAGCAGCGCCCGAAACGGTTCGGTGCGTTTGGGAGACTCTGACAATACCATCGGCTTCAACGCCATTGGGCGTATTGACGGGGCGGGCAGCGACCGTCTGATCGGTTCGGACGCGGAGAATGATTGGCGACTGACTGGCGCTAACGGTGGCACCCTGGAAACCACAATCTCCAGCGGTTCGCAAAGCCTGGTCTTCAACGGCATGAGTACTCTGGAAGGCAATGCCGGTATCGATCGCTTTTATATGGATGGCGTGGACTTTAATGGCCTCTTACTCGGCGGTAACGGCGATGACTCTCTTTCCGCCAGTGGCGCCAACACCTGGACGTTGATAGCCACCGGTGAGGGCAACCTCAATAACGTGACAGACTTTGAGAGTATTCAGACCCTCAATGGCGGCGGTGAAAACAATAAGCTCATTGCGCCCGAACGGGCCAATACCTGGCGTCTGACCGGCGAGCGCAGCGGAACATTGGACGACGCTGGTGTTGCGGACCAGCGCGTAACCTTTACTGGCATGGACACTCTGGTCGGCCACAACCAGCAGGATAGTGTCACCGCGGCGGATGATTTCACTCGGCGAGACCTTCAGAGTTTTGCGGCGCTCGACGGTGGAGCGGGAGCCACTGATGAGCTGGACTTGAGCGGCCTTGATCGCGCCATCACCATAAGCGTGGGGAACGTCGAGCCGGCGCAAAACATCGAAGTCGATGTCGTCACTGAAGGGTTCGAAACCTTGACGGCTGAAGCGGACCACGATAACCACTTGGTGGGTGGCGGGAGCCGGACCTACGAGTGGACACTCATCGGCCAAAACCGGGGGGACGTTACCTACACCAATGGCGACTCTCAGCAGACGACCACGTTTTCCGGCTTCTCTGACCTGACGGGCGGCATGGGAGGCGATATTTTCGCCATCCTCGATGACGGCGGTGCTACGGGTGATATTGATGGGGGCGATGGCACCAATCTCATCGATTATTCCCTGAAAACCGAAGCGGTGACCGTCACCTTTGGGGGGCTGGATGGAAACATCAGCAACATCAGTGGCGTTATCGGTAACAACAATGGGTCGGGGGAATTCACCAGCCGGTTGCGACTGGGGGAAACGGATAGCGACGCTGCCTGGCGCCTCGGCTCCATCGCCGGAGTCAACCAAAATTGCGAAGAGGGTTGTCAGAACGACGGTGTCAATGATGGCGAGGTGACGCTTAACGGTGAATCACTGTACTTTATCGACTTCAACCTTCTTGAAAGTGGCTCGGGCAACGACGAATTTCGGGTGGCCGATGATGGTCGGTTTATTGGCTCGCTGATCGGCGGCTCGGGCTCCGATACACTGGATATCAGTGCGGCGGGAATCGCCCAAACCATCGGCCTTGGTGATTCAACGCTGGCCGATACGAATCTGACAGGCGTTGGAACCCTGATCGGCTCGAATGACCGCCAACATAGGCTGTACGCCAACAACGACCCCAATACCTGGCGAATCAGTGAGAACGGCGGTGGCTCGCTCAATGGCGATTTTCTCACCTTCACCGGTATCCAACAGTTGCAGGGTGGCTCCGGTGTGGACGACTTTATCCTCACCGGAGAAGGTAAGGCTCACACCCTGCACGGCGGCGTTGAGGGCGAGCGCAACACCCTGGACATCAGCGGCGCCTCCGAGGCGTTGTGGCTCAGCCTGGATACCGATAGCGCGGACGCGGATGTTCGCTTGGTGGGTATGGATGAAGTCATTGGCAACAATGGGTTCAATCACCGCCTGGAAGGCGACCGTCGCACGAATCGCTGGAGCATTGACCGGCGCAATGGTGGCACGCTGAATGACGTGCTTCGGTTTAGCGACGTAAAGAGCCTGCAGGGCAACCGCGCGAATGACGTGTTCACCTTTGGGGCCGGAGGCCGGGTGGAGGGCGTCATCCACGGTGGCAGCGGTGGCGAAAATCGCGTCGACCTCAGTGCGTTACCCGACACTGAACAATGGACCATCGCCACGACCGAAGAGGCGCAAACCGACCTGAACCTGATCGAGATCCAGACACTGGATGGGCGGCGGGACGCCGAGCATACACTGCTCGGCACCAACGCCAATACCGACTGGACCGTGACCAACCTCAATAGCGGCACCCTGGGTGAGCTCACCTTCACCGGCGTGGCCAATTTGCTCGGCGGCAC
>NZ_AUHU01000024.1 GCF_000423345.1 Marinimicrobium agarilyticum DSM 16975
AGCCTAAGTCTTTGATTTTATGAAGGATCACCTCAGCGTTCCAGACACCTTCGGCCAACTGCTGGTCGATGAACGACTTGAAGGGATCGAGCTTGCTGCCTCGGGGTTGATTACGGCGTCCGGTTTTGGGGGCGGGCAGTGCCAGGTAGCGACGTACCGTGCGCTCACAGCAGCCCAGACGGTGGGCAATATCCACGATGTGTGCCCCCTCTTTGCGAAGTTGCTTTATCATGTAGAAGTCCTCTCGGCTCAACATGGTGGTGTCCTCGATGCTTGGTCGCAAACAAGGAAACCCCATTTGGGTTGGGAGGACAATCTAAGTTGGTAATTTACGGACTTTTAACACCGGTGCTGACATTACCGCTTCAACCGAGGCCCATAACTGAAGCAGAAGTCCGCCCATGTGCTCCCTAATATCCAGTTCATACCAGGCCACTCCCCCTTCAGGCTGTAGGACAACTTGGGGCTGGCCCCTCATGAGTGCGCGCAGTTCTGGAAGATCTGCCAGTTGGGCTTCATAGAAAAATACTCGTACTCCGCGAGAGCCTCGCATCCAGAGATAGCGCCTAAGATACTCATTTGACATCCGCCAAGTGACATCCCTTTTAAGTTTCCAGTGGTAACTGCTAGATACCTGTCCCTCAGCAACACCGAACTCCGGAAGCCCTAAATCATCGTAAATCAAGCGCTGATCGTCATTCCCTACACAACGCGGAGTTAGCCCGAGAGTCATCCAGACCTTCTCGGCGAGATTGAATGCATAGAAAGAGTTATCCCCCCACGCCGCGACAACATAGTCATATCCGGAGATTGAGGGAGTGAATTGTGCAATACATCCGAGATTATCGCCGACGGGAACTGAGGACTCAACGACCCCATCCCCTGCTTCATCCTGCACTTCGATGGGGCTCTCTTCCAAGCCAGGTACTACAGCCATCTGCAAATGTAGGTGCTCTGCTTGGCCACCGTAGGGATCAGACTCATGCATGCAGAAAACCTCCAAATCCTGACTTGGCGACAGACCAACAGGTTCCAGAAGCCCACGCAGCTTTGGCGGGATTATTTGATAAGGAATAGGAAATGCAGCTAGATAGTCAAATGGCATGGGATTTCCAGTAGGAAGAGCAAATTATCAGGTTGGACCGCTCTGATCGTTGAAATTTTTATCGTACCCATGCTTTCCAAGAGCCATTGCTTCAAGCTCATATTGAGTCACTTCAGATGCCTCCTTAACGCTCAATCGTCGCTTTAGAATGGCGAGCTCTTTAATGAACTCGGGAACCCCTGACTTTAGCACCGCAGGAAGCAAAAGATAGGCCCCTGCACGGCTATAAGCCTTCAGAAAGCCATTTAAGTTGACATCCGACTCAGCGAGCATGGTATGCATCCGCGACGCGATGACTAGAAGCTTATCTCTTCTTCCTTCCTTGTTATGAGAGGTACGCGAAGTGATGAGAACACGGTAGTGGGCTGGATGATCATCGGAGATACCTCGAACAACAGCTAAGTAGATATCTTCGTTATTGTCAGTTCTTCCAAAGCGTTCACGCCAACGCTCAAATATCTTTCTGGCGGCCTCTTCATCCCTAAATACAAGAGCAATAGCTGGAGGGAAAGATACCCCCCAATCAGCGAATGCAGCTCCAACCCATCCGGCCCGATCCCAAAGGTGTACATCAATCACTGAACGAACACCAAAATCACGGTGATCTGTCGGAATTGGAGGTGCGTCAAGTCCCTCATCCGACGCTGCACCACCATTATTCTCTACAGGAGTGAGGTCAAGGCGATTAATAATAGGGCGAGATGACTTAATTTCATATGTCGAAGTAACCATTTCGTTCCAATCGCTCAATCTCGATAGCCGTCTATCGAAAATACGTTGTCGGCTGCTTCCAGAAACAACAATCATTCCTATTCGATCGATCACTGCTTCGTTTTCGAAGAGGTATTCAACTGTCTGCTTAAAATCTCCTGCATAACACGTCGCTGAAAGCATCGTGGCGGTCAACCCAATCAACATTCTCTGAACAGAATCTTGGTGAGCATAATCCGCAGGACACATATCAGCGGGCCAAAGAACGGTTGCTTCCATATCGTCAATATTAATTTTGAAATCAGGCGCCAGGTATACCGAACTTTCATGGATCGTAATAGTAAACCTTTCGGTATGTGCCATTACATCAAGATCAACCGCTGTCGCGTAAAGCGCTTCAATTGAGCCGACCACGGCCTCCGCAGAAAGAACTGAGGATTCGGAGCACTGGTGATAGACCTCCACCCGAATCCCCTGCACCCTTGACACGTAGCACTGCGATTCAGTCCCGTTAAGAATAATAGGGCCATGTGGGTTGCTAGACGCTGGCTGACTAGCCAATAGCGTGAAAAATTCAGCTGCCCCCTCTTCCGTTTCTTCTTTAGGGATTACCCCTTCAACCCTGAGTGTTGCTTCATGACCAAGCGCATAAAGTAGGGAGTTCCGACTCTGATACAAGCCCAACCCGCCAAGGACATCAGGCAACTGAGCTAGTTGTTGAAGCTCTTCCTCTGAAATGGTCAGAAGTTGGCTTCCAAGGATGAGATCAAACTCCGTAAGACGCTTCGCGAAGCGTTCCTTGGAGGTGCCGTCAAGAGGTAGACTGGAGGCACACCCTCGCGCCAACCGAATAGCTTCTAATGCATCGGGTATATGCCGAAGTTCAACAGTAACCCAAGCCAGTATCATAATCGTGGGTACGATAGAAGCCGGAAGGTCGGCATCCTCTTCCGCTTCGATACATATCGAAGCTATTGCAAAAATGCAGGTCGCACGGGCAGCCCAAAGCAGCCCGGCACTACGATATGCCATTGAGAGCAACTGAAGCGCTTCGATCAGCGATTCGGCATACTCCTTCTTTGTTAGCTGTCGGGCAGCTTTACCTAACAACCTGATCATTTCAAAGTTATTTTCGAAACTCAGCTGCTGTGCTCGCTTAAGAAGTATGAGAGCTCCCTGAGCTTCGCCTGTACGCTCAGACACAAACGCAGCCATATCGTCCACTAGCTGCCTATAACCGGGATCACTGCCAGCGATATTGCCAAAAATCTCCACCAACTGAATCAAACGCCCCACAGAGAACTCCCCGAGCCCCCTTGCCTGCTTTAGCACTTTAGAAAACTGTGGCCATAGTGGACTGAGCCCATTATGGTCCCGACTAAGCGCAGCTTGATTGACTTGAATCACTAGGAGTGAAGTTTGAGCCTCAAGTGCATTATTTGGCCGCTCGGTGTCCGCAGCTATAGACCGTAGTTTTTCGGTCAATCGATCTATCCGCTCATTCAGCTTCGCTTCATCAAAGGAAAGGTGCTGATGAATTACTGAGTTAAACAGCAACTGAGCCAAATTACACAAAAGCTCCAGGTTTCTGGCATGAGCCGTATCGATGACCAACACCTCAAAGGCATCGTATTCTCGATTTAAGTAGGGAATATCGTCAAACCACCAGAACGCTGTCCAAATTTTCTCGTAGTGTGCTGCAATTTTCTGTCGGAATGTGCCATCTAGTTCAGCGAGGCGAGCGGCCCGCGCAAATCGGCCATCAGTTTCGACGCGAGGGCGCTCCAAGTTGCGTGACAGTTTTGCTGCAATTAGCGCCTCCGTCACACGCTGCACTTCCATTCCAGGAAAAGCATCCGGATCGCCAATCACTTGTTCGATATCTTCGAGTTGACGGGATCGAGAGTAGTCCGACGGTCCGAGTCGATGCGTGTCGACCATCTCCTGCCCAACGCCGAGATAGTTGTAAGCCAGGTCCTTTCGATCGTGGTCAACCACTTGATCGACTATCCAGCTTCGATCAAGAATGATCACAATAACTCCGTATTCCTTACTAAGTTCATCTTCTATTCGCGCACGATCCTTCGCCCTGGCGAACTGCGATGTAACGCAATATATTTTCTGGTAACCCCTCTCTGTTTCAACTATTCCGGCCACGTCACTTCGCACTTTCTGAGACCACCTTTTTTTTGCGCTGAAAGCAAATGCCCAGCGTTCCTGGCTAGAACTTGGCTCTCCCACATAAGTCAACAACGCAATTTCTTCAGAAACGGGCACAGTCTCAGTATCCGCTTTGCTGTCTCCGCCCCCCTCAGGCCCTGTTGCTGGCTTCAAATGAGGGCAAATTGTGCGCTCACATAACTTTCGACAGAAGATTTCAAACTCGTGTGTCTCATTACGTGCGGTGATAGTCTCTAGATGGTACTCAAGTGTTGTGCTGTCTAGTTGGTACACCGTGCGATCTTCAGTATCTGAATAATACTCTGGGTGAATCTGGCGCATAAATTCAGAAGGAGACACTCGGTTTTCTCTCGGTAGATCATCAACCATTCCACATCTCTCGTGTCGTCAGGATTAATGCCAACATATTGTTAACCACACAACCCTATATGAAAGAACGCCCAGCTAGCAGAGATTCGATAGATACTCGTCTTTAGTGACATCTCAAAGCCCACATATGCTTTATCAATCCTACCTATTCCCATCTTTTAGACTTTGAGCAATTTTGTCCAAAATCCACTTAGTGTTCCCCACAAAAAGTAGACACCCTAACTATGCGGCCAGTGCCGCCTTTTCCTCGAACGCAACTGGACTCATGCCATCGTTCGCTGAATGCCTTCTTTTGCGGTTGTAGAATATTTCAATATACGCAAAGATCCCCGATTTAGCATCCTCTATCGAGCGGTAATCTTTAGCGTAGATCAACTCAACTTTCAAACGACTGAAGAACGACTCCATCGGGGCATTATCCCAGCAATTTCCTTTTCGACTCATGCTCGGCCTAACTCCTTGTGCCGCCAGGTAATCAACGTATTGTTGCGATCGGTACTGAACACCCC
>NZ_AUHU01000025.1 GCF_000423345.1 Marinimicrobium agarilyticum DSM 16975
TCGACGGCCACTTCAGTCCAGTTGCCCCAGCCTGCGGCGGGGATCGTGGATGAATAGGAGTTTCCGCCGCAGTAGGCCCAGAGCCATGCGCCGCTGGTGGCACCACCGACGGTGTAAGCGGACAGGCGGTAGGTGCCGTTCGCCAGGCCCGAAATGGTCTGGTTGGTGTTGGCGGTGTACGACGCGCTGGAGGACCAGTGAGTCAGTCTATCGCCACTGCGACCGCTGGACTCGGTGTACTGGGCCGCGGCATCGTCGTCTAGCGTCCAACCGCTGGTGCCGTTCTCGAACCCGGGATTGGTGATCAGGTTTTGTGCATAAGAATGGGAAGAGAAAGCCAGCAACGTGGGCAAAAATAATAAAGGCGTTGCGAGCTTCAAATTCTTCAGACATCTACCTCTTATCTTTATATCGAGAGTCATAATTGGATCTCCGATTAAGAGTGAATGATAATTGAGCCCGCGTTGGCGGGCTCTACTACTTCACGAAACGCGCCAGGAATCAGCGCAAGTAGTTGATAGCGCCAATGTTATTTCGGCGAATTTCATCAACAATCATTTGAGCGAACAGCTCCGCGCCCATTTCGTTTGAGTGCGTCTTGTCGTTGTCGACAAAGTAGGCTTGTGCCGAAGAGCGACCGATACGTTCGACCCACTCACTGGTAAGTTTCATCAGATCGATTAGTGGAACATTATGCGCATTGGCGATACCAATTAGCTCATTGCGAATGTTCAGGTTTCCCCAGATGTGCTGATTGGATAGGGGGTCGCCGGTATTTCGTATCATCGGAGTGATCAGGACTGGAGTGGCCCCTCTGTCGAGAATCGCCGTGACCATATTCGTAATGCGTGAGCGATAGAGCGATGCGGAAGTGGTCTTGTCATTGTGGCCCAGCTGAATCATCACCCAGTCACCGGCTTTCAGGCGAGCGTTTATCCTGTTCCACAGACTGCCTCCGTCGGTCCGAAAGGCCTGGGTGCCTTCCCCGGAGTCGGCATAATTGGAAACTGATATGTCGTCGTTAAAATAGGCTGGAATAAACTGCCCCCACCCGGAATATCGAGAGGCTGGCGAGGCAAACAGTTGAGGGCTCTGATCGGATACGGTCGAGTCCCCTGCAATAAACAAAGTTCTAGGATTGTTCACCGGGGTAAAGGTGAGTGAGGTCAGGGCATTGCTTCCTTCTCTAATACGAAGGTTCAGCCCTTCAGTGCCATGATCGGATTGATAGGGTTCGCCTTCCGGATCGCGAACATTCACCATAAACTCCACGCATCGGGCATCTGAGGTGCTTTGCTGGGGGGAGGCATACATTCGCCGCCGTGACTCGGCAAACACTTCGAGTTCACCGTTGTATCCAGCGTCGAACTCCATGGCCACACGGTAGTCACCAACACCGCCTCCCAACAGGCAGACGGCCGGATCGCCGTTACAGGAAAACGATGAACCGGAATCGCCTTCGCCGCAGTCACCGGAGCTGTCTCCGCAGCTCAGCGCTTGAGGGCTGTCGCCAGTCACGCTCAGCGAGTCGATGTTGCCCAGCCCAGCGCCGGAGGTGCCCTCCAAGCGAATGGAATTCTCACCCGCCCTCAGGACGATTTCTGCACTGGCAGACGTCCAGTTGGTCCAGGAGCCGGTGGAGGGAAAACCCTCTATGGCTTGGCTTGAGCCGTTCACCCGAACGTCGCCGGGTCGATTGGCCGAGCCACCGTTCGCATAGCGCCACTCCAGCGTATAGTTGCCGCTGCTCGGTACATTGACGGTCCAGTTCACGCCGTTGCCTGTGGCGTTGTCGGTGTTGGCGAAACCACTGCCGTTGAAGCCAGAGTGGTTGGTGTCGATGGAGCCATCCACGCCGCATAGGCCGTCCGCTTCCTCGATCACGACTGTGGTGGGCTCGCCGCCCGACACCCGTTCAAATACGACGTCGTCGATACTGGTCCACTCGCTGTCCTCGGTGGTGATACCGATCTGACAGCTGCCGCCACTCACTTCAATGCCCTCGACGGCCACTTCAGTCCAGTTGCCCCAGCCTGCGGCGGGGATCGTGGATGAATAGGAGCTTCCGTCGCAGTAGGCCCAGAGCCATGCGCCGCTCGTTGCGCCGCCGACGGTGTAAGCGGACAGACGGTAGGTACCGTTCGCCAGGCCCGAAATGGTCTGGTTGGTGTTGGCGGTGTACGACGCGCTTGAGGACCAGTGGGTCAGGCGATCACCACTGCGACCGCTGGGCTCGGTGTACTGGGCCGCGGCATCGTCGTCCAGCGTCCAACCGCTGGTGCCGTTTTCAAACCCGGGGTTGGATACCAGATTTTGCGCATAAGAATGGGAGGAGACAGTCAGCAAGGTGGAGAAAAGCACGAAAGAGATTGCCGACTTCCAGTTCTGAAAAAATCTAAACCTTACATCTATATAGGCAGTCATAATGTACCTCCGGTAAGGGCTGAGAAAAGTGAGCCCGCTTGCGCGGGCCCACTTTCTTGTCCGTACAATAATTTACTGACAGTTACCGCTGGTGAGGTACGGGAAGGCCCTCTTCCCGGGCGATGTCGGCATACGCGTCCATGGACTCGGTGGTTCTATACACGTTGCCGTCAAGCCAGAAAATCCTTCTGTCGCCAAAGGCGTGCGGCTCCCAAAGGAAGGCGCCCCAACCCATGCCGTTTGGCAGGTCAAACCGGAAGGTGTCATTGACCAGCTCCCGGCGGTTGTCCGAGTATTCGCAACTCATCACCGGTTTACCCGTGGTATCGATGGAGTAATTAAACATATCCTCCCAGTCGTCACCGTTGTTGGTGGTGCCGTAGGTCGAACCGCATATCACGTCCGCATCGATAGTCGGATTTTCCCAAACAAACAACCTGTCGATCCAGGAAGCGAAGTCACCGTCCGGGCGCGGCCGGCCGTGATGGGCCACCGTGATGATATCGGGATCGGTGTCCCGCACGGCGTCGAAACAGGCGTTGATGATACCGGAGAAGCCGGCCCAGTCGTTGAATGAGAAGCCCGACACGTGCGTGTTGTTCTCGTTGCCACACTGGACCATATCCGGCTTCACGCCTTCCGCCACCATCTGGTCGAGCACGCCCTTGGCGTAATTGTAAGAGGCTGAGCTCATTTGCGAGACGCTCATGCCCTCCCACGCCGAAGGTCTGTGCTGCTCACCGATGGATGCCCAGAGATCACTCAAGTGGAAATTCAGGAAGATGCCCATTTCCTCGGCCTTGACCCGCTTTGCCCACTCGATAGTATGCGCGGTGTCGGCCCAGTCTTCATCGGCGGGTGCACCGGAATAGTTGTTGTGAGCATAACCTCCGGGGCATCCCGGACAGACAAAGGTACGTATGCGAATAAAGTTGAAGCCGTGGTTGGACAGGATCGTCTCAAGGGGTTGGGTCTGCCCATTGTCGCTGAAGGTCCGGCCGATATACTCGTGTTCCAGGAGCCAGGTGACGTCGGCACCGATAATGTAGTCGGGCAGGAATATGTCGCTATTATCCGGTGGGTTGCTGCCGCCGCAGTCGACCGCCTGCGGGCTGTCGCCGGTCACGGTCAAGGAATCGATATTGCCGAGCCCCGGGCTGGCGGTCGCCTGCAGGCGGATCGTATTCTCCCCAGCACTCAAGACAACTTCCGCGCTCGCTGACGTCCAGCTGGTCCAAGAACCCGTCGCGGGGAAATCCATCATGGCTTGGCTCGAGCCGTTGATCATTACGTTACCGGGCCGGTTGGCCGAGCCGCCGTTCGCGTAGCGCCACTCCAGCGTATAGTTGCCGCTGCTCGGTACATTGACGGTCCAGTCAACGCCGTTGCCCGTGGCGTTGTCGGTGTTGGCGAAACCACTGCCATTGTAGCCCGAGTGGTCGCTGTCGACGGAGCCATCCACGCCGCATAGGCCGGCCGCTTCCTCGATCACGACCGTGGTGGGCTCGCCACCGGAGACCCGTTCAAACACGACGTCGTCGATAC
>NZ_AUHU01000026.1 GCF_000423345.1 Marinimicrobium agarilyticum DSM 16975
TGATAGAACAGGATCTTCCCACCGCGATTGAGGAAGGTCGAAAAGTTGGTCCAGCCGTAGCTGTCGGTGCGCGCCTGCATCGGATCATTGCGCAGTTGCGCGTCTTCGACGTCGATGTCGAGCGCCTCGGCCTGCGCCTGGGAGATACACGAATCGCCCTCCCCCGCCTCGCAGACGAGCCGACCGGGGTCGAAGTCGCAGTCACGGACATTGGCGACCACCCCGTCTTCAAGGCCATCCAGGCCGTCGGCGCGGCGTCAGAAGCCCCATGCACCGCGCGGCGTTATTACCTTGTATAATGCCTTTTGGTGAGCTGCATCACACTATGCCGCGATTATGACACAAGCTATGGACCCTCTCGTGTGCATCTATTACCATCCGTGCACGCATTTCGATATCCTGAAGGACCAATACGATGCTTATTTCCCAATTTCCGTTGATCGCTGGCGCAAATGCCGGCAAAGCTATACGCTGCCACCCTACGATTTATCCAATCTACGAAGAATTGAGTAAAGCCGCTGCCCGAGGTAGCCACTGGGCAAGAAGGGTAGATCAAGAGCTTAAAGCACTTAGCCATGGCAGCCTTTCCAAGTGCGGCAGTCAGTGCAAGCCAAAGGGCCTCGGCATAAGAAACCATCTTCTTTCACTGCCAGGCGTCCAGTTCCTCCTGGAACACTACTCCAACGACCAGTACGTCCTGTCCGATATTCGATTTTCGCAGGGCTCATCCGTAGACGCCGCACAACACGCCCTCCTCCATGAATCATCCTCGAATGTCGCCACTTTGAATGCAACCTCCTTGAGCAAAAGTGGTGTCACCTTTCTAAAAGATATCGAATCGCTGAGACTCACACCCTATGACGACCAAACTGGCGAAACCATAGACAGCTGGGTCGAAGGAGCCACTATCGGTTACGGTCACCTGATCCCGAAAGCTGAGTGGGCAATCTACAAAAGCGGCATAACAGAAGCACAAGCGAACACGTTATTTGAAGGGGATATTACGCCTTTTGTTAACGGCGTCAATCAACATATTACTACCTCCTTGAACAACCATCAGTTTGACGCCCTGGTAATTCTTGCATTTAACATTGGCATCCACGCTTTCTCGAACTCATCAGTTGTCAAAATGATCAATAACCCTGAGGCCAAAACAGCTTATTCCAGCCTTGAAGATGCGTGGAAAGCATGGAAGAAGTCTCAAGGCAAGGTTAACCAGGGCCTCATTAACCGCCGCAACGCTGAGTGGAATATTTACACTCAAGGGGTGTATCAAACATGGTAAAGCATTTTGAAAGGCATCAAGGATACAAGAAAGTCCACACCGTACTTCTCGTTGCACTCACGCTGGCATTCAGCGGATGCACAGAAGAGTCCAAGGCAGAATGCGCCGAGGATTCTCCAGAGAGCTTACTGGGAACATACGAGGTCAAACAGGCAAGTCGCTATCGCGGAGGTTTAACCTCCGAAGAAGCAGCACAAGAAAGAGTAGGCAGCGAAGTCAAGATCGGAAAAAATCAGATGATTTCCGATCTTTCTTCCATTGAAAAGCCTCGATATGAGATCGAGTGCTACCCCGCTGTTGATAAAGAAGGCGAGGTACCGGCTCAGCGTTTCAGCAATTTTTACGGACTAGGCCTCGATCGGGACTCCGTGAAGGTGCTTGAGGTATACGCCGAAGGTGACCCCGAAGGCGAGCCGTCATACTATTTTGAAGTCGTAAACGACGAGCTTTGGGAGCTGTACGATGGCTGGCTCTATACATTGACCAAGCCGAGCGAACCGTAAGATAGAAAACCCGAAAGCCTACCCCCCGCCTTCAGTGGGCGGGGCTTTGAAGGGCAGCCCATCATCGCTCTGCGACTACAAAGGATCACCCTCGCCTTCCAGTGCGCGTATTTGGTTCAGCTCTTCCTCAGTCAGCGCTTTATAACCTCTCATAAACGGCCAACCGAATCCCCAACGAAACCCCGTAGGCAAAAAGGGAGTGCCACCGACCCTGACCCCTGCCAACATCAGCATGGCGATTTCTGGCTCACCGGCATCGGCAACGCAACGCTTCAGTTCATTATCAGCGTCAATACGATCCTGATAGGTGCCGCCTTTCCAGTAGGCATAGTCATGAGCAATACAGCAGGATAACCAGAGTTCGTTATTCTGGACTGTGCCGTCCGGAAAGGAGCTGCACCCATCGGTCTCAAAGGGTTGAAGGTCGCCGGCAACGGCACAGACCGGAAGAAACAGTAACGTTGCCAGAACTCTTCTCATCACAACCAACGCTTACTCTCTACCGGCACTCAAAACTATCGGCTGACGTCTCATCACCACCAACATAGTGCGGGTGTTCTGGATAGGCGCACAGCTTGGTGCTCGCGGGCTCTGGGTTCGTGCGAGAGGCAGTGACATCGCCCGGCGCTTCGCCATTTTCCACCCAGTCGACGACCGCGCTCAGCAGGTCAAAGGAATCGTAGGTATTGGCCCCGCCGGCGCAATGG
>NZ_AUHU01000027.1 GCF_000423345.1 Marinimicrobium agarilyticum DSM 16975
CCATGCTGAAAACCTGTTGCTGCAGGTTTGGGTCTCACTATATCGCTTGGGGTAAACGGTGAAAATAAGAGAAATTCCATCATACAAGGCACACCAATACGCCACCGCAAGCGGTGGCAGGACGCTCTGAACCTGCACCACTTTGACGGACAGTAAACCACTGTCCTGCTAAAGGGGTGTAACATGGGTATAACGAGAAAGAGGCACTACAACAGCTACACATTGGCGTTCAAGGTAAAAGCGGTCAAGGAAAGCAACAAGCAAGGCGTTAAAGCCAAAGACGTAGCTGAAGCGCTTGGCATTCACTCGGTGATGCTGTATCGGTGGCGCCAGGAATTCAAGGAAAAACGGTTATCCGAGAACAAGCATATGAAGATACCGACGCCACCACCGAAGAAATCGAGAGAGGATTCGGATAAGTTGAAAGTCGCTGAGCGGCGCATTAAGGAGCTCGAGAAAAGGCTGGCTGCCAGGGAGGAGGAAGTCATCATCCTAAAAAAGGCCGGTCGGTTCTTTCAGGAACAGCGCAGGAAAGATACGCGTTCATAGATAAGAACCGAGACTCTCATAAGATATTAACCATGTGCGAGCAGCTAAATGTCTCCACAAGCGGTTATTACGACTGGCGGGACAGGCCCATTAGCGAGAGAGCCCAGTATGATGCTGTACTGGTGGAGCAGATTGTCGACATGCACCACGGCCATGAGGCGAACTATGGAGCTATTCGTGTTCACCCTTACCTCAAGAAACTGAGCTTTAGCTGCAGCCGCAGGCGCGTCAACCGACTGATGAAAGCTCATGGGATACGCTCTAAATACCATGCGCATCGACTCAGACGCTCCAGTAACAGTAACGCTCCTGTGGCTAAGAACCTGCTGGCTGAGCAGCCCAAAGCCGTTCAGAGCGGTCAGTATTGGGCTGGAGATATGACCTACTTGAAAACACGGGAAGGTGACTTTTATCTGGCGGCGATCCTGGATCTATGGTCAAGAAAAGTGGTCGGTTGGGTATTTTCAAGGAACCATGATGCGGACCTGGTTACTGGCGCCCTGAATATGTCGTTAGCCTTTGAGCCGAGGCAGCCCGGCTGCCTTTTCCATAGTGACCAAGGGTCAGAGTACCGATCCGATAGTTACCGTGATAGGATCTCAGAAATGGGGCTGGTCAGCAGCATGAGTCGGGCAGGAACACCGACCGACAATGCTTATGTGGAGTCGTTCTTTAAGACACTGCGCAATGAGCTGCTGTATCATTGGACGTTTAGCACGCTAGTTGAGTGCGTAGCGAGAATCATGGATTACATTGAGTTCTACAATGAAACTCGTCTACATTCGGGTCTGAACTACATGTCACCCAATGAATATCAACTTTCACACTCTAAGTGTCCGTGAAAGTGGTGCAGGTCCACTCGCAAGCTCGCGCCTTTGTGTGCGGCGTTAACTGCACGGAGAGGGCAAGTGAGACTTATAGCCTTGATCTTCATAGTTATTTTGCTTTGTTCATGTAGTGATGTTGTGTCGTCGCACTATGCAACGTATGAGGAGGCACTCGAGGACAAGCTATTTCTACGGGGCTGGCTCCCTGATATATTGCCGAGTACTACGACAAACATATCGACAAGCAACAACTTGGATCTCAACACGTCTACCGGCCAGTTTATTTTGCTGCCTGAGGATGTTCCCGATTTCACAAGTAAGCTTACAAAGATGTCCGGAAATTCCTACAGGTATCAAGGCAATAACCTAGGTGAAAAATGGATTTTTACTGTTTATGAGTCGGGTAAAGTTACATATGAACTTAATCGGAAATAGGCAGTTAACAAGTCAATCAACTACGCGCCTCTACGGCGCCGGACTGCTAAAAACGTGGCTCCGCCACAACGCAGCCGGTTATTGAGGCGTTAGCAGTCCGTGTTACCCACAATTGGTGGACACCTTCTATAGTTAGATAAACCACTATTGAGGTGTTCAAAATGGCACGTAAAAAGAGACAAGCCTACA
>NZ_AUHU01000028.1 GCF_000423345.1 Marinimicrobium agarilyticum DSM 16975
CGGTCCAGTATCGCGGTGGCAATGACCTGATCCCCGAACACCTCACCCCAGTCGGTAAAGCTCTTGTTGGAGGTCAGGATGATACTGGCCCGCTCGTAGCGCCGGTTGACCAGCCGGAAGAACAGACTGGCTTCCTCTCGGGTCATGGGCAGGTAGCCGATCTCATCGAGCACCAACACTCTCGGGTAGGTCAGCTGTTGCAGTTGCCGATCCAATCGGTTTTCCTGACGGGCTTTGATCAAGGTGCTGACCAACCGGTCCAGACTCATGAATAGTACCCGGTGACCGGCCTCGGCGGCTTTGACGGCGAGGGCAACAGCCAAGTGGGTTTTACCTACTCCGGGTGGCCCCAGCAGTACCACGTTTTCACTGCGCTCCACGAAGCCCAGCCCGGACAGTTCGCGCACCGTCTTCTTGTCGATGCTCGGCTGGAAGCTGAAGTCGAACTGCTCCAGGGTTTTCACCCAGGGCAGACGCGCCTGCTTGAGCCGCGATTCGAAGCCGCGTTGATGGCGACCGCCCCATTCCTGGGAGAGTGCCTGTTCGAGGAACTCCCGGTAGTTCAGGTCCGCTTTACTGGCGTGTTCGCACAGGGTGTCGAGAGAAGCATGAAGGTGCTCCATTTTCAGGCGATCCAAGAGTTGCTCGAGGTTCATGACAGCACCTCCTCATAGACACTGAGGTTACGCTGCTGGACACCCACCGATTGCCAGAGCGGCTTGTGATGAGACGGCGTGGTTTGCCAGCCATCGGTTCGCGCCCGCAGTCGGTGTTCGGCGATCAGGGCATCGTGCTTGTCATAGACCCGCAGGGTATCGTCCAGGCTGATCCGCAGGCTGACGCCTTGGCCACAGTAAGACTCGGGCACGCTGTAGCGGTTGCCCCGCACTTCGATGTAGCCGTCCCAGCCGACCTGGCGCAGATCCCGGTAACTGGTGTCGAAGCGCCTCACCGGAAGGGCCTGCAAGGCGACTTTCTCGTCGATAAAACGGGCGAACGGAGACTGTTCGAACTGACGTAGGGTTCGCTGATCGGCCACGGTACTGACCCATTGGGTCAGCAACTGATTCAGGTGCGCCCAGCTCTCGAAGCGTTGGTAACGCTGGAAGAAGTGGTCTTTGACGTAGCCCACCATGCGCTCGACTTTACCCTTGGTTCGAGGCCGGTGCGGCTTACAGGCTTTGGGGCTGAACCCGTAGTGGTGCGCCAGTTGCAGGAAGCCCTGGTTGAACTGGACCTCACCACCGGCGCTGTGCCGCAGGACGGCGGCTTTCTGGTTGTCCACCAGCACCGTGGCGGGGACACCGCCGAAGTGCTCCAAGGCCTGCACCAGGGCCTCATAGGTATGCTCCGCATCCTCACAGGGCGCGGCCCACACGTGGAGACGGCGGGAGTAGCCCAGCACGTTAACGGCGATATGGACCTTGCACCGTTCACCGGCCAGCAACACTTCCAGGTTGCCCCAGTCGTGTTGCAGTTGATGACCCGGTGCCGTCTCGAAGCGCACCGTTTTGCGGTTGGGGCGCAACGCCCGTTTGGGCTGGATGTAGTCCCGGACCAAGGTTCCGCCACCGGCGTAGCCTAAGTCTTTGATTTTATGAAGGATCACCTCAGCGTTCCAGACACCTTCGGCCAACTGCTGGTCGATGAACGACTTGAAGGGATCGAGCTTGCTGCCTCGGGGTTGATTACGGCGTCCGGTTTTGGGGGCGGGCAGTGCCAGGTAGCGACGTACCGTGCGCTCACAGCAGCCCAGACGGTGGGCAATATCCACGATGTGTGCCCCCTCTTTGCGAAGTTGCTTTATCATGTAGAAGTCCTCTCGGCTCAACATGGTGGTGTCCTCGATGCTTGGTCGCAAACAAGGAAACCCCATTTGGGTTGGGAGGACAATCTAAGTTGGTAATTTACGGACTTTTAACACCGGTGCTG
>NZ_AUHU01000029.1 GCF_000423345.1 Marinimicrobium agarilyticum DSM 16975
GATTTCCTCTTGGGTGGTGCTGTTCAGGAGTACCGAACAGCGGGTTTGTGGCTCCGTAGAGCCGCTTTAGGGTTAAAGCCTGTGGACAATCCGCTTTGCGGATGGCGTACGCCGGTTGCCCACAGGTTTGCACTCACGCGCCCTTGTCTCGATTCTCTCGACTTATGCGGCTTAATCTTCTTCCAAGAGTTGCTGCCGAAAGATCTCAATGTTGACCATTATGCGTTTGCCTATACGGAGAGTTGGGATATAGCCACGATCAACCCAGCCCCGTACTACCGTGGGTTCATCACCCAGGCCAATCCACTCGGCGAACTTCACCCAGGGAAGGACTGGCGGCGCATTGCGAAAGGTTTCGCTATCAATTTCTTGGAAATCCATATGGTTTGTCTCGCTAGGTTTAATCATCTTTAAAATTACTTGCATGTGCATTCATCCATGGGGTGGTCACATACAGGGGAGTCGCACTCGGGGCAGCGGCGCCAGCCGGCCGTATACACGTCGAACATGTGACAGCATTGACGGCAGAAGAGGACCTTCTTATTCCTGGACGTGTCTGCTGTAGGATGTCTAGGGGAAGTTATGAAGGTTTCGCTATCAACTTCTTGAAAGTACATGCGGGTTGCTCCAATATATGTAATCCATGTGCGATTTAATATGTATTAAATTACATGCTATTTGAGCACAATTTATTGGCTTATGCAATATATTACATTGCATTTTTTACGTGATTTGTATCTATGAGCGACGTCATTGAAAGAATTAAGGTTATTTGCCAGCTAGAAAAGCTCTCTAGGGAAATGCTAGCGTCACGCACGAATATGAATTACACGAGATGGCACAACCTAATGAACAAACGAGGAGTTATCCGGCCGGAAGAGTTGGTTTTGGTAGGCGACGCCTTTCCGAAGTACAAGCACTGGATTGTTTTTGGAGAGGAGTTGCCTAAAGCTGGCCAGATAAGCCCTATGTCAGAGCGCGACAGGCTCAGAAAGATAGACGAGTTGGAAGATTTGAAGAGTATAGGTCGGCTCGATCCAGCGGATGAGCATCAGCTGACTGAGCTCAAAATGAACAATCTGACTCCTTTAGAGGTGCTGGAGAAAATGCAGGAAAGAGAATTGATAAAGCAGCACGAGGGGTTGCCTCCACTTTCGGGAGAAGGGAATTAAAGGCCGTTTGGTGTTGTCTCGTGGCAACAATATTTTATACATGTATAAAATATAGGAGCTACAGATCCCTTATATCAACTGTATTAGTTCAGACCAAATCTGACACTGCCTCTTGAAAAAGGGAGGGTTACCGGTTTTGATTGATGGTGACGAAACCTGAAATCAAAACACAT
>NZ_AUHU01000030.1 GCF_000423345.1 Marinimicrobium agarilyticum DSM 16975
CGGGCGTAACACGGTCAACCTGTCGGAACAAGCGACGGTGGATGTGTCCGTCGGTACCAATAAGGGGGACCTGCGCCGTTTCGACGAGCTGACCGGCAATCAAAGCGCCACCACTGTGACCGCGATGGATGACGGCAATACCTGGCGCCTGGAGGAAGGCGACAATGCGGGGCGTCTGAATGATCGCCTGTATTTTTCCGGCGTCACCCACCTGGTTGCCAGTGACGGCGGGGACAGCTTCTTTCTCAATGGTGGGCTGGTCACCGGCGGTATTACCGGTGGCGCCGGTGACGACCGCTTCGATTTGACCTTGGGCGCGAACACCGAGGGCGATCTGAACCTGAACGCCGTGGGCGGTCAGGACGAACTGCGGGTCAGTGGCGGTGCCAGCGGCGCAGAGGTGAATTACTTTGCCCGCCGCACGGGGGGCGAGCGGCTCACCTATACCGGCACCGGCAACGGTGTGTTCGAAATCGTGTTCGAGGGCGTTGAGCGAGTCCAGGATTATGTGACCGCCAGTGAGCTGCGGGTTAACAGCAGCCTGGAAGCCGACACACTGGTCATGGAGGAGAACAGCATTCAGGTCAACGGTCTGAGTCAGCTCACCTACAGCAATAAAACGAACCTCACCCTGGCGGCCGACAGCGACGATACCATCGAGTTGGCGGGGGCGCTCTCTGTTCCGGGGCGTCTTGACATTCGCAATGCCGATGTTCAGCAAACGACGCAGGAGCGATTGACAGCGAGAGAACTGCATCTGGTGGGCGTGGGTGAATTCGGAACGCCGGATAATGCGATTCATACCGACGTGGATGCGCTCTATGCGGATATCGGCCAGGGCGGCCTGCGGCTGAACAACGAAGGCGCCTTGAACCTGGCCCAACTGAACAGCCTGGGGGCGACCTCGGTTTACAGCGGCGGCAATATTACCAGCACGGCAAACCTGGCGGCAGCGGGGGATTTGAGCCTTCACTCCGAACAGGGCGGCATCCGCCTTGAGGGGGACAATCGTTTCAGCGGAACCGCTCACTTCCAGGCGGCCCACGATATTCAGCTGCAGCACGACCGTGACCTGCGGCTGGGAGATGTGCAAGGTCAAACCTT